>NZ_RKIJ01000008.1 GCF_003752595.1 Cellulomonas sp. PhB143 | reverse complement strand
CGGCGGTTTCTAGTGGTCAGTGCAACACCGGGTTCTGACTCGGAGGTGTGCTGTGGGGCAACATGTGTCGCTTAAAGATCGTGTTCGAGCGTTGACGATGCTGGTTCAGGGGCGCTCGGCCAGTGACGCGGCCAGCGTGGTCGGGGTCCCGCCCTGGGCCGTGTGCAGGTGGGCCAAGATGCAGGGTGTGGAACTCGGTCAAGGGATGCACGGCGGTCTCCGCGCACCGGCTCGCATGACGGGCCTCGGCGCCGGTCATGGCCGGCGGTTGTCGTTGGCGGACCGGTCGCGGATCGAGGTCGGGCTCGTCCAGGGCTTGTCCGGGCGTGCGATCGCCCGGTTACTGGGAGTAGCGCCGTCCACGGTCAGCCGTGAGATCGCTCGCCGCTCGGTCCGGTGCCGCAAAGGCGCGGCCTATGACGCCGGGGTCGCCCATCAGAGTGCTTCTGATGCCCGGCGCCGGCGCCGGCCTCGCAAGCTCGACGTGCAGCACGAGCTGCGTCGGCACGTGATCGGGCTACTCAACCAGAAGCACTCGCCCGAGCAGGTCGCCGGCAGACTGCGACTACGGTTCCCGAACAGCGACGATATGACGGTGAGCCACGAGACGATCTACCAAGCCTTGTACGTCCAGGGCAAAGGTGGCCTGCGTCAGGAGCTGAAGGTCACCAAGGCGCTGCGCTCAGGACGCACAGGCCGTCAGCCGCGCTCTGACCTACCTGCCCGTTCCAACCGCCCGTGGCTCGAGGGTGCCCGGATCAGCGAACGGCCACCCGAGGTCGAGGACCGGGCCGTTCCCGGGCACTGGGAGGGCGATCTGGTCGTGGGACCGGACAACTCCGCGATCATCACGTTGGTCGAGCGGCAGACCCGGTTCGAACTCCTGGGCCGCCTGCCCGGGGTTCGTGACTCGGCCACGGTCATCGACGTCCTCTCCCAGATGGTTGCTCACCTGCCCGCAGACCTGCTGCGGACCCTGACCTGGGACCAGGGAACCGAGATGGCCCAGCACGCGAGCTTCACCGTCACGACCGGGTGCCCGGTGTTCTTCGCCGACCCGCACTCGCCCTGGCAGCGCGGATCGAACGAGAACCACAACGGACTCGTGCGTGACTTCTTCCCCAAGGGCACGAACTTCAACACCGTCACCGACGCCGAGATCGCCGACGTCCAAGATTTGCTGAACCAGCGGGCCCGCAAGACCTTGAACTTCTACACCCCGGCAGAGAAACTCGACGAACTACTACGAGGTGTTGCACTCACCGCCTGAGACCGCC
>NZ_RKIJ01000007.1 GCF_003752595.1 Cellulomonas sp. PhB143 | reverse complement strand
GGTGTGCTGGTTCACGACATCGTTCACATATGAGTCGGGACATCGTTCATAGCCCCCGGCGCCTCGACGATGAGGCATGTCGAAGGCCAAAGTCATCGTGCTGTCCGTCGTCGAACAAGGCCTGACCAAGGCCGAAGCGGCCCGCCGGTTCGGCGTCTCCTGGCGATGGGTCCACACCCTCGTCCAGCGCTACGAGAAACACGGCCTCGACGGACTCGAGCCACGCTCACGCCGACCCCGGACCAATCCCCACGCCACCGACGAACACGTGCGCGACCTCATCCTGGCCCTGCGCACCCGGCTGCTCGCCGACGGCCTCGACCACGGGCCCGCGACGATCGCCTGGCACCTGAACGAGGACGGCGTCACCCCGGTCCCCGCGATCTCTACGATCCGACGCATCATCACCACCGCCGGCCTCGTCGACCCCGAACCCCGCAAACGCCCCCACGCGTCCCTGCACCGCTTCGCCGCCGAACAACCCAACGAGACCTGGCAATCCGACTTCACCCACTGGCACCTGGCCGACGGCACCGACATCGAGATCCTCAACTGGCTCGACGACCACTCCCGCTACCTGCTCTCCTGCACCGCCCACCACCGCGTGAGCGGACACCTCGTCGTGGAGACCTTCACCACCTGCATCAACACCTACGGGCCACCCGCCTCGACCCTGACCGACAACGGCTCGGTCTACACCTCTCGGTTCACCGGCGGACGCAACGCCTTCGAATACCTCCTGCACGCCCTGGGCATCCAGCAGAAGAACGGCCACCCGAACCACCCCCAGACCCAGGGCAAGATCGAACGCTTCCACTCCACCCTCAAGAAATGGCTCGACCAGCAGCCGCCCGCCGTGGACCTACCCACCCTGCAAGCCCAGCTCGACGCGTTCACCACGACCTACAACACCGCACGACCCCACCGCGCCCTGGACCGCTGCACACCCCACACCGCCTACCACGCCCGACCCCCAGCCAGACCCGCCGGGACCACCATCGCCGGGCACTACCGGCTGCGCTTCGACCACGTCGGGACCAACGGCAAGATCTCCCTGCGCCGCGCCGGACGTATGCACCACCTCGGCATCGGCGCCGCGCACCGCGGCACCCCCGTCCTCATCCTCATCGACGAGACCACCGCCACCGTCATCGCCCACACCACCGGACAGATCCTGGCCACCTGCACCATCGACCCCACCCGCACCTACTGGCGCAACAACGATCGAGAGCCCGGCCGATGGCCGGGCTCTCGATATGAACGATGACGCGACACATCTATGAACGATGTCCCGACTCATCACA
>NZ_RKIJ01000006.1 GCF_003752595.1 Cellulomonas sp. PhB143 | reverse complement strand
GTTGGTGGTGCCCGTTTCTCGGGAACCGCACAGTGGACGCGTGCATGCAAAAGGTGTTGTGTTGTGAAGTTGTCGGCTGATTAGTACCGGTCAGCTGCGAAGGTCTTTAGTCCCTTCTTCCACGTCCGGCCTATCGACCCAGTGTTCTGCTGGGTGCCTTCCACCCACGAGGGGTGTGGAAACCTCATCTTGAAGCAGGCTTCCCGCTTAGATGCTTTCAGCGGTTATCCCTTCCGAACGTAGCCAACCAGCCGTGCTCCTGGCGGAACAACTGGCACACCAGAGGTTCGTCCGTCCCGGTCCTCTCGTACTAGGGACAGCCCTTCTCAAGTTTCCTGCGCGCGCAGCGGATAGGGACCGAACTGTCTCACGACGTTCTAAACCCAGCTCGCGTACCGCTTTAATGGGCGAACAGCCCAACCCTTGGGACCTACTCCAGCCCCAGGATGCGACGAGCCGACATCGAGGTGCCAAACCATGCCGTCGATATGGACTCTTGGGCAAGATCAGCCTGTTATCCCCGGGGTACCTTTTATCCGTTGAGCGACGGCGCTTCCACAAGCCACCGCCGGATCACTAGTTCCGACTTTCGTCCCTGCTCGACCTGTCAGTCTCACAGTCAAGCTCCCTTGTGCACTTGCACTCGACACCTGATTGCCAACCAGGCTGAGGGAACCTTTGAGCGCCTCCGTTACATTTTTGGAGGCAACCGCCCCAGTTAAACTACCCACCAGACACTGTCCCTGATCCGGATCACGGACCGAGGTTAGGAATCCAGAGCGACCAGAGTGGTATTTCAACGATGACTCCACCCGCACTGGCGTGCGGATCTCACAGTCTCCCACCTATCCTACACAAGCCGCACCGAACACCAATATCAAGCTATAGTAAAGGTCCCGGGGTCTTTCCGTCCTGCTGCGCGTAACGAGCATCTTTACTCGTACTGCAATTTCGCCGAGTTCGCGGTTGAGACAGCGGAGAAGTCGTTACGCCATTCGTGCAGGTCGGAACTTACCCGACAAGGAATTTCGCTACCTTAGGATGGTTATAGTTACCACCGCCGTTTACTGGGGCTTAAATTCTGAGCTTCGCCGTAAGGCTGACCCGTCCTCTTAACCTTCCAGCACCGGGCAGGCGTCAGTCCGTATACATCGTCTTGCGACTTAGCACGGACCTGTGTTTTTAGTAAACAGTCGCTTCTCCCTGGTCTCTGCGGCCGTCCACGCTCCCACCGCGAGGGTGTTCACGCTTTCGGCCCCCCTTCTCCCGAAGTTACGGGGGCATTTTGCCGAGTTCCTTAACCACGATTCGCTCGATCGCCTTGGTATTCTCTACCTGATCACCTGAGTCGGTTTGGGGTACGGGCGGCTAGAACCTCGCGTCGAAGCTTTTCTTGGCAGCATAGGATCACCGCGTTCCCACATGCGTGGTCACTATCAGCTCTCAGGCTTCGTGCCGGGCGGATTTGCCTACCCGGCGCCCTACAGCCTTGGACGTGGTCAACCATCGCCACGTGCGGCTACCTTCCTGCGTCACTCCTGTTAATACGCTTACCTACTACCGGTTCGGGTCCCGCGCTCCCCACCACGATGACCCCGAAGGGTCGGTGCGGTGGCTCGGGCGGTTAGCATCACCGGGCTCGGTATGGGCGGTTCTTCGCCGGTAGGAGAATATCAACTCCTTGTCCATCGACTACGCCTGTCGGCCTCGCCTTAGGTCCCGACTTACCCAGGGCGGATTAGCCTGGCCCTGGAACCCTTGATCATTCGGCGGACGGGTTTCTCACCCGTCTTTCGCTACTCATGCCTGCATTCTCACTCGTGTAGGCTCCACCGCTGGATTACTCCGCGACTTCACTGCCCACACGACGCTCCCCTACCCATCCACACGCCTGGACCACGAAGGCCTGGCGGAAGTGTGAATGCCACAGCTTCGGCGGTGTACTTGAGCCCCGCTACATTGTCGGCGCGGAATCACTTGACCAGTGAGCTATTACGCACTCTTTCAAGGGTGGCTGCTTCTAAGCCAACCTCCTGGTTGTCTGTGCAACTCCACATCCTTTCCCACTTAGCACACGCTTAGGGGCCTTAGCTGGTGGTCTGGGCTGTTTCCCTCTCGACTACGGAGCTTATCCCCCGCAGTCTCACTGCCACGCTCTGTCTTACCGGCATTCGGAGTTTGGCTGACGTCAGTAACCTGGTAGGGCCCATTAGCCATCCAGTAGCTCTACCTCCGGCAAGAAACACGTGACGCTGCACCTAAATGCATTTCGGGGAGAACCAGCTATCACGAAGTTTGATTGGCCTTTCACCCCTAACCACAGGTCATCCCCTCGGTTTTCAACCCAAGTGGGTTCGGTCCTCCACGCGGTCTTACCCACGCTTCAACCTGCCCATGGCTAGATCACTTCGCTTCGGGTCTAGACCCAGCGACTGTATCGCCCTGTTCGGACTCGCTTTCGCTACGGCTTCCCCACACGGGTTAACCTCGCCACTGAGCACTAACTCGCAGGCTCATTCTTCAAAAGGCACGCCGTCACCCCTGCTAAGGAGGCTCCGACGGATTGTAGGCACACGGTTTCAGGTACTATTTCACTCCCCTCCCGGGGTACTTTTCACCTTTCCCTCACGGTACTGGTCCGCTATCGGTCACTAGGGAGTATTTAGGCTTATCAAGTGGTCTTGACGGATTCACACGGGATTTCTCGGGCCCCGTGCTACTTGGGATCCCCTCCAGGAGGCCGCACCATTTCGTCTACGGGGGTCACACCCTCTGTGCCGGGCCTTTCAATGCCCTTCGACTATGATGCGGCTTTCTCACTCCTTGCCCGGATGTCAGTCCGGACCGGAAGGTCCCACTACCCCGCACATGCAACGCCTGACAGCTTTGACACATGCACGGTTTGGCCTGATCCGCTTTCGCTCGCCACTACTCACGGAATATCTCTTCCTGTCGGTACTGAGATGTTTCACTTCCCGACGTTCCCTCCACGCACCCTATATATTCAGGTGCGGGTCACCACACATGACTGTGGCGGGGTTCCCCCATTCGGACATCCTCGGATCACGGTTCGTTTGCCAACTCCCCGAGGCTTATCGCAGGCTACAACGTCCTTCATCGGCTCCTAGTGCCAAGGCATCCACCCTGTGCCCTTATAAACTTCACACACAAAATTGCAGATACCAAAGACATACATCTTTGATGAGATGCTCGCGTCCACTGTGCAGTTCTCAAGCAACGGACGATCCCACCCTCACCGACCAGGCATCCGCCCGACCAGCTCGTGGTGACCCGTACCAGTCATCCCCGTCAACCGACCACCCACCCCCCACAGGGAGGCACCGACCCACCAGCCCCCGCCACGCACCCGCCCCACCCACACTCGGATGAGGACACGCACACAACTAAGGACCCGCAGGCCACGGTGGTCCACGGCCGATGGCCTGGGGACCCAACAGTGTGCTCAAGAGCCGGCAACCCACCAGCAGCGTTCCCCCCAGACCCCCACCCACCACCAGCGCCCGCACCCCGAAGGACACGACCACCACCAGCAGACAAGGACCCGGTGTACTGACCACCGACGACCCGACCGACCCGCATAGTCAACGTTCCACCCATGAGCAACCACCCCCACACGCAGACGGCGTGGGCCGTGGCCTGCACCCCACCCCCAGGCGACCACCAGGGCCACCACGAGACGAGGACACGTAGCTCCTTAGAAAGGAGGTGATCCAGCCGCACCTTCCGGTACGGCTACCTTGTTACGACTTAGTCCCAATCGCCGGTCCCACCTTCGACGGCTCCCCCCACAAGGGTTGGGCCACCGGCTTCGGGTGTTACCGACTTTCGTGACTTGACGGGCGGTGTGTACAAGGCCCGGGAACGTATTCACCGCAGCGTTGCTGATCTGCGATTACTAGCGACTCCGACTTCATGGGGTCGAGTTGCAGACCCCAATCCGAACTGAGACCGGCTTTTTGGGATTCGCTCCACCTTGCGGTATCGCAGCCCTTTGTACCGGCCATTGTAGCATGCGTGAAGCCCAAGACATAAGGGGCATGATGATTTGACGTCATCCCCACCTTCCTCCGAGTTGACCCCGGCAGTCTCCTATGAGTCCCCACCATCACGTGCTGGCAACATAGGACGAGGGTTGCGCTCGTTGCGGGACTTAACCCAACATCTCACGACACGAGCTGACGACAACCATGCACCACCTGTACACCGACCTTGCGGGGCAACCATCTCTGGAAGTTTCCGGTGTATGTCAAGCCTTGGTAAGGTTCTTCGCGTTGCATCGAATTAATCCGCATGCTCCGCCGCTTGTGCGGGCCCCCGTCAATTCCTTTGAGTTTTAGCCTTGCGGCCGTACTCCCCAGGCGGGGCACTTAATGCGTTTGCTGCGGCACGGAACTCGTGGAATGAGCCCCACACCTAGTGCCCAACGTTTACGGCATGGACTACCAGGGTATCTAATCCTGTTCGCTCCCCATGCTTTCGCTCCTCAGCGTCAGTTGCGGCCCAGTGACCTGCCTTCGCCATCGGTGTTCCTCCTGATATCTGCGCATTCCACCGCTACACCAGGAATTCCAGTCACCCCTACCGCACTCTAGTCTGCCCGTACCCGATGCACGCCCCAGGTTGAGCCTGAGGTTTTCACACCAGACGCGACAAACCGCCTACGAGCTCTTTACGCCCAATAATTCCGGACAACGCTTGCGCCCTACGTATTACCGCGGCTGCTGGCACGTAGTTAGCCGGCGCTTCTTCTGCAGGTACCGTCACTTTCGCTTCTTCCCTGCTGAAAGAGGTTTACAACCCGAAGGCCTTCATCCCTCACGCGGCGTCGCTGCATCAGGCTTGCGCCCATTGTGCAATATTCCCCACTGCTGCCTCCCGTAGGAGTCTGGGCCGTGTCTCAGTCCCAGTGTGGCCGGTCGCCCTCTCAGGCCGGCTACCCGTCGTCGCCTTGGTAGGCCATTACCCCACCAACAAGCTGATAGGCCGCGAGACCATCCCCAACCGATAAATCTTTCCAC
>NZ_RKIJ01000005.1 GCF_003752595.1 Cellulomonas sp. PhB143 | reverse complement strand
TGACTTTGGCCTTCGACATGCCTCATCGTCGAGGCGCCGGGGGCTATGAACGATGTCCCGACTCATATGTGAACGATGTCGTGAACCAGCACACCCCATCCTCCGCCGCAGGAACGAAGCCCGCGGTCCGCCCCGGCGGCCGCGGGCTTCGTCGTCCCCGCGGCCCGCCGGCTACCGCCCCGGCTCGCGCAGCATCGAGCGCGGCGAGAACCGCTGGGCGAGCAGCAGGCACGCCGCCCCGACGGCCGCCGCGTCCGGCCCGACCTCGCTCGCGACGATCTCGACCTGGTGGGCCACCGCCTCCGCGGGCGTGGACCCGATCTCCTGCGGGAGCAGCTCGAGGACGCGTCCCGCGATCGGCGCCCAGCTCGGCCCGCCGAACACCACGCGCTCGAGATCGAGGAGCGCGACGAGGTTCGTCACGTACAGCGCCGTGCTGCGGATCGCGTGGTCGACGACCTCGCGGGCGACGGCGTCGCCGTCCGCCGCGGCACCGGCGAGCGCGCCGAACAGCTCCCTGATCGTCTCGACCGGGAGCGTGGGCGACGGGTCGGCCGGGCCCCAGACGACGCCGTCGGGCAGCGGGACCGCCCCCTTCTGCAGCCCCTCCACGACCATCCGGTACGGGCGCACGACCTCCCCGAAGCAGCCGCGCCGCCCGCAGACGCACACCGGGCCCTCGGGGTCGACGATCGCGTGCCCGACGTCGCCGGCGTTCTGCGTGCTGCCCGTGTGCACCTCGCCGTCGAGCACCAGCCCGACGCCGACGCCCGTCCCCCAGTAGACGACCGCGTAGCTCGCGCCCGGCTCCGCGGGGTTGCGCCAGCTCTCCGCGACCGCCGCGGCCACGACGTCCTTCGCGAGGACGACCGGGAGGTCGAAGACCTCGCGCACCTCGTCGCGCAGGTGCAGGTCGGACCAGCCCGGCACGAGCCGCGGGCGCACGACGACGCCCTCGACCGCGTCGATCGGCCCCGGCGCGGCGATCCCGATGCCCGTGATGCGCTCCGCGGCGTCCCCGAGACGCTCGACCAGCGCGGCGATCGCGCCCGTGGTGAGCGCGACCGTGGCGGCCGGGTCGCCGGAGTCGGGCGGGACCCGGTGCTCCTCCGCGACCACCGCGCCGGTGAAGTCGAGCAGCACGCAGGTGATCACGCTCGGGTCCAGGTGCACGCCGATCGCGTACACCCCCTCCGGGTCGAGCCGCAGGGTGATCGGCGGCTGGCCGGGGCCGTGGGTGCGCTGGCGCCCGACCTCGCGGATCAGGCCGCGCTCGAGCAGCCGCCGACTCACGTTGGACACGGTCTGCGCCGACAGCGCGGTCTCCCGCGACAGCGCGACCCGGCTGAGCCCCGCGTCGGTGCGCCGCAGCGCCTCGAGCACCAGCGTCTCGTTGTACGCCGCGATCACCGGAAAGCTCGCTCCCCTGAGCACGCAGCACCGCCTCTGTCCACGACCCTCGACACGTCACCGAACATAGGTCATGCCGACCCGACGGTCGTCCGCTCGGTGAACCGGGACGCGAACCTCGCCAGGACCGTGTCCGCCCAGCGCTCGCCGATCATCCGCTGCACGTCGGGGCCCGGGTGCAGGTTGTCCGGCAGGGTGTGCGCCCGTGCATCGTCGGGTCCATACAGGCCGAGCCCGTCCACATAGGTCAGGTTCGGGTCGTCCGTGCCGCGCTGGTCGACGATCGCGGCGATCTCCTCGCGGACCACCGCGAGGGAGAGCTTGCCCGCCGCGACGTCCTGCGCCGTGCCGCCGGCCACGCACCAGCCGTAGTCCTTCGTCGGGTCGTCGATCGTCGGTCCCGCGGCGTGCTCCACGGGCTCGCAGAAGATCGGGGAGGCCAGCACGATCGGGGTGTCCGGGTGCCGGTCGCGGATCGTGTCGACGAACCCGTGCAGCGCGGGCCGGAACCCCCGCACGCGCATGACGTCGCCGTTGACGAGGTTGATGCCCACCTTGACGCTGATCAGGTCCGCGTCGAGGTCCCCGATGATCCGCGCGACGAACTGGTCGAGCATCGCGTTGCCGGAGTACGCCACGCTCGTCAGGTCGACGCCCGCGCGCAGCGCCGCGAGGACCGGCCAGGTCCCGGTGGTCGAGGCGGCCGCGTACCCGTGGCTGATGGAGCTCCCGTGGTGCACCCACCGCAGGCCCGACGACGGTCCGGCCGCCCGCACCGGCGCGTCCGCCCGCACCGCGAGGATCCGCACGCCGTCGGTGAACGGGAGCCAGATCTCCAGCTCGCGCTCGCTCCCCTGCCCCAGGCCCGCGAAGCGGACGGTGGACGGCGGGCCGGGGGCGACGCGCGCCGTCGTCGGCCGCTCGAAGGAGAACAGGTACCGGGTGCCGGGCGGCGCGGACGCCTGGGCGACGAGCGCGCCCTCCTCCGTCACGTCCCACACGCCCGGGGCGAGCGCGACCCGTTCGTCCTCCGCCATGCGCATGCCGTCGTAGTCGATCTCGACGACGTCGGCCGCCGTGCGCACGGCGAGGCGCACGCCCGCGGACTCCCGGACCGTCTCGGCCATGAACAGGTCAGGGATCCGTGGCACCGCCCACGCGGGGATCCGGTGCGGGGCGAGGGCCTCGGGCGTGCGCTCGACCTCCACCGCACCGCGCACCCACGCCGGGTCGAGGTCCACGGGCGCGAGCGGGCGCGACGTCGTCGGCCCGGTCATCGCGCCCCGCCCGCCGCCGCGGGACGGAAGGACGCGACCCCCACGGTCGTGTCGCTCTGCCCGTAGTAGGCGAGCCACTCGCCGCGGAAGAACACCAGGCCCTCGACGAAGGTGACGTTGTCCACGAGCCCGTGCCGGTCCTCGTCGGTGGTCGGCTCCAGCCAGGGCCGGACCATCTTCGCGACCGGCTCCTCCGGGCGCACCGGGTCCAGCAGCACCTGGCCGCACGAGTAGTACACGCCCCCGCCGGGCAGGTCGACCGCGCTGTTGTGCATCAGCAGAATGTAGCCGTTGGACGTCATGACCGGCTGCGGCCCCGTCTCCACGAGGTCACCCATGAACCCGCCGGGCTCCGGCACGAGCACCGGGGCGGCGTCCGGGTCGACGTGCCAGTGCAGCAGGTCGCTCGAGCGCGCCATATACACCGCGCCCTCGCCGAAGTACATGAGGTACTCCCCGTCCACGGGCTCCGGCAGGATCGCCCCGCCCTTGCTCCACTCCTCTTCCCGGTCGGGGTGCAGCCCGCGGAACGTGCTGAACCCGGGGAGCATCGGCCCGTGCTTGGTCCAGGTCCGCAGGTCGGTCGACGTCGCGAGGCACAGGCGCGCGGTGACCCGGTCCCAGCCGGTGTAGGTGAGGTAGTACGTCCCGTCGACGAGGACGACGCGCGGGTCCTCGCAGCCGTACTGCTCGTAGTCGTGCTCCGGCACGAGGACGGGCTCGGGCTCCGTCGTGAAGGCGTAGCCGTCCTCGCTCCACGCGAGGCCGAGCGAGGAGACGATGTCGTCCGCGTGCGCCCGATAGATCAGCCCGACCCGGTCGCGGAGGACGAACGCCGCCGGGTTGTAGACGCTGCGCGACTCCCAGCGCGCGCGTCCCGGCGTCAGGACCGGGTTGCCCGCGTACGGGACGAAGGGACCGAGCGGGTACTCGACCCGGCGCGGCGCGGCGCTCATGCCTCGCCCCGCGACAGGCGCAGCGTGACGAGCTGGAAGGGACGCAGCGCGAGCCGGACCGTCGCGCCGTCCGGGGCTCTCTCGACCCCGCGCACGGCGCTCGCGTCGGTGGCACGCTCGAGCAGGTCCGTCTCGGCGGCTTCCCGGGCCGCGAAGCTCGCGCGCAGGACGACGTCGGCCCGCTCGCCGAGGCTCTCGTAGAGGCGGACGACGACATCGCCCGACCCGTCCTCGGCCAGCTTCACGGTCTCGACGACGGCGGTCCCGTCGACCGCGACGAGCGGCGCGACCCCCTCTGCGCCCGCGGGCCGCGGCGGAAGGTTCAGCCGGTAGCCGGCCTCGACCGACGCCGCGACACCTCCGGGGACGAGCGCGGTACGGAACAGGTGCTCGCCCTGGTCCGCGGTGGGGTCGGGGAACAGCGGCGCCTTGAGGAGCGTCTGGCGGACGACGGAGTACGTGCCGCCGCCGCGGCGGGCGTGCCGCGTGACGTCGTGACCGTAGGTCGCGTCGTTGGCGACGCCCAGGCCCGATCCCGGGTTGCCGGCGTCGGCGACGTGCACCCACCGGTGCGCCACCGTCTCGAAGCGCGCCTCGTCCCAGCTCGTGTTCGTGTGCGTCGGGCGCTCGACGTGGCCGAACTGGATCTCCGAGCGGGCGGAGCTCGTGTGCACGTCCACCGGGAACGCGAGCTTGAGCATCTTCTGCTGCTCGTGCCAGTCGACGCTCGTCTCCATGTCCAGCACGCGGCGCCCGGCCTCGAGGGAGATGGTCTGGGTGACGACCGAGCTGCCGACCTTGCGCGTGGTGCGCACCGCGGCGCGGCGTCCGCCGCGCTCGACGACCTCGACGGCGTCGGCCACGTCCAGGTCCTGGCCCAGGCGCCGGTACTCGACGTCCACGTCCCAGGCGTCGAAGCGGCGCGGGGTGTCGGTGAAGATCTGCGGCAGCCCGCCGCGCGTGCCCTCCGGGACGGACTCCCGGCCGGTCGCGAGGTCGACGAGGGAGCGGACGAGCCCGTTCTCGTCGAGCACGACGCGCAGCGCGCCGTTCTCGAGCACCAGGTCGTCGCCCCTCACCTCGAGGCGCACCCCGCCGTCACCGGCCCGCGGGACACCCACCCCGAAGGCGGGGACGCCGTCGACCGCGAACGGGGAGGAGTTCGCGACGGTGGCGGCGCGCTCGTCGCCGGTCCCCGCGGGCGGGCCGGCGAGCGCCGCCAGCGCCTCCGCGATCACGGCCTCCAGCTCCCGCTCGACGCGGCGGTACTCCTCCTCCGCCTGGTCGTAGACCCAGCCGATCGACGAGCCGGGCAGGATGTCGTGGAACTGGTTGAGCAGGACCGTGCGCCAGGCGGAGCGCAGCCGCTCGGCGGGGTAGGCGGCGCCGGTGCGCACGGACGCGGTGGCCGACCAGAGCTCGGCCTCGTGCAGCAGCGCCTCGCTGCGGCGGTTGCCACGCTTGACCCGCGCCTGCGAGGTGTACGTCCCGCGGTGGCTCTCGAGGTAGAGCTCGCCCGCCCAGACGGGCCGCAGCTCCAGCTCCTCGCTCGCCGCCCGGAAGAAGTCGTCGGGCCGGGAGACCCGGACCGTCGGGGAGCCCTCGAGCGACGCGGCCCGGCGGGCCGCCGCCATCATCTCGCGCGTCGGGCCGCCGCCGCCGTCACCGAAGCCGAACGGGACGAGCGAGGTGTTCGCCCGGCCCTTGTCCGCAAAGTTGCGCTCGGTGTGCGCGAGCTCGCTCGGCGAGAGCATCGAGTTGTAGGTGTCGACGGGGGGCAGGTGGGCGAAGATCCGGGTGCCGTCGATCCCTTCCCAGTCGAACGTGTGGTGCGGGAACTGGTTGACCTCGTTCCAGGAGAGCTTCTGCGTGAGGAAGTACCCCGCGCCGGCCGCTCGGGCGATCTGCGGGAGCGCGGCGCTGTACCCGAACGAGTCGGGGAGCCAGACCTCCGTGGTCTGCACGCCCAGCTCCTCGAGGAAGTACCGCGTGCCCTCGACGAACTGGCGCGCCATCGCCTCCGACCCCGGCAGGTTGGTGTCCGACTCGACCCACATCCCGCCGACGGGGACGAACCGCCCCTCGTCCACGCGCGCCCGGATGCGCTCGAACAGCTCGGGGTAGCGCTCCTGGATCCAGGCGATCTGCTGGGCGGAGGAGCACGCGAAGACCAGGTCGGGGTCGGCGTCCATGAGGTCGAGCACGTTGGAGAACGTCCGGGCGCACTTGCGGACGGTCTCGCGCACCGGCCACAGCCACGCCGAGTCGATGTGCGCGTGCCCGACGGCATAGACCCGGTGGGCGCTGCGGGCCGCGGGCGAGGACAGGACGTCGGCGAGCGCCGCGCGCCCCCGCGCGGCCGTGGCGTGCACGTCGTGCGGGTCGACGGCGTCGACCGTCGCGTCGAGCGCCGCGAACAGCTCGGCCCGGCGCGGGGACGCCTCCGGGAGCTCGTGCGCGAGCCCGTGGACGGTCGCGACGTCCTGGACCAGCTCCCAGACCTCGACGTCCCGGTGCACGACGGCGACGCGCCCGAGCGCGTAGGTCGGCTCGTCCGGGGCCGTCTCCCGCCGGCCGAGGACCGTCGGCGCGAAGGTGTTGCCCTCGATGATGTTCGGGTTCGCCGCGGCCTCGACGTACACCTCGAACGCCTCCCCCGGCGCGAGCCCGAGGCGCACGTGGTGGTTCTTGGGCTCGATGCCCTTGAGGGTGCGCCCGTCCGCCGTGTACGCGAGCGCCTCGACCTGGAAGCCGACCGAGTCCCCGACGAACCCCGGGTCGACGACCAGCTCGACGTCGGCCGCCTCGGCGTCCCACTCCGCGGGGACCGTGCCGGTCAGCCGCAGCCAGAGGGTCCCCCAGGCCCGACCCCACCGGTGTCCGGGGCCGACGTCCGCGAAGGGCTGAGCGACGGCGTCGGCGAAGGGGACCGGCTCCCCCGGCGCCTCCCACGCCTCGAGCCGGACCGGGGCGGCTGCCCGCACGAGGGCGGGCTCGAGGCGTTCGCGGACGAACCGGTCGACGCGGAGCTGGACGGACTGGTGATGGGTGAGCACAGAGAACTCCTCGAAGAGCACGGGACGGGCGGGGCGGCTGACCGGTCGGCCGGCTTGCCGGGTCAGAACTGACCGAGCGCGAGGCCTCGGCCGAACGCCCGTTGGGTGAGCAGGAAGAGCAGGATCGTCGGGACGGAGACGATCAGGCCCGCGGCGAGGAGCACCGGCATGGTGGTCCCGCCGTACACGCCCTGCAGCGACGCGACGGACGCCATCAGCGGGCGGACCTCCTGCGACCGGGACAGGGTCAGTCCCAGGAGCAGGTCGTTCCACACCCCTGTCGCCTGGAGGATGAAGATCGCCGTCAGGGCGGGCGTCGCGAGCGGCAGGTAGATGCGCCAGAAGATCCGCATCGCCGAGGCGCCGTCGACCACCGCCGCCTCGAACATCTCGCGCGCCACGCCCGTGAAGAAGTTGCGCATGACGAAGGCCGAGAACGCCAGCGCCATCACGGTGTAGACGAGGATCAGGCCGAACTTGGTGTCGTAGATGTTCAGGTCGACGTAGCCGATGAACAAGGGCATCAGCAGCATCTGCAACGGGAACACCGTCGAGGCGAAGATGACGATGAGCCAGAAGAAGCCGTGCTTGAGCCGCAGCGCGACGATGCCGTACCCGGCCATCGCCCCGATGACCACCGCGAGCGCCGGTGCGACGATCGCGTAGACCGCCGTCGCCGAGACGCTCTGCGCGAGATGCCCGCTCGTCCAGGCGATGCCGAGGTTCTCCCACAGGCCGCTGATGCCGGCGGGGATCCACGCGGAGGTCTGGTTGTACGTCGCCCTGTCCTTGGCCGCGTTCACCACGATCAGGTAGACGGGGACCAGCCAGACGACCCCGAGGAGGGCGGCGAACGACTTGCGTACGGTGCCTGCGCGTCCCATCACATCTCCTTCGCGGCGCCGAGCTGGCGCCGGATGTAGATGACCGAGGCGATGACCGTGATGACCGTGATGAACACGGCGATCGCTCCGCCGAGGCCGTAGTCGCTGTTGATGAAGGTCTCCTTGTACATCGTCAGGGCGAGCGTCTCCGACGACCGGCCCGGTCCGCCCTGAGTCATCGCATAGATGATGTCGAACTGCTTGAGCGACCCGACGATCGCGAGACCGACGACGACCGTGGTGAGGGGCGTGAGCATCGGCCAGGTCATCGTGCGGAAGAGCTTCCATCCGGCGGCGCCGTCGAGCCGCGCGGCCTCGAGCGGCTCCTTCGGGATGGACTGCAGGCCCACGGTGAACAGCAGCGCGTTGACCCCGACGCCCTGCCAGGCGGCCGCGACGATCATGGTCAGGGTGTTGAGCGGGGAGTCGAGCAGCCATCTCGGCGGGTCGTCGACTCCGAAGAGGTTGAACACCTGGTCGAGGGCGCCGTGCGTCTGCAGGACCAGCGTCCAGATGACCCCGACCGCCACGCCCGAGATCGCGTAGGGCACGAGGAAGGGCAGCCGGTACCAGAAGGAGCCGCTGAGGCCGTAGACGAGCACGGCGACGAGGAGCCCGCCACCGACCGGCAGGACAAGGGTCCCGAGGACCCAGAAGAGTGTGTTCAGGAGCGAGTTGACGAACGCCGGATCGGCGAACATCTCGGCGTACTTGTCGAGTCCGACGAGCTCCGGGCTCCCGAAGCCGTCGTACTGGGTGAAGCTCAGGAACGTCGTCCAGACGAACGGCACGTACAGCAGGAGCACGCAGAGCGCGACCGCGGGGAAGACGAACGCCCGGGCAGTCCAGCGGTACGGACGGCGGGCCGCCGGGCGCCGCCTCACGGCGGGGGGTGCGACAGTTCTTTCGAGCGTGCTGGTCATGGCAAATTCCCTCCCGCCGCCGGGAGCGTCCTGCTCCCGGCGGCGCTCACGATGCGGCGGCTCAGCCCTGCTCGGCCCAGTACTTGTCGGCCTCGGCCTGGATCTGCTTCAGGCCGTCCATCGGGTCGTCGGGCGCGTCGGTGACGAACTCTCCGAAGACCTCGCGCGACTTCGTGTACACGGGCCACGGCACCATCTCCTGATAGCGCTGCTGCACCTGGAAGTCGCCCTTGGCCGTGCGGTCCGCGAGCGCCTGCATCTCGGCGTCGCCGGACTTCACGTGGGGGTTGAACGACACGTCGCCCCGCGTGTCCGCCCACGTCTGCTGCGCGTCGTCGCCGAGCCACCACTCGCTGTAGCGCAGCGCCTGGTCCTCGTGCTCGGCGCCCTCGCCGACGCAGAGCGGACCGGTCTCGAGGATCATCTGGTCCTTGTCGACCGACGGGCCGATCTTCGGGAACGGGAAGACGCCGTAGTCCGTCCCGGACTTCGCACCGATCTGGTTCAGCTGACCGGTGAGGAAGCTGCCGAAGTAGGACATCGCCTCGTCGCCGTTCGCGAGCAGCGTCTGCGGGTCGGTGTTGATGCCCGGGTCCAGGAAGTAGCCGTCGTGCATCATGTCGAGCCACTGCTGTGCGACGTCGACGACGACCGGGTCGGTGAACTTCGTCTCGCCCGTGCCCAGCCCCGCGTAGGCGTCCGGGTCGGTGCTCGCCAGCAGCGCCTGGAACCAGACGAACTCGAAGAAGACGTTCATCTGGTGGAAGGGGACGACGCCCTTGTCCTTGACCGTGTCGGCGTCGGCCATCATGTCGTCCCACGACGTCGGCGCGCCCTTGATGCCCGCGTCCTCGAAGACGTGCTTGTTGTAGTACATGACCCAGTAGGCGACGTTGAGCGGCACGCAGTACTGCTTGCCGTTGTAGGTGTAGTTGTCGATCAGGCCGTCGGGGACGAGCCCCTCCTTCTCGGCCCTGGCCCAGATGTCCGTCGTCTCAGCGACCATGCCCTGGTCGACGAGGGCCTGGAGCTTCGGGCCGGTCGACCAGGTGAACAGGTCCGGTCGTTCGTCCGTCCGGAAGGACTGCTTGACGAAGCTGTCGAAGGCGTCGGCGGTGGAGCCCGGCGTCTGGACGACGTCCAGCTGCATGCCTTCCTTCGTGGAGACCTTGTTCTCGGCGTCGAACGAGTCCATCCATCCGGCCTTGTCCATGTAGAACGTGAGGTCGACGGGGTCGGCGGCCGTGCCCGCGGCGGAGTCGTCCGAGCCACCGCTCGAGCAGGCGCCGAGGGTGAGAGCGAGGCTCGCGGTCGTCGCGAGGGCGAGCAGCGAGGTCCTACTTCTTCTCATGGTTCTCTCCTCTTCGTGAGATCCAGGGCAAGGGCCGGCCGTCGTGGTCGGACCCGGGCCGACCAGCGCCGTGCGCCGGTCTGCCGTGCGGGGTGCGGGACGTGTCGGCCATGACCCGTCCCCGTCTGACAGCGATGTCATGGCGTAGATCAAAGCACTTGATTTATGAGAGCGCAAGACCCGCGGTCGGCAGATCCCGGCGGCCCGCAGGGTGGCCGGGGCGGGACGCCCGACCCTGTTGACAGATTAGATCAATCATGTTGATCTTTAGACGTACGTCTCGACAGCGCTGTCACCCCTGCTGAGGTTCAGAGAGGAACCCCATGAGAAGGACCCTGCGCCCCCGCGCGCTCACCACCGGCCTGCTGCTCGCCGGGCTCACCGGAACCGTGCTCGTCGCTGCTCCGGCCGAGGCCTCGCCGCTCTCGGGTGCGGCCACGACCGACGCCGCCGACTACGGCACCTGCACCGCCGGCGGTGACGGATCGGCCCCGACCGTCACCGGAGCCACCGCGAACGACGACCTGACGCAGGCCTTCCGGGATTTCGGCAACTCCGGCGGTGGCTGGTCGAACCACGGCGGCTGGGGTGCGTCCGACGGCGTCTACTCCGCCGACATGCCGGGCGGCGAGGTCGCGTGGCTGATGAACGACACGTTCCTCGGGCCGGTCAACCCGGACGAGAGCATGACCGAGCCCGGCTTCATCCACGGCTCCGTCGTGGTCAGCGGCCAGGACGGGCACCCCCTCGACACCGTCACCGCCGGGACGCACGACGCCCCCGAGTCCCTCGTCTCGCCTCCCGACGCCGTGGACGGCGACCCCTGGTACTGGAACGGGGACGGCATCGTCGACGGCGGGAAGCTGCGCCTCTTCGAGGGCCGCACCGGCAAGACCGACGGGGTGCCGCCCTGGAACTTCGGCTGGCTCGGCACGGACATCGCGACCCTCTCGGACGACTACCAGGTCGAGTCCATCACTCCGACCTACGGCGAGCCGGGCGGGGCGAGCGGCCGCGTGAGCTGGGGCACCGACCTCCTGCGGTGCGGCGACTACGTCTACGTCTACGGCGTCCAGGACAGTGCCATGCACCTGGCCCGCGCGCAGGCCGGCCACCTCGTCGAGCAGAGCTGGGACTTCTGGGACGGGACGGGCTGGACGGACGACCCGGCGGCGTCGGCCAGCGTCGGGGACGACGTCGGCGCGTCCTTCAGCGTCACCCCGGTGGGCGGCCAGTTCGTGCTGACCACGACCGCGTCGGCGATCTTCACCGACCACCAGATCTACGTCGGCACCGCGCCGACGCCCATGGGTCCGTTCACCGACCGCACGCCCGTCTACACGGCGCCGGAGGGCGTCGGAAACATCTACGCGCCGTACAACGTCGCCGCACACCCGACGGTGAGCGGGCCGGGCGAGCTCGTCATCTCCTACAACGTCAACAGCCAGGTGTTCGACGACCTCCTCGCCGACGCGAACAACAACCGTCCGCGCTTCGTGACCATCACGTTCGACACCGCCGACGAGGCAGCCGTCGAGGTCACCGCAGTCTCGCGCTGCGTGGGCAAGAACGCCTACGTCGCCGTGCGCGCGATGAACACCAGCGGTACCGCCACCGACGTCACGCTCTCGACGCCCTACGGCTCGCGCACGGTCGCGGGCGTCCAGCCCGGGCGGAGCGCGGCGCAGTCGTTCAACGCCCGCACGGGCTCGCTCGACGGCGGCCGGGTCACCGTCGCGAGCGGCAGCGACGACGGGGACGACGGCGCGCAGGTCACCGCCTCGTACGACGCCGTGCACTGCACCGGCTGACGTCGGCGCGAGCCGGCACGCAGAGCAGGGCCCGTGCGATCCGTCGCCGGGCCCTGTTCCGCGTCTCGATCCCTCGACGGCGCCTGAACAGGCGTATAGCGTGCTGAACATGCGTTCAGCCGCCACGGGCACCGGCTCGCCGCCGTCGGACACCACCGCCCGCGCCCGCATCCGCGACGCGGCGATCGCCCGCTACGGGCGCGACGGGTTCGGCGCGAGCCTGCGCACCGTCGCGGCCGACGCCGGCGTCAGCGCCGGGCTCGTCATCCACCACTTCGGCACCAAGGCCGGGCTGCGGGTCGCCTGCGACGAGCACGTCACGCGGGTCGTGCGCGAGGCCAAGACCCAGACCCTGACCGGCGGGCCCGGGAACCTGCTCGCGCAGCTCGCGACCATGGACGAGTACGGCGACGTCCTCGGCTACGTGCTCGCCGGCGTCGCCGCGGGCGGCGACACGGCGCGCAGGTTCTTCGAGCAGGTGGTCGACGACGCCGTCGAGTACCTGCGCCTCGGCGTCGCGACCGGCACGATCCGCCCGAGCCGCGACGAGGCGGCCCGCGCCCGGTATCTCGCGCTGACCTCGCTCGGCGCGGTCCTTCTGCACCGGTCGCTGAGCGAGGGTGCGCGCTACGACCCCGCCACCGGCGTGCGGGAGTACCTGGACGTCGTCGGCGCCCCGGCGCTCGAGCTGTTCACCCAGGGCATGCTCACCGACTCGAGCCTGCTCGACGCGTACGTCGCACACACCGAGGCCTCGCCCGCCGAACCCGCCCACACCCAAGGAGAGCGATGAGCACCGCGCCCGCGATCGAGATGACCGGTGTCCGCAAGCGGTTCGGGACGGTGCTGGCCCTCGACGGGCTGGACCTCACCGTCGCGCACGGCGAGGTGGCAGGGTTCCTCGGCCCCAACGGCGCCGGGAAGTCCACGGCCGTCCGCGTGCTGCTCGGCCTCCTGCGCGCCGACGCCGGGACCGCCCGGCTCCTCGGCGGCGATCCGTGGAAGGACGCCGTCGCGCTGCACCGCCGCCTCGCCTACGTCCCGGGCGACGTGACCCTGTGGCCCTCGCTCTCGGGCGGGGAGGCCATCGACCTGCTCACCCGGCTGCGCGGGCCGGTCGACCCGGCCCGGCGCACCGAGCTCCTCGAACGCTTCGAGCTCGACCCGACCAAGAGGTCGCGCACCTACTCCAAGGGCAACCGCCAGAAGGTCGCGCTCGTCGCCGCCCTCGCCTCCGACGTCGAGCTGCTGATCCTCGACGAGCCCACCTCGGGGCTCGACCCGCTGATGGAGGCCGTGTTCACGCAGTGCGTGCGGGAGGCGACCGACCGCGGCACGTCCGTGCTGCTCTCGAGCCACATCCTCGCGGAGGTCGAGAAGCTCTGCGACACCGTGACCATCATCCGCGCCGGCGTGGCCGTGCAGTCCGGGACGCTCGCCGGGCTGCGGCACCTGACCCGCTCGAGCGTACGCGCGACGACGTCGGGCGACCCGTCCGGTCTCGCCACCGTGCCCGGCGTCCACGACCTGACCACCGCTCCGGTCCCCGCGGCCGACGGCGCCCCCGCCGCGACCGAGGCGACCTTCACCGTCGACGACGACCGGATCGGCGACGTCGTCCAGGTGCTCGGCGGGCTCGGGCTGCGGCACCTGGTCACCGCGCCCCCCTCGCTCGAGGAGCTGTTCCTGCGCGAGTACGGCGACCCGGCCGGCACCGGCGCCGGCACTCGCGCGGACGACGCGCGATGACCACCGCCGTCGGCACCGGCCTCCTGACCCGGTTCGCGCTGCGCCGGGACCGCCTGCGCATCCCCGTGTGGGCGCTGTCGCTGTCGCTGCTGTTCCTCTACGCCGTCACGGCGCTGAACGCCGTCTACCCCACGGCCGCGGACCGCCAGGTGCGCGCCGACCTCGTCTCCAGCCCCGCGGCGGTCATGATGACCGGGCCCGGCTACGGGACGGACGACTACACGCTCGGCGCGATGGTCGCCAACGAGTTCACGCTCTGGGTCGTCCTGGCCGCCGCCGTCATGAACATCGTCCTCGTCGTGCGCCACACCCGGGCCGAGGAGGAGTCCGGCCGGGCCGAGCTGCTGCGGGCCGGCGTCGTCGGGCGCCGGGCGCCGGGCCTGGCCGCGCTGCTCGACGCCGCCGTGGCGAACCTGGCCGTCGGGCTCGCCTGCTTCGTGCTGATCCTCGCCGGCGCCTCGACGGTCGACGGCTCGGGGATCACGGTCGCCGACACCGCGGCGCTGTGCCTCGGGATCGCGCTGACCGGGATGGTCTTCGCCGCGGTCGCGAGCGTCACGTCCCAGATCAGCGAGCACGCGCGGACCGCGTCGGGCGCGGCGCTCGCCGTCCTCGGCGTGGCCTACCTCCTGCAGGCGGCCGGGGACGTGCACGTCGAGCACGGCAGCTGGGTCTCGTGGCTCTCCCCCGTCGCCTGGACCCAGCAGACGCGCCCGTACGTGGACCTGCGGTGGTGGCCGCTCGCCCTCGCCGTGGCGCTGTTCGCGGCCCTGATGCTCCTCGCCGTGCGCCTGACGGCCCGGCGCGACCTCGGCGCCGGGCTCCTGCCCGCGCGCGCCGGACGGGCGCAGGCCCGCCCCGGGCTGCGCGGCCCGTTCGCGCTGGCCTGGCGCCAGCAGTGGACGTCCGTCGTCGCGTGGGGCGCGGGGGTCGCCGTCCTCGCCCTCGCCTCCGGGACGTTCGCGGACGAGACCGGCGACCTGGAGGCCATGGTCGAGGACAACGACGTCGCCGCCCAGGTCTTCGGTGGCGGCGACCTCAGCGACGCGTTCGCCGCCGTCATGGTGCTCTTCATGGTCCTCGGCATCGGCGGGTGGGCGGTGTCCTCCGTCCTGCGCGCCCGCGCCGAGGAGGCGTCGGGCCGCCTGGAACCGGTGCTCGCCGCGTCCGTCTCGCGCGGCCGGTGGCTCGGCGCCCAGCTCGCCGTGACCGCCGTCGGCACCGTCGTCCTGCTGGTCGTCTCCGGTCTCGCCCTGGGGCTCGGCGAGAAGATCGGCGGGATCGACGACGCCGTCGTCGGGCGCCTGGTGCTGGCCCACCTCGCCTACGTCCCCGCGATCGCCGTGCTCGCCGGCGTCGCCGTCGCCCTCCAGGGCGCGCTGGGACGGTTCGCGGGGCTCGCGTGGGCGCTGCTCGCGTACGCGTTCGTGGTCGGGCTCTTCGGGGCGCTGCTCGACCTGCCCGGCTGGGCGCTGGACCTCTCCCCCTACGAGAACGTGCCCACCGTCGCCGACGCCGATCCCGACGCGACACCCCTCGCGGTCCTGGCCGTGGTCGCGCTCGTGCTGGTCACGGCCGGTTTCGCCGGGTTCCGCCGACGCGACCTCGCCGCGTGACGGATCCTCCCGGGCACACCGGCCCGCCTCGCCTAGACTGGCGGCCATGATCTTCAAGTCCGTCGGCGAGGGGCGGCCCTACCCCGACCACGGACGAGTCAGCACCCGCGACTGGTCCGACGTCCCGCCGCGCCAGGTGCGCCTCGACGAGCTCATCACGACCAAGAGCATGCTCGACCTGCGCAACCTCCTCTCGGAGGACTCGACCTTCTACGGCGACCTCTTCGCCCACGTCGTCGAGTTCGAGGGGGTGCTGTACCTCGAGGACGGCCTGCACCGGGCGGTCCGGGCCGCGCTGCAGCAGCGCCCCGTGCTGCACGCCCGCGTGCTCGTCGTCGAGGGCGCCACCACCCGCTCCACCGCGGGGAGCCTCTCCGAGTGAGCACCCCCGAACGGCAGACGCCCCGCGAGCGGCGGCGGCGCCACGAGCACGAGCGCCAGGCGGTCGTCTTCGGCCTGATCATCGCCGTCCTGGCCGTGATCGCCGTCGGCGCGCTCGCCGTGTACACCGGCGCCGTCGACCCGCCGTTCGACAAGCAGTTCTTCGCGAAGGACGACGCCCGCTCGCAGGTCCAGCAGCCCTGCATCCCGGACGACACCAAGCCGGTGCCGTACGAGAAGGTGAAGGTCGACGTGCTCAACGCGAGCGGCGAGATCGGCGTCGCCAAGATCACGGGCAACATGCTCACCGAGCGCGGCTTCACGGTCGTGAGCCTCGGGAACGCGACGCAGAAGCTCGACTACATCGAGATCTCGTCCAACAAGAAGACGCTCGCCGCCGCGTACACCGTCGCGGCGCAGTTCGACTCCCCCGTGATCGCCCTCGACGACCGCAAGGCGGGCACCGTCAGCGTGACCGTCGGCAGCGACTTCCAGGGCATGATCGACGACGACGACGTCGGGCTGACCGCCGACTCCACGCTCAAGAGCGTCAAGGGCTGCGTGCCCGTCGACGAGATCACGCCCGAGCACGTCCCCACGCCGACGCCGAGCGCCACGAAGGCCGGCTGACATGGTCGTCCGCCCCGCGCGGACGGACGACCCGCACGAGGTCCGGCGGCTCTACGACGTGTGCCTGCGTACCGGGGCGGACGGCGAGGACGCCACCGCGCGCTACCGCGCCCCGCGGCTCCTGGGCGAGATCTACCTCGGCGCCTACCTCGCGCTCGAGCCCGACCTCGCGTTCGTCCTGGACGACGACGGTGCGGGCGACGACGGTGCGGGCGACGGCCCGCTCGGGTACGTCGTCGGCGCCCGGGACACGGCCGCGTTCGAGGCGCGGTGCGAGCGCGAGTGGTGGCCGGCGCTGCGCGAGCGCCACCCGCGCGACGCGTTCCCCGCCGGCTCGCCCGACGACCTGCTGGTGCGGATGATCCACGCGCCCGGGACGACGTCGGCCCCGTGGCTCGACGACTACCCGGCGCACCTGCACGTCGACCTGCTGCCGGCGGCCCAGGGCGGCGGGAACGGGCGCCGGCTCCTCGAGACGCTCTTCGACGCGCTGCGCGCGGACGGCGTCCCGGGGCTGCACCTCGGCGTGTCCGAGGCCAACGTGCGGGCGATCGGGTTCTACGAGCACCTCGGGCTGCGCCGGCTCCCGACGCCCGAGGGCCTGGTGCTCGGCCTCCCCCTGCGCTGACGCCTCCCTCTCCGCCGAGACGTCGAATTCGGCCCCTGGATTCGAAGAATCGGGGGCCGAATTCGACGTCTCGGCGGACGGGCCGGCGGTCAGGCCGCGTGCACCATCAGCCACGCCAGCAGGTAGCTGCGCGTGTCCCCGTCGTCGATCCGGTCGTCGGGCAGGTCCCGCGCGGTCTTCAGGGCCGACGCCGCGTCGTCGGGCCCCGCGAGCGCCGCGTACATGAGCAGATAGTCGCCGAACACCACGTCGTACCCGCCCGGGTCCCCCGCGAGCGCCTCGTCGAGGTTCGCGCGGATCCGGTCCGGGTCCCCCGCGAGGTAGCCGCCCACGGGCGACATCGGCAGGACGAGGATCCCCAGCATCGCGCTCGGGTCGCCCGAGAACCATGTCGCCCAGTCGCGCTTGCCGCCCCACACGAGCGACGTCACGTGGTGCGCGAACCCCTCGTACACGGGGTCGGACGCGTCGAAGTCCGTCCAGTAGGCCTTCGCGGACGCCGCCTCCGCGCCCAGCATCCACCGCGCCTGCGCCTCGAGCCCGTCCTGCCCGGACGCCCGCGCCCACAGCGCGAGCCCGTTCCACGCGGAGACCGCCTCCGAGGAGGACTCCTGGTTGTTCCCGTCCGCGAACTGCCCGTACCCCGAGGCCCACGAGTGCCCGAGGTACGGGTCGAACACCCGCGTGGCGGGCAGCTCGTCGCTCGCGGCGCCGGCGGCGACGTCGGCGGCCAGCAGGTTCATCACCGGGGCGAGGTCGTCGGCCAGCCCCGGGTCGTCCGCCGCGACGACGCCCGCCGCGTAGAGGAAGTACCCGTAGTGGAAGTGGTGGTCGTTGATCTGCTCGGACCCGAACGACGGCGTCCGGCCCACCACCGAGCCCAGCACCGGGTCGTGCACGAAGCAGCGCGCGTCGCGCTCCTCGCAGCCGTGCGGCTGCGTCCACTCGCGCAGCGCGGCCGCGAGGTCCTTGCGCAGCGGTCCGGCGACGTCGTCCAGGCCGAGCTGGTCGGCCAGGTCCAGGAGGTTCGCGTCGCGCGCGAGGGCCTTGCCGCCGTAGTAGGTGTCCGAGGGCCGGGCGGGCAGCGCCCCGGCGTCCGCGCGCACCTGGCTCGCGAGCTCGCGGCGCGCGCCGTCGTCGAGCCCCGACAGGTCGAGCCTGCCCGACGGCGCCACCGCGGGGGCGGACCACGCGAGCGTCGAGGCGGTGCACAGCTCGGCCGTCCCGAGCACGGTCGCGTAGGAGCCGAGCCCGCAGCGGGGCGCCTCGGCGCCCCGCGCGGCGGTCTCCTGGTGCGGCAGACGGACGACGACGGTGCCCGTCCCCGCGCCCGACGTCCGGTAGCGGACGGCGGTGGAGACCGCCGACGTCCCGGCGCCGTAGCGGACGTCGGTCCCCGTGACCGGCCGCCGCATCGCGTCCAGCAGCGCCGCACCGCCCGTGCCGGGATCCGCGACGCTCGCGCCGTCGGGCAGGGCCCCCCAGACGAGCGACTGCCCCGCCTCGAGCGTCACGCGCCCGTCCGCGACCTGCGCGCCGTCGGGCGCCGCGAGCAGGTAGCCGCGGTCGCCGAGCGTCGCGCCGAGCACCTGGCGCCCGCTCGTCCCGGCGGCACGGGTGCTGCCGCTGCCCCCGGCGCCCGACGACGGGGCGAACCCCGGGACCTGGACCTCGCCGTCCGCAGCGGCGGTGTACGAGACGAGCGGCGAGCCCTCGGCGAGGACGAGGGTGCCGAGGCGCGCGCCGTCGTCGGCAAGGAAGATGAGCGTGACCGACGCGGCGTCGTCCGCGCCGACCGCGAACGACGCGGCCCCGAGGCCCACGGCGACGTCGGGCGCGAGAGCGCCCGTGATCGTCGTCGGGCCGGTCGTGACGTCCGGGACCCCGAAGGTGAAGCCGTCGGCCGTGGCCGCGAAGGAGAGCGGCGTGGCGAAGACCGGCTGGGGCTCGTCGCCGATCGCCAGGCCCGAGAACCAGCGGTTCGTGGGCGGGACGAGACCGTCCGCCACGCGCAGGGTGGGCGCGGGGGCGAGCGACTCCTGCGGGAGGTCGGCGAGCGCCGCCCCGACGTCGGGCGCGACGCCGGCGCGGGTCGGGGCGGGGGCGGCACCCGGGGCGGAGGTCGCTCCCGGCGGTCCCGTGCCACCGAGCACGGAGCACCCGCCGCCGAGACCGGCGACGAGGGCGACGAGGGCGACGAGGGCCGCCCCGGCCCGCCGCCGAGCCGCCGGTCGCGCCGCCCGCCCCCGCGGGCCGGCCGTCACAGACCGACCCGCGCGAGGAAGTCGTCGAACGAGGCCGTGGCGGGGGCCAGGACGCCGTCGTCGCGCAGGTCGACGACGACCGAGACCGGCGTGCCCGACGCGACGAGGCCGCGGCGGTCACCCCGGACGAGGTCGTGGCTGGAGATCTCCAGCGTCGCGAGCGCCCGGTCCTGGTCGTTGTCGACGGTGATCGCCTCGACCTCGCCCTGGATCGTCGAGTCGTCGGGCAGCGTGATGGTCGCCGGCGCGCCCTTCTCGAGCCGCGCGTAGTCCCGCGGCTCGAACTCGAACGTCGCGTCCGCGTACATCGTCAGGGCTCGCTCGACCTGGGCCACGACCGCGCCGTTGGCGACGAAGCTGCCGACGGACGTGCCGAGGGAGCTGACGACGCCGTCGGCCGGGGCGAGCAGCGTCATGCTCCCGTGCCGGTCGAGCGTGTAGGCGGGCGACCTCGGGTCGATCAGGTCCTCCTCGAGCTGGTACTCGAGCGAGGCGCTCTGCAGGGTGAGGATCGGGTCCCCCTTGCCGACCTCGTCGCCCTCCTTGACGTCGACCTTCGTGACGACGCCGGGGTAGTCCGTCCCGACGTCCATGGCGATGCTGCGCAGCGTCGCGACCTGGCTGGCGGCCTGGGCGTCGCGGCGGTTGAGCAGCAGGGTCATCGCGGCGACGAGCGCGACGACGACGACGATCCCGACGAGCAGCCTGAGGCGCACGGCCCACGTCATGCGACACCTCCGGCGGTGATGGCGGGGCGGGGCGGTTCGGCACGCTGCGCTCGCCGGTGCTCGGCGCGCGTCGCGTGGGACTCGCGGAACGCGGTGACCACGAACCCGCCGAGGATCAGCGCGTTCGTCGTGTTCCAGGCGAGCGCCAGGCTCAGCGAGCCCGACCCCCAGTCCTTCCAGGCGCCCACGACCGAGGTCAGGAGGAGGAACACGAAGAACAGCACCTGCGGGACGATGAAGGTGAACGGCGACGTCGGGGCGCCCTTGCGCCCGGTGACGTGCCACGCCTGCTCCTGGCCGGTGATCACGTTCCACAGCGCCCGCGTGTAGATCGGGAACGAGACCGCCGCGAGCAGCAGCACCTCCCAGCGGAACGAGCCCATGGTGAACAGCGCGACGGCGATCTGCATGACGTAGAAGCCGGCGTAGAACAGGAGCCACTCCTGCCAGCTCGTCGTGACCGCCACGGGCAGCAGGTCGAAGTAGATCTGCAGCGGCGGCACGAGGATGAGCAGCAGCGGGCAGATCCCGGCGAGGTAGTTGGTCGCGGTGACCATGTACTGCAGCCGCTGGTCCATCGTCAGGCGGCGGCGCGGGCTGAGCGGGTTGTGCCGCAGCAGGATCTCGAAGCCGCCCGTCGCCCAGCGCAGCTGCTGCTTGGTGTACGCCTCGATCGTGTCGGGCGTGTTCCCGACGGCGAGCGTCTTGGGGATGTAGACCGAGCGCCACCCGGCCTCGTGCAGCTCGACGGACGTCCACACGTCCTCGGACTTCGAGTCGGTGTGCATCCCGCCGATGTCGTCGATCGCCGCGCGTCGGAAGATGACGTTGGTCCCGACGCAGAACGCCGCGTTGAACCGGTTGCGACCCCGCTGGACGAACCGGTAGAAGACGGCCTGCATGTACCCGGCGCCGCGGGAGATCACCGTGTGCAGGTTGCCGTAGGTCTGCGGCGTCTGGACGAACGCCACGTTCTGGTCGACGAAGAACGGGACGGTCTCGAGGAGGAAGTCGGGCTTGGCCACGAAGTCCGCGTCGAGGATGACGTAGTACTCGCCCTTCGCGATCGACAGCGCGTGGTTGACGTTGCCGGCCTTCGCCCCGTTGCCCGACAGGCGCCGGACGTACCGGGCGCCGAGCTGCGCGGCGAGGTCGCGGACGTCGTCGGACCTCCCGTCGTCGAGGAGCCACGTGCGGTGCTCGCCCTTGATCGCGAGGGCGGCGCGCACGGTCTCGTAGACCGTGTCGAGGTCCTCGCCGTACGTCGTGATGAACACGTCGACGCTCACGGGCTTGTCCTCGAGGTACATCTGCCACCGGTGCGGCTCGTCCTCGGCACCGTCGCGGATGATCTGGCCGACGTCGAACAGGTGGTCCTGCGCGTGGTAGAAGCTGAACGTCCGCGCGTCATACCCGCTCGAGAGCACCGTCCACATCGCGAACAGCGCCTGGACCACCAGCACGGTCTCCGCCGTGACGACCAGCGTGTAGGGCAGCAGGTCGCCCCGGTTGGCGGGGTTGAGCAGGAACACCGCGTACGCGATCACGCCGACCGTCGCGACGATCACGAGGAGCATGAGCGACGGGGAGTGCGAGGCGCTGTCCGCCTGCGCGTGGCGCCGCAGGAGCTCGCGCTCCTCGGCGAGCGCCTCGCGGTCGCGGTGCTCGGTCTGCTCGGCGAAGGGTTGGCCGACCGGTCGGAACTCGGTGCGGCGGGGGCTGACGACCAGCCGGTCGAACTCGGAGAGTGCCATCGTGTGTCCTCGCTCTGGTGCGGGGGCTCTCGACGGGCCGGCCACGACGGCCGGACCGTGTGCGGCGGCGGCTCTGGCGTCGGTCGTGGTGCGCGTGCTGCTCGGTGGTGCTGTGGTGCCGGTGGTGCTGTCGTGATCGGGCAAGCGTGCGGCACGCGGCGCCCGATGTCATGCACCGGTGTCGGGCGCGCGCCGGCGGCCCGTGCGGGGGAACGGCGGAAAGCCGCGGGTGCGGCGTCGGCGGACCGCGTCGGCGAAACGAACATTTCACGTGCGCGACACGGCGCGACGCATCCCGGGTCTCACCCACCGACACTCCGCCGGCGCCCGCCCCGCCCCTGCCCGCCCTCCGCCGGCGGCGACATCCCCCTCGCCGACGGTGACGTCACCCTCGCCGAGGGTGACGTTTCCGGCCCCGAAGAGGACTTCCGGAGCCGTGAAACGTCACCGTCGGCGAACAAGGCGTCACCGTCGGCGAACAAGGCGTCACCGTCGGCGAGAGGGACGACGTCGCCGTCAGCGGTCGAGCTGCGGCGCGACCTCCCGGGCGACGAGCTCGAGGTGGTCGAGGTCGTCCAGGTCGAGGGTCTGCAGGTAGACGCGGTCCGCGCCGTCGGCCACGACGCGGTTGAGGGTCGCGACGGCCTCGTCGACGGTGCCGGCGATCCCGTGCTCGCGCAGCTCGGCCGGCTCGCGTCCGATCGCCTCGGCGCGACGCCGGAACTCCGCCTCGTCCTTGCCGACGCACAGGACCAGCGCCGTCGAGTAGGTGAGGTCGTCGGCGGGCCGGCCGGCGGCCTCGCAGGCCTCGCGCACGGCGGCGAACCGCGCCGCGACGTCCGCGAGCTCGGGGAACGCTGCGTTGTACTCGGTGGCGAACCGCGCGGCCAGCGCCGGGGTGCGCCGCGGCCCGTTGCCGCCGACGATCACCGGCAGCGGCGACCGTGCCGGCTTGGGCAGCGCCGGCGAGTCGGTGAGCGTGTAGTGCTCGCCGGAGAAGTCGAACGTCTCGCCGGCCGGCGTCGACCACAGGCCCGTGACGATCGCGAGCTGCTCCTCGAGCAGCCCGAAGCGCTTCTCGGGGAACGGGATGCCGTACGCCTCGTGCTCGCGCCGGAACCAGCCGGAACCGAGGCCGAGCTCGGCGCGCCCGCCCGACATCTGGTCGACCTGCGCGACCTGGATCGCGAGGATCCCCGGGTGCCGGTACGTCACCGAGGAGACGAGGGTGCCGAGCGCGATGCGGCTGGTCTCGCGCGCGAGACCGGCGAGCGTCGTCCAGGCGTCCGTGGGTCCGGGGCCGCCGTCGCCGCTCATCGCGAGGTAGTGGTCGGAGCGGAAGAAGGCGTCGAACCCCAGCTCCTCCGTGGCCTTGGCGACGGCGAGGAGCTGGTCGTAGGTGGCGCCCTGCTGGGGCTCGGTGAAGATGCGCAGATCGGTCATGGGACCCGACGCTACGCGTCCGCGGGGGCGGGCTCGACCCGGCAGCGGAGTGGCCGGCCGGGCGGCTCGCGCAGGGCGGCGGGCTGCGGCAACTATGGTCGGTCGATGAACCGCACCGACCGGCTGTATGCGATCGTCGAGGAGCTGCGTGCGGTGGCACCGCGGCCCCGGAGCGCCCGGCGCCTCGCAGAGCGGTTCGAGGTCAGCGCCCGCACCATCGAGCGGGACCTGGCCGCCCTGCAGCAGTCCGGCGTGCCGATCTGGGCGGAGACCGGGCGGACCGGCGGGTACTGCCTCGACCCCTCGCACACGCTGCCGCCGCTCGGGTTCACCGTGGAGGAGACGCTCGCGGTGGCGATCGCGCTCGGCACGCTGGCGACGAGCCCGTTCCGAGAACCCGCTGCGTCCGCGCTCCGCAAGGTGCTCGCCGTCACGGACGAACGTCGACTCGAGGTGACGTCGGAGCTCGCAGCCCGCGTCCACCTCCTCGACGACGACAGCGCGGGAACCGCCCCCGACGGGTTTGCCGGAGCACTCCGCACGCGGGGCGTGCTGCGGTTGCGCTACCGCGACCGGAACGGCACCGAGACGTCCCGGGAGGTCGAACCGCTCGGCTTCGTCGGTCGCGGCCAGCACTGGTACCTCGTCGCCTGGTGCCGGGCCCGCGACGCCGTCCGCGTCTTCCGGAGCGATCGGATCGTCGCGCTCGAGCCGACCGGCGAGCAGTCGCCGCACCGGAGCTTTCGCGCCGAGGACCTCGACATCCCGTACGGCGACCTGCGCCCGGTGTCCGCCGCCGGCTGAGATCTCCGAACACCGACAGGACGCTGTCGCACGCGCCCTGCAGCATGGTTCCTGCCGGGTCGAGCGATCCGGCGGAGAGGACACCATGGACTTCGCTTCGATCAGGGTCATCACGCACGACGTCGACCGGCTCGTCGGCTTCTACGAGCGCGTCACGGGCATCGCCGCGGTACGGCCGGCGCCGGCTTTCGCCGAGATCCGCACCGGGGTCGGCACGCTGGCCATCGCCGCTCCGGAGACCGTCGCCGGGCTCGGCGCGCAGGCGCCACGGCCGAGCAGCAACAGCTCGGTGATCATCGAGCTCGCCGTGGAGGACGTCGACGACGTCGACCACCGGTTCGAGCAGTTCCGCGACACTCTCGAGGAGATCGTGCTCGAACCGACGACGATGCCGTGGGGAAACCGTTCCGCGCTGTTTCGCGACCCGGACGGAAACCTCGTCAACGTGTTCGCACGACCGCGCAGCTGAGTTTCGCCCGGCCCCCGGCGCGCCCGTGGACGCAGCTACGCGTCCGCGGGTCCCGGGCGGGCGTCGGCGTGCGCGATGTGCCGCAGCTGGTGCCAGATGAGCACGACGAAGACGGCCGAGCCGACGAACGCGAACCAGAACGGCGCGGTGATCCCCACGTGCTGGGCGAGCGCGCCGCCGATCGCCGCGCCGATGACGAGCCCGCCGTAGACGCCGACGACGTACACCGCCCCGACGCGCCCCTGCAGCAGGGTCGGCACGGCGCGCTGACGGATGGTGACCGACGTCGTCCCCCACACGAACGCGTGCGCACCGAACACGAAGAAGATCACGAGCGCGACCCACGGCGTCGTCGTCAGCGCGAGGCCGAGGTGGGTGAACGTCTCGATGATCAGGCCCACGCGCATGAGGGTGGCGAGCGAGACGCGCCGGGTGATCCACCCGTAGGAGAGGGTGCCGAGCAGCCCGCCCGCGGCGATCACCGTCGTGACGAGTCCGAACCCGACCGCGCCGAGCCCGAGGCGCTGCGTCGCGTACAGCACGAGGACCGACCAGGCGGCGCCGTAGGTCCAGTTGAAGACGAAGATGGTCAGCACGAGGGTGCGGACCGCGGCGTGGCGCCACACCCACACGACGCCCTCGCGCATCTCGGCCAGGACGTGCGGCCGCGGCCCGCCCTGCCGCTCCGGCGCCGGCAGGGCGACGCGCGCGACGAGCAGCACCGCGAACGCCACCAGCACCGCCTGCGCAGCGAACGGCCACGCCTGCCCGGCCGCGAAGAGCGCGGCGCCGAGCGGCGGCCCGGCGAGCTGGTTGAGGGTGACGAACCCGGCCTGGAGCCGGGCGTTGCCGAGCACGAGGTCGTCCCGGCGCACGAGCATCGGCAGGATGCTGCTCGTCGCGTTGTCCGCGAACGTCTCCGCGGTGCCGAGCAGGAACATCGCGGCGAGCACGAGGGCGATCGACGCGACGTCGGTCACCACCGCGAGCGCGAGCAGCGCGAGGACGACGCACCTCGCGGTGTCGACCGCGACCACCAGCCGGCGGCGGTCCACCCGGTCGGTAACGACGCCGGCCCACAGGCCGAAGACGAGCGGCGGCAGCCACTGCAGGAGGGCGGCGAGCGCGACGACGAACGGGTCGTCGGTGCGGCTGGCGACGAGCAGAGGCCCGGCCGCCAGGGCGAGGCCGTCGCCGACGTTCGAGACCCACGACGAGGCGAGCAGCCACCGGAAGCCGTGGCCCAGGCGCGGCGGCGCCACGACGTCGACGAGAGATCTCACGAGAGCCAGAGCCTAGCGGTGCGCGGGCCACGCAGCCCGTGCCCTGTGCCGGGCGTCCTGTGCGGCGCGCTCCGTGCGCCTACGCTCGGGGGATGCGACTGAGCACCGTGATCCTGCCGGTCTACCCCTGGTCGGAGGGCCGCGAGGTCTGGCGCCGCGCCGAGGAGCTGGGTTTCGAGACCGCGTACACCTACGACCACCTGTCGTGGCGGAACTTCCGCGACGGCCCGTGGTTCGGCGCCATACCCACGCTCACGGCGGCCGCGTGCACGACGACGTCGCTGCGCCTCGGCACGCTCGTCACCTCCCCGAACTTCCGCGAGCCGGTCACGCTGGCGAAGGACCTCATGACGCTCGACGACGTCTCGGGCGGGCGCATCACGCTCGGGATCGGCGCGGGCACGTCGTCCGGCTGGGACGCCACGGTCTACGGCGGGCAGCCGTGGCCGGCGCGGGAGCGGACGGAGCGCTTCGAGGAGATGGTCGGGCTGCTCGACCGGCTGCTGACGGAGGCGGACGTGACGTCGTCGGGCACCTACTACTCCGCGCACGAGGCGCGGACGATCCCGGGCTCGACCCAGCGCCCGCGCATGCCGTTCGTCGTGGCGGCCGGCGGGCCGCGCGGCATGCGGGTCGCCGCGGCGCACGGGCAGGGCTGGGTCTCGACCGGGGCGGGGACGGACCTCACGCCCGCCGAGTCTGCCGCACGGGTCGGCGAGCAGGTCGCGCGGGTGCGTCAGGCGTGCGCCGACGCGGGTCGCGACCCGGCGACGCTGCACACGGTGCTGCTCACCGGCTTCACGCCCGACCCGCTGCTGGAGTCCTTGGGGTCGTTCGACGACGCCGCAGGGCGCTACGCGGAGGCGGGGATCGACGAGCTCGTGCTGCACTGGCCGATCCCGGACTCGCAGTTCGCGGCCGACCAGCGGGTCTTCGAGCAGGTCGCGCTCGAGCGCTCCGGCCGGCCCGGGGGTGCCGCCCGGTGACGGCGGTGCGGTGGGCGAGCGTCCTGACGGTCGCCGCGGCGGGGATCGTGGCGCTGTGGTGCCTGTTCGGCGGGGTGCTGCGCGGGCACCCGTGGGCGTGGGTGCCGTGCCTCGTGGCGGGCGCAATCGCGCTGCGGGAGGTCCGCCACCTGCAGCGCACGGGGAACCGCGACGGCGCCTGACCTGCCCGCCGAGGCGGGCTCGCGCGGGCGAGGGAGCGCACCGGCTGACACCCTGGCCGGATGATCCCCGAGCTGCACGTCGTCGACTGGCGCCGCCGCGTCCAGGCCCTCTACGCGAGCGTCCGCGACCTTGCCGCCCACGACCCGGCGTCGGCCCACGCCACCTGGGTCGCGGGCCGCGACGACCTGATGGCCCACCACCCGGCATCGCCCCTCCTGCCCGAGGACCGCGAGTCGTTCACCGGCGTGCCGATGGGCGCCTACGACCCCGCGCTGCGGTTCGAGACGCCGGTCGAGCCCGTCCCCGAGGACGCCGACGGCGCGGCGCGGCTCGACGTCCCGACCGGGACCGACGGCGTCGTCCCCTTCGAGCGCGTCGGCCGGCTCGTGCTCGGCGACCTCGGCTCGCTCGACGTGTGGGCGCTGCGCTCCTACGGCGGCGGCCTGTTCGTGCCCGTCAAGGACGCCGGCGCGGGCCCGACCACCTACGGCGGCGGCCGCTACCTGCTCGACACGATCAAGGGCGCCGACCTCGGCAGCGCCCGGGTGCCCGACGACGCGGCGGCGGCCCTCGTGGTCGACCTCAACTTCGCGTACAACCCGTCGTGCGCCTACGACCCCGCCTGGGCGTGCCCGCTCGCACCGCCCGGCAACGTCCTTCCCGTGGAGCTGGCCTGCGGCGAGCTCGTCGCGCACCCGTGACCGCGCCCGTCCGGCGGCCGCGACCCGCGGGGTAGCCTCCCGCCATGAGAAGTCGCGCGCACCACGAGGCGGTCGACGCCGCCGTCGAGCTGTTCATGCGCCAGGGCTACGAGCGCACCACCGTCGAGGAGATCGCCGACGCCGCGGGCATCTCGCGGGCCACGTTCTTCCGTCGTTACGGCTCCAAGGAGGACGTCGTCTTCGCCGACCACGAGGTCCTCCTCGAGGACGTCGTGGTGCTGCTCGCGGAGTCGCGCCACCACCCCGAGACGGCCGACCCGTTCGTCGAGGTGTGCCGGGCCGCGCGCCTGGTGTTCGACCACCACGTGAGCCAGCCCGAGACGTCGGTGGCTCGCCACCACCTGCTGCAGCAGGTGCCGAGCCTGCGCGACCGCGAGCTCGTGACCACGCACCGCTACGAGCGCGCGTTCACCCGGTACCTGCGCGAGTCGCTGCCGGCGCAGGAGCGTGCGGCGACGACATCGGTCGCGTTCGCGGCGTCGGTGGTCGCGGTACACAACGCGATCCTGCGCCGGTGGCTGCGCGACCCGGCGCTGGACCTGCGCCCGGCGCTCGAGGAGGCGTTCGGCGACCTGCGCCGCGGGGCGTCGCGCACCGTGCAGGGGGCGGCCGGCAGCTCCGGAGCCGACAGCTCCGCGGAGGCCGACGGCGCGGCGGGCGCCTCCCGCCGGGTCGTCGTCGCGGTGGTGGACGCGCCGGGCGGCCCCGGCCCGGCGGACGCCGACGCGGTCGCGCGCGCGGTGCGGGACGCCCTCGCCTGACCTGCCCCGCCCGCCCCGCCGGTCCGCGCCCCGCCCGCCCCCGCCGAGAAGTGGGGGGGGCCCCCCCCCCCCGGGGGGGGGGGGGGGGGGGGGGGTGGTGTGGGGTGGGGGGGGGGGGGGGGGCGCCCGCCGGCTGGGGGGCGGCGGCCCGGGCAGACGCAAGA
>NZ_RKIJ01000004.1 GCF_003752595.1 Cellulomonas sp. PhB143 | reverse complement strand
GAACCAGCGGGCCCGCAAGACCTTGAACTTCTACACCCCGGCAGAGAAACTCGACGAACTACTACGAGGTGTTGCACTCACCGCCTGAGACCGCCGCCGTTCCAGGGGCCGAATGTGACGTCTCGGCGGACGCGGCGCGGCGAGCGGGCCGCCGCTGCGAGATGGTGAGGCAAGCCTTCCATATATCTTGACGTCAAGATATATGGGGTATGCTCGGGGTATCGCGAGGAACGTGCCCGCGGCGCCCGCCAGCACCGGGGAGCCGCCCGGCCCGCCCCCGCAGCGTCCACGACGGCAGCCCGCGCCCGCGTCCCGCGCAGCACGGCCCCGCCGCAGATCCGCAGGCCGCCGGCACCCGCCCGGCCGCCACCTGGCAGGAGTGAAGGAGACACCGTGAGCAGCGTCGACACGTTCGGCTCGAAGGGAACACTCGAGGTCGGGGAGAGCTCGTACGAGATCTTCCGCCTCTCCGCCGTCGAGGGCACCGCGCGCCTTCCGTACAGCCTCAAGGTCCTCGCCGAGAACCTGCTGCGCACCGAGGACGGTGCGAACATCACCGCCGACCACGTCCGCGCCGTCGCGGCCTGGGACCCGGACGCGCAGCCCGACACCGAGATCCAGTTCACGCCCGCGCGCGTGATCATGCAGGACTTCACGGGTGTCCCGTGCGTCGTCGACCTCGCCACGATGCGTGAGGCCGTCGCGGACCTCGGTGGCGACCCCGAGCGCATCAACCCCCTCGCGCCCGCCGAGATGGTCATCGACCACTCCGTGCAGATCGACGTCGCGGGCCGCCGCGACGCCTTCGAGCGCAACGTCGAGTTCGAGTACCAGCGCAACCACGAGCGCTACCAGTTCCTGCGCTGGGGCCAGACGGCGTTCGACGACTTCAAGGTCGTCCCCCCGGGCACCGGCATCGTCCACCAGGTCAACATCGAGTACCTGGCCCGCACCGTCATGACCCGCGAGGTCGACGGGGTCCTCCGGGCATACCCCGACACCTGCGTCGGCACCGACTCGCACACGACCATGGTCAACGGGCTGGGCGTGCTCGGCTGGGGCGTCGGCGGCATCGAGGCCGAGGCCGCGATGCTCGGCCAGCCGGTCTCGATGCTCATCCCGCGCGTCGTCGGCTTCAAGCTCACCGGCGAGATCCCCGCCGGCGTGACCGCCACGGACGTCGTGCTGACGATCACCCAGCTGCTGCGCGCCCACGGCGTCGTCGGCAAGTTCGTCGAGTTCTACGGCGACGGCGTCGCCTCCGTGCCGCTGGCCAACCGCGCCACGATCGGCAACATGAGCCCGGAGTTCGGCTCGACGGCCGCGATCTTCCCGATCGACACCGTGACGATGGACTACCTGCGCCTGACCGGCCGCTCCGAGGAGCAGCTCGCGCTCGTCGAGGCGTACGCCAAGGAGCAGGGCATGTGGCTCGACCCCTCGGCCGAGACCTACGCCGAGCCGGTGTTCTCCGAGTACCTCGAGCTGGACCTGTCGACGGTCGTGCCTTCCATCGCCGGCCCGAAGCGCCCGCAGGACCGCATCGAGCTCTCGCACGCGAAGTCGGCGTTCGCCCGCGACCTGCCGAACTACGCCCCCGACGTCATCGACACGGTCGACGAGTCCGAGAAGGAGTCCTTCCCGGCCTCCGACTCGCCCTCGACGCACGAGCAGGTGCGGCGCAGCGTCGCGGTGACGGACTCGAACGGCACGGAGTTCGACCTGTTCCACGGCGCGGTCGCGATCGCCTCGATCACCTCGTGCACCAACACGTCGAACCCGTCGGTGATGATCGGGGCCGCGCTCCTCGCCAAGAAGGCGGTCGAGGCCGGCATCTCTTCGAAGCCGTGGGTCAAGACCTCGATGGCCCCGGGCTCGCAGGTGGTGACGAACTACTACGAGAAGGCGGGCCTGTGGCCCTACCTCGAGAAGCTCGGCTTCCACCTCGTCGGCTACGGCTGCGCCACCTGCATCGGCAACTCCGGCCCGCTCGACGAGAAGATCTCCGAGGCGGTGCAGGAGCACGACCTCGCGGTCGTCTCGGTGCTCTCGGGCAACCGCAACTTCGAGGGCCGCATCAACCCCGACGTCAAGATGAACTACCTGGCGTCGCCGCCGCTGGTCATCGCCTACGCGCTCGCCGGGACCATGGAGTTCGACTTCGACCACGACCCGCTGGGTCGCACCGAGGACGGCGCCCCGATCTTCCTGCGCGACATCTGGCCCTCGGCCCAGGAGGTCCAGGACACCATCGACGCATCGATCGACCGGGCGATGTTCACGAAGGACTACGCGGACGTCTTCACCGGTGACGACCGCTGGCGCGCGCTCGAGACCCCCGAGGGCTCGACGTTCGAGTGGGACGAGAGCTCGACCTATGTGCGCAAGCCCCCGTACTTCGAGGGCATGGCCGCCACGCCGGAGCCCGTGACCGACATCTCGGGCGCCCGCGTGCTCGCGAAGCTCGGCGACTCCGTGACCACCGACCACATCTCGCCCGCGGGCGCGATCAAGGTCGACAGCCCCGCGGGCAAGTACCTCGCGGAGCACGGCGTCGAGCGTCGCGACTTCAACTCCTACGGCTCGCGCCGCGGGAACCACGAGGTCATGATCCGCGGCACGTTCGCGAACATCCGCCTGCGCAACCAGCTCCTCGCCGACCAGAACGACGGCGCCGGTGTCGAGGGCGGCTACACCTTCAACTTCGTCAAGGACGCGCAGGACACGATCTACGACGCCGCGCAGGACTACGCCGCGCAGGGCACGCCCCTCGTGGTGCTCGGCGGCAAGGAGTACGGCTCCGGCTCGTCGCGCGACTGGGCCGCCAAGGGCACCGCCCTGCTCGGCGTCCGCGCCGTGGTCGCGGAGAGCTTCGAGCGCATCCACCGCTCGAACCTCATCGGCATGGGCGTCCTGCCCCTGCAGTTCCCCGAGGGCGAGAACGCCGGGTCGCTCGGGCTCGACGGCACCGAGACCTACGACGTCTCGGGCGTGACCGCGCTCAACGAGGGCACGACGCCGTCGACCGTCAAGGTCGTCGCCACGAAGGGCGACGGCTCGACCGTCGAGCTCGACGCGGTCGTCCGCATCGACACCCCGGGAGAGGCCGACTACTACCGCAACGGCGGCATCCTGCAGTACGTGCTGCGCTCGCTGGTGGCCTGACCCCAGCGGCACGACGACGCCGGGCGCTCACCCTCCGGGGTGGGCGCCCGGCGTCGTGCGTGGGGGCTACGCGGACGCCAGGACGGCGCGCAGGGTCGAGGCGCCGAGCTCCGCGTACCGCGGGCTGTCGTCGGAGTGCGCGACGAGCGCGGTGCCCAGGCACAGGGCCCAGCCGCGCGCCCGCGCCCAGGTGTCGTCGTCCGTCCCGCACGCGACGGTGACGGCCGCGCGGAACGTGGCCCGGGCGTCGTCGTCGAACGTCAGCCAGGCCGTCGCCAGGTCCGTCGCCGGGTCGCCCGCGGTCAGGTCGCCGAAGTCGACGACGGCGCGCAGGGGGCCGTCCGGCCGGGGCGGCGCGCCCGGTGGCGCGAGCAGGAGGTTGCCGGGGTGCAGGTCGCCGTGCAGCCACACGGGCGGCCCCGCCCACGGGGGCACCGCCACGAGCCTCGACCACAGGGACGCCGTCCGGGCGGCGTCGGGCACCAGGCCCGACGCGATGCGCTCGCGCACCACCGCGTCGCGGGCGAGGAGCGGTACGCCGCGCACCGGGTTGTGCGGGGCGTCGCGCGGCGCGGGTCGGTGCAGCGCGCCCACGAAGGCCGCCAGCGCCGGGGCGGCCGGCCCGCGCCCCGCGCGCGGGACGTCGATCGCGTCGACGCCCTCGAACCAGGGGACCACGCTCCACGCCCAGGGGTACGACGTCGTCGGGCGCCCCGCGCGCACGGGTACGGGGACCGCGACGGGCAGCGTCGGCGCGATACGGGGGAGCCATTCCTGCTCGTGCCGGACGAGACGGGCGGCGGCCGCACGGCGGGGCGCGCGGACGGCCAGGTCCTCGCCCAGGCGCAGGACGGCGTTGTCCCAGCCGTTCGCGACGAGGCTCAGGGGCAGGGCGGCGAGATCGGGGTGCTGGGCCCGGAGGAGGGAGCGCACGAGCCCGACGGTGACGTCGACCTCGGCGGCGGGTGCGTCGGCCACCGCGTCACTGTGCCACAGGTGCGCCGCGCCCACCCCGCTCGCCGACGGTGACGCGCCCTCCGCCGAGGGTGACGCGCCCTCCGCCGAGGGCGACGAAATGCGCCTCCGCGGGGCCCTTTCGTGCCGTGGAACGTCGCCGTCGGTGGGAGGGGCGTCACCGTCGGCGCACGCACGCTCCGGTCAGAGCGGCGCGGGGATCTCCCGGGAGGCGTCCCACGGCTCGGTCCAGCCGAGCCGGTCGAACAGGGCGTCGACCACCCCCGCCGTGAACCCCCACACCACGTGCCGGGCGGCGCCCGCGGCGTCGTCGACCAGGAAGGCGGGGCTGCGGAAGGTGCGGCCCGCACGGCGGACGACGGCGGTGCGCCGGTTCTGCGGCGCGATCAGGTCGGCGACCGGGGCGCGGAACACGTGCGTCGACTCGGCGTGGTCGACCACGCCGACGGGGGACGTGCGCGCCCACCAGCCGAGCACGGGCGTGACCAGGTGGTCGCTGACGGGCAGCGGGAGCGCGCCGAGCGTGCCCAGCACCTCGACGCCGGCGGCGTCCAGCCCGGTCTCCTCCACCGCCTCGCGCAGCGCGGCGTCCACCGGGCCCCGGTCGCCGGGGTCCACGCGCCCGCCGGGGAACGCGACCTGTCCGGGGTGGCTGCCGAGCGTGGCCGCCCGGGAGAGCAGGAGCAGATCGAGGTCGGCCGCGACGGCGTCCGCGGCGTGGTCCGCCGGCACCCGGTCGAGCACGCCGAAGAGCACGAGCACCGCGGCGTCGCGGGCGGTGGCAGGGTCCAGGCGCCCGACGGCGTGGCGCCAGGCCGCCGGCCAGCGTCCGCCGTCGGCGACCAGACCCGCGAGCTGGGACCGCGCTGCGTGCGGCCCCGGGGGGAGTGCGCCCGGAGTGCCGGGCCCGTCGGAGACCGTGCCCGAGGTCACCAGCCGGCCGGGAGGGGGCGCCCCTCCTCGTACCCCGCCGCCGACTGGATGCCCACGAGCGCGCGGTCCGCGAACTCGGCGAGGGTCGTCGCGCCGGCGTACGTGCAGGACGAGCGCAGGCCCGAGGTGATCTCGTCGATCAGGTCCTCGACGCCCGGCCGCTGGCGGTGCAGGTACATGCGCGAGGAGCTGATGCCCTCCTCGTACAGGCCCTTGCGGGCCCGCGCGAACGCGGAGCCGCCCGCGGTGCGGGCCGCGACGGCGCGCGCGGAGGCCATGCCGAAGCTCTCCTTGTACAGGCGGCCGTCGCCGTCGGCGTGCAGGTCCCCGGGGGACTCGTAGGTGCCGGCGAACCAGGACCCGATCATCACCTGCGAGGCACCGGCGGCGAGCGCGAGGGCGACGTCGCGCGGGTGGCGCACCCCGCCGTCGGCCCACACGTGCTTGCCGAGCTCGCGCGCCGCGGCGGCGCACTCGAGGACGGCGGAGAACTGCGGGCGCCCGACGGCGGTCATCATGCGCGTGGTGCACATCGCTCCGGGTCCCACGCCGACCTTGATGATGTCCGCGCCGGCCTCGACGAGATCGCGCACGCCCTCGGCGGTGACGACGTTGCCCGCGACGACGGGGACCGTCGGCGACACGGAGCGGACCGCGTGCAGGGCCTCGATCATCTTGGCCTGGTGGCCGTGCGCGGTGTCGACGACCAGCACGTCGACGCCCGCGGCGAGGAGCTCGGCCGCCTTCGCGGCGACGTCCCCGTTGATCCCGACGGCGGCACCGATCCGCAGGCGTCCCGCGTCGTCGAGCGCCGGCGCGTACACGCTGGAGCGCAGCGCGCCCTTGCGGGTGAGGATGCCGACGAGGCGCCCGTCGCGGACCACGGGCGCGAGCTGCAGGCGCGCGGCGTGCAGCTTCTCGTACGCGGCCTCGAGGCCCTCAACGCCACGGCCCGAGAGCGTGGCCTCGTCGATGAGCAGCGGGTCCTCGGTCATGACCTGGAGCACCTGGGTGAACCGGTCGACGTCCGTGCAGTCTGACTCGGTGACGACGCCCACGGGGCGGTCGCCGTCGACCACGACCGCCGCGCCGTGGGCGCGCTTGCCGATGAGGGTGAGCGCGGTGTGCACGGTGTCGTGCGGGCCCACCGTCACGGGGGTGTCGACGACGGCGTCCTTGGCCTTGACGGACGCGACCACGTCCGCGACGACGTCGGTCGGCACGTCCTGGGGGATGATCACGATCCCGCCGCGGCGGGCGACCGTCTCGGCCATGCGGCGGCCGGCGACGGCGGTCATGTTCGCGACGACCAGCGGCACGGTGGTGCCGGTGCCGTCGTCGGTCGACAGGTCGACGTCGAACCGGGAGGCGACGTCCGAGCGTGACGGGGCGAGGAACACGTCCCCGTACGTGAGGTCGGTGGCGGGCGACTGGCCCGTGAGAAAGCGCATGGGCACCATCCTACGAGCGCGTGACGGTGGCTCGGCCTATCGTGGGCGGACCGATCACGAGGAGCACCGATGCCGTCGACACCCTCCGAGCGGCCCGGTCCTCACCCCGGTCCGCTGCTGCGCCGGGTCACGTCCCCGGCCGAGCTGCGCCGCCTGAGCGTCGCGCAGACGCAGCGCCTGGCCGCCGAGGTCCGCGAGTTCCTCGTCGACGCGGTCTCGCGCACCGGGGGGCACCTCGGGCCGAACCTCGGCGTCGTCGAGCTGACCATCGCGGTGCACCGCGTGTTCGACTCGCCCCGGGACACCGTCGTCTTCGACACGGGCCACCAGGCGTACGTGCACAAGCTGCTCACCGGCCGCCAGGACTTCTCTTCGCTGCGCCGCCAGGGCGGTCTCTCGGGATACCCGAGCCGGGCGGAGTCGGAGCACGACGTCGTCGAGAACTCCCACGCGTCCACCGCGCTGAGCTGGGCGGACGGGATCGCCAAGGCCAACGCCGTGCGGGGGCTGGCGGACCGGCACGTGGTGGCCGTCGTCGGCGACGGGGCCCTCACCGGCGGCATGGCCTGGGAGGCGCTGAACAACGTCGCCGAGTCCCAGGACCGCCGCCTGGTGATCGTGGTCAACGACAACGGGCGCTCGTACTCGCCCACGATCGGCGGCATGGCGCACCACCTGTCGACGCTGCGCACGACGCAGGGGTACGAGGCGTTCCTCGGCTGGGGCAAGCGGGCGCTGCACCGCTCCGGGCCGCCGGGCCGGTTCGCCTACGACGCGCTGCACGGGCTGAAGAAGGGCATCAAGGACGTGGTGGCGCCGCAGGGGCTCTTCGAGGACCTGGGCCTCAAGTACATCGGGCCGGTCGACGGGCACGACGAGCAGGCGATGGAACGGGCGCTGCGGGGCGCGCGCGCGTTCGGGGCGCCCGTGATCGTGCACGCGATCACCGAGAAGGGCCGCGGCTACAGCCCCGCGGAGCAGGACGTCGCGGACCGGTTCCACGCGGTCGGGCGGATCCACCCCGAGACGGGTCTGCCGGTCGCGCCGTCGCGGTTCGGCTGGACCTCGGTCTTCGCCGACGAGATCGTGCGGATCGGTCACGACCGGCCCGACGTCGTCGCCGTCACCGCCGCGATGCTGCACCCCGTGGGCCTCGCCCCCTTCGCCGAGGCGTTCCCGGAACGGACGTTCGATGTCGGGATCGCGGAGCAGCACGCCGCGACGTCGGCCGCCGGGATGGCGTTCGCCGGCCTGCACCCCGTCGTGGCGGTGTACGCGACGTTCCTGAACCGGGCTTTCGACCAGGTCCTGATGGACGTCGCGCTGCACCGTGCCGGAGTCACGTTCGTGCTCGACCGGGCGGGGATCACCGGTGACGACGGGCCGAGCCACAACGGCATGTGGGACATGGCGGTGCTGCGGGTCGTGCCGGGGCTGCGCCTCGCGGCGCCGCGCGACGAGGCGAGCCTGCGCGCCGCCCTGCGCGCCGCCGTCGACGTCGACGACGGGCCGACGGTGGTCCGCTACCCGAAGGGCGCGCTCGCGGGCACGCTGCCCGCGATCGACTCGCTCGACGGCGTCGACGTGCTCGCGCGCCCGGGTGGCGAGGCGGGCAGCGGGGAGGGGAGCGTCGCTGCGGACGGTCCGCGGGTACTGCTCGTCGGGGTGGGGTCGACGGCGGGGACAGCGCTCGAGGCGGGCGAGGCGCTCGCGGCCCACGGGCTGGCGGTCACGGTGGCGGCGCCCACCTGGGTGCTCCCGGTGCCGGACGCGCTGGTCAAGCTCGCCGGGCAGCACGATCTCGTGCTCACGGTGGAGGACGGCGTGGTCGACGGCGGCGTCGGCGCCCTCGTGGCCCAGCGTGCTGCCGAGGCGGGGCATCGCACGCGGTTCGTGCACGCGGGGCTGCCGACGCGCTTCCTGGACCACGCGACGGTCGCGCAGGTGCGCGACGAGCTGCGGCTGACGGCCGCGGACCTCACTCGCGACGTCCTCGCGGCGCTCGGCGTCGACGCCTGACCCCCCGCCTGACCCACCCGGCAAGCCCGCCGAGACGTCGAATTCCGCCCCCGGATCCGCAGGATCAGGGGCGGAATTCGACGTCTCGGCGGTCGGCGTCAGGGGGCGATGGAGCCGAGCAGGTCGAGGCTCGCCGCGACGATCTGCCGCTGGGCGTCCGCGCGGTCGATCGTCGGTGTGCCGTCGCCCGGCTGCGGTCCGTAGTCGGCGAAGTCGACGTGCACCGCGCCCTGGACCTCGACGAACGTGGCCGACGGCGGCAGCTTCGCCCGCGAGGCGTCGATCTTCGCCGGGGTCGACAGCCCGTCGCGCGAGCCCGAGACGGACGTCACCGTCAGGTCGGTGCGGCTCAGGTCGTCGAGCGGGTACGAGGCGTGCAGCAGCACCCCGGAGACCTCGTCGGGATGCGCGCCGGCGAAGTCCGCCCCGGTGACGCCGCCGAGGGAGTGGCCGCCCGTCGCCCAGCGCTCGACGCCGGGGTAGGCGTCGATGGCCTGCTGGGACTGGCCGGGCGCGGTCAGCGCGATCCCGAGCGGCTCCTTGAGGCTGACGACGAGGTATCCGGCCTCGGCGAGCGGACGCAGGACAGCCGCGGTCGCGCGGACGTCGACGCGCGCGCCCGGGGAGTACACGAGACCCACGGTCGGCGGTGCGCCGGCCGGCTCGAACGTGTACCACCGGCTCGTCTCGTGGACCGTCACCGCGTCGTCGGACGCCAGGGCCTCCAGCGCTCGCGGCGTGGCACCGAAGGGGCGCAGGTAGGCGCACGACGCCGCGAGACCGACGAGAACGACCGCCAGCAGCGCGGCACCGGTCGCCCGCCAGGCGCGGTGCCGGGGGGCCGCGGGCGCCCGGGGGTGCCGGAGCTCGAGCACCACGGCGGCGAGCAGCGCTGCCCCGGCGAGCACCGACGCCCCGAGCAGCGCCCGATAGCTCCAGTGCTGGTGGCGCACGACGTTGCCCGTCGTGACGAGCACGCCCAGCGGGACGAGCAGGAGCGCGGCGGCGAGGAGCGCCGTGGCGACGGTGCGGACCGTCCGCGCCACGGCCCGGGTGGACGGCGAGGTGGTGGCGGTCATCGGACCATGGTGCCCCCTGGCGCGGGGCGGACGCCGCCGTCCGTCCGGATCCGCCGGCGCGCGGCCCGTCACGCGCCGGCGGCCGCCCAGCCGGACCACCGCACGACGGCGACCCGCAGGAGCGGGCCGGCCGGGCGTCGTCGGGCGTACTGCGGATATCGGGCGGCCAGCGCGTCGAGCGCGACCTCCCGTCGGGAACCGCTGAGCTCGACCGTCGCCGTCCCGTCCAGCCGCACCCACCAGAGCCCGTCCCAGTCGTCGTCGTACCGGTCGACGAGGACCGACACCCGTGGATTCGTGGCGATGTTGCGCAGCCGCCGCAGGTCGGTCGTGGACTTGGGCTTGTGGTCGACGGCGGTGACCAGCTCGTCGCCCCCGGCGACCAGCGCGAAGGTGATCGGGACGACGTGCGGCTCCCCGGCGCCGTCGGCGGTGGCGAGGTAGGCGTGACGGGCCGCGGCCAGCCGCTCGCGGCAGGTCGGCTCGTCCAGGCGGGGCATCGTCCGACGCTACCGCCGGTCGGGAGGGACCGCGCCGGCCCGGTCCGCCGACCACGGGCCTTCCGCCGCACGAGCACGGGGTCCCCGCCCGATCAGCTGGGCTGATCGGGCGGGGACCCCGTGCTCGGCGGTGCGGTGTGGTGAGGCGTGGTGCGGTGCGGTGGTCAGCCGCGCGGCACGTTGCCCACGCCGTCGGGCAGGATCCGCCGGCCCAGGACCTTCTCGGAGTACCCGGTCCGGTCGAGGTACGGCGTGATCCCGCCGAGGTGGAAGCCCCATCCGGCGCCGAGGATCATGCACAGGTCGATCTGCGCCGGGGTCTCGACGACGCCCTCGGAGAGCATGTGCCCGATCTCGACCGTCAGGGACGTGAGGACCGCGTCGAGCACCCCGGCCTCGTCGAGGCCGGTCCCCGGCTCGGCGGCGAACGCCGACTGGATCGCCGGGTCCACGGGGGCGGGCAGCCCCTTGGCCGCGGGGTCGAGCGAGAGCCGCGTGCCGTCGGCGACGAGCTTCTCGAGGCCGGGGGAGCGCGGCACGCGGTCCCCGAGGTCCTCGCGCAGCGAGGTCAGCACGTGCAGCCCGACGGCCGGCCCGACGAGGTCGAGCAGCTGGAACGGGGGCATCGGCAGGCCGAGCGGGCGCAGCGCACGGTCCGCGACCTCGACCGGCGTGCCGCCCTCGACGGCCTCGGCGATCTTGCCGAGCAGCAGCACGAGCAGGCGGTTGACGACGAACCCGGGCCGGTCGAGGCAGCCGACGGCGGTCTTGCGCAGCTTCTTCCCGACGGCGAAGCCGGTCGCCAGGGCCTCGTCCGAGGTCTCGGCGGCCTTGATGATCTCGACCAGCGGCATCTGGGCGACGGGGTTGAAGAAGTGGATCCCGACGACGCGCTCCGGGTGGTCGAGGTCGCTCGCCATCTCCGTGACCGAGAGCGCGGACGTGTTGGTCGCGAGGATCGCCTCGGGGGAGACGATCCCCTCGAGCTCGGCGAACACCTTCTTCTTCAGGCCCATCACCTCGGTGACGGCCTCGATGACGAAGTCGCAGCTCGCGAGGTCCGCGATGTCCGTGGTGCCGTGCACCGAGGACAGGATCTTCGCGCCGGCGTCCTTGGACATGCGACCCGAGCCGGTGAGCTTCTCGACGGTGCCGCGCACGAACCCGAGGCCCTTGTCGACTCGCTCCTGGTCGAGGTCGCGCATCACGACGGGGACCCCGAGGCGCTGGGCGAAGAGCAGGGCGATCTGCGCGGCCATGAGCCCGGCACCGACGATGCCCACGCGGGTGACCGGGCGCGCGAGCTTCGGGTCCGGCGCGCCCTGGGGGCGCTTGCCGCCGGAGACGAGACCGAACGCGTAGACGCTGGAGCGCATCTCGTCGGTCATCATCAGGTCGGCGAGCGCGTCGTCCTCGGCGGCGAAGGCCTCCTCGCGCGTCGCCGTGCGGGCAGCGGCCAGGAGGTCGAGCGCGCGGCCCGGCGCGGGGCGCGATCCGGCGACGACGGCGTCGAGCCGCTGCCGGGCGGCGCCGACGACGGCGTCCCACACCTCGGGGGAGTCGAGCTCGCGGCGCTCGACGACGATCTCCCCGCGCACGACCGCGGCGGTCCAGGCGATCGACTGCTCGAGGAAGTCGGCGGCCTCGAACAGCGCGTCGACGAGGCCGAGGCGCAGGGCCTCGGCCGCCTTGAAGGGCTTGTTCGCCGCGGGGCGGTTGAGGACGACGTCCATCGCCTTCTCGATGCCGACCAGGCGCGGGACGAGGTACGCACCGCCCCACCCGGGCACGAGGCCCAGGCCGGTCTCGGGCAGGGCGAGGGCCGCGGCGTCCGACGCGACGGTCCGGTAGTCGCAGTTCAGCGCGACCTCGAGGCCGCCGCCGAGCGCGACGCCGTTGACGTACGCGAACGTGGGCACGCCCATCTCGCCGAGCATCCCGAGGGTCGCGTGGCCGGACTCGCCGAGCGCCTTCGCCTCGTCGCGGCCCGAGAGGCTCGCGGCCTGCAGCAGGTCCGCGCCCGCGGCGAGGAAGTACGGCTTGCCGGTGACGGCGACGGCGGCGAGCTCGCCGGACCGTGCCCGCGCCCGCACGCCCTCGAGGGCGGTGCGGATCTCGGCGAGGCCGAGCGGGCCGAGCGTCGTCGGCTTCGTGTGGTCCAGCCCGTTGTCGAGCGTGACCAGCGCGAGGGTCCCGGCGCCGCCGGGAAGCTCGACGTCGCGCACGAGAGCGTGGGTGACGCGCTCGCCGCGGCCCTGGCCGGAGCCGCCGCGGGGCGCGGCCGGCTCGGGCGCGATGGTCTGGTCGGCGGCGCTCGTGCCCGCCTTCGTGGTGTTCTCGCTCACGGTCAGTTCTCCCCGTCGGTCGCGGTCGTGTGGCCGGAGTAGTCGGCGTGGTGGGGGTTCTCCCAGATGACGGTGCCGCCCATGCCCAGCCCGACGCACATCGTCGTCAGCCCGTAGCGGACCTCCGGGTGCTGCTCGAACTCGCGCGCGAGCTGGGTCATCAGGCGCACGCCCGACGACGCGAGGGGGTGGCCCACGGCGATGGCGCCGCCGTAGGGGTTGACGCGCTCGTCGTCGTCGGCGATGCCGAAGTGGTCGCAGAAGGCCAGGACCTGGACGGCGAAGGCCTCGTTGATCTCGAAGAGGCCGATGTCGTCGATCGTCAGGCCGGCGGTGCGCAGCGCGCGCTCGGTCGCCGGGACCGGGCCGATGCCCATGACCTCGGGCTCGACGCCCGCGAAGGCGAACGACACGAGGCGCATCCGAGCAGGCAGCCCGAGCTCGTCGGCGACGTCGCCGGCGGCGAGCAGGCACGCGGTGGCGCCGTCGGTCAGCGGGGAGGCGTTGCCCGCGGTGACCTTGCCGCCGGGGCGGAACGGCGTCTTCAGGTCGCGGATCGCCTCGACGGTGGTGCCCGGGCGGGGCAGCTCGTCGGCCGTCGCCAGGCCCCAGCCGAGCTCCGTGGAACGGACGGCGATCGGCGCGATCATCGGGTCGATGTCGCCGTTGGCGAGCGCCTTGGCGTACTTGGCCTGGCTCGCGACGCCGAACTCGTCGGTGCGCTGCTTGGTCAGGTGCGGGTAGCGGTCGTGCAGGTTCTCGGCGGTGGCGCCCATGACGAGGGCGGAGGAGTCGACGAGCTTCTCGGAGACGAAGCGCGGGTTGGGGTCGCTGCCCTCGCCCATGGGGTGGTGGCCCATGTGCTCGACGCCGCCGGCGATCGCGACGTCCTGCGCGCCGACCATGATGGCCGACGCCGTGTTCGTCACCGCGGTCATCGCGCCCGCGCACATGCGGTCGATCGCGTACCCGGGGGTGGTCTCGGGCAGGCCGGCGAGGACGGCGACGGAGCGGCCCAGGGTCAGGCCCTGGTCGCCGGTCTGCGTGGTGGCGGCGAGCGCCACCTCGTCGACGCGCTCCGCGGGCAGCTCGGGGCGGCGGCGCAGGAGCTCGCGGACGGTCTTCACGGCGAGGTCGTCGGCGCGGGTCTCGGCGAACAGGCCGTCCGGGCGTGCCTTGCCGAAGGGGCTGCGCACGCCCTCGACGAACACGACGTCGCGGGCGGCGAGGCGCCTCGCGTCGCGCGGGGAGGTGCGCTGGTCGGGCGCGGTGGCGCCGTCGGGCGATGTGGTCATCACGTCTCCATCAGGGGGGTGGACGGCGGCGTCCGGGAGCGGCGCCGCTCGAGCGGTGTTCATGCTACTCCGCGTCCTAGAAAAAAGTCACGACGGGTCCGCGGTACCGACGACGGACGCCCCGGCTCGTCCCGTCGGGGCGGGGCGAGCCGGGGCGTCGGGCGGACGCGTCCCGCGTCAGTGCGTGCCCTTGACCTTGCGCAGCACCGTCTTGGCGGTCGGGAGCATCCGGTGCCACGCCGCCCACGTCGGGCCGAACGCCACGTCGATGCTGCCGACCAGGTGGTCGTCGCGCTGGCCGAACGACCGCTTGAACCGGGAGATCCCGTCGTTGAGCAGACCGTTGAAGTCGAGCACCTCGATCCCCTGCTCCTTGAAGCGGCGGATCGCGTACCAGGTGAGGCCGAAGTTCGCGCGGCTCTCGCGCGACGCGTCGTTCGTCCCGCCGTAGAGCATGAAGGCGAGGCGGTCGCTCGTGGCGTACCAGAGGAACGCCGTCAGCTGCCCGTCCTCGAACGCGCCGAGGACGGGGGAGCGGTCGCCGTACTCGGACTTGATGAGGCGGTAGTAGTCGTCGTGGTGGATGCCGAACTCGGCGCGCTCGGCGACCTCGCGCTGGATGGCGAGGCAGGCGTCGATCTCCTCGGCGGAGGTGATCTCCCGGAACTCGATCTGCCCCTTGGAAGACTTGCGCACGTAGCGCCGCGTCGACTGGCTCATGCCGGCGAGCAGCGTGTCCTCGTCGGGGCGCAGGTCGAGCTGCAGCGTGGTGCCGAAGAAGATGGGGTTGGGCGACGGGCGCCACCCCGGCAGGTCGAAGTCGGTGTCCTGCGGCCAGTCCGGCTCGAAGGTGACGCCGATGCCGCGCACGGTCCTGCGGCACCACGCGGTCACGGCCTGCAGGACGGCGGAACGGTCCGCGCCGTCGGCGAGCACCGGGCCGCGGGGGACGTGGCTCAGGGCCTTGAACGGCAGCGGCAGGCGGCGCTCGAGCACCTGGGCGAGCCCGACGACGTCGCCCGCCTCGTCGAGGACCCGCACGCGGTGGGGGGTCCAGGCGCCGGAGGCCTTGACCTCCCCCCACGCCCAGAGCTGGAGCGGGTGGCCGCCGAGGGCGAGCACGTCGGCGTCCCAGGCCTGCCGGTCGGTCACGGTCTGCGTCGTCAGGGTCTGCGTAGGCACGCGGGCCAGCATACGCAGGGCGGGTGCGGGCCAGGCCCGCACGGCTCAGGCCTCGGCGAGCGCCGCCGCGAGGTCGGCCGCGAGCTGCTCGCGCTGCCAGGCGCGCGCGCCGCGGGCCGCCAGGAAGGCGTCGACCGCCGGTGCCGTGAGCGGCTCCGGCGGCGTCCAGCACAGGCGGCGCAGCGCGTCCGGCTGGAGCAGGTTCTCCACGGGCATCGACAGCTCCTCGGCCCGCCGGACGACGAGGCCTCGTGCCGCCTCGAGCCGCACGGCGGCCGCCGGGTCGCGGTCCGCCCACGCGCGCGGGGGCGGCGGGGCGTCGGTGCGGGGGCCGCGGGGGCCGCGGGGCGAGGGCAGCTCCTCGGCGGGCAGCCGCAGGCCGGCGTCGATCGCGGACTGCCACATCGGCGCGCGACGCTTCGTCTGGCGCCCGGCGAACTCGCGCAGGGCCACGAGCTCCGGCACGGACCGGGGCATCGCGCGCGCGGCCGCCACGATCGCCCGGTCGGGAAGGACGCGCCCGGGGGCGACGTCCCGGCGTCGGGCGTTCTCGTCGCGCGCCTCCCACAGGCTGCGCACGACGGCGATCTGGCGACGGTCCCGCAGGGCGTGCATGCCGGAGGTGCGCCGCCACGGCTCCTCGCGCGGCGGCGCCGGCGGCGCGGTGCGCACCGCCTCGAACTCCTGCGCGGCCCACGCCGTCTTGCCGGCGTCGTCGAGCATCGCGCCGAGCCTCTCGCGCAGCGGCACCAGGACCTCGACGTCGAGCGCCGCGTAGCGCAGCCAGTCCTCGGGCAGGGGGCGCGTCGACCAGTCGACCGCGGAGTGCTCCTTCGCCAGCCCCAGCCCGAGGAGCTGCGCCACGACGGCGGCGAGCCCGACGCGCTCGAACCCGAGCAGCCGGGCCGCGAGCTCGGTGTCGAAGACCCGCGCGGGACGCAGCCCGTGCTCGGCGAAGCCCGGCAGGTCCTGCGAGGCGGCGTGCAGGATCCACTCCGCGTCGCCGACGGCCTCCGACAGCGGGGACAGGTCCGGGACGCCGACGGGGTCGATCAGGGCGATCCCCGCACCCTCGCGCTTGACCTGGACGAGGTAGGTGGCCTGCCCGTAGCGGTAGCCGGAGGCGCGCTCCGCGTCCGCCGCCACCGGTCCGGACGCCGTGGCGAAGGCCTCCACGACCCGCGCGAACGCCTCGGGCGTCGCGACGACGCGCGGGACGCCGCCGGCCGGCTCGGTCAGCGGGGTGGTCTCGGGCTCGGGCGGGTCCTGCGCGACGGTGCCCGTCGCGTCGCCCGCGCTGCCGCTCGTGCCTGTGCTGCCGCTCTCGTCCGTCGCCGTCATCGGCCCATCGTCCCCCGGCGGGCGCGCAGGGACGAAACCCCGGCGGGCAGCGGGGGGAGCCCGGCGGCCGTGCACAGCAGCGCGCCCCACGCCTCGAGGTGACGGCTCATGTCCGAGGAGTCGGGGCTCCAGGACGAGCGCAGCTCGAGCTCGACGTCCGCGACCTGGCCGGCGAGCGCGCCGAAGCTCTCCGAGACCACCCGGGTCACCGTGCCGCCGACGGCGTGCGCCGCGGCGCCGCAGTGGGCGAGCGAGTCCTCGAGCCAGGTCCAGGCGACCTCGCCGAGCATCGGGTCGGACGCCATCTCGGGCTCCATGACGGTCCGCACGAGCGTGACGACGCGGAACGTGCCGTCCCAGGCCTCCTGACCCGCCGGGTCGTGCAGGACGATGAACCGGCCGGTGGTGGAGTCCGGCGCGGCGCTGCCGGTGCCCGCGGCACCGGCGGGCTCGCCGGCGGCGTCGACGCTCGCCTCGAGCGCGACCGCGAACGGCGCGATCCGGGCGGGCGCGGGCACCTCGCGCAGAGCGACGTCGGCCCGCAGCCGGGTGTCGGTGATGGTGCGCAGGGCGTGCCGGAACGCGCTCGGTGCGTCGGCGGGGTCCGCGGTGCTCACGCGGTGCACCCTACGAGGTCGTGTCCACGATGTGGAGCATCGGCGCGCGGACGCCGCCCGGGCCTCGCGCGCCGTACTAAGGTGGCGAGAGCCGGACGTCGGGGTCGTGCCCACGGACCCCGCGGTCGCCCCCGACCACTCTCGATCCCCGAGGAGCCTCGAAGCGAATGACTGCACGCGCACAGATCGGTGTCACCGGACTCGCCGTCATGGGCCGCAACCTCGCCCGCAACTTCGCCCGCCACGGCTACACCGTCGCGGTGCACAACCGGTCCTCCGCGAAGACGCAGTCGCTCGTCGCCGAGCACGGTGACGACGGGGACTTCGTGCCCTCGGAGTCGATGGAGGACTTCGTCGCCTCGCTCGAGCGCCCGCGCAAGGTCGTCATCATGGTCAAGGCCGGTGGCCCCACGGACGCCGTCATCGCCGAGCTCGTCCCGCTGCTGGAGGAGGGCGACATCGTCGTCGACGCCGGCAACGCGCACTTCCCCGACACGATCCGCCGGGAGAAGGAGCTGCGCGAGCACGGCCTGCACTTCGTCGGCTCGGGCGTCTCGGGCGGCGAGGAGGGCGCGCTCAACGGCCCGTCGATCATGCCCGGCGGCACCGCCGAGTCCTACAAGAGCCTCGGCCCGATCCTCGAGGACATCTCCGCGAAGGTCGACGGCACGCCGTGCTGCACCTACATCGGGCCCGACGGCGCGGGGCACTTCGTCAAGATGGTGCACAACGGCATCGAGTACGCCGACATGCAGCTCATCGCCGAGGCCTACGACCTGCTCAAGCAGGGTCTCGGCGCCTCCGCTGCGGAGATCGGCGACATCTTCGCCGACTGGAACACCGGCGACCTCGAGTCGTTCCTCATCGAGATCACGGCCGACGTGCTGAAGCACGTCGACGCCGAGACCGGCGCGGCGTTCGTGGACGTGGTCCTCGACCAGGCCGAGCAGAAGGGGACCGGCCGCTGGACCGTGCAGAACGGCCTCGACCTCGGCGTGCCGATCACCGGCATCGCGGAGGCCACGTTCGCCCGGGCCCTCTCGGGCGGCACCCCGCAGCGCGAGGCGGGTCGGGCCGCCCTGCCCGCGCTCACGCAGGAGTGGGACGTCACGGACCGCGACGCCTTCATCGAGGACGTGCGCCAGGCGCTGTACGCCTCGAAGGTCGTCGCGTACTCCCAGGGCTTCGACCAGATCGCCGCGGCGAGCGCGGAGTTCGGCTGGGACGTGGACCGCGGAGCGATGGCCCGGATCTGGCGCGGCGGCTGCATCATCCGCGCCCGCTTCCTCAACCGCATCACCGAGGCCTACGAGCGCGACGCCGGCCTGCCGCTGCTCCTCGCCGACGAGTACTTCACGCAGGCGGTCGGCAGCAGCCTGGCCGCGTGGCGCCGCGTCGTCGCCGGTGCCGCGCAGAACGGCGTGCCGACGCCCGCGTTCAGCTCGTCGCTCGCCTACTACGACGGGGTCCGCGCCGAGCGCCTGCCCGCCGCGCTGATCCAGGCGCAGCGCGACTTCTTCGGTGCGCACACCTACAAGCGGGTCGACCGCGAGGGCACGTTCCACACCGAGTGGTCCGCCGACCGTTCGGAGAGCACGGTCTGATGGCGCAGGCAGTCGTCGCGCCGATCATCCTCGGGGGGGACGCCGGCGCGTACAGCATCGCGCGTGCGTTCCACGAGGCGTACGGCGTCTCGAGCGTCGTCGTCTCGACGAACCCCACCCGCAACGTCGGCTGGTCGAAGATCGTCCGCAACGTCATCGAGCCGAACCTCCTGGAGGACCCGGCGGCGATGGTCGCCGTCGTGCGGCGCCTCGCCCACGAGGCCTCGGCGCCCGCGATGGTCGTCACCTGCGCGGACTGGTACGTGCACGCCCTCGCCGAGCACCGGTCGAAGATCGAGGACGTCGCGATCGTGCCCTACACGTCGCTCGAGACCCTGGACCGCGCCGTGGACAAGCGGACGTTCTCGGAGCTGTGCCACGAGCTCGGGGTCCCGCACCCGCGCACGGTCGTGCGCCGCGGCGGCGAGCCGGCCGGCGACGTCGGGATCACCTACCCGCTCGTCGCCAAGGCGACGGACCGCCACGCCTGGCACAACGCGCAGTTCGCCGGGAAGCAGAAGGTGCACTACCTGCACGCGCAGGCGGACCTGGAGGCGCTGCTGCGCGACTCCGGCGCCGCCGGGTACACCGGCCCGTTCGTCGTCCAGGAGACCATCCCGGGCGACGACGGCCAGATGCGCATCGTCACGACCTTCTCCGGGCAGGACGGCTCGGTGCGCCTCGTGCGCAGCGGCGAGGTGCTGCTCGAGGAGCACACGCCCGGCACGCTGGGCAACCCGGCCGCGATCCTCACGGAGCCGCTGCCCGAGATCGAGGGGCACGTCGCGCGCATCGTCGAGCACCTCGGCTGGACCGGGTTCGCGAACTTCGACGTGAAGGTCGACCCGCGCGACGGGACCGGCTACGTGTTCGAGCTCAACCCCCGCACCGGGCGGTCCAACTACTACATGACCGCGACCGGGGCGAACCCCGCGCGGCTGTGGGTCGAGGAGCACCTCGGCGACGGGGCGGCGCCGTCCACCCAGCAGCGCACCGTGCTCTACCGGATCATCCCGGGCCGGCTGCTGCGCCGGTACGTCGACGCGGCGACGCGGCGCCGGCTCAAGGGCGTGCCCGTGGTGCACCCCCTGAAGTACCGGGGCGACGTCACGCCGAGGCGGTGGGCCTGGGTGCGGCTCGCCGAGCTCAAGCAGTACCGCAAGTTCGCGGCGTACTACCCCGAGCGCCGGGACCCGTCGGCATGAGCGGGCGCCCGGCGCCGGTCGGGGTGATCGGCGGGGTCGGCCCGCTCGCGACCGCCTACTTCCTGCAGCTCGTGGTGCGGCTGACGGACGCGGACCGCGACCAGGACCATCTCGACATGATCGTCTTCGACCACGCCGGGATCCCCGACCGGACCGAGTTCGTCCTGCGTCGCTCGTCCGAGGACCCGGGCCCGGTCCTGGCCGACGACGCGCGGCGGCTCGCGCGGTTCGGCGTCTCGTTCCTCGTGATGCCGTGCAACACCGCGCACTACTTCACCCAGCAGGTCGTCGACGCCGTCGAGGTCCCGCTGGTCTCGATCATCGACACGACGGTGGAGGCCGTGCGCCGGCGCGCGCCCGGCCTGGCGAAGGTGGGGCTGCTCGCGACGGCGGGGACCGCGGCGTCGGGCGTCTACCAGGACGCGTTCGCCGCGGTCGGCGTCGAGACCCTCGTGCCCGACGACGCGGACCAGGCGGTCGTCAACGCCGTCATCTACGACCAGGTCAAGGCGGGCCGGCCGGTCGACCTGGGCTCGCTGCGCGGGGTCACGGAGCGGCTCGTGGCCCGCGGCGCGGCGGTCGTGGTGCTCGGGTGCACGGAGCTGTCGGTCGTGGCGGCCGATCACGACCTGCTCGACGAGCCGGTGTACGTGGACTCGATGGACCAGCTCGCCCGGGCCACGATCGAGCGGTCGGGGCACCGGGTCCGCTGAGCGCGGGCCCGGTGCGGGCCGGTCGGCCGCGGGCGGTGCGTCAGCCGATCTCGTTGGTCCCGAGGTACAGGTGGAGCACGGGCACCTGGAACGCCTCGCGCGCCTTGGACGCCCAGTCCGTGTGGAACGTGTCCTCGACCGCGTGCGGGTAGGTGAGCACGACGATCTCGCTGGCCGCGTCGTTCGCGAGCCACGCGGTCACCGCCGGGATCGGGTCGTCGTCGACGACCTCGCCGGTCACGTCCGCGCCCACGGCGGAGAACGCCTCGACGCTCGCCGCGAGCTGCTCGCCGGCGGTCAGGCGCGCGACCTGCTCGTCCGGCTCCTTGCCGCGCACGGCGTCCCACGCGCGGCGCAGGTAGCCGAGGCTCAGGTAGTCGACGAACGCCGTCACCGGGTCGTGGGCCGTGTCGGCCGGCACGAGGAGCTGGTAGCGGACGTCGTCGTCCTCGTGCAGGGAGACGACGTGGCGCACGTCGGACTCGGCGAGGGCGGCTTCGGAGAGGACGAGGATCGTGTCGGTCACGCCCCGATCGTATCGGTGCGCGGGCGGCGCCCGTACGCTCGACGCCATGAGTGCCGCCGCGCGTCCGCCCGCCCGGCCCGGGGCCGTCGTCGTCGGCGCGACCGGGTTCGTCGGCTCCGGGACCGTGGCCTCGCTCGGGTCCCGCGGCTGGGGGCTGGTCGCGTCGGGGCGCAGCGCCGCGCGCCTGGGCGAGCTCGAGGGCGCGCCGGGCGTGGTGGCCACCCTCGACGCCCGCACGCTCGGGGACCCGTCGTCGAGCGCGCCCGACGACGCCGTCGCCGCCCTCGCGCGGGCCCATGCCGTGCGCGGGGCGGTCGCGGCGATCGGCGGGTGGTGGGTCGGCGACCGGCTCGAGGACCTCGACCTCGCCGACTGGGAGGCGTTCCTCGCGAGCCACCTCACGGCGCACCTCGTCGCCGCGCGCCGGCTCGTGCCGCTGCTGCCGCCCGGAGCGGCGTACGTGGTGCTCAACGGGGCTGCGTCGTACGAGCCCATGGCCGGCTCCGGCCCGGTGTCGGTGACCGGCGCCGCCCTGCACATGATGGTCGACGTGCTGCGCGCGGAGGCGCGGCCGGGGACCGTCCGGTACCGCGAGGTCGTCGTCGGGCACGCCGTCGCGGGGGACGTGCGCAACCTCGACCCGCAGCGCGAGGTCACCCTGGAGGACGTCGCCCGCGTGGTGCGCCGGGCGCTCGGCGACGGCGCGGAGCCGCTGCTGAGGTGCTGACGGTGCTGAGGTGCAGACCTGCTGCCGTGCGCAGCGTCACAGCGGCCCCCGGTCCGCTCCGCGTAGGCTGGGACGCTGTGACCAGCACCCAGGAGACCGCGGTCCGTGAGCTCGCCTCGATCCGCCCGCACGTGGCGCCCGAGCGGCTCCTGGCAGACCTCGTCCCGCCCCGGCACTTCCGCGACGCCCGGTTCTCCACCTACCGGGCGTCCGACGCCTACCCCAGCCAGCGCGCCGCCGTCGTGCGGCTCGAGGCGGTCGCCGAGCAGCTCACGGCCCGGAGGAGCGGGTTCTTCCGGAGGCGCAACGACCCGCCCGCCGTGTACCTCGACGGCGGGTTCGGCGTCGGCAAGACCCACCTGCTCACGTCCCTCGCGCACGCCGTCGGCGTGGAGCGCAGCGCCTACGGGACCTTCGTGGAGTACACGAACCTCGTCGGGGCGCTCGGCTTCGCGCGCACCGTGGAGGCGCTCGCCACGAAGAAGCTGGTGTGCATCGACGAGTTCGAGCTGGACGACCCGGGGGACACCGTCCTGATGTCACGGCTGCTGCGCGAGCTCGCGGACCGCGACGTGGCGCTCGCCGCGACGTCGAACACGCTGCCGGACGCGCTCGGCGAGGGCCGCTTCGCCGCCGAGGACTTCCTGCGCGAGATCCAGGCGATGTCGGCCCGGTTCGAGGTGCTGCGCGTGGACGGCGAGGACTACCGCCACCGGCACACGACGACCGCCGCCGAGCCGCTGGACGCGGCGACCGTGCGCGCCGCGGCCACCGGCACGCCCGGGGCCACGCTCGACGGGTTCGACGACGTCGTCGCGCACCTGGCGACCGTCCACCCGAGCCGGTACGGCGCGATGCTCGACGGCGTGCCGCTCGTGGCGCTGACCGGCGTGCACCCGGTGACCGAGCAGTCGGTCGCCCTGCGCCTGGTGGTGCTCGTCGACCGCCTGTACGACCGCGACATCCCGGTGCTGCTCGCGCGCTCGGCGGACGCCGCGCAGGGGCGGCTGTTCACCGAGCAGATGCTCGCCGGCGGGTACCGCAAGAAGTACTGCCGCGCCCTGTCGCGGCTCGGCGCGCTCGCCGAGGACGGCCGGGCCGTCGTCGGAGGCGCGTCGCCCGAGGTGCGCTGACGCCCCGACCGGTCAGGCGCCGGCGAGCAGCGCCTTCTGCTCCTCGACGTCGAACGCCGCCGGCGGCCACCCCAGCTCGAGGTCGCGGAACGCGTCGAGCAGGAGCTCGGTGACCGCGAGCCGCGCGTACCACTTGTGGTCGGCCGGGACGACGTGCCAGGGCGCCACGTCGGTGCTCGTGCGGTCCAGGACGGCCTGGTAGGCGTCCTGATAGGCGGGCCACTGCGCCCGGGCCGCGAGGTCGGCCGGGTCGTACTTCCAGTACTTGTCCGGGCGCTCGAGCCGCTTGCCCAGTCGCTTCTTCTGCTCCTCCAGGGAGACGAACAGCGCGACCTTGACGATCGTCGTGCCGCTGGCCGCGACCTTCGCCTCGAAGCGGTTGATCTCGTCGTACCGCCGCTCCCAGACGTCGCGCGGCACGAGCCCGTCGACCCGCGCGATCAGCACGTCCTCGTAGTGCGAGCGGTCGAACACGCCGAGCATCCCCGGTGCGGGCAGCGCGCGGCGGACCCGCCAGAGGAAGTGGTGGGCCAGCTCGGCCCGGGTGGGCGCGCCGAACGACGCGTGCTGCACGCCCTGCGGGTCGACCATGCCGACGACGTGGCGCACGATCCCGCCCTTGCCGGCGGTGTCCATGCCCTGCAGGACGAGCAGGACGGAGCGCTGCCCGCCCGAGCGGCCCTCCGCGAAGAGCCGCTCCTGCAGGTCCGAGAGCCGCGCGCCGTGGTCCGCCATCGCGCGGGCGGCCCGTTTCCGGCCGTGCTCCCAGCCCGGCGTCGCCGAGCGGTCGAACGCGGCGAGGTCGAAACCCTCCTCGGCCCGCAGGGTCTCGCGGGGCGGGACCGAGAACCGGTGCGTCGTCTTCTTCGGCGTCTTCGACATCGTCGTCCTTCGTGCTCGGGGGGCAGCTGGCGGGTGGTGGGGCCGGGCGGGTGCGGTACGGCTAGGCGAGGACCACGACGGAGCGCCCGGGCAGGTGCAGCGTCGCGTCCGGGGCGAGCCGCGCGTCGTCGTCCCAGCGGGCCACGATCCGCAGCCCCGCGGGGACGGGCACCTGCGCCGGCCCGGAGCCCAGCGTCAGCACGACGCGCGCCGCGCCGCGGCGCAGCACCAGCGTCGAGGTCTCGTCCGCGTCCGGGCCGCCGTCCGCGGGCAGGCGCTCGAGGCCGACGGCGGACAGGTCGCCCGAGCCGACGTCCGGCACCGCGGCGCGCACCGCGACGAGCGTGGCGTACCAGTCGCGCAGCCGGGCGTGGTGGCTGCCGGGGACGACCTCGGAGCGGTCGAGGACGCTCGCGTCGCGCGTCGATGCGGCCTGCGGGTCGGGGACCTCGATCGGTCCGCCGTACAGCTCGGTCCACCCGTGCCCGCCGAACTCGCGCCGGCGCCCGGCGCGCACCGCCTCGCCCAGCTCCGGGTCCTGGTGGTCGGTGAAGTACTGCCACGGGGTGCTCGCGCCCCACTCCTCGCCCATGAAGAGCATCGGCGTGAACGGCGAGCACAGCACGAGCGCCGCCTCGATCGCGAGGCCGCCCACGTCGAGGCGCGCCGCGGGGCGGTCGCCGAGGGCCCGGTTGCCGACCTGGTCGTGGTTGGACGCGCACACGACGAACCGGTGCCCGTCCGTCCCGGCGGGGACGGGGGCGCCCCACCGCCGCCCGCGGAACGTCGACCACGTGCCCGCGTGCACGAAGGCGCCCGTCAGGGCGGTGCGCAGGGTCTCGACGGAGCCGAAGTCGGCGTAGTACCCGTGCCGCTCGCCGGTGACGAGGGCGTGCACCGCGTGGTGGACGTCGTCGGCCCACTGGGCGGTCATGCCGCGCGGCGCCGTGCCGGGCGCGGTGTCCGACGGGGGGGCCGGGTCGCCGAGCGGGGTGACGGTCGCGGGCTGGTTCTCGTCGGACTCGGCCACCAGCGACAACGGCCGTCCGAGTCGGTCCGCGAGCTCGGCCGTGCGCGCCGAGAGCTCGGCGAGGAGATGGACCGGGGAGTCGTCGATCAGCGCGTGCACGGCGTCCAGGCGCAGCGCGTCGACGTGGTGCTGGTCGAACCAGTGCAGCGCGTTCTGGACCACCCATGCCCGGACCCCGGCCGCGCCCTCCTGGTCGAGGTTGACGGCCGATCCCCACGGGGTCTGGTGCTCGTCCGTGAAGTACGGGCCGAACGTCGACAGGTAGTTGCCCGCGGGGCCGAGGTGGTTGTAGACGACGTCGAGCGTGACGCCGAGCCCTCGCGCGTGGGCCGCGTCGACGAACCGCTGCAGCGCGCGCGGGCCGCCGTACGCCTCGTGCACGGCCCACAGGTCGACGCCGTCGTAGCCCCAGCCGCGCTCTCCGCCGAACGCCGCCAGCGGCATCAGCTCGACCATCTGGACGCCGAGCCCGGCGAGCTCGTCGAGGTGGGTGGCGGCCGCGTCGAGCGTGCCCTCGGCCGTGAACGTGCCGACGTGCAGCTCGTAGGTCACCGCGCCGCGCGCGTCGAGCCCCGCCCAGGCGCCGTCCGTCCAGGCGAAGGCCGGGTCGAACCGCCGGCTCGGGCCGTCGACGCCGAACGGCTGGTGGGCGCTGCGCGGGTCCGGGCGGGGCGGGCCGCCGTCGACGGAGTAGGCGTAGTCCGTCCCGGCGGGCACGTCCGCGCCGGCGCTCCACCACCCGGCCTCGCCGGCGGACAGGGGCACGACGGCGTCGCGCGGCCCGAACGACCCGTCGGTCGCGGCGGGCAGCACGAGGTCCACGCGTGCGGCCGCCGGGGCCCAGACGGCCAGCGGGGGCAGGTCACCGGCCACCGGTCCCCTCCTGTCCCGCCGACGCGGCGTGCTCCGGGTCCGCGCCGGGCCGCGGCTCGCTGACCAGCAGGGCGACCGGCAGATCGGCGAGCACGTCCTCGATGGGGACGGCCCCGGACGCGTACGAGCGGCCCGTGAGCCGGTCCACCCACCGGCCCGGCACCACGGGCAGCGCGACCGTGTGCCCCGTCCACCCGCCGAACCGCTCGACGGTGCCGGCGAGGCGCGTGACGACGGTGACCGTGCTGGGCACGTGGTCGACCGTCCGGGCGAACGCCACCGCGCACGTCGAGGAGGTCGGCACGGGCTCGTACCCGGCGTCCTCGCCGACGAACGCCTCGGGCCGCTCGCGCCGCAGCCGCAGCGCGCGGGAGGTCACGAGCAGCTTCTGGCTGTTCAGGGAGCGCGCGCCCTCGCCGGCGTCCAGCCGCTCGAGCCGCGCGGCGAGCGCGGCGACGTCGGCGGGATGGCGGTTGTCCGGGTCCACGAGCGTGGGCCGGTAGCCCTCGCTGCCCTGATACACGTCCGCGACCCCCGGCATGGTCAGCTGGACCAGCTTGGTGCCGAGCGCGGCGGCGCGCAGCGGCTCCAGGTGCCGCTCCGCCCAGCCGCCGATGGCCTCCAGGACGGCCGGGTCCTCGAGCGCGCCGCGCGCGAGACGCTCCACGGCCTGCTCGTAGGCGTCGTCGGGCGACGTCCACGACGTGCGCAGCTTGGCCTCGCGCAGCGCCTTGGTCAGGTAGGCCACCAGCCGGTCGGCGCCGATCGGCCCGGCCGCAGAGCCGTCCGGCACCCACGTCCCGGCGAGCGTCTGCCACAGCAGGTTCTCGGCGCGCCCGTCCACGGGGGAGGACCGGTAGGCGGCCGACGCCGCGCGGAGGGTGGCGACGAGCCCGGCCCACGCCTCGGCGAACTCGCTGAGCACGCCGATCGCTGCGCGCGTGTCCTCGCCGCGCTTGGTGTCGTGCGTCGACGTCGTCGTCAGCCCCAGCGGGGTGGCGTTGCGGGCGCGGTGGGCGAACGCGTGCCACTCGTGCAGCGCGAGCGCGAACCGGTCCGGCTCGCCGCCCACCTCGCACAGCGACGTCAGCTCCGTCCAGCGGTAGAACGCGGTGTCCTCGATGCCCTTGGCCATGACCGCGCCGCACACCTGCTGGAAGCGCACGACGAGCTCGTCGCGGCGCGGCTCGTGGGTGCGCCCCGCGCTGCCGACCTCGCGGCCCAGCAGCAGCTCGACGACCACGTCGAGGGTCTCGTGCCGCGTGGCGGGCAGGACGGCGCGGGCGCGGGCCGCGGCGTCGAGGGTGACCTCGACCGGCTCGCGGCGTGGGGTCTCGCCGGGCACCACGTAGGACCGGTACCGGTCGAAGGCGACGAGCAGGGCGGCGAGGCACTCGTTGAGCCCGCGCCACGTGTGGTCGCGCAGGCGCGGGTCGTCGCGGCAGACGCCGGCCGCCAGGTCCGTGAGCCGGTGCACCTCGGCGTCCAGCGGGCCGTCGACGACCTCGCGCTTGGACCGGGTCACGAGCTCGGCGAGCCCGCCCGGCCCGTCCCCGGTGAGGGACTCGGCCAGCGCGGCGAGCGCCGCCCGACCGCCCGCGTCGACGAACAGCGACTGCAGGCGCCACAGGCCCTCGTAGCCGGTGGTCCCGACGGTCGCCCACTCCGGCGGCAGGCGCTCCTCGCCGGCGAGGATCTTCTCGACGACGACCCACGCGCCGCCCGTGGCCTCCTCCAGGCGCTCGAGGTACCGGCCCGGGTCGGCGAGGCCGTCGGGGTGGTCGATGCGCAGGCCGTCGACCGTGCCGTCGGCGATCAGGGCGAGGAGCACCGCGTGGGTGGCGTCGAAGACGCGCTCGTCCTCGACCCGGATCGCCGCGAGCGTCCCGACGTCGAAGAACCGCCGGTAGTTGAGCTCCTCGTCCGCGACGCGCCAGAACGCCAGCCGGTAGTGCTGGCGCTCGACGAGCTCGGCGAGCGGCAGGTCCTCCGTCCCGGGGCGCACGGGGAAGACGTGGTCGTAGTAGCGCAGCACCGTCACCGTGGCGGGCGCGTCCAGCCGGTCGCCCGTCGCGGCGACGGGCACCTCGATCTCGTCGAGGACGAGCTCGCCGGAGGCCAGGACGTCGCCGATGCGCGCGCCGAGCACCGGCATGAGCACCGCACCGTCGTCGGAGGACCAGTCGACGTCGAACCAGTGCGCGTACGGGGACTCCGGGCCCTGCGCGAGCACCGACCACAGGGCGCGGTTGTGCCACACGGGCGTCGGGACGGCCATGTGGTTGGGGACGACGTCGACCACCAGCCCCAGCCCGGCCCCCCGAGCCGCGGCGGAGAGCCGCTCCAGGCCCGCGCGACCGCCCAGGACGTCGCTGACCCGCGAGTGGTCGACGACGTCGTACCCGTGGGTCGAGCCGGGCGCCGCCTGCAGGACCGGGGACAGGTACAGGTGGCTGACCCCGAGCGACGCGAGGTACGGGACCTGCGCCGCGGCGTCGTCGAACGTCAGCTCCGCGCTCAGCTGCAGCCGGTACGTCGACGTCGGGTACGGGCGGCCCGGGGCCGGGCGGCGGCGGTCCCTCATGCGATCGCGGACCCGCGGGAGAGGACGACGACGGAGCGCCCCTCCGCCGTGAGCTTCTTCCCCGGGGCGAAGGTGTCGCCGGGGCTGACGGCGTGGTCGGTGTCGAGCACGACCGTCCACTCCTCGCCGTAGTCGCCCGCCGGCATGACGAAGTCGAGCGCGTCCGAGTGGGCGTTGAGCAGCAGCAGGAACGAGTCGTCGACGACGGGCTCACCCCGCCCGTCGCGCTCGGAGATGTCGTCGCCGTTGAGGAACACCATCACCGAGCGGGCGTAGGAGCTGTTCCAGTCGACGTCGTCCATCCGCTCGCCGGTGATGTCGAACCACTCGATGTCCGGGACCGTGCCCTCCGCCTGGTCGCCGTCGCGTCCCACGAAGAACCGGCGCCGGTGCAGCACCGGGTGCTCGCGCCGCAGCGCCACGAGGCCCCGCGTGAACTCGAGCAGCTCCGTGTTGCCCTCGTCCAGGTCCCAGTCGACCCAGGAGAGCTCGTCGTCGTGGCAGTAGACGTTGTTGTTGCCCTGCTGGGTGCGGCCGAGCTCGTCCCCGTGCGCGATCATCGGCACGCCCTGCGAGAGCAGCAGCGTGGTGAGGAAGTTGCGGCGCTGGCGCGCGCGCAGGTGCAGCACCTCCTCGTCGTCCGTCGGGCCCTCGACGCCGCAGTTCCAGGAGCGGTTGTGGCTCTCGCCGTCGTTGCCGCCCTCGCCGTTGGCCTCGTTGTGCTTGTCGTTGTACGAGACCACGTCGTTGAGGGTGAAGCCGTCGTGCGCCGTGATGAAGTTGATCGACGCGATGGGCCGGCGGCCGGAGTGCTCGTAGAGGTCCGAGGAGCCCGTCAGGCGGCTCGCGAGCTCCGGCAGCGTCGAGGGCTCGCCCCGCCAGAAGTCGCGCACCGTGTCGCGGTACTTGCCGTTCCACTCGGTCCACAGCGGCGGGAACCCGCCGACCTGGTAGCCGCCGTCGCCCAGGTCCCACGGCTCGGCGATCAGCTTGACCTGGGAGATGATCGGGTCCTGCTGGACGATGTCGAAGAACGCCGAGAGCCGGTCGACCTCGTGGAACTGCCGGGCCAGCGTCGCGGCGAGGTCGAAGCGGAACCCGTCGACGTGCATCTCCTCGACCCAGTACCGCAGCGAGTCCATGATCAGCTGCAGCACGTGCGGCGAGCGCATGAGCAGCGAGTTGCCCGTGCCCGTCGTGTCGAAGTAGTGCGCCTCGTCGCCGTCCACCAGCCGGTAGTACGCGGCGTTGTCGATGCCGCGGAACGAGAGGGTCGGGCCCTGGTGGTTGCCCTCGGCGGTGTGGTTGTAGACGACGTCGAGGATGACCTCGATGTCGTGGTCGTGCAGCGCCTTGACCATGGACTTGAACTCCATGACCTGCTGGCCGCGCGTGCCGTAGCCGGCGTAGCCGTTGTGCGGGGAGAAGAAGCCGATCGTGTTGTAGCCCCAGTAGTTCGTCAGGCCCTTCTCGACCAGCCCCGGGTCGTTGACGAACTGGTGCACGGGCATGAGCTCGATGGCGGTGATCCCCAGGGACGTCAGGTGCTCGATGATCGCCGGGTGCGCGATGGCGGCGTAGGTGCCGCGGATCTCCTCGGGCACGTCCGGGTGCTGCATCGTCAGGCCCTTGACGTGGGCCTCGTAGATGACGCTGTCGTGGTAGTCGTGGCCCGGCGGGCGGTCGTGGCCCCAGTCGAAGAACGGGTTGTGCACCACCGAGACCATCGTGTGGGCGGCCGAGTCGTCGTCGTTCTTCTCGTCGGGCGCGTCGAACCGGTAGGAGAACAGCGACTCGTCGCCGTCCACCATCCCGTCGATCGCCTTGGCGTACGGGTCCAGCAGCAGCTTGCTGGGGTTGCAGCGCTGCCCGTGCTCGGGGTCGTAGGGGCCGTGCACGCGGTACCCGTACCGCTGACCGGGTGCGACCGAGGGGAGGTAGGCGTGCCACACGTGCGCGTCGACCTCCTCGATCGCGATCCGGGTCTCCGTGCCGTCGTCGTCGATGAGGCACAGCTCCACGAGGTCGGCGACCTCCGAGAAGAGTGCGAAGTTGGTCCCGCTCCCGTCGAACGTCGCGCCGAGCGGGTAGGGGCGTCCAGGCCAGATCTGCATCCTGGAATGATCGCACCTCCACGTTGCCGACGCGTTGCGGTCCGCGGGGGTCGCGGTGCAGGTCTCGGGCCTTTTCGGAGCATCGAGTGAAGATCTGTCGACATGTGTTACGAGGCTGTGTCGCACGCTGCGTCGGGCGGCGGGTGCTGGTAGACCGGAACCATGACCACGAACCCCGGTCCCCGACGCCGCACCGACGACCCGAACACCTCGGACATCGGCTCGGCCCGCATCTCGCCCCGCACCGACAAGGACGCCGGCACCGGCGACGTCCTCTCCGGCGGCGACGCCTCCCGCGCTCCGCAGTCGCTGCGCGAGCGCGACCGCGGGCGCATCGAGCGCGCCTCGTCGGGCAAGTCCTGGGACGACCCGGACGAGCTCTGAGCGTCCGGCGGGAGCTCAGCGCAGCCGCGGCACGCGGTCGGCGTCGACGTCGATCAGCCGCGGCATCCCCGCGGGGGCGACGAGGCTGAGCGCCAGGTAGCGGGCCTCGGCCCGGTGCAGGCGGATGTGCTCGTCCAGCGACCAGCCCGGCCCGTTGGTCAGCGTCATGCCGCACGAGCAGCCGATGGTGACCGCGCCCGAGGCCGCGTGCTCCACCTGCCCGACGGTCACGTGCGACGCCTGGGCCTCGGCCTTGGCGCGGCGCATCGCCGCGCTCACCGCGGGGGCGGGTTCGTCCTGACGCTCGTCGCTCACGAGCGACCACCCTAGCCCGCGCCGGCCCCGGCGCTGCCTACGCGTGGGCGTGCTCGTGCGGCAGCCCGAGCTCGTGGGCGCGCTCGTGCGCCTCGCGCGCCGCGATGCGGGCCCGCACCTCGGCCCGGCGCAGCGGCGGGTCGTTCTTCGGCGGCACCTTGCGCTCGGGAAGCTCGGTCAGCAGCCGGCGGACGACGTCCGCCACCTCCGCCGTGGCGCGCTCCACGGGCGCGCGGGTCACGGCGCTGACGGCGCCGATCCCCGCGACCTTGCGCACGAACTGCAGGGCGGCGGCCTCGATCTCCTCGTCGGTCGCCTCGGGCTCGAGACCGCGCAGCGCGGTGATGTTCCGGCACATGTGACCGAGATTACCCGGCGGGCACCCGCTGTGTACCCGCCGGACGCGGCGGCCGGGACGTGCGGCAGACTCGTCGGGTGCCCCTCGACCCGATCGCCCGGCTGCTCGCGGACCCGCCCGACCTCCCCGTGGCGGCACACCTGGCCGACGTCGTGGCGGCGGCCGCCGGGCGCGGCGCCGTGGTGGTCCAGGCACCCCCGGGCACCGGCAAGACCACGCTGGTGCCCCCGGCGCTCGCGGGGGCGCTGCCCGGGCGGGTGGTCGTCACCCAGCCGCGCCGGATCGCCGCACGGGCCGCGGCCCGGCGTCTGGCGCACCTGGTGGGCGAACCGGTCGGGCGCACGGTCGGCTTCTCCGTGCGCGGCGAGTCGTGCACGAGCGCGCAGACCCGGGTCGAGCTCGTGACCAGCGGCATCCTGCTGCGCCGGCTCCAGCGGGACCCGGAGCTCCCCGGGGTCTGCGCCGTCGTCCTGGACGAGGTCCACGAGCGCCACCTCGACGGCGACCTCGCGCTCGCGCTCGCCGTGGACGTGCGAGAGAACCTGCGCGACGACCTCGCCGTCGTCGCCATGTCGGCGACCGTGGAGGCCGAGCGCACCGCCGCCGTCCTCGCCGGACGCGGCGGGACGTCCGTCGACGTCGTGCGCGTCGCCGGGGCGCTGCACCCCGTCGAGACGGTGTGGGCGCCGCCCCGCGCCCCGCGCACCGACGCCCGCGGCGTGACGCCGGCGTTCCTCGACCATGTCGCCGGCTGCGTGCGCCGCGCCCTGCAGGAGCGCCCGGGCGACGTGCTCGTCTTCGTCCCGGGCGTGCGGGAGATCGACGGCGTCGTCCGCCGGCTCGCGGGCGCGGCGGCCGACGTGCGGCCCCTGCACGGACGCCTGTCCGCCCGGGAGCAGGACGCGGCGCTCGCGGGCACGGGCTCGGGCGGACGACGCCGGGTCGTGGTCGCGACCGCGGTCGCGGAGTCCTCCCTGACCGTCCCGGGGGTGCGTGTGGTGGTCGACGCCGGCCTGGCGCGCACCCCGCGCACGGACCACCGGCGCGGGCTCTCGGGGCTCGTGACCGTGGCGGTCAGCCGGGCCGGCGCAGAGCAGCGTGCCGGGCGCGCGGGCCGCGAGGCGCCCGGCGCGGTCTACCGCTGCTGGTCCGAGGGCGACCACGCGCGCCTCGCCCCGCACCCCGAGCCCGAGGTCCGCACCGCCGACCTCACGGCGTTCGCGCTCGAGCTCGCCTGCTGGGGCGCGCCCGGCGGCGCGGGGCTCGCGCTGCTCGACGCTCCGCCCGCCGCCGCGCTCGAGGCGGCCGACGAGACGCTGCGGGGGATCGGCGCGCTCGACGCGTCCGGCGCCGCGACGGCGCGCGGTCGCGAGATCGCCACGTTCCCCGCGGACCCGCGGCTGGCCCGCGCGCTGCTGGACTCGGCCGCGACCGTGGGGGCGCGGCGGGCGGCCGAGGTCGTGGCCCTGCTCTCCGAGGACGTCCGCGCGCCCGGCGGCGACCTCGCGGCCGCCCTGCGCGCGGTGCGCCGCGGCGGCCCGGACGCCGCGGCGTGGGCGCGGCAGGCCGGTCGCCTGCGGGACGCCCTGCCCGGTGGCGCGGGAGGCGGGACCCCGGTCGCCCGGCTCGCCGACGACGCCGCCGTCGGGCTCGTCGCCGCGCTCGCCCACCCGGGGCGGGTCGCGCGCCTGCGCCCCGGAGGCGGTGCGTACCTGATGGCCTCGGGCACGGGCGCCGTCCTGCCCGACGGCTCGCCGCTCGCCGGCAGCCCCTGGCTCGCGGTCGCGGACGCCGACCGCGCGGACGGGCGGCGCGACGCCGTCGTCCGCTCGGCCGCGCCGATCGACGAGGCGACCGCGGTCGAGGCCGTCGCCGGCGGCGTCCACGACGAGGACGAGGTGCGCTGGGAGGGCGGCCGCGTCGTCGCGCGCACGGTGCGCCGGCTGGGCGCCATCGAGCTCGCGAGCGTCCGCCTGGCCGATCCGGCGCCGGAGGCGGTGCGTGCCGCGGTGCGCGAGGGGCTGCGCCGGGAAGGCCTCGCGGCGTTGCGCTGGCCGGAGGCGGCGACGGCGCTCCGGTCACGCCTCGCGTTCCTGCACGGCGCCCTCGGCACGCCGTGGCCCGACGTCGGCGACGACGCGCTGCTCGCCGACCTCGAGGGGTGGCTCGGTCCCGACCTGCTCGGCGTGCGCCGCACCGGCGACCTGGCGCGCATCGACGTCGGCCGCGCGCTGCGGCGGCTCCTGCCGTGGCCGGAGGCGGCGCGGCTCGACGAGCTCGCGCCCGAGCGGCTCGCGGTGCCGAGCGGCTCCGCGGTGCGCCTGGACTACGCCGGCGAGCAGCCGGTCCTCGCGGTGCGCCTGCAGGAGACCTTCGGGTGGCGCCGGACCCCGCGGGTCGCCGACGGGCGGGTCCCGGTGCTCGTGCACCTGCTCTCGCCGGCGGGGCGCCCCGTCGCGGTGACCGCGGACCTCGAGTCGTTCTGGGCCGACGGGTACGCCCAGGTCCGGTCCGACCTGCGCGGCCGATACCCGAAGCACGCGTGGCCGCAGGACCCGCTGGCCGCCGAGCCGGAACGGCGCCCCCGGCGACCGCGCTGACGGCGGCGGCCTCACGGGGCAGGGGCGGGCGCGCCGGTCCCGTCGGCCGTCCCCGCCGGGTCCGGGGCGTCGGCGAGCGGGGCGACGTCGGCGAACGTCGCGGCCGCCAGCGGCGGGACCAGGGCCAGCGGGTCGGCGTCCAGGTCGAGCACGCGCGAGCGCGCCGGCGGGGTGTCCACGGACTCGAAGCGCACCGTGGCCTGGCGGCCGCGCACGTGCACGACCCAGCCGCGGCCGAGGTCCGCGTGCTCGACGTCCAGGCCCGGCCGGGCGTTCGCCTCGTCCAGCAGTCGCACGGCCGGCACCGTGGGCGCCGTGGGCGCCTCGGGGACCGCGTCCGGAGCGGGAGCGGGCCCCGGCGCCGGTGCTGGGGGCTCGCCGTCCCACCCGAGCGTGAGCTGTGCGTGCGGCGAGAGGTTGTGGAACGAGACGCCCAGCAGGCGCACGGAGTCGCTGATGCCCGCGGCGAGCGACGCCTGGTGCGCGGCGGCGCGCAGCGCCGCCTCGTCGGCGCTGGGCTGGGGGAGGGTGACCGACCGGGTGACGGTCGTGAAGTCGGCGAAGCGGACCTTCGCGACGACCGTCCGGGCACCGCCGCCGTGCGCGGTCAGCCTGCGCAGCGCCTCGTCCGCGACGGCGTCCACCGCCGTGCGGATGGCGTCCGGGCCGAAGATGTCGGCGGCGAAGGTGCGCTCGGCGCCGACGGACTTGCGCTCGCCCGACGGCGCGACCGGCCGCAGGTCCACCCCCCGGGCGAGCCGGTACAGGGTCGTGCCCGCCGACTCGCCGACGGTCATCGTCAGGACGTCGAGCTCCTGGCGGCGCAGGTCGGCGACCGTGCGCACGTCGAGCCGCTCGAGCGCGGCGGCCGTGGCGGGCCCGACGCCCGGCACCGCCCGGACCGGCAGGGGCAGCAGGAACGCGTCCTCCTCCGCGGGGACGACGACGAGCAGGCCGTCGGGCTTCGCGGCGTCGGACGCGATCTTGGCGACGAGCTTGGACCGCCCGACTCCGATCGACACGGCCAGCCCGGTGCGCTCGCGGACGCCGGCGCGCGCCTGCGCGGCGGCGGCCGCCGGGTCGTGCGCGAGCGGGCCTGCCTCGAGGTCGACGAACGCCTCGTCGATGCTCAGCGGCTCGACGAGGTCGGAGAGCGCCGCGAGCTCGGCCATGATCACGCGCGAGTAGGCGGCATAGGCCTCGAACCGGGGTGCGAGGACCGCCGCCGCCGGCGCGAGCCGGCGGGCCCGGCTCATCGGCATCGCCGAGCGCGCACCCGTGCGCCGGGCCTCGTAGGAGGCGGTGGAGACGACGCCCCGCCCGCCGGTGCCGCCGACGAGTACCGGCCTGCCGCGCAGCGACGGCTTGTCTCGCTGCTCGACGCTGGCGAAGAAGGAGTCCGCGTCGGCGTGCAGCACGCTGGCGCGGGTGCGCAGGCGCGAGGCGTCGGCGAGAGGGTCGGGTTCCACGGAGCTACTCTGCCCGACGCCCGGCGATCAGCCGGCGAGCACCTCGCCCAGCCGCTGCGCGAACGCCTCCGGCCGGCCCGGCCGGCCGAACCCCTCGCCGACGAAGCCGGTGTGGTGGCTGGGGAAGACCGCGACGTCCTGTCCGAGCAGCCCGGCGAGAGCGACGCTCGTCCGCCAGGTGATCGCGTCGCGGCTCTCCTCGCCGGCGGCGACCACGATCCGGGTGGACGCCCCGGTGAGCGCGGCGACGTCGGGCCGGTAGCTCGTGACGGTGCTCGAGGCGCCCGAGAGCAAGGGGTCGGAGCGGGTGCCGTCGTCGTCCGTCGGCAGACCGAGGGTCGCGGGGTCGGGCGGCTCGGCGGGGAAGGCGTCGGTCAGCTCGCCCTGCCAGGAGATGAGCGCGACGAACGCCGCCATCCCCGCACCCCAGCCCCGGCTGCGGTAGGTCTCTTCGGCCCTGCGCATCGCCGCCAGCGCCCGGTCCGCGTCCGGCAGGACGGGCAGGACCGGGGGCTCGTGCGCCACGAACGTGCGGACGTCTCCGGGCGCGCGGGTGACGAGGTCCAGGCCCGTGACCGCGCCCCCGCTGCTGCCGAAGAGGTCCACGGGGCCCGAGCCGAGCGCGTCGACGAGGTGGTGCAGGTCGCCGGCCTGCTGGGCGGGGTCGTTGCGGGTCTCGCCGTCGGACCGGGTGCTGCGGCCGAGGCCCCGCGGGTCGTAGGTGACCACGGTCCGTCCCGGAAGCCACGAGGCGAGGGTCGCGAAGCCGGAGGCGTCCATGGGCTGACCGACCAGGAGCAGCGGCGGCCGGCCGTCCGGCTCGCCCTCGGCGGCGTAGACGTCGTACGTGATGACGGCGCCCGGCACCGCGAGGGTGTGGGTGGTCGCGAAGCGGTTCGGCATGCTGCCATCCAATGCGAGAAGCCGCCCCGGGGCGAGCCGGGGCGGCTTCTCGTGCGTGTCTGGTGGGCGATACTGGGATCGAACCAGTGACCTCTTCCGTGTCAGGGAAGCGCGCTACCGCTGCGCCAATCGCCCATGCGTGGTCGTGCTCACGGGGTGCTGCTTGATGCGAGGTGGAGATGGGATTCGAACCCACGTATACGGCTTTGCAGGCCGCTGCCTCGCCTCTCGGCCACTCCACCTTGAGGTGTGCACCTCAAGGATCGATCGCTCGATCAGAGGAGTCCTCCGAGCGGATGACGGGATTCGAACCCGCGACCCTCACCTTGGCAAGGTGATGCTCTACCACTGAGCCACATCCGCGCGACCGGCCTGCTCGGGGTTTCCCCCGGTTTTCCGGCGCGTCCTGAACTTTAGTGGACTCTTGCGGCGAAACACAAACCGGCGCCGTGAGCCGTGGAGCACACCGGTCGGCGGGGCGCCCGGATCGGCACCAGGCCGCCGAAACGGGGCCGGCAGTCGCTAGCGTTGGCCCGTGTCCTTCCCGAGCGTGCCCTCCGCGAGCGTGCCGTCCCTGAGCGGCGAACCGTCGTCCCGCCCGGCCGCCGGGCTCGCGCAGTTCGGCCGGGTCGGGGCCCGCGGCGTCGTCGAGTGCGTCGACCTCACCCGAGAGCCGCAGCGGCTCGACGACGGCGGGCTGTGGTTCGTCGTGGCGGACTTCGACGGACCCGAGCGCGGCGGGCGCCGGCGTGCCTGGCGCTTCGCGGAGCGGACCGGCCCGGCGCCGGTGCCTGCGGGCACCGCGCCCGCGCCGGCGGCGTGGCGCGGGCCGGCACGCGGTGCGTGGACGAGCTCCCTCGACCGCACCGGGTACCAGGACGCGGTCCGGCGGGTCCGCGCGGCGGTCGCCGAGGGCGACGTGTACCAGGCGAACGTCTGCCGGGTGCTGGCCGCGCCGCTGGGCGCCGCCGACGGGCGCGAGCCGGACGCCCGCGCGCTCGCCGCGGTCCTGGCGGCGGGGAACCCCGCGCCCTACGGCGGCGTGCTGCACGTCCCGGCGAGCACCGGCGTCGACCCCGTGTGGGTGGTCACGGCGTCGCCGGAGCTCTACCTGCGCGTCGCCGGCGGACGGGTGACGTCCGGGCCGATCAAGGGGACCGCGGCCACGGCCGCCGGGCTCGGCGACAAGGACCGCGCCGAGAACGTGATGATCACCGACCTGGTGCGCAACGACCTGCAGCGGGTCTGCCTGCCGGGCACCGTCGAGGTGACCCGCCTGCTCGGGGTCGAGGAGCACCCGGGCCTCGTGCACCTCGTCTCCACCGTGGAGGGGCGCCTGCGGGGCGGCGGGCGCCCCGGCTGGGCGGCGCTGCTCGGTGCCACCTTCCCGCCCGCGTCGGTCTCCGGCGCGCCCAAGTCGTCCGCGCTGCGGATCATCGACGAGCTGGAGCCCGTCCCGCGCGGGCCGTACTGCGGCGCGGTCGGGTGGGTCGACGCCGACGCGGGGACCGCCGAGCTCGCCGTCGGCATCCGGACCTTTTGGTGGGACGACGACGTCCTGCGCTTCGGGACCGGCGCCGGCATCACGTGGGGGAGCGACCCCGCGCGCGAGTGGGAGGAGACCGAGCTCAAGGCGCGTCGCCTCGTGGCGCTCGCCTCCGCCCGGCGGTGAGCGCCCGTCCGGCAGACCGGTGCGGCAGACTGGCGTCATGACGCTCACCCTCTGGGTCGACGGCCGCTTCGTCGATGCCGACCAGCCCGCGCTCAGCGCCGTCGACCACGGGATCACCGTCGGCGACGGGGTGTTCGAGACCGCCGCCGTCGACGGCGGCCGGGCCTTCGCCCTCAGCCGCCACCTGCGCCGGCTCGCCCGCTCCGCGGCCGGTCTCGGCCTCGAGGTGCCCGACGACGCACGGGTGCGGGACGCCGTCGGGCAGGTGCTCGAGCGCGCCGGGGCGGAGGCGGGGCGGATCCGCATCACGCTGACCGCCGGCATCGGCCCGCTCGGCTCCGGGCGCACGCCCGGTGCCCAGACTCTCGTCGTGGCCGCGTCGCCGGCCGCGGTCGCGGAGACCTCCAGCGCCGTGCGCTCGCCGTGGGTGCGCAACGAACGCTCCGCGGTGGCGGGGCTCAAGACGACGTCGTACGCCGAGAACGTCGTGGCGCTCGCGGACGCCGCGGCGCGGGGCGGGGACGAGGCCGTCCTCGCGAACACGCGCGGGGCGCTGTGCGAGGGGACAGGCTCGAACGTGTTCGTCGAGCGCGGCGGGGAGCTGCTCACCCCGCCGCTGGAGTCGGGCTGCCTCGCGGGGATCAGCCGCGAGCTCCTGCTCGAGTGGGCCCCCGCCGAAGGGCTGCCGGTGCGGGAGGCGGGGCCGGACGAGCTCGCGTTCGACGCGCTGGAGGACGTGCTCGCCGGGCGCGCGCACCTCGGGCTGAGCAGCAGCATCCGCGACCTGCAGCCGGTGACGGTGCTGGACGGCGTCGCGGTCGACGCCGGGCCGCTGACGCTCGCGGCCCGCGAGATGTTCGGCCGGCGGCGTGCGGAGCAGGTGGATCCGTGACGCGGCCGCGGGCGGATTGGAAACCATCGCCCCGGACCCGCTAGTATCGACCAGCACCCCGGGGTGAGAACCCCGACGGGCGATTGGCGCAGTGGTAGCGCGCTTCGTTCACACCGAAGAGGTCACTGGTTCGAACCCAGTATCGCCCACGTCCCGAGAGGCCCCGGACCAGCGTCATCGCTGGTCCGGGGCCTCTCTCGTGGTCGACGGACGACGGCGAGCCCGAGTACCTCTTCTTCCTCTTCAACGCCCCGCAGCCGACGGCGCTCGACATCGCCGGGAAGGTCGCGCGGAGGCCCGGCGTGCCCGACGGCGTGTACGTCACCGTCAACGACGAGAACGGCGAGATGGGCGAGGGACGCCGGGTCGAGCTGCTTCGCTGAGCCTTCGGAGCGCGCGGGGGCGGTCTGTGGCGCGACGGCACCGCCGGGAGCAGACTGCGGGCATGGCGCGGAAGCCGAAGGTGGAGACGAAGCAGATCACGCTGGACGTCTCGCGGAAGAAGGCCGCCCGGGAGCTGGTCGCGCTCCAGGAGGCGGGGTGGGAGATCGTCTCCGAGCACAAGCGGAGCATCGGCGAGTGGAAGCCCGGCCAGGTCGACTACCTGCTGCGCCGAGCCTCTGACCGCGGCGAGGGGTCGGCGGCCAGCGCCGCGGCGACCTTCTCACCGCCCAGCGCCCCGCCGCCCGTAGTCCCGCCGCCGCCCGTCGCGCCCGCGGGCTGGTACCCGGACCCCTACGGCACCCCGGCCCTGCTCCGGTTCTGGGACGGTGCGTCGTGGAGCGGGCAGACACACCAGGGATAGCGGCGAGGGGCGCACGTCAGCGCCTCAGCCGCGACCCGCGTCGTCGGGCACCCCGACGACCGCCTTGGTGCGCGACCTGCCCGACGCGTCCTTGAGCACCACGTACTTGAGGTCGACGTGCGGCTCCAGCGCGCCGAACTTGTCGTTCGGCGCGCCGATCACGAGCTGGAACCCGAGCCCGCGCCACGCCCCGATCGCGCGCCCGGTGAACCGGGCGTCGGCCTTGATCAGGGCCTCGTCGAGGAACACGGGCGCGTAGCGGGGCCGCTCCGCGCCCGCGTCGCCGAGCTGGTAGCGCAGCGCCGCCCCGACGATGAACGCGACGAGCTCCTGGGACTCCCCGCCGGACTTCTCGCCGATGTGGTCGTACAGCGCCACGTGCCGCCCCTCGAGGTCGACCTTCTCGGCGCTCAGCCGCACGTGCCGCCGCACGTCGACGAGGTCGGCGAAGTCGGGGGAGGTGCGCCGGATGCGGTCGACGACGCGCGCCGTACGGGCGTAGCGGCGCTCGCGCTCGGCGTCGTCGGCGTCGGTCGAGAGCAGCTCGCGCAGCTCGCGCAGCTCCCTGCGGAACCGCGCGACCACGGCGGACTGGGTGTCTCGCGCGTCGATCCGCAGCCGGTGGACGTCGTCGGCGAACGGCAGCTCCGCGAGGATGTCGTTGACCGGGCGGATGCGCTCCTTGATCTCGCGGAGCGAGCGGCTCAGGGTGCTGTGCAGGTCGGTGAGGTCGTTGCCGGACAGGCGCAGCAGGCTCTTGCGCCACTCCGCCTCCAGCTCGTGCAGACCATTGCTCTCGAGCTCGGCCAGGACCCGCGCGAAGTCGGGCCACGAGTCGTCCGGGTCCGTGCCGAGGTTCGGGTCCGGCCACCGTTCGACGAACGTCTCGAAGATCCGCCGCACCGCGTCGCGGCCGTCGCCGAGCGCCTGCTGGGCCGCCTGCCGGTCGCGCGCCAGCAGCTCGCCCGCGCGTGCCAGCGTGCGGTCGAACCGGGCCAGGTCCTCCTCGGCGCCCGACGACGTCTCCCCGCCACCGGCGGCCGGCTCGCCGAGCAGCGCGTCGAGGTAGGCCCGCTGCTCGGGCGCCACGACCGCCCCGGCCCGCGCGCCGTCGTCCAGGACCTGCTGGGCGACGTCGACCTCGCTGCTCGTCGCGGACCAGCGCTCGGTGAGGGCCTCGGCCCGCGCGCGGGCGCGCCCGAGGGCCTCCGTGAGCTCGCGGACGTCGACCTCGAGGCGCTCGGCGCGCTCGCGCAGGCGGGCGAGCTCGTCGTCGCCCGACGCGAGCCGGTCGACGACGTCCGCCCACCGGGCGCGCTCGGCCTCGGGGGCGGCGACGTCGAGCTCGTCCCAGGCGGCCTCGGCCACGGCGCGGTACGCGTCGGACTCGAGCTCGAACCGGTCGAGGTGCCGCTCGGCGTCGGCGACCCGTTCCTCGGCCTGCTCCAGCCGTGCGCGTGCGTCGGCGATCCGCCCGTCCAGCTCCGTGAGCCGGCGCGTGCTGGTGAAGCCGAGCAGGCCCGACCTGCCGCGGTCCCCGCCGGTCGCACGACCGCCGTGCGCACCCCGGGTGCCCTCCGAGACCTGCCCCGAGCGGGTCAGCGCCCTCGCGTGCTGGGAGAGCTCGCCCGGGGTGTCCACGCAGACGTAGGCGAACCGCGCGGCCAGCTCCTCGCGCAGCCAGCCCGCGAACGGTCCCTGGCGCAGCTCGAGCCGGCCGGGCAGGGTCCGCGCGTCCAGCCCCGCGTCCGAGCGCAGCCCGGTCGGCACGCCCTCGAACCGGATGCGGCGGGCGGTGGCGACGCCGTCCACCGCCCGGCGGAACGCGCCGAGGTGGGCCACGTCGAGCAGCAGGTGCGTGGCGAACCCGCCGAGGGCGAGCTCGAAGGCATCGCGCCACGGCTCGTGCTCGGTGCGGACCTCGACCAGCTCCGCCACGAACGGCAGGTCGTCGGGGGACAGGCCAGCAGCCTCGGCCAGCGCGGCCCGGGCCGCGAGGAGGTCGCCCGGGACGTTGCCCGGACGTCGCGCGGCCTCCGCGCGCTCGGCCTCCAGCGCCTCGAGCGACTGCCGGTCCCCACTCCGGGCGGCCATCGCGTCGCCGAAGGCGCGGCGGGCGGAGACCTTCGCGTCGTCGTCGTCGAGCACGGCGCGCGCCCGGGCGGCGAGGCCGGCGAGCTCCTCGGCGGTGGAGACCTCCGCGCCGAGCGTCGCCCGCAGCTGTGCGTCCAGGCGCTCCCGCGCCGCCGTCGCGCGCGCGAGCCGCTCGGTCGCGCCGCGCAGCTCGCGCTGTGCCGCGGCGAGCCGGTCCCCGCCCGAGGACCACAGCGTCTCGCGGACGCCGTCGAGCTCGGAGGTCGCCGCCGCCACCCGCCCGCCGGTCTCCTCGACCTCGCGCAGGGCGTCGCGGCGCCGGCGCTGCAGCTCGCGCTCCATGGCGCGCAGCAGGTCGAGGCGGCGCTCGTGGCGCCACAGGACCGCGGGGGCTGCGGCGCCCGCCGTCCCGGTGCCGCCGCCGTCGAGCGAGCCGACCTGGTCGATCGTCCGCAGCCGGGCGCCGGCGGCGTCGATCGCGGCGCGGTGCTCGCGGACCGGCGCGAGGGCGGTGACCTGCCGGCGCGCCGTGATCATCTGCTCGCGCGCCCGGGTCAGGGTGTCGAACTGCTCGACGACGGCGTCCGCCGTCGCGAACGTCTCCGGCTCCTCGAGGACCATCGCCTTGTACAGGGCATCCACCGTGGTGATCTGCTGGCCGGCCTGGATCCGCCCGAGGAGCGCGACCGCGCGGGCGCCGTCGCCCGCCGCGCCGATCCCCAGCGTCGAGTAGAGCCGGGCGGAGAACTCCCGGTCGGTGTCGAACGGCGTCAGCCCCGCCGCCGAGACGGCGGCGCGGGTCAGGCGGTCCGCGGCGGCGGCCTCGAGGTCGCGCAGGTCGAACGCGCCGTCGCAGGTCGCGCGCACGGCGACCACCTCCTCGAGGGCGCGGGCGCCCGACGGGACGTACCAGGCCCGCACGGCCGTCAGACCGGCGCCCGTCTGGTCGGCCCAGGTCATCGCGATCGCGGACCACGTGCTGCGCCCGTCCCCGCGCAGCACGCTGTGCCGCGTGCCGTCGGCGGTGCGCGACTCGTCGAGCTTGCCGCGCGCGTAGGACAGCACGTTGCGCTGGTCCGCTCCGCGCGGGCGCCCGACGACGCCCCCGTTCGACGCGCCGTTGAACGGCGTGGTGTGCGGCATGAGCAGGGCGATGTAGGCGTCCATGAGCGTGGACTTCCCCGACCCGGAGCCGCCCGAGAGGAGCGTCGCCGTCGGTGCCAGGCGCACGCGGTGGTGGCCGTCGTACCCGCCCCAGTTGACGAGCTGGAGCTCGCGGGCGACCCACTGGCGGCCCGTCGAGGACGCGGGGACGAGCCCGAAGAGGGTGTCGAGCATCGTCACGAGGCCACCTGCTCCCGGCCGGCGGCCTGCTCGCGCAGCCAGTCGCGCAGCTCGCCGAGGCGCTCCGTGCTCAGCACCACCTCGACCAGCGCGGTCACGCGGTAGCGGCCCTCGGACTCCTCCTCGAGGATCCCCTCCTTCGCCAGGCGCGCCACGGCGCCCCGGACCTCCTTCTGCCGTGCCGCGAGGTTGGTGCCCTGCGGGTCGAAGTAGCTCAGGGCGGTCTGCTCGATCTCCTCGACGTCGATGCGCGCCGACGTCTCGCCGGCGCCGCGCTCGCGCTGGTACACGGTGCGCAGGTGGACCAGGACGAGCGTCTCGGCCCGGGAGTACGGCTCGTCGCGCAGCAGGACCGGGACCTCGGCCTCCGCCGAGCGCACCTGGCGCTTGTACGCCAGCCCCCGCTCGTGGTCCACGACGAGGTGGACGAACAGGTCGTGCAGCCGCGACTCGACCACCTGCTGGTGGGCCAGCAGCGTGCGCCACAGCTCGGGGCTGCGGTCCGCCAGGAGGTAGCGGCGCTGCAGGACGCGCACCAGCACGCGGCGCACGTCCGGGTCGAGCGTGCCGGTGTCGCCCGCGAACAGCGCGGCCGGGTCGTCCTCCATCGGGACCGGTGCGACGAAGCCGTCCCGGTGCTCGGTCGGGGCTACGGTCTCAGGCATCGTCCTCGTCCTCGTGCTGGTCTCTCGTGCGTGTCGTGGCGGCGCCGAACGCGAACCGCCGGCGCGTCCCGTCGGGCCGGACGGCCTCGACGTACGCCACCTCCCCGGTCTCGCTCATCCCGCGCCGGTGGGCGATCTCCAGGAGCCCCAGCAGGTCGACCGGGCGCCGCAGCGCCGTCGGCCCGGCGGCGAACGCCGCGGCGACGTCCAGCGACCCGCCGGACCCGTCGACCTCGCCGGACCCGCCTGAGCCGCCTGCCCCGTCGATCCCGAGCCGCCGGGCGAGCGCGGCGAGGTGCCGGTCGAGCTCGGCGTAGTGGGGCCCGCCCCAGGCGCGCGCCTCCTCGTCGGGCACGGCGCCGTCGTCCTCCCAGGCGACCAGGGGCTCCGGAGCCTGCTCGCCGCGCAGGTCGTCGAGGCTCTCGCGCAGGTGCCCGGCCTCCGCGACCGGCGCGCGGCGCAGCGCCTCGACGCCCTGCCCGCGCCGGGACGTCGGCAGCCAGGCCTGCAGCCCGGACATGACGTCGCGCAGCAGCTCGTCGACCTGCCGGTCGCGCAGCGGGTCGTGGTTGCGCACCTGCGCCGTGATCACGTACGACGCCTCGCGCTGGGCGGTGAGCACTTGCTCGAGGCCGAGCTCGATGCGGCGCACGATCTCGCCCAGCTCGGCGCGCTGCTGCGCCGGCAGCCCGCGGGCGAAGGCGTGCCGCAGGACGACGTCCAGCCGCGAGGACAGGGCGTCGAGCTGCTCGGGGTCGCCAATCAGGCGCAGCGCGCCAGCGAACGCGCGGCCCTCGGGCGTCGAGTCCATGACGCGCTCGCCCTGGGCGAGGTACTCGCGCAGCACGTCGCCGGTCGGGCGCAGGTCCTGGCGCAGCGCCGTGACGACCTCGCGCTGGATCGAGCGGATCGACTCGGCGACGCGCGCGAAGTCCGCGGGCAGCTCCCGCGCCAGGTGCAGGACGTTGTGGGCCTCCTCGAGCAGCTGCTCGTCGTCGACCGCGTCGACGGTGCCGGTCCGCTCGATGCGCGCGACCCCGGCGCGGAGCCGGTCGATCTCCTCCTGCATCCGCGCGACGCGCACCATGACGTCCGGGTCGGCGTCGTCGGCGAGGCGCTCGACGGCATCCAGCAGCGTGCGTACCCGCGACCGCGACACGCGCGCGCCGGTCCCGCCGGCGCGTCCCGCGACGTCCAGGGCGCCGACCGCGTGCGCCGAGAGCCGGTACACCTCGACGTCGTCGTCCAGCACCTGGCGCACGAGCCATCCCGCGTCGGACCACTGCCGGCACAGCTCGCGCGCCGTCCCGGCCGGCAGCTCGTCACCGAGACCGGCCGCGCGCAGGTGCTCCAGCGCGTCCGCGACCTCCGCGTGGGCGTCGGCGACGGGCACGGCCGGGCGCTCGGCGGTGAAGACGACGGAGAGCAGCGAGACCACCAGGGGAGCGTGCCGCTTGTGCAGCAGGTCGAGCATCGGGTTCTGGAACGCGCGGCGCGCGCCCAGGTACGCGGCTTCGGCACGGGTGATCATCGGTGCACAGGGTAGACGGGGAGAGCTCAGACCCGAGCGTAGGGCGGCTCGACCGCCCGTCCCTGGAAGGAGAGGATCATCGGGTTGACCACGTCGCCGTCGCGGATCTCGATCGCCCGGCTCACCGTCTCGTCGCCGTCCCACCCGGCGCCGCCCTCGAGCACGGGTCGGATGAAGGGCGTCAGCGCGTTGCTGTTCTCCCAGGTCGCCGAGCCCCACAGGTACGAGGGGCTGTGGTCGACGCCGTAGTACAGGACGTTCTCGCCCACCGTGAAGGTCGGCTCGTCGAACGTCGTCGGGCGGGCCCAGTCGAAACCCATCCCCAGGTCGCAGGAGACGTCCACGACGATGCTGCCGCGCCGGAACGCGGCGAGGTCCTCGGTGCGCAGATAGACGAGCGGGTCGGCCGGGTCTTGCAGGGTGCAGTTGACGACGATGTCGTTCTCCGCCAGGTAGCTCGCGATCGGTTCGCGTCCGCGCTCCGTGATCACGTGGCCCAGGTGATCGCCGTCCGGGTCGTGGTCGAACTGCCGGATCTGGACCGAGTGGATCGGCGACCCGACGGCGGCCACATCGCGGGTGGTCAGCACGGCGACGTCGTGCACGCCGTGGGCGTTCAGCGCGGTCACGGCGCCCCGGGCCGTCGCACCGAACCCGATCACCACCGCGCTCAGCCGGCGCCCGTAGTCCCCGGTCACCCCGGCGAGCTGCAGGGCGTGGAGCACCGAGCAGTACCCGGCGAGCTCGTTGTTCTTGTGGAAGACGTGGAGGCCGACCCGACCGTCCCTCGTCCAGTGGTTCATCGACTCGAAGGCGATCAACGTCAGCCGACGGTCGATCGCAGCCTGGGTGAGCTCGGCGTCCTGGACGCAGTGCGGCCAGCCCCACAGGACCTGACCGGGACCCATCGCCACGACGTCGGAGAGCTGCGGCTTGGGGAGCAGGACGACGTCGGAGCCCGCCAGGATCTCGTCGCGGGAGGCAAATCCGGCGACATGTTCGCCGAGCACCGCGTCGTCGACGCCGAAGCGTGCGCCGTACCCGTGCTCGAGGGTGAGGCGCTCCCGCAGATCGGCGTCCAGCCGGGGGATGTGGTCCGGGTGGAGCGGCAGCCGCTGCTCGTTCTCCTTCGCGGACGAGCCGATCACCCCGAGCGTCAGGAGCGTGCTGCGTGCCGACGTGCCGACCATGGAAGACCCTTCACCGCGGGAGCCCGGGCGGCTCCGTGGAGACAGTACGCCGAGCCCGCCGCACGGGTTGACGCCCCGTGACGGCCCCCCTACCGTGATTTCACATCGCAACAAAGCGATTTCACACCACGGAAACAATGCGAGGTCAGCATGAGCGACGATGCCATCGAGAACACCACCGCGCGACTGGTCGCGGGCGACCCTGCCCCGGACCTGCGCCTCCGCGACCAGGACGGCGCCCCCGTGGCGCTCGCGGACTACCGCGGCCGCGGCGTCGTCGTCTACTTCTACCCGAAGGCGGCCACGCCGGGCTGCACCACCGAGGCCTGCGACTTCCGGGACAGCCTCGCGTCGCTGCAGGGTGCCGGGTACGCCGTCGTCGGCGTCTCGCCCGACGCGCCCGAGGCGCTGACTGCCTTCTCGGGCGAGCACGGGCTGGGCTTCCCCCTGCTCTCGGACCTGGACGGCGCGGTCGCGCGCGCCTGGGGCGCGTGGGGCGACGGCGGGCTGCTCCGCTCGACCGTCGTCATCGACCCGACGGGCGACGTCCGGCTCGCGCAGTACGGTGTCGCGGCGCAGGGGCACGTGGCGCGGCTCCGCCAGGAGCTCACGTCCGCCTCTTGACATGTGACGCCCGACACTGTTTCACTATTTACACATGCTGAAATAACAGTTCCACGATACGGAACACGACGAACCGCCCGGTACCGAGGGCGGAACCGCCCCGTATAGCCGACACCGTGGATGCCAGCATCTTGTGAGCATGAGGTCACCATGCAGATCGAGGAGTTCAACGCCCTGGAGCGTGCGGACGCCGTCGCGGCGCTCCGCCCGTGCCTCGACGTCGAGCGGTGGGCCGCCGAGATCGTCGACGGCCGTCCGTACGCCGACACCGACGCGCTCGCCGCGGCGGCCGAGGGCGCGGCGTCACCCCTGCGCCCGGACGAGGTCGCCCAGGCGATGTCCCACCACCCCCGCATCGGCGAGCAGCCGGCGGGGGAGCACGCCGAGGCCCGGGCCTCGCGCGCCGAGCAGGCGGGGATCGGCACCGTCGACGACGACGTGGCGCAGGCCCTGCGCGCGGGCAACCGCGCGTACGAGGAGAGGTTCGACCGCGTCTTCCTGATCCGTGCCGCCGGGCGGAGCGCCGAGGAGATCCTCGGCGCCCTCACCGAGCGGCTCGGGCACACCGCCGAGGAGGAGGACGAGATCGTGGCGGACCAGCTCCGTCAGATCGCCGTCCTGCGACTGAGAGGACTGATCGCCCCATGACCGGACCCGCCGCGACGCGGCCGCACGTCACCGCCCACGTCCTCGACACCGCCGCCGGCGCGCCGGCGCGGGGCGTCGAGGTCCGGCTCGAGGCGCAGGCGGACGCCCGCACCGACGCCGGCACGACCACCGAGACGTGGCGCGTCGTCGCCGCGTCGACCACCGACGACGACGGGCGGGTCACCGACCTCGGCCCGGCGCTGCTCGAGCCCGGGACCTACCGGCTCGTCTTCGCCACGGGGGAGTACTTCGCCCGCTCGGGGACGCCGACCTACTTCCCGTTCGTCGCCGTCGCCTTCCGGGTCGTCGACGACACCCACCACCACGTCCCCCTTCTCCTGAGCCCCTTCGCGCTCTCCAGCTACCGAGGAAGTTGATCGCCATGACTGCAACCACCACCAGCACCCCCGCGACGGCGAGCACCGGCCGCGTCGTCCTCGGCGAGAACCAGTACGGCAAGGCCGAGGTCCGGCTCGTCAAGGTCACCCGCGACACCGACCGCCACGAGATCGAGGACCTCAACGTCTCCTCCCAGCTGCGCGGCGACTTCGAGGCGGCGCACACCGAGGGCGACAACGGCCACGTCGTGGCCACCGACACCCAGAAGAACACCGTCTACGCCTTCGCCCGCGACGGCGTCGGCGCCCCCGAGGACTTCCTCGTCCGCCTCTCGCAGCACTTCACCTCCGAGTTCGACTGGGTCAGCGGCGGCCGCTGGGCCGCGGAGAAGTACACCTGGTCGCGGATCGACGTCGACGGCCAGGGCCACGACCACGCGTTCGTCAAGGGCGGCACCGAGGTCCGCAACACCGTCGTGACGGTCGACGGCGGCACGACGACCGTCATCAGCGGCATCAGCGACCTCACGGTGCTCAAGTCGACCGGCTCGGAGTTCCACGGCTTCCCCCGCGACCGGTACACGACGCTCGCCGAGACGACGGACCGGATCCTCGCGACCTCCGTCGCCGCCCGCTGGCGCTATTCCACGACCGACGTCGACTTCGACGCGGTGTACGACGACGTCCGCCGCCTGCTGCTCGAGGCGTTCGCCTCGAACCACTCGTACGCGCTGCAGCAGACCCTCTTCCAGATGGGCCAGGCCGTCCTCGACGCGCACCCGGAGATCGAGGAGATCCGCTTCTCGATGCCGAACAAGCACCACTTCCTCGTCGACCTCGACCCGTTCGGGCTCGACAACCCCGGCGAGGTCTTCTTCGCCGCGGACCGCCCCTACGGGCTCATCGAGGCGACCGTCCAGCGCGAGGGGACGACGCCGTCGTCCGCCTGGGCGGGCATCGCCGGCTTCTGCTGAGCCGCCGCACCAGACGCGGGGCGCCGGCCGGCGCCGGCGCCCCGCACCCCGGCATGCCGCCCCCGCTCCCGCAGCGACGGCGACCGTGCCGGGCCCCCGACCGAAGGACCAGGACCAGACCCGAACGACCCGGACGAAGGAGTCCCCGCATGTCCGTACCCCAGGCTGACGCCCCGCGGCAGGCCGTGGCACCCACGGCCCCCGCCCACCGCCCCGAGGACGAACGGCTGCCGTTCCTCAGCACCGTCGCCTACGGGCTCCAGCACGTCCTGACCATGTACGGCGGCATCATCGCGCCGCCGCTGATCATCGGCACGGCCGCCGGGGTCAGCCCCACCGAGGTCGGGCTGCTCATCGCCGCCTGCCTGTTCATGGGCGGCCTCGCCACGCTGCTCCAGACGCTCGGCGTCCCGTTCTTCGGGTCCCAGCTGCCGCTCGTGCAGGGCGTCTCCTTCGCCGGCGTCGCCACGATGCTCGCGATCGTCGCCGACGGGGGCGGGCTGCCGGCCGTGTTCGGCTCCGTCATCGCGGCCTCGCTCATCGGCCTCGTGATCGCGCCGTTCTTCTCGCGCATCGTCCGGTTCTTCCCGCCGGTGGTCACGGGCGTCGTCATCACCACCATCGGCCTGACCCTCATCCCGGTCGCGGCCAACTGGTCGATGGGCGGCAACGCCTCGGCGGACGACTACGGCGACCCCGCGAACCTCGGCCTCGCCGGCCTGACGCTCGTGATCGTCATGGTGCTGTCCAAGGTGGGCAACGCGACCATCTCGCGCCTGTCGATCCTGCTGGCCATCGTCCTCGGGACCGTCGTCGCGGCGATCTTCGGGATGACCGACTTCTCGGCGGTGGGTGACGGGGACATCTTCGCCTTCCCGACGCCCTTCGCCTTCGGCGCCCCGGAGTTCCAGCTCGCCGCGATCGTGTCGATGACGATCGTCATCCTCGTCACCCTGACCGAGACGACCGCGGACATCATCGCGGTCGGCGAGATCACCGGCAGCAAGATCGACTCCAAGCGCATCGCGAGCGGCCTGCGGGCCGACATGCTCTCCAGCGCGGTCGCGCCGATCTTCAACACGTTCACCCAGAGCGCCTTCGCGCAGAACGTCGGCCTCGTCGCGGTGACCAAGGTCAAGAGCCGGTTCGTCGTCGCCGCGGGCGGCGGGATCCTCGTGCTGCTCGGCGTGCTGCCCGTGCTCGGGCGCGTCGTCACCGCGGTGCCGATGGCCGTGCTCGGCGGCGCGGGCATCGTGCTGTTCGGGACGGTGGCCGCGAGCGGCATCCGCACCCTGAGCAAGGTCCGCTACAGCGACAACATGAACCTCATCATCGTCGCCACCTCGATCGGGTTCGGGGTCCTGCCCGTGGTGCAGCCGACGATCTACGACCAGTTCCCGAGCTGGTTCCAGATCATCTTCCACTCGGGCATCAGCTCCGCCGCGATCATGGCGATCGTGCTCAACCTCGTGTTCAACCACTGGACCCGCGGCAACTCCGAGCAGGGCTCGGTGTTCGTGGCCAGCGGGTCGCGCGTCATCCGCGCCGAGGTCCTCCAGGCCCTGGCCGAGGGCGACCGGGTGGAGGACGGGCACCTCGTCGACTGCGACGGGATCGAGGTGCCGGTCGCCGAGGTGCCCGACGCGGACGACCCGGCCGAGCTGCGGGACCCGGCCGAGCCGCGTGACGCGGTCGGGCTGCGCGACGGGGTCGGGACGAGCGACCCGACGGACGCGGGGTCGGGCGGTCACCGGCGCTGAGACGTCGTCGGGCCGTCGATAGTGGGCGGCGGGAGGGGCGGTGGGGCGGGGGGGGGGCCCCCCCCCCCCCCCCCCCCGGGGGGGGGGGGGGGGGGCCGCAAACAGAGGGGAAAAGAAGAGGAACCCCCCCGCCCCCCCCGAAAAAAAAAAAAAAACACCAACACCGGCAGGG
>NZ_RKIJ01000003.1 GCF_003752595.1 Cellulomonas sp. PhB143 | reverse complement strand
CGGGCCCCCCCACCTTTTTCTCCCGCGCCCCCCCGGCGCCCGCCCCCGCCCGCTTTTCTCTTTTTCCCCCCCCTTTTTGTGGCGGTGGGGGGGGGTTATCCCCACTTCTCGGCGGGCCGGGCGGGCAGCACCCGGCGGACCGGGCGGGCAGCACGACGGCCCGGCACCGAGGGATCGGTGCCGGGCCGTCGTCCGCCCGTGCGTCCCGCGGCGGCCGGTCAGGACCGCCCGCCGCGGGAGGACGCGCTACTTGGTGAGCGGCGCGAGCGTCTTGTCGTCCTTGTAGACGTCCGCCGCGTTCTCCTTGGTCACGATGACCGGGTCGAGCAGGTTCGCCGGGACGACCTTGACGCCGTTGTCGTACGACTTGGTGTCGTTGACCTCGGGGTCCTCGCCCTTCTGGTAGGCGTTGACCGCGTCGATCGTGCTGTTCACGAGCGCGGTCGTGTCCTTGTAGATGGTCGAGTACTGCTCGCCCGCCATGATCGACTTGACCGACTCGACCTCGGAGTCCTGGCCGGTGATGACCGGGGTGTCCTTGCCCGCCTGCTTGACCGAGGTCAGCGCGGCGCGGGCCAGCGTGTCGTTCGGGGACAGGATCCCGTCGAGGTCCTTGTCCTTGTAGTTGCCCGCGAGGATCGTGTCCATGCGGTTCTGGGCGTTCTCGGCCTCCCAGCCCTGCGTGGAGGTCTCCTGCTGCGACACCTGGCCGGAGACGACCGTGAGCGTCTTGTCGTCGATCTTCGGCTGGAGGACCTCCATCGCGCCATCGAAGAACGGCTTCGAGTTCGCGTCGTCCGGCGAGCCGGAGATGAGCTCGATGTTGTACGGTCCGTCGCCCTTGCGCTCCTTGAGCCCGTCGAGCAGGGCCTGGCCCTGGAGCTGGCCGACCTTGAAGTTGTCGTACGCCTCGTAGATGTCCACGGCGTCCGTGTTCTTCACGAGACGGTCGTACGCGATGACCTTGACGCCCTGGTCCGCGGCCGCCTTGAGCTGCGTGCCGAGCTGCGAACCGTCGATGGCGCCGACGACGATGACCTTGGCACCCTTCTGGACCATGGCCTGGATCTGGTTCTGCTGCTCGGAGACGCCGCCGTTGGCGAACTGGACGATCGGCTTGTAGCCGTCGCTCGTGAGCCCGTCCTCGAACAGGTTCTGGGCGAGGACCCAGTTCTCCGAGGTCTTCTGCGGCAGCGCGACACCGATGGTCGCGCCGGCCTCGAAGCCGGCGGCCGCCGAGGCGCCGCCGCTGGCGTCGTCCGAGCCGCTGCGGTCGGAGGACGAGGAGCAGCCGGAGAGCATCAGTGCGCTCGTGGCGCCCAGCGCGACGAGCGCAGAGGCAAGCTTCTTCTTCATGGGGATCCACTTTCTGTGACAGGCACCCCTCATCGGGTGCGCGGGGTGGAACGGGTGGTGCGGGTGGTGCGGGTGGTTCGTTCTGGGGCCGCGGCGCCGGTGGTCCGACGCCGCGGCGGTGCAGCCGTCCGGGTGCTCAGCCCTGGGGGCTCGCGTTCACGGCGGGCACGGTGGGCTGGGGGTCGTCCGCCCCGGTGACCGCCCCCGTGCCCTTGTCGCGCCGGGACGGGAAGATCAGCCCGATGATCGACGGGCGGCCGCCGACCTTGTTGAACACGTCAAAGGCGACGGCGAGAAGCAGAACGAGGCCCTTGATGACCTGCGTCATGTCGGAGCCGACACCCATGAGCTGCAGGCCGTTGTTGAGCACGGCCATGACCAGTCCACCGATGACGGAGCCGAGGACGGTGCCGACGCCACCGGAGACAGCTGCCCCACCGATGAAGACCGCGGCGATCGCGTCCAGCTCCCACCCCGTCCCGTCGAACGGGCCGGAGGCCGTCGCACGGCCCACGAAGATCATCCCGGCGAGCGCTGCGAGGATCGACATGTTCATCATGACGAAGAAGTTCGTGTGCTTGATGTTCACGCCGGACAGCGCGGCGGCGGCGCGGTTGCCACCGACGGCGTAGACGTGGCGGCCCGTGATGGTCCGCGACGCGACGAAGTGGTAGATGATCACGAGCACCGCGAGGATCACGCCGGGGATGGGGAACGACGTCCCGTACCGGCCGCTGCCGAAGAGATAGGTCAGGTAGCCGATCACCACGCCTGCGATGACCACACGGGCCACGGTGACGCCGACGGGCGGCACGTCCATGCCGAGCCGGGTCGCGCTCGCCCGGCGGCGGTACTCCGACCACACGACCGTGGCGAAGGCGAGGATCCCGAGCAGCAGCGTCCAGTTGTTCAGGCCGGTGTTCGGACCCCACTCGGGCAGGTAGCCGGCACCCATCTCCTGGAACTGCTTCGGCACCGGCACGGTCTCGGACTCACCGATGTACTGGTTGAGCCCGCGGAAGAGCATCATGCCGGCCAGCGTCGTGATGAAGCCCGGGATGCCGACGTAGGCGACCCAGAACCCCTGCCAGGCGCCGATCACCGCACCGACCGCGAGGCCGAGCAGCACGCCGACCCACCACGGGATGCCCCAGTCGCGCATCGCGATGGCGACGATGATGCCGGTCACCGCGGCGACCGACCCGACCGAGAGGTCGATGTGCCCGGCGATGATCACGAGGACCATGCCGATCGCCAGCACCAGGATGTAGGAGTTCCCGATGATGACGTTCTGGGCGTTCGTGGGCGTCAGGACGTTGCCGCCGGTCTGCCACTGGAAGAAGAGGATCAGCACGACGAGCGCGATGACCATGCTGTACTGCCGCATGCCACCGCCCGCGAGCTGCTTGATTGACGACATCGTCCGGGCTTCCTTCTGTGTCTTCGTCGAGCTGGTTGTCGTGGTCGTGGTCGTGGTCACGCGGGCGCTCCCGTCATGAGGCGCATGAGCCCCTCCTGGGTCGCGTCCTTGCCGGGGACGTCACCGGTCACCCGGCCCTCGAACACCGTGTAGATGCGGTCGCACATGCCGAGCAGCTCGGGGAGCTCGGAGGAGATCACCACGACCCCCTTGCCGGCGTCGGCGAGCTGCTGGATCAGGGCATAGATCTCGAACTTCGCGCCCACGTCGATGCCGCGCGTCGGCTCGTCGAGGATGAGGAGCTCCGGCTCGGTGAACATCCACTTCGCGAGGAGCACCTTCTGCTGGTTGCCGCCGGAGAGCTTGGCGACGCCCTCCTTGACGCTGGGGGCCTTGACCCCCAGGGACTTGCGGTAGCCCTCGGCGGCCAGGTACGACTCGTCGGAGCTGATCGAGGCGTGCTTGGTGACGCGCGGCAGGTTGGCGGCGATCACCGTGTCCTGGATGGTGTCCAGGAGGTTCAGGCCCAGGGACTTGCGGTCCTCGGGCACGTACGCGATGCCGTTCTTGACGGCCGACAGGACGGTCGGCATCGACACCGACTTGCCGTCGATCTTCACCTCGCCGGACAGGAACCGTCCGTACGAGTGGCCGAAGATCGAGCGGGCCAGCTCGGTGCGCCCCGCGCCCATGATCCCGGCGAAGCCGACGATCTCGCCGCGGCGGACGTGGAAGCTGGACTGCTTGCAGATGAGCCGCCCGGGGACCTCGGGGTCCTCGACCGTCCAGCCGTCGACCTCGAAGAAGATCTCGCCGATCGTGGGCGTGTGGTCGGGGAACCGGGACTCGAGCGAGCGACCGACCATCCCGCGGATGATCCGGTCCTCGTCCACGCCGCCCGCGGAGACGTCGAGCGTCTCGACCGAGTGGCCGTCGCGGATGATCGTGATGGAGTCGGCGATCGCCTCGATCTCGTTGAGCTTGTGCGAGATCATGATGCTCGTCAGCCCCTTGGCGCGCAGCCCGCGCATCAGGTCGAGCAGGTGCTGCGAGTCGTCCTCGTTCAGGGCGGCGGTGGGCTCGTCGAGGATCAGCAGGCGCACGTCCTTCGCGAGGGCGCGGGCGATCTCGACGAGCTGCTGGCGGCCGACGCCGATGTTCTTCACGAGCGCGTCGGGCGAGGCGCGCAGGCCGACGCGCGCCATGAGCTCCTTGGCGCGGCTGCGGGCCTCGTCCCAGTCGATCCCCAGCTTCCCGCGGACCTCGTTGCCGAGGAAGATGTTCTCGGTGATCGAGAGCTCGGGGATCAGCGCGAGCTCCTGGTGGATGATGACGATCCCGGCGGCCTCGCTCGAGCGGATGTCCTTGAACTGGACCTCCTCGCCCTGGTAGACGATCTCGCCGTCGTACGTCCCGTGCGGGTACACACCGGACAAGACCTTCATGAGGGTCGACTTGCCGGCCCCGTTCTCGCCGCAGATCGCGTGGATCTCGCCGGCGCGCACGCGCAAGGAGACCTCGTCCAGGGCCTTGACCCCAGGGAACTCCTTGGTGATGGACCGCATCTCGAGGATGGCGTGGTGGTCCTGCAACGGACTGCTCCTCTCCTGCTCCGGGCCCGACGGCGGGCCCGAGCGACACTGCACGTCCGTCACTGCGTCGTACGGACGGCCTGACGCTAGACCGCGCCAGGTCTTGTGGTCAACTCCTGAACACACGCCGAGACCAGAGTGTTACGGAAGTGACCGGCTCGTTACCCGCGGACGGCGATCTCGACGTCGCGCAGGTGGCTCAGCGCGAGCAGGCACGCGCCCCGTACCTCGGCGTCCTCACCCAGCTCGGAGAGCTCGAGCGTGGCCCCCTGGAGCGCGGCGGGCATGGTCCTCTGGCGGGCGGACTCGAGGACCGCGTCGAGCAGCGGTCCCGCCACCGAGGTCAGCGGCCCGCCGAGGACGACGACGTCCGGGCCCAGCATGCTCGTCACGACGCCGAGGACCCGGCCGAGGGCGGTGCCGGCGTCCTGCAGGATGCGCACGGTCGGGGGGTCGCCCGCCGCCGCGGCCGCGAGCACGTCCGCGAGGTGCGCACCCGAGACCCCGTGCACGCGCTCGAAGTCCGTGACGAGCCGCCGCGTGGAGGCGACCGTCTCGAGGCACCCGCGGTTGCCGCAGTAGCACAGGTCCCCGTTGTCGACGACGGGGACGTGACCGATCTCACCCGCCATGCCCGTCGAGCTGCGGTACACCCCGCCGTCGACCACGAGCCCGGCGCCGATGCCGCTCGCCACCTTGACGTACACGAGCGTGTGCAGGTCGCGGAACTGGGGCAGGCCCGTGTGCGCCAGAGCCCCCAGGTCCGCGTCGTTCTCGATGATCGTGGGCATCCCGAAGATCTCGCGGGTCATGGCCACGACGTCGACGCCGGCCCAGTTGGGCAGCACGTTGGCCTGCAGCACCTGGCCGCTGTCCGTGGCCAGCGACGCCGGGAGCGCCATGCCGCACACCGGGACCCGCTCCCGCGCGATCCCGTGCTCCTCGAGGAGGTCGTCGACGGCCTCCGCCACCCGGGCGAGCGTGTCCTCGGGAGGGTGCCCGGTCTCGAGCGCCATCCGGCGCAGGCCGAAGGTCCGCCGCGAGACGTCGGAGGCGAGGACGGCGGCGTGCGAGCGGCCGACGTCGACGCCGAGGACGACGCGCTCGTCGGGCGCGAGCGAGACCTCGACGGACCGCCGCCCGCCGCTCACGACCGAGCGCGTGCGCACGAGCCCCTCGTCGACCAGGTCCCTGACCAGGCTCGACACCGAACCGGTGGACAGGCCGGTCGAGCGCGCCAGCCCCGCCTGCGTCGTCGGGCCCCGGGCGGCGAGCGAGCTCAGCAGCAGCCGGAGGTTGCGCTGGCGCAGGGAACGTTGGGAGCCGGCGTCGCGGCGTGCTCCGGCGTCGTCGCCGGGAGGTCGTGGCATGGGGATGGTCTACAGAGCCAGCGGCCCTGTTGTCAATTCTTGAACGCGTGGGAGGTGCATCCCTTGAACCTGTGAACACGCTGCACGCCGTCGACACGTGTCACCCGCCGCCGCGAAACTTTACTCGCCCGCGCCCCCGCGCAACAGGCCCCACGGGGTGAAACCCCACTCAGATCGAGAGCTTGAAGCCCTCGTGCGACTGGGCGTACCCCAGCGAGCGGTAGAACCGGTGCGCGTCGGGCCGGGACTTGTCGGACGTGAGCTGGGCCAGGGCGCAGCCGCGGTCCCGGCCGTACGCGTGGGCGTGCTCCATCATCCGCCGACCGATCCCTCGCCCGCGCAGCCCGGCGTCCACGCGGACGGCCTCGACGAGCAGGCGCGACGCTCCCGCGCGCGAGATCCCCGGGACGACCGTCGGCTGCATGCAGCCGACGACGTCGCCGTGGCGCGGGTGGGCAGGCTCGTCCAGCACGGCCACGACCAGCTCGTCGTTCGGGCTGGCCGCGATCGCCTCGAAGCCGCGCACGTGCGCCGGGCCGAAGGCTCCTGTGCGCGAGGCCGCGACAGCGTCGTCCGCGATCAGCTCCACGACTCGCTCGAGGTCCTCGCGCGCGGCCGCGCGGACGGTGATCGGCACGCCTCAGATCAGGCCGAGGGAGCGCACCGCGTCGCGCTCCTCGGCGAGCTCCGCCACCGAGCCGTCGATCCGCTCCCGCGACAGCTCGTCGATCTCGAGGTCGCGCACGACCTCCCACGACGCGCCCGGGCCACCGGCGGAGGTGACCGGGAACGAGGACATCAGGCCCTCGGGGACCCCGTACGCCCCGTCGGACCACACGCCCGCGCTCGTCCAGTCGCCCTCGGGGGTGCCGAGCACCCAGTCGTGCACGTGGTCGATCGCCGCGTTGGCCGCCGACGCCGCCGACGACGCACCGCGGGCGTCGATGATCGCGGCACCCCGCTTCGCGACGGTCGGCACGAAGTCGTCCAGGAGCCAGCCCCGGTCGGCCGTGAGCCCGCTCGCCGGCCGGCCGCCGATCTCGGCGTGGAAGACGTCGGGGTACTGGCTCGCCGAGTGGTTGCCCCAGATCGTCAACCGCCGCACCTCGGACACCGGGACGCCCGCCTTCGCCGCGAGCTGGGAGAGCGCGCGGTTGTGGTCGAGCCGCGTCATCGCCGTGAAGCGGTCCTTGGGCACGTCGGGAGCGTTCGAGGCGGCGATCAGCGCGTTCGTGTTGGCGGGGTTGCCCACCACGAGGACCCGGACGTCGTCGGCCGCGACGGCGTTGATCGCCTCGCCCTGCGGCTTGAAGATCCCGCCGTTGGCCTCGAGCAGGTCCGAGCGCTCCATGCCCGGCCCGCGCGGGCGCGCGCCCACGAGGAGCGCGACGTTCGTGCCCTCGAACCCGGCGCGCGGGTCGTCGTGCACGTCGATCCCGTCGAGGAGCGGGAAGGCGCAGTCGTCGAGCTCCATCGCGGTGCCCTCGGCCGCCTTGACGCCCTGCGGGATCTCCAGCAGCCGCAGCCGCACGCGCGTGCCGGGGCCGAGCATCTGCCCCGACGCGATGCGGAAGAGCAGCGCGTACCCGATCTGGCCGGCAGCGCCGGTCACCGTCACGTTCATGACCTTCGCAGGCGTCGTCGTCATGGCCCAACTCTGACACAGCGCCGGACGGCCGGCGTGCGCTCAGCCGGCGAGCGCACCCCACCGGGGCGCGAGCTCGCGCCACTCCCCGCTCGCGACGACCGCACCGTCCTCGAGGACGACGACGCGGTCCGCCCGGGCGAGCGCCGCACCCTTGGACGTCGCGCCCACCACCGTGGCGCCCTGCGCGCGCAGCGACTCCCACAGCTCGACCTCGGTCGCCGCGTCGAGGGCGCTCGAGACGTCGTCGGCCACGACCAGCTCGGCGTCCGTCGCGAGCGCCCGCGCGAGCGCGAGCCGCTGGACCTGGCCGCCCGAGAGGCGCACGCCGCGGTGGCCCACCAGCGCGTCGGGTCCCCCGGCGTCCGCGACGTCCTGGCCCATGCGGGCGGCGGCGACCGGGCCCCCGACCTCGCGCGGGTGGTCGAGGCGCACGTTGTCCTCGAACGTCCCGGACAGCACCCGCGGGACCTGCGCCACGTGCGCGACGCGCCCGGGTCGCAGGGTCGCCTGGGTGTCGTGCACGACGGCGCCGTTCCACGCCAGGGTGCCCGTGTGGTCCACCAGCCCCGCGAGCGCCCCGAGCAGGCTGGACTTCCCGGAACCGACGCGGCCGAGCAGCAGCACGAGCTCGCCGCGCCGCACCGTCAGGTCGACGCCGCAGACGCCGACGGTGCCGTCCGTGTGCACGGCCGAGACGCCGCGCAGGTCGAGGCGCTCGAGGCGCTCCTGCGCCTGCGGCCGCGGGGCGGGAGCGGTGCCGCGGACCAGGTCGACGCCCTCCGGCAGGTCCACGAGGTCCGTGCCGCCGGCGAACGCGCTGGTCGCGCGCTGCCAGGCCCGCGTCCCCGGCGCCTCGGTGACGGCCGCGCCCGCCACGACCCCGAACCAGGCGAACCCGCTCACGGCGCCCGTCACGAGCAGCGTCGTGGCGAGGTCCCACACGCCGGCCAGCAGCGCGGCCCACGCCGCGACGACGCCGGCCTGCACCATGATCGTCGGGATCCCGTCGAGCACCGCCTGCACGCGGTGCTCGACGACGGCCGCGCCGACCCGGCCCGCGTCGACCTCGCGCAGGTGGGCGTGCGCGTCGGCCGTGCGGCCCGCGAGCTTGACCGTGCGCGCGCCGTCGAGCACCGAGACGAGGGAGCGGCCGAACCGGGCGCGGGCCGCTGAGGACCGCGCCGCGGACCGCCCGGCGTACGGGCGCCCGACGACCGCGCACGCGGCGGTGACCGCGAGCACGGCCAGCAGCACGCCCCCGGCGAGCCATGACCCGCTGAGCGCCGCCGTGAGGACCACGAGAGCGAGGCCGTTGAGCAGGTCCACCCAGCGGTCGGCGTACTGCACGAACCGGTCGGCGTCGAGCGCGCGGGCGACGACCTCGCCCGGCGGGGTGCGCCGCAGCCGGTGCTGGTCCGTCTGCCCCCGCAGCACGGACAGGCGCACGCGCAGCAGCAGCTCGATCCACCACCGCGGGTAGATGCGGAACGCCCACGCGTGGCACACGGGCACGAGCAGCAGCAGGGCCGCCAGCACCCCGACCAGCACGACCGGTGCCCCGCCGTCCTGCAGCGAGGTGACCGACCGCCCCCACAGGAACCCGGTGACCGCGCCCTGGGCGGCGACCACGCTCGAGGCGAGGAAGAGCACGCCGCCCAGCGCGCCCCACAGCGGGCGCACGGCGAGCGCGTGCGCGACGCCGCGCGCCAGGCTCGGCCCGTGGCCGGGGTCGCGCTGCTCGGGCGCCGGGCCGGTGCGCCGCTGCGCGGCCACCGCGTCCGCCGGGCTCCCCGCGTCGCCGGGCACGTCGCCGGCCGGGCCGCGCGCCGACGCGACCGCCGGCCCGCCGTCCCGGAGGTCCGCGGGGTCGACGTCGACCCGGCTCGCCTCGAGCAGGGCGCGGAACGGGCCGTCCTGGGCGACCAGCGCGCGCGGGCCCTGCTGCACGACCCGACCGTGGTCGAGCACCACCACGAGGTCCGCCCGGGCGACCGTGCCGAGCCGGTGCGCGACGAGGATCCCGGTGCGACCGCCCAGCAGGCGCTCCGACGCGCGCACGACACGGGCCTCCGTGAGCGGGTCCATGCGGGCCGTCGCCTCGTCGAGCACGACGACCTGCACGTCGCGCACGAGCAGCCGCGCGAAGGCGACGAGCTGCTCCTCCCCCGCCGACAGCGTCGTCCCGCCCGGCCCGAGCGGCGTGTCGAGGCCGCCCGGCAGCCCGGCGACCCAGTCCTGCAGGCCGAGGTCGCGCACGGCGCCCTCGATCGCGGCGCGCGGGACGTCCGCGAAGAGCGCGACGTTCTGCGCGAGGGTCCCGGCGACGATCTCGGTGCGCTGCGTGACCACGCCCACGGCGGAACGCAGGGCCTGCAGGTCGAGGTCGAGCACGTCGCGGCCGCCGAGCAGCACCGAGCCGGGCGCCGGCTCCACGGCCCGGGACACGAGCGACGCGAGGGTCGACTTGCCCGAGCCGGTGCGCCCCACGAGCGCCACCGTCTGCCCCGCGGGGACCACGAGGGAGACGTCCTGCAGGGCGAACCCGCCGTCGTCGTACGCGAAGCGCAGGTCGCGGACCTCCAGCTCGAGCGCGCCGGGCGGCAGCGACCGCCCGCCCGCCGGCTCCGGCTCGGCCTCGAGGAGCTGGCGGATGCGGATCATCGCGCCGATGCCCTCCTGCAGGTCCGGCAGGTGGCGGGCGAGGGTGTCGATCTGGCCGACGAACGTGGCGGTGACCAGGAAGAGCGTCACCAGCCTCGCGACGGAGAGCTCGTCCGCGACCGCGAGCGCCGTCCCGGCGACAGCGACGCCCGCCAGCAGCGCGTGCAGGAGCGTCCCCGCGCGCCACGTCATGCGCGTCTCCACCTGCAGCACGCGGGCCAGCGTCCGGTGCACGACGGCGGCGGACTCCGCGAAGCGGCGGACCGCGAACGCCTGCCCGAGGCTCGTGCGCAGGTCGTCGCGCGCGGCGACCGCCTCCTCGAGGGCCGCCGCGTTGTCCGTCCAGGCGCGCTCCTCGACGACCTTGCGGCGCGCCACCTCGCCGAGCAGCGGGCGCACGACGACGTACGTCACCGCCCCGAGAGCGGGGAACAGGAACCAGGCGGGCCACCACGTCAGCCCGGCGACGACCCACAGCGGCACGCTGCCCACGACCGAGCGGCCCGCGCCCCAGGCCTGGCGGCGCACGAGCGACCCCACGGCGTGGGTGTCGTCGTCCACCCGGTCGAGGACCTCGCCGACCGCCTGCTCGCCGAGGGTGGCCAGCGGCTGGTGCAGCGCCGCGCTGAGCAGGTCCTCGCGCAGGCGCCCCTCGGCGCGGTCGACGACGCCGGCCCAGGCGACCTGGCCGACGGAGTCGAGCACCGCGGCCCCCACCACGCACGCGGCGAGCGTCACGACGCCCGCCGCGGTCGCGACGTCGGCCAGGCGTCCCGCGACGACCGTCCCGAGGGCGGACCCGACCGTCCCGACGGCCAGCGCGAGGAGCGCCGCGAGGGCGACCGGGCCGCGCAGCCGACCGGCCCCGAGCCGGCGGGCCGGGTCGCCGGGGCGGGCGGGCGCGTCGGGCCGCGCGGGGTCGCTCTGCCCCGCGGGGGAGCCGCTCGGCCCGTGGTCGTCGGTGGTGGTCGCCTCGGTCATGATGGGCCGATCGTAGGTGCGGGCGGCGCGCGGGCGCGCCGGATTTTCGTCCCCGCGCACGACGACGCCGGCCGCCCCCAGGGGGACGGTCGGCGTCGTCGGGTTTCGCGCGGTCGTGCGCCGGGCGGGCGCGGCGGGTGCCGGTCCCGGCGGGGATCAGGCCCCGAGGCGCGCCGCGAGGTTCTCGTCGAGCGCCGCGAGGAACTCCTCCGTCGTCAGCCAGGCCTGCTCGGGGCCGACGAGGAGCGCGAGGTCCTTGGTCATCTTGCCGGACTCGACCGTCGTGACGACGACGTCCTCGAGCGTCTGCGCGAACTCGACGACCTCGGGGGTGGCGTCGATCTTGCCGCGGTGCATCAGGCCCCGGGTCCAGGCGAAGATCGAGGCGATCGGGTTGGTCGACGTCGGCTTGCCCTGCTGGTGCTGACGGTAGTGGCGCGTCACGGTGCCGTGCGCGGCCTCCGCCTCGACGGTCTGGCCGTCCGGGGTCATGAGGACCGACGTCATGAGGCCGAGCGAGCCGAAGCCCTGCGCGACGGTGTCGGACTGGACGTCGCCGTCGTAGTTCTTGCAGGCCCAGACGTAGCCGCCCTCCCACTTCATGGCCGAGGCGACCATGTCGTCGATGAGGCGGTGCTCGTAGGTGAGCCCGGCCGCGGCGAACTTGTCCGCGAACTCGGCGTCGAACACCTCCTGGAACAGGTCCTTGAACTGGCCGTCGTAGGCCTTGAGGATCGTGTTCTTCGTCGAGAGGTAGACCGGGTAGCTGCGCTGCAGGCCGTAGGCGAACGAGGCGCGCGCGAAGTCCTTGATGGACTCGTTGAAGTTGTACATCCCCATCGCGACGCCGCCCTCCTCGGGCATCGTCACGACCTCGAACCGCTGGGGCTCCGAGCCGTCGGCCGGCTCGAAGGTCATCGTGACCTTGCCGGCGCCGGGGACCTTGAAGTTGGTCGACTTGTACTGGTCGCCGTGGGCGTGGCGCCCGATGATGATCGGCTTGTTCCAGCCCGGGACCAGGCGCGGGATGTTCGAGATGATGATCGGCTCGCGGAAGACGACGCCGCCGAGGATGTTGCGGATCGTCCCGTTGGGCGAGACCCACATCTTCTTCAGGCCGAACTCCTCGACGCGGGCCTCGTCGGGCGTGATCGTGGCGCACTTGACGCCGACGTGGTGCTCCTTGATCGCGTTCGCCGCGTCGACGGTCACCTGGTCGTCCGTCGCGTCGCGGTTCTGGATCGAGAGGTCGTAGTAGCGCAGGTCCACGTCGAGGTACGGGTGGATGAGGCGGTCCTTGATGAACTGCCAGATGATGCGCGTCATCTCGTCGCCGTCGAGCTCGACGACCGGTCCGGCAACCTTGATCTTGGCCATGCGCGTGCTGCTCCCTCGGGGGGTCGGCGGTGGGTTCCCGACCACGATACGCGATTTCTCGACGTCAAGATACTTTCCGCGTACCTGTGAACTCCGTGGGAATTCCCCGGAATGTCCGAGGATCCCGGGTGAAGAGATGGCAGTATGCGCCTGAAGGGAACGCAGCCGCTGCCCGTGCGGCCCCGACGGCGTACGCCGCGGCTGCCCACAGACGACTCAGACAGGAACCTCATGGCTCAGGAATTCGCGGCGCCCTCGTCGCCCGCGACACCCGCACCCGTCACAGCCTCTGCGACCCCCGCCCCGGTCGGGGTCGAGGACGCCGTCGAGGTCAAGGAGCACTCGCTCCTGGCCCGCACCGGCGCCGAGCTCTTCGGCACCTTCTTCCTCGTCCTCGCGATCTGCGGCGTGGCGCTGTACTCCGTCGGCGGCCTCGGCCCCGGCGTGCTCGGCGTCGCGCTCGCCGGCGGCATCGCGGTGCTCGCGAGCATCGCCGCCGTCGGCCACGTCTCGGGCGGCCACTTCAACCCGGCCGTGACCCTCGGTGCCGCCATCGCCGGCCGCACGTCCTGGATCAACGTCCCGCTGTACTGGATCGCGCAGGTGATCGGCGGCGTGCTGGCCACGCTCGTGCTCTACGCGACGATCCCGGCCGCCGCGCTCCCCGTGCTGCAGCAGAGCCAGCTCATCAAGGAGGCGTCGAAGAGCGCCCTCATGGGCGGCGTCGCGAACGGCTACGGCGAGCACTCGCCGCTCGCCGCCTCGACCAACGGGGCCTTCTCCTTCGAGCTGGTCGCCGCGCTGCTCATCGAGGTCGTCGTGACCGCCGTCTTCGTCGGCATCATCCTCGCCGTCACCGACAAGCGCGTGAACTCGCGCCTGGCGCCGGTGGCGATCGGCCTGACCCTGTTCGCCGGGATCCTCATCGCCGCGCCGTTCACGAACGCGTCGCTCAACCCCGCGCGCTCGACGGCGGCCGCGGTCTTCGCCGGCGACTGGGCCGTGTCCCAGCTGTGGCTCTTCTGGGTCGCCCCGCTGCTGGGTGGCGCGATCGCCGCGCTGTTCTACCGCGTCTTCACCTGGAAGTCCCCCGTCCAGGACGACCTGCTCGGTGAGGACGCCTACGTCCTGCCCGGCGGCGAGACCGTCGAGGCCCCGGCCGGCGCTGCCCGGTCCGTCGCCCCGGCCGCCGCTGCCGCGCCCGCCGCTGCCGCACCGGTCGAGCCGACCGCACCGGTCGAGCCGACCCCGGCCGCCGCACCCGTCGAGCCCGCCGTCGGCCAGGAGACGCCGGTGACGGACGTGGCCCCGGAGGGCGACACGCCTGCCGAGGGCGACGCCCCGAAGGCCTGATCCCCGACCGCACGTCCACGGAGCCCGGTGCACCTCGGCGCACCGGGCTCCGTCGTGCCCGCCCCCGGGCGCGAGGCGCCCAGGCGCCGGGCGGGAGCGGCTCAGGCGTCGGGCGCGATGATCGCGAGGAAGACGAGCACGGCGGCGGCGGACAGGTGCAGGACGACGTCGACCGTGCGCGTGCGTACCGTGATCCCCTCCGGCCCGGGCTCCGGCAGGACGGCGCGTGCCAGGCCCGCGGCGACCAGCGTCGCGGCGAGCGTCATGACGCCGACGGTCACGTCCAGGAGCACCGCCAGGAGCGTCGCGAGGGCCACGCCCGCGATCACGGACCACATCGCCGGGGCGCTGGTGCGCACCACGCGGACGGGGGGCGCGGGCTGCGCCGACGGCTCGGGCGTCCCCGCGGCACGAGCCGTCACGGGCCCCTCGGCAGGCCCGTCGTCGGGGGCGCCCGCTGCTGTGCTCACCGGTCGAGGGTACCGCCGGATAGCGTGACGCCATGCGTCCGCCCGAACCCCCCGCACCCCGGTCCGTGGTCGTCGTCGGCGCCGGTCTCGCCGCCGCCCGGACGGCCGCCGCGCTGCGCGCCCACGGCTTCGACGGGCCCCTGACCGTCCTCGGTGACGAGGGCGTCCCCCCGTACGACCGGCCGCCGCTGTCCAAGGAGCTGCTCACCCGCGGCTCGCCCGCCTGGGTGTCGGACGAGATCGGCGTCGACGTCGCGGCGCTCGCCGACGCCCGCCTCGACGACCCGGCGACCGACGTCCGCGTCGGTGACGACGACGTCGCCGTCACCACCCGCTCGGGGGCCCACCTCCGCGCCGACGCCCTCGTGCTGGCCACGGGCGCCCGGCCCGTGCGCCCGGCGGGCTGGGGCTCTGCGCTGACGCTGCACACCGCCGCCGACGCCGACCGCCTGCGGGCCGCGCTGAGGCCCGGCGCGCGCCTCGTCGTCGTCGGAGCCGGCTGGGTCGGGGCGGAGGTGGCCGGTGTCGCGGCGGGCGCCGGGGTCGACGTCACCGTGCTCGAGGCGGGGCCCGCGCCCCTCGCCCGCCAGCTCGGACCGGCCGTCGGCCGCCACCTCGCTCCCTGGTACGCACGGGCGGGCGTCACGCTGCGCACGGACGCGGCCGTCGCCGGCGTCGACGACCGAGGGTGCGTGCTCGCGGGCGGCGAGCGGCTCGACGCCGACGTCGTCCTCGCCGCGGTGGGCGCGCGGCCCGCCACGCACCTGCTCGGCACGGCCGGCGGCAGCACGGCAGGCGTGGCCCTCGATGCCCGGGGCGGTGTCGTCGTCGACGGCACCGGGCGCGCGGGACCGCGCGTGTGGGCGGTCGGCGACTGCGCGACGCGTCGCCACCCGGTGCTCGGCGAGGTCCCGGGCGGGCACTGGTCCGCGGCGCTGCACGACCCGGACGCCACCGCCCGGGCGATGCTCGGGCTCGAGGCGCCGGCGCCGCGCGCGCCGTACGTCTTCTCCCGCCAGCTCGGCCACGACCTCGCGCTCCTCGGCCTGCCCGACGAGCGGTGCGAGGTCCACCTGCGCGGCAGGCCGGAGGACGAGGGCGCCTGGGCGGCGCTCTACGTCGAGCCGCCGACCGCCGGGGCGTCCCCGGCACGGGACGGGGACGGCAGGACGGCGCGGCTGCGCGCCGTCCTGCTGGTGGACGGCCCGCGGGAGGTCGGCGGGGTCCGCCGGCTGATGGACCGCCCGGTCCCGCTCGACGTCGACCTCGCACGGGCGTGCGACCCGGCGTGGCGCTGGCGCGACGTCGTCGCCTGACCCTCCGCCGAGACGTCGAAATTGGCCCCTGGTTCGTCGAGACCAGGGGCCAATTTCGACGTCTCGGCGGGATCCGTCAGTGGGCGAAGTGCCGCGTCCCGGTGAGGTAGAGCGTCACGCCGGCAGCCTTCGCCGCCTCGATCACCTCGGCGTCGCGCACCGAGCCGCCCGGCTGGACGACGGCGCGCACCCCGGCGTCGAGCAGCACCTGCAGCCCGTCCGCGAACGGGAAGAAGGCGTCCGACGCCGCCACGGCGCCCCGGGCGCGCTCCGCGTCGCCCGCGAGGGTGTTGGCGCGCTCCACGGCCAGCCGGCACGAGTCGACCCGGTTGACCTGCCCCATGCCGACGCCGACCGCGGCGCCGCCCGAGGCGAGCAGGATCGCGTTGGACTTCGCCGCGCGCACCGCGCGCCAGGCGAACACGAGGTCGGCGAGGGTCCCGGCGTCCGCGGCGTCGCCGGTGGCGAGCGTCCACGCGCCCGGGTCGTCGCCGTCCGCGTCGATCCGGTCGGCCTCCTGGACGAGCAGGCCGCCGCTGACCGGGCGCGTCTCCACGGCCGCCGTCGGCCCGCCCTCGACGACGAGCAGGCGGATGTTCTTCTTCTGCGTCAGCACCTCGAGCGCCTCGGGCTCGAACTCCGGCGCCACGACCACCTCGGTGAAGACGTCCGCGATCTGGCGGGCCGCGGCGGCCGTCACCGGCGCGTTCGTCGCGATGACCCCGCCGTAGGCGGAGACGGGGTCGCACGCGTGGGCCTTGGCGTGCGCGTCGGCCACGTCGTCCCCGACCGCGATGCCGCACGGGTTCGCGTGCTTGATGATCGCGACCGCGGTGCCGGCGTGGTCGTAGGCCGCGCGCCACGCGGCGTCCGCGTCGACGTAGTTGTTGTAGCTCATCGCCTTGCCGTGCAGCTGGGTCGCCTGGGCGAGGCCCGTCGCACCGTCGGTGCGCCGGTAGAGCGCCGCCCGCTGGTGCGGGTTCTCGCCGTAGCGCAGCACGTCGGCCCGCTCGTAGGCCGCGCCCGTGACGTCGGGCATCCCGGAGACGACGGCGTCCTCGTCCGGCGCGTACGCGCTCGCGAACCACGCGGACACCGCGACGTCGTACTGCGCGGTGTGCGCGAACGCCGCGGCGGCCAGGCGCTTGCGGCGGGCGAGGGTGAAGCCGCCCTCGCGGACCGCGGCGGCGACGTCGTCGTACCGGGCGGGGTCGACGACGACCGCGACGCTCGGGTGGTTCTTCGCGGCGGCCCGCACCATCGAGGGGCCGCCGATGTCGATCTGCTCGACGACCTCGTCCGGCCCCGCGCCCGAGGCCACCGTGGCGGCGAACGGGTAGAGGTTGACCACGACGAGCTCGAAGGCCTCGATGCCGAGGTCGGCGAGCTGGGCGAGGTGGTCGGGCTTGCGGGTGTCGGCGAGGATCCCGGCGTGCACGCGCGGGTGCAGCGTCTTGACGCGGCCCTCGAGGCACTCGGGGAAGCCGGTGAGCTCCTCGACGCGCGTGACGGGGACGCCGGCCTCGGCGACCCGGGCCGCGGTCGAGCCGGTGGAGACGAGCTCGACGCCGGCCGCGTGCAGCGCCGTGGCGAGCTCGACCAGGCCCGTCTTGTCGTAGACGGACAGCAGGGCGCGGCGGACGGGACGCCGGGCGCCGCCGGCAGGGTCGGCGGCTTCCGGGACGGCGGACGGACCGGCGGTGGGGGCGGCGGACATGAGGCTCCTGTCGGACGGCGGGGGTCGGCTCCCGGGTCGGGGCACCGACTCGTTGCTTGCCCAGGCGCCCAGGCGGGCGGCGCGCATCACAGGGACTACCGGCCGCTCCCCGGTGGTCGATCCCACCTTCGCCAGTCACGGCCGCCGCCAGTCTAGCGGTAGGCCTCAGGGCCGCCCGATCCTCGCGCGTGCGCCGTCGACCGTCAGGCCCTCCCGGGCGACGCGGCCCACCGTCTCGACGAGCAGCGAGCGCTCGGCGACCTTGATCCGCTCGTGCAGCGCGGTCTCGTCGTCGCCGTCCTCCACGGCGACCGCCGCCTGCGCGAGGATCGGGCCGGTGTCGACGCCGGTGTCCACGACGTGCACGGTGCAGCCCGTGACCCGCACCCCGTGCGCGAGCGCGTCGCGGACGCCGTGCGCCCCCGGGAACGAGGGCAGGAGCGCCGGGTGGGTGTTGACGATGCGCCCGGCCCACCGGTCCACCACCGTCGGCGAGAGGATCCGCATGAAGCCGGCGAGGACGACCAGGTCGGGCCGGAAGACCGCGATCGCCTCCGCCACGCCGGCGTTCCAGGCGTCCCGGTCCGCGAAGTCCCGCGGGGCGACGATGACGCTCGCGACGCCGGCGCCCCGGGCGAGGTCGAGCGCGCCCGCGTCCGCACGGTCCGTCACGACGCCGACGACGCGGGCGCCGTAGCCGGGGGCGTCGTGCGCGGCGAGCAGCGCCGCGAGGTTGCTCCCTGCGCCGGAGACGAGGACGACGACGCGGGCCGCGCCGCCTGCGGGACCGGTCGGGCCGCCCGTCGGGCAGCCGACGACGTCGACGGGGTGGCCGGTGGGCGTCTGCACGCGCGCGCTCCAGGTTCGTGGACAATGAGGCGGCACCAGAGTCCCACACCCCTGGCCGGACGACCGAGAGGATCCCGAGCCCCGATGAGCACCCCCTCCGGCGACGGCGCCGCGGCACGCGCCGCGTCCCGGTCGGTGATCAGGTTCGGGCTGGCGATGCTGGTCGCGGTGGTCACCACCGCGCTGCCGCTGCCGTGGGCGGTGCTGGGGCTCGCGGCGCTCGCGTGGGCGTTCGTCGCCGGGTTCCGGGCGCTCGGCCGGGCACGCCGGGCGCGTGGGGCGGGGACGCGCGCGGGGACGCGGGCGCTGGTGCCCGCCGTCGTCGTCGGCCTCGTGCTGACCGCGCTCGTCACGCTCCAGACGCTGACGACGTTCGCGGTGTGGGACGTCCAGGTCGCCTACCAGGACTGCACCGCCGCGGCGGTCACCGTCCAGGCGCACGACGCGTGCGCCTCGGGCCGCGAGTCCGGGATCGAGGAGCAGGTCACGCGCCTCCTGCCCCGCCCGGTCCCCGCGGACGGCTGAGCCGCCGCCCTTCAGCGCTCGTCGAGAGGAAGCCCTGGGTCGCGCCGCTGCGCCACGAGCGCCCGCAGCCACCCTGCCCCGAGGACCACCAGCACGCCTGCCCCGATCTCCGCGGCGACCACGGGCGCGGCGACCGGCGCACGCGCCCCCGTCACCTGCATCGCGCCCGGACCGACGGCCCCGCTCGCGAGGGTCAGCAGGACCCACGCCACGGCGAGGACGACGACGACGGTGGTCGCCAGGAGCACGAGCGCGTCCCGCCACGAGCCCTCGCGGTACGCGTCGCGCCGCACCCCGCGCCACGCGTACCAGCCCGCGACGATGCCGCACAGCACGACGAGGGCCGGGGCCCAGAGGTCCGCGTGGGTCCCGCTCGGCGCACCGGGCAGGCCGCCGAGCAGCGGCACGGACGGCAGCGGCCCGAGCTCGCGCGCCCCGGGGGCGAACGTCGACCCTGCCCCGACGCTGAACCCCGGGCCCGCGAGCCAGGCGAGGCCCCACAGCACGAGGTCCGGCACGACGAGCAGCTGGCCCACGCCCAGCACGAGGCCGCCCAGCGTCCCGGGCGAGAGCGCCTCGACCACGTCCGCGGACGTCGAGCGTCCGACCACCGCCCAGAAGGCGACCGTCACCGCTGCGAGCGCGAGCGCCAGGGCGAGCCCGACGACGGCGGTGCGCGCCCCGAGCCGTACGGCCGGCGGGACGAGCCGCCGGGCGCGCGGGAGGTCGTCGAGCGTCGGCGCCCCGGGGCGTGCGAGCAGGCCGCCCCCCACCGCGACCGCGCCGAGCAGGCCGCCCCCGACGGCGGCGAGGAGCACCCCGGTGCCGGACACCGCGCCCGCGGCGGCCCCCACCCCGGCGACCGCCCCCGCGTAGGTGGCCGCACCGGCGCCCCACGCCGCGAGCGACGCGTGCGCCGCGCGGCGGGCCGACGCGTACCCGGCGACGAGGAAGAGCGCGGTCAGGCCGAGCGGGACGAGCGTGATCGTGGCGCCGGAGACCTGCCACGGGGCGCCGTGCCCGAGGACCCACAGGCCGCCGGCGACGGAGACGGCGCTCCCCCACCCGTCGTCGGTCGCGTCGGCGGAGCCGAGCACGGCGACGACGGCGGGCAGGACGACGAGCGCGTACGTCAGGACGAGCGCCTGGAGCGCGGCGAGCACGCCGGAGAGCGCCTGCCGCAGCCGCAGCCCGCCGCGCGGTACCGGTGCCGGGCGGTCGTCGAGGGTGCGCCGCGGTGCTCTCGTGGACGGCGTGCGCGTGGACGGCGTGCGCGTGGACGGCGTGCGCGTGGACGGCGGGGTGGTCACCCGATCATGCTGCCCCACGGCGGCCGGGCGCCGGACCAGGCGGTCCGGCGCGCCCCGGACCCGGCGCACCGGGGAGCCGCCCGAGGAGCCGCCCTGCGGACGACGACGGCGCCCGTCCCCAGGTCGGGGACGGGCGCCGTCGTGCGGGAGACCGGGCGGGCGAGCCGTCCGGCCTCCGGGGTCAGGAGAGGATCTCGCGCATGAGCGCGGCGGTCTCGGACGGCGTCTTGCCGACCTTGACCCCGGCGGCCTCGAGCGCCTCCTTCTTCGCCTGGGCGGTGCCCGAGGAACCGGAGACGATGGCGCCGGCGTGGCCCATCGTCTTGCCCTCGGGCGCCGTGAAGCCGGCGACGTAGCCGACGACCGGCTTGGTCACGTGCTCCTTGATGTAGGCCGCCGCACGCTCCTCGGCGTCGCCGCCGATCTCGCCGATCATGACGATCGCCTCGGTGTCGGGGTCCGCCTCGAACGCCGCGAGGGCGTCGATGTGCGTCGTGCCGATGACCGGGTCGCCGCCGATGCCCACGGCCGTGGAGAAGCCGAAGTCCTTGAGCTCGTACATCATCTGGTAGGTCAGCGTGCCCGACTTCGACACGAGACCGACCTTGCCCGGGCCGGTGATGTCGGCCGGGATGATGCCGACGTTCGACTTCCCGGGGCTGATGATGCCCGGGCAGTTCGGGCCGACCAGCCGCACGCCCTTGCGCTCGGCGAGCGTGTAGAACTCGGCCGAGTCCTTGACCGGGACGCCCTCGGTGATGATGACGACCAGCGGCATGCCGGCCTCGATCGCCTCGACCACGGCGGCGCGGGTGAAGGCCGGCGGGACGAAGATCACGGAGACGTTCGCACCCGTGGTGGCCATCGCGTCGGCGACGGAGCCGAAGACCGGGACGTCCACGGTGCCCTCGCCCTGCGGGAAGGTCACCGAGGTGCCGGCCTTGCGCGGGTTGACGCCGCCGACGACGGCGGTGCCCGACGCGAGCATGCGCGTCGTGTGCTTCTGGCCCTCGGATCCGGTCATGCCCTGGACGATGACCTTGGAGTCCTCGTTGATGAAGATTGCCATGTCTGTGTCAGTTCTCTCTCGGTGTCGGCGGGGCTCAGGCGGCTGCGGCGGCAGCCTGCGCTGCGGCGTCCGCGCCACCGTCCATGGTCACGGCGAGCGTGACCAGCGGGTGGTCCGCCTCGGTCAGGATGCGGCGTCCCTCGACGACGTTGTTGCCGTCCAGGCGCACGACGAGCGGCTTGTTCGCCTCCGCGCCGAGGATCTCGAGGGCCTGCACGATGCCGTTCGCGACGGCGTCGCACGCGGTGATCCCGCCGAACACGTTGACGAAGACGGACTTGACCTGCGGGTCGTTGAGGATGACGTCGAGCCCCGCCGCCATGACGGAGGCGGACGCGCCGCCGCCGATGTCCAGGAAGTTCGCGGGCTTGACCCCGCCGTGCTGCTCGCCCGCGTAGGCGACGACGTCGAGGGTGCTCATGACGAGCCCGGCCCCGTTGCCGATGATCCCGACCTCGCCGTCGAGCTTGACGTAGTTGAGGTCGTTCTCCTTGGCCTTCGCCTCCAGCGGGTCGGCCGCGGCCTTGTCCTCGAGCGCGTCGTGCTCCGCGTGGCGGAACCCGGCGTTCTCGTCGAGGGTCACCTTGCCGTCGAGGGCGACGATCGCACCGTCCTCGGTGCGCACGAGGGGGTTGACCTCGACCAGCGTCGCGTCCTCCTCGAGGTAGACGGTCCACAGCTTCTGGATCGCGGCGGCGACGTCGCCCCGGACGTCGTCGGCGAACCCGGCGGCCGTGACGATCTCGTCGGCCTTGGCGGCGTCGATGCCCACCAGGGGGTCGACCTCGACCTTGGCGAGCGCCTCGGGGCGCTCGACGGCGAGCTGCTCGATCTCCATGCCGCCCTCGACGGAGCACATCGCGAGGTAGGACCGGTTGGCCCGGTCGAGGAGCACCGAGAAGTAGTACTCCTCGGCGATCCGGGCACCGGCCGCGATCATCACGCGGTGCACCGTGTGCCCCTTGATGTCCATGCCGAGGATCTCCTCCGCCTTCGCGGCGGCCTCCTCCGGCGAACGGGCGAGCTTGACGCCGCCCGCCTTGCCGCGCCCGCCGGTCTTCACCTGGGCCTTGACGACGACGGTGCCGCCGCCGAGCTCCTCTGCGCCTGCGCGGGCCTCCTCCGGCGTGGTCGCGACCACGCCTCCCAGCACGGGCACGCCGTGCTTCTCGAAGATGTCGCGCGCCTGGTATTCGAACAGGTCCACCCCGCTGCGTCCTTCCGGTTGACTGGCATACGCCGTCTTCTCACGGCAGCCCGACATATCTCGATGTCGAGACAAGTTGGTACCAGGGTAGACCTCCGCGCGACCGACCCTCTCCTCGGGGCGCCTGCCGCCCGCCGGGCGTCCGGCGGGCGCTGTGGTTCACTCGTGCGCGTGAGCGCCGAACCGACCAAGCCCGCCGGACCGACCAAGCCCGCCGGACCGAGCAGGCCCGCCGGACCGACCGGGACCGTGCGCGCCCCGCTGAGCCGGGAGGACACCGTCCTGCTGCTGTACGCGCTGCTCGTCGGCGTCCTGGCCGCGCTGGGCGCGACGGTCTACTCCTCGCTCCTGCACGGCGCCGAGCACCTCGTCTGGGACGCCGCCCCGGAGGCGTTCGGCGCCGACGACGCGCCGTGGTGGTGGGTGCTCGCGGTCCTGGCGGTCGGCGCCGTCGCCGTCTGGGGCGCGAAGACGCTGCCCGGGCACGGCGGTCACCACCCGCTGGACGGCCTGGCGTTCGACATCACCCCGCGCATGCTGGCGTCCACGCTGCTCGCCGCGTTCGCGACCCTCGTCTGCGGCGCCGTCGTCGGCCCCGAAGCACCCCTGCTCGCGATCGGGACGAGCGTCGGCTTCTGGTTGCTGCGCCCGGCGGGCGGCGAGCGCGCCCGGATCCTCGTGATCTCCGGCGCCGCCGCAGCCCTCGGCGTGGTCATGGGCAACCCACTGGTCACGGGACTCCTGGTGCTCGAGGCCTCGATCCTCCGGCCCGGGCCCGGGGCCAGACCCCGGCGCCCCCTGGTCCAGCTGGTGCCCGTCCTGTCCGCGCTCGGCGCGGGCTACCTCGTGCACGTCGGCGTGGCGGACTGGCCCGGGGTCAGCGTGCCGAACCTCACGGCGGGCGACCTCGGGCCCTACCCGAGCGTCAGCGTCGCGGACCTCCTCACGGGCGTCGTCGTCGCGGTCGCGGCGGCGGGGCTCGTGGTCCTCGGGACGCGGACCGGCGAGCGCCTGCGCCGGGTGGCGGACCGCTCCCCGCTGCCGACCATCGTGCTGGCGGGCGTCGGGGTCGGCGTGCTCGCGCTCGTCTCCCGCGCGATCACCGGCGCCGACGTGGACATGGTCCTGTTCTCCGGCCAGACCACCCTCGCGGGGCTCACGGGCGTGGGTGCCGGCTCGATCGTCGTGATCGCCGTGGCGAAGGCCCTCGCGTACGCCCTGAGCATGGGCGGCGGGTTCCGCGGCGGGGCGATCTTCCCCGCCGTGTTCCTCGGCATGGCGGCGGGCGTGGCCGGTGCTGCGCTCGTCCCCGGCGCGACCGTCCCGGGGCTCGCGGCCTGCGGGATCGCCGCGGGCGCCGCGGCGACCCTCGGCATGCCGCTGACCTCGGTGCTGCTCGCGGTGCTCCTGACGATCGGGTCGGGGCCCGCGGTGACGGTCACGGCGATCCTCGGCGCGGTCCTCGGCCTCCTGGTCAAGCTGTGGCTGGACGCCCGCCGCGACGGGGTCCTGCCCGACCTGCCGGGCGTCGACGAGGCCCCGGCGACGCGGGAGTAGGCGGGACGGGAGCAGGCGGGGCGGACGACAGGATGTCAATCGGAGTTGACACTGAGCGGATGTCAACGTAGTTTGACACCCATGACCGCACCGCACGACGACACCCCGCCCCCGGTCCACGACGCCACGAGCGCCGACCCCGCGGTCGGCCTGCGCGCCGTGCGCTCCCTGCACGAGCTCGCCGACCGCCTGGAGCTGCTCCAGGTCCGCCGCGCCCGGGCGCTCGGCTGGTCGTGGCAGGACCTCGCCACGGTCCTCGGCGTCAGCCGCCAGGCGGTCCACAAGAAGTACGCCCGGACCACCGAGGAGCCCTGATGTTCGAACGATTCAGCCGCGAGGCCCGCACCGCCGTCGTCGCCGCCCAGACCGATGCCCGCGCAGCCGGCCGGCCCCGGATCGACGCCGCGGGGCTGCTCGCCGCGGCGCTGCGCACCGACCCTGCCACCGCGGCCGCCCTGCGCGCCGCCGGGGTCGACACCGACCGCCTCGCCACGGCGCCCGGCGACCCGTCGCCCGGCCCGGACGCCGGGCCGGCCTCGTCCGGCGCGCTCGACGCGCAGGCCCTCGCGTCCGTGGGGATCGACCTGGACGCCGTGCGCCGCGAGGCGGACGCGCTGTTCGGGCCCGGGGCGCTCGACCGCCCGGCGGGGACCTCGCGCGGCGCGCGCGGCGGGCACGTCCCGTTCGAGAAGGACGCCAAGAAGATGCTCGAGCTCGCGCTGCGCGAGGCCGTGCGGCGCCACGAGCGGACGATCGAGACCCGCCACCTCGTGCTCGCCGCGCTGCGGGACACGCAGGGCTCGGCGCACGCCGCCCTGACCGGTGCCATGGCCCCGGGGGCCGACGTCGAGACCGTGCGCGCCGCGCTCGACCGGACGGGCGGCCTCGCCGCATAGCGGGTCGCCCGGTCGGTCGAGGTGCCGGGCCCGTCAGAGCTTGGTGACCGGCGAGAAGCGCAGCAGGAGACGCTTGGTGCCGTCGACCCCGAAGTCGATCTTCGCCACGGCGTTCTGCCCGGCGCCCTCGACGCCGACGACCGTCCCGAGCCCGTAGGCGTCGTGCGTGACTCGGTCACCGACCGCCAGCGACGGGATGGCGCCGTCCGCCCGCGGTGCCGCCGAGCCGAACGAGGGCGATCCCCCGCGACCCGCAGCAGCGGCCCGCTGGCGCGCCACCTGGTCGATCTCGCGCCGGGAGTACCCGCCCGACGACGATCCCCCGCCGCCCGCGGCCCGGGCGCCGGACCCGGTGCCCGAGCGCCAGCCGCCGGACCCGGCGAACCCGCCGGGCCCGCGCAGCGCCGACATGCTCGACTCGCGGCGGCGCCAGTCCCACAGCTCCTCGGGGATCTCGTCGAGGAACCGGCTCGGCGGGAACTCGTTCGGCGTCCCCCACGCGGAGCGCACCGCCGAGCGCGAGATGTACAGGCGCTCGCGCGCCCGGGTGATCCCGACGTAGGCGAGCCGCCGCTCCTCGGACAGCTCGGCGTCGTCGTGCAGGGAGCGCATGTGCGGGAACGTGCCGTCCTCCATGCCGGTGAGGAAGACGACCGGGAACTCCAGGCCCTTGGCGGTGTGCAGGGTCATCAGGGTGACCACGCCGGGCTCGACGCGCGGCGGGCCGTCCTGCCCGTCGTCGCCCGCGTCGTCGGACGACGGGATCTGGTCGGCGTCCGCGACGAGGGAGACCCGCTCCAGGAAGTCCGCCAGGTCCGCCTCGGGCTCCAGCTCGGTGAACTCCGCGGCGACGGCGTGCAGCTCGGCGAGGTTCTCCACGCGCGACGCGTCCTGCGGGTCGTCGCTCGCGCGGAGCTCGGCCAGGTATCCCGTCCGGTCCAGGACCTCGCCGAGGATCTCCGCCGGTGCGGCGCCCGACGCCGCGAGCTCCCCGAGCCCCCGCACCAGGTCCCGGAACGCGCGCAGCGGGTTGAGCGTGCGCGCGGTGATCCCGCCGATCTCGTCGCACCGCTCGACGGCCGCGCCGAAGGAGATGCGCTCGCGGTCGGCGAACGCGGCCACGACGGCCTCCGCCCGGTCCCCGAGGCCGCGCTTGGGGACGTTGAGCACCCGACGCACGTTGACGTCGTCGTCCGGGTTCGCGATCGCGCGCAGGTAGGCGACCGCGTCCTTGACCTCGCGACGCTCGTAGAAGCGCGTGCCGCCGACCACCTTGTACGGCAGTCCGACGCGGATCAGCACCTCCTCCAGCGCCCGCGACTGGGCGTTCGTGCGGTAGAACACCGCGACGTCGCCCGGGCGGACGCCCTCGGCGTCGCCGAGGCGGTCGATCTCCTGGGCGACGAACCGCGCCTCCTCGTGCTCGTTGTCGGCGACGTAGCCGACGATCTGCGTCCCGGCCCCCGAGTCCGTCCACAGGCGCTTGGGCTTGCGGTCGGCGTTGCGGGAGATGACGGCGTTCGCGGCCGTGAGGATCGTCTGCGTCGAGCGGTAGTTCTGCTCGAGGAGGATCGTGCGGGCGTCGGGGTAGTCCTGCTCGAACTCCAGGATGTTGCGGATCGTGGCGCCGCGGAACGCGTAGATCGACTGGTCCGCGTCGCCGACGACGGTCAGCTCCGCCGGCGGCACCGGCTCGTCCGCCGTGCCCGTGAGCTCGCGGACCAGGACGTACTGCGCGTGGTTGGTGTCCTGGTACTCGTCGACCAGGATGTGGCGGAACCTGCGGCGATAGTGCTCCGCGACCGCGGGGAACTCCTGCAGCAGGCGCACCGTCGTCATGATGATGTCGTCGAAGTCGAGCGCGTGCGCCTGGCCGAGCCGCTGCTGGTAGCGCGTGTAGACGTCCGAGAGCACCTGGTCGTAGGCGTTCGGCGCCGCGTCCGAGGACGCCCCGGACTCGCGCGCGTACGCCTGGGGCCCGACCAGCTCGTTCTTCAGGTCGGAGATCTTGTTCGACAGCGAGCGAGCGGGGTACTTCTTCACGTCGAGGTCGAGCTCGCGGCAGACCATCGTGATCAGCCGCTGAGAGTCCGCCGCGTCGTAGATCGAGAAGCTCGAGCGCAGGCCCAGGGTCTTGGCCTCGCGGCGCAGGATCCGCACGCACGCGGAGTGGAAGGTCGAGACCCACATGTTCCGGGCGGCCGGCCCCACGAGCGCCTGGACGCGCTCGCGCATCTCCGCCGCCGCCTTGTTCGTGAACGTGATCGCCAGGATCTCCCCGACCCGGGACCGGCGGGTCGCGAGCAGGTACCCGATGCGGTGCGTCAGCACCCGGGTCTTGCCCGAGCCCGCGCCCGCCACGATGAGCAGCGGGCCGCCGCCGTGCTCGACGGCCTCGCGCTGCTGCGGGTTGAGCCCCTCCACGAGCGCCGCGGGATCGAGATGGTCGAACGGCCCGCGGCGCGGTGCGTCGTCGTCCTGCGCCCAGCCGGGCACCTCGGCGTCCGGGACGCCCTCGGTCGACCTGCCGGACTGGATCGCGGGCAGCCGGGCGAGGTCGTCCAGGCCGGGCAGCGGGAGGTTCTCGAAGAGCGATGTCATAGCCCTCCCAGGGTAGGCGTCGCCGCCCACACCGCGGCACCCGCCGACGTCCCGCGATAGGTTCGCGACGTGCAGCAGCCGGCAGCGCTCGAGGGTCGCCTCACCGCGACCACGGTCAAGGGCGCGGCGCTGGTCGCCGTCGGCTCCTGCGTCGTGCTGATGCCCCGGATCAGCCTGCCCGTCGTCGCCGTGCTGGTCGGGACGGTGGTGGCGGCCTCCGGGGCCGTGGACCTGTGGTCGGCCCTGCGTCGCCGCGTCGGGCACCGCCTCGCGCACCGCGCGCTGCGCCGGGTGCTCCTCGCCGCGCGCGGCGTGGCCTCGCTCGCCGCGGCCGCCTACCTCGTCGTCAGCGCCCGCGAGGCCGTCACCTTCCTCGTGCTCGGGCTCGGCGTCTACCTCGCCGCCCACGGTCTCGTGGGCGTCGTCGCCGCCCTCGCCGACCGGGACGGGCGCGCCCCGCGGCTCCTGAGCGGCACCGTCTCGCTCGCGCTCGGCGCCGCGGCGACGATCGACCCGGGCCTCGTCTCCGAGGGTCTCGTGCTCGCCGCGGCGACGGCGACCGTCCTCGTCGGCGTCCTCGTCCTCGCCTACGGGCTGCGCCATCCCGCGGTCGCGGGTGCGCCCGGGGACCCCGGCGGGAGCGCCGCGTCCCCCACCCTCGGCGAGCTGCTGTGGGCCTGGGTGCGGGACGTCGAGCTGGGTCCCGCGCGTCGCGTCGAGCTCGTCGACGCCCTGTACACCGAGCCGCCGGACCGGACCGCGAAGATCGTCGGCTGGTGGGTCATGCTCGTCCTGAGCGTGTGCATCGCGACCTTCGCCGTGCTGCAGGACTCGACCGCGGTCGTCATCGGCGCGATGCTCGTCGCGCCGCTCATGGTGCCGATCCTCGGCCTCGCGGCGGCGCTCGTGAACGGGTGGGTGCGCCGGGCCGTGGCCTCGACGGCGATGATCGTCGCCGGCGTGGCCGCCGCCGTGGCGCTGGCCGCGGCGATCGCCGCCTGGGCCCCTGCCGTCGTGGCGTTCGACACGAACGACCAGATCACCAGCCGCACCGACCCGACCCTCCTGGACCTGCTCATCGCGCTCGCGGCGGGCGCGGCCGGCGCCTACGCGACCCTGGACCGCCGCGTCGCCTCCGGGCTCGGCGGCGTCGCGATCGCCGTCGCCCTGGTGCCGCCGCTCGCGGTCGTCGGGATCGCCGTGCAGGGCGGCCGCACCGACGACGCCTGGGGCGCGTTCCTGCTGTTCCTCACCAACTTCGTGGCGATCGTGCTCGCTGCGTCGCTCGTCTTCGTGCTCGGCGGCTTCACGCGCCCGGACCCCTCCCCCGCGCAGCTGCGCCGGGTCGCGACGACGCTGGCACCCTTCGTCGCGCTGGCCCTCGTCGTCTTCCTGCCCCTGCTCCTGACGACGCAGGGCCAGCTCGCGCTCTCCGGCGAGCAGCGCGCCGCCGAGCAGGCCGTCGAGGACTGGCTCGGGCCCGACGCCGCGCTGCAGGTGGTGGACGTGGCCGTCGACGCGGGCACGGTCGAGGTCGACCTCGTCGGGCCGGGGACGCCGCCCCCGGCAGACGCGCTGGGCCGGGCGCTGTCCGACGCCGTCGGGCGCCCGGTCGGCGTCACGCTCGCGGTGACACCGGTCGAGGTGACGCACGTCGCGCCGCCCGGCTGACCTGCGGCGACGCGCCTGGGTATCGTGACCGCCATGACCCCCGCGGCCGCCTTCCCGGCAGACCCGACGCCCCCGAGGTTCGCGACCCCCGTGACCCTGACCGGCCGGCTCGTCGAGCTCGTCCCCCTGCACCGTGACCACCACGACGGGCTGGTCGCCGCCACCCGCGACGGCGACGTGTCGCGCCTGTGGTTCACCAGCGCACCCTCCCCCGAGGGCATGGCCGCGGAGATCGACCGGCGCACGGAGGAGCGGGACGCGGGACGGATGAACCCCTTCACCGTCGTCTCGCGCGCCACGGGCGAGATCGCCGGGATGACCACCTTCTGCCACCTCGACGACCCGAACCGCCGGGCCGAGGTCGGCTACACGTGGCTGCGGGCGGGCGTGCGCCGCACCGGCGTGAACACCGAGGCCAAGCGGCTCCTCCTCGGGCACGCCTTCGACACCCTCGACGCGATCGCCGTCGAGCTGCGCACCCACTGGCACAACCGCGCCTCGCGGGCCGCGATCGAACGGCTCGGCGCGCGCCAGGACGGCGTGCTGCGCAGCCACCAGATCATGCCCGACGGCTCGCTGCGCGACACGGTCGTCTACTCGATCGTGGCGGCCGAGTGGCCGGCGGTCCGCAACGGGCTCGAGGCGGCGCTCGCCCGCGGCTGATCCGCCGTCAGCCCGCGAGGCCCGGCAGGCCCTCGAGGTGCACGGCCTTGCGGACCGTGAGCTCGTCGAGCAGCTCCGGGCCGAACCCGGCGCCGCGGCCCGAGCCGCGCCGCGGGTCCGCGGAGCCGCCGGGCGCGCCCCCGAACACCGCGTTGACCTTGACCGTGCCGACGTCCAGGACGTCCGCGGCCCGCAGCGCGTGGTCGAGCCGCGGGGTGAGGACGGTCGCCGAGAGGCCGTAGGCCGACTCGGACGCGCGGCGCAGCGCGTCGTCGAAGTCGGCCACCCGTACCACCGGCGCGACCGGGCCGAAGGTCTCCTCGGTGAGGAGCTCGGCGTCGTCCGGGCAGCCGTCGAGGACCGTCGGGGCGAACCAGGTGCCCGGGCGGTCCGGGCGGGAGCCGCCGGCGACCACGCGCGCGCCCGCCGCCACGGCCGCGTCCACGTGCCGGACGACGACCGCGAGCTGCGCCTCGTCGACCAGCGGCCCGACCTCCGTGGCGGGGTCGGCCGGGTCGCCGACGACGAGCCGCCGGGCGATCCGTGCCAGCTCCTCGACGAGGGCGTCGGCGACCTCCGGGACGGCGTAGACCCGCTCGACGGCCGTGCACAGCTGCCCGGCGTTGGTGAACGCCCCCGTCGCGATCTGCTGCGCCGCCCACGCCGGGTCGACGCCCGCGTCCACGACGACCGGGTCCTTGCCCCCGTTCTCCAGCAGAAGGTGCGCGCCGCGCGCGCCGGCGACCGCGGCGATGCGCCGGCCCGCGGCCGTCGAGCCCACGTGCGCGACCGCGGCCACGCGCGGGTCACCGACCAGCGCCTCGCCGACGGCGCCGTCCCCGCTGAGCACCTCCAGGACGCCGTCGGGCAAGGCGCCCGCGACCAGCCGCGCCATCCGCACCCCCGGGGCGTCGCTGCGCTCGGAGGGCTTGTGCACCACGACGTTGCCCGTGACGAGGGCGGCGGCGAGCAGGCCCGCCGCCGCGGGGTAAGGGTCGTTCCACGGGGTGATCACGGCGACGACGCCCCGGGGCTCGCGGCGCACCACGTCCAGCGCGGCGCCGTCCCCGGCGAGCACCCGGCCGGCGCGTCCCAGCCCGGTGACGGCGGCCTCCTCGAGCAGGTCGGCGGCGACCTCCGCGGACGCCACCGCCTCCCCCCGCAGCCGGCCCGTGGTCGCGCAGAGCAGCTCGCCGAGCTCCTCGGCCGCGTCGCGCACGCCGCGCGCGGCGGCGCGCAGGAGCGCGGCCCGCTCCGCCGGCGCGGTGGCGCGCCACGCCGGTGCGGCCGCGGCGGCGCGCCCCACGGCGGCGGCGACCTCCGCCGGGGTGGCGGCGCGAGCGCCGTCGGCGTCGAGGGCGCTGCGGGCGTCGAGGGCACGGGGTGCGGTGGTGGTCATGCGAAAACCTCCAGGGCGTGACGGAGAAGTGAATTCTCTTCGGAAGATCTGAAGCGATTGCGAGTCGCGGAGAAGCGGTTCACGGTGCTCGCCTGACGGGTTGCAGCAGCGACGACCCGCCGGTCGGCCGGGTTCGCCCGGTCTGCTCCAGGCGTCCCCCGAGCCTGGACCACGTCAGGAGGGCACGCCAGTGCGAGTACTCGGCATCAACGCGCTGTTCCACGATCCGTCCGCCGCGCTCCTCGTCGACGGCCGCCTGGTCGCCGCCGCGGAGGAGGAGCGGTTCTCGCGGCGCAAGCACGGCAAGCGGCCGGTGCCGTTCGCCGCGTGGGAGCTTCCGGAGCAGGCGGCACGCTGGTGCCTCGAGCACGCGGGCCTGCGGCCGCAGGACCTGGACGCGGTCGCCTACTCGTTCGACCCCGCCCTGGCGAAGCCGGCCGAGGAGATGGGCCTGCCGGACCCCTGGGACTGGCTGCGGGTGCGCTACGCCGAACGCGCGCCGGAGTTCCTCGCCACGGCGCTGCCCGGGCTCTCCGCGTCCGCCGTCCGCTTCGTCCCGCACGAGATCGCCCACGCCGCGTCGGCCGCGCTCGCGTCCCCGTTCCCCGTGGCCAGCGTGCTCTCGCTCGACGGCCGCGGCGAGCGGTCCTCGCACCTCGCGGGCCGCTACGACCACGGACGCCTCGAGGTGCTGGCGAGCCAGGAGCTGCCCCACTCGCTCGGACTGGTGTACGAGTCCCTGACCGAGCACCTCGGGTTCCTCCGCTCGAGCGACGAGTACAAGGTCATGGCGCTCGCCTCCTACGGCGAGCCCCGCTTCCTCGGCGAGCTGCGCGAGCTCTGGTACGCGACGGACGACGGCGGCTTCGTCGCCGAGGTCCCCGACTGGACCCGCTGGGCGCCCCGGCGCACGGACGACGGCACGTGGGGCGAGCAGCACGGCGGCACCGCCGCGCACGCGGACCTCGCGGCGTCCGTCCAGGCCCGGCTCGAGGAGGTCCTCGTGGACCTGGCGACGTGGCTGCACGGGCGCACCGGCGACCGCGTGCTGGCCCTCGCCGGGGGCACCGCGCTCAACTGCGTCGCCAACTCCCGCATCTGGCGCGAGTCCCCGTTCGAGGAGGTCTGGGTGCAGCCGGCGGCCGGCGACTCGGGCACCGCCATCGGCGCGGCCATGCAGCTCGCCGCCGAGGCGGGCGAGACGGTCGAGCCGATGGGCTCCGCGGCGCTGGGCCGCTCCTGGTCCGACGACGAGCTCGCCGCGACGCTGCGCACGGCGCGGGTGCCGTTCACCACCCCGGCGGACCTGCCCGGCGAGGTGGCGCAGATCCTGGCCGACGACGGCGTCGTCGCCTGGTTCGACGGGCGCTCGGAGATGGGGCCGCGCGCCCTCGGGCACCGGTCCCTCCTGGCGCACCCCGGGCCCGTCGAGAACCTCGAGCGGCTCAACGACGTCAAGGGCCGCGAGCAGTTCCGCCCGGTCGCCCCGATGGTGCTCCTCGAGCACGCGGCGGAGATCTTCTCCGGCGGGCCGGTCCCGAGCCCGCACATGCTGTTCGTGCACGATGTCGCGCCGGCGTGGCGCGAGCGCATCCCGACGGTCGTGCACGTCGACGGCACCGCGCGGATCCAGACGGTCGACGGCTCCACGCCGCGGCTGCAGGCGATGCTGCGCGCGTTCGAGGGCCGCACCGGCCTGCCCGTCGTGGTGAACACCAGCCTGAACACCGCCGGGCGGCCGATGGTGGACGACCCGCGCGAGGCGCTCGAGCTGTTCGGCTCCGCCCCGGTCGACGCGCTCGTGCTCGGCCCCCACCTGGTCCGCCGCGCGGAGGTGTTCGCCCGATGAGCGAGGTAGACGCAGCCCCCGCCGCGTACGCCGTCGTCGTGCCGTCGGTGGGGCGGCCGTCGCTCCTGCGGCTGCTGGAGACGCTCGCCGCGCAGACGACGCCGCCCGCCGAGGTCGTGGTCGCCGACGACCGCCGCGCGACGGGCACAGCGACCGGCGCGACGGGGGCGGCGGAGCTGGACCTCGGCGACCCCGGGCGGCGCCTGGCGGCCCGCACGGTCCGCACCGGCGGGCGCGGCCCGGCCGCCGCGCGCAACGCGGGCTGGCGGACCGTCGACGCGCCGTGGGTCGTCCTGCTGGACGACGACGTCGAGCTCCCCCCGGACTGGTCCGAGCACCTCGTGCGCGACCTCGCGCGGGCGGGGGACGACGTCGGCGGCGTCCAGGGCGCCCTGCACGTCCCGCTGCCGGCGCACCGCCGGCCCACGGACTGGGAGCGCGGCACCGCCGGCCTCCAGGACGCGGCCTGGGCGACGGCGGACATGGCCTACCGGCGCGCGGCGCTCGCCGCGGTGCACGGCCTGGACGAGCGGTTCCCGCGGGCCTACCGCGAGGACGCCGACCTGGCGCTGCGGGTGCGCCTGGCGGGCTGGCGGCTCGTGCGCGGCACCCGCACCACGACGCACCCGGTGCGACCGACGGACGACGGGGTGAGCCTGCGCGTGCAGGCCGGCGCGCGCGACGACGCCACGATGCGCGCGCTGCACGGGCGGCGCTGGCGGGAGCGGGCCGAGACCGGCCGCGGCCGCCTGCGCCTGCACGCCGCGACCGTGGCGGCGGCCGGCGTGACCCTCGCCGCGGTCCTCGCCCGCCGGCGCGGCCCGGCGCTCCTCGGCGCGGTGGCGTGGGCGGCGCTGACCGCCGACTTCCTCGCGGTCCGCCTGCGCCCGGGCCCCCGGCCGGGCGACGACGTCTTCGCGGCCGAGCTCCGCCGGATGGCCTGGACGAGCCTCGCGATCCCGTTCGCGGCGGTGCGCCACCGTGCCGCTGGCACGCTCGCCGTCCGGTCCGGGCTGGACCCGTGGCCGGGCGAGGTCCGTGCCGTGCTGCTCGACCGGGACGGCACCCTCGTGCACGACGTGCCGTACAACCCCGACCCCGACGCCGTGCGCCCGGTGGACGGCGCCCGCGACGTGCTCGACGCGCTGCGCGCCCGCGGCGTGCGGGTCGGCGTCGTCTCGAACCAGTCCGGCATCGGCCGCGGGATCCTGAGCACCGCCCAGGTCGACGCCGTGGACGCGCGCGTCGCCGAGCTGCTCGGACCGTTCGACACCTGGCAGCGCTGCCCGCACGCGCCGCAGGACGGGTGCGCCTGCCGCAAGCCCGGCCCGGGCCTGGTCCTCGCGGCCGCGCGCGAGCTCGGCCTGCGCCCGGCGCAGTGCGCCGTGGTCGGCGACATCGGCGCGGACGTCGGGGCGGCCGTCGCCGCGGGCGCCGCGGCGGTCCTCGTGCCCACGCCGCAGACTCGCCCCGAGGAGGTGGCCGCGGCCCGGCGCACGGCGGGCGTCACGGTCGCCGAAGATCTCGCGGGGGCGCTCGCCGCGCTCGCGCCGCGCCTGCCCGCGCCGGCCCGGGAGCGTGCCGCATGAGCGGGATCCTCGCGGTGCGGCTGGACGCCGACGGCGACGTGCTGCTCACGGGACCGGCGGTGCGCGCCCTCGCGGCCTCCGGGCCGGTCGACGTGCTCGCCGCGCCCGCCGGCGCGGCCGCGGCCCGCCTGCTGCCCGGCGTCCGCGAGGTGCTCACCTTCGACGCGCCGTGGTCGGGCTACGCCCCGCCGCCCGTGGACGCGCCGGCGGTCCGGGACCTGGTCGCGCGCCTCGCCGGCCGCCGCTACGCCGAGGCCGTCGTCTTCACGTCGTTCCACCAGAGCCCCCTGCCGATGGCGCTGCTCGCCCGGCTCGCGGGGATCGGACGCGTCGCGGCGACGAGCGTCGACTACCCGGGCTCCCTGCTGGACGTGCGCCACCACCGGCCCGACGGCCTGCACGAGGTCGAGGCGGCGCTCGACCTCGCGCGGGCGGCCGGTCACCGGCTCCCGCCCGGCGACGACGGCCGCCTGGCCGTCGAGGCGTCCGCGGCGGACGTCCGCACGCCCGACGGGCCGTACGTCGTCGTGCACCCGGGGGCGTCCGTTCCCGCCCGGGCGCCGCGCCGCGAGGTGGCCCGGGAGATCGTCGCCGAGCTGGCCCGCCGCGGACGGCGCGTCGTGGTCACCGGCGGCCCCGCGGAGACGGCGCTGGCGCGCGAGGTCGCGCACGGCGACCCGCGCGCGAGCGACCTGTCGGGGCGCACCGACCTCGCCGGGCTGGCCGGCGTCCTCGCGCGGGCGAGCTGCGTCGTCGTCGGCAACACGGGCCCCGCGCACCTCGCCGCCGCCGTCGGCACGCCCGTCGTGTCCCTCTTCTCCCCCGTCGTCCCGGCCGCGCGCTGGGCGCCGTGGGGCGTGCCCACGGTGCTGCTCGGCGACCAGGGCGCCCCGTGCGCGGGCACCCGCGCCCGCGCCTGCCCCGTGCCCGGGCACCCGTGCCTGGACATCGACCCGGAGGCCGTCGCCGACGCGGTCGACCTCCTCGCCCCCGTCTCGGGAGAGGTGCTCGCATGAAGGTCCTGATCTGGCACGTGCACGGCTCGTGGACGACGACGTTCGTCGGCGGGCCGCACGAGTACCTCGTCCCCGTGGTCCCCGACCGGGGCCCCGACGGGCGCGGCCGCGCCCGCACCTGGCAGTGGCCCGCGAGCGTCGTCGAGGCGAGCCCCGCCGAGCTGGCGGACCGCGCGCGGGAGGTCGACGCCGTCGTCCTCCAGCGCCCCCACGAGGTGGAGCTGCTGCACCGGTGGACCGGCCTGCGCGCCGGCGTCGACGTGCCCGCGGTGTACGTCGAGCACAACGCCCCCACGGAGCACGCCGCGCGCTCGCGGCACCCGCTCGCGGGGCTCGACGCCGTCGAGGACGGCCGGCTCCCGATCGTGCACGTCACCGCGTTCAACGCCCTGATGTGGGACACGGGCGAGGCGCGGACCCGCGTGATCGACCACGCCGTCATCGACCCCGGGCACCTGTACACCGGGGCCGCAGAACGCCTCGGCGCGGTGGTCAACGAGCCCGTGCGCCGGTGGCGCGTGGCCGGCACCGACGTGCTGCTGCGGGTCGCCCGCGACGTGCCGCTCGACGTCTACGGCATGGCCGTCGAGAAGCTCGGCGAGCACCTCGGGGCGACAGGCGGGCGCGCCGGCGAGGCCCGCCTGCACGACGACGTCCCGCAGGCGCAGATGCACGCGCGGCTCGCGCAGGCGCGCGCCTACCTCCACCCCTACCGCTGGACGAGCCTCGGCCTCGCGCTGCTCGAGGCGATGGCCCTCGGCATGCCGGTGCTCGCCCTGCCCACCACCGAGGCGCCCGCCGCCGTGCCTCGCTCGGCCGGCGTGCTCAGCGCCCGGCCCGAGGAGCTGGTCGCCGTCGCGCGGCGCTGGCTCGCCGACCCCGACGAGGCCCGCGCCCACGGCGACGCCGCGCGGTCCCACGTCCTCGACCACTACGCCCCGGCGGCCTTCCACCGCCGGTGGGACGCCCTGCTGCAGGAGGTGACCGCATGAAGATCGCCATGATCTCGGAGCACGCCAGCCCGCTCGCCGTGCTGGGAGGTGTCGACGCCGGGGGCCAGAACGTGCACGTCGCGTCGCTGGCCACCCGGCTGGGCGCGCTGGGCCACGACGTCGAGGTGTTCACGCGCCGCGACTCGCGTGCGCTCGACGAACGCGTCCCGCTCGCCCCCCGCGTCGACGTCGTGCACGTCGACGCGGGGCCGCCCGTCGCGGTGCCCAAGGACGAGCTGTTCGAGCACATGGGGGCGTTCGGCGACGACCTCCTGCGCCGCTGGTCGGCGCCCGGCGGCGCCCCCGACGTCGTGCACGCGCACTTCTGGATGTCCGGCCTCGCCGGCCTGCGCGCGACCGCCCCCCTGGACGTCCCGCTCGTCCAGACGTTCCACGCCCTCGGCTCGGTCAAGCGCCGCCACCAGGGCGCGAAGGACACGAGCCCCGTCGGGCGCGTGGCGCACGAGCGCCGCCTGTGCCGCGAGGCCGACCGGATCGTCGCGACGTGCAGCGACGAGGTCGCCGAGCTCGTGGCGCTGGGCGCGGACCCCGCCCGCATCGACGTCGTGCCCTGCGGGGTCGACCTCGGCCGCTTCACGCCCGGTACCGGTGGTGCCGCCCGGCGCGGTGCCGCAGGAGCCGCCGGTGCCGCACGGCTGCGGCTGGTCACCGTCGGGCGGCTCGTCGAGCGCAAGGGGATCGAGACCATCGTCGAGGCGCTCGCGTCGGTCGACGGGGCGGAGCTCGTCGTCGTCGGCGGTCCGCCCGCCGACCGGCTCGAGGGGGACGAGGAGGCGGGGCGGCTGCGCGCCGCCGCGGCGGCGGCCGGCGTGGCGGACCGCGTCCGGCTCGTGGGCAGCCGGACCCAGGAGGAGGTCCGGGACCTGGTCCGGGACTCCGACGCCGTCGTCTGCACGCCCTGGTACGAGCCGTTCGGCATCGTCCCGCTCGAGGCCGCCGCCTGCGGGCGGCCGGTCGTCGGCAGCGCGGTCGGCGGCCTGCTCGACTCCGTCCTGGACGGCCGCACCGGCCTGCTCGTCCCGCCCCGGGACCCGCGGGCGCTCGCCGCGGCGCTCCGGCGGCTGCGGGACGACCCGCGGCTCACCGAGCGCCTCGGAGCGGCCGCCCGGGTGCGCGCCGAGCACCTGTACGGATGGTCCACCGTCGCGCACAGCACCCTCGAGGCGTACGAGCGCCTGTGCGGCTCGCGCACCGCCGACGGGCCCCGCGCCACGGCCGTGGTGGTCCCGACGCCGCTGCGACGCGCCGCTCCGGCGGGCAGCGGCCGCACGGAGCGCACGGAGCGTGCGGACGAGGTCTCGCGCTCGTGGGCGGGGACGGGCCGATGAGCGCCCGCGACCTCGGAGCCCACGCCGCCGCGCACGCGCAGGACCTGTCCCGGGGCCTGGCCCTGCTGACGGCGCAGTCCGCCCGGCTGGACGCCTGGGCGCGGCACCTGGCCGCCGCGACGCTCGCGGGCCACCGGCTGCTCGTCGCCGGCAACGGGGGCAGCGCCGCCGAGGCGCAGCACCTGACCGCCGAGCTGGTCGGCCGGTTCGAGGGCGAGCGCGTGCCCCTGTCCGCGATCTCCCTGCATGCCGAGACCTCCAGCCTCACGGCGATCGTCAACGACTACGGCGCCGAGGAGATGTTCGCGCGGCAGGTGGCCGCCCACGGCCGCGCCGGCGACGTGCTGCTCCTGCTCTCGACGTCGGGCAGCAGCCCGAACGTGGTCGCCGCCGCCCGGCGCGCCCGCGGGCTCGGCATCACGACCTGGGCGATGACCGGGCCGGGCCCGAGCGCCCTCTCCGCGGCCTGCGACGAGGTGCTCCAGGTCCACGGCGGCTCGACCTCCGCGGTCCAGGAGCTGCACCTGGTCGCCGTGCACACGCTGTGCACGGCGCTCGACGCGCACGTCCGCGACGCGCAGGGCGGCGCCGCCGAGGGCGCCGCGGACCGCCGCGGCGACGTCCGGCGCGTGACCGTCGTGGGCGACGTCCTGCTCGACCGGGACGTCGACGGACAGGTCACCCGGCTGTGCCCGGACGCCCCCGTCCCCGTGGTCGACACCCTCGAGGTGCGCTCGAGCCCGGGCGGGGCGGGACTGACCGCGCTCCTGTGCGCGCGGGACGCCGCCACCCGGCTCGTCGCCCCGCTCGGCACCGACGCGGCCGCCGCCGAGCTCGGCGCCGCCCTGGCCGCGCGCCTCGAGCTCGTCCCCGTGCCCCAGGAGGGCGGCACGCGGCGCAAGACGCGCGTCCGCTCCGCCGGCCAGAGCGTCGTCCGGGTGGACGACGGCGGTCCCGCCCGCCCGGTCGACGTTCCCGCCGCCGCGGTCGCCGCGGCGGTGGCGGACGCCGACGTCGTCCTCGTCTCCGACTACGGCGCGGGCACGACCCACGACGGCGCGCTGCGGGACGCCCTGGCCACCGCCGCCCGCGAGCGTCCCGTCGTGTGGGACCCGCACCCGCGGGGCGGCGCGCCGGTGCCGGGCTCGGCCCTCGTGACGCCGAACCTCGCCGAGGCGCGCGACGCCGCCGAGCAGCTCGGGATCGCGCCGGCGTCCGACGACGACCCCGGCGCGCTGGCCGAGGCGCTCCGCGAGGCCTGGCAGGTGGCGGCGGTGTGCGTGACCGCGGGCGCGCGCGGGGCGTTCCTCGCCGGTCCGGAGGGCGGAGCGGTGCACGTCTCCGCGCGCGCCGTGCCCGGCGACCCCTGCGGCGCCGGCGACCGGTTCGCCTCCGCCGCCGCCGTCGCCCTGGCGGGCGGGGCGAGCACGCGCGAGGCCGTCGAGCGCGCCGTGCTCGCCGCGTCCGCCTGGGTCGCGGACGGGGGCGCCGACGGGTTCCGCCGGCGCGGCGGCGCGGTGGCGCGCGAGACCGCCCCGCCCCCGCGGCCCGGCACCGAGCCGCCGGCCGAGGTCGCACGGCGGCTGCGCGCGGCGGGCGGCACGCTCGTGGCGACCGGCGGCTGCTTCGACCTCCTGCACGCCGGCCACGTGGCGACCCTCGAGGCCGCCGCGGCGCTGGGCGACCACCTCGTCGTCCTGCTCAACGGCGACGCGTCGGTGCGCCGGCTCAAGGGCGCGCAGCGTCCCGTCGTCGGCCAGGAGGACCGCGCGCGCGTCCTGGCCGCCCTGGACTGCGTGAGCGCCGTCGTCGTCTTCGACGAGGACGACCCGCGCGCCGCGCTCGACGCCCTGCGCCCCGACGTCTGGGCCAAGGGCGGCGACTACGTCGCCGACGAGCTGCCCGAGGCCGACGTCGTGCGCCGCCACGGCGGGCGCGTCACCGTCCTGCCCTACGTCGACGGCCGCTCGACGACGTCGATCCTCGACCGCACGGGGCGTTTCGCGCCCATCCGAACCGAAGGAGCTCCCGCATGACCGAGCAGACCCTGCCCACCCCCCGCGAGCTGGGGACCGTCTACGTCACCGGCGGCGCGAGCGGCCTCGGCGCCGCGCTCGTCGAGGCCGTGACCGCGGCGGGCGGCAAGCCCGTCGTCCTCGACCGTGTCCCGCCGCCGGCCGGCGGGCTGCACGCCGTGGTGGACCTCGCCGACTCGGCCGCCGCGGCCGCGGCCGTCGAGCGCCTCGCCGTCGAGGTCGGACCGCCGGACGCCGTGGTCACCGCCGCGGGCACCGACGCGTGCGGGCCGCTCGGCGAGATCGACACCGAGACGTGGGAGCGCGTGGTGCGCGTCAACCTGTTCGGCACCGTGGCGGTGGTGCGCGCCGCGCTGCCATACCTCGCCGAGCGCCGCGGCACGGTCGTCACCGTCGCCTCCACGCTCGCGCTGCGCGGCGTCGGCGACGCGACCGCGTACTGCGCCTCGAAGTTCGGCGTCCGGGGCTTCACCCACGCGCTGGCCGCCGAGACGGCCGGGCGCGTCGGCGTCACGTGCCTGATCCCCGGCGGCATGCGCACCGCCTTCTTCGACGGCCGGACCGAGCAGTACCGGCCCGGGCCCGACGCCGACCTGAACGACCCGCGCAGCACCGCGGCCGCCGCGATCACGGCGCTGCGCCAGCCCGTCGGCTGCGAGATCCGCGAGATGCTCGTCACCGCCTCCGGCGAGACGTCGTGGCCGTGATCGATGGCTGACCCGCGGACGAGCCCGCGGACGAGCCCCGCATGAGCGGCGGCACCGTCCTGGTCCTGCGCGCGCTGGGCCTCGGCGACGCGCTCGCCGGCGTCGCGGCGCTGCGCGGGGTCCGTCGCGCCTGGCCCGGGCACCGGGTGCTGCTCGCGGCGAGCCCCGGCGTCGGCGCGTGGTTCACCGAGCTCGGGATCGTCGACGGCACGGTCCGGGCGCGCGGCCTCGAGCCGCTCGCCGCGCCGGCGGGCGCGGCGGCCCCCGCCCGCCCCGAGGTCGCGGTGAACCTGCACGGGTCCGGCCCGCAGAGCCACCGGGTGCTGCTCGCGACGGCGCCCGGGCGGCTCGTGGCCTTCGCGAGCCCGGACGCCGGCGTCCCCGGCCCCGCCTGGGAGCAGGACGAGCACGAGGTGGACCGCTGGTGCCGGCTGGTCCGCTCGGCGGGCGGCGCGTGCTCGCGCGAGGACCTGCGGCTCACGGCGCCCGGCCCGCGCCGCGGCCACGTCGTCGTGCATCCCGGTGCCGCCTCGGCCTCGCGCCGGTGGCCGGAGGAGCGGTTCGCCGAGGTCGCGCGCGCGCTCGCCGCGGCGGGCCACGACGTCGTCGTCACCGGGAGCGAGGGCGAGGCGGCGACCGCCGCGCGGGTCGCCGCGGCGGCGGGCCGCTCGCGCGGGACGGTCACGGACACGGCGGGCACGCTCGACCTGCCCGCGCTGGCCGACGTCGTCGCGACCGCCGGCGCCGTGGTCTGCGGCGACACCGGCGTCGCGCACCTCGCCACGGCCTTCGGGACGCCCTCGGTGGTGCTCTTCGGCCCCACGCCGCCACGCCTGTGGGGGCCGGCGCTCGACCCGCGGCTGCACGCCGTCCTCTGGCACGGCGGCGCGCCCGGGGCCGGCGACGAAGACCGGGCCCGGGAGCACCGCGGCGACCCGCACGGCGCGGCGGTGGACCCGGCGCTCGCGCGCGTCACCGTGCCCGAGGTGCTCGAGGCGCTCGCGGGCCTGCCTCAGCCCGCCGCGGGCTGAGGCAGGGCGGCCTCGGCCCGCCCGAGCGCCCGCGCCGACCAGCCCGCCGCGCGCCACGCGGCGAGGTCGAGCGCGTTGCGCGTGTCGACCAGCTCGGCCCGCCGGACGAGGGGGCGCAGGACGGCCGGGTCGAGCGCGCGGTACTCGTCCCACTCCGTCGCGAGCACGACGACGTCCGCGCCCCGCACCGCGTCCTGCACGCCGACGGCGTACCCGAGCTCCGGGCGGCTCGCCTGGGCGAGGGCGAGGGCCTGCGGGTCGGTGACGACGACCCGGGCGCCGCCCTCGGCGAGCCGCGACGCGAGCCCGAGCGCCGGGGAGGAGCGGACGTCGTCGCTGTCGGGCTTGAAGGCCGCCCCGAGGACCGCGACGCGCGCGCCGACCAGGGTCCCGCCGCACGCGGTGGTCACGAGCGCGGCGGCGCGGTCGCGGCACCGGTCGTTGATCCGGTCGACCTCCCGCAGGAACCCGACCGCCTCGCCCGCACCGAGCTCCTCGGCCCGCGCCGCGAACGCCCGGATGTCCTTGGGCAGGCACCCGCCGCCGAAGCCGAGGCCGACGCCCAGGTAGGCGCCGCCGATGCGCCGGTCCAGGGCGAGTATCCCCGCGAGCGCCACGGCGTCGCCGCCCGCGGCCGCGCACACCTCCGCCATGCCGTTCGCGAAGGAGACCTTCGTCGCGAGGAACGCGTTCGCGGCGACCTTGGCGAGCTCCGCCGTGGCGTGGTCGGTGACCTCGCGGGGCACGCCCGCCTCGAGCAGCGGCCGGTAGACGTCGTCGAGCCGCTCCGCGAGCTCCTCGTCGCCGGGCCCCGTCCCGTACACGAGGCGGTCCGGGCGCAGCGTGTCGGAGACCGCGTGGCCCTCGCGGAGGAACTCCGGGTTCCAGACGACGCCGACGCCCGCGGGCCGCAGCCGCTCCGCGACGCGCGCGGCCGTCCCGACGGGGACGGTGGACTTGCCGACGACGACGTCGCCCCGGCGCAGGTGCGGCGTCAGCGCGTCGAGGGCGGCGTCCAGGTGGTGCAGGTCCGCGACGTCGCTGCCGGGCCGCTGCGGGGTGCCGACGCACAGGAAGTGCATGCCCGCGCCCGCCACCTGCGCGGGGTCGGTCGTGAAGCGCAGCCGCCCCGCGTCGACGCCCTCGGTGAGCAGCGCCGCGAGCTCCGGCTCGTAGAACGGCGCGCGGCCCGCCGCGAGCGCCTCGACCCGTCGCGCGTCGACGTCCAGGCCGACGACGTCGTGCCCGAGGCGGGCGAGCGACGCCGCGTGCACCGCGCCGAGGTACCCGCACCCGACGACGGAGACCCGCAGCGGGGGCGACGGCGGGCCGTCCGCGCTGCCGGGCGCGCCGGGCGCCGCGTCGTCCTGCGCACGGAACCACTCCACGGTGCGGGCCAGGCCGTCGGCCCACGACGTCCGCGCCGCCCAGCCGAGCGCCTCGCGGGCCAGGGTGGCGTCGGGCCTGCGGCGGCGGGGGTCGTCCTGCGGCAGGTCCACCAACCGCACGCCGGCGTCGGAGCCCACCGCGGCCGCCACGTCCTCGGCGATGCGCAGCACGGTCAGCTCCTGCGTGCTGCCGAGGTTCATCGGGCCCGGGTGGCCGCTCGCGGCGAAGGCCAGCAGCCCCTCGACCAGGTCGTCGACATAGCAGACCGACCGGGTCTGCGTCCCGTCGCCGAAGACCGTGAGCGGCTCGCCGGCCAGCGCCTGGCGGACGAACGTCGGGATCACCCGACCGTCGCCGCCACGCATCCGGGGCCCGTACGTGTTGAAGATGCGCACGATGCCCGCGTCGACGCCGCGCGCGCCGCGGAACGCGGTCGTCAGGGCCTCGCCGAACCGCTTGGCCTCGTCGTACACGCTGCGCGGGCCGACCGGGTTCACGTGGCCCCAGTAGTCCTCGCGCTGGGGGTGCACCTCGGGGTCGCCGTACACCTCCGAGGTGGAGGCGAGGACGAACCGCGCCCCCCGCGAGCGGGCCAGCTCCAGGGCGTTGCGCGTCCCGGCGGAGCCGACGTCCAGCGTCTCGACGGGGCGCCGCAGGTAGTCGACGGGCGAGGCGGGCGAGGCGAGGTGCAGCACGAGCTCGACGTCGGCGAGGGCGGCGTCGTCGTCGAACGGGCGGACGACGTCGCGCTCCAGCAGCGTGAAGCGCCGGTCGCCGCGCAGGTGGGCGACGTTGTCCGTGGACCCGGTGGACAGGTCGTCGACACAGACGACCTCCGTGCCCCGGGCGAGCAGCTCCTCGCAGACGTGGCTCCCGACGAAGCCCGCCCCGCCGGTCACGACGGCGCGGCGGTAGCCCCACCGCGCGCGGACCTCGTCGTGATCCGTGGTCGTCCTGCTCTCCGAAGCGTCTGCCATGGCCCTCTCCTGGGGTGCGGGTGCCGCCGTCGGCCGCCTGCCGACCCCACGACGCTGGCACCGCCGCCCGCGACTCGCACGCAGTGGCCGGCCCGGCGCCCGGACGTGCGAGCCGCGCGCCCGGCGCGTACAACGACCGCATGCCCCCGCTGCCCGCGCCGCCCTCGGGCCCCGATCCCCGGACCGAGGTCGTCGTCATCACGCACGACCGCCGGGCGGAGGTGCTCGCCACGCTCGAGCGGCTCGCCGCGCTCCCGGAGCGTCCCCACGTCGTGGTCGTGGACAACGGGTCCGCCGACGGGACAGCCGCCGCGGTCCGTGCGAGCCACCCGGAGGTCGAGCTCGTCGCGGAGCGGGAGAACCTCGGCGCGGTCGGCCGCAACGTCGGCGTCGCACGGGTCGCCGCCCGCGGGCGGGCACCGTACGTCGCGTTCTGCGACGACGACACGTGGTGGGAGCCCGGGTCCCTGCGCCGCGCCGCGGACGCGCTGGACGCCGTGCCGGAGCTCGCGGTCGTCACGGCCCGGATCGTGGTCGAGCCGGCGGGCACCGAGGACCCCGTGGTCGCCGAGCTGCGGGACTCCCCCGTGCGGGCCGCCGTGCCGCTCCCGGGGCCGGCGCTGGGAAGCTTCCTCGCCGGGGCGTCCGTGGTGCGGGTGGCACCGTTCCTGGCCGTCGGCGGCTTCTCGCCGCGGCTGTGGCTGGGCGGCGAGGAGGAGCTGCTCGCGGCGGACCTCGCCGCGGCGGGGCACGAGCTGTGCTACCTGGCGGACCTGACCGTGCACCACCGCGCCTCGACCGCCCGCGACACCGCCCGCCGCGCCCGGGACGGGATCCGCAACACGCTGTGGTTCACGTGGTTGCGCCGGCCCGCCGTGGCGGCGCTGCGGCGCACCGCGGTCGTCCTCGCGAGCCTCGCCCCCACGCGCGCCTCCGTCCTCGGCGTGCTCGACGCCGTGCGCGGCCTGCCCTGGGTGCTGCGCGAGCGGCGGGCGCTGCCCCCACGGGCCGAGGCCCGGTTCCGGGCGCTCGAGGACGCCCAGCGCCGGTCGACGGCGCGCCGCTATGGGCGCTGAGCCGGTGCGCGCCGCCGTGCCGCCCGCGACGGAGGACGACCGGGTGAGCGTCGTGGTGATGAGCCGCGACCGGCGCGACGACCTGGCGGGCACCCTCCCCCGGCACCGCGCGCCGCTCGTCTACGTGGACAACGGCTCGGGCGACGGCAGCGTGGAGCTCGCCCGCGAGCTGCGCCCGGACGCCGACGTCGTCGCGCTGGGTCGGAACGTGGGCGCGCTCGCCCGTACCGCCGGGGTCCGCCGCGCCCGCACGCCGTACGTGGCCTTCGCCGACGACGACTCGTGGTGGGAGCCCGGGTCGCTGGCACGGGCCGCCGACCTGCTCGAGGCGCACCCCGACGTCGCCGTGGTCCACGCACGGGTGCTCGTGGGCCCCGACGAGACGGAGGACCCGCTGATGCCGGTGCTGCGCGGCTCGCCGCTGTCCCGCCGGGGGCTGCCCGGCCCGCGCCTGCTCGGATTCATGGCCTGCGGCGTCGTCGTGCGCCGTGCGGACCTGCTCGCGTGCGGGGGGTTCGACCCGCTGGTGCGCTTCCCCGGGGAGGAGGAGCCGGTGGCCCTGCGGCTCGCGGCCGGGGGCCGCGCGATCGTCCATGCGGACGACCTCGTGGTGCACCACCACCCGTCCCCGCGCCGGCACCCGGACGGCGTCCGGGCGCGAGCGGTCGCGCGCTCGGCGCTCGTGACGGCGGTGCTCCTGCTCCCGTGGCGCACGGTGCTGGCCCGCGCCCGCGCGCTGCTCGCGGCGGGCGGCCCGCGGGCCCTCCCGCCCGCCGGCGTCCTGCTCAGCGCCGTCGCCCGCCGGCGGCGCTGCCCGCGGTGGGTCGAGCGCGACCTGGCGCGACTCGCGGGCTGAGCGTCGCCGGCGTCGGCGCGGGGTCAGCGCCCGAGCATCAGTGCCAGAAGCAGGCGATGACGATGTTCACGACCGTCAGCGCGCCGATGGTGTGCTTGAGCGCGGGCGAGAGCGCCTCGCCCTTGCGCTGGGCGACGAAGGCCAGCACCGTGATCACCAGCGCGACGACGATCTTGGTCCCGAACTTCGCCGGGTCGAGGTCGTAGCCGAGGAAGTCGGACGCCTCGCTGAGCCCGTAGGCGAGCGTGCCGGCCACGAGGGCGGTCGCCGCGCCGTGGAAGACGCCGACCGGCAGGCCGGGCCCGCGCAGGCTCGTGAGGTACGCGCCGAGCACGATGGCCCAGCCGACGAAGTGCAGGACGAGCAGGGCGTCGAAGAGGATCTCCATGCGTCGCACCCTAGTTTGCTGACACCGGCGTCAGCACCTCCGGCCGCCCCGGGCGGGCACCGCGTGGCGTGAGATCGCGCACGTCCCGGCGCCGGGCACCCCCGGGTGCCCACGCACCGGACGGCTGTCCCAGGATCCGGACGGGGTCTTCCGGCCCGCGAGACGTGCCTGTACCGTTCTGGCATGCCCACGGCTCGGACGACCGGAACCGCGCTGCGTACCGTGCCCCGCACGGCGCCGCGCGAGATGCCGACGTGTCCGGACAACAGCTGTCGCTGTTGTTGACTCGCGCCTGACCTCTCCGCGGCCCCCCGGGGCCGCACCGACGAGCGGGCGCGCGACGCCGGCCGCCCGTCCCCCGTGGACCGCGAGAACGCTGCCCGCCGACGCGCGCCCTTGAGACCCACCTCGAGGAGCCCGATGACGCCGCCACCCGACGCCACGCCCGGCACGACCACCACCGCACCCGCACGCCCCGCCCGGCCCCCGCGCGCCGCGCGGCCGAACGGCCAGTGGAAGGTCGACGGCACCGCGCCGCTCAACCACAACGAGGAGTTCAAGCAGGAGGCCGCGCCGCTGGGCGTGCGCGAACGCATCGAGTCGGTCTACGCCCGCGAGGGCTTCGACTCCATCGCCGACGACGACCTGCACGGCCGGTTCCGCTGGTGGGGCCTGTACACCCAGCGCAAGCCCGGGATCGACGGCGGCCGCACCGCCACCCTCGAGCCGCACGAGCTCGAGGACCGCTACTTCATGCTGCGGGTGCGCACCGACGGCCAGGCGCTCGACCCGGCGGCGCTGCGGGTGCTCGGTGGCATCTCCGAGGACTTCGGGCGCGGCTCGGCCGACATCACCGACCGCCAGAACATCCAGTACCACTGGATCGAGATCGAGGACGTGCCGGAGATCTGGCGCCGGCTCGAGACCGTCGGCCTCGAGACCACGACCGCGTGCGGCGACTCCCCCCGCGGGTTCCTCGGCAGCCCGGTCGCGGGAGTCGCCGCCGACGAGATCATCGACCCCACCCCGGTGATCGCCGAGATCAAGCGCCGCTACATCGGCGACCCCGACCTGGCGAACCTGCCGCGCAAGTTCAAGACGGCCATCACGGGCCACCCCAGCCTGGACGTGGTCCACGAGATCAACGACATCTCGCTGGTCGGCGTCGTGCACCCCGAGCTCGGCCCGGGCTACGACCTGTGGGTCGGCGGGGCGCTGTCCACGACGCCGCGGCTCGGGGAGCGCCTCGGCGCGTTCGTCTCCGAGGAGCGCGCGGCCGACGTCTGGCACGGCGTGATCCGGATCTTCCGCGACTACGGGTACCGGCGCCTGCGCAACAAGGCGCGCCTGAAGTTCCTCCTCGCCGACTGGGGCACCGAGAGGTTCCGCGAGGTGCTCGAGCAGGAGTACCTCGGGTACGCCCTGCCCGACGGCCCACCGCCGGCGCCCGCGACCCGCCCCGGGGACCACGTGGGCGTCCACGAGCAGAAGGACGGCCGCTGCTACGTCGGCGCGGCGCCCGTCGTCGGGCGCGTGGGCGGCGGCACGCTCACCGGGCTGGCGGAGCTGGTCGAGCGGGTCGGCGCGGAGTCCGCACGGCTGACCGCGCACCAGAAGGTCGTGATCCTCGGCGTCCCGGCCGACCGGGTCGAGGAGCTGGTCGCGGGCCTCGAGCCCCTCGGCCTGACCGCGCGGCCGAGCCTCTTCCGCCGCTCGACGATCGCGTGCACGGGCATCGAGTTCTGCAAGCTGGCGATCGTCGACACGAAGGACACCGCGGCGCGCGTCATCACCGAGCTCGAGGAGCGCGTCGGGGACGTCACGCAGCGCATCGACCGCCCGATCGCGCTCAACGTCAACGGCTGCCCCAACTCCTGCGCCCGCATCCAGACCGCGGACATCGGGCTCAAGGGCCAGATCATCACGGTCGACGGCGAGCAGGTCCCGGGCTTCCAGGTCCACCTCGGCGGCGGTCTCGTCGGCGAGGGGCGCGAGGAGGGCGGCCTGGGCCGCACCGTGCGCGGGCTCAAGGTCCCGGCCAGCGAGGTCACCGACTACGTGGAGCGCCTCGTGCGCGCCTACGACGCACAGCACGAGCCGGACGAGACCTTCGCCCGCTGGGCGCACCGGGCCGACGAGGAGGCGCTGCAGTGAGCGCGGACCTGAGCCCCGGCACCGGCCCGCTGGCGGCGCTGCGGGCTGCGGCCCAGGCCAGGGCGGCCGAGCGCGAGGAGTCGCGCGCCGCCGACCAGCGGCGGCGCGCGGCGGCCCCGCCGCGGCGCGACGCGGCACAGCTGCGCGAGATCGTCGAGCGCGGCAGGGCCGAGCTGCACGGCTCGGGCCCGGGCGCGGACGACGAGGCGAGCGCCGAGCAGGTCGTGGCGTGGGCCGAGCGCGAGTTCGGCACCCGGGTCGCCGTCGCCTGCTCCATGGCCGACGCCGTGCTCCCCCACCTCGTGGCCCGGGCCGCACCCTGGGTGGACGTGCTGTTCCTGGACACCGGCTACCACTTCGCCGAGACCTACGGGACCCGCGACGCCGTCGCGCAGTCGCTCGACGTGACCGTCGTCGACGTGCTGCCCTCGGCGACCGTCGCGGAGCAGGACGCCGCGCACGGCAAGGACCTCTTCGCCCGCGACCCGGGGCTGTGCTGCCGGCTGCGCAAGGTCGAGCCGCTGCAGCGCACGCTCGCCGGCTACGAGGTGTGGGTCACCGGCGTGCGCCGGGACGAGGCGCCGACCCGCGCCCGCACGCCCCTGGTCACCTGGGACGAGAAGAACGGCCTGGTCAAGATCAACCCCCTCGCCGCGTGGTCCTTCGACGACGTCCTCGCGTACGCCACCACGCACCAGGTGACGCTCAACCCGCTCCTGAACGACGGCTACCCGTCGATCGGCTGCGCCCCCTGCACCAAGCGCGTCGCCCCCGGCGACGACCCCCGGTCCGGCCGCTGGGCCGGCCTCGACAAGACGGAATGCGGGCTCCACGTATGACGACCGACCTGAGCACAGCCCCGGCGACCGCGCCGGCCGACCAGACCCGGCACCGCCTCTCGCAGCTCGACGCGCTCGAGAGCGAGGCGATCCACATCTTCCGCGAGGTCGCGAGCGAGTTCGAGCGACCCGTGCTGCTGTTCAGCGGCGGCAAGGACTCCGTCGTGATGCTGCACCTCGCGACGAAGGCGTTCTGGCCGTCGCCGGTGCCCTTCCCGGTGCTGCACGTGGACACGGGGCACAACTTCCCCGAGGTCCTCGCCTTCCGCGACGCCACGGCGGACCGGCTGCGCCTGCGCCTGGAGGTCGCGAGCGTGCAGGACTACATCGACGACGGCCGGCTGCGCGAGCGCCCGGACGGCACCCGCAACCCGCTGCAGACGCAGCCGCTGCTCGACGCGATCAACGACCACCGGTTCGACGCCGTCTTCGGCGGGGGCCGGCGCGACGAGGAGAAGGCGCGCGCCAAGGAGCGCGTCTTCTCGCTGCGCGACGAGTTCGGCCAGTGGGACCCGCGCAACCAGCGGCCCGAGCTGTGGAACCTGTACAACGGTCGCCACCGCCCGGGCGAGCACGTGCGCGTCTTCCCGATCAGCAACTGGACCGAGCTCGACGTCTGGCAGTACATCGCCCGCGAGCGCATCGCGCTCCCGTCCCTGTACTACGCGAGCGAGCGCGAGGTCTTCGAGCGCGACGGGATGCTCCTCGCCGTCGGGCCGCACTCGCGCCCGCGCGACGGCGAGCGCCCGCACACGCGCCTCGTGCGCTACCGCACGGTCGGGGACATGTCCTGCACGGGGGCCGTCGAGTCCGCCGCGACGGACGTCCAGGCCGTGATCGCCGAGGTCGCCGCCACCCGCATCACCGAGCGGGGCGCGACCCGCGCCGACGACCGCATCTCCGAGGCCGCCATGGAAGACCGCAAGAAGGAGGGGTACTTCTAGATGAGCGCCCAGACCACGAGCCCCGCCGCGAGCACCACCGACGACGCCGTGCTCCCGAGCTCGGCGTCCACCCTGCTGCGCCTGGCGACCGCGGGCTCGGTCGACGACGGCAAGTCGACCCTCGTCGGCCGCCTGCTGTTCGACTCCAAGTCCGTCCTCGCCGACCAGATCGAGGCCGTCGAGCGGGTCTCGCGCGACCGCGGCCTGCAGACCGCGGACCTCGCGCTGCTCACGGACGGGCTGCGCTCGGAGCGCGAGCAGGGCATCACGATCGACGTCGCCTACCGGTACTTCGCCACGGCCCGCCGCTCGTTCATCCTCGCGGACTGCCCCGGCCACGTGCAGTACACCCGCAACACGGTCACCGGCGCGTCCACGGCCGACGCCCTGGTCCTGCTCATCGACGCCCGCAAGGGGCTGCTCGAGCAGACGCGCCGCCACCTGGCCGTCGCGAGCCTCCTGCGCGTGCCGCACATCGTCGTGGCCGTCAACAAGATCGACCTCGTCGACTACTCGCGCGAGCGCTACGAGGAGCTCGCGGCCGAGATCCGGGCGACCGCGGCGTCGCTCGGCGTCGCGGACGTGCACCCGCTGCCCGTCTCCGCGCTGGTGGGCGACAACGTCGTGGACCGCAGCACCCGCACGCCCTGGTACGACGGGCCGACGCTCCTCGAGCTCCTCGAGGGCCTGCCGACCGCCGACGACCCGGACGTCGAGTCCTTCCGGTTCCCGGTCCAGCTCGCCATCCGCCCGCAGGGCGCGGCGGTCTCGGACGAGTACCGCGACTACCGCGGCTACGCCGGGCAGGTCGCCTCCGGGGTCGTGCGGGTCGGCGACCGCGTCGTCGTGCTCCCGTCCGGGACCCGGACCACCGTGGCCGGCATCGACACGGCCGACGGGCCGCTGGACGAGGCCTTCGCCCCGCAGTCCGTGACCCTCCGGCTGGCCGACGACGTCGACGTCTCCCGCGGGGACCTGCTCGCCGCGGCCGACGACGCCCCCGAGGTCACGCAGGACGTCGAGGGCATGGTCGCGTGGCTCGGGGACGCGCCGCTGCGCCCGGGCGCGCGGTTGCTGCTCAAGCACACGACCCGCACGGTCAAGGCCGTGGTGCGCGACGTCGTCGGGCGCCTGGACCTCGACGCGGCCGAGCTGGTCCCGGCCGAGGCGCTGGCGCTCAACGACATCGGCCGTGTCCGCCTGCGGCTCGCGTCCCCCGTCGCGGCCGAGGAGTACGTGGTGGCGCGCCGCACCGGCGCGTTCCTGCTGATCGACGCCCACGACGGCGGCACGCTCGCGGCGGGGATGGTCGGCGACGCGCTCGCCGCCGTCCGGCGCCCGGCGTCCCGGCCCGCGCAGTACTCGATCTGACCGCGGCCGCCGACGGATGAGCACGACGGACCCGGGCGCGGGCGCCCTGTACCCGCTGGGGCTGCGCGTGCGGGGCCGGGCGGTGGTGGTCGTCGGGGGCGGACCGGTCGCCGCGCGCAGGGCCCGCGGGCTCCTCGAGGCCGGGGCCCTCGTCACGGTCGTCGCCCCGCAGGTCTGCCCGCAGATGGCGGACCTGCTCGCCGGGGTCGCGGACGCCGACCACCTGCCCCGCGCGTACGCCGGCGGCGACCTCGCGGACGCCTGGCTCGTGCACACCGCGACGGGGGACCCGGCCGTCGACGCGCGCGTGGCCGCCGACGCCGAGGCCGGGCGGACCTTCTGCGTCACGGCGGGCGACGCGGGCGCGGACGGCGGCGGGACGGCGTGGGTCCCGGCGGTGGCCCGGGTCGCGCTCGACGAGCCCTCCGGGCCGGCCGAGGTCGTGGTCGCGGTCAACGGCGGGCGCGACCCCGGCCGGGCGCGCCGCGTCCGCGACGCGGTCGCCGCGCAGCTCGCCTCGGGGGAGCTGCCCCTGCGCGCGGTGCGCCCCGTCGCACGGACCGGGCCCGGTCGCGTCGCGCTCGTCGGCGGCGGTCCCGGGGCGGACGGGCTCGTCACGGCCCGCGGCCGGGCGCTGATCGCCCGGGCCGACGTCGTCGTCGTCGACCGCCTCGCGCCCCGCGGACTGCTCGCCGACCTCGCCGACGACGTCCTCGTGGTGGACGTCGGCAAGCGGCCCGGGCACCACCCCGTCCCGCAGGAGGAGATCGACGCGACGCTCGTGCGGCACGCGCTGGCGGGCCGCGACGTCGTGCGGCTCAAGGGCGGCGACCCGTACGTGTTCGGCCGCGGCGGCGAGGAGCTCGCCGCCTGCCGGGCCCACGGGATCGAGGTCGAGGTCGTGCCCGGCGTGACCAGCGCGGTGTCCGTGCCCGCCGCGGCCGGCATCCCCGTCACCCACCGCGGGCTCTCCCGCGGGTTCACCGTCCTGACGGGGCACGAGGACGTCGGCCGCGTGCCGCCCGCGAGCGACCACACCGTCGTCCTGCTCATGGGCGTCTCGCGTCTGGCCGAGAGCGCGGACGCGCTCGTCGCGGCGGGACGGGCCCCCGAGACGCCGGTCGCGGTGGTCGAGGACGGCTACGGCCCGCGCCAGCGCACCACCGTCGGCACGCTCGCGACGATCGCCGCGGTGGCGTCCGGCGCCGGGGTGCGCGCGCCCGCGGTCGTGGTGGTGGGCGACGTCGTCCGCCTCTCCCCCGCCTGGCCCGGCACCCGCACCGGCACCCGCCGAGACGTCGAATTCCGCCCCTGATCCGGCGGGATCAGGGGCGGAGTTCGACGTCTCGGCGGGCGGGCCGCCGGCGGACGGGACGTCAGGCCGCGAGGAGCGGCTCCTGCGGGTGGCTGTCCCGCCCGGCCTGCGCGCCGGCCGCCGATCCGGTGCCGCGGCGGCCCGTGACGACCGTCGTCACGCTGCCGAAGAAGACGGCCAGGGCACCGAGCCCGACGACGAGGGCCGCGACACCGTAGGCCACGACCGAGGTGAACAGCGAGGCCCGCAGGAACGAGGCGTTCATCGCGGTGACCCGCAGCGGGTCGTCCTGCTCGAGCTGCGCGTAGGTCTTGCCACCGGTCGCCTCGAGCGCGTGGTGGTCGATGATCTGGGCCTGCGCGTACGCGGAGAACGGGCCGTCGACGTCGTCGCCCGGCAGCATCGTCGAGTCCTCCGAGACGGTGATCTCCTGCGCCGAGAGCTGGCTGGAGACGGTGGCCCAGGTGACGGCCCCGGCGACGATCATGACGACGCCCGCCACGATCGCGACGATGCCCGACCAGCGGACCAGCGTCCGGTGGCTGGTGTTCGTGGTGCTGCCGGTGGTGCTCATGTCGATCCCCTTGTGGTCGAGAGCCCCACGCCATTCGTGAAACTCTTCACAAGTAATGTAGGACTCCGCCCACGCCTACGCCAGGACGGCGCTCGTGAAATGTGTCACAAGTGTGACGACGGTGCGGAGGCGGCGCGCGCGAGCCCGGACCCGGCCGTCAGAGCAGGCGGCGCTGCGCCGCCCAGCGCGTGAGCTCGTGCCGCGAGGAGAGCTGCAGCTTGCGCAGGACCGAGGACACGTGCGTCTCCACCGTCTTGACCGAGATGAAGAGCTCGCTGCCCACCTCCTTGTATGCATAGCCCCGCGCGATCAGGCGCATGACCTCCTGCTCGCGGGCCGTCAGCCGGTCGAGCTCGTCGTCCGCGACGGCCACGTCCCCCGCCGCGGTGCCGAAAGCGTCCAGGACGAAGCCCGCCAGGCGCGGCGAGAACACCGCGTCCCCGGCCGCGACCTGCCCGACGGCGGCGGACAGTTCCGTCCCCGAGATCGCCTTGGTCACGTACCCCCGGGCGCCCGCCCGGATCACCGCGACGACGTCGTCCGACGCGTCCGAGACCGAGAGCGCGAGGAAGCGGGTGACCGGCGCGAGGTCCGCGCACCGGCGCAGCACCTCCGCGCCGCCCCCGCCGCCGCCGCCCGGCAGATGGACGTCCAGGAGCACGACCTGCGGTGCCAGCCGGCGGACCGCCTCCACCGCGCCGTCCACGTCGTCCGCCTCGCCCACCACCCGGACGCGGTCGTCGAGGCTCGCCCGCACGCCCGCCCGGAACAGGTGGTGGTCGTCGACGAGCACCACCGTCACCGCCGCGCCGGAGACGGTGTCGCCGCCGGTAGCCTCGGTGCCGCCCCTGCCATCGGTGCCGCCCGGTGCCGTCATCGCTCCTCCGTCCCGGCGCCGCGCGCGCCGTCCGCCGTCGTGGCGCCCTCCGGCGCCGCGCCACCCTGGCGCGGCACGCCGAGGCGCACCTCCGTGCCCCAGCCGGGCCGGCTGACCAGCTCCGCGCTGCCGCCCCGGCGGCGCACGCGCCCCACGACCGACTCGCGCACGCCGAACCGGTCCGCGGGGACCGTGTCCATGTCGAAGCCGTCGCCGCGGTCCCGCACGAACGCCTCCACCCTCTCGTCGCGCACCTCCAGGTACACCGAGACCGGCGGCGCCCCGTGCGAGACCGCGTTGACGAGCGACTCGCGCACCGCCTGCAGCAGCGCCGTCGTCTGCACCGTCGGGACGCAGTCGCCCACGACGACGACGTCGACGGCCACCGGCTCGAGACCGCCGCCGGGCCGCGGGATGCGGGCGTCCTCGATCTCGCCGACGAGCTCGCGCAGCTCGGCCGCCAGCGACGTACCAGCCACGGGCCGGTCGCTGTACAACCACTCCCGCAGCTCGCGCTCCTGGGCGCGCGCCAGCCGGGAGACCGCCTCCGCGTCGTCGGCCCGCGTCCGGATCAGCGCGAGGGTCTGCAGCACCGAGTCGTGCAGGTGCGCCGCGATGTCGGCACGCTCCGACTCGCGCGCCCGCGCGGCGCGCTCGTCGCCGAGCTCGCGCACGAGGCGCAGCCACCAGGGCGCGAGGACGACGGCGGCGCCGGCGAGCATGGCGAGGGCGGCCACGGCCGCGCGCAGCATCGTGCCGAACGAACCCGCCTGCGTCGCGAGCAGGAGGACGCCGACGACGACGAGCACGAGCCCGCCGACGATCCGCAGCAGCGCCGTCGAGGTCCGACCGCCCGCCCGGGAGAGCCAGCGCCCGCGCTGCGCTGCATCGAGCTGGCTCCACGCGAGCGCCGTGCCCGCCAGCACGATCAGCGCCGGCGCCACCCATCCCACCCGGAGCTCGAGCCCGGCGCGCACCGCGAGCAGGAGCGCCGCGACGCCGAGCAGCAGCGTGCCCAGCACCAGGTCGCGCACGGGCACGGGCGACTCGCCGGAGCGCAGCCGGGGCGCGACGCGCCCGAGCGCCGCCGGCCGCGCCGCGGCGGCCGCCGCGCGCGGGTCGCCCGTCGGCACCGTCACCCACCAGAACACGTAGACCAGCGCGCCCGCCCCGCCGGCCAGCACCGTCAGCGCGGCGACGACGCGCACCCACCGCACGGGCAGGTCGAGGTGCAGCGCGAGGCCCGCGCAGACGCCGCCGGCCCAGCGGTGCTGCTCCGGGCGGCGCAGCGGGAGCCGCCCCGGGTCCGCGGACGGCGCGCCGGACGGCGCGCCGGGAGCCGCGTCGGGCAAGGGGTCGTCCATGCCCTGATCGTCACACGAAACCCGCGCCCCGGGCTGCTCCCGGGGAGGAGACCAGGGTCCGGCGGCTCAGGATCCAGGGTCGGGTCAGGGGGAACCCCGATGGTCGCGGGCCCGCCCCGGCGACCACGATGGAACCATGGAGAACGAACGAGACACCGACGCACCACCTCCGCCCTCCGACGCACCGGGCGGCACACCCCCCACCGGGCCCGCCGGCTCCCCGCCGGCCCGACCGCTGGACGGCTTCTTCGCCTCCGTGCGGCGCCTCGGCATCGCGCGCTCGGACGACCGCTGGATGGGCGGCGTCGCCGCCGGGGTCGCCCACCGGTTCGGGATCGACCCGCTCGTCGTGCGCGGCATCCTCGTCCTGACGCTCTTCTTCTCCGGCGCCGGGCTCGTGCTCTACGGCATCGCCTGGGCCCTGCTGCCCGAGGAGGACGACGGCCGCATCCACCTCGAGCAGACGATCCGCGGGGACGTCGACATCGCGGTCGTCGGTGCGGTGGCCGCGCTCGTCGCGGGGTTCAGCTGGGGTGGGACGTGGTGGTCGCTCGCCGACCACGTCGGCCTCGGCTGGCTGAACGGCATCTTCTGGGTCGCCGCGGTCGCGGGCATCGTCTGGCTCGTCGTGATGGCCTCGCGCTCCTCCTCGCAGCACCGCCGATCGGCCCCGCCGGTCCCGCCGGTCCCGCCGTACGGGACCACGGACGCCGCCGGGCAGCGCCCCGACGACGAGCACGTCTCGTGGGCGTGGGCCACGCCGAGCCCCGCCGCGACGTCGGCCGGCCCGGACGCGGCCACGCCCCCCGCGACCACACCCCCCGGGTCCACGCCGACCGCGACCGCGCAGGCGCAGGCCGAGCGCGACGCCGAGCGGGCACGGGCCGCGGAGGCCAGGGCCGCCGAGCGCGCCCGCACCGCACGGCTGCGCGACGAGCGCCGGGCGGCTGCACGACGAGCGGCGCAGGAGCGGGCCGAGGCAGCACGCGCCCGGGCGGCCGGCAGCGTCACCGTCACCGCGGTGCTCGGTCTGATCCTCCTGACCGGCGCAGCGCTCACCTGGTGGTCGTGGCGCGACGGCGGGGAGCACGACGTCGCCCTCGCGTGGGTCGGGGCCGGGCTCCTGATCGTGGGCGCCGCGACCGTCGTGACGGGGCTGCGCGGGCGGCGCGCAGGGGGCCTGCACGGGATCGCATGGATCCTCGTCGGCGTCGGGATCGTCGCGGGCATCTGGAGCGCCGACGACCTCTACGACCCCACCGACGGCGTGCAGCGCGTCATCTCCTCCGACACCTACGTCCCGCACGACGTCGCCTCGGCCGAGCAGGGGTACGCGTTCGGCGTCGGCGACGCACGGGTCGACCTCACCCGGCTCGACCTGCCGCCGGCCACGGGCAGCACCGCCGACACCGGCGGCACAGCGGACGGCACAGCGGACCGCACCGCGGACGGCACCGCGGACGGCACCGCGGACGGCGCGGCGGACGGCGGCGCCTCGGCCGCGGCGGACCCCGTCCGGGTCCCGGTCCGCTTCACGGCCGGCGACGTGACCGTCGTCGTCCCGCAGGACGCCGCCGTGACGGCGGACGTCACGCTCTGGGCGGGCGACGTGCGCTGGACCGGCGACGGGACGAGCGTCGACCGCTCGCTCGTGGGCGGCGCAGCCACCGAGCTCAGCAGCGCCGAGGTCGACGCAGGCGCGACACCGCAGATCATCCTGGACGTCGCCGGCCGGGCCGGGACCGTACGCATCGTGGAGGCATCATGAGCACCGACAGGCCGCAGCCCTCCGGGCAGGACGACGACGCGACCCTCCCCCTGGCCGGGTCGGTCCCCGAGACCGAGCCGCTCGCCGGGGCGACGCCCGACGGTGCCGCCGGCGCGCCCGCCTCCGGCCCCTGGACCGAGCCTGCTCCCGCACCGGCCGCGGACGCCACCCGGGCGGACGGGCCCGCTCCCCGGGAGCACACCGAGCGCCGGGCGATCTCGGTCGCGACCGTCGTCTGGGGCCTGGTGCTCGCGCTGGTCGGCGCCATGGTCCTCGCGCTCGCGGGCGGCGCGGACGTCGACCTGGACCTCGCGGTCATCGTGGTGCTGGCCGCCGGCGGGCTCGCCCTCCTGGTCGGCTCCGTCGTCGCCGGGGTGCGCCGCTCGGGGCGGCAGGGCCGCGCCGGCCGCTGACCGCCACCTGACCGCCGCACCCTCGGGCGGACGGCACCGGGACGCACCGAGGGCGGTGGGGCACCTGCCCCACCGCCCTCGGTGCGTCGTCGCTGCGGTCCGACCGGTCCCTTCCGGTCGGCGATCGCCCTCAGGGGCGGGGACGGTCCTCGTCGGTCGGCTCCGGCCCGGGAGAGGCCGGGGCCTGGTCGGCCGCCGCCGGCGGGACGACAGGCTCCTCCCCGGGAGCCGCACCGGGCGCCGCGTGCGCAGGACGGCGGACGGGTGCCTCGGGAGCCGCGTCCGCGGGCTCGTTCGAGGTCTGACCCTCGGCCGGCGCGGCCGAGGCGGCCGGAGCGGGGGCGGCCGGAGCTGGGGCCGCGGCGGCAGGAGCGGGCGCGACGGGTGCCGCGGCCGGCGCTGCCGCGGCGGGGGCGGCCGCCGCGGCAGCCCCGCGGGCGGACGAGTCGTCGCCGGCGCTCTCGATCGAGACGGACGGCCCGCCCGCCAGCCGCCGCAGCGCGACGCCCAGCAGGATGAACATGATGCCGAGGCCGAACACGAGGGCGCACACGCCGTACGCGACGACCGACGTGAAGAGCGACGCGCGCAGGAACGAGGCGGTCATCGCGGTCTCGCGCGTCGGGTCGTCCTGGTCGAGCTCGGCGTACGTCTTCCCGCCGGTGGCCTCGAGCGCGTGCTTGTCGATCACCTCGGCCTGGGCGTAGGCCGAGAACGGCCCGTTGACCTGGTCGCCCGCGAGGAAGTCCGCGTCGTCGGAGACGGTGATCTTCTGCTCGTCGAGCTGGGAGCTGACCGTGATCCAGGTGACCGCACCGGCGACGATGAGGATGATCCCGGCGATGATCGACAGGAGGCCGATGCCTCTGACGCCGCGGGTCGGTGAGACGGTGACGGTGTTCGACATGCTGGGCTCCTTCGTCGGCCAACTGCAACGGGTGATCGAGTCGTCGTACGCAGTCCCCCGCTCGGGGCGCTCGGCCTCTTCGAAGCAGCTCCGCGTCCCACCGGGCTGACGCTCGTCACGCTAGTCCACCGCACCTCGGGCGTCGCGCAGAAGCGGCTGAACGGACATCTAGGGCGTGTCCAGACAACGCTCAGCCTCGGGCCGATGCCTCCGCGTACGCCTCGGCGGCGCGCTGCGTCACCACGTCCCAGGTGAAGCGTGGCGCGTGGTCGCGGTTGTGCTCGAGCAGCCGCCCGAGCAGCGCGCGGTCCCGGACCAGGCGCACCATCGCGCCCGCCAGCTCGTCGTCGCTGGAGACCAGGAGCCCCTCGACCTCGTGGTCGACGAACTCCTCGACCCCCGTCCCGCGGCGGGCGACGACGGCGAGGCCCGCCGAGCGCGCCTCGAGCGCCGCGATGCCGAACGCCTCGAGGATCGCGGGCGAGCAGAAGACGTCCGCCGTGGCGTACGCCGCGGTGACCTCCTCGCGCGTGAGCCGCCCCGCCATCGTGACGCGGTCCCCGAGCCCGAGGCGCGCCACGCGCGAGCGCAGCAGCGCGTCCTCCGATCCCGCACCGATGATCGTCAGCCGCGCCGCGCCGTCGGGCAGCGCGCGCAGCGCCTGGGCGAACGCCTCCACCAGGTGCCGCCCGCGCTTGCGCGGCTCGAGGCGCATCGTCGTCACGAACCGCACCGGCGCGGCCGGGTCCGTCTCCCGGCGGGCCGCGACGGCGTGCCAGGCGGCGACGTCGATCGCGTCCGGCACGACGGGGACCTCGCCGGGGGCGAGGCCGAGCACCTTCTCCACGCGCCGCGCGGCGGCGTGGCTGACGGCCGTGGGCACCATCCGGGACGAGCGCCAGCCGAGCACCTTGCTGCCCGCGCGCAGGACGGGGATGCCGCCGTCGAGCATCGAGTGCCACGTGACCACGGTGGGGATCCCCGCCGCCCTGGCGGTCCTGGCGCCGTCGTAGGCGAAGGGCGCGACCAGACCGGCGTGCACGTGCACGACGTCGGGCCGCACGTCCCGCAGGACCGCGCGCATGAGCCGCGGTCCCGACCACGGGTTCACGGGGAGCCCGCCGGTGAAGCGGGAGCCGAGCCGGTGCACCCGCACGCCGCGCGTCTCCTCCACGGCTCCGCCGTGCTGGCCCTGCGCGCCGAAGGTCGCGGTCGTCACGTGCACCTCGTCGCCCGCGCGGGCCTGCGCGGCGGCGAGGTCGCCGACCTGCGACTCGATCCCGCCCGTCCGCGGCGCGAAGCAGTCGGTGACGTGGACGATGCGCATGGGTCGAGGGTATCCGCGCGGCCGGGCGCCCGACGCCGCCCCGGGGGCGGGACCGAGCGCACGGTGCCGACGTTGACCCGGGCGGGCCCGCCACCTACGGTGGGTACCGCTGTGACGTGCGTCTCTCGGGACTGTCGCAGCCGTCCGGGGCAACGGCGCCACGGACGACCACGAGCTTGGGAGCGCTTCCATGGCACGTACCCGCCGGTCCCGCCAGCACACTTCCCACCAGCCCACTTCCCACCAGCCCGGTGCCGCGGCGCGGCGCGCCCGCCCGCTGCTCGCCCTGGCGACGGCCGTCGCGCTCGCGCTCGGCGCCGGCCTCGCCGCGCTCCCCGCGCAGGCCGTCGACCCCTCCGGCCAGCGCCTCTGGGTCGACCCGCACAGCTCCACGTTCGAGGCCGCCGCGGCGCTCGAGGGCCGGGCGAAGCAGGAGGCGGTCCTGCTCGGCGGGCACGCCACCGCGACGTGGCTGACCGGGGACAAGGGCAAGGACACGCGCGCCGAGGCCGAGCGCGTCACGCGCGCCGCACAGGCCGACGGCTCGGTGCCCACGCTCGTCGTGTACGACCTGCCGTTCCGGGACTGCGCGCAGTACTCGGCGGGCGGCGCGAAGGACACGGCGGAGTACGAGTCGTTCGTCGACGAGGTCGCCGCCGGCATCGGGGACCGCGACGCGATCGTGATCCTCGAGCCGGACGGCCTCGGCATCATCCCCTGGTGGACGCCATATGACGGGACCGTCGCCTGGGAGCAGACTCCCGGATGGTGCCAGCCTGCCGAGCTCGACAGCGCCACCGCGGCCGACGACCGGTTCACCCAGCTCAGCTACGCCGTGGACCGGCTGACCGGCCTCGACGGGACCTCGGTCTACCTCGACGGCACCCACAGCAGCTGGCTCGGCGCCGGCGACGCCGCCGACCGCCTGGTGCGCGCCGGCGTGGAGAAGGCCGACGGGTTCTTCCTCAACGCCTCCAACTACGAGGCGACCGAGAACCTCACGGCCTACGCGGGGTGGGTCTCCGACTGCATCGCGCTCTCGACGCAGGGCCCGGACTGGTTCGTCCCCGCCTACTGCGCGAGCCAGTACAGCGGTCTCGACGGCTTCGATGCGGCCGACGTCTCGACCTGGGGCGCCGTCGACGACAAGTACACCGCCGACTTCGCCTCCCTGGGCCTGACGCGCGACCGGGAGCACCAGGCGCACGCCGTGCTCGACACCTCCCGCAACGGGCAGGGGCCCTGGACGGGCGCCCCGGCCGGCGGCTACACGCCGGGCGACGGGGACGCGAGCAACGACGACCCGGAGGTGTGGTGCAACCCGCCGGGGCGCGGGGTGGGCGAGACGCCCAGCACCACGACGCCCGACGCCGTGGTCGACGCCTACCTGTGGATCAAGGTGCCCGGCGAGTCCGACGGGCAGTGCTATCGCGGCACCGACGGCCCGCAGGACCCCGAGCGCGGCACGGTGGACCCGCCGGCCGGCGGATGGTTCCCGGAGATGGCGCACGAGCTCGTCACCGGCGCCCAGCCTGCCCTCGCCCGGCCGACCTGCGCGGTCGGCTACACCGTGCACGGAGCGTGGCCGCAGGGATTCACCACCCAGCTCTGGGTGCAGAACACCGGCACCTCCACCCTGCGCGGCTGGGACCTGCAGTGGTGGTTCGAGGGCGGGCAGAGGATCCAGAACTACTGGAGCAGCGACGTCGTCCAGGTCGGCAACCACATCACCGCGTCGAACCTGTCGTGGAACGCCACGCTCCGCCCCGGCGAGCGCACGACCTTCGGCTTCGTCGGCGCGTCGACCTCCGGCCCGGGCGCGGACGCCCTCTACACCCTGCTGGGCGGGAAGCCCTGCTCGGTGCTGGGCTGACGGCGGCTCACTCCCACTCGATGGTGCCCGGCGGCTTGCTCGTGACGTCGAGCACCACCCGGTTGACCTCGCTCACCTCGTTGGTGATGCGGGTCGAGATCACCGACAGGACGTCGTACGGCAGGCGCGTCCAGTCGGCGGTCATCGCGTCCTCGGACGAGACCGGCCGCAGCACGATCGGGTGCCCGTAGGTGCGGCCGTCGCCCTGCACGCCGACGGAGCGCACGTCGGCGAGCAGCACGACCGGGCACTGCCAGATCTCGCGGTCCAGCCCGGCCCGGGAGAGCTCCTCGCGCGCGATCGCGTCGGCGGCGCGCAGGATCTCGAGGCGCTCGCCGGTGACCTCGCCGACGATCCGGATGCCGAGCCCCGGCCCGGGGAACGGCTGGCGCCAGACGATCTCCTCGGGCACGCCCAGCTCGAGGCCGACGGCGCGGACCTCGTCCTTGAAGAGGGTGCGCAGCGGCTCGACGAGCGAGAACTGCAGGTCGTCGGGCAGCCCGCCCACGTTGTGGTGCGACTTGATGTTCGCGGCGCCCTCGCCCCCGCCGGACTCGACGACGTCGGGGTAGAGCGTGCCCTGGACCAGGAAGCGCACCTCGTCGCCGTGCTGCCCGGCGTCGGCCACGACGTCGCGGGCGGCGTCCTCGAACACGCGGATGAACTCGCGCCCGATGATCTTGCGCTTGGTCTCGGGGTCGCTCTGCCCCGCGAGGGCGGCCAGGAACCGCTCGCGCGCGTCGACGACCATGAGGCGCACGCCGGTCGCGGCCACGAAGTCGCGCTCGACCTGCTCCGCCTCCCCCGCGCGCAGCAGCCCGTGGTCGACGAACACGCAGGTCAGCTGGTCCCCGACGGCCTTCTGCACGAGGGCGGCGGCGACCGAGGAGTCCACGCCGCCGGACAGTCCGCAGATGACGCGCGCGTCGCCGACCTGCGCGCGGATCGCGGCGACCTGGTCGGCGACGACGTTGCTCGCCGTCCAGTCGGGCGCGAGGCCCGCGCCCTCGTAGAGGAAGTGCTCGAGCACCGCCTGGCCGTGCGCCGAGTGCTTGACCTCGGGGTGCCACTGCACCCCGTAGAGCCGCCGCGAGCCGTCCTCGAACGCCGCGACCGGGGAGCCCGACGACGTGGCGAGCACCTCGAAGCCCTCCGGCGCCTCGTGCACGGAGTCGCCGTGGCTCATCCACGTGGTCTGGTGCTCCGGGGTGCCGGCCAGCAGCACGCCCGCGGAGCAGACCTCGACCTCCGTGCCGCCGTACTCCCGCTGCCCGGTCTGGGCGACGGTCCCGCCGAGCGCCTTCGCCATCGCCTGGAACCCGTAGCAGATGCCCAGGACGGGGACGCCGGCGTCGAACAGGGCGGGGTCCACGAACGGCGCGCCCTGGGCGTAGACCGACGACGGGCCGCCCGACAGGATGATGGCGACCGGGTCCTTGGCGAGCATCTGCTCGACGGTCGCGGAGTGCGGCACGATCTCGGAGTACACGTTCGCCTCGCGCACGCGCCGGGCGATGAGCTGGGCGTACTGCGCACCGAAGTCGACGACGAGGACGGGCCTCGGGGTGGGCACGGGCAGGACGTCGTCGGTCGCGGGATCTGCGGGGATGGCGGTCACCGGGCCAGGATACCGGCGGCGCGCCGGGCGACAGTCACCGTCTCAGTCGCCCGGCAGCCGTTCTCGCAGCGCGCGCGCGGCCGCCTCCGGGTCCGTCGCCCGCGTGATCGCGCGGACGACGACGACCCGCGTCGCCCCGGCGTCGAGCACCTCCTCGAGGCGGTCGCCGTCGACGCCGCCGATGGCGAACCACGGGGTCCGCGGACGGGTCGCCGCGACCTCGCGCACCAGGTCGAGGCCGACGGCGGCACGGCCCGGCTTGGTGGGCGTCGCCCACAGCGGGCCCACGCAGAAGTAGTCGACGTCGGCGTCCGCCTCGGCCGCCGCGGCCTGCGCGGCGCAGTGCGTCGAGCGGCCGAGCAGCGCCCCCGGCCCGAGCAGCCGCCGCGACGCCACGACCGGGAGGTCGTCCTGGCCGGTGTGCAGGGCCGGGGCACCGACCAGCCGCGCGACGTCGGCGCGGTCGTTGACCGCCCACAGCGCCCCGTGCTCGCCGGCCACCGATGCCACGAGCTCCTGGAGCGCCAGCTCGCGCCGCACGTCGAGGGTCTTGTCCCGCAGCTGGACGACGTCGACCCCGCCGCGCAGCGCGGCGTGCAGGAACTCCTCGAGGTCGCCGCGCTCCTCGCGGGCGTCCGTGCACAGGTACAGCCGCGCGGCGGCCAGTCGGTCGGCGGTCCGGGCGGCGTCGTCGGTCATCGCGGCGAGTGTACCGACGCGCGGGCGCCCGGGCGCCGCGCGCGGCCCGGCGCGCTAGCCTGGCCGTGCACGGGAGCCCCGCCGGGGCTGAGAGGGCGAGATCCGCCGACCGTCGAACCTGATCCGGGTCATGCCGGCGAAGGGAGCACCCATGAACAGTGCCGCACCCGGCCCACCCACGGGCCCGCCCGACGTCCTCGTCGTCGGCGCCGGGATCATCGGCCTCGCCGTGGCGTGGCGCGCCACCCGCGCCGGCCTGACCGTCTCGGTCCTCGACGCGTCCCCCGGCGACGGCGCGACCTGGGCCGCCGCCGGAATGCTCGCCGCCGTCACCGAGGCCGAGTACGGCGAGGACCGCCTCGCCCGCATGAACGTCGACTCCGCGCGGCGGTGGCCGCGCTTCGCCCAGGAGCTCGAGGACGCCTCCGGGACCGACGTCGGGCTGCGCGCCACGGGCACGATGACGCTCGCCTACGACGCCGACGACCTCGCCGAGTCGCGCCGCCTCGCCCGGACGCAGCAGCGGTGGGGCATGGCGATCACCGAGCTCACCGCGGCGCAGGCGCGCCGCCGCTCGCCCCTCGTCGGCTCCGTCGCCGGGGCGTCCTGGGCCGCGGACGACCACCAGGTCGACCCCCGCGCCGCCCACCGCGCCCTGCGCCGGGCGGTGGTCGGCACGCCCGGGTGCGGCATCCTCCCCCGCCGGGTCGCGCGGCTGCTCGTCGGGACCGGCACGACCGACGACGGCGTCCGGGTCACCGGCGTCGTCGACGACCGGGGCGAGGAGCACCAGGCCGGGACCGTGGTGCTCGCGGCGGGCGAGCGGTCGTCGTCGCTGCTCGCGGGGCTGCCGGTCGACGCGCCGACCCGCCCGGTCAAGGGGCTCACGCTGCGCCTGGACGCGCCCGCGTGGTTCGACCTCGACCACGTGGTGCGCGGCCGCGTCCAGAGCAGGGCCGTGTACGTCGTGCCGCGCGCGCCCGGGACCGACCCGGGCACCGGGGCTCCGCGCCGCGAGGTGGTGATCGGCGCGTCGAGCGAGGAGAAGCCGGACGACCGCCGCGCCGAGGCCGGTGCCGTCTTCGCCCTGCTGCGCGACGCGCGGGCGCTGCTGCCCGCCGTCGACGAGCTCGCGCTCGTCGAGATCACCCCGCGGGCGAGGCCCGCGACACCGGACAACCTGCCGTTCGTCGGCGCGTCCGGCGTCCCGGGACTCGTGCTCGCGACCGGCCACCACCGCAACGGCGTGCTGCTCGCGCCGATCACGGGCGACGCCGTCGTGGCGACGCTCACGGGTGGCGCGCTCCCGGGCTCCGTCGCCGCCGTCGACCCCCGCCGCCTCACCGACCGCACACCGCGACCCACCCCTCGGAGGACCCGATGAGCACCCGCACCACCCGACCCGCGGCGACCGTCAACGGCGCCCCTTTCCCGCTCGACGGCGCGACGGACGTCGCGTCCGTCGTCGCCTCCCTCGTCCCCCCGGCCGCGCCCGACGACCGCCCGCGCGGCGTCGCGGTCGCGGTCAACGACGCCGTCGTCCCGCACGGCGAGTGGCGCACGACGCTGCTCGTCGACGGCGACCGGCTCGAGATCGTCACGGCGGTGCAGGGTGGCTGAGAGCACCGACCCCCTCGTCGTCGCCGGCACCGCGCTGGGGTCGCGCCTCGTCATGGGCACCGGCGGCGCGGCGAGCCTGCTGACCCTCGAGGAGGCCCTCGTCGCCTCGGGCACCGAGCTGACGACGGTCGCGCTGCGGCGGGTGGCCGCGCCCGGCGCGGGCGAGGACGCCGGCATGTGGGGCCTGCTGGAGCGGCTCGGCATCCGCGCGCTGCCCAACACCGCCGGCTGCTTCTCCGTGCGCGAGGCCGTGCTCACCGCACGGCTCGGCCGCGAGGCGTGCGGCACGGACTGGGTCAAGCTCGAGGTGATCGCCGACGACGTCTCGCTGCTGCCGGACGTCGCCGGGCTCGTCGAGGCGGCCGAGGTCCTGGTGCGCGACGGGTTCGTCGTCCTGCCGTACACGAACGACGACCCGGTCGTCGCGCGCCGGCTCGAGGACGTCGGGTGCGCCGCGGTGATGCCGCTCGGCGCGCCGATCGGCTCCGGCCTCGGGATCTGCAACCCCCGCAACATCGCGGCGATCACGACGGCCGCCGGCGTCCCCGTCATCCTCGACGCGGGGATCGGCACGGCGTCCGAGGCGGCGCAGGCCATGGAGCTCGGCTGCGACGGGGTCCTGCTCGCCACCGCCGTCACCCGCGCGGAGGACCCGGTGCGCATGGCCCGGGCGATGCGGCGCGCGGTCCAGGCGGGCCGTGACGCAGCCCTGGCGGGGCGGATCCCGCGGCGCGAGCGGGCGCTGGCGTCCTCGCCGGTCGGCGGGATGATCCGCGCGGGCAACCTCGACCTCGCACTCTGAGGGAACCGGTCGGCGGCCGGTCAGTAGGTGCGCTCGTGCGGGGCGACCTCGTCCACCCAGGCGAGGATGCCGCCGTCGACCGTGCGGGCGTCGACCCCTGCCTCGCGCGCGGCGTCGGCCACCCGCGCCGAGCGCGCGCCCGCCTTGCACAGCACGAGCACCGGTCGGTCGGTCGGCAGGTCCGCGAGCGCCGCGTGCGCGCCGGCGGACGTGCCGAGGAACGTGCCGCTGGGCACGAGCCGTGCGCCCGGGACCGCGACGATCTGCGCCTCCCACTCCTCGCGCACGTCGAGCAGCACCGGCCGCGCGTCGCCCGGGACCTCCCAGTCGCCGAGGCCTCCCTCGACGGCAGCGGCGAGCTCGCGCACCGACGCGGTCGAGGGGCTCGCTGCTGCGGCGGCACGGTCGGTGCCGCCGTCCCCCGCGCCGGGCAGCCCGCAGAACGCCGCGTAGGCGCCGGGGCCCTCGAGCAGCGCGGCGACCGGTGCGCGCGTGGGGTCGGGGCGGACGGCAAGCTCACGCCACGTGCCCTCGAGCGCGTCGTGCACCGCGAGGCGCCCGTGCAGCGAGCGGCCGACGCCGGTCACGAGCTTGACCGTCTCCGTCGCCATGGCGGCGCCGATGCTCGCGCACATCGTGCCGAACACCCCACCGGTCGCGCAGTCGGGCACCGTGCCCGGCGGCGGGGGCTGGGGGAAGACGTCGCGGTACGTCGGCCCCCGCCCCGTACGCGCAGCGGCGTCCGGGCCGACGTCGTCGGGCGCGAACCGCGGCGCGCCCCAGAACACGGAGACCTGGCCGCCGAACCGGTAGATCGAGCCCCACACGACCGGCAGGCCGAGCACCTCGGCGGCGTCCGAGACGAGATAGCGGGTCGCGAAGTTGTCGGCGCCGTCGAGCACCACGTCGTACCCGCGCAGGATCTCCAGGACGTTGCCGGCGTCGAGGCGGACGCGGTGCGCGACCACCCGCGTCGCGGGATCGAGCGCGGCGACCGCGTCGCGCGCGCTGTCGACCTTGGTGCGCCCGACGTCGGCGACCCCGTGCAGGACCTGGCGCTGGAGGTTCGAGACGTCGACGACGTCGTCGTCCACGACCCCGAGGGTCCCCACGCCCGCGGCGGCCAGGTAGAGCAGGGCGGGACTGCCGAGGCCGCCCGCGCCGACGACGAGCACGCGCGCCGCCGCGAGGCGGCGCTGACCCTCGGTGCCGATCCCGGGCAGCACGACGTGGCGCGCGTACCGCGCGAGCCGGTCGCCCGTGAGCTCCGGGCCCGGCTCGACGAGCGGGGCCAACCGCCGGACCCGCTGGTCGGCCACCGGGTCAGCCCTCGGTCCCGGGACCGCCCGCCGGGGCGGGACGCTGCGCGCGCGAGGCCTCCAGCGCGTCCAGCCGAGCGCCGACGTCGCGCACGACCCGCTTCTCGAGGACGAACGACATCACCGGCACGACGCCGGCGAGCACGAGCGTGACCAGGCGGCCGAAGCCCCAGCGCATCTTCGCCCAGAGATCGAGCACCGTGACGAGGTAGACGACGTAGATCCAGCCGTGCGCGAAGGGGACCCACTCGATGTACGGCAGGAGGGCGTCGGAGACGCCGGCGAGGTCCACGAGGAGGTACTTGTAGATCATCTCGACGCACAGCACCAGCAGCATCGTCCCGGTCAGGAGCGCCATGAACCGGTAGCGCGCGAGCGCCCCGCGGGCCTTGCGCACCGCGGCGAGGACCTGCTGCGCGTCCGGGACCGGAGCCCCGCCGCCGGGCCCTGCGCCCGTGGCGGTCCGGCCGGTGCTGCTGTCCGCTGTGCTCATCGAGACGGTTCCTCACGACGGGTGACAAAAGGTGTGGATCCGTGTCGGACCCGTCCACCATGCTAGATCCCGTGCGCCCCCTCCCCCTCACCGATCCCGGCGAGCTCCCGCTGACCACCCCGGGCCGCGCCCTGTGGTGGGTCGCCTCCCGCCAGCGCGGCCTGCTGGCGCTGTCGCTGACCGCCGGGACCGTGGCGATGGTCTCGCAGGCGGCCACGCCCCTGCTCATCGGCCGGGCGATCGACGACGGCGTCGCGCACGGGTTCGGCCCGCAGCTGTTCACCTGGTGCGCCCTCATGCTCGCCAACGCGGCCGTCCTCGTCGCCGCCGGCGCCTTCAGCCACCGGTTCGACGTGGAGAGCTGGCTGCGCAGCACCTACCGGCTCGCCCAGCAGATCGGGCGCAGCGCCTCGCGGACCGGCCACCGCATCACCCGCACGCTGCCCACCGGCGAGGTCGTCGCGGCGGTGGCGAACGACACCATGCGCGTCGGCGAGGTCTTCGCGATGGCCGGGCGGTTCGTCGGCGGCGTCGTCGCGTACGGGGTGGTCGCCGCGATCATGCTGTCCCGGTCGCTGACGCTCGGGCTCGTCGTGACCCTCGGGATCCCGGTGGTCGCCGGCGTGCTGGGCCTCCTGGTGCGCCCGCTGCACGCGCGCCAGGCGGCGCAGCGCGAGGAGACCGGCCACCTCACGTCGCTCGGCTCCGACACCGTCTCCGGGCTGCGGATCCTGCGCGGCATCGGCGGCGAGGGCGTGTTCGCGGGGCGGTACGCCGCCCAGTCCCAGCGCGTGCGCGCCGAGGGCGTCCGGGTGGCGACGGTCCAGTCGTGGCTGGACGGGCTGCAGGTGCTGCTCCCCGGCCTGCTCGTGGCGCTCGTCCTGTGGATCGGCGCGCGGGGCGCGATCGCCGGGGACGTCACCCCGGGCCAGCTCGTCACCTTCTACGTGTACGCGGCCTTCCTCTCCTGGCCGCTGCAGCTCGCGACGCAGATGCTGCAGATCGCCACCCGCGCGCTCGTCTCGCTGCGCAAGGTCCAGGCGGTGCTGCGCGTGGAGGGCGCCACCCCGCAGGCAGCCGACCCGGCCGACGCGCCGGACCCCGGCGCCGAGCTCGTCGACGAGTCGAGCGGCCTCGTCCTGCGGCCCGGGGAGGTCGTCGGGCTCGTGTGCGCGCGGCCGGACGAGTCGGCCCGGGTGGCGACCCGGCTCGGCCGGTTCGACGACGCGGCGGAGGCGGCGTACCCCGTGCGCCTCGGCGGCGTACGCCTCGGTGACCTCGACCGCACCCACCTGCGCCACCGCGTCGTCGTCTCGGAGGCCACGCCGCACCTGTTCTCCGGTCCCCTCGCCGAAGAGCTCGACGCTCGGGGCCGCGCCGTCGAGGCCGAGCTGCTGCACGCCCTCTTCGTCGCCGACGCCCAGGACGTGCTCGACTCCGTCCCGGACGGGATCGACGGGGTCCTGCCCGAGAAGGGCAGCTCCCTCTCCGGCGGCCAGCGCCAGCGCGTCGCGCTCGCCCGCGCCCTGCTCACGGACCCCGAGATCCTCGTGCTGGTCGAGCCGACCAGCGCCGTCGACGCGCACACCGAGGCGCGCATCGCCGAGCGCGTCGCCGAGGTCCGCCGCGGTCGCACGACGCTCGTCGTCACCGCCAGCCCGCTCGTGCTCGAGCACATGGACGACGTCGCGCTGCTCGACGGCGGCCGGGTCGTCGCGCGCGGCACCCACCACGAGCTGCTCGGCGCCGCGCACGACGCGTCCGCGCGCTACCGCGCCGTCGTCGGCCGGGGCGCGGAGGAGGGCACGCCCGAGGGCGCGCCCGGGCGGGCCGACGAGAAGGAGGAGGCCCGATGAGCGAGACCCTGCTTCCGATCGCCGACCGCGCCCAGGTCCGGGCGGCGACGGCCGACCTGTTCCGCGCGCACCGCCGTGCCCTGGCCGGCATGGCCGCGCTGCACACCGTGGGCGCCGTCGTCGGCCTCGCCGGGCCGTTCCTGCTCGGGCGCCTCGTCGACGAGGTCGCGCGCGGCACCACCGCCGCGCACGTCGACCGGCTCGTCCTCTTGCTCGTCGCGGCGGTCGTGGTGCAGGCCGTCGTGGTGCGCTTCGCGCAGCAGGCGTCCATGGTCTTCGGCGAGGAGGTCTTCGCCGAGCTCCGCGAGGACTTCATGCGCCGGCTCACGGGGCTGCCCCTGTCCGTCGTCGAGCGCGCGGGCACGGGCGACCTCGTCGCGCGCACCACCAACGACGTCAACAAGCTGCAGCACGCCATCCGGTTCGGCGTGCCGCGCGTCCTCGTGTGCGTCATCACGATCGTGCTGACGCTCGTCGCGTCGTTCCTCGCGGCGCCGCTCGTCTCCCTCGGCCTCGTCGTCGGCGTCCCGCTCGTGGTCGTCGCGACGCGCAGGTACCTGGCCCGGGCCACCCCGGCCTACCTGCGCGAGTCCGCCGCATACGCGACCCTCAACGGGACCATCACCGAGGCCGTCGAGGGCGCCCGCACGACCGACGCCCTGCACCTGGGCGCCCGCGTGCGCCGCCGCGTGGACCGCGACCTCGCCGAGGGTTTCGCCGCCGAGCGCCGGACGCTGGGGCTGCGCCTGCGCCTGATCCCGTCGCTCGACGCCGCCATGGCGGTCGCGCCGGTCGCCGTGCTGCTCTGGGGCGGCTGGCTGGTCTCCCAGGGGCACGCGACGATCGGCACCGTCACCACGGTGACGGCGTTCGGCTCCCAGCTCGGCGGGCCGGTGTTCGACCTGGTCTTCTGGCTCGACGAGATCCAGGTCGCCGCCGTCTCGCTCGCGCGGATCGTCGGCGTGGGCCTCGTGCCGCCGGACCGCGCGGCGGGCGCCGCCCGTCCGGCCGACGAGTCCGTCCGGGTGCGCGAGGTGCGCTACGCCTACCGCGAGGGGCACGACGTCCTGCACGGGATCGACCTCGACCTGCGCGTCGGCGAGCGGCTGGCCGTCGTGGGCCCCTCCGGCGCGGGCAAGTCGACGCTCGGCCGCATGCTCGCCGGGATCCACCCGCCCACGGCCGGGAGCGTCACGGTCGGCGGGGTGCCGCTGGTGGAGCTGCCGCTCGACGAGCTGCGCGGCCACGTGGCCCTGGTCACCCAGGAGCACCACGTGTTCGTGGGCACGCTCGCCGACAACCTGCGCCTCGCGGACACAGGCGCCGACGACGCCCGGCTCGCCGAGGCGCTCGAGGCCGTGGACGCGGCCGGCTGGGCGCAGGCGCTGCCCCAGGGGCTGGCCACGGTCGTCGGCTCGGGCGGGCACGTGCTCACGCCCGCCCAGGCGCAGCAGGTCGCGCTCGCGCGGCTGGTGCTGCTCGACCCGCACACCCTGGTCCTGGACGAGGCGACGTCGCTGCTCGACCCCCGCGCGGCGCGGCACCTCGAGCGCTCGCTCGACGCCGTGCTCGCCGGGCGCACCGTCGTGGCCATCGCCCACCGCCTGCACACCGCGCACGACGCGGACCGGGTGGCGGTCGTCGACGCCGGGCGGGTCGTGGAGATCGGCACGCACGACGAGCTGGTGGCGGCCGGTGGCGGCTACGCGCGGCTGTGGGAGTCCTGGCAGCACGAGTAGCGCGGGCGGGGGCGCGCGCTCACTCGCGGGCGACCTCCTCGTCGGGCAGGGCGATCTGGGCGATCCCGCGCCGCCCGGACGCCTCGTCGCGCACGAGGCGCACCCACAGCGCCACCGCGAACCCGCCGAACACGAACCACTGCAGCGCGTAGAACGCGTTCTGCAGGTTCAGCCCCTCGCCGCCGGAGAGGGTGGGGCGCCCGAGCAGGGCCGGCCCGCCGTCCTCGGCCGCGACCTGGCCCGGGTCCGACGACGAGAGCACGACGTAGCCCGACCAGATCGGCGGGCCCCACGAGTTCGCGAGCGCCGCCGTGGAGATCGCGTCGGTCTGCCCCGCCGGGAGGCCCCCGTCACCCGTCGCCTCCCCCGCCTGGAGGTACCCCGTCACGCGGACGGGCCCGGCGGGCGGCGCGAGCTCGGCCGCCGCCGACGGGAGGACGGCGCCGTCGTCGCCGACGACGTCCTGCGGGACCCAGCCCCGCACGACCGGCACGACCGGCGGCCCCGAGAGGTCCGCCCAGGAGGCCCCGCCGGTCCCGTCGTCGCTGACGCGCAGCGGCGACAGCACCAGGAAGCCGTTCTCGCCGTGCAGCACCCGGTCCGCGACGAGCAGCTGGCCGTCCGGCTCGTAGGAGCCCTCGACCCAGGCCGAGCGGCCGACGAGGTCGCCCGGCATGCCCTGCTGCGGCGGCAGGAGGGTGCCGAGGCCCTCGGGGCCGTCCGACGTACGCTCCGCGGCGGCCTGCTTCTCGGCGAGCTCGCCCCGCTCCTGGGCGCGGTCGATCTGCCACACGCCGAGCCGGGCGCAGACCGCCGCGGCGAGCAGCAGGAGCAGCAGGACACCGACCATGCGGGGCCGCCGGGCCACGGCCCAGAACGACGGGCGGGGCGCGGCGGGATCGGTCACGGCACCACGGTAGTCGGCCCCGCGGGGCCTCCGGTCCGGGGCCGGCGCCCCGTCTCGCACGTCACACCGGGCGGCGCTCCCGAGCGCGGGCAGGCCGGTGCCCGATGCGGTTGTATGGAGACACCATCCCCAGCCCTGCGAGGAGTGCGCGATGAGCATCACGACCGCCCGTACCGTCGAGACCGAGTGGCGCCGGGGCGCCGGCGAGATGTCCGACGAGACGCTCGAGACGATCGACCGGTGGTGGCGGGCCGCGAACTATCTGTCCGTCGGGCAGATCTACCTCCTCGACAACCCGCTGCTGCGCACGCCGCTGAGCCGCGACGACGTCAAGCCGCGCCTGCTCGGCCACTGGGGCACCACGCCCGGGCTGAACTTCCTCTACGCGCACCTCAACCGCGCGATCGCCGAGCGCGAGCAGTCGACCATCTTCGTCACCGGCCCGGGCCACGGCGGCCCGGGGCTCGTCGCCTCGACCTACCTCGACGGGACCTACAGCGAGGTCTACCCCGACATCACGCAGGACGCGGAGGGCGTGCGCCGGCTGTTCCGCCAGTTCTCCTTCCCCGGCGGCATCCCGTCGCACGTCGCGCCCGAGACGCCGGGCTCGATCCACGAGGGCGGCGAGCTCGGCTACGCCCTCTCGCACGCCTACGGCGCGGCCTTCGACAACCCCGACCTCCTGGTCGCGACCGTCGTCGGGGACGGTGAGGCCGAGACCGGCCCGCTGGCGACCAGCTGGCACTCGAACAAGTTCGTCAACCCGCGCCAGGACGGCGTCGTCCTGCCGATCCTGCACCTGAACGGGTACAAGATCGCGAACCCCACGGTCCTCGCGCGGATCAGCGACGAGGAGCTCGTCGACCTCATGCGCGGGTACGGCCACACCCCGCACGTGTTCGTCGCCGGGTTCGACGACGAGCCGCACGTGGAGATCCACCGGCGGTTCGCCGCGATGCTGGACGAGGTCCTCGACGACATCGCGGACATCAAGGCGCGCGCCGCCGGCGGCGACGAGTCCCGCCCGCTGTGGCCGATGATCGTCTTCCGCACCCCGAAGGGCTGGACGGGACCCGACACGATCGACGGCAAGAAGACCGTCGGCTCGTGGCGCGCCCACCAGGTGCCCCTCGCCAGCGCGCGCGACACCCCGGAGCACCTCGGCGTGCTCGGCTCGTGGCTCCAGTCGTACAAGGCGGAGGAGCTGTTCGACGACGAGGGCCGCGTGGCGCAGGACATCAGCGCGCTGGCGCCGAGCGGGCAGCTGCGGATGAGCGACAACCCGAACGGCAACGGCGGCCTGCTGCTGCGCGACCTGCGGCTGCCGGACTTCCGCGACTACGCCGTGGACGTGCCGGTCCCCGGCGGTTCCATCAGCGAGGCGCCGAAGATCCTGGGGAACTGGCTGACCGACGTCATCCGGCGCAACCCGGACAACTTCCGGATCTTCGGGCCGGACGAGACGGCGTCGAACCGGCTCCAGGCCGTCTTCGAGACGACCGACAAGCAGTGGAACGCCGACTTCGTCGGCCCCGACGTGGACGAGCACCTCGCCCGCGCCGGGCGCGTGATGGAGATGCTCTCCGAGCACCAGTGCCAGGGCTGGCTGGAGGGCTACCTCCTCACCGGCCGCCACGGCCTGTTCAACTGCTACGAGGCGTTCATCCACATCATCGACTCGATGTTCAACCAGCACGCCAAGTGGCTCAAGGTGACCGACGACATCCCGTGGCGCCGCCCGATCGCGAGCCTGAACTACCTGCTGTCCTCGCACGTGTGGCGCCAGGACCACAACGGGTTCAGCCACCAGGACCCCGGGTTCATCGACCACGTGATGAACAAGAAGGCCGAGATCGTCCGCGTCTACCTCCCGCCGGACGCCAACACCCTCCTGTCGACGTACGACCACTGCCTGCGCAGCCGGCAGTACGTCAACGTCGTCGTCAGCGGCAAGCAGCCGGCCCCGAACTTCCTCACCATGGAGCAGGCCGTCGCCCACTGCACCCGCGGCGTCGGCATCTGGGACTGGGCGGGCACCGAGGTCGAGGGCGAGGAGCCGGACGTCGTGCTCGGCTGCGCGGGCGACGTGCCCACGCTCGAGGCGCTCGCGGCGGCCGACATCCTGCGCCGGGAGATCCCCGACCTCAAGGTCCGCGTGGTCAACGTCGTGGACCTCATGCGCATGCAGGACGAGAAGGAGCACCCGCACGGGCTCTCCGACAAGGACTTCGACACGATCTTCACGGCGACCAAGCCGGTGATCTTCGCCTACCACGGGTACCCGTGGCTCATCCACCGCCTCACGTACCGCCGCCGCGGGCACGCGAACATCCACGTGCGCGGCTACAAGGAGGAGGGCACCACGACGACGCCGTTCGACATGGTCATGCTCAACGACCTCGACCGGTTCCACCTGGTCATCGACGTGATCGACCGGGTGCCGTCGCTCGGTGCGAGCCGTGCAGGCCTGCGCCAGCGCATGGTCGACGCGCGCCTGGAGGCCCGCGAGTACACCCGCACCCACGGGGAGGACCTGCCGTCCGTGCGCGACTGGGTCTGGCCCGACGCCGGGGACTCCGGCCTCTCCCAGGACGCCGTCGCGTCGGACACCGGCGGGGACAACGAGTGAGAGCAGGATCTGACGCGGGGGCGCACGGATGAGCGAGCTCGCCCGCAGCGTGTACGTCACCAGCCCCGAGGGCGAGACGGGCAAGTCGACCGTCGCCCTCGGGGTGCTGGACCTCCTCGTCGCCCGGGCACGGAAGGTCGGCGTCTTCCGTCCGGTGTCCCGCACCACGGGGCGCGCCGGGGACACGGCGCGCGACCACGTGCTCGAGCTCCTGCTCGCGCACGACGCGGTGGACCTCGCCTACGAGGACGCCGTCGGCGTCACGTACGACGACGTCCACCGCGACCCCGAGGCGGCCCTCTCCCTGATCGTCGCCCGGTACCACGCGGTGGCGGCGCGGTGCGACGCCGTCGTCGTCCTCGGGACGGACTACACCGACGTCGCCGGGCCCACCGAGCTCGCGTTCAACGCGCGGGTCGCGGCGAACCTCGGCGCGCCCGTCCTCCTGGTGGTCTCCGGCAAGGACCGCGTGCCCGACGACGTCCGCCAGCTCGCGGAGGTCTCCGCCGCCGAGATCCGGGCGAACCACGGGCAGATGGTCGGGATCGTGGCGAACCGCTGCGTCCCCGGCACCCTGGACGAGGTGCGCGATGCGCTGCGCGGCGTCGACCCGGGATCGCCGGCACTGCCCGCGTGGGCGATCCCGGACGACCCGTTCCTGGTCGCGCCGACCGTCCAGGCGCTCATGGAGGCCGTCCAGGGCCGGCTGTCCTTCGGCGACCGGGAGCTGCTCGCCCGCGAGGTGCTCGACGTCCAGGTCGGCGCGATGACCCTGGACAACCTGCTGGAGCGCATCACCGACGGTGCCGTCGTCATCACGCCGGGCGACCGCGCCGAGCTGCTCATCGGGCTCATCGCGGCGCACTCCGCCCCGGGCTTCCCGTCGCTGGCCGGGATCGTGCTCAACGGCGGGTTCTACCCGCCGCCGACGAGCGCGGACCTCGTCGCCGACCTCGACCCGCGGCTGCCCGTCATCCGGACCGACCTGGACACCTTCCAGGCCGCGAGCGCCGCCGCCGGCGTGCGGGGCCGGGTCACCAAGGACGCACAGCGCAAGATCGACACGGCACGGGCGCTCTTCGAGCAGAACGTCGACGGCACGGCGCTCCTGGGGACCCTCGACCTGCCCCGGGTCGGCGCCGTGACGCCGCTGATGTTCGAGTACGACCTGCTCTCGCGCGCCCAGGCCGACCGCCGGCGCATCGTGCTGCCCGAGGGTGGCGACGACCGGATCCTGCGGGCGGCGTCCACCCTGCTCGGCCGGCAGGCCGCCGACCTGACGATCCTCGGTGACGAGAAGGAGGTCCGGGCGCGCGGCATCGAGCTCGGCCTCGACCTCGAGGCGGCCCAGGTGCTCTCGCCCCACGACCCGGCCCACGTCGAGCGGTTCGCCCACGAGTACGCGCGCCTGCGCGCGCACAAGGGCATGACCGCGGAGCGCGCGAGCGAGATCGTCACGGACGTCTCGTACTTCGGCACGATGATGGTGCACCTCGGCCTCGCGGACGGGATGGTCTCCGGCGCCGCGCACACGACCGCCCACACGATCCGCCCGTCCTTCGAGATCATCAAGACCGTCCCGGGCGTCTCGGTGGTCTCGTCGGTGTTCCTCATGTGCCTCGAGGACCGCGTGCTCGTCTACGGCGACTGCGCGGTCAACCCGGACCCGAGCGCCACCCAGCTGGCAGACATCGCGATCTCGTCCGCGGCGACGGCCCAGCAGTTCGGGGTCGACCCGCGCATCGCGATGCTCTCCTACTCCACGGGCACCTCCGGCTCGGGCGCCGACGTCGACAAGGTCCGCGAGGCGACCGCGCTCGCCCGCGAGCGCCGGCCCGACCTGTTCGTCGAGGGACCGATCCAGTACGACGCCGCGGTCGACGCGAGCGTCGCGGCGTCCAAGCTCCCGGGCTCGGACGTCGCCGGGCGCGCGACGGTCTTCGTCTTCCCCGACCTCAACACCGGGAACAACACCTACAAGGCGGTGCAGCGCTCCGCGGGCGCTGTCGCCGTGGGCCCTGTGCTGCAGGGCCTGAACAAGCCGGTGAACGACCTCTCGCGCGGCGCGCTCGTGCAGGACATCGTCAACACGGTCGCGATCACCGCCATCCAGGCGCAGGGACCCACCCCCGGCGCCGAGACCACGGACGGAGCACCCGCATGACGCCCCCCACCCGAGACGACACGAGCGGCGCCGGCACGAGCAGCACCGGCACGAGCAGCACCGGGCGGACGGCCGGCAGCAGCGTGCGCGGCGCGCACGGCTCCGTCCTCGTCCTGAACTCGGGCTCGTCGTCGCTGAAGTACCAGCTCGTGCACCCCGTGGGCGGGGAGGCGATCGCCTCGGGGATCGTCGAGCGGATCGGCGAGAGCGGCCCGGGGCACGTCAAGCACACGTTCGCCGGCAACAGCACGACGCGCGAGTCCCCGGTGGCCGACCACGACGCGGCCCTGCGCCTCGCGATCGGCCTGTTCGACGAGGTCGGCCCGAGCCTCGCGGAGGCGGACGTGCGCGCCGTCGGGCACCGCGTGGTGCACGGCGGGGCGCGCTTCGGCGAGCCCGTGCTGGTCACGGACGAGGTGCTGCGCCAGATCCGCGACCTGACCCCGCTCGCGCCGCTGCACAACCCGGCCAACGCGACGGGCATCGAGGTCGCCCGCGAGCTCATGCCCGACGTGCCGCACGTCGCCGTGTTCGACACGGCGTTCTTCCGCACGCTGCCCGAGGCCGCGTCGACCTACGCGATCGACCGCGCTGTGGCCCAGCAGCACGGGGTGCGCCGCTACGGGTTCCACGGGACGTCCCACCAGTACGTCTCGGGCAAGGTCGCACGCGTGCTCGGCCGCCCGCTGGAGGACCTCAACCAGATCGTTCTGCACCTCGGCAACGGCGCCTCGGCGTCCGCGGTGCGCGGCGGCGAGGCCGTGGAGACGTCCATGGGCCTGACGCCGCTGGAGGGCCTCGTCATGGGCACGCGCAGCGGCGACATCGACCCGGCGGTGGTCTTCCACCTCGTGCGCAACGCCGGGATGAGCATCGACGAGGTCGACGAGCTGCTCAACAAGCGTTCCGGCATCAAGGGGATCTCCGGCGAGAACGACTTCCGCGAGCTGCACGAGAAGATCGCCGACGGCGACCGCCCGGCCAAGCTCGCGCTCGACGTGTACGTGCACCGCCTGCGCAAGTACGTGGGCGCCTACGCGGCCGTGCTGGGCCGGGTCGACGTCATCTCGTTCACGGCCGGCGTCGGCGAGAACGACGACGAGGTCCGTGCGGCGGTCATGGCGGGGCTCGAGGGCTTCGGGTTCGCGATCGACCCGGAGCGCAACGCCGGGCGGGTCAAGGAGCCGCGCGTGATCTCCCCCGACTGGGCGCGCACCACGGTCATGGTGGTCCCGACGGACGAGGAGCTCGCCATCGCGCGCCAGGCCCTCACCGTCGCCCAGGGCCGCTGACCGCGACCGACGGCGGCCGACGGCGGCCGAGGACGCCCCGGCTCAGCGGCGGCCGTCGAGCCAGCGGCCCAGGACGACCGTCTCCTGGTCGGTGTACCCGAGGCGCGCGTAGAACCCCTGGACGGCCCCGTTGGTGCTCCGGACCATGAGCTGGACCTTCGTCGCGCCGACGCCGGCGAGCCACTGCTCGGCGGCGCGCACGAGCGCCCGACCGATACCTGTGGTGCGCGTCGCGGGCGCCACGGCGACGTACGACACCCACCCGCGGTGCCCGTCGTAGCCGGCCATCGCCGTCCCCACGACCGCGCCGTCGCGGCGCGCGACCAGCACCGTGGAGGTGGGGTTGCGCCGGGCGTCCGCGACATCCACGTCCGGGTCGTTCCACGGCCGGGTGAGCCCGCACTCCTGCCACAGCGCCACGACCGCCGCCACGTCGTCGTCCGCGATCTCGCCCAGGACCACCTGGTCCTGCGCGCCCCGCACGGAGGTCACCGCGGCTGGTAGGGCGAGACCACGACCTCGACGCGCTGGAACTCCTTGAGGTCGGAGTATCCGGTCGTGGCCATGGCGCGGCGCAGCGCGCCGACGATGTTCAGGGTGCCGTCTGCCTGGCGGCCGGGCCCGAAGAGGACCTCCTCGAGCGAGCCGGCGGTGCCCACGCGCACGCGCTCGCCGCGCGGCAGCTGCGGGTGGTGCGCCTCGGGGCCCCAGTGCCAGCCCTGACCGGGGGCCTCGTCGGCGCGGGCGAGGGTCGCGCCGAGCATCACGGCGTCCGCGCCGCACGCGACCGCCTTGACGAGGTCGCCGGAGTGGCCGACGCCGCCGTCGGCGATGACGTGCACGTAACGGCCGCCCGACTCGTCGAGGTAGTCCCGGCGCGCTGCCGCGACGTCGGCCACCGCGGACGCCATCGGGGCGTGGATCCCCAGCGAGACCCGGGTGGTGTGCGCCGCTCCCCCGCCGAACCCGACGAGCACACCAGCGGCGCCGGTGCGCATCAGGTGCAGCGCCGCGGTGTACGTCGCGGCGCCGCCGACGATGACGGGCACGTCGAGCTCGTAGATGAAGCGCTTGAGGTTCAGCGGCTCGGCGTTGCCCGAGACGTGCTCGGCGGAGACCGTGGTGCCGCGGATGACGAAGAGGTCCACGCCGGCGTCGACCACGCTCTGGTAGTGCTCCTGGGTGCGCTGCGGCGACAGCGCGCCGGCGACCGTGACGCCGGCGGCGCGGATCTCCTTCAGGCGCTGGGTGATGAGCTCCGGCTTGATCGGCTCGGCGTACACCTGCTGCAGGCGGCGGATCGCGTCCTCCGGCTCGAGGCCGGCGATCTCGGCGAGGATCGGCTCGGGCGACTCGTACCGCGTCCAGAGCCCCTCGAGGTCGAGGACCCCGAGGCCGCCGAGCTCCCCGAGCCGGACGGCGGTCGCGGGGCTCATCACCGAGTCCATCGGCGCCGCGATGACCGGGAGGTCGAAGTGGTAGGCGTCGATCTGCCACCCGGTCGAGACGTCGCGCGGGTCGCGCGTGCGGCGGGAGGGGACCACCGCGATGTCGTCGAAGGAGTACGCGCGGCGCCCGCGCTTGCCACGGCCGATCTCGATCTCGTTGCTCACGCCCACAGACTACGGGAACCCGGGCGTCCGGAGCCGGGCGTCCAGAGCCGGCCGGGCGGTGTCGGAGGCTCCTGGGAGAGTCGTGCTCGACGCCGGGGCACCGGGCGCGCAGGACGACCTGAGAGGCGAGGACACCATGAGCTGGACCGCAGGGCCGCTGATCGGCTTCGACACCGAGACGACGGGCGTGGACGTGCACGGCGACCGCATCGTCACCGCCGCTCTCGTGCGTCGCGACCCGGGCGGGCGCACGACGGCGCGGAGCTGGCTCCTGGACCCGGGAGTCGCGATCCCGGCCGAGGCGTCCGCGATCCACGGCATCACCACGGAGCACGCCCGGGCGCACGGCCGCGCCCCGGCGCAGGCGCTGGAGGAGATCGCCGGCGAGATCGCCCGGGCGCTCGCGCTCGGCACCCCGGTCGTCGCGTTCAACGCCTCGTTCGACCTGTCGATCCTCGACGCCGAGCTCTCGCGGCACGGCCTGCCACGGCTCGCCGAGCGCCTGGGCCGGGACGTCGGGCCGGTCGTCGACCCGCTGGTGCTGGACCGGGCCGTCGCCCGGTTCCGTCGCGGGAAGCGTCGTCTCGGGGACCTGTGCACGGTGTACGGGGTCGTCGCCGGCTCCGCCGGCCTGCACACGGCCGACGTCGACGTGGTCGCGACGCTCGGCGTGCTGGACGCGATCGTGGACCAGCACCCGCACCTGGCACGGTTCGAGCTCGCCGAGCTGCACCACTACCAGGCGGCGGCGCACGAGGAGTGGGCCGTGGGCTTCAACGCCTGGCGCGCGGAGCAGGGGTACGAGGGCGCCGGCGCCTCGATCGCCTGGCCCTACTACGCCGTGGCCTGACCCGCACCCCGACACCACCGGGCGCATGCGCGCTTGTGCAGGTCCCGTGGACGTCCCGCGCCACACGCTGTCCCGTGGCCGCGATATCTCATCCATGAGATACGGTCGCCGCATGACGACTCTCGAGCAGACCCCGCAGCACCTCGCCCAGGTCGGCGCCCTCATCCGCGGCGCCCGCCAGCACCGCGGGCTGACCCAGGCCCAGCTCGCCGAGCGCCTCTCGACGAGCCAGAGCGCCATCCACCGCATCGAGCAGGGCTCGCAGAACATCAGCCTCGACATGCTCACCCGCGTCTCGGACGCGCTCTCCGCGGACATCATCACCCTCGGCAGCCCGCGCCACGCGCACCTGCGCGTCACGGGGGGCCAGACCCTCAGCGGCTCGATCCGCGTGAACTCCTCGAAGAACGCCGCGGTGGCCCTGCTGTGCGCCTCGCTGCTCAACCGGGGCCGCACCACGCTGCGCGACGTGGCGCGCATCGTCGAGGTCGAGCGCATCCTCACCGTCCTGCGCAGCATCGGCGTGCGCGCGACGTGGTCGCCGAACGGCCACGACCTCGAGATCGTCGTCCCCGACCGGCTCGACCTCACCTCGATCGACGCCGAGGCGGCGCGGCGCACGCGCTCGATCATCATGTTCCTCGGCCCGCTGCTCGGGCTGCAGAGCACCTTCGACCTGCCCTACGCCGGCGGCTGCGACCTCGGCACCCGGACGGTCGAGCCGCACATGGTCGCGCTGCGCCCCTTCGGCCTCGAGGTCACGGCCGCGTCCGGCTTCTACGCGGCCTCCGTCGCGCGCACCAGCGGAGACGTCTCCGTCGTGCTCACCGAGCGGGGCGACACCGTCACCGAGAACGCGATCATGGCCGCCGCCCGGCACGACGGCGTGACGACCATCCGCAACGCCAGCCCGAACTACATGGTCCAGGACCTCTGCTTCTACCTCGAGCTGCTGGGCGTGCGCATCGACGGGATCGGCACGACGACCCTGCACGTGCACGGCGTCGCGGAGATCGACGCGGACGTCGAGTACGCGGTCTCGGAGGACCCGGTGGAGGCGATGAGCCTGCTCACGGCCGGCATCGTCACCGGCTCCGAGATCACCGTCGAGCGCACCCCGATCGAGTTCATGGAGATCGAGCTGACGACCCTCGCGGAGATGGGGCTGCGGTACACGCGCTCCGCGGAGTACGTCGCCCGCAACGGGCGCACGCGCCTCGTCGACGTCACGGTCCACCCGAGCGAGCTCGTCGCGGCCCGGGGCACCATCCACCCGATGCCGTTCCCGGGGCTGAACATCGACAACCTGCCGTTCTTCGCCGTGATCGCGGCCTGCGCGACGGGCAGCACCCTGATCCACGACTGGGTCTACGACGGGCGCGCCATCCACCTGACGGACCTCACGCGCCTCGGTGCCAACGTCCGGCTGCTCGACGCCCATCGCCTCGACGTCACCGGGCCCACGCACTGGTCCGGCGCCGAGGTGAGCTGCCCGCCGGCGCTGCGCCCCGCCGTCGTCATCCTGCTCGCGATGCTGGCCGCGAAGGGCACGTCCGTGCTGCGCAACGTCGACATCATCGCGCGCGGCTACGAGCAGCTCGCCGACCGGCTGCGCGAGCTCGGCGCCCAGATCGAGACGTTCCGCGACTGACGGTGACGATGTCGGCGGCCCGGCGCCGCCGAGACGTCGAATTCTGCCCCTGATCCGAAGGCGGTCTCAGGCGGTGAGTGCAACACCTCGTAGTAGTTCGTCGAGTTTCTCTGCCGGGGTGTAGAAGTTCAAGGTCTTGCGGGCCCGCTGGTTC
>NZ_RKIJ01000002.1 GCF_003752595.1 Cellulomonas sp. PhB143 | reverse complement strand
GGCCCCCCGGGGGGCGGCCCCCCGGGGCCCCCCGGCGGGGGGGCCCCCGGCCCCGGCGCGGCGGCCCCCCCCCCCCCCCCCGCCCGCCCCCCGCCCCCCCCGCCCCCGCCCCCGCGGGGGCCCCACCCCCACTTCTCGGCGACAGGGCGTGCCGTGGCGGCACGGCGGTGCCACGCTGGGCGCGAGGTGAGGGCCATGACCGCGTACCCGAGATTCCGTTCCGTCGTGCTCGACACGACCCACGCCCGCGCGCTCGCGGAGTTCTACCGCGAGCTGCTCGGCTGGACGTACGTGGAGGGCGGCGAGCCCCCACCGCCGGGAGATCCGGACCCGCAGGGCGAGGACTGGCTGGTGCTCCTGACCGACGCCGGCACGCGGGTCGCCTTCCAGCAGGTCCCGGACCTCGCGCCCGCGACGTGGCCGGAGGGCCCGGTGCCGCAGCAGCTCCATCTGGACCTCTCGGTGCCTGACGTCGCGGCGCTCGATGCCCATCACGCGCGCGCCCTGGACCTCGGCGCGGTCCTGCTGCGGGACGAGGCCGACGACCCGGAAGAGCCGATCCGCATCTACGCCGACCCGTCGGGCCACCCGTTCTGCCTCTTCGTCGTGGGCTGAGAACAGATCGTTACCTGCTCGACAGGACGGATGCGCCGACCTCTGGAAACCTCGGTACCACGACTGCCTGAGGGCAACGTGAATGTCGGGGACGAGGGGCGGGGCAGGGATGAGCGACAGGCTCAGCAGGCACGAGGGTTCGCACGGGCAGGGCGGCGGCCGCGGCCGCGCGGCGCGGCACGCGTCCCCGCGGGCGCGGCGGCGCACGGCGACGCGGCGACGCGGCCTGGCCGCAGTCACCGCGGTCGCGCTCGCGCTGCCGGTGGTGGTCGTGTCGGCGCTGCCCGCCGAAGCGGCGGCGTGGAACATCTCGAAGGTGGAGACCAGCGAGGGGCCCTACCAGCCGGGCGAGACGGTCACGTGGGTCGTCACCGTCGGATGCTCCGACCCGAACGAGGACCCGTGCGAGCCGACCACCATGACGGACCCGATGCCGGAGTACGTCGATCTCGTCAGCGCGTCCATCCAGAGCGCCGGCACGGGGACCGTCAACCCGCAGATCGACGCGGACACGGACACGGACACGGTGACCTACACCGCCGACAGCGTGAACAACGGGCAGCAGTCGCAGATCCTCATCACGGGCGTGATCTCCGACGACATCCCGTACGGCGCGAGCGGCGAGCCGATCACCAACACCGCCACGGTGGAGTCGGACAACGCCCCCGAGAACTCGGCGTCCGACGACATCGTCCCCGAGGTCCCGCTGGTCCTCGACTCCGAGACGACCAAGTCCATCGACCCCGACGGCGCGATCGCGAACCCGGGCACGCCGGCGACCGTGACCATCGGCGGGACCAACACGTCGAACGACCCGGTGGACTCCCTCGTCATCACCGAGCCGACGGCGGGCACCGACCCGAACCCCTTCACGTACCTCGGCTTCACCGGCTGGGGAGACGTCACCTGGCCCGAGGGCGCCACCTCGGCGGACGTGACCTTCACCTGCGCCGACGGGTCGACGCCCACCGAGACCTCGACGGACCCTGACACGCTGCCCGACCCGCCCGGCGACTGCGACGTCCAGGGCTTCACGGTCGAGTTCGACGGCGACATCGCGATCGGCGCCGCCGCGTCCATCCCGTTCGACACCGAGCAGACCGACGCCGTCACGGACCTCACCGATGCCACCACGGTGACCGACACGACGTCGTCGAACGTCGTCCACGGCGACGACGAGTCCGACCCGACCGACGCCAGCGACACCTACGTCATCACTCCGCCGAACAACGCGGTCACACCGACCAAGTCGTTCGACCCCGCCGTGGTGAGTGCGGGCGACCCCAGCACGGTCACGATCGGCGCGACCAACGACGGTGACCCGACCACGGAGCTGTCCATCACGGAGCCGTCGCCCGGCACCGACAGCCCGTTCGAGGGCGACGACCCGCTCACTTTCACCGGGTGGGGCACGGTAGACGACCCCGGCGCGGTGCAGTGGCCGAACGACGCCACCGCCGCGAGCGTCACCTTCACCTGCGCCGACGGCTCGACGCCCACGGTCGACGCGGAGGCGGAGGACACGCTGCCCGACCCGCCGGGCGGCTGCGACGTCGTCGGGTTCACCGTCGACTTCACCGGCGACATCGTCACCGGGGCCGAGGCCTCACTGCCGTTCCAGGTGGACACCGACCCGGACCAGGAGGAGGACAACGTCGAGCACCCCAACGAGATCACGGCCGACATCCCCAACGCCTCGGGCACCGCGGACGCCACGCTCGAGACGCTCACGGACCGCCTCGCGACCGACACCACCAAGTCGATCTCCCCGTCCACCATCCCGGCGCTGCCGGGCCAGACCGTCGTCGTCTCGCTCCCGACACAGCTGCTCCCGTTCGGCGAGGACGGGTCGACGACCAACGCCGACCAGATCGTCGTCCAGGACCCGACCGACACGGGCGACCCGGGCGAGTTCTGGGGCAACTTCACCGCCTCGTCCGTACGGTCCACGGATGTGCCCGCGGGCACCGAGCTGACGATCAACTACTGGAACGGCACGGAGTGGGTCGAGGCTCCCGGCTGCGGCAGTCCCGTCCAGGGCGCCGCGACCGTGAACTGCGACCTGCCGGACGACGCCCAGGGCGTGCAGTTCGTCTACGACGACACGACCGGCGAGGGGATCCCGCCCGGCACGAGCGTGGACCCGAACTTCGTCGCGTCGTACACCGGACCTGAGGACCGCGACGACCCGATCGCGAACTGCGGCGCGTCGAGCGCGTCGAGCGACACCGTCGCGCCGACCGACCCGGCCGAGGGCTGCGACACCGTCGACCCGTTCCCGGTGCCGGTGGGCCCGGGCGACCTCGACTTCATCGAGAAGGACTTCCTCGCGCCCGACGGTCAGAGCGGCACGCCCTACACCCTGCGTGCGCGCACGCAGGACCCGATCACGGCGCAGATCACCTGGTCGACCAACGGGTTCGAGGGCGTGGACCCGATGGTGATCAGCGACGAGGCGGACCCGGTCGCAGCGGACGACCCGGCGATCGCCGGCTCGTTCTACGACGCGTTCAACCTGACGCGCGTCGAGGCGATCGACCCGTCGGTGGACCCGCTCATGGTCTACGACGCCATCACCGGCGTCGAGCTGTTCATCGACGGCGCCTGGGTGGACGCCTCCGCCGACCCGTGCAGCGTGGCCGCGCCGTGCAACACGTCGTTCCCGGGCTACACCCTGACGGCGGACGAGCAGGAGAACGCGACCTCGGTGCGCCTCACGTACACCGAGTCGCCCACGCGCGCGGAGTTCCCCACCGACCCGAACGTCCCCGCCGCCGGCTCGGGCGTGGCCCGCTCGACCCAGGCGGACGGGCGCCACCTCGACCTGACGTTCCAGCTCCGCGACGACCGCCGCAGCGGCGGCCCCGCCCTGGGCGAGCAGCAGGGCGAGATCTACAACAACCCCGACGACCCCGGGCTCGTGACCGACACCGCGCGCGGTACGGCGACCTTCCAGGGCACCGACCGCACGGACACCGACGACGACCAGGTGCTCATCCTCGACGAGCCCATCAACGTCGGGATCGACAAGGAGTGGACCGGCGGCCCGCTGTCGGTGCCGCCCGAGGGCACGCCGTACGAGGACTTCCCCTCGACGATCGCGACCATCACCGGCTCGAACAACTCCGTGGCGCGGGTCGACGAGCTGCGTATCGCCGAGCCCTCCTCCGCCAACGAGGAGGGCACCGTCGAGCCCGAGACCGAGGAGGGCACCAGCCCGTTCGACGCGTTCACGCTGACGGACATCATCGACGTCGCGCCCCCGGACGGGGCCGAGACGACCACGGTCACGCTGACCACCGACGACGGCACCACGACCGACTACGACGAGGCGGGGGCCGAAGCGCTCACGGCGGACGACCTCGCGGACGTCGTCGGCGTGGAGGTCTCGTTCGACGGGCGCATCGCGTCCACCGAGTCCGGCAACAACCAGGGTGTCCTGCAGATGAACCTCAAGCTGCGCGAGCTCGACCGGTACACCGGCGAGCGGGTCACGGTGGACCACGAGCCCAACCCGGTGCCGAACAGCGCCGGCGCCGAGGTCTCCGACCCGGGCGGTACGTCGGACCAGACGCCGCAGGCGTGGGACACGGCGGACATGGAGCTGCGCGACGCCGAGATCTCGATGGAGGAGACCAAGTCGTTCGACCCGGCGACGATCGTCGAGCCGGGGTCTGACGCTGAGGACAACCCGTCATCGACGCTGACCATCACCGGGCAGCCGACGGGCCCGTCGCGCGCCGTTGAGATGACGCTCCAGGACATCGACGGCAGCTTCTGGAACCAGTACGACCTGACGGGCTTCGACGCGTCGACGCTGACGGCGCCGATCGACCAGGTGCAGGTCGACGCGTACACGGGTGGCACGTACGACGAGGCGAGCGACACCTTCACCGGGGGTACCTGGACCGACGGTGACCCCGCCGGGACCTTCGCGCTGCCTGCTGGCGTGGCCGCCGCCGACGTCGTCGGCCTGCGGTTCACGTTCACCCGCGCTGACGGCGCGATCTGGGAGAACCCGGCCAACCCGACGCAGGAGGTCAACCTCGAGGTCCAGGTCCGCGACACGCTGCGCTCCGACCCCGGCACGCCGGTGCCGAGCGACCTCAGCACGAACGATGCGGCGCCGGGCGAGGACGCGCCGGGCGTCGCGACCAACGACGTGACCTCCACGGTCACGGGCGCGGACCTGGTCTTCAACCCGGACGACCCGTCGACCCCGATCCCGGTGTCCGGCGACGCCGACGCCTCCGGGACGATCAACTACCAGCACGCCGAGAACGGCGTGCGGATCGTCAAGGACTTCGCCACCGACATCTCCGAGGGTACGAAGCCCCCGGGCGCCCCGTTCCCGATGAACATCACGGTGACCAACGTCGGAAACCGGCCGATCTACGACCCGGTGATCGTCGACGACCCGATGCCGAGCGACGCGGACGGGCCGCAGCTGCAGCTGGCCGACGTCGACGAGCCGTACAGCTACGCGCTCACCGAGCCAGGCACGGCACCGCCCGGGCAGCCCAACGGGCCGCAGATGCCCACGGACCCGGACGACGTGACAGTGGACCGGGACGGCAACATCGCCGGCCTGACGTGGACGTTCCCCGAGGGCACGGTGCTCGAGGTCGGGCAGGTCTACACCATCACGGTGCAGGTGGAGTTCCGCACGACTCTGGCCGCGAACACGGTGGTCAACAACACGGCCGGGGTTACGGGCGACCGGCCATGGGACGTCTGTCAGGCCCAGTCCGGCGAGGACGGGAGCATCATCGACGGACGGCTCGACGAGGACACCGGCGCGTGCGAGGCGGACTCGGACGTGACTCCGATCCCGTCCGGCGTCCTCCAGGAGGAGAAGTTCGTCAAGGCGACGGACGACGACGAGATCGACGTCATCAAGGACCCCGACGAGGAGAACCCGAACCCTGACGAGACGTGCAGCGCGCCCAACGCGGGCGGCGCGAGCGGGGACGACGGGTACTACGCCTACCCGTGCACGCCGGTCATCATCCCTGGCCACAACGAGACCTGGCGCATCGAGGTGGACAACGTCGGCAACCTGCCCCTGGACAAGGTCGTGATCTACGACCGGCTGCCGAGGCCCGGAGATACCGCCGCTGATCCGACGAACCCTTCGGCGCGCGACTCGCAGTGGACCCCGATCCTCACCAACGACCCGCCGCCGCAGGTGGTCAACGCGCCGGCCGGCAGCACGACGACGTTCTACTACTCGACCGTCGACGACTACTGCTCGGACGACCTCATCGACCCGGTGAACGACCCCTCGTGCCCGGACGACCCGGAGACCGGATGGGCGGAGCTCACCCCCGACACTCCGGAATCGACCTACGAGCAGATCTCCGCGATCAAGGCCGTCGTCGAGATGGCGGACGGGAACCTCTTCCGGCCGGCCAGCTCGCTCGCGCTCGAGGGCACGACGACCACCCCGCCCGAGACGCCTGAGGCGGGCGACCGGTCGATCGCCTTCAACTCGGCCGCGGCGTCGGGTGTCGTCGTGACCCAGTCGGGGGCCGAGATCAACTCGTTGCGCGCCGAGGGCACCAAGGTCGGCGTCGCGACGGCGTCGGGCCCGCTCGAGGTGAGCAAGCTCGTCACCGGCGACGGCGCCGACAATGCACCCGACTCGTTCGACCTGACCGTCCAGTGCACGTCGGCAGTGGGGACGTGGGTCGAGACGGACCTCGACCCGATTCCGATCACCGTCACGCCCGGCACCCCGACCATCGTGCCCGACCTCCCGTACGGCGCCGAGTGCACAGTGACGGAGGACGGCAGCGCCGGCCAGACGCAGATGATCGCGCCGACGGTGACGATCGACAGCGAGGACCCGGACAACCCGACGCGGCTCGTGGTGGACAACCGCTACGACCTGTCGAGCATCGTCATCGACAAGGAGGTCGTCACCGACGCCGTCGACCAGGACGGCGAACCCGTGACGTTCGGGCCCTTCGACGGCACCGTGGACTGCACGTTCCTCGGCGAGGAGGTCTACGCCGAGGGCTACGGTCCGGACGACCCGATGACGTTCGAGCTGAACGACGGCGAGTCCGTCGAGTTCGACGGGCTGCCGGTGGGGGCCGAGTGCGTCGTCACGGAGACGGGCACCGGCAACGCCAGCTCGACGACCGTCACGGTCAAGCACGGGCCGCTCAAGCCCGTGGTGACGCCGGGCGTGGCCGCCCCCTTGACGCTCGCCGGCGACGTCGTCGGTCAGCCGACCAACTCGGTCACGCTGACCAACACCTACGACGTCGGCGCCATCGCTCTGCAGAAGGTCGTCGACGGCGCCGGTGCCGGCGCCTACGGCGGCGGACCGTTCACGATGCACGTCGTCTGCACCTACGACGACGACGGCGACGGGCCGGGCGATCCCCGGACGGTGTACGAGAGCGACGTCGTCCTCGGCGGCGCGGGCCCGCTCGACGCGCAGATCTCCAACCTCCCCACGGGTGCCGAGTGCACGGTGACGGAGACCGACGACGCCGGCGCGACCGGCGCGGTCGTCGTGCCGAGCACCGTGACCGTGGGCAGCGGCGACGTCGCCGACGTCGTCATCACCAACACCTTCGACACCGGGTCGATCGAGGTGAACAAGGACCTCGCCGGGCTCGGCGCGCTCTACGGCCCCGGACCGTTCGAGGTCGAGCTCGCCTGCACCTACCAGGACGTGGACCTCGTGATCCCGGGCGGGGCGACCCGCGAGATCGACGGTGGCGGCACGGTCACCTATGACGGCCTGCCGGTCGGCTCGGAGTGCACCCTGACCGAGACGGACGACTTCGGCGCCTCGTCGACCACCATCTCGGTGGACGGCGGGGACGCGGTGGACGGCACGTCGGTGGACATCACCGTGCCGCCGGCGGCGGACGACCAGACGCCGACGACCGTGGTCGTCGACATGACGAACACGTTCGACACCGCACCGCTGGTCGTGCAGAAGACGGTCGACGGCGACGGCGCCGACTTCGCCCCGGACATGCCGGACCTGCCGCCGCCGCCCACGACGGTCGAGGACCTGCCCGACTACCTCGCTGCGGTGGCCGACGCCTACCGGAACCTGCCGTACGCGGTGACCCTCGAGTGCACGGACAACCAGGGCGACCCGGTGGAGACGATCCCCGGCGGCGCAGACCGGCGGTTCGGCCCGGGCTTCCCCGCGGTCTACTTCGGGCTCCAGGACGGCGACTCGTGCTCCGTCACGGAGACGGACGACGGCGGCGCGACGTCCTCGACGATCGACCCGAACCCGGTGACGATCGACGGTGACGCCACGCTCGAGGACCCGGTCACGACGACGGTGACCAACACCTTCGACACCGGTTCGGTCGAGGTCGACAAGGTCGTGGACGGTGACGCCGCGGACTTCGTGACCGCGCCGTTCGAGGTGTCGCTCGCCTGCACGTTCGAGGATGACGACATCACGGTCCCGGGCGGGGCGACCCGCACGGTGACGCCGGGCTCGCCCGCGACCTACGACGGCCTGCCCGTCGGGGCCGAGTGCGTGGTGACGGAGACCGACGACGCCGGTGCGACGTCGTCGTCCGTCTCGACGACCGTGGACGGCGGTGACCCGGGCCAGGTCGTGGTGCCGGGCACGGACGCCGACCCGGCCGTGGTCACGGTGACGAACACGTTCGACGTCGGCTCGATCGAGGTCACCAAGCAGGTCGACGGTGACGGGGCGGGCGACTTCGGCACCGGCACGTTCACCGTGCACCTCGACTGCACCTTCCAGGGCCAGGACATCGACATCCCGGGCGGGGCGGACCAGGAGGTGGAGGCGGACGACGTCGCCACCTACGACGGCCTGCCGATCGGCGCCGAGTGCACGGTGACGGAGCCGAAGACGGGCGGGGCGAGCAGCACCGTGATCTCGTCCGTCGAGGGCGGCGACCCGGGCGAGGCGACCGTCGGCCCGGACCCGGCCGAGATCGTCGTGACCAACACGTTCGACACCGGTCAGGTCGTGGTCACCAAGGAGCTCGACGGCAGCGGCGCCTCGGCGCACGACGGCGACACGTTCACCGTCACTCTGGCGTGCACGTGGGACGTCGACGGCAAGGAGACTGCCGTCGTCGTCCCGGGCGGCGCGACCCGGACGCTGTCCGACGGCTCCGACTGGACCGCGACCTACGCGTCCGTGCCCCAGGGCGCGAGCTGCACGGTCGCGGAGACCGACGACGGCGACGCCGAGCAGGTCGCGATCCAGGTGGGCGACGGGCCGAGCAAGGAGCTCGATCCCGCCGACGGGACGCCGACGTCCGACGCGTTCGAGATCCCGACCGGTGACGCGGCGAGCGTGTCCCTCACCGTGACGAACACGTTCTCGGGCGGCGGCGGCGGTGGCGGGGGTGGCGGCGGGATCCTCCCGCTGACGGGCTCGAACATCCTGTACGCCGGGCTGATCGCGGCGCTGCTGACCGGCGTGGGCATGCTGCTCCTCGCCATCCGCCGCCGCGGCAACAGGTACGAGGGAGGGATCGACGACCTGTTCTGATCCCGCCCACCGCCGAACGCGTCATCTGTCGGCCCCGAGAGCCTCGGGGACCGACGGATGGCGCGTTCGGTGCGTCGAGGGCGAGGGCAGGTACGTCCGGGCCCGGCCCGGACAGCTATTGAAAGAGGCCTTTCGAAAGAGTACTTTCAATACATGGCCGATCACCGCACCGCTCCCGCAGCCGCTCCGCCCTGGCCGGTCCGCGACGTCACGGACCCGCGGGAGCTGCGCGCCCTCGCCCACCCGCTGCGGTTCGCCCTGATCGACCTGCTCCAGGAGGGGCCGCTCACCGCCACGCAGTGCGCCGAGCGCCTGGGCGAGTCGCCCGCGAGCTGCTCGTACCACCTGCGCCAGCTCGCGCGGTACGGGCACGTGCGGCCCGCCGGCGGTGGCCAGGGGCGCGAGCGCCCCTGGCGGGTGCGCGAGGAGGGGATCCGCTGGGACGAGTCCAGCCCGTCGGGCCGCGCCGCGGGGCGGGCGCTCGGCGACGCCGTCGACGAGTTCCGGTTCGAGTCCTGGCGCCGCTACCGCGCGGGGGACGCGGCCGAGCCGCAGGAGTGGCGTCGCGCGGCCGGGTCGACCGACATCGTCGCCTGGCTCACCCCCGTCGAGCTGAACGAGCTCGAGCAGACGCTCTACGACTTCTTCGCCCGGTTCCGGGACCGCGCCGAGGACGCCGGTGCGCGTCCGGACACGGCGCGACTTGTCCGGTTCTTCGCCTACGCCTATCCGGGGGGCGCGGGCGGCCCGGCATTCGGCGAGACGCCATGAGCGGCGGTAGACGTCAGCACACCGGTCCGTACGACGGGCCGCCCGTGGGGCCGCGCGACGGGACGCTCCTGCGCGCCCGGCGCCGCTTCGTCGTCCTGACGGCGCTGCGCTGGTTCCCGACCGGCGTCGTCGTGCCGGTCATGGTGCTCCTCATGCGCGAGCGCGGCCTCGACCTCGCGACCGTCGGCCTGCTCGGGGCGCTCTACAGCATCGTCACGGTCGCTCTGGAGCTGCCGACCGGAGGGCTCGCGGACGTGGTCGGGCGGCGGCCCGTGCTGGCCGCGTCCTCGGCCATGACGCTGGTCGCCCTCCTGCTGCTGGCCTCGGGGACGACGGCGCTCGCGCTCGGCGTCGCCTACGCGGTCTTCGGCGCCGCCCGAGCGCTGGACTCGGGTCCGCTGCAGGCCTGGTACGTCGACGCGGTGCACGCCGTCGACCCGCACGCGGACCTCAAGCCGGGGCTCTCCCGGGCTTCGGCCGCCGAGGCTCTGGGCCTGGGTGTCGGCGCGCTCGCGGGTGGCGGGATCGTCGCGGTCTCGCCCCTGCCCACCCACGGTGCCGCGCTCATCGCCCTCTCGACCCCGTTCCTCCTGGCCGCGGTCTTCGGCGTGGTGCACCTCGTCGTGCTGCTCCTGTGGGTGACGGACCCGCCGCGCGAGCGGCGCCCGAGCCTGCGCGACGTCGTCGCGGACGTCCCGCGGACCGTCGCGCACGGCGCCGCGATCGCCGTGCGCCGCCCCGTGCTGCGGCGGATCGTCGCCTTCACGGTGGCGTTCGGCGTCGCCCTGGCGTCGGTCGAGCTGCTGGCGCCGAACTCGTTCGCCGCCATGCTCGGCGGGGAGTCCGCGGCCGCCGCGCCCTACGCCGTCCTGGTGACGCTCGGCTTCTTCGGCTCCGCCGCCGGCGCAGCGCTGGCGCCGGGGGTCGCCCGCCTCGCGCGCGGGTCGTCGCGGGGCATCCTCCTGACGGCAGTCCTGTCCGCCGGGGCGCTCGCGGCGGTGGGGGTGCCCGTGCTCGGCGTCGCGGCCGCTGCCTTCGTGGCCTTCTACCTGTTCCTGGGCATGGGCGGTCCGCTGCTCGACGAGCTGACGCACGAGGCGGTGGCGTCACGCGAGCGCGCCACCATCCTGTCCGTGAACTCCATGGCCCTCCAGCTCGGGGGCGTCGGGGCGAGCCTCGGCATCGGCGCGCTGGCGGGGTCGACGTCCGTCGCCGTGGGGCTCGCCGCGGCCGCGGCGGTCCTCGTGCTGGGGTCGCTCGCGATGGTCGGGCTCCGGGTCTCGGGGCCCGCTCAGGCGCCGCCGCCCGCCGCGGGGGAACCCTGCTCGTCCAGCAGCCGCACGAGCCGCGGTCCGCAGACCTCGCGGTAGCTCGCGTCCACGAGCTCGGCGAGCTCCTGCGGGTCGGTCGGCGGGCCGTCGAGGTCAAGGCCGGCCCAGCCGTGCGGACCGAGGTAGGCGGGGTGGAAGAACCGCGGGTCCTGCGCGAGCGCCTCACGGTCCTCCGCCGGAACCTTGACGAGCAGCGCGCGCGGGTGGCGCTCCATCGGCCCGCCCGGGACGGCGTTCTTCACGGAGCCGCCGTAGACCGCGAACATCGCACGGGAGTGGAAGCAGGGGCGCCCGTGGGCGATCTTCTCGTACGCCTCGGGGAACGCCAGGCACAGCTCCCGCACGCGCGCGAGCAGCGGGTCGTCGTCGTCGAACATCTGCGGGTGCACCACCGCGTCCCCTCTCTCGGTCCTGCCGGGCCCGTACCACCGCCGAGCGCGTCATCCGTGGGTCCGCAGACCGTTCTCGGCCGACGGATGACGCGCTCGGCGGTGGGGGACCGGCCGCGTCAGACCGTCAGCACGACCTTGCCGCGGGTGTGGCCCTCCTGGACGAGGGCGAGCGCCGCGGCCGCCTCCGTGAGCGGGAAGCGCTCGGCGATCTCGGCGGCCAGGCGGCCGGACTCCGCGAGCGCCACGACCTCTGCCAGGGCGCCCTTCTGGTCCCGCTTGACCGCGATGCCCGCCTCCTGCGCCGCGTCGCTGTGCGCGACGGCGACGGCGCGGGAGACGTCGTCGAGCAGCGCGACCGTCGCGGCGACGGACTCGGCCGTCCCCGCGGCGTCGACGACGGCCGTCACCCCGCCGAGACCGCGGACCGCCTCGACCAGCCCGTCCCCGTACGCCACCGGCTGCGCGCCGAGCCCGCGCAGGTAGTCGTGATTCGCCTCCGAGGCCGTGCCGACCACCTGCGCGCCCAGCGCGAGGGCGATCTGCACCGCGGCGGAGCCGACGCCGCCGGACGCGCCGTGCACCAGCACGGTGTCCTGCGGCCCGACGTCGACCTGCACCAGCGCCGAGAACGCGCTCGCCGCCGCGACCGGGAGGACCGCGGCCTGCGCCCACGTGAGGGCGGCGGGCTTGGGCACGGTGTGCGCCGCGTCGACCGCGGCGTGCTCGCGCTGCGCGCCGTCCCCGTGCCAGATCACCTCGTCGCCCACCTCGGGCGACTCGACGCCCTCGCCGACGGCGGTGACGACGCCGGCGGCCTCGAACCCGAGGGTCGCGGGCAGCTCCCGCTCCCCGAACGCGCCCGCGAGCACCTTCCAGTCGGCCGGGTTCACGCCGACGGCGCGGTTGGCGACGACGACCTGCCCGGGGCCGGGCTCGGGGACGTCCTCCTGCTCGACCTGCAGGACGTCCGGCCCGCCGAACGCGGCATAGGTGATCACGGTGCTCATGCCGCTACCTTTCCACCCTCCGACCTGCGCCGACACCCGGGCGTCGGGTGAGAGCGGTCGCGGATGATGCGCGGCCCGCCCGGTGTTGACCTCGTGTGCCCGCATCCTTCGTGCCCGACGACGTCCCCGACCGCCTCCGCGCGGCCCGCGCCGAGGCCGTCGCCCGCGCCGCGGGCCTGCGCGCCGACGTCACCGACATGGTCGATGCGGCCCGGGGCTCGAACGCGGACGACGAGCACGACCCCGACGGCGCGACGATCGCCTTCGAGCGCGCGCAGGCCGAGACCCTGGCCCGCGCGGCGACGGCGCGGGTGGCCGAGATCGACGCCGCGCTCGCGCGGCAGGCAGACGGCGCGTTCGGGGTGTGCGAGGCCTGCGGCGCCGAGATCCCCGCGGCGCGGCTCACGGCGCGACCGACGGCGCGCCGCTGCGTCGGCTGCGCCGCCTGACCCGGCGGCCTAGGCTGGCCGCGGTCATCGCAGAACCGCTCACCGCAGGTCCGGGCACCGCCGCCCCCGCACAAGGAGTCCCATGCGCACGTCGCCGCATCGCCGCCGCGCCCTCGCCGCCCTGAGCACGCTCTCGTTCGCGGGACTGCTCCTGCTGGGTGCCGCGGGGCCGGCCGAGGCCCACGGGCAGCTGGTCTCCACGGACCCGGGGGAGGGCGACGTGCTCGACGTGGCGCCGACGGACGTCACGCTCACCTTCGACGAGGACATGCTCGACGTCTCGCCGACGGTCGTCGTCGAGGGTCCCGACGGCGAGGTGACGGCGGGCGACGCCACGGTCGACGGCCGCGACGTCGTGCAGACGCTGCGGCCGAACCTGCCCGGCGGCGACTACACGGTCGACTGGCGCATCGCGTCCGCCGACGGCCACCCGGTCGACGGGACGTTCGCCTTCACGATCGCCCTCGCGACGAGCGCCCCGACCGAGTCCGTCGGGGCGGTGGCCGAGCCCTCCGACGGCGCGGGCGGGGCGTCGGGCGGCGGATCGGCGGACGACGGCGCCGACCCGTCGGCCTCGGCGGGCGCCGGCGAGGCCGCGAGCGACGGCGACGGCGCGGGCGACCCGTCCGCCGCCGGGGACAACGGGCTCGTCGCGACCCGAGACCCGTCGTCGGGCACCGCCCAGGACGCGGCCGACGCCGCCGACGACGACGCGGCCGGCTCGCCCGTCCCGCTGGTGCTCGCGGTCGTGGTCGGGCTCGCGGTGGTGGGCGCCGTCGTCGTGCTGCTGGTGCGGCGCTCGCGGGGCGGTGCGCTCGGCGCGCCGAGCCCGACGTCCGGCGGCGGCGCCGACGGCACGGACGAGCGCCCCGACGGCCCGGACAGCGCGCGGTAGGCGTGCGCCCTGCGCCCCGGAAGCTCCGAGCGGGCGCCCAGCCGGTGCCCAGACAGCAGATCTATGCTGGGGGCAACGACGAACCGTCTGCGCGTCCGTCGTCCGGGACCCCCGCCGCTCGAGCCTCGCTCCGCGGTGCGTGCGCGTCGGACGTCTGCGGCCCCGCACAGCCCCACGCGCAACGCCAGGGGCGGACCCGTCGGGTGTCGGTGCACTGCACCGGCGCTGTATTCAACGAAGGTAGATGTCATGCCGCTTCCCGTCAGCCCTGAGGTCCTCGTCGTGCTCGGCACGCGGCCCGAGGCGATCAAGCTCTCGCCGCTCATCCAGCAGCTGCAGGAGCACCCCCGCCTGCGGCCCGTCGTCGTCTCGACCGGTCAGCACCAGGAGCTCGTGGACTACGCGCTCGCGGCCACCGGCTGCGAGATCGCCGCGAACCTGCACGTCGCACGGCCGAACCTCACCCTGAACGAGCTCTCGTCGAGCGTGGTCTCCGGTCTCGACGCGTTCGTCAACGGCCGCTACGGACCGCCGCCGAAGGCGATCCGCGGCCAGGTCCGCGACCACTACCCGGCGATGTGCATCGTGCACGGGGACACCTCCAGCGCGGCGGCGGCGGCCCTCACCGCGTTCCACCTGCGCATCCCCGTGCTGCACGTGGAGGCCGGCCTGCGCACCGGGACCACGCTGTCGCCGTTCCCGGAGGAGCTCAACCGCCAGCTCATCGGCCGGATCGCGTCCTTCCACCTGGCGCCGACCCGCGCCAACGTGCAGAACCTCGTGCGCGAGGGCGTGGACATCGGCCGCACGTACGTCACCGGCAACACCGGGATCGACGCGCTGCAGAACGCCGCGGCCCGCGAGGAGCCGTACGGCCGCCCCGAGCTCGCGTGGCTCGAGGACGACACGACGACCCGCGTGGTCACCGTCACCGCCCACCGCCGCGAGAACTGGGCCGAGGGCATCGCCGGGGTCGCCTCGGCCGTGCACCGCCTCGCGAACGCGTACCCCGACGTGCGGTTCGTCGTCCCGGTCCACCCGAACCCCGTCGTCGCGCAGGTGATGCGCGACGAGCTCTCCGCGGTGCCCACGGTGACCCTCACGGAGCCGATGGAGTACCGCCCGTTCGCCCGCCTGCTGGCCCGCTCGTACCTCGTGATCACCGACTCCGGCGGCATCCAGGAGGAGGCGCCCGCGTTCGGCGTGCCCGTGCTGGTCGCGCGGACGACGACGGAGCGCGGCGAGGGCGTCGAGGCCGGCACCCTCGAGCTCGTGGGCATCGACCCGGAGCGGATCGTCGCCTCCGCGTCGCGCATCCTCGACGACCAGGAGGCCCGCGACGCGTTCTCCCGCCAGCCGAACCCGTACGGCGACGGGCATGCGTCCGAGCGCATCGTCGACGCGATCGAGCACCTCGTGTTCAACAGCCCGGTGCCGCGCAGCGAGGGACCCGGCTTCATCCGCGCGGACGTCCTGGAGTGGGCGGGCTTCCGCCGCACCGACGCCATCGACGGCCCCACCTACGTCCGCGAGGGCGTGCGCACCGACCACGCCGTGCACGACATCGAGGGCATGCCGATCGTGCCGAACACCGCGGAGACCGCGGACGCCCCGCACGGGGCTGCGGAGGCGCGATGACCCTCGCCGCGGGCGCGTCCGCCACGGCGGGCCCCTGGTGGGACCCCTACCGGGGGATGCCGGTCGCCGTGCAGGTGCTCATGTGGTTCCTGCTCGCGCTCACGGTCGTCACGGTCGTGATGATCGTGTGGCTCGTGGTGCGCGCCTGGCTGGAGCGCCGCCGCCAGCGCGAGGCGGTCGAGGTCGCCCACGAGGGGGAGTACCTGTGGGTCTTCGTGGTCCCCGCCCTCAACGAGGAGGTGACGATCGCCGACAGCGTGAGCCGCCTCGTGGCCGTCGAGGCCACCCACAAGGTGATCGTCGTCATCGACGACGGGTCCGACGACGGCACGCCCGAGGTCCTCGCCCGCCTGCAGGCGCAGGTCCCCGAGCTGCAGGTGCTGCGCCGCGAGCTGCCGAACGCGCGCGTCGGCAAGTCCGCCGGCCTCGACGACGCGTGGGACTTCGTGCACTCCCGCGTCCTGGCGGGGAGGTACGCCGGGTGGCCGACGACGCAGGTCGTCGTGGGCGTCGTCGACGCGGACGGGCGCATCCCGCCCGACGCGCCGCACAACCTCGCGGGCGCGTTCACCGACGAGCGGGTCGGCGGCGTGCAGGCGCTGGTCCGCATCTACAACCGCCGCCACTACCTGACCTGGGGCCAGGACGTGGAGTTCGGCGTGATGGCCTACGTCTACCAGCTCGGCCGCTCCGCCTGGGGCACGGCGAACATGGGCGGCAACGGGCAGTACATCCGGCTCGCCGCCCTCGACGACGTCGTCGCCACGGACAAGCTGCCCCTCGGCGTCGAGCGAGGGCCCTGGCGGGACCGGCTCACGGAGGACCAGGACATCGGCGTGCGCCTGATCCACGCGGGGTGGCGGGGCCGGCAGACGGTGCTGACCAGCGTCGACCAGCAGGGCGTGACCCAGCTGCGCCGCCTGTTCAAGCAGCGGGTCCGCTGGGCGCAGGGCAACTGGCAGGCGTTCGGGCTGCTGCGCCCGGCGCTGCGCGCGCCCGTGTCGATCGGCGCGAAGCTCGACCACCTCGTCTACCTGGTGATGCCGCTGCTGCAGATGCTCATGGGCGCCGGGCTGGTGCTGTCCCTGTGCTTCTGGCTGTTCGGCGACGTGTCGTTCGTGTCCGGGTGGTGGCCCTCGCTCGTGTTCTTCGGCACGCTGACGATCGTGCCGAGCTTCCTGACGCTGCTGATGACCTCGGAGCCCGGGCGGCACCGCTTCATGCGCTCCATCTTCGGCCTCTTCCCCTACATGCTCTACACCTGGGTGCTGTGGCCGGTCGTCGCCGTCTCTCTCCTGCGCGAGCTCACGGGGCGGCGGGGGTGGACCAAGACCGACCGCGAGCCGCTCGACGCGAACCTGCCCGACGAGACGCCCGACGACGAGGGCGGCCCGGGTGCCGACGGCGCGGCGGGCGCGCAGGGCGCCGGCGCTACGATGCCGCGGTGACCGACTACACCGTCCGACCCGTCCGTGCCGACGAGTGGCGCCAGGTGCGCGCGCTGCGCCTGGAGGCCCTCCAGGACGAGGCCGCCCCGCTCGCCTTCCTGGAGTCGTACGAGCAGGGGCTCGCGCACCCCGACGCCTTCTGGCGCGACCGCGCCGCGGGCTCGTCCGCCGATGCCGGGCCCGACGCCGCGTCGCGCCAGCTCGTCGCTGTGGCCGGCGGCGCGGACGGCGGGGAGGCGACCGGGACCTGGGTGGGCACCGTCGTCGTCCTCGTGGAGACCGTGGGGGGCCGCGACTTCGAGGGCCGCACGATCGAGCGGGCGGCGGGGCACGTCGTCGGCGTCTACGTGGCACCCGGGCACCGCGGTGCCGGCGTGATCGACCGCCTGCTCGCCGAGGCGCTGGCCTGGGCGGAGACCCGCGGCCTGGACCGGGCCCGCCTGTACGTCCACGCGGACAACCCGCGTGCCCAGGGCGCCTACCGCCGCGCCGGGTTCGCCCCGACGGGCACGACCGTCGACGGCAGCATCGGGCCCGAGATCGAGATGGCCCGCGCGCTCTGAGGCCCCCGGCGCCCGGCGAGTTGTCCTCTGAGGGCGTAAATCACGCCCGAACCGCGCCGAAACCCTGTGTTCAGGCCGAATCTCGCCGGGAACCGTGCCACAGTTGTGCCGACGCACGAGGGCATCCGCCCACGACAGCGTGATCGAGAGAGGAACCCCATGGCGCTCAACAAGTCCGATCTGGTCTCCGCCATCGCCGAGAAGGCGGAGCTGACGAAGGCCGACGCCGAGAAGGCCGTCAACGCTCTCCAGGACGTCCTGGTCGAGTCGCTCGGCAAGGGCGAGGCGGTCAAGGTCACCGGCCTGCTGTCCGTCGAGCGTGTCGAGCGTGCCGCTCGCACCGGCCGCAACCCCCGCACCGGCGAGGAGATCGCCATCCCCGCGGGCTTCGGCGTGAAGGTCAGCGCGGGCTCCGTGCTGAAGAAGGCCGTCCAGAAGTGACGTCCGCGGTGCGCTGACGCGCGCCGCCGTACCGGGACCCGGGAGCGCTCGTCGCCCCCGGGTCCCGTCGTGTCTGCAGGTGTGGCACCGTCGGAGGATGGCCACCACGACAAGCACCCGCGTCCTGCTCGCCTCGCGTCCCCACGGGCGACCGACCGCCGAGAACTTCCGCGTCGAGAGCGTCGAGCTCTCGCCCCTCGCCGACGGCGAGGTCCGCGTCGTCAACGACTTCTGCTCCGTCGACCCGTACATGCGCGGGCGGATGAACGACGTCAAGTCCTACGTCCCGCCCTTCGGCCTGGACGAGCCGCTCACGGGCGGCGCCGTCGGGCACGTCGTCGAGTCCCGCGCCGACGCCCTGTCGGTGGGCGACGTCGTCCTGCACCAGCTGGGCTGGCGCGACGTCGCGCAGGCGCCCGCGGACCAGTTCCGGACGGTCGAGGAGGTGCCGGGCGTCCCGCTCTCGGCCCACCTGGGCATCCTCGGCATGACGGGGCTGACCGCGTGGGTCGGGCTCCGCGTGATCGCGGGCCTGCGCGAGGGCGACGTGGTGTTCGTCTCGGGCGCCGCCGGGGCCGTGGGCAGCGCCGCGGGCCAGATCGCCCGGCTCCTCGGCGCGAGCCGCGTCGTCGGGAGCGCCGGCTCGCCCGAGAAGGTGGAGCGCCTCACGTCCCGCTACGGGTTCGACGCCGGGCTCGACTACAAGGCGGCCCCCGTGCGCGAGCAGCTGCCGGCGCTCGTCCCGGACGGGGTGGACGTCTACTTCGACAACGTCGGCGGCGAGCACCTCGAGGCCGCGCTCGACGTGCTGAGCACCGACGGGCGCGCCGCGCTGTGCGGGGCGATCGCGCAGTACAACGACACCAAGCGTGCTCCCGGACCGGACAACCTGTCGAACGTCGTCACCAAGAGCCTGACGCTGAAGGGCTTCACGCTGCCGGCGTACCTGGACCACGCGGCCGAGTTCGCCGCGGCGATGGGCCCGTGGCTCGCCGCGGGCGACGTGATGCACGACGAGACGGTCGTCGACGCGCGGGACGACGTCGGCGCCTTCGTGGACGCGTTCCTCGGGCTCTTCGACGGCGACAACACGGGCAAGATGGTGGTCCGCACGGCGTGAGGCCGACGACGGCGCCCCCTCGCCGCGTGCTGCTGCTCGGCGGGGGCGCCGGCACGGGCAAGTCGACGGTCGCCGCGGCCCTCGCCGCCCGGTCCGGCGCGCGGCGGCTCGAGCTCGACGACGTCTGGCAGGCGATGCTCGCGGCCGCGCCGGCCGGGAGCCCCGAGCGGGACGTGCTCGACGTCGACGGGATGCTGCGTGCACGGGGGCGCGGTCCGGACGAGCAGCTGGCGCGGCACGTCGCGGCGTCGGGGCTGGTCTGCGCCCGGCTCGGCGCGGTCGTCGGGGACGTGCTCGCGGAGGACGACCGGGACCTCGTGGTCGACGGCGCCTGGCTTCTGCCGTCCGCCGTCGCGGGGCTCGTGGAGCGCGGGGCGCCGGCCGGGGCGAGGGTGCGGGCCGTCGTCGTCCACGAGCCCGACGACGAGGCCCTGGCGGGGGCCATGTCGGTCCGGCGCGGCGGCGCGCGGGTCGAGGCGTGGCACGCCGACAGCGCGCGGCTGGCCGCGGCGTACGGCGCGTGGGTCGCGGCGGAGGCGCGGGAGTGCGGTGTGCCGGTCGTGGCGGCGCGCCCGTGGGCGACGGCGCCGGACCGCGTCCTCTCCGCGGGTTGTCAGACTCCGGCCCCGCCATAGCGGAGCGAGGGTCTGACAGGTGCGACGCGCCGCGGGTTGTCAGACTCCGGCCCCGCCATAGCGGAGCGAGGGTCTGACAGGTTGGACGCGCGCGACGGCTGCGCACCGGGCCTCGGCCCGTGCCGAGGTCGATGCCGCGGCGCGAGTTCGATGCCGGCGGGGTCGACCTCGCGCGTGCGGGTCGAACTCACGGAGGAGCGGGCCGAGGCGGCGGGAGGCACGAGAGCCAGGCGGCTACAGGTCGCCCTTGCGCTGCAGGTAGCGCATCGCGACCCAGCCGAACGGGATGCGGCCCCAGTACGTCGCGACGCGGAAGACGGCCGTGACGGCGGTCGCGACGCCCAGCGGGATGCCGGCCGCGGTCAGGCCCGTGGTGAGCGCGAACTCGATCGCGCCGATGCCGCCCGGGACCGGCACCGCGGCACCGGCGGCGTTGCCGACGAGGTAGATCAGCGAGGCGTCGATCAGCGTGAGGTGCTGGCCGAACGCGACCAGCGCGGCGTCGAACGCGAGCACGTAGCTGAGCGTGAGGATGACGTTGCCGGCGACGCCGAGCGCGAGGCGCCACGGCTGGCCGAGGATCGCGCTGAGCCGCGGCCACACCTGCTGCAGCGTCGGGCGGATCCGCTTCATCGCCCAGTCGCGCACCTTCGGCACGAGCATCACGGCGACCACCGCGAGGAGCACGGCGCCGATCACCACGAGCACGGTGCCCGAGGGCAGCTGGACGAGGCCGCCCTCGCCCGTGAACACCGACAGGACGAGCAGGAGCAGGATCGTCACCACGAACTGCGAGACCTGCACGACGGCGACCGTCGCGACCGCGAGCGGCGTCTTGACCTTGCGGCGGGTGAGCATCTGCAGGTTCAGGGCGGCCGCGCCGACGCCGGCGGGAGCCGCGAGGGCGACGAAGGACCCGGCCGCCTGGGTGTAGATGGCCCGCGACCACGGCAGCTTCACGGGCGAGAACGCGATGAAGCTCATCGCCGAGCCGATCCACGTGAAGAGCCCGAGGCCGAACGCCGCGAGCGCCCACCAGGGGTTCGCCTGCGAGAGCGCCTCGGTGATCTCGTCGAGGCGGATCGAGCCGAGCACCACGAACGCCGCGACGATGCCGAGCGTGAACATGATGACCGTGCGGGCGCCGAACCGGGTGATCCGCTCCGGCTCCACGACGGCCTCGGGGAGCCGGTCGACGAGGGCCGCGCGCAGGTCCGCGAGGAGGTCCTTGTTCTTGCGGATCTCGTCGCGCGTGGAGCGGGGCAGGGCGATCGGCTGCAGCAGGGGGCCGATCGCGGCCATGTCCTCGTCGGGCAGCACCTCGACGGCGGACGCGACCGCGCGCTCGGCGCCGACGCGCAGCGCGAGCAGCGCCACCATCTGGGTGATGTCCATGCGCCGCGCGAGGTCGGACGACGCGATGTCGCCCTGGGACCACGCGGTCAGCCAGACCTCGGGTCGCCCCTCGGGGTGCGGGTTGACGAGCATGACGTCGGAGGTCAGGGCGCGGTGCGCGAGGCCCGCGGAGTGGGCCGTGCGGATCTGCCGCCAGGCCTCGCCGAGCACCTCGTCGGTGAGCTGCTCCGGTGGCAGGTCTCGCAGCGAGACGGCGCCGCGCGCGTGCTCCTGGACGAGCACCATCGAGTCGTCGGCCTCGCCGATGCCGAGCAGGCGGGGGGTCCGGACCCCGGCGGAGGTCGCGGCGTAGGACAGCAGCGCGTCGCGCTCGGCGACGGCGCGCAGCGAGATCGCGGCACGCCCGCCGATGCCGCGCAGCCGCAGCGTGCGCCACAGCCGGGTGAGGAAACCGACGACCTGGCGGTCGCCGTCGAGGACGACGACGTCGCGCCGCACCCCGAAGCGCGTGAACAGCGCGTAGACGCGGGTGTCGCCGGAGCGGGTCAGTGCCACGGCCGAGGGGTCGGACGACGTGGTGTCGCCCGGGTCGTCGCGGCGGTCCTCGGGCAGCAGGTCGGGGTCGAGGGAGGCGTCCTCCGTCAGCGTGAGCGGGTGCTCCTCGCCGTCGCGCGCGACGGGCTCGACGTGGCGGCGGTCCATCTCCTCGCCGTGCTGGTCGATGCGCACGACGATGTCCGTCTCCGCCTCGTGGCGGTCGGCGTCCGAGCGCAGGTCCCGGACGCGGACGACGGCCGACGGCGTGAAGCCGGCCCGGCGGACGGCCTCGGCGAGCGCGGACCCGTAGGCCCGCTCGGAGCGGACCCCCGAGGCGTAGCGCACGCCGAAGCCGACGACGCGCCCGAGCAGCAGGGCGACGAACACGCCGGGCAGGGAGAGCAGGCTGGTGATGACGAGCACGAGCAGCGTGAGCGCCAGCAGGTTCCACGACCAGGCGACGCTGCGACGACGGGTGCGGGGCCCGGCGACGGTGAGCAGCGCGGAGAGCGCCACGGCGTACAGCGGGATGCTGATGTGCGCGTCGGCGCCCGAGCCCACCGTCAGGTCGGCGATCAGCCCGGGGCTTCCCCAGGACTCGATCGCCCACAGGACCGCGGCGCCGACGCCGAAGCTCACCGTCGCGGCGACGATCGACTCGACGACCTGCCGGCCGAGGCGGCGGACGCCGAGCTCGATGAGCACGGCGGTGGGGCACAGCAGGATGACGACGAGCTGCAGCACGGCCACGGGGAAGACGAGCAGCCGGCCCAGCAGGTCGGAGAAGCCGCGCACGTCCTGGGTGACGCCCGCGGTCGTGCCGTGGGCGAAGACGGTGAGCAGGAGGACGGCGACGATGCCCAGGGCCGCGACGGCGAGCGCCAGGGCGTCCGACGGGTTGCGTACCCGCTGCTCGTCGCTGTCGACCACGCGGGTGCGCGCCTCGCGGGGCTCGCGGGGCTCCGGCTCCGGCGCGGGGTCCGGGGACCGCTCCGAGATCGCGACCGATGTGGGTGATTCGGGCGCTTCGTCCGCTGTGACGGGGGTGTGCGGGTCTGCGGCTCCGGGCACGCCGGCATCCGTCCCACGCGAAGGCATGGGGAGATTCTAGGTGCGCCGCCGCGCCGGTGCGTCACCGGGACGTCCGGCACGCCGGTGCGGGCCGGTGCGGAGCGGGACGACGAGGGGCGACGAGGCCCCGGACCTGCGACGATGAGCCGCACGGGGCCGAGGCGCCGACGGGCGGGGCGACGACGACCAGACGGTCGGACGAGCAGACGACGAGCAGACGACGAGCACAGGTGGTGGACGCCATGGCGCGGACCGAGAGCAGCGGCACGACCGGCGTCGGCGGCGACCCGGTGACGAAGGAGCCCAAGGAGCCCCGGGCCTTCCGCAAGGTCTGGTGGATCCCGGTGCTGCGCGGCGTGCTCCTGGTGGTGCTGGGCGTGGTCCTGCTGCTCGAGCCGCTGCAGACCATCGAGCGCGTCCCCTGGATCTTCGGCGGGTTCCTCGTGGTCGACGCCGTCCTGCTCGCCGTCCAGGGCCTCGTCCAGCGCAAGCAGATCGGGTCCGTGTGGTGGCTCGTCCAGGCGGTCGTCAACCTCGCGTTCGGCGCGACGGTCGTGCTCTGGCCGGACATCACGCCGACGGCGCTCTACTACGTGCTCGTCGTCTGGGCCCTCGTGCTCGGGGTGACGTCGATCGTCGGCGCGGCGTTCCTCTCGCGCAACCGTGACCTGGCGGCGTCGTGGATGCTCGTCTTCGGCATCGTCTCGGTGCTGTTCGCCCTGACGCTGCTCACGCAGAACTTCGGCGAGCAGGGCCTGGCGTACGTCTGCGTGGTCTTCAGCCTCTATGCCGTGGTGATCGGGGCGATCCTCGTGGTCTCCGGCTTCGCGGTGCGCTCCGTCGCCCGCGAGCTGCGCGGGCTGCGGGAGCAGGCCGTCGCGGCGGGTGTCGTGGTCACCGGGGGGTCGGTGCTCGGCGGTGCCGCCGCCGCGCCGACCGTCGTCCCGCCGCGCGCCGAGCCCACGGTGCCGGACGAGACCACGGTGCCCGACGAGCCCGTCGTCCCCACCGATCCCACGGAGCCGACGGCGCCCGCGGTGCCCGACGAGCCCGCCGTGCCCGACGAGCCGGCCGTCCCCGCCGTCCCCGACGAGCCGGCCGTCCCCGCCGACCCGACCGCGCCGCCGTCCGGCCCGGACGTCCCGCCGACCGACCCGACCGACCCGCCGGCGGGCCGCGTGCCGTGGCACGGCCGTCCCACGGAGTGACCAAGACAACTACCCGGGACGTTACGACCCGGTAACGCTTGCGCCGCTCCGCCTCGAGATTGTGGTCCGCGTAACAGTGGGCGCGCTCCGCTGTGCTAAGAAGCACTCACCCCGCAGGAGCGGGCGCGGGCACGGACGCCGACTCGGCGGGCCCGGATCGATGGAGCGTGCCGGCGTCGACAGGTGCCGGCCGACTCGAGGAGAGGTGGACCGAATGGTCTCGGTGACCAGGAGCGGACGGCGGTTCGCCGCCGCGACGGCGGGTGCGGCGGCGCTCGCGCTCGTGCTGACCGCGTGCGGCGGCGGCAGCGACGACGAGGGCTCGTCGGACGGCGGGTCCTCGGGCGCGCCCATCACGATCGGCACGACCGACAAGATCACCTCGCTGGACCCCGCCGGCTCGTACGACAACGGCTCGTTCGCGGTGATGAACCAGGTCTACCCGTTCCTGATGAACACCCCGTACGGCAGCCCCGACGTCGAGCCCGACATCGCGGAGTCCGCGGAGTTCACCTCGCCGACCGAGTACACGGTCAAGCTCAAGGCCGGCCTGAAGTGGGCGAACGGCAACGCGCTGACGTCGTCGGACGTGAAGTTCTCCTTCGACCGCATGGTCAAGATCAACGACCCGAACGGTCCCGCGTCGCTGCTGTACAACCTCGACAGCACCGAGGCGCCGGACGACACCACCGTCGTCTTCCACCTCAAGAGCGCCGACGACCAGGTCTTCCCGCAGATCCTGTCGAGCCCGGTCGGCCCGATCGTCGACGAGGACGTCTTCTCGCCCGACGCGGTCACCCCCGACCAGGAGATCGTCGACGGCGACGCGTTCGCCGGCCAGTACGCGATCACGAGCTACAAGCAGAACGACCTCATCGCCTACGAGGCGTACCCCGGGTACAAGGGCCTGCTCGGCGCGCCGAAGACCGACAAGGTCAACGTCAAGTACTACGACGAGGCGTCGAACCTCAAGCTCGACACCCAGGAGGGCAACGTCGACGTCGCGTTCCGCAGCCTCTCGTCGACGGACATCGACGACCTGCGCGGCAACGACAAGGTCAAGGTCGTCGAGGGCCCCGGCGGCGAGACCCGCTACATCACGTTCAACTTCGACACCCAGCCGTTCGGGGCCAAGACGGACGACGCCGACCCGGCGAAGGCCCTCGCGGTCCGCCAGGCCGTCGCCGACCTCATCGACCGCGACGAGATCGCCGACCAGGTCTACAAGGGCACCTACACGCCCCTGTACTCCTTCGTCCCCGAGGGCCTGACGGGCGCCACCGAGCCGCTGAAGACGATGTACGGCGACGGCCAGGGCAAGCCCGACGCGGACAAGGCGAAGTCCACGCTCGCGGACGCCGGCGTCACGAGCCCGGTCACCCTCGACCTGCAGTACTCGAACGACCACTACGGCCCGTCGTCGGCCGACGAGTACGCCCTGATCAAGGACCAGCTCGAGAAGAGCGGCCTGTTCAAGGTCAACCTGCAGACGACCGAGTGGGTCCAGTACTCCAAGGACCGCACGGCCGACGTCTACCCCGCCTACCAGCTCGGCTGGTTCCCGGACTACTCGGACGCCGACAACTACCTGACGCCGTTCTTCCTCAAGGAGAACTTCCTGGCGAACCACTACGACAACAAGGCCGTCAACGACGAGATCCTCCAGCAGGCCGTCACGAAGGACCCGGACGCCAGGACGAAGCTCATCGAGAAGATCCAGGACGACGTCGCCGCCGACCTCTCGACCGTGCCGTACCTGCAGGGTGCGCAGGTCGCCGTCGTCGGCAAGGACGTCGAGGGGGCGAAGGACACCCTCGACGCGTCCTTCAAGTTCCGCTACGCCGCCCTCAGCAAGGGCTGACCAGCCCGAGCCGGCGCCCGGACGGCCCGCCCCTGCCCGGGGCGGGCCGTCCGGGCGTGACGGCGGCCCCAGCGGACCGCGGGGGCCGCGCACCACCGGAAGGACCCCATGAGCACAGCACCATCGACCGAGGCGCCCGGCACGCCGGCACCGACCGCGACCGCCGTCGCACCGCGCCGCTCCGGCGGGGGAGGCGGGCTCGGGCGCTACATCGTCGTCCGCTTCCTGCTGATCATCCCCACGATCTTCATCCTCGTGACCACCGTCTTCGTGGTGATGCGCGCGACCGGCGACCCCATCACGGCGGCGCTCGGCGGGCGGCTGACGCCCGACCAGCTCCAGCAGCGCATCCACGAGGCCGGCTACGACCGGCCGATCCTCGTGCAGTACGTCGAGTACCTCGGCGACCTGCTGCACGGCGACTTCGGCACCACGCTCAGCGACAACCGCCCCGTGACCGAGGTCCTGACGACGTTCGGCACCGCGACGCTCGAGCTCGCCGTCTACGCGCTGATCGTCGCGTTCCTCGTCGGCATCCCGTTCGGCCTCCTCGCGGCCTCGCGCCGCGACCGCCTGCCCGACGCCGTCCTGCGCGTCTTCGCGATCCTCTGCTACGCGACCCCCGTCTTCTTCGCCGGTCTGCTGCTCAAGCTGGTGTTCTCCGTGAGCCTCGGATGGTTCCCCGTCGCGGGGCGCGCCTCGACGGGAACGGAGATCGAGCTCCAGACGCTCGACAACCCCTCCGGCTTCTACCTGATCGACGCGTTCCGCACGGGCGACCCCGACGCGGTCGGGGACGTGCTCATGCACGCCGTCCTGCCCGCCGTCGCGCTCGGGCTGCTCACCGCGGGCGTGTTCCTGCGGCTGGTGCGGACGAACGTCATCGGCACGCTCTCGACCGGCTACGTCACCGCGGCGCGCTCGCGCGGTGTGCGCGAGGGGCGGCTGCTGCGCAAGCACGCGTGGCGCCCCGCGCTGATCCCGATCATCACCGTGATCGGCCTGCAGGTCGCGCTCCTGCTCTCCGGCGCCGTGCTGACCGAGACCACCTTCGAGTGGAAGGGGCTCGGCTTCCAGCTCGCGCACTACCTGCAGGCGCGGGACTTCGTCGCCGTGCAGGGCATCGTCGTGCTCATCGCGGTGGTGGTGGCCCTGACGAACTTCGTCGTCGACGTCATCGCCGCGCTCATCGACCCGAGGGTGAGGTACTGACCATGAGCGACACCACGCTCGCCCCTGCGCTCCCGCCGCGCCCCTCCCTGTGGTCCCGGCTGCCCGTCGTCAGCCACCTGCGCCAGAGCGTCGGGCTGCAGCGGTTCATGCTCGTCGCCGGGCTCGTCATCACGGGGATCTTCCTCGTCGTGGCGGTCCTCGCACCCGTCCTCGCGCCCTACGGCTACTCGCAGCTGCGCACCGAGACCGCGGCGTTCGGGGCCCAGCAGGCGCCGTCGGGCGACCACTGGCTCGGCACGACCGTCGGGGGCTACGACGTCCTGTCCCGCGTGATCTGGGGCGCGCAGACCGCCGCTCTGGTGATCGTCGTGGCCATCGTCGCGTCGATCTTCCTCGGCATCCTCATCGGCCTCGTCTCCGGCTACTTCGGCGGCTGGATCGACCGGGTGCTCGTCGTGGTCTGCGACGCGATCTACGCGTTCCCGTCGCTGCTGCTCGCGATCCTCGCGGCGATCGTCATCTCCGGCGGGAAGTCGAGCCTGTGGGGCGGGATCCTCGCCGCGGCGCTGTCGATCACCGTCGTGTTCATCCCGCAGTACTTCCGGGTGATCCGCGCCGAGGTGGTGCGGATCAAGACCGAGGCGTACATCGACGCCGCCCGCGTGATCGGCTCGCCGCACCGGCGCATCATGGTGCGCCACGTGCTGCGCAACTCCACCCGCACGCTGCCGCTCATCGTCACGCTCAACGCCTCCGAGGCGATCCTCACGCTCGCCGGCCTCGGGTTCCTCGGGTTCGGCATCGAGCCGACCGCGGCGGCCGAGTGGGGCTACGACCTCAACAAGGCGATCGCGGACGTGTCCTCCGGCATCTGGTGGACGGCGCTCTTCCCGGGCCTCGCGATCGTGCTCGCGGTCCTCGGGATCACGCTCGTCGGCGAGTCGCTCAACGACCTCGCCGACCCGCGCCTGCGGTCCCGGCGCGCGAGCAAGCAGGTCGCCGGGGACGTCGCGAGCACGTCCGTGGCGGTCCAGGGCAACGTCGTCGTCGACGTGACCGACCCGGGCGCGCCCGTCGCGGACCCGGTGCGCGACGTCGACGAGAGGGAGGGACGAGCATGAGCAGCACGACCACCACGCCCGCCGGGGCCCCGCGCCCGGGCGCGGGGCCCGGGGCGGAGAGGCACGTCGTCGAGATCCGGGACCTCGCGGTCTCGTTCGCGACCGACGCCGGGTCCGTGCGGGCCGTCGACGGCGTGGACCTGACGGTCCGCCCGGGGGAGGTGCTCGCCGTCGTCGGCGAGTCCGGCTCCGGCAAGACGGTCACCGCCTCGACCATCCTCGGGCTGCTGCCCGAGAACGCGACGACGCGCGGCGCCGTCGTCCTGGCGAACAAGGCCGGCACGGACGAGCACGACGTCGTCGCCCTGAGCCCCAAGCAGCTGCGCGCGGTGCGCGGCACGGACGTCGCGATGGTGTTCCAGGAGCCGTCCGCCGTGCTGAACCCCGTGTTCACGGTGGGCTGGCAGATCACCGAGGGCCTGCGGGCGCACGGGAAGGTCTCGGCGAAGGAGGGCCGGGCGCGGGCGATCGAGATCCTCGAGCGCGTGGGCATCCCCGACGCCGCCGAGCGGGTCGACCAGTACCCGCACCAGTTCTCCGGCGGGCAGAAGCAGCGCATCGTCATCGCCATGGCGCTCGTGCTGGACCCCGGCCTGATCGTCGCGGACGAGCCGACCACGGCCCTCGACGTGACCGTGCAGGCCGAGATCCTCGACCTGCTGCGCCGCGTGCGGGACGAGTTCGGCACCGCGGTCGTGCTGATCACGCACAACATGGGCGTCGTGGCGGACCTCGCCGACACGGTGGCGGTGATGTACCAGGGCAAGGTCGTCGAGCAGGCCGGCGCGCGCGAGCTGTTCGCCGACCCGCAGGACGAGTACACCAAGCGCCTGCTCGGCTCGGTGCCGCGCATCGGCGAGGCCACCGCGCGCACCGCCGCGCGGGCTGCCGGGCGACCCGAGGGGTGGGCCGAGGCGACGCCGGTGGTCGCGGCCCGCGACCTCGAGATCACCTATCCCGGGCGGTTCCGCCGGCCGGGGTTCCCCGCGGTGCGCGGCGTCGACCTGACGATCCGGCCCGGCGAGGTGCTCGGGCTCGTGGGGGAGTCGGGCTCGGGCAAGTCGACGATCGGGCGCGCGATCGCGGGCCTGACGCCCGTGACGGGCGGCTCTCTGTCCGTGCTCGGCGTCGAGATGAACGGCGCCCGGCCCCGGGAGGTCCGGCCGGTCCGCTCGCGCATCGGCTTCGTGTTCCAGGACCCGTCGTCGACCTTCAACCCGCTCCTGACGATCGCGGACGGCGTCGCCGAGCCGCTGATCGTCCAGGGCCGGGCCCGCGACCTGCGCGCGGCCCGCGCGCGGGTCGACGAGCTGCTCGAGGCGGTCCAGCTGCCCCGGGCGTACGGCGACCGGTACCCGCACGAGCTCTCCGGCGGGCAGCGCCAGCGCGCCTCGCTCGCCCGGGGGCTCGCGCTGGAGCCCGAGCTGCTCATCGCCGACGAGCCGACGTCCGCGCTCGACGTGTCCGTGCAGGCCCGGGTCCTGGAGCTCTTCGCGGAGCTGCAGGCCGAGCTCGGCTTCGCCTGCCTGTTCATCTCGCACGACCTCGCCGTCGTCGACCTGCTGGCCGACCGGATCGCGGTGCTCTACCGCGGGCAGGTCGTCGAGGAGGGCACGGGCGAACACGTGCTCGGCGCGCCGCAGGACCCGTACACGCAGCGCCTCCTCGCGTCGCTGCCGGTGCCCGACCCGGTGCAGCAGGCCGAACGACGGGTCGAGCTGGCGCGGCTGCGCTCGCTCGACTGACGGCGCCCGGTCTGGGAGGTGCCGGGGCGCGGTGGGGTCAGAGCCCCATCGCGTCCCGCCACTCCGGCGGCAGCAGCGCGTACCCGACGAAGGAGACGACGTCGAGGATCGTGTGCGCCACGACCAGCGGGACCACGCGGCGTCGGCCCCAGCGGGACGTGTAGAACCAGGAGAACAGCAGGCCCATCGCCAGGTTGCCGAGCGCGGGGCCGAAGCCCTGGTACAGGTGGTAGGAGCCGCGCAGCACCGAGCTCGCGACGACGAACCGCCACCGGCCCCACCCCAGGTCGATGAGGCGCTCGCGCAGGTAGCCGACGACGATCACCTCCTCGAGCAGCGCGTTCTTCAGCGCCGCGAGGATCAGCACGGGGACCGTCCACCAGTAGGCGTCCAGGCCCGAGGCCTGCACCTCGACCGTGATCCCGACGGCGCGCCCGACGACGTAGAACGCGAGCCCCGGGATGCCGACCGCCGCGGCCAGGGCGACGCCCCAGCCGACGTCGCGCCAGGGGCGCGACCCGTCGACGCCCAGCGCGGCGCGGGCCGAGCGGCCGCGCGCCGAGAGCAGGTACAGGGCCAGCGCCACCGGCACCAGCGTGAACGCGATGCCCAGCAGCTGGTAGGTGAGGTCGAGGTACGGGCGGGGCGACTGCGTCGGGTTGAGCTGCGTGGACTGGTCGGCGAGCGCCGTCGTCTCCGCGAGCCGGGCGAGGATGTTCACCACCGCGTACACGGCGGACTGCCCGAGGCTCAGGCCGAGGACGATCCAGATCTCGGCCGCGACCCGGCGGCGGGACTCGGGGGGACGGGTCTCCGTGGGGCCGGACCCGGGTGGCCGGGTCTCGGGGGCGTCGTCGGGCACCTCCCGGTTATAGCACCCGTGCCCGGCGGCGCCTCCCGGCGTCCTCCCGCGTCGTCACCGCATCCTCACACGTTCGTCGTGGAACGCCCGCGTCCCCGGCAGGGGTCGTCCGGACGGCCCCCCTAGCGTGGCGGCGTGACCACGCTCCAGGGACCGCCCCGCACCACCGACCCGACCGGCGAGACGACGACCAGGACGGTATCGACGCAGGTCGGCGGCCCGACGGCCACCCCGCCGAGCGAGGAGCCTGCCGCCCCCGCACCCCCGCGGCTGACGGTCACCCAGGTCGCGGCCAGCGCGCTCGCCGCCGTCAGCTCGACCGTCGCGCTGTCGTACCTCGGCGTCGCCGGGACGATCGTCGGTGCCGCGGTCGCGAGCGTGATGACCGTCGTCGGCAACTACGTGTGGACGCACTCGCTCCTGCGCACGCGGCGCGGGGTCGCGGCGCTGCGGCCCGCGCTCCGTGCGGGGGCGCAGGCGGGCGAGGCCGGTTCTGGGGGCGGCGACACTGCGGACGGGGGCGCCGCGGACGGGGGCGCCGTCGACGGCCCGCGCGGCGTCGCCGCGACCGGCGTGCCGGTCCAGGGCACGCTGCCGCTGCCCGGGCTGGAGGACCTTCCGCACCGGTGCGCGTGCGGCGTCGTGCACCACGCGGGCCCGGGGCACGACGGCGACGCGAGCGACGCCGAGGCGGCGCAGGCCGCGCAGCCTGCGCCGACGCAGCCCGCGCAGCCCGCGCGTCGCCGTCGGTGGTCGACGCGGCGGCGGCTCGTCGTCGCCTCGGCCGCGCTGTTCGCGGTGCTGGTCGCGGGCGTGACCATGGTCGAGGTCGTCCTCGGCAAGCCGCTGACCGACGCGCTGCACGGGCAGGACGGCTCCGGCTCGAGCATCTCGCGCGTGGTGTCCGGTTCCGGGTCCTCGCGGGACGTCGTGCCCGACGACGGTGCGCGCGCCGGGCAGTCCGGCGACGGCGGGACGGAGGTCGGGGACGGGACGGCCGACGACGCGACGCGCGCGACGTCGCCCGACGACGGTGCCGATGACGACGGCGACGCCGGTGACGACGGTGCCGGCGCCCCGGCGGACGCGAAGGACGGTGCCGTCGACGACGACGGCGGCGCGGCCGCGGGGTCCGGGGCGGGAAGCGCCGGGACAGGTGGGGCGGCGTCCGGGGGATCGACGTCGGGCGGCTCGGGAGCAGCGGACGGGACCGACGCCGGAGGCTCGGGCGCCACGGACGCCGGGACCGGCGGATCGACCGCCGGGGACGGCACGGGCGGCTCGGGCACGGGCGGATCCGGGGCGGACACCGGCACGGACGGCACCGGGGCGGACACCGGGGCGGACACCGGCACCGGTGGGACGGCGGGCGGTTCGGACGGCTCGGCGACGGGTTCGGCCGGCACCGGGAGCAGCACGGGCTCGACCGGCAGCTCGGGGGCGTCGGTCGGGTCCGGCGCGGCCGGCAGCACGGGCACGACGTCGGGCGCGACGACCGCCCCCTGACCGTCGGTCCCTCGTACCCCTTGCGCATCCGGCGCCGTGGTGGTTGGCTGCAAAGTAGTTTGCAACGCAAACTCGAAGCAGACCCGCAGTGCGGACCCCCAGGGAGCCACGATGAGCACCGACCAGCCCGACGTCCCGCGCGATGTCCCGCCCCGCATCCAGCCCCAAGTCCCGCCCTACGCACCGGACGCCGAGCCGCCGCTCGATCCCGCCGAGGGCGCCCGCCTCATCCGTGAGCAGCGGGAGCGCACCGGCACGCAGATGCGCCCCGACGGCCGGATCCTCTACGGCGTCTGGGGCGTCGCCTGGCTGCTCGGCTTCGGCGCCCTGTGGACGACCACGGGCGCCGCCGGGGACTACCCGACGGCCTGGGCGTTCGTGGTCTACGGGGTCATGATCGTCGTGGCGATGGTCGTGACCATCGTGCACAGCGTGCGGCGCGCGTCCGGCGTCCGCGGCCCCAGCGCGCGCACCGGCGCGATGTACGGGTGGGCGTGGTTCCTCGGCTTCCTCGTGATGAACCTCGTCGTCGCCGGGGTGTCGGGCAGCGGCGTCGACGCCGACGTCGTCGCGCTCGTCGCCAACGGCGCGGTCTGCCTCGTCGTCGGGCTGATGTACCTGATGAGCGCCTTGCTCTGGGGCGACGGGCGGCTCTACGTCCTCGGCGTGTGGATCCTGCTCGTCGGCGGGGCGGCGTCGCTGGTCGGGATGCCCACGACGTACCTCGTGATGGCGCTCGCGGGCGGCGGAGGTTTCCTCGCGATGGCGGTCGTGACGCAGCTCGGCGCCGGCCGTCGTCGTCGCGCGGTCGCGGGTCGCCAGGACGGGTCGACCGTTGCCTGACGAGCCCCTCGACCCCGTCATCCACGCCGCGTCCCGGCTGCGCGTCGTCGCGACCCTCGCGGCGCTCGCTCCCCGCGACAGCCTCGCGTTCCCCCGGCTGCAGAAGCTGCTCGACATGACGGCCGGCAACCTGTCGACCCACGTGCGCCGCCTCGAGGAGGCGGGTTACGTCGTCGTCCACAAGACCCATGAGGGCCGCACGCCGGCCACATATCTCGAGCTCTCGCCGCGCGGCCGGCGAGCGTTCGAGCAGTATCAGGACCAGCTGGCCGCGCTGCTGAAGGGAGCGGGATCATGACGCGGTCGAGGGTCGATCACCTGCCCGGCGTGCCCGACGGCGTCCCGGTCGTCGCGGTCGAGCACGTCACCAAGCGCTTCGGCGACGTCACGGCGCTCGAGGACGTCTCGCTCACCGTGGGCGCGGGCGAGCTCGTCGGGCTCCTCGGCCCGAACGGTGCGGGCAAGTCCACGCTGCTCTCGCTGGTCAGCGGCCTGCGGCGGCCCGACGCCGGGACGGTGCGCCTGCTCGGGCGCGACCCGCGCGACGCGGCCGCGCGCGTTCCGCTCGGGATGACGCCGCAGGAGACCGGTCTGCCCCCCACACTGAAGGTGCGCGAGGTGGTCGACTTCGTCGGACGGCACTACCCCGACCGCGTGGCCACCGGTGACCTGCTCGAGCAGTTCGGCATCGGAGACCTCGCCGGGCGCCAGACCGGGTCGCTGTCCGGCGGGCAGAAGCGGCGCCTCGCGGTGGCGCTCTCGCTCGTGGGCCGCCCGCGCGTCGTCCTGCTCGACGAGCCGACCACCGGCCTCGACGTGGGTGCCCGCCAGGCGCTGTGGGCAGCGATCCGGGAGTACCACGCGGGCGGCGGCACGGTGCTGCTCACGAGCCACTACCTCGAGGAGGTGCAGGAGCTCGCGCAGCGGGTGGTCGTCGTCGACCAGGGCCGGGTGCGCGCGGACGACTCGCTCGAGGAGATCCTCGCGCAGGTCTCGCTGCGGCGGGTCGTGGTGCACGGCGACGGCCCGCTCGACGAGCTGCCGGGCGTCGTCCGGGCCGAGCGGGCCGGCGGGCCGGCGGGGGACGTGCGGTTCGAGCTCTACACGCCCGACGCCGACGCGCTGGTCCGCGAGCTCGTCACCTCCGGCGCGCGCTTTCGCGGGCTGGAGATCCGGGGCGCCTCCCTCGAGGAGGCGTTCGAGCAGATGGTCGGGCCCGCCGAGGAACCGGCGGCGCGAGCGGGAGGAGGAGCACGATGAGCACGATCGGCGCTGCGGCGAGCAGCAGGGACGGGGCGGGCGGCGTCGTCGGTCCGGCACGCCTGACGTGGCTGCACCTGAAGTACCAGTTCCTCGAGTCGGTCCGGGTGCCGATCGCGGTGCTCGGCAACCTGATCTTCCCGGCGCTCGCGATGTTCTTCTTCGTGGTGCCGCAGGAGGAGGTGGCGAGCGACCCGGTCGCGTCCACGATCGCGGTCGCGAGCCTGAGCCTGTTCGCGATCTGCTCCGCGAGCCTCTTCACCTACGGGCTCGGTGTCGCGGAGGACCGTCAGCAGCCGTTCGACCCGTTCCTGCGCTCGCTGCCCGCGGGCCCCGCGCCCCGCATGATCGGCCGGATCGTCAACGGGGCGATCTTCTCGTTGTTCGGCGTCGTGCCCGTCGTGCTGATCGGGTGGCTGTTCACCGCGGCGGCCCCGTCGCCGGTCCAGCTGCTCGCGGGGGTCGGCACGCTGCTGCTCGTCGCGGTGCCGTTCACGCTGCTCGGCATCGGCGTCGGGTACTCGCTGTCCGCGAAGGCGGCGCTGCCCGTGGTGCAGGTGATCCTGTTCCCGCTCGCGTTCGCCGGCGGGCTGTTCCTGCCGCCGCAGCTGTTCCCGTCCTGGCTCGACGGCATCTCGATGGCGACGCCGACGCGCGCCGGGCGCGACCTCGTGGTCCAGGCGGTGACCGGCGAGGCCGCGTACTCCGGCGCGTGGCTCGTGCTCCTCGGGTGGACGGTGGCCTTCGCCGCGCTGGCCGGGTGGGCGTACCGGCGCGACGAGGGCCGCCGGTTCCGCTGACGCGGACCTCGTGCCGGCTGCCGAGCACGGGGTTCGCGCCGGCCGAGCATGGGGTTCCCGCCGGATCTCGATGGCTGACCCGGCGGCAACCCCGTGCTCGGCGTGGGAGGGGGCCGTCAGCCGGCGCGGCGCAGGCGCAGCGAGTTGCCGACGACGATCACCGAGCTCGCGGCCATCGCCGCGCCCGCGATCATCGGGTTGAGCAGGCCCGCCGCCGCGAGCGGGATCGCCGCCACGTTGTAGGCGAACGCCCAGAACAGGTTCTGCTTGATGATCCGCAGCGTCCGGCGCGAGAGGCGGATCGCCGTGGCGGCCGAGCGCAGGTCGCCGCGCACGAGCGTGATGTCGCTCGCCTCGATCGCGACGTCCGTGCCGGTGCCCATCGCGAGGCCGAGGTCCGCGCCCGCCAGCGCCGCGGCGTCGTTCACGCCGTCGCCCACCATGGCCACGACGCGTCCCTCGGACCGCAGGCGGCCGACGACGTCGACCTTGTCCTGGGGCAGGACGCGGGCGATCACGTCGGCGTCGTCGATCCCGACGGCGCGGGCGGCGGTGCGTGCGGCGCCCTCGCCGTCGCCGGTGAGCAGCATCGGCCGCAGCCCCAGAGCGACGAGCTCGGCGACGGCCTCGGCGGAGGTGTCCTTGACCCGGTCGCGCAGCACGAGCGCCGCGCGGGCCGCGCCGTCCCAGGCGACGACGACGGCGGTGGCGCCGGACTCCTCGGCCCGCGCCACGGCGTCGGACACCTCGGCGGGGACCGTCAGGCCCTGCTCCTCGATCCAGGTGAGGCGGCCGACGACGACGCGGCGCGCGTTGAGCGACGCGCCGAGCTGGACGGTCCCGGAGGCGGGGGACAGGCCCGAGTGGGCGCGGCGCACGACGGCCTCGACGCCGCCGCCGGGGACGCTGCGGAAGCCGAACGCCTGCAGCGAGCCGACCACGACGCCGTCGGCCCCCGTGGAGGGACCTGAGTCCGCCGAGACGTCGAATTCGGCCCCTGAAACGGGCGAAACAGGGGCGGAATTCGACTTCTCGGCGGAGGGGGGAGCGGCGGAAGGGGGAGCGGCGGAGGGGGGAGCGGCGGAGCTGGCGGCGGCGTCGGCGACCGCCTGCGCGATCGGGTGCTCGCTCAGCGCCTCCACCGCTCCGGCGTGCGCGAGGGCGTCGTCGGCATCCGTGCCCGGCGCCGGCACGACCGTCTCGAGCGTCATGCGCCCCTGGGTGACGGTGCCGGTCTTGTCGAGCACGACCGTGTCGACGCGGCGCGTGGACTCGAGCACCTCGGGGCCCTTGATCAGGACGCCGAGCTGGGCGCCGCGGCCCGTGCCGACGAGCAGGGCGGTCGGGGTAGCGAGGCCGAGCGCGCACGGGCAGGCGATGATCAGCACCGCGACGGCGGCGGTGAACGCGAACGACACGGCGGCGCCGGCGAGCAGCCAGCCGACGAGCGTGAGCACCGCGACGCCGAGCACGACCGGCACGAACACGGCGGAGATCCGGTCGGCGAGCCGCTGGACGGGCGCCTTGCCGGTCTGCGCCTGCGTGACCAGCCGCCCGATCTGCGCGAGCGTTGTCTCCTCGCCCACGCGGGTGGCCCGCACGACCAGGTGCCCGGAGGTGTTGACGGTCGCGCCCGTCACGTCGTCGCCGGGGCCGACGTCCACGGGCACGGGCTCGCCGGTCAGGAGCGAGGTGTCGACGGCGCTCGAGCCCTCGACGACGATGCCGTCGGTCGCGACCGTGGACCCGGGGCGGACGACGAAGAGGTCGCCCTCGCGCAGCTCGGCGGCCGGGACCCGCTCGGTGCGGCGCTCGCCCTGCGGTCCGTCGTCGACGACCCGCTCGGCCTCCGTGGCACCAAGCTCCAGGAGCGAGCGCAGCGCATCGCCCGCGCGCCGCCGCGAGCGGTGCTCGGCCCAGCGGCCGCCGAGCAGGAACACGGTCACGACGACGGCGACCTCGAAGTACAGCTCCGGCGGCCCCTCGTGGGTCCGCGACGGCAGCAGCGACAGCTCCATCTGCATGCCGATCTCGCCCGCGCCGCCGAGCAGCAGCGCCCACAGCGACCAGAGCGTCGCCGCGACGACGCCGATCGAGACGAGCGTGTCCATGGTCGACGAGCCGTGCCGCGCGGCCCGGAACGCCGCGCGGTGAAAGGGCAGCGCCCCCCACACGACGACGGGCAGCGCGAGCGCGGCGACGACCCACTGCCAGCCCGGGAGCTGCAGGGCCGGGACCATCGAGAGCAGCACCACGGGGACGGCGAGGACCGCGGAGACTTCGAACCGTCGGCGCAGGTCGGTGCCGCGGTCCGGCGTGGGCGCGGACGTGTCCTCGCCGTCGGCCATCTCGTGGCCCTCGGGCATCGAGTGGCCGGAGAGCGCGTGCTCGGACGGCGAGTGCCCCGAGTGCGCCGAGTGTCCCGCTTGCCCGCCGCCGTCGGCCGTCCGCCGCCGCGTCACGCGCGCCGTGTACCCGGCGCGCTCGACCGCGGCCAGCAGCTCGGCGTCGGCGACGTCCCGGGTGAGGACGACGTGCGCCGACTCCAGCGGCAGGTTCACCGTCGCCTCGACGCCGGGGACCTGCGCGAGCCGCTTCTCGACGTGCGCGACGCAGGAGGCGCACGTCATGCCGCTGACGGCGAGGTCGACCTCGCCGACGGCCGTACGGTCCGTGGTCATGGTGTCCTCCTCGATCGGTGGGGGACGACGGCGCCCGTCGCCCCGGGTGCTCGACGTCAGCTGCGGACGAGGCGGCCGATGGCGTCGGCCGCCTCCTTGACCTTCGCGGCGCCCTCGGCCTCCGACGACCGGGCGGCGTCGACGACGCAGTGCCCGAGGTGGTCCTCGACGAGCCCGATGCTCACGGCCTGCAGCGCCTTGGTGACGGCGGCGACCTGGGTGAGGACGTCGATGCAGTACACGTCCTCGTCGATCATCCGGGCGATGCCGCGCACCTGGCCCTCGATGCGGCGCATGCGCTTGAGGTAGGCGTCCTTGTCCGGCGTGTAGCCGTGCGGCGGTGCGGGCGTGGCGGTGTGCTCGGTCATCTGCGCTCCTCGGTCAATACCCCCTAGGGGTAAGGAGAGCATACCACCCGGGGGTATAGGCGACCGAGACGTCGCCGACCCGCGGTCGTGGAGCGTGCCCCGCCGGTGATCGGCGGGAGGGGAACCGGCGGCCCGGTCAGGCCCGACGGCGGTGAGCGGCCTCGTCGTGGGCGGCCTGCGCCGCGGGAGCCTGCGCCGCCGCCTCCGTCGCGAGCGTCTCGGTCGTCTCCTCGACGGACGTCACGGTGAAGCCGGCGCCGGCGAGCGCGGCCCGCAGCGCCGCGCCGTCGGGCGGCCGGCACGACATCGCGGCGACCTGGGCGCGACCTGCACCGAGAAGCTCCACGACCACGTCGGGCGCGTCGTCGAGCGCCTCGAGCGCGGCGCGCAGCCGTGCGACCTCCGCGTCGCTGCCGACCCCCTCGAGGGCGATCCGGGTCACCGTCGTCTCGTTCGGCTTCGTCGCCATCCTGGGCCTCCTCGGTGCGCCGACCGGCTCGTCGACGGCCTGTTCCCACGGTAGCGCCGGGGAGCGGGCTCGTGCAGGAGCCGCGCGGCGCTGTGGTCCGTGCCGCCCCCGCGCGGCACAATGCAGGTGCTGCTCGTCCCCGCCGGGACGAGGATCCGGAACCCGAGGAGAACCATGAGCTCGCCCTTCCCGCCCGCCGCGACCCCTGAGGCGTTCGCCGAGCTCGCCCGCAAGGTCTGGTACTGGCCCGTGATCCGTGGCGTGCTCACGGTCCTGTTCGGGATCATCGCCGTGGTGCTGCCGTTCGACACGACCAAGACCCTCGTGCAGGTCTTCGGGGTCTTCGTGCTGGTCGACGGCGTCGTCAGCCTCGTCGACGGCCTGCGCCGCCGCGGGTCGGCCGCGGGCTCGCTCAACTCCGGGCTCGGCGTCGTGACGATCGTCTTCGGCATCGTGCTGATCCTGCTCCCGAAGCTCGCGATCGGCGTCGTGCTCCTGCTGATCGCGATCTGGGCGCTCGTGATCGGCGTCCTGCAGGTCGTGGTGGCGCTGAACATGCGCCGCGGCGGCGGCAGGTCCTGGGTCTGGAGCCTGATCGGCGGGCTCCTGCTCGTCGCGCTGTCGATCACCTGCTTCGTCGCCCCGACCGAGACCGTGAGCGTCCTCGCCCGCATCGTCGGCATCTTCGCGATCGTCATCGGCATCGCGTTCATCGTGCTGGGCCTGCGGATGCGCACGCTCGGCGCGCCGGTGCAGGCCACCACGGGCCCCGCGGTCGGCGGCCCGCGCCAGGGCGAGGTCGTCGAGGGCGAGATCGTCGATGAGTAGAGGCGGTCCGGCTCAGCCCTGGTCCCCGGCCTCCGTGCCACCGCCCGGCCGCGGCGCCGCCACGACCGGCATCGGCCCGACGTAGCGCCCGGCCTCCACGGCGTCCGGTGCGCGCCGGCCCTCGGGCCACGGCGTCGCCAGCGCCTCCGAGACGAGCTCCGCGATCTTCGCCCCCTCGAACGGCCAGTCGGGCGCCGGCGCCTGGGTGCCCTCGTGCAGGAGCTCCTCGACGGCCAGCACGTCGAGCCCCGACGCCTCGTCGCGGGTGCGCCCGACGGCGTGGTACGCGGCGCCCGGCATCAGCGCGACCTCCCCGGAGCCGCCCTCGAGGACGGGGGAGACGTCGCGCGCCGTGCGGTTGAGGAAGACGACCACGGCGCTGACGCCGTCGACCCCCGCGGCGACCCGCACGTCCCGGGTCGTGGGCATCGCCCGGGTCGACATGAACAGCGTGGGCGGCAGCCCGTCCTGGGGCCGCAGGCCACGGTAGGAGATGCCGGCGTACGGCGGCAGGGCGAGGACGGCGTCGGCGATGTCGGAGCTCATGCCGTCAGTCTCCCAGCCGGCGACGGTCTCTCAGCCCTGGAACGGCCCGACGGGCAGCGGGCCGAGATAGCGCTCGCGCCCGATCGGCGACGGGAGCCCGGGTCGCAGCAGCGCCTCGGAGATCATCGCCTCGATCGCCGCGTTCTCCGCGGGCCACCCCGGCTCGGGCCCCGGCTCGCGCAGCAACTCGACGGCGATCAGGACGTCGTAGGTCGCGCCGTAGGGGCGGAACGACCCGGCCGCGCCGAACACCGCGCCGGGCAGCACCGCGACCTCGGTGCTCGTCGGGTCCGGCGAGATCGCCGAGACGTCGCGGGCCGTCTGGTTCATGAACGCCACCACGTACCGCACGCCCCGCTGGCCGGCGACCACGCGGACGTCCGACGTCGTCGGCACCGCCTGGGTGACGACGAAGCCCTCCGGGGGCAGCGGGTCGCGCGCCGTCAGCGCCCGGTAGGACGGGCGCCGGTACGGCGGGCGCGAGAGCACCATCCGCGCGGCGTCCTGCGCCTCGCGGACGGTGCTCTGCGCGTCCGGGTCGAGCTCGTAGCCCGAGTGGCGTCCGGGCATCATCGCCGCGTGGCCCAACGCACGAGCGGGCGAAATTCTCGGTTCACCGGGACAGAATGGCACGACCGGGGTATACCCGGCCAGGGTCGGTCAGGATCCGGCGCGCGCCGCCGCCCGCGCGCCCGCGGGCAGGGCCTGCAGGATCCGGTCGACGGCGGCGTCGTCGTGCGCCGCGCTGACGAACCAGGCCTCGAAGACCGACGGCGGGAGGTTGACGCCGGCGTCGAGCATCGCGTGGAAGAGCGCGGTGTAGCGGAAGGTCTCCTGCGCCTTGGCCTGCGCGTAGTCCCGCACGCCGTCGGCCGCGGCGAGGGGGCCGAAGAACGCGGAGAACAGGGACCCCGCGCGCTGGATGCGGTGCGGGACGCCCTCCGCGTCGAGCGCCTCGCCCAGCGCGGTGGAGATCGTCGAGGCGACCTCGTCCACCCGGGCGTACACGGCGTCGTCGGCCAGCCGGAGCGTCGCGAGCCCCGCGGCGACGGCGACCGGGTTCCCCGAGAGGGTGCCGGCCTGGTAGACGGGCCCGAGCGGCGCGAGCTGGTCCATGAGCGACGCGGGGCCGCCGATCGCGGCGACCGGCATGCCGCCGCCGACGACCTTGCCGAAGGTGAACAGGTCCGGGGTGTAGCCCGCGCCGCCGGCCGCGAGGATCTCGGCGTTCTCGAGCCCCCACCAGCCCGACGGCCCGACGCGGAACCCGGTGAGCACCTCGTCCATGATCATCAGCGCGCCGTGCTCGGCGGTGATGCGTCGCAGGCCCTCGTTGAAGCCGGGCAGCGGCGGCACGATCCCCATGTTCGCCGGGCTCGCCTCGGTGATCACGGCGGCGATGTCGGAGCCGCGCTCGGCGAACACCTCCTCGAGGGCCTCGAGGTCGTTGTACGGCAGCACGAGCGTCTCCGCGGCGCTCGCCTCGGTGACCCCGGCCGAGCCCGGCATCGCGAGCGTCGCGAGGCCGGATCCCGCGTCGGCCAGCAGGGAGTCGACGTGCCCGTGGTAGCAGCCGGCGAACTTGACGATGAGGTGGCGACCGGTGGCCCCGCGCGCGAGCCGGACCGCCGTCATCGTCGCCTCGGTGCCCGTCGAGACGAGCCGCACCCGCTCCGCGGCAGGCACGCGCCGCCGGATCTCCTCGCCGAGCTCGACCTCGCCGAGCGTCGGGGCGCCGAACGACAGCCCGCGGGCGGCGGCCTCCTGCACGGCGGCGACCACCTCGGGGTGCGCGTGCCCCAGCAGCGCCGGGCCCCAGGAGCACACCAGGTCGGCGTACTCGCGGCCCTCGACGTCCGTCACCCAGGCACCGCGGGCGCTGGTGAGGAACCGCGGGTCGCCGCCCACGGACCCGTAGGCCCGCACGGGCGAGCTCACGCCGCCGGGCAGGACGCCCTGCGCGCGAACGAACGCGGCGTGGTTGTCGGGGTGGGTCAGGGCGGTCGCCTCGGCGGCGAGCATGGCCCCCGCACCGGTCGTGTCGGTCACTTGGTCCCCTTCTCGTCGAGCCAGCCCGCGATCTCCAGGGCCCAGTAGGTCAGGACGACGTCGGCGCCGGCGCGGCGGATGCCCAGCACCGACTCCAGGACGGCCGCCCGGCGGTCGATCCAGCCGTTCGCGGCGGCGGCCTCGATCATCGCGTACTCCCCGGAGACCTGATACGCCGCGACCGGCACGTCGGAGCGCTCGGCGACGCCGGCCAGGACGTCCAGGTAGGAGCCGGCGGGCTTGACCATGACCATGTCGGCGCCCTCGTCGAGGTCGAGGTCCGCCTCTCGCATGCCCTCGCGGTAGTTGCTGGCGTCCATCTGGTACGTGCGGCGGTCGCCCTGCAGCGCCGAGTCGACGGCCTCGCGGAACGGCCCGTAGTAGGCGCTCGCGTACTTCGCGGAGTAGGCGAGGATCGTCACGTCGGCGAACCCGGCGGCGTCGAGCGCCTCGCGGATCACGGCCACCTGGCCGTCCATCATGCCCGACGGCGCCACGACGTCCGCCCCTGCCATCGCCTGGGCGACGGCGAGGGCCGCGTACCGGGTCAGGGTCGCGTCGTTGTCGACGCGGCCGCGGTCGTCGAGGACGCCGCAGTGCCCGTGGTCGGTGAACTCGTCCAGGCACGTGTCGGCCATGACGACGACGCCCGCGCCGCCCGCGGCGACGGACTCGTCGCTGACCTGCCGGGCGATGCGCACGCCGCGGTTGAGGACGCCCTCGGGGTCGTCGCCGGCGGTGCCGGTCGCGTCGCGGCGGGCCGGGACGCCGAACAGCATCACGCCGCCGAGGCCCGCGGCGCACGCCGCGCGCACGGCCTCGGCGAGCGTCGCCTCGGTGTGCTGGACCTGGCCGGGCATGGAGGAGATCGGGACGGGCTCGGTGATCCCCTCGCGCACGAACAGCGGCAGGACGAGGTCGGCCGGGTGCAGGCGGGTCTCGGCGACCAGCCGGCGCATCGCGGGGGTGGTGCGCAGGCGGCGCGGGCGCGGGGTGGTCACCGGGAGTCCTCCTCGGTCGGGTGCGGGTGCGGGTGCGGGTGCGGGTCGTGCGGCGGACGCGGCCGGCGGCGCGGCGGCAGCCTCGGGCGGGGTCTCGCGTCCGGGCATCTGCGCCACCACATGCTCGACGGCGGCGAGCAGCCCCGGGTCGTCGGCGGAGCCGGCGACGGCGTCGACGCGCAGGCCGCTCTCGACCGCCGCGCGCTGCGTCGGTCGGCCGATCGCGACGCCGGCGACGGTGCCGTGCGGCCCGAGCTGCCGGGCGACCTCGCGGGCCACCGAGCCGGACGTGAGCACGACGACGTCGACCCCGCCGTCCAGCCACGCGGACTGCACCTCCGCGTCCAGCGGGTGGGCCACGGTCCGGTAGACGGTCACGACGTGCGGGTCGTACCCGGCGGCGCGCAGGCCGTCGGCCAGGGTCGGCGTCGCGAGGTTGCCCAGGGGCAGGAGCACGCGCTCGCCCGCCGTCTCGGGGGCGGGCAGCTCGGCGAGCAGGCCGCGCGCCGAGCTCTCCGCCGGCACGAGGGCGACGGGGATCCCGCGACCCTCGAGCTCGCGCGCGGTGGCCGGCCCGACGGCGACCCACCGCGTGGCGACGCCGGCCAGGTCGACGTCCTGGCGCCGGGCGGCGGCAGCGAGCTCGTCGACGGCGTTGACGCTGGTGACGGCGACGAGGGCGTGCTCGCCGCGCGCGAGCGCCCGGACGGCGTCGTCGACCGGCGTGACGTCCTCGACGCGGGCGCGCGAGATGGCGGGGCTGACGAGCACGCGGGCGCCGCGGGCCTCGAGCAGGGTGCGCAGCACCTCGGCGCGGTCGCGCGAGCGGGGCACCAGCACGGTGATGCCCGCGAGGGTCTGGGGGGCCACGTCGTCGGCGGGGTCGGGCCGGCCCGGCTCGGGGAGGGTGGGGACGTCGACCATGCCGACGACGTGCGTCTCGCGCACCTCCCGCGAGCGGTCGATGGCCTCGGCGAGGCGACGCGTGTCGCGCGGGTCGCGCAGCCGCCCGCCGCTCACGCCCGGGCCCCGCTCTCGCGGAGCGGCGCCAGCCCGGCGGCGCCCGCGGCGAGGAGCTCGTCCGCGACGCGCACGCCCAGCGCGTCGGCGGCCGCGAGGCGGTCCGGGCCTGCGTCCGGTCTGTCCAGCCCGGCGAGCGCGGTCGCTGCCTGCGCCCGCCGGCTGTCGGTCCCGTCGACGCGCGCGACGACCGCGCGCAGCGTCATGCGCCCGCCGGAGATCTCGGCGAAGGCCCCGACGGGGGCGGAGCAGCCGGCCTCGAGGCGGCGCAGCAGCGCGCGCTCCGCGGTGACCGCCAGGTGCGTGGTCGCGTCGTCGAGCGCGCCCAGCGCGGCGGCGAACCCGGCGTCGTCCAGCGCGTCGTCGCGCACCTCGACGGCGAGCGCACCCTGCCCCGGGGCGGGCAGGACGACGTCGGGCGCGAGGAGGTCGGTGATCGCGTCCTCGCGCCCGATCCGGCCGAGGCCGGAGGCGGCGAGGACGACGGCGTCGAGGTCGGCCTCGGGCCCCAGCGCCCGCGCGAGGCGCGTGTCGACGTTGCCGCGGATGTCGACGATCTCGAGGTCGGGGCGCGCGAGGCGCAGCTGCGCGGCACGCCGGGGCGACCCGGTGCCGACGCGGGCGCCGGCAGGGAGCGTGGCGAGCGTCAGGCCGTCGCGGGCGCACAGGGCGTCGCTCGGGTCGGCGCGGCGGGGGGTGACGATGCGCAGGCCCGGCGCCGGCGTCGTCGGCAGGTCCTTGAGCGAGTGGACGGCGACGTCGCAGCGGCCGTCGAGGAGCGCCTGGCGGATCGCGGTGACGAACACCCCGGTGCCGCCCATCTGGCTCAGCGGGCCGGTCAGCACGTCACCGTCCGTGCGGACGCGGACGAGCTCGACCGCGCGGCCGGTGAGCTCCGCCAGGCGGTCGCCCACGTGCCCGGACTGGGTGGTCGCGAGCGTGCTGCCTCTGGTACCGACACGGATCGTCACCCGGACAGTCTCCGCCCCGGCGCGCCCGTTGTCGAAATTCTGTCGCGACGGCACAGAACGTCAGAACGATTCCCCGGGCGCTCCCAGGAACATCCCCGGCCCGTGCCAGGTTGCGCCGTTACCGTCCGCTGCACACGCGCGGGCAGGCGGGCTCGGGGAGCTCAGGGAGGCGGGTCGACGATGGGCAGCAGGAAGGTCGTCTGGACACCGGAGGAGGCGGAGCTCCGGGCACGGGTGCGGGGCGCCGCGGTCGACCTCGCCGCGTACCTGCACGGGTACGGCGCGCGGGTCGCCGTGCGGCGGGTGGTGCCCGCGCGGGCGACGCTCTCCGTGCGCCCGCCGGGCCCCGAGGCCCAGCCCGTGACCGTGCAGGTCTGGGTCGACGGCGGCGCCGCCAGCTACACGTGGGCGGACCCCGCGACCGGGACCGGCCACGACACGACGGACCCCGCCGAGGTGCGGGACCGGCTCGGGGTGCGGGTGCGGCGCCCGTGGCGTGACGCCGGGACGGTGGCGCTGCTGGTGCTCGGGGCGGCGGCGCTCGCCGGAGCCGTCGCGCTCGTGGCGCCCGGGCTGCGGCACGAGGAGTACCTGCACCCGCTGCGCACGGCCGCGGTCGCGCTGGTGCTCGCGGGCGCGGGGTGCCTCGCCGTGGCGCTGCTCCGGGTGCGCCGGCGGGTGCGGGACCAGCGGGAGTTCGCGGTCCGCATCGGCGGGGCCCGGGCCCGCGAGCAGGCGCTGGCCGCGTAGGGCGCCCGGCTCCGGGATGCGGCGGTGCCGGTGCCGGTGCCGCGGTCGGTGCTGCTGCCGGTGCCGCTGCCGGTGCCGCGAGTTCGATGCTCCCGCGCGAGTTCGACCTCGCGGGCATCGACCTCGCGCCGCAGCATCGAACTCGCGGCGATGAAGGTGGGTCGGACGCGGCGGTGAAGGTGGGTCGGACGCGGCAGCCGCGGCCTGGGCGGTTCAGACCGCGGCGGCCGCGGCCCGCGCGTGCCCGACGACGGCGGCCAGCCCGGTCCCGGCGACCCAGCTCCCGGTGAGCGCGAGCCCGGCGACGGCCTCCGCGCGCGCGGCGTGCTCGGCGACCGCGGCCCGGTAGGCGGGCGTCGGGGGAGGCAGCGTGCCCGCCCAGCGGACGGCGTCGCTCGCCTCGACGGCGGCCTCGGCGAGCGGCACGCCGAGCAGGACCGACGCGTCGCGCGCGGCCTGCGCCACGGTCGGCTCCGGCGTGCGCTCGCCGAGCCGGCCGTAGGACAGGCGGACGACGTGGCGGCCGGGGCCGAAGACCCCCGCGACCCGCGCCGCGAGCCACGGCCACTTGGCGGTCGCGTGGGTGAGGGCCTTCGCCCCCGCGGGCCTCCCGGGATCGGAGCCGCCCGGGGCCACGAGCACGCCGGTGCCGCGGGGTGCGGCGTCGAGCGCCGGGGCGTGCAGCAGCAGTGTGACGAGGCGCACGTCCGACCCCGCGGGCCGCCGGGGCGCCGGGCCGAGCAGCCCGTCCGTCACGCCCGCCGTCGCGACGACGAGCCGGTCGGCGAGCACGGGTGCGCCGTCGGCGAGGCGGACGACCCAGCCGCTCCGCTCGCCCGATCCGCCGTCGCCCACCGAGATCCCGGACGCGATACCGGACGAGATACCGACGACGCGCGCGCCCGTGCGGACCTCCGCCGGCGGAAGGGGGGTGCCGCCCGCCACCGTGCCGCCCGCGGACTCCGTGCCGCCCGACACCGTGCCGCCCACCACCGTGCCGCCCGACAGGACGGCGAGCAGCTCGTCGACGAGCCGGTGCACGCCGCCGTCGACGCCGCGCACCGCCGACCCGGCCGGCGCGAGCGCGCGCAGCGACGCGACCGCGCCCCCGAGGGAGCCCTCGCGCGCCAGGGCCGCCCGCAGCCCGGGCGCCACCGCATCGACGTCGAGGGCACCGAGCGGCGCCGAGTGCACGCCCGTCGCGACCGGCGCCACGAGCCGCTCGGTGACCCGCCGTCCGTACCGCGAGCGGACGAGAGCGCCGAGGTCGCTCGCGTCGACGCGCCCGGCGGGCAGCAGGCGGTCGGCCGACGCGCGCAGCACCCCGGGCCAGCCGATCGCGCGCCGCACGTCCGCCGCCCACGGCCGCGCGGGGATGCCGAGCACGCCCGCCGCGGGGATCGGGAACGCGCGGCCGCCCGCCTGGATCCACGCGCTCCGCCCGGACGGCGCGACGACGTCGAGCCCCAGCTCGGCGGCGAGGTCCGCGACCCCCGTCCCGCGGCTGGCGAACGACTCGGCGCCGACGTCCACGGCGAGCCGGGCGCCGTCGTCGCGCACGAGCGCGCCCCCGCGGACGGGGCCTCCGCAGCGGTCGGCGGCCTCCAGCACGAGGACGCGCAGGCCGCGCCCCCGCAAGGCGTGCGCCGCGGTCAGGCCGCCGACGCCTCCGCCGACGACGACCGCGTCCCAGCGCCCGGGCGTCACAGGCCGTGCACGAGCTCGACCACGCGCGTGAGCACCTCGGGGTCCGTCTCGGGCGGGACGCCGTGGCCGAGGTTCACCACGTGCGCGGGCGCGACGGCACCGCGGGCGACGACGTCGCGCACGTGCGCCTCGAGCACCGGCCACGGCGCCGCGAGGAACGCGGGGTCGATGTTGCCCTGGAGCGGCACGTTCCCGCCGAGCAGCGCCTCCGCCTCGTCGAGCGGGGTGCGGTGGTCCACGCCGACGACGTCCGCGCCGACCGCGTGCATCGAGCGCAGCAGGTGCTCGGTCCCGGTGCCGAAGTGGATGACCTGCACGCCCAGGTCGTGCACGTGGGTCAGTGCGCGGGCGCTCGCCGGGGCGGCGTGCGCCTCGTAGTCGGCGCGCGAGAGCGAGCCGGCCCACGAGTCGAAGAGCTGGGCGGCGCTCGCGCCGGCGCGCACCTGGGCGCGCAGGAACGCGCCCGTCACGTCCGCGGCCCAGGTGACGAGGCGGTCCCACGTCTGCGGGTCGGCGTGCATGAGGGTGCGGGCCGCGAGGTGGTCGCGCGAGGGGCGGCCCTCGACGAGGTAGGCCGCGAGCGTGAACGGCGCGCCCGCGAACCCGACGAGCGGCGTGCCGCCCAGCTCGGCGACGGTCAGGCCCACCGCCTCGGTGATCGGGGCGAGCGCCTCCTCGGTGAGCTCGTGCTCGACGAGGCGCGCGACGTCGTCGGCCGTCCGCCACGCCTGGCCCATGACCGGCCCGACGCCGGGGGCGATGTCCACCTCGACGCCCGCGAGGCGCAGGGGGACGACGATGTCGGAGTAGAACACCGCGGCGTCGACCCCGTGCCGGCGCACCGGCTGCATCGTGATCTCGGCGGCGAGCTCCGGGCGCAGGCACGAGTCGAGCATCGCGACGCCCTCGCGCGCGGCGCGGAACTCCGGCAGGGACCGCCCCGCCTGGCGCATGAACCACACGGGCGTGCGCTCGGGGCGGTCGCCGCGGACGGCGCGGACGAGGGGCGCCTGGGACGTGAGACCGGTCACCAACGGGTGCGCAGAGGGCAGATTCACGTCTTCGAGTCTCCCAGGCCCCGGCCGGAATGGTTGAATCGGAGGCACTGTGGTGCTGATGTCGATGACGGCCAGCCACCACGATCTCGACCTCGATGCGCTGGAGGTCCTCTCGGCCGGCGCGCACTCGGTGGCCCGGTCGGCGGTGGTCACGTGCCAGGCGATCACCGGTTCCGTCGCGCTGGCGACGTGCAACCGGTTCGAGCTGTACCTGGACGTCGACGAGCGCAACGGCCGCCTCACCGACCTCGCCGCCGACCACGCCGCGCAGGAGATCGCCGGCCTCGTCGCCGCGGAGTCGGGCGTGAGCCTCGCGGAGGCGCTGTCCGCCTTCACCGTCCGGACCGGGGCCGACGCCGTCGGGCACCTCTTCGACGTCGCCGCCGGTCTCGACTCGATGGTCCTGGGCGAGCGGGAGATCGCGGGCCAGGTGCGCCGGGCGCTGGCGACCGCGCACGACGACGGGACCACCAGCGCCCCGCTCGAGCGGGCCTTCCAGCACGCGTCGCGCACGTCGAAGGGCGTCGCCGCGCGGACCCAGCTCGGCGCCGACGGGCGCTCGGTCGTGTCCGTCGCGCTCGACCTCGCCGAGCCGAGCGTGCCGCCGTGGCGCGCCGCCCGCGCGGTGATCGTCGGCACCGGCGCCTACGCGGGGGCGAGCGTCGCCGCCCTGCGCGCCCGCGGCTGCACCGACGTGCGCGTGTGGTCCTCCTCGGGCCGCGCCGAGGCGTTCGCGGCGTCGCACGACGTGCTCGTCGCCCACGACCTCGTCGACGCGCTGAGCGACGCCGACGTCGTCGTCTCCTGCTCCGGCACGTCCCCCCGCGGGGACGGGGCGGCCTACCTCGTGCACGCGGCCGCCGTCGTCCAGGCCCGGGCGCGGGCCGCGTCGTCCGCCGGGGACGTCCCCGGGGCCCGCGGCCTCGTGCTGCTCGACCTCGCGCTGCACCGGGACGTCGACCCGGCGGTCGCCGACGAGGACGACGTCCTGCTGCTGGACCTCGCGGCGGTGCGCGCCAACGTCCCCTCGGAGACCAGCGAGCGCGTGCGCTCCGCCCGTGCCATGACGGCCGGGGCCGCGACCGCGTTCGTCGAGGGCGAGCGCCTGCGGGGGGCCGACGGCGCGATCGTGCGCATCCGCGAGCGCATCGAGGACGAGCTCGAGGCGGAGATCGCCCGCAGCCGCCGCACGTTCAGCACGGACGCCGACCGCGCCGCGCACGAGCGCTCGCTGCGCCGCTTCGCGGGCGCCCTGATGCACCGGGCGATCTCCCGGGTGCGGGCCTCGGTGCTCGCGGGGGCCGACCCGGCGACGGTCGACGTCGACGTGGTGCTGGAGCAGCTCGCCCGCTGACCCGCCCCGCGGCTCGAGCACGGCCTTTCTCGACGGGAGGGGCTGCGGAGGGCAGCGCAGCGGTCAGGCCGCCGGCGTCCCCGTGCCCAGGACCTTCCCGTCCGCGTCGAGCGCCTCGACCGCCACGTACGCCGCGCCGTCGGGCACCGGCGCGAGGGCGGTCTCGAACCCCGCGCGCGGCACCGTCGCGACCGGCTGGGCCGACGACTCGTCGTCGCCCGCGACCAGGCGCCAGCTCGCCACCTCCGTCGCGCCGTTCCAGCTCGCGTACGCGGTGCCCGCCTCGACGACGACGGCGGGCGGGTTGGTCGGCGTCGCGTGCCAGTCGAACCGGTAGGTCCGGTACGTCTCGCCGCCGAGGAGCGGGAACTCGCGCACCAGCGTCCCGTCGGCGGTGTACTCGCTGCTCCACTGCGCGTCGCCCCAGCCGACCACGACGTTCCCGTCGTCGAGCACCTGGAGGTTGCCCTGGCTCCCGGCGCGGCGCTTCGGGTCGCTCGGCAGCCACTCCTGGTCGACCGACGCCGTCATGGTGTCCATGTCGAGCGCGAGGCGCAGCCCGCGAGAGTGGTCGCCGACGCCCGGGTCGCCCTCGTTGTCGAACACGGTGACCGTGCCGTCGTCGTGCATCTCGACGTCGTGCTGCCAGGCGAACTGAGCGCCCGTGCCCGGCTCGTCACCGTCCCCGGAGCCCTGCATCGTGAAGTCGGAGTCCTTGCCGCCGAGCGTCCACCGGACGTCGCCGGACTCGCGGTCCACGGCGTAGGCCGCGTGGTACTGCCGGCTCGAGATCAGCAGGTCGCCGTCCGGGGTCAGCCGCGCGGAGTTGACGTGGAAGAAGTCGAACGGCGCGTCCTTGGTGCCCGACGGGTCGCCGCCCTCCTTCGCGGGCTCGACGCTCGCGTAGGTGTCCGCGAGGTCGACGTGGTCGAGCGCGGACCACTCGTGCAGCACCGTGCCCGTGGCGATGTCGACCTCCTGGACGACGCCGTCGAACACGTACCCGTCCTTGTCGCCGCCGACGGCGGTCAGGTCCGTCTGCACGACCGGGTAGGACGTGAGCAGCATCGTGCCGTCCGGGGTGATGGTCGAGTCGTGCAGGTCGGCCGTGTGCGGGGCGAGGTCGCCGCCGGTCGTGACCTTCGCGACCTCTCGGTAGGAGGTGTCGAGCACGTGGATGTCGCCGGCGCCGTGGCCGACCCACTTCTCGGACTCGCCCGTGAAGTAGGTGAGCACCGGCTTGCCCTGGTACTCCTGCACGCGCAGGTCGTACGTCGGCGTCTCGCCCGGGTCGATCCATACCGGCTCGCCGGTCGCGTCGACCATGAGACCGCCGAGGTGCGGCTCGGCCTTCTTCTTCGGGGCCAGGACGTACAGGCCCTCGTCCGCGTCGTCGGCGTCGGCCGCGGCCGGGCCGTGCGTCATCGGCAGCGGCGGGGCCTGCATGTCGACCGTGCGATAGGTGCGCGGGCCGGGCGTCGCGGCCGCGGCCGTGCTCGGCGACCCCGTCGGCGAGGGGTCGGGATCGGACGTGCAGGCGGCCAGCGGCAGGGCGAGCGCGCCGGCGGCGGCGAGCGCCAGCGCGCGCGAGGGGCGCGAGGAGCGGGTGCGGCGGGAGGTGCGGGCGGGCTGGCGCAGGTCCGGAGGCATGCCCCCGAGCCTGCCGCACGATGCTGTGAGCCCGCGAGCGCGTCCGCGCCCGCGGGGTTAGGTTCGCCACTGGCGCCGGGTGACGCAGGAGCGCAGGCTCCCGCCCGGCGTGGCCGAAGGGGGCCACCATGCCGAACGCCGGAACGCCCAGAGCCAGCATGTCGACCGTCCGTCGGCGCCTCGTCGCGCTCGTCCTCTGCGGGGCCCTCGGCCTCGTCGCCCCGGCCGTCGCCGTGGTCCCGGCGACCGCGGCGACCCCGCCGGTGGTCAGCCCGCTGCCCGCGAAGGGCTACGGGCTCTCGTCCTACTACGGGCCGCGCTGCATGCCGGTCAAGGGCTCCTCGACCTACCACCTCGGACAGGACATGGAGTCCTCGCGCGGCGTCGACATCGACGCGGTCGCCGCCGGGAAGGTCACCCGGGCGGGGACGACGTCGGGCGGGTTCGGGCAGTGGATCGTCATCGACCACACCGTCGGGGGAGTGCGGTTCTCCTCCGTCTACGGCCACATGCTCGACGGCGACAGGTACGTGAAGGTCGGCCAGAAGGTCACGAAGGGCCAGCACATCGCCGACGTCGGCTCCTCGGGGACGTCGACCAGCTATCACCTGCACCTGGAGATCTGGAAGGGCGCGTACCCGTCCGGCACCTCGACGGACCCCCTGCCGTTCCTCAAGGCGCGCGGGCTCGACCTCGTCAAGAACGCGCGCAGCGTCGCCCAGCGCACGGTGCCGTCGTCGTGCACCTACTACGCCACCGAGCGGCTGAACCTGCGCTCGGGGCCCAGCACCTCCTATCGCGTGCTGAAGGTGCTGCCCGTCAACGGGCGGATGACCGCGAAGCCGGGGGCGTCGTCGGGCTACTGGCTCAAGGTCACCTACTCCGGGACCACCGGCTGGGTACACCGGGACTACGCGTCGCCGTCGAGGACGGTGACGGCCAGCACCCTGCGGTACGTGACGCCCAGCACGCTGATCATGCGCAAGACGCCGTCGCGCTCGGCCTCGACCGTCGTGCTGCTCTACCGCAGCCAGCCCGTGCGGCCCACCGGGGCGGCCAAGAACGGGTGGCTGCCGGTGACGGCCACCGGGCACCGGGGCTACGTCGAGACGAAGTACCTGGCGACGCACCGGCCGGCCACGACGCTCTCCTACGTCACGGCGAGCTCGCTGAACCTGCGCAAGGGTCCCTCCACCGCGACCGCGCGGATCATCTCGCTCCCGCGGGGCAAGGCGGTGCGGCACCTGAAGGCGCCGTCGGGCGGGTGGGCGCTGGTCACGGCGAGCGGCAAGATCGGCTACGTCTCGACGACGTACCTGTCGTCGCGGCGGCCGTAGCGGGGGACCGGGCCGGCGGCGGTCAGGAGGCGGCGCGCGCCGCGACCGCGGTGGCGTCGGCCTCCGCGTGGGTGCCGGCGCTGCAGGCGCACGAGTGCTGGCGGGCGAGGGCGTCGTAGGCCGGCCAGACGCTCGCGCTCGCGGCCTCCGAGAGGACCGCGAGGACGGACCGCAGCGCGTCGAGCTGTGCGTCGTCGAGGTTCTCGAGGAGGGCGCGGCGCTGGAGCTTGGCGGAGTCCTGGACGTCGCCGAGCAGCGTGCGGCCGAGCGCGGTCGGCACGAGGAGCTTGACGCGGCGGTCGTGCTCGTCCTCGGAGCGGGAGATCAGCTCGCGCTCGACGAGCCGCTGGATGATGCCGGTCGCGACGTTGGGCGCGACCTTCAGCAGGTGCGCGAGGTCGCCGGTGGTCAGGGGGGAGCGGTGGACCACGAACATCAGGGCGCGCAGCTGCTGGACGGTGAGGTTGGAGGCGAGCAGGGAGTCGGTCTGCTCGGTGAGCCGCGCGGCGGCGAGGTCGGCCTCGAGGCGCTGCACGTCGTCGAGCAGGTGCTCGCGCTCGCTGGTCATCCGGTCCTCCGGGGCTGCTGACGGGGCGGTCACGATGTGAACCATAACACCCTTGATTCGGCTTCCCGAATAGTTCGCCCAAGATGTAAGTTTCCTTCATGACCAACAACTCTCCCGGAGTGCGGGCTGCCTCGGGCCCCGACACGACCGTGTCCCAGAGCGAGCACCGGGGGATCCTCCTGGTGTTCGCCGGCCTCATGGTCGCGATGCTGCTCGCGGCCCTCGACCAGACGATCTTCGCGACCGCGCTGCCGACCATCGTCGGCGAGCTCGACGGCGTGAACCACATGCTGTGGGTGACCACGGCCTACATCCTCGCCGCGACGATCATGATGCCGGTCTACGGCAAGCTCGGTGACCTCGTCGGCCGCAAGTACCTCTTCATGGCCGCGATCGCCCTGTTCATGGTGGGCTCCGTCATCGGCGGCCTGGCCCAGGACATGACGTCGCTGATCGTCGGCCGCGCCGTCCAGGGCCTCGGCGGCGGCGGGCTCATGATCCTCGCCCAGGCGATCATCGCCGACGTCGTCCCCGCGCGTCAGCGCGGCAAGTACATGGGCATCATGGGCGGCGTCTTCGCGCTCGCGTCCGTCGCCGGGCCGCTCCTCGGCGGCTGGTTCACCGAGTCGATCGGCTGGCGCTGGGCGTTCTGGATGAACATCCCCCTCGGCGTGCTCGCGCTGGTCTCGGCCGGCGCGTTCCTGCACCTGCCCAAGGTCGAGCGCAGCCGGCCGCGGATCGACGTCGCGGGCATGGTCCTGCTCGCCCTCGCGTCCACCTGCGTCGTGCTCGTCACCACGTGGGGCGGCAGCACGTACGACTGGGCCTCCGCCCAGATCTTCGGCCTGATCGTCGGGGCGATCGTCCTCGGCGTGGCCTTCGTGCTCGTCGAGCGCCGCGCCGCCGAGCCCGTCATGCCGCTGTTCCTGTTCAAGGAGCGCAACTTCGTCCTGACGACCGTCGCGGGCCTGTTCGTCGGCATCGCGATGTTCGGCGCCATGGCCTACATGCCCACCTACCTGCAGATGGTCACGGGCAAGTCCGCGACCGTCGCCGGCCTCCTGATGATCCCGATGATGGGCGCGATGCTCATCACCTCGATCGTCTCCGGCCGGGTCGTCACCCGCACCGGGCGCTACAAGTTCTTCCCGGTGTTCGGGCTCGGTTTCGTCGGCCTCTCGCTCGTGCTGCTCTCGACGCTGTCCGCCGGGCAGGCCGTCTGGGTCATCTGCGCCTACCTCGCGGTCCTCGGCCTCGGCCTCGGCCTGAGCATGCAGATCCTCATCCTCATCGTGCAGAACACGTTCCCGATCCGGGTGGTCGGGACCGCGACGGCGTCGAACAACTACTTCCGCCAGATCGGGGCGTCGATCGGCTCCGCGGTCGTCGGGAGCCTGTTCGTCCAGCGCCTGACGGACCTGCTGGCCGAGCGGATGCCCGCCGGCGCCTCCGGCGGCACGGACACGAACGCGTTCACGCCCGCGGCCGTCCAGCAGATGCCGGACGCGATCAAGGACGTCATCGTCTCCTCGTACAACGACGCGCTGATGCCGGTGTTCCTCTACATCGCGCCGCTCGCCGTCCTCGGCCTGATCGCGCTGCTCTTCGTCAAGGAGACCCCTCTCGCCACGCGGATCGACCGGGGCAGCGACCCGACGGGTTCGGCGACGGACGCGGCCGACGGCGTCGTGGACCCGGTCACGGGTGCCGGCACGCCGGTCGACCCGTCCGGCGCGGAGCTCGAGGACGGGCTGGGCGACGGGCACCACCCGAAGCACGCGGCGCAGGAGCCTGCCCGGGTCTGACCGGGCCGGGCGTCCCGCCGCACGGCCGCACTGCCGCACGGCCGCACCGCCGCACGGCCGCACCACCGCCGTGCCGCCGCACCACCGCCGCACGGCCGCACCACCACCGAACGCGTCATCTGTCGGCCCTCTGAACCTCGGGGGCCGACAGATGGCGCGTTCGGCGTTTCCCGATCCGGCCGAGCGCGTCATCTGTGGGTCACATGTGCCCGGTGGGCCGACTCAGGACGCGTTCGGCGGTGGTGCCGGGCACCGAGCGCGTCATGGGTGGGTCGAGAACGCCGAATCGGCCGACAGATGGCGCGTTCGGCGGTGGCGGCCGACAGATGGCGCGTTCGGCGGTGGGCCCGGCGGCGGCAGGGGGCGCGGCGCCGCCCGCGGTCAGTCCAGGTGGTCGGCGACCAGCTGCTCGGCGATCCCCGTGTACGTCGCGGGGGTGAGCGCCTGGAGCCGGGCCGTCACGTCGTCGGGCAGGCCGAGGCCCGCGACGAACTGCCGCATCTCCTCGCCGGTGAGCCGGTGCCCGCGCGTGAGGTCCTTCAGCCGCTCGTAAGGGTTCTCCATGCCCGGCACGCCGGCGACCGACGCCGCGCGCATCGCGGACTGGATCGGCTCGCCGAGCACCTCCCAGTTCGCGTCGAGGTCCTCGGCCATCAGGGTGGCGTTCACCGCGAGCGCCTGCAGGCCCCGCGCGACGTTGTCGATCGCGAGCAGCGAGTGGCCGAACGCCGGGCCGATGTTGCGCTGCGTCGTGGAGTCCGTGAGGTCGCGCTGCAGGCGCGACGTGACGAGCGTGGCCGACAGGGTGTCGAGGAGCGCACAGCTGAGCTCGAGGTTCGCCTCGGCGTTCTCGAAGCGGATCGGGTTGACCTTGTGCGGCATCGTCGAGGAGCCCGTCGCGCCGGCGACGGGGATCTGCGTGAAGAACCCGAGCGAGATGTACGTCCACACGTCGGTGGCGAGGTTGTGCAGGATCCGGTTGAACCGCGCGACGTCGGCGTAGACCTCCGCCTGCCAGTCGTGCGACTCGATCTGGGTGGTCAGCGGGTTCCACGTCAGGCCGAGGCCCTCGACGAACGCGCGCGAGACCGCGGGCCAGTCGACCCCGGGGACCGCGACGGTGTGCGCGCCGTAGGTACCGGTCGCGCCGTTGAGCTTGCCGAGGAACTCCCCGCCCTCGACGCGGCGCAGCTGGCGGCGCAGGCGGTGCGCGAGCACCGCGAGCTCCTTGCCGAGCGTCGTCGGTGTGGCCGGCTGCCCGTGCGTGCGGCTGAGCAGCGGCACGGCCGCGGAGTCGCGCGCCATGTCCGCGAGCTGGTCCGTCACGGCCGTCGCGGCCGGCAGCCACACCTGCCCGACGGCGCCGCGCACCATCAGCGCGTAGCTGAGGTTGTTCACGTCCTCGCTCGTGCAGGCGAAGTGCACGAGCTCGCCGACGCCGGGGAGCACCGTCGCGTCGCCGAGCGCGTCCGCCGCCCGCTCGAGCCGCCGCTTGACGAAGTACTCGACCGCCTTGACGTCGTGCACCGTGGTGCGCTCGATGTCCTTGAGCTCCGCGATCCCGTCCGCGTCGAGGTCGGTGACGATCGCGCGCAGGTAGGCGCGCTCGGCGTCGCTCAGCGAGGGGGCGCCGGGCACGACGGGTCCGTCGGTGACGCCCGGGACGCCGTCGCACAGCGTGATGAGCCACTCGACCTCGACGTGCAGGCGCTCGCGGTTGAGCGCGGCCTCGCTGAGGTGGTCGACGAGCGGAGCGACCGCGCCGCGGTAGCGCCCGTCGAGCGGCCCGAGCGCGATCGGTGGCACGACGTCGGCGAGGACGGTCCGGTCGGGGACCGGCACGGCGCGGGTCGCTGCGGGGGGGATCTGCTCTGCGGGGCGCTGGTTGTCGGGCACGCACGGCATTCTTCCACGCGTGCCCGACGACGCTGCGGGCCGTCCGTCCACACGTCGCCCACCGAGGACCCGGGTCCACACGGGCGCCGAGGGCGCCGTCGCCCGTGCGGTGACGGCCCTACGGTCGCCGCATGAACCCGCCCGGCGCGTGCCCCGCTCTCGACCGCGACTCGCCAGCTGCGCTCCTCGATGACGCGCGGTGGCGGGTCGACGCGTGCTTGGCGACGCTGGCGGGCGCGGACCGCCTGCCCTGGGCCGGGCACGCCGCCGGTGCCTACCGGGACGCGCTGGCGGAGGTGCGTGCCCGCGCCGCGGAGGCCGCCCGCCTCGTCGAGGCGGCGGTCGCGTCGGCGCGCGGCTTCGAGTCCTTCGCCGCGGCGGACCCGTGGTGAGCACGGTCAGGGCTACGGGCGCAGCGGGCCCGGCCGTGCCGTGGCCCGGGCGGGACCGCACGGCCGACGTCGTCGTCTCCGGCGGCACGGTGACCCGTGCCCGGACGGAGGTGATCCTGCATGACGCGCGGCGCGTCGCCGCGGCGGCCGACGACCTCGCCCACGCCGTGGTGCGGAGCGACGCTGCGGCGTACGTGCTGCGCTGGGCGCACGCCGGGCCGGCGGGAGCCGACCCGCTCGGTGCCGGGACCTTCGTGCGCGGCGCGGACGTGCTCGACCCGGACCGCGCCTGGCACGACGCGCACCTCGCCGCCGCGCGGGAGCGCGCGCTCGCCGACGCCTGCGCGGCGCGGGCCGCGGTGCGCGCCCTGCACGAGGCCGTCGCGGCGATCGCCGACCGCATGGAGCGCGCCGCCCGCCGGTACGACGCGACCGATGCGGCGGTGGCCCGTCGGATGGGCGCGGCCGGCCAGGTCCTGCTGACCGCGACGACGATCGTCAGCCCCTACCTGGCGGTCCAGGCGCTGCTCCTCGCCGGCGGAGGATCCGTCGTCCGGCACGGCCTCGACGGGGACGGCTGGGAGCTCGGGTACGCGGCCTCGGCGCTCGGCGAGGCGGAGGAGCCCGTCGTGCGCGGCCTCGCGCCGTACGTCGCGATCGGCGGCGCGGCGGCGACGGTGGCGACCGGGCACCTGCCTGCGGTGCCGCGGGGCGATCCGCAGGGGGCCGCCGACGCGCTGCGCCCCCTGCTCGCCGGCGGTCGCGCCCGCTCCGCGGACGCCCCCGTGGTGACCGAGGTCGCCGGCGGTGGCCGGGAGGTCCCCGTCGCCCGCGACCTGGCGGGCGCGCTCGCCACGGTCGACCCGGTCTACGGGACGCGCTCGGCGCGGATCCCGGACGGGGCCGTCGCGGTCCAGCGGCACGAGGGGCCCGACGGCGCGGTGCGCTGGCTCGTCACGGTGCCCGGCACCCAGGCCGGCGACGGGTCGACGCGGGGGTGGAGCCAGAACCTCGACCTGATGTCCCACGACCGCGAGGTCCGCGAGGGGGCAGACAGCGTCCAGGTCGTCCTCGCGTCGATGCGCCTGGCGGGCATCGGGCCGCAGGAGGAGGTGATGCTCGTCGGGCACAGCCAGGGCGGCATGGCCGCGGCGGTGGTCGCCGGCATGGCGGCGTCGGGCTTCGCGGTGCGCCGGCTGGTGGTCGCCGGCACACCGCTGGGCGCCTACGACGTGCCCCGCGACGTCCGGGTGACCAGCCTCGACGTCGCGGGCGAGTGGGTCGAGGGACTCGACGGGCGCGATCCCACGCCGTCACCGAACCACGTGACGATCACCGGACGCGCGCAGCCCGACGGCGGCGGGGGCGCGCTGCTGCCGCACGGCATGGGGTTCCACGAGCGGCTCCTGGCCGACGCGTCGAGGCTCGGCGACCCCGCGCTCGAGGACCAGCTCGCCGGGACCGAGGAGTTCCTGGCCGGGCGTGCGGGCCCGACCCGGGTCTTCGAGGGTCACCTCGTGCCGCGGGAGGACGACCCGTGACACCGAGCGGCGGTGCGGCGGTGCTCAGCGCGTCTGGCGCCCCGGGACGATGCCGGTGATCAGCGCGTTGATCACGGCGATGATCAGGGCGATCCACACGGCCCACCAGAACCCGCCCTCGAGGCGGATGCCCCAGTCGGTCGCCTCGGTCAGCCACGCCGTGAGCATGAGCATCAGGGCGTTGATGACCAGGTGGAACAGACCGAGCGTCAGGATGTACAGCGGGATCGAGATGATCTGCAGGATCGGCTTGACCACCATGTTGACCAGCGTGAAGAGCGCCGCGACCACGACGATGACGACGATCTCGCCGAGGACCGTCCCGTTGTCGACGATGAAGAAGTGGTCGTCGAAGATCAGGCTGGCGAACCAGAAGGTCAGACCCATGATGAGCGCGCGGACGAGGAAGTTCATGGGCGCATCATCCCAGGAGGTCCCGGCGCCCGCAGGGTCGGCGCGGGCGGACGTGGCATCCTGGCCCCGTGACCGCACGCCGCCGCCCCCGCGTCCCGATCCGCCCCGCCGTCGCCACCCTGCCGGCCTACGTGCCGGGCGCGCGCACGCCGGTCGGCGCCGCCGCCTTCAAGCTCACCTCGAACGAGATCCCGTACCCGCCGCTGCCCTCGGTCGTGGCGGCCATCGCGGACGCCGCCCAGGACGTCAACCGCTACCCGGACATGCACGCGACCGAGCTGGTCGAGGCGATCGCGGCACGGCTGGCGGCGACCCCGGAGGAGTCGCTGAGCGGCGACGTCGTGCCCTTCCGCGTGACGCCGGAGAACGTCGTGGCGGGCAACGGGTCCGTCGCCGTCCTGCAGCACGTCCTGGAGGCCGTGATCGACGTCGGCGACGAGGTCGTGATGCCGTGGCGCTCGTTCGAGGCGTACCCGATCGTCGTCGCCGTCGCCGGCGGGACGGCCGTGCCGGTCCCCGTCCGCGAGGACGGCCGGCTCGACCTGCCCGCGATGGCCGCGGCCGTCACCGACCGCACGCGCGTCGTGCTGGTGTGCAGCCCGAACAACCCCACCGGGCCGGTGGTGCACCAGGACGAGCTCGACGCGTTCCTCGCCCAGGTGCCCGACGACGTCCTGGTCGTCCTCGACGAGGCGTACGTCGAGTTCGTCCGCGACCCGAAGGTCGCCGACGGTCTCGCGACGATGGCCCGGCACCGCAACCTCGTCCTCGTGCGCACCTTCTCCAAGGCCTACGGGCTCGCCGGCCTGCGCGTCGGGTACGCCGTCGCCCGCAAGCGCATCGCGCGGGCGGTGCGCGCCACGTCGACGCCGTTCGGGGTGAACCACCTCGCGCAGAGCGCGGCGATCGCCTCGCTGGCGGTGGAGGGCGAGCTGCTCGAGCGCGTCGAGCGCGTCGTCGCCGAGCGGACGCGCATGGTCGCGCTGCTGCACGAGCAGGGCTGGGACCTGCCCGACGCCCAGGGCAACTTCGTCTGGTTCGCCCTCGGCAGTGCGAGCGCCGCGCGCGCGGCCGAGGCGACGGCCGCGGGGGTGCTCGTCCGGCCGTTCGCCGGGGAGGGCATCCGGGTGAGCGTCGGCGAGCCCGAGGCCACGGACCTGCTCCTGAAGGTGAGCGCGGGATGGCTGCCGCGCCGCTGACCCGTTGGTGGCTCGGCTGCTGATCGGTGCCGCGCCGACGGGCCGCCACCGACAACCTACGGGACCGTAGGTTACGCTTGCGTAGCCTACGGAGGCGTAGGTGCGCGCGGCGGTGCCCGGACGGGCCCGCACCGCGGCAGGAGCACGGAGGGAACCCCGAGTGAACCACCAGGACGGGACGCAGGCGGCGCACGAGCCGGGCGGCGAGGAGATGATCCAGCTCCTGACCCCGGAGGGCAGGCGCACCGCCGAGGGCCCGAGCGCCCCCTACGCCGAGCGCGTCGCCCACCTCGACCACGCCGCGCTGCGCGGGCTGTACCGGGACATGGTGCTGGTGCGCCGGTTCGACGACGAGGCCACGGCCCTGCAGCGCCAGGGCGAGCTGGGGCTCTTCCCGCAGTGCCTCGGCCAGGAGGCCGCGCAGGTCGGCTCCGGCCGGGCGCTCGCACCGCAGGACTACGTCTTCCCGTCCTACCGGGAGCACGGCGTCGCGCACACCCGCGGGCTGGACCTGGCGCAGATCCTGCTGCAGTTCCGCGGCGTCGACCACGGAGGCTGGGACACCGAGGCGCACAACTTCCACCTCTACACGCTCGTCATCGGCTCCCACACGCTGCACGCCACGGGGTACGCCATGGGCGTGCAGCGGGACGGCCTCGTCGGCACCGGGGACCCGGAGCGCGACACCGCCGTCGTCGCCTACTTCGGGGACGGCTCCACCGCCCAGGGCGACGTCAACGAGGCCCTCGTCTTCGCGGCGACGACCAACGCGCCCGTCGTGTTCTTCTGCCAGAACAACCAGTGGGCCATCTCGGAGCCCACGAGCCGCCAGTCCCGGGTGCCGCTGTTCCACCGCGGCCGGGGTTTCGGCGTGCCCAGCGTGCGCGTCGACGGCAACGACGTCCTCGCGAGCTACGCCGTGACGGCCGAGGCGCTCGAGCGCGCCCGCTCCGGCGGCGGCCCCACCTTCGTCGAGGCGTACACCTACCGCATGGGCGCGCACACGACGTCGGACGACCCGACGCGCTACCGCTCGCGCGCGCAGGAGCAGGAGTGGCGCGAGCGCGACCCGATCGACCGCCTGCGCCGCCACCTCGAGGCCGAGGGCGCCTGGGACGAGTCCTGGGCGAGCGACCTCGACGCGGAGGCCGACGCCTTCGGCGAGCGGCTGCGGGCGTACGTCCGCGCCATCGAGGCGCCGCCGGCGTCGTCCATGTTCGACACCGTCTACGCGAGCGAGCACGGCACCGTCACGGCCGACCGGGAGTGGCACGCGCAGTACGAGGCAGGTTTCGCCGATGCCGATGGTGATGCCGAGATCGCGACGCAGGGAGGCGCCCGATGAGCCAGACCGTCCAGGACCGGCCCGCCGGCAACGAGCAGGGCGCCGCCGCGCCGCCGCCGCCGACGACGAGGCTGACGCTCGGCCGGGCGATCAACGAGGCCATGCGCCGCGCGCTGGAGGACGACCCGAAGGTCCTGCTCATGGGCGAGGACATCGGGGCGCTCGGCGGGGTCTTCCGCGTGACCGACGGGCTGCAGAAGGACTTCGGCGAGGACCGCGTCGTCGACACCCCGCTCGCGGAGTCGGGCATCGTCGGGACCGCGATCGGGCTCGCGCTGCGCGGCTACCGCCCGGTCTGCGAGATCCAGTTCGACGGGTTCATCTTCCCGGCGTACGACCAGATCACGACCCAGCTCGCGAAGCTGCACAACCGGTCCCGCGGGCGCCTCGAGCTCCCCGTCGTGATCCGGGTCCCCTCGGGCGGGGGGATCGGCGCCGTCGAGCACCACAGCGAGAGCCCGGAGACCCTCTTCGCGCACACCGCGGGCCTGCGCGTCGTCGCGCCCTCGAACCCGCAGGACGCGTACACGATGCTCCGCGAGGCGATCGCCTCCCCGGACCCCGTCCTGTTCTTCGAGCCGAAGGCCCGCTACTGGGACAAGGCGGAGGTCGACCTCGCCCGCGTCGCGACGGCGGGGTCCGCCGCGAGCCTCGGCACGGCGCGCGTCGTCCGCCGGGGGAGCGACGTCACGCTGGTGACCTACGGCGCCGCGACCCACGTCACGCTCGCCGCCGCCGAGGCGGCCGCCGCCGAGGGCACGAGCGTGGAGGTGGTCGACCTGCGCGCGATCTCCCCGCTCGACACCGCCACGGTCGTCGAGAGCGTGCGTCGCACGGGGCGCTGCGTCGTCGTCCACGAGGCCCTGACGTTCCTCGGGCCGGGCGCCGAGGTCGCGGCCCGGGTCACGGAGGAGTGCTTCTACGCGCTCGAGGCCCCGGTCCTGCGGGTCGGCGGCTTCCACGCGCCGTACCCGGTCGCGAAGCTCGAGCACGACTTCCTGCCGAGCGTCGACCGGATCCTCGAGGCCGTCGACCGTACGCTCGCCTTCTAGCGCACCCCGGCCGCCCCGTACCGCACGCCACCCGAGAGCCACAGGAGCACCCGTGCCCACGCATCAGCAGTTCCGCCTCCCCGACGCCGGCGAGGGCCTGACCGAGGCCGAGATCGTGCAGTGGCACGTCGCACCGGGCGACACCGTCGAGGTCAACCAGCAGCTCGTCGAGATCGAGACCGCCAAGTCGCTCGTCGAGCTGCCGTGCCCCTGGGCCGGCGTGGTGGTCGAGATCCTCGTGACCGAGGGCACGACGGTCGACGTGGGCACGCCGATCGTCGTCGTGGACACCGACCCCGACGGCGCCCCCGCGGACGCGGGGACCGGCGACGCGGGCGCGGCGGCCGGGGGGGCCGCGACACCGGAGCCCGCCGCGCAGGCCGAGGGCTCGGGCGCCGTGCTCGTCGGTTACGGCGTCGCCGGCCCCGGCGGCTCCCGTCGCGCACGCCGCTCCACCGGCGCGGCCGCTCCCGCCGCAGCGCCTGCCGCTCCCGCCGCAGCGCCTGCCGCTCCCGCCGTCGCGCCCGCGGCCGCGGCGCAGCCGGTCGCCCCTCAGCCCGCCGCGCCCGCGCCCGCCGTGCCCCAGCCGGCCGAGCGTGCCCTCGCCAAGCCGCCCGTGCGCAAGCTGGCGCGCGACCTCGGCGTCGACCTCATGAGCGTCGACCCGACGGGGCCCGGCGGGATCGTCACGCGCGAGGACGTCGTCGCCCACCACGAGCGCAGCACGGCCCGCGAGCTCGCGACCTACGCCGGCGACGAGGAGCCGTGGCGCGAGGGCGGCAGCGTCACCCCCGACGGGCGCCAGACGCGCGTCGCCGTGCGCTCGGTGCGCAAGCGCACCGCCGAGGCGATGGTCGCGAGCGCGTTCACGGCGCCGCACGTCTCGGTCTTCCACACCGTCGACGTCACCCGCACCATGCGGCTCGTCGAGCGGCTCCGCGGGGACCGCGAGTTCGCGGACGTGCGCGTGACTCCGCTGCTGATCACGGCGAAGGCGCTGCTCGTCGCTGTCGACCGGCACCCCGAGATCAACGCGAGCTGGGACGACGCGGCGCAGGAGATCGTCTACAAGCACTACGTGAACCTCGGCATCGCCGCGGCCACGCCCCGCGGGCTCGTGGTGCCCAACGTCAAGGACGCGCACCGCCTCGACCTCAAGGGCCTCGCGCAGGGCATCGCGAGCCTCACCGCGACGGCACGCTCCGGGCGGACGTCGCCGTCGGACATGAGCGACGGCACGATCACGATCACGAACGTGGGCGTGTTCGGCATCGACACCGGGACGCCGATCCTCAACCCGGGCGAGGCCGCGATCCTCGCGTTCGGGGCGATCCGCCAGCAGCCGTGGGTGCACAAGGGCAAGATCCGCAAGCGGTGGGTCACGCAGCTCGCCCTGAGCTTCGACCACCGCCTCGTCGACGGCGAGCTGGGCTCGCGGTTCCTGGCGGACGTCGCGCGCGTGCTCGAGGACCCCGCGCAGGCCCTCGTCTGGGGCTGACGCCCGGCTCAGCCCTCGAGGGCGCCCGCGGGCTCCAGCGTGGACAGCTGCGCGTACAGGTCCCAGTGGTCCGGTCGTACGGCCGGGTCGAACCACACGGCGCCGTGCTCGATCCACCGCCGGCGGTACGCCCGGGCGTGCGCGGTCGAGACGTCGTCGACGCCGGACTCCGCGGCGCAGCAGTCGCAGACGACGTAGTGCGGTCCGGACTCCGTCCAGCCCGGCTCGCCGAGGTCCCACCCGCAGGCGCGGCAGAGGGTCGTCGAGGAGCCGTGGTCGTCGGGGGCGCCGCGGTCGTCACCGGCGGTCCGGCCGCCGGGGCGACCCGTGGGACGCGGGCGCACGGTCGCGGCGATCGAAAAGGCGGCGACGACGGCGCTGACGAGCGCCGCTCCCCGAGCCGAACCCCTGGACACCACGACGGGTCCTTTCCGATAAGTGATACCGCGCGTCTCGATCGTAGTCGGCAACGGGACCCCCACGGCACCCCCGGGTGCCGTCTGCACAGGGTGATTGTGCCCCGCACGCACGCGGTCCGGCATCTGGGGGCCGCGCTAGGGTGGGCGTCCACGCACCCCGGGAGGATCGCGGATGACGCTGCAGGGACGGCCGGCACCGGTCCTCGTCGGGTGCTCCCACGGCACCGACAGCCCCGCGGGACGCGCCGCGATCCGCGCCCTCCTGGACGACGTGCGCGCCGCGCGCCCCGACCTCGACGTGCGGGAGGCGTTCGTCGACGTGCAGGAGCCCGCTGTCGGTGATGTGGTCGACGCGGCGGTCCTGCCGCGCCCGCGCGGGGAGGGCCGCGACGCCGTCGTCGTCCCGCTCCTGCTCTCGGCCGGTTTCCACGTGCACGTCGACGTGACCGAGGCCGTCGCCGGCCGCGGCCCCGACGCGGGACGCGCGGCCCGGACGGGCGCGCTCGGACCGGACCCACGGCTGGTGGACGTCCTCGTCGACCGCCTCGCTGACGCCGCGCTGGCCGGGGGCGACGCCGTCGTGCTCGCCGCGGCCGGGTCGAGCGACGCGCGCTCCGCGCAGGCGGTCGAGGAGGTCCTGGCCGGGCTGCGTGCGCGGGTCCCGGCTCCCGTGACCGTCGGCTACGGGTCCATGGCGCGGCCCTCGGTAGGCGAGGCGGTCGCGGCCGCGCGCGCCTCGGGCGCCGCGCGCGTCGTCGTCGCCGCATACCTGCTGGCGCCCGGGTTCTTCCTGGACCGGCTGCGGGAGGCGGGGGCCGACGTCGTCACGGCCCCGCTCGCGCCGGACCCTCGCCTGACGGCCGTGGTGCTGGACCGGTACGCGGCGGGGGCCGCGGAGATCGCCGGGACTTCGCCCGCTCCGGCGTCGGCCGCGCAGCACCCGCTCCGCCCCGCGGAGTGACGTGTCCTCCCGCACACCGGCCGGTGCCCCGCGGGCTCCGGCGCGCGCCTAGTCTGGTGCGGTGACCTCCACCGCCTCGCGCGCCGGGACGACGCGCGGCCCCGCCACCTCCTCGGGCGACGGCGCGGCCGCCGGCGCTCGCACGAGCGACCCGGCGATCGCGCCGGGGACGCCGTGGTGGCTCGTCGCAGCGGCGCCGGGGGCGCTGCTCGTCGCGGTGCTCGCCGTGCTCGGGGCCGGGACCTGGTCGCGCGCGTTCGTCCCCACGTTCGTCGACCCGGGCGCCCTGGCCCTCTACGGCCTGCCGCTGGCGACGGTCCTGACCGAGCTCGCCGCGGCGGCGACCTTCGGCTCGCTCGTGCTCGCCGCGTGCGTCTTGACCCCCGGCAAGCCGGTGCGCCGGGCCCTGTCCACGGCGGGGGTCGCGTCGGGAGCCTGGGCGCTGCTCGCGCTCGCGCAGCTCGTGATGCGCTACTCCACCCTCTCCGGGACGGCGATCACGGACCCGACGTACGGGCCGCAGCTCGGGAAGTTCGTCACGCAGATCGAGCTCGGGCAGACGTATCTCGGGATCATCGTCGTGGTCGCGGCGCTCTCGGCGGTCGTGATGGCGGTGCGCACCGCGAACGGCGCGATGGTCACGGCGGTGCTGGCGGTCGTCGCGTTCTGGATCCAGGCCGGCACCGGCCACGCCTCGGGCAGCGCCGACCACGACCTGGCCGTCTCGACCATGTTCCTGCACCTGTCGGGCGCCGCCCTGTGGATCGGCGGTCTCGCCGGGCTGCTCGTCGGCCGGGTGCGCGGCGGCGTCGGGCGGCAGAACTTCGCCACCGCCGTCTCGCGGTACTCCTCGATCGCCGTGTGGTGCTACGTCATGGTCGGCGTCTCGGGCATCGCCAACGCCGCGATCCGCATCGGCTCGCTCGCCGACCTCGGCACCCGCTACGGCCAGCTCATCGTCGTCAAGGCGACGCTCCTCGTGGTCCTCGGCCTCTTCGGCTACGTGCACCGCGAGACCGTGATCAAGCGGCTGCGGCTCTCGCCGCGGGCGCCGGCGGCCCGGACCGCTGCCGGCCGGACGTCGTCGGGCGGCGACCAGGGGGCGGAGAAGGTCGTCACGCGCCTGTTCTGGCGGCTGGCCTCGGTCGAGCTGCTGGTCATGGGCGCGGTCTCCGGGGTCGCGGTCGCCCTGGGGTCGACGGCGCCGCCGGTCCCCGACGAGCCCTTCGCCGACCCGACCGCCGCCGAGATCGTCACCGGCTACCCGCTGCCGCCCGAGCCGACGCTCGCGGACTGGGCGTTCGGTCACGAGATCAGCCCCCTGTGGCTGTTCGCGGGGATCGCCGGGATCGTGGTCTACCTGCGCTGGACCGTGCGGCTGCGGCGCCGCGGCGACCGGTGGCCGGTCGGGCGCGCGGTCTCCTGGTGCCTCGGCATGCTGACGCTGCTGTGGGCGACCAACGGCGGCGCCGCCGTCTACGGGCACCTGATGTTCAGCGCCCACATGATCCAGCACATGACGCTCGCGATGATCGTGCCGATCTTCCTCGTGCTCTCCGCGCCCGTGACGCTCCTGGTCCGCGCGATCCCCGCGCGCAAGGACGGCTCGAAGGGCCCGCGCGAGTGGGTGCTCGGGCTCGTGGACTCCCGCTGGGGCCACTTCTTCGCCAACCCCGTCGTCTCCGCCGTGATGTTCGCGGGCTCGATGATCGCGTTCTACTTCACCGGCGCCTTCGAGCTGGCGCTGACGACGCACCTCGGGCACGCGCTGATGGTCGTGCACTTCACGCTGGTCGGGTACCTGTTCGTCAACGCCCTCGTCGGGATCGACCCCGGTCCGAAGCGCCTCGCCTACCCGCAGCGGCTGCTGCTGCTGCTCGCCACGATGGCGTTCCACGCGTTCTTCGGCGTCGTGCTCATGTCGGGGAGCTCGCTGCTCGTCGCCGACTACTTCGGCCTCACCGGAAGGCCGTGGGGCCCGAGCGCCATCGTCGACCAGCAGCGCGGGGGCGGGATCGCCTGGGGCATCGGCGAGATACCGACGCTCGCGCTCGCGTTCGTCGTCGCGCTGTCCTGGTCCCGGTCCGACGAGAAGGAGGCCCGCCGCCGCGACCGACGGGTGGCGCGCACGGGGGACGTCGAGATGGACGAGTACAACGCGATGCTCGCGCGCCTCAAGGAGCGCGACGACCGGACCGCGGACCGCCCGTAGGCTCCGTGCCCCCGTTCGACCCCGCCGCGGCCCTGCCCGGCCCTGGGTGCCGAGCACGCCATCTGTGCCGTACCGGGCCCCCGGAACGGGACAGATGGCGTGTTCGGCAGCAACTGGTGCGACGACGTCGACCACAGCCCGGTCGTCCCTGGCGGGCGTCCACATCGGCGAGGGCCCGGCCCCGCGCGGCGGCCCGCTCTGGTCGGCTCGTGCCGTGCCCCGCCGCGTCGACCTCGCCCCCGTGCTCGCCCTCGCCGCCGCACAGGAGGGGCTGGTCGGCGCCGACCAGTGCGCGCGCCTCGGCGTCGCGCGTGCCGTCCTCGCGCGCCGCGCCGCGTCGGGCGCCTGGCTCCGGATCGCGACCGGGGTCTACGACACGTCGCCCCGGTCGGCGCGTGACCACGATGCCCGACGACGTCGTGCGGCCTGGGCGGGCCTCCTCGCCCTGGGGCCGGGCGCCGTCGCCGTCGGCTCCTGCGCGCTCGCGCTGCTCGGGGTGGCGGGGCTGCCGCCGACCATCCGCCCCGAGGCCACCCTCGGCGAGAGCGCCCGGCGCCCGCGGGGGCTCGTCGTGCCCCGGCAGTTCGACGACGGGATGACGTGCGTGCGCGTCGGCGGCCGGCTGGTGGCCTCTCCCGAGTGGGCGCTCGCACAGGCCGTCCCCGAGCTCCCGCGGCGCAACGGGCTCGCGGTGCTCGACTCGGTCCTGGCCCAGCGGATGCTCACACCCCGGGGGCTGCGCCGGGCGCACGACCTCGCGCGAGGGCGTCGCGGCGTCGCCCGGACGCACGACCTGTGGGGCCTGGCGGACGCGGGCGGCGAGTCGCCGCTCGAGTCGTTCGCCCGGCTCGAGTGCGTCGACGCGGGACTCCCGCCGGACAGGCTCCAGCTCGAGGTGCGGGACGACGACGGGACGTTCGTCGGGCGCGGCGACCTGGCGTGGTGGCTCGGCGACGGCCGATGGCTCGTCGCAGAGCTCGACGGCCGCGACGTGCACGGAAGCCCGGAAGCCGTCTACGCGGACCGGGTGCGCCAGAACGCGATGCTCTCGACAGGGCGGGTCGTCCTGCTGCGCTTCACGTCGGCGGACCTGCCGCGGCTCGCCGCGACGATCGGTCGCGAGCTCGCGCGCCACCGTCGTCGTCCCGCTCCCGCTCCAGCTCCGGTGACCGCGACCACGTGATCTGTGCCGTACCGGGCCCCCGGAACGAGACGGATGGCGTGTTCGACAGGGGGCGGGAGGAACTCGCACCGCGCGCTGACGTCCCGCAAAGCCGGCTCACAGGCTCGAGGCGCTCCATGGAGGACATCACCACACGACCTCTGGAGGACCTCATGGGCCAGCTCGCCCTCTTCGGCGCCGACCTCGTCGCGATCGCCGTGCTCACGTTCGGCATCTACTTCCCCCGCCACCGGCGCCGCGACCTCGTGGTCGCCTACCTGGGGCTGAACGTCGGGGTCCTGGCCGTCGCGGGCGCGCTCTCCTCGAGCTCCGTCGGCGCGGGCGTCGGGCTGGGCCTGTTCGGGGTGCTGTCGATCATCCGGCTGCGCTCCTCGGAGATCGCCCAGCACGAGGTCGCCTACTACTTCGCGGCGCTCGCGCTCGGCCTGCTGGGCGGTCTCGGTGCCCTCGGCGGCGTGCCCGCCTGGCTCGCGCCCGTCCTCATGGCCGCGATCGTGCTCGCCCTGTACGTCGGCGACCACCCGCGCCTCTACGGCCGCTACCGCAGCCAGTCGATCGTCCTGGACGTGGCCATCACCGACGAGCGCGCGCTGACCGCGCACCTCGAGGCGCTGCTCGGCGCCCGGGTGCGGTCGATGACCGTGCGCCGCGTCGACCTCGTCGACGACACGACGATCGTGGACGTGCGCTACCAGCTGCCCCGGGGGACGACGGCGGCCCTCGCCCCGGTCGCGGACCTCGCGCCGGGCGCGGCCCCGGCCCGAGAGCTGCCGGCCGTCCGGCGGGGCCCGTCGGCGCCGTCGGCCCCGGCCCGGGCCGCGACGGCTCCCGAGCGCGCCGGGGCCCGGCGGTGAACGCCGTCGCCGGCCTGGTGTCCGTGGGGCTCGAGGCGCTCGACGCCCAGGCGGCGCTGCAGACGCGCGTCGACCGCAAGTACGTCGTGCCGCTCTCGGCGACCGACGGGATCCTGGCCGAGCTCACCGCGACGGAGCCGGCGACCGCCGTCCTCGAGATCGCCGGCGCCCGGTCGTTCGGGTACGAGTCGGTGTACTTCGACACGCCCGACCTGGACAGCTACCACCTGACGGTGCGCCGCCGGCGCCGGCGGTTCAAGGTCCGCACCCGCGCGTACCTGGAGACCGGCGGCTGCTGGCTCGAGGTGAAGACCCGCGGGGCGCGCGGCACCACGGTCAAGCAGCGCACCGCCTGCGGGGCCGACGACCGGCGGCGGCTGACCGCCCACGGGCGCGACTTCGTCGCCGCCGTCCTGCACGACGCCGGGGTGGCCCCGGTGCCGGTGGACGAGCTCGCGCCGACCCTCGTGACCCGCTACCGGCGCACGACGCTCCTGCTGGGCGGCGCGACCGCGAGCCGTGCCACGATCGACACCGGTCTCGGCTGGAGCCTCGACGACCCGGCGCGGACCACGGCCGGCGTCGACGGTCTCGCCGTCGTCGAGACCAAGACCGGCTCGGCGGCGTCCGCGCTCGACCGCGTCCTGTGGTCCCGCGGACACCGCCCCGTGCGCATCTCCAAGTTCGGCTCGGGCCTCGCCACGCTGCGCCCCGAGCTCCCCTCGACCCCCTGGAACCGCGTGATCTCGCGGTACCTCGACCCGGCCACCGCCGTCGACGCCGCGCGCGCGACGCCGGCCCAGCGATAGGAGCACCCCGTGCGACGCACACTTCCCATGATCATCACCTCCTCGGCCGTGGCGGCCCTGCTGCTCGCCGGCTGCACCTCCACCGACGGCGACGGGTCCGGCGCGGCCGGGACGTCGTCGGGCACCTCGACGTCCGCGAGCGAGACCTCCGCCGCCGCGAGCGCGGACCCCGACACGACCGCGAAGCAGGTCCTGGCCGACGACACCGCGGCCCACGAGGTCGACGCGCAGTGGGACACCGCGGACGAGGTCGCGATCGCGCTCGGCGACGGCTCCGCCACGGTCTCGGCCGACGGCGACACCTCCGGGGTGAGCGTCGACGGGTCGACGGTCACCATCACCGCGCCCGGCACCTACCGGGTCTCGGGCACGCTCGACGACGGGCAGCTCACGGTCGCCTCCTCGGCCGAGGGGACGGTCCGGATCGTGCTCGACGGCGCCGACATCACCTCCGCGACCGGCTCGCCGTTCGTGGTCGAGGACGCCGACGACGTCGTGGTGGTCCTCGCGGACGGCTCCGAGAACCACCTCGCGGACGCGAAGAAGTACGACGACACGTCCGAGGACGCCCCGAACGCGGCGCTCTACAGCACGGCCGACCTGGGCATCACCGGGACGGGTGCGCTGAGCGTCGAGGGCAGCGCCGCGGACGGGATCACGAGCAAGGACGGGCTCGTCATCGAGTCCGGGAACGTGACCGTGGACGCCGCGGACGACGGGATCCGCGGCAAGGACTACCTCGTCGTCTCGGGCGGCACGCTCGACGTGACCGCGGGCGGCGACGGGCTGAAGTCGGACGACGACGAGGACGAGGCGCTCGGTTACGTGCACCTGGCCGGCGGCACGCAGAAGGTCACCGCCGGCGCGGACGGCGTGCAGGCGCAGACCGACCTCGTCGTCACCGGCGGGTCGCTCGACGTGGCCTCCGGCGGCGGGCATGCCGCCGAGCTCGGCGACGACGACTCCGCGAAGGGCCTCAAGGCCGACGTCGCGGTCGTCGTCTCGGGCGGCGACGTGGGCGTCGACGCCGCCGACGACGCCGTCCACTCCGGCGGCATCGTCACCGTCACCGACGGCGCGCTCACCCTCGCGAGCGGCGACGACGGCGTCCACTCGGACGGCGGGCTGTGGATCGCCGACGGCGACCTGACGGTGAGCACGTCCGTCGAGGCGCTCGAGGGGGCGCACATCACGCTCGCCGGCGGTGCGGTCGACGTGACGGCCAGCGACGACGGGGTCAACGCCTCGACCGGCAGCGGCAAGACCGAGACCGCGGCCGGGGGCGCCGCCGGCGGCGGCGCGCCGGACGGCGCGCCGACCGACATGCCGCAGCCCCCGGACGGAGGCGGCCGGGGCGGTGGCGGTGCCCCGGACGGCGGAGGCCAGGGCGGCGGCATGCCCGGCGGCACGGTCGAGGACGCGAGCCTGACGATCACCGGCGGGACGCTCGCCGTCGACGCCGACGGCGACGGCCTGGACTCCAACGGGACGATGGACGTCTCGGGCGGGACCGTCGTCGTCCAGGGGCCCACGAACGGCGGCAACGGGGCGCTCGACGTGAACGGCTCGTTCGCGATCTCGGGCGGCGAGCTGACGGCCGTCGGGAGCTCGGGGATGGCGGTCGCGCCCGACGCGGACGCCGACCAGGCCTCGATCATGGCGACCCTCGACAGCGCCGGCGCCGCGGGCTCGACGGTCCAGGTGCTCGACGCCTCCGGCGACGTCGTGGCGTCGTTCACGGCCGAGAAGGAGTTCGGCTCGGTCGTCTACTCCTCGCCGACGATCGAGGACGGCGCCGAGTACACGGTGACCGTGGACGGGACCGCGGCCGGGACGGCGACGGCCGGCGACTACCCGGCGTCGACCATGGGCGGCCCCGGCGGCGGCGCGGGCACGGCGACCCAGAGCTCGGCGGACGCCTCGACCGTCTGACCCCGCTCACCCAACGGCTTGTCAGACCCTCGCTCCGCCATAGGCGAGCGAGGGTCTGACAAGTCCGGGCGCCGGTTGCGGGCCGGGCGATCGGGTCTACTCTCGGCCTGTCGGACCCCCGCTCAGCCAGTGACCACAACGGAGTGCGTTCATGCTGTCGACGTCTCGCCCTGTCCCCGTGCCCGCCTCTCGCGCGCCGCGCCCCCGAGTGGCCCGACGGCGCGGCTCCGCGGCCGCCGCCGTCGTCGCCGCCCTCGCCCTCGCGCTCGTCGGCGCGGTGCCCGTCGCGGCGACCGCAGCGCCCGGCGACCCGGGCCTCGGCGACCTCGCGCTCGACGCGACGGCCACCGCGAGCCAGTCCCAGGACGACCAGGACGGCGCGTTCCCGCCGCAGCTCGCCACCGACGGTGACGGCTCGACCCGGTGGGCGAGCGGCAACGGCCCCGACGAGGACGTCGCGTACGACCAGTGGTTCCAGCTCGACCTGGGCAGCGTCGCGGACCTCGACTCCTTGCGCCTGGCGTGGGAGGCGTCCTACGCGACGGCCTTCACGGTCGAGGTCGCGAGCGAGGACCCGGGCGACGGCTCCGACCCGTCGGTGTGGACGCAGGCCTACGCCACGACGGACGGCCCCGGCGGCGAGCAGGTGGTCCCGCTCGGCCAAGGTTCGCAGGGCACGCAGGGCCGCTGGGTCCGGATCGCGATGACGCAGCGCGCCGCGGCCACCTGGGAGGCGCCGACGCTGCACTACTACGGCTACTCGCTGTACGACGTCGAGGTGTGGGGCACGTCGGGCACGGTCACCGCCGGCTTCGTGGGCTCCGCCTCGGCGACCGACGCCGGCGAGGAGATCTCCGTCCCCGTGCGCCTGTCGCAGCCGCGGGACACCGACACGACGCTGCACGTGACGTCCGCGGACGGCACCGCCACGGCCGGCGAGGACTACGCGGCGGTGGACGCCGACGTCGTCGTCCCGGCGGGGGAGACGACGGCGGCGGTGACCACGACGTCGCAGGACCACGGCGCCCTCGCCGGGGACCGCGACCTGACGCTCGCCCTCTCGCTGCCCGACGACGCCCCCGAGGGCCTCGTCCTCGGCGCGCGGGACACGCACACCGTCACCCTGCGCGCGCACGGCGACCTGCCGGACGTCGGCGCGACCGTGCCGCTCGACGACTTCGAGGAGACCCCGCTGCCGCTGACGACGTGGGGCGCGGACGCGGCGGCCACGCCCGTCCTGACCCGCGTCGCGAGCGACCGGCCCGGGGCGCCGGACGGCGGCCACGCGCTGAGCGCCGACGTCGCCGCGATCGGCGCGGGCGGCTGGGGCGGCTTCACCCACGACTTCACGCAGGCCCACGACTGGTCCGCCTACGGCGCCTTCACGTTCTGGTTCCGGGGGACCGGCAGCGGGAGCACGCTGCGCTACGAGCTCAAGTCGGGCGGCTCGAGCCCGGACAGCGCGACCAAGTTCGAGACGTCGTTCGTCGACGCCGAGGCGGGCTGGCACCAGGTCAGCGTCCGGTTCGACGCGCTGCGCAAGAAGGACTCCCCGGGCGCGCCCGACCGCTTCGACGCGAGCGCCGTGCACGGCTACGCGGTCACGCTCAGCGACCTCGGCGCGGGCACCTGGCTGTTCGACGACGTGTCGGTGGTCGAGCGGGCCGCGAGCATCATCGACTTCGAGGGCGACGTGCCGCTGACGGTCGACACCGAGCCCGTCGGGATCTTCGCCTGGGGCGCCGACGCCGGGTCGAAGCCCACGGTCGAGGTGACCGCGGACGACCGCGGCGGGGCGGCGCCGTCGGACAACCACGTGCTGTCCGGGACCTACCAGGTCCCGGCGGGGAAGTACGGCGGCATCAGCCACGACCTCGCGGCGCCGCAGGACTGGAGCGGCTACGGGGGCCTGCGGTTCTGGTGGTACGCGTCGCAGGACTCGCGGCCCGCCTCGCCGACCGCGGGCGCGGACATCACGGTCGAGCTCAAGGACGGCGGACCGGACGGGGAGCACGCCGAGCTGTGGCGGACGTCGTTCAAGGACAGCTGGTCCGCGGACGGCAGCCGGTGGAAGCTCGTCGAGCTGCCCTTCTCCTCGTTCACGCTCCGCGGCGACTACCAGCCGGGCCCGGCGAGCGCGCAGGACGGCGAGCTCTCGCTGACCCGGTCGTGGGGCTACGCGATCACGATGCCGACCGACACGCCGCGGACGGGGTGGGCGATCGACGACGTGCAGATCTACGGCTCGCCCCGCGCGGCGGTCGCCGCGACGGTGACCGCGCCGCCCGTGACGCTCGTCGACGCGGGGGACACGGCGAGCGTCGACGTGCGCGTCACGACGTCCGACGGCGAGCCCCTCGCCTCCGACGTCGAGGTCGGCTACGGGCCCGGGACGGGCGGCACCGCGCAGGCCGGGACGGACTACGAGGACTTCGGCGGGACGCTGACGTTCCCCGCCGGGACCGAGTCGGGCGCCACGCAGCCGTTCGAGGTCGTCACGGCCGCCGCCGACGAGCCGGCGGAGGCGCTCACCGTCCCGGTGGCGCTGACCGTCGCCGGCGACGTCGTGGCATCCCCGCGGGTCGTCGTCAACGCGCACGGCATGGCGTACCTCGACGACGTGCTGGCGACCGCGGACCGGGTGGACGACCTGCTGGGCCGCATGAGCCTGGCGGAGAAGGTCGGCCAGATGACGCAGGCGGAGCGGCTCGGGCTGTCCTCGGCCGACGACGTCGCGACGCTCGGGCTCGGCTCGGTGCTCTCCGGCGGCGGCTCCGTGCCGGCGCAGAACACCCCCGAGGGCTGGGCCGACATGGTGGACGGCTACCAGCGCCAGGCGCTGAGCACGCCGCTGCAGATCCCGATGATCTACGGCGTCGACGCCGTGCACGGGCACAACAACGTGGTGGGCGCGACGCTCTTCCCCCACAACATCGGCCTCGGCGCGACGCGCGACCCCGGCCTGGTCGAGGAGGCGGGGACGGTCACCGCGACCGAGGTGCGCTCGACCGGCATCCCGTGGACGTTCGCTCCGTGCCTGTGCGTGACGCGCGACGAGCGCTGGGGCCGCAGCTACGAGTCGTTCGGGGAGGACCCGGCGCTCGTGAAGGCGTTCGCCGCGCCCGCGATCACCGGCCTGCAGGGCCGCGACGCGGCCGACATGGACTCGCCGAGCACCGTGCTCGCGACCGCCAAGCACTGGCTCGGGGACGGCGGGACGACGTACGACGAGTCGGTCACCGGCAGCGGCTACCCCATCGACCAGGGCGTCACCCGCGTGGCCGACGCCGCCGAGCTCGACCGGCTCTACGTCGACCCCTACCGGCCGGCGATCGCCGCGGGCGTCGGGTCGGTGATGCCGTCGTACTCGGCGATGTCGATCGGCGGGGCGGACTCGGTCCGGATGCACGAGAACGGGGCGCTGAACACCGACCTGCTCAAGGGCGAGCTCGGGTTCGACGGCTTCACGATCAGCGACTGGGAAGGCATCGACAAGCTGCCCGGCGGCACCTACCAGCAGAAGGCGGCGCGCGCCGTCAACGGCGGCGTCGACATGGCGATGGCCCCCTACAACTACGCGGCGTTCGTCTCGGCGACCGAGGCGAACGTCGCCTCCGGAGTCGTGAGCGAGGCCCGCGTCGACGACGCGGTCCGGCGCATCCTGACGCAGAAGTTCGCCGTCGGGCTCTTCGACCACCCGTTCGCCGACCGCAGCGAGCAGGACGCGTTCGGCTCCGACGCGCACCGGTCCGTCGCCCGGCAGGCGGCCGCCGAGTCGCAGGTGCTGCTGAAGAACGACGGCGTCCTGCCGCTCGCCGACGACGCGGACGTGTACGTCGCGGGCTCCACCGCCGACGACCTGGGCCGCCAGCTCGGCGGCTGGTCCGTCTCCTGGCAGGGCGGGGCGGGGGAGATCACGCGGGGCACCACGATCGGCGACGCGATCACCGCGGCGTCCTCCGGCGACGTGACGGTCAGCCCCGACGCCTCCGCGCCCACGGACGGGGCCGACGTCGGCGTCGTCGTCGTCGGCGAGAAGCCCTACGCGGAGGGCGTCGGCGACGTCCGCTACGGCGCGGACAGCCAGTTCTCGCTGACGCTGAGCGCGCAGGACCGCACGGCGATCGACACGGTCTGCGGCGCGATGGACTGCGTCGTCCTGGTCGTCTCCGGCCGTCCCCAGCTCGTCGCCGACCAGCTCGACGAGATGGACGGCCTCGTCGCCTCGTGGCTGCCCGGCACCGAGGGCGAGGGCGTGGCGGACGTGCTCTTCGGCGAGAGCCCGTTCACCGGCCGGCTGCCGGTGACGTGGCCGAGCAGCGACGACCACGTGCCCGACAACGTGGGGGACGCGGGCTACGACCCGCAGTTCGCCTACGGCTGGGGCCTGCGCACCGACGCGCCCCGCGACCGTCTCGAGGGGCTCGTCGGGGACCTGACGGGGAAGGCCGCCGCTGCCGTCCAGGCCGTGCTCGACGCGGACGTCTGGGCCGACGACGGCACCGTGGCGGACCCCGAGAAGGCGCTGCGCCTGCTCTACCGGGCCGCCGGGCAGCTGGGCGGCGCCGACGCCTGGACCGACGCCGACCCGGTGGTCTCGGTGGCTCGCGACCTCGCGCAGCAGGCGGTGGTGGACGGCAGCGCGGTCGACGGGCACGCCGTCCTGACCAGCGACGCGGAGCACGCGCTCCTGTCGGGCGACGCCGCCACAGCCGTGCAGAAGCTCGCCGCGGTGCTCGGCCTCGACCCGAGCGTGACGCCGGCCCCGCTGGAGCGGACCTCGGTCGTCGCGCTGGCCGTGCCGCCGCTCGCCACGAGCCGCAGCACCGTGACGGTCGCCGTCGCGGTGGTCGACGAGACCCCGCTGCGCAAGCCCTTCCCGACGGGGACCGTGGTGGTCCGCGACGCCGCCGGGACGCAGGTCGGCACGGCGTCGCTGTCCGCGAAGGGCACCGCGTCCGTGCGGGTCCCGGCGGGCGCCCGCGGGCTGCACGCGCTGACCGTCGCGTACGCCGGGGACGCGACGCACGCGGCGTCGTCGGGCAGGACGGGGTACCTCGTCCTGCGGTGACGGGCGGCGGCGTCAGGCCGGGCCGCGCCCCGTTCAGGCCGGGGTGAGGCCCCCGCGCACGATCGAGTCGCCCGAGTGCGCGGGGTTCCCGTCGTAGCCCTCCTCGGAGACGTCGACCAGCGAGTACTGCGCGAGGTCGAGGCCGTCGGGGACGGGGAAGGTGCCCGTGCCGCCGTCGAGCACGCCGAGGCTGACGAGCCCGCTGAGGTCGTGCTTGATGAGCCAGACCTCGTGGAAGCCGTCGTCCGACGCCGGGGCGTCCACCGTCACGACGACCTGCCGGGTGCCGTCGGCGGCCTTCTCGACCTGGGCCTCGCCCGTCGCGCCCTTCCAGCTCGGCAGCGGCTGGAGCGTCGCGCTCGCCACGGTGGCCTCGCCGGTCGGGGCGGAGCCGGTCGACGTGCCGGTCGGCGCAGGCTCGGGGGTCCCGCCGCCCTGCCCCCACAGCACGCCGCCGCCGACACCGACGACGAGCGCGGCGCTCGCGGCCGCCGCGAGGGCCCCGGCGGAGAACCGGCGGCGGCGCGGGCGGCGCAGGCGCAGGGGCGTGACGGCACGGGTCTCCGGGGGTGCAGGGGTCGAGGGCTCGGGGCTCGCAGGGGTCGAGATCCCGAGCTCGGCGCGCACGCGGTCCCACACCTCGGGCGGAGGGTCGACGGGGCGGTCGTCGTCGGTGACCGCGCGACCGGTGGCGGCCACCTCGGCGAGCTGCGCGACCTCCGCGCGGCAGGCGTCGCAGCCCTCGAGGTGGGCGCGCTCGTCGGCGCTCGCGACGTCGTCGGCCCGCTCGCCGAGCGCGAGGAGCGCGAGGACCTCCGGATCAACGTGCTGCACCGTCCACCTCCAACCGTGCGCGGAGCCTGACGAGGCTTCGTCTGACGTGGCTCTTGACCGTACCGAGCGGGAGCCCGAGCTCCTGCGCGATCTGCGTGTGGGTCATGTCGCGGAAGAACGCGAGCTCGAGGATCGTGCGGCCCGGGTCGCCGAGCCGCGCGAGCTCGTCCGCCACGACGACACGGTCCGTGGTCGCGCCGGCGACCGGGTCGTTCTCTCCCACGGGGTTCGGAACCGAGGTCGCGGCGGCTTGCTGCTGGCGCCGCGCCCGCGACCGGCCCTCGTGGGCGTCGGCGATCTTGTGGCGCGCGATCGCCATGATCCAGGTCGAGAGCTTCGCCCGAGCGGGGTCGAACCGCTCCCGGCCGCGCCACGCCGCGACGAACACCTGCTGGGTGACGTCCTCGGCGTCGTCCCGGCTGCCGAGCGAGCGCAGGGCGACCGTGTGCACGAGCGCCGCCCAGCGCCGGTAGGCCTCGGCCAGCCCGGCGTCGTCCCCCGCGACGAACGCGGCGGTCACGCGGGCGTCCGCGTCCGCCCGCGTGCCGTCGGGTGAGGTCACTGCGTCTCCGGCCCCTCGTGGTGTGGCGGTGTGCTCTGCACGGCAACCTACCCGAGCGAGGCGCGCCTGCACTGTGCAGTTGTCGGTGTGCCCGGGGCACGTCCGCTCCTTCTCCCGCCGCGGCGCGCGCGGATGCAGCCACGCGCCCGGCGGCGGGGACGGCGGGCGCGTGTCGGAGGCGTGGGCAAGACTCGGGCGCATGGACAGGGACGCCGCACGCGAGGTCAAGGCCCAGCTCGCCGAGTACGCCAGCGAGCTCTACGCGACCCGGGGGGAGGAGATCGCGGCGCAGACCGCGGGGCTGCGCGCCACGCCGCGGCTGGCGATCGGGCTCGCCCCGGTCGGGCCCGACGACGAGGAGACGTTCGAGATCGCGGTGCGCTACGAGGTCCCCGAGGTCCGGGGCATCGCGGAGTCGCTGGTCGCGCAGCTCGGTCCCGGCGCGGACCTGCGCGAGACCGGCCCGGTCCGGGCGCTGTCCCTCGAGGCCGGGGGCGGAACGCCCGAGGACGCCTCCGCGCCCGACGGCGGGTTCGGGCCGCGCCCGCCGGTGGCGTCCGCGCAGGCGCTCGGCGAGACCGGGCGCGTGCGGCCGCTGCGTCCCGGCGTCTCGATCGCCAACGTCGCGGTGACCGCGGGGACGCTCGGCGCGTTCGTCGAGCTCGTGGCCCCGGGGTCGGCGCCCGCGGGGGCGCGGTACGCGCTGTCCAACTACCACGTGCTCGTCGGCGGGCCGGGCGGCGCGGTGGGGGACGTCGTCGTCCAGCCGGGCCCGGCGGACGGTGGGGCGGCGCCGCAGGACGCCGTCGGGACCCTCGCGTCGTTCGTGGAGCTCGTCGCGGGACGGACGGCGACGGTGGACTGCGCGCTCGCGCTGCTCGACGACCCGGACGTCGATCCCACGTACCCGGCGGGACGCATCACGACGACCGCGTCGCCGGTGGGCGGCGAGAGCGTCGCAAAGATCGGCCGCACCACGGGGACGACCGCGGGGCGGGTGACGGCGATCGAGCTCGACGACGTCGCGGTCGGGTACGGCGAGGGCCTGGGCGTGCTGCGGTTCGACGACCAGATCGAGGTCGAGCCCACCGGGCAGACGCCCTTCTCGCAGGGCGGGGACTCGGGGTCGCTGGTGTACCGGGCCGACGGCGTGGCCCTCGGCCTGCTCTTTGCCGGGTCGGAGCGCGGGGGTCAGAATGGCCACGGGCTGACGTACGTCAACCCGATCGATGCCGTCCTGGGCGCGTTGGGAGCGCGGCTCCTCGGAGCCTGACCCGTGTGCCGGACGGCTCGGGAGGAGCAGCCATGGCCACGATCGACGAGGCCCGGGAGGCCAAGGAGGCGCTGCGCGCCTCGCTCGCGGACCGGGCCGGGATCGCCGGCGTCGGGATCGCGCCGGCCGACGGCGCCGCGGGCGACGCCGTGCGCGAGCCGGTCGATCCCGGGGACGCGGGGGCCGTGGACTACGTGCTCCAGGTCAACGTCGAGAGCGCGACGATGACGGACGGCCTGCCGCCGCAGGTGCACGGGGTCGCGGTGCGGGTGCGCGTCGTCGGCCGCATCGAGCCCCAGGAGCAACCGGAACTCGGCCCGGATCCCGACCCGGACCGGTAGCAGCCCGTCTCCCCCCGGGATTTCCCGGTGACAGCGTGCCCGCCGGTCTGGTCGACTTCCGCCATGCAGACACAGGACGCGGCCCGGGTGCTCGCCGCCTACGACGAGCAGGTCCGGCGCAACCCCGCCGCCGAGGCGTCGGCCGTCGTCGAGCGCGAGGGTGGCGTGGTGCGCGTGGTCTCGTCGGATGACGGCTGGAACGCGGTGACCTGGGCCGACCTCGACGGCCTCGGCGCCCGCGACGTCGGCGAGGTGATCGCCGCGCAGGCCGAGCGGTTCGCGCGGGCGGGCCTGCCGTGGGAGTGGAAGCACTACTCGTACGACCAGCCGGTGGACCTCCCGGTGCGGCTCGTCGCGGCCGGCCTGACGCGTGAGCCGGACGAGACGCTGCTGGTCGCCGAGATCGCCGACCTCGACCTGGACGTCGCCCCGCCCGACGGCGTGCGCCTCGATCCGGTCGAGGACGTCGCCGGCGCCGACGCGCTCGTCGCGCTGCACGACGAGGTGTTCGGCGGGGAGCACGGCTACGTCGGGCGCGCGGTGCTCGCCGGGCTCGCCGCCACGCCGCGGTCCGTCGAGGCGGTGCTCGCCCGGTCCGGGGCACGGACCGTCTCGGGCGGTCGGGTCGAGCTGCACCACGGCACGGAGTTCGCCTCGATCTGGGGCGGGGGGACCGTGCCGGACTGGCGCGGGCGCGGGGTCTTCCGGGCCGTCGTCGCGCACCGGGCGCGGGTCGCGGCGGACGCGGGGTTCCGCTACCTGCAGGTGGACGCGCTGCCGACGAGCCGACCGATCCTCGAGCGGCTCGGCTTCCATGCCCTCGCCACGACCCGCCCGTTCACCCACGCCTGACCGCCGAGATGTCGATTTCTGCCCCCGATTCTTCGAATCGAGGGGCAGAAATCGACATCTCGGCGGAAGGGGGCCGGGTCAGGCGGAGGCGGGGCGGGCGTGGTGCACGGCCCCGAGGTCGGCGAAGACCGAGGCGTTGAGCCGGAAGGCGCGCTGGGCCTCGGCCACCGCCCGGTCGCGCTCGGCGGCGTCGAGCGGGAGGGCGTCGAGGCGCGCGCGGTAGGCGTCCTTGAAAGGTTTGGGCTTGGGGATGTCGCGGAACGTGTAGAACTCGAGGCCGTCCTCGTGCAGGCCATAGCCGCGCTCGAGCATGCGCCGCACGATCTGGCCGCCCGAGAGGTCTCCGAGGTAGCGGGTGTAGGCGTGGGCGGCATACTCCGGCAGGTCCACGCCGACCTCGAGCAGGCGCGCGACGTACGTCTTGGTCGCCGGCAGGATCCGGACGTGGCGCTTCCAGTCGTCGCCCACGAGGAACCGCAGGTCGCGCTCGATGGACGGGACGCGCTCGAGCTCGTCGCGCACGAGCCCCGGGGCGCGCGGGTCCAGGCGCACGAGGCGGCCCGTGGACTCGAGCGCGGAGTAGACGGCCCACTGCTGCGCCGCGAGGTCCGCGTAGGCGGCGACGTCGAGGCTGCCGTTCATCAGGAGCCCGATGAACCCGGACGCCTCGGCGTGCTCGTGGTCGGCGCGGGTGCCCTCGCGGAGGAGGACGGAGAGCGGCAGGCCAGGGGCGCTCGCGCCACGGGTCGCGGGGGCGGCGGTGGGGTTCATCGTCAGTCTCTCCTGGGTCGTCGTGCGTCTGGGCGGTAACCTATCCGAAGAACTTAGGCGTGCCTACCCTTCGTGACGGAGGTGGTCGTAGTCGGCCGCCCCCGTGCCGGCCGCACGGTCCCCGCCTCTCGGCGGAACGGGGGGCCGGGGGTCGCGGGAGTGGAGAATGGTGGCGTGCCGAATCCTTCCTCGCGCCTGCCCCGGGTCCGCGCCTCCGAGCTCGTCGGCCGCGGCTGGCTGAACACCGGTGGCACACTCGTGACCCTCGCCGACCTGCGCGGCAAGGTCGTCGTCCTCGACTTCTGGACCTTCTGCTGCATCAACTGCCTGCACGTCCTCGACGAGCTGCGCGAGCTCGAGGAGGCGCACCGCGACGAGCTCGTGATCGTCGGGGTTCACTCGCCGAAGTTCGCCCACGAGGCCGACCCGGCGGCGCTCGCCGCCGCCGTCGAGCGCTACGACGTGCGCCACCCGGTGCTCGACGACGCCGAGCTCGTCACCTGGTCGGCGTACACCGCCCGGGCGTGGCCGACGCTCGTGGTCGTCGACCCCGAGGGGTACGTCGTCGCCCAGATGGCCGGCGAGGGCCACGCCTCCGCGCTCGAGGCCCTGGTGGACGAGCTCGTCGCGGAGCACGACGCGAAGGGCACCCTGCACCGAGGTTCCGGCCCGTACGTGCCGCCCGCCCCGGCGTCGGGCACCCTGCGCTTCCCCGGGAAGGTGCTGGGCCTGCCCGGCGGCACCCTCCTGGTCGCGGACGCGGGGCACCACAGCCTCGCGGAGCTCGCGCCCGACGGCGAGAGCCTCGTCCGGCGCATCGGGTCCGGCGAGCGCGGCCTGGTCGACGGCGGCCCCGGGGAGGCCCGGTTCAGCGAGCCCAACGGACTGTGCCTGGTGCCCGCGGAGCTGCGCGGCCCGCTGGGCTACGACGTGCTCGTCGCCGACACCGTCAACCACGCGCTGCGCGGCGTGCGTCTCGCCGACGGCGCCGTCACCACCGTCGCCGGGACCGGCGAGCCGTTCATGGTCGGTGCCCGCGACAACCTCCTGGACGCCGCGGGCCGCTCGGTGGACCGCCCGTTCGACCTCGACGACGCGGCGCCGGCGCGCAGCGTGCGGCTCTCCTCGCCGTGGGACGTCCTGTGGTCGGAGACGATGGGCGCGTTCGTGGTCGCGGCGGCCGGGACGCACACGCTCTGGGCCTTCGGGCGCGGCACGATCGCGCACCTCGGCGGGACGCTGAACGAGGGCCTGCTCGACGGGCCGCTGCCGCAGGCGTGGTTCGCGCAGCCGTCGGGGCTCGCCGAGGGCCCGGACGGGCGCCTGTGGATCGCCGACGCCGAGACGTCCGCGCTGCGCGTCGTCGACCCGGCGCCCGACGCCTCCGTGGGCATGGCGGACGCCGTCGTGCGCACCGCCGTCGGGCAGGGGCTCTTCGACTTCGGCCACCGCGACGGGGACGCGGGCCAGGCGCTCCTGCAGCACCCGCTCGGCGTGGCGGCGCTGCCCGACGGGTCCGTCGTGCTCGCCGACACCTACAACGGCGCGCTGCGCCGGTACGCGCCCGGCTCCCCGGACCTGTCAGACCCTGAAGCCGGTGGGGACGATCCAGGGTCTGACAACCGCGGTGGCAGTGGCGGTGGCAGTGGCAGTGGCGAGGTCACGACCCTGGCGACGGGACTCGCCGAGCCGAGCGACGTCGTCGTCCTCGTGGACGGCCGGCCGTGGTCGCCCGCCGACGGCGCACCGTCACCCGGGGCCCGCCTCGACCTGCTGGTCGTCGAGTCGGCCGCGCACCGGCTCATCCGCGTCGCCGTGCCCGCGAGGCTCGCCGGCCAGGTGCTCGACGGCGGCGCGCACCGCACCCGCCGGCCCGTCACCGACGTCGGTGCCGGCCCGCTGCGGCTCGAGGTGCCCTTCGCGCCCGCGCCCGGCCAGAGGCTCGACGACCGCTACGGCCCGTCCACCCACCTGAGCGTCACCGCGACGCCGCCCGGGCTGCTGCTCGCCGGCGCGGGGGAGGGCACCGACCTGTTCCGGGACCTCGTCGTCGACCCGGGCGTGGAGGGCGGCGTCCTGCACGTCTCCGTGCGCGCCGCCTCGTGCGACGTCGTCCCCGAGGGCGCCGACGACGTGTTCCCCGCCTGCCACCTGGCCCAGCAGGACTGGGGCGTGCCGGTGCGCGTGGTGCGCCGCGACGACGGCGACCGGCCCGGGCCGCCCGCGACCCTCACCCTGCCCCTGCGCGGGTAGCGAGCCTGGACGCGACGCCCGGGTGACCCGTCTATCGTGTGCGCCATGGCGGAGCCGACGTCGGGGGACCCCGAGAACCACGACCCCGTACCCGTGAACCCCGTACCCGTGAACCCCGTGACGCTCTCGACCGCGTCGGTCTACCCGGAGCGGGCCGAGTACGCGTTCCGCACGGCGGCCGAGCTGGGGTACGACGGCGTCGAGGTCATGATCTGGGGCGACGAGTCGACGCAGGACGCGGTCGCGCTGCAGCAGCTCTCCGACCGGTTCGACGTGCCGATCCGCAGCCTGCACGCCCCGACCCTGCTCGTGAGCCAGCGGGTGTGGCGCGGCGGGCCCGCGCCCAAGCTGACCCGCACCGTGGACATGGCGGTCGAGCTCGGGGCGAGGACCGTCGTCGTGCACCCCCCGTTCCGGTGGCAGCGCAGCTACGCGGCCGGGTTCGAGCGGCAGGTGCACGACCTGTCGCGCCTGACCGACGTGACCGTCGCGGTCGAGAACATGTACCCGTGGCGGGGCGGGCGGCGCGAGGTCGTGGCCTACCTGCCCGGCTGGGACCCCACGGAGCACGGGTACGAGGCCGTGACGCTCGACCTGTCCCACACGGCAGTCGCCCAGCAGGACGCGCTCGCCATGGCCCGCGCGTTCGGCGACCGGCTCAAGCACCTGCACCTGGCCGACGGCGTCGGCAACGTCCTCGACGAGCACAAGGTCCCCGGGCGTGGCACCCAGCCGTGCGCCGAGGTGCTGCTCGAGCTGGCGCAGCGGGGCTGGGCCGGGGACGTGGTGGTGGAGATCTCGACGCGCAAGGGGTCCGAGGCGGAGCGCCGGGCGGACCTGGTGGAGTCTCTCCGGTTCGCTCGCGAGCACCTCGCGGCGGGCGTCGCCCGGCGCGGGGGTCAGGACACGTCGGTGTAGGTCATCCGCAGCCTCACGTCGTCGAGGCTGAGCGTCCCGGCGGTGAGCTCGCCCAGGGTGTCCTCGCCGAAGGGCTCGCCGTCGACGAGCATCTGCGCCCCGACCTTCCAGTCGCCCGCGTCCACGCTGATGCCGTCCGGGCCCAGCAGCCGCTCCACCGAGTCGTCACCCGTGAGCTCCTGGCTGACGGAGGGGGCGATCCCGGACGCGTCGCCGAGGCAGGTGGCGAGCGCGTCGTGGTCCTTCGTGGCCGACGCGGCGAGCGTGACGGTCACGGTCGGGCCCGCCACGGACATGTTCTCTGCGCCCGGCTGGTCCGCGCAGGCGTCCGCGAGCTGCTGCGCGGGGGACCCGGCGTCGTCGTCCGCCGAGCAGGCGGCGAGCGTCGCCGCGGCGGTCAGGCAGAGCACGGCGGGCAGGGCCCGGGCGAGGCTCGCCGCGGGGGAGCGTGGCGGGCGACGGGTCACGAGGTCGAGCCCGGCGGCGCCTCGTCGACGTCCCTCGGGGCGTCGCGCGGCGCCTGCTCCAGGCTGCTGGCCGTGCCGCGCGACGGGGGCTGCGCGGGCGCGGGCGCCGGTGCGGCTGCCGACGCCGGTGCGGCGGGCGCGCCGGCCGCGCCGGTGCGGGCGTCCTTCGCCGAGACCTGCAGCGAGTACCCGCCGACGGTCAGCACCACGCCGGTGAAGATGAGGAAGACGGACATCGCCGTGATGACCGTGCCGACGTCGTCCAGGGGCTTGACGAGGACGAGCACGCCGAACAGGACCCAGAAGACCGCGCTCGTCAGCTCCCAGTCCCAGTTGGGGCGCCGCGCCCGGAAGCCCCGCACCGCGGAGATCACGCCCATGACGCCCGCGACCAGGGCCCAGATCGCCACGGCGCGCAGGATGAGCGTGAACGTGTCCTCGGTCCACAGCAGCACCGCCACGGCCGCCGCGGCCGCCAGCGCCCCGAGCGCGGTGCGCCACTTCGCCCCGTCCGCGTCGGTGCCGCGCAGCCGGCCCGCCTCGACGAACAGGATGATCGCCTGGAGCGCGAAGAGGATGGCGATGAGCCAGGTGAGGATGCTGCCGCCCACGTCGGGCCACAGGTACATGACCAGGCCGAGGACGAGGAAGAGCACGCCGCGCACGAGCGCCGTGGCCCACACGCGCCGGGCGACGCCGATCGTCGTCTGGGTCAGGGACTCGGTGGTCGCCTCGGACATGGTGCTGCCTCCGTGGTCGAGTCGGACGGCGCCCGCGCGCCGTCCCGGCTGTCGAGGGCACGCTAGCGCTTCGGCCGGGTCGGTGCGCGTGGGACGCTGACCTCCGTGGACACCGACGACACCGCTGCGACCGGACCGGCGCTCGCCCGCCCGCCGCGCCTCGCCCTGCTCGACCTCGACGGCACCCTCACCGACTCCGCGCCGGGGATCATCTCCTCGATGCGCGCGGCGCTGGTCGAGCTGGGGCTCCCGCTGCCCGACGACGCGGGGTTCCGTCGGATGGTCGGGCCGCCGCTCGCGCAGTCCCTCACCGGGCTCGGGGTGCCGGCGGGGCGGACGGACGAGGTGATCGCGGTCTACCGCCAGTACTTCCGGGCGGGCGGCATGCTCGGCGGCAACTCGGTGTTCCCGGGGGTCCCCGAGGCGCTGGCGCGGCTGCGTGCGGCGGGCGTACGCCTCGCCGTCGCGACCTCGAAGCCGGAGGTGTTCGCGCGCGAGATCGTCGACCACTTCGACCTGGCGCGGTTCCTGGTGGGCGGTGTGGACGCGGTCTTCGGCGCGGACGCCGACGACGGGCCCCGCAGCTCGAAGGCGGACGTGATCGCCCACGCGCTCGCGGTGCTCGGTGCGTCGGGGGTGCCGACGGGCGCCGGAGGCGCGGTCATGGTCGGCGACCGGGAGCACGACGTGCGGGGCGCCGCGGCGCACGGGATCCCGACGGTCGCCGTGGCCTGGGGCTACGCGGAGGCGGGGGAGGTCGAGGCCGCGGGGGCGAGCGCCGTCGTCCGCACCCCCGCGGAGCTGGCGGACCTCCTGCTTCCCTGACCGCCCGCCGCCGCCCGCCGCCGCCCGCCGCCGCCCGCCGAGACGTCGAATTCCGCCCCGAGATCTCCGATCTCAGGGGCGGAGTTCGACGTCTCGGCGGTCAGCCGGGGACCGGAGGGGGCGAGGGTTGACCTTGACGCTGCGTCAGCTCCTACCGTGGTGGGCATGAGGCGAGAGGCGACGCGCGACTGGTCGATCCAGGAGGTTGCCCGGCTGGCGGGCACGACGAGCCGCACCCTGCGGCACTACGACGCCGTCGGGCTCCTGCGGCCCAGCCGGGTCGGCAACCAGGGGTACCGGTACTACGACGCCGACGCGCTCGTGCGGCTGCAGCGCATCCTGCTGCTGCGCGAGCTCGGCCTCGGCCTGCCGGCGGTGGCGGAGGCGCTCGCCGGCGGCGACGACGAGGTCGCCGCCCTGCGCACGCACCTCGGGTGGCTGCGGGGCGAGCAGGACCGGCTGGTGCGGCAGATCGCGTCGGTCGAGCGGACGATCGGGTACCGCACCGGGACCCGCGACGAGCGAGGAGGGCTCATGGCGCAGGAGATGTTCGACGGCTTCGACCACACCACCCACCGGGACGAGGTGACCCGGCGGTGGGGTGCGGACGCCTACGCCGCGGGCGACGCGTGGTGGCGCAGCATGTCCGACGACGACCGCACCGCCTGGCAGGAGCGGCAGCGCTCCCTCGCCGGGCGGTGGGCGTCGGCGGCCGGCGCGGGGCTGGACCCGGCCGGGGAGGAGGCGCAGGCGCTCGCGGCCGAGCACGTCGGCTGGCTCGCCTCGATCCCGGGCACGCCCGGGGCGGGCGGCGAGCCCGTGGCGGGATACGTCGTCGGGCTGGGCGAGACGTACGTCGCGGACGAGCGGTTCGCGGCGCACTACGGCGGCGCCGGCGGGGCGAGGTTCGTGCGTGACGCCCTCGCGGCCTGGGCGGCCGCCCGCTGACCCGCCACCCGCGACCACCCGCCGCCCGCCGAGACGTGGGGGGGGGCCCCCCCCCCGGGGGGCGGAGAGGGGGGGGGGGGGGGGGGGGGGGCGCGGGGGGGGCGCCCCGGGGGGGGGCGGCCGGCCCCCCCCCCCCGGGCCCGGC
>NZ_RKIJ01000001.1 GCF_003752595.1 Cellulomonas sp. PhB143 | reverse complement strand
TCCGTGTCCGTCCCGCCCTGCCGGGCTGACAAGAAGAACATTACACGGCCCCCAGCCCCCCTCCAAACCATCCCACCGTGACCCCCGGCACACGGCTCACGCGACCGCGGGCGCCTCGTGCGTCGGGCGATCTCCGCCGTTCGCCCACGTGCGGGCGCCGTCGAACTCGGCCGAGATCTCCTCGGCCACCGCGACGTCCCGCTCGGGCCGGGCACGGCTGACGACCACGGCGACGACGAGGCACACCAGGAAGCCCGGCACGATCTCGTACAGGGCGTCGTGCAGGGCGGGGACCTTGCCCCACACGAACGCGACGACGCCACCCGAGATCATCCCGGCGAGCGCGCCCCAGCGGGTCAGGCTCTTCCAGTAGAGGCTGAGCAGGATCAGCGGACCGAAGGCGGCGCCGAAACCGGCCCACGCGAAGCCCACGAGGTCGAGCACGGAGCTGTCGGGGTCCAGCGCGATCACGCCGGCCACCACGGTGACCGCCAGGACGCCCAGCCGGCCGAGGACGATCCCCTTCTTCGGCGTCGCCCGCTTGCCGACGATCATGTACAGGTCCTCGACGAGCGCCGACGACGAGACGATGAGCTGGGACGAGATCGTCGACATGATGGCGGCGAGGACCGCGGCCAGCACGAGCCCCGCGACGAGCGGGTGGAAGAGGATCTGCGAGAGCTCGAGGAACACCGTCTCGGGGTCGTCGAGGGTCGTTCCGGTCTGCTGGAAGTAGGCGATGCCGACCAGGCCCGTCATGACCGCGCCGACGGCGGTCACGATCATCCAGGAGATGCCTACCCGCCGGCCGACCTTCGCGTCGGACGGCGCCCGCATCGCCATGAACCGCACGATGATGTGCGGCTGGCCGAAGTACCCGAGCCCCCAGGCGAGCGACGACACCACGCCCGCGAAGGTGGCCCCGGCGAAGAAGGAGAGCCCGTTCGTGCCGTTCGCCAGGTCCGCCTGGTGGATGCCGTCGACCATCCCGCCGAAACCGCCGACCTTCGTCAGGCCGATCACCGGGACCGCGACCAGCGCGGCGAGCATCAGCAGCCCCTGGGCGACGTCGGTCCACGTGGCGCCGAGGAACCCGCCGAACAGCGTGTAGGCCAACGTCACGCCGATCACCAGGAGCATCCCGACCCAGTAGCTGGAGCCGAAGGAGCTCTCGAAGAACTTGCCGCCCGCGACCATGCCGGACGAGACGTAGAACGTGAAGAAGACCAGCACGATGACGCCCGCCGCGACGCGCAGGGCGCGCGAGCCGTCCCGGAGCCGGTTCTCGAAGAAGCTCGGGATCGTGATCGAGTTCTTCGCGACCTCCGTGTAGGCGCGCAGGCGCGGCGCGACGAGCTTCCAGTTGAACCAGGCCCCGACCGTCAGGCCGATGGCGAGCCACGCCGAGGCCAGGCCCGTCGCGTACACCGCGCCGGGCAGCCCCAGCAGCAGCCACCCCGACATGTCGGAGGCCCCGGCGCTGAGCGCCGCCTGGGCGGGGCTCAGCCTGCGGCCGCCCAGCATGTAGTCGTCCATGTCGCTGGTGCTGCGATAGGCCGTCCAGCCGATCGCGAGCATCGCGAGCATGTAGGCGACGATCGCGATCGTCTGCCAGGTCTGGTCACTCATGCCGTCACCACTCCGTCTGCGGGTAGAGCACGCGCCGGGCGGCACGGCCAGAGCCGACGACACTGCCAGCACTCCCCCCGCCGGCGTCAACCTGGGCGCGCGGTGCGCATCACCCGAAAGAGCGCTGGACGGCCACGCGCGCCGTCCCGCCACGAGCGGGGCGGCGGCAATGATCCGGCGGCGCCCTCGGGGCGCGTCAGCCGCGGGATGCTGCGGCTGCGAGCGCCGCCCGGGGCGAGGACCCGCACGCGTCCGACGCACGCGCCGAGCCCCGCCGGGCCCGCGCGCGGACGGCCCGAGCGACGTCGGTGCCGCATCCGCGACGTGGACGCCACCGTCTCGCCTGCTGAGCCGTCGGGCGCGCGCCGCGGCTACCGCCCGGTGACGGACCAGCGGCCCTCGGCCAGGGCGAGCAGGCGCGGGAGGACGGTGGCGCCGTCGGCCCGGAGCCCGTCGTGCAGGTACTCGTTCGTCACCCAGACCTGGCTCGCGCCCACCGACCCCGCGGTGCCGAGCGCCAGGTCGACGTCGACGTACGGGTCGTCGTAGTACTGCACCGCCGCCAGCGGGACCTCGTTCGCCGCGAGACGGTCCTCGTCGTAGAGGTCGTCCCACCGCGTGCGCTCCGCGAGCTCATGCGCCACCGCGGCGAACGGCCGCAGGGCGCGGACCTGCTCGAACATCCACGGGTAGGTCGCCTCGCCGGTGAGCAGCAGCGGGCGGGCCGTCGTCGCGAGCTCCGGACGGCGCGCGTGCTCGGCCGCGGCCGCCCACCCGCCGGCGCGCTCCCCCCGGTGGTAGATGCACTCCTGCAGCACCATGTACAGGGGGTTGGCGGCGAACCCGGTGCGCTGCGACACCGCCGCGAGGAAGCCGTCGGACGGGGCGCCGTCGGACCCGAGGGCCGTGTCGAGGAGCCAGTGCAGGCCGGGCGCGCCGTCGCTCATCCCGAGGGGCTGGCCGAGCGCCTGCAGGCGCTCGACGGTGAGGAGGTCGCCGTCGGGCAGGCGGACCGTGCCCGACGCCGCGGCGTCGGCCAGGCGGTCGAGCGTGCCCTGGTCGCCGGGGAACGCGCGGACGAAGGCCTCGCCCCGGGCGAGCTGGCGCGGGTAGGTGCGCGCGTAGACCTCCTCCGCGCTCGCGTGCAGCGGCGGCAGGCCACCCGTGGTCAGGCACATCGTCAGCGCCTCGGGATGCAGCGACAGGTAGGTCAGGGTGATGAACCCGCCGTAGGACTGCCCCAGCGTCGCCCACCGCCGGCCCCCGTACACGGTGCGCCGCAGGTGCTCGGCGTCGCGCACGATCGCGTCCGCCCGGAAGCACGCCAGGTAGTCCGCCGCCGGCGCCGCCTCCTCGAAGGAGCCGACGACGGCCGCGTCCACGGGCGCGGACCGTCCCGTGCCGCGCTGGTCGAGCAGGATCACGCGGTGCGTCGCGAGCGCCGTCGTCCACCATCCCCCGCCCGGCATCGGGCGGGGGCCCATCCCGCCCGGGCCGCCCTGGAGGAAGAGCAGCAGCGGCAGGTCCTCACTGTCGCGGGCCGGGTCGACGATCTCGCGCGCGAAGACCTCGATCTGCCCGAACCGCTGCGGGTCGGACCAGTCGACCGGCACCGTCACCGTGTGCTCGCGGACGCGGAAGCCGGTCATCGGATAGGTGCTGGTGGGGGTGCTCACCGACCCACGGTAGCGGCCGGGACGAGGCAGAGAAGGAGGCAGGGCCCCGACCGGCACCTCACCGGTCGGGGCCCTGCCTCTTGCTCCGCCTCCCGCGGACGGGAACCGTCAGCGGCAGGTCACCGCGTCGTACGCGACGTCGCTCGTCGTGGTCACCTCCTCGCCGCCCACGGTGCCGGTCGCCTTCACCGTCACCGTGCCCGGCTCGAGGGTGCCGACCCGCGCGTTGAACGACTGCGACGCGCTCTTGCCCGGCGCGACCGCGTCGAACGACTTCGCGCCGAAGGGCGTCGTCAGCGTGATCGCCAGCGGGACGCCCTCGCCGTTCGTGGCGCGCACCGCGACGTAGGCGTTGGCGCCCACGCAGCGCGCCACCGCCGTGGTGTCGACGAGCAGCACCGGAGCCGCGTCGCCGACCGTCACGGTCAGCCGCGCCACCGAGCTCTCCCACCCGTCGTCGACCACGACCGACACCACGTACGTGCCCTTCGCGGCGTAGGTGTGCGAACCCGTCACCGTCGCGTCTCCCGAGTCGGCCGCCGTGACGGTCGCGGGCTCCTTGTCGGACCCGTCGCCCCAGGTGACGCTCGCCCGCAGCGGCGCGCCGGCCGTGGCACGCCCGCCCGTCACCGTCGCGAGGACCGCGTCGTCGAGGGGCTCGCCCACGGCCACGTCGAGGTCCTTGCCGGCGGTGGCGGCCAGCGGCGCGCGGTCGGGGACCGTCCCGTCGCTGGCGATCGCGAACACGTGGATCCGGCCGCTGCCCGGCGTCCCGGTCTGGGTCGGCAGCGTGATGCTCACCGGGTCCTTCCCCGCGGGGATCGCGAAGGGCTTCGCGGCGAAGACGCCGGCCGGCGTGCCGACCGTGCCCGTACCGCTCATCCGGCGCTCGGTGCCCGCCACGAGGACGTTGCCGTAGACGGGGGCGCTCACGGTCCCCGACCAGTCGCCGAAGCTCGTGTCGATCGGGGCGGTCGAACCGTCCGCGAACGTCACGGTGCCCTGCGCCTGCTGGCTCTTCTCGTTGGCGGTGCCGATCACGGAGATCTGCGTCGCGTCGTCGGGCAGGTCGAGCTCGATCGTCTGCCCGGCGCCCGTCGCGTTGTCCGGCTCGCCCGGCGCACGCGCCGGGAGGTCGAAGCTCAGCGCCGTGCCCGGCACCGCGACCCGCTCGCCCTGCACGAAGCCCTTGGCCGCGAGCTGGGCGCGGTCGAAGCCGTTGCCCAGGTAGTCGCAGTTCGCGGCCAGCGAGCCGACGTCGCCGATGCACGTGCTGTCGAAGGCCGCGACGAGCGCGTTCTCCCGCACCAGCGAGACCGTGACCTGAAGCGTCGCGGTGAGGGTCTGGTCGCCCTGCGTCACGGTGACGGTCACGGGATAGACCCCCGGCTCGTCGAACGTGTGCGGGGCGCTGACCGTGAAGGCGCCGAACTTCCCGGCGCCGAGCGAGCCCTCGACCGGGTCGGACCCGTCACCGAACGTCACGGACGCCGTGACGTCGTCGGCCGACCCGTCCAGGCCGGTCAGCGTCGCCAGCGGAGCGTCGAGCTCCTCGCCCGTGCGCGCCGCCATGTCGCCGGCCGCGGTGAGGGTCAGGTCGCCCGTCGCCGTGGCGGCCGGGTCGGCGAGCAGCTCGAGCTCGGAGAGCGTGAGCGCCCCGTCGCCCGCCGTGGCACCGACGGTGACCCGGTACTGCGCGTACGACGCGGGCTCGGCGACGACGAACGGGCGGGTCTGGGAGGCCCAGCGGAACGTCTCCCCCGAGCGATCGTCGAGCGTCGTCCAGGACTCGCCGTCGTTCGACCCCTCGAGGGTCCACGCCGACGGCGCTGCCCCCGAGCTGCCCGACGTGAGCGTGTACTGCGTGACGGTCGGGCGCACGCCCGAGCCCTTCCAGGTGATCGCGGGCGTCCCGGTCGCGAGCACGCCCTGCGTCGCGGACGTGTCGTCCGTCAGCGCCGTGACCTGCTTCGCGGCCGTGCCGTCCGAGACGGTGACCTTGCCGACGTCGGCCCCGGTGACGTCCTCGACCGGCTCGGGTGCCTCGTCGCCCTTCGTCAGCGACACCGGTGCGTCGTCCGCCCCGGTCCCCCACGACGAGGGCTCCGAGCCCATGTCGAACGTCAGCGTGTGGCCGCCGACCAGGTCCTCCTGGCTGATCGACGTCGAGGAGTGCTCCACGCCGTCGACCTTGAGGTCCTGCACGTAGACGTTGTCCACGCTGTTGTCCGGGGCGTCGACGACGAGGTCGCCGCCCGGGATGTGCACGGTCGCCTTCGTGAACTGCGGCGAGCCGATCGCGTAGTTCTCCGAGCCGACCTGCAGCGGGTAGATGCCGAGCGACGACAGCAGCCACCAGGACGACATCTCGCCGTTGTCCTCGTCGCCCGGGTAGCCCTGGCCGATGCTGCTGCCCACGAAGAGGCGCCGCAGCGTCTCGCGGACCTTCTCCTGGGCCTTGGCCGGGGCACCCGCGTAGTCGTACATGTACGGGATGTGGTGCGAGACCTGGTTGCTCATGCCCCACTGGCCCATGCGCACGTCGCGCGCCTCGAGCCGCTCGTGGATGCCGCCGTTCGGCGCCGTCTCCGGGGTCGAGAAGAACTCGTCGAGCTTGTCCTCGAGCCCCTGCTTGCCGCCGTAGAGGTTCGCGAGCCCCTGGCCGTCCTGGGGCGCGTGGAACGCGAAGTTCCAGCCGCTGGTCTCCGTGTAGGGCCCGCCCCAGTCCTTCGGGTCGTAGTCCTCGGGCGACGTCTGGAAGGTCCCGTCCGCGTTGCGCGCCTGGAAGAACCCGCCGATCGACGGGTCGAACAGGTTGACGTAGTGCGTCGACCGCTCGAGGAAGTACGTCGACTCCTCGCGCAGCTGCGCGCGGCGCTCCTCCGGCGTGGCCGGGTCCTCGGCGAGCTTCGCCGCCATGGTCCCGATGCCGTAGTCGTTGACGAGGCCCTCCAGCCCCCAGGAGACCGACTCGCCCGTCGACGACGGCGTGTAGCCGAGGAAGATCGACGAGTCGAGTCCCTTGCGGCCGACGGCGATGTTCGGCGCCTTCACCGTGGCGTTCTTCAGCGCCGCGTCGTACGCCTCGAGGGCGACGTCCGTGGGCAGGGCGCCCTTGGCGTAGGCGTCCGCGAACGCGACGTCGGAGCTGGTGCCGGTCATCAGGTCGGCGTAGCCCGGCGAGGACCAGCGGGCCACCCAGCCGCTGTCGCGGTACTGCTGGACGAACCCGCCCACCAGCTCCTCGGCCACGTCCGGGTAGAGCAGCGAGTACGCGGGCCACGCCGTGCGGTAGGTGTCCCAGAACCCGTTGTTCACGTAGATCTTGCCGTCGACGATCTTCGCGTTCGTCGTCGTGTCGGTCGCGGTGCCGCTCTTGGCGGCCACGGGGCTCGCGTACCGGTACGTCGGGCTGCCGGCCGAGCCGGTGTTCTCGAACTGCGAGTTCGGGTAGAGGTTGAGCCGGTAGAGGTTCGAGTACAGCGTGACGAGCTTGTCCTCGTTCGCGCCCTCGACGTCGATCACGCCGAGCCGGTCGTTCCACTGCTGCTGCGCCGCGGCGCGCACGTCGTGGAAGCTGCGGCCGGTCACCTCGAGGTCGAGGTTCTTGGTCGCCTGCGCCTGGCTGATGAAGGACGTCGCCACCCGCAGCTCGACGCTCTTCGTCGACGAGGTGTCGAACGTCGCGTACCGCGCCGCCGTCCGGTCGCCGGCCGCCGTCCCGACGGCGCTCGGCGCGCGGTCGAAGGTGCCCGAGACGAACATGCGGCTGCGCCCGGCGGACAGGCCGCTGCCGCCGTCGACCCAGCCGGACACCGTGCCGGCCGCGTCGACGGACAGCTTCGCGTCGCCCGCGACCTTGTCCATGAGCACCTGGCCCTGGGCGGTGTCGTAGGTGAAGCGCAGGACGGCGGCGTGGTCGGTCGGTGCGACCTCCGCCGAGATCCCGTTCGCGAACGTCACGCCGTAGTAGTCCGGCTGCGCCGTCTCGTCGTCGTGGGAGAACGGGAGCCCGCGCTTGGCGAGCGTCGCGTCCGGCACGCCGCCGCCCTCGGCCGGCAGGAACGCCAGCTGGTTGCGGTCGCCCATCCACGGGCTCGGCTCGTGGGAGGCGCCGATGCCCTGCATGACCGGGACGTTCTGGGCGTTGTTCTGCTGCTGGTAGGCGTAGAGCCAGCTCTGCGAGCCGGCGTCCGTCATCGGCGTCCAGAAGTTGAAGCCGTTCGGGACCGCCGAGGCGGGGATGTTGTTGCCGCGCGAGAAGCCGCCCGTGGCGAAGGTGCCCCGCCGGGTGTCGACGTAGTGCGTGCGGCTCGAGCCGTCGATCGCCTCCGGGTGGGCGGTGACCGCGACGTCGTCGACCCAGCCCTGGAAGCGGGTGTCGCCCTCGCCCCCCGGGTTGTCGTAGCCGAGGAGGACCTGGTCGATCGTCTTGCCGGCCGCCTTCGTCAGGTCGACCTGGACGTCGTTCCACTGGTTGGCGTAGAGGATCTTCCCCGCGCCCTCGCCCCGCGGGGAGAACGGGGTCTCGTTCTGGTCGCGGGCGCCGAGACCGGACAGGTAGGTGCCGTCGGTGAAGCGCACGTCGATCGCCGCGTACGTCGAGGGGTACTGCAGGTCGGAGAGCAGGTCCGGGAAGATCTCGTAGCTCAGCCGCGAGTCCTCGCCGACGACGACGTCGAGGCCGTCGTACAGCACGTTCGTCGCGTTCGCGTCGCCGTCGTCGAGGTGGGAGCCGCCGTAGCGCAGCGCCGCGAGGCCGGTGAAGCCGACGTTCGACTTGATGGTCGGCCCGCTGGCCGGGCCCTTGCTGAGCTCGGTCACCATCGGCGACTCGGTCGGCGGGGCGTCGAGGTCGGTCGAGACGTCCCAGTCGGCGAGCTGGACGATGCTGCCGCTGTTGTTCGCGGTCACGTCGAGCCGGTAGTAGGTGTACTCGCCCGGCGTCGCGGCCTCGAAGGTCTTGGTCTGCAGGCGGTCGGGGAAGTCCTGGCCGGACCGCTGGTCGACCGTCGTCCACGTCGTGCCGTCGTTCGAGCCCTGGACCGTCCAGGCCTTGGGGTCGCGCTCCTCGGCGTCCCCGGCCGACGTCAGCGTGTAGGCCGTGATCCGCACCGGGTCCGCGAAGCGATAGGTCGCCCAGCCCGTGCTGTGGAACGTGAGCCACTTGGTCGAGGGGCTGCCGTCCGTGAGGTTCGCGACGCCCTCGTTCGGGAGGTTCTGGTCGCTCGCCGTGACCTCGGCGACCTGGCCGACGACGCTGCCCGGGAGCGTGCTGACCGTCCCCGTGACGTTGGACTGCCAGGGCTTGCCGTCGCGCTGCGCCACCGTGGTCACGAGCGGGGCGGGATCGCCCTTCTCGAACGAGGTGGACCAGTCGCCCGGCTCGGCCGCCGCGGCGGGCAGTGCGGCGGGGGCTGCCGGGGCCGCCGTGGCGGCAGCGGCGCCGAGCGGCACCAGCGGCAACGCCATGCCGACCGCGACGAGGCTCGCGACCCAGGGGCGGGGACGCCCGGAGGTACGACGACGGCCCGACGGCGCGTGCGCCGTCGGGCCGTCGTGTGCAGAGGTAGGTGGTCTCATGTCTCGCGATCCCCTTCGATCGTTCCGGGCAGCGACGTCGCTGCACGCCATGGTCGAGCATGCCCCGGGGCGCGTCGTCGAGCACCAGGAGCGGAGCCCCGGGATCGCCCGGGGCCGTCAGGCCGTGCATGCCCATCCAACGCCCGCTTGACAGCGCTGTCAAGAGGAAGGGCAGGAAACGACGAACGGCCCCACTCTCTCGAGTGGAGCCGCTGGTCGATCGCGTGCGCCCGAAGGGATTCGAACCCCCAACCTTCTGATCCGTAGTCAGATGCTCTATCCGTTGAGCTACGGGCGCCCGGCCCACCATCGGCGAGCCGTCGAGAAGCCTACCCCGAGCCCGGCGGGTTCCCAAACCGGTCCGGGCCCGTGCCGGGGTGATCCGCGTCATGCCCGGCGCCGTACGACCGTGGTCGTACGGCGGGGCGGCGGCGACCCGACCGTCGTCCGACGCGGTGCTGCCCCGGCGCACCAAAGGATGGTGGCATGACCACGCCACCCGTCCCCGCCCGTCCGCCCTCGCTCGCGGCGCCCGCCGCACCGAGCGCCGGCGGCGCCCTCGTCGCGACCGGCCTCGTGCAGACCTACGGTGCCGGTGCCACCGCAACCACCGCCCTCGCGGGCGTCGACCTCACGGTCGCGCCGGGCGAGTCGCTCGCGATCATGGGCCCGTCCGGCAGCGGCAAGACCACGCTGCTGCACGTCCTGGCGGGCATCCTGCGACCGAGCGCCGGCAGCGTGACGTGGCGGGGGCGGGACATCACGCGGCTCGGCGACCGCGAGCGCACGCTGCTGCGGCGCGACGAGCTCGGCTTCATCTTCCAGTCCGGTCGGCTGCTGCCCGAGCTGCCCGCCGTGGAGAACGCCGCGCTCCCGCTCATGCTCGCGGGCACGCCGCGCGACGTCGCCGAGCGCACCGCCGCCGGGTGGCTCGCGCACCTGGGCCTGGCCGGGATGGAGCGCCGGCGTCCCGGCGAGCTGTCCGGCGGGCAGGCGCAGCGCGTCGCCGTCGCCCGCGCCCTCGTCGGCTCCCCCGGCGTCGTCTTCGCTGACGAGCCGACCGGCGCGCTCGACCAGGCGACCGGGGCGGAGGTGCTCGACGTCCTGACGCGCGCCGCGCGCACCGCGGGGGCGGCCCTGGTCGTCGTCACCCACGATCCCGGCGTCGCGCGCCACCTCTCGAGGACCGTCGCGATGCGGGACGGACGCATCGTCGACGAGTTCCGCGCCCCGCAGGCCGCGCCCGACGGGCGGTCGGGACGATGAGCACCGCGCGCCTCTGGTGGCTCCTGCGCCGCCGCACCGCCCAGCACCACGACGCCCAGCGCGTGACGACCGCGCTCGCCGTCGTCGCCTTCGGCACGGCCACCGCGCTGCTGCTCGTCGTTCTCGGTGGCGTCGCGGCCTTCTTCGCCCGGGCGGGGGTCACGCCGTGGCCGGGCGCGGGCGCGAGGGGCGACGTCGGCCCCGTCCCAGCCGCCGGCAGCTATACGGCCGTGTATCCCGTCCTCGCCGGGGTCGCCGCCCTCCTGCTCCTCGTCCCCCTCGTCACCCTCGGCGGCGCCGCGGCGCGGCTCGCCGTCGCCCGTCGGGACGCCCGGCTCGCGACCGTCCGGCTCGTCGGCGGCACGACGGCGCAGGTCACCGCGATCACCGCCCTGGACGCGGGCGCGCAGGCGCTCGCCGGCGGCCTGTGCGGCGTCGTCGGCTACGGCCTGCTGGTCCCGCTGGTCGCCCGGGTGCGGTTCGAGGGACGGCCGTTCGCGGTGGCGGAGCTGTGGGTCGGGGTGCCGGTGCTGGCCCTTGCCGTCCTCGGGGTCGTGGCCGTCGCGCTCGTCTCCGCGCTCCTGGGCCTGCGCCGGGTCGTCGTCACCCCGCTCGGGGTCGCTGCCCGCACGACGCCGCCGCGGCTGCGCTGGGCGCGGCTCGCACCGTTCGCCCTGGCCTTCGTCGGCCTGCTCGTCGCGATGCGCACGCCGTGGGCGTCCACGGCGGTGGTCGTGGCGGTCCTGTCCGGTCTGCTGCTCGCCGGGTTCTCCGCGCTGAACCTGCTCGGGCCGTTCGTCGTCGGGATCGCCGGGCGCCTCGTCGCCCGCCGGGCGCGCGCGGTGCCGACGCTGCTCGCGGGACGGCGCATCGTCGACGACCCGCGCACGGCCTGGCGCTCCGTCGGCGGCGTCGCGCTCGCCACCTTCATCGCCTGCCTCACCAGCGCCTTCGCGCTGGCCGGGCCGGGCACCGGGACGGACCCGGCCGAGGCGCAGTACCTGGTGGACCTGCGCACCGGCGGCTTCCTGACCCTCGCGATCGCGGCCCTGCTCGCCGCCGTCTCGACCGGGGTCATGCAGGCCGGCCGGGTCATCGACCAGCGCGACCAGTACCGCGCGCTCGTGCTCGCGGGGGCGGACGTGCGGACGCTGGACCGCGCGAGGTTCCGGGAGACGGCCCTCCCGCTGGCCACCGCCGTCGGTGCCGCCGTCGTCGCGTCGCTGCTGTTCATGGTCCCGGTGATCGGTGCCGGCGCCGTCACGGACGCCGCCGTGCTCGTCCAGCTCGTCCTCGCGGTCGCGGGCGCCGTCGCCCTCGTGCTGGCCGGCGCGTCCGCGTCGCGGCCCGTCGCCCGCGTGGTGGTCCGCTCGGCGGCGACGGGGTGAGGGTGTCCGCCGCGAGGCGTCTCCGGGCAACAGAAAAGGCCCCGACTTCTGCAGCCGAGACCTTCCTGGCGGAGACGGAGGGATTTGAACCCTCGAACGGGTTGCCCCGTTACCACCTTAGCAGGGTGGCGCACTAGACCGGACTATGCGACGTCTCCTCGCGCGGGACCGCACACCTGCGGACCGCGCGGCCTCAGGCTACCGTCCGGCAGCCGTGCGAGGCAAAACCGCGGCGGTGCCGTCGGTCGGCGGAGGGCGAGGGATTCGAACCCCCGGTTGCTTGCGCAACAACGGTTTTCAAGACCGTCACATTAGGCCGCTCTGTCAGCCCTCCTGGCGCACTCCCGTGCGCGGCGCACCAGTCTAGCGAGGCACCGAGGTGCGCCGTCGGACGCACGCCGACGGCGTCAGCCGGCGGCACCCGCCCGCAGCCGCCGCATCGCGAGCTGCACGAGCGAGACCAGCGTCTGCTTCGTCGCGGCGCGCGAGCGGGCGTCCGTGTAGAGCATCGGCACGTGCGCCGGGATCTGCAGCGCCTCGCGGACGTCCTCGAGCTTGTGCTTGGCGACGCCGTCGAAGCAGTTCACGCCGACGACGAACGGGATGTTGCGCGACTCGAAGTAGTCGATCGCCGGGAAGCACTGCTCCAGGCGCTCGGTGTCCACGAGCACGACCGCGCCGATCGCACCGCGCACCAGGTCGTCCCACATGAACAGGAACCGGTCCTGGCCGGGCGTGCCGAACAGGTACAGCCACAGCGACCCCGGCAGCTCGATGCGCCCGAAGTCCATGGCGACCGTGGTCGAGGTCTTGCGCTCGGTCCGACCGCCCGCGTCGTCGACCCCCACCGAGTGCTCCGTCATCGCGGCCTCGGTGTTGAGGGGCTCGATGTCCGAGATCGAGCCGATGAAGGTCGTCTTGCCGACGGCGAACCCGCCCGCCACGACGATCTTCACGACGGTCGGCGCGCGCCGGGCCTCGGCCTGCGCGGGAGCCTGTCCCTGCACCGGCGGCTGCGGGGCCGTCGTCGGCCCGGAGACCGTCACGGCCGGCGCGAAGCCCGGCGACGCGGGGGCGGGCTGGGCAGCCTGCGCCACCGCGACGGGCTGCTGGGCCTGCACGGGCTGCAGCGCCCACGCGGGGCGACCGCCGCCGAGGACGCTCTGGCGCGCGACTCCCGCGCCGTCCGAGCCCGCCGGCGCCGGCTGCGACCGGCCGTCAGAGGGTGGAAATGCCATTGAGAACACTCTCCAAGACGCTCAGGGACATGCCCGAGCCGTTGCCACCGTGGCCGGTGTGCACGTTGACGGGGGTCGAGGTGTGGACGGTGACGTAGCCGTCGTCCGACAGGTCCGCGACGAGGATCCGCACGACGCCGAGCGGGAGCCGCAGCAGCGCGGAGAGCTCGGCGACGGAGACGTACGTGTGGGCCGCGTGCTGCAGGATGGCGCGCTTCTCCGGCGGCAGCCCCTGGCTGTTGACCGCACCCGGCATCATCTCCACGAGCGCCTCGACCGGCAGGTCCGAGGTCGCGGAACGTACCCGCCCGCCGGTCACGGCGTACGGCCGGACCGTCGAGGACTCGTAGGTGTCGGAGCGGTGCGAGCCACCGCTGAACGCGTTCGTCATCCGTCGCACCTCATCCGATCGGCATGCGGGTCGCGCCGTCCACCGGCAGGTTGCCACGCATCTCCGAGATGAGCTGCGGGGTGAGCGTCGCCTCGGTCCGGGAGACCAGGAGGGCCATCTCGTAGCCGATCAGCCCGATGTCGCAGGTCGCCTCCGCGACCACGCCCAGGACCGACCCGTTCGAGATGTTCATCAGAAAGAGGAAGCCGTTGTCCATCTCGACGATCGCCTGGCGGACGTTGCCGCCGTCGATCTGCCGCGACGCACCCCGCGTGAGGCTCGAGAGCCCCGAGACGATCGCAGCGAGCTGGTCGCCGCTCGTCCGGTCGAGCTGGTCCGACATGGCCATCAGCAGGCCGTCGGCCGACACCACGAGCGTGTGCCGGCTCCCCGGCACGTTCCGCACGAAGTTGTCGAGAAGCCACCCGAAACTGCTGGCCTCGTTGCTGAGCGCGTTCACTCTTCCTCCTCGTAGAGTCCCGGCGGGACGGTCGATCTCATCGAGACGTCGCCGCTGAGTCGGGGACATCATTCCTGGTCATGGCGGAGTCTGTCGACCCCCCGGCCTCGCCGTCGGCCCGCCGGGTGGCGTCCCGGCCGCGCGCGGTGCCGGCCTGGAAGGCCGACAGGCGCGTGCGCAGCTGGGCCGGGTCACGCGTGATGCGTGCTCCGGCGTCCGGCGCCGGGGGTGCCTCCTCCTGCTGACCGCGGCGGCGCAGCGCGCTGCCGGACACGGTCGTCGTCGGCTGGTACCCGGTGCCCTCGGACACCGCGAACGCCGGCTCCTGGAAGTCGTTGCTGGAGCGCAGCAGGGACGTCATCTCCTCGTACAGGACGGCCGAGGCCAGCCACTCGGAGCGTGCCTCCACGCTGTCGTGGACGGCACCGTCGTCGTAGGGGCGCGCCGCCGGGAGGGCGTCGCCGCCCTGCGGCGCGACCGGGGCTCGGTAGGTGGGCTCGGTCTGCGGGCGGTACGCCGGCTCAGGCTCCTGGGCGGGCGGCGTCGAGGACTCCCACTGCTGCTGGGGCACCCACGGCTCCGCGGAGGGGTACGCGCCCGAGTCGGCGGCAGGCTCCGGCATGCGGACCTCGCCGTGCAGCGTCAGCGGCTGCTCGCCCGTGGCCGGCGGCCCGGACGCGGCCTCGGCCGGGAAGACGTCGGGCGCGCGGTAGGCCTCGTCCGCGGGCGCCCCGGGGGCCGGCGCCGCCTCGGCGGGCGTCACCGGACCGAACGGCGCCGCGGGGACCGCGGCGCTCTCGGGCCGCGGACGTCGCCCGAACAGGCCGCGCTTGCGGGCGTTCGCCTCGCGCATCGAGCGACGCGTCGGAAGGTCCGCCATCAGCTCGTCGAAGGCGGGCAGCGCGTCGAAGGAGAGCTCCGGCGGGACGTCGTCAGCGGCGGGCTCGTCGTCCCGATCCGGGTCCTGCGCGCCACCGGCGGCGGGCACGGTCGCGATCGCGCCCGTCCCCCACGTCGTGCGCGGAGCCTCGGTCCCGGCGCCGACGACGTGGGCCGGGGGCAGCGGGATCGAGTCGGTCAGGGGCTTCGCGGCCTCGTCGAACCGGCTCGAGAGGTCCTCCTGCCGCAGGACGACGGTGTCGCGCAGCTCGTCGCCGAGCGGACCGGCGCCCGCCGCGAGGGCGTGGAACTCCGACTCGGGGTGCCCGGGCACGTCGTCGGTGCCCTCGGGCCCGAGGTCGACGGGGATCGAGACGGTCGTGTCGAGCTGGTCGCGCGAGCGGAAGCTGGAGAACATCGCGCTGCGGACGAGGGCGTCGGAGTCGTCGCCGTCGCCGTGGTCGACGGCGCTCTCGAGGAACGGGTGCGTGTCGTCGTCGGGAACGGCCGAGGGCGGGGCCCACGGGGCGTCCGCCGCGGCGGCCTGCTCGGGCTCCGCGGGCGCGGCGGCCTCGGCGGCACGCCGGGACCGGCTCGGCAGGGCCGGCCCGGAGGGCGCGGCGCTCTGCGGCGGCGTCCATGCCTCGTCGGGCGCGGCGAACGTGTCGGGCAGCTGCGGCACCGGGAGGTCGCCGGGCTGCGGGGCGTCCGCAGCCTCCGCGGCGCCCAGCGACTCGCTCGGCGCCGCGGAGCCCGGACCGGTCGCGCGGGCCCGGCGACGCGGCATCCCCGTGGACGTGGTCCCGTCCGTCAGCGCGTCCAGGTCGACCTCGGCCACCAGCGGCGCCTCGGGCTCGGCCGAGGCCGCGACCGGTGCCGTGGACGGGCGCGCGGCCCCGCCGCGGACGGGCAGGCCGGCGCCGGACGTGGACGACGGCACGCCGGACCGGTCCGCGGGACCCGCCGTGATCTGGCCGGCGGCCGCCTGCGTGCCGGCGGCGAGCGGGTCGGTGGGGCTCGGCAGCGGGACGTTCCCGGACGCGACGAACAGCGCCGCGGGCAGGCGCACCGTGACGGACGTGCCCTTGTCCTCCGCGGCGGAGAACGTCACGTGCGCGCCGAGCTTGCCCGCCAGGCGGCCGACCACGTAGAGCCCGAGCCGCTGCGCACCGACGACGTCCGACGCCGCGCTGTGCGCGACGCGGCGCTCGGCCTCGACCAGCTCCTGGTCGGTCATGCCCAGACCGTGGTCGCGGATGGTGATCGCGACGGCCTCGGCGTCCTGGGCGACCGTGACCTCGACGGGCGTGTGCGGCTCGGAGAACATCGTCGCGTTCTCGAGCAGCTCGGCGAGCAGGTGCGCCGCGTTCAGCGCGTTGTGCCCGAGCATGTGCGGGTCGACGGCGAGGTTCAGCCGGACCCGGTCGTACATCTCGATCTCGGACGACGCCGTGCGGATCACGTCGGAGGCCGGCATCGGCTGGCGCACGCGGCGGCCCGAGTCGATCCCGGCGAGGACGAGGAGCGACTCCGCGTTGCGGCGCATCCGGGTCGCGAGGTGGTCGAGCCGGAAGAGGTTCGACAGCGTGCCCGCGTCCTCCTCCGCGCGCTCGAGGTCGTCGAGGAACGCGAGCTGGCGGTTCAGCAGCACCTGGTCACGACGCGCGACGTTGACGAACATCTCGGCGATCGAGCCGCGCAGCGCGGCCTGCTCGCGCGCGACCTGGACGGTCGTGGCGTTCACGTCGTTGAACGCGTCGGCGAGCTGGCCGACCTCGTCGCCGGACTCCACCGCGATGGGCTCGATGGCGATGCTCGGCCCCTGACCGGGGACGGCCACCTGCTCGACGAGCGTCGGCAGCTGGGTCCGCACGTCCTGGGCGGCGGCCGTCAGGCGGCGCAGCGGGCGCACGATGCGCTGGGCGATGAAGCCCGCGACGAGCACCGAGAGGGCGAACGCGACGATCGCGAGGCCGATGGTCACCCACGCGGTGAGGGTCGCGGACGACGCGGCGTCGCCGGAGAGCTCGACGGTGTCCTGGCGGACGCCGTCGCGCACGGGGCGCAGGTTCTCGATGTTCTCGGCGGACCTGTCCTGCCACCCGGCGAGCTGGTGGTCGCTCACGCCCTCGGGCGCCGAGCGGGCGAGGGCGGACCGCACGGCGCGATAGTCGGAGTTCTCGTTCGGCAGGCGCCACAGGTCGCTCGGCAGGGCATCGAGCGACTCCTGCGCGTCGGCGCGGATGCTGTCGCCGAGCGCGACCAGCTGCGCGATGCGGATCGTCTCCACGGGGGTGGCGAGGCCGGCCTGCGCGGCGGTCGCCAGGCGCAGGTCGAGGGGGGCCTCGAGGGTGTCGTGCGCCATGAGCCGGTCCAGCTGCGTGTACGCCTCGATGTACTGGGCGAGGTCGCGGTCCGGGATCGTCTGCGCGAGCTGCTCCTGCACGCCGATCGCGCGGTCGATGAAGCCGGTGTACAGCGCGGTGGTCGCGACCTCGGAGGTCGTGCCGTGGTCGACGTTCTGCCGCGCCTCGGCGAGCTGGGCGCGGTCCGCCAGGGTGTCGTCGACGGCGTCGCCCACCCGCGAGGACAGCGCGGAGGTGTCGAGGTCGTCGAACTCCCCGTCGCGCGTGTCGAGGGCGGCGTCCGTCGCGGCCCGCGCGTCGTCCAGGCTCCCGGCGCCCTTCGCGCCCTTCGATCCCGGGGTCAGCGCGACGACCGTCAGCGCACGTTCCTGCGCGAGCGCCTGGCCCGCGTCGTCCTGAGCCTTCAGCGCGGCGACCAGGTCACGGGTCTGCGTGGCGACGCGGGCGTCACCGATCGCTCCCACGGAGATCAGGGCCGCGGCGAGGAAGAGCACGAAGACGGGCACCGCGATGGCCGCGAGGATCTTCCCGCGGACGCTCAACCGGCGGAGCATGTGGTACCTCTCTCGTCATACCGAATACGACGGCGGACGTCGGCGACGAGGACCGCGAGCCCTGCCCCGGACTCCCTCGTTCTGGCCGATTCCTCCGCACTGCGCACCAACTATCGGTGGTCAAGGCCGGGATTCCTAATCCCGGGCGCATCCCGCCCGCGACGGCCTGCGGCTGGCGAGCGGCCGCCGCACCGTTACGGTCGACGTGTGCGCCACGTCTCCGTCTCCCCCGCCGGCAGCCCTGCGAACCTAGCGGTTGTCGATGCCCCTGACCAGCCCCCCGGCGAGGACGAGGTCGCCGTCGCCGTCGCCGCCGCGGGGATCAACCGCGCGGACCTCCTGCAGCGCGCGGGGCACTACCCGCCGCCCCCCGGCGCGAGCGACGTCCTCGGCCTCGAGGTCTCCGGGACGGTCGTCGACGTCGGCCCCGGCGTGTCCGGCTGGGCACCCGGCGACCAGGTCTGCGCGCTGCTCGACGGCGGCGGCTACGCGGACCGCGCCCTCGTCCCGGCGGCGCAGCTCCTCCCGGTGCCCGACGGCGTCCCGCTCGCCGACGCGGCGGCGCTCCCCGAGGCGGTGTGCACGGCCTGGAGCAACCTCGCGGGCGTCGCGCACCTCGCGGCGGGCGAGTGGCTGCTGGTGCACGGCGGCTCCGGCGGGGTCGGCACCGTCGCGGTGCAGATCGGGGCCGCGCTCGGCGCGCACGTCGTGGCGACGGCCGGCGGCCCGGACCGGGTCGAGCGGTGCCGGGCGCTCGGCGCGGAACTCGGGGTCGACCACCGCGAGCAGGACTTCGTCGAGGTCGTGCGCGAAGCGTCCGGCGGGCACGGCGCCGACGTCGTGCTGGACGTCGTCGGCGCCGCCTACCTGGCCGACAACGTCCGGGTCCTGGCGACCGGCGGGCGGCTCGTCGTCATCGGGATGCAGCAGGGGCGCCGCGGCGAGCTCGACCTCGGCGCGCTCGTCGCCCGCCGCGCGTCGGTGACCGGCACGACCCTGCGCTCGCGGCCCGCGGCGGAGAAGGCCGCCGTCGTCGCCGCGGTGCGGGAGCACGTGTGGCCGATGCTCGCGGACGGCCGGGTGCGTCCGGTCGTGCACGCCCGGCTCCCGCTCGCCGAGGCGGCCGCCGCGCACGAGCTGCTGGACTCCGGCGACGTGTTCGGCAAGGTGCTCCTGGTGCCCTGACGCCCGGTCACGCCGGCGGCGGGGTCTCCTCGTCGCGGTCGTCGCCCGCGCGGCGCCCGGTCAGGGCGATCGCCCCGGAGACCAGGGCCAGCCCCAGGAGCTCGAGCCCGTTCGGCACCTGGCCGAGCGCGACCGCGCCGACGACCGTCGCCGACGCGGGCAGCAGCGCCAGCAGCACGGAGAACGTCGCGGTGCTGACGCGGCGCAGGATCACCTGGTCGAGCCCGTACGGCACCACCGACGAGAGCACCCCCACGCCGACCACCGCGGCGAGCAGCCCGGGGTCGGTCACCACGACCGCCGAGCCGGGCGCGAGCAGCGGCGCGAAGACCACCGCCCCCGCGCTCATCGCGACCGCGAGCGACGTGACGCCGGAGCCGGCGACGGCGACCCTCCGGCCCAGGAGGATGTACCCGGCCCAGCACGCCGCGGCGGCGAGGATCGCGGCCAGGCCGACGACGACGTCGTCGTGCGCCAGGCCGGAGTCCAGCGTGACCCCCGCGAGGAGCACCACCCCGACCGCCGCGAGGGCGATGCCGCCGCGCTCGCGCCAGCCGCGGCCCGTGACCGCGGCGACCGAGACGGGGCCGAGGAACTCGATCGCGACGGCGGTGCCGAGCGGCAGGTGGTCGATGGCCACGTAGAACGTCACGTTCATCGCCGCCAGCGCGACGCCGAACACGCACACCCAGCCCAGGTCGCGGCGGGTCCACCGCGAGCGCCACGGGCGGCGCCACGCGACGAGCACCACCGCGGCCACGACGACGCGCAGCCATGCGACCTCCGGGGCGCCGACGACGGTGAACAGCCCGACCGCGATCGCGGCGCCGACGTACTGCGTCAGCCCGGAGACGACGAACAGCGCGGGGGCGGGGACGGCGTCGAGCGCGCGGGCGGGGCGGAACGGCACGCGGCGAGCCTACGACCCGCGCGCTACCCCTTGACCGAGCCCGCCAGGAGCCCGCGCACGAAGTACCGCTGCAGCGCGAGGAAGACGATCACCGGCACCACCATCGAGACGAACGCGCCCGCCGAGAGCAGGTACCAGGCGGTGCCGCGCGTGCCGGCCAGGTCGAACAGCGCCTTGGTCATCGGCGCCGTCGCCGCGCCGGGGCCGGCGAACGTCAGCGCCACGAGGAGGTCGTTCCACACCCACAGGAACTGGTAGATGCCGAACGCCGCCAGGGCGGGCTTGAGCATCGGGAGCATCATCCGGAAGAAGATCGTCACGTGCCCGGCGCCGTCGACGCGCGCCGCCTCGATGAGCTCGCCGGGGATCTCGCGCATGAAGTTGTGCAGCAGGAACACCGCGAGCGGCAGGCCGAACGCCGTGTGGGAGATCCAGATCGCCCAGAACGTGCCCGAGATGCCGAGGTCCACGTACAGGGTCAGCAGCGGCAGCAGGGTCACCTGGATGGGCACCACCTGGAGCGCGAAGACCGCGACGAACAGCACGTTCTTGCCGCGGAAGTCCGTCCACGCGAACGCGTACGCGGCCAGGCAGGCCAGGAGGATCGGGGCGACCACCGCGGGGATCGTGATGACGATCGAGTTGATGAAGAACGGCGTCAGCGACGTCGACGTGCCGGTCTGCAGGACGGTCTGGTAGTTGTCCAGCGTGAAGTCCGGGTTGGTGAGGACCGTCCACCACCCCGTGTCCTTGATGTCCGCCTCCGGGCGGAAGGACGTGACGAGCAGGCCGAGCGTCGGCGTCGTCCACACCACCGCGAGGATCACCGCGAACAGCGACGCCCAGGGCCGGGTCAGGCGCTTCTTCGCGCTCGCCGCGGCGCTCGGTGCCGGCCGGGTGCTCGTGGGGACGGCACCCTCGACGTCGACGTCGGCGGTCGTGCCCGCGGCGGCCCGGGGAAGAGGGGTCGTGCCGGTCATCAGCGGGCCTCCGATGCGCGCAGCTGGCGGACGTTGTAGACGATGATCGGCACCACGAGGATGAACAGGATCACGGCCAGCGCCGCGCCCAGGCCCTGGTTCGCGGCGCTGAAGGTCTGCGTGTAGAACTCGTTGGCGACCACGCTGGTCTTGAACTGCCCGCCCGTCATGGTCCGGACGATGTCGAAGACCTTGAGGCACGCGATGGCGATCGTCGTGAGGACCACGACCACCGCCGGGCGGATCGCGGGGAACGTCACGTAGCGGAACATCTCGAGCGCCGAGACCCCGTCGAGCCGGGCCGCCTCCACGATGTCCGCCGAGATCGCCTTGATGGACGCCGAGAGGATGGTCATCGCGAAGCCGGCCTGGATCCAGATCATCACGAGGATCAGCCAGAAGGTGTTGCCCGGGGAGTTGAGCAGGAAGTTGTGCGGCGACCCGCCCAGCCACGTGAAGATCTGGTTGAGCAGCCCGATCTGCTCGACGGGGTTCTTCGCGGTGCCCGCCGCGGGGTCACGGAAGTCGTAGACGAACTTCCAGATGATCGACGCGCCCACCAGCGAGATCGCCATCGGCAGGAACACGAGCCCCTTCGCCACGGACTCGCCCTTGGCTCCGTCCACGAGGATCGCGTAGATCAGGCCGATCCCCGTGGCGACGAACGGCGTCACCAGCGTCCACAGCACGGTGTTGCGCAGCACCACCAGCTGGTCGGGCGAGGTGAAGACCGTCGAGTAGTTGTCGAGGCCGACGAACGCCGCGCCCGAGGAGTCGAAGAACGAGACGTAGACCGTGCGCAGCGCCGGGTACACCAGCGCGACGGCGAGCAGCAGGAGCGTCGGCGCGATGAACCACCACGCGACCTTGCGCCCGCCGCGCCGCTCGTACAGCGACGCGAGGAAGAGGATGCCGCCCACGACGATCGCGAACGCGACCAGCGCGTAGACCATCGAGAGCAGCTTGTCGGTGATCTCCATCGAGGCTCCAGCCGTCAGGACGGGTCAGGGGTCGGCAGGTGTGCGCCGGACGCCGGGACGGGACCCCCGGCGTCCGGCGCACGCGGGCGGCTACGGCCAGGACGACTCGATCTTGTCGAGCGTGTCCTTGGTCGACTGGCCCGTGATCCACGACGTCGACTGCTTCCAGAAGGAGTTCGACCCGACCGCGGCCGGCATCTGGTCCGACCCGTCGAAGCGGAACACCGTGTTGGGGTCCTGCAGGATCCCGGCCGCCAGCTGGTCGATCGGGTTGACCAGGTTGGCGGTGTCGAGGCCGGTGTTGGCGGAGATCCACCCGCCGCCCGTCGCGTCCGAGCTCGCCTTGGCCTTGGTGTTGGCCCACAGGTCGGTCGACAGGTACGTCTGGAACGCCTGCACCTCCGGACGGTCGGCGAACGCGAGGTTGAACTCGCCGCCGCCGAGCACCGGGTGGTCGTCCGCCGTCTTGCCCGGGAGGTAGAACGCGAAGACGTCACCGTTCTCGGAGACGTCCGTCCCCTCGGGGAAGTTCGACGCGTAGAACGACGCCTGGCGGTGCAGGGAGCAGGTCCCGTCGAGGATCGGCAGGCCGCCGTCCTGGAACGTGGTCGTGGCGATCGAGCTGACGTCGCCGATCCCGCCGTTCACGTAGTCGGGGTTCTTCAGGTAGTCGCCGACGGCGTCGAGCGCCTGCGTCGGCACCTCGGAGTTGAACGCGATGTCGTGCGCGACCCACTGGTCGTAGACGTCCGGACCGCCGATCCGGAGCATCATGTCCTCCATCCAGTCGGTCACCGGCCACCCGGTGGCCTCGCCGGAGCCGATGCCCGCGCACCAGGGCTTGTGGTCGCCGTCGGCCACGATCTTGTCGCTGAGCGACTTCAGGTCGTCGAGCGTCGTCGGCACCTCGTAGCCCTTGTCCTTGAACTCCTTCGGGGAGTACCAGACCAGCGACTTCACGCTCGCGCCCGACGGCGCCGCGTAGAACGTCCCGTCGACCGTGCCGTACTTCTTCCAGTCCTCGCCCCACCACTTGTCGACGTTGTCGGCGACCGCCTTCGGAGGCTCGACGGCCTTGCCGGTCGCGACGAGCTGCTGCAGCAGGCCCGGCTGGGGAACGATCGCGATGTCGGGCGCGTTGCCGGCCTTGGCCTGCACGACGATCTGCTGCTCGAAGTTCTTGTCCGCGGTGTAGTTCACGGTCGCGCCCGTGCAGTCCTCGAAGGGCTTGTAGGAGTCCATGTACGGCTGGTCCTCCGGCGCGACGATCCCCGCGTACACCGTCACCGTCTTGCCGGACAGGTCGCCGTAGCTGTCGAACGCGCTGCAGTCCGCGGTGCTGCTCGCACCGCCGCCGCCGTCGCCGCCGCCGTCGTCGCTGCTGCAGCCGGTGAGCGCCAGCGCGAGCCCCGCGCCTGCCGCGGCCACAGCCGTGAGCCTCGTCCGCCTCGCGGACCTCGTCCTGATGGTCATCGAGCTTCCCTCCACGTCGCTGTGGCGCCCAGCGCGGGCGTCGTCGTCCGGACCGTGTCGAGCAGGTCACACCCGACGCCTGCCATGCAAGCGTTTACATCCCCGTCCCGCAACCGGTGGCGCGGCGTGGCGGCGTAACGATCGGGTCACGCCCGCCGAGGTGGCGGGACGGCGGTCGACCTGCGCACCAGGAGCTCGGTCGGGAACGTCACGACCCGCGGCGGGGAGCCGCCCGCGACGAGGTCCATGAGCAGGCTCGCGGCGTCGACGCCCTGCTGGTACGTGTCCTGCACCATGGTCGTCAGGCCGACCAGCTCGCCCAGGTCGTGCCCGTCCACCCCGATCACCGACACGTCGTCCGGGACCCGACGGCCCAGGTCCCCCAGACCCAGCACGGCGCCCATCGCCATCTCGTCGGACGCCGCGAACACCGCGCTCACGTCCGGGCGGCACGCCAGCAGCTCGCGCACGGACGCGCGTCCGCCGGCGACGTCGAACCCGCCGCGCACCACCAGCGAGTCGCTGACCTCCGCCCCGGCCGCCGCGAGGGCGCGGCGGTACCCCGCCTCCCGCGCGAGCGGCGGCGACCAGTCCAGGAACGCGTCCGGCACGCCGGTGATGTGGCCGACCACGCGATGACCGAGGCCCAGCAGGTGCTCGGTCGCGCGGCGACCCGTCGCGTCGTCGTCCAGCCGCACCGTGACCTGGCCGGCCGGCCCCGATCCGACGAACACGATCGGGGTGCCGAGCGCGAGGAGCGAGGCCACCTCGTCGTCGGCCAGCGGGAGACCGACCACGAGGATCCCGTCCACCCGGCGCCGCAGGACGCCCGGGTCCACGCGGCGGCGCGGGTGGCCGTCACGCACGTCGAACGTGTAGAGCAGCGCGTCGTAGCCGAGCGCGCGCAGCCCGCGCTCGGCCCCGTCGATGACGTTCGCGAAGAACCAGCGGTTCACCCACGGGGTGAGCAGGCCGATGGTCCGGGTGCGGCCGCTCGCCAGCGAGGAGGCCGACGGCGAGGCCACGTAGCCGAGGCGGGAGGCCTCGTCGAGCACCCGGGCGCGCGTGCCCGAGGAGACGTTCGGCAGACCGCGCAGCGCGCGCGAGACGGTCGCCGTCGACACCCCCGCGGCGCGCGCAACCTCGTCGATGCCCGTCACCCCCCGGATTGTGCTCCGTCTACCCTGGAGGTGCGAACCCGCCCCGCCCGCCGCGGGTCGTACCGACCGAGAGGACCTTCATGATCGAGCTGCGCACACCCCGGGAGATCGAGCAGATGCGGCCTGCCGGCGCGTTCGTCGCGCAGGTGCTCTCCGAGGTCCGCGCGACCACGCGGGTCGGCACCAACCTCCTCGAGATCGATGCGCTCGTGCACCGGATGATCCGTCAGCGCGGCGCCGAGTCCTGCTACATCGACTACCACCCGTCCTTCGGCGCGATGCCGTTCGGGAAGGTCATCTGCACGTCCGTGAACGACGCCGTCCTGCACGGCCTGCCCCACGACTACGCGCTGCGCGACGGCGACCTGCTCAGCATCGACCTCGCCTGCTCCGTCGACGGCTGGGTCTCGGACTCCGCGCTCTCCTTCGTCGTCGGCACGCCGCGCCCCGGCGCGGACGGCGAGTCCGACCGCAAGCTCATCGAGGTCAGCGAGCGGGCGCTCGAGGCCGGGATCGCGGCGGCGCTGCCCGGCGGCAAGCTCGGGGACGTCTCGGCGGCGATCGCCGACGTCGGCCACGCGGCCGGGTACACGATCAACACCGACTTCGGCGGGCACGGCGTCGGGCGCACGATGCACGGCGAGCCGCACGTGCCCAACGACGGGCGCCGCGGGCGCGGCTTCAAGCTGCGGCCCGGGCTCGTCATCGCGATCGAGCCCTGGTTCCTCGCCACGACCGACGAGATCTACGGCGACGCCGACGGCTGGACGCTGCGCAGCGTCGACGGCTCGCGCGGCGCGCACTCCGAGCACACGGTCGCGATCACCGAGGACGGGCCCCTGGTCCTCACGGCGCGCGGGGGCGGCGAGGCCTGAACGCCTCGGGCCTGCCCCGCCCGCGACCTGTCAGACCTGAGCCCCGCCAGGGGCGGGCGAGGGTCTGACAGGTCTAGAGGAGGCTGCGCAGCACCTGCGCCGCGCCGTCCTCCTCGACCGAGCCCGTGACCTCGTCGGCGCAGTCCTTCACCGCGTCCGCGGCGTGGCCCATCGCCACGCCGCGCGCCGCCCAGGTGAGCATCTCGACGTCGTTGTGCCCGTCGCCGAGCGCGACCGTGCGGTCCGGCTGCACGTGCAGGATGCGGCGCACCCGCTCCAGGGCGGTCGCCTTCGAGACGCCCAGCGGCGCGATGTCCATCCACGCCGTCCAGCCCACCGCGTACGTCACGTCGTCGAGCCCCAGGTGGGCGACCATCTCGTGGAACGCCGACCGCGTGTGCTCGGGGCTGCGCACGACGACGCGGGTGACCTCCCGCTCCCACAGCGCCTCGAACGGCACGACCTCGTGCGCGCCGCCGAGCTCGCCCTCGGGGAACGGCGTGTTGATCCGGAAGCCGACGCCGATCTCCTCGACCGCGAACCGCGCGTCGGGCAGCTGCTCGCCCAGGAGCCGCAGCGCGGGGCCCGGGTCGAACGTGACGACGTCGTCCACCGCGAACCCGCCCGGGTGGCCCGGGTCCACGCGCACCGTCACGGCGCCGTTGGAGGTGACGGCGTAGCCCGTCTCGAGCCCGAGCTCGCGGGCGATCGGCACCGTCGCGACCACCGAGCGGCCCGTCGAGAGCACGACGTGGTGGCCCGCGTCCCGCACGGCCGCCACCGCCTCGCGCACCTCGTCCGAGAGCTCCTCGTCGTAGGTGATGAGCGTCCCGTCGATGTCGAGCGCGACGAGCAGCGGGCCGCGCGTCATCGGGTGACCGGCTCCAGGACCTCGAGGCCGCCGAGGTAGGGCCGCAGCCCCTCGGGCACCCGCACGGACCCGTCGGCCTGCTGGTGGTTCTCCAGGATCGCGACGATCCAGCGCGTCGTACCGAGCGTGCCGTTGAGCGTCGCGACGGTGCGGGTCTCGGTCTTCTCGCCCACCGTGACCCGCTCGCGCACGTTGAGGCGGCGCGCCTGGAAGGTGGTGCAGCTCGAGGTCGAGGTGAGCTCGAGGTACCGCTCCTGCGTCGGCAGCCAGGCCTCGCAGTCGAACTTGCGCGCCGCGCTCGAGCCCAGGTCCCCCGCGGCCGTGTCGATGACCCGGTACGGCAGCTCGCACCGCGCGAGCATCTCCTCCTCCCAGGCGAGGAGCCGCTGGTGCTCGGCCGCCGCGTCCTCGGGGCGGCAGTAGCTGAACATCTCCACCTTGTGGAACTGGTGCACGCGGATGATGCCGCGGGTGTCCTTGCCGTACGAACCGGCCTCGCGGCGGTAGCACGCGCTCCAGCCGGCGTACCGCTGCGGGCCGTCCGCCAGGTCGAGGATCTCGCCCGAGCGGTAGCCCGCCAGCGCGACCTCGCTCGTGCCGACGAGGTAGAGGTCGTCGGCCTCGAGGCGGTAGACCTCCTCGGCGTGCGCGCCGAGGAAGCCGGTGCCCTGCATGATCTCCGGGCGCACGAGCGTCGGCGTGATGACGGGCGTGAAACCGGCCCGCGTCGCCTGGTCGACGGCAGCGTTGAGCAGCGCGAGCTCGAGGCGGGCGCCGACGCCGGTGAGGAAGTAGAAGCGGGCGCCGGAGACCTTCGCGCCGCGCTCGGTGTCGATCGCGGCGAGCGCCTCGCCGATCTCGAGGTGGTCGCGCGGGGCGAACCCCTCCGCGGCGAAGTCGCGGACGGTGCCCTCCTCGCGGAGCACGACGAAGTCGTCCTCGCCGCCGGGGGGCGCGCCCTCGATGACGTTGGGGATGCGGAGCATGAGGTCGGTGAGCTCCGCCTCGGCGGCCTCCGCGTCCGCCTGCCGGGCCTTGACCTCGCCCGCCAGCTCCCGCGTGCGGGCGAGCAGGGCCTGCTTCTCGTCACCGGACGCCCGCGCGACGTCCTTGCCCATCGCCTTCTGCTCGGCCCGCAGCTGCTCGAACTCCGTGAGCAGCGCCCGACGACGGGAGTCCGCCGCGAGCGCCGCGTCCACCAGGTCGGGGTCCTCGCCGCGGGCCACCTGGCTCGCGCGGACGACGTCGGGCTCGTCACGCATCCTCTTGAGGTCGATCACCACTGAAGGGTAACGAACGCCGTGGTGCATGCCGCTACCGACCGTGCCCGTGCGGGCCGTCCCCGCGCGACCACTACGGTGAGCCCATGCAATGGCAATCGGTGCTGGGGATCGTGGCCGTCGTCCTGGCCGCGGTGGCCCTGGTGGTGGCTCTCGTCGTGCTCGCGCACCAGCGCAGAGGAGCGGCCTCCCGGGACACCCCGCCGGAGCCCGAGCCGACCGTGCACCGCGAGCTCATCGCGTTCGTCGCCAACCCCTCCAAGCCCGGTGTCGCGGAGTTCGAGGCGGTCGCGCGCCGCGAGTGCGCGGAGGCCGCGCTCCCGGAGCCGCTGTGGATCGAGACGACGGTCGAGGACCCGGGCGTCGGGCAGGCGCGCCAGGCCCTCGAGAAGGGCGCCGACGTCGTCGTCGCGGTCGGCGGGGACGGGACGGTGCGGGCGGTCGCGGAGGCCCTGACCGGTACGGGCAAGGTCATGGGTCTCGTGCCCTCCGGCACCGGGAACCTGCTGGCCCGCAACCTCGACGTCCCGGTCTCCGACCACCTCGCGGCGCTGCGCGCGGTCGTCGCGGGCCAGGACCGCACGATCGACGTCGGCTGGACGCGGATCCTCGAGCTCGCCGGCCAGGACGGGGACGACGGGGACGGGGACGACGGGGACGGGGACGGGGAGGACCGGGACGGCGAGGACCGGGACGGCGAGGACCGGGCGGCGGGTGCGGGCGAGGACGGCGAGCCCTCGCCGCAGCGCCTGCGCGACTCCGCGAAGCCGCTGCGCCCGGTGGACCCCGAGCAGCACATCTTCCTGGTCATCGCCGGCCTCGGCTTCGACGCGGCGATGGTCGCCGACGCCGACGACCAGCTCAAGGCCCGCGTCGGCTGGATCGCGTACTTCGTCGCCGGCATCAAGCACCTGCACGGCAAGCGGATGCGCGCGAACGTCACCATCGACGACCGGGACCCCGTCGACGCGCGGCTGCGCACGGTCCTCATCGGCAACTGCGGGCGGCTGCCCGGCGGGATCAACCTCCTGCCCGACGCCGTGATCGACGACGGCATCCTCGACGTCGCCGCGATCGACACCCGCGGCGGGATGGCGGGCTGGGTCCAGCTCTTCGGCGAGGTCGTCATGCAGGGCTTCGGCGTGCGCAACGACCTGCCCGCGAAGATCGGCCGCATCGACCACACGCGCGCGCGGCGCATCCTCGTGCGCGTCGAGGGCGGCGAGCAGGCGCAGGTCGACGGCGACACCCTCGGGCTCGCCGTCGAGCTCGAGGCGTGGGTGGAGCCGGCGGCGCTGGTCGTCCGGACCTCCTGACCCGGGCCGGGCCCGGCGTTCCGTAGGCTGACCCGGTGATCCGTCCCGCCGCCGCGTCCCCCGCCCGCGCCCGCCGCCCGGGCCTCGCGCGCGGCGCGCGGGCCCTCGCCGTGGCGCTGGCGCTGCTGGTCGCGGCGCCGCTGGCGGGGCCGGCGACCGCCGCGGGCGCAGCGACCGCCTCGGGCGCGGCAGGCACAGCCGGCGCAGCGAGCACAGCCGGCGCAGCGAGCACAGCGCCGCTCGCCGCCGACGGGACCACGCCGACCGTGCTCGTCGGGCTGGGCGGCCTGCGCTGGGACGACGTCTCGTCGTCGACCACGCCGACGCTGTGGCGCATGGTGGGCACCGGCTCCGTGGCGTCGATCAACGTGCGGACCGCGAGCGCGCTCACCTGCCGCCTCGACGCCTGGCTGACTCTGTCGGCCGGACGCCGCACCTCGGCGCCCGTCCCGGCGCCCGACCCGGGCAGCGGCCACAGCGCGGGGACCGACGGCGCGGACGGCGACGGTTCCGAGAGCGGCGGCTCGGACGGCGCGGACGCACCGCAGGACGGGTCCGCCGACGACGCGGGCGACCCGGCGGCGTCGTGCCTGCCCATGCCCACCCCGGTGCCGGACGGCGGCTCGGACGGCGCCCTGACCGCCATGACGGTGCCCGGCTGGGACGAGCTCGCGGCGCCCGTCGAGGAACCCACCGAGCCGACGCCCCCGGCGCCCGGGGTGCTGGGTGACGGGTTCGCCGCGGGCTCGCTGTGCTCGACGGCCGTCGGTCCCGGCGCAGCCGTGATGCTCGCGGACTCCGACGGGTCCGTCGACCGGTACGCGTCCGACCTCTCGCAGGTCTCGGACGCCGACCTCACCTCGTGCCCGACGACGGTCGTCGACCTGGGCGAGCTCCCGAGCACCGGCCCCGAACGCACGGCGGCGCTCGGGGACCTCGACGACGCGCTCGCGCGCGTCGAGCGCGCCCTGCCGGACCGCTCGCGCGTGCTCGTCGCCGGGGTCACCGGCACGCCGCTCGCGCAGCCCGACCTCCAGGTCGTGGTGGACCACACCTCCGGGACCGAGGACGCCCGATGGCTCACCTCGCAGGGCACCCGGCGGCCCGGCTTCGTCCAGCTCGCGGACCTCACCGCGACGGTGGCGGACGACGCCGGCGCGAGCACCGCGCAGATCGACGGCCACCCGCTGGAGAAGGGCGAGCAACGGCGCACCGGGACGCGGGGCACCGTCGAGAACCGCCGGTACGTCGACGTCCTGACGACGACCATCCCGCACGTGATGCCGGTGCTCGTGGGGACGCTCGTGGTGGCGCTGCTGCTCGCCCTGGTGGGCGCCGTCGTCGGGCACCGCCGCCGGTCCGCGGCACGGGACGAGGACCCGAGCGGCACCGCCCCGACCGCGACGCGCCGCCGGCTGCTGGCCGCGACGTCCGCGCTCGTGGCGACCGCGCCCGTCGCGGCGTCGCTCGCGACCCTCACCCGGTGGTGGGTGCGGCCCGCCCCGACGTTCGTCCTGCTGACCGCCCTGTGCGCCACGGCGGCGGTCCTGACCGTCGCCGCGTGGTGGCTGGCGCGACGCCTGCCGCCGCACCCCTGGAACCTCGCCACGACGCTCGCGGGGGCGTCGTGGCTGGTGCTGACCGTCGACGGCCTCGCGGGCACGCCGCTGCAGCAGGGCTCCCTGCTCGGTCCGTCGCTGACGCTCGGCGCCCGCTTCTACGGGTTCAGCAACATGACCTTCGCCGTGTACGCGGTCGCCGGACTGGTCCTCGCCACCGGGATCGCGTCGACGATCCTCGCGGGCGGCCGGGGCACAGGTCGCCGCCGGGCCGCCGTCGGCGCCGTCGTCGCGGTCGGCGCGGTGACGACGCTCGTGGACGGCTGGCCCGCCTTCGGCGCGGACCTCGGCGGGATCCTGGCCCTCGTGCCGTCCTTCGCGGTGCTGGCGCTGCTCGTCGCCGGCGTCCGGGTGACGGTCCGGCGGATCCTCGTCGTCGCCGTCCTGACCGTCCTCGTGGTCGCGGTCGTCTCCGTGCTCGACTGGCTGCGCCCGGGCGAGCCGTCGCACCTCGGCGCGTTCGTGCAGCGGGTGGTCGACGGCGAGGCGCCCTCGATGATCGCCGGCAAGGCGCGGGCCATGTTCGCGACGTTCGCCAACCCCGCGGGGCTGGTCGCCGTCCTCGTGCTCGTCGGCGTCGGGTGGGTGGCGCTGCACCCCCGCCGCGCCCGCGTCCCCGAGATCGCAGACGCCTACGACCGCTGGCCGCAGCTGCGGGCGCTCGTGGTGGCGCTCATGACCGTCGCCGTCGTCGGCTCCGTGCTCAACGACTCGGGCGTCGTCGTGGCGCTCGTCGTGCTGCTCGTCGCCGTCGCCACGCTGCTGGCCACCTTCACCGTCCCCGGCCGGCAGGCGGGCCGGGCGGGCGGCGGGAACGACGAGCGGACCCCCGCCGTCCGGAGCATGCCCGCCACGGTCCTGACCCTCGCGGGCGGCCTGCTCGTGACGATGCTGCTCGCCACGGCCGTCGCCCCGCCCGACGGCGCGAGCGCGGCCGGGCGCCAGACCTCGCCGTCGGCGGAGGCGCAGGCCGTCTCCCCCGGCGACCAGGTCGTCGTCGTCGGCACCGCGGGCCTGCGCTGGGACGACGTCTCCGCCGGCCGGACGCCGACGCTGAGCGCGATGACCACGGAGGACGCCGCGACCGCGGGCGACTCGTTGCCCACGGGGAACGCCGCCCGCTGCTCCGCGGGCGGGTGGCTGGCGCTCTCCGCGGGCCAGCCCGCCGAGGTGACCGACACGCACACGGCCACCGGGGCGTGGGCCTGCCCGGCGCTCGCCGTGCACGACGGGAAGGTCGACGGCTGGGACGCGCTCTCCGCGCTCCAGGACCGGTCCGGCTTCGACGCGACGCTCGGCGTGCTGGGCGACGCCCTCGCCGCCCCGGGCGCCGCGCGCTGCGCGACCGCCGTCGGACCGGGCGCCGCCGTCGCGCTCGCCCGCCGCGACGGCAGCGTGCCCGGCTACCGCACCCTCGACGACGCGCTGGGCGGCGGGGGCGACGCCTTCACCTGCCCCGTGACCGTGGTGGACGCCGGCGACGCGACCGCACGGCCGCCGTCGGGCACCACCCACGCCCAGGCGGAGGCGGTGCGGGCCGCCCAGGTCGGCGCGATCGACACCACCGTCTCGCGGGTGCTGGACGTCGCGCCCGCCACCGCCACCGTGCTCGTGGTCGACGTGTCCAACGTGCCGGGCACCACCCCCTCGCTCGGCGTCACCGTGCTGCGGCCCGGGGCGCGCGACCCCGACGGCCCCCGCTACCTGACCAGCGCCGCGACCCGGACCGACGGCGTCGTCCGCCTGCTCGACGTCCCGCCGACGATCCTCGCGGCGGCCGGCACGGCCGTCCCCCCGCCCGTCGAGGACACCCCGCTGGTGCTCGGCTCGGCCCGTCCGACCGACGCCGCGGCGACCGCCGACGCGCTCGCCGACCTGACCTCGCTCGACCACGTGCGGCGCGGCGCCTACGGCTGGTTCGTCGACGTGCCCCTGTACGCGGGGCTCCTGCTCGCCCTGCTCGCGCTCGGCGCGAGCCGGCTCGTGCCGCGCTGGGCCGAGCGGCCCCGGCTGCGCTCGCGCCTGCGTCGGGCGGGCGAGGGTGCCGCGCTCGCGATCGCGTCGGTCTCCGCCGCGGCGTTCCTCGTCTCGCTCACCTCGTGGTGGCGGTTCACCTCCCCCGGCTGGGCGCTCGCCGTCGTGACGGTCGGGGCGACGGCGGTCGTCGCCGGCCTCGCCTCCCTCGCCCCCCGCCGGCCGGTCTGGGCCGCGCCCGCGATCGTCGCCGGGATCACGTTCGGCGTGCTCAGCCTCGACGCGTTCGTGGGCACGCCCCTCAACCGGGCGAGCCCCCTGGGCTCTGCCCCGAGCTACGGCGCCCGGTTCTACGGCTTCGGCAACCCGACCTTCTCCGTGTACGCGGTGGCGGGCGTGGTCCTGGCCGCCGCCGTCGCGCAGTGGCTCGTCGCGCGCGGACGGCGGCGCACCGCCGCCGTGGTCGTGGCCGCCCTCGGGGTGCTCGCGCTGCTCGTGGACGTCGGCCCGACCCTGGGCGCTGACCTGGGGGGCGGCCTCGTCCTCGCGCCGACGTTCGCCGTGCTGGTCCTCGCCGCCTCCGGCGCGCGCCTGACGTTCCGGAGGTTCGTGCTCGTGGGCGCGGTGGGCGTGCTCGCGGTCGCCGCGATCGGCGTGCTCGACTGGCTGCGCCCACCGGAGCAGCGCTCGCACCTCGGGCGCTTCGTCGGGCAGGTGGTCGACGGCGACGCGTGGGAGACGCTGCTGCGCAAGTCCGGGTACGCGATGCGCTCCGTCCTCGGCGGCGTGCCCGTGTGGCTCACCCTCGTGGTGCTCGTGCTCGCCGCGCTCCTGCTGTTCGCGCCGCACCGGTTCACGCCGCGCTGGTTCGCCCGCGCGGAGGAGGGCTGGCCGCTGCTGCGGCCGGCCGTGCTCGCGATGTGGGTCATGGGTGTCGCCGGGTCCCTGGTCAACGACTTCGGCGTGCGCATCGCGATGATCGCGCTGGTGCCGGCGATCCCGCTGATCACCGCCACCGGGATCCGGGCGGCCGCCGTTGCCGGGCTGCGCGGCACCGGCGGGATCGTGCCGGGCGGTGCCGTGCCGGAGACGGGCACGGACCTGATGTCGGAGCGCTGAGCGCTCAGCCCTTGCGGCGTCCCGCGCCGACGACCGCCTTGGCGCGGCGGGCGCCCGCCGCGACCTGGACGTCGCGGTACTGGGCCGCCCGGTGCATCTGGCCCTTGAGGTCGGTGCCCGAGGCACGGTGGCGCAGGTCGCACGGGACCTCGACGGCCACGTAGCCGGCGCGCAGCAGGTCGATCGTCATGCCGGTCTCGACGCCCCAGCCGCGCGCGAGCGGCGTCGCCGCCTCGAACGCCTCGCGGGTCATGCAGCGCATGCCGGACAGCGGCTGGGTCGGGGCCCACCCCGTGAGGCCGTGGATCGCGCGCCGCGCGGCGCCGACCACGAGGCCGCGGCCGCCCGCGCCCGGCTGCGGTGGCAGCAGCGCGATCGAGACGTCCGCGACGCCGTCGCGCACCGGGGCGACGAGCGGTGCCGTGTTGACCGCGGTCTCGGCCAGGTCGCCGTCGATGAAGAGGAGCAGGCGGGGCGCACGGTCCGGCGCGTCGCGCATCGCGACGACGGCGGCGCCCGTCTCCATCGCGGCGGCCTTGCCCCGGTTGTGGGAGTGGCGCACGACGACGGCTCCCGCCTCGCGGGCGACGTCCTGGGTGTTGTCGGTGCTGCCGTCGTCGACCACCAGGACCATGTCGACGTGCGGGATGGCGCGCGCCGCGCGGACGGTGGCGGCGATGCGGCGCGACTCGTCCTTCGCGGGGACCACCACGGCGACGCGCTGCTGCGAGGCGCGCCCGCGCACCGGGCGCGCCGGGCGCGGGGTCTTCGCGACGGGGTTCGGCACGCTCGAGGTGGTGTACGCGTTGCCGATGCCGCTGCGGGCGGCCTGGGGGTGACCGGGCGCCGGGTCCTTCGCGGCCGCACGGCCGCGCTCCGGGGCACGGTTCTCCGGGGCCTCGGACCGGTCGGGCGAGGCCGTTCCGTCGAGGGGCACCTGGTCCGCAGTCACAGGACCATCCTAGTGCAAAGGGCACGTCCGTGATTGCCACACCACGCCCCGCAGAGGCCGAGATTCCGGGCCTGGACCGCGCCTGGACCATGCCTGGGTCATGCCTGGCCCCCGGTCCCGTGCCCGGAGGGCGCCGGGAACCCCCGGGGAACGGTAGGGGCGCTCAGCGCAGCGTGACCTGGCGCGCGACGATGCCCGCGCGGGCCCGCCGCTCGTTCGCGTCGAGGGGCGCGTCGACCGCGAGCGCCTCGTCGAGCCGGGCGCGGAACGCGAGCGCGGGCTCCTCGAGCTCGTCGGCCTCCGTGCCGCGCGCGAGCTCCCACACCGGGACGAGGATCCCCGAGGACCGGAACGCGCCGACGAACCTGCCGTCGCCCAGCCCCGACTCCCGCCGGGCGTGCAGGCGCGCGACCGCGTCGATGAGCACGTCCTCGTCGTAGGGCAGGGCCCAGCGCAGGAACTCTCGGCTCATGCGGCACCAGTAGGCGGACTCGACGGAGGCCACCTTGGCGGTGGGGATGATCGTCTCCGCCGACTCCTCCAGCGCGGCCGACATCTCGGCGTCGACCTCGGTCGACGGGTCCAGCCAGAAGCCGAAGTCGTCGTGCACCTGCGCGACGAGCGGCTCGGAGAGGTCGAGGACGTCCTGCAGCCGGGGGCCGGCGCCCGGCAGCCCGTTGGCCTGCACCGAGGTGCCCGGATCGGTGTCGAGGGCCTCGAGCAGGACGTCGGCGAGGTCGCGGCTGGCGTCGCCGGACCCCGCGAGCGTCTGCAGCGCGACGAGCACGACGCCGTCGGTGCGGTGCAGCGCCGACCAGCCCTCGGGCAGGACGGTCACGAACAGCACGTCCCGCGAGCCGTGCTCGGCGGTCGTGCGGGCCTTCGCGGTCGCGGCGGGGACCACCTCGCGCATCGCGACGAGATCGGTCTCGCCGGGGATGCCCTCGAACGGGCGCAGCACGAAGTCGGGCGTGGAGTTCTTGGCCATGCGGGCGAGTCTATCCACGGGCGACGGGCGGTGCGGGCGCCGGGGTCGGGTGGCAGGATCGGGGCCATGGACCCCCGCGCCGGAACCCCCGCCCAGCCCCAGGACCTCATCGACGTCGACCGGGTGGTCGGCGCCTACTACGACCTCGTGCCCGACGTCGACGACCCGGCGCAGCAGGTCGTGTTCGGCACCTCGGGCCACCGCGGCTCCAGCCTCGACCACGCCTTCAACGAGGCGCACATCGTGGCGATCACGCAGGCGATCGTCGAGTACCGGCGCGCCCAGGGCACCGACGGGCCGCTGTACATCGGCCGAGACACGCACGCGCTGTCCCAGCCCGCGTGGCAGAGCGCCCTCGAGGTCCTCGCCGCCGCCGGCGTGGAGGTGATGGTCGACGCCCGGGACAGCTGGACGCCCACGCCGGCCGTGTCGCAGGCGATCCTGCTGCACAACGGCGCGACCACGGACGCCGGGGTGCGCACCCAGGGACCGGGCCTCGCCGACGGGATCGTCGTGACCCCGTCCCACAACCCGCCGCGCGACGGCGGCTTCAAGTACAACCCGCCGCACGGCGGCCCCGCCGGCTCGGAGGCGACCGGGTGGATCGCCGACCTGGCCAACGAGATCCTGCGCACCGGCGTCGGGCAGGTGCGGCGCGTGTCCCTCGACGAGGCGCTGGCGGCCGAGACCACCCGTCGCCACGACTTCATGAGCTCGTACGTCGACGACCTGGCGAACGTCGTCGACATGGACGCGATCCGGACCTCCGGCGTCCGGATCGGCGCGGACCCGCTCGGCGGCGCGTCGGTCGAGTACTGGGGCGCGATCGCCGAGCGGTACGACCTCGACCTGACCGTCGTCAACCCGCAGGTCGACCCCCGGTGGGCGTTCATGACGCTCGACTGGGACGGCAAGATCCGCATGGACTGCTCGTCGCCGTCCGCGATGGCCTCGCTCGTCGCGAAGATGACGGACCCGGCCACCTCCGGGACGTTCGACATCGCGACCGGCAACGACGCCGACTCCGACCGGCACGGCATCGTCACGCCCGACGCGGGGCTGATGAACCCGAACCACTTCCTCGCCGTCGCGATCCGGTACCTGTACTCCGGCGCCCGGCCGGGCTGGCCGGGCGAGGCCGCGATCGGCAAGACGCTCGTCTCGTCCTCCCTCATCGACCGGGTCGCCGCGTCCCTCGGCCGCCGGCTCGTCGAGGTCCCCGTCGGCTTCAAGTGGTTCGTTCCCGGGCTGCTCGACGGGTCCGTCGGGTTCGGCGGGGAGGAGTCGGCCGGGGCGTCGTTCCTGCGCACCGACGGACGCGTGTGGACCACCGACAAGGACGGGATCCTGCTCGCGCTGCTGGGCTCCGAGATCCTCGCGACGAGCGGCCGGACGCCGTCCCAGCACCACGCGGACCTCGTCGGCGAGTTCGGCGAGTCCTGGTACGCGCGCGTCGACGCCCCCGCCAGCCTCGAGGAGAAGGCGACGCTGTCGAAGCTGTCCCCCGAGCAGGTCGCGGCGACCACGCTCGCCGGGCAGGAGATCACCGCGAAGCTGACCCGGGCCCCGGGCAACGACGCGGCGGTCGGCGGCCTGAAGGTCACGACGGAGGACGCCTGGTTCGCGGCACGGCCGTCGGGCACCGAGAACGTCTACAAGATCTACGCCGAGTCGTTCGTCTCGGCCGAGCACCTGGAGACCGTGCAGTCGGAGGCCAAGGACGTGGTCTCGGCGGCGCTGGGCGGCTGACCCCCTGGCGCCCCTGCTCCGCCGAGAAGTCGATTTCGGCCCCTGGATCCGGAGGATCAGGGGCCGAAATCGACTTCTCGGCGAGAGGGGGCGGGCGGGGCCCGGGTGGTGGGCCTCAGTCCTCGGGCTGCAGCAGGTCCGCGTACTCGGGGTGCCGCTCGACGTAACCGGCGACGAACGGGCAGAGCGCGACCGCCTTGCCGCCGTTCGAGCGGATGGCGTCGAGCGCCCCGCGCACCAGCGTGGAGCCGGCCCCCTGGCCCTCGACCGCGTCGTCGACCTCGGTGTGCGTCAGCACCGTGACCGCGTCGTGGCGCGTGTAGGCGGCGGTGCCGACGAGGTCGCCGTCCGCCGTCCGGATCTCGAAGCGTGAACGCTCGGGCGCGTCCGTGACCGTCATGTCGTCGCTCATGGGACCAGTCTGCGCACGACGCCGCCGTCCTCGCCGCCCGACGCCCCCGCCGAGATGTCGAACTCGGCCCCTGTATTCGTCAGGTCTGGGGCCGAGTTCGACGTCTCGGCGGAAGGGGCGGGGAGGACGGGCGGAGGGTCACAGCCGCGCGACGAGGTCCTGATAGTCGGGGTGACGCTCGATCCAGCCGTCGAAGAACCAGCAGGTCGGGACCACGCCGAGGCCCTCGGCCCGCGCGTCGTCCAACGCCCGGCGGGCGAGCGCCGACGCGACGCCCCGGCCCTCGTGCTGGGGCGGGACGACCGTGTGCGGGAACTCGACGACGCCGTCGCGGCGCACGTAGTCGGCGGTCCCGATCACCGTCCCGTCCTCCACCCGCGCCTCGTAGCGCGACCGCTCGGGCACCTGGACGACGTCGTAGCTCGGCTCCTGAGTCATGTCAGGGTCAAGCGTCGCGCGCGCGAGAACCTTCCCGGCCGGGCATGGCGCGGGCCGCCCCGACCGCCGAGATGTCGAACTCTGCCCCTGGATTCGAAGAATCAGGGGCAGAGTTCGACATCTCGGCGGAGGGGGGCGGGCCACCGCAGGCGGAGAGGGGCGGTCGAGCGGCCGGGATGGAAGAATGGCACGGTGGTGCAGCAACCGTCCGAGGCCCAGGCGCCCGATCCCTCCCGCCGCACCAACCCGTACCTCGCGGTCCTGCGCATCCCCGGCGGCGCCCGCTTCTCCGCCGCCGCCCTGCTCGCGCGCATGCCGATGTCGATGCTCGGCATCGGCACCGTCCTGATGGTCGAGCGCGTCTACGGCTCGTACGCCCTCGCCGGCCGCGTCTCCGCGGTGCTCGTGCTCGCGCAGGCCGTCTGCTCACCGCCGCTGGCGCGCCTCGTGGACCGCGCCGGCCAGCGCCGCGTGATGCTCCCCCTGATCTTCCTCGCCGCCGTCGGCCTCGCGGGCCTCGTCCTCGTCGGGAACGCGCACGGACCCGAGGCTCTGCTGTACCTCTTCGCGGCGGTCTCGGGCGGCTCGTCCGGCTCGTTCGGGTCGATGGTCCGCGCCCGCTGGTCGCACGTGATCTCCGACCCGCGGACCCTGCACACCGCCTACTCGCTCGAGTCGGCCCTCGACGAGGTCGTCTTCGTCGTCGGCCCCGCGCTGGTGACGATCCTCGCGACGGGCGTGGCGCCGTCGGCCGGTCTGCTCGTCGCGCTCGTCGCCGCGTTCGTGGGCGGCCTGTGGTTCGTCTCCCAGCGCGCCACCGAGCCCCCGACCTCCGAGACGGCGCCCGACGACGGCGGGCGCCGCCGGCGCGGCCGGTCCGCCATGCGCACCCCCGGCATGCTGGTGCTGGTGCTCGTGTTCGTCGCGATGGGCATGATGTTCGGCTCGATCGACGTCTCGACCGTCGCGTTCGCCGACGAGCACGGCCGCCCCGGCGTCTCGGGGCTCCTGCTCGGTGTGTTCGCCTGCGGCTCGCTCATCTCCGGCCTCGTGTACGGGGCGCGGCACTGGGTCTCGCCCCTGTGGCGCCGGTTCGTCGTCGGCGTCGTGGCCCTCGCGGTCGGCGCGGCGCTGTTCACGGTGGCGACCTCGCTCCCGGTGCTCGCCGCGGTGATGTTCGTGACCGGCTTCGCGATCGCGCCGACGCTCATCAACGGCAACGCCCTCGTGCAGAACCTCGTCCGCCCGGACCAGCTCACGGAGGGTCTCGCGTGGGTCGGGACCTCGCTCGGCATCGGCGTCTCCGTCGGCTCCTCGATCGCCGGCGGGCGCATCGAGTCCGACGGCGCGGCCGGCGGCTTCCACGTGCTCATGGCGGCCGCGGGGATCGCGGTCGTCGTCACGCTCGTCTCCGTGCGCCGCATCCGCCGCGGCGGCCCGACGGAGTCGGTCACGACCTCCTGAGCGCACGCCTCCCCCTGCGGCCCGGCGCGCGGCGCAGCACGATGGACGACGACGCCCGCACCAGCCCAGGAGGCCAGCATGCCGTTCGGAATCGGCACCCCGCCGCAGCACCAGCGCGACCGCACCGTCGCCGACCTGCTCGTCGCCCAGCTCGTCGCCGCCGGCGTCAAGCACGTCTACGGGATCGTGGGCGACAGCCTCAACCCCGTCGTCGACGCGATCCGCCGGTCGAACGCGGACGGCACCGGGATCGAGTGGGTGCACGTGCGCCACGAGGAGTCGGCCGCGTTCGCCGCGGCGGCCGCCGCCGAGGTGACCGGCGAGCTCGCCGTCTGCGCGGGCTCGTGCGGGCCCGGCAACCTGCACCTGATCAACGGCCTGTACGACGCGAACCGGTCGCGCGTGCCGGTCCTGGCGATCGCCAGCCACATCCCGAGCGCGCAGATCGGCACCCAGTTCTTCCAGGAGACCCACCCGGACCGGTTGTTCGTCGAGTGCTCCGTGTACTCGGAGATGATCTCCTCGGCCGCGCAGGCGCCGCGGGTGATCAGCTCGGCGATCCACCACGCGCTCGCCGCGCCCGGGGTCGCCGTCCTCACCCTGCCGGGCGACGTCGCCGACCTCGACGCGCCCAAGGCCGTGCGGGACGTCGCCATCCCGCCGGCCCGCCCGCGCGTCGTGCCCGACGCCGCCGCCGTCCGCGAGCTCGCCGAGGCCATCGACGCCGCGAAGAAGGTGACGATCTTCGCCGGCGCGGGCGTCCGGCACGCGCGCGCCGAGGTGCTCGAGCTCGCCGGGAAGATCGCCGCGCCCGTGGGCCACTCCCTGCGCGGCAAGGAGTGGATCCAGTACGACAACCCGTACGACGTCGGCATGAGCGGCCTCCTCGGCTACGGCGCGTGCGACGACGCGGTCCACCAGGCCGACCTGCTGATCCTCCTCGGCACCGACTTCCCGTACGACCAGTTCCTGCCCGACGACGTCCGCACCGCCCAGGTGGACATCGAGCCCGCGAGGATGGGCCGCCGCACCCGGCTGGACGTCGCGGTCGCGGGCGACGTCGGCGAGACGCTGCGCCTGCTGATCCCCCAGGTCTCGGCGGCGCGGAGCACCAGGTTCCTCGACACGATGCGCAAGCAGCACCTGCGGGCGCTGCGCGGCGTCGTCGGCGCGTACACGCGCAAGGTGGACCGGGCGATCCCGATCCACCCGGAGTACGTCGCCGACCAGCTCGACCAGGTCGCGGGCGACGACACCGTGTTCACCGTGGACACAGGCATGTGCAACGTGTGGGCCGCGCGGTACCTCACGCCGAACGGGCGCCGGCGCGTCATCGGCTCGTTCCTGCACGGGTCCATGGCCAACGCCCTGCCGCACGCGATCGGCGCGGCGTTCGCCGCCCGCGAGACAGGGTCCGACCGCCGGGTGGTGGCGCTCGCCGGCGACGGCGGCCTGTCGATGCTCCTGGGCGAGCTCATCACCGCGCGCCAGTACGACCTGCCGGTCACGGTCGTCGTGTTCAACAACGCGACGCTCGGGATGGTCCGGCTCGAGATGCTCGTCGACGGCCTGCCGTCGTTCGGCACCGACTCACCCGACGTCGACTATGCCGCCGTGGGCGCGGCGATCGGGATCCCGTCGCGGCGCGTGACCGACCCCGCGCAGGTGCGCGCGGCTCTCGCCGACGCCGTCGCGCAGCCCGGCCCGGCGCTCGTGGACGTCGTCACCGACCCGCGCGCGCTGTCGATCCCGCCGAACATCACGGCCGGGCAGGTGCGCGGGTTCGCGGCGGCGCTCACCAAGGAGGTCCTCGGCGGCGGCATGGGTGAGGCGGTGTCGATGGCCCGCTCGAACCTGCGCAACGTGCCGCGGCCCTGACGCGGGCGCGGGCCGAGCACGGGGTCGCCGCCCCACGAGAACGGCCTTGCCGCCGGACCAGCGGTGCTGGTCGGGCGGCAAGGCCGTGGTCGGCGCGCGTGGCGCGCGGGACGGGAGCGGAGGAGGTCAGTCCGTGAGGCGGTCGTCCGGCAGCCCGGCCGTGCCCACCGTCGAGGCGACGAACTTGCCCCGCTTGACCCGGACGTCGTCGTGCATGTCCTCGAGCTCCATGCCCTTGGTCTCCGGGACCCGGAAGAACACGAAGACCAGCGAGAGCAGCGCCATCACCGTGTAGAAGCCGTAGGCGAACGTCAGGCCGATGTCCGCGAAGACGGGGAACGTCATCGTGATCGCGAAGTTCGCGATCCACTGGGCGGCGGCGGCGACCGCGAGCCCCGTGGCGCGGATGCGGTTCGGGAACATCTCGCCGAGCAGCACCCACACGACCGGGCCCCACGTCGCGCCGAAGAACACGACGAACGCGTTCGCGCCGACGATCGCCACCGTGTCCCACGAGCCGCTGAAGCTGACCGCGTCGCCCGAGCCGCTGGCGTGGGAGAAGGCGAGCGCCATCATCCCGAGGGACACGAACATGCCCGTCGACCCGATGAGCAGCAGCAGCCGCCGCCCGATCTTGTCGACGAGGAGGATGGCGATGACCGTCACGACGACGTTGGTCACCGAGGTGATCGTCGAGGTGAGGAAGGCCTGGTCGGAGTCGAAGCCGACGGACTTCCACAGCGTCGTCGAGTAGTAGAAGATCACGTTGATCCCGACGAACTGCTGGAACACGGAGAGCAGGATCGCCGTCCAGACGATCGGCTTGAGACCCCAGGCCGAGCCTCGCAGGTCGCCGAGCGACTGCTTCTCCTCGACGTCGATGGTCGACTTGATGTCGTCGATCTTGCTCTGCACGTCGGTCTCGCCGGAGAAGACGCGCAGCACCTCGGCGGCCTGCTCGTCGTCGCCCTTGTTGACGAGGTAGCGCGGGGACTCCGGCAGCTTGAGCGCAGCGAGGCCGTAGATCAGTGCCGGGACGGCGGCGACCAGGAACATCCAGCGCCAGGCCTCCTGGCCGAACCAGAGGTCCTGCTCGGCGCCGCCCGCGCTGTTCTGCAGGAGCTGGTCGCTGAGCAGCGCGGCGAAGATGCCGAGGACGATCGCCATCTGCTGCAGCGAGCCGAGGCGCCCGCGGTACTTGGACGGCGAGACCTCCGCGATGTACGCGGGGGCGATGACGCTGGCCGCGCCGATCGCCAGGCCGCCGATCACGCGCCACAGCATGAGGTCCCACACCCCGAAGGCGAACCCGGAGCCGAACGCCGAGACGAAGAAGAGGACCGCCGCGAGCACCATCACGCGGATGCGGCCGTAGCGGTTCGCGAGGGACCCGGCGAACCAGGCACCGACGGCGCAGCCGAGGAGGGCGATGGCGACGACGAAGCCGGCGAACGTGTCGTTGTCGAGGCCGAACTGGTCGCGGATCGAGTCGACCGCGCCGTTGATCACCGACGAGTCGAAGCCGAAGAGGAACCCGCCGAGCGCGGCTCCGATGCTGATGCCGACCACGCGTCGGTTGAGCCGCTTGTCGGCGACCGCCCCCGAACTTCCAGGTGTACTCACCGTCGAACTCCTCTACGTCGCGCGGGCTCCGTGCCGGGACCCGACCCATCTAGCACGGTAGCGTCGCGGACCTGCGATCGCCTGGTAGAGAAAGCGTGACGATCGCGACGCGTGATCTGCGCCTCAGGGGCCTCAGGGGCCTCAGGGGCCTCAGGCCTGGGGGTCGCGGGCGTCGTACGCCCAGAAGCCCGGCTGGCGCCGCACCACGAACCACAGCACGGCGACGCACAGCAGGCCGCCGACCACCGCGGCCCATCCCTCGCCCACGAGCGAGGCGTCGCCGCCGAGCACGAGGTCGCCGAGCCGCGGACCGCCCGCGACCACCACGATGAACACGCCCTGCAGCCGCCCGCGCATCGCGTCGGGCGTCGCGGTCTGCAGGATCGTCTGACGGAAGACGGCGCTCACCGCGTCCGAGGCGCCCGCACCCACGAGGGCGAGGAAAGCGACGACGAGGGCGACGACGAGCACCTGGTCCGGCGTCGTGCGCCCGGCGACGACGAGCGTCCCGCCGAACAGCGCCACGCACAGCCCCCACGCCGTGATCGCCCACGCGATCACCCGGCCCTGCCAGCGCACGCGCGTCAGGCCGCCGGAGAACAGCCCGGCGAGGATGCCGCCGGCGGCGATCCCCGCCGTGAGCACGCCGGTGGTCACCTCCCCGCCGCCCAGGTAGACGACGCCGACGGCGGGGAACAGGACGCGCGGCATCGCGAGCACCATCGCGGCCAGGTCGACGACGAACGTCGTGCGCACGTTGGGCTGCGTGGCCAGGTAGCGCAGGCCCTCGACGACCGAGCGCAGGCCGACCCCGCGGCGCCGGGACGGGGCGGGGTCGGACAGGTCGGCCCCGGCCCCGGCCCCGGCCTCGGCCGGGGCGGCCGGGGACGTCTCGGGCAGTATCGCGGGCAGCCGCCACACCGCCCACAGCGCGGCCGTGAACAGCGCCGCGTCGATCGTGTACGCCTGCGCGTACCCCCAGGCGGCGACGAGGCTCGCGCCGGCGAGCGGCCCGACGGTGAGCGCCACGTTCCACGCGAGCGTGCTCAGGGAGTTCGCCGCGGGGACCAGCCGGCGGTCCAGCAGCCGGGGGATGATCGCCGTCCGCGCGGGGTTGTGGACGGCCGACGCGGCGGACTGCAGCGCCACCAGCCCGTAGAGCACGCCGACGGAGTCGAGGCCGAGCCACGCCTGCGTCGCGAGCAGCCCCGTCACGCCCCACAGGACGAACGCCGAGACCAGCGCCACCCGCCGGCGGTCGTAGGCGTCCACGAGCGCGCCGCCGTACAGGCCGAGCGCCACGAGCGGCACGAGCGCGCAGATACCGAGCACCCCGACGGCCAGCGTCGAGCGGCTCAGCTCGTAGACCTGCAGCCCGACCGCGACGACCGTCAGCTGCGTCCCCAGGTTCGACACGCCCAGGCCCCACCACAGGCGCCGGTACGACGGGGAGACGCGCAAGGGGGTGGTGTCGACGAGGAGGCCGGTGGGGATGCGGGGCACGAGGGTCCAGGGTAGTTCGCGCGCCGTGCGGGCCGCCCGGGCGCCCGGGCGCGTCCTGCCGTCGACAGCCGGCCGCGCTCCGGGGACAGTGGGTCCGTGCGCCTCGCCTCGTTCAACGTCCAGCACGGCCGGCCCGCGGTGGTTCCCGGGCCCGGTCTTCCGCCGGGCCCCCGGGACCACGCGCTGCACCTCGCGCGCTACCGCGACGCCGTCGCCTCGCTGGGGGCCGACGTCGTCGCGCTCCAGGAGATCGAGCAGGGACGGCGCCGCTCGGGCCGGGCCGACCATCTGGCCCACGCCGCCGAGGCGGCCGACGCCGTCGACCACCGCTTCGTGGCGACGCGCCGCGGCTACGGGATCGGGATCGTCAGCCGGATCCCGGTGACCTCCTGGCACGAGCTGCACCTGCCCGCGCTGCGGCTGCCGCGGGTGCGGCGAACGCGACGGCCTCCGTTCTGGCGCGTGGTGCGCGACGAGCCGCGCGCCGCGCTCGCCGCCGTCCTGGCGACCGACGACGGCCCGCTCACCGTCGTCGCGACGCACCTGTCGGTGGTGCGGCCCCGGACCACCGACCAGCTGCACGTGCTGCGGGTGTGGGCCGAGCGACTGCCGCGTCCGCTCGTGCTGCTGGGCGACCTGAACCTGCGCCCGCCGGTGCCGGAGCAGATCACGGGCTGGCGCAGCCTCGCGGCCGCGCCGACGTACCCGGGGCACCGGCCGCGCGCGCAGATCGACCACGTGCTGGCCGACGGCGACGTGCGCGCCGCCGGTCCTGCCCGGGCGCTCGCCACGGGGGTCGGCGACCACCGGGCGCTGGTGGTCGACGTCGTCGTCGGCCGCCGAGGGTGACGCGCCCTCCGCCGACGGCGACCTGCCCTTCGCCGAGGGCGACGTTCCGCGCCCGCTGAGGGGCGGTTCCGGCCGTGGAACGTCGCCCTCGGCGCGAGAGGCGTCGCCCTCGGCGCGAGGGGCGTCGCCGTCGGCGGGTCAGCCGACCGTCGCGCCGAACACCAGGCCGAGGACGTAGGTGACCGCCGCCGCGCCGAGCCCGATCGCGAGCTGGCGCAGCGCGCGCGTCAGCGGCGCCGTCCCCGAGAGCAGGCCCACGGTGGCGCCCGTGGCGAGCAGCGCCAGCCCGACGAGGAGGACCGCGACGAGCACCGCCGTCGTCCCCGTGAGCCCGAGGAGGTAGGGGAGCACGGGGATCAGGGCGCCCGAGGCGAAGAAGAAGAAGCTCGACACGGCCGCGCCCCACGCCGTCCCGTGCGTCTCGGTGTCCTCCTCCGAGAGGGCGGGCGCGATCTGCGTCGTGGCCGAGAAGTTGGCGAGGACGTCGGCGGCGTGGACCTCCGCGTCGTCCGGGCTCATGCCGCGCGCCCGGTAGACGAGCGCGAGCTCGTTCTCGTCCACGTCGAGGTCCGGCAGCGACGCCGTGGCCGCAGCGCTGGGGCTGGACGCCTCGAGCAGCTCGCGCTGGGAGCGCACCGAGACGAACTCCCCCGCCGCCATGGACAGGGCCCCCGCCAGCAGCCCGGTGACGCCGGACAGCAGCACGGTGGCGCTGCTGACGCCGGAGGCGCCGATGCCGAGCACGAGCGCGAGGTTCGAGACGAGGCCGTCGTTGGCGCCGAAGACCGCGGCGCGGAACGTCCCGGAGAGCCGGTTGCGCCCGCGGGCCGCGAGGCCCCGCACGACCTCCTCGTGGATCCGCTCGTCGGCCACCATCGCGGCGGTCGCGTCGTCCTCGTCGTCGTACCCCGAGCGCGACTCCGCCCGCTGGGCCAGCGCCAGGACGAACACGCCGCCGAACCGGCGCGCGAGCCAGCCGAGCACCCGGGTGCGCGCGTCACCGCGGCGCGGGAACCCGACGTCGTCTCCGAGCAGCTCGAGCCAGTGGTCCTCGTGCCGCTTCTCCGCCGCCGCGAGGGCGAGGAGGATCTGGCGCTCCTCGCCCGTGCGCCGGCTCGCGAGGTCGCGGTACACGGCCGCCTCGGCGCGCTCGTCGGCCAGGTGCCCGCGCCACCGGCGCAGGTCCCGCGCGCTCGGGGGCGCCGGACGGTGGGGCGGCCCGGGGCGGGGCGGCCCGGGGCGCGGGTCGTCGGGGGTCGTCATGCCGCCATTCTCCCGACCCGCCGCACGGACCGACTTCGGCTCGCCCAACTCGCGCCTGTTTGCCGCGAGCGCCCCGGGCAGGGTTGGATCGGCTCATGACCGACCTGACGAAGCCCGAGATCGACGCCCCCGAGGGCCCCGCCCCCACCGACCTGGAGATCGTCGACCTCGTCGTCGGCGAGGGCGAGGAGGCGCAGCCGGGCGCGACCGTGACCATCCACTACCTCGGGGTCGAGCACGACTCCGGCGAGGAGTTCGACTCCTCGTGGAGCCGCGGCGAGCCCATCGAGTTCCCGCTGCAGCGCCTGATCCCGGGCTGGCAGCGCGGCGTGCCCGGCATGAAGGTCGGCGGACGGCGCCGGCTCGTCGTGCCGCCGTCGCTCGCCTACGGACCGGCGGGCGCGGGGCACCGGCTCTCCGGCAAGACGCTCATCTTCGTGATCGACCTGCTCGGCACGCGCTGACGCCGACGCCGAAGCCCGACGCCGGTGCCGCCCTGTCACCGGCGTCGGGCACAATGCAGGGCGTGATCACAGTCAGCACGGACGGCTCCTGCCTGCGCAACCCCGGCGGCGCGACCGGATGGGCGTGGATCAACCACGACGGCACCTTCGACTCCGGCGGGTATGCGAGCGGCACCAACCAGGTCGCCGAGCTCACGGCCCTGCTGGAGGCGGTGCGCGCCCACCCGGGCCCGGAGCCGCTGATGATCGAGTCCGACTCCCAGTACGCCATCAAGTGCGCGTCGGAGTGGCTGGAGGGCTGGCGCCGCAAGAAGTGGCGCACCGCGAGCGGCAGCCCGGTGAAGAACCTCGAGCTGGTCCAGGCGATCGACACCGCGATCAGCGGCCGCGAGGGGCCCGTGCGCTTCCGCTGGGTCCGCGGCCACGTGGGCAACCCGTTCAACGAGCGCGCCGACAAGCTGGCCGGGCTCGCCGCCCAGGACTGGCTCGCGGGCCGGGGCGACGTCGAGGCGGTGCTCGGCGCGCCGTCGCCCACTGTCGAGGGCGCCACGTCCCGGCGGCCGCGGGCGCACCGCCAGCGCGCGTCGGAGCACGCCGCCGCCTCTCCTGCCCGGCACGCCGCCGAGCCCGCGTGGTCCACCGGCACCCTCTGGGACTAGCGACCGTGCCGGGCGAGGCGGGTACGGCGGGCGCGCAGGGCACGCCGGACGACGGGGCCGCGGACGGCCTCCGGGTCGAGCACGTCTCGGCCCGCCCCCTCGAGCTGCACGGCACGCTGCACCCGCTCGCCCGGGGCGCCTACGACCCGGTCCAGCGCCGCACGCCCGACGGCGCCCTGTGGCGCACCGCCCTCCTGCCCACCGGTCCCGCGACCTACCGCCTGCTGCAGGCGGACGCGCGCACCGTCGTCGGGCAGGTGTGGGGCCCGGGAGCGCGGGAGGCCGCGGCCGCCCTGCCGGGGCTGCTCGGGGAGGACGACGACGCGGCCGGTTTCGTGCCGCCGCCGCAGCTCGCCGAGACCCACCGTCGCCACCCGGGGCTGCGCGTGCCGCGCACGGGCCGCGTGCTGGAGTCGCTCGTGCCCGCCGTGCTCGAGCAGCGGGTGGTCGGCACCGAGGCGTTCTCCGCGTGGCGGCGCCTCCTCGAGCGGTTCGGGGCGCAGGCGCCCGGGCCGGCTCCCGCCGGGATGCGCGTGACGCCCGATGCGGCGACGTGGGCGGCGATCCCCGGCTGGGACTGGCACCGGGCCGGCGTCGACCCGGGGCGCGCCCGCACGGCGGTCGAGTGCGCACGGCGGGCGGCGCGGCTGGAGGAGTGCGTGCGGCTGCCCCTGCCCGCCGCGCACGCCCGGCTGCAGGCGGTCCGCGGCGTCGGACCGTGGACGGCCGCCGAGGTCGCGCAGCGCGCGCTCGGGGACGCCGACGCGGTCTCGGTGGGCGACTATCACCTGGCCAAGGCGGTGATCTGGTCGTTCGACGGCGACCGCGGGGCGCCGCGCGGCCCGGGCCCCGGCGCGGTCCCCGCCGACGACGCCCGCATGCTCGAGCTCCTGGCGCCCTACGCGCCGCACCGCTATCGCGTGGTCCTGCTGCTGCGCGCGGCCCGCCAGGCCCGGCCGCCGCGTCGAGGGCCCCGGATGCCGCTGCAGGACCACCGGCGCAACTGACGCCACGAGCCCCCGGGAGACGCATTCCCGATATCGCTGACCGCGAACCCGGGCCCGAGAGTTCGCGTCGGAGCGCCGGAGGTGCCACGTTGGAACTACCGCACGAACGACTCAGGAGGTCGCGCATGTCCGCAGAGTCCGCAGTCCCCCGCATCACCCTCAACAACGGCGTCCAGATCCCGCAGCTCGGCTTCGGCGTCTTCCAGATCCCGCCGGAGGACACCAGGGCAGCGACGCTCACGGCCCTCGAGACGGGGTACCGCCACATCGACACCGCCGAGATGTACGGCAACGAGGAGGGCGTCGGGCAGGCGATCAAGGCCTCCGGCCTCGACCGCTCCGACGTGTTCGTCACCAGCAAGCTCAACAACGGCTTCCACGAGCCCGAGGCGGCCGCGACGGCCTTCGACGCGACCCTCGAGGCGCTCGACAGCGACTACGTGGACCTGTTCCTCATCCACTGGCCGCTGCCCGACGTCGGCGACTTCACCGAGACGTGGGGCGCGATGGAGGAGATCTACCGCTCCGGGCGCGCCAAGGCGATCGGCGTCTCGAACTTCCAGCCGCACCACCTGCGCAAGATCCACGCGAGCGGCACCATCGTGCCCGCGGTGAACCAGATCGAGGTGCACCCGTACTTCCAGCAGGACGAGGTGCGCTCCTTCAACGCCCAGCACGAGATCATCACCGAGGCGTGGTCGCCGATCGCGCAGGGCGCGGTGCTCGACGACCCGGTGATCGGCCGGATCGCCGACTCGCACGGCAAGAGCCCCGCGCAGGTCGTGCTGCGCTGGCACACCGAGCGCGGCGACGTCGTGTTCCCGAAGTCCGTGACGCCCGAGCGCGTCCGCGAGAACTTCGCGCTGTTCGACTTCGAGCTGACCGAGGACGACATGGCCGCGATGGCCGGCCTCGAGCGCGGCGCGCGACAGGGCGGCGATCCCGACACGTTCAACTACGTGCCGAGCTGATCCCGCCGGTCGGCAGCCGCGCCCGGGCGCAGGGCGCCCGGGCGCGGCGAGGCCCGGACCACCCACCGGTGGTCCGGGCCTCGCCGCACGTCGGGACCCGTGTCCCGGGACGGTCGGCTCAGACGTCGCAGACGCCGTCGGTGCAGACGGGCGCGTCGCCGCCGACCATGACGAACGCGGGCAGGGTCTGCGCGGGCGCGGCCGGCGCAGCCGCCCCACCACCGCCGAACGCGTCATCCGTCGGCCGATCCGGCGTCTTCGACCCACCGATGACGCGTTCGGCGGTGGTGGCTCCGGCGGTGGAGACCTCAGCCGTGGGGGTTCCGGTGGTGGTGTTCTCGGCCGGGTCCGCGGTCACGACGCCACCTCGGCACGCTCGGCGAGGACCTGGTCGAAGACCTGCGCGAACGTCTCGGGAGTCTGCGCGCCGGAGATCCCGTACTTCTGGTCGACGACGAAGAACGGCACCCCCTGGATCCCCAGCCGGCGCGCCTGCTCGATGTCGGCGACGACGTCCTGCAGCAGCGCGTCCGACTCGAGCGCCTCGCGGACCTGAGCCGGGTCGAGCCCCGCCTCGGCGCCGACCTCGGCGAGCACGTCCATGTCGGCGACGTCCCGGCCCTGCTCGAAGTACGCCTGCAGCAGGCGCTCCTTGACCTCGGCCTGCCGCCCGCGCGCCTTGGCGAACGCGACGAGCTGGTGCGCCTTGAGCGTCCGGCGGTGCTTGACGGCGTCGAAGTCGTAGGCGAGCCCCTCGTCGGCGGCGAGCCGCGTGACGTGCGCGAGCATCTCCTCGACCGTGTCGGCCGGCATGCCCTTGCGCTGCGAGAGGTACTCGGTGGTGCTGCCCGCGTAGTCCTCGGGGGTGTCGGGGCTCAGCTCGAAGGCGTGGTACTCGACGCTCACCTCCCCGTCGAACGCCGCGATCGCGGTCTCGAGCCGGCGCTTGCCGATGTAGCACCACGGGCAGGCGACGTCGGACCAGACGTCGACCCGCACGGGCGGTCCGGGGTGCCGGTCGAAGGGCTGCTGCGCGGCGCCGTCGGCCGCGGCGGGGGTCGGGGAGATCGGGGAGGTCACACCGGTCGAACCCGGCCCGGGCCGCGGCTATTCCTCGGTCGGCCGCCGCCCCCGGGCCCGCCGCCCCGAGTTGTCAGACTCTCGCTCGCCTCTGGCGGAGCGAGAGTCTGACAACTCGGGGGGCGGCGCGCTCAGCCGTGCGCCGCCGTCGCGCCCACGGCGGCCGCCGCCAGCCCGCGCAGCTCGTCCGCCAGGGTCACGTCCCCGGCGGCGTCGGCCGCGAGCAGCCGCTCCCCGAGCCCGGCCCGCACCGCGGCGTCCCGCGCCCCGAACCAGTCCGCGATCGTCACCCCGTGGGCCGGGCGGTGGACGACGACGATCGCGTCCCCCGCGCCCACGTCGCCCCTCGAGACCACCCGCAGGTACGCGCCGGTGCGGTTCGCCTCGGTGAACCGGCGCACCCAGCGTTCCTCGCCCATCCGGCGCTGGAAGGTCGCGCACGGCACGCGCGGCACGGTCACCTCGAGCTCGGCGGACCCGATCCGCCACCGCTCGCCGACCACCGCCCGCGAGACCGGCAGGCCCCGCACCCGCAGGTTCTCCCCGAACAGGCCGGCCGGGACCTCGCGTCCGGTCTCGGCGGCCCAGAAGTCCGCGTCCTCCTGCGCGTACGCATAGACCGCCTGGTCCGGGCCGCCGTGGTTCGCCCGGTCCGCCTGGACGTCCGCATAGAGCCCGAAGGTCCCCACGCGCACGCGGCCGTCGACAGGTCGCTTGTCGATCGCGGTGATCCCGACGGTCCCGGGATCGGGCAGCAGCGCGGCGACGCGGCAGACGGCGAGGAGCTCGCCGGCGGGGCAGGGGACGTCGTCGGGCACGGAGAAGGAGGCGACCATGGCGAGCATCCTGCCACCCGTTCGGGCTGCCGTCCGGGCCGGTTGGTGGCACGCTGCCGACAGGCCCCTTGCTGGGCTCCGCGAACCCGACACGCCGAGGGAGCCGCATGAGCACGCAGGCAACAGAGCCCACCACCCAGCTGCCGCAGCGGCGCATCCTCGCCATCTTCGCGGGCCTCATGCTCGCGATGCTGCTCGCGGCGCTCGACCAGACCGTGGTCGCCACCGCGCTGCCGACGATCGTCTCCGACCTCGGCGGCGCCGAGCACCTGTCCTGGGTGGTCACCGCCTACATGCTGGCGTCGACGGCGACGACGGTGCTGTGGGGCAAGCTGGGCGACCTCTACGGGCGCAAGGTGCTGTTCATCATCTGCATCCTGATCTTCCTTGTCGGCTCGATCCTCTCCGGCACGTCGCAGACGATGGGCCAGCTCATCGCCTGGCGCGCCGTCCAGGGCATCGGCGGCGGCGGGCTGATGGTGCTCTCGCAGGCGATCATCGGCGACGTCGTCTCGCCCCGGGAGCGCGGCAAGTACCAGGGCTTCTTCGGCGCCGTGTTCGGCGTCTCCTCGGTCGCGGGACCGCTGCTCGGCGGATTCTTCGTGGACAACCTGTCGTGGCGCTGGGTCTTCTACATCAACGTCCCCATCGGCATCGTCGCGCTGATCGTGGTCGCCGCCGTCCTGCCGAAGATCACCTCGACGTACAAGCCGAAGATCGACTACGCCGGGATCATCCTCCTGGCGGTCATGGCCACGTCGATCGTCCTCGTCACGAGCCTCGGCGGGACCACGTGGGGCTGGAGCTCCGTGCAGGTCTACGGCCTGAGCCTGCTGTTCGTCGTCTCGCTCGTCGCGTTCGTGCTCGTGGAGCAGCGCGCGCCGGAGCCCGTGCTGCCCCTGCGGCTCTTCCGCAGCCGCGTGTTCACCATGGCGGCGATCATCGGGTTCGTCGTCGGTTTCGCGATGTTCGGGGCGATCACCTACCTGCCGCTGTACCTGCAGCAGGTCAAGGGCTCCAGCCCGACGGAGTCCGGACTCGAGATGACCCCGATGATGCTCGGGCTGCTGATCACGTCGATCGGCTCCGGGCAGATCATCTCCCGCACGGGCAGGTACAAGATCTTCCCGATCCTCGGCACGGCGATCACCACGGTCGGGCTCTACCTGCTCTCCCTGATGGACCGGGACACGACGACGTTCGAGTCGGGCGTGAGCATGTTCGTCCTCGGTGCCGGCCTCGGGATGGTCACCCAGGTGCTGGTCCTGGCGGTACAGAACGCGGTCGAGTACCGCGACCTCGGCACGGCCACCTCGGGCACCACGTTCTTCCGGACCATCGGCTCGTCCGTGGGCGTCGCGGTGTTCGGCACGGTGTTCGCCAACCAGCTCGCGTCCAACGTGGCGAGCGGCATCCCGAGCGACGCGGCCGGTCCGTGCGGGCCGGGTGCGCTGGCCCAGTCCACCGCGGGCCTGGCCCAGTGCCCGCCGGACGTGCAGGACTGGTTCCTCGACGGGTACGCCGACGCCCTGCACATCGTCTTCCTGTGGGCGGTGCCGGTGGCGGCGATCGCGTTCCTGCTCAGCTGGCTGCTCCCCGAGGTCACGCTGCGCACGGCGGCGAAGGACACGGACGAGCACGAGTCGGTCGCCACGGCCGCGGGAGTCGCTGCCGGCGACACGTTCGCGCTGCCGTCCGGGCGCACGTCGGCCGAGGAGCTGCGGCTGCTGCTCTGGCAGCGCGTCGGGCGCCAGGACCCGCTGCGCACCTACGCCATCCTCGCCGCGGACTCGGGGCTGACGCCCGAGGAGTGCTGGATGGTCACGCGCGCGTCCCTCAAGGGTCCGCGCTCGGTCGAGACCATGTCGGAGCGCTCGGGCGCCTCGACCGGGGTGGTGACCGGCGTGGCCGCGGCGCTCGAGGAGCGTGGCCTGGTGACCGTCGACGGCGACACGGTCACCGCGACCGATGCGGGGCACGCAGCCGCCGAGGCGCTGCGCGAGAACGAGCGGGTCCGGCTGCGTGCGCTGATCGAGGGCTGGCCGGGCGAGAAGGAGCCGGAGATCGACGAGATCGTCTCCGAGCTCACCGACCGGCTGCACGCGGAGGACCCGCCGCGGTCGGCGTACGCGTCGGCCTGAGCCCGGCGAAGGAGCGTGGCGTGACCGACTTTCCCGACCCGGCCCCCCGCCGGCACACTCGGCCCGGACGACGTCGGTTCGAGGAGCTCGACTGGCAGGAGACGGCGATCGGCGCGATCAGCCTCCGGCGTCGGATCGATCCCGTGACCGGGCAGGAGATCCACGAGGTCAAGATCGACGACGACTTCCTCATGTCCAGCCTGTTCGTCGAGGCGGAGGTCGCCCTGGCCGACGTCGCCCTCGAGCGCCTGGCGGGCCGACGTGGCCTCGAGGTGGTCGTCGGCGGTCTGGGCCTGGGCTACACCGCGCGCGCCGTCCTCGACCATCCCGACGTCGCCGCGCTCGCGGTGGTCGACGCCCTGCAGCCGGTGATCGACTGGCACCGCCGGGGCCTGGTGCCGCTCGGTGCGGGACTCGCCCGCGACCCCCGCTGCCGCCTCGTGCAGGGCGACTTCTTCGCGCTGGCCGCCGCGGGCGAGGGCTTCTGGCCGGACACGGACGACCGGTGGTGCGATGCCGTGCTCGTCGACATCGACCACTCGCCGCGGCACGTCCTCGCACCGCAGAACGAGGCGTTCTACACCGCCGAGGGCCTGGCGCAGGTCCGCGACGTGCTCCGGCCGGGCGGCGTCTTCGCGCTCTGGTCCAACGACCCGCCGGACGACGAGTTCCTCGCCACGATGGCTCGGGTCTTCACCGACAGCGCCGCCCGGGTGGTGACCTTCGAGAACCCGCTGCAGGGCCGACCCGCGACCAACACGGTCTATCTCGGCAGCGCGGGCACCAGGGCCGGCGTCCGGGCCTGAGCCGGCGCCGCCCCACGCCGACGCCCGGCCTCCCGCGGGAGACCGGGCGTCAGCTCAGCACCTCACCTTGGCGTAGGGCAGCGTGTAGGTCTCGTGGTGCCCGACGCCGTCCCAGTAGTACGCGGACACGGTCGCCGTGCCCTTCGCGACCTTCGGCTCCCCGGACTGCGTGAAGACGTACGCGGCCTTGCCCGGCGCGAGCGAGGTGACCTTCTTCTCGCCGTACGGCGTGGTCATCCGCACGTCCACCGGCACCTGCTCACCGTTGACCGCGTAGACCGCGACGGAGGCGACGCCGTTCGCGTCGCACTGCGAGCGGGCCGAGAGGTTCACCAGCCGCGGCGAGCCGTCGCTGAGCATCAGCCACTGGCGCGAGGTGTAGGTCTGCTGGCCCGCCGTGTCCATGGCGATCGCAGCGACGCAGTAGGTGCCGTCCGGCGCGGACCCGGACGCGAACGTCGTCGTCCACTCCCCGTCCACGACCGGGGTGGTCGTGTACGCGGCCGCCGGGCCGCACCCGCCCGCGGTGGTGCGCGGCTGCAGGTAGACGTAGACCTGGTCGCCGTCCAGCCCGTGGTCGTCGCTCGCCCGGCCGGTCACGGTGACGGCGCCGACGACGGTCGTCGTCGTGCGCGGGGACGTGATCGTGATCTTGGGGGGCTTGCCGGGCTTCGCGTCGGCGGTCGTGTCGGCGGTCGCGTCGGCGGTGGCCGTGTCGACGGTGGCGGCGCTCACGGCGGCCGGGGAGACGGCGACCGCGCCGGGGACGGCGACGAGGGAGCCGGCGAGCGCCAGGCAGGCGGCGGCGACGGCGGGGACGACGGAACGGGCTCTCATGGGCACTCCTCGGTCAGCGCCGGCGGCGGTGGTGCCGGCGTCCACGCGCCGAAACTACGGCGTCGGCGCGCGGCGCGACACCGCCCGCGCGGGACTTCACCCACGCGGACGGCGTCAGCCGATCAGCGACTGCGTCGCCGCCCAGCCGACCCACACGGCGCCGACGGTGCCGAGCACCCCGAAGACGACGCCGATCACCGACAGCGAGATCGACTTCGCCAGTCCCACGAGAGAGACGATCAGCGCGATCGCCGCGACGACGATCGTCACCGCGTCCGGCACCGACGTCTGGTGGACGATGAGGGCGATCACCGCCAGCACGAACCCCGTGACGGCCGGCGCCACCCCCGCGGACTGCCGCTCGGCGCGGGCCCGCTCGGCCTCGTCCGCGGTCTGCTGGCGCAGCTGCTCGGCACGCGCCCGGTCGACCTCGGACTCGGCGTAGACGGGCTGCGCCGGCTGGACCGGGACCTGCTGGACCGGCTGCGGGGCGAACTGCTGGGGGGCGAGCTGCTGTGGCGGGACCTGCACGGGCGGGACCTGCACGGGCGGGACCTGCGCCGGGCGCGGGGGCTGCTCGCCGGGCTGGGACGGGTACTGGGGGGTGCTCACGGGCGTTCCTCCTGAGATGGGTGTGCTGAGCCGGAACCTACGCCCCGGCGCGGTCCGCGGCACGCGCATCGCGGTGGTTGGCGCGCGCGGAGCCGAGCCACGCGGTCACGATGAACGCGAGCCCCGCGACGCCGATGACGACGTCGGGGATGTCGAGCCGCAGCGTGAGCAGGAGCAGGACCGCGAGGGTGCCGATCGCCCAGTGCGCGCCGTGCTCCAGGTACCGGTACTCCGACAGGGTCCCGCGGCGCACGAGGTAGATGGTCATCGACCGCACGAAGAGCGCGCCGACCCCGAGGCCGAGCGCGATGATCAGCGGGTCGGGCGTGATCGCGAAGGCGCCGATGACGCCGTCGAACGAGAAGGTCGCGTCGAGGACCTCGAGGAAGACGAACATCGAGAAGGCTGCCCGCCCGGCGAGCTGGACGACGCCCGTCCCGGAGCCCGCCGCGCTGCGTGCGGCCTCGTCCGCCTCGGCCGCGCGCTGCTCCTCCTTGGCCTCCATGACGGTCGCCAGCCCGTTGACCGCCAGGTAGACGACGAGGCCCGCGAGCCCGGCGAACAGCACCCGGCCGCGGTCCTGCGGCTCCGCCAGCACCTGCGCCGAGACGAGCAGCACGATCCCCGCGACGATCACCGGGAGCGAGCCGAGGCGCGAGACCTTCTGCAGCGGACGCTCGACCCAGCTCAGCCAGGTGACCTCGCGCTCGGCGTCGAACACGAAGTCGAGGAAGAGCATGAGCAGGAAGATCCCGCCGAACGCGGCGATCGTGGGGTGCGCCTCGTTGAGGATGTAGCCGTACGTTCCCGGCTCGGTCGGGTCGCCCTTCTCGAGCGCGAGCGTGAACGCCTCGCCCGGGCTGATGTGCCCGGAGACGCTGACGATGACGAACGGGAAGACCAGCCGCATCCCGAAGACCGCGATGAGGATGCCCACCGTGAGGAACATCCGCTGCCAGAACGGGTTCAGGCGGGCCAGGTACTTGGCGTTGACCGCCGCGTTGTCGAAGGAGAAGACCACCTCGACGACGATGAGGATGATCGCGAGCGTGACCGCCGTCCACCCCTCGTAGAGGTAGGCGACGACGAGCGCGAGGACCAGGACGAGCGCGTCCCAGCGGAAGAATCGGAAGGTCCCCACCGTCTCAGCCGTCGACGGAGCGTCGAGCGCGATCCACGTAGGGCCTCGCCTGGGCGAGCTGCTGCTCGAGCTCGCCGATCGTCACGGCCATCGCGTCGTTGGCCTGGACCTTGAAGGTGTCGATGGCGTCCATCGTGGCGTAGACGTTCTCGAACGCCGCCTGGAGCCGGCCGACCTCGACGGTGCTGCTCGCCGCCTGCTCCTGGATCTGGGCACCCTGCTGGCGCAGCTGCTGGGAGGTCGACTCGATGAGGCTGCTCGTCGTGGAGTTCAGGGCCGAGACCTGGTCGAGCACGAGCTTCTGCTGGCCGAGGGCCTGCGAGACGATCACGGCGGTCCGCAGCGCGGAGACCGTCGTCGTCTGCGCGCGCTCCACGCCACGGACCAGCTCGAGGTTGTTCTTGCGCACGAGGTCCATCGCCAGGTAGCCCTGGACGGCCACGGCCAGCTGCGTCATGAGGTCCTGGTGACGCTGGCGGACGGCGAAGAGGACGTCGGCCTCGAGCGCCTGGGCGGACTCGGCGTCCCCGGCGGCGCGGAGCCCGGCGATCTTCGCGGAGACCGCGACGTCCAGCGCCTCGACCTCGACCTTCAGCTCGCCGAGGCGGTTCATCGCCTCCCACATCCGGTTGCGCTCGAGCTCGATCGCGGCGTTGTCCTTGAGGAGCTCGCCCTGGCCCGACGCGAGGGCGCGGATGATCGCGTCGAGCTGGGACTGCGCCGACTGGTACTTCGCGAAGTACCGGTCGACGGCGTCGCCGCCGGGCAGGAACTTCAGCAGCTTCTTCACGCCCGTGAGGTCGGCCCGGTTCGGGTCGAGCTCCGTGACGGTCTGGCGCAGCTCGACGAGCGTCGCGCTGACCTTGGACTGCGCGCTCGACTCGCGCGACTGGGCGGCCGGGCGGTCGAGCATGCGGTTGGAGACCTCCGCGGACGCCCGGATCTCCTCGTCGCCCAGCGCCGAGACGGTCTTGATCTTCTCCGCGAACTCCGGCGACCGCGGGTCGATCGCCGAGAGCTCGGCGACGAGCACCTGGGCCTTCGCCTCGGCGGCGCGGTGCTGCTGCGCCGCGGCGCCGTCCGGCTGCTGCGCCGCCACGGTCGCGGCCGCCTGCTCGCGCGAGACGCGCGGCGCGGCGGCGGGGGCCTCGAGGACCAGCGGCTCCGCGGGGGCGGGCTGGGCTGCGGCGGGTCCGCTGCTCGTCGACATCGGGGGGCCTCTCGGTCCGGGGGCGGGACGCGCCGCGCGAACCGGCTCGCGCGGCGACGTCCCGAGCATAGTTGCGCACCCCGGGCTCAGCGCAGCGGGATCCTCACCACCTTCGCCGACGGCGGCGTCCCCGGCGGGGAGAAGAGCGCACCGAGCGCGTCCGTCGTCGCGTACAGGCCCAGCGGCGTCCACTCCACGGCTCCCGGCTGGCTGACGCCGAGCAGCTCCTGCGGGGTCGAGGACCCCCGCGGGACCACGGAGATGCGGTCGCCGAAGAGCTCGGCCACGTAGACGTCGCCGCGCAGCGAGACGGCGAGGTCCGTCGCCGCGGTGAACCCGCCGGCGACCTTGACCGCCCTCCCGGTCGACGGGCTCACCCGGTAGACGGCGCCGTGGGCGCCGGTGTCCTCGGGGCCCCCGGGCAGCAGCGAGACGTACAGCCAGCCGTCCGGGCCGAGCTCGACGTCGGTCGGCACGGGCTGGGCGGTGTAGGTCTGGCCGGCACAGGCGGGCACGCCGTACGTCTGCGCCGTCGCGGACGAGAGGGCGTAGCGCTGCGGCGGCAGCACCGCGAGCGGGGTGACCCTCCCCCGGCCGTCGACGTTCCACAGGACGTTCGCGCCGGCGTCGGCCACGATGGTGCGTCCCGGCAGGACGAGGGACGCGAACGGGTGGGAGTACACCTCCCCCGGCGCGACGAGCGGCCCGAGGCCCGCGGCCTCGAACTGCGCGGCGCACTGCGGCGAGGCGTCCAGGAAGCCGTAGGTGGTGCTCCCGTCCGGGTTGGTGCGGATCTCCGCGGCGCCCAGGTCGGCGACCTGGCTGACCTTGCCCCGCAGGTCCACCTGCTGGAGCGTGGCGCTCCACGGCGGAGCGTCGTCGCCCGCGCCCTCGTCGGTGCCCGGGTCCTGGGCGTCCTCGGCGTCGGCCGGCGGGCCCCCCTCGGCGGCCGCGTAGGACTCCGCGAACACGACCCTCCCGAGCCCGACGGACACGGCGCCGACCTCGCCGCTCATGCCCTCGACCTGCGGCGAGGAGTAGAGCGTCGTGGGCGCCTTCCCGGAGCGGACCTTGAGCAGGCTCGCGGCGAAGTTGTCGGCGACATAGACGCCGTCGAGCCCGACCGCCAGGCTCAGGGGTCCGACCAGGCCGGTCGCGAGCGTCGTCGGCGTGCCGGCCGACGGCGTGCGCGACGGGTGCCCGAACGACCAGCCGTGGGTCCAGGTGCGCGGCGCGTGCCGCGCCCACGAGGAGCGGCCCGGGCTGCCGGGTCCGTCGTCCCAGCCGGACGCGCGCTGGGTGTGCGACAGCTGGGGGGCGGCGGCAGAGTGTGCCGCCGGGGGCGCGGCGGCAGAAGGCGCTGCGGTGGCAGGCGCGGCGACGGCGAGCGACGCGGCGGCGACGACCACGGAGAGCGACAGGCGTCTGTGCATGGTTCACCTCGGGATCTGACCCGTGAGAGGGCACGGTGCCCGCCGCCGTGGGGGCGGCACACCGAGGGAGGGTCGACGGGGTAGGTTCGTGACACAGATCACAGTTTTTCTCCGACGTGACGCACCGGACAGCCCGCCGGACGCCCCTCGCGGGCGCGAGGCCGGCACCGCTCACCTAGCGTGAGCAGGGGCGCACGGCCCCGTCGAGGAGGAGGTATCGGTGAGCGAGCAGGCAGAACCCGGGCTCTCGGAGCCCTTCGCGCAGGAGGATGCAGCAGCGCGGTCCGGCTCCGTCCCGGAGGTGCCCGACGGCGTCCCGCACGTCGTCGTCGTGGGCGGCGGGTTCGCGGGGGTGGCGTGCGTCCGCGCGCTGGCCGACGCGCCCGTGCGGGTCACGCTCGTCGACCGCCGGATCTACAACACCTTCAACCCGCTGCTCTACCAGGTCGCGTCCGGCGGGCTGAACCCGGGCGACGTCACGTACTTCCTGCGCAGCCTGCACCACCGCCAGCCCAACGTCCGCGTGGTGCACGAGCACCTCGTCGGCGTGGACGCGCAGGCGCGGACCATCACGCTGCTCAACGACGAGGTGGTGCACTACGACCACCTCGTGCTCGCCAACGGCGTCACCACGAACTACTTCGACACGCCGGGGGCCAAGGAGCACGCGTTCGCGATGTACTCGCGCTCGCAGGCGCTGAAGATCCGCGACACCCTGTTCGTCCGCCTCGAGGTGGCCGCCTCGACGCCGCGGACGGACGACGGGCTCCGGGTGGTCGTCGTCGGCGGCGGCCCGACGGGGGTCGAGGTCGCGGGGGCGCTCGCGGAGCTGCGCGACCAGGGCCTGCGCCCCGCCTACCCGGAGGTGGACGGCGACGCGTTCTCGGTGACGCTCGTCCAGCGCGGCGACGAGGTGCTCAAGTCGTTCCTGCCCCGCCTGCGCCGCTACGGCGCCGCACAGCTGCGCCGGCGGGACGTCGACCTGCGCCTGGGCGCGGGCGTCGCCGCCGTGCACCCCGACGCCGTCGAGCTCACCGACGGGACGCGCATCCCCTCCGACCTGACCGTGTGGGCGACGGGCGTCCACCCGCACCCCGAGGTCGAGCGCTGGGGCCTGCCGCTGGGCCACGGCGGCCGCATCCGCGTCGACCGCGAGCATCGGGTCGAGGGGGTGGCCGACGTCTACGCGGTGGGCGACGTCTCGATCTCGCCCGACGACCTCCCGCAGCTCGCCCAGCCGGCCATCCAGGCGGGCGGGCATGTCGGCAAGAACATCGCCGCGCTCGTCGCCGGAGGGCGGACGACGCCGCTGCACTACCTCGACAAGGGCACGATGGCGATCATCGGGCGGCGCGCGGCGATCGCCCAGCTCTTCGGGAAGGTGCCCGTGACCAGCGGCATCGCCTGGCTGCTGTGGCTGTTCGTGCACATCATGGGGCTCATGGGCGGGCGCAACCGGCTGACCACGCTCGCGGGGCTCGTCACGCGGTACGGGTTCCCGTTCCACCGGCGCCCGGTGCCGATCGTCGGCGACGTGCCGACGGTGCGCCCGCCGAAGCCCGGCAAGGACTGACCCTCCCCGCCGAGAAGTCGAATTCGGCCCCTGATTCTTCGAATCCAGGGGCCGAATTCGACTTCTCGGCGGGGTCCTCCTGGGCGGGTGGGGCCGTTCTCCCAGGGCGAAGCCGGATCGGAAATTGAGTCGGGTCGGCTCATGTTGTGTCAGACATCAGCACACCACGATGGAGGACACCATGAGCACCACACTCGTCCGTACCCCGTTCGGCGACATCGACCGCCTCGTCCGCGACCTGTGGACGCCCCGCGGCGCCGCCACCTCCGCCCCGCGCGGCCCCGCCTCCCCCGCCGCCGACCTGTACCGCGACGGCGAGGACGTCGTCGTCCGCCTGGACCTGCCCGGGATCGACCCGGCGCGGGACGTGACCGTCGAGGTCGAGGGGCGCCGGCTCGTCGTCCGCGGCGAGCGCAGGGACCTCCTCGCCGAGAAGGCCGCGGGCGCCGAGGGCGACGCACCGGAAGGCACCCCGCACGAGGACGCCGCTCAGGAGGACGAGCAGACCGAGGACCGGTCCGCAAAGGGCTCCGGCCGGCAGGCCCGCGTCCGCGAGGTCCGCTACGGCGCGTTCCGGCGCGTCGTCACCCTGCCGCGCCCGGTCGACGGCGACGCCGTCCGCGCGACCTACGACGCCGGCGTCCTGACGCTGACCGTCGCGGGCGCCTACGCGGGCACGACACCGCAGCGCATCGAGGTCACGACGGCCGCCTGACGCAGGACCTCCTCCCGCCGAGACGGGGGGGGGGGGGCCCGGGGGGGGGGGGGCCGGGGGGGGGGGGGGGGGGGGGGGGGGCGGGGGGGGGGGGGGGGGGGGCCCGCCCGGGCCCTTCCTGCGCGCGCGCGGGGGGGGGGGGGGGGGCGGCCGCCCCCCCCCCCCCCCCCCCCCCCCCCCCCCCCCCCCCCCCCCCCCCCCCCCCCGCCCCCCCGGGCCCCCCCCCCCCGGGGCCCCCCCCCCACGTCTCGGCGGAAGGGCGGGGCAGGTCGTCAGCCGCGACGCGTGCGGCCCCGCAGCGCCCGGAAGGCGACGAAGAAGCTCACCGCACCGAGCCCCACGATCGCGGCGGTGCCCTGCAGCAGGGCGGTGGCGTCCCACCCGGTCATGATGAGCGAGCGCAGGGCCGCCAGCAGGTACGTCACGGGGTTGTAGTCGGCGATCGTCGCCAACCACCCGGTCAGGGCCTCCTGCGGCAGGAACGTCGTCGTGAGGAACGCGAACGGGAAGAAGAGCAGGAAGCTCGAGTTCACCGCCGCAGGGTTACCGGTGCGCAGCGCGATCGCGTACGGGAACCCGGTGAACGCGAGCCCCCAGGCACCGGCCATCAGCAGGAACACCAGCACGCCCGCGATCCCCGTCTCGAACGTCACCCCGAGCAGGAACCCCAGGACCAGCACCGGCACGGACAGCGCGATCACGAGCGCGAGGTCCGCGACCATGAGCCCCAGCAGGAGCGCCGTCCGGTGCACGGGCGAGACGAGCAGCCGGTCGAAGTAGCCGTCGGCGATGTCCGTGACGAGCGCGCTCGCCCGCGAGACCCCCGTGACCGCGAAGACGATGGCGACCGGGATCTGGAACGCCTTGAAGTCCTCGACCCCCGTCGCACCGGCGACGTCGCCGAGCGCGCCGACGTTCACGACGAAGAAGAAGACCGGGATCACCAGCGCCGGGACGATCGCCTCCGGCTCGCGCGGGATCTGCCGCAGCGCGCGCAGCGCCACCGAGCCGAGGTCGCGCCAGAACCCGGCCGGCCGGCCGACGATCCCCGCACCCCGCCGTCCCACGGCCTGTGTGCTCATGACGCCTCCTCCTCGACCTGGATCCGGCGCCCGGTGACGTCGAAGAACACGTCGTCCAGGGTGGGGCGCCGCAACGACAGCTCCTGGACCTCGACGCCGGCCCCCGCGAGGGCCACGGCGATCGGGCTGAGCGACCGCGCGCCGTCCTGGACCGACACCGACAGGCGAGAGCCCTCGACGGCGACGTCGCCCGCGCCGTCGACCCCCGCGAGGGTCGGGCGCGCCCGCTCCACGTCGCCGTCGCGCACCTCGACGACCACCAGGTCGGTCCCGATCGAGCGCTTGAGCTCCGCCGGCGGCCCCTCGGCCACGATCGCGCCGTCGGCGATGATGCCCACCCGGTCGGCAAGCTCGTCCGCCTCCTCGAGGTACTGCGTCGTCAGGAACACCGTCATGCCGAGCTCGGTGTTCAGGCGCCGGACCTCCGCCCACACGTCCGCGCGGCTCATCGGGTCGAGGCCGGTCGTCGGCTCGTCGAGGAAGAGCACCTCGGGGTTGTGCACGAGCGCCATCGCGAGGTCGAGCCGCCGCCGCATGCCGCCCGAGTAGGTGCCCACCCGGCGGTCCAGCGCCGGGCCGATGTCGATCAACCGACGCAGGTCGGCCAGCCGCCGGTCCGTCTCGCGCCGCGTGAGCCCGTAGAACCGGCCCTGGAGGCGCAGCAGCTCCACGCCGGTCTGCTTGTCGTCGAGCGCCGACTCCTGGAGGGCGACGCCGATCCGCAGCCGCACCGCCGTCGGATCCGAGTCGACGTCGTGCCCCGCGACCGTCGCCCGGCCCGACGACGGGGCGAGCAGCGTGCACAGCACGCGCGTCAGCGTCGACTTGCCCGCGCCGTTCGGGCCCAGGAACCCGTAGACCTCTCCCGCGCGCACCTCGAGGTCCACGTCGTCGAGCGCGAGGTTGTCCCCGAACCGCTTGGTGATGCCCTCTGCCCGGATCGCCGGTCCGTCCGTCGCCACCTGCCCACCTCCGCCCTGCCCGGCCGCCTCGCCACCGGGCGCGTCGCCGTGCACCGGGTTCCAGTGTGACGAGCGCCACCGACAACCGCCCCGGTTTCGCTCCGGGCGCACGGCGTGGGCGCCCTGCGGCTGGCGTCGGGGCCTCCAGCGCGGCAGCGTGGAGAGCAGGCGGGGCGCCCGGCAGGCCCGGACGCCCGGCACACCCACGACGCAAGGAGCGCAGCATGGCGAAGATCGCGATCATCGGAGCGCACGGCAAGGTCGGGAGCCTCGTGGTTCCCGTGCTGACGGCGCGCGGGCACGAGGTGAGCGGCGTCGTCCGCTCGCAGGACCAGTTCCAGGACCTGACGGACGCGGGCGCCACGCCCGTGCTGCTGGACGTCGCGACGGCGAGCGAGGACGAGCTCGCCGAGGCGTTCGCAGGGCACGACGTCGTCGTCTGGTCGGCGGGGGCCGGCGGGAAGGGCGGCGCGGAGGCGACCTACGCCGTCGACCGCGACGCCGCGATCCGCTCGATCGACGCCGCGCGGCGCGCGGGCGCGCACCGGTACGTGATGGTCTCGTTCATCAGCGCCGTCCACGACCACGGTGTGCCGGAGGACAGCTCGTTCTTCGCCTACGCCGACGCGAAGGTCACGGCCGACGACCACCTGCGCGCCAGCGACCTCGCGTGGACGATCCTCGGCCCGGGCACGCTGACCGACGAGCCGTCCGGCGGCGGGATAACGATCCTGCGCGACGACGCCCCCGTGCCGGAGGAGTCCGCGACGTCACGGGAGAACGTGGCGCGCGTGATCGCGGAGGTCGTCGGCCGCCCGCGCACCGCGGGGCACTTCCTGCGGTTCACGGACGGGCGCACGGTCGTCGAGGAGGCCGTCCACGAGGCGGAGGGCGAGGACGCGGGGATGCGCCCGCAGTAACGTGACCGCGGCGGCTCGCCCCGCCGCCGCATCTGTCCGCCGAGATGTCGAATTCCGCCCCTCGATTCGACAAATCAGGGGCGGAATTCGACATCTCGGCGGGAGGGCGGGTCAGCCCCGGGCGAGCAGCTCCAGCTGGGCGAGACCCAGCGCACCGTCCCGCGCAGCGCCGTCCCCCGTTGCGCCGTCCCCCGTTGCGCCGCCCCCCGTTGCGCCCGCGGCCGCCTCCGTGACGACCAGCCGATAGCGCGCGAACGCCTGCGGCCCGGCCACTGCGAACGGCCGGGTCTGCCGCGCCCAGCGGAACTGCTCGCCGGAGCGGACGTCGAGCGTCGTCCACGCCGACCCGTCGTCGGACCCCTCGAGCCGCCACGACGCGGGCGCCGCGAGCCCGCTCGCCGACGTCAGCGTGTACATCACGACGACCGGCCGGAGCCCGTCCCCCACCCAGGTGATCGTCGGCGTGCGGGACGCGAGCACCACGGCGGTCGACGACGTGTCGTCGACCAGGCACCCCGCGTCCGGGCGGCCACCGCCGTCGTCCACGACGACCGTCCCGCGCCGGGTGACGTCGGTCGCGGGCGCCGGCGGCTCGTCGCCCGAGGTCAGGGAGGGCAGGGCGTCGCCGGCCCCCGTCCCCCAGGACGACGGCGTCGGGCCCATGACGAGCTCGAGCGTGGCACCGCCCGTGAGCTGCGCGTGGGAGAGCGACGTCGAGCTCCAGGCCTGCCCGTCCACGGCGAGCGACTGCACGTAGACGTTCTCCACGGAGCTGTCGCGGGCGCGGATCACGAGGTCGCCGGCGGGCAGGTGCACGGTGGCCCGGGCGAACAGCGGCGAGCCCACCGCGTAGCGGTCGGCTCCGACCTGCAGCGGGTAGAGGCCGAGCGCGGCGAACAGCCACCACGCCGACATCTCGCCGTTGTCCTCGTCGCCCGGGTAGCCCTGGCCGATCTCGCTGCCCACGAACAGCCGGCGCGTCACCTCGCGGACCGCCGCCTGCGTCTTCGCCGGGGCGCCCACGGCGTCGTACAGCCACGGGATGTGGTGCGACGGCTGGTTGCTGACGCCCCACATGCCCATGCGGACGTCGCGCGCCTCGGTCATCTCGTGGATCACGTCGCCGTACGTGCCCGGCAGGGTGCCGGTCTCGGGGCGGGAGAAGAACTCGTCGAGCTTGGCCTCGAGCCCCGCCCGGCCCCCGTAGAGGTTCGCCAGGCCCTGCGGGTCGTGCGGCACGTGGAACGCGAAGTTCCACCCGTTCGTCTCGGTGAACCCGCCGCCCCAGACGTCCGGGTCGAAGTCCTCGGGGGCGCCGTCGAACATCCCGTCCGCGCGCCGCGGCCGGAAGAACCCGACGGCGGGGTCGAAGAGCGCGCCATAGCGGGTCGCGCGGTCGAGGAGGTACGCCGCCTCGTCGCGCAGCGCGGCGCGGCGCGCGTCCGGCGTGGCCGGGTCCTCGGCGAGCGCCGCCGCCATGGTCCCGATCCCGAAGTCGTTGACGTACCCCTCCAGCCCCCAGGACACCGACTCCTCCGTGGAGGACGGCGTGTATCCCAGGAAGATCGACGGGTCGAGGCCCTTGCGGCCGACGGCGTCGTGCGGCGGGACGACCGTCGCGTTCTTCAGCGCGGCGTCGTAGGCATCGAGGGCGACGCCGGTGGGCAGCGCGCCCTTGACGTACGCGTCGGCGAAGGCGACGTCTGAGCTGGTGCCCGTCATGAGGTCGGCGTAGCCCGGCGAGGACCAGCGCGAGACCCAGCCACCCTCGCGGTACTGCTGGACGAACCCGTCCGCCAGCTCGGCCGCGAGCTCCGGGTACAGCAGGGAGTACGCCGGCCAGGCGGTGCGGTAGGTGTCCCAGAACCCGTGGTTGACGTACATGCACCCGTCCACGACTTGTACACCCGTCGCGTCCGACGCCTCGCCCTCGGGCGCGGCGACCGGGCTCGCGTGGCGCCAGCGCGGCTCGTCGACGGTGCCGGTGTTCTCGTGCTGGGAGTTCGGGTAGAGGTTGAGCCGGTAGAGGTTCGAGTACAGCGTGACGAGCTGGTCCTCCGTGGCGCCCTCGACCTCGACGACGCCGAGGCGCGCGTCCCACGCCTCGCGCGCCGCGCCCTGGACGTCCTCGAAGGAGCGCCCCGTCAGCTCGAGGTCGAGGTTCGCCCGCGCCTGGTCCAGGCCGAGGAACGACGTCGCGACGCGCAGCTCGACGGCACCGCCGCCTGGCACGGCGAACGTCGCGTACCGGGCGGCGTTGCGGTCGCCCGCGGCGGTCCCGGCGCGGACCGGGGCGCGGTCGAAGACTCCCGCGACGAACATCCGCGTGCTCCCGACGGACAGCGGGCTCCCTCCCTCGACCCAGCCGGTGACCTCGCCGGTCCCCGGGTCGACCCGCAACTCCCCCGGCCCGGCGACGGTGTCGATCAGGACGTGCCCGACGTCGTCGGGGTAGCCGAACCGCAGCACCGCACCGTGGTCCGTGGGCGTCGCCGCGAGGGTGGCGCCGCCCGCGAGCGTGACGGCGTAGAGGTCGGGGCGCGCCGTCTCGTCGGCGTGGTCGAAGGCGAGGCCACGGTCGGCCAGCGTGGCCGACGGCGCGCCCGCGGCGGGCCCGGTGGCGAGGTGGAAGACCAGCTGGTTGCGGTCGCCCATCCACGGGCTGGGCTCGTGCGAGATGCCGAACCCCTCCAGGACGGGCAGGTTCGCCGCGCCGTTGCCGCGGTGGTACTCGTAGTGCCAGCGCTGGGAGCCGCCGTCGGTCATCGGCGTCCAGAAGTTGAAGCCGTTCGGCATCGCGGTCGCCGGGACGTTGTTGCCCCGTGAGTACCGGCCCGTGGACATCGTGCCGCGGCGGGTGTCCACGTGGTCCACCGGGCGCGGGCTGTCGATGGTCGCGGGCCCCGCGACGATCGCGACGTCGTCGACCCACCCCGCGAACCGCGTCCCGGCCGCGCCGTGGGGGTTGTCGTAGGCGAGCAGCACCGCGACCACCGTGCGGCCCGCGGCGACCGCGCCCACGTCGACCCGCACCGAGTTCCAGTGGTCGGCGTACAGGATCTTGCCCTCGCCCTGGGCGCGGGCCGAGCAGCCGGTGCCGTGCGCGTCCGTCGCGGGCAGCCCGGACAGGCGGGTGCCGTCGCTGAACGCGAGGTCGACCGCGACGTACGTCGAGGGGTAGGCCAGGTCGCCGAGGAGCTCGGGGTGGACCACGTAGCTCAGACGGGTGCGTGGCCCGACCTCGACGTCGAGGCCGTCGTAGAGCACGTTCATGGCGCGCGCGGGTCCGTCGCCGACGTGCGCGCCGGCGTAGCGCAGCGCGTGCAGGCCCGAGAACCCGACGCCCGGCTTGCTGGCCAGGTCGGTCACCGGCCCGGGCCCGACGGCGGTGACCATGGGCTCCGGGCCGGCGTCCGGTCCGCCGCCGGTGACGTTCTCCTGCCGGGGCGCGCCGTCGAGCAGCGCGGGGGTCGACTCCCGCGGTGCGGGGTCGACCGGCTCGAACGAGCTACGGAAGCTCGTGGCGGTCGGCAAGGCTCTGGCGGTCGGTGCCATGGTCGTCGGACCTCTCTGTCTCGCGCGTGCGTCCGCCGAGACGTCGAATTCCGCCCCTCGATTCGAAGAATCAGGGGCCGAATTCGACGTCTCGGCGGCCGGGGGTCGGGCTCCGGGGTGCTCAGCCGTTCAGGTGCTCAGCCGTTCAGCGGGGCGGACTCGCCCTTCTCGAACGCCGCCGGGCGCGCCTGGACGGCCCGCACCCGGTCGACGTCGAGCTTCTCGCTCCGGTCGAAGCGGTAGACGCCGTTCTCCTCCTGGAACACGTCCGTGAGCTGCGTGTAGCAGTAGCCGAACATCAGCGGGTCCTCGAGGAGGGCGTTCGTCAGCCCCGCGAAGCGCGCGTGGAACTCCTCCTCGTCCGCGACGCGCTGCCCGTAGCCCCAGGACTCGGCGGTGTTCTCCCCCGACGACGCGGCAGCGGCCGCCTCCGGGTTCCACCAGATGCCGCCGTACTCGCTGCAGAAGTAGGGCTGCCCGCGGTACGGCACGGAGATGGGACCGCGCTCGTTGTCGTTCGCGAACGGCTCGTCCTTCGTCAGCCCGGACATGTCCCGCGCGAACGCCTCCGGGTCCTGCTCGTAGTGGTGCGAGTCCCACACGTCGCTCTCGAGCACGCGGTGGGAGTACCCGCTCGCGTCGAGGACCGGGCGCGAGGGGTCGGCAAGCTTGGTCGCGAGGAACATCCCGCGGGTGACGTCGTCGAGCACCGCGATCCGGTCGTGCAGGTCCTGGTGCGTCTCGTTCAGCGGGCACCAGCCGATGATCGACGGGTGGCTGTGGTCGCGCTCGAGCGCCTCGAGCCACTCGGTGACGAACGACGTCGTCGGCCGCTGGTGGTCGCGCGAGGTGCCGAACCCGCCCGAGCCCCAGTCGCCGAACTCGCCCCAGACGAGGTAGCCCAGCCGGTCGGCGTGGAAGAGGAAGCGCTCCTCGAAGACCTTCTGGTGCAGCCGGGCGCCGTTGAAGCCGGCGGCGAGCGAGAGGTCGATGTCGCGCACCAGCGCGGCGTCGGACGGCGCGGTCATCAGCGACTCGGGCCAGTAGCCCTGGTCGAGCACGAGGCGCTGGAAGACGGGCACGCCGTTGATCCGGATGGCCTTGCCCTCGATGGCGACCGACCGCAGTCCCGCGTAGGAGCGCACCAGGTCGACGACGCCGCCCGCGGCGTCGCGGAGCACGACGTCGACCCCGTAGAGGTTCGGCTCGCCCGGGCCCCACAGGCGCACGCGGTCGGCCGGGACCACGACGCGCAGCGACGGCGCGAGGTCGAGGTCGGCGCGCGCCGTCGCGGAGGCGACCTCGCCGTCGTCGTCGGTCACGGTCACGGTCACGGTGTGTCCGAGGCGGTTCGCCGAGAGCGGGACCACGACGTCGAACGCGCTGCTCGCGACCTCGGGCGTGATGCGGGGGCGGCGCAGGTGCGCGGCCGGGACGGGCTCCATCCACACGGTCTGCCAGATGCCCGTGGTGCGGGTGTAGTGGCAGTCCGTGTTGCCGTAGACCGTGGCCTGCTTGCCGCGGGCCTGCGGCGCGTCGCGGGTGTCGCGCGCGCGCACCACGACGGTGACGGTGTCGCCCGGCGCGGCGACACCGGCCAGGTCGGCGGTGAAGGGCGTGAACCCGCCGCGGTGGCGCACGACCTCGGTGCCGTCCACCCAGACCGTCGTGTCGTGGTCGACGGCACCGAAGTGCAGCAGCACGTGGACGTCGTCCCCGACCTCGGCCCAGTCGGCGGGGACGACGACCTCCCGGCGGTACCAGACCACCTCGAGGAAGTCCGTGTCCTCGACCCCGGAGAGCTCGGTCTCCGGGGCGAACGGCACCGTGATGGTGCCGTTCAGGCTCCGCTCGCGCAGCCCGCGCTCGAGGCCGGAGTCGCCGGCGTCGATCTCGAACTCCCACGAGCCGTTGAGGTTGAGCCAGCGGTCGCGCACGACCTGCGGACGCGGGTACTCCGGGCGGGGGACGTCGACGCCCGCCGGGGCGGACGGCGGGGCGAGGCGGTCGAGGACAGACATCGTGTGCTCCGTTGCGTGGATGACAAGGCCGCGATGATTCAACACTCGCGCTCCGAAAAATGCAACGTTGAATCAGACTTCTGCGCCCGCTCCCGCGGAGCCGCCGCTGCTCTCGCGCACCAGGACGCGGTGCGGGACGACGACGTCCTGCGCCGGCGAGGCACCCTCGGCGGCACCCTCGATCTGCCCGACCACGCGGTCCACGGACGTCTCCGCGATCGCCTCGAGGTCGGGTGCGACGGTGGTCAGCGTCGGGTCGGAGTACCGTCCGTCCTCGATGTTGTCCCACCCGGTGACCGCGACGTCCTCCGGGACCCGGACACCGTTCCGGCGGAGCGCGTACAGCGCCCCGAGCGCCAGCTCGTCGTTGGCGCACACCAGCCCGTCGATCCGCCCGATGCGCGGCAGGAGCTCCTCGACCGCGCGCGCACCCGACGGGCGCGAGTACTCCTGCACCGGGACGAGCCACCTCGGGTCCGGCTCGAGCCCGCGCGCCCCGAGGGCATCGACGAACCCCCGGACGCGGAGGTTCTCGAGACGTTCTGGGCCCGGCAGGACGCCGGCGTCGGCCCCGAGGAACGCCAGGCGGGACCGACCCGTCGCCAGGAGGTGCTCGGTCACCTCGCGCGCGGCCAGGACGTTGTCGATGCTCACGTGGTCCGTCCGGCGAGCGCCCGGGCGCCCCGGAAAGTCGCGCTCCCCGAGCAGCACCAGCGGTGTCGCGCCCCGCACCTCGTCGACCTCCGTCGGCCCGATGGCCAGCGACGAGAAGATGGTGCCGTCGATCGCGTGGACCTCGAAGCCCCGCGCGACCTGCAGCTCGGTGGCGCGGTCGGCCCGCGTCTCCTCGATCAGCACCTGGTAGCCGCGGGCACCGGCGGCGTCGATGACGCTGTGGGCGAGCAGGGCGAAGTAGGGGGAGTGCACCCAGGGCACCGCGAGGGCCAGCGTGCTCGTCCGGCCCTGGCGCAGCTGCCGGCCGGCCAGGTTCGGCCGGTAGCCGAGCTCGGCGATCTTCTGCTCGACCCGCGCCCGGGTCGCGTCGCCGACCCGCCCGGTGCCGTTGACCACGTTGGAGACCGTCTTCCACGAGACCCCGGCGGCCGCGGCGACCTCCTTGAGGCTCACCCGTCCCGGACGCCTGCCGCCGGCTCCCGTCCCGGACCCGACCTGGTCCCCGTCGTCCTGCGCCACCGTCGCCGCCTCTCCACCTCCGGAACCGCTCCGGAGAAATTGTTGCCTGCGTCTCACTTGACGCAGCGCGAGGTCTAGTCCATCGTGATCCAACGTTGCAGCGCAACGTTGCACCAAGGAGGGTCGATGATGACCGAGCACGACAAGGGTGTGCCGACAGGACGACGCCGAGCGGGCCGGATGCCCGCCGCACGCCGTGACCCTGCCGGGGGCACCGCATCAGGTCCGGGCAGCCCAGGTCTCAGCCGACGGCGGCTTCTGCAGGCGGCGCTGGTCGGCGCGGGGGGCATCGCGCTCGGCGGGTCGCTGGCGGGGTGCGCGACGGAGCCCGCGGCCGGGAAGGGCAAGACGTCCGTCACGGTCTGGGACCTCTTCACCGGCTCCGACGGCGCGAACATGCAGAAGATGGTCTCGGCGGTCTCGAAGGCGAACACCGACCTCTACGTGGACTCGGTGACCCTCGCCTGGGGTGCGCCGTACTACACGAAGCTGGCCATGGCGTCGTCGGGCGGCGGCAAGCCGCCGGAGGCCGCGATCATGCACATGTCGCGGCTCGCGGGGTACGCACCGGGCGGCCTGCTGGAGCCCTTCGACCTCGATGCGCTCGCCGCGCTCGGGGTGCGCAAGGAGGACTTCACCCCCGCCGTCTGGCAGAAGGCGCAGTTCGACGGTCAGCTCTACGCGCTGCCGCTCGACACGCACCCGTACATCTCGTTCTTCAACCCCGCGGTCGCCGAGGCCGCCGGGCTCACCGTCACCGACGGCAAGCTCGCGATCTCGGGCGCCGACGACTTCCTCGACGCGGGCCGGGCGATGGCGAAGGCCACCGGCGACACCGGGGTGTCCTTCGGCTACCTGCGGGACGCGGCCTCCTGCTGGCGCATGTTCTGGGGCCTGTACAACCAGACGGGCGGCGGCTACGAGCTCACTCCCGGACGGTCGGCACAGCTCGACGAGAAGGCCGCCACCGGCGTCTTCGAGTTCCTCCAGGAGATGCTCGACGGCAAGATCGCCGCCAGGGACCAGGACGGCGGCGCCGCCGAGGGCCGGTTCATGACCAAGCGCACGGGGATGTTCTTCTCGGGCGAGTGGGAGCTGCCGACGTTGCAGAGCGCGCTCCCCGACGTCAGCGCGATGCCCATGCCGACGATCTTCGGCACGCCCGCGACGTACGCGGACTCGCACTCGTTCGTCCTCCCGAAGCAGTCGAGCCCCGACCCGGAGAAGCGGGCCGCCACCTACCGCGTCCTCGCCGGGCTGATCAAGCAGGGGCTGACGTGGGCCCACGCCGGCCACATCCCCGCGTACCAGCCGATCGTCAGCTCCGACGCCTACCAGGACCTGACGCCGCAGAAGATCTACGCGCCTGCCGCCGAGACCGCCGTCTTCGACCCGAACGTCTGGTTCACCGGGGCCGGCAGCGACTTCCAGAACCGGATCGGCGACTCGATGGCAGAGACCCTGTCCGGAAAGGCGACCCCCAAGACGGCCGTCGATCGCATGCTGAGCGAGATGAACCGTTTCCTCTCCCAGCCGAACCCCGCCTGATCGAGTGAGGACGACGATGACCGTCTCGAGCACCTCAACAGCCCCCGCGTCCGCGCGGGCGAACGCCTCCCGCCGCGCCCCGGGCTCCCGCACCGCGGGAGCGGCACGGACCGCCCGTCGCAAGACCATGCGCGAGCGCGACCGGTCCGGCTACGTCTTCGTGGCACCGTTCGCGATCGCCACCGGGCTCTTCCTGCTGTGGCCGACCATCTACGGCCTGTGGATGAGCTTCACCAACCAGAGCCTGACCGGCACCAAGAGCAGCTTCATCGGTCTCGACAACTACATCGAGGCTCTGGGCGACCCCCAGGTCTGGCAGACGCTCTGGCACACCGTCGTCTTCACGCTGCTGAGCGTGATCCCGCTGGTGATCGTCAGCCTCGGGATGGCCCTGCTCGTGCACACCGGGCTCCCCGGCCAGTGGGTCTGGCGCATGTCGTTCTTCGCGCCGTTCCTCCTCACGAGCGCCGTCGTCGCCTCGCTGAGCAGCTGGCTGTTCCAGCCGGAGATCGGGCTGTTCGACGTCTGGCTGTCGAAGGTGAACCTCGGCCCGGTCGGCTGGCTCAGCGACGAGAACGTCGCCATGTACTCCATCGTGCTCGTCACCGTCTGGTGGACGGTCGGGTTCAACTTCCTGCTGTTCCTCGCGGCCCTGCAGGGGATCCCGCACACCCTCTACGAGGCGGCGACGATCGACGGCGCGGGCGGCTGGCGCCGGCTGTTCTCGATCACCATCCCCCAGCTGCGCAACATCACCGCCGTGATCGTCGTGCTGCAGATCCTCGGGTCGCTCAAGGTCTTCGACCAGATCTATCTGCTCACGGGCGGCGGACCGAACGGCAGCACACGGCCGATCCTCGAATACATCTACGACGCGGGCTTCACCAACTACCGCCTCGGGTACGCGTCGGCGATCTCGTACGTGTTCTTCGCGCTGATCCTCGTGTTCACCCTGATCCGGCTGGTGCCGACCCGTAAGGAGTCCTGACGTGTCCATCGCCACACTGGTGGCCGACCGCCGCGCGGAGGCGCAGCGGACCCGGGCCGAGAACCGAGCTCTCACCAACCTGACCATCGGCCCCTCCCCCTGGGTCCGGGCCGGCACGCTGATCGCCCTCGTGGTGCTCGCGGCGCTCTGGCTGCTCCCCGTCGTCTGGGGTGCCGTCACCAGCTTCAAGCACGAGGCCGAGGCGGCGCTCCCCGCGTCGTGGTGGCCGTCGATGGGCTGGACGCTCGACGCCTACCGTTCGGTGCTCGCGAACAGCGACCTGCTCAAGTGGATGGGCAACAGCCTGATCGTCGCGACGCTCGTCACGATCCTCACCGTGATGATCTCCGCGATGGCCGCGTTCGCCTTCTCGCAGACGCTGTTCAAGGGTCGCGGGCTCCTGCAGGCGCTGACCATCGCGTCGATCATGCTGCCCGGTCAGATCCTCATCGTGCCGCTGTTCCGCCAGATGCAGGCCATGGGTCTCGTGGACTCCTACGCCGGCATCATCCTGCCGCAGATCGTCGCACCGGTCATGGTGTTCATCCTCAAGCGGTTCTTCGACGCGATCCCCGGCGAGCTGCTGGACGCCGCACGCATCGACGGCGCCGGGTCGTGGCGGCTCTTCTGGACGATCGTCGTGCCGCTGTCCCGGTCGATCCTCGTGGCGGTGGCGATCTTCGTGTTCATCGGGGCGTGGAACAACTTCCTGTGGCCGTTCATCGTCACGACCGACCCGACGTTCATGACGCTGCCCGTCGGGCTCTCGACCGTGAAGAACGCCTACGGCGTGCAGTATGCGCAGAACATGGCGTCGGCGATCATCGCGGCGCTGCCGCTGCTCGTGGTGTTCATGCTCTTCCAGCGCCGCATCGTCCAGGGCGTCGCGACGACGGGCATGGGCGGCCAGTAGCCCTCTCCCGCACCACCCCCGACCCGCCCGGCACCACCCCGCCGAGAAGTCGAATTCCGCCCCTGATCTGGCCAGATCAGGGGCGGAATTCGACTTCTCGGCGTTCGGGGCCGAGGGCGCAGGGTCCGCCGACCGGGCCAGTCACGCCCGCGTCGCGCGCACCAGCAGGTAGTCCCAGGCCATCGTGCCGTCGTCCTGCAGATGCCGGTCGCCCAGCGCGACCAGGGCCTCGTCGAGCGCCGCGACACGCTCGGGGTCATCGGCGACGAACCGGTAGGCCGCGATCACTGGTCCCAGGAGCTCCTTGAGGAAGTCACGGAGCTCCACGCCGGAGCCGAACCGGTCGACGACGAGAGTGCGGGTCTCGGCCCGGAGGTCCGTCACCGCGTCCCCGAACAGCTCGTGCACATGCGCTTCGCTCCCCCACGCCGACGGTGGCTGCGCCCCCGGCGGCGGCGGGGGCGCGTACGGCCCGATGGTCGCAAACATCTCACCGACCAGGCTGTCCGGCGTCCACGCGATGGTGCCGATCGTCCCCCCGGGGCGCGTGACGCGGAGCAGCTCGTGTGCCGCCAGCCGGTGGAACGGTGCGAACATCACGCCGACGCACGACATCACCACGTCGAACTCGCCGTCCTCGAACGGCAGGGCGTGGGCGTCAGCCTCCGCCCAGTGCAGCGTCGCGCCGCGCTCCGCTGCGCGACGCCGGCCCGCGTCCAGCAGGTCGGGTGCCAGGTCGGAGGCGACGACGTCCGCCCCGGCGAGCGCAGCGGGGATCGCGGCGTTGCCCGCACCGGCCGCGACGTCGAGTACCCGGTCGCCCGGACCGATGCCGCACGCCTCGACGAGGACGGCGCCGAGGGTCGAGATGGTCTGGTCCGCGACGGCCGGGTAGTCGCCGGAGGACCACATCGCGCGGTGCTTGGCGCGGACGGCCTCCAGCACGCCGGCCGGCACCTGTGCTGACACGTCGGGACTCATGGCGCACTCCTTCGTCGGGGCGCCCCCTGCCGTCATCCCAGTATCCGCGTGTGCCCGAGCCCCGTTCCAGTGCCGGAGCGGATGAACTCTCCCCATGTCGCGCCACACGCTGAGAAGTCGAGCTCCGCCCCTCGATCGGAAGAGTCAGGGGCCGAGTTCGACTTCTCGGCGGGTGAGGCCGGCCGTGTCAGCCGTTCGCGCGGCGTCGGACGGCGAGCAGCGTGGTCACGCCGCCACCGACCAGCACGATCGCGGCGACCGCGAACCAGGCGCTGTCGAACCCGGTCTGCGGGAGCTGGTCGCCCGAGACCTCGGCAGCCGCCTCGACTCTCGGGGCGTCCGACGGCGCACCGGTGACCTCCGCGGCGACGGGCGCCGCGATCTCCGTGTCCGTCGAGCTGTCGGAGGCCGCGTCCGACGGCGTGGCGTCGTCCGCCTCCGGCGTCACCACGACCTCCGCCACCGGTGCCCCGGATGCCGCAGCCTCGGCGGGAAGCGTCGGCGTGGACGCGGCGTTCGGGGACTCGGCGGGCACGGTCGGCATGGGCGCCGCGCCCGGGGTCGCGGTCGGTGCGGTCGGCGCGGTCGGCGCGGTCGGCGCGGTCGGCGCGGTCTCAGGCGTGCATGCCCCCGTGAACTCGAACGTGTGGCCCACGTAGATCGAGGTGTCGGCGCTGCGGTTCTCGGCCTCGTTCCACGTCAGGACGTTGCCGAACCCGTCGAGTATCGCCTGGTCCGTCGCGTCGTCGATCCGATAGGTGTCCCGCTGGATCCAGTGGCCGCACTTCGCCGGGGAATCCACGACGCGGTCCTGGGGGAAGATCTCCTTCGCGCCGGCCGGAGGGCTCTGGTCGGCGTCGTCGAACGCGTCGGGCAGGAGCCAGTCGACCTGGACCGTGTACGGGTAGTCGGCGTGCGCCCCGTCCGGCGCGACGACGTCGGTCGCGAAGGCGGGCGCCCCGAGGGCGACGACGCCCGCGGCGAGGGCGGAGGAGAGGAGCGCGGCCATCGCGCGCGGGCGGTGTGCAGTTTTCACGGGAGGTCCCTGGTCTCGGAGCACGGCGTCGGGCGCGACTGAGATTAGGGCACCTGTCCGATATAACCTAATGGCGGCTATCGCGCTGTGGATGACGATTCGTCCGGTCCGCGCTGTGGACGGCCCCGCACGATGCGACGGCCGACGACTGCGGCCCCGCACCCGGGAAGGGGCGCGGGGCCGCGGGCTCGGCCAGGGGATCAGGCGCGGCGGCGCCGCGCGATCACGAGCCCGGCGCCGAGCGCCACCAGAAGCAGCGCGGCGGACCCGATCAGCGCGACGTCGAACCCGGTACTCGCCAGGGCTCCCGTCGCACCGGCGTCGGCCGTCCCGGCCGCGACCTCCGCGGCGTCTGCGTCCGCCGCATCGGTACCCGCACCGGCAGGGGCCCCGGCGACCACGTTCGACGCGGCCTGCGCCCCGGTCACCACGACGTCGCCCCCGTCCGTGGCGTCGGACGACGTCTCGCCCGCGTCGTCCGATACCTGCGGTCCGGCGCCGGCGGGGTACGTGAGGTCGACGGCCAGCTCGGGGTTGACGACGAGCTTCGCGGTGATGTCACCGAGCGTCCAGGCGAAGCCCTCGTCGGTCCGGACCCAGGCGCCGTGGGAGTCCTGCGTCCAGCCGGGCCACGCCGCCGGGGTGCCCTCGGCGGCCTCTGCCGCACCGGGCCACAGGATCCGGCCCTCGAGGTGCCCGTCGACGAGGTCGCCGAGCGTGATGTCTTCCGTGTGCGTGCCGTCGGTCAGCTCGAGGTGGACGGTGTGCGCGGTGGCGCGTGCGCCCGGGTCCGTCAGCGTCACGTCGACGTCGATCCAGGGCAGGCCGTCGACCGTCTCGGTCCGGACCGTGGAGCCGTCGAGAGTCAGGACCGTGCTGTCGTCCGTGTCGCCGGCGTCCGAACCCTCGGATCCCTCGGGCTCCGTCGCGTCCTCAGGCTCCGTCGCGTCCCCAGGGTCGGCCGGGCCGACCGGCGTCGCGGAGGAGACGTCCACCACGACGGGGAACACCGCCGAGGTGCGGTTGCCCGCGGCGTCGACCGACGTGATCTTGACCTGGGTGCGCGCGCCCTCGGTGAGCGTCGAGCTGTCGACCGTGAAGGCGTACTCGTTCACGTCCTCGAAGCGCTGCCCCGTGATCTTCTGCCACTTGTCGTTCGCGCCGATCTGATCGATCTCGACGTACGACCAGCCCGGGTGCTCCTCCACCTGCGAGAGATCGAACGTCGTCTCGCCTGCGCCGGCGATCTGGTCGCCGTCGGGCATGACGATCACCGGCGTGGTGCCGTCGATCGTCAGCGCGACGTCGGCCCCGCCCCAGTTGCCGGCCAGGTCGGTCGCGCCCGTGCGGATCACATAGTCGCCGTCGGCCAGGTCGGCCGGGATGTCCCAGCCGCCCGCCCATGTCGTCCCGCCGATCGCCGTCGTGGCCGACGTCGAGCCGACGGCCCGCAGGAACTCACCGTTCAGGTAGAGGTTCGCGGCCGTCCGGCGCAGCCCCTGCTCGTCCGTCGCGGTGAGCGTGAGCTTGCCGGCCTTCGCGCTCGTGGTGATCCGGTCAGCGGTGGGCGCGTCGATCGCGACGACCGGCCGGGCGGTGTCGAGCGAGAAGTCGACCACGGTCTCGTTCCCCAGGGCGTCGTAGGCGACCAGGGTGTTCTTGCCCTCGACCCCGCCGAACGTCCCCGGCGTGACGCCGTTGACGTCGGACCACTCGTCGTCGGTCAGGTCCTTGAGTACCCCGTTGATCTCGACCTTGTCGACCTTCGCGCCGTCGTGCAGCTTGAAGCTGACCGTGCGGAAGTCGGGGTCCGCGCCGGTCGAGTCGTCCTTGACGGTGACCTCGGGCCCCGTGGTGTCCAGGACGAAGTCGAGCGACGTCACGTTGCCCGCGACGTCGTAGACGTCCAGCGTGTTCGCGCCCTCGACCGCGCCAAAGGCGCCGGGCTTGACGCCGTTGAGGTCCGACCACTGGTTGTCGGTCAGGTCCTTGTCGACGCCGTTGAGCTCGAGCCGGTCGACCTTGCCCGTGTCGGCGAGCTTGAAGGACACGGAGCGGTAGCGCCCGTCGGCGCCGACCGTGCCGTCGCGCTCCGGCTTGACGGTGACCTCGGGGCCCGTGGTGTCGAGGGTGAAGACGAGGGTGGTCTTGTTGCCCAGAGCGTCGTAGGCGACCAGGGTGTTCTTGCCCTCGACCGCGCCGAACGCGCCGGGCTTCACCCCGTTGAGGTCCGACCACTGGTTGTCGTTCAGGTCCTTGGCCACATCGTTGAGCACGATCCGGTCAACCTTCGCGCCGTCGTGCAGCCTGAAGCTCACCGTGCGGAAGACCGGGTCCACGCCCTTCGACTCGTCCTTGACCGTGACCTCGGGCCCCGTGGTGTCCAGGACGAAGTCGAGCGACGTGACGTTGCCCGCGACGTCGTAGACCTTCAGCGTGTTCGTGCCCTCGACCGCGCCGAACGCGCCGGGCTTGACGCCGTTGAGATCCGACCACTGGTTGTCGGCCAGGTCCTTGGCGACCCCGTTGAGCTCGAGCCGGTCGACCTTCCCCGCGTCGTGCAGCTGGAACGACACGGCACGGTAGCGGCCGTCGACGCCGATGGTGCCGCCGGAGGCCGGCTTGACGGTCACGGTCGGGTTCGTGGTGTCCGCGACCGTCCCGCTGCTCGTGGGTGTGTCGTCGGCGAACGCGGGCGTGGCCGCGATCGTTCCGACGAGCGCCAGCGAGGCAACCATGGTGGCGGCCAGCGGCGCGCTGATGGACCTTCTCTTCATCGTGATGGCCTTGTCTCCGCAGGTGGCGCGGGGTTTTTGTGAACCGTCGGGGCTGCGCCAGAGTAGGTCGAACGTCCGACACGAAGGAAGTGCGGTCCATTGCGCTCATCGTTGCAATTTCAACGATCAGCCTCTTCGGGTCCCGCAGACCGCCCAGATTTCACCCGCTCCGCTACCGCACTACTCGCAGCCGACGCCGCCCCCGTCGCGGTCGAGCTTGCTCGAGTACCCCGGGTCGCCCCGGTGGACGGGGGCGGCGCCGGCCGCGCGCGCGGCGTCGCAGTTCTGGTAGGTCACCGAGCCGTCGGAGTCGCCCGAGCCGCCGGACCCATCCCCCGCGGGCGCAGGCTCCGACTCGTCCGCCGCTCCGCCCGCCGGCTCCCCCGCCTCCACCGACGGGTCCTGCTTCGCGTGCGGGTCGGCGTGCCGGGCCGCACCCGCCTCGGTGGGCAGCGGCTCGTCCGGGCACGTCCCGAGCACGCGACGCATCGCCTCGCCCTCCGCCGGCGTCACCCACAGGTGGTAGGCCTGCTTCACGGCGACCTGTCGCGCGACGTACGCGCACCGGAACGCCTTGTTCGGCGGCAGCCACGTCGCGGTGTCGCCGTCGCTCTTGGACATGTTCAGCGGGCCGTCGACGGCGAGCAGGTTCAGCGGGTCGTTGGCCAGCTCCTTGCGCGCGCCCTCGCCGATCTGCTGCGCGCCCGTCTGCCAGGCGTCCGACAGCGCCACGAGGTGGTCGATCTGGACGGCGCTCGACGTCGAGACCCCGCGCCGGAACCCGATGGTGCTGCCGCCGTAGGGGTCCACGAGCACGCCGGTGAGGACGACGCAGTCGTGCGTGCCGTCCTTGTGGGTCACGTCGCCGAGGTCGCGCCCGAGGATGTCGTTGCGGGTGTCGCAGCCGTTGTGGTCAATGTCCGACCACGCCGGGCCGAACTCCTCGCGGTCGTACCCCGTCTTCGGCGCGCGCCCCTTGACGGCGAGCGTGGCGACCGCCGCGAGCGCCGTCCCCGACGCGGCGCCCTTCGCCGTGGTGCCCGACGACGTCGTCGGCTTCGCCTTCGTGGCCGGCTTCGGCTTCGGCTTCGGCGTGGGGGCGGCCGACGACGGTGCAGGCTCGGGCGTCCTCGTCGCCCGGGACGGGCTCGGTGTGGGCGACGACGTCGTTCCGGCCGACGCCGCGGCGTCGGGCACCGTGGCGGAGGGGTCCGCGGAGGCGCCCACGCCCACGGCCGTGCCGACGAGGAGCGCGCCCGCGACGATCCCGGCGACGCCGCGGCGCATCGGCCCCCACCAGGTGCGGGCGAACAGGATCGCGACCGCCGCGGAGACCGCGAGGTAGAGGCCTGCGAAGAGGATCACCCCGGTCTTTCCGCCGGTCGCCCCGAGGAGGATCGCGAGCACGAGGCCGCCGAGCCCGATCCACAGTCCGGGGCGGCGGGTCAGGGGGCGTCGGCTCGGCACCGGCGAATCATGCCACGGGGGCGGGCGCTGCCCTGTGGACGACGCGACGGACCCACAGACCCCCGCCCCTAGGCATACGAGCCGACGGCCACGTATACGCCCGGTATACTCGATCCGTGACGGCGACGACGATCAAGCTCGACAGCGCGCTGCGCGACCGGCTCAACGCCGAGTCCCGCGAGCGAGGCGTGCCCGTCGGGTCGTTCGTCGAGGAGCTCCTGGAGGCGTGGCTGCGCGAGCAGCGCTTCGCCCGGCTGCGGGACGAGATGGCGCGCACCGACCCGACCGAGCGTGCGGCGCACGCGGCCGAGGACGCGGCGTGGGACGCCACCGCGGCCGACGGCCTCGGGGACACCGGTGACGACGCCCGCTCGTGACGGACGTCCCGCCCGCCGGGGCCGCGAAACCGCCGGGCCTCGTGCGTGGCACCGTCTGCTGGGCCGAGCTCGACCCGACGCGCGGCCGTGAGCAGTCCGGGCGCCGGCCCGTGCTCGTCGTCGCCGGCCGGCAGTACCTCGAGACCGTGACCACCCTGGTGATCGTCGTCCCGGTCACCGGTGTCGAGCGCGGCTGGTCCAACCACGTGCGCCTGCACGGCCCGCACGGCCTCGGCCGCCCGAGCTGGGCGATGACCGAGCAGCCGCGCACCCTCTCGCGCGCCCGCCTCGTCGGGGCCGCCGGCCTGGTCGACGCCGCGACGCTGCACGCCGTCGACCGCCGGCTCCGGGACTTCCTGGCCCTCGCCTGACGGCAGACCAGCGCTACTCCTCCGGCAGCCACCCCCGGCGGACCGCCTGCACCCCCGCCTGGAACCGGCTCGTCGCGCCCAGCCGCGCGACGAGGTCGGCCACGCGGCGCCGGACGGTCCGCTCGCTCAGCCCGAGCTGGCGCGCGATCGCCTCGTCCTTGAGCCCCGCCGCGAGCAGCGGGAGCAGGCCGCGCAGGGACTCGTCGAGCCCCTCCGGCCCGGCGGACGCCGGCGCCGCGAACAGCGGCGTGCCCCGCGCCCAGACAGCCTCGAACAGCTCGACGAGCGCGTCGCACAGCCGCGACTGGCGCACCACGATCGCCGTGGACCGCGCCCCCTCGGGGCCAGCGGTCAGGGGCACGACGGCGACCCGGCGGTCGACGACGATCATCTTCAGCGGGACCTCGGGCACCACCCGGGCACGCTCGCCGCGCCGGACGAGCGCGGCGGTCACGGCCACGCGCTCCGGAGAGCCGACCACCTCGGCCGCGTATGCCGCGCGCACCGCGACGCCACGGTCCAGCAGCGCCTCTTCCGCGGCGGCGTCGTCGGGGTCAGGCGTGACGTACGGGGGCGTGTCGAAGGCGAGGACCTCGCTCTCGGCTGCCGCCATCAGCGTCTCGACGACCTCGTTGATGGCGGCCGGCCCCTCGATGACCTCGACCAACCGCCCGGGGTCGGAGACGAGGAGGCGCTCGCGGTACTCCGCGGCGTAGACCTCCACCACCGAGCCGACGCGCTCGAGCGCCGCCTGTCGCGCCCGGACCAGCGCCGGAAGCGCGGCGTGCGGGTCGAGCGGGCGGTACGTGCGGGGGCGGCCGCGGGCGGTCGCGAGGCCGTCGGCGACCAGCCGGTCGAGACGCGAGCGCGCGGCCCGCTCCCCGATGCCGGACGCGCCCGCGAGCGCCGCGACGGTCAGCTCCCCCCGGTTGAGCAGGAGCCGGTAGGCCTCCTCCTCCACCCGCTCGATCCCGATGCCGCCCAGCACGCGCTCACCCCCTCGCCCGGAGCGTAGCCCGCGTCCGTTTCCGGAAGGTGTCCGGTTCCGGCCAGTGATAGCGCTGTCAAACCTGACCGCCGGCTGAGAGGGTGACGTCCACCTGTTTCACCCGTTCCAGCACTGGACAAGGACCCCCTCCATGAGACCCAGACCCCGGAGCCTGCGCTCCGCCGGCGTCGTCGCCACCGCGGCGACCCTGGCGGCGCTGCTGTCCGCCCCGGTCGCCACCGCGGCCCCCGGCGGCGACGGCGACCCCGACGGTGACAGCCCTGACGCGGTGAGCCTGACCCACGAGCAGCTCGACGCGCTCGGCGAGAAGTTCCTCCCCCGCACCGACGGCACGCCCGGCCTGGTGGCCGACGCCGCCGGTGCGGGCTCCGGGTCCAACGGCACCGGCAGCGCGGACGGCACCCCCGAGACGCGTTCCGGCACGCTCGGCGCGAGCGCCGGCGCCACCGACGGCCAGGGCTCCGGCCTCGTCGGCACGTCGGCCTGGGAGACCGTCCGCGGCACCGTCACCCCGCTCGCGCTCGACGGCACCCGGGACTGGGTCGGCATCTCCTCCGGCGGCACGGTCGCCCGCTACGACAAGGACGGCGACCCCGTCTGGCAGCGCACCAGCCGCTCGCTCGTCACGGACTGGGACGCCACGCCCACGAACGCCTACCAGGGCGAGGCGTGGCTCCCGGTCATGTACCAGGGCTACAACCCGTACCAGCCGTCCAGCGTCGGGCGCCACCCGTTCGCGCAGGACGACTTCAACGGCGACGGCGTGAACGACCTCGCCGTCGCCTACGACTTCGGGAACAGCCCGCCGCGGCCGTTCACCACGCCCGGCAGCGACCTGCAGTCCGGCACGTTCGTCACCGTGGTCGACGGCGCCAGCGGGTCGACGCTGTGGCACACGCTGCTGCCGGGGACCGTCGGCTCGATGCACGCGCAGGACGGCACCCTCGTCGTCGCGGACAGCACGGGACCGAGCTGGAACGTCAACCCGGTCGCCGAGCAGGGCGACAGCCGCAGCTCGCTCGTCGCCTACCGCTTCACGACCACGGGGAAGGCCAAGCACGGCGCAGCGCAGGCCGTCAAGGGTCACGAGGCGTGGCGCTACAGCACCAACGCGCCGTTCGCGAGGTTCTCCGACGTCGAGAGCGCGGGCGACCACCAGGTCGTCGTCGGCTGGACGGACACCCCGATCGGGCTGGGCGACGACCGCCCGGCGGCGGGCCACGTCGTCGTCCTCGACGCGCGCGACGGCGACGTCGCCGTCGACACCAAGGTCCCGGGCTACCCGCGGATCGTGCAGGCCGACCCGGTCGCGCACCGCGTGCTCGTCGCCGAGCAGAACGACCCGACCGCGGCCGTCCGCTGGGACCTGACCGCGGTCGACGCGCGCAGCGGCGAGCGCAACGTGATCACCACCCGGGACAGCACCATCCCGGTCGCGCTGGCCGTGAACACCGACGCGCACGGCAACCAGCCGCGCTACGCGGTCGGTGAGATCGGCATCAACGCCGACCTGACGGACGGCGCCAGCACCGTCTCCGCGTGGGACGCCTCCGGGCGCACGCTGTGGAGCCACGCCGCGACCAGCAGCGTCGGCGCGGACGAGAGCCCCGTGCTCGACGTCGCGATCGACACCACGGGCCGCGGCACCGTCGTCGCCGCGGTCGCCGACCCGGTCGCCTCCACGAACGCGCGCCCCGAGGGCCCCACGCACAGCCGGATCCTCGCGTTCGACGCGCCGGGCGGCTCGCCGGCCTGGTCGAACGAGGGCTCCGTCGTCGGCGCCTCGCTCACGAGCTACCAGGGCCAGCTCCTCACCGTCGGCTACGGCCTCACCGCGTGGCGCACGGACATCTCCACGGGCCGCTCGACAGCCCTCCCGCTCCTCGGCGACGCGTACGGCGCGGCGGCCACGGACGTGAACGGCGACGGCGTGGCGGACCTCGTCGTCGGCGGCCAGAGCCAGGGAGTCTTCGCCCTCGACGGGCGCTCGCTGGGCAAGACCGTCCCCGACGTGCTCTGGCGCACCGCGGTCAGCGCGCCCGTGCACGAGGTGCAGGTCGCGCCGGTCGAGGACCGCAAGGGCCACGCCACCACCCGTGTCGTCGTCGCGACGTCGCACGGCTTCGCCGTCCTCGACCCGCGGCGCGGGACGATCGTGTCCGACGTCGACACGGGCGCCTTCCAGCCCGGCGTGCTCGTCACGGACGGGTCGGTCGTCGCGTCCACGGACGCCGCGCTCACGTCGTTCACCGCCGAGGGCCGCACCCGCTGGAGCTACCGGCCGGCGAAGTCGCAGGGCAAGGACCTCGCGTTCTCCGTCGCCGCGACCGACGGGAAGGGGCACGTCTTCGCCGAGGTCGGCGGCATGCGCCCGGTGATCTCGGCGGGGACCAGCGATCCGGCCCCCGCCGCGGTCTCGCTGAACGCGCTCACCGGCGCCGAGCTGTGGTCGCAGCGGCCCGCCGACCCGACGGCGGCGTGGATCCAGCGCAAGGGCGTCTACGCGAGCCCCGACGTCCCCGGCGCCGACGGGCGAGGCGTCGTGTTCGCCTGGGGCGGCGACAAGCCCGCGACGCGGCTGCACCTGGTCCAGGTCGTCGACGGCGGGTCCGGCGAGGTCCTGCGCACGGACCGGTCCCCGGGCTCCGCGACCTTCTACGGCTACACGTCCTCCCCCACCCACGGGCTCGTGGAGGTGCACACCGCGCAGCTCACGGTGTACCCGGCGGACGGCGCGCCCTCCTACCGCGTGCCCACGATCTCCGAGGTCGAGAGCGCGTCGTTCGCCCGGACCACCGGCGGTGACGAGACGTTCGTCGGCGCCGCGGGCGGCATGGTCCAGTACGACCAGCCGTTCCCGGACGAGATCACCAACCACCAGTCCGCGGACAGCCAGCTCTTCTCGCTGTTCGCGGGGGCGGTGCACCCCGTCGACCTCGGGCGCCAGGGCGCCACGGACCTCGTGGGCGTGGCGTTCGACAACACGGCGTTCAACCTCGACCAGCAGGTCGGCGGGTACGCCGCGAACTCCTCCGCGATCGACAACTGGCCGCACGGCGTGACCGTGCAGCACGTCGACCAGGCGGCCACGCCGTCGGGCGAGGTCGCTCCCGGGACGGCGGGCACGGCGTCGTCGGCCTCGCCGGTCGAGGACACGGGCCTGCCCACCGGGCTGGCGTCCGCACCGCACGAGATCCAGCGCTCCACGCCGGTCTCCCCCGCCGCGGCCGACGACCAGGAGGTCACCACGGGCTACACGCCGCAGCAGATCCAGGCGCGCCTGGGCCTGACCGGCGACGGCACCGGCCAGACGGTCGCCGTGAGCATCGCGTACCACTACGCGACGGCGCGCGACGACCTGAACCACTTCGCGAAGCACTTCGACCTTCCGCAGACCTGCGACACGGTCGCCGAGGGGACCGACTGCTTCGACTTCGAGCAGGTGTCGGCCGACGCCGAGCAGCCCGCGGTCGACGCGAGCTGGAACCAGGAGGCCGCGCTCGACATCGAGTGGGTGCACTCCGTGGCGCCGCACGCGAAGATCGTGCTGGTCGAGGCGGCCGACGCCTCGTCGTCCGCGCTCTACCGGGCCGTCGACGTGGCCGCCACCTACGAGCCCGCCGCGATCAACAACAGCTGGGGCATGCGGGAGTTCTCGGAGGAGGCGTACTACGACGGGCACTGCGAGGTCTCGTCCGTGTGCGTCCAGTCCACCGGCGACGCCGGCTACCCGGCCGGGTACTCGTCGACCAACCCGTGGTCGCTCGCCATCGGCGGCACGCACCTCGAGCTGGACGACGCCGGTGCGACCCTCGCGGAGTCCGCGTGGGCCTCGACGGGCGGCGGGCTGAGCTACTTCGAGAAGCGTCCCGCGTACCAGAAGGGCGTCCAGCCCTCGAGGCTGCGCGCGACGCCGGACGTCAGCTTCGTCGCCGACCCCCGTACCGGGGTGGCGGTGTACGTGACGGTCCAGGGCCGGGCGTACTGGATGGAGGTCGGGGGCACGAGCCTCTCGGCCCCCGTCTGGTCGGGCATCCTCGCCGCGACGGACCAGCTGCGGGCCGACGCCGGCAGCGCGCCTCTCGCGGTCGACGGGCGGGGCGGGGACACGGCGCACGCCGCGGTCTACGGCCTCGGCGACGCGCTGTTCGACGTCACCGAGGGGGCCAACGGCCTCTGCGGGACCGAGTGCACCGCCGGGCCCGGGTTCGACACCGTGACGGGGCTCGGCAGCCCGGTCGCGGGGATCGACGCGGCGCTGGCGGCGAAGTGACGGCCGTGGGCCTCGTGACGCGCTGACGCGCGGCCGAGGCGACGACGGAGCCCGTCGGGTCCCCGCAGGGGTGGGACCCGGCGGGCTCTGTCGTGGCGCGGCGGCGGGGCCGGACGACGGGCCGCTCGTCAGGCGAGCAGGATCACCAGTCGTGCACGGTGCCGTCGGCGAGCCGGTTGTACGGCAGGTATGCCCGCTCGTAGGGGTACCTGCCCGCCTCGTCCACGTCCAGGCTCACGCCCAGGCCCGGCTGGTCGCCCGGATGGAGGTAACCGTCCTTCCAGGTGAACGACTGCTGGAACACCTGGTCCGTCCGGGTGCCGTGCAGCATGTACTCCTGGATGCCGAAGTTGTGGATCGCCAGACCGAGATGCAGAGCGGCCGCCATCCCGACCGGTGAGATGTCGGTGGGCCCGTGCATGCCGGACTTGATCTGATACTGAGCGGCATAGTCGAGGGTCTTCTTCAGGGGCGTGATGCCGCCCATGTGGGTCACGGCACCGCGGACGTAGTCGATCAGCTGCTCGCGGATCAGGTCCTTGAAGTCCCACACGGTGTTGAAGACCTCGCCGATGGCGAGCGGCGTCGTGGTGTGCCGACGCACCAGTCGCAGGGCCTCCTGGTTCTCCGCCGGCGTGCAGTCCTCGAGCCAGAACAGGTCGTAGGGCTCCAGGCTCTTGCCGAGCTTCGCGGCCTGGATCGGGGTCATCCGGTGGTGACCGTCGTGCAGCAGCGGGAGTTCGGGGCCGAACTCGTTGCGCACGGCCTCGAACACGCCAGGCAGGTGCCGCAGATACGCCCGTGTGTCCCAGTCCTCTTCTACCGGAAGTCCGCCGCGCCGCGCGGGCTCGTGGTCGTACCGCGCGGCGCCACCACCGGCGTCGGCGGCCTGGGACGCGATCCCGTAGATGGCGCGCAGGCCGGGCACTCCGGTCTGCACACGGATGGACCGGTAGCCCTGATCGAGGTGCGCGCGGATCGAGTCGAAGAGCTCGTCGGTCGTCTTCCCCGACGCGTGGCCGTACGCCATGAGCCCGGTACGGCTCGCGCCACCGAGCAGCTGGTAGACCGGCATGCCGGCCGCCTTGCCCTTGATGTCCCACAGGGCCATGTCGACGGCGGCGCTCGCCGCCATGGTGACCGGCCCGCGGCGCCAGTACGCGCTGCGGTACAGGAACTGCCAGGTGTCCTCGATACGTCCCGCATCTCGTCCGACGAGCAGCGGCACGACGTGCTCGCGCAGATACGCCACGACGGCGAGCTCGCGCCCGTTCAGGGTTGCGTCGCCCAGGCCCACGTGGCCCTCGTCGGTCGTCAGTCGCAGGGTGACGAAGTTGCGGTCGGGGCTCGTGACGACGACCTCGGCCTTCTCGATGATCATGGCGGTGCGCGGCCTCTCAGCGGACGTTCGCGTGCGGACGGGGGGCGGCGGCCCGGACAACGAGATCGTTCGCCGTCCTGACCACGGGTCCGACGAGGTCCGAGGTCGTCACCTGCGAGACGCCGGACAGGCGGAGCTCCGTCGACTCCCCCGGGAAGAGGGTCACCAGCATCTCGTCGACCGTCGCCCCCACCGCGAGCCTGTCGGCGAAGATCACCAGGTCGCGCACGAACGTCCGGGCAGACACCCGGACGACCACGTCGGCGCCGGCCTGAGGGAGGACCTCGATGTCGAGCTCCGCGACCGGATACGCGAAGTCCTTGTCCGGGACGAAGAACCACGTGGCACGCCGGTCCCCGGCGGAGACGACCAGGAGCTCGGCAGCGGGGTCCTCGGGTGTCGCGACGTCCGGGGGGACGACCAGACCGGCCTTGTCGCCGGCCGGCACCGTCAGGTCGACTGTCCAGTGCGCACGCACCGTCCCCGAGAGGTCCAGACGCTGGACGAGGACCTCGGTGGGCCATGGCTCGGTCGCGTCGTTGACCAGGAACACCTCGAGAGACTCGCCACGCGGCTGGACCGTGACCAGGTGGTCGGCATAGACGCGCCGCAGCGTGTACCAGAGCGGCTTCGGCCGTCCGTCGCCGTCGATCGCCGCCCAGGACGTCACCGGCCAGCAGTCGTTGAGCTGCCAGACGATCGAGCCCATGCACCGTCCACGGTGCGAGCGCAGGTGCTCGATCTCGACGGCGATCGCCCGTGACTGGTTGAGCTGGTTCGCAAAGTGCCAGTCCTCCATCGTCACCGGCTCGGGAAAGTGCGGGGCGAGGCCACGGGCGAGCTTGCCGTTCCCGTCCGTCGCCTTCTGGTGGGCGAGCGCCCCCGGCGAGTCAGGAAGCAGCGGGTCGTCGTGCACGGCGCGCGTGAGGGTCGACCAGGCCGGCGGACCCTGCCACCCGAACTCCGAGGCGAACCGGGGCACCCGCGCCCGGTAGTCGTCGTAGCCGGTCGTGTTCCACACGTCCCACACGTGCGAGCACCCGTGGTCGTCGTCGGCGGTGTGCCGGTCCATGGATCCCGAGTACGGGCTGCCCGGCCAGTACGGCCGCGTGCCGTCGACGTCGGCCACGATCGTCGGGAGCAGGTCGAGGTAGTACCCCAGCCCCCACTCCCGGCCGCCGATCCGTTCGGGCCAGCCCCACTCGTGCCACCCCATGAAGTTCTCGTTGTTGCCGTTCCAGAGCGCGAGGCTGGCGTGCGGCATCAGTCGAGCCACGTTCTCGGTCGCCTCGGCGACCACCTCGGACCGGATCGGCTCGGCCTCCGGGTAGGCCGCGCACGCGAAGAGGAAATCCTGCCAGACGAGCACGCCGAGCTCGTCGCACGCGTCGTAGAAGGCGTCGGACTCGTAGATCCCACCGCCCCAGACCCGCAGCAGGTCGATGTTCGCGTCGACCGCCTGCTCCACCCGGCGCCGGTATCGTGCGCGGCTCACACGGGAGGGGAAGCAGTCGTCCGGGATCCAGTTCGCGCCGCGGACGAAGATCTCCCGGCCGTTGACGGCGAGGGCGAAGGAGGTCCCGACGTCGTCGGGCTCGGTACGGAGCTCGACGGTGCGAAACCCGATGCGGCGCTGCCAGGAGCCGAGCTCACGCTCGACGCCGGACCCGCCCCCCGCGGTGAGCGTGACCGTGAGGTCGTAGAGCGGCTGAGCTCCCTGGCCTCGCGGCCACCACAGATCGGGATCGGGCACGACCAGCTCCGCGACCGCTGCGCCGGCGTCCGCGGGGACGAGGACCTCCTGCGAGAGCGCGCCGATGCCCACCCGTACCGTGAGCTCCTCCGGCGTGCGACCGCGCTCGAGGTCGAGCGCGACCCGCACCCGACCGACGTCGCCGTCGACGGTGACGGCCGGGCGCACCTGGTCGAGGCGGGCCACCGACCACGACTCGAGGGCAATGGGACGCCAGATGCCCGCGGTCGTCAGCACCGGGCCCCAGTCCCAACCGAAGCTGCTGGCCATCTTGCGGACGAAGTTGATGGGGTGGACCGAGGCCGTGTTGGGGATCGGCAGCGCACCGAGCCGGTCCCGCTCACGCTCAGCGTGCTCGAGGGCCGAGGCGAAGCGGACGACGACGGTGTTCGTGCCCTCCCGGAGGACGTCCGCGACGTCGAACCGGTACGACCGGTGCATGTTCTGGGTGGACGCGACCCGGGCGCCGTTGAGCTCGACCGTCGCCACCGTGTCGAGGCCGTCGCAGACCAGGTCGACGCGGTCCGCGCCGTCGTCCGTCCACTCCAGCTCCGTCCGGTACTCCCAGGCCGTCCGTGCGATCCACTGGACGTCGCTCTCGTTCTCGTCCAGGTACGGGTCCGGGATGAGTCCGGCCGCGAGCAGATCGGTGTGCACGACCCCCGGCACCTCCCCGGGGACCACGGCGTCGGCGACCCAAGCGGGCGCGTCGCCGGGGATCTGGCCCGGGACGGCGCGCAGCTCCCAGCGGGTGGGCAGCTCGTGACGGATGCTCATGCTTCTCGCTTCTCCTCGTATGACGGTGCGGGCCCGGTGCTACCCCGGACGACGAGCGTCCCGGAGGGCGTCTCGACCCGGCGCCGGGGAGCACCGGCGACGAGCTCGAGCAGGAGGCTCGCCGCCGCCGCGCCGAACTCCGTGAGGTCACGGTGCAGCGCCGTGATCGCCGGGTGGCTGAGCGAGCAGAGGATCGAGTCGTCCCACGCCAGGAGGGAGACCCTGCCGGGGATGTCGACGCCGAGCTCGTGCGCCACCCCGACGGCTGCCAGCGCCATCACGTCGTTGTCGTAGATGATCGCGGTGGGAGGCCGGTCCGAGCTCAGGAGCTCGAACGTCGCGCGCGATCCGGAGTCGACCGAGTAGTCGGTCTTCTTGATCGTGCACTCATCGAGTCCGCGCTCGGTCGTCCACCGGGTGAAGTCCGCATCCCGGAGGACGACGTGGTCGTGCCTCTCGTCACCCGCCACCCGGGCGATCCGTGTGTGGCCGAGACCCAACAGGTGCGTGAGTGCCGCGTCCATCGATCTCGACATGTCGCTCCACACCCCCGCGAAGCCCTCGCTCGTCGGGGGGATCCCGATGAACACCGCGTGGAGGTCGAGCTCGCGCAACGGGGCGAGCCGGTCGTCGTCGGCGTACGGGTCGACGACGAGGACGCCGTCGACCCGACGTTCCGCCGCCCAACGGCGGTAGGTCGCTATCTCCGCCTCGTGGTCCTCGACGACCTGGAACACGAGCGCCAGAGACTCCCTGGCCAGCTCCGACTCGATCCCCGCGATGAGCTGCATGAAGAACGGCTCGACGGCGAGGGTCTTGGCGGGCCGGGCGAAGACCATGCCGATCGCACCGGCTTTCGTGCCGGCGAGGGAGCGCGCCGCCGCGTTCGGCACCCAGCCCAGCTCCGTCGCCACCGCGAGGATCCGGCTGCGGGTGGCGTCGGAGACGCCCGGCCGGTTGTTGAGGGCGAAGGACACCGCCCCCTTCGACACGCCTGCCGCCTGCGCGATGTCGACGATCGTCGGTCGAGCCATGGTTCCACCCCGAACCTTCTCGGGCGCTGGCTGCCCGTCGACGCGCATCATCACACGGCCACCGGAACAGCCGCCCGTACCGTGTCGTTGAGGCAGCGCAGCACGGGCGCCGTGGACCAGCGAGGGTCCGACGCCGCGGCCGTGGTCGAGACGCGGAAGACGTGCTTCTCGCCGGGGAGCAGCGTGACGAGCTGGTCGTCCACCTCCGAGCCTGGGTCGATGCGATCGCTGTTGAGCACGAGCTCGCGCAGGAGCGTCCGCGCGGTGACGGTGACGGCGACCCCGCCGTCCACCGCCTCGACGTCGACGTCGAATCGCGCCGGCTCGAGCGCCGCATCACGGTCCTCGACGAAGAGCGCGACCGAACGGTGCCCGTCGAGACCTGCCACGACGAGCTCACGCGTGGGGTCGCCAGCGGTCGCGACGACCGCCGGCACCGGAACGCTGACGCTGTCCCGCGCGCCGACGGAGACCGGGATCGTCGCCTCGGCCAGCCGCTCGCCCGCGACATCGTGGCGGACGACCGAGAGCTCGCCCTGCCAGGGCGTGGGCCCGTCGTTGACGACGACCACCTGGCGCTGCCCGGAGTCGTCGGTCCGCTGGATGAGGATCCGGTCCGCGTACAGGCGACGCATCGCGTACCAGAGGGGCTTGAGCCGCCCGGCGCCGTCGATCGCCGCCCACGAGGTCACGGGCCAGCAGTCGTTGAGCTGCCAGAGGATGGCCCCCGCGCAGTGCGGCCACAAAGCCCGGTAGTGCTCGACGCCGAACGTGATCGCCTTCGCCTGGTTGAGCTGAGTGAGGTAGTGCCAGTCGTCGGTGTCGACCGGCTCCGGCAGGTGGGCCGCCATACCGCTCGCGAGCTTCCCGTTGCCGTCGACGGCCTTCTGGTGGTGCAGCACACCCGGCGAGTCGAAGAGCACGGGGTCGTCGTCCACCGACGCCGCGAGCGTCGACCATGCGGGCGGTGCCTGATACCCGAACTCCGAGACGAAGCGCGGCCGCTCGTCGGCGTACGCGGTGTAGTCCTCCCGGTTCCAGACCTCCCACGAATGGTGGTTGCCGTAGGCGGGGTCGTTGGGGTGGCGGTCCATCGTGCCGGAGTAGGGCGACCCGGCCCAGTACGGGCGGGAGGGGTCGGTCTCGGCGACGGCCCGGGGCAGCACGTCGAGGTAGTATCCGAGGCCCCAGTCCTTGCCGTCGAGCGGCTCCTTCCAGCCCCAGTCGAAGAATCCCCAGATGTTCTCGTTGTTGCCGTTCCAGAGGGCGAGGCTCGGGTGCGGCATCAGGCGCGCGACGTTCTCCCTGGCCTCCGCGTCGACCTCTGCGACGAGCTCCTCGGTCTCGGGGTAGGCGGAGCAGGCAAACAGGAAGTCCTGCCACACAAGGACGCCCAGCTCGTCGCAGACATCGAACAGCTCGTCCTTCTCGTAGATCCCGCCGCCCCAGATTCGCAGCATGTTGACGTTGGCCTCGGCAGCCCGCGAGATCCGCTCGCGGTAATCGTCGATGCCGACCCGCGAGACGAAGCAGTCGTCCGGGATCCAGTTGACACCCCGCACGAACACCGGCGTGTCGTTGACCGTCACGACGAACGACATCCCCGCGTCGTCGGGCTCGGTCACGAGAGAGACGTTGCGGAAGCCGGTGCGCCTCGTCCACGTGTCCAGGCCTGCACCGTCGGCGCTCAGGCTCACCTCGACGTCGTACAGCGGCTGCTCGCCGTACCCGCGCGGCCACCACACGTCGACTCCCGGCACGGTGACCTGCGTGCGGACCGTGCCGCCGCCGGCCGGTACCGAGGCGGTGCCGACGACGCCGGCGACCTCGACGGTGACCTCGAGGGAGCGCTCGTCGCCGCCGTCCGCCCGAACGTCGATCTCGACCTCGAGCACGCCGTCGCTCCCGTCGACGCGCGCGACCGGCCGGACCGCCGCGAGCCGCGCCGTCTGCCACGACTCCAGGCGCACGCTCTTCCACATGCCCGCGGTGACGAGCGTCGGCCCCCAGTCCCACCCGAAGTTGCAGGCCATCTTGCGCACGTACTGCGACGGCTCCGGGTAGACGTTCGGGCGCTCCCCCGCCTCGGCGACGACGGCGTCCGTGTACTCGCGCACCGGCGCGAAGCCGACCACGAGATCGTTGCCACCGTCGCGCAGCAGGTGGGTCACGTCGAACCGGTACGTCCGGTGCATGTTCGCGGTGTCACCGAGCGTCTCTCCGTTGAGCTCGACGTGCGCGACGGTGTCGAGACCGTCGAACACGAGCTCGTAGGTCCGCCCGGCCTCGGCCACCGCGTCGATCGACGTGCGGTAGGTCCAGGCGGACCGCCCGATCCAGTGCTGTCCGTCCTCGTTCTTGTGGAAGTACGGGTCGGGGATCAGTGCGTGGTCGAGCAGGTCCGTGTGGACGCAGCCGGGCACGGTGGCGGTGACCGGGCTGGTCGGGAAGCCCGCCGGGGCGTCGGCGGCGAGCCGCGTCGGCTCGAGGGTCCAGCCGGTCGTGATCTCGGTGATGTCGCGCATGAGGGTTCTCTCTTCTCGTCGGTCCGGTCGGGAACCGGCGTCAGTGCTGGTGGACGGCGTCGAGGCCGGCGTGCGCCGCCTCGCCGCGCAGGCCCTCGATCACGAGCCCGTCGACGTCGATGACCTCGACCGCGTGGGAGAAGTTCTCCTGGCGGGAGCCCCACACGACCTCGCAGTTGCGGAGCGTGACGTCGGACGCGGTGTCGATGTGGAACCCGGAGGTGGGGTGCTGGTAGAGCTTCTCGCCCTGCTCGAACGGGCGACGGTCGTACTCGCCCCCGGGCCAGCTCGTCCAGCGGTCGAGCTCGATGCGGACGTTCTCGAGCACGACGCCCGAGACCAGTCCCTCCTCGAACCCAGCGATGTAGGCGCCGTTCTCCGAGCGCGCGAGGATGTTGCGGAAGCGGACGTTCGACATCTTGCCGACCTTGTCGTGCCACGGGAAGGCGGTGACGTAGATGGGCTCGCCGTGGCCCCACCAGTCGTCGGAGAAGTGCCGGGTCTCGACGATGCAGTCGGAGAACAAGATGTTCTCGAAGTTCCCCTCCTGGCCGAGGTTGACCGCGAGACCGCGGTGCGAGCCCCGGATCACGCAGTTGGAGACGACGACGTTGCGGATGTCCTCGACCGCGTCGACGCCCACCACGACGGCCGACGACGTCGACTGCAGCGTGCAGTTCGTGATGACGATGTCTTCGGTGATGCCGTACTGCGGGAACTCTTCGCACGTCTTGAGCGAGATGGCGTCGTCGCCGCAGGAGATCTCGCAGTCGCTGATGCGCACCTGGCGGCAGCGGTCGAGGTCGATGCCGTCCGCGTTCGGGTACTTCAGGTCGGCGTCGATGGTGATCGAGTGGATGAGCACGTTCACGCAGCCGGTGAGCCGGACGCACCAGAGCGCGGCGTCGACGAGACGGATGTCGCGCATCGTCACCTGCGTGCAGCCGGTCAGGAAGACCGTGAAGGGACGCCGGTTCGGGCACCGGTAGATGTAGCCGTTGTCCTCCTCGATGAAGTGCCGGCCCGCACCGTCGATCGTCCCGGCTCCGGTGATGGCGACGTTCTGCGCATCACGGGCCCAGACCAGCGCCAGCGCGTGGTCGTTCGCGGGGTTGAGGACACCGGACGACAGCGCGCTGACCTCGATCTCCGTCGTGTAGTCGGCGTCTTCCCCGCTCCCCGCCAGGGTCGCCCCGCGCTCGACGTGCAGCTCGACGTACGAGCGCAGCTCGATCGAACCGGTCATGAACGTCGCGCCCGAGGGGACGACGACGGTGCCGCCGCCGGCGGCGTGGCAGGCGTCGATCGCCGACTGGATCGCCGGGGCGTCGTTGGTCGTGCCGTCGCCGACGGCACCGTGCTCGCGGATGTTGATCGTGGTCATGTCTGGTTCCTTTCGTCGCGCGCGCGGCGCGCGTGGCTGGGGAGCGTTCGGGTGGTCGAGAGAGGGGTTCAGCTCTTCACGGCGCCCTGGAGGAGCGCGTCCTCCATCTGGCGGGAGAGCAGGATGTAAGCGACGTACACGGGCACGAGCGTGACGAGCGTGCCTGCGGCGAGGACGCCGTAGTCGGTGCTGGTCTGCGACACCAAGGTCGGCAGCGCCACCTGCACCGTCCGCACGCTCGGGCTCGGTCCACCGAGGATCAAGGTGAAGAGGTACTCGTTCCAGAAGTTGAGGAGGTTGAGGATCGTCACCGTCGCGATGCCGGGCATCGCGATGGGGAGGTAGATGTGGCGCAGCACCACCCAGCGGCTGGCGCCGTCGAGCGTGGCGGACTCCTCGAGCTCGGGAGGGACGGTCCGCATGAACTGCGTCAGCAGGATCACGGACAGCGGGAGCGCCGTCGCGGGCATGAAGAGGATGACGAAGATCCGCGTCTGGAACAATCCGACCGCGATGGCGAGCAGCACGGTCGGCACCAGCGCTGCGAAGCCGGGAATCAGGAAGCCGAGCGAGAAGAGTCGCTCGACGGCCGTCCCGAGCCTGCCCCGAGCCCGGGCGAGCCCGTAGGCCGCCGGGACGGCCAGCGCGAGCGTGAGGACCGCGGACGTCCCGGTGATGAGCACCGAGTTGGCCAGCGCGGTGCCCAGGTTCGCCCTGGACCACGCCGTGGAGAAGTTGTCGAAGCTGATGCTCGTCGGGAGGGCGAAAGGATGGGCAAAGATGTCGCCGTTCGTCTTGAACGCGGAGACGACCACGTAGTAGAGCGGGATGACGAGCAGCAGCGCGTAGAGCCACGCGAGGACGTGAGCGGGGACCAGTGCTCGACCTCGTCCGGAGTGACGCTGGGTCTTGTTGGTCCGCGCGGCGGGGGGAGCCGCCGGCCGGCGTGCTTCTGTCGTGGTGGTCATGGCAGTCCTCCTCAGTAGCTCGGCCGGAAGGCCCGGCGGATGGTGAGCAGCCCGACGACGCCGACGGCGAAGAGGATGACCCCGACCGCCTGGCTGTAGCCGACCTGCGACTGGACGAACGCCTTCTCGTAGACCAGGAAGGAGAGCGTGGTCGAGGAGTTGCCCGGCCCGCCGTTCGTCAGGAGGAGCACCATGCCCGCGGATGCGAAGACCGTCCACAGGAACTGGAGCATGGTCAGAACACCGAAGTAGTCCTTGATGACGGGGTAGCCGATGCTCCACATGCGCTTCCAGTGACCGCAGCCGTCGAGCTCCGCCGCCTCGTAGATGTCTGTCGAGACCGAGGCCATCCGCGCGGAGAAGAGGATCGCGGTGTAGCCGATGCCCGACCAGAGTCCGACGACGATCACCGTGAAGAGCGCGGTGCTCGGGTTCGCCAGCCAGGGGGTGGCCCAGGAGTCGAGCCCGAGGGTCTCGAGCGCGGAGTTGACCATGCCGGTGGGCTGGAAGATCGCGTAGAAGACCGTGCCCATCGCCGAGAGCGACAGCAGCGCCGGTGTGAAGAGCACGACCCGCAGGAGCCGGTGGAAGCGCGGCTTGAGGGTGACGTAGTACCCGAGCATGAACGCCAGGGGAATCATCACCGGCAGCGAGATAGCGATCTGGACCACGGTGTTGCGTGCCGCCGTCCAGAACACCGGATCGGTGAAGACCCTCCGGTAGTTGTCGAATCCCGCCCAGCTCGGCGTGGCAAGAAATCCGCTCCAGCTGAGCAGGCTGATCACGAAGATCGCGATCATCGGCCCGATCGTGAAGACCACGTACCAGATCACGGATGGCGCGCTGAACGCCGCGACCGTGATGTTGTCCGCGCGCTGCCGCCGAGAGCGACCCGGTCGCGGGTCCGGCACGCCGGTGCCGGGCGCCAGGTCACTCTCGATGAGTGGTGCTGTCATCGTTGACTCCTCGGTCGTGGTGCGGGCCGCCAGGGGCGGCCCGCACCGCTCCACTAGCCGACCGACGCGTAGGCGTCGTCGATGGACTTGCAGATGGACGCCGCGTCGTGCCCCGGCGAGTAGGCCAGCGAGGTGGCACGGATCATCGGGTCGGCGACGGCACCGGGCACCGAGGCGTCCGGCATGACGGCGTAGTCGACGCGCGAGTCGAGGTCGTTGACACCCTGCTCGAGCAACGGGTTGTTGATCTTGGCGTCATCGCCGGTCGTCGCCGCAGGGACGAGGTTCGCGGTGGACACGAAATCCCCGACCGTCTCGCTCGAGTACAGGAGCTTGACGAACTTCTCCGCGAGATCGGCCTTCTTCTCGCCGTTCGGGCTGAGCATGACCCCGACGCCGGTGTACCCGTTGTACGCGGTCGGCTTGTCGTAGGCTCCGCCGTCCGACGGGTCCGGGAACCCGGAGAGCGTCGTCGACGCGGCGAGCTCCGGGGTGAGGTCGTCCGAGCCGAAGGCCCAGGATCCCGCGGACACGATCGCCGCCTTGCCGTTGAAGTACTCGGCGTTCGTCGCGTCGGCGCTGTATCCCTGGGCGTCGTCGACGAAGACGCCACCGTCACGGAGCTTCGTGAAGAGCTTGATGCCCTTCATGATGTCCGGCTGCGCGCAGAAGCCACCCTTGGTGAAGGTCTCGCGGGCGGTGTCGGCGTCCGCGTAGGACTGGGCGATCTGGAGGAACACCTTCTGCCCGGACCAGTCGTTCCCGCCGACAGCCATCGGCTCGATCCCAGCGGCGCGCAGCTTTCCTGCAGCGGCGATGAGGTCGTCGGTCGTCGCCGGGATCCCGTCGACGCCGGCCTTCTTGAGCAGGTCGGTGTTGTACCAGACCGGCCAGAGGAAGCCGGAGAACGGCAGCCCGACGAGCTTGCCGTCGGAGTCCTTCCACTCGTCGACGGCCGACCCCTTGATCGAGTCGCTCAGGCCCCAGTCCTTGAGATAGGAGTCCATCGGCACGACCGCGCCGTTCTTGACCCAGTCGACGGTCTTCTCGGCGTAGTTGCTGAGGACGAGGTCCGCCTCGCTGCCGCCGGCGACCGAGGTCTCGTACACGTCGGAGAGCGACTCCCCGGTGTCGAGCCACTCGACCTTGGCACCGGTCTCGTCGGTGAACTGGTCGATGACCTTGGAGAGCGCGTCTCCCTCGGCCGTCCCCTTGGTCCAGACCGACTGGACCGTGAGGGTGTTGTCGTCGGAGCCACCACCGCCGCTGCCGCATGCGGCGAGCGGGACGACGAGTCCTGTGACGAGTGCTGCGCCGATCATGCTTCGTGTCTTGCGCACGGTTGCCTCCTCGCAACTAAAGCGGTTCAGTGCTCCCGAACCTAAACCGCTCTAGTAGCGAGTGTCAACACCCCGCGACACAGTGGTTCGCACCGGCCGCCACGCCCGTGCAGAGACGACGGCCCGCCGGCGTCAGGCCCGGTGCCGCACCCGCGGGTCGTCGAACAGCGCGCGGACCGCGGACGCCTCGTTGCCCTCGGTGAGGAAGTTGGTCCAGGTCATGAACCACGCCCATCCGGGCTGGCGGTCCAGGACCTGCGACGTCGGCAGCGTCCCGACCTCGCCCAGAGCGATCGGCCGGCCCTCTGCCAGCTCGCGCAGCTGGTCGTGGTGGGACTGGCGATAGTCGTCGTGATAGACGTCCGCCGCGAGCACGTCGACGATGTCGTGTCCTGGGTAGAAATCCGCGTATCCCGCGGCGAAGTCGTCCGGATCCTCCCGAGGCGCGTTCGCGTTCCACACCCAGACCAGGTTGTGCAGGCCGTGCACGTCCACGAGTCGGGTGTGGAGCTGCCGGTACAGAGCCGCGTATCCGCGGCGGCCGCCGCGGCCACCCCACCAGAACCAGTCGCCGTTCATCTCGTGGTACGGGCGCCACAGCACGGGGATGCCCGCGTCACGCAGGCGAGCGAGATACGCAGCGACCACGTCGACCTGGCGGGTCCAGCGCTGATGGACCTCGGTGCCCGGCGTCAGCAGCGCCTCCCAGTCGTCCGCGTCGAGCCTGCCCCGGCAGATGCTGCCGTCGAAGGTGACCGGCTCTTCCTCGGTAGGCCTCACGGCATGCCACATCAGCGTGATGACCGAGCCCGCGGCGTGCTGCTCCAGCGCCTCGTCCACGACCGCCGCGCGGTAGGAGATGCCGTCCTGGTCGCCGTCGGCCGCGAAGCCGAAGTCCTGACCCCACACGGTGGGGTAGCGCCCCGTGATGTCGCGCGCCTGGTCCGAGTAGGACGAGAGCTCACGCGGGGTGTTGTGCTGGCCCGAGAGGATCTCGCCGGCGCGGCTCGTCGCGTAGATCGATGCGAGGAGAGACCGGGCCTCAGTGGTGGCCTTCGGGTCGGCGGGTGGGCGCGGCGTCGCTGTGGGCATGCTGAGGTTCTCCCATGGTGGTGGATGTCCGGGGCATAGGTGCCGGAGCGACATCCTCGCAGGCGCTCACGTCTGCGTCGTCAGACCCCCGTCGATCACGAAGTCGGAGCCCGTGACGTTGCCGCTGGCGCGGTCGCTGGCGAGCAGGACCGCCAGGGTCGCGATCTCGTCCGGACGAGTGAACCGACCGGTGACCGACTGCGCGGCCGCGTCCTGCGCGACCGATCCGGGGTCGCGCCCCGTCGCCTGCCCGACCGCGGCGGCGACGCCGACGTCGCCGAGCCAGAGGTCGGTCGCGACCGGCCCGGGGCTGATGGTGTTCAGGCGCACGCCGTGGGCGCCGACCTCCTTGGAGAGCCCCTTCGAGAAGTTGGTCAGGGCCGCCTTGGCCGCGCCGTAGTCGAGCACCGGGGGGTCCGGCAGAAAGGCGTTGACGGAGCTGATCGTCACGATCGACCCGTGGCCCTCCGCCAGCATGGCCGGGAGCGCCGCCCGGGTCGTCCGCACCGCCGCCATGAGGTTGAGGTTGAGCGATCGCAGCCACTCGTCGTCGGACACCATCAGGAACCCGTTGAGCCGGGGCGAGACCTGGCCGACGTTGTTGACCAGGATGTCCAGCCCCCCGCGGTCGAGGGCGGCTGCGACGAGCTCGTTCGATCCCGCCGCGGTCGACAGGTCCACGGCCACGAGACGGACGCTGCCGGCGGCGGCGAGCTCGTCCAGCTCGGGGCTCGAGCCGCGCGCGCCCGCGAAGACGTGGACGCCCTCCGCGGCGAGAGCACGGGTGACTGCCAGCCCGATGCCCTTGCTCGCGCCCGTGACGACCGCGGTGGTTCCTTCCAGCCCCAGGTCCACGGCGCGGCCCTCAGAGTCCCTGGCTCTTCAGCCAGTCGAGGACGGCACCCGCGACGTCCCGCCAGCCGCTGTCCACGGTGAGCGAGTGCCCCCGGCCCTCGAACTGCCGCAGCTCGGTCACGGCCGTGGAGTCGCGGTACTGCTTGAGCGTGGACCTGGTCACGCTGTCGGGCACCGTGTGGTCCGCGGTCCCGGAGATCAGCAGGAGCGGGCCACGGTCGCTGTTGTCGGTGTCGACCGCGGCCTGCGAGTGCATGACGAAGTTCGCGGCGGCCGCCTGGAACAGCGGACGCGCCGGTGAGGGGATCGCCCATCTCTCGAAGAGCGCGTCGGACTCCTCCTCCGCGACGGCGTTGCCGAACCCGTACCGGAACTCCTTGCGCGTCAACGAGACCGCCTTGTGCAGGTTCGCGGGGTTGCCGAGCGCCGGGAGCCCCGCGCGGAGCTGCGCGAGGGGCAGGGGAAGGACCCCCTTGATCTGTGCCGGGTCGATCGCCACGCCGGCCGCGCCGACGCCCCGACCGAGCAGCTTCTCGGTGATCAGACCGCCGAAGGAGTGCCCGATGATCACGGGGGCGGCGTCGAGGTCGTCGATCAGCGCGGCGTAGTGCGCGACCGCCTCGTCGATGGACGTGTCCGCGACGAGCTCGGGCTCCGCGCGCGCCTCGCTGACCGTGGCCGGCTCGTTCGGCCATCCCGGAGCGACCGGCGCGTACCCCGCGTCGCGGAACAGGTCGAGCCAGGGGCCCCAGCTCGTGGCGTGCAGCCACAGGCCGTGGACGAAGACGATCGGGGTTGCTGCTCCGGTCATGAGGTCTCCTTCGGGGTGCGGGCGTGCCGTCGGGACAACCACACACCGCCGCTCCCGACCGTGTCCAAGACCCAGCCGGTCGCGATCGATAACCGCGGTGGTCCACGCGGGCGGGTGCCGCTACGGTGGCGCTCGGAGAGGCGGGCGATTGGACCTGGACCTACGGCTCGTGAGGTATTTCGTCACGCTCGCCGACGAGCTGCACTTCGGCCGAGCCGCATCGAGGCTGTACGTCAGCCAGCCGGCGCTGTCCAAGCAGATCCGCAAGCTCGAGAACGACGTCGGTGGCCTGCTCCTGGTGCGGGACAGTCGGCACGTCGCCCTCACCCCGCGCGGCGAGCGGTTCCTCGGCGACGCGCGCCGGCTCCTCGCCATCGCCGAGCGGATGCGGCGCACCCCCGATCCCCGGTCCGTCCGCATCGCGCACATCTTCGAGCTCGAGACCTGCCGGCTGGTGGCGGACGCGTTCGCCGGTGACTTCGAGGACGTGCGGCTGGTCGAGCACTCCATGGACAGCGCCCGTCAGCTCGACGCACTCCTCGCCGAGCAGCTCGACGTGGCGATCCTGCGCCTCACACCGCAGATGCTGGCGGAGCACCCGACCGGGTGGCGGCGGCAGCTGCTCCGCCTCGAGCCGATGCTCCTCGTCGGCAGGGCCGGGGACCTGCCCCGCGACTCGGCGTCCCTGCACGAGCGCCCCGTCGAGGTCTTCGCCGACGCGGCGGGCTCGCGCATGTTCAACGTGCACGGGGAGTACCTCGCCGCCTTCGAGCGGCAGACCCTCGTGCCGTTGCGCTGGCTCGGCAACCCGGGCACCTTCCAGCACTGTCTCGCCGGTGTCAGCCGCGGCCGCGAGCCGGCGTTCACGCTCGAGTTCGAGAGCTACGCGCACCGGTACGCCGAGGCCGGGATCCCCGTGCACCGGCCGGCCGAGCTCCAGCCCGTCTATCCGTGGTGGGTCGCCTGGCGCGCAGAGAACCCCTCCCGGGCGACGACGGACTTCGTCGAGACGGCCGTGCAGACCTCCGCGACCCGTGGGTGGCTCCAGCCGGACGCCGTCGGCCGGGCCCCGATGTGGCTCCCGTCGGACGACCCTGCGCTCGTCGAGCAGCGCTCGGCGTAGGACCGCACCGCGTCCGACCGCCGGTGCGTCCGTCCGATGGCCTGGTCCTTCCCGCGGTGTCACCCTGGCGCGGTGTTCCGCCGCGAGCTCGTCGTCCTCGGCACCGCCAGCCAGGTGCCGACGCGCGAGCGCAACCACAACGGCTACGTGCTGATCTGGGACGACGACGCCATCCTCTTCGACCCCGGCGAGGGCACCCAGCGGCAGATGGTCCACGCCGGCGTCTCGGCGACCGACCTCACGCGCATCGCGATCACCCACCTGCACGGCGACCACAGCCTCGGGCTCGCCGGCGTCGTGCAGCGCATCAGCCTCGACCACGTGCCGCACACCGTCCCGATCAGCTTTCCCGCCTCGGGGCAGCGCTGGATCGAGAACCTGATCGACGCGACGTCCTACTACCACCAGGCCGACCTGGCGCTGCAGCCCCTCACGGAGGACGGTGTGGTGCCCGACGTCGCAGGCGCGGGTTCCCGGAGCGGGTTCACCCTGCGGGCGGCGCGGCTCGACCACGGGGTCGAGGCGTTCGGCTACCGGCTCGAGGAGCCGGACGGGCGACGCCTCGTGCCGGAGCGGCTCGCCGCCGTCGGGCTCGCGGGGCCGGTCGTGGGAGAGCTGCAGCGCTCCGGGAGCGTCACCGCGCCGGACGGGCGGACCGTGCACGTCGACGAGGTGAGCGAGCCGAGGCCGGGGCAGTCGTTCGCGCTCGTCATGGACACGCGGCTGTGCGACGGGGTGTCCACGCTCGCCGACGGCGTCGACCTGCTGGTCATCGAGTCGACGTTCCTGGACCGGGACGCGGAGCTCGCGCAGCGGTTCGGGCACCTGACGGCGCGGCAGGCCGCGACCGTCGCGGCGGAGGCGGGGGTGCGCTCGCTCGTGCTCACGCACTTCTCGCAGCGGTACGACGACGCGGGCGAGTTCGAGCGCGAGGCGCGCGAGGTGTTCGACGGGGAGCTGTGCGTGGCGCGGGACCTGGACCGGGTGCGGGTGCCGGGGCGGCGCTGAGCCGCCCCGGCACGGCGGGCGGCCGGCCGGCCTACGAGCGGTGACCACCGCCGTGGCCGCGGGTCCCACCGTCCGCGGGTGCACGATCCTGCCGACTCATCCATTCCCAGACGTGGGTGCCGCGGGCGGTCGCGGGGTCGTCGTGCGCGAGGTAGATCCACGACCAGTGACCCGGATAGGTCTCGCCGGCCCACGTCACCGTGTCGTAGAGCGTGAGCTCCGAGCCCGGGAGCAGGTCGTGCGCCCAGACGCTGGCCTTCTCGAACGGCACCGTCGCGTCGTCACGGGACTGGATGAACCAGGTCGGGGTGTCCGCGAGGCGCACGACCTCGTCCGCCCCGATGAGGTAGTCGCCCGTCCGGAAGAGGTTCAGTGCCGGCGCCGCGGTGACGACCGAGGCGAAGGTCTCCGGGTAAGCGGCTCCGAGCTCGACCGCCATGAGCCCACCGGCGGATGCGCCCGCGACGTGGATCCGGCTCTGATCGATCCGATAGCGGTGAGACAGCTCGGTGATCAGCGCGCGGAGCTTCCCGCGATATCCCGATTCATCGGCATTGTACCAGGTGTCGGGGACCTCCGGCGCGACGACGTACGCGCCGCCGAAGATCCGCTGCGCCTTCGACGTGGCAAAGCCGAGCGCGCCGCGGTTGGCGCGGAGCTGGACCTCGTTGCCGTAGTAGCCCGGAAGTCCCCCCTCGCCGTTTCCGTGCAACCAGACGACGAGCGGTCTGTCGCCCTTGGCCCGAGCCGGCGCATAGAGGCGGTACTTGAGACCGTCGCCGGAAGTCGTGCTGCTGAAGGCGTCGACCTCGGGGTCGACGAGGCCGCGCTGCTCGAACGAGCCCACCGTCACATCACGCCCGTTCCGCAGCGTGATCGGAGCGTTCTGCTGGATCGTGTAGTCCAGGTCGAGCAGGACGTTGCGCCCCTGGTCCCCCAGATAGGTGAGGGTCGAGGCCCCCTCCGCGCCGTTGCCCGACGCCAGGTCGAGCTCGACCTTCCCGCCCGGGAGCGTCCGCACCTTCGTCACCGCGCGTTCGACGTCGAAGGCGACGTCGGACGCGGAGCCGGACGAGGCGCCGTCAGGCACGCGACCTTCCGCGCGGACCGTGAAGGTCGACGGCGTGATCCGCGCCGCCGAGATTCCCGGCACGCGTCGCAGGTCGAGCGTCACCGACGTGACCTGCTCGCCGGCGTCGAGCACGGTGCCGTCGAGCGTGAACGCGACCGTCCCGGTGGTGACCGGCGCGGGATCGTGGCCGTGAGCGCTGCTAGGGATGGCACCGGCAACGGCTAGCGCGACGGCACCGCAGAGCGCGGCCGTCATCCTGAGCTTCCGCATGGAACTTCCTCACCGTTGAGGGATGAACCGGACACGCCGAACTTACTGGGTCGTCAGTAGGGCGCAAGCCAGCACGGACGCCTTTTCACCTCTCCCCTGCGTTGCACCCCTGGCACTCGTCTGGTCAGCTTCGACCGTGGACTCCGCACTCGAAGCAGCGCTTCGCCTTCGCATCATCGACTGGGTCCATCAGCGCGCCGAGGCCAACGGCGGATTCCTGCGGCGCGACGAGCTGCTCGACTTCCACATCGACGGGCAGAAGATTCCCGTCATCGACTACTCGCGGGGAATCCGCAACCCCAGCGCCTTTGCTTCCACCCTCTCGATCGTCAGCACAGCGAACGGACCGTACGACGACACCGAGGCGGACGACGGCCTCCTGCACTACGCATACCGCAGCGGAGACCCGTGGTCCGGCGACAACCGCAAGCTGCGTCATGCGATGACGACCGGTCAACCGCTGATCCTCTTCCGCAAAGAGGTCGCGAACATCTACACACCGGTCGCGCCGGTATATGTCGTCGACGACGAGCCGGAGAACAGCATGTTTCTCATCGCCCTCGACGAGTCGTTCACGTTCGTGCCCGACGTCCGGCATCTCACCCAGCCGCAGCGCGAGTATGCGCTCAGGCTCGCGAAGCAGCGCCTCCACCAGCCGGCGTTCCGCACACGGGTCCTCGTCGCGTACGAGACGCGGTGCGCCATCTGCGAACTGAAGCACGGCGCACTCCTCGACGCGGCGCACATCGTCCCGGATTCCGAGGAGGCTGGGGTCCCGACGACGACCAATGGGCTGGCGCTCTGCAAGATCCACCACAGCGCGTACGACCAGAACATGCTCGGCATCACCGCCGACCACCGGGTGGATATCGCGCTCGACCTGCTCGCGGAGATCGACGGGCCCATGCTCAAGCACGGGCTCCAGGAGATGCATGGGCGGTTCCTGAAACTGCCGCGTAAACGCTCAGACCGGCCCGACCGCGAACTGCTGTCCTGGCGATACGAACGATTCGTCGCCCGGACTCACTAGTATAGATACAGTTAATATAACTGTACTTGTAGCAAAGCGAACAGCGCGCCCGCCCTCACTCCGAGCACTCGCACACGCCACTCGCCGGCAGCGACATGTGGCACTGGGGACAGGTCGCCGTCGGCCTCTCGGCCCGGCCAGCCGCCCCGCCGATTCCACGCCCAGCGAAATTCGGTAGCTCATGTCGCTCGTACGGCGGCGAGAGACTCTCGTCGCGCACGTCGACGAAACCCCGGTTGACGTACGCGGCAGCTGGACGCCCGTCCGTGTACCCGAGTGCGACGTACGAGCCGCCATTCGGGATCCACACCCGAGAGTGCTCGACGTCCCGCACGATCTCGCGCACCCGCGGTCGGTTCTCCACCGCCAGAGGCAGCGCTTCGAGCGCCGCGTCGAGACTCGCAAAGGTTCGACGCCCGACCCCGCGGATCTCGTCGCCACACTCGCTGCACAGCTCGAGGCGGGCGCGATCCTCCGGCGACGCCTCGACCAGCTTGTCCCGGTCCGTCACCTGCAGGTGACTACACCCGGGGATATGTAGGCGTCCCGACGGGCTCACCCGGTACAGCGTCGTCCCGACGACGACCTCGTCCTCAGATTCCACTTGGTCCTCCGGCCGGATCCACGCTTCGATGTGCCAAGGACAACGCCCTACGCACCCGCCAACCTCCGCCGCATGCCCTCGCCGCCGACCTCCTCGACCAGCGCCCGCGGCCCGACCACCACGAGCAGCGACCGGGCCCGCGACATCCCGGTGTAGAGGATCTTGCGGGCCCGCTCGACGTCGTGGAACCCGTTGACCGCCAGCACGACGACGGTCCGCTCGAGCCCCTTGAACCCGAGCACGTGCCCGTAGAACACGTCGTCGCCCGTGAGGAAGTCGTCCCAGTACGCCTGGTACCCGCCGAGCTCGACCTCGTTGACCTGCGCCGGGTGGCGCCGTCCGGTGGCGAGCAGCGCGATGCTGCCCGGCGGCCAGCCCTCGTCCACGAGGATCTCCACGCAGTCGTCGGCGGTGGCGATCGCCGCGTCCTGCGGCACGTCGACCATCCGCACCGGCGGTCCGTCCAGCCCGCGCGGCCGCACCCGGGCGTCGGCCATCGAGGAGAACGTCTGGGCGATCTGCTTCGTCGAGCGCAGGTTCTCGTCGAGCACGAACGGCGGCAGCTCGATGGGCGCGCGGCCGTCGCGCGGGAACACGCGCTGGGCATCGTCCATGAAGACGAACAGGCCGCCCTCGTCGGGGTCGCGCAGGCAGCGCAGCAGGGACGGCCACCAGAGGTCGCCGAAGTCCTGCGCCTCGTCGACCACCACGGAGTCGAACAGCTCGGCGGCCGGGCGCGCCGCGGCGAGCTCCGCGAGCGCCAGCGGCAGCCGGCGCTCCCAGTGGTCCGGGTCGTCGTCGGCCCCGCGCGCCGCGCCCCACTCGACGGGCAGGTCGTGGAAGAGCCCGACGAACACGGGCCGCTCGCGCCGCGGCCAGGTGTCGACCACGCGCTGGAGGTAGCGGCCGAGGCCGCGCGAGTAGCACAGCAGCGCGACGCGCTCCCCCGCCTTCGCACGCCGGCGCGCCTGCTCCAGCGCGAGCCACGTCTTGCCGGAGCCGGCACCGCCGATCACCCGCATCCGCTGCTGCTGCCCCAGGACCTCGAGGATCCGCGCCTGCGCCTCCGTGAGCTGGTCCGAGTGCGACTCGTGCATGGAGGCGGCGACGAGGTTGTCCACCTGGCTGGGGAAGCCCCCGGCGAGCGCCTCGACCAGTTCCTCCACGTCGTCGGGCAGGAGAGGGCGACGTCCCTGGCCGTGCTGCGTGACGGCGTGCCGCACCCGCGAGACGACGCCCGCGCCGCTCTCCACGTCCGCGCGGTCGATGAGCATCGCGCGCGGCAGGTCGATGGTCCCCCACGTGTCCGGGACGGCGACGTGCGGGAACGCGACGAGGTGCACGGTCCGGGCCGCGCCCGCCCCGTACCCGTGGGCGCGCAGGTAGCCCTGCAGGCGGTGCCGCGCGTCCTGGACCTGGTCGACCGGGTCGATGCGGTGCTCACGCTCGCCGCTGCCCTGGCGCCACTCGCCGTCGACGCGGCGGATGTACCCGCCCTTGACCTCGATCGCGGCGATCCCGACCCCCGGCCACGCGACGAGCAGGTCGATCTCCCGCTCGACGTCGCCGTCCTGGAGGTCCACCCCGCTGAGCACGACGACGTCGTCGGGCAGATGGTCGCGCAGCGCCCGCCACACCGAGTGCTCGGCCCCGCCGTCGTCCGGGAAGTGCGGCGCACGCGGGAAGAGACGAGGCATGGGTCCGGTCTACCGGACGGCACCCACGGCGCGACCCGGAACCGCGCGAAAAGGACGACAGTTCACCCGCAGGTGTCGCACACCCCGCTGGCGGGCATGATCACGAAGCAGTTCGGGCACGGGGTCCCGACGGGCACCTCGCGGGTGCGCTGCAGCCGCGCGACCTTCGCCGCGAACTCGGGCGCGAGGGTGGGCACCCCGCCGCCGGGCGGCAGGTCCGCGCCGAAGTACTCGTAGCAGCGCAGCCGCGCCCCGGCGGCGTGCCGCTCGCTCGCGAGGACGTCGTCCAGCACCGGCGCGCCCTCGGTCGCCAGGACCTCCGCGTACGCCTCGCCGACCAGGCCCGTGTCCTTGCGGACGACGAGCGCCGTCAGCGGCGGGACGCCCTCCGCGTGCGCCTCGGCGACGACCCGGCTGAGGACCTTGCCGATCCAGTGGTGCTGCTGGACGGAGGTGCGGATCCCGCTGTCCTCCTGGACGAGCTCCGCGAGCTCGCCGTAGGTGATCAGGCCGCCGTACTCCGTGGCGATCTCCGTCAGGACGCCGTACGCGTCCTGCGCCCAGCGGTCGTGCGCCGTCGCGGCGTCGACCGCGGAACCGTCGGACTCGTTCCAATAACCGCGCTGTTCTGCCATACCTCAGGGTCCCACGCCGCAGAGGCCCCTCGGCGCGCGGGCCGTCACACCACGAACCGCACCAGCTGGCTCATGGTCCGCACCTCCTCGACCGACGCCGGCGCGGGGGCCGTGTACCGCAGCGGTCCGCTCGCCCGGTCCTTGCCGTCCGGCGACAGCGCGGCCCGCTCCGCCTGGATCTCCGCGACGATCGCCACCGTCTCGGCCTCCCGGTCGAACCCGCCCGGCCCGGGCGCCGCGGCGGCGGCCTGCAGCCGGCTCTCGACGATCGAGCCGATGATCGTCTCGGCGACCACCAGGCCGCCGACCGCCCCGAGCTGCGGCCCGCCGCCGAACGCCTCCGACTCCTTGAGCACGTAGTACCAGAGCGGCGTCTGCCACTGCAGGTTCGCCGCGAGGTCCAGCACCTCCGGCCGCGAGCCGAAGACGGGGGCGGGGAAGAGCACGTCGCTGCCGACCTGGGGCACGTACCCGTAGACGGCGGCGAGCTCGGCCGCGGCCTCCTGACCCGTGGGCAGCCCGAAGTCGACGCCGCGGCGCAGGTTGCGCTCGGCGAGGGACACGGGCGGCTCGCCGATCGAGGGCGGCGGGAGGCGGAAGACGGACCGCGGGAGCAGCCCGTCGATGCGCCGCCCGTGCTGCGGCGGCGTGCTCGTGCGGCGGAAGAAGTGCTTCCAGTCCACGTGGAAGTCGAACCCGTCGCTCCCCGGAGAGTTCCCGCGCAGGTCGTGCGGCTCCGTCTCCGTCGCGAACAGCCGCGCGCCGGCCCCCGTGCGCAGCAGGTAGCCGTCGCGCAGCTGCGAGTGACCGAGGCGGAAGACCGCGTGCGAGAACTCGACGGGCATCGCGACCGTGGCGGCCACGACGTCGTCGGGCATCCCGAGACCCGTCAGCGCCGCCCGGCAGCGGGAGTTCATCCGCTGGTAGCAGGTGGTGCGGTCCGCGAGCGCCGCGAGGACAGCGTCGATGTGCCCGCCCTGGACGATCCGCGGCAGGTAGTCGTGCAGCACGATGCGCTGGTAGGCGCCGACGACGGCGTCCCGCGTCTGGCGGAACAGCGGACCGGTGGGCCCGGCCTGCTCGGGAGACGCCCCCGCGTGGGCGGCGTGCAGCTGGTTGTGCAGGTGCTCGAAGAGCAGGTGGATCTGCACGACGAGCTTGTTCTCGTCGTTGCGCGGGTCGGCGACAAGGCGGCCGTTGGCGTGCTGGGGCCCGCGGTGCAGGTCCGGGCCGTTCGGGGTGTCGACGATGCGGAACATCCCGTGCTCGTCGAAGAGGTCGGCCTGCGGGGTGCCGAGCAGCCCGTAGACGGAGTCGAGGTCGAGGCGCCCGGTGCGGCCGTTCGTCGTCGTCATCGAGCGCAGCCCTTCGGGGGCGAGCGGCGTGTCCTCCAGGACGCGCTGGCGCTGGGAGATCGTCGGGTTCTGCTGCATGACGGCGTAGTCCTGCCCGACGACCCGGAACTCCGTGAGGTCGTGGTCGATGAACTGCCCGAGGAAGGTGAACCCGGCGGGGTTCGTCTGCGCCTCCGGCTGCGCCGGCGCGGGCTCGGCCTCCTGCATGGGGCCCAGCGCCCCGGCGAGGAGGGAGAGACAGTAGCTCGTGTACTCGTGGGCGTGGGGCGAGAACAGCCGGCCGAACGGCGAGACGAGCGCCTGAGGGGTGAAGGCGTCGGCCCCGACGACCGGGACCCAACCGTGGTGTGTCATGACAGCTCCTGGGCGACGCGCGGGGCGCCGCCGGCCGGCAGCGTCACCCGGAGGGAGCGCCGCGGGTGCCGTTTTGATGCATCGCTCCCCCCGCCACCGCCCTCAGCCCGCGAGCGCCTCCGCGAACGCCTCCTGGAGCGCGTCGGAGAACAGTACGAAGCGCACCTCGTCGACCGCGTCCGGGTGGGCGCCGACCCACCGGCGGACGGCGTCGACGGCGACCCGGGCGACGGACTCGGGCGCCCACCCGTAGACGCCGGCGCTGACGGCCGGGAAGGCGACGATCAGCGCCCCGACCTCGGCGGCGACGTCGAGGGAGCGAGTGAAGCAGGACGCGAGCAGAGCGGGGTCGGTCTCGCCGCGGTGCCGGTTCGGCCCGACGGTGTGCACCACCCACCGGGCCGGGAGCTCGAACCCGGGCGTCGCGACGGCGTCGCCCACCGCGAGCCCGTCGGGGAGCGAGGTGCGGCGCAGCTCGCGGCACGCCTCCAGCAGGTGCGGGCCGGCAGCGGCGTGGATGGCGCCGTCCACGCCGCCGCCGCCGAGCAGGCTCGAGTTCGCGGCGTTGACTACCGCGTCCACCGCGACCGTGGTGAGGTCGCCGCGCTCGGCGCGGATGCGGGTCTCGTCCGTGGGGGTCATCTCCCGACCGTACGACCGTCGCTAGGCTCACGCCCGTGCCTCTCTCCGCCCGCACCGCCGACCTCGCCGCGACCCTCGAGAAGTGGTCGCCGCTCGACCCGGACCAGGCGGAGCTGTGCGACGAGTACGTCGCGATGCTCCGCGCGTCGGAGGCCGACGCTCCCGGTCAGGACACCGCGCTGCGCCGCGACGGCGGCCCCGAGCACGTCACCGGATCCTGCTTCGTCCTCAGCCCCGACCGCTCCCGCGTCCTGCTCTGCTTCCACCGCAAGGGCCAGTTCTGGGTGCAGCTCGGCGGGCACGTCGAGCGCGACGACGCGTCCGTGGCCGACGGCGCCTTCCGCGAGGCCTGGGAGGAGAGCGGCATCGACGGCCTCGTGCCCTGGAGCCGCGACCCCGCCGACCTGAACCGGCACGCGCTCCCCGGCGCGTTCGGCCGCTGCCGCGTGCACTGGGACGTGGGCTACGTCGTCGTCGCCCCGCACGATGCCGTCCCGGTCGTCAGCGACGAGAGCGAGGACGTCGCGTGGTTCGGCGTGGACGCACTGCCCGACGACGTCCCGCACGACTTCGGCGAGCGCCTCGCCCTGGTCCTCGCGGAGGTCGCGGCGCGGGGCTGAGGGCTCAGAGCACCGTGTACGGCAGCGGGTCGCGGCCCTGCGCGCAGACCTTCTGGTCGAGGTACTCGCGCAGCAGCCAGACCCGCTCGCGTTCGGAAGCGGGCCCGACGTCCAGGGTCTCCTCGACCTCCGACACCGCCAGGCCCAGGTCTCCCGCGAGGTCGTCGGCGCTCAGACCGGACAGGGCAAGGTTGGCGCGCAGCTCGCGGCTGGTCTGCTCGCGCTCCGAGTCGTTGAGGGTCACGGTCGGCCTCCGTCGCCGTCGTCGGGTGCCTGAACGACGCTACGCCCGGGCCGCGCGAGGTGCACTGCGGTCGGCGCGCGTCCACAGGACTGGGCGCCCGGCCTGTCGCGCGGCGCCGGGCGCGGCTATGGTCGGGGCGGTCGACGGCAGGGGGACTCGTGACCAGGACAGCGCACCGCGGCGCATCGCCGCTCGCTCATGCCCGACGACGGGGCGTGGGTCTTCTCGTCGCCGCCACGCTCGCGACGGCAGGGCTCGCCGGATGTTCCGGGGCGGAGCCCTCGCCGGGCGGGGACGCGACGTCGTCGGCGCCCGCGCCGGAGAAGAGCGCGAGCGCGCCCGCCGGCGAGCCGACGCCCACCGGCTCCGCGACGCCCGACGGATCCGACAAGGAAGCCGAAGACGTCGACGCGGCCGACGCCCCGCCGAAGCCCGACCGTCCCGCCGACATGAAGCGCACCGACGAGCGCGGGGCCGCCGCGGCCGCCACCTACTTCCTCGAGCTGTACCCGTACGTCATGGCGACCGGGGACACCAAGGAGTGGGACGCGATGAGCTACGACGACACGTGCGACTTCTGCGTGGACGCGTCAAAGAAGGCAATAAAGCTTAAAGATCGCAATCAGCACTACATTGGCGGCGACGTAGACATTCAGACCGTTGACGTTCTGGACAAGGACACGTTAGTTAAAGGTTATCCGGTTGATCTAAACTACGCTCAAAGCGCTGCGCGGATCACCGACAGCCATGGAGTAAGGGTCGACGGTTCCAATGCCACAAAGGGCCATATTGGCGTCGATGTAGCTTACGCCACGACCATGTGGCGTGTACTCGCGGTCAGCACGGCGGATCGCGACGGCTGAGCGATGCCAACCGTTGCGAACGCAATAGTTGCGATACATCTGCTACTTGTCGGCGCGGTTTCCTTCGACGCTCCGAGCCTTGGCTCGGACGCACGAGACGACTACGTCGCAATTTCAGCCAGCACCGCGGACCGTTCAGGCAATGCCCTCGGAGGCGGAGGCAGCTCCGACCATGCGGCACTCACCGACTATCGCCGCCTTCCCACGGGCGTCTGCTTCCCCACCGCAGAGACCGAGGCGCTCGGCGACGACTGCTCCGGCGCCCTCGCGCTGGACGCGCCCGCCCTCGAGTGCGCCGACGACGAGACGCCTCTCGACCCCCTGTACACGCGCACCCGCGCCACGGCCGACGATCCGTGGACGGCGTGGGAGCTCGCGAACCCCGGCAGCTGCCTGGCGCCCGCCGACCTCGCTCCCGCGGTCCAGCGTGCGTTCCAGCGACTGCCGATCGCTCCCCCGGACCTCGCGGTGGAGCCTCCGAACGGCTGGACCCTCGTGAACTTCGAGACCATCACCTACGCGGACACGGCCGAGACCACCGATCAGGACTTCGACATCGCCCTGCTCGGCGTCGCCGTCGAGGTCCGAGCCCACGCCACGGACTACTCGTTCGACTTCGGCGACGGCAGCGCCCCGGTCAGCAGCGAGGACCCCGGCGCCCCGTGGCCCGACCAGACGATCAGCCACGAGTACACCGACACGGGCACCCGGACGATCGCTCTCACCACGACCTGGACCGGTCAGTTCCGCATCGCCGGGACCGCGCCGTGGACCGACGTCACCGGCACCGCGGCCACCACGACGACGTCCCCGGCCATCGACGTCCTCGAGGCCCACTCACGGCTCGTGGACTCGACGCTCGACTGAGGTGCAGGGGTTATCTTGACGTCGAGACATCTCGAGAGGACTCGCCGATGCGTCTGCACCACGTCCAGGTCGCCTGTCCGGTCGGAGGCGAGACCGTCGCCCGCCGGTTCTGGGCCGGAGCCCTCGGGATGACCGAGGTCGACAAGCCCGCCGTGCTGGCCGCGAAGGGCGGAGCGTGGTTCCGGTCCCACGGGCCCGACGGTGCGATCACCGCCGAGATCCACGTCGGCGTCGAGGATCCGTTCAGCCCCGCCCGCAAAGCGCACCCGGCCCTGCTCCTCGACAGCGTCGCAGAGCTCGAACGCACCGCGACGCGCCTCACGGATGGCGGGTTCGTCGTGGACAGGACCGAGCGGCACACCTTCCCGGGATACGAGCGCCTGCACTGCACCGACGGCCACGGCAACCGCGTCGAGCTGCTAGCCCCGCCGCGACCCTGACCGCTGGTCGGTCGGGGCCGGGCCGAGCCACCGACGACGCGTCAGCCCGCGCGTCGCCGCAGGAGCACCAGCCCGCCGCCGACACCGAGCAGCACCGCAGCAAGGACCCCGGCCTGCGTCGCCGAGAACCCCGTCGCCGCGAGCTCGGGCCCTGCCGCGGCAGCCGCGACCGCGGCTGCACCGGCCGCGTCCACCGGGAGCTCGGCCGGCACCGTCACGACGTCGTGCACCACCGAGGCGCCTCCGGGAGCGGCCCCGGCGCTGTCGTCGGTCGCCTCGCACGTCTCGTCGGTGAACTGGTACTGGAACACGGCGCCGGTCTCGTCCGCGAAGAAGAGGGTCGGGTCTCCGTCGTACTCGTCGTAGATCGCGTCGACGTCGAACACGTAGCCCTCGTCCGTCAGCGTCAGCAGCGCCGAGCCGCCCGTCGTGTCGACCCAGACGCCGCCCACGGAGAAGCCGACCGGCTCCTCGTTCTCCGACCCGACGTACCAGGCGTCGTCGTCCGTGCCGCAGGCGTCCTCCGCCCAGACCCACGGCACGTCGGCCGTCGCGGCGTCGGGCGCCGGCGGGTCGGCGTCCGCGCGGCCCTGGTCGGCGTCGCCGACGGGGTCGTCGGACTCCGTCGTCGGGACGGCAACGGGTGTCTGGCCATCCTCCTCGGGGTCGGCCGCCGGGTCGCCTTCTTCACCGGGCGCCGGGGTCCCCGCGGCGGCCGTCGGCTCGTCGGAGCCCGGCGTCGGCTCGTCGCCCGCGTCGTCCCCGGCGTCCGTCGGGTCGCCGGTCGCGGCACCCGCGGCGTTCTCCGTCGCCACGCCGCCGGGGGTCGGCTGCGTCGTGTCGCCGGACGTCGCGGCGGCCGCACCTGCGTCGGCCGCACCCGTGTCGGCGACCTGCGGGACGGCGTCGTCGGCTACCGCCGCGGATACCGGGCCACCGAGCACGATCAGGCCGGCAGCGACGGCCGCGAGAGCGCGTGTTCGCATCGTTCTTTCCTTCGGAGGCGGTCGCGCACACCGCGCCCGGGGCGAGGTCTCGCGGTGACGATCCGGGGACGCCGTCGGGCGACGCACCCCAGCCGGGACCCGCGGGATGCCGGCCCGTGAGCCTCCGCCGACCCCGTGGTCGCCGTGCGCTCGGGCAGAGCATAGGGCACCCGCGGTCCCCCCGAAAGGCCCATTTCACGAGGGCCGGCACCGCCCGACGACGGGGGGGGGGGGGGGGGGGGGGGGGGGGGGGGGGGGGGGGGGGGGGGGGGGGGGGGGGGGGGGGGGGGGGGGGGGGGGGGGGGGGGGGGGGGGG
>NZ_RKIJ01000017.1 GCF_003752595.1 Cellulomonas sp. PhB143 | reverse complement strand
CGGGGTGGGAGAGTAGGACGCCGCCGAACACCCATCAACCGAAGGCCCACCCCGACACCGGGGTGGGCCTTCGGCATACCCAAACCCCACCCCCCCACCCGCGCCTCGCGGACGTGAGGATCCGGGGGAGCTCACTCCGGCTCGGGCCCGCCCGGTTCTTGGTCGCTCGGTCCCGTGGCGGCGGGTTCAGTGCCAGAGCGCAGCGATGTGCTCCGCCGCTTCGCGGCCCTGGTCGCGGCCGGCTCGAGCCGCGGAAGGGCGCGTCGACAGGTCCATCAGGTTGCTCCCGAAGGCCTCGAGAGCCCGGCTGTCCGGTACGACGGTCTCGACCTCGCTGCCGGAGGCACGGAGCTCGCCGACCTGCGCCTCGAGGTGCATGTCCCACGAGCGGGGTGCGCGCGACCTGCCTCCGAGCGGCGACAGCACCAGCACGCGTGCATACCCGGCGGCGAGGTCGGCGTTCTCGCTCGAGCGGCGGTAGCCGCCGTCGATGTACCGGCTCTCGCCGATGCCGTGGGGGAGGCCGCTGGCACAGCTCGCCGCGACGGCGTCCGCGAGGTCGATCCCGCTGTGGCGGTCGAAGACCACGGGGTCGCCGGTGTGCGCCTCGACGGCCGTGATGAGGACCGGCTGCCGTGGCCAGTCGGCGCTGGGCAGCCGGGCGGCGACGGTGTCCCGCCACCGCGCCTGGCGGGAGCCGTCCGAGGCCTTCTCCATGTCCAGGGCCGCCGCACCGAGCCTGCGGCGCATGTCCGCCGGGTCGCCGGCGCCGGCGATGATGTCGTCGGTCCGGCGGAGGTGGTCTGACGGCTGGGCGGCGGGGGCGTGCGGCGTCCCGGACGCGACCGGACGTGGCGGGCGCTGCGCACCTGCAGCGAGGATGTCGGCGAGCAGCGAGGACGGGCTCGCTCCGGTCAGCTGGGCCGCGGCGGTCGATCCGGCCGACGTCCCGACGATCAGGTCCGCGTCGCTCAGGTCGAGGCCGCCCTCGAACAGTCCCGCGACGACGCCGACCAGCCAGGCGTTGCCCGCCGATCCGCCGCCGCCGAGGACCAGCGCCCGCTCGTGCTGGGTGCGCTCGTCCTGCGGGGAACCGGCCGGCGGCCGGTCGCCGGGCCCCGCCGGGCCGCCGGCCGACGCGGGGCGGACGTGCCTGGTGGCGAAGGGTGCGGAGCTCATGGGCACAGCGTCTCGCGTGACGCCCCGGACGTGCACGTCAATAGACCGGTGCCCCGTCGGCGCAGGAGGGTCAGCGGCTCTCGGGCGGCGGGTCCTGGTCGGGGAACATCTCGTCGACGGAGGACGAGCGGCGAGCCTCGTCCGGCACGCCAGGCGGAGCCGGCGCACGAGTGTCCGACGTGGCCGCGGGAACGTCCGGCGCCGTCGCGGCAGCCGCCGGAGCCGTCGGAGCGCCGGCCTGGGCGGCCCCCTCGGCGCGCGCCCGGGCGAGCATGGCATCGAGGCGGCGGCGGCGCGCGCGGCGGTCGATACGGACCACCACGATCAGCATGACGATCGCCAGCAGCAGGAGGATCTGGATCCAGGGGATCGCCCAGGTGACGACGGTCGCGGTCACCGGCTCGGCCGTCGGCGGGGCGTCCGTGGTGGTCGCCTCGTCGAGCACGGGCTTCGGCGTGACCGTGACCGTGGTGGTCACGCGGAACAGCGGCCACACGTCGGTGGTGTCCGTACGAGCGGCGAGCGAGGACCCGGGGAGGAGCTCGCCGACCTTCAGCGCGGCGTCCGGGGACACGAGGGCGCCGAAGGGACCCTCGGTGGTGGCCGTGCCGTCGACGTCGACGCGCACGTTCCCGGTGGCTGCGACGGTGGCGCTCACGGCGACGCTCCCGGAGGCGAAGGGGTTCCACGACGGCTGGTAGGACGCCGCGAGGCCCTTGATCGCGACGGCCGCGGACGCCTCGCCCGGCACGCGGACGTCGACGCGCACGCCGACGCGGTTGTCGACCGAGACCTGGTCCCCCTGCGACGAGACGGACGTCGTGATCCCGGCCGAGTGGTCGCCCGGCGTCGCGCCGTCCGGCACGGTGACGGTGAACGGGACGACGACCGTCTTCTTCGACGGGACGTCGACGGACGTCGCGGCGTCGATCCACGCGCCGGCGTCGGTCGGCTCGTGGTCGGCCGGGCGCAGGTCGTAGCTGCCGTTCGCCGTGAGGTAGCCGTCGTTGGCGGCGACGGCGAACGTCATGTCCGTGCCGCTGGAGTTCGTCACGGCGACGTGCTCGGTGGTCGAGTCGCCGGGGCCCAGGTCGAGCTCGATGGTGCGGCGCCCGTCCGGCCCGTCGGTGTCGGCCGGCGCCATCGACCAGGTGACCTTGCCCGCGGGGTCGTCCGCCGCGGCGAGGGATGCCGGGACAGGGTTCGCTACGGCGGCCGGCGCTCCGGAGGCGACGAGCACGGGCACGAGCGCCGCGATCAGCGCGGTGGTGAGGGTCCGCGTGAGGGGCTGGCGCACGGTCGAGATCCTTCGGTGGGACGGGTGCGGGGCGCGAGCGTCGCTCGCGCCCCGCATCACGGGCTGTCGCCGAGACTACCGGCCGGGGTGTTGCACCCCCTGTGCTGCCCGGCTCACTGCTCCATGAGGGTAAGGGTCAGCGTCGAGGAGTACGAGCCGGCCTCGACGTCCGCGGGGGTGCGCAGCGCGAGGTCCGCGTTGACGTCCCACGAGCCGGTCTCGTCCGCGGACCCGAAGGTGCTGACGAGGAGCTCCTGGCCCTCGAGGCCGACGGTCGGGGCACCCGAGCCGTCGTCCTCGACGCTCGAGACGGGCTCGCCGGCCGCGACCTCGCCGGTGGACGACTCGCTGAGCAGCGCCGGCGTCCAGCCGAGGTACTCGGGACCGATGGTCTTGCTCGCGTCGTCGGCGTCGGTGAACTCGCTCGCCTGCCCGACCACGGCCCAGGCCACCCCGTCGGGGATGTCCTCGACCGCGCGGTTGTCAGTGACCGTCACGGTCGGCGTGGTGCCGGTGAACTGGCGGACGTCGTCGGTCGAGCCGTCCTCCGTGAGCTCGACGCCGCCGTCGGCGACCGTCATCGAGAGCGAGCCCTCCGGCGTGATGCTGTCGATGTCGACGTGGACGGGGATGCCGTCCGAGTCGCCGTCGGCGGCCACGGCGGCGGAGCCCATGCCCACGGCGCCGACCAGGACGAGGCCGAGGGTTCCTGCACTGAGAAGGTGCAGCTTGCGCTTTGTCATCGTTGACTCTCTCCATCGTTGGGGCGTGAGCGGAGGCGTGCGGTGCCGCCACCGGCGTGCGCAGGTCATGACAGCGATGTCATGACGTTGTTGGAAACTGTAACCGTGCTCCGTTCGCCGCACAAGATGTCACATGCGCTCCGCAAGGCTCGCACGACGCGCGCGGACCCGCGCGACGGAGGCCGATCCGCCCGCTCCAGTTGACAGCGTTGTCAGGTGGTGCGAGCGTGCTGCAGTCCGACGTCGTCGTCGGAGGTGCCGCCCGACGCCGCCGTCGGGCGGACGCACTGCCCCCCACCCACGCCGACGTGGGACGAAGGAGATGTCCGGTGAGCCGCAGAGTTCCGCCAGCGAACGCGATCCTCCGACCAGACGGCCGGCCAGGCGACCCATCACGGCGCCGGGCGCGGTCGGTCCCCGTCGCGGCCGCGACCGCCGTGCTCGCGGCATCGGCCCTCGTGCTCCCCGCGGCCGCGCAGGCCGCCCCCGTGAGCGCCGCGGCCGTGAGCGCCGCGTCCGACGTCGTGGACGTGGACGGCCCCCTGACCGGCTACGTCAACCCGTTCATCGGCACCAAGGACGACGGCAACACCTACCCCGGCGCGGCCGTGCCGTTCGGGATGGTCCAGCTCTCGCCCGACAACGGGCACAACGTCGGCTACGACTACGACCGCGACCACGTCCGCGGGTTCTCGCTCGTGCACCTGTCGGGCGTCGGGTGCGGGCTCGGCGGGACGCTGCCGGTGCTGCCGACCACGGGAGCCGTGACGTCGACCGACTACACGAAGTACGAGCTGCCGTTCTCGCACGACGACGAGGAGGCCTCGCCCGGCTACTACCGGGTCGGTCTCGACTCGGCGGACGGCACGATCGACGCGGAGCTGACCGCGACCGAGCACACGGGGGTCCAGCGCTACACGTTCCCGCAGACCGAGCAGGCCAACGTCATGATCGACGCCGGCCAGGCCCTGAACACGGTCAGCGCGTCGAGCGTGCGGATCGTCGACGACCGCACCGTCGAGACGACGATCACGCAGCGCGGCTTCTGCCAGGACACCGAGCCGTTCACGATCCACACCCGCACGACGTTCGACCGGCCGTTCGCGTCGTCGGGCACCTGGACGGGCGACAAGGTCACCACGGGCTCGACGTCGGCGACGGGCGCCGGCCGGCACGGCGCCGTCGTCACCTTCGACACGACCGACGGTGACGTCGACGTCGAGGCGCAGACCTCGATGAGCTATGTCGACGCCGACGGCGCGGCAGCGAACCTCGCAGCCGAGGCGGGCACGTTCGACGACGCCCGCACCGCGGCCGTCGGGCAGTGGGAGTCGCGCCTCGGCTCGGTCCAGGTCGCGCGCGGCGACCGGACCGACCTGCGGACCTTCTACTCGTCGCTCTACCGGAGCTTCCTCGCCCCGAACACGGGCACGGACGTCGACGGCCGCTACCGCGGCTGGGACCAGGAGGTGCACACCGCGGACGGGTTCACCTACTACCAGAACTTCTCGCTGTGGGACACGTACCGGACCCAGCAGCAGCTCCTCGCGCTCCTGGCGCCGCAGGAGTCCGCGGACATGGCGCTCTCGGTCGTCAAGCAGGGCGAGCAGGGCGGCTGGCTGCCCCGCTGGGGCTACGGCACCGTCGAGACGAACATCATGACGGGCGACCCGGTGACGCCGTTCCTCGTGAGCGCCTGGAGCCAGGGCCTGCTCGAGGGGCACGAGGACGAGGCCTACGCCGTCCTCCAGCAGAACGCGGACGGCGTGCCGCCGGCGGACTCGCCCGACAACGGTCGGGCCGCGAACGAGGACTACCTCCGCGACGGGTTCGTGCCCTACGAGCCGTCCGCGACGGGCAAGCCGGGCGACTACGACTACCAGCACGGCGGCTCGGCGACCCTCGAGTACGCCGCCGCGGACGCCATGCTCTCCACGATGGCGCGCGGCCTCGGCCACGACGCCGACGCCGACCGCTACGCGGCCCGCGGGCAGAACTACCTCTCGGTGCTCGACCCCCGCACGAACGCCTTCCGGGCGCGCGACTCCCAGGGGCTCTTCGTGGGCGACCCGGACCCCGCCCAGAGCGTGGGCTTCCACGAGGGCACGTCGGCGCAGTACCAGTGGCTCGTCCCGCAGGACGTGCCGGGCCTGGTCGACCGGCTCGGGGGCGTCGACGCGACCAACCAGCGGCTCGACGACTTCTTCGTCTACGACGAGCTCCTCAAGGACCCGCAGAAGACGGCGACCGAGCTGTGGGTGAACGGCACGTACTCCTACTACGGGCAGGGCACCTACAACCCCAACAACGAGCCGAACCTCCCCTCGCCGTACACGTACCTGTGGACGGGCCAGCCGTGGAAGACGACCGACGTCGTGCGCGCCGCGACGACCCTCTTCACCGACGGGCCCGACGGCGTCACCGGGAACGACGACCTCGGCACGATGTCGGCGTGGCACGTGCTCTCCTCGCTCGGGGTCTACCCGATCGTGCCGGGCACGGACCAGTGGGGGCTGACGACGCCGTTGTTCGACGACGTGACGATCACGCTCGACCCGGCCTACTACCCGACCGGGTCGCTGCACGTCACCGCCCCGGGCACGTCGCAGGACAGCCGCTACACGCAGAGCGTCTCCCTCGGCGGCTCCGGCCTGGACCGGGCGCACCTGACGGGCCCCGAGCTCACCGGCGCGGGCACGCTCGCCTTCACCACGGGCAGCGAGCACAGCGCCTGGGCGACGGCGGCGGACGCCTCCCCGGGCGCCGTCGTCCACGCGGACCAGGATGTGCACCGGCTGTTCGCCGGGCTCGCCGACCGCCACCCGGTGGTCCGGCCGGGCGGGTCCGTCGACCTCACGGCCAGCGTGGTCGCGCAGGGCGAGGGCGACGTCTCCGGGACGATCGCCGTCACCACGGACGGGCCGATCACCGCGACGAGCGAGCTCGCGGACTGGTCGACGACGTCGGACGGCCTGCCGTCGACGGTCGACGGGGCGGTCACGCTCACGGCGGACGACGACGCGGCTCCCGGCCAGTACGTCGTCCACGTCACGGTGAAGGACGCCGCGGGCGACCAGGTGGTGCGCGACGTCCCCGTGGTCGTCGCGGCGGAGTCCTGGATCGCCGGGGCGTTCGACAACGTCGGCATCGGCGACGCGGGGGCGGCGAACGCCGACCTCGACGGTCTCGGCTCGTACCTGCTGCGTGCCCCGCTCGCCGACGCGGGAGCCGTCCAGGGTCTCGAGGCGACCGTGCCCGGGACCGACCTGCGCTACGTGCTCGGCGCGCCCGCAGCGGGCGAGCCCGACAACGTCGCCGCGAACGGGCAGGTGCTCGACGTGCCGGCCTCCCTGGGCGACGCGACGCAGATCTCGGTCGTCGGGACGAGCACGAGCGGGACCCACGGCGGGAACCTGGTGCTCGGCTACGCGGACGGCACGACGTCGACCGCGCCGGTCAGGCTCTCCGACTGGTGCACCGGCAGCCCGGAGGCCGGGAACGTCCTCGTGGCGAAGCCCGGTTCCCGTGGCGCCGGCAAGGACACCCAGAACATCGGGTGCGGCCTCTACGCGACCGCTCCGGTCGACCTCGCCGCAGGCAAGACGCTCACGAGCGTCACGCTCCCGAAGGACACCTCGTTCCACGTGTTCGCGGTGGCCACGGACGGGTCCGGCGAGCTGCCGGGCGCGGGCGTGACGGTGGACGCGCAGGCGCGCTGCGTCGGTGCGAACGCGTATCTCGCGGTGCGCGCGAAGAACACCGGTGAGGGCGCGGCCGACCTGACGATCGCCACGGACCTGGGCCGGAAGACCTTCTCCGGGGTGGCGTCGGGCAAGAGTGCGACGCTGTCGCTGAACTCGCGCTCGGCCGCGCTGGACGCCGGGCAGGTCACGGTGACCGTGACGCGCGACGGGGTGACCCAGGCGGTCACCGCCGAGCACGGGGCGGTGAGCTGCGGCTGAGCCGCTGAAGGCGGAGCACGTGGCCGCGGGCCCGGGGGCGTCGAACGCTCCCGGGCCCGCGGCGTCCCCGGCTCTGCGGGGCGCCCGCGCCGTCATACTGGCGGGGTGAGGATCTCGGCGCGCGCGGACTACGCGATCAGGGCCGCAGCGGAGCTCGCCGCGGCGGAGGGGGACCACGCGGTCACCGCGGAGGCCCTGGCGCAGGCGCAGGGGATCCCGCCGAAGTTCCTCGAGAGCATCCTCACGTCCCTGCGGCGCGAGCACGTCGTGACGAGCCGCCGCGGCAAGGGGGGCGGGTACCGCCTCGCGCGTCCGGCCGCCGAGGTGACGCTCGCCGAGATCGTGCGGGTCGTCGACGGCCCGCTCGTCTTCGTGCGCGGGGAGCGCCCGTCCGAGCTCGAGTACCAGGGGGCCGCGGCGGGCCTGCTGCCGGTCTGGGTCGCGCTGCGCGCGAACGTCCGCGCGGTGCTGGAGGAGGTCACGCTGGCCGACGTCGCCGCGGGTCGGCTGCCGGCTGCGGTCGCGGGGCTCGTGGCGTCCGACGCCGCGTGGGAGAACCCCTGACCGACCCCCCGCGCGCTGGTCGCGGCGGGACGTTACACACGTCCGAGGTGCGGTCAGGCCCTTTAACCTACATCTCTAGTAGGGAAGCATGAAGGTCTCGACCGGAAGGAACCCTCATGCGCACCCTCGTCCTCCTCGCGCTCGTCGGCCTCGGCGCCCAGCTCGTCGACGGCAGCCTCGGCATGGCCTACGGCGTGACCTCGACGACGCTGCTGCTCGCGGTCGGGGCCAACCCCGCCGCGGCGTCCGCCACGGTCCACCTCGCCGAGATCGGCACGACGCTCGCGTCCGGCATCTCCCACTGGCGGTTCGGGAACGTCGACTGGCGCGTCGTCCTGCGCATCGGCGTCCCGGGGGCGGTCGGGGCCTTCGCGGGGGCGACGTTCCTCTCGGCCATCTCGACCGAGGTCGCCACGCCGGTGATGTCCGGGATCCTGCTCGCGCTCGGGGCGTACGTGCTGGCGCGGTTCACCTTCCGCGGGCTGCGCCAGGACCGCCTCGGCACGCCGCTGCGCAAGCGGTTCCTCGCCCCGCTCGGCCTGGTCGCCGGGTTCGTCGACGCGACGGGCGGCGGCGGCTGGGGCCCGGTCGGCACGCCCGCGATCCTCGCGAGCGGCCGGCTCGAGCCGCGCAAGGTCATCGGCTCGATCGACACGAGCGAGTTCCTCGTCTCCGTCGCCGCCAGCCTCGGGTTCTTCGTCGGGATCGGCTCGGCGGGCGTGAACCTCGGCTGGGCGGTCGCCCTGCTCGCCGGCGGCCTCGTCGCCGCGCCGATCGCCGCGTGGCTCGTGCGGCACGTCCCGGCGCGCGTGCTCGGGTCCGCCGTCGGCGGTCTGATCGTCCTCACCAACGTGCGCACGCTGGTCCACGCCGAGCTGCTCGACCTGTCCTCGGCCGCGACCGTCGCGGTCTACGCGGCGATCGTCGTGGTCTGGGTGCTCGCCGTGGCCTACTCGGTGCGGGCCCACCTGCGTGAGCCGGCGCGGACCGCCGAGCCGGCGCCCGTCCCGGACCCGGTCGCCTGAGGTCGGCGAGAAGACATGAGGCCCCGGGGAGCATGCTCCCCGGGGCCTCCGTCGACGTCCGCGTCCGGGACGGTGGGACGTGGCGTCAGGCCGCGGCCACCGCCGCGTCCGCGGGCAGGTCGTCCTTGCGCGCCGAGATCAGCACGGCGACGAGCACGAGCGCGAGTGCGAAGAAGCCCGCGCCCCAGACATAGGCGACGTGGTACCCGCTGACGCTCGCCTCGTGCAGGGTCGCCGCCGACGTCGGGTCGGCGCCCCCGGCGACGAGGTCACCCATCTTCGCCGTGATCGCGGAGATCGAGACGGTGTTCAGCAGCGCGAGGCCGAGCGACCCGCCGACCTGCTGCGACGTGTTGAGCATCGCCGAGGCGATGCCGGCGTCGTGCCCCCCGACGCCGACGAGCGCGGTGCTCGAGGCCGGGATGAACACCATGGACATGCCGATGCTCATCACGAGGATGCCGGGGAAGACGGAGGTCCAGTAGCTCGACGTCGGCGTGGTCAGGGTCAGCAGCAGCATCCCGGCGGTCGCGAGGGCCAGCCCGGTCAGGAGCAGCGGCTTGGGCCCCACGCGGGGCAGCAGCCGGGCGACGAAGCCCGCCATCGCGATGATGCCGATGCTGAACGGCAGGAACGCGAAGCCCGCGCGCAGCGGGCTGTACCCGAGCACGTCCTGGAAGTACAGGGTCATGAACAGGAACATGGCGAACATGCCGCCGCCGAGCAGGAAGAACGTCAGGTACGACGCGCCGCGGTTGCGCTCGAGCACGATGCGCATCGGCAGCAGGGGGTTCTTGACCTTCGTCTCGAGGACCACGAACGCGACCAGGAGGACGGCGGCGACCGCGAACAGCGCGAGGACGAACGGGTCGGTCCAGCCGACGACGCTCACGGAGCCGTCCGCGGCGACCTCCTGCTTGGCGGCCTCCGTGAAGGCGTAGACGAGCGAGAGCAGCCCGAGTGTCGACAGCGCGGCTCCCGGGACGTCGAGCCGGGTGTCCCCGTGCGCCTTGGACTGCGGGACCTCGCGGATCGCGAAGAGCACCGCGACGACCGCGATCGGCACGTTGACCAGCAGGCACCAGCGCCAGTCGAGGTACTCGGTGAGCACGCCGCCGAGCAGCAGGCCGATCGCGGCGCCGCCGCCCGAGATCGCGCCGAACACGCCGAACGCCTTGGCGCGCTCCTTCGGGTCCTGGAACATCACGGTGATCAGGGCGAGGGCCGCGGGAGCCAGCAGGGCGCCGAAGACGCCCTGGAGCGCACGCGAGCCGAAGAGCCAGCCCTCGTTCATCGCGGCGCCACCGAGGGCCGAGGCGGCGGCGAAGCCGACGAGCCCGACGATGAACGCGGTCTTGCGGCCGAGGTAGTCGGCGACGCGCCCGCCGAGCAGCAGGAGCCCGCCGAAGGCCAGCGTGTAGGCCGTGATGGCCCACTGCAGGTTCTCCGGGCCGATGTTGAGGTCCACCGCCGCCGAGGGCAGGGCGATGTTCATGATCGAGCCGTCGAGGATGATCATCAGCTGGGCGACCGCGATGACGGCGAGCGCCTTCCAGCGGCGCGGGTCCGGCGGCGGCAGGGGCTCGACGCCGGCGTCGGCGGTTGCCGGCTCGGCGGTGGGGGGCGGGGCGGATTCGGACACGGTGGACTCCAGGCGAAGAAGGGTGGAGCGGGGCGGGGAGCGGCGTCGTCACCGCGGTCGCGAGGCAGCGTCGTCGGGCCTGGCGGGGTGGGGCAGTCCCGGACGGCCCCCTCAGGGGCGCCGAGACGCGAGCATGCGATCTTATCCGACGAGGCCCCCGCCTGCGCGAGGTTCTCGCGCGGGTGGGGGCCGTCGCCGGGCGACCGGGGGCCGGGCGGGTCTCAGCCCTTGACCGAGCCGGACATGAGCCCGCCGACGAAGTACTTGCCGAGCAGGATGTAGACGAGCAGCGTCGGCAGGGACGCGAAGAGCGCGCCCGCCATCGAGACGCCGTAGTTCTGCAGCATCGCCCCGTTGGCCAGGTTGTTCAGCGCCAGGGTGATCGGGCCGTTCTGGTTGTTCGAGAAGAACACGGCGAACAGGAAGTCGTTCCAGGCGTTGGTGAACTGCCAGATGAGCACGACGACGAAGCTGGGCACCGAGATCGGCAGGATCACCCACGCGTAGGTGCGCAGCATGCCCGCGCCGTCGACCCGGGCGGCCTCGACGAGCTCGTGGGGGATGGTCTGGTAGTAGTTGCGGAAGATCAGCGTCGTGATCGGGATGCCGTAGATGATGTGCAGCAGGATCAGGGACGGCACGCCGTTCGGGATGCCCGCGTCGAGGAAGATCTGCAGCAGCGGGATCATCACGGCCTGGTACGGGATGAACATCCCGAAGAGGATGATCGCGAAGACCGTGTTGGCCCCGCGGAACCCCCAGCGTGAGAGCACGAACCCGTTCATCGACCCGAGCACGGCCGAGATGATCGACGCCGGGATGACGACCTCGAAGGTGCGCCACAGCGCCGGCGAGAGGGCGGTCCACGCGTCCTGCCAGTTCTGCATGGTCCAGACCTGCGGCAGGTTCCACGCGCGGGTCGGCGACGCGTCCCCGGTGCCCTTGAAGCTGGTGACGAACAGGACGTAGACGGGCACGAGGACGACGACGATGCCGGCCAGGAGCGCGACGTACCGCAGGGTGCGGGCCGTGGAGTACCGGGACCGTCCCCGGTCGGGGCGCAGGTCCGTGGGGCGGCCCGCGACGTCGGGCGCGGGGACCGGGGTGGCGACGGTGGCCATCACTTCTCCTGACGGTTCGTCTTGACGAGGTACGGCACGATCACCAGGGCGACGATCACGAGCAGGATCGTGCCGATCGCGGCGGCGTTCGCGTAGTCGAAGCTGGACTTCGCCAGGTACATGTCGACCGCGGGCACCTTGGTCTGGTAGTTCGCCGGCTTCGAGATCGACATGATCAGGTCGAAGGACTTCAGCGACATGTGCCCGATGATGATGAGCGCCGAGAGCATGATCGGCGTGAGCTGCGGGAAGAGCACGTGGCGGTAGACCTGCCACTCGCTCGCGCCGTCCATCCGGCCGGCCTCGCGCAGCTCGTCGGGGATGCCCCGGAAGCCGGCGAGGAACAGCGCCATCACGTAGCCGGAGAGCTGCCAGATCGCGGGGATGGTGATCGCGAGGATGCCGAAGGTGACGTTGTTCCACCAGTTGTTCTGCAGGAAGTCGAGCCCGACCATCTGGAAGAGCCGGTTCAGCCCGCTCGCGCCCTCGCCCTGCGTCGAGTTCAGCAACCAGCGCCACACCACTCCCGAGGCGATGAACGAGACCGCCATCGGGAACAGGTACACGGACCGGAAGAAGCCCTCGCCCCGGATGGGCTTGTCGAGCAGCCAGGCCCAGACGAAGCCGATGACCAGCGTGCCGAGCAGGAAGACCACGGTGAAGAGCACGAGGTTGATCAGCGAGTGCTGGAACTCCTCGCTCTTGAGCAGCGTCGTGTAGTTCTGGAACCAGACGACCGACGTGGGCTCGACCCCGTTGGCGGTCGCCGCGCTGTGGTCGTCGGTGACGGACTTGGCGAAGTTCGCCCCGATGAGCCCGTAGACGAAGACGCCGACGAGGACCAGGGACGGGGCGAGCAGGAGCAGTGGCGGACCGAGCCGCCGGATTCGTTGCGTCATCGAGTCATTCCTCCCGGGGGGCCGGGGTGGGGAGGGCGGGCACGTGCGGGCACGTGCGGGCACGTGTGGGCACGTGTGGGCACCGACGGTGGGGCCCGCCCGGACGCGCCGGACGGGCCCCACGGGTCGGGTCAGCCCTTGACGGCGGCCGCGAGGTCGGACTGGTACGTCGCGAGGTCGGACGCACCGGTGGTGAACTTGCTGGTCGCGTCGGTGATCGCGTTCAGCGTGGCGACCGGGGCGGCCGCACCGTGCGCGAGCGAGGACACGATGGTGTCCTTGCCGAACGACTCGATGGCGGTCTGCTGGTAGTCGCTGAAGTCCGAGGTGTCGGCGTCGGTGCGGGCCGGGATGGACCCCTTCGCCTTGTTGAAGGCCTCCTGGCCCTCGGCGGAGCCGACGGTCTCGAGCCAGTTCTTCGCGCCGCCCGGGTGGGGGGCGCCGACCGGGAGCGTGAACGAGTCCGCGAGGAAGTCGAAGACGCCGTCGGTCCCGGGGACGGGGAAGTAGACGTAGTCCGCGGGGGCCTTCTTGTCGGCCTCCTCGAACGCCGCCTCGGCCCAGTCGCCCATGACGTTGAAGCCGGCGGTGCCGTCGATGATCTGCTGGGTCGCGTCCGGCCAGTCGAGCCCGTCGCGGTCCGTGTTCGTGTAGGACATGAGCTTCTGGAAGTCCGTCAGCGCGTCCGTCACGTCCGAGCCGGCCCAGTCGGTGGAGCCGTCCCACAGCCCGCTGTAGCCGTCCGCCCCGAGGTCCGAGATCAGCACGGTCTCGAGGAGGTTGACCTGGGTCCAGGTGGTGGCCACTGACAGCGCTGTCTTGCCGGACTTCTTCACGGCGTCGAGCGCGGTGAACCAGTCGTCCATCGAGTCGTACGTCGCGCTCGGGTCGAGGCCGGCGTCCTTGAGCACGGTCGGGTTGGCCCAGACCACGTTGGCGCGGTGGATGTTCGACGGGATCGAGTAGATCTTGCCGTCCACGGTGAGGCGGTCGAGGAGGTCCTTCGGGAAGGCCTCCTTCAGGCCGAACTCGTCGTAGAGGTTGCTGACGTCCTGGATCTGGCCGGCGTCGATGTAGTCCTGGAGCTCCGCGCCGGCGTGCGCCTGGAACGTGTCCGGCGGGTCGTTCGTCTGCAGCCGCGACTGCAGGAGGTCCTTGGCGGCGGAGCCGGCGCCGCCGGCGACCGCACCGTTGACGAACTTCGTGTCGGCGTGCTGGTCGTTGAACACGTTGACCAGCGCGTCGAGCCCGGCCTTCTCCGAGCCGGCGGCCCACCAGGTGAAGACCTCCACCTCGCTGGCGTCGCCGGCGCCGGCCGACGCCGACCCGCCGTCGGACCCGTCCGAGTCGTCGCTGCTGCATGCGGTGAGGCTGAGCCCCAGGACCGCGGCGCTCGCCACGGTTGCCGCCACTCGTCTGTTGACGCGCATCGATATCCCTACGCCTTCGTTGCCGTTGGTGGGGACCCTCGCGGCCACCGACCCTGGCTGCCGCGAGCGGCCGGACGCACCTGCGCGTCCCGAACACCCACGGGCCATACAACTGGTCGGCGCACCTTGGTGTCAAGAATTGAAGCCAAGCGACGCGCGATCGTGACGTTCGGGTCATGGCCCGTACCCAAGGCCGCGCAGCGCCCACGTTCCGCCGTTCTCGCGCCCGGCGGTCGCCGCGGCCGCGTGTGTATCGTGACCGAGGTGCGTACCGACCGGGTGACGCCCGGCTCGCAGACCTCCCTCCGGGAGGCGAACCGGGCCAGGATCGTGAGCGCCGTGCAGCAGCGGGGCTCGCTCACGCAGGTCGAGCTCGCCGGGACCACGGGGCTCTCGCCGGCGACCGTGTCCAACATCGTCAAGGAGCTCAGCGCCGCGGGCGTCCTGCACACCGCGCCGTCGACCCGGTCGGGGCGCCGGGCGCAGCTCGTCACCCTCGCCCGCAGCCTCGGGCTCGTGGCCGGGGTGCACTTCGGCGCCCGCTCGATGCGCGTGGCGCTCGCCGACGCGTCCCTGCGCGTGATCTCCGAGGAGCGCATGCCGCTCGCCCCGGACCACCGGGCGGACGTTGGCCTGCGCCGTGCCGCGATGCTCGTCGAGGAGATGGCGGCCTCCGTCGAGGCCGGGGCGGGCGAGCTGCTCGCCGTCGGGATCGGGGTGCCGGCGCCCGTCGACGTCCGCACCGGCACCGTCTCGAGCGCCGGGCTCCTGCGCGGCTGGGACGGCGCCGAGGTCGGCACGGAGCTCGGCGCGACCTTCGGCGTCCCCGTGGGCGTCGACAACGACGCGAACCTCGGCGCGCTCGCCGAGGCGCGGCTCGGGGCGGGCGCCGGCTACGACCCGGTGGTGTACCTGCGGGTCTCGCACGGCGTCGGGGGAGGGATCGTCCTCGGCGGCCAGCTGCTGCGCGGGCGGCGCGGCGCGGCCGGCGAGATCGGCCACGTCACCATCGACGAGAACGGACCGGTCTGCCGGTGCGGCAACCGCGGCTGCCTCGAGACGTTCGTCGGCTCCCACGTCCTGGTGGGCATGCTCGCGGGCCGCGGCCACCTCACCCTCGCCGACGTCATCGCGGGCGCGCTCGCGGGCGACGCCGGCTGCCGGCGCGTCGTCTACGACGCCGGCCAGCACCTGGGGGTCGCGGCCGCGAACCTGTGCAACATCGTCGATCCGGAGGTCGTCGTCGTCGGCGGTCAGCTCGCCGAGGCCGGGGAGCTGCTCCTGGACCCGATGCGCACGGCGCTCGAGCAGCGCACGCTGCCCAGCGCGGCCGGCCCGCCCCAGGTGCTCGCCACCTCGCTCGGGGCCTGGGCCGAGGCCCGAGGGGCGCTCGTGGTCGCGCTCGACCTGGCTCGGGACCGAGGGACGCTGGGGGTGGGCGTGTGAGGCGCTCCGGGCTCGGGTCGCGGCGCCGGACGGAGCTCGCGGTGGTGCTCGCGGCGACGCTGGCGGGCGGGGGGCTCGTCGGGTGCGCGAGCGGCGACGGCACCACCGGCGAGGGGACGATCGCGCTGCTCCTGCCGGAGGCCAAGACCGCCCGCTACGAGTCCAGCGACCGCCCGACGTTCGAGGAGGTCGCCGCGCTGCGCTGCCCGACCTGCCAGCTCCTGTACGCCAACGCCGACCAGGACGCCGCCACCCAGCAGGAGCAGGCGGAGGCGATGATCGCGCGCGGCGCGGACGTCCTCGTGCTCGACGCCGTCGACACCGTGGCCGCGACCAGCATCGTCGCCGACGCCGAGCGCCACCACGTCCCGGTGATCGCCTACGACCGGTACATCGACGACCCCGCCGTCGACTACTACGTCTCGTTCGACAGCGCGCTCATCGGGTACCAGCAGGGCGAGGCGCTGCTCGCCGCGCTCGCGGGCTCCCCGCGCCGGACGGACGGGCGGCCGCCCGGCGTCCTGCTCGTCCACGGCTCGCCCACCGACCCGAACGCGGACGCGCTCAAGCGCGGGGTGCACCGGGCGCTGGACGACGCCGACGTGCAGATCCTCGCGGAGTACGACACCCCCGACTGGAGCCCGGACAAGGCCCAGGACTGGGTCACCGGGCAGCTCACCCAGTTCGCGGGCCGGGTCGACGGCGTCTACGCCGCCAACGACGGCACCGCGGGCGGGGCCATCGCCGCGATGAAGGCGGCCGGGATGGACCCCGTGCCCCCGGTGACCGGGCAGGACGCCGAGCTCTCGGCCGTGCAGCGTATCGTCGCGGGCGACCAGCTCATGACGGTCGCGAAGGCCACGGACCAGCAGGCACGCACCGCCGCGGAGCTCTCCGTGCGGGTGCTGCGCGGCGAGGACCCGGTCGCCCCCGCGACGATCGGCGGGATCAAGAGCTTCCTGCTGGCACCGACGACGATCGAGGCCGCGGACGTCGAGCGCGTCGTGGTCCAGGGCCGGATCTATCCGGTCGACGAGATCTGCACGCCCCCGTACGCCGACGCCTGCGAGGCGCTCGGCCTGACATCCCCAGGAGCACCGTGACGTCGGTCCTGACCCTTGCGGGGGTCTCCAAGAGCTTCGGCGCGGCGCGCGCGCTGGTGGACGTCGACCTCGAGGTCCACCCGCACGAGGTGGTCGCCGTCGTCGGCGACAACGGCGCGGGCAAGTCCACGCTCGCCGCGATGCTCGCGGGAGTTCACCAGCCCGACTCCGGTGCGGTGCTCGTCGACGGGGAGCCGGTCCGGCTCGCCTCGCCGGCCACGGCCCGCCAGCGGGGCATCGCCGCGGTGTTCCAGGAGCTCGCGCTCTGCGACAACCTCGACGTCGTCGAGAACCTGTTCCTCGGCCACGAGCTGGAGGCGGGCCCGTTCCTCGACGAGGTCGCGATGGAGCGGCAGGCGTGGGAGCTGCTCGACCAGCTCGCCGCCCGGGTCCCGAGCGTGCGCATGCCCGTCTCGGCGCTCTCCGGCGGCCAGCGGCGCACCGTGGCCATCGCGCGCGCCCTGCTCGGCGACCCGCGCGTCGTCGTGCTCGACGAGCCGACGGCCGCGCTCGGCATCCGGCAGACCGCCCAGGTGCTGACGCTCGTGGAGCGGCTGCGCTCCCGCGGGCACTCCGTGGTGCTGATCAGCCACTCGACCGCCGACGTGCAGGCGGTGGCCGACCGGATCGTCGTCCTGCGGCTCGGGCGGGTCAACGGCGTGTTCGACGCCGACGCCGCGACCTCGGAGGACCTCCTCGCCGCGATCACCGGCGCGGCGCCCGCCGCCCCGCGCACCCGGCGACCCGGCGCCGCGCCCGTCGAGGGAGGCCCCCGATGAGCGCCGGCGAGGACGCCGGTGCGCTGCGCTCGCTGTGGCGCCGCATGCGTGCGGGCGAGCTGCGGATGCTGCCGATCGTCGTCGCCCTGCTCGTCATCTGGGTGGTGTTCGGGATCGCGAACCCGACCTTCTGGACGGCGGAGAACCTCGTCAACCTCTCCCTGCAGAGCGTCTCGACCGGGGTCATCGCGCTCGGCGTCGTGCTGGTGCTGCTCGTCGGGCAGATCGACCTGTCGGTGGGTTCGGTGAGCGGGCTCGCCGCGGCGATCGTCGCCGTCGGCTCCGTCCAGTGGGGCTGGCCCCTGGCGCTCGGCGTCGTCGTGGCGGTCGTGGTCGGGATGGCGGTCGGCCTCGTCTACGGCATCGCCTGCACCCGCCTCGGGCTGCCCAGCTTCGTGCTCACGCTCGCCGGCCTGCTCGTCCTGGCCGGCGTCCAGTGGCGGGTGCTCGGCACCGACGGGTCGGTGAACCTGCCCTTCGGGTCGTGGCTGGTGCGCTTCAGCCAGTCGTGGTTCGTGCCGGCGGCCGTCGCGTGGGTCGCCGTCGTCGTCGTCGTCCTGGTCGTCGCCGGGGTGGCGCTGCTCGAGCGGCGCCGGCGCGTGCTCGTCGACCTGCCGGCCGAGAGCCTGGGGCGCATCGCGGCGCGGTGCGCGCTCCTCGCGGTGGTGCTCGCCCTCGTCGTCGGCTACCTGGGGAGGGCGCGCGGCGTCGGGGTCAGCGTCGTGTTCTTCCTGGCCCTCGTCGTGGTGGCGGACGTGCTGCTGCGCCGCACCCGCTGGGGGCGCTCGATGCGCGCCGTGGGCGGCAGCCGCCGGGCCGCGCTGCTCGCGGGCGTGCCGGTGCGGCGCACGCTGGTCTCGGCGTTCGTCGCGTGCTCGGCGCTCGCCGCCGTCGGCGGGGTGCTGGCGGCCGGCCGGCTCGCCGCCGCGAACCAGGGCACCGGCGGCGGCGACGTGTTCCTCACCGCGATCGCGGCCGCCGTCATCGGTGGGACGAGCCTCTTCGGGGGGCGCGGCAGCGCGTGGTCGGCGGTGCTGGGGGTGCTCGTCATCCAGTCGATCGCGAACGGGCTCACGCTGCTCGACCTGGACTCGGCGGCGCGCTCGATCGTCACCGGCGTCGTGCTGGCGCTCGCCGTCTCGATCGACACCCTCGTGCGCGGTCGCCGCGAGACCTGACGGGCGCCCTGGTGGGCGGCGCCGGTCTGCCGAGGCGTGTGCCCGGGGCGGACGAAACCGCGCCGTTGCAGCGGATCCGGCCCCGTTCCGGCTATGCTGACGCCCGGCCGCGTCGACCGTCGTCGTGCGCCACGAGGGGGTTCTCGGTGAGTGCGCGACGCCCGACCCTGTCGGCGGTCGCCGACGCCGCCGGGGTGAGCCTGAAGACTGCTTCGCGGGTGCTGAACGACGAGCCGAACGTGGCCGCCGAGACGCGCGAGCGCGTGCGGGCGGCGGCGGAGGCGCTCGGTTTCCGGCGCAACCGTGCGGCGGCCGACCTCGCGCGGGGCGGCACCTCGACCCTCGTCGGGTTCGTCACGGCCGACCTCGCGAACACCTTCTACTCTGCGGTGGCCGCGGGCCTGGAGCGCGAGCTGCGGGAGTCCGGGCTGCAGCTCGTCTCGGCCAGCTCGGCCGAGGACCCGGAGCAGGAGCAGCAGCTCGCGGAGGCGTTCGTCGAGCGCCGGGTCGCCGCGCTGGTGGTGGCGCCGTCGTCGTCGGACCACTCCTACCTCGCGCCCGAGGTCGCGGCGGGGCTCCCGCTCGTCCTCATCGACCGGCCGGCCCGGGGCGTGGACGCCGACACCGTGGTCATCGACAACCGCGGCGGGACGGCGTCGGCCGTGGAGCACCTGCTCGCCGGGGGGCACCGGCGGATCGCCATGGTCGGCGACCTGCCGCACCTGTGGACGTTCCAGGAGCGGCGCGACCAGTTCCTCGAGAGCATGCGTGCGGCCGGTGTGGCGGACGCCGAGCGGCTCGTGCGGGACGGCGCGCACGACTCCGCGACGGCCCGCCGGCTCGTGGCAGAGCTGCTTGCGCTGCCGGAGCCGCCGACGGCGATCGTGGCCGCGAACAACAAGATCACGGTCGGCGCGCTGCACGCGCTGCGGGGGGTGGAGAGCGACCTTCCCGCGCTCGTCGGCTTCGACGACTTCGAGCTGGCGGACCTGCTCGGCGTCACCGTCGTCTCCTACGACGCCGACGCCCTGGGCTGCGAGGCCGCGAGGCTCGCCATGGCCCGGATGGACGACGGCGACGGCGGGACCACCCACCGCGTCATCCCCACGCGCCTCGTCGCGCGCGGGTCCGGGGAACGCCCGCCGGCGTGATCGGGGTGGCCGGGCCGTTGACAGCATCGGGCCGTGTCCCTAGCATGAGGCGTACTTTTGACAGCGCTGTCAAGCACGGCGCCGCCGTGCGGGTGCACAGGGAGAGGCGTTCCGCGAGGCGGCGCGCCTCTCGTCATGATGGAACGACAGGCGGAACCCGGGCTCCGGACCGGACCGGCCACGAGAGGACGGCACGATGACGGACGGACAGCGAGCAGCGGTGGTCGACGCGTCGCAGGGCGCGACCTGGCGGGCCGCCGAGGTCCGGCGCCTGCTCGACTTCGGCGCCGCCTCCCTCCTGCCGGGCGGCGGGGCCGCCTGGTTGGACGACGACGGCGTCCCCGACCTCGAGAAGCCCGTGCACACCTGGATCACGAGCCGGATGGCGCACACCTACGCCGTCGCGCACCTGCTCGGCGTCGAGGGGAGCGCGGAGCGCGCCGAGCTCGCGCTGCGCGGGCTGACGAGCGTCCTCGCCGACCCCGACGGCGGCTGGGTCGCGTCCCGCGGCCCGCACGGCGCGGTGGACGGCACCAAGCAGGCGTACGCGCACGCGTTCGTCGTGCTCGCCGCGTCGTCGGGCGTGATGGCCGGCATCGAGGGCGCCGGGCGCCTGCTCTCGACGGCGCTCGCGACCCTCGAGAACCGCTTCTTCGAGGAGGGGCCCGGCCTCCTGCTCGACGAGTGGGACCGCGCGTGGACGCAGCCGTCGGCCTACCGCGGCGTGAACGCCAACATGCACGGCGTCGAGTCGATGCTCGCGGCGCACGACGCGACCGGCGACGCCGTCTGGCTCGAGCGGGCCGCGGGCGTGGGCGACCAGGTCGTCCGGTGGGCCGAGGGCAACGGCTGGCGCATCCCCGAGCACTTCGACGCCGGATGGCGCCCGCAGCTCGAGTTCAACGCCGACCGGCCGAACGACCCGTTCAAGCCGTACGGGTCGACGCCGGGCCACGGGTTCGAGTGGGCCCGGCTCCTCGTGCAGATCGACGTGGCGGGCGGCACCCCCGGGCGGCGCACCGAGGCCGCGGTCGCGCTCTTCGACCGGGCGCTGGCCGACGGCTGGGACGGCAGCGGGTTCGTCTACACCGTGGACTGGTCCGGCACACCGGTCGAGCCGCGCCGGTTCCACTGGGTCGCCGCCGAGGCGGTCGCCACGGCACAGGTGCTCGCGGAGGTCACGGGCGAGGCGCGGTACGCGGAGCTCGCCGAGCAGTGGTGGGACCTCGTGCGCCGGGAGCTCGTCGACACCGAGCGCGGGTCGTGGCACCACGAGCTCGACGCCGAGAACCGCCCGGCCGGCACCGTCTGGGACGGCAAGCCCGACATCTACCACGCCGTGCAGTCGCTGCTCGTCGCCGACCTCCCGCTCACGGGCAGCTTCGCGGCGTCCGCGAGGGCGGGCGCGGAGGGGTGGCGCGCGCTCTGAGGGCGGCGATCAGCGCGGGTAGAGCCTGACCTCGGCGGCCTTCACCGCGAACCAGGCGTGCGCGCCGGGAGCGAGTCCCATCTCGGCGACCGCGGCCGCGGTGAGGTCCGCCGCCAGGTGCGTCCCGTCGTCGGACACCCCGCGCACCCGGACGAGGGAGGCGTGCGGCTCGAGTGCCGCGACCCGGACGCGGAGCACGGTGCGGGGGCTCCCGCCGGGGCGCGCGAGGTGGACGGCGACCGCCCGGGGCTCGAACACCGCGACCGCGGGGGCGCCCGGGACGAGCGGGGCGGCGTCGTCCACCGTGCCGACCACCGCGCCGACCCGGGCCGTGCCTGCCGTCCCGCTCTCGCCCGCTGTGCCGACGACGAGGTTCACGCCGGCGAGCCGCGCCGCGAAAGGTGATCGGGGACGCGTGAGGATCTCGCGGGCGAGGGCGTCCTCGACGACGCGGCCGTCCTCGACGACGACGGCGCGGTCGGCCAGCAGCAGGACGTCCAGCAGGTCGTGGGTGACGAGGAGCGTGGTACGGGGCGCCGCCCGCTGGGCGTCGTGCAGCGCCGCGCGCACCTGCTGGGCGACCGCGACGTCGAGCGAGGCGAGGGGCTCGTCGAGCAGCAGGACCCGGGGTCCGCTCGCGAGCGCGCGTGCGATCGACGCGCGCTGCGCCTGCCCGCCCGAGAGTGCCCGGGCACGCCTGCTGCCGGTCGCGGACGCGCCCAGGGCGGCGAGCGCGGCGTCGGCGACGGCTGCCGAGCGCGCCCGGGAGGCGCCCCGGGCCCGCGGTCCGAGGGCGACGTTGGCGCGCACCGTCAGGTGCTCCAGCAGCAGCGGGCGCTGGCTCAGCCAGGCGACGCGCCGGCGGTGGGGCGGGACGGTGCGGGCGCCGGGGCCGGCGAGGGTGTCGGCGCCGACCTCGACGGCGACCTCGTCGCCCCGCGCCGGGGGCAGGAGCCCCGCGACGACCTGGAGCAGCGTGGACTTCCCCGCGCCGTTGGGGCCGAGGACGGCGACGACCTCGCCGGGCGCGACCCGCAGGTCGACGTCGAGCCCGCGGCGGGCCACGCGGGCGCGCACGTGCAGCGCGGCGGGCTCGGAGGTCTCGGGGGTCTCGGGCGGTGCGGGCGGTGCGGGCTGCGCAGGAGTCCGCCGAGGGCGACGCGCGCTCCGCCGACGGTGACGAAGCACGCCGGTCTCGGGCGCTGACGGCCGCGAAACGTCACCGTCGGCAAGGAGCGCGTCGCCGTCGGCGAGGGTCGCGTCGCCGTCGCGGTCCAGGTGCCCCGCTCCGTGCACCCCGGCCGTGATGACGACGGCGACCACCACGAGCACGAGCGAGAGCGCGACGGCGGCGTCGGGGTCCACGCTGCGCTGCAGGTAGATCTCGAGCGGCAGCGTCTGGGTGATGCCCTGCAGCGCGCCGGCGAAGGTGATGGTCGCGCCGAACTCGCCCAGCGCCCGGGCGAACGCGAGCACGGCGCCGCTCGCCAGGCCGGGCAGGACCCGGGGGAGGGTGACGCGGCGCAGGACGGTGGTCGGGCGGGCGCCGAGGGTGGCCGCGACGTCCTCGTACCGCGTGTCGTGGGTGCGCAGCGCTCCCTCGAGCGAGAGCACGAGGAAGGGCAGAGCGACGAAGGTCTGCGCCATGACCACGGCCGCGGTCGTGAACCCGACGTCGATCCCGAGCAGCCCGAGGCCCTCGCCGAGCGGGCCGCGGCGACCGAACGCGTAGAGCAGGGCCAGGCCGCCGACGACGGGCGGCAGGACGAGGGGCAGGAGCACCAGCGAGCGCACGAGGCGCTGGCCCGGGAAGCGCGTGCGGGCGAGCACGAGCGCCATCGGCCCCCCGACCAGGACGCACAGGACGGTCGCGGCGAGGGAGGTGCGCAGCGAGAGCCACAGGGCGTCGCGGGACGAGCTCGAGGTGACGAGCTCCCAGAAGCTGCCGCCCGACCCGCCGAGGTCGACGCGCGAGACCATGATCGCGACGGGCACGACGATGAACAGCGCACCGAGCAGCGCGGGCGCGAGCACCCACCGGGGCAGCCCCCGCATCAGAGACCCGGCGTCACGGCGCGCCGAAGCCCGCCTCGGCGAGCGCCTTCTGCCCGGCGTCGCCCGTCACCTCGTCGCGGAACTGTGCCGCCAGGTCCGCGTGCTCGGACGAGCCGAGCACCGCGATCGGGTAGTGGTTGACGACGTCGTGGGTCTCCGGGACGTCGACGACCGCCACGGCGTCCCCCGCGAGGGTCGCGTCCGTCGTGTAGACGAGCCCCGCGTCCGCCTCGCCCGAGGTCACCTTCGCGAGCACGTCCGTCACGCTCGACTCCTCGCTGACCCGGTGGACCGTGACGCCGGCCTTCTTCTCGACGGCGTCGGTCGCGGCACCGCAGGGGACCTCCGGGGCGCACACGACCACGCGGGCGTCGGGGTCCGCGAGGTCGTCGAACGAGTCGATCCCCGCGGGGTCGTCCGGCGGCACGACGATCGTCAGCGAGTTCGTCGCGAACTCCGTCGGGTCTGCGGCGTCGCCCGCGTCGACGACGCGCTGCATCGTCGCGTCGTCGGCCGTGGCCAGGACGTCCGCGGGGGAGCCGGCGATCACCTGGTCCGCGAGGTCGGACGATCCCGCGAACGACAGCTTGACCTCGACCCCCGGGTGCGCGGCCTCGAAGTCGTCGGCCAGGTCCGCGAACACGTCCCGCAGGGACGCGGCGGCCAGGACCGTGAGGGTCCCGCTCTCGGTGGCGGACGACGTGCCGGACGATGCCCCGTCCGTCGCGCTCGTGTCGCCGGCGCCGTCCGACGACGTCCCGCAGCCCGCGAGCAGCGCGGTGGTGAGCAGCGTCGTGGTGAGCAGCGCGGCGGTGAGCAGGGCCCCGGAGGCGAGGGCCGCCGTCGTGCGGGGGCGGGGGCTCATGCGCGTGCTCCCGGGGTCTCGACGATGACGGTGGTCGCCTTGACGACGGCGACGGCGGGGCTGCCCGGCGCGAGCCCGAGGTCGCGGACGGCCTCGGTGCTCATCAGGGACACGACGCGCTGCCCGCGGCTGAGGATCTCGACCTGGGACATCACGCGGTCGGACTCGATCGCGGTGACGATCCCGGCGAAGCGGTTGCGGGCAGACGTCGCGCCGTCGAGCGGGTCGGGGCCGGCGTCCGCGTGCCCGACGGCGTGGCGCGCCAGCTCGGCGCCGTCGACGACCTGGCGCCCGGCGTCGTCCTTGGACGTGGTGAGCTCGCCCGCGGCGACCCAGCGGCGCACGGTGTCGTCGCTGACGCCGAGGAGCCCAGCCGCCTCGCTGATGCGGTACACAGGCGGCTGATCGTTCCGATTCTGCGGCATGAGAGGGACCTTAGCGCCGCACGTGCGGTCAGGGAAGTGCGGCAGGCCGCCGCCCCGCGCGGGAGGGCGCGGGGGGGCGGCCTGCGGGTCGCGGTCCGTACGGCTGGCTAGCCGCAGCTCACCGCCTCGTACTCCGCCTCGACGGTCGCGTCCCGCGCGTCCGACGCGTCCGAGGGACGGGCGGTCACGGTCGCCACGCCGTCGGCCATGGCCCCGCGCACCTTGACGCTGAGCGACGCGGCCTTGCCCGGCGCCACGTCGTCGTACGTCCGGGTGCCGGCCACCGTCGCGATGGTGACGTCCAGCGGGACGTCCTCACCGTTGACCGCGCGGACCGCGACGTAGGGCGAGGTACCGACGCAGCGGCCGACGGCGGTCGCCGTCACGTCGAGCGCGCCCGGCTGGTCGCCGTCGTGGAGCTGGGCGATCTCGGCCGCGCTGAGCGCGCGGTCGAAGACCTGCACCTCGTCGATCGAGCCGTCCCAGAAGTCGCCGCGCTGGTGGTTGAACGCGCCGCGACCCACGGAGAAGGCGCCGAAGCTGGCGACCGGCTGCGCCGCGGCGGCCTCCCCGGCCTGCACACCGTCGACGAACAGGCGGACCTTGCCGGCGGCGGCGTCGTGCACCCCGACGAGGTGGTACCAGGTGTCGAGCTTCGGCGTCGTGCGCAGGGTGGCGCGCTTGCCGCCGGGCGTGCTGAACGCGAAGGCGCCCTGCCCGTACTGGAGGTAGAACGGGTTCTCGGTCTGGGATCCGTCCTGGCTCACGGCGGTCGCGTAGTTGCTCGGGAGCGACCCGAGGGTCACCCACGCGGAGACCGTGTAGTCGCCGGTGGTGTCGACGACCGGCCCCGCGGAGTCCGCCGATCCGCCGTCGCCGTCGAACGTGAGCCCCGTCCCGTGCACGCCCTCGCCCCAGCCGGCGCCGTCGCGCAGCGCGAGCGGGCTCGTGCCCGACGCGTCTGCGGCGGTGGTGCCGGTGCCCTCGTCGAGGGACCAGCGCCCGCTGCCGGCCGGCGCGGCGCCCGCGGCGGCACCGGCGGCGATCACGCGCTCGTTGACGTCGCGCACCTGGGCGGCGTCGACCTTGAGCACCTTGCGGTCGTACGTGTAGAAGCCGTTGATCTCGTTCTCGAGGTCGGTGACCTGGGTGTAGACCGAGCCCGACAGGTCGCCGCGCGCCCGGTCGAGGTAGAACTGCTCGGTGTTCTGCACGTACTTCGCGGTGAACGCCGCCTTGTCGGGCACGCCGCTGTAGACGGCGGCCGGGGCCCCGGGCCACAGGTGCCCCGGGGTGGGCAGCGTGAACCCGCCGTGCTCGCCGTCCATCGCGGCGCGCGTGGCGTCGGGGAACGACGGCTCGGTGTTCATGTAGTCGTGGTGGTCGAGGATGTCGCCCTTGCCGGAGTCGCCCTTCGAGCTGCAGCAGTTCACGCCGCTGTGCGCGTTGACGACGCGGCTCGGGTCGGCGGCCTTCACCTGGTCCGCGAAGCGTCCGGTCGCTGCGCGGTCCCACTCCCCGAAGCCCTCGTTGAACAGGATCCAGCCGATGACGGACGGCGAGTCGTGCAGCTCGCGGACGGTCTCGAGCCCCTCGTCCATGAACTCCTGGCGCCCGGCGTCACCGGTGTAGTCGCCCGGCACGAAGTCCTGCCAGACGAGCATCCCCATCTGGTCGGCGTGGTAGTACCAGCGAGCCGGCTCGACCTTGATGTGCTTGCGGATCGCGTTGAACCCGAGGTCCTTCTGGGCCTTGATGTCGAACGCCATCGCGTCGTCGCTCGGGGCCGTGTACAGCCCGTCCGGCCAGAAGCCCTGGTCGAGCATGGCCAGCGAGAAGATCGGCTTCCCGTTGAGGACGAGCTTCTGCACGCCGCCGACCTTCTGGATCCCCACCGTGCGCATGCCGAAGTAGCTCGTCACGTCGTCGGTGGTCGCCCCGGCGCCGGTGCCGTCGTCGAGGGTGACCGCGAGGTCGTACAGGTACGGGTCGTCCGGCGACCACAGGCGCGGGTCGGGGACGGGGAGGCGCAGATCCTCGCCCACGGGGCCGGTGACCCGGCCGACCTCGGCGCCGTCGGCGTCCGTCGCGACCGCGGTGACCGTGGCCGCGGGGCTCGCGCCCGCGGAGGTGGCCTTGAGCGTGAGCGAGCCGTCGGCGACGTCGGGCGTCGTGACGAGGTCGTCGATCGAGGCCTTCGCGACGGGCTCCATCCACACGGTCTGCCAGATGCCCGACGACGCCGTGTAGAAGATCCCGCTCGGGTTCGGCGACTGCTTGCCCCGGGTCTGGTCGACGCCGGTGGTGTCGGTGACGGCGACGACGATCTCCTGCTGGGCGTCGTCGACCAGGGCATCGGTGATGTCGGCGCTGAACGCGTCGTAGCCGCCGGTGTGCTTCGCGACGAGCTCGCCGTTCACCCACACGGTCGCCTCGTTGTCCACGGCGCCGAAGTTGAGGACGAGGCGCTCGCCGTCGGCGTCGTCCCCGACCTTCCAGTCCTTCGGCACGTCGACGAGGGTGCGGTAGAACATGTGGTCCTCGTGGCGCTCGATGCCCGAGAGCTGGGACTCGACCGGGAACGGCACGGTGATGCGCTCGTCCAGCGACTTGCCGAACGTGGGCTGCTCGCCCGCGGCGGCCGCAGCGAACTGCCACTGCCCGTTGAGGTTCTGCCAGCGGTCGCGGACCTTCTGCGGGCGCGGGTACTCCGGCAGCGGGTGGTCCTTGTCGAGCTTCTCGCCCCAGCTGGTGAGCAGGCGGTGCGTGGACCGGTTGGTCGCGGTCCGGATGAGCTGCGGCGTCGGCTCACCGCCCACGGTCAGCGAGCCCTCGCCGTCGTACGCGACCTGGACCTTCGCCGACTTCTGGACGGGCTCGTCCAGAGCGACGACGACGGCGTCCGGCGCGCCCGGTGCGGGAGTCACGGCGCCGACGGGCATCGCGATCGTGTCCGCCTCGACGGACAGGTGCTTCGCGAGGTCCTCGAGGCCGGCGACCTCGTCGGTGAAGGTGAGGCGCACGCTCTGACCGTCGGCCGGGAGCGATGCGGCGACGGGGTACACGGGATAGTCCGCGGGCGGCGTGTAGGCCGACTCGGGGACGACCTGGCGGGCCACCGTGGCGCTGGACCAGCGCAGGGTCATGCTCGCGCCGCCGCCGTCCTGGAAGTACTCGAGGCGCAGGTCGTGGCGCTCGCCGGCCTCGAGGTGCACGGGCTTGCTGGTCTGCTCCTTGTCCCAGTCGGGCTCCCAGTGGTCGATGACCGCCTTCCCGTCGACGAACAGGCGGAAGCCGTTGTCGCCGATGGCGTAGAAGGTGTAGTCGCCGGTCTCGGGCGCGGTAATCTGCCCGGTCCAGCGCACCGTGACGTCGTCCGTCTGCCCGGTCAGGCGCTCGAAGTTCGACACGAGGCCCGAACCGTTGATCTCGGGGTCCAGCGTGGTGCCGCCGAGGTCCGCGAAGTCGCGGGCGCCCGGGGCGGACATGCGGAAGTACTCGCCCTTGAGCCCGTGGGGCTCGGCGTTCGGGTCGTCGTCGTCCGCGGGGGCTGCCGCGGGCTGGGCCGCGGTGGGATGGGCCGAGGCCGGCTGGGCCGCGGCGGCCGGCTGGGCCGCCGTGGCAGGCAGCCCGCCGCCGGCCACGAGCGCCAGCGCGGTGAGCGGGGCCAGGAGCAGGGGGATGAGTCGGGGACGGGCAGGTTTCACGGGTGGTTCCTCACGGCGTCGGGAGTACTACGTCCCACCCGGGAGGCGTGCAACGCTGCCGTCGCCACGGGTGTTTGTGTTCACCACTGTAACTTCGTGTGCCCGCGGCGACCAGCCGGTGTGCGGATTTGTCAGGCGCGACGCGCGATCCACGCCGTCCTCGTGCCGTGCACCGTGAGGTCGCCGCGCCGCGCGAGGCCGAGCGGGCCGTCACCGAGCAGCACGGAGAGGGCGACGCGGTCGTCGTCGCCGAGGTCGAGCCCGGGCGCACCGGCGGCGCGGCCGAGGTGGGCGGCGGCGCAGCGCCGCAGGGCGGGTGAGTCGCTCGCCGTGGTCGCGAAGGTGCGCCGCGCGACGAGCTCGAGGCCGGCGCCGGCGAGGCTCGGTTCCCAGTCGGGGAAGGGGTCCATGTCGCCGCGGGTCGCGTCGACGGCCGACTGCAGCCGCTCCTCGAGCCCGGGCTCGCCCACGCCGACGTCGTCCGGGAGGTAGCGAGGGAAGGCGTCCATCTCGACCGCGACCAGCAGGCCGTCGGGGGCCAGGAGCTGCCTCGCGCGGGCGAGCCCGGCAGGCGGGTCGGAGAGGTGGTGCAGGGACGACGCGGCCCACACGAGGTCGAAGGGTCCGTCGAGGGGCCAGGTGCCGGCGTCGGTCACCGTGTCGAGGTCGGCCTGCACCGTGCGTACCCGGTGCGCCAGGCCCTCGGCGAAGGCCTTGGCGCGCACCCGCTCGAGCATGGCGGGCGACGTGTCGACCGCCACGAGCTCGGCGCGCGGGAAGCGCCGCGCGAGGGCCATGGTGCCGGTGCCGGTCCCGGCTCCGAGGTCGGCGATCCGCCGGGGCGTGCGAGCTCCGGTGTGCTCGCGGACCCAGCCGGTCACGTCGGTGAGGTAGGCGTGCAGGACCCGGGCGTCGAGGTCGAGGAGGTCGGCGAGCGCGCCCTCGTCGTGGTCGTGCGCGTGCGCGTGCGCGTGGGCGTGGCGGTGGGGATGGGCGAGGCTGTGGGCGTGGGCGTGGCTGTGGGCGTGCTGTTCCATGGTTCGACCGTAGCCCGCGACGTGCTGAGAGCGCATCAGAGTTTGCGCCTTGCGCAAGAAGTTCCTGGGGTGCGCGCGGCCGGTCCGGGCGACGGCCCGCAGCCTAGGGTGGACCCGTGACGACGGACGCTCCCGGCCAGCACGCCGGCACCCAGCACGCCGGCGTGCCGGCCGCCGTGGTGACGGTCTCGGACCGCTGCTCGCGCGGCGAGGCCGAGGACCGGTCGGGACCGATCCTCGCCGACGGTCTGACGTCCGCCGGGTTCGCCGTGCGCCGCGCGCTCGTGCCCGACGGCGTGGCGTCCGTCCGCGAGGCCCTCGGTTCCGCGCTCGCCGCGGGAGCGCGCGTCGTCCTCACCACGGGCGGGACCGGCGTCTCGCCGCGCGACCTGACCCCCGAGGGGACGGCCGGCCTCCTGGTCGCCGAGCTCCCGGGCGTCGCCGAGGCGATCCGGCGCCGGGGGGCCGATCAGGTGCCCACCGCGGCGCTGTCCCGCGGCCTCGCCGGGGTCGCGGACGTCCCGGGCGGCGGCCGCGCCGTCGTCGTCAACCTGCCCGGGTCGACGGGCGGCGTCCGCGACGGTCTCGAGGTGCTGCTGCCGCTGCTCGGGCACCTGCTGGCCCAGCTCGAGGGTGCCGACCACTGATCGACGCCCAGCAGCGACGGGTGCCGCACTGACGGTTGCCGCGCGCTGACAACGGTGTCATCCTCACGTCACGTGGTCAGGGCGCGGCACGTGCCGCACCCGCTGCAGTACCCCGCTCGACGGCGAGCGTCTCGACGAGGAGAAGGTACCGACGATGTCCCGTGACCCCTTGCGCACAACCCGCCGCGCCGGAGCGCGCGCCCTCGCCGCGGGCGTCGCGCTCGCGGCGGCCGTGGCCCTCGGGCCCGTCGGGCCGGCGGGCGCCGAACCGGACGTGCCCGGCGGCGCCGGTCCGATAGGTGTCGATCCGATCGGCGCGTGGGCGTTCGACTCCGTCGACGGGAGCGCGAGCCCGGACTCGTCCGGGCTCGCCGGCCCGGCGACGCTCGGCGGCGGTGCGATCCTCGTCGACTCCGGCAGCACGGCCCACGGCACGGCCCTCGGCCTCGACGGTGCGACCGCGCAGGCGACGGCGCCGGTGCCCGCGCTCGACACGACGTCGTCGTACACCGTCTCGGCGCGGGTCCGGATGGACGCGCTCCCGAGCGGCTACGTGACCGCCGTCGCGGCCGACGGCCGCGACGGGCGCAGCCCCTTCTTCCTCCAGTACAGCGGGAGCGCGAACGGGCAGACCGGGTTCGCGATGAGCTTCCCGGGCGGGCCGCGCGCGATCGCCACGGGCGTGACCGTGGCGCCGGGGCGCTGGTACCAGCTCACCGGCGTCCGCGACGCGGCGCGCGGGACCCTCGCCCTCTACGTCGACGGTCGGCTCGAGGCGACCGCGGCGGGCGGCACCGGGGTCGAGACCACGGGCACCCTGAGCGTCGGGCGGGCGCAGTGGGACGGACGGGCGGTCGACTTCCTGGACGGTGCGGTCGACGACGTCCGGGTCGACGACCGTGCCCTGTCCGCCGCGCAGGTCGCCTCGCTCGCGGGCGCGCCGGCCGACGACGGGCGCGTCGCCGCGTGGACCGGGTCGGCCCAGCACCTCGGCGGCCCGTACACGGACAAGACGGTGCGCGACGTCGTGCACACCTCCGTCGGCGGCTCGGGCGTGCAGCTGCGGCTCTCGAACGCGCACGGGACCGTGCCCGTGACCTTCGACGCCGTGTACGTGGGCGCGCGGGCGTCGCGGGCCGATGTCGTCCCGGGGACCAACCGGCGCGCCATGTTCGGCGGGCGCGGGGCGGTCACCGTCCCCGTCGGGGGATCGGTGACGAGCGACGCCGTGCCGATGAGCGTCGGGAAGGGCGACGACCTCGCGGTGAGCGTGCACGTCGCGGGCGCCACCGGGGAGGTCACGGGGCACTCCGACGCCCGGGCCACCACCTACTACGGCGACGGCGACCTCGCGGCGCTGGACTCCGGGGCCCGGTACGTCGACACGATCACCTCGTGGTTCTGGCTGGACGCCGTGACGGTGCTTCCCGACGCGCCGGCGAGCACGGTCGTCGCGCTCGGGGACTCGATCACCGATGGATACCTCTCGACGGTCGACGCGAACCATCGGTGGCCGAACTACCTCGCCGACCGCCTCGGCGAGAGGCCCGCCTTCTCGGTGGTCGACGCCGGGATCTCCGGGAACATGGTGGTCGCCGACGGCGCGGGGGTCAGCGCGCTGACGCGGCTCGACCGCGACGTGCTGACCCAGCCCGGCGTGAGCAGCGTGGTGGTGCTCGAGGGGATCAACGACATCGGCAACGCCGTTGTTACCGACCCGCAGCAGATGATCGACGCCTATCGCCAGATCATCGCGCGCGCCCACACCGCGGGGGCCACCGTGGTCGGGGCGACGATCCTCCCGTTCGAGGGTGCCGGCTACTACTCCGCAGCGAAGGAGCGGGTGCGGGACGCGGTGAACGACTGGATCCGCACCAGCGGAGCGTTCGACTCGGTCGTCGACCTCGACTCGGTGATGAGCGATCCCGCGGACCCCGACCGCATGCTTCCCGCCTACGACTCCGGGGACCACCTCCATCCCGACGATGCCGGGTACGAGGCGATGGCCGACGCGGTGCCGCTCGGGCTCCGGCTCGAGGTGACCGCGCAGGCGCGGTGCGTGGGGTCGCAGCCCTATGTGGCGGTCCGGGCGCAGAACGCCGGGGCCGACGCCGTGGGCGTGCGGCTCACGACCCCCTACGGCGAGAAGGAGGTCGCCCAGGTGGCCTCGGGCCGCAGCGCGGCGCAGTCGTTCAAGGTGCGCGACGCGACGCCGGGCGGGGCCACGTCGGCCGGGACGGTCTACGTCACGGGGACGCAGCCCGGTGGGGCGTCCGCGACCGTGGCGGAGCCGTACGCGGCGGTCAGCTGCGGCTGAACATCGGCATCGGCATCGGCATCGGCATCGGCGTCCGGCGTCCGAAGCTGTCACAAGGGCTGGTGGTGACCCCGGGCATCAGCGCATCTCCGATGTCGACGCCGGTACTCGAGGCCAGCACTTAGCATCAGGACGCGCCGCGGCAGCGCACAACGGCTCAGGCCGGGCGTCGCCTCGACGCTTCCTCGGGAACCGCCGTCAGAAGGGTGGTGGTGGTTCGGGGTCGGGGGGCTCGGCGGCTCGTTCGGGGGGTTGCCCGGGCTGGTCGGGTGGCGGACCGTCCGGGTGTGGTGGGTGGTCGTAGCGTTCGGGGGGTCGGTCGTAGGTGTGGCCGGTGGGCGCGGTCCAGGTCGTGGTTCCGTCGGGTCGGGTGGTCACGGTCCACTCGCCGTGGGTCTTGAGGCGGTGGTGGTGGCGGCACAGGGCCTGGAGGTTGGACGCCCGCGTCTGGGGCTCGGTGCCGGTGGCGGTGTCGGGTTCGTAGGGGTCGATGTGGTCGAGGTCGCACCGGTCGGCCGGGACCCGGCACCCGGGGAAGCAGCACGTGATGTCGCGGGCCTCGACCGCGGCCCGCAGGGGCCGGGCGAGCCGGTAGGTCCTGGTCCCGGCGTCCAGGAGGCGCCCGTCGGCGGGATCGGTGAGCAGCCGTGTCCAGGTCGCGTTCGCCGCGATCTGCCGTGCGACGTCCGCGGGGACGGGCCCGTACCCCGCGATCTCGCCCGGTAGGTCCTCCAGCCCCGCGAGCGTGGTGAACGGCACCGTCACCAGCACCCGCGCCCGCCCACGGGACCCCGCACCCCGACGGCCACCGCTGCCCGGTCGGTGCCCGGTGCTGGTGGCGGGGGCGCCGGTGTGACCGGCGCAGACATCAGCGGTGCAGCTGTCGGTGGTGCAGGTCTCCACCGCGGTCCCGGGACTGTCGGGGCGGTGATCGGCGTCGTAGGTGGGGGTGCCGCAGACCTGGTCGACCAGGGCGTCCGCGCGGCGCTGGTCGGTGCTGCGGGCATCGGCGGGCAGGGTGCGGGCGAGGTCGTCGACGGTGCGGTAGAGGGCTTGGGCGTCCTCGGCGGGCAGGTAGGCGCTGATCCGGGCCATCGCGTCGGGCAACGGTTCGTAGAACACCCCGCGGCGGCGCTTCTCGCCCTCGCGGCGGGCCTGGGCCGCGGCCGGGTCGTGCTCGATCTCCGCCCGGCGGGCCCGGTCCCGCAACCGCGGCGCGGTCAGGGACTGGGCCTCGCTCACCAGGGCCGCGACCAGGGCCACCCGCTCGTCGAGCGGCACGGTCGGGGCGGCGTCGACCAGGACCCGGGCGCGGCGTTCACAGATGCGCCCCGCGGCCAGCGCATCGCCCACGGTCGGGTGGGTCTGCAGGCCCACGGCGAGCTCGACGGTGCGGGCCGCGACCGCCCGGGTGGTGGTCAGGGCCGCGGCGATCTCGTCGACCGCGAACTCTGCCTCCCGCGACCCCCGCCGGCGTGCGAGGAGCTCGGCGACGTCCCCGGCCTGGGCGGCCGTGGCCCAGGACACCAGCCGCTGCCACGCCACGATCCGGTCCACGACCTCCTCGTCCGTGCCCCCCGACACCTCACCACCCGCGAGACGCGCGGCGAGCACGGGCCCGGGGAGCAGCTCGTGCACCGGCGCGGGCGCGGGCGCTTCCACGGGAAAGGTTCCCACCGCGTCCCCGCCACCCGACAGCCACCACCCCGCCACGATCCGCGCGAAGGCGACCTCGACCGCGGACTCCGCCACGCCGTCGACCACCACCCCGCCCTGTTCGAACATATGTACAGACTAGAACCCGCCACCGACACCCGTCCGGCACCCTCCACAGGCCCGGGCGACGCCGCCCTGATCTCAGACGTCGGGCCGCCCCGTCGGGTCCCAGCCGCGCGCGTTCTGACGCGAGCTGATCGCCGCATCCCGCGAGCGGTACACGAGGTACGGCCGGAACAGGTAGGGCACCGGCGCGGAGAAGGCGTGCACCAGGCGGGTGAACGGCCAGAGCGCGAACAGCAGGCTCGCGGCGACGATGTGGAGCTGGAACGGCAGCGGCACGCCGGCCATGAGCTCGGGCTGCGGCTGGAAGTACCAGAGGCTGCGGAACCAGGGCGAGATCGTCTGGCGGTAGTCGTACCCGCCGTCGTCGGCGAGCATCTGCGTCTGGATCGTCGACCAGGCGCCGAGCGCGATCGACGCCCCGAGGAAGACGTACATCGTCTTGTCCATCCGCGTGGTCGCGAGAAGGACGGGCCCCGTCGTGCGGCGCCGATAGACGAGGATCAGCAGACCCGCGACGACGGCGAGCGCCCCGACCGAGCCCATCCACGTCGCCACGAAGTGGTACTGCGCCTCCGAGACGCCTACCGCCTCCGTCCAGGACTCTGGGATCACGAGCCCGACGACGTGCCCCAGGACGACCAGCAGGAGACCGAGGTGGAAGAGAGGTGAGCCGAGCCGCAGGAGCCGGCGCTCGTAGAGCTGGCTGCTGCGCGTGGTCCACCCGAACTTGTCGTAGCGGTAGCGCCACCAGGTGCCGACGGCGAAGATCGCCGCCGTCGCATAGGGGAACGCGACCCAGAGCAGGACGTTCCAGGTGCTCGTCATCGACGGACCTCCTCCGCAGCGGTGCCACCGGGCGTGAACGGCCGGAGCGGGCCGGGCTCCTGGGGACCGAGCGCGCTCAGCCCGACCATCTCGGTCGGGGGTCCCGAGGTGACCAGGTCGAGGACCCGCTCCCGGGTGGCCGCGTCGACGGGCCCGAGCGTGAGGCACACCGCCTCGACCACGCCGGTCCACGGGCTCGCGAGCGCCGCGAGCGCCGAGCGGAGCACCTCGATGCCCTCGCGGTGCGCGTCGAGCAGCGCCGCAGCGACCCGTCCCTCGTCGCTGCGCGGGTCGCCGCACCGCGCCGACAGCTCGAGGACCGTCGGCAGGTAGTCCGGCAGCTCGTCGCCCGAGAGCTCCCACCCCGCGGCCCGGTACGCCTGGACGAACCGGACGAGCGCCATCCCCCGCCGCCGGGTGTCGCCGGCCGCGTAGTACGACAGGTACATCGCGCACCGCCGCTTGAGGTCGAACGTCTGGACGTAGAGCGCCTCGAGCGCCGCGGCGTCCGCCGCGTCGAGCGCGTCGAGGAACGCCACGAGCCGCGTCCGCACCGGCACGGGCAGCTGCGCCGTGACCTCCCGCACGGCGCCCGACGCGCCCCGGACACTTGCGTCGGGGTACCCCAGCAGGATCGAGGCGGCCATGTGGGTGGCCCGGCGCTGCTCGGCCGTCACCCGCACCGGCTCGAGCGCGTCCAGCTGCGGCGTACGGCGCGTCGGCCGGGGCAGCATCTGCAGGCTCCTGAGGCCCTGGTGCCGCCCCGCGTCGCCCAGCGGCGTCATCGCGGGCCGTCCGAGGACGTGTCGCCCGAGCCCGTTCCCCGCTCGGGACCGGGGGCGGACGACGGGCCCTCCCGCGGCGGGAACAGGCCGTCAGGGTCGCCCTTGCCGTCCCAGTTGAGGAGGTTGACCCGTCCCGGGCTGCTCGGCCGGTCCGCCGTCTGCCGGGACTTCAGCGCGTGGAAGTTCTCGACCGCCACCGGCACCGGAGTGCCGCTCGAAGAGCCGAACGGCCCCGCCCCGCCCATCCCGGGACCGCCCTCGAAGTCCAGCGAGCAGCTCATCTCCTCCAGCTCGCGGGCGATCTCCTGGTGGGCGGTGGGGATGACGTAGCGGTCCTGGTACTTCGCGATCGCCAGCAGGCGGTACATCTCCTGGACCTCGCCACCCGTCATGCCGACGGCGGCCGCCGTCCGCTCGTCCGGCTCGTTGCCGAGGTTGATGTCCCGCATGTACGAGCGCATCGCCGCGAGCCGGCGCAGCACGCGCTCGACCGGCGCCGTGTCGCCCGCGGTGAAAAGGCCCGCGAGGTACTCGAGCGGGATCCGCAGCTGGGAGATCGCGGCGAACAGCGTCCGCGGGTCCTCGCCGTCGTTCCCCGAGCTGCCGACGACGTCGACCACCGGCGAGAGCGGCGGGATGTACCAGACCATCGGGAGCGTGCGGTACTCGGGGTGCAGCGGCAGCGCCACCCGGTAGCGCTGGATCAGCGCCCAGATCGGCGACGCCTGGGCGGCGTCGATCCAGTCGTCGGGGATGCCCTCGGCGCGCGCACCGGCGATCACCTCGGGGTCGTTCGGGTCGAGAAACACCGAGCGCTGCGCCTCGAGCAGGTCGTGCTCGTCCTGCACCGCCGCGGCCTCGGTGACCCGGTCGGCGTCGTACAGGACGAGACCGAGGTAGCGCAGGCGCCCGACGCACGTCTCGGAGCAGACCGTCGGCAGGCCCACCTCGATGCGGGGGTAGCAGAGCGTGCACTTCTCGGCCTTGCCGGTCTTGTGGTTGAAGTAGACCTTCTTGTACGGGCAGCCGGTGACGCACATGCGCCAGCCGCGGCACTGGTCCTGGTCGACGAGGACGATGCCGTCCTCCACCCGCTTGTACATCGCGCCCGACGGGCACGAGGCGACGCAGGCGGGGTTCAGGCAGTGCTCGCAGATGCGCGGCAGGTAGAACATGAACGTCTGCTCGAGCTCCTCGGCGACGTGCTCCGACATGTGCTTGAGCACCGGGTCGTCCTGCATCGTCGCCGTGGACCCGCCGAGGTCGTCGTCCCAGTTGGCCGACCACTCGATCTTCATGTCCTCGCCCGAGATGAGCGACTTCGGCCGCGCGACGGGCGTGTGCTCGCCCTGCGGGGCGGACAGCAGCATGTCGTACTCGTACGTCCAGGGCTCGTAGTAGTCGTCGATCGACGGCATCTTCGGGTTGGAGAAGATGCGCGCGAGCTTGGACCAGCGGCCACCGGCGCGGAGCTTGAGCCTGCCGCGCTTCGAGAGCTCCCAGCCGCCCTGCCACCGCTCCTGGTCCTGGTAGGTCCGCGGATAGCCGAGCCCGGGCCGCGTCTCGACGTTGTTGAACCAGACGTACTCGGTGCCGGCCCGGTTGGTCCACGCCTGCTTGCACGTGACCGAGCAGGTGTGGCACCCGATGCACTTGTCGAGGTTCATCACCATCGACATCTGAGCCATGACCTTCATCAGTACGTGACCTCCTGGCTGCGGCGGCGGATCGTGGTGACCTCGTCGCGCTGGTTGCCCGTGGGGCCGAGGTAGTTGAAGGCGAAGGAGAGCTGCGCGTACCCACCGACGAGGTGGCTCGGCTTGAGCAGGATCCGGGTCAGCGAGTTGTGGATCCCGCCGCGCTGTCCCGACGTCTCGGCGAGCGGGACGTCGACCGTACGGTCGGTCGCGTGGTACATGTACACCGTGCCCTCGGGCATCCGGTGGCTGACGACCGCCCGCGCCACCACGACCCCGTTGCGGTTGTAGGCCTCGATCCACTCGTTGTCCCGGACCCCGATCTTCGCGGCGTCCTGCGGGGACATCCAGATGTTCGGCCCGCCGCGCGAGAGCGAGAGCATGAACAGGTTGTCCTGGTACTCCGAGTGGATCGACCACTTCGAGTGCGGCGTCAGGTAGCGCACGGCCACCTCGGCCTGGCCCTCGCTCCCCGGGGCGCCCGACGGCGTGGTGTCACCCGGGGCGCGATCGCCCTCGAACAGGCGGTGCAGATCGAGCGGCGGGCGGAACACGGGCAGCTGCTCACCGAGCTCGGTCATCCAGTCGTGGTCGAGGAAGAAGTGCTGGCGGCCCGTGAGGGTGTGCCACGGCTTGAGGCGCTCCACGTTGACCGCGAACGCCGTGTACCGGCGCCCGCCGTGCTCCGAACCGGACCACTCCGGGGAGGTGATGACCGTCGTCGGGCGGGACTGGACGTCGGGGAACGTGACGCGCTTGCCCTGCTCGTCGCGGCTCAGATCGGCGAGCTCGACGCCGGTGCGCTTCTCGAGCTCCTCGAATCCCTGGGTCGCCAGCCGGCCGTTCGTGGTGCCGGAGAGCGCCAGGATCATCTCGCACGCGTGGATGTCCTTGTCGAGGCGCGGGCGGCCCGCCGCGGGACCCGAGGGGACGAGCCCGTTGACCTCGCCGAGCGTGCGCTCCTCGACGTCCGGGTGGTACGTGACGCCCTTGGTGGCCATGCCGGCGCGCACGGCGAGCGGCCCGAGCGCCGCCATGCGGGCCGCGAGCGCCGGGTAGTCGCGCTCGACGACGACGAGCCTCGGCATGGTCACGCCGGGGACCAGCGGGCGGCCGGTGACGCCGACGCCCGAGTCCTCGACGGTGCCGTGCGGCACGGCCATCGCGTCCGGGGTGTCGTGCTGCAGCGGCACGGCGACGAGGTCCTCGCGCACCCCGAGGTGCTCGACCGAGAGCTCGGAGACCTTCTGCGCGAGCAGGTGGAACGTCGCGAAGTCGGTCTTGGTCTGCCACGGCGGGTTGATCGCCGGGTTGAACGAGTGCACGAACGGGTGCATGTCGGTGGTCGAGAGGTCGTGCTTCTCGTACCAGGTGGCGGCCGGGAGCACGACGTCGGAGAAGAGCGTGGTGCTCGTCATCCGGAAGTCCATGGTCGTGAGCAGGTCGAGCTTGCCCTCGGGGGCGTCCTCGCGCCAGACCATGGTCGACGGGCGCCGCCCCGGGCCGGACTCCTCGGCGAGCACCGCCGAGTCCGCACCGAGCAGGTGCTTGAGGAAGTACTCGTTGCCCTTGCCCGACGAGCCGAGGACGTTGGCGCGCCACATCGTGATGCAGCGCGGGAAGTTCACCGGGTCGTCCGGGTCCTCGACCGCGAACCGCAGGCGCCCGGCCCGGAGCTCGTCGACGACGTGCTCGGCAGGGTCCTTGCCCGCAGCGCGGGCCTCGTCGACGAGGTCGAGGGGGTTGCGGTCGAACTGCGGGTAGCTCGGCATCCAGCCGCGCTGCGCCGACTCGACGAGGCAGTCCGCCGTGGTACGCCCCTCGAACATGCCCGTCCCGGTCGTGGCGGCGAGGGACGACGCCGGCAGCCCGTCGTAGCGCCACTGGTCGGAGGACGTGTACCAGAACGCGGTGCCGATCATGTGCCGCGGCGGGCGGCTCCAGTCGAGGCCGTTCGCATACTGGGCCCAGCCGGTGACCGGCCGGCACTTCTCCTGGCCGACGTAGTGCGCCCAGCCGCCACCGTTGACCCCCTGGCAGCCGGTCATCGTGGTCAGCGCGAGGAACGCCCGATAGATCGTGTCGGAGTGGAACCAGTGGTTGGTCCCCGCACCCATGATGATCATCGAGCGCCCGCCCGAGTCCTCCGCGTTCTGCGCGAACTCCCGGCCGATGCGCGCGGCCTGCCCCGCGTCGACCCCCGTGAACGCCTCCTGCCAGGCCGGGGTGCCGGGCGCGTCGGCGTCGTCGTACCCGGTGGGCCACTCGCCCGGCAGCTCGAGGTCGGGGCGGGTGACGCCGTACTGGGCGAGCAGGAGGTCGAAGACCGTGGTGACCAGGTGCCCGTCGACCTCGCGGACCGGGACCCCCCGCACGAGCGACCCCGCCCCGCCCACGTGCCGGCCCGTCTCGTCGTCCGGCGCGGGGGTCAGGTCGAAGCGCGGCAGCTCGACCGCCGCGCTGCGCGTCGTGCTCGGGAGGTCGGCGAGGGAGAGCTGGGGGTCCACGTCACCCAGCTCGAGGTTCCACGCGCCCGCGTCCGCGTCGCCGAACCGGTGGCCGAGCGAGCCGTTCGGGACGACAGGGGCCCCGTCCGCGTCGAGCAGGACCGTCTTGAACGCCGCGTTGGCGGTGCCGGCGTGCGCCGGCAGGTCCGCCGCGGTGAGGAACTTTCCCGGTGTGAACGTGCCGTCCGTGCCACGCGGGACGAGCGTCACGAGGAACGGCGAGTCCGTGAACCGCTTCAGGTAGTCCACGAACCTCGGGGTGCGCCGGGCCACGAGGAACTCCGAGAGGATGACGTGCCCCATCGCGAGCGCCAGTGCCCCGTCCGTCCCGGGGTGCACGGCGAGCCACTCGTCGGCGAACTTCGTGTTGTCCGCGTAGTCGGGCGAGACCGTGACGACCTTCTGGCCCCGGTACCGCGCCTCCGCCATGAAGTGCGCGTCCGGGGTGCGGGTCACCGGGACGTTCGACCCCCACATGATGCAGTACGTCGAGTTCCACCAGTCGGCGGACTCGGGCACGTCCGTCTGGTCGCCGAACACCTGGGGCGAGGCCACCGGCAGGTCCGCGTACCAGTCGTAGAAGGAGAGCATCGTGCCGCCGAGGAGCGTGACGAACCTCGACCCGACGCCGTGCGAGACCATCGACATCGCAGGGATCGGCGAGAAGCCTGCGATGCGGTCCGGCCCGTACTCCTTGATCGTGTGCACGTGCGCGGCCGCGACGATCTCCGCCGCCTCGTCCCACGACGCGCGGACCAGCCCGCCCTTGCCGCGGGCGCTCTTGTAGCGGCGGGCGGTCTCCGGGTCGCCCGTCACCGCGGCCCAGGCGCGCACCGGGTCGCCGCCGACCCGCGCCTTGGCCGCCCGGTACACCTCGAGCAGGGCGCCGCGGACGTACGGGTAGCGCACGCGTGTGGGCGAGTAGGTGTACCAGCTGAACGCCGCACCGCGCGGGCAGCCCCGCGGCTCGTACTCCGGGGAGCCCGCACCGACGGACGGGTAGTCGGTCTGCTGCGTCTCCCACGTGATGATCCCGTCCTTGACGTAGACCTTCCAGGAGCACGAGCCCGTGCAGTTCACGCCGTGGGTGGAGCGCACCACCTTGTCGTGCGACCAGCGGTCCCGGTAGAAGACGTCGCCCTGGCGTCCGCCCTGGAGGAAGAGCTGCCGCATGTCCGGGGAGACCGTGCCGGGGCGAAGGTGCTTGCCGAGGCCGAGCAGCGCCCCCTCGAGCCCTCCCGGTCCGTCCGCAGAGGCCTTTCCCGTGCCGGCAGGGACGGTGGACTGCGACATACGGCCTCCATCGGACGTGGCGCGCGGTGCGGACGATCTCTCGCGAGTATGTCCCGCACCCCGTGCGAGTGCCTCCCGAGCGGGCGGTCCGGCGTCGACCGGGCACCCGGCCGACGCGCCGTCAGCCGCCCGCGAACGGGGGCAGAACGTCGACGGTGACGTCGCCGCCCAGCGGTGTCGACGGCTCCGCGGTGCGGACGCCGTCGACGAGCACCGAGCACCGCGCGAGCACGTCGGCGAGGCCGGCGTCCCGCGCGGCGAGGCCGCCGAGCAGCTCGCCGAGCGTCGCTGCGGCGACGTCCTCGGCGTCGGCGCCGGCAGCGTCCCGCGCGCCGGCGAAGTAGCGCACCCGCGGCACGCTCAGGCCTCGTCCTCGTCGCCGCCCGTGGGGTCGCCGCCCGTGGTCCCCGCCTCACCGAGCGCGACGACGGGCTCCGAGCTCCAGCCCAGCGCGAGCTCGGAGGCGCGGGAGAGCGCGTCGTCGACCGCGTCCTGCGGGTCCGCCCCCTCGGCTGCCGCGGTGGCCGCGGCGTACCCGGCGACGAACGCCGTGAGCGGGGCCGCCGGGCGCTCCACCTGGTGGGCGGCGTCGCGCGCCAGGTCGAGCACCCCCGCCACGTCGACGACGTCGATGTCCACGCCGAGCTCGTCGGCGACGGCCTCCGCCCACCGCTCCAGGTCGTTCGTCACGGTCTCGCTCCTTCGTTCTCTCGCCTCTCGGCAGTCGTGCGTGCTCCTGTCCCCGCCGATCGTCGCACGCCCCGCCGGCGCCCACCGGACCTCACGGACCGTCCGGCCGCGCCCAGTCGCCGGACTTCCCGCCGGTCTTCGCCTGGAGCCGGACGGCGGTCAGCTCGACCGACTTGTCGAGCCCCTTGACCATGTCCACCACGGCGAGGCCGGCGACGGCGACCGCGGTCAGCGCCTCCATCTCCACCCCGGTGCGGTCCGCCGTCCGCACGGTCGCCCGGACCTCGACGCCGTGGTCGGCGACCTCGACGTCGACCACCGCGCCGTGCACTCCGATGACGTGGGCGAGCGGCAGGAGCTCGGGGGTGCGCTTGGCGGCTGCGATGCCCGCGATCCGGGCGACCGCGAGCACGTCGCCCTTGGGCACCGTCCCCGACCGGAGCGCGGCCACGACGGGCGGCGCGCACAGGACGGTGCCGGTCGCCGTCGCCGAGCGCACGGTCGGGCGCTTCTCGGTCACGTCCACCATGCGCGCGTGCCCGGCGTCGTCGAGATGGGTGAAGCGGGCGTCAGGGGGGTTCGGTGTGCTCGTCACGCTCCTACTCTCGCACCGTCAACCGCCGAGCAGGACGACGTCGACCGGGTCGCCGACCGCGACCGTGCCCACGGGGGCGGGGACCAGCGCGAGGGCGTCCGCCCGCACGAGCACCGACACCCGGTGCGAGCCCGACCCGCGCCCGTCCGGGGCCCCGGCGAGCCGGACCCGGCCGTCGTCGTCGTGCACCACGGGCACGACCTGCAGGCGCCCTGCGGGCGAGGCCCACGCCGAGGCCGCCCGCCGCGTGACCCGGGCGGGGGCGGGCGCGACGGCGCCGCGCAGGCGCGAGATCGCCGGCCGCACGAACAGCTCGAACGAGACGAACGCCGCGACGGGGTTGCCCGGCAGGGCGAGGACCGGCACACCGCGCCAGCGGGCGAGCAGCTGCGGCCTGCCCGGCTGCATCGCGACCGCGGCGACGTCCGCGTCGTCCGCCTCCGGTGCGGTGGTCAGCAGGTGGCGGACGACGTCCATCGCCCCTGCGCTGACGCCGCCCGAGGTGACGATCAGGTCGGCACGCTCGGCGGCCTCGTCGAGGACGGCGCGCAGGGCGTCGGTCGTGTCGGGGACCGCCCCGCGGCGCACCACGTCCGCCCCCGCGTCGCGCGCGCTCGCGGCGAGCAGGAAGGAGTTGGAGTCGGGGATCTCGCCGGCGACGGGCACGACGCCCGTCGCCGCGAGCTCGTTCCCCGTGGAGACGACGACGACGCGCGGGCGGCGGTGGACGAGCAGGTCCGTGCGGCCCACGCAGGCCGCGACCGAGGCGAGGCGGGACGTGACCGGTGCTCCGGCGTCGGCCAGCAGGTCGCCCGAGGTGACGTCCTCCGCGCGGTGCCGGACGTGCCCGCGGCCCGGCCCGCGGACCTCGATCGTGGCGCCCGGGGCGGCGAGCGGCCCGTGGTCGAACCGCCCGGTCGAGGTCAGCTCGACCGGTACGACGGCGTCGGCGCCCGCGGGCACCGGGGCGCCTGTCATGATCCGCAGCGCCGCGCCCCGGACGAGGGGGGCGACCGCCGCGCTCGGGCCGGCCACGACGTCGCCCACGACGCGCAACCGCACCGGGGCCTCGGGCCGTGCCCCCGCGACGTCGGGCGCGCGCACCGCGTACCCGTCCATCGCGGAGGCGTCGAAGGGCGGGACGTCCGCGGCCGCGACCAGGGGTTCGCCCAGGACGGCGCCGACGGCGTCGTCGAGCGAGACCCGCACGAGGGGCAGCGGGGCGACGCGGGCCAGGACCCGGGCCAGGTGCTCCTCGACGGAGCGGGTGCCGGTGGGGCTGGGGGTTCGAGAGCCGTCCGGCGCGGGATGCATGGGCTCACCGTAGCCAGGTCCCACGGCAGGGACGGCGTGGATCAGTCGGCGGCGCGCCCCAGCCGCTGGCGGCGGCGTACCGGACCGAGGGTGAACAGGAACGTCGCGAGGACGGCCGCCGTGAGGAGCAGGAAGCCGATCCCGTAGCTGCCGTTGTTCCCGTACACGGCACCCATGACGAGCGGCGGGATGAAGCCGCCGAGACCACCGATCGCGCCGACGACGCCGGTGACGCCGCCGACCTTGGACGGCGGCGCGAGCTCGGCGACGAGCGCGAACGTGGAGCCGGTCGACGCGCCGAGGAAGAACGCGAGCCCGAGGTACGCGATCGTCGCGCCCGGCACCAGGTCCGGCTCGAGGATCAGCCACGCCGCGAGCAGCGTGGCGGCCCCGAAGCAGACGATCGACACGTTCACGCCGCCGATCCGGTCGGAGAGGACGCCGCCGACCGGGCGCATGATGACCGCGACGACGACGAACCCCGCGGTGCGGGACGCGGCGTCGCTCGCGCTCAGGTCGTACTGGTTGACGAGCAGCGTCGGGAGATAGACGGAGAACGCCACGAACCCCCCGAACCCGATCGCGTACAGCCACGAGAGCTGCAGGGTCACGGGGAGCTTGAAGGTGGCCCAGAAGCGGGACAGCATGCCCTCGTCGGGCGGGGCGGGACGGTCCGGCGAGTCCTTGATCACGAGGATCGAGAGGACACCGAAGACCGCCAGGACGATCGCGACGATGAGGAAGGGCGCCTCGCGGCCCCACGCGTCCGCGATGGGCACGGTGGTGAAGGACGCGATCGCGGTCCCGCCCATGCCCGCGCCGAAGATGCCGATGGCAGTGCCACGCCGCGCGGGCGGGAACCACGCGTTGTTGAACGGGACGCCGATGGCGAAGGTGGTGCCGCCGAGGCCGAGGAAGAAGCCGCCGAGCAGCAGCGTGGCGTAGCTGTCCGCGACGTACCCGACGAACAGGACCGGCAGGATCGTCAGGAACGTGATCAGCGGGAACATCAGCCGCGCGCCGTACCGGTCGGTGAGGGCGCCGACCGGGATCCGGCCGAGCGAGCCGACGATCACGGGCACCGCGACGACCGCGGACTGCTGGAAGGAGTCGAGGCCGAGCCCCTCGGCGAACGCCCCCCCGAGCGGTCCCAGCAGCGCCCACGCCCAGAAGTTGACGGCGAAGACCGCCGTCGACAGCCCGAGCTGCACCCCCCGGGACCCGCCCGCCCCCGACACCGGGCGCGCGTCGCCGGGAGGTAACGCGTCGGCCGGTCGGTCTGTCACGTCACCCTGGCTCATGGCGGGCCCCGATCCGTCGTCGTCGATGGTCTGGCTGCAGCGGCTACAGCACAGACGCTAGCCCCGACCCCCACGGCGCGCGCGCGACGGGGGGTCAGTCCACGATGTCGGCCGGCGGCTCGGAGCCGAAGAACCGGCCGGTCAGGCGGCCTGCCTGCGAGGCGGCGAGGCGGCGCGCGAGCACGGCCGCGGCGCCGGCGACGGCCGCGAAGGTCACGGCCTGGACGATGCCGACCTCCGGGTCGTCCGTGTCGGTCGGGGCGTCGTTGCCGGTCGCCTTCTTCCAGACCTGGCCCACCGCCTTCTGCGCGACCCAGCCGGCGGCGACGGTCAGCGCGAGGGTGACGACCTTGGTGGGCAGGTCGACGTCGTCGTCGTGCTTCTTCTTCTTGCTCATCGGACCTCCAGGTGACACGCGGAAACTGGTCCTGACCACCGTAGTCGGCAGCGCTGCCCGTCGCCCAGGGGCGGGCTGCGAGCGGTGCGCGGCGGTGTACTGTCGCACCTGAACGACAGGGGAGCGCGGCCCGCGGGTGAGCGCTGAGAGTGCGGACCGCCGCAGACCCTCGAACCTGATCCGGCTCGTACCGGTGGAGGAAGTCGGGAATCTCGTACCCCGTGGACCCCGTCCGTCCGGGCGATGTCCGCGGGTCCCCTCCTGAGCGACCTGGGAGGAACCATGCAGCACCGACAGACCGTCGGCCTCGTCGCGGCGGGCGCCGCGCTCGCCCTGGGGCTTGCCGCCTGCTCGTCCGACGACGCCGGCTCGTCCGCCTCGGGCGGCTCGTCCGGCTCGAGCGACACCGTCACTCTCGTCACGCACGACTCGTTCGCGGTCTCGCCCGACGTGCTGGCCGCGTTCGAGAAGCAGAGCGGCCTGACGGTGAAGCAGGTGGCCCCGGGCGACGGCGGCGCCCTGGTGAACCAGCTCGTGCTGACCAAGGACGCCCCCCTCGGGGACGCCGTCTACGGCATCGACAACTCCTACGCCACGCGCGCGACGGACGCCGGCGTCCTGGACCCGTACGTCTCCCCGGACCTGCCCGCGTCCGCGGAGGACGACGTGGTCGGCGACTCGTTGACGCCGGTCGACAGGTCGGACGTCTGCATCGACGTGGACAAGGCCTGGTTCGAGAAGAAGGGCGTCCCGGCACCGACGACGCTGCAGGACCTCGCGAAGCCGGCCTACCGCGACCTGCTCGTGGTCACGAACCCGGCGACGTCGTCGCCCGGGCTCGCGTTCCTGCTCGCGACGGTCGCGGCCTTCGGCGAGGACGGCTGGCAGGACTACTGGACGCGCCTGAAGGACAACGGGCTGAAGGTCGACGACGGCTGGTCGGACGCCTACTACACGGACTTCTCGGGCTCCGAGGGCAAGGGCCCGAGGCCCCTCGTGCTCTCGTACAGCACCTCGCCGGCGGAGACGATCTCGAAGGACGGCACGTCGTCGAGCACGGCCGCGCTGCTGGACACCTGCTTCCGCCAGGTCGAGTACGCGGGAGTGCTCGCGGGCGCGAAGAACCCCGACGGCGCGAAGCAGCTCGTCGACTTCCTGGTGGGGCGCCAGTTCCAGGAGGACGTGCCGGGGCAGATGTACGTCTACCCGGTCGACGACGGCGCCGCCCTGCCCGACGGCTGGGAGGAGTTCGCCCCGCTGTCGCCGAAGCCGTTCACCGTGCCGCCGGACCAGATCACCGAGCACCGCGACGAGTGGATCAAGCAGTGGACCGCCACAGTGATCGGTTGAGCGATCGGCTGAGGCTCGGCCGCGCGGCCTGGGTGCTCGCGGCGGCGGTCCCGCTCGCGTTCCTGGCGATCTTCTTCGCCTGGCCCGTGGCGGCGCTCGTGGGCCGGGGGTTCTGGACCGACGGCGCGCTCGACCTCGGCGGGTTCGCCGAGGTGTTCTCCGCGACCCGGACCTGGCGGATCATCGGCATCACGCTGGGCCAGGCCGTCGCCGGGACCGCGCTCTCCGTGCTGCTCGGCGTGCCCGGCGCGTACGTGCTGTACAGGTGCAGCTTTCCCGGTCGTACGCTCCTGCGCGGCCTCGTCGCCGTGCCGTTCGTGCTGCCGACCGTCGTCGTCGGCGTCGCCTTCCGCGCCGTGCTCGCCCCGGACGGCCCGCTCGGCGCGCTCGGCCTCGACCAGACGTTCGCGGCGATCGTCCTCGCGCTCGTGTTCTTCAACTACAGCGTCGTGGTCCGCACCGTCGGCGGGATGTGGGAGCGGCTCGACCCGCGCGCGGAGCAGGCGGCGCGGGCGCTCGGCGCGTCGCCCGCCCGCGCGTTCCGCACGGTGACCCTGCCCGCGCTGACGCCGGCGATCGCCTCGGCCGCGTCCATCGTGTTCCTCTTCTGCGCGACGGCGTACGGGATCGTCCTCGTCCTCGGGCCCACCGGCTACGGCACGATCGAGACCGAGATCTACGTGCAGACCACACAGTTCCTGGACCTCCGTGCCGCCGCCGTGCTCTCCGTGGTCCAGCTCGTGGTGGTCGGGGCCGCCCTGGCCGTCGCGAACCGCGCGCGCACCCGCCGCGAGCGGGCCCTCGCGCTCACGTCGGACCGCGCCGTCGCCCGGCCGCTGCGCGCGCGGCGCGACGCCCTCCCGCTCGCGGCGACCGCCGTCGTCGTCCTCGGCCTGCTCGCGATGCCGCTCGGGACGCTGCTGGCCCGCTCGTTCCGCGAGCCCGACGGCGGCTGGGGCCTGGCGAACTACCGGAACCTGTCCACGACCGGGGACGCGAACGCCCTGTCGGTGACCGTCTGGCAGGCGACGGCCACGTCGCTGCGCACCGCCGCCCTCGCCGCGCTGATCGCGGTCGTGGTGGGCGGGCTCGTCGCCCTGGTGGTCTCGCGCCGCCCGCGCGCCGCCGGTGGGCGCCGCGCGCTGCGCGTCCTGGACTCCGTGTTCATGCTGCCGCTCGGGGTCTCGGCGGTCACCGTCGGGTTCGGGTTCCTCGTCACCCTCGACAGGCCGCTCGGGCTCGACGTCGACCTGCGCACCTCGGGCCTGCTCGTCCCGATCGCCCAGGCGGTCGTGGCCGTGCCGCTCGTCGTGCGCGTGCTCCTGCCCGTGCTGCGCGCCATCGACCCCCGTCTGCGCGAGGCCGCCGCGACGCTGGGCGCGGGGCCGGGGCGCGTGCTCGCCACGATCGACGCGCCCGTGGGCGCGCGGCCCCTCGGGCTCGCCATCGGCTTCGCCTTCGCCACCTCGCTCGGGGAGTTCGGGGCGACCTCGTTCCTCGCCCGGCCCGACAGCGCCACCCTGCCGGTGGTGATCTACCGGCTGATCGGCCGACCCGGCGCCGGGGACTACGGGATGGCGCTCGCCGCGAGCGTCGTGCTCGCCGTCGTGACCGCGGCCGTCATGCTGGTCGCCGAGCAGCTGCGCGGCGAGCGGACGGGGGAGATCTGATGGGGACGGTCCAGGCGGCGACCGACGGGCTGACGGTGCGCGACGCCGTCGTGCGCTACGTGACCGGGGGCACCGGCGAGGGCGCGGTGACCGCCGTCGACCGCGTGTCGCTGGACGTCCCCGCGGGGCAGGTCCTCGCCCTGCTCGGGCCCAGCGGGTGCGGCAAGTCGAGCCTGCTGCGCGCCGTGGCCGGGATCGAGCCGCTCGCGGCCGGGACCGTCGCCTGGGCGGGCGACGACGTGGGCGGCGTGCCCGTGCACCGGCGCGGGTTCGGCCTGATGTTCCAGGACGGTCAGCTCTTCGCCCACCGCGACGTCGGCCGCAACGTCGCCTACGGGCTTGCGGGCGGCGGCCGGCCGGGAGCGCAGGAGCGCGCCCGCCGGGTCGAGGAGCTGCTCGAGCTCGTCGGCCTGCCCGGGTACGCGCGCCGCGAGGTCGCCACGCTCTCCGGCGGGGAGAAGCAGCGCGTGGCGCTCGCCCGGTCCCTCGCGCCGCGCCCGCGCCTGCTGCTGCTCGACGAGCCGCTCTCCGCCCTCGACCGATCGCTGCGCGAGCGCCTCGCGACCGACCTGCGCGACGTTCTCGTGACGACCGGGACGACGGCGGTCTTCGTCACCCACGACCAGGACGAGGCCTTCGCGGTCGCCGACCGGGTCGCGGTGATGGACGCGGGCCGCCTGCTGCAGGTCGCGGCGCCCGAGGAGCTGTGGCGGGCACCGGCCTCGCGCCGCGTCGCGGAGTTCCTCGGGTACCAGGCGTTCGTCCCCGGCGACGACGGCAGCACCCTCGCCGTCGGGCCCACGGGTCTCGTGGTGGCCGAGGACGGTCCCTGGTCGGGCGAGGTCGTGCGGTCCGTCGTGCGCCGGGGGCGCCACGAGGTGACGGTGCAGGCGGATCTCGGCGAGGGCGGCCTGCGCCGGCTCGTCGCGACGGCGCCGGACGGGGCGCTGCCGGACAGCGGGGCCGACGGCGTCCGGGTCGCCCTCGCGCTCGACCCGCGCGGGTGCGCCCGGCTCGGGGACGCCGCCCCGGCGGTCAGCCGCTGAGCGACCGCTGCCAGAGCGCCTCGACGCCGACCGGCCGGAACCCGAGCGCGACGTTGATGTCGAGCATCGGCCCGTTCTCCTCGGCGTTCCACGTGTGCACGCGCTCGGTGGCGGGGCGCACCGCGCCGAGTGCCGTGAGGTTCGCCGTCTTGACGAGCGTCCCCAGGCGCCGGCCGCGGTGCTCGGTGAGCACGAGGGTGTCCTCCTGGAACGCGAAACCCGGGTCGGCGAGCGGGTAGGTCAGCACCGTGAAGGCCACCAGCTCGCGCGAGGCGACGTGCTCCGCGGCGGCGATCGTGAACCCCAGCCCGCGCCGGCGCCACGCCGCGAGGCGCTCGGCGTAGCGGTCCGCGTCCCACGGGTCCTCGCCGACGTCGAGGTCGCCCGACGGCGCGTCCGTGCTCATCCGGGTCTGCAGCCCGGCGAGCGCGGGCAGCCGTCCGGCCGGTACCGCGTCGGTCCAGGTCAGGATGCGGTAGGCGGTGCCGGCCCGCGCGCGGGCGTCGGCCGCGAGCCGCGCCACCGCGTCGACGTCCACCGGCAGCCGGAGCACCGAGTACCGCTCGACCTGCTCGAGCGCGTAGCCGCGCGAGGTCGCGAGACGGGTGGCGCGGGCGTCGCGAGGGACCCGACCGCTGCCCGTCGTGGCGGCCAGCGCCGCCGGGCCGGCGGGGGGCTCGGGGGCGTGCTCGGCGCTCGCGACGACGGTGCCGCGCCCGGCGTCGCGGGCGACCCGCTCCGCCGCGTCCAGGAGCGCGCCGCCGATCCCGCGGCCCTCGTGCCCCGGCCGGACCGCGAGGTCCAGCTCGGCGAGGTGGGTGTTGGCGGTCAGCGGCAGCTCGAGCGAGGCGTAGCCCAGGACGTCGTCGGCCACGGGGATGTCGGCCACGGGGTCCTCGGCCACCGGGGCCTCGTCGGCTGCGGGAGCGAGCGCCACGAGCAGCACGCGGCGCACGTACTCCTGGTGGGAGAGCTTCTCGATGACGTCCTGGACCCGGTACGCCAGGTCGCCCCAGCCCCACGTCGCCCGCTGCGCCTCGAGCTCCACGGCGCAGCGGCCCGCGTACGCCCAGGCGAGCGGGTCGCCCGGGTCGTGCGGGTGCGGGGCCAGGACGATGCGCCAGGCGGGTGCGGTGGTCATCCGCCCATCGTCGGGGACGGCGCGGTCCGGGTGCCAGGGAAAATCGTCCCCCGACGTCGTCGGGCACCCGGACCGCACCGGGTCAGCGGCGCAGCGCCCGGTAGTGCTCGATGAGGCCGCGGGTCGAAGAGTCCTGCTCGGCGAGCACGGCGTCGTCCCCGGCCACGGCAGGGGCGATCTCGACGGCGAGCTTCTTGCCGAGCTCCACCCCCCACTGGTCGAAGCTGTCGATGCCCCAGACCGTGCCCTGGACGAACGTGATGTGCTCGTACAGCGCGACGAGCTGCCCGACGACGGACGGCGTCAGCGCGGGCGCGAGGATCGACGTGGTCGGCCGGTTGCCCGAGAACACCCGGGCAGGCACGACCGACTCGTCGGTGCCCTCGGCGCGGACCTCGTCGGCCGTCTTGCCGAACGCGAGCGCCTTGGTCTGCGCGAAGAAGTTCGCGAGGAACAGCCCGTGCACGTCCGTGTCGCCGTCCGAGAGCGGGTTGGCGGGGTTCGCTACCGCGATGAAGTCCGCCGGGATCACGCGCGTGCCCTGGTGGATGAGCTGGTAGAACGCGTGCTGGCCGTTGGTCCCCGGCTCGCCCCAGAAGATCTCGCCCGTCTGGGTGGTCACCGGCGACCCGTCCCAGCGCACCGACTTGCCGTTGGACTCCATCGTCAGCTGCTGCAGGTACGCCGGGAAGCGGTGCAGGTACTGGGCGTAGGGCAGCACGGCGTGCGAGTGCGCGTCGAGGAAGTTCACGTACCAGACGTTGAGCAGGCCCATGAGGACCGGCACGTTGCGCTCGAACGGCGTGGTGCGCACGTGCTCGTCGATCGCGTGGAACCCGTCGAGGAGCTGGGCGAAGCGCTTGGGACCGATGGCGATCGCGACCGAGGTGCCGATCGCCGAGTCCACGGAGTAGCGCCCGCCGACCCAGTCCCAGAAGCCGAACGCGTTGGCCGGGTCGATACCGAATGCCTCGACCTTGTCCAGGGCGGTGGAGACCGCGACGAAGTGCTTCGAGACGGCGTCCGTGCGGGCGGCGTCCGTGTCCCGGATCGCGCCGTCGGCCAGCAGCGACTCCCACAGCCACTCGCGGGCGAGGCGGGCGTTGGTCAGCGTCTCGAGCGTGCCGAACGTCTTGGACGCGACGATGAACAGCGTCGTCGTCGCGTCGAGGTCCTTGACGGTCTCGGCGATGTCCGTCGGGTCGATGTTGGAGACGAACCGGACCTCCAGGCCCTCCTTGACGTAGGGCTTCAGTGCCTCGTAGACCATCACGGGGCCGAGGTCGGAGCCGCCGATGCCGATGTTCACGACCGTCTCGACCGGCTTGCCCGTCACGCCCGTCCAGCGGCCCTTGCGCACGTCCTTCGCGAACGCGTACATCTTGTCGCGCTCCGCGGCCACGTCCGCGTCGACGTCCTGGCCGTCCACGACCAGGTGCTCGGCCCCCGCGGCCGGGGTGGGCCGGCGCAGCGCGGTGTGCAGGACGGCGCGGTCCTCGGTGACGTTGATGTGCTCGCCCGCAAACATCGCCTGCAGGCGCCCGGCGAGGTCCACCTCCTCGCCCAGGCGGCGCAGGATCTCCAGCGTCTCGTCGGTGACGAGGTTCTTCGACAGGTCGACGTGCAGGTCGCCCGCGTCGAAGGTCATGCGCTCCGCGCGCGTGGCGTCGGTCGCGAACCAGCCGCGCAGGTCGCCGTGGAACCCGCCGTGGTGGGCGGTCAGGTCCGCCCACGCCTGGGTCGTCGTCGCGTCGATCGGTGCAGTGCTCACGCTGGGTACCGTGCCTTCGTGCTCGGGGGAGTGGCGGCTCGCCGGCGGCCGGCCGCGGCCGCCAGGGTCAACGGTAGGACCCCCGAGGGGACGCTGCCGACCGTGGCCGCGTGGCAGAGTGGACGGATGCGCGTGGACAGCTGGCTGTGGGCGGTGCGGCTCGCGAAGAGCCGCTCGGTGGCGACCGCTCGGTGCCGGGCCGGGCACGTCAAGGTCAACGGGGTCCGCGCCAAGCCGGCGACCGGCGTCAAGGTCGGCGACCGCGTCACCTACCGCGACCCCGAGCGCGACCGCGACATCGAGGTCGTCGAGCTCGTCGCCACCCGCGTCGGTGCGCCGATCGCGGTGAGGTGCTACCTCGACCACAGCCCGCCGGTGCCGACCCGGGTCGAGCGGGCCGCCGTCGGGCTGCGCGACCGCGGCGCCGGGCGGCCCACCAAGCGCGAGCGCCGGGAGATCGACCGGCTCCGCGGGCGGGACTGACCGAGGGGCGCCAGCGGCGCTCCGGTGCGGTGCGGGTGCGCCGGCCAGGGTGCGATGCCACAGTGGCGCCATGAGCGAACCGACGTTCGGCCGCGCGTTCCTGCTCCGCCACGGGGAGACCGAGTGGAGCCGCGAGGGCCGGCACACCGGTCGCTCCGACCTCCCGCTGACGGTGCGCGGCGAGGACCAGGCGCGCGACGCGCGGGAGGCGCTCGCGGGGATGCGGTTCGCGGAGGTCGTCTCGAGCCCGCTCGGGCGCGCGCTGCGCACCGCGGAGCTCGCCGGGTTCCCGGGCCCCGTCGTCGACCCCCACCTCGTCGAGTGGGACTACGGGCCCGTCGAGGGCCTGTCCACGCCGGAGGTCCGGGAGGAGCTCGGGAGCCTGTGGGACATCTGGATCGACGGCGTCGACGTCGCCGTCGACCCCGGGCGGGCCGACGCGCGGCGCGAGGCCGCCGGTGCCGGACCGTCCCCGGCCCCGGGGCGCCCGCACGGCGAGACCGTGGTCGAGGTCGGGCGTCGCGCCGGGGCGGTGGTGCGTCGGATCCTGCCCGCGCTGCACGACGGGCAGGACGTGCTGCTCGTCGCGCACGGTCATCTCCTGCGCGTCCTCACCGCGGTCTGGCTGGGGCTGGACCCGGCCGACGGCGCGCACTTCGCCCTCGAGACCGCGGCCGTGAGCACGCTCGCGTTCGAGCGGGACCGGCACGTCCTCGCCGGGTGGAACGTGCACCACCGGGACTGAGGGCCGGGCCTCAGGCCCCGCGGCGCGCCGCGCGCGGGTGCACGGGGAGCGCCCGCGGGAGCTCGTGCACCTGGGCTTCGTGCACCTGGGCCTCGCGCGCCGGGGCCACCAGGGCCTCGGTGGCGTAGTCGTCTGCGCCGCCGGGCAGCGGGGCGCGCCGCTCGGGCAGCAGCGTGATCGACGGGACGGGGTCCGCCGCCTGCGGCACGAGCGCCGCCGGCGGCAGCACCAGGTCCGCCGCCCGCAGGGCGCGGACCGGCGCCGGCGCCGGCGCCGCGCCGGCGGCCGCCGGCGCCGCGCCGGCGGCCGCCGGCGCCGCGCCGGCGGCCGCCGCGGCGCCGCGCGACGGCCACAGCCCCGCCACGAGGGCGATCGCGAGGCCGGCGGTGACCAGCAGCACGACGAGCGCCGCGGTCGGGTGCCAGAGCGCGGCGAGCAGGCCCGCGCCGGCACCTCCGGCGATCGTGACGGTGCTTCCTGCGACGAGGACGCGGGTCATGACTCCCCCTGGGATGGCTGACATCTCCCTCCAGGAGACGGCCGCAGCGCCGGGAGCGCACGTCGGGGCGCGGGTGATTCGGTCGATCGTGACCTGATCGATAGGATCGCCCGGAACCCCGCGCCGTCCGTCCCGGCCGCCGCGCGTCCGCGGCGCCGCCGTCGCGACCCCCGCTCCCCCCAGCATCCTTCCCCGTGCGCGGGCGGGTCCCGAGACGAACGGAGCCGCCGCCATGGCGACCGAGACCAGAACGCCGACCGTCCCCGAGGCCGACGCCGTCGACTCCGTCCGCGCGGCCCTGCGGTCGCCCCGACGCCTGCGCACCGAGGTGCTCGCCGGCCTCGTCGTTGCCCTGGCGCTGATCCCCGAGGCGATCAGCTTCTCGATCATCGCGGGCGTGGACCCGCGGATCGGGCTGTTCGCGTCGTTCACCATGGCGGTCTCGATCGCGTTCCTGGGCGGCCGTCCCGCCATGATCTCGGCCGCGACGGGGGCGATCGCCCTCGTCGTCGCGCCCGTGATGCAGCAGCACGGGTACGACTACCTGATCGCGACCGTGCTGCTCGGCGGGGTGGTCCAGGTGGTCCTCGGGCTGCTCGGCGTCGCCCGGCTGATGCGGTTCGTCCCGCGCTCCGTGATGGTGGGCTTCGTCAACGCCCTCGCCATCCTCATCTTCTCCGCGCAGCTGCCGAACCTGCTCGGCGTGCCGTGGCTCGTCTACCCGATGGTCGCCGTCGGCATCGGGGTCATGGTCTACCTGCCCCGTCTGCAGAAGGTCGTCCCGGCGCCGCTGGTCGCGATCGTCCTGCTGACCCTCGTCACCGTGGCGGCGTCGGTCCAGGTGCCGACCGTGGGCGACGCGGGCGCGCTGCCCGACTCGCTGCCGTCGCTGCTCCTGCCCGACGTCCCGCTGACCCTGGGCACGCTGAAGATCGTGGGCCCCTACGCCGTCGCGATGGCGCTCGTGGGGCTCATGGAGTCGCTGATGACCGCGAAGCTGGTCGACGACGTCACCGACACGCACTCGGACAAGACCCGCGAGGCGTGGGGGCAGGGCGTCGCGAACGTCGTCACGGGGCTCTTCGGTGGCATGGGCGGCTGCGCGATGATCGGCCAGACGATGATCAACACGAAGGTCTCCGGCGCCCGGACCCGGATCTCGACCTTCCTCGCGGGCGTCTTCCTGCTGGTCCTCGTCGTCGGGCTGGGGGACCTCGTCGCCGCGATCCCGATGGCGGCGCTGGTCGCGGTCATGGTCATGGTCTCGGTCGGCACGTTCGACTGGCACTCGGTGCGCCCGTCGACGCTGCGGCGCATGCCCCGCAGCGAGACCGCCGTCATGGTCGTCACCGTGGTCGTGACGGTCGCGACGAGCAACCTCGCCATCGGGGTCGTGACCGGGGTGGTGGTCGCGTCGGTCCTCTTCGTGCGGCGGGTCGCGCACCTGACGGCGGTGACCCGGCTCGACGGGTCGGACGACGACGGCGCGCGCGTGTACGCGGTGACCGGCGAGCTGTTCTTCGCGTCGTCGAACGACCTCGTGCACCAGTTCGACTACGCGGGCGACCCGGACCGCGTCGTCATCGACCTGAGCGCCGCGCACGTGTGGGACGCCTCCACGGTCGCGACGCTCGACGCGATCGAGACGCGGTACGCCGCGAAGGGCAAGCACGTCACGATCCGCGGGCTCGACGAGGACTCGGCGGCGCGGCACGGCAGGCTCGCGGGGACGCTCGGCGGGGGTCACTGAGCGGACGTCCCGGGCACCGGTCGCCATCTTTGGCATCATGGGTGGCGTGACTGACGGCGATATCACGTCCCATCACGCGTCCCCCGGCCCGGCTGCGGCAGCAGCCGGGACGCTCCCGTACACCGTCCGGGCAGCGACCGAGGACGACCTCGACGGTATAGCGGACGTCTACGCGTACTACGTGCGCGAGAGCACGGCGACGCTGGAGGAGGTCCCGCCCGGCGTCGAGTTCTGGCGCGAGCGGATGGCCTCCACGTACGCGGAGGGCTGGCCCTTCGTGGTCGCGGTGGACGACGCCGGACGCGTCGTCGGGTGGGCCTACGTCGGGTGGTGGAGACCCCGCCCCGCGTACCGGTTCACGGTCGAGACGAGCATCTACCTGCTGCCCGAGACCGCCGGGCAGGGCATCGGCGGCGAGCTCCTCGGGCGGGTGGTCGAGGGCGCCGCCGCGGCGGGCGCCCGCGAGGCCGTCGCCGTGATCAGCAGCGGCGCGTCTCCCGCGTCGCGCCGGCTGCACGAGCGCCTCGGGTTCCGGGAGATCGGCCGGCTGACCGACGTCGGCTACAAGCACGGGCAGTGGCTCGACACCGCGATCCTGCAGAAGCACCTGCGCGCGGACGCCGACGAGGCGTAGCGGGCCGCGAGACGGAGCCCCTCAGGCGGCGTCGAGCACCCGGCTCACCACCCAGGCGTGCTTGCCGACCTGGCGGCCGCGCACGAACCCGTACTGCTCGAAGAGCTCGACGGTCGTGCTGAACAGGAACCGGCCGGGCGCGTCGCGTCCCGCGGTGACCTCGGGGATCGCCTCCACGAGGCCGCCCCCGGCGTCGGCGATCTGGGCGAGCGCGCCCTCGAGCGCGGCGCGGGCGACGCCCTGGCCGCGGTGGCGCCGGTCCACGTAGAAGCAGGTGATCCGCCAGTCGGGCAGCGGCGGGGCGTCCTTGTCGTACTCGCGCCGGTGCTTGATCCCGGGCAGCTCCGCGGGGCTGCCGTACTGGCACCAGCCCTGGGCGACGCCGTCGTCGTCCAGCACGAGGGCGGCGTGCGCGCGGTCCGTGCGCACGCGCTCCTCCTTGGCCTGCCGGTAGTCGACCTCCCGGTGGCCCGCCTCCGGGTGGTAGCCGATGCACCAGCAGCCGCCGAAGACGCCGTTGTTGCGTTCCACGAGCTCCGCGAAGGCGTCCCAGGTCGAGTCGTCCAGCGGTCCCGTCTTCCAGGGCATCGGTCCGTCCTCCCGTGCGGCGTCCTTCCCATGGTGCGCGTGCGCGGGGGCGACGCAAGCGGCGCTCACGCCTCGAGCGGGAACACCAGGAGCGTGGTGCTGGCCGTGGCGACGAGGCGGCCCGCGGCGTCGTGCACCTGGCCCTCAGCGAAGGCGACGCGCCGGCCCGGCTTGGTCACCGTCCCGGTCGCCGTGAGGGTGCCCGACGACGTGGTCACGGCCCGCAGGAAGCTCACCTTGATCTCCACGGACGTGTACCCGGTGCCCCGGGGCAGGGTCGTGTGCAGGGCGCAGGCCGCCACCGAGTCGAGGAGCGTGCACAGCACGCCGCCGTGGACGGTGCCGATGGGGTTGTACTGCGACGCGTCGGGGTCGAGCTCGAACGTCACGGACCCGTGCTCGACGGCGGTGAAGCGCATGTTCATGAGGTTCGCGATCGGCGGCGGGGGGATCGTCCCGTCGACGATCTCCTGCAGGAACGTCAGGCCGTCGACCTCCTGGGCGCGGCCCGCGGTCGCGAGGGGGTCGTGCCACTCGACGGTGCGGTTGCGGGTGCTCGGGGCGGGGGCGGGCGTGGCGTCGTTGCTCGTCGGGCTCATGAGACGCAGTCTCTCAGGTCTCGTCGGTCAGGCGCGGCTCGGTGCGGTTCTGCGGGTGCAGGCCCGCCTTGTCGGCGTAGAAGGCGCGCACGACATCCATGTCTGCCCGGACATCGCCGGTGAGGCCCAGTGTCGGGCCGAGGCCCGTCGTCATCGTGGTGCGGTCCACGAACCCGAGCGTCACGGGCAGGTCGGCCTCCTGGGCGATCCGGTAGAAGCCCGAGCGCCAGTGCTCGCCGGCGCCGCGCGTCCCCTCCGGCGTGACCACGAGGGCGAACGTCTCGCCGGAGCGGATGCGCGCGACGACGTCGTCCACCACCCGGGACGGGTCGCGGCGGTCCACGGGGATGCCCCCGAGGGCGCGCATCAGCGGCCCGCGCCAGCCCGCGAACAGGCTGTGCTTGCCGAGCCAGCGGAAGGCGATCCGCGCGTCCCAGGCGATCGCGAGCATGAGCACGAAGTCCCAGTTCGACGTGTGCGGGGCGCCGATCAGCAGGCGCGGCCGGTCGAGCGGCGTCGCCTCGCGCACGAGGGTCCAGCGGCTGAGCCGCCAGTAGAGGCGGGCGAGCGCGTGACGGATCATCCGGTCACGGTACGCGGGCCGCGCCGGGTGCAGGTGGGTGCTGCCGGGTGGAGGTGCCGTGCAGGTCCTGGCAATTGCCTCGACGCGGCCCGCGGCGCGCGGATAGCGTGGCCGCCATGTGGATCTGACCTGCCCTCGACGCCCCTCGTCCCCTCGCACCCCTCGGGTGCCCACCGGCAGGTGACCCTCTGATGTCTTCCCCCCGCACGCCCCCTCGCCCGTCCTCCGGCGGCCCCGTGCTCGCCGCGAGCGACCTGTCCCGGTCCTACGACGGGCGGCCCGTGCTCGTCGGGTTGAGCCTCGCCGTCGACCCTGGGCACCGCACCGGCCTCGTCGGCGAGAACGGCGTCGGCAAGTCCACGCTGATCCGTGTCCTCGCCGGGGTCGAGGACCCCGACGCGGGGGACGTCGTCCGCCCCGCCGACCTCGGGTACCTGCACCAGGAGCTGCCCCACGGTCCGCGCACGACGGTCGGCGAGGTCGTCGAGGCGGCCCTCGCGCAGGTCCGCGCGATCGAGCACGAGCTCGAGCGGGCCGGCGCGGCGCTCGCCGACGACACGGGCCCCGTCGCGACCGCCGCCTACGACGCGGCGCTCTCCCGTGCGGAGGCGTCCGACGCCTGGGGGGCCGACGCCCGCGCGGCGCGCACGCTCGCCGGCCTGGGGCTCGCGTCGATCGACCGCGACCGCACCGTCGGCCGCCTCTCCGGCGGCCAGCGCACCCGGCTCGGGCTCGCCGAGCTGCTGATCCGGCGCCCGGCGGCCCTGCTGCTGGACGAGCCCACGAACCACCTCGACGACGACGCCGCCGAGTTCCTCGCGGACGCCCTGCGGGCGCTCCCGGGCGCGGTGCTGCTCGGGAGCCACGACCGGGTCTTCCTCGACGAGGTCTGCACGGAGATCCTCGACCTCGACCCCTCTCGGGAGTCCACGTCCGCCGGGCGCACCGGCGCGACGCTGTACGGGGGCACCTACAGCGACTACCTCGAGGCCAAGCGCGTCGAGCGCGAGCGCTGGGAGCAGCGGTTCGCCGCCGAGCAGGAGGAGCTGCGCGGGCTCCGCGAGTCCGTGGCGACGACGTCCCGCGAGCTGGGCTACGGGCGCCGGCGGGACCACGACACCATGGCGTTCGGCGTCAAGGGCAACGACGTGCAGCAGCAGGTCTCCCGGCGCGTGCGCAACGCCCGCCTCCGGCTCGACACCCTGGAGCGCGACCAGGTGCGGCGCCCGCCGGCGCCGCTGCGGTTCGCGCCGCCGCACCTGCGGACCGGCGGTCGCGGCGCCGGTGCGCCGGGGACGTCGCCGACCGGGGACGTCGTGCTGTGGGCGCGGGGCGTCGTCGTCCCCGGGGGCGCGGGGCCGCGGCTGGACATGCCGGCGTCCGGCGTCCCGTCGATCGACGTCGCCGCGGGGGCACGCCTGCTGGTCACGGGGGAGAACGGCGCGGGCAAGTCGACGCTCCTGCACGTGCTCGCGGGCGACCTCGCGCCCGGGACGGGCACGGCAGGGCGGGCGCGGGGCGTGGAGGTCGCGCTCCTCGAGCAGGACGTCCACCTGGACGACGACGCCCGGACGCCCCGCGACCTCCTCGCCCTCGCCGGCGGGTTGGACCCGCTGGACCGGCCCGCCGTCGACTCCCACGGGCTGGTCGCGCCGCGCGACCTGGACCGGTCGCTGCGGCTGCTCAGCGTGGGGCAGCGCCGGCGGGTCGTGCTCGCGATGATCGTCACCCGGTCGCCGGACGTGCTGCTGCTCGACGAGCCGACCAACCACCTCTCGCTGGCGCTCGCGGAGGAGCTGATGGCCGCGGTCGAGACCTGGCCGGGCGCCGTCGTCGTCGCGTCGCACGACCGGTGGCTGCGCCGCGGCTGGCGGGGCGACGTGGTCCACCTGGCCGCCGGCGCGACGCCGGCCTGACGGGCGTCGCGCCGATGGTTGCCGGCTACCGTCCGGCGCGGGCGACCCGGTGGTGCAGGTGGACGACGCCGCTGGAGAACCGGTGCTCGTCCGCCAGCTCGAGGTCGAGCCGGACGCCGTCGGGCAGCGCCCGCAGGCCGCCGCCGACCACCACCGGGTGGACGAACAGGTGGATCTCGTCGACGATCCCCGCGCGCAGCGCGTGCCCCGCGAGCGTCGGGCCGCCGATGCTGACGTCCCCCTCCGACGTCTCGACGAGGTGCCGGACGTCGTCGGGCACGAGCGAGCGGACCAGGCGCGTGCGCGGGGTGGCCACGGCGTCGAGCGTCGTGGAGACGACGATCTTGTCCATGGAGCGCCAGATCTGCGCGTAGTCGCGGATCACGGGCGGGCCGTCCTCGACGTCCTGCCAGACACGCAGCACCTCGTACATGCGCCGGCCGTAGAGCGCGGCGGCGTCGTGGCGCACGAGGTCGTTGACGGCGGCGTGCACCTCCTCGTCGGGGGCGGCCCAGTCGAAGCCGCCGCCGGCGTCCGCGACGTAGCCGTCGAGCGAGGTGATCGCCGCGTAGACCAGGGACATCGGCTCAGCGCGGGCCGTCGAGCAGCGCGAGCACGTCGGCCGTGGTCCCGGTCTCCGCCAGGCGCGGGAAGATCGTCGCGACGGAGTGCTCGTGGGAGTCCGCGCGGGTGTCGGTCACGGCGTCGGTCGCGATCGTGACGTTCAGGCCCAGCTCGTGGGCGTGGCGCGCCGTCGACTCCACGCCGATGCTCGTCGAGATGCCGACGACGACGACCTGGGTGACGCCCTGCTCGGCCAGGTAGGCCTCCAGGTCCGTGCCGGTGAACGCCCCGAAGGTCTGCTTCGTGACGAGGTGGTCGGACGCCTGGGCGTCGAGCTCGGGGACGAGCTCGGCCCAGTCGGCCGAGAACTGACGGGCCGAGCGGCCCTGGTCGGTGCGCCCGGGGGCGGCGCCGGCGACGTTGACGAGCACCACCGGCAGCCCGTGGCGGCGGAACGCCGCGGCGAGGGACGCGGCGTTGGCGATCACGCCCACGGCGGGGTGGGCGGTCTCGTGCGCGACGATGCCCTTCTGCAGGTCGATGACGACGAGCGCGGTGCGCGGGTCGAGCGTGGTCACAGCCATGGGGATCTCCTTCGGACGACTCGCTGCACCGTACGCCTCGTGCCGGGCGGATACAAAGGTGCCTTCCTACGCCTCGCCGAGGGCGACGCTCCGCCCGCCGGCGGCGACGCCCGTCTCGCCGACGGTGACGTATTCGTCCCCCCAGGTGGGTCGGGGCGCCGCAATTCGTCACCGTCGGCGCGCGCTACGTCACCCTCGGCGGAGGGCGCCGCCCGCGCTCAGCCCTCGAGGGCGGGCGCAGGCGCGGTCGCGTGCCCGGCGGCGTGCAGCTGGTGCCCACGGCCGTAGCCCTGGCGGTCGTAGTGGCGCATCGTGAGCCAGCCCACGACGAGGCCGACCACGACGGCGGCGGCGCCGAAGAGCAGGGACCGGCCGAGCCCGGAGTCCCACGTCCCGTCGAGGTAGAGCACGGAGCGGGTGCCGAGATAGATCTGGTGCATCGGCTCGAACGAGCCGAGCCAGCGGAAGAGTCCCGGCGTGGCCTCGGGCGGGAACGTCCCGCCGGCCGACGGCAGCGAGAAGATCACGAAGATGAACAGGTTGATGAGCATGCCGATGCCGCCGAAGATCGCGCTGATGGTCTGCGCGACCACCGCGACCGCCCAGACCATCGCCGCGGAGTAGCCGAGCAGGATCCAGGGATGGTCGATGGGCATGTCCAGGGCGTAGGACACCCCGAGGTAGAGCCCCGAGACCGTGACGGCCACCCCCGCCATGATCGTCCATTTGAGGACGAGGGTCGCGAACCTGCTGAGCCCGGAGTGCTTCCCGAGCTCGTAGCGGGGTCCCATCTCGGACGGGACGAACCCGAGGCTGGAGTCGACGAACGTGTTGACGATCAGGGACCCGGTGAACCCGGCGAGCACGATGAGCAGGGCGTAGTAGAACGGCGAGAGGCCGTTGCCCGTGCCGTCGGGCAGCGGGTGGTAGGCGGTCACGTCGATCGTGTACGGCTGGGCGAGCGCCGCGTGCGCGGCCCCGGAGAGCGCCGGTGCACCCGCCGAGCCCAGGGCCTGCTGTGTGGCGTCGACGAGCTGTTCACCCACGGTGGTGCGCGCCTGGGTGAGCGCGGTGGTGCCCATGCTCGTGACGATCGGGGTCGTCCCCGTCCCCGTGCGGGGGTTGGTCAGGACGGTGACCTCGGGCGTGTCGACGGCGTCGGACGTCGTGGCCGACGATGCGAAGTCCTGCAGGTCCGAGCTGAAGGTCTTCGGGATGACGATCGCGCCGTAGAGGTCGCCGTCGTCCATCTGCGTCTCGGCCTCGTCGAGGCTCAGCTGCTGGATGTCGAACTTCTGGTCGTCGACGCCGGTGACGATCCCGTGGGCGAGCTGCTCGCCGACGTTCTGCTCGGTGCCGTCGGGCAGCGTCGTCCCCGTGTCCTGGTCGACGACGGCGACGGGGAACGACTTCAGGTTGTCGGACGCGTGGATCGAGGAGGCCAGGTACATGGACGCCAGGACGCCCATGACGACGAGGACGACGACGACCGGCAGGGCCCAGACCTTGGGGCGCGACGCCGTCCGCCAGGCCGAGCGCTGCGTGCCGTCGGCGATGTGCTGGGGGTGTGACATGACTTCTCCTCGGAGGCTGTGGTACATCTAATGTACACCTGTAAAGAAAAGTGCACCACCGTCGTCGGGCGCCCCAAGTGTGATCATGGGCACCGGTGACGGCGAGGCCGAGGAGCGCAGAGGAGTGGGACGGATGACCGACGACGGGCGGATGGACCCGCGGCGCGCTCGCTCGCGCGCGGCCCTCGTCGCGGCGGCGATCGCGCTCGTCGACGAGCGGGACACCGCGGAGATCAGCGTCACGGACCTCGCCCAGCGCGCCGGCGTGACCCGCGTGACGCTCTACCAGAACTTCGCGGACCGCGACCACCTGCTGCAGGAGGCGGGGCTCGCGCGATACCGGGCGACCGTGGAGCAGCTCGCGACGGGGGCGCCGCAGACGTTCGAGGGCGTCGTCGAGCAGCTCCTCGCGCACATCAGCGAGCACCGTGACTTCTACCGCCGGCTCATGGGTGGCACCTGCGGGCAGCAGACCTTCCTCGCGATCCAGCGGTTCGTCGCCGAGCGGGTCAGCGGGACGAGCGCCGTCGGCGGGCGCGAGCTCGACGAGGACGAGCGACAGTTCGTCGGGGGAGGGGCCATGGCGCTGCTCGTCCCGTGGCTGTCCGCCGAGGGCTCGCCTGCTCCTCCTGCCGTGGCGGCGGCGCGGATCACGGCGATGATCGGCCGGTTCCGGCCCGCGCTTGCGGCAGGCGAAAGTACGGTGGCCACCGCGGCGGGGTGACGGGTCTCCTTGGTTCCTGACACCGCAGGATCCAGCGAAGGAGCGTGTCTCGATGGCGAGACGTCTCGTGTGCCCCACGGCCCCGTGCCGACCCATCCCTGCCGTGGGAGGTGGCTCGTGGACCTGATGGACCTCGCGCTGCCCGCGGCGCTCGGCATCATCATGCTCGGCCTCGGTCTCGGGCTGACCGTCACCGACTTTCGCCGGATCGCGCGCCACCCGCGCGCAGTGCTCGCGGCGCTGCTCACCCAGCTGATCGTGCTGCCCTCGATCTGCTTCGGCCTGGTCTACCTGTTCGACCTGCCGCCGGTGCTCGCCGTCGGGATGATGCTGCTGTCCGCCGCGCCGGGCGGACCCGGAGCCAACCTCTACAGCCACCTCTTCGGCGGCGACGTGGCGCTCAACGTCAGCCTCACCGCGATCAACTCGGTGCTGGCGATCGTCACGATGCCGTTGATCTACAACCTCTCCGCCGCGCACTTCGCCGCAGGCGACGAGACGCTGGGCCTGCAGTTCGGCAAGGCGCTCGAGGTCTTCGCGATCGTCCTGCTCCCGGTGTTCGTCGGGATGCTCGTGCGCCGGGCCCGGCCCGGGGTCGCGGCACGCCTCGAGCGGCCCGTGCGGATCGCCTCGATGGTGGTGCTCGCGGTGCTGATCGTGGGTTCCGTGCTGCAGAACCTCGAGCTGCTCCGCGAGAACTTCGGCCGCCTCGCCGGGATCACCGCGGTGTTCGGGCTCGTCAACCTGCTGCTCGGCTACCTCGTCCCGCGCCTGGCGCGGACGACGAGCCGGGAGGCGATCGCGTGCTCCTTCGAGATCGGCCTGCACAACGCCGTCATGGCGATCGTCATCGCGCGCAGCGTCATCGGCAGCGAGGAGATGGCGCTGCCCGGCGGGGTCTACACGGTGATCCAGATGCCGATGGCGCTGGTGTTCGGTGTCGTGCTGAGCCGGATCCTGCGGCGCGGCCGGGCGCGGGGGGTCCTGGTCGCCGGTACCCCGCTCGGCCGGGGCGATGCGGCGGGCGTCTCCCGGGTCGGGGCGCCCTCCGCCTGACGCCTCGGGCTCGGCGGAGGGAGCGGCACCGTCGGCGGGACGGGGGCCGTGCTCGTCAGGCCTGCGCCGCGCCGTCGGCGGCCCCGGCGCTCTGGAAGAACTCGATGAGGCCGTCGGGCGTGCGCTCGCCGAGGGTGAGGTCCAGCAGCTCGCGGGCGTCGGCGTACTCCGCCGCGCTGCGCGGGAGCATGACCTCCTCGTAGGCGGTGAGAGCCGCCTCGACGTCGCCGGCGTGCGCGGCGAGCGCCTGCCCGAGCTCCGCGCCGTCCAGCATCGCGAGGTTGGCACCCTCGCCGGCCGGCGGCATGAGGTGCGCCGCGTCGCCGACGAGCGTCACGCCGGCGGTGCGGTCCCAGCGGTGGCCGTCGGGCAGCGAGTAGATCATCCGCGGGACCGGAGGGGTCTCGCCGTCGGTGATCAGCGCGAGGAGCTCCGGCGCCCAGCCCTCGAACTCGGCCGCGACGCGGGCGGCCGCGGCGGGGCCGTCGGCGAAGTCGATGGCCTCGACCCACTCCGCGGACCGGCTCAGCTGGACGTAGGTGTGCAGGACGTCACCGGCCTCGCGGTGCACGGTGATGCCCTGGCCCGGTGTGAGTGCGAACATCGCGCCGGCGCCCACGGCGGCGGCGGTCGCGGGGTGGCGCGCGTCCACGTCGTGCAGGTAGGTCTCGACGAACGTGGTGCCGGAGTACTCGGGCGTCGCGTCCGAGAGCAGCGGACGGACCTTCGACCATGCGCCGTCGGCGCCCACGAGGACCTCGCTGGTCACGGTCGAGCCGTCCGCGAAGGTCAGCTCGTGCCGGCCGTCGCCCAGGGCGGTCACGTGACGCAGCTTCTTGCCCCAGCGGACCGTGCCCTCCGACAGCGACTCGAGGAGCATCCGTCGCAGGTCGCCGCGCAGCGCCTCCGGGCGGTTGCCGGCGCCGTCGTCGGGCTCCTCGAACAGGACGGCGCCGTGCGGGTCGAGCATGCGCGACGCCTCCGCGCCCTCGTGGATGATCGCGCGGAACGCCTCGGTGAGGCCGGCCGCGGCGAGGGCGACCTGTCCGTTGTGCTCGTGCATGTCGAGCTGGCCGCCCTGCGTGCGCGAGCTCGCGGAGGGCTCGCCCTCGTAGACCTCCGCGGGGATCCCGTGGACGTGCAGGACCCGCGCGAGGGTGAGGCCCCCGAGTCCTGCGCCGACGATCGTCACCGGTGTCGTCATGCTGTGCTTCCTCTCCGTACGTCTCTGGAACCTTGTTCCACAATCCATTCTGGAACTTTGTTCCAGACATGTCAAGATGGTGCGCATGACGACCAGGACCTCCCGGACCGGCCGACGCGCGGACGCGCTGTCGAAGGAGCGGATCGTCGCCGCCGCGATCGAGATCCTCGACGCCGACGGCGAGAGCGCGCTGACGTTCCGCGCGCTCGCCGCGCGCCTCGCGACGGGGAGCGGCGCGATCTACTGGCACGTCGCCAACAAGGGGGAGCTGCTCGCCGCTGCCTGCGACGACGTCGTCGCGCGCGCCATGGCGCCGGCAGGGCGCAGCACCCGCCCGAGCGATGCGGTCCGCAACGCCGCACTCGGGGTGTTCGACGCGATCGACGCGCATCCCTGGGTGGGCACCCAGCTCATCGCCGAGCCGTGGCAGCCGGCCGTGGTGGACATCTTCGAGCGTCTCGGTGCCCCGCTCGAGGAGCTCGGCGTCCCCGCGAGCGGGCAGTTCGACGCGGCGTCGGCCCTCCTGAGCCACCTGCTGGGGCTCGCCGGGCAGTACGCGGCGGGGGCCCGCCTCCTCCCGCCCGACGCCGACCGGTCGGACTTCCTGCGCGACGTCGCCGAGCGCTGGGCGTCGCTCGACCCGGAGGAGCATCCCTTCGTCCACCGCATGGCCGCGCGGCTGCCCAGGCACGATGACCGCGCGCAGTTCCTCGCCGGCATCGACCTCTTCCTCGCGGGCGTCGCGGGCGCGGCCGACCCGGCGGCCTGAGTCGGCGTCGTGCGGCCGGTCCAGGTCAGGCGGCCAGGTGGAACGTGCTCGCGAACCGGTCGAGGAGCTCGCCGCGTCCGTGCAGCAGCTCCACGACGCCGGTCGCGATCGCTTGCTCCGGGGCGAGCTCGCCCGAGATGACCCGACGGATGCCCGGGCCGGCCGCGAACGCGAGGTCCGCCGGTCCGTCCCCGCGCGCCACATCCAGGGTGGCGCCGTCCACCCGGACGAGGAGCTCGGCGGGGCCGAGGCGTGCCGCGTAGGCGGTCACCGGCAGGCCTGCCGCGACCTGCGGCCGGAACGCGGTGCGCAGGGCCATGGTCATCGAGTCGGGCGTGACGACCTGTTCCTCGCGCGGGTCGCCCATCGCCTTGAAGCCCCAGGCGCCGAGCGCGAGCACGACGGGCTCGAGCTCGCGCCCGTAGGGCGTCAGCTCGTAGACGACGATGCGGGAGCGCGGCGCCCGGCGGATGACGCCGGCCGCCTGCAGCTCCTTGAGCCGCGCCGCCAGGATGTTGCTCGGGATGCGGGGCAGGCCCGCGGCGAGCTCTCCGTAGCGGCGCGGCCCGACGAGCAGGTCGCGCACGATGAGCAGGGCCCAGCGCTCACCGATCAGCTCGAGCGCCTGCGTGACCCCGCAGTACTGCCCGTAGTCGCGTGCGGCCATGGGCCTCAGGCCTGCTGGGCCGCGTAGGCCTCGGGGCCCTCTGCTGCGGCGACGGGGTCCATCCAGCCGAGCTCGAGGAGGTTGCCGTCGGGGTCGGTGAGCTGACGCTGGTACATGAAGCCGTAGTCCGCCGCCGGGCGTGGCTCCGCACCTCCCGCGGCGAGACCGGCCGCTGCTGTCGCGTCGACCACGTCGCGACTGTCGAGGAAGATCGCGGTGGACACCGACGGCGCCACGCGCGGGTCGCCGATCGGCAGGTCGGTGAAGGTCTGGAAGAACTCGCGCACCAGGATCATGAAGTACGAGTGGTCCTCCTCGACCACGACGCACGCGGCGTTGTGGTCCGTGAACTGCGGGTTGATGGTGAACCCGAGCGACGTGTAGAACGCCTTCGCGCGCTCCAGATCGGTCACCGGCAGGTTGACGAACATGGCGGTCATCGTGGTCTCCGTGGGTAGGGGGCGGGTGCGACGGAAACCACACTTGCAAAAAACAAGTGCCCCGTCAAGAGCTGCCGTGCCCGACGACGCCCGCCCCCTGTGCGTCAGCGCCGGTCACCCGAGCGCGAGCATCGCGGCGGCGACCTCGTCGACCGCCGCGTCCGGGATCGCCCTGGCCGCCCGCTCAAGGACGAGCCACCGCGCCCCGGGGATCTCGCGGGCGAGCGCCTCGCCGTTCCCGACGGGGAAGAACGGGTCGTGGCGGCCGTGGACGACGAGCGTGGGCAGCCCGATCTCCGGCAGTCGCTCGCGCCAGCGGGGCGCGCAGTCGAGCCGGGCGAACACCGTTCCGACCTGGTTGGCCCGCTGGACGGCCGGCGCGGTCCCGGGTGTGCGGTCCCAGATGCGCCCGGCGACCTCGCGCGCGGCGGCGGGGTCGTCGCCGAGGATCTGCGCTCCCGCCGCGGCATGGCGCGCCACCGCCTCGCGGTCGGCCCAGTCGGGCGCCGGACGGGCGAACAACCGGGCCGTCGTGGCCCGGTCGTGGTCGGGGAGGTCGTCGTCGGGCGGTCCGGGCGCGACCGCGCGGGTGCCGACCAGCGTGAGCGCCGAGAACGCGCGCGGATGGTCGAGGGCCGCCACCTGCGCGACCATCCCGCCGACGCCGATCCCCGCGAGGTGCGCGGGCCCGCCGCCGAGCGCGTCGACGAGGGCCGCCGCGTCCGCGGCGAGGTCGCGCAGCGTGTAGCCGGGCGCGTCGGGGTCCGCGGTCGTCGACCCGCCGCTGTCGCGCAGGTCGTAGCGCACCACGCGGCGCCCGCCGGCGGCGAGGCGCTCGCAGAGCCGGTCGGGCCAGGAGAGCATCGTCGGTGCGCCGACGAGCAGGACCAGCGGTGCGTCGTCGTCACCGAAGGACTCGACGCCGACGGCGGTCCCGTTCACGGTCACGGTGGTCATCGCAGCACCGTAGCCGCGCGGGACCGCGGCCCGCCCGTCGTCGTCGGCCTTGCCGGGCGCCCGCCACATCGAGGGGTCAGGATGGCGGCATGACCTCACTCACCGGCTCCGGGCTGCTGGACCTGTACACCGACCTGCACCGCCACCCCGAGCTCGGCTATGCCGAGCACCGGACGGCCGGCATCGTCGCCGAGGCGCTGCGCGGCCTCGGCTTCGAGGTGCACGAGGGGATCGGCGGCACCGGCGTCGTCGGCGTGCTGACCCGCGGCGCGGGCCCACGCGTGCTGCTCCGCGCGGACATGGACGGGCTGCCGGTCACCGAGCGCACGGACCTGCACTACGCGTCGACGGACAGCACCACGGTCGACGGCGTGGAGTCCGGCGTGATGCACGCGTGCGGGCACGACGTCCACGTCACCTGCCTGCTGGGCGCCTGCGCCCGGCTCGCGGAGCGCCGCGACGACTGGCACGGGACCCTGATCGCCTGCTTCCAGCCCGCCGAGGAGCTGGGCAGCGGGGCCCGAGCCATGCTGGCCGACGGCCTGTTCGACCGCATCGGCGGGCCGCCCGACGTCGTCCTCGGCCAGCACGTCATGCCGCTGCCGGTCGGCTCGGTGAACCTCACGCCGGGCACGGCGATGGCCGCGGCGGACTCGCTCCGCGTCGTCCTGCACGGCCGCGGTGGGCACGGGTCGAGCCCGGAGGCGACCGTCGATCCGGTCGTGCTGGCCGCCGCCGTGGTGATGCGCCTGCAGGGCGTCGTCGCGCGCGAGGTGGGTGCCACCGAGTCCGCGGTCGTCACCGTCGGCTCGCTGCGCGCCGGCACGCAGGCCAACATCATCCCGGACCGCGCGGAGCTGCTGGTCAACGTCCGCTCGTTCACGGAGGACGTCCGCGCCCGGGTGCTCGCCGCGATCCGCCGGATCGTCGAGGCCGAGTGTGCCGCGTCGGGCGCTCCCCAGGCGCCGGAGATCGAGCCGATCGCCACGTTCAGCGCGATGGTCAACGACCCGGACGCCTCCGCCCGCACCCGCACGGTCCTCGAGCGGGTGCTCGAGGGGCACCGTCAGGTCATCGAGGCCGCGGGAGGTGCGCCGACGGTCGTGTCGTTGCCGCCGGTCGCGGGGAGCGAGGACGTCGGCGAGCTCGCGACCGCGGCCGGCGTGCCCCTCGTCTACTGGAACCTCGGCGGGTGGGACCCCGCGCCGTTCGCGGGGTTCGACCTCTCCGCCGCCGCCGGCATGGGCTCGCTGCCCGCGGGGGTCGCCCCCAACCACTCCCCGTTCTTCGCCCCGGTGCCGCAGCCGACCCTCGACCTCGGGGTCGAGCTCCTCGTCGCCGCCGCGACCGACCGGCTGCGCTGAGCGTGGATGTCAGACCACCCCGGCTCGGCGCCTCACCCGCACGAGCCACCATCGAAGGAGATGCCATGACCGATCTGTCGCTCGACCGAGCATCGGAGGCGAGCTTCGAGCCCGCCGTCCAGGAGACCGTCGACGCCCTGCACTCGCAGGGCATCTCCGCCCTGAAGGGAGCGTTCTCTCCCGAGTGGGGCGACACGCTGCGGGAGGACATCGACGCGGCGTTCGCCGAGGCGCTCACCCGGCCCAACGGTGCCGTGGGTCGAGGCCCGAAGAGGTACTACGTCGAGATGCACCCGGAGCAGATGCGCGGCTGGCTCGAGCTCGTCGATCACCCGTGGGTGCGCGGGGTCTGCGAGTCGGTGCTCGGCCCGGACTACGAGATCGTCGAGCTCGGCTTCGACATCCCGGGGCCCGGCGCGAAGAACCAGCCGTGGCACCGGGACTTCCCGATGCCCCAGGAGACGCGCGTGGACCGGCGGCTGACCTCGCTGGCCTTCAACGCCACCGCGGTGGACACCGAGGAGGACATGGGTCCGTTCCAGATCGCCCCGACGACCCAGTGGGAGCTGCCCGAGGGGTTCGAGCACGAGATGTTCCCGCCGAGGTCGGAGTACGCGCGCTACGAGGAGATGTCCCAGCGCAAGTACCCGCGACGCGGCGACGTGTCGGTGCGGTCCGCCCTGACGATCCACCGCGGGACGGAGAACCACTCGGAGAAGTCCCGACCCGTGCTCGTGCTGGGCGTGGACGCGCCTGGTGCCGGCAACGCCGAGCACCATGACATGGCCGTGACCCGCGAGTTCTACGAGACCCTTCCCGGGCGGGTCCGCAGGCACCTGGTGTGCCCGGTCGTCGACACGCTGACGCCGATCACCCAGAAGCACTCCATCGAAGGTCTCATGATGGGCGAGGCCTGACAGCGCCTCGCCTCAGCACGAGGTCTCGGGGACGGAACCCGGGCCGCACAGCGGCGGCTGCACCTCGGGAACCGTGTCGGTCGGCCCCTGGTCGACCAGGGTGTCGACGAGCTGCTGGCCGCCGGACTCGATGCGCGACTCGAGCAGCGTCCCGTCCGTGGGATCGACGACGACGGTGTAGCGCGGCAGGCGGCGGGCGGTCAGGTCGAGCTCGATCGCGGTCCCGTCGTGCCCGGCGGAGTCGGCCGTCGTGCCCAGGAGCTCGACCCCGGGGACGGTCGCGGCGACCTCCCACAGCGCGCGCCGCAGCTCGGGCGTGGCCGGGCTCTCGGAGAGCAGCGCCGTGATCTCGTTCCACAGCTTGTAGTCGGGATCGACGTCGTAGTCGGCGAGCCGCTCGTCGAGGACCTTCCGCAGCTTGGCGGGGTCCGTCGGCAGGGCGTCGAGCTCGTCCCAGGTGAGGCTCGTCTCGTCGCCGAACGTCGTCGGCCGAGTCCCGCCCTCGGTGGAGTCGGAGATCCGCTCGGTGCGGATCAGCGCGGGATCGAGCTCGTCGGCGCCCGCCTCGGCGGCGGCCAGCGCGGCCGAGGCGCCGTCGCGCAGCACGGTCTCGTCCTTGGACTTCCAGATCTCCCGCTCGTACGGGAGCTGGGAGCCGTCCCGGACGGTCGAGCGCACGTACCAGTACTCTCCCGACGTCGCCGCGGGCTGCGCGGCGGCGCCGTCGGCGGCCTGCATCAGCACGTCGGTGGCGGACGCCGGACCGACGGCCAGCACGCTCGCGCCGACGACGGCGACCGCCGCCACCCCGGCGGCGGCGATGCGGACCCTGACCTTGGTGGACACCCGCGTGCGGTCCCGCCCCGGGGTGCGGGGCGTCGTCGTGAGGCGCAGCAGGAGCGCCTCGGCGCGGGCGCCCTCGGCGCCGCTCAGCGGCGTCGTCGGGTGGGGGTCGGTCTGGGACAGGCGAGCCAGGGTGGGGTCGTCGAGCAGGCGGGTCATGGCCGGTCTCCTTCAGCGAGCATGGTTCCGGGGAAGCGGGCGGACGACGGGACCGCCGCGCCCGCGGTGTCGACGTCGTCGACCATGGCGCGCAGGCGCCGTCGGGCACGGGTGAGGCGGACGGAGAACGCCGCGCGGGTGCAGCCCAGCACCTGGGCGGCCTCACGGCCGGTCAGCCCGTCCCACGCGACGAGCGCGAGGGCCTCCCGGTCGCCGTCGCTCAGCCGCGACCACGCGAGGCGCAGGTCGAGCCCGACCGTGGGGGTCTCGTCCGCGGAGGGGAGCGTCGCGGTCGCGGCACGCAGCTCGAGCCGCTGCCGGCGCCCGCGGGCCCGGAGGCTGCCGGCCGCCACGTTGCGCGCGACGCCGAACACCCACGGTCGCCGCTCGCGCGGGGCGCGGTCCCACGTGTCCCACGCGATCGCGAACACCTCGGCGGCCAGGTCCTCCGCGTCGTGCGCCTCCACGCGACGACGCAGGAAGGCGAGGACGTCCGGATAGGTCGCGCGGAAGAAGTCGCTGAACGCCGCATCGGCATCGGCCCCGCCGGCGGGGTGCGGCCTCACGTGCTGGTCCTTGGTCTCATGCCTCTACCTGGTCGCGGAGCCCCGGAGTGCAACACCCGGGCTCCAGGCGCTCAGGATGTCGAACCCGTACCCGAGGGGCAAGGGCAGGTGCCGCAGCCCTCCGGCTCCGTCGGGGACACTGGAGGAAAGCACTGTCCGCCGAGATGAGGAGTCCCAGGTGTCCCAGGGAACTGTCCGATGGTTCGACGCCGACCGAGGGTTCGGCTTCATCGACCTCGGGAACGAGGCCGAGGACCTGTTCGTGCACGCGTCCGAGATCGTCGGCGACGACGGACCGAAGCAGCTCCGTGAGGGGCAGGTCGTCGAGTTCGAGGTGGGCGAGGGCGACCGTGGCCCGCAGGCGCGCCGCGTCCGTGTCACGGGCGACCGGGCCGCCGACGCGCCCCTGGGAGTGCTCGGCACCGTCACCTGGTACGAGCCGACCAAGGGGTACGGCTTCGTCACGCCCGACGACGGTCGCGCGGAGACCTTCGTGCACAGCTCGGCCATCGTCGGCGGCGGCGTGATCTCGGAGGGCCAGCGGGTCGCGTTCCTCGTCGTCGACGGGGAGAAGGGCCTGCAGGCGGACCACCTGCTGCCGCTCGGGGCCCAGGCCGACCGGGGTGCTGCGGCCTCGGACGGCGCTGACGGCACCGTGTCCTGGTTCGAGGACGCCAAGGGCTTCGGGTTCATCGCCCCCGACGCGGGCGGCGCGGACGTGTTCGTCCACGTCAAGGCGCTCGGTCCGGGGCTGACCGAGCTCGCCGAGGGTGCGCGCGTGACGTACGACGTCGTCGACGGCGACAAGGGCCCGAACGCCCGCAACGTGCAGGTGGTGCGCGGCTCCGGCGGTGGGCGCGGGGGAGCGGACCAGGGCCGGTCGGGCCGGCGACGGTCGTCCGACGGGCCGGTGCGCGGGGGCGAGGGCACCGTCGCACGCTACGACGAGGAGCGCGGCTTCGGCTTCATCACGCCCGACGCCGGGGGCGCGGACCTGTTCGTGCACGTCTCTGTCGTGCGGGGCGCCGAGGCCCTGGAGGAGGGCGACCGGGTCCGGTTCACGATCCGCCAGAGCGACCGGGGGCCGCAGGCGGACGGCGTCGAGCTCCTGTGAGCGAGGCGATGTGGTCTGGCGGGCCACGCGGTCACAGGTAGAGGCTGCGCAGCTCCCGGTCTATCCCCGCGGGCGCACCCTCTGCCATCGCGCCGAGGACCGACCGGAACTGGTCGATCGTCTCCCGGCCCAGCTCGTCGACCAGGAGCGCCTCGGAGCGGCGGTGGAAGGCCCGCGCGGCGTCGATCAGGTCGCGTCCGCGGTCGCTCAGCCCGACAAGGCGGGCGCGTCCGTCGCGCGGGTCCTGGCGGCGCACCACGTACCCGCGCCGTTCCATGCCGTCGACGAGCTGCGCCGCAGCCTGCGGTGTCACCTCCAGCAGTGCCGCGAGCTCGCTGACGGTCCGCGGCTGCGCGCCGACGATCCGCATCACGATGCCGTCAGACCCGCCGAGATCGCCGAAGCCCTTCGCGGCGACGTCGGCGTGGAGCCGGCGGGTGAAGCCCTGATAGGCGAGCAGCACGAGGATGCCGAGATCGGACGTCTCCGGTGCGGGCAGGCCTTGCGCACGAAAGGTCATACCGGCAGGATAGCCAAGCGCACTTGTTCAAGTGCGCTTGTCTAGTTCTGAGGAGCACCCCATGCAGGAAGACCACACCGTGCCGGAGCCCACCGTCGTCGTGACCCGCGGTGCCGAGGCCGAGACCTTCGACCTTCCGGGTGTGCGGTTCCGCTCGCTCGCCGCCCCCCGTCTCGGCTCGGGTCAGGTCTGCTTCTGGCGGCTGACCGTCGATGTCGGCGTGGAGAGCCCGGAGGCGCACACGCTCGACCGGGACGAGGTCTTTGCCGTCCTCGAGGGTCGGGTCCGGGTGGTGCCCGGCGGTGCAGAGCTCGAGGCCGGTGACGTCGCCGTCGTGCCCGCGGGCTCGCCCATCCGGCTGCGCAACACGGGCGACCAGCAGGCGGCCCTGCACGTCGCGATCCAGGCCGGCTTCTCCGCCACCATGGACGGCAGCACCGCCGCCGCGACGCCGCCGTGGGCGGCCTGACCGGCCTCCTTGCCGCGTCCTCGGCTCCTGCTCGGGAAGGGAATATCGCCGACGCCATCCAGGTTGAGCCGGGTGGACTCAAGTTCACGCCCCCACGGCTTGCATCCCGTTGGCCGCGGACGTAACTTGAGTGAAGCAGACTCAACCGGCCCGGCCGGACGAGCTCACCGGCGTCGGCCACGAGCTCCCGGACCAGGGCACTGCACCCGAACGACGGAGGATACGAACATGGCACGAGCAGTCGGCATCGACCTGGGGACCACCAACTCGGTGGTCTCGACCCTCGAGGGTGGCGAGCCCACCGTCATCGCGAACGCCGAGGGCGCGCGGACGACCCCGTCGGTCGTCGCGTTCTCCAAGACCGGCGAGGTCCTCGTCGGCGAGGTCGCCAAGCGTCAGGCGGTCACGAACGTCGACCGCACCATCTCCTCGGTCAAGCGCCACATGGGCACGGACTGGGACGTCGAGATCGACGACAAGAAGTACTCGGCGCAGGAGATCTCCGCGCGCATCCTCGGCAAGCTGAAGCGCGACGCCGAGGAGTACCTCGGTGAGCCCGTCACGGACGCCGTCATCACCGTCCCGGCGTACTTCAACGACGCCGAGCGCCAGGCCACGAAGGATGCCGGGCAGATCGCCGGCCTCAACGTGACCCGCATCGTCAACGAGCCGACGGCGGCCGCCCTGGCCTACGGGCTCGAGCGCGGCAAGGAGGACGAGCTCATCCTCGTCTTCGACCTCGGCGGCGGCACGTTCGACGTGTCCCTGCTCGAGGTGGGCAAGGACGAGGACGACTTCTCGACCATCCAGGTCCGCGCCACCTCCGGCGACAACCGCCTCGGCGGCGACGACTGGGACCAGCGCATCGTCGAGCACCTCATCAAGCAGGTGAAGAACTCCTCGGGCGTCGACCTCTCGAAGGACAAGATCGCGCTGCAGCGTCTGCGCGAGGCCGCCGAGCAGGCCAAGAAGGAGCTCTCGTCCGCGACGAGCACCAACATCTCGATGCAGTACCTGTCGATGAGCGAGAACGGCCCCGTCCACCTGGACGAGAAGCTGACCCGCGCGCAGTTCCAGCAGATGACGCAGGACCTGATCGACCGGACCAAGGCGCCGTTCCACGCCGTCATCCGTGACGCGGGCATCTCGGTCGGCGACATCGACCACGTCGTCCTCGTCGGCGGCTCGACCCGCATGCCGGTCGTGTCCGACGTCGTCAAGGAGCTCACCGGCGGCAAGGAGCCCAACAAGGGCGTCAACCCGGACGAGGTCGTCGCCGTCGGCGCCGCCCTGCAGGCCGGCGTCATCTCCGGCGACCGCAAGGACGTCCTGCTCATCGACGTCACCCCGCTCTCCCTCGGCATCGAGACCAAGGGCGGCGTGATGACCAAGCTCATCGAGCGCAACACCGCCATCCCGACCAAGCGCAGCGAGGTCTTCTCGACGGCCGAGGACAACCAGCCGTCCGTGCTGATCCAGGTCTTCCAGGGCGAGCGCGAGTTCGCCCGCGACAACAAGCCGCTCGGCACGTTCGAGCTCACCGGCATCGCGCCGGCGCCGCGCGGCCTGCCGCAGATCGAGGTCACCTTCGACATCGACGCCAACGGCATCGTGCACGTCTCCGCGAAGGACCGCGGCACGGGCCAGGAGCAGTCGATGACGATCACCGGCGGCTCGGCCCTCCCCAAGGAGGACATCGACCGGATGGTCAAGGAGGCCGAGGAGCACGCGGCCGAGGACAAGGCCCGCCGCGAGGCGGCCGAGACCCGCAACCAGGCCGAGTCGTTCGCCTACTCGACCGAGAAGCTCATCAACGACAACAAGGAGAAGCTCTCCGACGAGGTCGTCACCGAGGTCCAGGCCGACGTCGCCGGGGTCAAGTCCGCGCTCGAGGGCGAGGACGACGAGGCCGTGAAGTCGGCGCACGAGAAGCTGCTCGCCTCGGCGCAGAAGATCGGCGAGGCGCTCTATGCGCAGGAGCAGGCCGCCTCGGCCGAGGCTCCGGCCGGTGACGCGCCCGCCGGCGACGCCCCGTCGTCGTCCACGAACGACGAGGACGTGGTGGACGCTGAGATCGTCGACGACGAGGACGACCGCAAGTGACGGCGGACGACAGCACGCCCCGCGAGGGGGAGCAGGGTCCCGAGGACTCCTCGGACGCCCCGTTCCACTTCACGGACAAGCGCAAGGTCGACCCCGAGTCCGGGCAGGCCCGCGAGAGCGGGCCCGCCTCGGGCGAGGGTGCCCCGGCGGCGGGGGCCGACGACGCCCCCGCCGCGGGGGAGCCGGGCGATCCTCTCGAGGCGCTCGACTTCGAGCCGGAGGGTGCGGCCGCCGAGGACGCCGCGGTGATCGCGGCGAAGGCGGAGGCCGCCCAGCACCTCGACGCGCTCCAGCGCGAGCGCGCGAGCTTCACCAACTACCGCAACCGTGCCGTGCGCGACAACGAGACGGCGCGCACCCGCGGCACGCAGGACGTGCTCACGGCGCTGCTGCCCGTGCTCGACGACATCGAGCGGGCACGCACGCACGGCGAGCTCACCGGACCCTTCGTGGCGATCAGCGAGAAGCTCGAGGGCGCGCTCGCGAAGTTCGGCATCGAGCGGTTCGGGGAGGTCGGCGAGGAGTTCGACCCGAACGTCCACGAGGCGCTCATGCACCGCACGGACGCCGAGGCGACGTCGTCGACCGTCGAGCTCGTCGTGGAGCCCGGCTACCGGATCGGCGACAAGGTCGTGCGCGCGGCGCGCGTCGGCGTCGTCGGCCCGGAGTAGCCGGACCGGAGAGCTCGCACGACCACGCGTTACCCGCCCGCCGAGCACGGGGTCGCCGCCGGATCAGCCCCGCTGATCCGGCGCGAACCCCGTGCTCGGCGCGGCGGGGCACCACAGACCAACGACAGGAGGGAGGCGCTGTGACGGGTCAGGACTGGATCGAGAAGGACTTCTACGCCGCGCTCGGCGTCCCCAAGGACGCCGACGCCGCCGCGATCAAGAAGGCCTACCGCAAGCTCGCCCGCCAGTGGCACCCGGACCACAACCCCGGGAACGCCGCCGCGGAGGAGAAGTTCAAGTCGATCGGCGAGGCGTACTCCGTCCTCTCCGACGCCGAGCAGCGCCAGCAGTACGACGCCATCCGCCAGATGGCGGGCGGCGGGCCGCGGTTCGCGAGCGGCCCCGGCGGCGCGGGCGCGGGCGGGTTCGAGGACCTGTTCGGCTCGATGTTCGGCGGCGGCGCCGGCGGCGGGCAGCGCGCCCGCTACACGACGGGCGCCCCCGGCGGCGCGGGCGGCTTCGAGGACATCCTCGGAGGGATGTTCGGCGGCGGCGGCGGCGGCGGCGCGCGCGGCGCCGGCCCCACCGGGTTCCGCCCGAACCCCGCCCAGCGCGGCCAGGACGTCCGGGCCACGACCACGCTGCCGTTCCGGCAGGCGGTCGAGGGCTCGACCGTCTCGCTCAGCGTCAACGGGCGCACGGTCAACGCGAAGTTCCCGCCCGGCGTGCACGACGGCCAGAAGATCCGCCTGCGCGGCAAGGGCGGCCCGGGTCTCGCCGGCGGCCCGCCCGGGGACCTCGAGGTCACCGTGCGCGTGACGCCGCACCCGGTGTTCCGCGCCGACGGGCCGAACCTGCGGGTCGACCTGCCGGTGAGCTTCGCCGAGGCGGCCCTCGGCGCCACGGTCCACGTGCCGATGTTCGACGGCGGTTCCGTCCGGGTGAAGATCCCGTCCGGGACGACGTCGGGCAAGGTGCTGCGCGTCAAGGGCCGCGGCATCGCGACGCCGAAGCATACGGGCGACCTCCTGGTGACGGTCCAGGTGGCGGTCCCGCAGAAGCTCTCGCGCGAGGCCAAGAAGGCCGTCGAGGCCTTCGCCGAGGCGACGGCCGACAAGGACGTCCGCGAGGAGTTCGTGCGGGACGCGGCCCGGTAACCACCGGCGGGCACGACCGGGCGGGAACGAGAGGGGACGGCGATGGTGACCGACGACGACGCACCGGTCTTCGTGATCTCGGAGGCCGCGCTGCTGGCCGGCATGCACCCGCAGACGCTGCGCCAGTACGACCGGCTCGGCCTCGTTGCGCCGCGCCGCGCGCGGGGCCGCGGGCGCCGGTACTCGCGCCGCGACGTCGCGCGGCTGCTGCACATCCAGCGGCTCAGCCAGGAGGAGGGCATCAACCTCGCCGGCATCAAGCGGATCCTCGAGCTCGAGCGGCAGGTGGAGCACCTCAGCGGGCGGCTCGAAGCCCTGTACTCGCGCGTCGAGACCGGTGGGCGCGTGTTCACGGCCGGCGCGGGCGGCGACGTGGTCATGGTCCCGCGCGGGCGCCGGGTGCGGCGCGAGACGACGGCGTCGTCCCTGGTGCTGTGGCGCCCGCCGGTACCGCCCCGGGACTGACGCGGCAGTTTACGCAATAGTCGTGTTGCATAATTGGTGGCCGAAAATCGGTGTTGGGTAAGGCTTTCCTGGCTATACGGAAAGGCATTCACGGTCGTATTCTCGAGAAATCGACCGACGCCCAGGAGGAACCATGACCGCCCTGACCGACCTGCCTCAGGTCTCCGAGTGCTCCATCGACGGCTGCGGGTACAACCACGAGCACGGCTGTCACGCCGGCGCCGTGACGATCGCGGGAGGGACGGGCGACGCCTCGTGCGCCACGTTCATCCCGCTCTCTGCGAAGGGCGGCCTCGACAAGGTCGTCGCCCACGTCGGCGCCTGCCAGCGCGGGGAGTGCGTGCACAACGACCACCTCGAGTGCGGCGCGCCGTCGATCCGCGTCGGCGCCGGTGCGACGGCGGCGGACCACGCGGACTGTCTGACGTTCGCGACCGCCTGACGTTCGCGACCGCCTGGCGCCTGATGCTCGACGCCCGGAAGGCACTCCGCCGAGAAGTCGAAATATGCCCCTGATCCGACCGGATCAGGGGCATATTTCGACTTCTCGGCGGGTGCGGAGGCGGGTGCGAGTGCGGGCGGGTGGTGCGGGCGGGCGGCTCAGCGGCGGAGCTGGCGCAGCAGCCGCGAGACCCCGCGGTGGTCGCGGGGGAGCGACTCGATCCACACGCGCGGCGGCCGGCGCATCGCCACGCCCATCCCGAGCCCCGGGCCCGCGGAGTCGATGAGGCGCCGGACGGCGGCGACGCGGTCCGCGGCGACGTCGCCGCGCTCCGAGAGCGCCGCGTAGGTCCCGCGGCCCAGGGCCGCGACCGGGCGCCCGGCCCCGAACGCCTCCGTGAGGATGTGGCCGACCGCGGCCTCCCGTACGACCAGCATCTCGCGCGTGACGTGCTCGACGGCGATGTCGAGCATCACGAGGCAGTGCGTCCGGTCCGCGCGCAGCCCCGAGCGCTCGCCCTCCGCGTAGGTCTCGGCGAGCCGCACGTCGAGGTACTGCGGGGTCACCAGCCCGGACGTCGGGTCCAGGACCGCCGGAGCCACCGGTTGGGCCTCCGCACCGGCCGTCCACCCGGTCGACAGGGCGCGCAGCGTCGGCACGTCGGGGTCGGTGCCGACCGCGCGGTAGAGGCACACGAGGTCGTCGATCGCCTCGCCGATGCCGACGCCCGCCTCGCCGCGGGCCTCGCCCAGACGTTCGGCCGCCGGGACCGTGCTGCGGCCCTCGGTCAGGGCCTCGGTGATCGCCTCGACGGCAGGGTGGTACCAGTCGCCCGGGCGCAGCCAGATGGATCCCAGCGAATGGGCGCGCCAGCGCGCGCGAACGCTCGCGGCGTCCGCCGTACGGTGCCCGGTACGGAGGTCCATGGTGAAGAGACGCGTCGAACCCGTGATCCTGACGCGCGTTCCTCCGTTCCGCCGGGTGAAGTAATCGGACAAGTGGCTCAGACCGAGCCATCCTGCCACGGGACCGGAGCATGCTGGAGTGTCGGTATCCGATCGTGACGTGAGAACCGTGGATTCTCTGGTCGCATGTCGGTGCCGGTGGCTACTATTCAGCCCAGCAGAATCGACACGGACGTGCACCGTTTCCGTGGGTGTCGGGGGCGGAGCGTATGAGCAAGGTCGAGGCGAACCAGCCTGAGTCGGCGTCCAGCGACGCCGAGCTCATCAGCTGTGCCCGGACCGGGAGCTCCGAGGCCTTCGGTGAGCTCTACGCCCGCCACGCCGCCGCCGCGCTGACCGTCGCGCGGCAGTACGTCTCCCGCCCGGCCGACGCCGAGGACGTCGTCGCCGACGCCTTCGCGAAGGTGATGACGATCCTGCGCAGTGGCAAGGGACCGGACGTCGCCTTCCGCGCCTACCTCTTCACCGTCGTCCGGCGTCAGGCGTACGACGTCGCGAAGGGCTCGCGCCGAGCGGCGCCGACGGACGACATGTCGATGTTCGAGGACGCGTTCGGGCCGATGGCCTCGACCGAGGAGCCGACGCTCGCGGGTTTCGAGCGCTCCACGGTGGCGCGGGCCTTCGAGGGCCTGCCCGAGCGGTGGCGCGCCGTCCTCTGGTACGCCGAGGTCGAGAACATGGCGCCGGCGCAGATCGCCCCCATGCTCGGCCTCACCGCCAACGGTGTCTCGGCGCTCGCGTACCGCGCGCGGGAGGGCCTGCGCCAGGCCTACCTGCAGCAGCACCTGTCGAGCACGGTCTCCGACGACTGCCGCCGGACCAACGCGCTGCTCGGCTCCTACGTCCGGGGAGGCCTCGCCCGCCGCGAGACGGTCGTCGTCGAGGCGCACCTCGAGAGCTGCGGCGAGTGCGGCGCGCTCGTGCTGGAGCTGGGCGACGTGTCCCAGGGCATGCGCGGCGTCGTCGGGCCCCTGGTGCTCGGTCTCGGCGCGATCGGCCTCATGGGCGTGCCGCTGCCGGTCGGTGGCTCGATCGCCGGCGCGGTGCTCGCGGGCGGGCTGTCGGGCGGCTCGGGTGTCGTCGGAGCGGCGGGCGGCGCCGCCGGCGCCGCGGGCACCGGTGCGGGCGTGGCCGGGGCGGGTGCAGGCGCGGCCGGGACGGGCGCCGCTGCCGGCGCTGCGGCCGGCGCCGCCGGTGCCGCCGGAGGCTCGGCAGCCGCTGTCGGCGGCGCCGCCGCGGGTGGAGCTGCCGCGAGCGGTGCAGCCGTGGCCGGGGCCGGCGCTGCGGCGGCGGGCGCGGGGCTCGGCGCCGGGGCCGTCGCGGGCGGGACCTTCGCCGCGACCGGAGTGGCCGGTCTGGCCGCGCTCGGCGGGGCGGGTGCCGCCGCCGGTGCGACGGGGATCGCCTCCCTCGTCGGCTCCGCCCCGATGGCGGTCGCCGCCGTCGCGCTGGGCGCCGTCGCGGTCGCCGGCATCGGCATCGCCGTCACCACGTTCACCGGCACCGGCGTGCCGGTCGCGACGTCGTCCGAGGGCCCCGCGGCGCTGCCCGACGGTAACGCCCCCGACGCGGTGAGCCCGGACGGGCCCGCAGGGGACGGCGACCTGCCGGACGCGCTCGACCCGATGTCTCCCGGCAACATCCCGGCCGACCCGCTGCCGGCGCAGCCGCTCCCGAGCGAGCAGCCCCTGGCCGACGCCGCGCCCCTGGCGGACACCCCGTTCACCGACCCGGGAGGCACGGCCGCCCTGCCGCCGTCGGACGCGCAGCCGCTCCCCGCCCCCGACACCTCCGGCACGGTCCCCGACGGCGCCGACCCGGCGCCCGACACGGACCCCGGGACGGGCGGCGGGACGGAACCGGAGACGGACCCTGGGACCGACACGCCGCCGGACCCCGGGACCGACACGCCGCCGGCCCCCGCGCCCGCACAGATCACCCTGAGCATCGACGGCACGCTCCAGCTCGCCGCCCGCAAGACCGAGCCGCTGGTCGTCAGCGCCTCCAACGTCGGCGGGACCAGCGCCGACGACGTCACGGTCGCCGTCGTCCTGCCCCCCGGGGTGGAGTCCCCGGACGGTGCCACGATGGTCGCGCGCGGCGCCTCCGTCCCGCGGGTGCTGAGCGCGGAGCAGATCAGCTGCGGCCGGCCCGACTCGAGCGACATCGGCGTCGAGCGCACCGTGCAGTGCACGGTCGGCACGCTCGCCCCGGGAGAGTCGAAGCGCGTCAGCGTGCCGGTGCGGGCCCAGTCGGGCGGCACATACGCGTTCGGGGCGAAGGCGTCCGGCGCGGACCTCCCGGAGGTCGCGCGCCAGTTCGACCCGACGTCGGTCGCCTACTACGGGGCGGAGCTGCGGACCCGGGCCGGGGACGTCCAGGACGTCGCGAACCCGGGCACGGCCACGCTCCCGGTCACGGTGTCCAACACGGGTGACCTCGGTGCCCAGGACCTGCAGGTCGAGGTCTCGCTGCCCGACGGCGTGACGTACGCGGCCGCGCCTGCCGGCTGGCAGTGCTCGGGCACCACCGACGTCACCTGCCTCCCCGACGCGGCGCGCACCGACCTGCCGGCCGGCAAGGACACGGCGCTGCCGCTGCAGGTCTTCACCGACGGCGCGCTGGACGGCGGGACGGAGCAGGCTGCGGTGCGCGCGACGGCGGCGGACCGGGGCGAGAAGCCGCTCGAGGCGGCCGCGTCGGCCGCGCTGGACGTCGACGAGCCGTGGAGCGGCCTGGCGGGCGCGACCGTCGAGCCGGTCTGCAGCGCCGACGCGACGACCGTCGCGACGGCGGAGGCGCTCGTCGTCCTCGACGCGACCAACGACATCCCGACCGACGTGCGCGTGACGCTGAGCGGCACGGGCCTCAGCACCGACGGCACGGCGGTGGTACCGGCCGGTGCCGCACGGACCGTCACGGTGGACGACGGTCTCGGGTACGACGCCGGCGACGCGCGCGTCGCCCTGAGCACCACCCTGGAGGCCGGCCCGTCGTCCGACCCCGTCACCCGGACCGTCGAGCGCACGTACGACGCCGGCGCCTTCCCGCGGTGCGACGCTTTCACCCCGCAGGTCGAGGCGCCCGTCGTCGACGCGACCGACGAGGCGGACGGGACCGTCGGCCTCGACGGGACGTTCGTCAACAAGACGCGCGCGGACCTCGAGGTCGCGATGACGGGGTCCGGCGAGGACCCGGTCGTGGTCCCGGCGGGCGAGGGACGCCGGTTCGACTACGACACCGAGCAGAAGAGCTACGAGGGTCAGCCTGCCTTCTCCTACCGCTGGGTCGAGAACACCGGCCACGCCGACGAGGACCGCGGCGGCCAGCACACCATCACGACCTCGGACGTGGTCAAGGCAGCGATCGAGCCGAAGGTCTCGCTCGAGGAAGGGCAGTGCACCTGGGTGCCGGACTCCCGGAAGGCGGCCGTCACGCTCGTCCTCGACAACACCCGGTCGACGTTCCCGACCACGTTCAGCTTCACGAACAAGAAGCTCGACCCGGTCACGGTCGAGGCGGGAGGCTCCGCGAGGCTGACGATCCCGATCGGCCTGACCGCCGAGTCCATCGAGATCGACGCGCACGGCGACGTGACGTCGACGACGATCACGCGGGACATGGTCCAGCGGTGCGACTGGCGCGTCGAGTCCGCGGACGGCCCGAACCAGCCGATGGTCGTCCCGCAGTGCGTCGACGGCCGGATCGCCTACGTCGGATCCCTGAGGAACGTCTCCGACCTGGGGATGGACACCCGCATGTTCATGGCTCTGCCCGGCGCCTCGTACGTGCAGTCCGGCACCGCGGCGCGCCTCTACCCCGCGGCGGACGCGCAGGGGCGTCCCTCCACCGGGACGTTCACCATCCCGACGGACCTGGTGAAGAGCGACTCGAGGAGCGTCTCCTTCCGCCTCAACCGCACGGGCTTCGGTGGCGGCGGTCTCGACCTCAAGGTCGTCGTCGGGGCGTGGGACTGCACGCCCGTGCCCGCCGCCGCGTTCACGCCGGGGACCTCGTCCTTCGACGCCGACACGAGCCGGTCGGTGATGGCCGGTGCCGTCACGCTGGGCAACAAGAGCGCACCGGGCGTCGCGATCACCTACGAGGTCACCGGCCCCGGTCTCGACCAGCCCGTGCGCAGGACGGTCGCGGCGGCCGAGAGCGCGACCGTCGACGTGCGGGTCCCGACGACGGGCCGCAGCTTCACCGTGACCGCCGGCGACTGGTCGCAGACCGTCGAGGCGGCGCCCTTCACCGCGCGCTGCCTGCCGGAGTGGAAGGCGTCGACCTGGCGCACGGTGCTGACCTATCCGTCGGGCGCGGCCGTCTCCGACGACGGCGCGAACTACGTCTCGCGCTGGAAGACCTACGGCGTCGGTAGCCCCAGCGACCTCTGGCGGGCGCTCCAGGGCTGGAAGTTCTCGCCGTGGACCCGCGCCGAGGCGTGCACCGGTGCGGCGGGCGGCGCGCTCGACGCGCAGCGCTCCGCGCCCGCGACCGACGCCCCGCCGTCGAGCGCCGACCCGGCACCCACGACGGGCTCCCCGTCGCCCGCTCCGGACAAGGCCGCGGGCGACGCGCCCACGGGCGCCAAGAGCTCCGACGACAAGGATCCGGGGGACAAGGGGTCTGCCGACAAGACTCCCGGAGACAAGGCTCCCGGAGATGAGGCTTCCGGGGACAAGGCCTCCGGCTCGGACGGGCCGGACCAGGGCGCGGGCAAGGACGCGTCCTCCGGCACGGGCGGTTCCGCCGGGACGCCGACTCCGTCCGGCAAGGACTCGCCCTCCGGCGGCAGCGGCTCGTCGGGCAAGGGCGGCTCGTCGGACAAGGCGGGCTCGGACACCGCGACGCCGCCCGCGAAGTCGGCCGAGACGCCGTCGGCCGCCCCGGACGCGAAGCCGGCGCCGAAGCCGGACGACAAGCCCACCGCGACGCCGACCCCGACCCCTTCGGGCGACGACCGGGGCTCGCGCCACGACCCGACGGCCGACCTGCGCGACTGGCTGCGGGGCTGGATCGGCTGAGCCGCTCCGGCCCCCAGACCCCCCGGGCCGCTCAGTCGGGCGGGGCGGCCGCCGTCGGCTCGCCGTCCACCGGCTGGGCCAGGGGTGCGAGGTGAGAGGACGCGAGGTCCGTCGCGGCGACGGGCGGCGTGCCGTCCCCGAAGGGTGATCCGCCGAGCGCCTCGCGCCCGTGCGGAGTCTGCCAACGGGACTCGTCAGGGCCGTCGGGGACGATGCCGCTCGGGTTCAGCTGGCTGTGCACCCGGTAGTAGTGGTGCTTGATGTGGTGGAAGTTCACGGTGTCGCCGAACCCCGGTGTCTGGAACAGGTCGCGGGCGTAGGCCCACAGCACCCGGTCCTCGGTGATCTTGTTGCGGTTGCACTTGAAGTGGCCGTGGTAGACGGCGTCGAACCGGACGAGGGTCGTGAACAGCCGCACGTCGGCCTCGGTGATGTGGTCGCCCACGAGGTAGCGCCGGTCCTCGAGGCGGTCCGTGAGCCAGTCGAGGCGCTCGAACAGGTTCCCGTAGGCGGCGTCGTACGCGAGCTGGCCGTCGGCGAAGCCTGCCCGGTAGACGCCGTTGTTCACGTCGGTGAAGACCTTCTGGGCGACGTCGTCGATCTCGTCGCGCCACGCCTGCGGGTACAGGTCGGGGGCGCCGTCGCGGTGGTGCTCGGTCCACTCGGTCGACAGGTCGAGCGTGATCTGCGGGTAGTCGTTCGTCACCAGCGCGCGGGAGGGGACGTCGACGAGGGCCGGGACGCTGACGCCGCCGTCGTCCTCCGGGTCGCGGGCGAGGTAGTGCTCGGCGAGGAAGTGCGAGCCCAGCACGGGGTCGACGCCGTCCGGGTCGAGCGTGAACCGCCAGCTGCGGTGGTCCTGGATCGGGTCGACGATCCCGAGGGAGATCGCGTCCTCGAGCCCGAGGAGACGCCGGTCGATGATCGAGCGGTGCGCCCACGGGCACGCGAGGCTCGCCACGAGGCGGTAGCGCCCGGGCTCGACGGGCCAGCGGCCCTCGTCGTCCGGGCCCTCGCCGGGCGCCGAGGTGCTCGACGACGCGATCCGGTCGGTGAAGCGGGGGCCGCTGCGCTTCCAGCCCTTGGGTACGGGGTTGGTGCCCGCGCCGGTGGCGGGCTGGTCGCTCATCGCTCGTCCTCGGGGATCGACTGGTAGACCGCGTCGTCGATCCGCGCGTGCCCGCCGGTCAGGCCGAGGGTCAGGCCGGCGGTGCGGGGCTCGTGCAGGATCTCGGCGAGCACGGCAGCCACGTCCGTGCGTGTCACCTCGCCGCGACCCACGTCGGCGCCGAGGGAGACCCGGCCCGTGCCGAGGTCGTCCGTCAGGTGGCCCGGCCGCACGATCGTCAGGTCGAGCGGGCGGGGCAGGAGGTCGGACTCGGCGGCGGCCTTCGCGCGCAGGTAGGCGAGGAGCACGGGATCTGTGTCCTCGGGGACGTTGTCCGCGCGCACCTCGTCGACGCCCATCGACGAGACGAGCACGTAGCGCCGGACGCCGGCGCGCTCGGCGGCGTCGGCCAGCAGGACGGCGCCCGCCCGGTCGACGGTGTCCTTGCGCTCCGCGCCGCTGCCGGGCCCGGCTCCCGCGGCGAAGACCACGGCGTCGGCGCGCTGCAGCGCGAAGCTCACCGTGACGTCGTCGTCCTGCTCCAGGTCGATGAGCGCGACCTCGGCGCCCAGGTCCGTCAGGTCGAGGATCTGCGAGGCCGAGCGGACGAGCCCGACGACCGAGTCGCCCCGCTCGATCAGCGCCTGGACGAGGAGCCGACCGATCTTCCCGTGGCTCCCGGCGACGACAACTCTCATGAGCCGAACGTAACCCGGTGACGGCGCCGTCCGCTCGACGGAGGCGCCGGGCGTGACGCGGGCCACCGGGCCGCCCCCCGCCCGGGAGGCCGGCTCAGGACCGGCCGGCTCAGGAGGCGCCGGCTCAGGAGGCGAGGGGCTCGCGCACCGCCACGTCGAGCAGCGGGTCGATCCCGTAGCCGACGCCGCGCGCCGTGCGGATCGCGGCGACCCCGAGCTTCTCGCGGATGCGGCGCACGTGGACGTCGATCGTGCGCGTCCCGGCGCCGAGGTCCTCGTCCCGCCACACCGTGGCGAGCAGCTCGGCCCGCGGCACGGCCCGCTCGCGGTGCTCGACGAGGTGGGCGAGCAGGTGCGACTCGCGGGAGGTCAGGGCGTGCGCGGTGCCGTCGACGTACACCGTCCGGCGTTGCGCGTCGAGCTCGAGGCGGGGCACCGGCGACAGGCGCGCGAGGAGCTCGAGGAAGGCGGCGTCGGCGGCCCGCTGCTGCGTGGGCGTGGGCGTGGGCGTGGGCGTGGGCGTGGGCGCCGGGCGCGGCGCGACCGGGCGGGCGGGATGGGCGGCGCGGGGGCGGGAGTGCGAGGGGCGGCGGGGGGCGAGCGTCGACATGGGTGGCTCCGGGGTGCATCGACCGCGAGCGAGGGCTCAGCGGCGCCGACGGGGTCGGCTGGGTCGTCAGGGCGGGGGCTTCAGGCCTGACAACACATGCACACGGGCATGCCGAGCACGGCGCCGGGAACGGCGTCAGAGGTGCGCGGCAGCGTGGTCACAGGACGAGGATGCCATCACGGCGCGGTGCGCGCCAAGGGGCGGACCGGGAACTTCCCGGATGGTGAGACGGAGGGGTCAGACGACGCCGTACAGGCGGTCGCCCGCGTCACCGAGGCCCGGCACGATGTACGCGTTCTCGTCGAGGCGCTCGTCGATCGCGGCGACCACGAGCTCGACGTCGACGCGCTCGCCGACGGCCTGGTTGACGACCTCGATGCCCTCGGGGGCCGCGAGGATGCACACGCACGTCACGTGGCGCGCGCCGCGCTCGAACAGGTAGTCGATCGCCGCGACGAGCGTGCCGCCCGTGGCGAGCATCGGGTCGACGAGGAAGCAGTGCCGCCCGGACAGGTCCTCCGGGAGCCGGTTCGCGTAGGTGACGGCCTCGAGCGTCGTCTCGTCGCGCTGCATGCCGAGGAACCCGACCTCGGCCGTCGGGAGCAGGCGGGTCAGGCCGTCGAGCATGCCGAGGCCGGCGCGCAGGATCGGCACGACGAGCGGGCGCGGCTCGGCGATCTTCTGCCCCGTGGTGGGGCCGATCGGCGTCGTGATCTCCCGCGGCTCGGTGCGCACCTCGCGGGTCGCCTCGTAGGCGAGCAGGGTGACGAGCTCGTCGACGAGCAGCCGGAACGTCGGGGACGGCGTCCGCTCGTCGCGCAGGATGGTCAGCTTGTGGGCGACCAGGGGGTGGTCGACGGCGTGGACGCGCATGCGCCCAGGCTACCGGTGCTCGGGCCCGGCCCGTCAGCGACCTGTCAGACTCCCGCCCCGCCCTGGCGGGGCCGGAGTCTGACAACCTGGGGGGGTGGACGACGACGGTGCCCGGCAGGCCTCCGAGCCGGGGCAGGCCCCCGGGCTCGCGCTGCCCTGGGCGGACGACACCTTCCCGCCCGTGCACGCCGCCCAGCGGGCGCAGGTCTACGACGCGCTCATGGGCATGGCGCTGCACGAGGCGACGCACGCGCTGGCGTCCGACGACGTCCCCGTCGGCGCCCTCGTCGTCTCGCCCCGGGGGACGTTGCTCGGCGTCGGGCGCAACCGCCGCGAGGAGGCGCAGGACCCGACCGCCCACGCCGAGGTCCTCGCCGTCCGCCAGGCCGCGGCGACGCTGGGCGGCTGGCGGCTGGAGGGCTGCACCCTCGTCGTGACGCTCGAGCCCTGCGTGATGTGCGCCGGGGCGATCGCGCTCGCCCGCGTCGCCCGCGTGGTGCTGGGCGCGTGGGACCCCAAGGCCGGCGCGACGGGGTCGGTGTGGGACGTCGTCCGCGACCGGCGCAGCACCCACCGGCCGGAGGTCGTCGGGGGCGTGCGCGAGGCCGAGTGCGGCGCGCTGCTCCGCGAGTTCTTCGAGACGCAGCGGTGACGCGCCCGACGACGACGGGCGCCCCGGCGCCCGGGACCCGCGCGCCGCGCCCCTGGCCCGTGCTCGCCGCGCTCGCGTGGGCGGCGGCGGTCCCGCTGCTGTGGTGGTGGGGCGGCCGGCTCGCGCGCGACGGCGAGATCATGCTCTCCGGTGACGCCGCGCCGTTCACGGGCAGGCTGCAGGTCGACGTCGGTCCCGGCACGTTCGTCGCGGCAGGCGTCGCGGCCCTGGTGGTGACGTTCGGCCCCCGCCTCGCGGCGCGCCTCGCCTGGCGGCCGCTGCTGCTCGTCGCCTGGGCGACCGCCCTCGTGTGGACGGTGGCGCTCGGCGCGTCGGCCCGCTGGGGGGACCTGACGCACCCGCTCGAGCACCGGCAGGACTACCTGGCGGCCGTCCCGGGGGCCGCCGCCGACCCCGGCGGGTTCCTGGCCACCCTGCAGTCCGACCCGGTCGCCTACCCGGTCCACGTGCGCGGGCACCCGCCGGCGTTCACCCTCCTGCTCGCCGGGATGGACCGCCTCGGCCTCGGTGGCGCCGGCTGGGAGGCGGCCCTGGTGATCCTCGCGGGGACCAGCACGGTGGTCGCCGTCGCGACCACGCTGCGCGCGCTCGGCGGCAGGGCAGACACGGCCGGCGCGGCCGGCAGGGCAGACACGGCCGGCGCCGCCGGCGCGGGGGAGCGGACCGCACGGCTCGCCCTGCCCGCCGTCGTGCTGGCCCCCGCGGCGCTGTGGGTGGCGACGTCGGCCGACGCCTTCTACGCGGGCGTCCTCGCCTGGGGCGTCGCGCTGCTCGCCCTCGCGAGCACGACGACGTCCCCCGCCGCCCGCTGGTCGCTCGCCGTGGCGGCGGGCCTGGTCCTCGGCGAGGCGCCGTTCCTGTCCTGGGGGCTGGCGCACATGGCGGTCGTGGTGCTCGCCGTCCCGCTGGTCTCGCGGCGCTGGCGCCCCACGCTGCTCGCCGGTGCCGTCGTCCTCGCGAGCGTCGTCGCCTGGGGCGTGGCCGGGTACTGGGTGTGGGACGGGCTGGCGGCCACGCACGAGGCGTTCACGCGCGGCATCGCCGACGCGCGGCCGTACGGGTACTTCCTCGTCGCCGACGCGGTGCTCCTGGGCGTGCTGGTGGGCCCCGCCGGCGTCGGCGGACTGACCCGCGTCCGCCGGCTCGACCCCGCGACGCGGTGGCTCGCCGGGCTCGCGCTCGCGACCGCCGCGCTCGGGGCCCTCGGCGGGTTCGAGAAGGGCGAGGTGGAGCGCATCTGGCTGCCGGTCGCGTGCTGGGTGGCGCCGGCCGCGGCGGCGCTCGCCGTGCGGGCGCCGGGGCGCGAGCCCGGCCGGGTCGGCTGGAGCGGGGCGCTGCGGTGGTGGCTCGTCGCCCAGGCCGCGGTCGCGCTCCTCGTGGAGACGCGCGTGCACACGAGCTGGTGACCTCCGTCCGGCCGGCCGTGCCCGCAGGCGCGCCGCGTCCGTCAGCCGATCGTCAGCGGCCCCGCACGGCCCAGACGCCCGGACCTTCCTAGGATCGAAGGATGAGCCGGACGGGTGGCAGGGCCGAGGACGCGGACGGGCCCGCGGGCGCCGCCGCGACGTCGCGCCCGGGTGCCCTCGCCCGGCTGCGGCCGCCGGCGCCCGAGGAGTTCCGCTCGGCCGTGCACGACCCGCGCGTGACCGCGCGCGTCGGGCTGTTCCTCGGCATCGCCTTCCTGCTCGTGTTCGTCACCGGGCTGGTCTCGCACTTCCTGCAGAACCCGCTGCCGTGGCTGCCCGTGCTGACCACGCCGGTGTGGGGCTACCGGCTGACCCAGGGCGTCCACGTCGCCACCGGCATCGCGTGCATCCCGCTGCTGGTCGCGAAGCTCTACACGGTCTACCCGGCGCTGTTCGAGCGCCCGCCCGTGCGCGGCGTCGTGCACGCGCTCGAGCGCGCCTCGATCGCGCTGCTCGTCGCGGCGTCGATGTTCCAGCTGCTCACCGGGCTCTTCAACACCTTCCAGTGGTACCCCTGGCAGTTCGGGTTCGTGGGCGTGCACTACGCGACCGCGTGGGTCGTCGTCGGCTCCCTGCTGCTGCACGTGGGAGTGAAGCTGCCGATCATCGTCACGGCGCTGCGCGCGCGCGTCGTCGACGGCGAGATCGCCGACGGCGCCCCGCTGTCGCCCGGCCGCATCACGGACGGCACCCTCCACTCGGTGCCCGACGGCGACCTCGCTCCCGTCCCCGCCGGCCGCGACCCCGAGGCCGCGGCCACGCGGCGGGGGTTCCTCGCCGCGGTCGCGGTGACCGTCGTCGGGCTGACCGCGCTGACCGTGGGCCAGACGGTGCGCCCGCTGGCAGCGGTGTCCGTGCTCTCGCCCCGCGACCCGCGCGTCGGTCCGCAGGGGCTGCCGATCAACAAGACCGCCGCCGAGGCGCACGTGACCGAGACCGCCGTCGACCCCGCCTGGCGGCTCGAGCTCGAGGGCCCGGCGGGCACGCGGAGCCTGTCGCGCGACGACCTGCTGGCCATGCCGCAGCACGAGGCGGTGCTGCCGATCGCGTGCGTCGAGGGGTGGAGCGCCTCGGCGCGCTGGCAGGGGGTGCGGGTGCGCGACCTCGTGGCGCTGGTGACCGACGACGCGTCGTCCGGCGGTGGGGCGTCCGGCCCGGCGACGGCGCGCGACCTCAGCGTCGTCAGCCTGCAGGAGGTGGGCTCGTACGGCCGGTCGGTGCTGCCCGCCGAGCACGTCGCCCACGGCGACACCCTCCTCGCCCTGCGCCTCGAGGGCGAGGACCTCGACGTCGACCACGGCTTCCCCGCGCGGATCATCGCCCCGAACCGCCCGGGCGTGCTGCAGACCAAGTGGGTCGCGCGGATGTCGGTGGTGCAGGCGTGAGCGCCCCCGGCCGCTCCGGCCGCTACGACACCGTGCCGCGCTCGGGGAGCCGGGGCGTCGCCGTCGGGCGCGCGCTGCTCGCGCTGGGCGGCGTGGCGATGATCGCCTGGGGTGCGTACGTCGCGGTGACGCGCGTCCCGTCGAGCCAGTGGCCGAGCGCCCTCGTGTGGCTCGCCGGAGGGATCGTGCTGCACGACGCGGTGCTCGCGCCCGTCGCGATCGTCGTCGGCGCCCTCGTCCTGCCGCGGGTGCCGGCCCCGTGGCGGCCCGCGCTGCGCGGCGGGATGCTCGCGCTCGGCGTGCTGGCGATCTTCGCGGTCGCGCTCCTCGCCGGGTCCGCGCACCGGCGCAACGCCTCGGTGGTCCCGCAGGACCCGCTCGCGGCGCTCGCGGTCGCGCTCGGGGTCCTCGTCGTGGGCGTGCTGCTGGGGGCGTGGTGGGCCGTCGCGGCGCGGCGCCGGAGCGCTCTGCGGGACTGAGGCGGGACCGAGGCGGGACCGGCGCACCGGCGTGCGAGTGGCGGTGGGCGTCGCGACCATGGATCCATGACCAGATTCGGGTACACCCTCATGACCGAGCAGTCCGGCCCCAAGGCGCTCGTCGACTACGCCGTGGCGGCGGAGCGCGTGGGCTTCGACTTCGAGGTCTCCAGCGACCACTACTTCCCGTGGCTCGACAGCCAGGGGCACGCCCCGTACGCGTGGTCCGTGCTCGGCGCCGTCGCGCACGCGACCGAGCGCGTGGGCCTGATGACCTACGTGACCTGCCCGTCCGTGCGCTACCACCCCGCCGTCGTCGCGCAGAAGGCCGCGACGCTCGGCCTGCTCAGCGACGGCAGGTTCACCCTCGGGCTCGGCGCCGGCGAGAACCTCAACGAGCACGTCGTCGGCGAGCGGTGGCCCGCGGTCGGGGAGCGGCACGACATGCTCGAGGAAGCTCTCGAGATCCTGCGCGAGCTGTTCGCGGGCGAGCGCCTGACGTACGAGGGCACGCACTTCCGTGTCGACTCCGCCCGCCTGTGGGACCTGCCGGCCGTCCCGGTGGAGATCGGCGTGGCGGTCTCGGGCGCGCAGTCCATCGAGCGGTTCGCCCCGCTCGCCGACCACCTCGTGGCGGTCCAGCCGGAGGAGGGCATCGTGGAGCGCTGGGACGCCGTCCGCGACGCGGCCGAGCTCCCCGCCTCGCGCAAGGTCGGGCAGATCCCGGTGTGCTGGGACCGGGACCGTGACGCGGCCGTCGCCCGCGCGCACGAGCAGTTCCGCTGGTTCGGCGGCGGCTGGCGCGTGAACGCCGATCTGCCGACGACGGAGGCGTTCGACGCCGCCAGCGCGTACGTGCGGCCCGAGGACGTGGCCGAGCAGATTCCCTGCGGGCCGGATCTCGACGCGATCGTCGAGGCGGTCTCCGCCTACTGGGAGGCCGGGTTCACCGACATCGCGCTCGTGCAGGTCGGCGACGAGGGGCAGCAGCGCTTCCTCGACGAGGCCGCCGGCCCGCTCCTCGAGCGCCTGCGCGCGGCGGCGCCGTCGGGCGACTGAGCGCTGTTCGGCGCGGCGCTACCGCGGCCGGCGCAGCGCCATGATCGTGCGCCCGCCGAGGATCCACTCCTCCTCGGGCTCCAGGCCGACGCCGCGGGCGAGCCGCGCGAGCGCCGTCACCCCGACCCGGGCCCAGGGCATCGGGTGGCTCTCGCGGCCGTCCGCGGCGCGCAGGACGACGGGGCTCACCTCGTCCACGTCCGGCTCCGGGTCCGCCTCGACGACGACCAGGCCGCCCGGTACCACCAGCTCGCGGCACCGCGCGAGCAGCGCGGCCGGGTCGCCGCCGATGCCGACGTTCCCGTCCGCGAGCAGCGCGGTGCCCCACCGTCCCTCGCCGGGCAGCGGGCGCTCGACGGCGCGGCGCAGCGCCATCGCCCCGCGCGAGCGGGCCTCGTGCACGGCCCGCGGGGAGACGTCGATGCCCAGGCACGGCACACCCCGCCGGCCCAGCGCGGCGGCGAGCCGCCCCGGGCCGCAGCCGATGTCGAGCACCGGCCCCTCGCAGCGGGCGAGGATCATCTCGTCGACCGCGCTCGGCGGCGCGGACCACGTCGAGACGTCGAGCGGGCGGGCCTCCGCGGCGCCGACGGCGAGGACCGGCGCGCCCGTGAGGGCCTCCTCGTACAGGGAGATCGGGTGCACGCGGCGGGCGGGCGGCGACGTCGGCCCCCCGGCGTGCGCCTGGGCGGGGGACGGATCGGTCTCGAGGTCGCCGGCCCGGTCGGCGACGTCGTCGGCCGCGGTCACCGGTCGTCCCCGACGGCCGCGGGGAGCGCTTCGCCCGTCGCGTCCGCCCACGCCGCCGCGAACCGAGAGCCGGGCGCGGCCCGCGCGACGGCGCGGGCGTCGTCGGGCAGGTCGACGTCCCGCAGGACGGGCAGCGACCGGACGCGCAGAGCGAAGTCCTGCAGGCGCGAGAGCTGGACCGCGCCGGTCGTCTCGAGCGACATCGGCACGCCCGCGAACACGCTCTCGTAGAACTCGTGGCTGCCGCGGGGCAGGCCGATCGCCCAGAACCCGCCGTCCTCGGCCATCCCGATCACCGCGTCCGCGCGCCGGAAGTCCACCGCGGCGAGGTCGACGCCCGAGGCGGGCGAGCCGAGCTGCGGGGTGTCCATCCCGACCAGGAGGATCGGGCCCTCGTGGCCCTCCGCCACGCGGGAGAACGCGCCGGCGAGGCGGCGGTCCAGGCCGCCCTCGATCTGCGGGACCACGGTGAACCCCTCGGGCACCCAGTCGCCCGGGACGCCGTCGAGCACGAGGACCCGGTCGACGTCGGGCACCGCGGCGACCGCGGCGAGCGTGTCCTCGAGCGCGGCGCGCGCGAGGGCGGCCGCCTGCTCCGGGGAGAACTGCGCCTGCAGGCGGGTCTTTGCGCGGCCGGGCAGCGGCTCCTTCGCGAGGACGACGATCGTGCGCGCGGGCTCGAGCTCGGGCGCGCTCATCGGGCCAGCACCTTCGACATGTCGCTCACGGCGCGCCACGCGCCGAGCGGCGTGCCCGTCACCTTCGAGCGTCCCTTGCGCTGGACGTAGGGGACGTCGACCTCCGCGACCCGCCAGCCGGCGTCGGCGGCGGCGACGACCATCTCGAGCGGGTACCCGGAGCGGCGGTCGCGCAGGTCCAGGCCGAGCAGCGCGTCGCGGCGGGCGGCGCGCATGGGGCCGAGGTCGTGCAGCGGGACCCCGGTGCGCCGCCGCGTGCGGCGGGCGAGCTCGTGGTTGGCGAAGCGCAGGTGCCACGGCCAGGCGCCGCGGCGGGCGTCCCGGCGGCCGAGCACGAGCTCGGCGTCGCCCGCCAGGACCGGGTCCAGCACGAGGGGCAGGTCGGCGGGGTCGAGGCTCGCGTCGGCGTCCATGAAGGCGACGACGTCGGCCGTCGCGGCCTCGAGCCCGGCGTGGGCCGCGGCGCCGAAACCCTTGCGCTCGGCCCGCACGACCGTTGCCCCGTGCGCGCGGGCGACGTCGGCGGAGCCGTCCGTCGAGCCGTTGTCCACGACGACGGCGCGCGTGCCGGCGGGCATGCGCGGCAGGAGCCAGGCGAGCCCCTCGGCCTCGTCGAGGCAGGGCAGGACGACGTCCACCGCGGCGGGCGGGGGCAGGCGGGGCCGGTGCGGCTCGGCGGCGGCGGCGGTGGACCGGCGCTCGGCGAGCGGCGGGGGGAGGGGTGCAGCGTCGTTCGTCACCCTCCCGACGGTACGAGGCGCCGGGCGCCCTCGCCCGACGTTCCCGCACGTCGGGCGCTGACGGTTCGCTGACGGCGCCCGGATATCCTGGGCGCATGCCCGCCAAGGTTCTCGTCGTGGACGACGACGCGCTCGTCGCCACCGCAGTCGCCGCGCACGTGAGCGCCGCGGGCCACGAGTCGCGGCACGCCGTCGACGCGGACGAGGCCGAGCGCCTGTGGCGCACGTGGCGGCCGGACGCCGTCGTGCTCGACGTGCGCCTGCCCGGGCGCTCGGGGCTCGAGCTCCTGCGGCGCCACCGCGAGGACGGGGACGGCACGCCCGTCGTCCTGCTGTCCGGGCTCGGCTCGGTGGACGACCGGATCGTGGGGCTGGAGGTCGGCGCCGACGACTACCTCGCCAAGCCGTTCGACGCCCGCGAGCTCGTGCTGCGGGTCGAGGCGCTGCTGCGCCGCGGCCCCGGGACGGTCGGGGCGGCGCCCTCGAGGATCGTCGTCGGGCCGCTCACCGTCGACGCCGCGGACCGCTCGGCGGTCGTCGCGCGCGACGGCGGCGAGGTGCGCGTCGAGCTCGCCCCCCGGGAGTTCGCGCTGCTGCAGTTCCTCGCGCTGCACCCGGGCCAGGCGTTCAGCCGGCGCGAGCTGCTGCGCCGCGTGTGGGGCTGGGACTTCGGCGACGACTCGACGGTGATGGTGCACGTGCGGCGGCTGCGCGCGAAGCTCGAGGCCGACCCGGCCGAGCCCACGCTCGTCCTCAACGTGCGCGGCGCGGGCTACCGGCTCGCCGGCCCGGGCGGGGCCGACGGGACCGCGGGGGCGGCGGACCCCGCCGGTGCCGCGCACGAGGGGCTCGCCTCGTGACCGACCTCCAGTTCATGGCGGTCGTGACCGTCGCGGCGGCCGTCGGCATCGGCGTGGCCGGCGGGATGCTGGTGCGCCGCGCCCGGCGCCGGTCGCTCTCCGCGGCGCTCGTCGTCGCCGCGCTGGTCCCGTTCGGCGCCGTCGTCGTGGCCGTCGCCGTCAACGTCAACCAGATGTTCCTCTCGTCGCACGACGCCGGGGTCGTCTGGTTCGTGCTGGCCGTCTCCTCCGTCCTCGCCGTGGTGCTGGCGGTGCTGCTCGGGCGGACGCTGGGCTCCGAGCTCAAGCGGGTGGCCGACGACGCCCGCGGCCTCGTCGACGACGGCCACACCTCCGTGCAGGAGGAGCCGACGACCGCGGAGCTCGCGCACCTGTCCGCCGAGCTCGTGGAGACCCGCGCGCGGCTCGCCACGGCGCGCGAGCGGGAGCGGGCCGCCGAGGAGGCGCGCCGGCAGGTCGTCGCGTTCGTCAGCCACGACCTGCGCTCGCCGCTCGCCGGGATCCAGGCCGCGTCGCAGGGGCTGCGCGACGGCGTGTTCCCCGAGCCGGGAACGGCGCTCGACGGGATCGAGTCCGCCGTCGGGCGCATGGCGCGGATGATCGACGACCTCGCCGAGCTGTCCCGGCCGGACGGCGCCGGGCGCTCGAAGGGCGCCGCCGCGCGGCTGCCGGCCGCGGCGCCGGGAGTCGCGGCCGGGGGCCCGGGCGCCGGGCCGGGCGCGGCGCCGGTCGCCGGATCGTCGCCGGCGCCCGCGGGCGAGCGGGTGGACCTGGCCGCCGTGGTGCGCGACGTCGTCGCCCACGCCGTGCCCGTGGCGACCGACGCGGGGGTGCTGCTGGAGTCGCGAGTGGAGGACGGCGTCGTCGTCCCCGGGGACGCGGACGGCCTGGGCCGGCTGCTGGACAACCTCGTGACCAACGCGGTGCGCTCGAGCGGCGCCGGCGGGCACGTGCGGGTGGCGGTCACGCGGGCCGGCGGCGTCGTGCGGATCGTCGTGCAGGACACCTGCGGGGGGATCCCCGAGCACGTGCGCGAGCGGGTCCTCGAGCCGGGGTTCCGGGCGGGGGAGCGGCCCGGGTCGAGCGGGCTGGGCCTCGCGATCGTCGACCGCGTCGTGGAGCAGCACGGCGGGAGCGTCGACGTGGGCTCGACGCCGGAGGGCTGCAGCGTCGAGGTCCGCGTCCCGGCGTCCTGACCCGGCCCGCCGCTCTCTCGCGCCCCCTCGCACGCCGTCCCGCGCGCCCTCCCCGGACTTGTCAGACTCTGGCCCCGCCCTGGCGGGGCTCAGGTCTGACAACTCGCGCGCCCCCAAATTGTCAGACTCTGGCCCCGCTATAGCGGGGCTCAGGTCTGACAGCTCCGGGGGAGGGGTCAGGCGCCCGAGCGCACCAGCTCCTCGAGGCCCGCGCGCAGCGGCACCTGCGCCCGCCACCCCAGCACCTGCGCCGCCCGCTCGCTCGACGCCGTCACGTGCCGCACGTCCCCGGCGCGGTACTGCCCGGTCACCACGGGCTCGGGCCCGTCCATGACGTCGGCGAGCACGCGCGCCATCTCGCCGACGCTCGTCACCGTCCCCGACCCCACGTTCAGCGGCGTCACCCCCGGCCCCGCGGGCGACTCGGCGGCCCGCACGACGGCGGCGGCGACGTCGTCCACGTGCACGAAGTCCCGGCGCTGCGCCCCGTCCTCGAACACCCGCGGCGCCCGGCTGTGCGCGAGCTCGGACCGGAACAGCGACGCCACCCCGGCGTACGGGGTGTCGCGCGGCATCCCCGGCCCGTAGACGTTGTGGAACCGCACCGCCGTGGCGCTCGCCCCGGTCTCGCGCGACCAGGCGCCGAGCAGGTGCTCGCCGTGCACCTTCGTGGCCGCGTAGACGTTGCGGGGGTCGAGCGGCGCGTCCTCCGCGACGAGGCCCGGCACCAGGACGGTGTCGCACCGCGGGCAGCGGGGGTCGAAGATCCGGGCGTCGAGGTCCTCGATGCGCCGCGGGCCGGGGCCGACGACGCCGTGCTCGCCCGAGCCCGGGCCGGCGCACTCGTAGCGCCCCTCGCCGTAGACGACCATCGAGCTCGCGAACACGACGTGCGGCATGCGGGCCGTGGCCGCGGCCCGGAGCAGGACGGCGGTCCCGAGGTCGTTGGAGGAGACGTAGTCGTCGATGTCGTCGATGTTCACGCCGAGGCCCACCTTCGCGGCGAGGTGGACGACGGCGTCGGCCCCCTCGAGCGCGGACGTCACCGCACCGAGGTCCCGGACGTCCGCGCGGGCGAGGCGGGCGCCGTCGGGCAGGTCGGGCGTCGTGCCGGAGGGGTGGACGTCCTCGCGCAGGCTGTCGAGGACGGTGACGGTGTGGCCGGCGCGGACCAGGGCGCGCGTGGTCGCGGCGCCGATGAACCCGGCGCCGCCGGTGAGGAGGGTGTGCATGGCGACCAGCATGCACAGACCGGCGGGCGGCCGCAGGCGGATCCCGCCGCCGGCGCCCCGAACGATCCGCTGACGGCCGGGTACTGGCTGCCCGCCTCTGGCGTCCGCCGCGCGTGGCGCGCACCATGGCCCCATGGCAGCGCTGACGCTCGCGGACTACGCCACCCACAGCCCGTACAGCGACCCGGGCGAGCACGCCGCGCTGCTGCGCGCCGTGCCCCCCGACCCGGCGAGCGTGCACGCGGCGGCGTGCACCGCCGTCGTCCACTACCGGGCGGGGAACCCGACGCTGACCGCTGATCAGGAGCACGACGTCGACACGCGCTGGCTCGCCGAGATCCTCGGCGTCGCGGCCGCGCGGCAGGCCGGCCCGCTCGCGGAGCCCCGCGGGCTGGCGGACCAGGTCGCGGGCTGCTGCCGGGACCACACGCTTCTCGCGGTGGGGGTCCTGCGCGAGCAGGGGGTGCCGGCGCGCTCGCGCGTCGGGTTCGCCGGGTACTTCGAGCCCGGGTTCCACCACGACCACGTCGTCGCCGAGTGGTGGGACGGTCGCCGGTGGGTGCGCTCCGACCCGGAGCTGGCGGCCGGGCCGCCCTGGGACTTCGACGTGCACGACGTCCCCCGGGGCCCGGGCGCGCCGTTCGAGACCGCCGCCGAGGTGTGGCGGGCCGTGCGGTCCGGGGACGCCGACCCGGCGACCTACGGCGTCGCCCCGGGGCTGCCCGAGCTCGGCGGCCGGGGTTTCGTGCGCGACTACGTGCTGCTCGAGCTGGCGCACCGGCAGAAGGACGAGCTCCTGCTGTGGGACCTGTGGGGGCCGATGGTCCCGGCGTTCGACGGCGGCGCCCTCGCCCCGGGCGTGCCGGGCCCGGGCGACCCGGCCTACGAGGCGGAGTTCGACGCGCTGGCCGACGACGTCGCGGCGCTCCTCGTGGCGGCCGACGCGACGGACGGCGCCACGGGCGGGACGGCGGCCGCCGAGGCCGAGGAGGCGCTCGCCGAGCGGTACGCGAGCGACGCGCGACTGCGCCCGGGCTCCGGCGTGGTGACCGCCTCGCCGTCGGGGCGGGTCGGGCAGACGGACCTGGCAGGGCGTACGACGACGTGGCGTGCCGCCCCCTGACCTGTGCACCGGGCGCGCGGCCCGGCCGCCGCGCCGTCCCGGCACCCGGGCGATAGCCTGCGCGAGCACGCCCGACCGCCGGACGCCCCGGCGTCGCGCAGCCCGAGGAGCCCCGATGCCGCTGACCCGAGCCTTCGCCGAGGCCGACTCGCCCTTCGAGCTGTCGAGCGCCGAGGTGGTGTGGACGGGCCTCGTCGCGGTCCTCGCCCTCGGGGCGGTCGCGGTGGTGCTGACCGCCGTCGTCCTGCTGCTGCGCTCGTCGCGCGGCGGGCGGGAGTCCGCCGGGAAGAGCACCGAGGACCGGCTCGCAGAGATCGACGAGCTCGCCGAGCGCGGCCGGATCACCGAGGCGGAGCGGGAGAAGGCGCGGGCGCGGATCCTCGGCTCGCTCTGAGCGCAGGGCGGGTGCGAGACTCGCGCGCATGACCGCGACGACCGACCTGCCCGACGCCCCCGAGTCCCCGATCGGCATCATCGGCGGCTCCGGGCTCTACTCCCTGCTCGACTCCCCGGAGTCCGTCGAGGTCGAGACCCCGTTCGGCTTCCCGAGCGAGAACCCGCAGCGCGGCACGTTCGGCGGCAAGCCCGTCGTCTTCCTGCCCCGGCACGGCGCCGACCACCGCCTGCCGCCGCACCGCGTCAACTACCGGGCGAACCTGTGGGCGCTGCGCGCGCTCGGCGTGCGGCGCGTCCTCGCCCCCTCGGCCGTGGGCGGGCTCGTCCCGCAGCTCGGGCCGGGGTCCGTCGTCGTCCCCGACCAGCTGATCGACCTCACGTGGGGCCGCGCGCACACGGTGTACGACGCCGTCGGGCCGGTCGTGCACGTCGGGTTCGCGGACCCGTACTGCCCGCTCGGGCGGGCGACCGCCGTCGCCGTGGACGCGCCCGCGACGCTCGAGGTGGTCGACGGCGGCACCATGGTCGTCATCCAGGGGCCGCGCTTCTCGACGCGCGCGGAGTCGCGGCGCAACGCGGCCGACGGCGGCACGGTCGTCGGCATGACCGGTGCACCCGAGGCGCAGATCGCCCGCGAGCTGGCGATGTGCTTCACGTCTCTCGCGCTCGTCACGGACTCGGACGCGGGGGTCGACGCGGCGTCGGCGGTCTCCCACGCGGCGGTGCTCGAGGCGTTCGCGGCGAACGTCGAGCACGTGGGCACGCTGCTCGGGTCCGTCGTGGCGGCGCTCCCGGACGACGCGGGCTGCGCGTGCCGGCACGCCGTCGACGGGCTGCCCCTGCCGTTCGAGCTGCCCTGACGGCTCCGACCGCCGCGCCGCCCGGCCCGGCTGCGCCGAGCGTCACGTTCGGCGACCTCGCGCGTGCCGTCGGGCTGCCGAACGTGACGTTCGGCGGTGATGTGCGGGTGCTCGGTGGTGCCGACCGCCCGCTGCGCCCGGTCAGAGGCGGGCGGCGAGCTCCTCGAGCGTCTCGGTGACCCCGGCGTCGACCTTGACCGTCGCGAGGGGGTCGCCGCGGGTCGCGCCGCGGTTGACGATGACGACGGGCTTGCCGGCCTTCGCGGCGCGCCGGGCGAAGCGCAGGCCGCTCATCACGGTCAGCGACGACCCGGCGACGAGGAGGGCGTCGGCGTCGTCCACCATCGCGTACGCGCGCTCGACGCGCTCGCGCGGCACGTTCTCGCCGAAATAGACGATCTCCGGCTTGAGCACCCCGCCGCAGAACTCGCAGGGCGCGGGCCGGAAGTGCGAGGTGGTCTCGATGACGGCGTCCGCGTCGGGCGCGATCTCGATGTCCGCGACGCTGCCGGCGACGGACTCCACGAAGCCGGGGTTGAGGGCGTCGAGGCGCTGGGCGAGGTGCTCGCGGGAGACGACGCGCGAGCACGACAGGCAGATCACCCGGTCGTAGCGCCCGTGCAGGTCGATGACGTGGCGCGAGCCGGCGTCCTCGTGCAGGAGGTCGACGTTCTGGGTGATGACGCCGGTGACGACGCCGCGCTCCTCGAGCCGCACGAGCGCCCGGTGGCCGGCGTTCGGGTGGGTGCGGCGCACGTGCTGCCAGCCGACGTGGTTGCGCGCCCAGTAGTGGCGCCGGAAGTCCGCGTCACCGACGAACTGCTGGTACGTCATCGGCGTGCGCGGCGGGGAGTCGGGGCCGCGGTAGTCGGGGATGCCCGAGTCGGTGGAGATGCCAGCGCCCGTCAGGACCGCGATGCGGCGGCCGCGCAGGACGCCGACGGCGTCGTCCACCGTCCCGGTCTCGACCACCGGCAAGGCGTCGGCCCGGGGGGTCGCGGGGATCGGTTGCTGCGTCCAGGTCACGGATCGAGCGTACGACCGCGGCGCCGATTTCGGATCGGGCCTGCTGACCGGGTATCCTCGTCGGGCTGGGTTCGCCCGGCTGGGTAGCGTGTCCGAGCGGCCTAAGGAGCACGCCTCGAAAGCGTGTGTGGGTGAAAGTCCACCGTGGGTTCAAATCCCACCGCTACCGCCGTCGCCGAAGGGCCCCGAACCGCAGGATCATGCGGATGCGGGGCCCTTCGTCGTACCCGGACCTCCAGGCCATCGCCGCCGTCCGGTACTTGTGACGGCGAACGCACGACGATCCAAAGCCGGGGATGATCGCGAGTGCACCGTGACGGCAGCGCCCGACGGCGACATGCGCACGCACACGGGTCCTGGTCCACAACCGGCCGCGAAGTAGACTCCACACGGTCGCGGTGGAGACGAAGCTGTGGGACTCCTGTCCATCGCGCCGGAGCGCGCTGGTGCGACTACGAGCATATCGACGACGAGGCTTCAGGAGTGATCAGGTGGTACAGGCAAGGCGGACGGTGAGACTACCGCGGCTGCACGAAGTGACGCTGACCTCCTTCAGCCTCTACCGCGTGAAGCCGACAGTTACAGTCCCGATCGATAAGGACGTGTTTTGCCTCGCCGGCGCAAACGGGCTAGGGAAATCGACGTTCATCGCCGCGTTGAACTACGGACTTACGGGTGGGGTCGCGCCGCCCGGTGTGCGCGTCGAGCAACTGCCAAAATATCAGCGTGATGCCGCTGCCTATGGCACGCGCTACTTCACCGGGCGAATCTCAGAACTGGACCGAGAAAGCTCGAGCGTCGAGCTAAAGTTCACCATCGGCACAAGCCAATACCGTATTCGTCGCAGATTCTTCTCTCCTCATGAGCTCGAGCATCTTAGCGTCACCGACAACGACGGGAATGCACTCCTACCTCATGACGCAACGCTCGACGCCGAGCAACGCAACATTCTTTTCCAGGAGCAGCTCCTCGAGGACAGCGGCCTTCAGACATTCGCCCAGTTCGTCTTCATGCAACACTTCGTGCTCTCTTTCGACGAGCACAGACACCTACTGTTTTGGGACACGCGAGCGACCGAACTCGTTCTGTATCTCGCACTCGGACTAGACCCGAGCCTCGCCAAGCAGGTCGACGAGCTAAGAAAGGCCGCTGCCGCAGCCGGATCGCAAGCCCGCAATGCTCAGTATCAAGCCACGCTGGCTCGCAATGAAGTGAACCAGGTGCTGGGTCAGCTGAACAAACATGGCGGCGTCGACAGTGCTGTCGTGGACGAGTATCGCAGTCTCCAGGCCAACAAGGAACGCATTACCGCCGAACGCGACGCTCTCAGAACGCAGCTCGTGGACGCGCAACTTGAGTTCGCTGAATCGAGCGCGAGCTTGATGCGCACTCGGCAAGAGTACGATCGCGCATTCATGCGAAGAATTGGGCAGGCGTCACCGACCTCCGGCTCAACATTACATCCCGCAATTGATCACATCTTGCGTGATCACGCCTGTCGGATTTGCGGCACACAGCATGCGCAGGTGCCGGCTCGAATCGAGGCGGAATTGCGAGACGGGAACTGCCCACTTTGCGCGGCCAAGTTGCCAGACGCCCAGGCATCTCCGAGCGACAGCCAGAGCGCGCTCGTCAGGCTCGATGCGGAGATGGCATCTTTCACAGAGAAAACCGGGTCACTGAGCAGGACAATCGAGCGGCTTGATCAGGAAACGAGGTCCAAGCAACGCGAGCTCGCCGCAGCGATCACTGCGTCATCCGGACTCCAAGAACGGTACCAACTCCCCTCCGCCGTCAACGAGATTGACGCCCCCGACATCGCAATGATGCGAGAGCGCGCCCGGCAACTAGAAGGTTCCGTTGACGTTCTATTAGGGCGAAAGGAGGAGCACCTCCAACGTCGAGCGGAAGCCATTGCCGCCTACGAGCCGATTCAGGCCGCTCTTAAGTCCGCGTGGAACGCTGCAGAAGCCGAATTTGTGCCGCGGTTCCGTCGCCTTGCAGAGGAATTCATCGGCCTGCCGCTACAGGTGACCCTGGACGCGGGGTCGGGCGTGAACGGGATGGCGCACCTCGCTTTGTCGGTAAACAGCACTCACCGCAGACGCGCTGAACAACTCTCCGAGAGTCAGCGGTTCTTTCTCGATATTGCTCTTCGCATGAGCCTGGCTCAGCATATGACGATCGGAGAAGGACCTGCCTGCTTGCTAGTCGACACGCCCGAAGGTGCGCTTGACATCGCGTATGAGGCCAAAGCGGGCGAGATGTTTGCGTCCTTCACCGCAGACGGCGACCAGCTCGTCATGACTGCGAACGTCAACACGTCGCAGTTGTTGCGGCGAATGGCAGAGCGCTGTGGTCGGGAGCGAATGGAGTTCGTGCGAATGACCGAATGGACCACGCTCACGGACGTCCAGACTGAAGAAGAGGGGCTCTTCAACGATGCCTTCTCAGCGATCGAGAGCGCGCTGGACCAAGGCCCCAAAACGGCGGGCGTGCAGTGACTGAGGACCCAGATCGCGACGAGATGACCCTGTTCAACGTCGGCGAAGATTTGGACTCAGATACTGCCTATGTCGATAGCGGAATCGAGGACTCCGCGTGGCAATCGCTTCAGGATTGGCAGCCAGGGGCAATTTTCGATGTGCTACACCTCGCTCGACTCTTGGGCGAGCAACGTCCGGCCGGACGCATGGAGTTCCACAGTTTCGCCTATTTGGCATGCTTGATGTCCGTGTTTAAGGGGCGGCCCGCGACGGAATGGGGCTACGCGTTCAGTGCGGTCCCGCCAACTCTGCCGTATAGTCCGGCAATTGATTCGGCGCTGGATGAGCTCATAGCGTCGGGCCATCTGGCGTTGCGCGCACCCACACAACACCAGGATGCGAGCGGTTTTCGGATTACTCGCTCCGGCGCGGAGGAACTAGGGTTCCTTAGCGACTTGCACGCATTTGGCAGTCGGACGCAGTTCCTTTACGCTTCCGGCGCGACCGCATTGTTCACCTCGCTATCTGCCGTCGTGAACTCTCTTGCTTTTGAACCACAGCTCTCGCAAGCTTTGGTACTCGACAGTTCAAGGATGCTCCTCACACGGGCATCCGCTGATCGGCTATATGAGGAGTTTCACGCACTCCTCGAGGTTCTCGGTCCCGAACATGAGGAGCTTCTGGTTCCCGCGTCGCTTTACGTGCAATTTCTCCAGGATCGCGCACAGCGCGCGCTAGACGTCGCCTCCGAGGGCGAGGAGCCATAATGATATCTGCGAATTCCGAGGATCTCGTATCCGCTTTCATGAGACTGAGCAACAGGCGTTACGAGGCTGCGGCGCACGATCGTTTCGGAGTACCTGGGATGGACGCGCTGGTCAGGTTGGTCGCTACCGCGCGGGAAGTGCTCAAGCACGTGCCTTTCGAGATGCTCACCTCAGGTCTCGCTGTCCTTGCACCAATCGACGATGACAATGAGCCGCTACAAGAGGGAGGTGCTACACACTACAACCTCGCCGACCTCGGAGGGCCAGCGGTTGCTCAAATGACGGTCGCTCGCTCGGGGCCGACCACATATCGCGTTTGGAACTCCATGCGGACCGACGTGTCGTACAACGGGCCGCACCTGATCTATCGCTATGTTCATCGGCAAGTCGAGGAGATAGTGATCGATGGCGTGAGCTGGGTTGTAAACGACAGTCCTTGGGATTGCGGCATGGCTACGCCAACGTTTTCCTCTCTCGAGAGCGCGCTTGAGCAATACGTTCGACAGAACCGCATCCCCGAACAGTGCGGGCACCTGGCCGCAATGTGGGGGGACGATGCTCGAATTTCGCTCGGCGAGAAGCCCGAGCACCTCATGAGGAGATCGCTCCACCTGGCCCTGATCTACGCGCTATCTGACGCGACTGTACGACCAGAGCAGAATCAGAGTGAAACGAAGCCCGTCGATCTCGAAGTGACGTGGTGGAGTGATAGGCGCGCGGCAATCGTCGAAATCAAGTGGCTAGGCGCCTCGGGGCAAAGAGACGAATCGCACTTTAAGACGAAGTATTCGCAATCGCGAGCAGTGGAGGGTATGCGGCAACTCGCCGAGTATCTTGACCTAAGAGACTCGACGACGTCCGATATCCCGGTCATGGGGTACCTGTTTGTCTTCGACGCAAGGCGGCGCAATCTAGCTCCGGGTCAGTCATCAATCAGCAGAGACGACGGGCTGTACTACGCACAGAGCGATCCATCATATCCACCTGAGATCATTGAACGTGCGGACATGGGTCGGCCATTCCGGTGCTTTATGGAGCCTGTCTTCGTCTAGAGGGCGTCCCGCATGTCTTGGTTCCGGTGGCATAGTGCCTGTGTGGGTGTGATCTCGGCGCCGGACATTTCCTGGATCGAGCCGTTCGCAGGTGCATCATCGCGCACGGCCTCTCGTCTGGTCGACGAGCTGCGTCAGGACGGAGGGGACCGCCCGGGTCAGGACGGACCGTGGAAGTTGAGGCTCGAGGGCCGAGGTTTGCTGGTCGCGGCACACTGGCGCACGAGCCTGGCCTGTGCCTAGGGGGCGTCCTCTAGGCTTCCTTGCGCAGCACGACTAAACTTTCTCGTACAAACGCGCTGTCGATTCGTCGACGAGGTAACGTCCTCGCGATGTTGATACTCTCAACGGTGAATCCCGCGATCTCTCCGAGGCGCGCGAGCATGACGTCAGAGGCAATCATTACGGGTGCCTCGGACGTTCCGTGCACGCTATTCCCGACGATGTAGACACAGAATCCGCCCTGACGAAGTGCCTTGTATGCCGCATCAAACACCGTCAGCATGTCGTCCGCGTAGCCCTCAATCATCCGTTCGAGCGATTTCGCGTAGCGGGAATCCGACGGGATCTCTCCGATTACTGGGTCGATCAGTTTGGTGACGTCACCACCGCGCGCATCATTCGGATACTTGAGCTCCCGGCGAAATTTCACACTAGGATGGCTGCGAAGGGTTCTCTGTCGCTGCTCACGGAACTCGTCTTGATTCGCCACAAAACCGAGCGCCCACAGTTCTGTCTTGTACACCTCGGTGTAGTCGATATTGTTGGGATAGGGCGGACTGAAGAGTACGAGGTCTGCGGCGCCTGGCTCGACGCCCCATCCAGGGTTCAGGGCAGAGCCATGTCGGATCTGCACGTCTCCGGAGGGTAGTGCGAGTTCCGGCACGTCTTCGGCGATCCGTTCTAGTGCGCGCACGAATACCTCGTATGGTGCCAATGGGGCTCGGTCCTCGTATCGGAGAGTCCGCCCGTCCCTCCTAAGCCGACTTGCAGGCTCTACGGTCATTGCCAGGGCCAGCCTCGCCCAGTTGCGGTCTGCGTCTCCGATATCCGCTTCGTCGATTGCCCGTCGGAGGGCGACAAGTTGCTCGACATGCTCTCTAGGGAAAAACCGTTCATTCCCGAAGGTGGACAGGGAGGGCAGCTCCTCCGGAGCGACTCGCGTCTTCTGCGCGCACGCAACCAATGACGCTAGCGTGGTGATCGCCGGCGCCGCACCGTTCAGGGCCGAACTGGTCTTCGTGGCCGTCACAAATTGGAGAAATGGGTTAACCTCGAGGCCGTAGCCTCGCAGGCGCGAGATTTTACCGCTGCGGAGTTGCTCAATTGCTGAGACCATCGTCGTTCCGACTCCTGAAAATGGGTCAACGATAGTCAAACTGCGGTCATTTGTAACAATATTCGGTAGCAATGCTAGAAGGCTTGGGAGAAGGTCCTTGCTGTAGGCTTCCTTTAGGTGAAACCACCGGTGTATCGGTGCATCGGAATTCCCAGTTGGCACCACCATCGACGCGTACTGCGGAGAATGGTGGGTCCGCCAGCTCGATGAGACCTGAGCCCAGTGTCTGCCGACAGCGGTCGATTCGTTCTGCGCCTCCGCAGGCTCTTGACTTGACGACTCGAGGCTAGAGTGGGAATCGAAGGACGGTTGGACTGCCTGAGTCGGCTGCTGTTGCTGTGGCTGTCCCAGCCACCGCCTAGACCTCTCGCGCTTTTCGTGTGTGCGATTCGTCGGCACGCTTCTCCCACCTGATCCGTTGCAGGTCGTAGGATCTCACATCTCGCCCAGTCCCCGTGGCTCCGTGTCCTCGACATGCATGCGTAGCCGTATCTCGCGCGGGTCCCCCGGAGTCGTGAGGAATTTCCATACTGACTCAAGAGCGCGGCTCCGCGGCGCGGCCCCGCCCTCCGTGGAGCGCGCCCATGCGCTGAGAGGGCATCCCGCACTTCTGCTCGAGTGGCCTTGCCGGTGGAACCCCGCACGGCTATTCTCGGCGGTACTCCGCCCAAGGCGCGCTCAAAGGCGGTACTGTCGCGTCCTGCCCGCAGCTTAGTGAGGGTGGCTGCCCGTTCGAGCCGGGCCGGAGCCGTGTGGAGCCCTCGCACTGCGGGTGCGAACGGGCTCCCGCCTAGTCAGTTTCCGAGCTGTCCGCTGGTAGCGAGTTGGCGCCAGCGCTGCTTGTCAGTCTGGACGTCGTCGTCCTCCACGGCCTTGAACGGCAGCGGTCCGTACGTCGCGGGCGGTCACGGCGGATGGCGCCCGTAGTTGGTTGGGGAAGTTCGCCGCCTAACAACCGCCCGCCTCGAGCCTGTGGTGCGGCTGCGTCAGGGAGTCCAGCAGTCGCCAGATTCACTCCGTTTTGACGTGTGATTGAGGACCAGTGGGCGCAACCAGGTCCGAACTTGACCCTGGCGACGGTGCAGGTCAGCGGCATGTTTGTGTGGTTCAGCCCAGCCCGATCAAGCTGCGCGATTCAAGCCCACCGCTACCGCCGTCGACGAAGGGCCCCGAACCGCGCGATCGTGCGGATGCGGGGCCCTTTGTCGTTCCTGGCCTTCCGCTTTCACTCCGTTTTGCGTCCCTGGCGACGTCGGCGGGTGCAGTAGCGTGCCGAAGTGGTTCCCGCCCCGACATCCCGACTCCGCTTCCGTGAGATGACCCGCGACGACCTCGATGCGATGACTGCCCTGCTCGGTGATGCTCAGGTTATGGCCTTCTACCCCGCGCCGAGGACCAGGCAAGAGGCACTGGCCTGGATCGACTGGAACCAGCGAAACTACACGCAGCACGGTCATGGTCTCTGGGTGATCGAGACCCACGACGGCGAGTTCGTCGGTGACTGCGGACTGACCTGGCAGCGGGTCAACGATTCGACCAGGCTTGAGGTCGGCTATCACGTCCGCCGTGACCGCCAGGGGCAGCGCTACGCCACCGAAGCAGCCAGAGCCTGCCGCGATTTCGCGCGGGACGTTCTCGGAGCGTCGGAGCTCGTCGCGATCATCCACCCCGGCAACGTGGCGTCGCGCCGCATCGCGGAGAAGATCGGCATGCGACACGTCGACGACGACACCACGGGATCGCGCGGGATCCGGACAGTGATGGGAATGGAGCTTTATCCCTACGATTCTGGACCGGTGAACGCATAAGGCTCGATCCTGACGACCCGCGCCCGCCTAGCTCCAGGTGGCGACTGCTCTTCGCGCTGCGATCCCCACGCGCAAGATCGAGCTGGGGGGACAAGCTGCCCAGTAGTCAGGTCACGTCGGGTCGGAGTCGTCCCAGGACGCGGCCGCTACCTGCTTCAAGTGCTCGACATAGCCAGCGAGCAGTCCCAGGTTCTCCTCGTCGTTCATACCTTCGGTGACGCGCACCGACCAGCCGACGCTGCCGTCAGGCTCGTCGAGCTTGACGAAGGCCAGCACGCCGCTCGGGCTCGTGCCCTCCGGAAGCGGGAGCAGCTTCAGACTGCCAAGGACATCTCCCGCAGGCAGGTACTCGCTCGGGTTGGGCTGAACAGCATCGGCGGTCGCCTCGGATGCGAGGTCATCGGCGGTCACGTCGTCAGTCTTGCACCGACGGCTCGTCGCAGTTAGAGGCGCCGTACCCGGCGTCCGCGCCGCTGCGCTCCTTCGGCGACCGGGACAAGCTGCGCACCGCGAGGGTGGCGGGGAGTGCGCACATCAGCAGGATGAACGGACCGAAAGGCAGCACAGCCCCCGTGGCGACGAGGATCATGAGGCACGCGGTACTGATCGCCGTGGACGTGCGACGCCATCGGCCCGCGCAGACACCGGCGACTGCCGCGAGCGTCATGGCGACGAACGCTACGACGAGGGCGACCCAGGCGGTACCGGACTCGAAGACTCCGTCCGGGCGATACGTCTCGAAGTCGTCGATCCGGTCGCGCGCGTAGGCGAGGTCTTCGAGGCGAAAGGTGTCGCGCCATGTGCGGTCGTTCTCGCACATCAACCACGTTCCGGCCATGACGGCGACGATGACGGCGCCCGTCCCCACGGCGGACCACCGTCCCTGCTTCACGTCCATGACCGGTTCCCGTCCACCGCAGTGAATCCGAATACTCGCACGATGAGCGGCCCGGGGACCCTCTCCGGGCACACGCAACGCGTCACCGAGAACCGAACGCACGGGTTCCGCGAACAGGCATGCAAGTAGCCAACCACGTTCGTGCGGGCGTCCTCGGCGCCGCTGACCCGACGATCGACGTGTACGCGGACCTCGCGCGCTGTCGTCGCCTATATGGCGGGTGCGAGCTGCACGTACGCCTCGCACGTCGTCGCGTCGTCCGCCGTGATGAGGTAGGCGTCTGACACCAGGTACTGACCGCCGGCCGGGATGGCGTTCGGGTACGTGGTTCCGCCGCCGTCGATGTGTCCGGCGTTGTCGCGGCAGGCGATCGAGACGCGAGAGTTCGTCCATCCAGGCCGAGCACCGAGCGTCCGGCCGTCTGCGACCCGCGTCAAGGGCGCCTACGGCGCCGCTGCGCAATGGCCTGCGGCCACCCTTGACCCGGAGCTGCGCCGGCCTCTTGTGCCCCGCAATCGGTATGGCGCCTTCCAGCTCTCGGCCGAAGTCTTTACCCCTCATTTGCCAGTAAGTTGTGTGCCATGTCATCGGTCAAGCAGTACCAAGTCACCTTCGACTGCGCCCAGCCCGAGCGTGTCGCTCGGTTCTGGTGCGAGGCGCTGGGATATGTCATTCCCTCACCGTCGGAGGAGTTCGCCACGTGGGAGGCGTACCGGCGCACCTTGCCACCCGAAGAGCAGGGCTCGTGGTGCGCCTGCGTCGACCCCGCGGGCGCTGGGCCGCGCCTGTACTTCCCGCGAGTGCCCGAAGGCAAGGTCGTCAAGAACCGGGTCCACCTCGACATTCGTGTCGGCACCGGGCTCGTGGGAGACGAGCGCCTTGCCACGCTCGAGGCCGAGTGCGCACGGCTGGAATCACTGGGCGCGACCCACGCCTACACCCTGTACGCCGACGAGGAGAACGAGTCCTGCATCGTGATGCAGGACATCGAAGGTAACGAGTTCTGTCTCGCCTGACCTGCACCGCCTCGCAGTCCGGCCCTGCACCGACCGCCGAGCATCCGGCCGGCTCCTGTCCGCATCAAGGACGCCTACGGCGTCGCTGCGCGATGGCTACGGCCACGCTTGACGGAGTCAGACCTCGAGTCTTGCGAGCTTGAGGCGCGCGATCCGACTCGCGTCGACGCCGGCAACGAAGGGTGGTGGCGTCCGCTGAGCCCAGCGATGGATGGCCATCTGGTTGTGCAGGAGTCGGGCGAGCATCTCTGGGCCGGTGATCCGACTGCTCGTCATCGCGAACACCTTGGCGTCGCAGTTCACGACGACGGCGGCCTCGACGGGAACCCGAGCGATCCGGGCGTCCTTCGTCAGGATTGCCTCCCCGCGTTCGCTCGCCTCGCGGATCCAGTCGACATCAGCGAGTCCCTCGGAGACCTTGATGCCGTATCGCTCCGTCATCGTCGTGAGCTGCCACCCGGCGGCGCGCAGGCCGTCAGGGACGAGGCGAGCGCCCATCCCGCGGTCGACGAAGAAGCGCGCTGCCGAGTCTCCTGCCATCAGGTCATGCCGCGAGGGCGACCACGTCGTCGACAGGGATGCCGTAGTCGGCAGCGAGGTCGTCCGCGGGCTCGCCGGCCGAGAGGCGGTCCTGGACAGCGCGGATCGGTACGCCTGTCGCAGAGTGGGTCGGCTGGCCGAAGTTCCGTGTCGGGCTGACGACGATCCGGGGCCCGAACTGCGGTAGCACGATCGAGGCGATGAAGCCGTCCCGGTATGTGATCGTCTTCAGGTAACGCTTGACGACCTCGTTGAACACACCCTGCCCGTTACGGACGACCACGAGCTCGCCGAGCTCCGGGGTGTCTTCGACGCTGTACTGGTACAGGACTTCAGCGCCGTCGGTCATCAGGCGTTCGCTGGCGAGCGCCTGATGCAGCCCGAACTCCTTGTCCAAGCGCGCGAGTGCGGGCCTGATGCGCTGCATGGGAACACCCGCGGCGCGAAATGCGGCAAGTACGTAGGCTTCGCCCAGGCCGACGAACGGGATCACAGGGCCCCTGCCGGTACCCGTCGTCGTGATCAGGGCGTCCACGACGCGCTGTTCGCCGTCGATGTTCTTAGAGACCGAGCCACGAGCCCAGTTTCGCAGCGTGCTCGGCGGCGTGACGACGATGTGCGCAGCCTGCGTGACGCTGTACAGCGGCAGCCTGCGCATGTCTAGCTCTTGGGCGGCCATGGCCCTAGCGTAGCGACCAGCTCGAGCACGTTGATGGAGCCCTCGCCGAGACATCTGGCGGCGTCCAGCTCGGGACGTACCCTGCACTTTGGCGTCGATTTCGGTCTCGTCGCGACCATGTCCTTCGCGACGACGCCGTAGTCAGTTACGGCGTCGCAGCACTCCCGTCACGAGCCGCCGAGGAGCTGAGTCCAGCGTCTACCGAGCCCCGCCCGACGAAGGACGTTCCCGCCTCCGGCGCACCCCAGGGGAAGCTCCACCGGAGCCTGTCCCTGCGGCACCTCATCGTGTACGGCCTGCTGTTCATCGGCCCGACCGCTCCGATGGGCACCTTCGGCGTGCTGGACGCCCGCAGCAACGGCGCGGTCGCCCTCGTCTTCCTCATCGCGACCGTGGCGATGTCGTTCACCGCATGGTCGTACGCGCGCATGTCCGTCGCGGTCCCGAAGGCGGGGTCGGTCTCCGCCTACGCGACCGCGGGGCTGGGAAGGGGGCCGGGCTTCATGGCCGGGTGGATGATCGGTCTCGACTACCTGTTCATCCCGAGCCTGGCCGCACTGTTCTCCGGCATCGCCAGTCACGCCCTGTTTCCCGCGGTGCCGGTCTGGGCGTTCACGACGGCAGCGGTGCTCCTCATCACCGGGCTGAACCTGGGGGGCGTCAAGCTCGCGGCGACCGTGGGTTTCGTCGCCCTGACGGTGGAGATCGTGGTGCTCGCGGTCTTCTGCGTCGGCGCGGTCGTCGTTCTGGTGCACGACGGCCCGGCCAGGCCGTGGCTGTCCCCGCTGACCGGGGTCGACGGGTTCACTCTTGCCGGCACGATCGGCGCCGTCTCGGTGGCCGCGCTCGCCTTCCTGGGCTTCGACGCGATCGCCACGTTCGCCGAGGAGAGCACCGGCTCCCCGCGGCAGATCGGGCGGGCCCTGATCTTCTGCCTCGTCCTCGCCGGGGCCCTCTTCGTCCTCCAAACGTACCTGGGGGCGCTCCTGACGACGACGACCCCGACGGAGCTGGCCGCGCACCCCGACGACCAGGGCACGATCTTCTACACGATGATCAGCGACTCGATCGGGTCGTGGCTCGGCACGACCGTCACCACGGCTCGGGCGATCGGTCCCGTGCTCTCCGCGCTCGTCGCGCAGGCCGCGGTGAGCCGCCTCATGTACGGGATGGCGCGCGACGGCCAGCTGCCGGCCCGGCTCGGGTCCGTGAGCCGCCGCACCGGCGTCCCGCGCCCCGCGATCCTCGTCTCGGCGGTCGCGACGCTCCTGATCTCCGTCGCCGCCGCGGTCAGGCCCGACGGGCTCGACCTGCTGTCCTCGATGGTCACGGTCGGCGCCCTGACCGCGTTCGTGCTGCTGCACGTCGCCGTGATCGGCTACTACGTGGTCGGCCGGCGCACCGACCGACGCGTGCTGCACACGGTCGTCCCCGTCGTCGGCCTGGCCATCGTCGTCGCCGTGCTCGTCCTGGCCAGCCACCTCGCCCTGGAGGTCGCCGCCGTGTGGCTCGTCGTGGGGTTGGTCATCATGCTCGTGCGCAGCAGGCGCTCTCAGGGCGTCTGACCGGGTGCAGCCCGGAACCCGGTCCTGCAGGCTCGTCCCATGGTGACGAGCGCCGGCCTCCTGCTGTACCGCGAGCACGACGGCGGCCTCGAGGTCCTCGTCGCGCACATGGGCGGGCCGCTCTGGGCCCGCAAGGAGGTGGGGGCGTGGACGGTCCCGAAGGGTCTTCTCGAGCCGGGGGAGAAGCCGTTCGACGCCGCGCTGCGCGAGTTCGGCGAGGAGCTCGGCATCGAGGCGCCGCCCGCGCCGGAGGGCGTGCCCGACGTCGACCTCGGCGCCGTGCGTCAGCGCGGCGGCAAGGCGGTCCTCGCCTGGGCCCGGCGCGCGGACCTCGACCTCGCGGGCTTCACGCCCGGCACGTTCGCGATGCCCTGGCCGCCGCGCTCGGGGCGCCTCCAGGAGTTTCCCGAGGTCGACCGCGTCGCGTGGCTGCCGCTCGCCGAGGCGCGCGCGCTCGTCGTCGCCGCCCAGGCCGAGCTGCTCGACCGCCTCGCGGCCGCGCTCGAGAGCTAGCGAGCCGGGCCGGGGCAGGGAGGTGGCCCGCCCCGCCCCGGCCCGCTTGAAAACCTTGCTACGTCGGGTCCGACGGCCCGGGCGACGACGGCCGCGCCGGCGGCTCGGTGGGCGCAGCCGGAGGAGCCCCGGGGTCTCCGGGCGACGCGGGCGAGGTGGACGGCGTCGTCGGCCCGGGCGCACCCGGGTCGCCCGGCGAGGCCGGGGTGGTCGGCGCGTCGGGCTCGGGCGACCCCGGGTCGCCCGGCGACGCGGGCTCCGTGCTGTCGGGAGTGTCGTGCGGCTCCTGCGCCGCGGACGGTTCGGTCATGTCCGGCTCCTCTCGGTGGACGACGACGGCCGGCGCACCGGCCCTGCCGCGTACGTCGAGGGTGCGCGCGGGCGGGGCGACCCGCACGTCGTCGGGTACGGAGGCGGTCCGCTCGCGACCCAGCGTTGCCTGGCACGGCGCGATGCCGCACACTCAAAGTTCGGGTATCCGAACTTTGATCGGACGGTGGGATGGCGGACGACGCGGCGGTCCGCACGGGCCCGGAGCGGCCCATGGCACCGGGCGGCGCGACACCGGACGGTGTGGCGCCTGACCGAGCGGCGCCGCAGGTCGAGGGCCACCCCGGACGCCGTCGGCCCGGGCTGTGGCGCCTGCTGGGCCCGGCGTTCGTCGCGGCCGTCGCCTACGTGGACCCCGGCAACGTCGCCGCGAACCTCACCGCGGGGGCGGAGTACGGCTACCTGCTCGTGTGGGTGCTCGTGGCCGCGAACGCCATGGCCGTGCTCGTGCAGTACCTGTCCGCGAAGCTCGGCCTCGCGACCGGCCGGTCGCTGCCCGAGCTGCTGGGCGAGCGCCTCGGGCGCCGCTCGCGGCTCGCGTTCTGGGCCCAGGCGGAGGTGGTCGCGGCGGCCACCGACCTCGCCGAGGTGATCGGCGGCGCCATCGCCCTGAACCTGCTGTTCGGCGTGCCGCTGGTGGTCGGCGGGCTGGTCACGGGCGGCGTCTCGATGCTCATCCTCGCCGTCCAGCAGACGCGCGGGCAGCGCACCTTCGAGACCGTCATCACCTCGATGCTCGCGATCCTCGCGGTCGGCTTCTGCGCGGGCCTGCTGTTCGCGCCGCCCGACCCGGCCGGCGTCCTCGAGGGCCTCGTACCCCGGTTCGAGGGCACCGGGTCCGTGCTGCTGGCCGCCTCGATGCTCGGCGCGACCGTCATGCCGCACGCGATCTACCTGCACTCCTCGCTCGCCCGCGACCGGCACGGGCGCCTGACGCACGCCACCCGCCGGCGCGTGCTGCGCGCGACCCGGTGGGACGTCGTCCTCGCCCTCGTCGTCGCGGGCGGGGTGAACGTCGCGATGCTGCTGCTCGCGGCCTCGACGCTCCAGGGCGCCGGCGGCACCGACACGATCGAGGGCGCCCACGCCGCGATCGAGGCGGCGCTCGGGCCGGCGATCGGCGTGCTGTTCGCCGTCGGGCTGCTGGCCTCGGGGCTCGCGTCGACGTCCGTCGGCGCCTACGCGGCGTCCGAGATCATGGCCGGGCTGCTGCGCGTGCGGGTCCCGCTGCTGGTGCGCCGCGCGGTCACGCTGATCCCGGCCGTCGTGCTCCTCGCCACCGGCATCTCGCCCACCTGGCTGCTGGTGATCAGCCAGGTGGTGCTGAGCTTCGGCATCCCGTTCGCGCTGGTGCCGCTGGTCCGCCTGACCAGCGACCGCGCCCTGATGGGCGTCGATCGCAACGGCACGACGACGCAGGTGGCGGCCTGGTGCGTCGCCGGCGCGATCGTGGCGCTGAACGCCGCGCTGCTCTGGCTGACGATCGCTGGATCGTGACGGTGGGCGCCGCTACGCTCGGGTCGCCCGCGACCCTGCGCGGCCAGGACTGAGGGGACCGGCGATGGCTCGGGGATGGACCCTGCACGGTGACGGCCGGACGCTCGCGCCCGGCGCGGTCGTGGCGCCCGACGAGCGGCTGACCTGGCCGCGCACCGTCGGCATCGGCATGCAGCACGTGGTCGCGATGTTCGGCTCGACGTTCCTCGTCCCGCTCCTGACGGGGTTCTCGCCGGCGACGACGCTCTTCTTCTCGGCGATCGGCACGATCGGCTTCCTGCTGATCACCCGCAACCGGCTGCCCAGCTACCTCGGCTCGAGCTTCGCGTTCATCGCGCCGATCGGTGCCGCGACGGCGTCGGGCGGCCAGGGGGTCGCCGTCGGCGGGATCCTCGTCACGGGCCTCGTCCTGGCGGCGATCGGCGTCGTCGTGCACGTGGCCGGGTCCCGGTGGATCGACCTGCTCATGCCGCCGATCGTCACCGGCACGATCGTCGCGCTCATCGGGCTGAACCTGGCGCCCGCCGCGTGGACGAACTTCGAGGGCGCGCCCGTCACCGCGACGGTGACGCTCGCGGCGATCATCCTCGCGACGGTGCTGTTCAGGGGGATCCTCGGCCGGCTGTCGATCCTCGTGGGCGTGCTCGTCGGCTACGCGGTCGCCGTGCTGCGCGGCGAGGTCGACTTTGCCGTGGTGAGCGACGCCTCCTGGGTCGGCCTGCCGGAGTTCGTCACGCCCCGGTTCGACGTCTCGGTCATCGGCCTCTTCGTCCCCGTCGTGCTCGTCCTGATCGCCGAGAACGTCGGCCACGTGAAGTCGGTCGCCGCGATGACGGGCCGCGACCTCGACCCGTACGTCGGCCGCGCCATCCTCGCCGACGGCGTCGCGACCACCCTGGCGGGCGTCGGCGGCGGTTCCGGGACGACGACGTACGCGGAGAACATCGGCGTCATGGCCGCCACCCGCGTCTACTCCACGGCGGCCTACTGGGTCGCGGGCGCCACGGCCCTCGTGCTGGCGCTGTGCCCCAAGTTCGGCGCGCTGATCGCCACGATCCCCGTCGGGGTGCTCGGCGGGGCCGCGACCATGCTCTACGGGATGATCGGCGTCCTCGGCGCGCGCATCTGGGTGCAGAGCCGCGTCGACTTCTCCAACCCGGTGAACCTCACGACCGCGGCCGTGCCGCTCGTGATCGGGATCGCGAACTTCACCTTCCAGGTCGGCGACCTCGTGTTCGAGGGCATCGCCCTCGGCACGGCCGCCGCGCTCGTGATCTTCCACGGCATGCGGGCGGTCGCCCGGTGGCGCGGGACCGGCGTCGAGCCGGCGAGCCCGGCCTCGGTGCCCGACGCGCGGGAGCCGGAGGGCTCGGCGGCCGGGTCGGCGTCGGCCTAGCGCCGGCCGCTCAGGTGCGGCCGACCGGGCCTGCATCGGTCTCGGACGCCGCGAGGTCGATGCGGCGGCGCGAGTTCGACCCCGCCGCCATCGAACTCGCGCGCCCGCATCGAACTCGGCGCCCGCATCGAACTCGGCGCCGGGCGGCGGCCCGACCGGCCCGCGCCGGGCTCAGGCGCGCAGGATCAGCGCGTCGCCCTGGCCGCCGCCCCCGCACAGCGCGGCCACGCCGACGCCACCGCCGCGACGCCGCAGCGCGAGCGCCAGGTGCAGCGCGATCCGGGCGCCCGACGCGCCGACCGGGTGCCCCAGCGCGATCGCGCCGCCGTCGGTGTTGACGACGTCGGGGGAGATGCCGAGGTCCTGCACCGACTGGATCGCGACCGCCGCGAAGGCCTCGTTGATCTCGACGAGGTCGAGCTCGTCGGCCTTGACGCCCTCGCGCTCGATGGCCTGCGCCACAGCGCGCGCCGGCTGGCTGTGCAGCGAGCTGTCCGGCCCGGCGGTCTGCCCGGCGGCGCCGATCTCGGCGAGCCACGTCAGCCCGCGCTCGCGCGCCCAGGCCTTGCTGGCCACGACGACCGCGGCCGCGCCGTCGGACAGCGGTGACGACGACCCGGCGGTGATGGTCCCGCCCTCGACGAACGCGGGGCGCAGCCCGGCCAGCGTCTCGGCCGTCGTGCCGGGGCGGATGCCCTCGTCGTCCGCGACCACGACGGGCTCGCCGCGCCGCTGCGGCAGCGTGACCGGGGCGATCTCGTCGGCGAGCCGGCCCTCCTCGCGCGCCGCCGCGGCCCGCTGGTGCGAGCGCGCCGCGAACGCGTCCTGCTCCTCGCGGCCGATGTCGCGCGACGCGCAGCCACGGTCGGTCGCCTCGCCCATGAGCTGGCCGTCGAACGGGTCGCGCAGGCCGTCGTAGGTCAGCGAGTCGGCCATCGTCACGTCGCCGAACGCGTACCCGGCGCGCGAGCCGAGCACCAGGTGCGGCGCGTTCGTCATCGACTCCTGGCCGGCCGCGACCACGACCTGCGCCTCGCCCGTGCGCACCAGGCGCGCGGCGTCGATGATCGCGGTCAGCCCCGAGAGGCAGAGCTTGTTCACGGTGACCGTCGGGACGTCCCAGCCGATGCCCGCGCCGATCGACGTCTGGCGCGCGGGGCCCTGCTTGGCCCCGGCCTGGATGACCTGACCGACGATCACCGTGTCGACGTCAGCCGCGTCGACGCCCGCCGCCGCGAGCGCCCCGCGCACCGCGTGCGAGCCGAGCTCGGTCGCGCTCAGCGACGCGAGCGCGCCGCGGAACCTCGTGAACGGGGTGCGGGCGCCGTGCAGCAGGACGGGGACGTTCGCGTCCGGGTCGGTGGCGCGGGGGATGGGAGAGGTGTCGGCGCTGGGCATGTCGGGGCCTTCCGGTCGTCGCGGGACGTACGGGGTGCGGGCCCGACGACGTCCCGCGAGGCGAGGGACGTCGTCGGGCACGGTGGGTCTAGACGAAGGCGGAGACGCCCGTGATGTCGCGGCCGACGATGAGGGCCTGGACGCTCTCCGTGCCCTCGTAGGTGTGCAGCGCCTCGATGTCGGCGAAGTGCCGCGCGACGCGGTTCTGCAGGAGGATGCCGTTGCCGCCGAGCATGTCGCGGGCGACGGAGGCGATCTGGCGGGCGCCGCGGGTGCACGTGTACTTGGTCAGCGACGCCTGCGGGCCCGTGAGCTCGCCCGCCGCGTCCCGCTCCGTCATGCGCACCGCGAGGAGCTGCATCTGGGTGAGCGTGCTCAGCATCGAGGTGAGCCGCTCCTGGATCATCTGGCTCTGGGCGAGCGGCCGGCCGAACTGCGTGCGGGTCTTCGCGTAGCTCACGGCGGACTCGTAGCAGGCGATCGCGTGCCCGACGGCGGACCACGCCACCCCGAGGCGGGTCGCCGCGAGCACGCGGCCGGTGTCCTTGAACGAGCGGCCGCCGGGCAGCATGTTCTCGGTGGGGACGAAGACGTCGGTCAGCGTGATGTGCGCCTGGTGGATCGCGCGCAGCGAGATCTTGCCCTCGATGACTGTCGCGTCGTAGCCGGGGGAGTCCTGCGGGACGAGGTAGCCGTGCACCTGGCCGTCGTCGCCGCGGGCCCACAGGACGGTGACGTCGCTGTTCGCGCCCGCGCCGATCCACTTCTTGGCGCCGTTGATGACGAACCCGCCGTCGACGGTGCGCGCCCGCGTCTCGAGCGAGACGGAGTCGGAGCCGTGCGTGGGCTCGGTGAGGCCGAACGCCGCGAGCTTCTCGCCGCGGGCGATCGCCTCGGACCAGGTGGCCTTCTGCTCCTCGGAGCCGAGCATCTGGATCGAGCGCAGGGCGAGGCCGCCCTGGACGCCGCAGATCGTGGCGATCGAGCCGTCGCCGCGCGACATCTCCATCGCGGCGAGGCCCGCGCCCAGCGGGCTGATCTGCTCGTGGCCGTCGACGTCGACCGAGTCGCGCAGGAAGTCGAGCTCGCCCATGCGCGCGACCAGCGGGTAGGGGACCTCGGCGCGCTCCCAGTAGCCGTCGATGACGGGCAGGACCTCGTCCTGGACGAAGGTGCGGATGCGTGCGGCCAGCGCCCGGTCGGCGTCCGTCGCGGCGTGGAAGGCGCCCGCGTAGTCGACGTCGAGGGGGGTGCCCAGCGCGTAGTCGGGCTCGGTCAGCCGCTGCTGCTCGGTGGGGTCGGTGTCCGGGGCGGGTGCCGCGGCGGTGGCGTGCGAGGTGTCGGTGGCCATGAGGTTCTCCCGATCGCGGGGTGCCGATCGTGTCGACAGTGACGGTTTCGTGTCCCTCCATCGTCCGCGACATCCAGTCTCACGTCAAGATACTGCGTCTCTCGTCGGTGAGACTCTGCGCCCCTCGTCCTTCCGCCGAGAAGTGGGGGGGGGGCCCCCACAAAAACAAAAAACGGGGGGGGCGAGAAAAGAAGGGGGGGGGGGGGGGGGGGGGGGGGGGGGGGGGGGGGGGGGGGGGGGGGGGGGGGCCCGGGGGGGGGGGGGTGGGGGGGGGGGGGGGGGGTTGTGGGGGGGGGGGGGGGGGGCGAGCGTCGACATGGGTGGCTCCGGGGTGCATCGACCGCGAGCG
>NZ_RKIJ01000016.1 GCF_003752595.1 Cellulomonas sp. PhB143 | reverse complement strand
TGACTTTGGCCTTCGACATGCCTCATCGTCGAGGCGCCGGGGGCTATGAACGATGTCCCGACTCATATGTGAACGATGTCGTGAACCAGCACACCTCCGGGCCCACCACCCCTGCTTTTCTTGCGCTGACCTGCAGCTTTGCTCCCGCCGCTCGTGGACACGATTGGCCCGGGATACCCCCGAGGGGACTCCTGGACCCCCTACAGACCCCCGAGAGATCCGGGAGTACCGGACACACCTTCTGTGCGAACGGGGGTGGTGGTCTTGGTGAGCATGCGACGGCCGTTCGGTGAGCTCGAGGCTCGCAAGAGCACCAAGACGAAGAAGATCGTCGCTTGGAGGGCGCGCTACAACGGTCCCGACGGCAACCGCTACACGCGCCAGTTCGGTGACCGGATGGCAGCCGAGGCGTGGCTGGTCGACGAACGCCGGATCGTCGACCGCAACGAGTGGCTGCCTCCCGACCGCCGCGACACCGTTGTCGACCGACCGACTCTGAACCAATGGGCTGCGGAGTACGTCGATGACCGGACGCTCGCGCCCGGCACGTTGAGGAACTACACGCGGACGCTTCGGGTCCACATCGAGCCGACGATCGGCAAGATGTACCTGGACGCGATCACTGTCGCCGACGTCTCTGCGTGGTACGCGCGCGTCAAGCGTGAGGCTCGAGCTCGCGCCAAGGTGGCGAAGCGGACCTCCGGTGACGGGTCCGGTGAGGCCGCACAGGCGTACAAGTTTCTGTCGTCCGTATTCAAGGGTGCCGTCGCTCGCGGGTTGATCGACGCATCTCCCGCCCGTGTGGTGGGCGCCGGCCGGCACCGACGGCGGCACCAGCCCGTCGTCTTGACGCCGACGGACGTGGAGTCGCTCGCTCTGGCCTTGCCCGAGCACCTGCGGGCGCTGGCCGACCTGCTGAGCTGGACGGGCTTACGGATTGGCGAGGCCCGTGCGCTGCGCCGCCGGGACGTGGACCTGCGGGACCAGACGGAGGCGTCCGTCAGCGTGGCGCAGAACGTCTCCCAGGGCGGCAGAGGCATCAATGCCGTCGTCGGCCGCGTCAAGACCGAGGCTGGATACCGGACGGTGGCGATCCCGGAGGAGCTGGCGCTCGTCCTCGGGGTCCACGTCGAGCGGTTCGCCCAGCCGGGGCGAGACGGGCTGCTGTTCCCGGGGCGGTCCGGGGGAGTGCTCCCCGAGGGGACGTGGCGGTACGCCTGGATCCGTGCCCGGGAGAAGGCGGGGCTGCCGGACGTGCGGACGCACGATCTGCGGCACACGAGCCTGACGATGGCGGCCCGGGCCGGCGCGACCGCCGCCGAGCTGATGCATCGTGCCGGGCATTCCGAGGCGCGGGTGGCGATGATCTATCAGCATGCGGCTGCCGACCGGGACCGCATGATCGCCGAGCGGATGGCGGCGATGGCTCGTGAGGACGAGCTTGCCGCACGTCGTGAGCGTCGCCGGCTTGGCGAGCGGGACGTACGGAGCTCGGAACCGCCGGGACGGGGCCCTGGGGCACCTCCTGGACCCGACGGCACACCTTTGTCGTGACGACGACGCATCGGCGCCGCCGGGAAGGAGAACGATCATGCGAACCACGACCGCGAAGAACCGGTCGGTGAGCCGCGGGCAACTCGTGGCCCTGGCCGACGCGGCGGAGGAGTTCAGCGTGTCGGTGAAGACCATCCGTCGGCGCATCGCCGACGGCACGGTCACCGGGTACCGGGTGGGGAGACTCATCCGGGTCGACCTGGACGAGCTGCGCGAGCGGCTGGCGATCGCCATCCCGTCGGCCCGGCCGTAAGGTCGCGACCTCATGAGCGACGACTGCGGGCGTCGCTCAATGCGGCGCAGACGTCCTCGCGCAGGTCGCACGGTGCCGCTGAGTCCGCGGCACCGTTGGCTTCCCCGAAATGCCCGGTTCGGCGACCGCCGGCCGCCGTCGCGCAGACATCACGCCCTACAACTTCGACGACGACCGTTCGGCGGGGCCGAATCGGCACCGCCGGGCGCGTCACCCGGAGCCGCGTGAAAGCCGAGGTATCCATGGCTCGATGGTGGACCTGGTGCGTTACCGCAAACGTACGGGGTACCCACCCCGTACGGACCCCGTACGCACCCTTCATGACGGCGTCGGCGCAGGCCAGGGTGCGTACGGGGAGTGGTTCGGCGAAAACGTGCGCGGGACCGGGCGAGGGTGCGTGCACGGGGATCGGGCGGCCGTCGCGCGCACCGTCGGCTATGCCTGCGGCGCGACGATGCGGCCGAGCGTGGCACGGAGCCCACCGAGCGCACCCGGCACCAGCGAGTAGTACGCCCAGCGCCCGCGCTGGTCGCGCTCGAGCAGCCCCGCCTCGACGAGGAGTTTGAGGTGGTGGCTGACGGTGGGCTGCGCGAGGCCGAGCGGGCCGGTCAGGTCGCAGACGCACACCTCGTGCCCCTCGTGCGCGGCGGCGATCGAGAGCAGCTGCACGCGGGCCGGGTCGGCGAGCGCCTTGAAGCGGCGGGCGACGTCGACGGCGGTCTCGTGGTCGACGGCGGAGTCGTCGGCGGGTCCGCAGCATCCAGCCGCCGGCGAAGACGACGCCAGTGGTTCCAGGGCCAGTTCCGTCACGGTCATGCCCTCATCTTGCCATGCATCGAAGAATATGGATATGTTGTGGTCCGTTGCCATCGAAGTTCATCAATACGAGGGAGTGTGTGATGGTCGAGACGGTGCGAGCAAAGCTGCCGGTAGTCGTCATCGGCGCGGGCCCGGTGGGCCTGGCCGCGGCGGCGCACCTGCTCGAGCGTGGGTTGGAGCCGCTGGTGATGGAGGCGTGCGAGCGTGCCGGTGCGGCGATCTCGTCGTGGGGGCACGTTCGCCTGTTCTCGGCGTGGCGGTACGACGTCGACGCCGCAGCTCGCCGCCTGCTGGAGCCCACAGGCTGGTCCGAGCCGGACCTGGACTCGCTGCCGACAGGCGCCGAGCTCGTGGACGGGTACGTCGCGCCCCTGGCGGCGACGCCCCAGATCGCCTCGCGGTTGCGCACCGGGACACGGGTGCTCGCGGTGGCGCGTGACGGTGCGGACAAGACGCGCTCGCTGGGCCGCGACCGTCGCGGCTACCGCGTGCGGACCGTCGACGCGGACGGCCGCGTGACAGACGTCCTGGCGCGGGCGGTGATCGATGCGTCCGGCACGTTCTCGACGTCGAACCCGCTCGGCGTGAGCGGCCTGCCCGCGGCCGGCGAGGTGGACGCGGCGCCGTTCGTCACCGGCCCGCTGCCCGACGTCCTGGGCGCCGACCGCGACCGCTTCGCCGGACGGCACACCCTGGTGGTCGGGATGGGCCACTCGGCGGCAAACACGCTGCTGAGCCTGGTGGAGCTGTCCGAGGCGGCGCCGGGTGCCACGATCACATGGGCGATCCGCGGCGGGTCCGCCCGGCGCCTGTTCGGCGGCGGCACGGACGACGAGCTTCCCGCCCGCGGACTGCTGGGCACCCGGCTCAAGGACGCCGTCGACGCTGGGCGGCTGCGGCTGCTGACACGGGTCTCGATCGAGCAGCTCGTCCCCGGTGCGGAGTCGGTGCAGGTGCTCGGCACTGCTAAGGACGAGCCGCTCGCCCTGGACGTGCACGCGATCGTCAACGCGACCGGCTTCCGCCCCGACCTTGGCATGCTGCGCGAGGTGCGCCTCGACCTCGACCCCGTCGTCGAGGCGCCGAGCGCGCTCGCCCCGCTCATCGACCCCAACCAGCACTCCTGCGGCACGGTGCCCCCGCACGGCGAGGCGGTGCTGTCCCACCCGGACGACGGCTTCTACCTGGTGGGCATGAAGTCCTACGGCCGGGCCCCGACGTTCCTGCTGGCCACCGGGTACGAACAGGTGCGCTCCGTCGCGGCCGCGCTGGCCGGCGACCGGGCGGCGGCCGACGCCGTCGAGCTGAACCTCCCGGCCACGGGGGTGTGCTCCAGCGACCTGGCCCTGGCCGCCGAAGGCGAGTCGTCCGCCGTGTCCTGTTGCGGGACCGCGCCGGCCGAGCCGCAGCTCGTCACCCTCGGCGTTGGAGCGCCGGCAGGTGTCGGGTTCGCCAGCGGTGTGGTGCACGGCCGCTCGGGCGACGGCGAGGACGCGTGAGCCTCACGCTGCGCGCCGCGACCCCCTCCGACATGGCGGGAGTCGCAGCCATCTACGACCACTACGTCCTGACCTCGACGGCGACGTTCGAGCTAACACCGCCCGGACCGCCGTTGTGGGACGCAAAGCTCGATGCCGTCCGGGACGGCGGGTGGCCGTTCCTCGTCGCGGACACTTGTGGGGAGGTCGCCGGGTTCGCGTACGTCGGGCCGTGGCGACCGCGGCCCGCCTATGAGCACACGGTGGAGGACTCCATCTACCTCGACCCTGCGTACACCGGCCGTGGCGTCGGTACGCAGCTCATGGCCCGCCTCATCGAGGAGGCCGAGCAGGCCGGCGCACGCGAGATGATCGCCGTCGTCGCGGACATGGACTCGCCCGCCTCCCTGTCGCTGCATCGGCGGGCGGGGTTCGCCGACGCCGGGCGGCTCGAACGGGTGGGGCGCAAGTTCGACCGGTGGCTGGGCACCACGCTGTTGCAGAAGTCGCTCGCCTGACCCGACGACACGCGACGGGCCGCAACCTTGTCCGGTTGCGGCTCCGTCGTGCTCTGCGCGGAACGGAGCGGGTCAGGCCACCGGCTGAACGTCGAGCGAGGCGAGCAGATCGCGGATGCGGCGCTCGATCTCGTCGCGGATGGGACGCACGTCGTCGAGGCCCCGGCCGGCGGGGTCGTCGAGCTCCCAGTCCTCGTAGCGCTTGCCCGGGAAGATCGGGCAGGCGTCGCCGCATCCCATGGTGATGACGACGTCGGAGGCCTGCACAGCCTCGGTGGTGAGCACCTTGGGTTGCTCGGCGATGATGTCGACGCCCACCTCGGCCATGGCCTCGACGGCGACCGGGTTGATCCGGTCGGCGGGCGTCGAGCCGGCCGAGCGCACCTCGACGGCCCCGCCCGACAGCGCGCGCAGGAAGCCCGCGGCCATCTGGGAACGGCCTGCATTGTGCACGCAGACGAACAGGGCGGACGGCTTCGCGGCGGCGGGGGTATCGGTCACGGTGGTCTCCGGGGGTCGGTCGTTCACGGGGTGGGCAGGTCGAGGTCGGGCAGCAGGTCGGCCAGGAGGGCGCGCACGCGGGTGTCGAGCTCGTCGCGGATGGCCGCGACACCGGCAGGGGAGGCCAGGGCCGGGTCGCCCACGAGCCAGTCCTCGTACCGTTTGCCGGGCAGGACCGGGCACACGTCGCCGCAGCCCATGGTGATCACGACGTCGGCGGCGCGGACCGCGTCGTCGGTCAGCGGCTTGGGGAACGGCTCGACGGTACCCAGGGCGGCGAGCTCGGGGCGCACCGCGGGGTGCACGTCCGCCGCCGGCGTCGATCCGGCGGACCGGACCACGACCCGGTCGCCGGCGTAGTGCCGCACGAGCGCGGCGGCGAGCTGGGAGCGGCCGGCGTTCGCGACGCACACGAACAGCACCTGCGGCGCGACCGCGGCACCGGCGCCGGCGTTGCTGGCCTCGCGGGTCAGGTCGGCCAGCCGCTGGCGGGCGAAACGGTCGGTGAGGGTGAGCAGGTGCGCGGAGACCTTCGCCGAGCGGGCCAGCGCCGTGTACGACTCGCGCACCGTACGCAGCACGACGTCGCGGGCCAGGTCGGGATGCGCGGCCGAGAGGTCGGCGGCGAGCCGGTCCAGGGCGGCGTCGGCATCCTCGAGCCCCATCAGGTGCGGGTGCTCGCCCAGGGCGTCCAGGGCTGCCGGTGCGAACGACTCGAGCAGGGTGCTGATCGCGGACTTGTAGCCGGGGGTGATGCGGTACCAGACCCAGGTGCCGCGCCGCTCGGACGCGAGCACGCCGACGTCGCGCAGCACCTTGAGGTGGTGGCTCACCGTGGGCTGGGACACGTCGGTCAGTTCGGCCAGGTCGCACACGCACGCCTCCCCGGCGGGCGCGGTGGCGATGAAGGACAGCATCCGCAGCCGCAGCGGCTCGGCCAGCGCCTTGAGCGTGGCCGCGACCACGCCCGCGGCCTCGGTGCCGATCGCGTGCGCCTCGATGCGGGGCCCGCAGTCCTGGTCGCGCACCGTCAGCGGAACGCGCTCCTCGGTCGTGTCGGTGGTGGTCATGACCTCACCTCGTCCAGCCCTCGGGTCGGCGCCTCGACGGAGTAGGGGTCGACGGCGAACCAGCGCCGGGCGACCCACAGGGACACGTAGACCAGGCCCACCAGCACCGGGACCTCGATGAGCGGTCCGACGACCCCGGCCAACGCCTCGCCGGAGGTGGCGCCGAAGGTGCCGATGGCCACGGCGATGGCGAGCTCGAAGTTGTTGCCCGCCGCGGTGAACGCGAGCGTGGTGGTGCGGGCGTAGCCCAGACCCAGCAGCTTGCCGAGCACCATGCCCAGGCCCCACATGACGGCGAAGTACACCAGCAGCGGCAGCGCGATGCGCACGACGTCGAGCGGGCTGGAGGTCACGGCGTCGCCCTGCAGGGCGAAGAGCAGCACGATCGTGAACAGCAGCCCGTACAGGGCCCACGGGCCGATCTTCGGCTCGACCCGCTCCTCGTACCAGTCGCGACCCTTGGTCCGCTCGCCGATCCAGCGGGACGCGAAGCCTGCCACCAGCGGGATGCCGAGGAAGACCAGCACGTTGAGGGCGATCTGCCCGATCGAGACGTCGAGTCCCTGGGTGTCGAGGCCGAGCCAGCCGGGCAGCACGGTGAGGTAGAAGTAGCCGAGCAGGGAGAACGCGATCACCTGGAACACGGAGTTGATCGCGACCAGCACGGCGGCGGCCTCCCGGTCCCCGCACGCGAGGTCGTTCCAGATGACGACCATCGCGATGCAGCGGGCCAGGCCGACAATGATCAGGCCGGTGCGGTACTCGGGCAGGTCGGGCAGGAACGTCCAGGCCAGGGCGAACATCAGCGCTGGGCCGACGATCCAGTTCAGCAGCAGCGAGCTGACCAGCAGCTTCTTGTCCCCGGTGACCGAGGCGACCTTGTCGTAGCGGACCCTGGCCAGCACGGGGTACATCATCACCAGCAGGCCGAGCGCGATCGGGATCGAGATGCCGCCGACCTCCATCGAAGCCAGGACGTCCGACAGGCCCGGGATGAACCGGCCCACCAGCAGGCCGCCGATCATGGCCAGGCCGATCCAGGCCGGAAGCCAGCGGTCCAGGGTGGACAGGCGCCGGACGGCGTCGGTCTGCGGGGTCGCTGCGTCGCTCACCGAGCCACCTCCCGCGCGTCGGCGAGGGCGGCAGGAAGCCCGTCAGGGTTGGGCGCCGTCGGGATGCCGGCCAGGGACTGCTCGCCCTCGGCGTCGGCGACCTCGGTGAAATACGACTGCGCGTCGAGCGCGGCGGAGCAACCGGAGCCGGCGGCGGTGATGGCCTGGCGGTAGGTGTGGTCGACGGCGTCGCCGCAGGCGAAGACACCGGACAGGTTCGTGCGTGTGGAACGACCCTCAACGAGGATGTAGCCCTCGTCGTCGAGGTCGATCCGTCCCTTCACGAGGTCGGTGCGGGGGTCGTGCCCAATGGCGACGAACAGGCCGGTCGCGTCGAGCTCGCGCTCCGCGCCGGTGACCGTGTCGAGCAGGGTGACGCCGGTGACCTTTTTCTCGCCGCCGATCCCGGCGACCTCGCTGTTCCACGCGAACTCGATCTTCGGGTTCGCTTCGGTGCGGGCGGCCATGATCTTCGACGCGCGCAGGGAGTCGCGACGGTGCACCATGGTGACCTTGGACGCGAAGCGCGTCAGGAAGATCGCCTCCTCCGTCGCCGAGTCGCCGCCGCCGACCACGGCGATGTGCCCGCTATCACGACGGGCGCCAGACCAGCCCGCGCGGCGTACACAGCCGCGGTGTAGCCGGCGGGGCCCGAGCCGACGATGACAACCTCGTGGACCTGCTGTATCGACATGCCTCTATATTGACATAGGTCAATGTCGACCGTGGCCGTGTTGCCCGATCCTCCGGGGACATACTCTCCGCACTGAGGACCTGCGCGGCGCGCTTCGCGTCGATGACTCAACGGCGGTCCGACCGCTGGAGTCCCGTACGCCTCGTGTTCACACCTCTGGCACCCGAGGCGGGTCGAGCTCCACACCTGTCAGGTGTGACAGTCTCGCTGCGGGTGATCTCGGCCGGGCAGGGGTATGCCTACCTGCTGCGGTCGGTCGTGGCCGGGGACGGGAACGAGCCGAAGGCCTCGGTGTTCACGCGGTACTTCACCGAGGCGGGCACGCCGCCCGGGATGTGGATGGGCCGAGGCGTCCAGCACCTCGGTGACGGTGTACTGCAGCCAGAGATAACGGTGATGCCGTCTCAGCTGCAGGCGTTGCTGGGCCATGGCGTGGACCCGGTCACCGGCGAGTCGCTGGGACGCCCGTTCCGCGAGTACCCGACCGCGGCGGAGCGAACCGCGCGACGGATCCACGGCGTTGATCGCATGCTGCCGGGGGCGGAGTTTGACGCCGCGGTGGCGCGGATCCAGGCACAGGAACAGGCTCGCGGGTCGCAGACGGCGACCGCGGGGTTCGATCTGACGTTCTCGGTGCCGAAGTCGGTGTCGGTGTTGTGGGGGTTGGCGGACGCGACGACGCAGGAGCTGATCGTCGCGGCGCACCATGACGCTGTCGGGCAGGTGTTGGACTTCTTCGAGCGGGAGGTCGCGGCCACCCGCACGGGGCATGGGGGAGCGGCGCAGGTGCCGGTCGTGGGGGTGGCGGCGACGGCGTACGACCATTGGGACTCGCGGTCGAACGATCCGCAGCTGCACACCCACCTGGTGATCTCGAACAAGGTCAAGGCCGCCCACGACGGCCAGTGGCGCACCCTGGACTCCCGCGCCCTGCACCACGCCGTCGTCGCGGTGTCCGAGCACTACAACGCCGTCCTTGCCGACCGGCTCACCAACACGTTCGGCATCGGGTGGCAGCGGCGCGAACGCGGAGCCGATAGGTCGGCGCAGTGGGAGATCGCCGGCGTCCCCGATGACCTGCTGGTGGAGTTCTCCTCGCGTAGCCGCGACATCGAGGTCGCGAGCGACCAGCTGATCGCCGACTACACGGCGACGCATGGCCGTCGGCCGTCGGCGCGAGTGACCGTGAAGCTGCGCGCCCAGGCGACCTTGGCCACGCGGCCCGAGAAGTCCATCCACTCGTTGGCGGACCTGACCGCCGCCTGGCGACGTCGCGCCGAGCACCTCGTGGGCGATGACCCGACCGGGTGGGCGCGCGGCCTCGCGAAGGGACGTTCCACCCGGGTGCTGACCGTCGACGCTGTCCCGCTGGACGTCGTCGATCAGCTAGCGGTCGAGGTGGTTGCAGCGGTGTCGCAGAAGCGGTCGACGTGGCAGCGCTGGAACCTGTGGGCTGAGGCCTCGCGCCGCACGATGGGGCTGCGGTTCGCCACGGTCGAGGATCGCGAGCAGGTGGTCGCGATGATCACCGATGCCGCCACTCGAAGGTCGGTTCAGCTGACGCCCGGTGAGCTGGCGAGCAGCCCGGCGACGCTGCGGCGTGAGGACGGTTCCAGCATGCTGCGGCCCCGGCATGGCGAGATCTTCACCAGCGACGAGCTGCTCCGCATGGAGGACCGGCTCCTCGCACTCGCCGCCGACCGCACCGGCACGGGTTCAGCAACGCGGCTGCTGCACCGGAACGCGAGCCCTGGACCGGGGGAGCCTTGGCTCGACGTCGAGCAGGCCGAGGCAGTGAGACGGATCCTTGTCTCGGGCCGTTCGCTCGACGTGCTGGTCGGCCCTGCAGGCACCGGCAAGACCACCACGATGCGAGCACTCCTCAACGCATGGGTGGCCGAACACGGCACTGGGGCGGTGGTCGGGATGGCGCCCTCGGCCATCGCAGCGCAGGTGCTGGCCGAGGACCTCGGCATCCGCTGCGACAACACGGCGAAATGGATCTACGACCACCGCCACGGCCGGGCGGACTTCCGCCCGGGTCAGCTGGTGATCGTTGACGAGGCGACGCTCACTTCCACTCGCGACTTGGACTTCATCACGACAGGGGCTGCGCAGGTCGGTGCGAAGGTGGTGCTCGTCGGCGACCCGGCCCAGCTGCAGTCCGTCGACGCCGGCGGGGCGTTCGCCATGCTGGTCGCCGCCCGTGGCGACGACGTGCCCCGGCTGACCGAGGTGCACCGGTTCACGCACGACTGGGAGAAGACGGCATCGCTGCGACTCCGTGATGGCGACGCGGCCGTCGTCGACCGGTACGAAACGCACGACCGGATCCGGGAGGGCAGCACCGACGAGATGGTCGATGCCGCCTACGCCGCATGGCGGCACGACGTCGACGCCGGCCGGGCGAGCGTCCTCGTCACCGGGACGGCCGACACAGTCAGACAACTCAACGACCGGGCCCGCGCCGAACGCATCCGCACGGGTCTTACCTCCGCCGGCCGCGACGTCGTCCTGCGCGACGACAGGCCAGCATCGGCCGGTGACGTGATCATCACCCGCCGCAACGACCGACGCCTTCGCGCCGGACGGCGGGGCTGGGTGCGCAACGGCGACCGCTGGATCGTCACCCACGTTCGGCGCGATGGCGGCCTCGAAGTCAGCCCCGAAGGCCGACGGCGGGGGAGCATGGTGTTGCCATCGAGCTACGTGGCCGACCACGTCGACCTCGGGTACGCCGTCACCGCCCACCGCGCCCAGGGCCTGACCGTCGATACCGCGCACGTCGTGGTCTCGTCGTCGAGCACCCGCGAGAACCTGTACGTGTCCATGACCCGTGGACGGGATGCCAACACGGCCTACGTCGCGCTGGACCGACCCGACCCGCTGCACGTTAACCCGGCCGACCCGGACGTGACTGCCCGCAGCGTCATGCTCGGAGTCGTGAACCACACCGGCACCGAGGCATCGGCGCACCAGGTCATCGAGACCGAGGAGAACCGCTGGACGAGTATCCGCCAGCTCGCCGCCGAGTACGAGACCATCGCCAACGCCGCACAATGCGACCGCTGGACCCGTCTCGTGCAACACGTCCTCCGCGATGCTGGTCGGCTCACATCCGCCGAAACCGACCAGGCGATCCATTCCGAGGCGTTCGGCGTGCTCGCGGCCGGGCTAAGGCAAGCCGAGGCGTGCGGACGCGATGTTGAAACCCTGCTTCCGCAACTAGTCGCCCAGCGCGGCCTGTTCGACGCTGACGATGTCGCGGCCGTTCTTGCGACGCGCCTCGCCCACGTCGCAAGCCGCCCCGCTCAGGGTACGAGAGCCGACCTTATCGCTGGTCTCATCCCCGCCGCTCGCGGACCGCTGCCCGATGATTACGGCCGCGCACTCGAAGAACGTCGCCGCCTCATCGAAACCCGCTCTCGCAATCTGGCCGAGATCGCAGTGCGTGATCATGCGCCGTGGACGCGGCGCTTCGGAAGGCCGCCGAACGGTGCCAAAGACCGTGAACGCTGGCTCGCCGAACTGACAGCCGTCGCCGCATACCGTGAGCGATACGCCATAGCAGGAGCGCAGCCGCTCGGTAGCCCAACCAAATTGCGCGCCCAGGAGCGCGACCGTCGCAACGCGGCGGCGGCACTACACCGCGCAGCGAGATCAGTCGGCAGGAAAGGCGTCAGGATAGCGGGTAATGCGACCCGTTCAAACGCCGTACTTCCGTTCTGATAAACAGAGCGATAGTCGCGTTGGGATCATGACTTGACCGCGACGCCGTGCGTAACGAATATTGCCAATGCGTAGGCAAGGGTGCGATGAGAGTATTCCGAAACAGGGAACTCGCCCACGAGAGGCCATCCTGGCGCGCCCAGGAGGCTTTGCGGAATCAGGAATCAGGAGTGCGAAGGCGATTCCCAAATCCGGACAGAGTTCGATGAACTTCTGGCTCTATTGACGGCTAGTGCTCAATAAGTAGCGCTGGCCGCCGTCAAGGACTCGGGCTGTCGACATGGAGTCTTTCGCGACCTCGTCGAAGAGCACGTAGTTCTTACTGTTCACGACCTCACTATATGCAGTTCTCACTACTCCAAGAAGAGTTCGAAGAAGTTCATTGCTTGGCGTGCGATTCAACTTCGATAGATCATTTGCGCTAGGCTGTCGTTTTCGTGTCATCGCAACGGTGGCAAGAGTTGCGAGATGAAATGAGAAGTTGTCCACTTCTCCGCGAGTTGCAGGCTCAGTGCGCAGAAACTGTTCGCAGACGCGCTGGATTGTGACAGCTTGAGAATACATCGCCAGCGGGTGGCCCTCTGCGAACACTAATGGATAAATATCGTCGTCAAACACTTTCGATGGTGCAGCTCGCGCAACATGGGGCGCCTGCACCAGTGTCGCCATAACGGCTTGCCCCAGCTGATCTATTGATACGAGTTGAGACAGGTGCACTTGCTGGTTCCGGTAAAAGTTTTTCCTCCGCTCGTAGTACAGACCGACGGTCTGGAGGTATTCTTCAATTTTGCGTTGAACGGAGTCCGTAGCCCTTAGCGCGCTCGTGCCCAGTGTCGTTTGACTATTGGTCGCCTTAATGATTCTGTCTTTGGTTACCTCCTGGTCCGCCTCAACCACCTTGACCAAAATCGATCGCCTTTCGTCGAGCTCGGCGCTCGCGCCGCGACGGTAGATTTCATGCGAGGTTTGGAGCCCGTTGACAATCTGTGGAGAGACTAGCGAGAGGATCTTGCCGCTTAACTGGACTTTGTCAGCAACGACGGTGACGCCATTGTTTAGCCACCAGAAGTCAATCCCTGCACCCCTTTCGGCAAGCGTGGCCCTGATGCTGGAATTTACATCAGATTCGGACTCGTAGTCGCGCACGTTGGCCTCGAACATTAGCGCGTCGAGCCGGCCGCTATCATCACTAATGAACCGGTGATACTCGGGCAGCGATACTACGCCTATATATCCGCCAGATGTGTTCGTTGATATCGGATTCTCTGCGAGGCGAACCTCCTTGGAGACCCTTGACCTAAAGCGCGCATACTTGCTCACGGCTGCCGCATCGAGAAACTCTACACACGGCTCTGAGGTGCCGAAGGATCTCCGAATCGCCTCTACAAGCCCATCGCCTTTCCTTGCAACATTTGGATGCGGAAGAGCCTCTGCCTTTAGGCTCGCGAATATTGCTTTAATGGCAATATTCGGCATGTCTAGATCGCGAACAGCCCGAATAAATCGTCGAGTTACCTCGATAACCTTGGAGTTGAATCGTTTTGCCAATTGGGCCTCGTCGCGATCCAGGTCAAATAGGTCTGGGATGTTTGTGATCATGTGTTCGACCGCACCCTCGGAAAAGCCGGCCGTGTTCTTGGTTTGGAATACGATGAACTCTAGTTTCGGTCCGCGCCCCATCTTAACTAGCGGCGCGTCATCTCGAACGCACATGCCGTTTACAAGCATGTATGCGCCGTCGATGCCGCCATCATTTGCGCCATCGACGATCCCAGAAAGGATATCGTCATGGGTAGGTGCGTAGGGCTTTAGGTAGTGGTGTGCAAGAAAGTATGCCTCTTGCTCGGCTGGATTTAGCCCGTCCGCTTCGATTCGCGTTCTATTGAGCATGTCAGCGAGAAGGATTACGTCGTTTGCGGCCATGGGGCGGTCTCCGTTGTCGGATCTGGGTCTGTCCGGATCCTACTTGTGGGCCCCGGTTCGTGGGCGGCGCGAGTGGGGTTAAAAAGCTGGGAGTGTTTCGCACGCTTCGTTGGTGACGTGATGGGCGATCGGGCCGTCGGAGCTCGATCGCCGTCGGAGCTCTATCAGGGGCGGCATGCGGCGCTGGCTGTGCTGTTGACGTCATCAGGTGCGGTTGAACTGTGGCGGTGCTGCTACGGGGATCCGCTCGGTCGGCGGGGCTCCTGGACGGCACGTCGTTCTGCCACATGGCCTGAGCTTCGCTCGACTGGGTTCGCGCTATGGGTGGTTGTTCCCAAGTCTGTTGTGCGAAGTTGGTTTCATGTCACGGACCTTGCCGTCGTACCCCCGCTGGGCCCCCGCGGACAACCTTCGGGGAACAAAGCTGCAGGTCAGCACCCATTCAGAGGCTTACACCGTGGATGTCGGGGGTTCGAGTCCCTCCGGGCCCACCCTTGTGATGAGTCGGGACATCGTTCATAGATGTGTCGCGTCATCGTTCATATCGAGAGCCCGGCCATCGGCCGGGCTATCGCCTGGTGACGGTCACCTCGACGGGGTCACCGACGTCCTTGCCGAGCGCCTTGCGGACCTTGGCGCTGAGAGACACCATGTGGCCGCCCGTCCCGGTCGGCATCGCACCGACGTTCTCGAGCACGACGTCGTCGACCCGCGCGTCGACCCGGACCGTCCGGCCGGTCCCGAAGAGCTCTGCCGAACCGGGGATCTCGACGCAGCTCCAGGTGTCGCCCTTGACCTCGACGCCGATCGTCGTGCGAAAGCTCAGCTGCTCTGCCGCCATGTCCCGAGCGTAGGCGTTCAGACTTCCGTCCGCCGGGGGGTCCGGCGGCGCAGGCGAGGTCAGCGGGGAGCGAGCGCCGCGCGCATCCGCACGAGCCGCGGGCGGTCCGGCTCGCGCCCGACCCGCTCGAACCCGCAGCGCGTGTAGAGGTCGATCGGGCCCGTGCGCCACTCCCACACCGTGAGCTCGAGCGCCTCCGCACCCCCGTCCGCGGCACGCTCCCGCGCGGCGTCCAGCAGGCGTCGCCCCGCGCCCAGCCCGCGGCGGTCCGGGTCGACCCAGAGGCGCGACACGCTCGGGACCTCTCCGGCGTGACGCAGCACGACGAGCCCGATGGCGCGGTCCGCCGCGTCCCGGGCGACCAGCACCTCGGACGTGGCGAGCGCGGCAGCGGGGTGCTCGACCTCGGCGCGGTAGGCGTCGGGGAGCGGGTCGCCCGGCTCGGCGCCCTTCTCCCGCTCGGTCTGGCGGTGGTACCCGCGCAGGAGGTCGCCGACGGCGCGCGCGTCGCGCACCGGATCCCACAGCGTGACCGTCGCGCTCGCGCCGCGACGGGTCGTCTCCGCTTCCGCCGTGCCGGCAGCCGTGCCCCCGGCCGGGGTCGAGAGGCCGTGCGCGGCGAGCGCGCGGTCGACGGCGGCCTCGCGCGCCTCGGGCGTGTAGAGCTCGGGGTCGGCGGTGCTCAGCGCTGAGAGCCCCTCGACGAGGGAGACGAGCGCCAGGGTCGTGGCCGCGACGTCGTGGCGGGACAGGTCCGGGCGGCGCCGCTCCACGAGGGCGCGCACGCGCGCGACGAGCTCGCGGTGCGCGGAGCGCTGCTCGGCGCGCAGCACGTCGTCGTCCAGCGCGGCCGCGAGGAACCCGAGGCGGACGCGGGCGTCGTCGTCGGCCCCCTGCCCGGGGCGCGAGCCCGCCGCCGGGCGACCCGGCGCGACGAGCACCAGCAGCGTCTCCCGGAGCAGCGTCGCGACGTCGGACCCGGCGTCGTCGACGCGGGCGAGCAGGAAGGCGGCGCGCTCCTGCTCGAGCCGGCGGGCGTTCAGCAGCATCGACCGCTTGTCGCTGAAGGTGTGCATGAGCAGGCCCGTGCTGCAGCCCGCCTCGCGGGCGACCGCCCGCACGGTCAACGACTGGGGCCCGCCGCGCGCGAGCACCGCGTACACGGCGTCGGAGATGCGGCGCGCGGTGGCGGCGTCGTCCTTGGGGCGAGCCACGGGCTCTCCTTGCTCACGGTCAGGTCAGGGAACGCTCGTTACCGTAACGCACCTCTGACCAGGTCAGCGCCCGTCGGCTACGAGGCGGTGGCGGCGAGCTTCTTCGCCAGGGACTTCGAGCTCGTCTGGTAGGCGTCTCCGCCCGCCGAGAAGAACGTCTCGCAGTAGTCCTGGCGGCAGTAGCGGATGGCCTGGTCGGCGCCGGAGATCGTGGTGGGACGGTAGAGCACGTCCTCGTCCGGCGACGTCGCGAGCCGCTCGACCAGCGACGCGGCACCCGGCACGACCGAGACGAAGTCCTCGTCGTACCCGTCCTTCCACCGGCATGTGGTGCCGTCCATCAGCATCCACAGCACCTGGTCGAAGGACTTGGCGTCCTCCGGGCCCGCGGGCGCGTCCTTGTCCAGGGGCTTCCCGTAGCCCCAGGTCTCCGCCTTCTTCCCGACGGCGGCGGACAGGTCCTTGCACGTCACCGGTGTCGCCTCGCCGCGCGCGCGCCAGGCATACGCCTCCGCCGGGGCCTCGGCGAGGGCGCCGTAGGCCCTCGAGGCGATCGCCTGGAGCCCGCCGAGCACGGTCTTCTCCCGGTCTGGCATGCCCTCGTAGGGGGAGAAGTCCTGCTCCCAGCCGGACGTGTGCATCCATACCCGCACCCAGGAGTCGCCGACGACGCCCGCCACGAGGCAGCCGAGCGGCCCGCAGGTCGAGACGCTCTGCACGCCGGCCACGTCGACCGACGGGTCGACCGGCTCGTCGGTGTCGCCCGCGTCCTCCACGAAGTAGTCGCCCGCGCCGGGCAGGACCTCGACGCCGACGTACGCGGCGCCGTCCTCGACGTAGTCCGGCTGGGTGGGCTCGGGGCCGTTGCGATAGGAGCAGCCGAGCCCGCCGGCCTCGGTGATCAGGTACGGGTCCATCTGCAGGTCGGGCTGGAGCGCCTCGACGACCTTCGGTGCCTTGCCGTCGGCGAAGGTCAGCGTCGTGGCCACGGCGGAGCTGTCGACGAGGTCGTCGCACGTGAGCAGCGCGACCGGCGTCGGCGTCGGGGTCGGGGTCGCGGTCCGCGACGCCGCGGCGGGCCCCGCCGTCGTGCCGTCGTCCTCGCCGGACGTGCCGCACCCGGTCAGCAGGAGCGCCCCCGCCGCCAGGACGGCGGCCGTCCCCCGTACCCGCGTGAGCCGTGTCGTCGGCCGTGTCGTCACCGTGCGCGTCATCCTGCTCGTCCCCCTGCTGGTCATGGCGGAAAGGTATCGGCAATGCCCGCCGCGCCGCCGCGCCGCGCCGCTAGCCTGGGGCCATGAGTCCCGCGCCCCGCCTGGCCGACGTCGTCCGCGTCCTGGAGGACCTCTACCCGCCGGGGACGGCGGAGGACTGGGACGCCGTCGGGCTCGTCGCCGGCGACCCGGAGCAGGAGGTCCGCAAGATCCTCTTCGCGGTGGACCCGGTGGACTCCGTCGCCGACGAGGCGCTCGACTGGGGCGCCGACCTGGTGGTCACCCACCACCCCCTGCTGCTGCGGGCGGTGCACTCGGTCGCGGCGACGACGTTCAAGGGCGCGCTGGTGCACCGCCTCGTGCGGTCCGGGACCGCCCTGTACGTCGCGCACACCAACGCGGACGCCGCCCCCGGCGGGGTGGCCGACGCGCTCGCCGACCTCCTCGGGGTCGTCGGCCGGCGCCCGCTCGTGCCGTCCGACGCGGACCCGGAGGTCCGCGGCATCGGCCGCGTCGGTCGTCTCGAGGCCCCCACCACCCTCGGGGCGTTCGCCGCGCACGTCGCCGCCGTCCTGCCCGCGACGGCCCAGGGCGTGCGGGTCGCCGGCGACCCGCACGCGCAGGTGCGCACGGTCGCCGTCGTCGGCGGCTCGGGAGACTCGTTGTTCGACGACGTCCGCGCGGCCGGCGCCGACGTCTACGTCACCGCCGACCTGCGCCACCACCCGGCCTCCGAGCTGCGCGAGCGCGCCGAGTTCGGCGCCGGCACCCCGTACCTGGTCGACGTCGCGCACTTCGCGAGCGAGTGGCCCTGGCTCGAGCACGCCGCGCGGGACGTGGTGGCCCGCCTCGGCGGTACGGTGGAGCCGCGCGTGAGCACGCGCAGCACCGACCCCTGGACGCTGCGGATCGCGTCGCCGGAGCTCCCCCCGACCGAAAGGACTCCGCAGTGACCACTGCACCCCCCGAGGACCAGCGTCGACTGCTCGACGTCCAGGCGTTCGACACCACGATCCAGCAGCTGCGGCACAAGCGGGCCACGCTGCCCGTCCTCGCACGGATCACCGAGCTCGAGGGGCAGATCGCCGACCTGAGCACGTCGCTCGTGGAGTCGCGCACCGCCGCGAACGACCTGCGTCGCGAGCTGACCAAGGCGGAGGGCGACGTCGAGCAGGTGCGCACGCGCGCCTCGCGTGACCAGGCCCGGCTCGACTCCGGCGCGGTCGGCGCGAAGGACGCCCAGGCGCTCGTCAAGGAGCTCGAGTCGCTCGGACGTCGCCAGGAGGCGCTCGAGGAGGTCGAGCTCGACGTCATGGAGCGGCTCGAGGCCCATCAGGAGGCGCTCGCGAGGCTCGAGGCCGCGAACGACGAGCTGCTCGCCGCGAAGAGCGCGGCCGAGGCCGAGCGGGACGAGCAGGTCGCGGCCATCAACACCGAGGGCAAGGGCGTCGCCGCGCAGCGCCAGAAGGCGGCCGAGGGGATCGACGCGGGGCTCCTCGCGCTCTACGACAAGGTGCGTACCCAGAACGGCGGCCGCGGGGTCGTCGCGCTCCGGGGCGCGTTCGCCGAGGGCCTGAACGTCAACCTCGCGCCCGCCGAGCTCGCCGAGATCGAGGCCGCCGCCCCGGACCAGGTGGTGCGGCTCGAGGACTACGGCCACATCGTCGTGCGCGTGGACGCCTGAGCGGTGACGGAGCAGACCCCCGGGCCCGGCGGCCGCCTCCTGGTCGTCGAGGCGGACGGCGGCTCGCGCGGCAACCCGGGCCCGTCGGGCTACGGGGCGCTCGTCCTGGACCCCACGACCGGTGACGTGCTCGCCGAGCGCGCCGGCTTCCTCGGGACGACGACGAACAACGTCGCCGAGTACCACGGGCTCGTGGCCGGGCTGCGGGCGGTCGCGGAGATCGACCCGGACGCCCAGGTCCAGGTCCGCATGGACTCTCGGCTCGTCGTCGAGCAGATGAGCGGGCGCTGGCAGACCAAGCACGCCGAGATGCGCCGCCTCGCCGCCGAGGCCCACGAGGTCCTGCCGCCCGAGCGGGTGACGTTCGTCTGGGTGCCGCGCGCCGAGAACGCGGCCGCCGACCGGCTCGCGAACGAGGCGATGGACAGCGGCGGGCAGATCGCGCGGGACTACCCGCACGCGCCGGCGCCCGCGCGCGAGCGGCCCGCCGCAGGCGCGGCGGGGACGGGACCGACCGGCGCCTCCGCCGGTGTCGCCGGCGCCGCGGACACCCTCACGGCACCGGCCGCGCTCGCCGCCGAGCGCGCGGTCGCGGAGGCCCCCGCGACGTCCGCGCGGCGGCGCGGGTTCGACCCGTCGCAGGCGGCGACCCTCGTCCTCGTGCGCCACGGGCAGACGGCGCTCACCGTGGACGGCGCCTACTCGGGCGCGGTCGCGCCGGGGCCGTCCCTGACCACGCGCGGCCAGGTGCAGGCCGCGCACGCGGCCGACCTCGTGCACCGCATCGGCCGCGACGCGTGGCCCGACCTCCCGCGGGCCTCGTCCGTGGTCTCCTCCCCGATCGCGCGCGCCGCCGAGACGGCGGCGGCGGTCGGGCGACGGCTCGGGCGCCTGGTGACGACGGACGACCGGCTCGCCGAGTGCTCGTTCGGCGCGTGGGAGGGCATGACCGCCCTGCAGATCGCCGGCGGCTGGCCGGGCGAGCTCGAGCGCTGGTACGAGACGGGCACCCACCGCCCGCCGGGTGGCGAGAGCGCCGCGGACGTGGGCGCGCGCGTGCAGCCCGTCCTCGACGAGATCGTCGCCACCGGGGCGGGGCGCACGACGGTCGTCGTCGGGCACACGGTGCAGATCCGCTCCGCGATCGGGCTGGCGCTCGACGCGCCGCCCGGGCGGTGGAGCACCGTCCGGCTGCCTCCCGCGTCGCTGACGGTCCTGCGCGTGTGGCCGGGCGGGGTCACCGAGGTGGTAGCGGTCGGGGTGCCGAGCGACCACTGAGCCGGCCGGCCACGGGTCAGGCCAGGACGACGGCGGCGAGGCCCGCCGCGAGCACCAGCGGCGTGAGCACGAGCCCCTGGCGCACGACCGGCCACCAGCCGATCGTGCCGACGGCCAGCGCGTGGCGGCCGTACTGCTGCCACCACAGGATCGTCGCGAGAGACGCCCACGGGGTGATCAGGGGACCGGCGTCGACCCCGACCAGCAGCGCTGCGAGCCGGTCGGGCGAGCCGAGCGCTGCGGGCTCGAGGGCCAGGTAGGCGGGCAGGTTGTTGACGGCGTTGGCGGCGACCGCCCCGACCAGGCCCAGGCGCACCACCGCGGCCGGGTCGTCCCCGGAGCCGGCGAGGGCGGCGAGCGTGTCGCCCAGCCCGTGCAGGTGCCACGTCTCGACCAGCACGAGCAGCGCGACGACGACCACGAGCATCCGCCACGGGACCAGCCGGGACGCGGCCACCGGGAGCCCGTGCCCCCGGCCCAGGGCGAGGGCGCCGAGCAGGACCGCGGCCCCGGTCGCCGCGGCCCACGGCGGCAGCTCGACGGCGAAGCAGAGCGCCATGGCGGCCAGCACGAGCGACGCCCCGCGCAGCGCCGCCCGGTCCCGCGGCGCGTCGGGCGCCACGACGTCGTACCGCCCGCGCAGCGCGAGACGGTGCCAGAGCGCCAGCGCGGCGACCGCGACGACGAGCACGGCGAGCGCGGGCAGCCACATCGTGGGCACGTACGACGCCGGCGGGTCGCTGCGCGCGAACCGGTCGGCGGCCAGGAGGTTCGTCAGGTTCGAGACGGGCAGCGCCAGGGACGCGGTGTTGGCGAGCGCCAGCACGGTCAGCGCGAACGGCAGCGGCGCCGACCGGGTACGGACCGCGACCGCGACCACGACGGGAGTGAGCAGCACCGCGGTCGTGTCGAGGGAGAGCACCACGGTGCACAGGACCGCGAGCAGGACGACGAGCAGCCAGAGCACGGCGCGCCGCCCCCGCGCCCAGGTCGCGGCGCGCTGGGCGGCAGCGTCGAAGACGCCCAGGTGGGCGGCGAGCTCGGCGACGACGGTCAGCGCCGCGAGGAGCGCGACGACGGGGCCGATCCTGGTGGCCAGCCGCCCGGCGTCGTCGAGGGGCAACCACCCGAGCGCGAGGACGAGGGCGACGCAGGCGGCGGCGACGGCCCAGACCGGGGTGCGGCGGACCGCGCTCACGCGCGAGGCAGGGTGTCGTCCACGGGCCGACGCTACCCTCTCGGGCCCGGCCGGCCGGGCCGCCTCAGGAGATCACGAGCTCCAGCGTCCGTGGGCCCCGCGCCGGCACGGGGTGCAGGGTCACCTCGAGGAGCTCGGACGGCAGCCCCGTGCCCACGGCGACCGCGAGCGTCCTGCCCACGAGCTCCCGCGCGGCCGCGACGACCCCGCGCGCCGTCGTCGGCCCGGAGCCGCGCCGGCGCAGCAGGTGGCCGGTGAGCACCCCGCGCGTGTGCTTGGCGTTGTGCGAGACCACCGACCGCGTGCCGCCCACCTCGCGCAGCACCTTCACGGCGAGCCACTCCGCCCCCGCGGGCGGGTGCCACGCCGCGGCGTACGACGCGGAGCGGCAGTCGACGACGACGTCGCCCCTGGCGCGGTCGTCGAGGGCGGCGGCCAGGTGCGGGCGCCACGCCGTGGCGAGCGCCCCGACGCCCGGCAGGGTCGTGGCCATCGACAACCGGTACGCCGGGACGGCGTCGACCGGGGAGACGGCGCCCCACAGGGCGGAGACCGTCAGCACGGACTCCGCGGCCCGCCTCGCCTGCGCCCGGGTGAGGTCCGCGAGGCCGGCCGCCGCGTACAGCACGCCCGTGTAGACGCGGGCCGCGGGGGCCGTGGGCGCGGTCGTCAGCCGGGTGTTGCGCGCGACCTCGTCCGCCAGGCCGCGGCCGACGCCGAGCACCTCGAGGGCGTCGGGGCGGGCGCTCGCGGCGGCGAGCGCGTCCATCACCGCCTTCCGCTGCCCGGTCAGGGACGGCAGGCCGAGGGAGGTCAGGTCGAGGGGCGGGCCGTCGTCGGGCACGGTCTTGCCCTCGGAGGGCGGCAGGAGCACGAGCACCGGGACACCCTACGCGGCGGGCGCTACCGTGCTGACCCATGGCACAGGTGAAGGTCTACGGGCGGCGCAGCGTGTGGGGCGGCCGGACGGACGAGGTCTCCGACGCCCTGCACGCGGCCCTCGTCGCGGCCTGGCAGATCCCCGACGGCAAGCGGTTCCACCGGTTCCTGCTGCTCGGCGACGACGAGCTCGTCGCGCCCTCGCGCGGTCCGGGCTACCTCGTCGTCGAGGTCGTGTGCTTCACCGGACGCAGCAGGCAGGCGAAGCGCGCCCTCGTCGCCGCGATGTACGACGACGTGGCGCCGGCCCTCGGGCTCGGCGCGGACGACCTGGAGCTCGTCGTGCTCGAGAGCCCTCGGGAGAGCTGGGGGATCCGCGGGGTGAGCGGGGACGAGCTCGACCTCGCGTACCGGGTCGACGTCTGAGCCGCGGTACGCTCTGCCTGCGGACGAGTCGGCTGGACGGCCGCGTGACGGCGCCCCGGCGTCGTCCCGAGGAACGTCCGGGCTCCGTAGAGCAAGGTGGTGGGTAACGCCCACCCGGGGTGACCCGCGGGACAGTGCCACAGAGAACAGACCGCCACGCTCGGCTCCGGCCGGGCGGGGTAAGGGTGAAACGGTGGTGTAAGAGACCACCAGCGGCCCAGGTGACTGGGCCGGCTCGGTAAACCCCACCTGGAGCAAGGTCGGACAGGGTGCGTTCGAGGGCTGCTCGCCCGAGCACCCGGGTAGACCGCTGGAGGCGTGCGGCAACGCACGTCGTAGATGGATGGCCGTCTCCCGCGCGGGGGCAACCGCGCGCGGTGACAGAACCCGGCGTACAGGCCGGCTCGTCCGCTTCACCTCCCGAGCACGGCCGGCACGCGGCCCGGCAGGCGCTGGGTGCGCCTGCCGGGCCGCGTCAAGCCGGTCCGCCGCCCGTCAGGAGCAGCTCGTCGCGGGGTAGTCCACCGCGTAGACCTGCTGGCGACCGTCCGCGGCGGTCACCCCCACCGTGGCCGTCCCCGCGGGAACCGCGGCCGTGCGGGCGAGGAACGTCTGGTACGCGCTCCTGCCGTCCGCGACGCCGACCACGTGCGCGCTCCCGAACGGCGTCGAGAGGTCGACGTCGACGAGGTCGCCGTCGGCGTTCACCGCGCGTACCGCGAGCCCCACGGAACCGCCGATGCAGCGCGGGACCGCCACGACGCCCGTGAGCCGGACGCCGCCGTCGGACACCGTTACCGGGACGGTCACCGACGAGCGCACCCCGTCGGCGTCGGTCACCGTGACCACGGCCGCGTACGTGCCGGCCTGGACGTAGGTGTGGGAGCCGACGACGTCGTACCCGCCACCGTCCGCGGCCCGCACCTGCGCGTCGGCGGCGTCGGAGCCGTCGCCCCAGTCGACGCTCGCCGCGTAGTCGCCCGCCCCCTCGCCCGCGCCACCGGTCAGGTGGGCCAGCACGCCGGAGAGCTCGGCGCCCGGCGCTGCCGCCAGGTCCGGGGCCGCGGTGAGTGCGAGCGGCGCGACCGGCGCGGCGAGGGACAGGTCGTCCACCCAGCCGCGCAGGTAGCCGTCCTGCGCGCCCGGCGACGCGAAGGTGTCGCCCGTCGAGATCGTCAGGACGACCTTGTCGACGCTCTTGCCGGCGACCGCGTCGGGCAGCACGACCTGCACGCGGTTCCACTCGTCCGGCGTCAGCACCTCACCCTGGGCGAGCGCGTCGATCGGGGCGCCGTCGGAGGCGACCGCGCCCGTGTCGCTCAGCCGCGTGCCGTCCGCGAAGAGCAGGTCGACCGCCACGAACTGGCTGGCGTCCTGCACGTAGTCGCCGAACGGACCGCCGTCGCGCTGCGGACGGACCGCATAGCTCAGCGTCTCGCCGCCGGCGACGGGCTGGTCGACGTCGAGCAGCACGGTCGAGGCGTGCGCGTCCTTCGCCGTCGCCCGGGCGGAGTAGATGACCGCCTGGCTGCCGGTGTGCGCGTCGCCGCCCTGCACCTTGGTCTCCATGCCGCCGATGCCGCAGCAGTAGTCGGAGACGCCGGCGCTCTCGAGGCGCTGGTTGGCCGGGGCCTGCGGCTCGCCCTGCTCGAACCCGGTCCGGACCAGGGTGCGCGTCTGTGCGACGACGTCGACCTGGAGCCGCTGGTCCGGCAGCGCCACGTCGCCGGCGGCCAGGTGCACGGTCACCGGGTAGGTCCCGAGCGCGAGCCCCGCGTCGGCGCGCAGGGTGATCGGCACGGTGCCCGTCCCCGTGGTGCCGTCGACGTCCACGGTGCCGGCGGCCGGCAGCGCGGTGAGCCCGTCGGGGGCGTCGACCGTGTAGGTCACGGGATCGGTGTCGCTCGAGGCGAACCGTTGCACCGTGAGCGCCACCTCCTTCGTCGGGCCGCCCGGGAACGCCGTCGTGCGCGGGGCGGAGAGCGAGGCGAGGTAGGGCTGCTCTCCCGCCCGGTCCGACGGCGGGGCGTCGTCGGCACCGGTGCCCCAGGCGAGGTCCGGCGTCGCCGACAGGTCGAAGTCGACCGTCGTGTCGTGGGCGATGGCGTCCGCGGGCAGGTAGGTCCGGCTCGTGGGCTTCCCGTCGACGCTCATCCCGCTGATGTACGGCGTGCCGAGGTCTGCCCCCGGGGCGTGGATCGAGAGCGTCGTGCCGTTCGCGCGGCGCACCTCGACCTCCGGGAACAGCGGGGCCGCCACGGTCAGCTCGGCGCGGGACGGGTTCTCGGGGAAGATGCCCGACGCCGCGAGCACGAGCCAGGAGGACATCTCGCCGAGGTCGTCGTTGCCGGGGATCCCGTCGGGACCGTTCGGCACGCCGTCCGGGCTGGTCAGCCAGAGCCGGCGGATCGTCTCGCGCACCGTCTCCTGCGTCTTGGACGGGGCGCCCGCGTAGTTGTAGAGCCACGGCGTCGCGACGGACGGCTCGTTGTCCATGTTGGCGTGCACGTTCTGGTCCCACGATCCGGTCAGGCGCCACTCGCCGGCGTCGTCCTTGAAGAACGAGTCGAGCCGGTCGACGGCGGCGGCGCGGCCGCCCATCGCGTCGAAGAGGCCGGCCGGGTTGTGCTGGACGAGCCAGACATACTGCGCCGCGGTGCCCTCGACGAACCCGTTGGAGGACGCGGGGTCGAACCCTCCCGTCCACGAGCCGTCGGCCGCGCGGCCCTGGAAGTAACCGCCCTCGGGGGTCGCCGCGGGGTTGAACTGGTTCTGCCAGGACTGCGACCGCGCGGCGAACTCCGCGTAGTCGTCGTCCTTGCCCAGGTGCTGAGCGAGGCTGGCCAGCCCGTAGTCCGCCGAGGCCATCTCGAGCGTCTCGTTGGGGCAGCCCCAGGCGTTGCAGCCCTCGGGGTAGTAGCCGTGCTCGAGGAACTGGTCGAGCGACGGGCGCTGGCCCTCCACGGCGATGTTCCAGCCGCGGCGCGAGGAGTCCAGCGCGGTGGGTACGCGCGCCGCCTGGGCGAGGGAGTCGTAGGCGCGCTCGACCGGGAAGTCCGTGCCGCCGAACGCGGTGATGCCGGCGACGGCGATCGCGGACGGGTCGCCCACCATGACGTGCACGGCTCCAGAGTTGTGGGTCCAGCGGTCCCAGACCCCGTCGTTCTGGTCGGCCTGGTTGAGCAGCGACGCGGCGACGTCGCTGCCCCGCTCCGGGTCGAGAAGGGTGACGAGCTGCAGCTGGGAGCGGTAGACGTCCCATCCGGAGAAGTTCGCGTACTGGGCGTCCTGCCCGTCGGGCACCCGGTGGGTCCTGCGGTCGAAGCCCGTGTAGCTGCCGTCGACGTCGCTCGTGACGTTCGGGTGCAGGAGCGAGTGGTAGAGGGCGCTGTAGTAGGTGGTGCGCTCGTCGTCGGTGCCGCCCGCGACGCGCATCCGGCCCAGCTCGGTGTCCCACGCCTCGCGCGTCCCGTCCTGGACCTCGGCGTGCGTCGTGCCCTGCGGGATCTCGGCGGCGAGGTTCTCCGCGGCGTTCTGGGCGGAGACGTACGAGATCCCGACGCGGACACCGACGTCGGCCGCGTCGGTGCCGTCACCGAAGGAGACGTAGGCGCCCGAGCCCTTTCCCGCCGGCGGGTACCCGTTCGCGGGGTTGCCGGAGGCGTCGAGGCCGCCGGTGTACCCGGTGCCCCCCGTCGCCGTCGTCGCGTCGGCGTGCAGCTGCTCGTCCTGCCATGTGCCGTAGGCGGTGAAGTCGGCGTCGAAGGTCGCGGTGAAGTACACCGTGTAGTAGCTGCGCTGCAGGATCCCGTCACCGGTGAAGGGGCCGCAGAAGTTGCCGCTGGTCACCGAGCCGCTGATCGTGCGGGTCGCGGGGTCGACGGTGACGTCGGCCTCGCTGGACCCGACGAGCGAGTCGGACGTGCGCACGAGCATCGACGCGGGGGAGCCGGCCGGGTAGGAGAACTCGCCGGACCCGGCGCGGGTCGTCGCGGCGAGCGAGACCCCGACGCCGTCGTCGAGCGTCACGTCGTAGCTGCCGGGGCTCGCGTGCTCGTCGTCGTGCGAGAAGCGCGACGCGTACGGGTCGCGGGCCGCGTCGGCGGCGGGCGGGGCGACGTCGACGTCGCCCGCGACGGGGAAGAACGGGATGTCGCCGGAGAGCCCGCTGCACCCGGCTCCCGAGACGTGGGTCAGGCCGAAGCCGCGGACGGTATCGCGGCCGTACTGGTAGCCGCTCGGCGACGCGGTGCGCAGGGTGCCTCGCCCGGCGTTCGCGCCCGAGGTCGGCCCGTTGTAGACGTTCTGGTCCGGGCCCCAGGTGAGCATGCCGAAGGGGGCCACCGCCCCGGGCGTCGTGTTGCCGGCGTTGGCGGTGCCGATCAGCGGGTCGACGTACGTGCTCGGCACGTCGACCCAGCCGGGGGCCGCGGCGGCCGGCGCGGCCGCGGAGGCGACGCCCTGCGGGGAGAGCAGGAGCGCCGCGAGGGCGATGGCGGCGGTCGACCGGCCGAGCAGGCGCCGGCGGCGGTCGGCCCGTGCTCCGGGCGCGGGGGCGGAGGGTGGTGCGGAGTCCATGGGGGGTCCCTTCACGGTCCTCGGGCACGTCGTCGTGCCCCGGACCATGCAATCCCCGTCCGACAGCGCTGTCAACAGGAGCGGGCCCTCGACCTCGCGCGGTCCGCCCGGGACGACGACGCGGCCCGGCGGGCGCTGGGTGCGCCTGCCGGGCCGCGTCGTGAGCGGAGCGAGGTCCGGTCAGTCGTTCGCCGCCGTCCACGCGGCCCCGACGATGCCGGCCGCGTTGCGGAGCTCGGCGGGGACGACCTCGGCCCGCAGGTCGAGCAGGGGCAGGAACTCCTCGTGGTGCTTGCTGATGCCGCCCCCGATGACGATGAGGTCGGGGGAGAAGAGGAACTCGACCGTCGAGAAGTACCTCTGCAGCCGTTCCGCCCACTGCGCCCACGAGAGGTCCTCGCGCGCCCGGGCGCTCTCCGCGGCGCGGCTCTCGGCGTCGTGCCCGTCGATCTCGAGGTGGCCCAGCTCGGTGTTGGGCACCAGGTGGCCGTCCACGAACAGCGCCGATCCGATGCCGGTCCCGAGCGTCGCCAGCAGGACCACCCCCTCGGCGTGCTTCGCCGCCCCGTAGACGAGCTCGCCGGCACCGGCGGCGTCGGCGTCGTTGATCGCCGCCGAGTGGCGCCCGGTGGCCGACTCCACGAGCTCGGGCAGGTTCACCCCGGCCCACGACGCGTCGAGGTTGGCGATCGACGAGATCACGCCGTGGTGGATCGGGCCGGGGAACGCGATACCGATCGGGACGTGCTTCGGCAGGTCGTAGGCGTCGACGAGCTCGCCGATCACGGCCGCGACCGCGTCGGGCGTCGAGGGCTGCGGCGTGGCGATGCGCGTGCGCTTCTCCGCGAACTCGCCCGCGACCAGGTCCACGGGAGCGCCCTTGATGCCGCTCCCGCCGATGTCGATCCCGAATCCCAGGTCGTGCTTCGACTTCTTGTGATGCTTGCTCATGGCAGTGTCAGGACCTCCGCGCCGTCATCGGTGACCACCAGGGTGTGCTCGAACTGTGCAGTGCGCGACCGGTCCGCTGTGACCACGGTCCAGCCGTCGTCCCACGTCTCCCACGCGGCGCTGCCGAGGGTGAGCATGGGCTCGATCGTGAAGACCATGCCCGGTTCGATCACCGTGGCATGGTCGGGAGCGGAGTCGTAGTGCGGGACGACGAGGCCGGAGTGGAACGCCTCGCCGACCCCGTGGCCGGTGTACTCGCGCACCACGCCGTACCCGAACCGGGCCGCGTACCGCTCGATCACGCGGCCGATCACGTTCACCTCGCGGCCGGGCCGGACCGCGCGGACCGCGCGCTCCAGGGCGGTGCGGGTCCGCTCGACCAGCAGGCGCGAGTCCTCGTCGACCTCGCCCACCAGGAAGGTCGCGTTGTTGTCGCCGTGCACGCCGCCGGTGAACGCCGTCACGTCGACGTTGACGATGTCTCCGTCGGCAAGCTCGGTCGAGTCCGGGATGCCGTGGCAGACGACCTCGTTGACCGAGGTGCACAGCGACTTGGGGAACCCCCGGTAGCCGAGCGTGGACGGGTACGCGCCGCGGGCGACCAGGAACTCGTGCCCCACCCTGTCCAGCTCGTCGGTCGTCACCCCCGGGGCGACGTGCCGCCCCACCTCCGCCAGCGCCTGCGCGGCGATCCGGGAGGCGGTGCGGATGCGCTCGACCGTCTCCGCGGACTTGACCTCGCTGCCGGTGAAGGGTGCGGGCGCCGGGCGCCCGACGTACTCGGGCCGGGCGATCGATCGCGGCACCGCTCGCTCGGGGGAGAGCGTGCCGGGGACGAGGGGTCGGCGCGCGCTCGTCACGTGCGGTGCGGGTCCGGCCATGCGCGCCAGTCTACGGACCGACGCCGGGCCTGCTCGGTGAGCGGCGCCCGGACAGGGCACGATGTCCCCATGAGCGACGAGTACTTCTACGACACGAAGACCGGCGAGGTCACCCAGGGCCGCCAGACCGGCTGGCGGCACCGCATGGGCCCGTACGCCACCCGCGGCGAGGCGGAGAAGGCCTTGGAGATCGCGGCCGGGCGCAACGAGAGCTGGGACGGGTCGCAGGGCCCGGGCACGCCCGAGGGCGACGACGACTGACGGTCCTGACGGCGGGCCGCCCACCGGCCGGCGTCACTGGTCGTAGCTGTGCTCCGGCCCGGGGTACTGCGCACCGCGCACCGCGGCGACGTAGTCCTGCGTGGCGGACGCGAGGGCCTGCCCGACCTCGCCGAACCGGCGGGCGAAGCGCGGCGACCAGTCGCCCATGCCGGCCATGTCGAGCCACACGAGCACCTGGCCGTCGCACTCGACCCCGGCGCCGATGCCGATCGTGGGGATCCGCAGCACCTCGGTGACCCGCGCCGCCACCGGCGCGGGGATCATCTCGAGGACGACGGCGACCGCCCCCGCCTCCTGCAGGGCGAGCGCGTCTTCTGCGAGGCGCTCCGCGGCGTCGTCCCCCCGGCCCTGGATGCGCTTGCCGCCGAGCATGTTCTCCGCCTGCGGGGTGAAGCCGAGGTGCCCGAGCACGGGGATGCCCGAGCCCGAGAGCAGCTCGACCTGCCCGGCCATGCGCCGCCCGCCCTCGAGCTTGACGGCGTGCGCGCCGCCCTCCTTGAGCATCCGCACGGCGGTGGCGTGCGCCTGCGCGGGGGAGGCCTCGTACGAGCCGAAGGGCAGGTCGGCGACCACGAGGGCGCGCTGGGCGCGCCGGGACACCGCGCGCACCGCGGGCAGCAGCTCGTCGACGGTCACGGGGATGGTCGTCTCGTGGGCGAGCATGTTGTCGCCGATCGAGTCGCCGACCAGGAGCATGTCCACGCCCGCGGCGTCGAAGACGCGGGCCGTCGCCGCGTCGTACGCGGTGAGCATGGTCAGCTTCTCGCCGCGCTGCTTGGCCTCGGCGAGGTGGTGCACCCGGAAGCGCTTCGGGCGCGCAGGGCTCTGGGCGGCAGGGCTCTGCGGGGCGGGGCTCTGGGGGGTGAGGCTCGGGTTCTCGGTCACGACGGGTCCTTGTCCTTGTCGGTCCTGGTCCGGGGGCGTGGGCGTGGCGGGGGAGCGGACCGTCAGCGGTCCTCGCGCCAGCGGGACGTGACGGGCAGGCGCCGGTCGCGGCCGAAGGCCAGCGCGGTGACCTTCGGGCCGAGCGGGTACTGGCGGCGCTTCCACTCGGCCCGGTCCACGAGCGAGAGCACCGTGTCGACCACGGCCTCGTCGTAGCCGCGGGCGAGCAGGTCGGCGCGGCCCTCGGCGTGCTCGACGTAGGCGTCCAGCACCTCGTCGAGGAGGTCGTACGGCGGCAGCGAGTCCTGGTCGACCTGGCCCGGGCGCAGCTCTGCCGAGGGCGGCTTGGTGATCGAGGACTCCGGGATCGGGGGCGTCTCGCCGCGCGCGGCGGCGTGCGCGTTGCGCCAGCGGGCGAGCGCCCACACCCGCGACTTGTCGACGTCCTTGAGCGGGGCGAACCCCCCGATGCTCCCGGCGTCGTAGATCGTCGCGTAGCCCGTCGCGAGCTCCGACTTGTTGCCGGGCGCGATCACCAGGTGGCCCTCGCGGTTGGAGATCGCCATGAGCACCACGCCGCGCACGCGCGCCTGCAGGTTCTCGGCGGTGACGCCCTCGATGTCCATCTGCGACTCGAACGCGTCGACCATCGCGGCGATCGGCTGCACGCGGTAGTCGGCGCCGAGCCGCTCCGCCAGGTCGGCCGCGTCGTCCTTGCTGTGCTCGGAGGAGTGCCGCGAGGGCATCGAGACGCCGACGACGTTCCGGCCCCCGATCGCGTCGGCGGCGATCGTCGCGGTCAGGGCCGAGTCGATCCCGCCGGACAGGCCGAGCAGCACGGAGCGGAAGCCGTTCTTGCGCACGTAGCCGGCCAGGCCGGTGACGCAGGCCCGGTAGACCGTCTCGTCCGGGTCGGTCGGTGCGGCGATCTCCCCGGGGCGGGCCACGCCGTCGTCGGGCAGGTCCCACAGCAGGAGGTGCTCGTCGAACCGCGGGGCCTGGGCGAGCACGGTGCCGTCGGCCGCGGTGACGATCGAGCCGCCGTCGAAGACCAGGTCGTCCTGGCCGCCGACCATGTTCACGTACGCGACGGGCGCGCCGACCTGCGCGGCGCGGCGTGCGACGAGGTCGGTGCGGGCGCCCTCCTTGCCCTCCTCGTACGGCGACCCGTTGACGACGAGCAGCAGGTCGCACCCGAGCCGGGCGACGTCCGCCGTCGGGCCGTCCTGCCAGATGTCCTCGCAGATCAGCAGCCCGACGCGACGCCCGCGCACCTCGAGGGTCGCCGGGCGCGACCCGGGCGTGAAGATGCGGAACTCGTCGAAGACGCCGTAGTTGGGCAGGTGGCGCTTGTCGTAGGAGGTCACGACGGCGCCGTCGCGGATCACGACCGCGCGGTTCGTCGGCAGGCCGTGGTCCTGGCCGACGCGGGCGCGCCCCTCGCCGGAGGACCCGACGGTGCCGAGCACGACCGTCAGCGCGCCCAGGCCCTCGGCGTCGAGCCGGGTCGCGACCTCGACCGCGGCGTCCCAGGCGGCGCGCCGGAACGAGCCGCGCAGGGCGAGGTCCTCGATCGGGTAGCCGGTCAGGGTCATCTCGGGGAACGCCACGAGGTGCGCACCGGCGTCCGCCGCACGGCGGGACCAGGCCAGGACCGACTCGGCGTTGCCCTCGAGGTCCCCGACGCACGTGTCGATCTGGGCGAGCGCGATGCGCAGGTCTGCCATGCGAGCCACCCTACCGACCGCGCCCCGTGGGCCTGTCCCCACGAATGCCGCGGATCAGGCAGGATGGCCCCATGGACAGGCAGCAGGAGTTCGTCCTGAGGACGGTCGAGGAGCGCGACATCCGCTTCATCCGGCTCTGGTTCACCGACGTGCTCGGTGTGCTGAAGTCGGTCGCCGTGGCGCCCGCGGAGCTCGAGTCCGCGTTCAGCGAGGGGATCGGTTTCGACGGCAGCTCGATCGAGGGCCTCGCGCGGGTCTACGAGTCGGACATGATCGCCAAGCCGGACCCGACGACGTTCCAGATCCTGCCGTGGCGGGGCGAGACGCACGGCACGGCCCGCATGTTCTGCGACATCCTCACGCCCGACGGCGAACCGTCGCTCGCCGACACCCGCAACGTCCTCAAGCGGACGCTCGCCCGGGCCAGCGACATGGGCTTCACCTTCTACACGCACCCGGAGGTGGAGTTCTACCTCTTCGAGTCGCTGCGCACCGACGGGCCGCTGGTCCCGGTGGACCAGGCGGGGTACTTCGACCACGTCGCGCGCGGGTCCGCGCACGACTTCCGCCGCGCCGCGATCACGATGCTGGAGTCCATGGGCATCTCGGTGGAGTTCTCCCACCACGAGGCCGGCCCCGGGCAGAACGAGATCGACCTGCGCTACGCCGACGCGCTGACCACCGCCGACAACCTCATGACGTTCCGCACGGTCGTCAAGGAGGTCGCCCTCGAGCAGGGCGTGTTCGCGTCCTTCATGCCCAAGCCGCTGCCGGACCAGCCCGGGTCGGGCATGCACTCGCACCTCTCGCTCTTCGAGGGCGACCGGAACGCGTTCCACGAGCCCGGCGCGCAGTTCGAGCTGTCGAAGACGGCACGGCACTTCATGGCCGGCCTGCTGCACCACGCCGCCGAGATCACGGCCGTGACGAACCAGTACGTGAACTCCTACAAGCGGCTCTGGGGCGGCGCCGAGGCGCCCAGCTTCGTCTGCTGGGGCCACAACAACCGGTCCGCGCTCGTGCGCGTGCCCATGTACAAGCCGGGCAAGGGCAACTCCAGCCGCGTCGAGTTCCGCGCCGTGGACTCGGCCGCGAACCCCTACCTCGCCTACGCCGTGCTGCTCGCCGCCGGGCTCTCGGGCATCGAGCAGGAGCTCGAGCTGCCGGACCCGACGGAGGACGTGGTCTGGGACCTCACCCCCGGTGAGCGCCGCGCGCTCGGGATCAAGGCGCTGCCGCAGTCGCTCGACGAGGCGATCCAGATCATGGAGTCCTCCGAGCTCGTCGCCGAGACGCTCGGCGAGCACGTCTTCGACTTCTTCGTGAAGAACAAGAAGCACGAGTGGGACGACTACCGGGCGCAGGTCACCCCCTTCGAGCTGAAGCGATTCCTCCCCGTCCTGTGAGTGCTCCCGCGGCCCCGGACCCCGCCGGACGGCGGGCGGTCTCCCGCGTCGGTCGCATGACCCGGCTGGGGTTCAACGACGCGCGCCGCGCCGAGTCGCTCCTGGGCGACCCGGCGCTCGCGCCGTTCGTCGACGGGGGCGAGGACCAGCTCGTCGAGGCCCTGGGCTGGACGCCCGGCCCGGACCTCGCCGTGCTGCAGCTGGTGCGCCTCGCCGAGGTGGTCGAGGGGGACGAGGCGGCGCTGCTGGCGCGGCTGCTGGTGCCGTCCGACGACGTCGCCCGGGTCGCCCAGGACCGTCTCCTGGCCGTCCTGGGGTCCTCGGTCGCTCTCGGTGACGAGACGATCCGCCACCCCTCGCACCTGCACGTCCTCGCGGACACCGGGCGCGGCACGGGCGTGGACGCCCGCGCGGTGCGCGCCGAGCTGCTGCGCGCGGTCGGCGCCGACCCGGACGCGGACGTGCCCGTCGCCGCCGCCACCGGCAGCGAGGGGACCGACGCCGTGCGGCGCGCCTACCGGGTGGTGCTCCTGCGCATCGCGGCGACCGACCTGACGTCCGGCGAGCCCCTGACGCAGCTGCCCGCGGTCGGTGCCGCGCTCGCGGACCTCGCCGCCGCCGCGCTCGAGGCGGCGCTCGCCGTCGCGCGCGCCGAGACCGACGGTCACGAGGCCGCGCGCCTCTCGGTCATCGGCATGGGCAAGACCGGGGGGCGCGAGCTCAACTACGTCTCCGACGTCGACGTCATCTACGTCGTCGAACCCGCGCCCGGGCACGAGGAGGGGGACGCGATCGCCGTCGGGACGAGGCTGGCGACCCGGCTCGCCGGCGTCTGCCACGGGACCTCGGGCGAGCCCGCGCTGTGGCCGGTCGACGCCGCACTGCGCCCCGAGGGCAAGCAGGGGCCCCTCGTGCGCACCCTCGCCAGCCACGTCGCGTACTACGAGCGCTGGGCCAAGACCTGGGAGTTCCAGGCACTGCTCAAGGCGCGCCACGTCGCGGGCGACCGCGCGCTGGGCGACGCCTACCGCGAGGCCGTGGACCCGTTCGTGTGGCAGGCCGTGACGCGGGAGAACTTCGTCGAGGACGCGCAGGCGATGCGCCGGCGGGTGGAGAACCACGTCCCGGCGGCCGAGGCGGACCGGCAGATCAAGCTCGGCAAGGGCGGGCTGCGCGACGTCGAGTTCACGGTGCAGCTGCTGCAGCTGGTGCACGGCCGCTCGGACGCGTTCATCCGCAGCGCCAACACGCTGACGGCGCTCGCGGACCTGTCCGGGGGCGGCTACGTCGGCCGCGAGCACGCCGCCCGGCTCGCCGTCTGCTACCGGTTCCTGCGCTCCCTGGAGCACCGCGTCCAGCTGTTCCGGATGCGCCGCACCCACCTGATGCCGACCAGCACCGACGAGCAGCGTGCCCTGGCGAGGTCGCTCGGCATGCGCATCGACGGGGCCGCGGGACTGATGGACCGCTGGCGCGCGACGCGGCGCGAGGTGCGTGCCCTGCACGAGGAGCTGTTCTACCGCCCGCTCCTGCCGGCGACGGCGCAGCTGTCCGCCGAGGAGGCCTCGCTGGCTCCGGAGGCGGCGCGGGCCCGGTTCGCCGCCATCGGCTATCGCGACCCCGCGGGCGCGCTGCGGCACGTCGAGGCCCTGACCGAGGGTGTCACCCGCCGGGCGTCGATCCAGCGCCAGCTCCTGCCGGTGATGCTGGGCTGGTTCGCCGAGGGGGCCGACCCGGACGAGGGGCTGCTGGCGTTCCGCAAGCTCTCCGACGAGCTCGGGACGACCCCGTGGTACCTGAAGCTGCTGCGCGACTCGGGGCACGCCGCCGAGCGCCTCGCGGTCCTGCTCTCGAGCTCGCGCTACGTGGCCGATGGCCTCTCGCGCACCCCGGACTCGGTGCGCTGGCTGGCCGACGACGCCCTGCTCGAGCCGCGCGGGCCGGGGCGCCTGGCGACGGAGGTCGATGCCGTGCTCACGCGCGCCGAGGAGCCCGAGCCTGCCACGCGGCGCCTGCGCGGCATCCGGCGCCGCGAGCTGGTGCGCACCGCGGCCGCCCAGCTGCTCGACGAGCTCACGCCCGTCCAGGCGGCGGAGGCCATCTCGGACGCCGCCGACATGGTCCTCGTCGGCGGGCTGCGGGTCGCGGAGCACGAGGCGAAGGTCGAGCGCGGCCTGGATCCCGCGCAGCCGGGGCCGACAGCGATGCTCGTCGTCGCCATGGGACGCCTCGGCGGACGCGAGATGGGCTACGGCTCCGACGCCGACGTGCTGTTCGTGCACGACCCGGCGCCCGGCGTCGACGAGTCCGACGCCCAGCGCTACGCGACCGCCGTCGCGACCCAGCTGACGAGGCTGCTCGGCGTGCTCGGCCCGGAGCCGGCGCTGCCGGTGGACGCCGACCTGCGGCCTGAGGGCCGCAACGGTCCGCTCGCGCGCTCCCTCGACTCGTACGCCGGGTACTACGGCCGCTGGTCGAGCACCTGGGAGAGCCAGGCGCTGCTGCGCGCCCGCCCCGCGGCCGGGGACCTCGAGGGGCTCGGGAGCCGGTTCACGGCGCTCGTCGACCCGGTGCGCTACCCGGCGGCCGGCATCGACGCGTCGACGGTGCGCGAGATCCGGCGGGTCAAGGCACGCGTCGAGTCCGAGCGGCTGCCGCGTGGCGTCGAGCCGGGCCGCCACCTCAAGCTCGGCCCCGGCGGGGTCAGCGACGTCGAGTGGCTCGTCCAGCTCCTGCAGCTCCAGCACGCCCACGAGGTCGAGGCGCTCCGGACGACGTCGACCACCGGGGCGCTCGACGCGGCGACGGCCGCCGGGCTCGTGGGGGACGACGACGCGCAGACGCTCCTCGAGGCCTGGACGCTGGCCTCGCGGCTGCGCAGCGCCGTGGTGCTCGCCTCCGGCCGCACCGGGGGCCGGGGCGCGGACCTGCTCCCGCACGACCGCCGCGAGCTCGCCGGGCTGGCCCGGATCATCGGGCTCGACGGCGGGGGAGCGGACCTCGAGGAGCTGTACCTGCGCAGGGCGCGCCGGGCCCGAGCCGTGATGGAGCGGCTCTTCTACGGCGAGGACTGATGCCGGTACGGTCGCGACGTAGCCCCCGGCCGACCCTGAGGAGACGGTGATGTCCACGACCACCTGCCACATGTCGATCTCGCTCGACGGCTTCGTCGCCGGGCCCGGGCAGAGCCGGGACCACCCGCTCGGCCGGCGGGGCCAGGAGCTGCACCGCTGGCACATGGGCGACCCGCGCGCGACCGAGGCGGACAGGACGGCCGCCGGGTGGCTCATGCGCCCCCGCGGCGCCTACGTCATGGGCCGCAACATGTTCGGGCCGGTCCGCGGCGGGTGGAGCGAGCCGTGGGACGGGTGGTGGGGTCAGGAGCCGCCGTACCACGCGCCGGTCTTCGTGCTCACCCACCACGCCCGCGACCCGGTCGAGATGGAGGGCGGGACCAGCTTCCACTTCGTCACCGAGGGCTTCGACGCGGCCTATGCGCAGGCGCTCGACGCGGCCGACGGTCACGGCGTGGACATCGCCGGAGGTGCCTCGACGGTCCGGCAGGCGCTGGAGGCCGGCGTGATCGACGAGCTCACCCTCGACGTCGCGCCCGTACTACTCGGCAGCGGCGAGCGCCTGTTCGACGGCGTCGCGGCCGTCGACCTCGAGCCCGTCGAGGTGCTCCACTCGCCGCTGGCCACCCACGTCCGCTACCGCAGGCCCACCGCCGGCTGAGGAGCGGAGCGGGCCGCGCCGAGGCGCGCACGCCGGGCGGGCCGTCCGCCGACCGCCCGAGACGCCGCAAGGCCCGGCAGCCTCCCCTCGGGGAGCTGCCGGGCCTTGCGGACCGACTGCGGACTCTCGGCCCCGTGCTCGAGGCAGAACCTCGGCCCGGACGCCTACGAGGGCCTAGATGTCGTAGTAGAGCTCGAACTCGTGCGGGTGCGGGCGCAGACGGATCGGGTCGATCTCGTTGGTCCGCTTGTAGTCGATCCACGTCGCGATCAGGTCGTCGGTGAAGACGTCGCCCTGCGTGAGGAACTCGTGGTCGACCTCGAGGGCGTCGAGCGCCTCGCCGAGCGACGCGGGCACCTGCTGGATCGCCGCGTGCTCCTCGGGGGGCAGCTCGTAGAGGTCCTTGTCGACGGGCTCCGGCGGCTCGATGCGGTTCTTGATGCCGTCGATGCCGGCCATGAGCTGGGCCGCGAACGCGAGGTACGGGTTGCTCGACGGGTCCGGCACGCGGAACTCGATGCGCTTGGCCTTCGGGTTGTCGCCCGTGATCGGGATGCGGATGCACGCCGAGCGGTTGCGGGCCGAGTAGACCAGGTTGACCGGCGCCTCGTAGCCCGGGACCAGGCGGTGGTAGGAGTTCACCGACGGGTTCGTGAAGGCCAGCAGGGCGGGGGCGTGCTTGAGCAGGCCGCCGATGTACCAGCGGGCCATGTCGGACAGACCGCCGTAGCCCTTCTCGTCGTAGAAGAGCGGCTTGCCGTCCTTCCAGAGCGACTGGTGCGAGTGCATGCCCGAGCCGTTGTCGCCGAAGATCGGCTTCGGCATGAAGGTGACCGACTTGCCGGCCTCCCAGCCGGTGTTCTTGATGACGTACTTGAACTTCATCAGGTCGTCGGCCGCGTGCGTCAGCGTGTTGAAGCGGTAGTTGATCTCCTGCTGGCCCGCGGTGCCCACCTCGTGGTGCGCGCGCTCGACCTCGAGGCCGACCTCGGCGAGCACGGCGCACATCTCGTCGCGCAGGTCGGCGAAGTGGTCGCTCGGGGAGACGGGGAAGTAGCCGCCCTTGTACCGGGTCTTGTAGCCCTTGTTGCCGCCCTCCTCGACCGCGTCGGTGTTCCAGGCCGCCTCGACGGAGTCGATCGAGTAGAAGCTCTGGTTGGCGGAGGTCTTGAAGCGGACGTCGTCGAAGACGTAGAACTCGGCCTCGGGGGCGAAGTTCGCGGTGTCGGCGATGCCGGTCGAGGTCAGGTACGCCTCGGCCTTGGCGGCGATGTTGCGCGGGTCGCGGGAGTACGCCTCGTCGGTGAAGGGGTCGACGATCGAGAAGTTCACGACGAGCGTCTTGCGCTTGCGGTACGGGTCGACGAACGCGGTCGCGACGTCCGGGATCAGCTTCATGTCCGACTCGTGGATCGCCTGGAAGCCGCGGATCGACGAGCCGTCGAACATCATCCCGTCGGTGAAGGCCGACTCCTCGAACTGGGCGATCGGGATGTTGAAGTGCTGCATCACGCCCGGCAGGTCGCAGAACCGCACGTCGACGAACTCGACGCCCTCGCTCTTGGTATAGGCGATTGCCTCTTCGGCAGTGTTGAACATCCACTTCTCCTTGATCGACGGTGCCGGTCGTGCGCCGGCGTCGCTCCGGTTGACCTGGCCGCCTCGAACCTAGGCGGAGGCGGTTTCCCGTGCGTGTACCGATTGTTTCCAGCACGTTACGGCACGGTGCCGGGGTGTGACATTCGCGTCTCACGCGGGTGCCCGACGCCGGTCCGGCGGCCGGGAGGGCCGCACTAGGCTGGTCGGGTGGCATCTCGCGAAGACATCGGTTCCTGGCTCGAGGGCGCCCCGCAGGGGTCGGGCGACGGCCACCGCGGCGAGCGGCTCGGCCTGCCCGCCCACGGCCCGGGCGCCCTCGCGCCCACCGGTGCCCGCGTCGTCGCGCTGCTGATCGACTGGGTCCTCGCGACGCTGATCGCCTACGTGGTGCTCGGGGCGCGCGGGTCGCTCCTCGACGTCGACGCGGCGGCGCAGCTGGTGACCTTCGCCCTCGTCACGCTGGTGCTGGTAGCCACCGTCGGGACCACGATCGGTCACCGCCTGCTCGGCATGCGGGTGCGCGTCCTGGACGGGCGCCCGTCGGTCGGGCTGCGGCGCGCGCTCGTGCGCACCCTGCTGCTGTGCCTGGTGGTGCCCGCCGTCGTGTGGGACCGCGACGGTCGCGGCGTGCACGACCGTGCCGCGGGCACGGTCCTCGTCCGGACGCGGTGAGCCTCCCGGAGGCGGCGGCGACCGTTCCGCTCAGCGGCCGCGCATGCCCTTGCGGTCGGGGCGGGCGCGCATCGGGTCGACGCCCTTGGGGATCGGCAGCCGCGTGGTGCCCAGCGCCTTGAGGCGCTTGAGGATCTCGGCGACCTCCGGCTTGGTGAGCGACGGCTTGAGCTTTTGCACGGTGCGGGCGATCTTCGACAGCGGCACCTGGCCCTCGCCCTCGCCGCACTCGATGACCGTGACGGGGACGTTGGGCAGCACGCGGTTGATGCGGCGCTTCTCGGCGTCGACGAGCTTCTTGACCCGGTGGCTCGGGCCCTCGGTGACGAGCACGATGCCGTGCCTGCCGATGCCGCGGAACACGGCGTCCTTGGTGCGGGGGTCGAACGCGACCGGCTCCTCGTCGAACGTCCAGCCGCGACGGATCGTGCCGAGCGCGGAGCGCGAGGCACCCGGCTGGCCCTCGATGCGGCCGTACGCGGCGCGCTCGGCGCGCCGCGTGAGGTTGAACATCGCGGCGAGCGCGCCGAACGGCACGCCGAGGATGAGCATGTACACCGGGTGGCCCCAGAGCAGCCCGATGACGAAAGCGACGGCGACGATGCCGACGAACCAGCCGAGCATCACCCAGGTGACGGCCGGGTCGTACTCGCGGGTCATCTGATAGGCGGACCACACCTGGTGGTACCACCGCTGCTTCTTGACCTTCGCCGGCGTCGCCTCGCCGGGCGTGGCGGTGTCCTTGTTCTTACGGGCCATGGGGCCAGTCTAGAGGGGTCCGGCGAGCGTCAGGACCGGGCGAGCAGGCTCGCCGCCTCCTGGCGCGACGTCGTCGGCTCCGTCAGGTGGGCGAGGGCGTCGGGGACCGGCAGGCCGCGGCGGCTCATCGCCTGCCCCCACAGTCGGCCCGCACGGTAGGAGGACCGCACCAGGGGCCCGGCCATGACGCCGAGGAACCCGAGGCGCTCGGCCTCCTCGGAGAGCTCGACGAACTCCTCGGGACGCACCCAGCGGTCGACGGGGTGGTGGCGCACCGACGGGCGCAGGTACTGGGTGATCGTCAGCAGGTCGCACCCGGCGTCGTGCAGGTCGCGCAGCGCCTCCTTGACCTCGTCGACGGTCTCGCCCATGCCGAGGATGAGGTTCGACTTGGTGACCAGGCCGGCCTCGCGTGCCCGGGTGAGGACCGAGAGCGACCGCTCGTAGCGGAAGGCGGGGCGGATCTGCTTGAAGATGCGCGGCACGGTCTCGACGTTGTGCGCCATGACCTCGGGCCGGGACTCGTTGACCACGTCGAGCAGCTCGGGGACCGCGTTGAAGTCGGGGATCAGCAGCTCGACGCCCGTGCCGGGGTTGAGGGCGTGGATCTGGCGCACGGTCTCCGCGTAGAGCCACGCCCCGCCGTCGGGCAGGTCGTCCCGGGCGACACCCGTGATCGTCGAGTACTTCAGCCCCATCTGCGCGACCGACTCCGCGACCCGCCGGGGCTCGTCGCGGTCGAGGTCGGCGGGCCTGCCCGTGTCGATCTGGCAGAAGTCGCAGCGCCGCGTGCACTGGTCGCCGCCGATGAGGAAGGTGGCCTCGCGGTCCTCCCAGCACTCGAAGATGTTGGGGCAGCCGGCCTCCTCGCACACCGTGTGCAGGCCGCCGGAGCGTACGAGCCCCTTGAGCTCGGTGTACTCGGGTCCCATCGTGGCCTTGGTCTTGATCCAGGACGGCTTCTTCTCGATGGGCGTCGCGGCGTTGCGGGCCTCGACCCGCAGCATCCGGCGGCCCTCGGGGGCGATGGTCACGCGTTGACTCCCAGCGGGGTGGACGACGGTGTTCGCCGTCAGACTACGCCAGCGGGCATCCGCGCTCGCGGGCCGCCGAGGGGCGCGGGTGTGAGGTGTGCGACACCCGCGGCAGGGCGTCAGACCGCCGGGACCCGGGCCTGCTCGGAGCGCAGGAGCGGTGCGAGCCGCTCCGCGAGCGCTCGCTCCAGCAGGGGCGCGACCTCGGCGAGCGGCACGTCGCGGCCGAGCTCCGCCGCGAGCGAGGTGACGTCGGCGTCGGTGATCCCGCAGGGGACGATGGCGCCGAACGCGCCGAGGTCCGGCGTGCAGTTCAGCGCGAGGCCGTGCATCGTGACGCCGCGCGCCACCCGGACGCCGATCGCGCACACCTTGCGCTCCCGGCGGTCCGCGTCAGCAGGCAGCCAGACGCCGCTGCGGCCCTCGACCCGCAGGGTCCCGACCCCCAGCGCGGCGCACACGTCCATGACCGCCTGCTCCAGCGCGCGGACGTAGGCGACGACGTCGACCGGCTCGCGCAGCGGGACGATGGGGTAGGCGACGAGCTGACCCGGTCCGTGCCAGGTGATCTTCCCGCCGCGGTCGACGTCGACGACGGGCGTCCCGTCGGTCGGGCGCTCGGCGCGGTGGGTGCGGCGGCCCGCGGTGTACACGGCGGCGTGCTCGACGAGCAGGACCGTGGGCGGGGCTGACCCGTCCGCGACGCGCCCGTGGAGCTCACGCTGCAGCGCCCAGGCGTCGTGGTAGTCGACCAGCCGTCCACCGGGGCCGAGCTCACGGAACTCCATCGGCACAGGCTAGCGCCCCCGCGCGCGGACCATCCGGACGAGGAGGCCGCGCAGCCGGGCGACCTCGTCGGGCTCGAGGCCGAGCGTGGCCATGACCTCGCCCCGGCGCGGGTCGGCGGCCTCGAGCGCGACACGTCGACCCTCGGCGGTGACGGACACGAGCCGCCGGCGGCGGTCGCCCGGGTCGTCGGCGCGCTCCACGTGGCCGTTGCGCTCGAGCCGCTCCACGATGCGGCTCATGGTCTGCTCGGTGACCCGGTTCTCGGCGGCGAGCTCGCGCTGGGTCCGCGGGCCGCGCAGCAGGTGCAGCAGCACGGGCATGCTCGCGTGGTTGAGCGCCCACCCGCCCAGGTGGGTGTTCCAGTCCCGCTCGAGGCTGCGGGTGACCGACGAGAGCAGCCGCCCCGTCGGCCAGCGCGCCGGGTCGTCCGAGTCGTACTCGTCCGGGGTCAGGTCGTGCGCGTGCCGCTCGTCGCCGTCGCCGTCGCCCGGCCGCCCTGCCGGTCGCTCCGCAGGTCCGTCTGCCGTCCGCCCTGCCGATCGCTGTGTCACTCGTGACCTCCGGGTTGCCAGTGCCCCGCGCGTCCGACCAGACTACTCAGCATGCTGAGCAAACGTCCCTCCGGTGTGCTGCGCGGACTGCTCATCCTGGCAGTTCTCGGCGTCTGGCTCGCGATCGGTGCGGTGGGTGGACAGGCCCAGGGTCAGCTCAGCTCCGTGCAGACCAACGACGACGCGTCGTTCCTGCCGCAGAGCGCCGAGTCGACCCGCGCCGCGCAGGAGAGCGCGGCGTTCGTCGACGCCGAGTCGCTGCCCGCCCTGGTGGTCGCCGAAGGGGCCGACGGCGGGAGTCTGTCGGAGCAGGACCTCGGGGACCTGCGGACGTGGGCCGACGCCGTCCCCGACCTCCCGCTCCCGGGTGCCGGGCCCGGGGACCCGCAGACCGTCGGGGACGTCTCGACGGCCGACCCGGTCGTCGTGCCCTCGAAGGACGGGGAGGCGGGGCTCGTCGTCGTCTCCCTGGACGCCGCGACGTCGTCGGACGGCTACGGGCCGGACGACGAGAGCATCACGAACGGGGTGGTCGAGGCGCTGCGGGACGCGAGCGGCGACCTGCAGGACGCCGGGCTGACCGTCTGGGTCACCGGTCCGGCCGGGTTCGTCGCCGACCTCGTCAACGCCTTCGGCGGCATCGACACGGTGCTGCTGCTCGTCGCGCTCGTCGCGGTGCTCGTCATCCTCGCGGTCGTCTACCGCTCGCCGGTCCTGCCGTTCATGGTGATCCTCACCGCCGTCTTCTCGCTGTGCCTCGCCGGGCTCGTGGTCTACCACCTGGCCGACGCCGGGACCATCACCCTCAACGGCCAGGCCCAGGGGATCCTGTCGATCCTCGTCGTCGGCGCAGCGGTCGACTACTCGCTGCTGGTCGTGGCGCGCTACCGGGAGGAGCTCGTGCACACCCGCAGCACCTACGCGGCGCTGCGCCGGGCGGTGCGCGCGTCGCTGCCGCCGGTCGCCGCGAGCGCCGGGACCGTGATCGCCGGCCTGCTGTGCCTGCTGCTCTCCGACCTCGCCTCCAACCGCTCGCTCGGTCCCGTCGCCGCGATCGGCATCAGCGCCGCGTTCCTGGGGGCGCTCACGTTCCTGCCGGCGCTGCTGCTGGTCGCCGGGTCGCGCTCGCGCGGGATCTTCTGGCCGAGGATCCCGCGGTACACCGGCGACCAGACCGACGAGGGCCGGACCGCGGAGATCACCACCGGCGCGGACGACCGCGGGACCGGCGTCGCCGTCGAGGGGCACCGGGCGTGGTCGCGCGTCGCGTCGTTCGTCGGGCGCCGGGACCGCGCCGTGTGGGTCGTCACCGCCCTGGTGCTCGCGGGGGCCGCCGCGTTCGTGCCGACCCTGGACGCCTCCGGCACGGGCGACTCCGAGGTCTTCCTCACGCAGGTCGACTCCGTCGACGGCGAGAAGGTGGTCGGTGAGCACTACGAGGGGCTCTCCGCCCAGCCGGCCGTCGTCGTCGCGCCCGAGGGCGACGCGGACGCCGTCGTGCGGGCGGCGCAGGGCACGGAGGGTGTCGCGTCCGTGACGCCGGTGACCGAGCAGGGCGCCGGGACCCCCGGCACGCCGTCGGACGGGCCGCCGCTGGTGGTCGACGGGACGGTGCGCATCGACGTGGCGACGTCCGCGTCGTCGGACTCCCAGGCGGCCGTGGAGACGGTCGAGGAGCTGCGCGACGCGGTCCACGAGGTGTCTCCCGACGCGCTGGTGGGCGGCGCGGCGGCCGAGCGGCTCGACACCCAGCTGGCGGGGGAGCGGGACCTGCGCGTCATCGTCCCGGTGGTGCTCCTGGTCATCCTCGCGATCCTCATGCTCCTGCTGCGCTCGGTGCTGGCTGCCGCGCTGCTCGTCGTCGCGAACGTGCTCTCGTTCGGCGCCGCGCTCGGCGTCTCGGCGGTGATGTTCGACCACGTCTTCGACTTCCCCGGCGCCGACCCGTCCGTGCCGCTGTTCGCGTTCTGCTTCCTGGTCGCGCTCGGGGTGGACTACTCCATCTTCCTGATGACGCGCGTGCGCGAGGAGACCGTGCGGGTCGGGGCACGCCTCGGGGTGCTGCGCGCCCTGGCCGTGACCGGCTCGGTGATCACCTCGGCCGGTGTCGTCCTCGCCGCGACGTTCGCCGCGCTCGGCGTCATCCCGTTGCTGTTCCTCGCGCAGATCGCCTTCATCGTCGCCTTCGGGGTCCTGCTCGACACGCTGGTCGTGCGCACGCTGCTCGTCCCGGCGCTGGTGCACGACATCGGGCGCCGGACCTGGTGGCCGAGCCGGCTGGCCCGGCCGGTGCCCCAGCACGCGGCGGACGGCCCGGCGCCGCAGGCGGAGCCTGCGACGATGGACCGATGAGCCTCTCGGACGCAGCCCGGACCCGCCTCGCCCTCGTCGGCTACGGGGGTGCGGGGCGGGGCATCCACGCCCGCCTGGCCCGCGAGGCCGGGCTGGAGGTGAGCGCCGTCGTCGTCCGCGACCCCGGGCGGCGCGCCGCCGCCGCGGAGGACTGGCCGGGCGCCCGGCTCGTCGACGACCTGCCGGCCCTGCTGGCCGAGCCCGACGCCTACGACGCCGTCGTGGTCGCCAGCCCGACCCCGCTCCACGTCGAGCACGCCGTCGCGGTCGCGGCGGCGGGCGTCCCGTTCGTGCTCGACAAGCCGATCGCGCTCGACGCGGCAGGGGCCCGGCGGGTCGTCGCGGCGGCCGCGGCCTCCGGTACGCCGTTCACGGTGTTCCACAACCGGCGCTGGGACCCCGAGCAGCTCACGCTCCGCGCGCTGCTCGAGCGCGGCGAGCTCGGCGGCGTGCACACCTTCGAGCGTCGCTGGGAGCGGTACCGCCCCGTCCCGCAGCAGCGCTGGAAGGAGAACGACCCGGTGGGCGGCGGGCTGCTCCTCGACCTCGGCCCGCACCTCGTGGACTCGGCGAGCGTCCTCTTCGGGCCCGTGGAGTCCGTCTACGCCGAGCTGCGGGCGCTGACCACGCCGACCGAGGACGACGTGCTCCTGCTGCTCCACCACGCGCCCTCGGGCGGCGCCCCCGGGGTCGTGAGCAGGCTCTGGGCCGGGTCGGTCGTCGCCGCCGCGGGCCCGCGCACCCGGGTGCTCGGTCACGACGGCGCGTACGTCGTGACGAGCTTCGAGAACGACGCCTCCCCGTTCGAGGTCTTCGACGGCGCGGCGCCGGAGGGTACCGAGGGGTGGCTCACCCGCGGGCGCGAGCGCACGCCCGTGCCCCGCGCGCCCGGCGGGCACGCGGACTTCTACCGCGCCGTGGACGTGTGGCTGCGCGGTGGACCCGTGCCCGTGGACCCGGCCGACGCCGTGCGCACCGCCGAGGTGCTCGACGCCGCGCGCGAGTCCGCGCGGACCGGGCGGCGCGTGCCGGTCTGACCCGGCACGCCCGTCCCGTGGGCAGGATCCGCCCTGTGGATGGCCGGCCTGCCCCGCCCGCGGTGCGGTGGGATGGGGGCATGGCACCACGGTCCGGCCCCGCGCCGCGCGCGGGCGACCCGACGCCCCCGCGCGGAGCGCTCGCGGGAGGGCGCGGGCCGTCCGCGGGCGCGTCCTGCGTCCCTGGTCCGTCCGGTGCGGGCCTGTCCGCTGCCGGCCCGGCCCGCGCCGATCCGCTCGACGGACCGCCGGACGCCGTGCTGCGGCTCGCGAGCGCGCAGGGTTGGCGCGTCGTCGGCGGGGGAGCGCGGGGCTGGGCCCTCCAGGGCGACGACGGGGTCCGGCGCCTCGCCCGGGACGGGGCGCCCCTCGGCGGGCCGCGGCTCGAGGCGCTCGCGGGCGCGCGGCACGAGAGCCTGCTCGGGGTGTGGACGCTCGACACCGACGGCGCGCGCGTGGTCCTCGCCGAGGACGTGACGGACGCGGTGACCGTGGAGGAGCTCGTCGAGGCCCGCGGCCCGCTGACGCCCGCCGAGGTCGCGCTCGTCGGCTGCACCGTCGCCCGAGCGCTCGCCGCCCTGCACGCGGACGGTGCCGTGCACGGGAACGTCGGCGGGGACCACATCCTGGTCGCGCAGGACGGTTCGGTCCGCGTCGCGCCCTGGACCGGCCCGGTGCCGGCGGGCCGGACCGCCGCCGACGACGTGGCGGCCCTCGCCCGGCTCCTGTCGGCCGTGCTGGCCGAGCGGGGACGGCGGGACGACCCGTCGGGCGAGGACGCGGAGGCGCGGGGCGGGCTGCGTCGCGTGATCGCCGCGGGGCGCGCACCCGATCCCGAGCGCAGACCTGCGGCCGGCACGTTCGCGGCGTGGTGCGACGCGGCCGTGCCGCCGGCGCCGGTGCGGGTCCCCGACCGTGCGGGGCTGGCGGCGGCGCGCCTGGGTGGCGGCGTCGCCGGGCGCGCCCCGGTCCGGCCCGCCCGCGCCCCGGTCCGGCCCGCCCGCGCGCGGCGGCACCGCGCGCCCGCCGGCCCGCGGACCCTGGGCCGGGCCGCGGTCACGGCCGCGGCGAGCCTGGCGGCCTGCGCTGCCGCGGTGGTCGCGCTGGCGGTCCTCGGGCCCGGCGCCGGTCAGGGACCCGGGTCGGCCCCGGCTCCCGGCACGCGCCCGGCGACGACGACGACGGAGCGTGCGCCCGCCGACGCGGCCGCGGTGCACGAGGACCCGCTCGGCGCGGCGCGGGTGCTCACGGCGCGGCGCGTGGCCGCCTTGACCGGCGGCACACCGCAGGGGGCGCCGGCCGACGGCGGAGGCACCGGGACCACGCTCCCCGGCTCGGCTGCGCAGGCCGCCGAGCTCGCCCAGCTCGAGCGGCTGCGTGCCGACGGCGTCACGGTGCGGGGGGCGTCCGTCGACGTCTCGCAGGCGCGCCCGCACCCCGGGGACGTCGCCACCGCGGACCGGGCCGTGGTGGACGTCGTCTACCGGGTGGGCGCGCACGCCCAGGAGTCAGGGCGCGGGTCGACGCACGTCCCCGCCTCGGGGCCGATGCGGGCGACGCTCGAGCTGGAGTGGACCGACGCCGGGTGGCGGGTGGCGGAGGTCAGCTGACGGCGGCGGCGTCGCGCGCCGCGGAGAGCCAGCGCGCGGCGTCGTCGAGCGTGGGGTGCTCGAACGTGTGGCCGCTGGCCTCCAGGGCGGCAGGGAGCACCCGCTGGGAGTCCGTCAGCGTCTGGGAGAACTCGCCGAGGGCCACGCGGAGCGCGGGCGTGGGCACGCGCACGAGGGCGGGGCGATGCACGACGCGCGCGAGCGCGGCCATCACGTCGCGGTTGCGCGCGGGCACGGGGGCCGTGAGGTTGACCGGCCCGCGGACCGCGTCCCCGGCGGGCCCGAGGAGGTGCAGCATCGCCCCGGTCTCGTCCGGCAGCGTGATCCACGGCCAGTACTGGGTGCCGGGACCCAGCGGCCCGCCGAGCCCGGTGCGCAGGATCGGCAGCAGTGCCGCGAGCGTGCCGCCCTCGGGCAGCTGCAGGCGCAGCAGCGGCAGGAGGTTGCTCAGCCGCCCGGGGTCGGGTGCGAGGACGATGCCCGTGCGCAGGTGCACGACCCGCGTGCCCGCGTCCTGCGCCGGGCGGGTCGCCGCCTCCCACCGAGTCACGACGCCCGCGAGAAAACCGTCCCCGGGGGCCGCGCTCTCCGTCAGCGGGGTGTCCCCGCGGTCGCCGTACCAGCCGACCGCGGACGCCTGGAGCCACGTCGGTGGCGGGTCGGCCGCCCGGGCGAGGGTCCGCGCGATCAGCGAGGTCGGCACGGTCCGGGACTCGAGCACCGTGCGCTTGTAGCCGGTGCTCCAGTACCGCGTGCCGACGCCGGCCCCGCCGAGGTTGACCACGGCGTCGGCCCCGTCGAGATGGCGCGGGTCGAGCACGCCGGTGCCGGGGTCCCACCCGAGCTCGTCCGGCGCGCGGGGCTCGCGGCGCACCAGACGCCGCACGCGGTCCCCCCTCGCCCGGAGCCGGTCGACCAGGGTGGTGCCGAGCAGCCCGTGGCTCCCGGCGACGACGACGTCCATGCTGCGACGCTAGGCGCTGCGGCGGGTGCTCGCCCGCGGCGGACGACGTCGGCCCCCACCGGGAGGACCGGTGGGGGCCGACGACGTCAGGCGGCTGGAGCGGGAGTCAGAGACCGACCTCGGACTCGAACGCGCCCTCCTCGATGCGCTTCTTCACCACGGCGAGGAAGCGCGCCGCGTCGGCCCCGTCCACCAGGCGGTGGTCGTAGGACAGGAAGATGTAGCACATCGACCGGACGGCGATGCTCTCCTCGCCGTCGGCGTCGGTCACCACGACCGGGCGCTTGACGATCGTGCCCGTGCCGAGGATGGCCACCTGGCCGCCCGGCACGATCGGGGTGTCGATGAGCGCGCCGCCCGAGCCGGTGTTCGTGATGGTGAACGTCGCACCACCGAGCTCGTCCGGCGAGACCTTGTTCTCGCGCGTGCGCGTCGCGAGGTCGGCGATCTTGCGCGCGATCCCGGCGAGGTTGAGGTCCCCGGCGTCGCGGATGACCGGGACGACGAGGCCGCGGGGGGTGTCGACCGCGATGCCGACGTTCTCCTGCGGGTGGTAGACGATCTGGTCGCCGTCGATGCTGGCGTTGATCGTCGGGTGGGCCTTGAGCGCCTCCGTGGCCGCCTGCGCGAAGAACGGCAGGAACGTCAGGTTGACCCCCTCGCGGGCCTTGAAGTCGTTCTTGGCCCGGGCGCGCAGGCGCGCCACCCGGGTCACGTCGACCTCGACGACGGTCGTGAGCTGCGCCTGCGTCTGCAGGGCCTCGACCATGCGGGACGCGACGACCTTGCGCAGGCGCGACATCTTCTCCGTGGTGCCGCGCTTGGGCGAGACCTCGGGGATCGTGGGCGCCTTCGCCGCACCGCCGGCGGCGGGCGCCGCGGCAGCCGGTGCCTGGGCGGCCTGCGTGGCCTCCTCGGCCTTGCGCGCCGCCTCCAGCACGTCCTCCTTGCGGATGCGGCCGCCCACGCCGGTGCCGGCGATCGAGGCGACGTCCACGCCCTTGTCGGCCGCGAGCTTGCGCACGAGCGGCGTCAGGTAGGACCCGCCGGCCTTCGGGGCCTCCTGCTTCGGAGCCTCCTGCTTCGGGGCGTCGGGCTCCGGCTCCTTCGGCTCGTCCGCCTTGGGGGCCTCCTGCTTCGGGGCCTCCTGCTCGGGGGCCTCGGCCTTCGCCGGCTCCTTCTGAGCAGCGGGCTCCGGCGAGGTCGGTGCCTCCGTGGGCGCTGCGCCGGAACCGACGATCGCGACGACGGTGCCGACGTCGACCGTCTCGTCCTCCTCGACCAGGATCTTCTGGACGGTCCCCGCGACGGGGGAGGGGACCTCGGTGTCGACCTTGTCGGTCGAGACCTCGAGCAGCGGCTCGTCGACCTCGACGGTGTCGCCGACGGACTTCAGCCACCGGGTGACGGTCCCCTCGGTCACGCTCTCGCCGAGCGCGGGCAGGAGGATCTCCTCGCCGTCGCCCGACGAGGCGTCCGCGGCGGAGGCCTCCTGCTGCTCGGCCTGCGGCTTCTCGGGGGCGGGCTCGGCCTGCTCCGGGGCGGCCTGCTGCTCCTGCTCCGGCTCGGCCTGCTCGGCGTCCGCCCCGCCGTCCGACGAGTCGTCCGAGCCGCTGCCGGAGCCGTCCCCGATCAGGGCGAGGTCGGTGCCGACGTCGACCGTCTCGTCCTCCTCGACCAGGATCTTCTCGAGCACGCCCGCGACGGGCGAGGGGACCTCGGTGTCCACCTTGTCGGTCGAGACCTCGAGCAGCGGCTCGTCGACCTCGACGCGCTCGCCCACCGACTTGAGCCAGCGGGTGACGGTTCCTTCGGTGACGCTCTCTCCGAGCGCCGGCATCTGCACCTTGTCAGCCATGACCTCGTGGGTCTCCTTCGATCGATTTCGTCAGTTGTGAGCGTGCAACGGTTTGCCGGAGAGCGCCAGGAAGGCCTCTCCCAGTGCTTCGTCCTGCGTGGGGTGCGCGTGGACCAGGCCGGCGACGTCCTCGGGATAGGCCTCCCAGTTGACCACGAGCTGTCCCTCGCCGACGAGCTCGCCCACCCGGGCGCCGACCATGTGCACGCCCAGGACGGGGCCGTCCTTGCGGCGCACCAGCTTCACGAACCCGGACGTGCCGAGGATCTTGCTCTTGCCGTTGCCGGCGAGGTTGTACTCGACCGTCTCGACGGCGTCGGCACCGTGCAGCTCCTCCGCCACGCGCTGGCTGAGGCCCACCGACGCCACCTCGGGGTCGCTGTAGGTGACGCGCGGGATGCCCGACTCGACGACGGGCGCCGGGTCGAGGCCGGCGATGTGCTCGGCGACGAAGATGCCCTGCGCGAACCCGCGGTGGGCGAGCTGGAGCCCCGCGACGACGTCGCCGGCGGCGTAGACGTTCCCGACGCCGGTGCGCAGGTTCTCGTCGACCACGACGAAGCCGCGCTCGAGCGTGACGCCCTGCTCCTCGAGCCCCAGGTCGGTGGTCCGCGGGCCGCGGCCGACCGCCACGAGCAGCGTCTCGGCGTCGAGGGAGGCGCCCGAGACGAGGCGCACGTGCACGCCGGAGCCGTCCTGCGTGACACCGGCGACCCCGTCGCCGAGCACGACGTCGATCCCGCGCTTGCGGAACGCCCGTTCCAGCGCCTTCGAGAGCGCCTCGTCCTCCGTGGGGACGAGGTGCTCGAGCGCCTCGACGACGGTGACCTCGGCGCCGAAGGAGCGCCACACGCTCGCGAACTCGGCGCCGATGACGCCGCCGCCCAGCACGACGGCGGACGCCGGCACCCGGTCCGTCGTCAGGGCCTGGTCGGAGGTGACGACGGCGCCCTCCACGGTCAGGCCCGGCAGGGTGCGCGCGAAGGAGCCGGTGGCCAGGACGATGCTCGCCCCCGTGTACCGGGTGCCGTCCACCTCCACGGCGTCCGGCGCCACGAGCGTGCCGCGCCCCTCGACGATCGTGATCCCGCGCGAGCGCACCAGGCCCTGCAGGCCCCGGTAGAGGCCCGACACGACGCCGTCCTTGTAGCGGTTGACGCCGTCCATGTCGATGCCGTCGAACGTCGCGCGCACCCCGACGTGCGCGGCGGCGCGGGCGTCGTCGGCCACCTGGGCGGCGTGCAGCAGGGCCTTGGTGGGGATGCAGCCGCTGTGCAGGCAGGTGCCGCCCAGCTTGTCCGCCTCGACGAGGGCCACGGTCAGCCCGAGCTCGGCCGCCCGCAGCGCGGTGGCGTACCCGGCGCTCCCGCCGCCCAGCACGACGACGTCGAAGACCGTGCCGGTGTCGGCCACGTGCATCTCCTTCGTGCGGTCGTTCGGGCGGGGTGGGACCAAGGGCCATCTTGGCACTCCGGTCGGGCCCGGCCAATTCGAGGACGGCGCCCGACGGTGTGACGCTCCAGACACGACGTGCGCGCCCGGACGGGGCGCCGGCGACCACCTATCCTGCTGGGATGGTCAGCTTCTCCCGGATCTTCTCGCGCGGGCGGTCGACGGGATCCTCCTCGAACCCGTCGGCCGGCGACAACCGCCGTCGGACGATGGAACACCTCGCCGAGTTCGCTCGCACGCGGGTGGGGGTCGAGGCGTACGTGGAGGACGCGACGCACGACACGCCGACGACGGTCCTGCTCGTGGCCACCACGGGGGAGTGGACCCGGCGGCGCGTGCCCGACGAGGACGCCGCGCGCGCCGTGGCCGCCCAGCTGGGCGTCCCGCTCTACCTGGTCCGGTTCACGGGCTACCCGCAGCGCTTCCGGGACTGGAACTCCGCCCAGCGCCGTCGCTGAGCGGAGCCCCTGGGCTCAGCGTGCCGCGCGCGCCTCGATCAGCCCGAGCAGCGTGCGCACGCCGACGCCGGTGCCGCCGGCCGGGGTGTAGCCGAAGGCCGACTTCTCGTTGAACGCCGGCCCGGCGATGTCCAGGTGGGCCCACGGCGTCGAGCCGACGAACTCGCGCAGGAAGACACCGGCGATGAGCATGCCGCCCCAGCGCTCGCCGATGTTCGCGAGGTCCGCGACCTTGGACTTCAGCGTCGCGCGGAGCTCGTCCGGCAGGGGCATCGGCCAGAACTGCTCGCCCGTGGCGGCCGCCGCGGCGGTGACCTCGCCGCGGACGGCCTCGTCGCCCATGACCGCCGAGACCCGCCGGCCGAGCGCCACCATCTGGGCCCCGGTGAGGGTCGCGATGTCGAGGACGACGTCGGGCTCCTCCTCGGTCGCGGCCACCAGGCCGTCGGCCATGACCAGCCGGCCCTCGGCGTCGGTGTTGAGCACCTCGACGGTCGTGCCGCCGCGCATCGTCAGGACGTCGGACGGCCGCTGCGCGGAGCCCGACGGCATGTTCTCCGCGAGGCAGAGCCAGCCGGTGACGGCGACCGGCAGGCCGAGGCGTGCGGCGGCGACCACCGTGTGCAGGACCGCGGCAGCACCCGACATGTCGGACTTCATCGCCTCCATGCCCGGCCCCGGCTTCAGGGAGATGCCGCCGGAGTCGAAGGTGATGCCCTTGCCGACGATCGCGACCTTCGAGGCGGGCTTCGGCGGCGTGTACGCGACCTTGACGAGCCGCGGACCACGCGTCGAGCCCTGTCCGACGCCGACCAGGCCGCCGTAACCGCCGGCGACCAGCTGCTTGTCGTCGAGGACCGTGACCTTGATGCCGGTGCCCTTGACGGCCGCCTTGGCGGCGTCGGCGAAGGCGGCGGGGAACAGGTCGTTCGGTGCGGCGTTCACCAGGTCGCGCGCCCCGTGCACCGCGGCGGCGAGGATCGCCGCGCGCTCGACGGCCGCCTCCGCGTCGGCGTCGTCGGCGAGGGGGGTGACGACCTCGACGGCCGCGGGCGGCCGGGAGACGTCCGTGCCGGGAGCCCCGTCGTCGGAGCGCCGGACCTTGGACGACGCCGTCGAGCGGTATCGCGTGTACGTGTAGGCGCCGAGCAGCGCGCCCTCGGCGATCGCGGCGACGTCGGCGACCGAGGTCGACGGCAGCGCGACGGCGACGGTCGAGGAGCCGGCGAGGGATCGCATCGCGGCGCCCGCGGCACGGCGCAGGGCCTCGGTGTCGAACGTGCCGTCGGCGCCCGTGGCGCCGAGGCCGGTCAGGACGAGGAGGTCCGCGGCGCACGCGGCGCCGGCCGGGAGCGTGCGGACCTCGTCGGCCGCGCCGGCGAGCCCGAGCGGCTTCGCGAGGCGGACCAGCTCGTCGACCAGCGCGGGCGGTAGGTCGGCGCCGACGACGGCCACGCCGTCGGCCGTCGGGTGCGTGCCGACGACGAGCGCGTCGACCTTGGCGTCGACGGGGTTCTGGTCGGAGAGGGTCAGAGCGGTCGGTGAGAGGGAGAGGTCAGCCACGACCCGATGCTAACCCCGGTACCCTCGGCACGTGGTCCTCGCACTCCTGCTCCTGGCCGTCGCGCTGTGCGTGGCCCTCGCCGCCTGGGCGGGGTGGTTCGTGGCCCGCGACCGCGCCGTCGTGCTGCGCCAGCTGTGGGGCGCGGCGGTGGTCGAGGCCGTGCTCCTGGTGCAGGTGGTGTGGGCCGTCGTCCTCGTGGCGACCCAGGACCACGCGTACGACCCGGCCTTGTTCTGGGGCTACTTCCTGACCGCGCTCGTGCTGCTCCCGGTCGCCGCCGTGTGGGCGTTCGCCGAGCGGACGCGGTGGAGCTCCGTCGTCCTTCTCGTGGCCGCCGTGACGGTCGCGTTCCTCGAGTACCGCCTCTGGCAGATCTGGGAGGGCTGATGCCCACCGAACCGACGCCCGGCACGCCCGCGGCCGGGCGGGGTGCCGCCTCGCCCGCGCCCCCGGCGCACGACCCCGGAGCCGAGGGCTCGAGCGGCCGCGGGTTCGGCCGCCTGCTCGTCGCCGTCTACGGCGTCTTCGCGATCTCCGCCTTCGCGCGTGCCGCCTACCAGCTCGCCGAGCAGTTCCACGAGGCCCCGCTCGCGTACCTCCTCTCGGCGTTCGCGGCGCTCGTGTACGTCGTCGCGACCGTCGCGCTCGCCGTGGGCCGCGGGCGGTGGCGGACCGTCGCCTGGATCGCCGTGGGCGTCGAGCTCGCGGGCGTGGTCACGGTCGGCACCGTGTCCCTCGTGGACGCGGCGGCGTTCCCCGACGCGACCGTGTGGTCCGGCTACGGGCAGGGCTACGGCTACGTGCCGCTGGTGCTGCCGCTCGTCGGGCTCTGGTGGCTGCACCGCACCCGACCGCGACCGAACCACCCCGACCGCACCACGGAGGACCCCGCGTGAAGCGCCCCTACGACCTGCTCTTCGACACAGTCTTCCGGCGGATGGACCCCGAGCGCGCGCACGCGCTGGCGTTCGACGCGATCTGCGCCGCGGGCCGGGTTCCCGTCCTGCGGGACGTGGTCCAGGGCGCGCTCGCCCCGTACCTGGGGCGCGGTGCCGGCGGCCCCGGGAGCGTCGAGGTCCTCGGCCGCACGTTCCCGGCGCCGTTCGGCCTGGCGGGCGGCTTCGACAAGGACGCCCGCGGCGTCCGCGGGCTGACGATGCTCGGGTTCGCGTTCGTCGAGGTGGGGACGGTCACGGCGCAGGCGCAGCCGGGCAACGAGCGTCCGCGGCTGTGGCGCGAGCTGGACGTGCGCGGCATCCGCAACCGCATGGGGTTCAACAACCACGGGGCGGCGGCGGCGGCAGAGCGGCTCGCCGCGCTGCGTTCCTCGCGCGCCGGCCGCGCCGTGCTCGTCGGGGCGAACATCGGCAAGACGAAGGTCACCCCCGCCGAGGACGCCGCGGGCGACTACGCGACGTCGGCCGCCCTCCTCGCGCCCCTGGCCGACTACCTGGTGGTGAACGTCTCGTCGCCCAACACGCCCGGGCTGCGCGACCTGCAGTCGACCGCGGCGCTGCGCCCGATCCTCGTCGCGGTCCGCGAGGCCGCCGACGCCGCCTGCTCGTCCGCCGGCACGCGGCGCGTCCCGCTCCTGGTCAAGATCGCGCCGGACCTCGCGGACGAGGACGTCGACGCCGTCGCGGACCTCGCGCTCGAGCTGGGGCTCGACGGCGTGGTCGCGGTGAACACCACCGTCGCCCACGAGCGGGGCCCCGGCGGTCTGTCCGGGCCGCCGGTGCGCGACCGGGGCCTCGCGGTCGTGGCGCGGCTGCGCGGCAGGCTCGGGCCGGACGTGGCCGTCGTCGGCGTCGGCGGGGTCACCACGGCGCAGGACGCCCGCGACTACCTGCGGGCCGGCGCCGACCTCGTGCAGGGGTACTCGGCGTTCGCCTACGAGGGTCCGCTGTGGGCCGCGCGGATCAACCGCGCGCTCGTGCGCGACGCGGGGGCGACGGCCGGCGAGCCGGGGCAGGTGGCGCGATGACCCGCCCGCCGCAGTGGGAGTGGCTGTTCGTCGCGGCGGCCGCGACACGACCGAGCCCCGTGTTCACGAACCAGTACGACGCCGAGCAGTGGCTCGGGGAGCACTGGCGCTCGCTGGCCGCGGAGGGGGTCGTCCGAGCCTCGCTGATGCACGACGGCGCCGTGGTCACCGCTCCGGTCGAGCTGCCGGCGGATGGTCCGACCGAGCGTCCGGCGCCCACGGACTGACCGCGGGGCGGACTACTCCGGGTAGCTGCCGTGCTGCTTGTGGTTCGGCTTGGGCAGCCGGGCGCGCCGGATCTGGAACGCGCGCATGACGGCGTACATCATGGTCCCGCTCGGCACGTCGCCGAACTTCGCCAGGAGCCGGCGCTTGAGGCCGCGCCACATGAGCACGGCGTCGACGATGGTGATGAGCACCATGCCGTAGAGGACCATGGTCACGACGACCGAGAGCTGCGGCATGCTCGAGGTGACGATCATGAGCCCGAGCGCCACGAACGCGACGACGAGGAAGAACTCGCCGAGGTTCCAGCGGGCGTCGACGTAGTCGCGCACGTACCGCTTCAGGGGGCCCTTGTCCCGCTCGGGGAGGTAACGCTCGTCGCCGTTCTGCAGGGCCTGCTGCTGCCGGGCCCGCGCCTCGCGCGACTTCGAGCGCGCGTCCTTCGCGGCGGCCTTGCGGTCGCCGGGGACGAGCGGTCGCCGGTTGGCGGCCTCCGCCTCCTTGCGCTTGGGGGTGGCGCGACCCTTGCCGGTCGAGATGCCGACCGGGTCGACGTCGGCCTCGACCGGCGTCACGTCTGTGGAGGGGGCGTCCGAGCCCTTGCTGCGAGAGAACACCCCTCCAGGGTAGTCGAGAACCGGCGCCCGACCGTCGTCGGCCACGGGTAGCGTGCGAGGCATGACCGACTCCGCCGCTGGCACCCGTCCCGACGACCACGACCTCCTTGACGCGCCCGACGCCGTGGCCCGGCTGCGCACCCGGGTCGCCGCGCAGTTCCCCGCGCTGCGCGAGGACCTGGAGGCGCTCGTCCGCATCCCCAGCGTCTCGAACGCCACGTTCGACCAGTCCGTCATGGACCGCAGCGCGCAGGCCGTCGCGGACCTCCTGCGCGGCGCCGGGATGCCGGACGTGCGGGTGCTGCACGCGACCGGACCCGACGGCTCCCGCAGCAGGCCGGCGGTGGTCGCGCGCCGCCCCGCCCCGCAGGGCGCGCCGACGGTGCTGCTCTACGCGCACCACGACGTCCAGCCGCCCGGCGACCGGGCGCACTGGGACAGCGGCCCCTTCGAGCCGGTCGAGCGCGAAGGGCGGCTCTACGGGCGAGGCGCGGCGGACGACAAGGCGGGGATCGTCGCCCACGTCGGCGCGCTGCGGGTGCTCGGTGACGAGCTGGGCGTCGGCGTCACCGTCTTCTCCGAGGGCGAGGAGGAGATCGGCTCGCCGCAGTTCGGCCCGTTCCTCGCCGAGCACCAGGACCTGCTGGCGGCCGACGTCATCGTCGCGGCGGACTCCTCGAACTGGAAGGTCGGCACCCCGGGCCTGACGACGACGTTGCGCGGCCTCGTGGACTGCACGGTGGAGGTCGAGGTGCTGCGCCAGGCCGTGCACTCCGGGATGTTCGGCGGCCCCGTGCTCGACGCGTACACGATCCTGGCCCGCCTGCTGGCCACCCTGCACGACGCCGACGGCGAGGTCGCCGTCCCGGGCCTGCACCACGCCCCCGAGCCGTCGGTCGACTACGACGAGCGGTCCTTCCGGGCCGACGCGGGCCTGCCGGACGGGATCCGGCTCGCCGGCTCGGGCTCTCTCGCGGGCCGGTTGTGGACGAAGCCGGCGATCGCCGTCGTCGGGATCGATGCGACCGGGGTCGACGCGGCGTCGAACACCATCGCGCCACGCTCGCGGGCGAAGGTCTCGATGCGCATCGCCCCGGGCCAGGACCCCGCGGAGGCGTTCGAGCTGCTCAAGGAGCACCTGCTGGCCCACGCGCCCTTCGGCGCGCGCGTGACGGTGCACGACGGCGACCTCGGCAAGCCGTTCGCGGCGCCCGAGGACTCCGCCGCGATGCAGGCCGCGCGGTGGGCGTTCGAGCAGTCCTGGGGCACTGCGCCGGTCGACATCGGCATCGGCGGGTCGATCCCGTTCATCGCCGACCTGCTCGAGGTGTTCCCCGACGCGGCGATCCTGGTCACGGGGGTCGAGGACCCGGACTCGCTCGCCCACGGGGCGAACGAGTCCGTGCACTTGGGGGACCTGGAGCACGTCGTCCTGGCCGAGGCGCTGCTCCTGCGCCGGCTCGCCCGGGGCTGACGCCCTGCCCGGGCGGCCGCTCAGGCCCGGTGGGCGACGCCGACGGCGTCTGCCCACCGGGCGACGTCGTCGGGCAGCGCGGGGGAGACGACCCCCGGGTCCAGGGCCTCGGCGACCCGGTCGCCGGGGACGCGCTCACCCGTGCGGGTCAGGAACCGGGCGGCCACGACCCCGCGGGCGCACCGCTCGCCGTGCCGCGTGAAGACCTGCTCCATGTAGACGACGCGGGGGTCCCAGCCGAGCACGCGGGACGTGATCTCGAACCGGTCCCACAGCCTGAGGGAGCGCCGGTAGGTCATCGTCGACGACGCGACGACCGGCCCCCAGCTCTTCTCCTTGAGCAGCGCGAAGGCGCCGAGGTCCGCGAGGAAGTTGCTGCGCGCGACGTCCATCATCTGCAGGTACACGCCGTTGTTGACGTGCAGGTACATGTCGAGGTCGCCGGGGCGCACGCGCATCCGCGTCACCGACGGGTCCAGGACGGTGCGACCGGGGACCGCTGCGCGGGGGCGGACGCTGGCGAGGGTGAGCTGGATCTGTCGGGTCACCTGCGCACCGTACTACCTCACACCGGCGGTATCGGGTACTGGATCGCCTCGCTCACCCGGGCCGCGGCGGAGTCGTTCTCGAGGCGGGCGACGAGGTGGAGCGCCATGTCGATGCCCGCCGCGATGCCCGCCGCGACGCCCGCCGACGTGACGACGTCGCCGTCGTCGACGAACCGGGCGTCGACGTCGACCAGCACGCTCGGGTCGAGCGACGCGAGCTCGTCGAAGTGGTGGTAGTGGGTGGTGGCCGGTCGCCCGGCGAGCAGGCCCGCGGCGGCGAGGACCAGCGCGCCGGTGCACACGCTCGCGACGACCGGCGTCGTGGCGCGGACCTCGTGCAGCCACGCGAGGTGCGCCGGGTCCGCCGTCAGCGCGCGGGTGCCCCGCCCGCCCGGGTGGACCAGGACGTGCAGGGGGCCCACGTCCGCGGCGGACCGGTCGGGCACCAGGCACAGCCCCTTGGCCAGGCGCACGCCGTTGCCGTCGGGCGAGAAGGTCGTGACCCGGGGCGAGAGGTCGGAGAGCGTGGCCCACGCCGCGAGCACCTCGAACGGCCCGACGACGTCGAGCTCCTCGGCGCCGTCGAACACCAGGATGCCGATGTGCGGCCCGCCGCTGCGGTGCGTCACTGTTCCTCCTTCAGGCGTCTACAGCCCGGGCAGCGCCAGCATCTGGTCGAGCGCCATGCGTGCCCAGTGCGCGTCGTCGGCGTCGACGACGATCTGGTTGACGACCCGGCCCGCGACGAGCGACTCGAGCGCCCAGACGAGGTGCGGCAGGTCGATGCGGTTCATGGTCGAGCAGAAGCACACCGTCGAGTCGAGGTAGTGGACCGACTTGTCGGGGTGCGCGTTCGCCAGCCGCCGCACGAGGTTCAGCTCGGTGCCGATCGCCCACGACGAGCCGGGCTCGGCGGCGTCGAGCGCCTTGATGATGAACTCGGTCGAGCCGACCAGGTCGGCGGCCGTGACGACCTCGTTCGTGCACTCCGGGTGCACCATGACCGTGATCCCGGGGACCGCCGCGCGCACGTCCGTGACGTTGCGGACCGAGAACCGGCCGTGCACCGAGCAGTGCCCACGCCACAGGATCATGCGGGCGTCGCGCAGCTCGTCGGTGTCCAGGCCGCCGCCGGGCTTGCGAGGGTCGTAGACCACGCAGTCGTCCAGGGACAGCCCGAGCCGCTCGACGGCGGTGTTGCGCCCGAGGTGCTGGTCGGGCATGAACAGCACCTTGCCGGAGACGGGGGCGTCGGCGGGGTCGAGGCCGCCGACCTTCTCGAACGCCCAGCGCAGCGCGACCTCCGCGTTCGACGAGGTGCAGACCGTCCCCCCGTGACGACCCGTGAAGGCCTTGATCGCGGCCGTCGAGTTCATGTACGTGACGGGGACGACGACGTCGGCGAGCCCCGCGTCCTCGAGGACCTCCCAGGCCTCCTCGACCTGGTTGATCTCCGCCATGTCGGCCATCGAGCACCCGGCGGCCATGTCGGGCAGGACGACGCGCTGGTCGTCGGAGGTGAGGACGTCGGCGCTCTCCGCCATGAAGTGCACGCCGCAGAACACGACGTACTCCGCCTCGGGCCGGGCGGCGGCCTCGCGCGCGAGCTTGAACGAGTCACCCGTGACGTCTGCGAAGTCGATGACCTCGTCGCGCTGGTAGTGGTGGCCGAGGACGAACGCACGCTCGCCCAGCGCGGCGCGTGCCGCGCGGGCACGCTCGACCAGCCCGGGGTCGCTCGGCGCAGGCAGCTCGCCCGCGCACTCGACGCCGCGCTCGGACGCGAGGTCGCGGCCCTGGCCGAGCAGGAGGAGGGGCGAGGGCGCAGGCTCCGAGAACGTGTTCTCCAGCAGGGTGCTCACACGCCGATTCTGGCACAGCGGCCGCGGGTGGCGGTCGGCCGGACCGCTCACGGTGCTGCGATGATGCCCGCATGCCGGCACCTGCACGCGTCCTCGTGACGACCGCAGTCCCGGGCGGCGCGCTGGCCGGTGAGGTCGTCGACGTGTGGACGGCCGCGTCCGGCGCGAGCGTGCGGTCCGTCCGCACCGACCGTGGCGGCGCCGGGGCGCTCGCGGTGCTGGAGGGCCTCGGGGGTGCGTCGCGCGAGACCGTGCTCGTCCCCGCGGCGCTGAACGGCGAGGCGCAGGCCCGGACGCCGGGCACGGTGCTGCGGTTCGGGGACCCCGGCGCCGAGGTGGCCTACGTCGCCGCAGAGGAGGTCGCCGGGCGTGCGTCCGTCCCGCCGGGCACCGAGCGCACGGCATCGACGCGAGGGGTCGGGGACCTGGTGCGCGCGGCGGCGGGCGGCTCGCGCGCCGTGGTGCTCGGGCTCGGCGGGGCGGTCGCGCACGACGCCGGAGCGGGGCTGCTGGCCGGCCTGGCGGGCCGGCCGTGGTCGCCGGGGTCCGGCCCGGGCGAGGCGGATCCCGGCGGCGCGTCGGCGGTCCGGTGGGTGGCGCAGGCGCGGGCCGGGCTGAACGGGGCGCAGCTCGTCGGGCTCGTGCACGACGAGCTGCCGCTGCTCGGGCTGCACGGGGCCGGCTCGCGGCTGCCGGGGGAGGTCGGCCAGGAGACGGAGCGACGGTTCTCGGCCTGGGCGCACGCGCTGGCGCCCGCGGTCGCGACCCTGTCGCGGGACCTGCTGGTGCGTGGCGACGTCCGTGCCGCGGCACGCCGGCTGACCTCGGCGGGCGGGACGGGAGCCGGCGGCGGGCTCGGGACCGCCGTCCTCGTGGCGGGAGGGACGCTCGTCCCGGCGACCCGGTGGGTCGCCGACCGCGCGGGCCTCGACGGGGCGGTCGACGACGCCGACGTCGTGGTGGTCGTGGTCGACGTGCTGGACGCCGCGGCGCTGCACGACGGCGAGGTCCCCGACGCCGCACGCCGAGCGGGACGGCTCGGGGTCCCGGTCGTCGTCGTCGGCTCCCGGGTGGAGGCCGGGCGCCGGGAGGCGGGTGCCGCGGGCGTGGCGGGGACGTACGAGGTCAGCGGCGACGCGGCGCACCGTGCCGCGCGGATCGCCCGCGTCGCGCGCACCTGGACGCCGTCCCGCGGCGCGTAGAGTGGGAACACACCGCCCGCGGACGGTGTTGGACCACCGAACGGGCGTGTCGCACGCGGCACCCGACCCCCGACCTTCGTGGAGTGAGAGATGAGCGAGACCACCGAGACCGCAACGCACGGCGTCCTGCTGACCGACTTCGCGGCCGACAAGGTGCGCAGCCTGCTCGACCAGGAGGGACGCGACGACCTGCGGCTCCGCGTCGCCGTCCAGCCCGGCGGATGCTCCGGCCTGATCTACCAGCTCTACTTCGACGAGCGCGTGCTCGACGGCGACGCGCTCAAGGACTACGACGGCGTCGAGGTCGTGGTCGACAAGATGAGCGTCCCGTACCTCGAGGGCGCGACGATCGACTTCGCGGACACCATCGAGAAGCAGGGCTTCACGATCGACAACCCCAACGCGGGGGAGTCCTGCGCCTGCGGCGGCTCGTTCGGCTGACGCGCACCTGCTCACCACGGAACGACCTCGGCCCGGCGGGCCGGGGTCGTTCCGCCGTTCGCGGCGGTGCAGCGCGCGTGCCGGGCGCCGGCCGACGGGCTCGCGGGTCAGCGCGCGCCGGGACCGAGCCGGACCGTGACGGCCCACACGCCCGTCGCGACCTCCGCGGCGCCGACGACGACGTGGCCCCGCATGCGGGCCCAGGCGGGGACGTCGTGCCGGGCCGCGGGGTCGGTGGCGAGCACGCGCAGCAGCGAGCCGTCCGGTCGTTCCCGGGCCGCGGCGGCGAGACGGACGACCGGCAGCGGGCAGCGGAGCCCGCGGGCGTCGACGGTCTCCGGCTCCGTGACCTCGCTCACAGTCCCTCGGCCCCGAGCATCGAGCGCACCCGTGCCACGGCCCGCGGCAGCTCCGCGAGGAAGCGGTCCACGTCGTCCTCGCTCGTCGTGCGGTCGAGGGCGATCCGCACGTTGCCGTGCGTCAGCACCCCCATCGCGGCGAGCACGTGGCTGGGCTCCAGCGTGCTGGCGGTGCACGCGGAGCCCGACCCCACGCCGAACCCTGCGCGGTCGAGCTCGGTGACGAGCGCCTCGCCGTCGACGTAGAGGAACGAGAACGTCACGACGTGCGGCAGACGGTCCTGGGGGTCGCCCACGACCTCGGTGTCGGGGATCCGGGCCACCGACGCCCGGACCCGTGCCACGAGCGCCCGGCGGCGCTCGTCCTCGGCCTGCCGGTCCGCCGTCACCGCCTCGAGGGATGCCGCCGCAGCGAACGCCGCGGGGACGGACACGCCCCCCGGGAACCAGGGTTCGGGGTCCTGCGGCCAGCTGCGTCCCCAGCGCACCCGGGACCGGACCGCGAGGACGCCGACGCCGCGGGGGCCGCCCCAGTCGGCCGGGTCCGCGGCGAGCAGGTCCCACGCCGCGGGCGCCGGGACGTGCCCGAGCGCGGCCCCCGCGTCCACCAGCAGGGGCACCGACGCCGCGCGGGCGGCCTCGGCGACGCGAGCGAGCGGCTGGCACGTGCCGACCTCGCCGTTCGCCTGCTGCAGGCACGCGAGCGCGACGCCGGGGAGGGCGAGCGCCGCGGCCATCGCCTCGGCGTCGACGCGACCGGCGCGGTCGACGTCCACGAGCTCCGTCCGCGGCTCGACGCCGGGCAGGGCAAGCTCCGCGGCGTGGCGCACGGCGGCCCGCTCGATGCGGGGGAGGACCACGACCGGGCCGCGCCGGCGTCGGCCCGTCCGGACCGCGAGCACGCCGGCGTGCAGGGCTGCGGTGTGGCTGGCGGCGAGGTGGACCTCCTCGGTGCGGGCACCGAGCGACGCCGCGAGGGACTCACGGGCGGCGCCGAGCAGGACCGCCGCGCGTCGCCCCTCGGCGTGCAGGCGCCGCGGGTCCGCCCAGCCGTCGTCGAGCGCCCGCAGGTATGCCGCGCGGGCCGCCGGGTGCAGAGGCGCGTCGCCGCCGTTGTCGAGGTGGGTGCGCACGCCGTCCAGGCTACCGTCGCGGCAGGTCGCGACCGTTTTCTGACATGTTGCCGGGGCGTGTGTCGAAGATCGGCCGAGGGTGCCGCGAATGTGACGTACCGTCGTCCGGCGGCTGACGTTTACGACGTCGCCCCCGTCGATCGCGCGCTAGGCTGCGTGTGTCGAGGACGAAGGTTCTGCGTGGAACGTGTGGAGACCAGACACCGCCCGCGCAGGACGAGACGTGAAAGGCGCCCCTTGCGTTCCCATCCCCCAAGCCGCACCCGGCGAGCACTCCTGGCGACGGCCACCGTCGTCGGTGGTGCGCTCCTGCTGTCCGGCTGTGCCAGCGACACCGTCAAGCGAGGCTTCCTGCCCGGATACAGCGACGGCGAGGTGACCAACCAGACCGCCCGGATCACGTCGCTGTGGCTCGGTGCGTGGGAGGCCGCGCTCATCGTCGGTGTGATCACGTGGGGCCTGATGCTGTGGTGCATCACCGTGTACCGCAAGCGCAAGGACGACCACCGTCTCCCTGTGCAGACGCGCTACCACATGCCGCTCGAGATCATGTACACCGCGGTCCCCGTGATGCTCGTCCTCGTGCTGTTCTTCTACACGGACAGGGACGTCACGGCGATCCAGGACCGCTCCGAGACGCCGGACATGACCGTCGAGGTCGTCGGCAAGCAGTGGAGCTGGGACTTCAACTACCTCGACGACGACGTGTACGAGACGGGGCAGCAGGAAGGCGACCCCGGCGACAACCTGACGAAGGACAAGGAGCTCGACGGGGTGCCCGGCACCTCGACCGCGCTGCCGACGCTGTACCTGCCGGCGGGCGAGCGCGTCGAGTTCAAGCTCGAGTCGCGCGACGTCATCCACTCGTTCTGGATCCCCGCGTTCCTCTACAAGCAGGACGTGGTGCCCGGCCGGCACACCAACGGCTTCCAGGTGGTCCCGGAGCGCGAGGGCGTGTACGCGGGCAAGTGCGCCGAGCTGTGCGGCGAGTTCCACTCGGGGATGCTCTTCAACGTCGCCGTGGTCTCGCCCCAGGAGTACGAGCAGCACATGCAGGACCTGCGAGACAAGGGCCAGACCGGCCGGATTCCCGTCGAGGGCTTCAGCCGCGCGCAGAGCGCCCCCGACGACTCGAGCACGGAAGAGGCTGAGAGCTGATGGTTGCTCAGGCAGACGTCGTCCCCGGACTGGCGCCCCGTCGCCAGACCCTCGGGCGCACCGTCATCAAGTGGGCCACGACCACCGACCACAAGACGATCGGGTACATGTACCTGATCACGTCGTTCATCTTCTTCTGCATCGGCGGCCTGATGGCCCTCGTGATCCGTGCCGAGCTCTTCGAGCCGGGCATGCAGGTCGTGCAGAGCAAGGAGCAGTACAACCAGCTCTTCACGATGCACGGCACGATCATGCTGCTGCTGTTCGCGACACCGCTCTTCGCGGGCTTCGCGAACGTCATCATGCCGCTGCAGATCGGTGCGCCGGACGTCGCGTTCCCGCGGTTGAACATGTTCGCGTACTGGCTGTACCTCTTCGGCGGCCTCATCGCCTCCGCCGGCTTCCTCACGCCGCAGGGCGCCGCCTCGTTCGGCTGGTTCGCCTACGCGCCGTTGTCGAGCACGACGTTCAGCCCGGGGCTCGGTGGTGACCTGTGGGTCTTCGGGCTCGCGCTCGCCGGGTTCGGGACCATCCTCGGCGCGGTCAACTTCATCACGACCGTGATCACCATGCGTGCGCCCGGCATGACGATGTTCCGGATGCCGATCTTCTCCTGGAACATCCTCGTCACGAGCCTCCTCGTGCTCATGGCGTTCCCGCCGCTGGCCGCGGCGCTCTTCGCCCTCGGGGCGGACCGCAAGCTCGGGGCGCAGGTGTTCAACCCCGAGAACGGGGGAGCGATCCTCTGGCAGCACCTGTTCTGGTTCTTCGGGCACCCGGAGGTCTACATCATCGCGCTGCCGTTCTTCGGCATCGTCTCCGAGATCTTCCCGGTGTTCAGCCGCAAGCCCATCTTCGGCTACAAGACCCTCATCTACGCGACGATCGCGATCGCGGCGCTCTCGGTGACCGTGTGGGCCCACCACATGTACGTCACCGGCGCGGTCCTGCTGCCGTTCTTCGCGTTCATGACGATGCTGATCGCCATCCCGACCGGTGTGAAGTTCTTCAACTGGATCGGCACGATGTGGCGCGGGAAGCTGACGTTCGAGACCCCCATGCTGTGGAGCATCGGGTTCCTCGTGACGTTCCTCTTCGGTGGCCTGACCGGGGTCATCCTCTCCAGCCCGGCGCTGGACTTCCACCTCTCCGACTCGTACTTCGTGGTCGCCCACTTCCACTACGTCGTCTTCGGCACCGTGGTGTTCGCGATGTTCGCGGGCTTCTACTTCTGGTGGCCCAAGTTCACCGGGCGCATGCTCAACGAGCGCCTGGGCAAGATCCACTTCTGGATGCTCTTCGTCGGGTTCCACACGACGTTCCTGGTGCAGCACTGGCTGGGTGTCGAGGGCATGCCGCGGCGGTACGCCGACTACGGCGCGGACGAGGGCTTCACCTGGGAGAACCAGCTCTCGACGGTCGGGGCGTTCCTGCTCGCCGCGTCCACGCTGCCCTTCTTCTGGAACGTCTACACGACCTGGCGCAACGCGCCGAAGGTCACGGTCGACGACCCGTGGGGGTACGGCCGCTCGCTCGAGTGGGCCACGTCCTGCCCGCCGCCCCGGCACAACTTCGTCTCGCTGCCCCGGATCCGCTCCGAGTCGCCGGCGTTCGACCTGCACCACCCGGAGGTCGCCGCCATGGACCACGCGGTCACCGACCCGAACATCCTGGACCAGATCTACGGCGAGGCCGACCGGCGCGGGGAGAAGGACGTCGTCCTCGACCGTGTCATGGGCGAGTCGAGCCCGGAGTCGCGGTCCTCGAGCACGGTCGTGATCGAGGACCCGGCAGACCCGCCGCGCCGCGCCGGTGAGAGCGACGAGGAGGAGAGCAAGTGAAGACCGAGTACCGACTCTTCCTGGGCCTGGGACCGTTCTTCGTCCTGGTGGCCCTCGTCTACGGCTTCTGGACGGACTTCCACGAGCCGGTCGGGGCGATCGGCCTGGTGCTCACGGGTGCGCTGGTGGCCATGATCGGCTCCTACCTCGCCCTGACGGCGCGTCGCATCGACGACCGGCCCGAGGACGACCCGGAGGGGCTGATCGAGGAGGGCGCCGGCGACCAGGGCGTGTACGCCCCGTGGAGCTGGTGGCCGCTGGCGATCGGCTTCTCTGCCGCGATCAGCTTCGCCTCTCTCGCCATCGGCTGGTGGCTGCTGTACATCGGTGTGGCCGTCGGGGTCGTTGCCCTCGTCGGGTGGGTCTTCGAGTTCTCCCGCGGGCAGCACGCGCACTGAGGCACGACCCGCGTCATGACGCGGGGCACGACGAGCGGCTGAGGGCTGGCACCAGGACGACATCGGTGCCGGCCCTCAGCCGATCATGCAGCAGGCGGGCGGGCATGGTGTCCCGGGGGCGCCGCACCCGGGTGCTGCGCCCCCGGCCGGCGTCGGGACGCCAGAGGGCCCGGCACCGTACGGTGCCGGGCCCTCTGGCGTCGGCGCGTCCGGGAGGTGATCTCCACCCCCGGGGACGGGCTCAGGACGTCACGGGACGATGAGGCCCGCGGTCTGCGTCTGCGCGCGGGCGAGGCGAGCCTCGGCGTCCGCCCAGTTCACGACGTTCCACCACGCGGCGAAGTAGTCCGCCTTCACGTTCTGGTAGTCGAGGTAGTAGGCGTGCTCCCAGCAGTCGAGGAGCACGATCGGGACGAGCCCCAGGGAGATGTTGCCCTGCTGGTCGTAGAGCTGGACGATGATGAGCTTCTGGCCGATGGAGTCCCAGGCGAGGATGGCCCAGCCCGAGCCCTGCACGCCGGTGGCGACCGCGGTGAAGTGCTTCTTGAACGCGTCGAACGAGCCGAAGTGCTCGTCGATCGCCGTCCCGATCTGACCGGTCGGCTCGCCGCCGCTCTCGGGGGAGAGGTTGGTCCAGAACGCGGAGTGGTTCGTGTGCCCGCCGAGGTGGAACGCGAGGTTCTTCTCGTGCATGTTCACCGACGCGAGGTCACCGGACTCCCGCGCCTCCTCGAGCTTCTCCAGCGCAGTGTTCGCACCGGTCACGTAGGCCTGGTGGTGCTTGTCGTGGTGCAGCTCCATGATGCGGCCCGAGATGTGGGGCTCCAGGGCGCCGTAGTCGTAGCCCAGGTCGGGGAGAGTGTAGACAGCCATGCTGTTCCTCCTTTGTCCGGCCGGTGCGTGCACCGGCGTGTGCGTCACGCCGCGAGCGGGAGGCCCGCTGCGCCGTGCGGTATATGGCGATGGCCCGCGAGAGATGGACGCTCCCGGCCTGGGGCCGGGGCAACGTCTCTCTCGCGGGCCATCGTTCTACTGTGGGGGATGAGTCGCCGGCTCGCGCGCCGTCAGTGCGTGCTCCCGGAGCCGATCTCCTCGCGGCCCGCCGCGGCACCGATCTCGTCGTGCGCGCCGTGCGAGTGCGCCGCCTCGAGCTCGGCGGGGGTCACAGGCTCGACCCGGTCCTCGTAGAAGAAGCGCGAGAGGCGCGCCATGCGGCGGTCCTGCTTGTAGCCCTTGCGGCGCACACCGCGCGAGTCCGTGGCGGGCTCGACCTCGAGAGGACGGTGGGCGTCGTAGTTGACGCGCAGCCACCGCTCCTGGTCGTCGAGCGGTCGGTGGACCTCGATGTACTCGCCGTTGGCGAACCGGACGATGCGGCCGGTCTCGTGGCCGTGCAGGACGAGCTCACGGTCCTTGCGCTGCAGGCCGAGGCAGATCCGCTTGGTGACCCAGAACGCGAACCAGGGGCCCACGAAGATCAGGATGCGGAACGCCCAGGTGATCGCGTTGATGGACAGCGAGAAGTGCGTCGCGATGAGGTCGTTCGAGCCGGCGAGCGCCAGGATGATGAACGCGGTGAGGAACGCGACCCCGAGCGCGGTGCGCACCGGCACGTTGCGCGGACGGTCGAGCACGTGGTGCTCGCGCTTGTCCTTCGTCACCGCCGCCTCGACGAACGGGTAGACGAACAGGAACGTGAACAGGATGCCGGGCACGATGACTGCCGGGACCAGGATGTTCAGGCTCAACGTGTACCCACCGATGACCCACTCCGTGCCCTGGCCGGGCATGAGTCTCAGCGACCCCTCGAGGAACAGCATGTACCAGTCCGGCTGTGCGCCCGCCGAGACCGGGGACGGGTCGAACGGCCCGTAGTTCCACACGTTGTTGATCGCCATCGTGGCGCCCATGAGGGCGATGACGCCGAACACGATGAAGAAGAAGCCGCCGGCCTTCGCCGTGTACACCGGGAAGAGCGGGAAACCGACGACGTTGGTGTCCTTGCGGCCGCCGCCCGGGTACTGCGTGTGCTTGTGCAGCACCAGCATGAACAGGTGCACGCCGACGAGGGCGAGGATCAGCCCGGGGACGACGAAGATGTGCAGCGTGAAGAGCCTCGGGATGATGTCCTCGCCCGGGAACTCCCCGCCGAACACGAAGTACGACAGGTACGAGCCGATGATCGGGATCGACTTGATGACGCCGTCGGTGATGCGCAGGCCGTTGCCCGAGAGCACGTCGTCGGGGAGCGAGTAGCCCGTGAAGCCGGCGGCGAGGCCCAGGATCAGGAGCGTCGTGCCGACGAGCCAGTTGAGCTCGCGCGGCTTGCGGAAGGCGCCGGTGAAGAAGACGCGCATCATGTGCGTGACGATCGACGCCATGAACAGCAGCGCCGCCCAGTGGTGGATCTGGCGCATCAGCAGCCCGCCGCGCACCTCGAACGAGGTGCGCAGCGTCGAGCTGAACGCCTCGGACATGAGGACGCCGTCCATCGTGGCCGGCGGGCCGTCGTGCGTCACGAGCGTCATCGACGGGACGAAGAACATCGTGAGGAAGAAGCCCGAGAGGATCAGGACGATCAGCGAGTACAGCGCGATCTCACCGAGGAGGAACGACCAGTGGTCGGGGAAGGTCTTGCGCGCGAACTCCTTGACGGCCTTGCCCAGGCCGGTGCGCTGGTCGAGGTAGTCGGCGGTGCCTGCCGCGGCCCGCTCCGTCGTCGTGGTGCTCACTTGAGTCGCTCCCAGTAGCTCGGGCCGACGGGCTCGTGGAAGTCGCTCTGGGCGACCAGGTACCCGTCGTCGTCAACGGTGATGGGCAGCTGCGGGAGCGGCCGGTGCGCGGGGCCGAAGACGACCTTCGCGCCGTCAGCGACGTCGAACGTCGACTGGTGGCAGGGGCACAGGAGGTGGTGCGTCTGCTGCTCGTACAGGGCGACGGGGCAGCCGACGTGGGTGCAGATCTTCGAGTAGGCGACGATCCCGTCGTAGGACCAGCCCTTGCGGTCGTCGGCCTCGTGCAGGTCGCGCGGGTCCAACCGGATGAGGAGCACGACGGCCTTGGCCTTCTCGCTCAGCCACTCGCCCGAGGAACGCTCCTTCTCGGAGACGTCCGGGATGACGTGGAAGACCGATCCGATGGTCACGTCCGAGGCCTTGATCGGGCGCCCGGTCGGGTCCGTCGCGAGCCGCATGCCCTTCTCCCAGCGGGTGTGGCGCAGCTTGCTGACGTTCCAGTCCCCGCCGACGCTGCTGACGAGCGGCACGGCGATGGTCAGCGGGAAGAGCGCGAGCGCGGAGAGCGCGGCACCCTTGAGCATCCCGCGGCGAGCGATGCCCGAGTCGTCGACGCCCGCCTTGAGGCTCGCGACCGCGGCCTCGCGCACGTCGTCGGGGCTGCTCAGCTGGTGGCGCTCCTCGCTGACCTCGGTGTCGTTCATGATCGCCTTGGCCCAGTGCACGGCCGCGAGGCCGATGCCCAGCAGCGCGAACGCCATGCCGAGGCCCAGCGTCAGGGTCGACAGCCGCGTGCCGGAGGTGGTGCCGTCGGGGCGGAAGGCGAAGTAGGCGACGAGCGAGGCGATCGTCCCGATCACCGAGATCGCGAACAGGACGACGACCTGTCGCTCGGCCCGCTTGCTCGCGGCGGCGTCGACGTCGCCGCGACGGTGCTGGTGCTCGGGGATGCCGGGGTCGGCGAAGGTGTTCTGGTCCGCCGACGTCACGTCGGTCGAGTGCTGGTTCTCGCTCATGAGGACTTGGCTCCGATCCACACCGCGGCGCCGATGAGCAGGCCGAGACCGACGACCCAGGCCCACAGGCCCTCGCTCACCGGTCCGAGGGCACCGAGGGTCAGGCCTCCGGCGGATCCGTCGTGCTGCTCGGCGAGGTAGGCGATGATGTCGCGCTTCTCGTCGGGGGAGACGTTCGCGTCGTTGAACACGGGCATCGACTGCGGGCCGGTCAGCATGGCCTGGTAGATGTTGCGCGGGTCGACGTCGGTGAGAGCCGGGGCGAACTTGCCCTCGGACAGGGCACCGCCCGCTCCGACGGCGTTGTGGCACATCGCGCAGTTGGTCCGGAAGATCGCCGCGCCGGAGGCGGCGTCACCCTTGGCGGGGTCCACCTGGTCGGCAGTCGGGATCGCGGGGCCGGTGCCCAGCGAGGCGACGTACGCCGCGAGCTGGCTCGTCTGCTCGGCGTCGAACTGTGCCGGCTTCTCGATGGCCTGGGGGCCGTTCGCCGCCATGGGCATGCGCCCGGTCGAGACCTGGAAGTCGACTGCCGCCGCGCCGACACCGACGAGCGACGGGACCGTGTCGGAGCCCTCGGCGTTCGGCCCGTGGCAGGTTGCGCAGTTGGCCTGGAAGAGCTTCTTCCCGGTCTCGATGTCCTGCGTGCTGGCTGAGTCAGCACTGGCAGGGGAGGGAGCCAGGAGCGCGTACACGCCTCCGGTGACCAGCAGCGCCAGCAGGAGCAGCACGACCGGCGCGAACCGGTGGTGCCTGCGGGCGGCGAGTGCCTTCACGAATCGATCCTCGTCTCGCATCAGGGTTCGGTGGATGGGGGGACGACCTCGCGGTCGCGTGGCTGCGTCAGCGCAGGATGTAGATCACCATGAACAGCGCGATCCACACGACGTCGACGAAGTGCCAGTAGTAGGAGGTCACGATCCCGGTCGTGGCCTCGTGGTGGCCGAAGTTCTTCGCCGCGAAGGACCGGCCCAACAGGAAGAGGAAGGCGAGCAGACCGCCGATGACGTGCAGGCCGTGGAACCCGGTCGTCAGGAAGAACACGGAGCCGTAGGGGCTCGACGCGATCGTGAGGCCGTGCTCGACGAGGTCGGCGTACTCGAAGATCTGACCGCCGATGAAGAAGGCGCCCATGACGTACGTGAGGGAGATCCACTCGTTCATGCCCCAGCGCGCGAGGTTGAAGATCGACCCGGTACGCACCGGCTGGAAGCGCTCGGCCGCGGTGACGCCCGCCTGGCAGGTGAACGACGACGCCACGAGCACGAGGGTGTTGAGCGTCGCGTACGGGATGTTCAGGTGGTCGGCCTGGGCGGCCCACTCCTCCTGCGGCATCACCGAGCGGATCGTGAAGTACATGGCGAAGAGCCCGGCGAAGAACATGAGCTCGCTGGCGAGCCAGACGATGGTCCCGACCGATACGGGGTTCGGTCGGTTGACGCTCACGTTCTGATGGGCGTGGGGGGCAGCCGTTGCGGTCGTCACGAGAGTCAGTATGGCCGAAGTCCGACGGGTTTGGGACACCGAGCGTCGCGGTCAGGCGCGTCGAATCTCACAAAGTCTCCATATTCCCTCACTCGTCTCGTCACCTGCTGACGGATCAAAATCAACCGTCACCAAACGCGGCACTGCCGGTCGCGCCCCGCCTCGACGGGTGATCTCGGGGGCCGTCCGTGCCAAGATGCAGGCACGCGCGGGCGCCGGCAGCCGGCACGCGCGGACACGGTGGACCGACGGCGAACGAGAGCGATGGTGACGAGCACGATGGCCACGACTGATGCGGTCCCGGCACCCGGGCAGACATCGACCCGCTCCCTCGGGCCGCGCATCCTCCTCTACAGCGACGACGCGACGGTGCGTGCGCACGTGCGCACGTCCGTCGGCTCGCGGCTGCGGGCGCACGCGCCGGAGATCCGCTGGACGGAGGTCGCCACCGCCGACGAGGTCTACCGCCTCGCGGACGCGGGCGGCTGGGACCTGTTCGTGCTCGACGGGGAGGCCGACAAGGTCGGCGGCATGGGCGTCTCCCGGCAGCTGAAGAACGAGATCTACCGCTGCCCGCCGGTGCTGGTCCTGACCGGTCGCGCCCAGGACGGCTGGCTGGCGTCGTGGTCCCTCGCCGACGACGCGGTCCCGCGTCCGCTCGACCCGATCACCCTGCAGCGCGCTGTCGCCGCGCTCCTCGCCCGGTGAGCGCGGACGCGCGGGCCGTGGCGCGCCCGGTGCACCCGAGCGGCGCCCCGACGTGGCCGGAGGTCCTGACGACGCTCGTCGGGCGCCGGGACCTGCCCGGGGACGCGGCGCGGTGGGCGATGGACCAGGTCATGTCGGGGGACACGCCCACCGCCGTGATCGCCGGGTTCCTCGTCGCGCTCCGCGCGAAGGGCGAGAGCGTCGAGGAGCTCACCGCGCTCGCCGACAGCGTGCTCGCCCACGCGCGCCGGTTCTCCGTCGAGGGCCGCACGGTCGATCTCGTCGGGACCGGTGGCGACCGCGCCCACACGGTCAACATCTCGACCATGGCGGCGATCGTCGTCGCGGGGACCGGGCTGCGGGTGGTCAAGCACGGCAACCGGGCGGCGTCCTCCTCCTCGGGCTCCGCGGACGTGCTGGAGGCGCTCGGGATCCGCCTCGACCAGACGCCCGAGCGGGTGCGGCAGATCGTCGACGAGGCCGGGATCACCTTCTGCTTCGCCCAGGTGTTCCACCCGTCCTTCCGGCATGTCGGCGTGGCGCGCAAGGAGCTCGGCATCGCGACGGTCTTCAACTTCCTCGGGCCCCTGACGAACCCGGCCCAGCCGGGCGCGACCGCGGTGGGCTGCCCGGACCGGAGGATGGCGCCGCTCATGGCCGGGGTGTTCGCGGCCCGCGGGACGAACGCGCTGGTCTTCCGGGGCGACGACGGCCTCGACGAGCTCGCACCCACCGCGGCGAGCACGGTCTGGGAGGTGCGCGACGGGCACGTGAGCGAGCACCGGCTGGACGCCGTGGCCGACCTGGGCCTGGACCCCACCGACATCGGGAGCCTGCGCGGCGGCTCCGCGCTGGACAACGCGGCGGTCGCGCGCGCGGTCTTCGCGGGCGAGCCCGGCCCCGTCCGCCAGACGGTCGAGCTCAACGCCGCCGCGGCTCTCGTGGCCGACGGATCGCTCCCGGGGACCGCGCAGGGATCGTTGGTCGAGCGCCTGCGTGCGGGCATCGGCCACGCGGCCCGCAGCATCGACGGCGGCGCCGCCGCCGGGGCGCTGGCCGGATGGGCCGCCGTCTCCGGGTGAGCCGGCCGCCGCGTCAGGGCGGACCGTCCGTTCCCGTCCGCCGGGGAGGACCGTCAGTCGTCGAGCCCGAGGGCGAAGGCCTGCTCGAGGTCGACGTCCGAGTACTCGCGGAACGCGATGAGGGTCTCGGTGCGCACCACGCCCTCGACCTTGCTCAGGCGGTCGGCGATGACCTCCGCGAGCTGGTGGTGCTCCCGGACGCGGACCATCGCCACGAGATCCGCCTTGCCGGTCACCGAGTAGACCTCGCTCACGCCCTCGAGGTCGACGACCGCCGACGCGACCTCGGGGATGCGGTCCGGCACGGTGTCGATCAGGACGATGGCTGTGAGCACGGGTTCTCCTCGGTCGTGGCGCCGCGGTCCGGCGGGTCGCGGCCAATCTAACCGGCGATCGATTCCGTCGGCGACCAGGCCGCGGGGTGCGCCTCCGCGACGGTAACGCCGTCGGGGGCGGCAGCCGTGCCGGCAGCGCTGCCGACGACCGCAGGCAACGACGACCCCAGGTCGCGGTAGGCGCGCGCCGAGCGCACGGGGGAGGCCCACGTGCCGTCGATCTCGACGATGCGGGTACCCGGCGCCTCGAGCCAGCCGAGGACGAGGTCGGCCTCCTCGGGGTGGCAGGCCGGCGCGGGCGGGTGCGGCGCCGGGACGTCGTCGGCGGTCGCCCGCAGCGCGCGCACGAGCGGGAGCGGGTCGGCGCCCCGGGCGGCGACCGCCGTGGCCGCCAGCCGGGCGTGCTTGACGACGACGATCTCCCACCCGCCGTCCGCCGTCGGGCGGGCCGCGACGAGCTCGCGGCACCCGGCGAGGGGGCCGACGCCCTGGCTCCGGGACGCGCCGCGGAGCAGCGCGGTGAGCCGGCGCGTGGCGTCGCCGGCCTGCTCGAAGCGCTCCTCCGCGGAGAGCTGGGAGATGCGGCGGGCCAGGACACGGACGACGGCGGACGGGTCGCGCTCCATGGCCTCCCGGGCCGACGCGGCGGTCTGGGCGTACGGGTGAGGCTCCGGGCCGCCCGTCGTGCAGGGCGCCGAGCACCGACCCATCTCGGCGAGCGAGCAGGCTCGCGCCCCCTCGGGCGCCGTCGCCGGCAGGCGGCGCGTGCACTGCCGCAGCGGGACCGCCTCGCCGAGCGCGTCGACCGCGTCCTGCGCCGCCCGGCGTGACCCGTAGGGACCGATGTGGGACGTCCCGAGGTCCGGTCGCACGTCGCGGACGATCGACAGGCGCGGGAACGGCTCCCGCGTCAGGCGGACCCAGGTCATCCGTTCGGGGTTCTTCGAGCGCCGGTTGTACCGAGGCGCGTGCTGGGCGATCAGGCGCAGCTCGCGCACCTGGGCCTCCAGCGGGGTCGCGCACACGACGGCGGTCACGGAGCACGCGACGCCGACCATCTCCGTGATGCGCCGGCGGCGCTCGGCCGCGGTGAAGTAGCTGCGCACGCGCCGTCGGATCGACGTCGACGTGCCGACGTACAGGACCTCCTCGTCCGGGCCGACGAACAGGTAGACCCCGGGCGCGTCGGGCAGCCCGTCGGCCAGGTGCCGCTTGCGGCGGACCGCGGGCGGCACCGGGTCGGAGGCCGTGGCGAGGTCCTCGAGGTGAGTGATCCCCAGGGGGGCGAGCCGGTCGAGGAGCGCATGGAGGACGTCGACCGTGGCCCGGGCGTCCGACAGCGCGCGGTGGTCCGGGGTGACGGTCGCCCGGAACAGCGCGGCGAGGCTCGACAGCTTGTGGTTCGGCGCCTCGTCGCGCGTCACGACGCGGCGGGCGAGGCGCACGGTGTCGACGACGGGCGGTCGCGGCCACTCGTACCCGGCCCGCGCCGTGGCCGCCTTGAGGAAGCCGACGTCGAACGGGGCGTTGTGCGCGACGAGCACCGCTCCGCCGAGGAACTCGAGGAAGCTCGGCAGCACGGCCTCCACGCGCGGCGCCGTGGCGAGCATCGCGGTGCTGATGCCGGTGAGACGAGCGACGAACGCGGGGACGGTGACGCCCGGGTCCACGAGCGTCTGGAACTCGCCCAGGACCTCGCCGCCGCGGACCTTGACGGCGCCGATCTCCGTGATGCCGCACTCCGCGGCGGACGTCCCGGTGGTCTCGAGGTCCACGACGACGAAGGTGACGTCGCGCAGCGGGGTCCCCGTGTCGTCCAGGGTGGGCTGGACGTGCGCGGGGACCGCGGCGGTGGTGGTCGGCGTGGCACGCGGGAGCATGCCGCGCACGCTACGGACCGCTACCGACACACGGGCGTCAGCCGCGGTCCTCCCGCGGCGCGTAGAGCTTCTCGATCTCGGCGGCGTAGTCCTTGAGGACGACGTTGCGCTTGACCTTCAGCGAAGGGGTCAGGTAGTCGTTCTCGACCGTGAAGTCGGTGTCGAGCACGCTGTACTTGCGGATGGACTCGGCCCTCGAGACGGCCGCGTTGGCGCGCTCGACCGCCTCGTCGAGCGCGCGGCGCACGTCCGGGTCGTCGACGGCCTCGGCCACGCCGAGCGCCGGCTTGCCGTGCATCGAGCACCAGCCCGGCAGTCCCTCGGGGTCCAGCGTGACGAGCGCGGCGATGAAGGGCTTCTGGTCGCCGACGACGATGCACTGGCTGATGAGCGCGTGGGCGCGGAGCCGGTCCTCGAGGATCGCCGGGGCGACGTTCTTGCCGCCCGCCGTCACGATGATCTCCTTCTTGCGGCCCGTGATGGTGAGGTAGCCCTCGTCGTCGAGCGCGCCGAGGTCTCCGGAGCGGAACCACCCGTCCGAGAAGGCGTGCTCGGTCTCGGCGGGGTTGTTGTGATAGCCGGCGAAGACGTGGTGGCCCTTGACCAGGATCTCGCCGTCCGCGTCGATGCGGACCGCGCAGCCGGGCAGCTGCTTGCCCACGCTGCCGACGCGGATCGCCGTCGGGCGGTTCACCGACGTGGGCGCGGTGGTCTCCGTGAGGCCGTACCCCTCGAGGATCGTGACGCCGTTGCCGCGGTAGAAGTGGCCGAGGCGCTCGCCGAGCGGGCCGCCGCCCGAGACGGCCCAGCGGGTGTTGCCGCCCAGCGCGGCGCGGAGCTTGCGGTACACGAGCCGGTCGGCGAGCGCGTGCTGCAGCCGGAGCCAGGGTCCCGGACCGCGGGGTGTGTCGAGCGCTCGCGACCAGGCGATCGCGGTGGCGCTCGCCCAGTGGAAGATCTTCAGGTGGCCCTCGGCCGAGGCCTTCTGCTCCGACGAGTTGTAGACCTTCTCGAAGACCCGCGGCACGGACAGGATGTACGTCGGGCGGAAGGACGCCAGGTCGTCCAGGAGCTGCTTCGTGTCGGGGGAGTGGGCGAGCACGGTGCCGCCCGCGACGACGAGGACGCCGATGAACCGGGCGAAGACGTGGGCGAGGGGCATGAAGAGCAGGGTGCGGCCGCCGGGCTCGCTGAAGACCTCGGGCACCGCCTCGACGGCGTTGACCGCGAGCGAGTAGAAGTTCCGGTGCGTCATCCGGGCGCCCTTCGGCGTGCCGGTCGTGCCCGAGGTGTAGATGAGGGTGGCGACGTCGTCGAGGTCCGCGAGGCCGCGCCGCCGCCGGATCTCCTCGTCCGGCACGTCCGCGCCGGCGGAGACGAGCTCCTGGACGGCGCCGTCGTCCAGCGTGAGCACCTGCGTCAGGGCGGGCAGCTCGGCGCGCACCTCGTCCACCGTGGCGGCGTGCTGCGCGGTCTCGACGACCAGCAGGCCCACGCCCGAGTCCGACAGGATCCACCGGACCTGCTCGGCGCTGGAGGTCTCGTAGATCGGGACGGGCACGGCGCCGGCGGACCACGCGGCCCAGTCGAGGAGCGTCCACTCGTAGCGGGTGCGCGACATGATCCCGACCATCGTCCCGGGCTCCACGCCGTGGGCGACGAGGCCCTTGGCGACCGCCACGACGTCGTCCTCGAACTCCTGCGCGGTGACCGGCACCCAGCCCCCGCCGCCGGCGGGGCGGCGCTCGATCATCGTCGCGCCCGGGTCCGCGGCCACGCGTGCGGCGAGCAGGTCGGTGAGGTTGGTCGCGGGGTCGACGTCGATGACGCGCGGGGCGGACGACTCGTCCATTCTGGCTCCAGTGGCAGTGGTCGATGGTGAAACCCAGAGTACCGGCTATCGCGGGGTGCCCCGGAACCGCTGCGCCGACGGCTAGGCTCGTGGACGGTCCCCGCCCGCTCCGGTACGTGGACCCGTGCGCGCGGTAGTGCGTGCGCGGGGTATTTTTCTCCCCGACGACGTGGGACCGGCGCGTGACGGTGTTGCGCCGCGCGGGACGCAGGACGACGCGTGTCCCCGGGATGCGCCGGGGACCAGGACAGTGAGGACGGACATGCACGCCATCGGGGTCGACATCGGCGGTACGAAGATCGCCGCGGGTGTGGTCGACGAGGACGGCACGATCCTCGCCCAGGTCCGTCGCGACACGGCCCCGGACGACACGGCGGGCATCGACGCGGCCGTCGCCGACGCGTGCAAGGAGCTTGCCGCGAGCTACGACGTCGGCGCCGTGGGCCTCGCCGCGGCCGGCTTCGTCAGCCCCGACCGTCGCTCGGTCCTCTTCGCCCCGAACATCGCCTGGCGCGAGTACCCGCTGGCCGACAACGTCGCCGCGCTGCTCGACATGGACGTCGACATCGTCGTCGAGAACGACGCGAACGCCGCCGGGTGGGCCGAGTTCGCCTTCGGCGCGGGCAAGGACGCGACGGACATGCTCATGCTCACCGTCGGCACCGGCCTCGGCGGAGCGATCGTCATCGACCGCACGCTGGTGCGCGGCAAGTGGGGCGCCGCCGCCGAGATCGGGCACATGCGCGTCGTCCCCGGCGGCCACTACTGCGGCTGCGGGCACGAGGGCTGCTGGGAGCAGTACGCGTCCGGGAGCGCGCTCGTGCGTGACGGCCAGGCGGCCGCCGTGGCCTACCCCGACCGTGCCCGCCGCCTGCTCGAGCTCGCCGGCGGCTCGCCGGCGGCGCTCCGTGGCCCGCAGATCACCCAGGCCGCGGAGGAGGGCGACGAGCTCGCCCTCTCGCTGATCGAAGGCCTCGGCCGCTGGATCGGCGAGGGCTCGGCGTCCGTCGCCGCCCTCCTCGACCCGGAGCTGATCGTCGTCGGCGGCGGCGTGGCCGCGGCCGGCGACATCCTGCTGCGCCCCGCGCGCGCCGCGTTCGCGGAGCAGCTGTCCGCGCTGGGGCACCGCCCCGAGGCGCGGATCGCCGTGGCGCAGCACGGCAACGAGGCCGGCATCATCGGCGCGGCGGACCTCGCCAGGATCTGAGCGTCAGACGACGGCGCCCCGGTCGTGGTCGTCGGGGTCCTTGCGGTGCGGCATGCGCCAGACGAGGACGGCGACCGCGGCGAGGAACGCGAGCCCTGCCCCGGCGACCAGCGCCGAGGGCATCGGGCTGATCAGCACCGCGGCGACCAGGAGCGCCACCGGGGCGACGACGGCGACGGTCCAGGCGAGCGTGAGCAGGGGGTCGCGGCCCCCCAGGGGCGGCGGCTCCGGCGGGACGAAGTGGGACTGCTCGTCCTCGAGCGCCTCCACCTCGTCGCTCGTGGGCCAGTCGCGTGGCCCGGCAGGGCCCGGGACCGATGGGGCAGGGCCCGGGGCCGGTCCGGCGGGGTCCCGGACCCACGGTGCGCGCGGGAGGCCGGCGACGCCGCGGTGGGTCTGCCGGGTCCCGCTCGCGGGTCCGGCTCCCGGTACCCCGGGGTCGACGGGCGCCGGTGAGCCGTCCGGCTCGCCCCCGAGGTCGGCCACGATGTCGGCCCACCGCGCCTCCACGTCGAGAGGGTCGTCGCGGTCGCGACGGTGCTCCGGCTCCGCGGGGCCGGGGGCGCCCGCGCCGCCCGCACCCTCCGGGGTTCCGGGGTTCTCCGGCTGCGGGCGGTCCTCGCCCGGCGTGCCCGCGTTCGGTGGTGACATGGGTATCACTCTAGAGTCGAGGGGCACCCGTGCGCCGCGGGTCGTTCCGAGGAGTTGCAGGAGGCCCGGTGTTCTACTGGTGGATGAAGCACGTGCTCGTCGGGCCGGTGCTCCGTCTGATGTTCCGGCCGTGGGCCCGGGGAGCTGAGAAGGTGCCTTCCTCGGGCGGCGTCGTCCTCGCGAGCAACCACCTCGCCGTCATCGACTCGTTCGTCCTCCCGCTCGTGCTCGACCGCAAGGTCCAGTTCCTCGGAAAGTCCGACTACTTCACCGGCACGGGCGTCAAGGGTCGTGTCACGGCGGGCTTCATGCGCGGCGTGGGGACGATCCCCGTCGACCGGTCCGGCGGCCGCGCGAGCGAGGCGGCGCTGAGCACCGGGCTGAGGGTGCTCAGCGACGGCGACGTCTTCGGCATCTATCCCGAGGGGACGCGCAGCCCGGACGGACGCCTGCACCGGGGCAAGACCGGCGTCGCCCGGCTCGCGCTCGAGTCCGGGGCGCCCGTGGTTCCCGTCGCGATGATCGGCACCGGCGAGGCGCAGCCGATCGGCCGGCGCATCCCGAAGCTCATGCGGATCGGCGTCGTGTTCGGCGAGCCGCTCGACTTCAGCAGGTACCGGGGGATGGAGAACGACCGCTTCATCCTGCGCGCCGTCACCGACGAGATCATGTATGCGGTGATGAGCCTCTCGGGGCAGGAGTACGTGGACATCTACGCGGCCACGGCCAAGGCGCGGCTCGCGGCGGGCTCCGCGGCCGAGGGCGCCGACGGCACGCAGGCGCCCGGCGGCCGGCCCGCGCCCGACGTCCAGGTGCCGGAACCGCCGTCCGACCCCCAGGAGCCGTCGGTAGGATGAGGCGGTAGCAGCGCACGCCCGGCCCCGGGCGTCCCGGCCCGCGGCGCGTCCTCGAGCGGTCCGACCGCTGCGTCGCGTCCCTTCGACGAGAGGTACTTCTCATCATGTCCGTCCGTCGCGTCGCCCTCCTCACGGCCGGTGGCTTCGCTCCCTGCCTGTCCTCCGCCGTCGGGGGTCTCATCGAGCGCTACACCGAGATCGCGCCGGAGGTCGAGATCATCGCCTACCAGCACGGCTACTACGGCCTGCTGCGCGGGGACAAGATCGTGGTCGACGAGCAGGTGCGCGAGAACGCCGGCATCCTGCACCGCTTCGGCGGCTCGCCCATCGGCAACTCGCGCGTGAAGCTCACGAACGCCGCGGACTGCGTCAGGCGCGGGCTCGTCCAGGAGGGCGAGGACCCCCTGCAGGTCGCCGCCGAGCGACTGAAGGCCGACGGCGTGGACGTCCTGCACACGATCGGCGGGGACGACACGAACACGACCGCGGCCGACCTGGCGGCCTACCTCGCGGACAACGGCTACGGCCTGACCGTGGTCGGGCTGCCCAAGACCATCGACAACGACGTGGTGCCGATCCGCCAGTCGCTGGGCGCGTGGACCGCGGCCGAGGAGGCCGCCGGCTTCGCCGCGAACATCATCGGCGAGCACCGCAGCGGACCGCGCATGCTCATCGTGCACGAGGTCATGGGACGCCACTGCGGGTGGCTCACCGCCGCCGCGGCCGTCGAGTACCGCAAGTGGCTGGACCAGCAGGAGTGGGTCCCCGGCATCGGCCTGACGCGCGAGCGCTGGGACGTGCACGCCGTGTTCGTGCCCGAGCTCGCGCTGGACATCGACGCCGAGGCCGAGCGCCTCAAGGCCATCATGGACAGCCAGGGCAACGTCAACATCTTCCTCTCCGAGGGCGCCGGCATGCACGAGATCGTCGAGCAGCTCGAGGCCGCCGGCACCCCCGTCGAGCGCGACCCGTTCGGGCACGTCAAGCTCGACACCGTCAACCCCGGCCAGTGGTTCGCCAAGCAGTTCGGCGAGAAGCTGGGAGCCGAGAAGACGATGGTGCAGAAGTCCGGCTACTACTCGCGCGCGGCGGCAGCCAACGCGGAGGACCAGCGCCTGATCAAGTCGATGACGGACCTCGCGGTCGACTGCGCGCTGCGCGGCGAGCCCGGCGTCATCGGGCACGACGAGGAGCAGGGCGACCTGCTGCGTGCCATCGAGTTCCCCCGCATCGCAGGCGGCAAGGCGTTCGACGTGTCGCAGCCGTGGTTCGGCGAGCTGCTCGCGGACCTCGGCCAGCCCCTCGTGCCCGCCGAGCACTGACCGGTGTCCACCACCGCCGCGCCGGACGTGCTCGAGGGCCTCGAGCACTTCCGGCGCCTGGTCGCCCTCCAGCAGCCCACCTGGCCCGACCGGGCGGCGCTCGAGGACGTCACCGGGCGCCTCGCGCAGGCCGCGCCCCTCGTCGTCCCGCACGAGGCGGACCTGCTCCGTGACCGGCTCGCCGCCGCCGGTCGGGGAGAGGCGTTCCTGCTCCAGGGCGGCGACTGCGCCGAGACGTTCGCCGAGGCGAACGCCGACCGCATCCGCAACAAGGTGCGCACGATCCTGCAGATGGCGGTCATCCTGACGCACGGCGCGAGCACGCCCGTCGTCAAGATGGGCCGGATGGCGGGCCAGTACGCGAAGCCCCGCAGCTCGGACACCGAGACGCGGGACGGGGTCACGCTCCCCGTCTACCGCGGGGACATGGTCAACTCGTTCCCCTTCACCGAGGCAGACCGGCTCCCGGACCCGGAACGACTGTTCCAGGCCTACGGCATCTCGGCCGCGACGCTGAACGTGGTGCGCGCCTTCACGAGCGGCGGCTACGCGGACCTGCGGCGCGTGCACGAGTGGAACCGCGGTTTCATGGAGAACCCCGCCTACGCCGCCTACGAGCGCACGGCGGCGGAGATCGACCGCGCGATCCGGTTCATGGACGCCTGCGGCGCGGACTTCGACGCCCTGCGGACCGTCGAGTTCTACGTGAGCCACGAGGCGCTCGTCCTCGACTACGAGCGGGCGCTGACCCGCGTCGACTCGCGCACCGGGCGCGCGTACGGCACGTCCGGGCACTTCCTGTGGATCGGGGAACGCACCCGGCAGATCGACGGCGCGCACGTCGACCTGCTGGCGCGGCTGGCCAACCCGATCGGCGTCAAGCTCGGCCCGAGCACCACGCCCGCGGACGCGCTGGCACTGGTCGAGCGGCTCAACCCCGACGCGGTCCCCGGCCGGCTCACCTTCATCACGAGGATGGGCGCGTCCGCCGTCCGCAGCGCGCTGCCCCCGCTGGTCGAGGCGGTCGCCGCCACGGGGGTCCCCGTCACGTGGATCAGCGACGCGATGCACGGCAACACCATCACGTCCGAGAGCGGCTACAAGACGCGCCGGTTCGAGGACGTGCTGGACGAGGTCCGGGGGTTCTTCGAGGTGCACCGCGCGCTTGGCACCGTGCCCGGCGGCCTGCACTGCGAGCTCACGGGGGACGACGTCACCGAGGTGCTCGGCGGGAGCGAGGAGATCGACGATGCGGGGCTCGCCCTGCGCTACGAGACGCTCGTCGACCCGCGTCTGAACCACCAGCAGTCGCTCGAGATGGCGTTCCAGGTGGCGCAGATGCTCCGCACGCGCTGACCCGCGCGCACGGACCGCGCCCCCGGGTCAGGTGACCGTGAGCTTGATCGTGCTGCCCTTCGGCACGGAGTCCCCGGCCTTCTTGTCCTGGAACAGGACGCGGTCCAGGGGGCGGGAGCCGAACAGCTCCTTGATCTCGACGACGAATCCGGCCTTCTCCAGGGTCTTCTGCGCCGCCTCGACCTTCTGGTCGACGACGGACGGCACCTCGACGAGCGGGGGGCCCTGGGAGACGACGACCGACACGGTGTCGCCGCGGTGCGCGTCGGCGCCGGAGGCAGGGTCCTGCGAGACGACGCGTCCGGCGGGGACGTCCTCGGAGTAGTCCTCGGAGGTGTCCGTGGTCAGGCCGGCGTCGTCGAGCGCCCCCGTCGCGTCGTCCTTGGTCATCCCCGTCACCGACGGCACGTCCACGGGAGCGGGGCCGTCCGAGACGGTCAGGACCACGGTGGTGTCGTGCCGCTGCGTCGAGCCCTCCTCGACCGAGGACTCGAGGACGGTGCCGGCGGGCGCGGTGTCGTCGTAGGCATGGTTGGGGTCGCCCACCGTGAAGCCCCGGCCGGTGAGGGCGGCGCTCGCGTCGGCCTCGCTCTCGCCGACGAGCTTCTCCGGGACGGTGACCATGCGCACGCCCTGCGACACCACGAGCTCGACGGAGCCGTCCTTGCGGACCTTTCCGCCGGCGTCGGGCGCGGTCGAGACGATCTGCCCCGCGGGGACGTCGTCGCTGTACGCGGTGGTCGTCGTGTGGTCGATGCCGGCGGCGTCGAGGGTCGCCTCGGCGGCGCGCGCCGCCGACCCGTCCAGACCCTGGGGGACGCTCGCGTACGCGCCGGGACCCTCGGTGAACCACCACCAGGCGCCCGCACCCGAGGCCCCGAGGACGAGGACGAGGGCGAGCGCCCAGGCGACGGCCCGCCGCCACCGCCGGGGCCGGTGCGGGGCGAGCTCCCGCGTGCCGCCCGAGCGGGCGACGAGCGCGTCCCGCCGCTGCGGCCCGAGGCCGTCGAACGCGGTCGTCGGGATCTCGTCGAGGGAGGTGCCCGGCGCGGGCTCCGGCGCCGGCGCGGCGCCCTCCCCGGGGGGGTCCTCGCCCGCGGTCTCGTCCGCCGGTCCGGGCTCCCGCCGCAGCGCCAGGTCCGCCTCCGAGAGCGCGGAGAACGTGGCGCGCACCCGGGCCAGCGCATCGCCGGCGTCGGCCGGCCGCTCGTCCGGGTCCCGTGCGGCGAGGGACGCCACCAGCTCGTCCAGCTCGACCGGCAGCGCGCCGAAGACCGCGGAAGGGGCCGGGATGTCGGTGCTCACGTGCGCGAACGCGACCTGGATCGGGGTGTCGCCCGGATAGGGCAGCGACCCCGTGAGCATCTCGTAGGCGAGGATGCCGACCGAGTACACGTCGGCGCGCGCGTCGCAGGCGGCCGCGCGGATCAGCTCCGGCGCCATGTAGGCGACGGTGCCGAGGATCGTCCCCGCGGTCGTGGTGGTCACCTCGGTGACGGCGCGCGCGAGCCCGAAGTCGGTGAGCTTCAGCCGTGAGTCGGTGTCGATGAGGACGTTCTCGGGCTTCACGTCGCGGTGCACGAGGCCGGCGCGGTGCGCGGCGGCGAGCGCGTCGAGGATCTCGCAGAGGGCTTCGAGCGTGTCTCCGACCGAGAGGGTGCGCTCGGCGCGCAGCCGCCGGCGCAGGTTGCTGCCCTCCACGTACTCCATGGTCAGGTAGCTGGTGTCGCCGTCGAGACCCTGGTCGAACACCGCCACGAGGCCCGGGTGCGCGAGGCGGGCCGCGGCCCGCGCCTCACGCCGGAACCGGGAGACGAAGTCGACGCCGTCCACGCCGTCGGCGAGGTGGGCGTGCATGACCTTGAGGGCGACCTCGCGGTCCAGCCGGCGGTCGTGCGCGAGGTAGACCGTCGCCATCCCGCCGCGGGCGATCCGGGACACGACGTGGTAGCGGCCGTCGACCGTCCGGCCGACCAGCGAGTCCGACGTCACGGTGGTCACGACGGCATGCTAGAGCGCGGTGGCCCCGGCGTGGCGGAGGCCCGCCGTCGTGCGCCGTAGGCTGTCCCGGTGAGCATCGACGACCTCGTGGACCAGTGGATCACCGTGCCGGACCTGGCGGAGGCGCTGGGCACCACGCCCAGCCGCGCCCGCAGCGTCGTCAGCGACCGGCGCGTCGTCGGTGTGCGTCGCGGCGAGCGCAGCACCTTCCAGATCCCGGCACGGTTCGTCGTCACGCGCCACGAGGACTCGGTGGCGGCCGGGCAGGCGCGGGCGGACACCGAGGGCGACCCCCGCCCCGTGGTCCTCTCGTCGCTCGCCGGGACCATCGCGGTCCTGACGGACCTGCGCTTCACGGACGAGGAGATCCTCCTCTGGCTGTTCACGCCCGACGACGCCCTCGGCACCTCCCCCGTCGACGCGCTGCTGGCGGGGCGCAAGTCCGAGGTGCGCCGGGTCGCCCAGACGCTCGGCTGACCTGTCACGAACGCCTCCGGCACCGGTGCCGGCTCATGAGAGGCGCCGGACCGCGGCGAGCCCGAGCGCCTCGATGGCGCGCTCGCCGGCGGGCTCCAGCCCGGCCGAGCGCAGCGCCGCGAGCGCGGTCGAGACACGCTCCTCGATGAGCTCCTCGACGGCGGCGGCAGCACCTGTCGCGACCAGGACCTCGCGCAGGTCGCCGACCTCCTCCTCCGTGAGGTCCGGCGACCCGAGCCGGTCGAGGAGCAGACGCCGCTGGGACACGTCCGCGCCGCGCACCGCGCGGCACACGAGCACGGTGCGCTTGCCCTCGCGCAGGTCGTCGCCCGCGGGCTTGCCGGTGAGCGCCGGGTCGCCGAAGACGCCGAGGACGTCGTCCCGCAGCTGGAACGCCTCGCCCAACGGCAGTCCGTACTCCGTGACCGAGGCGATCCGCCCGGCGTCGGCTCCCGCGATCGCGGCCCCGAGCGCGATCGGGTGCTCCACCGAGTAGCGGGCCGACTTCGCGCGGATCACCGTGCGCGCCCGCGCCTCGTCGGCCCGGGGGTCGTCACCCCACGGCACGGCCTGGGCGCGCACGTCCAGGAACTGGCCGAGCGTGACCTCGGTCTGCATGTGCTCGAACAGGGCGAGGGTGCGTCGTCGGGCGTCCACGGGCAACGGGTCGGTCGCGGCACGCACCGCGGCGTTGCACTCGGTGAGCAGCACGTCGCCGAGCAGGATCGCGGCGCTCTCCCCGAAGCCGGGCGCGCTGCCGAGCCAGCCGTTGCGCTCGTGGAGGCCGGCGAACGCGCGGTGCGCGGCGGGGCGCCCCCGGCGGGTGTCCGAGCGGTCCATCACGTCGTCGTGGACCAGGGCGGCGGCCTGGAAGAGCTCCAGCGCGAGCCCGGTGCCGAGGGCGACCGTGCGCTCCACCTCGCGCGTCCCGCCGTGGGCACGCCACGACCAGTAGCAGAACGCGGCCCGCAGGCGCTTGCCTCCGGCCAGGAGCGCGGTGGCCTCGTCGAGGACGGGGGCGGTCGCGCCGTCCAGCGCCGACATCGTGGCGCCGAGGCGGGCGAGATAGGCGTCGATCGCGTCGTCGACCGCGGTGCGCACGTCCTCGTCGCCGAGGGGGTCGACGGCGTCGGGCACCGGAGCCTGCACCGGGAAGGAGGACGCGGGCGTGGGGGACGGGTGCACGGGTCCAGCGTAGGCGCTGGCGGGAGGGAGCCGTCCGTGGGTCTCCACCGCTCTCGGCCGCGGGGGCGCCGTCCACAGCTCGGGAGACGGGCCTTCGGAACGGGGCGCGGACGGCGTTCGATGTGACCATGACGACGACGATCCGGGTGCGCAGCCCGCGGGACCTCATCTCCTACGTGCCCTACCACTTCGGCTTCGTGCCGCAGGACTCGCTGGTGCTCGTGTGCATCCGGGGAAAGGGCTCGGAGGTGGGCCTCCTGGTCCGGGCCGACCTCGACGACGTCCTCGGTCCTGGAGGGGGCCAGCTCGCCCGCACGCTCGTGTCCCACGCCTGCGCCGACGGCGCCGATCGCGTCGTGCTGGTCGGCTACGCCGAGGAGGAGCACCGGATCAGGAGCGCCGTCGCGGTCCTCGCCACCGCGGCCGAGGGGCTCGTGGAGCCGGCGGGGAGCTGGGTCGTCGGACCGACGGGGTACCGCGAGCTCGACTGCCCGGACCCGGACTGCTGCCCCGACGGCGGCCGGCCGCTGGCCGAGCTGCAGTCGACGACCGTCTCCGCGGACATGGTGGCCGGTGGTGTCGCCCTCGCCGCGACCCGCGCGGACTCCTACCGGTTGCCGGTCGTGCCCGCCGGGCGCCGTCGGCTGGCGCAGCAGTCGGCGCGACGCTGGGCGGCGCGGGCAGACGCGGCACGCGGTGACCACGAGTCGGGCCTCGCCGCCTGGCGCACCGCCGGTCTCGAGCTGTGGCTCGAGGAGCTCGCGGCCGCGTACGGGCATGAGCCCGACGGCGGAGACCGGGGCCCCCGCCCGGGCGCCGCGCGGGACGTGGGCGCCGCGACGGCCGGGCGCCTCGCGGCCGCGCTGGAGAGCGTGCCGGTCCGCGACGCGGTGCTCATCAGCCTCGTCCCGGGAGAGGTCGAGCTCGCGCGAGGCACGGCGCACGGCGCGGCGTCCGGTGCGCTGGACGCGGGGACCGCCCGAGCGATCGGCGCGATCGTCGATCCCCGTCAGGCGGTGGCGCCCGACGAGAGCCTGACGCGCGCCGCCACGGAGGTCCTCGGCAGCGTCGCGGCCCACGTGGCCGGGACCCTGCGCGCCGCGCCGCTCACGCTCCTCGCGCTGGTCGCCTGGTGGCGCGGCGACGCCGGCCGCGCGGGCGAACGGCTCCGTGACGCGCTGGCCGTGGACCCTGCCTATCGGCTCGCGCTGCTGGTCGAGGGAGCCCTCGCGGCAGGGCTCCCGCCCGGGTGGGTCCGCGCCGCGCGGTGACGACACGGGCTCGTGACGCCACGAGGTCCGGTAACGTCGCGCGGGGGAGGCCGGACGGGTCGTCCCGGGCGCCCCGCCGACGTGCGGGCACACAACGATCGACGGAGGGCTCATGACGATCGTCGTCGGCTACCTGGCCACTGCCGAGGGACGCGAGGCGCTCGACGCCGCCATCGAGGAGAGCCGCAGGGGTCGCGGCCGGGTCGTGGTCGTCGTGAGCCGCAAGGCGAGCAGCACCCCGCCGCCGCCCGAGGACGACCCCGAGCTGGCGGCCGTGTCGCAGCGGTTCACGGAGGCCGGAGTCGACCACGAGCTCCGGGTCGTGACGGACAGCGACGGCGTCGCGGAGGACCTCGTGCTCTCCGCCGAGGAGACGGACGCCGACGTCATCGTGATCGGGCTGCGGCGGCGCAGCCCTGTGGGCAAGCTCATCCTCGGGTCGAACGCGCAGCGGATCCTGCTCGACGCGCCGTGCCCGGTGCTCGCGGTCAAGCCGGTCCGTCCCTGACCAGGCGGGCCGGCGGGGCGGCCCGCCCGCCTCGCCGCGGAATCTTCACGCCCGCGCGGGCGTTGTTCACCCTGTCGAGGCGCGCAGGCTCCTGCGGTCCTCGTCGGCCGGTCGGCCCGGCCGCTATAATGGTAGGAGTCAACCTCGCCCGGTAGCTCTCGAGACGTCGTCCCGGCCGCACACCCGATGCCGCCGAACGTTCCGGGCCCGGCAACCTCCGCCATCCGTCGATCATTGCCGAAAGGTCATTCGTGGCGTCCTCCTCCCTGCAGAATCCTTCCCTCCCGCGCGAGTTCGAGCACCCGGCCCTCAGCGCGCTGCTGGTCCGTGGCGCCGAGAGCGGGCGCATCGACGCCGAGTCGTTCCGTTCGGCGTGCGAGGCGGCAGACGTGCGCGACGCGAAGCGCCTGAAGTCGGTCTTCCGCGCCCTTGCCGGTGCCGGCGTCGAGGTCGACCTGCCCACGGCGGGCGCCGTCGCCGCAGCCGCGGAGACCCCGACGAAGACCGCCGCGACCGTGCGGACGTCGGCGGACGCGGACGAGGCTCGGGCCAAGCGCAGCGCCGCGGCCAAGAAGGCCGCCGCGACCCGTGCCCGCAAGAAGTCGGCGGACGTCCCCGCGAGCGCCCCTGCGGACGACGCGCCGGTCGTCGAGCCCGACGACGTCGACGTGAGCGACGCGGCCGACGACGACGCCGCGGGCGCCACGAAGAAGCCCGCGGCCAAGAAGCCCGCGGCGAAGCGGCCCGCGCGCAAGGCGGCCTCGGCCCGGGTGATCGAGCCCGACGGCGTGCCGGAGGAGGAGCCCGCGGAGAAGCCGAAGGCTGCGAACGCGCCGCAGGACGAGAGCAAGGGCTTCGTCGTCTCCGACGCGGACGAGGACGACGCCCCGGTCCAGCAGGTCGTCACCGCCGGCGCGACCGCCGACCCGGTCAAGGACTACCTCAAGCAGATCGGCAAGGTCGCGCTGCTGAACGCCGAGCAGGAGGTCGACCTCGCCAAGCGGATCGAGGCCGGTCTGTTCGCCGAGGAGCGCCTGGGCCAGCGCGAGGGCGCGGTCAAGCTCTCTCCCGAGGAGAAGGCCGCGGCCGACCGCAAGCTCTCGCGCGAGGAGCGCAAGGAGATGCGCGACCTCGAGTGGATCGCCCACGACGGGCGCCGCGCGAAGAACCACCTGCTCGAGGCCAACCTGCGCCTCGTCGTCTCGCTCGCCAAGCGGTACACGGGGCGCGGCATGCTCTTCCTGGACCTCATCCAGGAGGGCAACCTCGGCCTGATCCGCGCGGTCGAGAAGTTCGACTACACCAAGGGCTACAAGTTCTCGACGTACGCCACCTGGTGGATCCGTCAGGCGATCACGCGCGCCATGGCGGACCAGGCCCGCACCATCCGCATCCCGGTGCACATGGTCGAGGTCATCAACAAGCTCGCCCGCGTGCAGCGGCAGATGCTCCAGGACCTGGGTCGCGAGCCCACGCCGGAGGAGCTCGCCAAGGAGCTCGACATGACGCCCGAGAAGGTCGTCGAGGTGCAGAAGTACGGCCGCGAGCCGATCTCCCTGCACACGCCGCTCGGGGAGGACGGCGACAGCGAGTTCGGCGACCTCATCGAGGACTCCGAGGCTGTCGTCCCGGCCGACGCGGTGAGCTTCACGCTCCTGCAGGAGCAGCTGCACCAGGTGCTCGACACGCTGTCCGAGCGGGAGGCCGGCGTCGTCTCGATGCGGTTCGGCCTGCAGGACGGCCAGCCGAAGACGCTGGACGAGATCGGCAAGGTCTACGGGGTCACGCGCGAGCGGATCCGCCAGATCGAGTCCAAGACGATGTCGAAGCTGCGCCACCCGAGCCGTTCGCAGGTGCTGCGCGACTACCTCGACTGATCCGGCACGACGACCGGGCCGGACGTCGGCACCCGGCCGTCGACCACCGGGACGAGGCCCCGGACCGCACCAGCGGTCCGGGGCCTCGTCCGTCTCACGGCTGCTCACACGGCGTCGGCGGCGACCTCCCAGCGTGCGGACGCGGAGAGCACGCCCTGGGGGTCGTTCGCCCGGCGCAGCGCGACGAGCCGCTGGTACTGGGGCTCGCCGTGCGCGGTGCGCACGAGCGAGGCCGACGTCTCGTCGCGCGGCCCGGCGAAGTTGAGCATCGCCCCTCCGCTGCTCCACGGCGCCAGCGCGCCCAGGACCGACCGGACCGCGAGCGGCCCGCCGGGCGGCATGCCCGGCCCGACCAGGCCGACCACGAGGACCGAGAACTCCGCAGCACGGCCGGCGACGGCGCTCGGCACCGCGGCCGGCCGGGCCACCGCGCCGCCCAGGAGGCGGATCTCCGCCGTGACGACCGGTGTCTGCGGGGAGACCGCGCCACAGAACGCGTCGATGGTCTCGTCCGTCAGCTCGTCCAGCGCGCCGCCTCGCTCGACCGTCGGGAGCGGGTCCTGGGGGTCGGAGTGGATCGCCCCCAGCCGCGCGTACGGCAGGTCGGCGACGGTGTCGACGATCGGGCGGGCGGGCGCCGCGCGCAGGGCCGCCAGCAGGACGTCCGCCTCGGCGGGGTCCCCGGCGTGCGCGAACCGCACGGCCAGCACCGCACGGCCGCGCAGCGGCTCGGGCACGGACGGCGCGGGCGGCAGGTTCAGCCGGGCGACCGACGTCGAGGCGCCTCGGGCAGCGTGGCCGTCCACGTGCGCCAGTGCCGCAGCACGGCCGGGGCGTCGGCCGCGTCGTAGACGATCGCGCCCCCGCGGACCGTGCTGAGCGCGAAGAGGTCGAAGGTCATCGACGTGACGACGCCGAAGGCCCCGCCGCCGCCGCGCAGCGCCCAGAAGAGGTCGCTGCGGCGGTCGGCCGTGACCGTGACGCGCTCGCCGGTCGGGGTGACGACGTCGAGCGAGCGCACGTGGTCGGCGGCGAGCCCGAACGCGCGCGCGAGCGGGCCGAGCCCGCCGCCGAGCGTGTACCCGACGACCCCGACGCCCGGCGACGAGCCGCACAGCCCGCCGAGGCCGTGCGGCGCACCGGCGTCGAGCACCTGCTGCCAGCGCGCGCCGGGGCCGACCGTCGCGGTCCGCGCCTCCGGGTCGACGGCCACGCAGGACAGCTGTGAGACGTCCAGCAGGACGTCGTCGGGACCGGCCGTCGCGAGACCGTGGCCGGTCGAGCGCACGGCGACGGAGAGCCCGTGGCGGGCCGCGGCGCGAACCGTCCCGGCGACGTCGTCGGCGTCGGCGGCGCGGACGACGAGCGCGGGGGCGTGCACGACGGCGAGGTTGTGGCCCGGCAGGGACGCGGCGTACCCGGGCTCGCCGGGCAGGAGCAGGGTGCCGCGCAGGCGCGGCGCCAGGTCGCGGGCGAGCCGCGCGGCAGGGGTGGTGGCGGTTCCGGGCGCGGGAGGCACGGTGGTGGAGCGGGACATGCGGTGTCCTTCCTCGGGGCTGCGGGTGCATTCCCGAGGAGGGAGCGGCGCGGCGCCGGATCGTGACACCGACGACGAGACCCACCCGTCGCGGTGGGCGGCGGATGGGTCTCGGTGGTCGGGGAACCGTGCGGTGCACGGCGCAGGGTCAGTGCGCGGCGGCGCTCCCGTGCTCGGCGAGGAGCTTGTCGGTCTCGTCCTGCACGTGCGTGGCGAGGTCCTCGTACGCGGCGGCGTGCGCGCGGGCGTGGTGGCCGCAGAAGAGCAGCTCCCCGTGCTCCAGGACGACGCGGACGTAGGCCTGGGCACCGCAGCGGTCACAACGGTCGGCGGCGGTCAGCGGTTCGGTGGTCGTAGCAGTCACAAGACCATGAAACCATCTCCGGCGCGGCGATCGGGCCAGGTTCGCTCCGCGCGTAGCCGGGGTGGCTCCGGAGCATGTCGGGGCGCTCCACTAGGCTGGGCCACCGTGACGACCACCTCCGCCGACTCGAGCTACAACGCCCGCCACCTCTCCGTCCTCGAGGGGCTCGAGGCGGTGCGCAAGCGCCCCGGCATGTACATCGGGTCCACGGACTCCCGCGGCCTGATGCACTGCCTGTGGGAGATCATCGACAACTCGGTCGACGAGGCGCTCGGCGGCAGCTGCGGCGAGATCCGCGTCGTCCTGCACCCCGACTCGTCGGTGACGGTGGAGGACGACGGTCGCGGCATCCCCGTCGACGTCGAGCCCAAGACCGGGCTGACCGGCGTCGAGGTCGTCTTCACCAAGCTGCACGCCGGCGGAAAGTTCGGCGGCGGCTCCTACACCGCCTCGGGCGGGCTGCACGGCGTGGGCGCGTCGGTCGTCAACGCGCTCTCGGAGCGCCTCGACGTCGAGGTCGACCGCAACGGCAAGACGTACCGCATGTGCTTCCACCGCGGCGAGCCGGGGGAGTTCGACGACCCGCGCGCGGGCGCGGACCCTCAGGCTCCGTTCGCGCCGTTCGTCACGGGCTCCGAGCTCGCCGTGGTCGGCAAGGTCCGCCGCGGCGCCACCGGGACCCGGGTGCGCTACTGGGCGGACCGGCAGATCTTCCCGAAGAACGCGGTCTTCTCCTACGACGAGCTCGTCACCCGCGCGCGGCAGACGACGTTCCTCGTCCCCGGCCTGCGCATCACGGTCCGCGACGAGCGGGGTCTGCCGGGCACGCCGGGCGAGGACGGCCCGCACGAGGAGTCGTTCGTGCACTCCGGTGGCACGGTCGACTTCGTCGACTTCCTCGCCCCGGACGCCCCCGTCACCGGGACCTGGCACCTGACGGGCGACGGGACGTTCACCGAGACCGTGCCCGTGCTGGACGCGAAGGGCCACATGAGCCCGCAGCCCGTCGAGCGGCACTGCGAGGTCGACGTCGCGCTGCGCTGGGGCTCCGGCTACGGCACCGAGCTGCGCACGTTCGTCAACATCATCTCCACCCCCAAGGGCGGTTCCCACCTCGCGGGCTTCGAGGCGGGGCTGCTCAAGGTGGTGCGCAAGGCGGTGGAGGCCAACGCCCGCCGGCTCAAGGTGTCCACGAAGGACGGTTCGACGCGCATCGAGAAGGACGACGTGCTCGCCGGCCTCACCGCCGTGCTCACCGTGCGCCTCGCCGAGCCGCAGTTCGAGGGGCAGACGAAGGAGGTCCTCGGCACGGCGCCCGTGCGCGCGATCGTGGCACGGGTGCTCGAGAAGGAGCTCACCGCCCGGCTGAACGGCACGACGCGCGACGCCAAGACGCAGTCCGCGCTGCTGCTGGACAAGGTCGTCGCGGAGATGAACGCCCGGGTGACCGCCCGCAAGCAGAAGGAGATCTCGCGCCGCAAGAACGCGCTCGAGTCCTCCTCGCTGCCCGCGAAGCTGGCCGACTGCCGCAGCAACGACGTCGGCCGCAGCGAGCTGTTCATCGTCGAGGGCGACAGCGCGCTCGGCACCGCGAAGCTCGCGCGGAGCTCGGACTTCCAGGCGCTGCTGCCGATCCGCGGCAAGATCCTCAACGTCCAGAAGGCCTCGCTCAGCGACATGCTGCGCAACGCCGAGTGCGCGGCGATCATCCAGGTCATCGGCGCCGGCTCGGGCCGCTCGTTCGACCTCGAGGCGGCGCGCTACGGCAAGATCGTCCTCATGACGGACGCCGACGTCGACGGCGCCCACATCCGCACGCTGCTGCTCACCCTGTTCTTCCGGTACATGCGGCCGATGGTCGACGCCGGGCGCGTGTACGCCGCCGTCCCGCCGCTGCACCGGGTGGAGGTCAGCGCGACGGGCCGCAAGAAGGCCGAGTACGTCTACACCTACTCGGAGGCGGAGCTGGCGGCCACGCTCAAGCGGCTCGACCGGGCCGGGCGCCGCTACAAGGAGGACATCCAGCGGTACAAGGGTCTGGGGGAGATGGACGCTGACCAGCTGGCCGAGACCACCATGGACCCGCGCCACCGCACGCTGCGCCGCGTCACGGCCGAGCACGCCGAGGCGGCGGAGGCCGTGTTCGAGCTGCTCATGGGCAGCGACGTCGCCCCGCGCAAGGAGTTCATCGTCGCCGGCGCCCAGGACCTGGACCGCAACCGCATCGACGTCTGAGGCCCGTCCGCCCGGCGGACCTCGGCCGACGGCCTCGTCCCGCTCCCGTAGGATCGGGGCGTGACCCACAGACCCCTCTCCGCGCCTCGTCGTGCCCTGGCACTGACCGCCGCGGCGCTGCTCTCGGGCGCGCTGCTCGCCGGCTGCGCGGACGACACCGCGGACGACGCGGCGGGCACGACCGCGGCGACGTCGTCGGCCGCCCCGGACCCGTCGACGAGCGCGCCCGCCGGCTCCGCCGTGACGACGCAGGACGCGGACGGCCAGACCGCCACGCTGTCCTACCCGGGCGAGGACGGGCGCACCGCGCTCGAGCTGCTGCTCGCCGCCGACCCGACGGCCGAGTCGACCGGCGAGGGCGCGAACGCCTACGTGACGACCGTCGGCGGTCGTGCCGCGGACGACTCGGCGAAGGAGTTCTGGGCGCTGTACGTGGACGGTGAGCAGGCCCAGGTCGGCGCCGGCACCCTCGAGACGAAGGACGGGGAGCAGATCGAATGGAAGCTCGAGACCTACTGACCCGCTGGTGGCGTCCGGCGCTCGTCGTCGTGCTCGTCGCCCTGGCGATCGCGTTCCGGATGGCCCGCGAGGACCTCGGCGCGCCGCCGAACCTGGAACTGGTCACGGCGGCGACGTTCGCCTCCGCCCTGCTGCTGCGCCACCCGGCGGCGTTCGTCGTCCCGCTGGTCGTGACGATGGCCTCCGACATCGCGCTCGGCAACACCGCGGTCGCGGCGTTCACCTGGTCCGCATGGGCCGTGGTCGGGCTCGGCGCGCTGTGGTCGCGCCGGTTCGCCGACCGCCACCGCACGCTGACGGCGCTCGGGTTCGGCGTCGGGGCGTCGCTGTGGTTCTACCTCTGGACGAACGCGGGGGTCTGGTGGCTGGGCCGCGGGACGTACTACCCGCCCGGGCTCGACGGCCTCGTCGACAGCTACGTCGCCGGCCTGCCGTTCCTGCGCACGATGCTGCTGGGCAACCTCGTGCTCGTCCCCGCCGCGGCCGCGCTCGTCACGCTCGTCGAACGGCTCGAACGGCTCGAACGGCTCGAGCGGGGCGCGGGGCTCGCGCCGGTGCGCTCGGGGGTCGTCGCGGCACGCTGACGCGCCGGCGCCCGGAGGCTCGCCCGGGCCTCCGGGCGATACCGTCGAGCGTCGTCCCGGGCCCTGCCGCGCCCGGGGGCCCGACCCGACCAGGAGGCTCGTCATGCAGAAGGTCCAGGCCGTCATCGCCCGCTCGAAGGGGGCGCCGGTCGAGATCGTGACCGTCGTCGTCCCCGACCCCGGACCGGGGGAGGCTGTGGTCAGGGTGCTGACCTGCGGCGTGTGCCACACGGACCTGCACTACCGCGAGGGCGGCATCAACGACGAGTTCCCGTTCCTGCTCGGCCATGAGGCGTCGGGCGTGGTGGAGGCGGTCGGGCCGGACGTCACGGCCGTCGTGCCCGGGGACTTCGTGGTGCTCAACTGGCGCGCCGTGTGCGGCGAGTGCCGCGCGTGCCGGCGCGGCGAGCCGCAGTACTGCTTCGCCACGCTCAACGCGACCCACCGGATGACGCTGGAGGACGGGACCGAGCTCACGCCCGCGCTGGGGATCGGGGCGTTCGCGGAGAAGACGCTGGTCGCGGCGGGGCAGTGCACCAAGGTCGATGCCGACGCGCGGCCGGCCGCCGTCGGTCTGCTGGGCTGCGGGGTGATGGCGGGGATCGGCGCGGCGATCAACACCGGCGGAGCCACCCGCGGCCGGTCCGTCGCGGTGTTCGGCTGCGGCGGCGTGGGCGCGGCGGCCGTGGCAGGTGCGGCGCTGGCCGGCGCCTCGCCGATCGTCGCGGTCGACGTCGACGCCAAGAAGCTCGCCGCCGCGAAGGCGCTGGGCGCGACGCACACGGTCGACTCCTCCGTGACGGACCCGGTCGAGGCGATCAAGGAGATCTGCGCGCAGACGTACGAGGGCGCGGAGGGTGCGGACGTCGTGATCGACGCCGTCGGGCGGCCCGAGACGTGGAAGCAGGCCTTCTACGCCCGAGACCTCGCGGGGCGCCTCGTGCTCGTCGGGGTCCCGACCCCGGACATGACCATCCCCGAGCTGCCGCTGATCGACGTCTTCGGCCGCGGGGGCGCGCTCATGTCCAGCTGGTACGGCGACTGCCTGCCGAGCCGGGACCTGCCCATGCTCGTCGACCTCTACCGGCAGGGCCGGCTCGACCTCGACGCGTTCGTCACCGAGGAGATCGGCCTCGGCGACGTCGACGCCGCGTTCGAGCGCATGCGTGGCGGCGACGTGCTGCGCTCGGTCGTGGTCCTGTGACCGCGCCGAAGGGCGCCGTGCGGGTCGACCACGCCACCTCCAGCGGGACCTTCTCGCTCGACGGCGAGACGTTCGACGTCGAGAACAACATCTGGGTCGTGGGCGACGACGCCGAGTGCGTCGTCGTCGACGCCCCGCACTCGGTGGACGACGTCCTCGCCGTCGTGGGGGAGCGGACGGTCACGGCGATCGTCTGCACCCACGCGCACGACGACCACGTCCGGGTCGCGCCGGCGCTCGCGGAGCGGACCGGTGCGCCCGTCCTGCTGCACCCGGACGACCGGCCGCTGTGGGAGCTGACCCACCCCGGCGCGGCCTGGGACGGCGACCTGTCCGACGGCCAGGTGCTCGAGGTCGCGGGGACGACGCTGCGGGTGCTGCACACGCCCGGTCACGCGCCGGGCGCCGTGTGCCTCTACGCGCCCGACCTGGGCTGCGTCTTCACCGGCGACACCCTGTTCGACGGTGGCCCCGGCGCGACCGGGCGGTCGTACTCCGACCGGCCGACGCTCGAGGCGTCGGTCCGGGCGCGGCTCCTCGAGCTGCCGGGCGGGACGGTCGTGCACACCGGGCACGGCGGCGACACGACGATCGCCGCCGAGAGCGCGCGGGACTGGGTCGAGGCGGGCTGACGACCGCACCGCCGAGAAGTCGAACTCGGCCCCTGATTCTTCGAATCCACGGGCCGAAATCGACTTCTCGGCGGGAACGGACGGGCCGGCGGGCGGTGCCGGGGTCAGACGGAGAAGTACTTGGCCTCCGGGTGGTGCAGCACGAACGCGTCCGTCGACTGCTCCGGGTGCAGCTGCAGCTCGTCGCTCAGCTCGACGCCCACCCGCTCCGGCCGCAGCAGCTCGACGACCTTGCGGCGGTCCTCCATGTCGGGGCACGCCGGGTAGCCCAGCGAGAACCGCGCGCCGCGGTACTCGAGCTTGAAGTAGCCCTCCACCGTGCTGGGCTCCTCGCCCGCGAAGCCCAGTTCGTCGCGCACCCGGCCGTGCCAGAGCTCGGCGAGCGCCTCGGTGAGCTGCACCGTCAGCCCGTGCAGCTCCATGTAGTCGCGGTACTGGTTCGCGGCGAACATCGCGGCGGTGTGCGCGTCGACGGCGTCGCCCATGGTCACGAGCTGCACGGGCAGGACGTCGTGCCGGCCCGTCTCCTCGACCCACGAGCGGGGGCGGACGAAGTCGGCCAGGCACAGGTGCCGGTCGCGGCGCTGGCGCGGGAAGGTGAAGCGCAGGCGCTCGGTGCCGGGCTCGCCGCCCGAGCCGCCGTCGGGCCCGTCGTGGTGGGCGACGACGACGTCGTCCACCTCCGACCATGCCGGGAAGTAGCCGTAGACGACGGACGGATCCATCATCGACTCGGCGTGGATGCGGCTGAGCCAGTCGCGCAGGCGCGGGCGGCCCTCGGTCTCGACGAGGTCCTCGTAGGAGCGTCCGTCGGACCCGCGGCCGGGCTTGAGCCCCCACTGGCCCATGAACGTCGCGCGCTCGTCCAGCAGGGCGGCGTACTCGGCGAGCTGGATGCCCTTGACGATGCGCGTGCCCCAGAACGGCGGCTCGGGGACGGGGTTGTCGCTCGCGACGTCCGAGCGTGCGGGCAGGTCCTCGGGCGCCGTCTCGGTCACCGTCACGGTGGCATGGCGGCGTTTCTTGAGCGGGGGGAGCCCGACGGCGTCCGGCGCCTCGCCGCGCGCGATCCGCACCAAGGGCTCCATCAGCCGCAGCCCCTCGAAGGCGTCGCGGGCGTAGCGGACCTGGCCGTCGTAGACGGCGTCGAGGTCGTCCTCCACGTAGGTGCGGGTCAGGGCGGCGCCGCCGAGCAGTACCGGGTAGGTTCCCGCCAGGCCGCGGGCGTTGAGCTCCTGGAGGTTCTCCTTCATCACGACCGTCGACTTCACGAGCAGCCCGGACATGCCGATGACGTCCGCCCGGTGCTCCTGCGCCGCCTCGATGAACGCGGCGACGGGCTGCTTGATGCCGATGTTGACCACGTCGTACCCGTTGTTGGTCAGGATGATGTCGACGAGGTTCTTGCCGATGTCGTGGACGTCGCCGCGCACCGTGCCGAGCACGATCGTGCCCTTGCCGGCCGCCTCGGTCTTCTCCATGTGTGGCTCGAGCAGGGCGACCGCGGCCTTCATGACCTCGGCCGACTGCAGCACGAAGGGCAGCTGCATCTCACCCTTGCCGAACAGCTCGCCGACGACCTTCATGCCCTCGAGCAGGTGGTCGTTGACGATCGCGAGCGCGGACGTGCCACCCGCGCGCGCCTCGTCGAGGTCGGCCTCGAGGCCCTTGCCCTCGCCGTCGATGATGCGGCGCGCGAGGCGCTCGCCCACGGGCAGCGCGGCCATCTCGGCGGCGCGCTGGTCCTTGAGCGCGGCCGAGTCGACGCCCGAGAAGAGGTCGAGCAGGTGCGAGAGCGGGTCGTGCGTGAGGTTCCCCGCGTCGTCGTACACCCGCCTGTCCCAGACGAGGTCGAGCGCGGCCTGGCGCTGCTCCTCGGGGATCTTGTTCAGGGGCAGGATCTTCGCGGCGTGCACGATCGCGGAGTCGAGGCCCGCCTGGACGCACTCGTGCAGGAACACCGAGTTGAGCACCGTGCGGGCGGCCGGGTTGAGGCCGAACGAGACGTTGGAGACACCGAGCGTCGTGTGCACCCCGGGATACTTCGCGACCAGGGCGCGGATCGCCTCGATGGTCTCGATCGCGTCGCGCCGCGTCTCCTCCTGACCGGTCGCGATGGGGAACGTGAGGGTGTCGACGATGATGTCGTCGCGCGCCATGCCCCAGTCGTCCACGAGGGTGTCGATCAGCCGCGAGGCGATCGCGAGCTTGGTCTCGGTCGTGCGCGCCTGCCCCTCCTCGTCGATGGTCAGGGCGATCACGGCCGCGCCGTGCTCCTTGACGAGCGGCATGACGCGCTGGAACCGGGACGTCGGGGTGTTGCCATCCTCGAAGTTCACCGAGTTCACGACGGCGCGCCCGCCCACGAGCTCGAGCCCGGCCTTGATGACCTCGGGCTCGGTCGAGTCGATCACGAGGGGGAGCGTCGAGGCACTCGCGAACCGCGACACGATCTCGCGCACGTCGTCGACGCCGTCGCGCCCCACGTAGTCCACGCACACGTCGAGCAGGTGCGCGCCCTCGCGGGTCTGGGTCCGCGCGATCTGCACGCACTCGTCCCACTCGCCCGCGAGCATCGCCTCGCGGAAGGCCTTGGACCCGTTCGCGTTGGTGCGCTCGCCGATCGCCAGGAACGACGCGTCCTGCGTGAAGTCGACGTGCGAGTACAGGCTCGCGACACCGTTCTCGCGCTCCGGCTCGCGCGGGGCGACGGGGGCGCCGCCCACGGCCTCGACGACCTGGCGCAGGTGCTCCGGCGTCGTCCCGCAGCAGCCGCCGACGAGCCCGAGCCCGAACTCGCGGGCGAACTGGGCGTGCGCGGCGGCGAGCTCCGCGGGCGTCAACGGGTAGGAGGCCCCGTCCTTGCCGAGCACGGGCAGCCCCGCGTTCGGCATGCACGTCACCGGCATCGTCGCGTGCTTGGCGAGATGGCGCAGGTGCTCGCTCATCTCCGCCGGACCCGTCGCGCAGTTCAGGCCGACCGCGTCGACGTCGAGCGCCTGGAGCGTGGTCAGCGCCGCGCCGATCTCCGAGCCCATGAGCATCGTGCCGGTGGTCTCGACGGTCACGGAGACGAACACCGGCACGCGGGTCCCCAGCTCGGCCATCGCGGCGCGCGAGCCGTTGACCGCGGCCTTGGCCTGCAGCAGGTCCTGGCTCGTCTCCACGAGGATCGCGTCCGCGCCGCCCTGCACGAGCCCCCGTGCCTGGAGGGCGAACGTGTCCTTCAGGTGCGCGTACGTCGTGTGCCCGAGGCTCGGCAGCTTGGTGCCCGGGCCCATCGAGCCGAGCACCCAGCGCGGCCTGTCCGGGGTAGACCAGTGGTCGGCCCGCTCGCGCGCGATCCGCGCGCCCGCCTCGGCGAGCTCCGTGATGCGGTCGTCGATGTCGTAGTCCGACAGGTTCGACCAGTTGGCGCCGAAGGTGTTGGTCTCGACGCAGTCGGAGCCGACCTCGAAGTAGGCGTCGTGCACCGCCGCGATCGCGTCGGGGCGTGTGACGTTGAGGATCTCGTTGCAGCCCTCGAGCCCCTGGAAGTCCTCGAGCACGAGGTCCTGCGCCTGGAGCATGGTGCCCATCGCGCCGTCGGCGACGACCACGCGCGTGCGCAGCGCGTCGAGGAGGGCGGCGGACCGGGGGGCGAGGACGGCGTCGGGCGGGCCGTCGGGCAGGTCGTCGGGCATGGCCTCGAGTCTAGGGGCGAGAATCGACGCGACGGCGCGTCCGGGCCGCCGCTACCGTGACGCCCATGAACCCCGCCCCGCTCGCCCCGCTCGCCGACCGCGCCCAGGCCCCGGCGCAGCTCGACGTCCCCCGTGCCGGGGGCCTGACCTGGCGCCCCGTCCGCCCGGAGCAGGACCTCGACGGCCTGCACGCCCTGGTCGCGACCATCGAGGCGGCGGACGACGTCCCGTCGCGCACCAGCCGCGCCGAGGTCGCCGACGAGCTCGGCGCGCCCTGGCTCGACCTCGCGCGGGACACCCTCGTGGGGCTCGACGCCGACGGCGTCCTCCGCGCCTGGGGCATCGTGGACCACCGCCCCGGCGGCGAGCGCACGGTCCGGGCGTACCTCGCGGGCGGCGTGCACCCGGACCTGCGCGGCCGGGGGACCGGGCGCGAGCTGCTCGCGTGGCAGACGGGCCGGGCGCGCCAGGTCCTGGGCGCCTCGGACGCCCGCCTGCCGGGCCGGATCATGGCCGCCGTCGACGAGGCGGAGCCCCCGGGCCACGCCCGCCTGCTCGAGGCCGCCGGCTACGCGGTCGTCCGGTACTTCGCGGTGCTGCGGCGCGACCTCACGGCGCCCGTGCCGCAGGTCGAGCTGGGCGAGGGGCTGCGGATGGTGCCGTTCGGCCCCGAGCGCGACGAGGCGACGCGCCAGGCGCACAACGCGGCGTTCCGCGACCACTGGGCAGCGAGCCGCACACGGAGGAGACCTGGGCGCGGGGCCGGGAGAACCTCGTGCCCGAGTGGTCGTTCCTGGTCGTCGCGGGGGAGGGCGCGGACGAGCGGGTCGTGGGCTACCAGCTCGCGGAGCGCTTCGAGGAGGACTGGCCCGTGGTGGGGTACACCTTCGGGTACACGGGGATCCTCGGCGTGGTGCGCGAGCACCGGGGCCGCGGGATCGCCGTGGCGCTGCTCGCCCGGGCCATGCAGGCGTTCAAGGACGCGGGGCTCGAGTACGCGGCCCTCGACGTCGACACGGCCAACCCCTCGGGCGCCGACCGGCTGTACGCGCGCCTCGGGTACGAGACCCGGCACACGTCGGCCACCTACGCCATCGAGCTCTGACGCGGCGGCCGGCACGGTCTCAGCCGACCGCCGCCACCGGCGAGGCGAGCGGCGTGCCGGACCCGTCGCGGCGGTCGTCCTCCGGCGGCAGGTCCACCGGCTGGCCGCCCGCGCCGACGGCGCGCGGCGGCCCCTGGCCGACCCAGGCGGCGATCAGCGTGTCCTCGCCGCGGACGAAGCGCTGGGCGCGCACGCCCCCGGTCGCCCGGCCCTTGGCAGGGTAGAGCTCGTACGGCGTGACCTTCGCGGCCCCGGTCTGGGTGCCGGGCAGCGCGGAGGACGTGCCCGCGACCGTGACCACCCGCGCCAGGTCGCGCACCGAGGCCTCGACCACCGCGAACGCGACGACGCGCGCGCCGGGGGCGAGCTTGATGCCGGCCATGCCCGCCGCGGGGCGGCCCTGCGGGCGCACCAGCGACGCCGAGAAGTGCAGGAGGCTCGCCTCCGAGGTCACGAACACGACCTCGTCCTCGTCGCGCGCCGGTGCCGCGCCGACGACGGCGTCGCCCTCGCGCAGCGCGATGACGTCCCACGCGTCCCGGCTCGGGACGTCGCCCGGCGCCACGCGCTTGACGACGCCGTCGCGGGTGCCGACCGCGAGCGGCGGCGCGTCGTCGGACACGCCGACGAGCGTGACGGCGGACTCCCCGGGCTCGAGCGTGGCGAGCTCGGCGAGGGGCACGCCGCCGGACAGGCTCGGCGGTCCGTCCGTCGGCGGCAGCGCCGGCAGGTCCAGGACCGAGACCCGCAGCACGCGCCCGGCGCTGGTCAGCAGCCCGACGTCGCCGCGCGTCGTGGCGGGCACGGCGCCGTGGATCGCGTCGTGCGACGAGCGCCGCCCGTGCCGGGCGATCTCGGAGGCGTCCGCCGTGCGGGCGAGGAGCCCCGTCGCGGAGAGCAGCGCGACGCACGGCGTGTCGGCGATCTCGAGCGGCACGGCGGAGGACGCCGCGCGGGCGGCGCCCGGCGTGGCCCCGACGGACCCGCCCGCCGAGTCCAGCAGGATCGTGCGGCGCGGCGTGCCGTACGTGCGGGCGACCTCGTCCATCTCGTCGGCCACGACGGCGTGCAGCACCCGCTCGTCCCCGAGGATCTCCTCGAGGCGCGCGATCTCCTCGGCCAGCTCCGTCTGCTCCTTCTCGAGCTCGATGCGGCTGAACTTCGTCAGGCGGCGCAGCTGGAGGTCGAGGATGTAGCCGGCCTGGGCCTCCGACAGGTCGAACACCGTCTGCAGGCGGGTGCGGGCGATCGTCGCGTCGTCGCTCGAGCGGATCACCTGGATGACCTCGTCGATGTCGACGATCGCGAGCAGCAGGCCCTCGACCAGGTGCAGCCGGTCCTTGCGCTTCGCGAGCCGGAAGGCCGAGCGGCGCCGGACGACGTCGACCCGGTGCTCCACCCACACGCGCAGCAGCTCGACGAGGCCGAGCGTGCGTGGCTGCCCGTCGACGAGGGCGACGTTGTTGATGCCGAAGGAGTCCTCCAGCGGCGTGTACCGGTAGAGCTGCTCGAGCACGGCCTCCGGGTTGAACCCGTTCTTGATCTCGACGACGAGGTGCAGTCCGTGGGTGCGGTCGGTCAGGTCAGTGAAGTCGGCGATGCCCGCGAGCTTCTTGGCCTGGACGCCCTCCTTGATCTTCTCCTTGATCTTCTCGGGCCCGACGAGGTACGGCAGCTCCGTGACGACGATCCCCTTGCGGCGGGGCGTGATGCTCTCGATGCGCACCGTGGCGCGGGTGCGGAACGAGCCGCGCCCGGTGCGGTAGGCGTCGCGCACCCCGTCGAGTCCGACGATCTTGCCGCCGCTCGGCAGGTCGGGGCCGGGGACGAAGCGCATGACGTCGTCGAGCGTCGCGTCGGGGTGGGCGAGCAGGTGGCGCGCGGCGGCCACGACCTCCACGAGGTTGTGCGGGGCCATGTTCGTCGCCATGCCCACGGCGATCCCGGACGCGCCGTTGACCAGCAGGTTGGGGATCGCGGCCGGCAGGACCTCGGGCTGGGTGAGCTTGTTGTCGTAGTTCGGGACGAAGTCCACGACGTCCTCGTCGAGCCCCGTGGTCATCGCCAGGGACGACGTCGCGAGGCGCGCCTCGGTGTACCGGGGCGCCGCCGGTCCGTCGTCCAGGGACCCGAAGTTGCCGTGCCCGTCCACCAGCGGCAGGCGCAGCGAGAACGGCTGCGCGAGGCGCACCAGCGCGTCGTAGATCGCGGTGTCGCCGTGCGGGTGGAGCTTGCCCATCACCTCGCCGACGACGCGCGCCGACTTCACGTGCGCGCGGTCGGGGCGCAGGCCCATGTCGGCCATCTGGAACAGGATGCGGCGCTGGACGGGCTTGAGCCCGTCACGCGCGTCGGGGAGAGCGCGCGAGTAGATGACGGAGTAGGCGTACTCCAGGAAGGAGGTCTCCATCTCCTTCGCGACGTCGATGTCGACGATCGTCTCGTCGACCTCGCTCGGGTCGATCGGTGAGGACGAGGGCTTGCGCGCCATGGACGGTGGCTCTCCTGCGGGTGCGGCGGTGCTCGACGGTGACCGGCACACGCTACCGCGCGCCCCCGACGTCCGGCCCGCGCCGCTCGCCTAACCTGGACGGGTGGAGGCTGAGGTGCGGTACCCGGTGGAGTGGGAGGCCGACGTCGTCCTGCGGGACGGGACGACGGCGCACGTGCGGCCCATCCGGCCCTCGGACTCCGACGCGCTGCAGAGGTTCCACGGCGGGCAGTCCGAACGCTCGGTGTACCTGCGCTTCTTCGTCTCGATGTCTCGGCTCTCCGCCCGCGACCTGCGCCGGTTCACCGAGGTGGACCACCGCGACCGGGTGGCCCTGGTGGCGGTGCGCACGGGTCCCGACGGCGAGGAGATCATCGGGGTCGGCCGCTTCGACCGCGTCGAGCCCACGCAGGCCGAGGTCGCGTTCAACATCGCCGACGCCGTGCAGGGCCGCGGCGTGGGGTCGGTGCTCCTGGAGCACCTGGCCGCCGCGGCGCGCGAGGTCGGGGTGCGCCGGTTCACCGCCGAGGTCCTGCCGCAGAACGGCCGCATGATCGCCGTGTTCCGCGAGGCCGGGTACCAGCTCGAGCAGCGCATGGACGACGGCGTCGTCCAGGTCGGCGTCGACCTCGACCCGACCGACCGCTCGCGCGAGGTCATGGCCGACCGCGAGCACCGCGCCGAGGCGCGCAGCGTCGAGCGCCTCCTCGCCGCGGAGGAGGTGCTCGTCCTCGGGCCGGGGGAGGGCGACACCACGAGCGCCCAGGCCGTGGCCGCCGCACGCGTCGCGCAGGGCGTCGTGACGAACGGGCTCGCGTGCCACACCACCGGCGTCGCGCCGGCGCTCGCGGGCGAGGGACTAGGGGACGAGGCCGCCGGCCTGCTGCACGCCTGGCCCTCGGTCGCGGACGTGCCGCGCACGGTGGGGCTCGCGGTGCTCGCGCTGTCCCCGCCCGCCGCCATCCGTGCCGTGCCCGAGCTCGAGGCCGCCGGGGTGCCGGGCGCCGTCGTCGTCTCCAGCGGGTTCGGCGAGACCGGCGAGGCCGGTCTCGCGGCCCAGCGCGAGCTGCTGCGCGCGGCGCACGCCGCCGGGATGCGCATCGTCGGGCCCGCGAGCTACGGCCTGATCGCCTCGGCGCAGGGCCGCACGCTCGACGCGAGCCTGACCGGCGACGTGCCGCCGGCGGGGGACGTGGGGTTCTTCTGCCAGTCGGCGCCCACCGCGGTCACCCTCCTGGCCACGGTCCGCCGGCGCGGGATCGGGGTCTCGGCGTTCGTCTCCGCGGGGCACCGCGCGGACGTGTCCGGCAACGACCTCATGCAGTACTGGGTCGACGACCCGGCGACCCAGGTGGTGTGCCTCAACCTCGAGTCGATCGGCAACCCGCGCAAGTTCTCGCGCATCGCCCGGCGGCTCGCGCGCGTGAAGCCCGTCGTCGTCGTCACGGCGGGCCGGTCCGGGCAGGTCGTGCCGCCCGGGCACACCGTGCGCCCGACGCGGGCCCCGCGGCGTGCGCTGGAGGAGATGTTCCGCCAGTCGGGGGTCATCCACGCGGCGAACACCCACCAGCTCGTCGACGTCGCCCAGCTCCTGTCCCACCAGCCGTTGCCGACCGGGCGGCGCGTCGGGATCCTCACCAGCGCCGCGGCGCTCACCGCGGCGGTCGCCGAGGCGATCGTGTCCGCCGGGCTCGAGGTCGCCGAGGCGTCCGCCTACCTGCCGGAGGACGCCGACGCCGCGGCGGTCGACGCGGCGCTCGACGCGCTCTACGCGCCCGACGCGTGCGACGCCGTGATGGTCGTCAACATCCCGACGCTGCGCCCCCGCACCCGGGCCGCGTCCCGCTCCGTCGCGCGCGCCGCGGCCCGCTCCGGGCGCACCACGGTGGTGACGATGCTGGGCCTGCACGGCCTCGAGGACGAGCTCGCCGCGCCCGACGCCGACGGGGTGCGCCGCCACGTGCCGGCCTACTCGACGGCGGACGACGCGGTGCAGGCGCTGGGCGCCGTGGCACGCTACGCCCGCTGGCGCGCCGAGGGCCACAGCGAGCCGGTGCGCCCGTCGGGGATCGACCGGGCGCGGGCGCGCGCGGTGGTCGAGGCCGAGCTGCTGCGCGGGGCGCGCGCCGCCGCCGACGGCCCCGCTCCCGTCCCGCCGCTGCTGGACGAGGAGAGCGCCGGCGCGCTGCTCGCCGCCTACGGGATCCACCTGTGGCCGTCGGTGCGGGTCCCCGACGCCGACGAGGCGGTCGCCGCCGCCGAGCGCCTCGGCTGGCCGGTGGTCCTCAAGCACACCGCCGGGGCCCTGCGCCACCGCGCCGATCTCGGCGCCGTGCGGCTCGACATCGGCGACGCCGCCGAGCTGCGCGCCGCGGTCCAGCAGGTGCGCGCCGCGGTGGCGGGGCTCGTGCCCGCCGTGGCCCCCGGCCCGCTGCCCTTCGAGGTCCAGCGGATGGCCGGCGTCGGCGTGGCGTGCGTGGTGCGCAGCACCGAGGACCCGCTCTACGGCCCCGTCGTCTCCTTCGGCCTGGCGGGCGACGCCGTCGACCTGCTCGAGGACATGACCTTCGGGATCCCGCCGCTGACGGTGGCCGACGTGGGCACCATGGTGCGCTCGATCGGCGCCGCGCCGCGGCTCTTCGGCTACGGCGGCGCCCCCGTCGTGGACCTCGCCGCGCTCGAGGACCTCCTCGGGCGCGTGTCCGTCATGGCGGACGACCTCCCCGAGCTGCGCAGCCTCGAGCTCTACCCCGTGCTCGCCTCGGACGCGGGCTGCAGCGTCCTGACCGCGAGGATCAGGCTGGAGAGCGCTCAGCGGACCGACGCGCTGCGCCGCGCGCTGCCGAGCTGAGCGCGGCGCTGTGGACGGCTGCCGCGGTCCCCGGAGGCACCGGGAGGCGGCCCGGAGGTTCGCACGGGCGCGGCGTCGGGTGGAAGAATGCGTCGATGCCCTCGAGAACTGCTGACGACCGCCGAGCACTGACCGCAGACCTGCGCCGGGCCGGGTACTACCCGGAGCTCGTGCGCGACGTCCTCGAGGTCGCGCTCGGCGACGAGCGCGTCGTCACCCACCTCGTGCACGCGGAGACGACCTTCGACGTGGAGGAGGTGCGGCGCCACCTCACGGTCCTGGTGCTCACCCCGACCCGCCTCGTCTCCGCCCACGTCGACGACCACCCCGCGGACAGCGAGCACCCCTCCGCCTCGGCGGCCGCGACGACCGAGTCGGTCCCGCTGTCCGAGCTGCGCTCCGTGACGCTGACCCACGTGCTCGCCGACCCCGAGCGCTACCGCGCGGGCGACCAGGCCGTCGAGATGACGCTGGCGGTCGGGTGGGGCAGCGTCTCGCGGGTCGACCTCGAGCCGGCGCAGTGCCCGGACCCCACCTGCGACGCCGACCACGGCCTCACCGGCCAGATCACGCCCGACGACGTCGTCGTCCGGGTCAGCGCGGACGCGGAGGGGCGCGACGCGGTGCGGGCGGCCACCGACTTCGCGCACCGGCTCTCGTCGCTGAGCAGCGTCTCGGCACGCCGGTGAGCGGGGACGCCGAGCTCCCGGCCGACCTCCCTGCCGACCTCGTGGCGCCGTCGTACACCGGGCGCTCGCTGGCCCGGGTGCTGCCCGCCGCGGCAGGCGCCCTCGGCGTGGACCTCGAGGTGTGCGACGCGCAGGCCGCACAGGCGGAACTCGGGCTGCCGTCCGCCCCGCGGTGCTGCGTCGTCCTCGTCGACGGGCTCGGGCACGTCAACCTCGCCGAGCGCGCGGGCCACGCCCCCTTCCTGCGCTCGCTGCTGGCCGGCTCCGAGCCGCTGACCTCCAGCTTCCCGAGCACGACGGCGGCCGCGCTCGGGACGTTCGGCACGGGCACCGGTCCCGGCCGGACGGGGATGGTCGGGTACACCCAGCGCGACCCGGTGCACGGTTCGCTGGCGAACATGGTCTCGTGGGAGGGCGCGGCCGCACCGGAGGAGATCCAGCGCGAGCGGACCGTGCTCGAGAGCCTCGTCGCCGCCGGGACCGCCGTGACGAGCGTCGGACCCCGGCGCTTCGAGGGCTCGGGCATGACGCGCGCCGCGCTGCGCGGGAGCCGCTACCGACCGGCCGAGGCGCTCTCGACGCGGGTCGACGTGACGGTCGACGCGCTGCGCGCCCCCGGGCTCGCCTACCTCTACTGGGGCGACGTCGACAAGACCGGCCACCACCACGGCTGGGGCTCCTGGCAGTGGGGCGACGCGCTCGAGGCGCTCGACCGGGAGCTCGGGGACCTGGCGCGCCGCCTGCCGCGGGGGACCGCCCTCGTGGTCACCGCGGACCACGGCATGGTCGACGTCGACCGCGCCCTGCGCTGGGACGTCGCGCACGAGCCGGAGCTGGCCCGTGGCGTCGAGATGGTCGCCGGCGAGCCGCGCGCCACGCACCTGTACGTCGCCCCGGAGGCGCGGGACGGCGTCGTCGAGCGGTGGTCCCGGACGCTCGGGGACCACGCCCTCGTCGCCACGCGCGAGGAGGCCGTGGCCGCCGGCTGGTTCGGGACCGTGGCGCCGCACGTGCGGGAGGTCCTGGGCGACGTCGTCGTCGCCCTGCGCGGGCGCGCGACCGTCGTCGACTCCGCGAGCCAGTCGGCGGCCTCGCTCGACCTCGTCGGGGTGCACGGGTCGCTCACGCCCCACGAGATGCTCGTGCCCTGCCTGGTCACGTCGCTCTGAGCCCCACCCGCCCACCACCCTCGAACGACCGGGAGACCACCGATGGCCGAGCTCGTCTTCTTCTCCGGGACCATGGACTGCGGCAAGTCGACCCTCGCGCTCCAGATGGACCACAACCACGCGGCGCGGGGGCGCTCGGGGCGCGTGTTCAGCCGGGACGACCGCGCGGGCGTCGACCGGATCTCCTCGCGCCTCGGGCTCGAGGCCCGGGCCGACGAGGTCCGTGACGACACCGACTTCTGGCGGGTCGTGACGGACGAGCGCGCCCGGGGCCGCGCCGTCGACTACCTCGTCTGCGACGAGGCGCAGTTCTACTCGCCCGCCCAGGTCGAGCAGCTCGCCCGGCTCGTCGACGAGATGGGCATCGACGTCTTCGCGTTCGGCATCACGGCGGACTTTCGGACCCGGCTCTTCCCCGGTGCGGCGCGGCTCATCGAGCTCGCCGACCGGGTCGAGGTGCTGCAGGTGCGGTCGCTGTGCTGGTGCGGGGCGCGGGCCACGCACAACGCCCGCACGGTCGACGGCCGCATGGTCGTGGAGGGCGAGCAGGTCGTGGTCGGGGACACGGCGGGGGAGGCCGCCGGTCCGGGCGCGGGCGGCGCGCCGCGGGTCGCGTACGAGGTGCTGTGCCGCCGCCACCACATGCGCCGGATGACCGCCGACACGGCGCGAGCCACGACCTCCGGGGACGCCGTCCTGCTCTAGCCGTGAGCGGACCGAGCCGCGGCACCCGCGCGGCCCAACGGCCGACGGTCAGTCGTGCTTGGCGCCGAAGACGATCTCGTCCCAGCTCGGGACCTTCGAGCGCCCCTTGCGGCCCTGGCGCCGCTCTGCGGGGCGAGCGCCCGAGGACGGGTCGGCCCCGGCGGTCGCGCCCTGCGCGGGCGCGTCGCGGGAGGCGCCCGCGGCTGCGGAGGCCTCGGCAGCGTCGTCGGTCGGGCCGGTGGCCGGTGCGGCGCCCTTCGGCGCGTCCGGCCCGGCCGGCGCGTCGACCTTGGCGGCGCCGCCCGGGCGGGCGAGCCGGAGCACCCGTCCGCGCGAGGCCGTCCTCGCCGCGTCGGGCTCCGTGCCCGCGTCGCGTCCGGACTGCGTGCCGGGCTCGCTGCTCGACCCGCTCCCGGGCGCGTCGTCCGGGCCGGCGTCGCCGAAGCCGTCGAACACCTCGGTCATCGACGAGGGGCGCTCCTGGCGCGTGCCCCGCCTGCGCCGCAGGTCGTCGAGCATCCCGACGGTCGCGTCGGTCTCCGCGTCGGTGCGCCTCGCGGCGGCGTCCTCGTCCTCGTCCGCATGGTCCGCGCCCGGCCACGCGGGCGCGCCGTCGCCGTCGCGGGTCGCGTCCATGAGGTCCGTCGTGTCGTCGTCGGCGTCCGGCTGGCCGAGCCAGCGCGCCTCGTCGTCGAGCGGGTGGTGCTCGCGGGTCTGGGGGTCGAACGTCCACCGCGCCGCGCGCTCCTGGCCGCCGACCGGGAAGGACAGGCGGACCGTCCAGGGCTCGGACCCGGACCGGGTGGCCGTCCAGGTGCGGTCGTCGTCGTCGATGCCGCGCACCTCGAGCCGGGCGTCGATGCGCTCCCCGAGGGTGACGGGCTCGCCCTGCTCGTCGGAGCCGCGCTCGTCGCGGTCCCCGGCGCGGTCGTTCGGCTCCGTGGCGCGCAGCCGGGCGACGACGTAGTCCTGCTCGGCGACCACGGGACCCTCGTACCGGCGCACGTGCTCCACCGGCACGCCCGCGGACTCCGCGACGTCCCTCGCCGACTCGCCGGCGCGCAGGCGCGCCTGGATCTCGCGCGGCGCCAGCCCCGTCGTCTCCGACGCGCGCCAGTGCTCCAGCCGCGCCCGGTCACGCCGCACGGCCGCGCGCAGCGACTCGGTGATGGGCAACAGGTACCGCTGGCCGCCGGGCGCGGACAGCACGAGGTGCTCCCCGTCGTCGTGCAGCTTGACGAGCTCGAGCTCTTGGTCTGGCATGTGATCCTCCGACACGTCCGCGGGCGGACCCGCCCGTCCGTCGCTCACCCTCGAGGGTGCCATCCGTGCCGGGGTACGCACGGCAGGCGGTCCGGTGTGCCGTCCACTTCTTGCGGGCGCCCGCGGGCGATGATGGCGGGCGTGACCCCTGCGCTGCCGCTGGAACAGACGATCGAGCTCCTCGCGGTGTTCTGCGCCGCCCTCTCCGGAGGGCTGTCCGGGGTGCGCAAGAACTTCGACCTGTTCGGCGTCCTCGTGCTCTCCTGGGCGACCGGCCTGGGCGGAGGGATGCTGCGCGACGTGCTCATCGGCGTGACGCCGCCGGTCGGGATCGCCGACTGGCGGCTGATGGTCGCGGCGCTGGGCGCCGGCGTGCTGATCTCGTTCGCTCACCCTCGGCTCGGTCGGATGCGGCGTGTGGTGATCGTCCTCGACGCGGGCGCGCTGGCCCTGTTCGTGCTCGTCGGGACGACGAAGGCGCTCGACCTCGGCGTCGGGATGCTCGCCGCCGTGGTGGTCGGCCTGCTGACGGGCATCGGCGGAGGGGTGCTGCGCGACGTGCTCACCGGCGAGGTGCCCCTGATCCTCCAGGACCGCCAGCTCTACGCGATCCCCGCGCTGCTCGGCGCGGTCGCGACGGCCGGGGTCTGGTACGCGGACGCGCTCGGTGCGGCCGCTCAGGTGGTGATCGTCGCGCTCGTGTTCGGCTTCCGGCTCCTGTCTTTGCGGCTCGGGTGGACCGCGCCCGGCCCGCGGTCGGGGACCATGGGGGGATGACGCACGCACCGGCACCGGCACCGGCACCCGAACCCGATCCCGCCCTCGATCTCGCCGGGCTGCGCGACCTCGCCGTCCGGATGGCCACGGAGGCGGGAGCGCTCGTGCGCGACGGGCGGCCGGAGCGGGTGGAGGTCGCCGCGACCAAGTCCTCCGCGGTCGACGTCGTCACGCGGATGGACGCCGCCAGCGAGGAGCTCCTGCGCCGGATCCTCGCGACGGAGCGGCCCGACGACGCCGTGCTCGGCGAGGAGGGCGGCAGCACGGCCGGCACCTCCGGGCTGACCTGGGTGCTGGACCCGATCGACGGGACGGTCAACTACCTCTACGGCGTCGGGCCCTACGCGGTCTCGGTCGCGGTCGTGACCGGCGCGCCCGACCCCGCGCGCTGGACCGTGCTCGCGGGGGCCGTGCACGACGTCCCGGGCGCGCGCACGTGGAGCGCGGCCCGCGGGGCGGGCGCCACGCTGGACGGGGCGCCCCTCGCCCCGCGCCCCGCGGCGGAGCTCGCGACCAGCCTGGTCGGCACCGGCTTCGGGTACGTCGCCGAGCGCCGGGCCGCGCAGGCCCGGGTCCTCGCGCAGGTGCTGCCCCGCGTGCGCGACGTGCGCCGGCTCGGGTCGGCGGCCGTGGACCTGTGCCTCGTCGCGTCGGGCGCCCTCGACCTCTACTACGAGCGCGGCCTGAACCCCTGGGACATGGCCGCCGGCGCGCTCGTGGCCCAGGAGGCCGGGCTCGTCGTCACCGGGTTGCGCGGGGCGTCCGCGACCGCGCAGATGACGGTGGCTGGCCGTCCGGGGACGGTCGAGGAGCTCGTGCGCATCCTCGAGGAGGCGGACGCCGACCAGGGCGCGTGACGGGCCCCTGACCGGGCGCCCGAGCACGCGCGGCCCCGTCCGCCGGGCCCGCCGTCGGGCGCCGTGACGCACGACACCGCCGCTGAGCGTGCACCAGCGCCGGATCTGGTGCATGATCCGTTCGCCTGCGGGAATGAAACCACCCCGCGGAGCATTGCACCACGAGTCTCCTGCGAGGCCCGCCGACCGCGCGAGCGCCCGGGTCGGCACCCGCACCGGGAGCGCAGCGCCCCCAGATCTCAGCAGCACGCACGAGCACTTATCAGCACCGAACGACCGGAGTGTGACGCCCGACATGGCAACTGACTACGACGCACCGCGCAAGACCGAGGAGGATCTCTCCGAGGACTCCATCCAGGAGCTGCAGACGCGACGCTCCGACAAGTCGTCGGGCGTCGTCGACGAGGACGAGACGGAGGCGGCGGAAGGCTTCGAGCTCCCCGGCGCGGACCTCTCGGGCGAGGAGCTCTCCGTCCGCGTCCTGCCTCGGCAGGACGACGAGTTCACCTGCTCGAGCTGTTTCCTCGTGCACCACCGCAGCCAGCTGGCGTCCGAGAAGGGCGGCCGGCTGATCTGCACCGAGTGCGCCGCCTGACCCCAGGCGACCAGCAGGACGAGAGCCCCCACCGCCGTCGCCGGCGGTGGGGGCTCTCGTGCGTCGGGCGCAGGTCAGGCGGAGGTCGAGTCCCGCAGCGCACGCGCGAGCTCGGCGGGGCGGCGGGTCGAGACGATCCAGTAGGGCGTCGGGTCCTGGGGGTCGCGCAGGTCGACGCGCACCGCCGCGTGGGTCCACGCGCGGTGGCACAGGTAGGCGCGGGCGTCGAGCTCCGTGCCGATCGCCCGCCGCAGGTCCTCGCCCCGCAGCTCGACGACGTCGCCGAGGACCGCGGTGGGGATGCGGGCGCCACCGGCGCGCAGCGTGCCCGAGCGGACCTCGACCACGGGGGAGGTGACGCGCGCCGCGACGAGCGCGATCGCCACCACGACGACCGCGGCCCCGAACGCGATGCCCTGACCGACCGGGAGGAGCGCGAGGACGACGAACAGGCCCAGCCCTAGCGCCGCGGCGACCAGGCCGACGCCGGGGGTGAGGGTCTCGACGTACGGGTCGGTCGGGGGCTGCGCGGGGCTCGGCATGGGCACCATCATCCCAGCCCGACGCCGCGGCCCGGACCGCCGCCGAGCCGTTACCCTCGTGGCGTGCCAGGTACCGACGCGAACGAGCCCGAGATCCTCCTGCAGCTGCTGGACGACGTCCCGGAGCCCGCCTACGCCCATCCCGGCGACGCCGGGGCCGACCTGGTGACGCGGGTCGACGTCGTGATCGCGCCGGGGGAGCGGGTCACCGTGCCGACGGGCGTCGCGATCGCGCTGCCCGACGGCTACGCGGCGTTCGTGCACCCCCGCTCGGGCCTCGCGGCGCGGCACGGTCTGACGATCGTCAACGCGCCGGGCACGGTCGACGCCGGCTACCGCGGCGAGATCAGCGTGACGCTGCTGAACACCGACGCGACGGAGCCGGTGTCCCTGACGCGCGGCGACCGGGTCGCGCAGCTCGTCGTCCAGCGCGTCGCCCGCGCCCGCTTCGTGCGGGCGCAGACGCTCCCCGGCTCGCACCGCGGGTCGGGCGGCTTCGGTTCCAGCGGCGGCTGGACCGCGGCCGGCGCCTGATCGCCGCGGGGCGGACGGCGGACCGGGAGCGGCCCGCACTCGGACTACCCTGGACGGTGGCGCACGTCGGTGCGCCGGATCGCCGGGCAGCGCCCGGTCGAGCGACACGGAGGAGAGCGGCAGTGCCATTGTTCCGGCGCGGTGCGGCGCAGAACGCCGCCAAGCAGGACGAGAACGTCCCCGACCAGGGCACGGCCGGCCCGGCTCCCGAGACCGGTGGCGCGAGCGACGGGGCCGTCTCGGCCCCGGCGTCGGCCTCCTCGGGTGGCGTCCCCGAGCGCGGCCCGTACGACGTCGCGCAGGTCGAGGACCGGGGGAGCAGGCTCGACCTCGGAGCGGTCTGGCTGCCCGCGGTGCCCGGGATGGAGCTGCGGATGGAGGCCGACCGCAAGACGCAGCGCATCACCGGTGCGGCCTGCACCATCCAGGGCTCCGGGCTGCAGGTGCAGGCGTTCGCGGCGCCCCGCACCGCCGGGATCTGGGACGAGGTCCGGGCCGAGATCGCCCAGTCGGTCGCCCGGCAGGGCGGCGCGGTGGACGACATCCCCGGCCCGTTCGGCCGCGAGCTCCTCGCGCGCCTGCCGGCGAAGGGACCCGACGGCCAGTCCGGGTTCCGCCCGGCGCGGTTCGTGGGCGTCGACGGGCCGCGGTGGTTCCTGCGCGGCGTGATCACCGGCCGCGCCGCCGTCGACCAGGCGCAGGCGAAGATCGTCGAGGCGGTGTTCGCGAACATCGTCGTGGTGCGCGACGAGGCGGCCCGCCCGCCGCGGGACCTCCTCGCGATGCACGTGCCCGGCCAGCCGTCCGCGACGCCCCTCGCCCCCGAGGGCGCGACGCCGCAGGAGCAGACGTTCGACCCGCTCACCCGCGGGCCCGAGATCACGGAGATCCGGTGAGCGCCACGCACGCACCCCAGGTGGGGCGCGCGCCCGGTGCCGGCTGGCGCGGCCTGCTCGCCTCGCAGGAGACGGTCGCCGCCGGCGAGGAGCGCGACGAGGCCCGGCGCCAGTCCGGCTGCGTCCCCGTCGACGAGGTCGGGGACCGCACTCGGGTCTCGGTGTCGGGGGTCCTGCGCTCCGTCGTCCTGCGCCCGTCCGAGGGCGTGCCGACGGTCGAGGCCGAGCTGTACGACGGGACCGGTGCCGTCGACCTGGTGTGGCTGGGTCGTCGCCGGATCACGGGCATCGACCCCGGCCGCCGCGTGCGCGTCGAGGGCCTGGCCTGCACGATCAAGGGCCGGCGCACCATGTTCAACCCCCGGTACGAGCTGCGGGCGCGGCCCGGTGAGTGAGCCGGAGGGCGCTCCCGAGGGCCGGGGCGTCCGCGTCCTGGCCTCCGACAGCTTCTCGGTGACCGACGCCGTCGGCGGGGTCCGCGGGCTGGTCGAGTCGGCGGCCCCCGGCCTCGTGTTCGTCGTGGTCTTCGTCGCGACCGGCCAGTCCCTGACGCCGGCCCTCGTGTCCTCCGCCGCGGTGGCGCTCGTCGCGGTCGTGGCCCGCCTGGTGCAGCGCACCCCCGTGACCCAGGCGCTGGGCGGGCTGCTCGGGGTCGGGATCGGCATCGTCTGGGCGTGGCGCTCGGGGGCGGCCCAGAACTACTACGCGTGGGGTCTGTGGACCAACGCCGCCTACCTGGTCGCCCTCGTGGTGTCGGTGCTGGTGCGCTGGCCGGCCGTCGGCGTCGTCGTGGAGGCGCTGCGCGGTGGCCTCGGGTCGGGACCCGGGCGCGCGACCACGGCCGCGGACGCGGGCCGCCCGCGGGTCCCCGCGGGATGGTCCGCCTGGCGCTCGGACGCCGGCCTGGTGCGCCGGTACACGAGCGCCACGTGGGTGATGGTGGCGATGTTCGCCCTGCGCCTGGCCGTCCAGGTGCCCCTGTTCTACTCAGCGCAGGTCGGCTGGCTCGGCACCGCGCGGCTCGTCATGGGGCTGCCGCTCTTCGCCCTGAGCCTGTGGATCGTCTGGCTGCTCGTCAGGCCTCGTCCGGCGGCGACGGAGCCGGACCCCCGCTGAGAACCTCCGCGGCACCGGGGCCCGGGGCCTCCGCCGGGTCGTCGACGAGGAGCGTCTGCAGGGCCTCCTCGTCGACCTCCCTGCCCGCGACGATCAGCAGCTCGTCGCCGGCCTCGAGGGTGTCGTCCGCCGACGGCGCGAACGGCAGCGCGCCGCGCACGATCGCCGCGAGGACCGTGTCGAGCGGCCACTCGACGGAACCCACCCGCGAGCCGACGAGCGGCGAGCCCGGAGGGAGCGTGAGCTCCAGGATGTCCGCGCCGGACTGGTGGAAGGTGAAGATCCGCACCAGGTCACCGACGGCGACGGCCTCCTCGACCATCGCGGTCATGATCCGCGGCGTCGAGACGGCGACGTCGACGCCCCACGACTCGTCGAACATCCACTCGTTGGCCGGGTTGTTGACCCGCGCGACGGTGCGCGGCACGCCGAACTCCGTCTTCGCGAGCAGCGACACGACGAGGTTGACCTTGTCGTCGCCGGTGGCGGCGACGATCACGTCGCAGTCGTCGACGTGTGCGTCCCCCAGCGACGAGAGCTCGCAGGCGTCGGCGAGGATCCACTCGGCCTCGGCCACCTGCGCGACGCGCATCGCGGCGGGCTGCTTGTCGACGATCACGACCTCGTGGTCGTGGGCGAGGAGCTCCCGGGCGATGGACCGTCCGACGGACCCTGCCCCGGCGATGACGACGCGCATCAGTCGGCCTCCTGCCTCGGTGCCCGGGTGAGGGCCCGCTCGATGGTCGCGGCCTCGTCGGCCGCCATCAGGACGTGCAGGATGTCGCCCTCCTGGAGGACGGTCTTCGAGGTCGGCACCATGCCCTCGCCGAACCGGGTCAGGAACGCGACGCGCGTGCGCGCGGCCTCCTCGATCGCCGCGACGCTGCGACCGATCCAGCCCTCGTGCACGTCGATCTGGGTCAGGCGTACCTTGCCCGACGGGTCGCGGTACTCGTCCGTGGCGCCGAGCGGGAGCATCCGCCGCAGCACCTGGTCGGCGGTCCAGCGCACGGTCGCGACGGTCGGGATGCCGAGCCGCTCGTAGATCTCCGCGCGGCGCGGGTCGTAGATGCGGGCGACGACCTGGTCGACCCCGTACGTCTCGCGCACGACGCGTGCCGCGAGGATGTTGGAGTTGTCGCCGTCGGAGACCGCGGCGAACGCGTAGGCGTCCTCGATGCCGGCCTGCTGCAGCGTGTCCCGGTCGAACCCGATGCCCTTGACCTTCTTGCCGCCGAAGTCCGACGGGAGGCGCCGGAACGCGTCCGGGTTCTGGTCGATGACGGCGACGGAGTGGCCGTGCCGCTCGAGCGACGTCGAGAGGGTGGCACCCACTCGTCCGCATCCCATGATCACGAAGTGCACGGTGGGAACGCTACACGCGTTCGGGCCCGCCAGGACGCGGATCGCGGGCCGGGGCGCGGGTGCGCCGCACGCCGTGTCGCGGGCATAGCATGGGGCCTCGTGTCGGACATCGCGGACTCAGCCAAGCGGCTCCTGCTCGGGCGCCCGATGCGCAGCGACACGCTCGGTCACACCCTGCTGCCCAAGCGCACGGCGCTGCCCGTGTTCGCGTCCGACGCCCTCTCCTCCGTCGCGTACGCCCCCGACGAGATACTCCTGACGCTCTCGCTCGCCGGGATGAGCGCCGTCGCGATCTCCCCGTGGGTCGGCCTCGTCGTCGTCGTGGTGCTCCTGACCGTCGTCACCTCCTACCGGCAGAACGTCAAGGCCTACCCGTCCGGCGGCGGAGACTACGAGGTCGCCACCGTCAACCTCGGCCCGCGGGCGGGTGTGGGCGTCGCCTCGGCGCTCCTCGTCGACTACGTGCTGACGGTCGCCGTCTCGATCTCCTCGGGAGCGCAGTACGCGGCGTCGGCCATCCCGGCCCTGCGCGACCACGAGGCGCTGTTCGCCGTGCTCGTGGTCATCGTCCTGACGGTCGCCAACCTGCGCGGGGCGAAGGAGTCCGGACGCATCTTCGCGGTGCCCGTGTACCTGTTCATGTTCGCGATCGGCACCACGGCCGTCGTCGGGCTCGTCCGCTACCTGACGGGGACGCTCGGCCAGGCCGAGAGCGCGCAGTTCCAGCTCGTCAACGAGTCCGGGTTCGACCAGGGACTGACCGGCATCGCCGGCGCGTTCCTCATCGCCCGCGCGTTCGCCTCCGGGTGTGCGGCGCTCACCGGCGTCGAGGCCATCAGCAACGGCGTGCCCGCGTTCAAGAAGCCGAAGTCGCGCAACGCGGCGACGACGCTCGGCATGCTCGGCCTGATCTCCGCGACGATGCTCATGTCGATCCTCCTGCTGGCCCGCGCGAGCGGGGTGCAGTACGCGGAGGACCCGACGTCGCAGCTCACGGACAACGGCGCGCCGGTGTCCGCCGACTACGTGCAGCACCCCGTGATCAGCCAGCTCGCCCAGACCGTGTTCGACGGGTTCGCCCCCGCCTACCTGCTGGTCGCCGCGATCACCGGCGTCATCCTCGTGCTCGCGGCGAACACCGCCTTCAACGGCTTCCCCGTCCTCGGCTCGATCCTCGCCAAGGACGGCTACCTGCCGCGCCAGCTGCACAACCGCGGCGACCGGCTCGCGTTCTCCAACGGGATCGTCACCCTGGCGGTCGGCGCGATCGTGCTGATCGTCGCGTTCGACGCGCAGGTGACCCGGCTCATCCAGCTGTACATCGTCGGCGTGTTCGTCTCCTTCACGCTGTCCCAGCTCGGCATGGTCAAGCACTGGAACCGCGGGCTGCGCACCGCCGTGGACCCGGCGGAACGCGCCCGGATGAAGCGGTCGCGGGTGGTCAACGGCTTCGGCTTCGCGATGACCGCGACCGTCCTGCTCATCGTCCTGCTCACCAAGTTCACGCACGGCGCGTGGATCGCGATCCTCGCGATGATCGTCGTGTTCGTGATCATGCAGGCGATCCACCGGCACTACGACACGGTGCGCGACGAGCTCGCGCTCGGCGACGACGACGCCGGCGCGGCGCGCGCGCTGCCGAGCCGGGTGCACGCCATCGTGCTCGTCTCGCGCCTGCACAAGCCGACCATGCGGGCGCTCGCCTACGCCCGCGCGTCACGACCGTCGGTGCTCGAGGCCGTCACCGTCGGGATCGAGCGTGACGAGATCGAGGACCTGCGCACCCGCTGGGAGGCGCTCGAGATACCGGTGCCTCTGCGGGTGCTCGACTCGCCGTTCCGGGAGATCTCTCGCCCGACGCTCGCCTACGTGCGCTCGATCCGGCGCGAGAGCCCCCGCGACCTCGTCGTCGTCTACATCCCCGAGTACGTCGTCGGGCACTGGTGGGAGCAGATCCTGCACAACCAGAGCGCGCTGCGGCTCAAGGGCCGTCTGCTGTTCACGCCGGGCGTCGTCGTGGCGTCGGTGCCGTGGCAGCTGCGCTCGTCCGTCTCCGGCCAGGTGGACCCGGACGGGCTCGGGGCACGCGGCCCGCAGACCGGGCGCGAGCACGGCGCCGGGCCGGGCCCGGAGCACACTCCGGCGCCCTGATCGCGCCCTGATCGCACGCGGGCCGGGCAGCGCGGCCTCGGCGACCAGCGATACTTGGCTCATGCCCCGCACCCCTGAGCACCGTCCCGCGCCCGCGACCGACACCACCGGGGCGGCGGGAACCGTCGTCGAGGTCACGGCCGAGCGCGTCGCGCACGGCGGCCACTGCGTCGCCCGGCACGAGGGCCGCGTCGTCTTCGTCCGCCACACCCTGCCGGGGGAGCGGGTCGCCGCGCGCCTGACCGAGGCGGAGCCGGACGCGACGTTCTGGCGCGCCGACGCGGTGGAGGTGCTCGAGGCGTCCCCGGACCGCGTGCCGAGCGCCTGGCCGGCGGCCGGGCCCGGCGGGGTCGGCGGCGGCGAGCTCGCCCACGTCGCGCTGCCGGCCCAGCGCCGCTGGAAGGGCGGCGTCGTGCGCGAGCAGCTCGCGCGGCTCGCCGGCCTGACGGGCGGCGTCGCGGACGTCGTCGTCGAGGCCGCGCCCGGCGACGACGCGCGCGGGGGCCTCGGGTACCGGACGCGCATCGAGCTGGTGGCCGACGCCGCGGGGCGGGCCGGCATGCGCCGGCACCGCTCGCACGACGTCGTCGCGCTCGACGACATGCCGCTGGCGAGCGAGCAGGTCGCGGCGCTCGCGGAGCGCGAGGGCGTCTTCACCCGCGGCTGGCGCGCCGGGTCGACGCTCGACCTCGTCGCGCCCGCGCCGGCCGAGGGCCAGGAGGCGGCGCCGGCGATGCTCGTGGTCGACGGGGCGCCGTGGCACGGGCGCCCGGACACGCGGCCCAACGCCCGGCGCACCGTGACCGAGACGGTCTCGGCGGGCGGGCGCACCTACTCCTACCGTGTGGCGGCCCAGGGCTTCTGGCAGGTGCACCGCGCGGCACCGTGGCTGCTCGCCCAGGCGGTGCTGGACGCCGTCGGGCACGTGGACGGCGGGCGCGTGCTGGACCTGTACTCCGGTGCCGGGCTCTTCACGTCGCCGCTCGCCGACGCCGTCGGCGCGTCCGGGCGGGTCGTCGCCGTGGAGGGCGACGAGGACGCGGTGCGCAACGCGCGCCGCAACGCCCACGGGCTCGACCAGGTCGAGCTGCACCGGGGCTCGGTGTCGACGGTCCTGGCGGCGGGGGCGCACGGGGCCGCGGGGGGCGCCGACGTCGTCGTCCTCGACCCGCCGCGCGCCGGGGCGGGCAAGAAGGTCGTGGCCTCGGTCGCGGCGCTCGCGCCCCGCCGGGTGGTCTACGTGGCGTGCGACCCGGCGGCGCTCGCGCGCGACGTCGCCTACCTCGCCGGGCACGGGTACGGGCTGACGGGGCTGCGGTCGTTCGACCTGTTCCCGATGACGCACCACGTGGAGTGCGTGGCGGTCCTCGACCGCTGACCGCCGAGACGTCACATTCGGCCCCTGATCCTGCCGGCGGTTTCTAGTGGTCAGTGCAACACCGGGTTCTGACTCGGAGGTGTGCTGTGGGGCAACATGTGTCGCTTAAAGATCGTGTTCGAGCGTTGA
>NZ_RKIJ01000015.1 GCF_003752595.1 Cellulomonas sp. PhB143 | reverse complement strand
CGCCCTTTGCACCCGCGGGCCCCCCCCACCCGCCCATACACCTCGGGCGGGCCCGCCCCCCCCCCCCCCCCCCCCCCCCCCCCCCCCCCGCGCGCTCACCCGTTCGAAACCTCCCGTTCGTGCGGGTGTCACCGGCGGGCCCTACCGTGATCGCCACACGCACCGACGGGCCGCCCACGACGCGGCCCCCGACCGATGGAGCTCACGTGCGCACCAGAACCTCAGCCCGGCTCACGGCCGTCACCGCCGCCACCCTCTGCGCGGGCCTGTTCGCGGCGCCGGCGCTCGCCGGACCGCACGGCGACCAGCACCACGGCCACGATGCCGCCGACCTGCGCGTCGCGACCTACAACCTCTCGCTCAACAGGGCGACCGAGGGAGAGCTGCGGTCCGACCTCAGCACGCGCGACGACGTCCAGGCACAGACCGTGGCGGAGGTGATCCAGCGCGCCCGGCCGGACGTCGTCCTGCTCAACGAGTTCGACTACGACGCGGCGCACGCGTCGGTCGACCTGTTCCGCGACAACTACCTCGAGGTCGGCCAGCACGGCGCCGACCCGATCACCTACCGCTACGCGTACACCGCGCCGTCGAACACCGGGGTGCCGAGCGGCTTCGACCTGAACAACGACGGCGCGGTGGGCGGCGGGGACGACGCCTACGGCTTCGGTGCGTTCCCCGGCCAGTACGGGATGGTCGTCCTCTCGCGGTACCCGATCGAGACGACCAAGGTCCGCACGTTCCAGCACTTCCTGTGGAAGGACATGCCGGGCGCGCTGCTGCCGGACGACCCGACGACGTCCGCTCCCCACGACTGGTTCACCACGAAGGAGCTCGCCGCGGTCCGACTCTCGAGCAAGTCCCACTGGGACGTGCCGGTCCAGGTCGGCAAGGACACCGTGCACGTCCTCGCCTCGCACCCCACGCCCCCGTCGTTCGACGGCCCGGAGGACCGCAACGGGCACCGCAACCACGACGAGATCCGCTTCTGGTCGGACTACGTGACCCCCGGCCGGACGTCGTCGTACATCTACGACGATGCCGGGCAGCGGGGCGGGCTGAAGGGCGGGTCGTCGTTCGTGGTCCTGGGCGACATGAACAGCGACCCGGTCGACGGCGACTCCTACCCCGGCGCGACCGCCCAGCTCCTGGACAACCGCCGCATCCAGGACCCCCGGCCCACCTCCGCGGGCGCGCCCGAGGCCGCGCGCCTCCAGGGCGGGATCAACCTCACGCAGCAGGGCGACCCGCGTTACGACACCGCGGACTTCGCCGACACCACCCCCGGCAACCTGCGGGCCGACTACGTCCTGCCCTCGCGGGACCTGCGGGTGCAGGACACGGGCGTGTTCTGGCCGGCGCAGTCGGACCCGCTGTCCCGGCTGACCGGCGTCTACCCGTTCCCGAGCAGCGACCACCGGCTCGTGTGGCTCGACGTCGACCTGCGCCACGGGGGCAACGGGCACCGCGGCCGCTGACCCGGCCGTGCGCTCGTAGGCTGGCCGCATGCCCCTCGCGCCCGACGACCGCTGCCCCTGCCTGTCCGGCGAGACGTACGGCGCGTGCTGCGGGCCCGTGCACGCCGGCGAGCGCCGCGCCCCGACAGCCGAGGCGCTCATGCGCTCGCGCTACAGCGCGTTCGTCCTCGGCGGCCCTGCCGGTGCCGGCTACCTGGCCGCGTCCTGGCACCCCTCGACCCGGCCGCCGGCGGTCGACCTGGCCGACGACGTCGTCTGGCGCCGCCTGGACGTCGTCGCCACCGAGCGGGGCGGCCCGTTCGACGACGAGGGGTACGTCGAGTTCGTCGCGCACTACCGCGACGCCGCCGGGCGCGCGACGGTGCACGAGATCAGCCGGTTCGTGCGCGACGACGGCACCTGGTCCTACGTGGACGGCACGCCGGGCGGCTGACGCGCACCGGCGCCACCGAGCGTCGCTCCAGCGGACGTAGCCTGACGCGGTGACTTCCCCCAGCTTCCCCGCCGCACCCGACACCGCCCCCGCACCGTTCCGCAGCTTCGCCTCCGACAACCACGCGGGCGTCCACCCCGAGGTCCTCGACGCGATCCTCGCGGCGAACGCCGACCACGCGATCGCCTACGGCGACGACCCGTGGACCGCCCGTCTGGGCGAGGCCGTCCGCCGCGAGTTCGGCGAGCGGGCCGAGGCGTACCCGGTGTTCAACGGGACGGGCGCGAACGTCGTCGGGCTCTCGGCGATGCTGCCTCGCTGGGGCGCGGTGATCGCCTCGGAGCTCGCGCACGTGCACACCGACGAGCAGGGAGCGCCCGAGCGCGTCGGCGGCATCAAGCTGCTGCCGGTCCCGTCCGCCGACGGGAAGATCACGCCCGACGCCGTGCACGCCCACGCCGGCGCGCTCGGCGACGTGCACCACGCCCAGCCGCTCGCCGTGCTGATCACCCAGTCGACGGAGGTCGGCACGCTGTACGCGCCGGAGGAGGTCCGCGCGATCGCGGACGCCGCGCACGGGTACGGCATGCGCCTGTACGTCGACGGCTCGCGCCTGGCCAACGCCGCCGCAGCCCTCGGCACGTCGCTGCGCGCGATCACCACGGACGTCGGTGTCGACGCGCTCTCGTTCGGCGGCACCAAGAACGGCGCGATGGGCGCGGAGGCCGTGGTGGTCCTCGACCCCGCGGCGGCGCCGGGTCTCGCGTTCGTCCGCAAGGCGCAGATGCAGCTCGCGTCCAAGATGCGCTACGTCTCGGCACAGCTCCTCGCGCTCCTCGGCGAGAGCGACGGGGACGACCCGCTGTGGCGCCGCAACGCCGCGCACGCCAACGCGGCGGCCGCGCGCCTGCGCTCGCTCCTGGACGACGACGTGGCCGCCGGCCGGGTGCGCGGGCTCGGTTTCGCGGGCCCCACCACGGTCAACGCGACGTTCGCGATCCTGCCGAAGCCCGCGGCCGACCGGGTCCGCGAGACGTTCCCCTGCTACGACGTCATGCCCGGCCCGGAGGCCGGCACCGTGGTCTCTCGCTGGATGTGCGCCTGGGACACGACCGACGACGACGTGGACCGGTTCGTCGCCGCGGTGCGGTCGGCGCTCAGCTGAACCGGGTGGGCTGCGCGGCCCGCGCCCCGGTGGGTCGTGCGCCGAGCGCAGCCGCGACCGGCCCGGCCACCTCAGCGGTCGCCAGGTAGCCGACCGCGGCGTGGTGCCCGGGCGCCGGGTTCTCCACCTCGACCTCGTCGACCGTGGCGACCGCGCCCGTGAGCGGCTGCAGGGCCACCACGTCGCGCACGTCGCGGGCGTTGCGCCACCGGGTCACGGCCCCGGGGACGGCGAGCGGGGCCCGTGCCGCGCGGACGGCGCCGATCGCGATCGGGCAGCCGATGGTCACGAGCAGGGGTACCGCCCAGCGCCCGCGGTCGGGGTGGGTGCGCAGCAGCTCGAACGCGACGACCGACCCGAGCGAGTGGGCGACGACCACCGCGGGACCGTCCGTCGGCAGGGCGGCGGCGACGACGTCGTCGACCGCGGCACGGGCGCGCTCGTCGTGCAGGTAGAGGTGCACGTCGCGGGCCAGCAGCGCGATGCCGAGGCCGCCGATGCCCGGCACCGCACGGTCGAGCGCGCGCAGCACGGCGAGGAGCCACGCCGCGTCGGGCACCGCGAGCGCCCCGGCGGTCGCGAGCGTCGCCGGCGCGAGGGCCGCCGGGGCGGCCGCGGCCGGGGGTCCGTCGGGAACGGCGTGCCCGTCGCCGGCGAGCAGCACCCGGACCTCCGCGTCCCCGACTCCTGCCACGCGACGGGCCTCGTCGAGCACGGCCAGCACGAACTCACGCCTCTCCGGCGGGCCGAGGAGCGTCGCGAGGTCAGGCTCGGAGACGGGCGAGGTGGCGGCGTCCGACGCCGTCGCGGCCTGCTCGTCGCGGACCGCCGTCTCGAGGACGTCCGCGTAGTACGGCAGGCGGACCGCGTCGTCGGCCAGGGCGGGCAGCGCGGGATCGGCACCCGCCGCGGCGACGCCGGTGCGCAGCGCGTCGAGCCACTGCGCGCGCAGCACCGCGGGGTCGCGACCCTGCTCGCTGCGCCCGTGCACCAGCACGAGCACGGCTCCGGCGGACGACGGCGGCGTGGTCACGCGCACAGGCTCCCAGCCACCCGCCGAGAAGTCGAGTTCCGCCCCAAAAATCGGAGATTTCGGGGCGGAGCTCGACTTCTCGGCGGAGGGCGGAGGGTCAGTGGCCGCCCGCGGCGATGAACCAGATGCCGAGCACGATCGCGCCGACGATCACCGCGAAGCACGCCCCGGCGACCACCGTGCGCCACGGCGCGGGCCGGGGCGCGGCGGCCGCACCCGCCTCCGCGTCCTCGGCACCGGCACCGGCACCGGGGACGGCGACCGTCCGCGAGGCCAGCATCCGCACGCCCAGCGCGAACAGCGCCGGCAGCCCGGCGCCGACCACGACGGCGGCGACGACGACCCGCGCCAGGGCGTCGAGGTCGATGTACTCGCTCATGCGGCGCTCCTTCCGTTCCCGGCGGTCGGTCCAGCGGTCTGCCCGGCGGCGGCGCCGACCGGCACCCGGCCGTCGTCGATCGCGAGGGCGCTGACGTCGTGCTCGGCGACCGCCTCGGCGACCTGCGCCGAGGCCGCGTCGTCGTCCCACTCGTCGTTGACGTTGGCAGAGTCGACCGGCGTGCGGCGCGAGAGGCGCCAGATGGTGAAGGCCGCCACGAGGAGGATCCCGAAGACCGTGAAGGAGCCGGCCGCGCCACCCACGAGCTGGTCGATCCCGTAGCACGCCGCCCCGACGGCACCGGCGGCGGGCAGCGTCACGACCCACGCGGTGAGCATGCGGCGGGCGACGCCCCAGCGCACGACCGCGCCGGGCATGCCCACGCCCGAGCCCAGGATCGAGCCGGTCGCCACGTGCGTCGTCGAGAGCGAGTAGCCGAAGTGGCTGGAGAGCAGGATGACCGCGGCGGACGACGTCTCGGCGGCCATGCCCTGCCGGGAGTCGATCTCGACCAGGCCCTTGCCGAGGGTGCGGATGACGCGCCAGCCGCCGAGGTAGGTGCCGAGGCCCATCGCGAGGGCGCACGCGAGCACGACCCAGAACGGCACCCCGGAGTCCTCGGGGACCGCGCCGCCGGCGATGAGCGCGAGCAGGATGATGCCCATCGACTTCTGCGCGTCGTTCGTGCCGTGCGCCAGGGAGACGAGGGAGGCGGAGCCGATCTGGCCCCAGCGGAAGGCACGGCTCGTCGTGTCCTGCGGGATGCCGCGCGTCAGGCGCGCGACGAACCACGTGCCGAGCGCGCCGACGCCCACCGCGAGGACCGGGGCGATCAGCGCGGGCAGCATGACCTTGGAGACGAGGCCGCCCCACAGCACGCCGTCGGTGCCGGCCGCGACGAGCACCGCACCGACGATGCCGCCGACGAGCGCGTGCGACGAGCTCGACGGGATGCCGAGCAGCCAGGTCACCAGGTTCCAGACGATCCCGCCGACGAGGCCCGCGAGGACCACCTCGAGCGAGACCATCCCGGCGTCGACGATGCCCTTGGCGATGGTCGCCGCCACGGCCAGCGACAGGAACGCCCCGACGAGGTTCAGGGTGCCCGACAGCAGGACGGCGGTCTTGGGCTTCAGCGCCCGGGTCGCGATGGACGTGGCCATCGCGTTGCCGGTGTCGTGGAAGCCGTTGGTGAAGTCGAAGCCCAGCGCCGTCACGACGACGACGACGAGCAGGATCGTCTCGGTCACGTACCCAATGGTGAGGTCCGACGACAGCCGGGAGCGACCAGATCGGGGACCCGACGGCCGTTGTTCATCTTCCGTTCATCTCCCGTTCGAGGCGGTGTGCCACGGGCTCGAACACAGTCTGGGAGACCGGTGACCGTGCCTCAGCCCTCGCCGTCCTCGCCGCCCTCGCCGTCCTCGTCGTGGCCCGCGACCCCGAGCGCGTCGGCGATCCACGCGTCCTCGAAGGCGATCTCCTCCCAGCGCGCGTACCGCCCGGAGACGCCGCCGTGGCCCGCGCTCATCTCGGTCTTGAGCAGGACCGGCGCCCCGACCTCGCGCAGCCGCGCCACCCACTTGGCCGGCTCCACGTAGAGCACCCGCGTGTCGTTGAGGCTGGTCAGCGCCAGGATCCGCGGGTAGTCCGCGTCCTCGCGCACGTTCTCGTACGGCGAGTACTCGCTCATGTACCGGTAGACCTCGGGGTCGGCGAGCGGGTTGCCCCACTCGTCCCACTCGATGACCGTCAGCGGGAGGTCCGGGTCGAGGATCGAGGTCAGCGGGTCCACGAACGGCACCTGGGCGACGACGCCGGCGAACAGCTCCGGAGCGAGGTTCGCCACGGCGCCCATGAGCAGGCCCCCGGCGGAGCCGCCCTGCGCGACCATGCGCTCCGGCGTCGTCCATCCCGCCCCCACGAGGTGGCGCGCGCACGCCACGAAGTCCGTGAACGTGTTCTTCTTCGCCAGCGTCTTGCCGTCCTCGTACCAGCGCCGCCCCATCTCGCCGCCGCCGCGCACGTGCGCGACGGCCAGCACGACGCCGCGGTCCAGCAGCGAGAGCCGCGGGATCGAGAAGGCGGGGTCGATGGAGATCTCGTACGAGCCGTAGCCGTAGAGCAGCACGGGCGCCGGGTCGGCCTGCAGGCCGCTCGGGTCGAGCGTGACGGCGTCGCGCCGCCAGACGAGGGAGACCGGCACCATCGTGCCGTCCTCGGCCTCCGCCCACTCGCGCTGCTGCACGTAGTCGCCCGGCTCGTAGCCGCCCAGCACGGGCTGGCGCTTGCGCAGCGCGAGCGTCCGGGTCGCGACGTCGTAGTCGTACACCGTGCCCGGGGTGACGAAGCTCGTGTACGACAGCCGCAGGTGCCGCTGCTCCCACTCGGGGTTTCCGGCCGCGCCCACGGTGAACAGGGGCTCGTCGAAGGCGATCTCGTCGACCTGCCACGGGGTCGCGCCGGCGGCGCCCTCGAGCCGGACGACGCCGAGCCGCTGCAGCGCCTCGCGCCGGTAGGAGAGGACGACGTGGCCCGCGAACGCGTCGACGTCCTCGAGGCGGGTCGCCGGGTCGTGCGGGACGACGACGGTCGCGTCCCCGGGCGACAGCGGCGCGGCGCCGCGCGCCGGCACCTCGGTCACGACGAGCTCGAAGTTCTCCGCGCCGTCGTTGTGCAGCACGAGCAGCGCGTCGCGCCCCCCGGCAGGGGCGTCCGGGAGGACCACGTGCTCGACGGAGTACTCGACACCCTCGCGCCGCGGCCACACGACCCGGAACTCCCCCGTCGGGTCGTCGGCCTCGAGGAGCCACGACTCGCTGGTGATCTTCGAGCCGAGCTCGATCTGCAGGAACCGGCGCGAGCGCGAGAGCCCGACGCCGACCCAGTACCGGTCGTCCGGCTCGGTGAAGACGGTGACGTCGTCCGCGGCCGGGGTGCCGACCTCGTGGCGCCAGACCTTGTCGGGGCGCCACGACTCGTCGACCGTCGGGTAGAGCACGTACCGCCCGTCGGGGCTGAACGTCGCGCCGGGCGCCGTGCCGGGGACCTCGTCCGGCAGGTCCTCGCCCGTGGTCAGGTCCCGGACCCGCAGCAGGTAGCGCTCGTCCCCGACGGTGTCGACGGCGTAGGCGAGGCGCGTGCCGTCGGCCGAGACGTCGAACGACCCGAGCGAGAAGAACTCGTGACCCTGCGCCGCGAGGTTCTCGTCGAGCAGCACCTGCTCGCCCGGCACCGGCTCGCCCGGCACGAGGACCGGCGGGACGTCGGGCTCGCCGCCCAGCGGCGCCCGCGCGCGGATCGCGTACTGCTGGCCCTCCACGGTGCGCGCGTAGTACCACCAGGCGCCGTCCCGCACGGGGACGGACAGGTCGGTCTCCTGGGTGCGGGCCTTGATCTCGTCGAAGATCGTGGCGCGCAGACCGGCCAGGTGCGCGGTCTCCTGCTCCGTGTAGGCGTTCTCGGCCTCGAGGTGCGCGACGACGTCCGGCGACTCCTTCTCGCGCAGCCACTCGTACGGGTCGGTGACCTCGTGCCCGTGGTGCGAGCGGGCGGTCGGGCGGCGGTCGGCGACCGGGGGCGTGAGGGCGGACGGCGAGGCTTCAGGCATGCGGTCAGCGTACGTGCGACCGACGCGCCACCCCAGACCGGCGGGGCCGCCCGGGCGACGTCGGCGCGGGGCGCCTCAGCGCGGGGTCTGCTGGTGCACCGCGAGCCGCCACTGCCCGTCGCGGCGCGCGTACGTGCTGCACACCAGCGCGCTGTACGTCGCCCCCGCGCGGGTGGCGACGACCGCGTAGGCGACCACGGCGACGTCGTCCGCCAGCTCGACCTGCCGGATGTCGGAGAGCTCGTACCCCTCCCAGGGCACGCCGCCCATCGACTCGATCACCGCGTCGCGGTCGTCGAGCCGCAGCCCGCCGGGCAGGAGGAAGGTCGGCTCGGCGTCGAGGACCTCGCCGTAGTAGGCGGCGGCCGCGGCGCCGTCGGTGGACAGCGCGACCCAGCCCGCGCGCTCCAGGTCCTCGGGCTCCGGGGCGCTCACGCCTGCTCCCCCGACCCGGTCGCCGCATCGCGGGCCTCGGCGTCGGGCGCCCCGCCGTCGGCGGCCCGCTCCCCCGGCACGAGGGCGAGGAACACCTGCCCTCCGCCCTTGCGGCGCAGCCGCGTGGCGAGGCCGGAGAGCCGGTACTGGAACCCGTACTTCCCGCGGAGCGCCGCCTCCGCGACGGAGCGCTCCGTCGCGTCGGCCACGATGCGGCCGGACCCCTCGACCGGCACGCCGCGCAGCGTCCCCGTGCGTCCGCACGGCTGGATCCGCACGCGCGAGCCGTTGCGCAGCCGCTTGGCCTTCCCGGTCGCCGCGCCCGTGACGACGTAGAGCGTGCCCGGGTCGCGCGGCGCGGGCGCCACCCAGACAGGGGTCGTGACGCCGTCGCCGGACCGCTTGTAGGTGGTCAGCGCGACGAACTGCTCGTCGCCGAGAGCGACGTCCTGGTTGCTGGTGGCCATGCCAGCGATCATGCCTCACCGGCGGGGCGGGGGCAGCGAACGGGCGTCCAGTCACGATCGCGCAACGGTTCTCCGCGGCGGACCGCGACGATTCCGCGCGACGCCGCCTCGTCGGCACCGGCCGTCGCGGGAGGCCCGGAAACGGCAGGTGTGACGCGGGCTACACTTCCCGGCACACCGGCGTGAGCCGGCATGACGCACGTCACAGGAACATGCCCGAAACACGCGTAACACCCCGTACACACGCTCCACCTACCGTCCCCACTACCCACGGGGCGGCGGCCGGACCAGGCCGCCTCCCGCCCGTGAGGACCACCGACACGGAGGACCCCCGCCGATGACAGCGGAACGAGCCGGAACCCCACGGCGACGACGGCGATGGGCGGCGGCGCTCGTCGTCGCGGCGGCCACGACCGTCGTCGGGGCGCCCGCGGCGCTGGCGGCCACGACGGCCGCCGACCAGACCTGCACGCCCGACGGCTCGACCTCGTGCATCGCCGTCCTCGTCCTCGACCAGGACAACGCGCACGTCGCCGGCGCCGAGGCCGTGATCACCGGTCCGGAGGACTTCGACGAGACGGTCACCACGACCGAGGACGGCCTGCCCGCCGTCGCGACGAAGACCGTGGGCACCTACACGATCGCCCTCGACGAGGGCACGCTGCCCGCCGACGCGCACCTCGCCGAGGGCGCCGCGAGCTCGATCCAGGTCACCGCCCAGCTCGGCTCGACGTCACGCGCGGCGTTCCGGGTCGGCGACGAGGCCGCCCCCGCGCCCGGCGCGAGCCCCGGGAGCGGCGGGTCCTCCGGGTCGCAGAGCGAGGCGTCGTCGTCCGGGGGCATCCAGGCCGCCCAGGTGTGGCAGCAGATCGGGTCCGGGCTGCGGTTCGGGCTCCTGCTCGCCCTCGCGTCGATCGGCCTGAGCCTCATCTACGGCACGACGAAGCTCTCGAGCTTCTCGCACGGCGAGCAGGTCACCCTCGGCGCCGTGCTCGCCTACCTGACGATGAACGTCATGGGCCTGCCGATCTGGCTCGGCGCGATCATCACGCTCGCCGTGTGCGGCGCGACGGGATGGGCGCAGGACGCCGGGATCTGGCGCCCGCTGCGGCGCCGCGGGACGCCCACGGTCCAGCTGATGATCGTGACGATCGGCCTCTCGATCGCGCTGCAGTTCCTCATCCAGCTGCTCATCGGGGCCGGCACCCAGCGCATCCTGACGAACAACCCGAGCTCCTGGACCGTCGGTCCCGTGACGCTGACGGTCGTCTCGTGGGTGTCGATGATCATCTCGGTCGTCGTGCTCGCCGGCGTCGCGTGGTTCCTCACCCGCACGCGCATCGGCCAGGCCACGCGCGCCGTCTCCGACAACTCGGCGCTCGCCGCGGCGACCGGGATCGACCCCGACAAGATCATCCGCATCGTCTGGGTCCTCGCGACCACCCTCGCGGGGCTCGGCGGGATGATGCTCGGGATGGTCTTCGGCTCGTTCAACTGGCAGATGGGCCTGCAGCTCCTGCTGCTCATGTTCGCCGCCGTCACGCTCGGCGGTCTCGGCACGGCGTTCGGGGCCCTCATCGGCTCCCTCGTGATCGGGATGGTCGTCGAGCTGTCCAACCTCGTCCTGCCCAGCGACCTGCGCTACGCGACCGCGCTCCTGATCCTCATCCTCGTCCTTCTCGTGCGGCCCCAGGGCATCCTCGGACGACGCGAGCGGATCGGCTGAAGGGAAAAGACCAATGGAACTGAGCCGCATCCTCTCGCAGGTCCTCGGGGAGCTCATCGCCCCGACGACCGCCGCCTACGCGCTGGCCGCCATCGGCCTCAACCTGCACTTCGGGTACACCGGGCTGCTCAACATGGGACAGGCCGGGTTCATGCTGCTCGGCGCCTACGGCTTCGCGATCTCCACGATCGCGGGCGCCGGGTTCTTCCTGGCCCTGGCGATCGCGATCGTCGCCGGCGCGCTGTTCGCGCTGGTCCTCGGGATACCCACGCTCAAGCTGCGCGGTGACTACCTCGCCATCGTGACCATCTCCGCCGCCGAGATCCTGCGCATGATCGGCCGCTCGACCGTGTTCAACGACCAGACCGGCGGCTCCTCCGGGCTGACGGGCAACTCGTTCAAGAACACGTTCCTGGACCTGAGCTTCCTCACCGACGGCACCACGCAGTTCGGCCCCTGGACCTACCAGAACAACGGGTCGAACTCCTGGTGGATCCGGCTCGTCGCCTGGTCGGTGGTCCTGTTCGCGGTCCTGGTCGTCTGGCTCCTGACCCGCAGCCCGTGGGGCCGCGTGCTCAAGGGCATCCGCGAGGACGAGGACGCCGTGCGCGCCCTGGGCAAGAACGTCTACTCCTACAAGATGCAGGCGCTCATCCTCGGCGGCGTCGCCGGAGCGGTCGCCGGCGTGCTGTTCTGCCTGCCGCGCGCCGTGCAGCCCGACTCGATGGGCCGCTCGATGACGTTCTTCATCTGGACCATCCTCCTGCTCGGCGGCGCCGCGACCATCTGGGGACCCGTCGTCGGCTCCATGATCTTCTTCGGCGTGTACATGCTGCTGCGGGCCGGGATGCGCGTGGCCCTGCCCGACGCGATCTCCTCGGCGCAGATCGAGCAGATCGGCGGCATGGTCGTCGGCATCACGCTCATGTGCCTCGTCATCTTCCGGCCGCAAGGCATATTCGGCGACAAGAAGGAGCTGGCGTTCGATGCCCGATGACCTGACCCCCGCCACGGACCGGGCGTCCGTCGACACGGTGTCCACCGACCGGCCCGCGACGAGCGGGCCCGCCGGGGCCGGGGCCGGGACCACCGGACCCGCCGGGCTGGCCGGCGTCGAGGCCGTGCCCGGCGCCGCCAAGCCGGACGCCCTGCTCGTGGTCGACGACGTCGTGCGCCGGTTCGGCGGCATGACCGCCGTGGACGTCGCGCACCTCGAGGTCCAGCGCGGCGCCATCACCGCCCTGATCGGCCCCAACGGCGCCGGCAAGACGACCTTCTTCAACCTCCTCACCGGCTTCGACGTGCCCGACGGCGGCGCGTGGACCTTCGAGGGCCGCAGCCTCGCGAAGAAGTCGGCGGCGAAGGTCGCCCGCACCGGGGCCGTGCGCACCTTCCAGCTCACCAAGGCGCTCTCGCGCCTGACCGTGCTGGACAACATGCGCCTCGCCGCCACGCAGCACCCGGGCGAGAACCTGTTCGCCTCGCTGGTGCCACCGCTGTGGAAGAAGCGCGAGGCCGAGGTGACCGCCAAGGCCATGGAGCTGCTCGAGCGGTTCAAGCTCGACAGCAAGAAGGACGACTTCGCGGGCTCGCTGTCCGGTGGCCAGCGCAAGCTCCTCGAGATGGCCCGGGCCCTGATGACCGACCCGACCATGATCATGCTCGACGAGCCGATGGCCGGCGTGAACCCCGCGCTCGTGCAGTCGCTGCTCGGGCACGTCCAGGCGCTGCGCGACGAGGGCATGACCGTCCTCTTCGTGGAGCACGACATGCACGCCGTCCGGCACATCTCGGACTGGGTCGTCGTCATGGCCGAGGGGCGGATCGTCGCCGAGGGCCCGCCCGAGGACGTCATGCAGGACCAGGCGGTGGTCGACGCGTACCTCGGCGCCCACCACGACACGGACCTCGGCGACGACTCGTTGCTCGATCCCGACGTCCTGGCCCGCCTCGCGGCCGAGGAGGAGAAGCGATGACCGATCCCACCACCCCCGCCCCCGCCGGCGGCCCGCCCACCGACACGAGCTCGGGCACGGCGTCGAAGGGCGCGACCGGCGAGGTGCTGCTGCGCGCGAGCCACCTCGTCGCCGGGTACATCCCCGGGGTGAACATCCTGGACGACTGCTCGATCGAGGTCGGGCGCGGCGAGCTCGTCGGCATCATCGGGCCCAACGGCGCCGGGAAGTCCACGCTGCTCAAGGCCCTGTTCGGCCAGGTCGAGATCCGCTCCGGGTCCGTCGAGCTCGACGGCGAGGAGATCACCGGGATGCGGGCGAACCGGCTCGTCGCCCAGGGCGTCGGGTTCGTGCCGCAGTCCAACAACGTGTTCCCCTCGCTGACGATCGAGGAGAACCTGAAGATGGGCGTCTACCTCAAGCCGGCGATGTTCCGCGACCGGTTCTCCTTCATCGCCGACCTCTTCCCGACGCTCGGCGACCGCCGGGCGCAGCGGGCCGGCTCGCTGTCCGGCGGCGAGCGCCAGATGGTCGCCATGGCGCGCGCGCTGATGATGAACCCGTCGGTGCTGCTGCTCGACGAGCCGTCCGCGGGGCTCTCCCCCGTGCGCCAGGACGAGACGTTCCTGCGCACCCGCATGATCAACAAGGCGGGTGTCAGCATCGTCATGGTCGAGCAGAACGCCCGCCGCTGCCTGCAGATCTGCGACCGCGGGTACGTCCTCGACCAGGGCCGCGACGCGCACACGGGCACCGGGCGGGAGCTGCAGGCCGACCCCAAGGTGATCGCCCTGTACCTCGGCACGCTCGCCGAGGACGTCGAGGAGAGCGCGGCGGCGCACACCGGCTGACGAGGACCGCACGACGAGAGGGGCCCGGTGCCGATGCACCGGGCCCCTCTCGCGTGCCGCGCCCCCTGCCGGGCCGCCGCACCCACCGCCGAGACGTCGAATTCCGCCCCTCGATTCGAAGAATCGGGGGCGGAATTCGACGTCTCGGCGAGCGGCGCCGGCGGTGCGGCGCCGTCGGCGTCAGCCGCCGATCTTGCCCTCGACGGAACGCGTGAACTGCTGCACGTTCTTGCCGTCGTAGTCGTACACGCCGATGAACGCCGACGACGGGTCGTTGTCCTCGTTCAGCGGGCCCGTCCCGGCGACGCCCACGTAGTGGATGTCGTCACCGGCCTTGAGCGCCTTGACGCCCTCCTCGAAGGTCTTGACCTCCGTGCCGCCGTCGGCGCCGGAGACGGACTTGATGTTCTCCGAGATGGTCTTGCCGTCGGCCGCGCCACCACGCACCGCTGCGAGCGCGGCGAGGATCGTCGCGTCGTACGACTCGGGGCCGTAGGCGTACGAGGTGAGCTCGCCGCCGTTGTTGTCCTTGGAGTACGTGTTGAGGCGGTCCTTGAAGTCGCCCTGCGCCTCGGCGCCCGGGATGGTCCCGACGACGCCCTTCAGCGTCCCTGGGTCGAAGTCCTTCTCGTAGCTGGCGGTGTTGCCGTCGCAGAAGAACGTCGTGCCGTCCATCTTCCAGCCCTGGGCGACGAGCTCGGTGATGATCGCCTTGGTCTCGTCGAACGCGATGACCGCGATGGCGTCGGGCTTCTGGGCGAGCAGGTCGGTGACCTGGGCCGAGAAGTTCGACTCGCCGGGCTGGAACTCCTGGCCCGCGTCGGTCGCGCCGTAGACGACCTGGCCGCCACCGGCCTCGATGGTCTTCTGCACGTTGTCGCGCAGGCCGGTGCCGTAGTCCTCGTTCTGCACGAGCATGCCGACCTTCGTGGCGCCCGAGTCGAGGATGAGCGAGCCGAGCGCGTTGCCCTGGACGGAGTCCGGCGGCGCGGTGCGCGCGTAGAACGGGCTGTAGCCCGAGAGCGTCGTCGAGGTGTTCGCGGGCGAGATCTGCATGACGTCGGCGCCGGCGATCTGGTCGACGACGTTGATGCTCACGCTGGACGACGCGGCGCCGATGATGACGTCCGACTTGCGCTTGAGGAGGTCCGTCGTCGACTGCGTCGAGACGTTCATGTCGGTCGAGTCCCCGGAGTCGGCGCCCTCGATCGTGACGTCCTTGCCGAGCACGCCGCCGGCCTTGTTGATCTCGTCGACCGCCAGGCCGACGCCCGCGACCTCGGGCGGGCCCAGGTAGGCGAGGGTCCCGGTCAGCGGCAGGAGCGTGCCGACGACCAGTCCGTCGTCCGCGCTCGACGAGCTGCCGCCGCTGGCCTCGTCGCCCGAGCTGTCGTCGTCCGAGGTCGTGCTGCAGGCGGTGAGCCCGAGGCTGAGTGCGGCGGCGATGGCGAGGCCTCGCGTCGCGACTGTCATCCGTCGATTCATCGTGTGTTCCCTCCGGGATGGAGCTGTGAGTCGTGCGCCTTGCTGCACTGCAGGTGCCGTGCCGTGGGGGTGACCGTAGTCACGGAATGTGTCGGGGATGTCTCGGCGGCGTGTGCTGGCGCGGATCGTTACCGCAGTGTGACCGGCGCCACTGTTCGTCTCAGCATGTGACGTCCGCCCGGCGCCTGGATAGCGTGCGGGGCATGGCACCTGACCTCGCCTCGCGGCTGCTGCACTCGCGGAGGCTGGTTCGCGCGCCGATCGCGCTCTACCGGGCGGGGCTCGGGCCGCTCCTCGGCCCGCGGCTCGTGCTCCTGGAGCACCGCGGTCGCACCTCGGGGCTCTGGCGCACGGTCGTCCTCGAGGTCGTCGACCGGCCCCGCCCCGGCGTGCTGCTCGTGGCCGCCGGCCTCGGCCCGGGCTCGCAGTGGTTCCGCAACGTCGCTGCGGACCCGCGGGTCGTCGTCAGCTCGGGGGCCGTCCGACGGCGCCGGGCCCGGGCGCGAGTCCTCCCGCCCGCCTCCGGCGTCGAGATCTTCTCGGCGTACGAGTCCGCGCACCCCCGGGCGTGGGCCGGCCTCGCGCCGGTGCTGACCCGGTGGGCGGAGCCCGCCGCCGCACCGGGCCAGGACTGGCGCGAGCTGGTGCCCGTGGTCGAGCTCTCGCTCGTCGACTGATCCGCGCGGCGCCGTCAGTCGCCGCGCTCGCACAGCCCGACGAACGCGCCGAGCTGCTCCAGGTCCTCCGGCGTCCCGGGCAGGTGGTCGGTCAGCCGGGTCGAGCGCACCACGACCGCGCACCACTGCCCGCGCGAGACCGCGACGTTGACCCGGTTGCGCGAGAGCAGGAAACCCAGGCCGCGCGGGACGTCCTCGACCGACGACGCGGCCGTGGTCAGGATCGCGACCGGGGCCTCCTGGCCCTGGAACTTGTCGACCGTCCCCACGCGCACTGCTCCGAGACCGGCCCGCTCCAGCGCACGCCGCACCGTCCAGACCTGCGCGTTGTACGCGGCCACGACGATCACTCCCGCCTCGTCGAGGGGTGCGGGGTCGCTGCCCGACGACGCCGTCCACCCCCGCCCCAGGACGTCACGCACCAGCGCCACGACCTCGGCAGCCTCCTCCGGCGACGACGTCGCGTTGCCGACATGGGGCACCCGCACGGTCCGCAGGCCCGGGAGGATGCCGTCGAGCCGGCGTTCGCGGGTCACGGGCTCCGCGGCGAGCCGGCCCTCGTACGCGAGCTCGGAGACGGCCCCGGCCAGGGCGGGGTGCATGCGCCACGTCGTCGAGAGGAAGTACCCGTGCTCGGCCGGGAGCACGCCGTGCTCGCCCGCCAGGTGGGCGAGCGCGGAGCGGTCGACCGGCTCGGGGTGGCGCCCCTGGGTGACCTGGTCGAGCTGCTGCGGGTCGCCGAGCAGGAGGAGGCGGCGCGCCGCGCGCCCGACGGCGATCGTGTTCGCGAGCGAGAACTGACCGGCCTCGTCGACCACGAGCAGGTCGAGGTGCTCGTCGGGGAAGTTCTTGGCGTTCGCGAAGTCCCAGGCCGTGCCGCCGACGACGCACGGCGCGGCCGCCGCCGCGACGGCCAGGCCCTTGCCGTCGACCTGCTGCCAGGGCTCGCCCGACGGCTTCGCTCCGTTCTCGAGCTTCTTGGCGACCACGGCCCCCGGGACGCCCGCCTTCTCCACGACGGCGCGGACGAGGTTCTCGACGGCGGCATGGGACTGGGCGACGACGCCGATGCGCCACCCGTCGGCCACGAGGCGGGCTATCACGTGCGAGGCGACGTGCGTCTTGCCCGTCCCCGGCGGGCCCTGGACGGCGAGGCAGGAGCGATCGAGACCGCGCACCGCCGCGGTGATCGCCTCGACGTATCGGTCCGGGCCCTCGCCCACGGGCGGGAGCGTGCCGGCCGGCCCGGCGGTGTCTCCGACGCACCGCGGGGGCCGCCGCAGCACGAGGTCGACGACGGCGGACCGCGGCAGCCGCTCGCCCCGCGGGCCCGGCTCCGCCCGCCAGCTCGCGAGGCACCGCCGCGCGGTCTCCAGGACGGCCTCCTGCTGGGGCGCGGTGTAGGGGCCCTTCGCGGGCGCGAGCGCCATGGGCAGCTCGGACCACGGCTCCGCGCGGCGCGGTGCCCGCTCGGCGACGACCAGCACGTCCGTCTCGGCGTCCCGGGACACCTCGACGACCTCGATCCCCTCGGTCCACACGCGCGAGCCGTTCTCGGACGACTTGGCGCACCCCGGCCCTGGGCACTCGTAGACCGCCCAGGTCTTCGCGCCGGCACGCAGGTCGGAGCCCTCCTCGAGCCGCCCACGCAGCTCGAGGAGCCGCGACGGTGTCTGGCGCCCAGGCTGCACGGCCCAGCCCTCGAGCTCCGTGGCGGCGTCCACCACGAACGAGCTGCGGCGTCCTGTCCAGTCCTCCACCGGGTCGGCGAGACGCGAGAAGTGCTCCTGCCAGAACGGCTTGTCCTCCCGTTCGTAGTAACCGACGCCCGCACCGATCAGCGCGAGCGCCTGCGTCTGCGCGTCGCGCGCCGCACGGTCCTCGCCGACGATCTCCCGCACCTGCGCCTCGACGGCGTGCGCCTCGGCCCGGGGATCTTCCCGTGCCGGGTCCGGGCCGACGCCGGAGGCGGTGCCCGCACCGTCACCGGCCACCCCGTCGAGGGTCGCGGTCGAGGAGACCGTGGTGCCGTCCCGACCGTCGCCGGGGTCGTCGTCGGACGTCGTGGACGGGCCTGGCGGGAGGCCGAGGAACGAGGCCGGATGGAAGACGTCCGACGACGACCCCGGCGACCAGGAACCCGACCCTGCACCACGAGCCCCCGCGGCACGCGCCCGCGACCGGTCGGCGGCCCACCGCAGCCACGCGAGCAGCACCAGCGTGGAGTCGCAGTCGTACCGGTTGTAGTCGCGGATCTGGCCCAGCAGCTCCTCGGCCGCGTCGGCCTCCCCCGCGTCCCGCAGGTCGCAGTAGGCGGCGTACGCGACGATCGACGCCGCAGCGTCCGTGACGTCCCCGGCGCGCAGGTGCTCGGCCATGTACAGCGGCTCGAGCTTCTTGATGGAGTACGAGCCGGCCGAGATGCGCACCGACGCCCGGACCACCGCGTACAGGTCCACGAGAACGCCCGCGCGCAGCAGGTCGTCGACCTCCTGCTCGTACACCCCGTGCCGGGCCGCGATCGAGACGAGGTGCGTCTTCTCGTAGGGCGCGTAGTGGTAGACGTGCAGGTCCGGGTAGCGCCGCCGTCGCTCGGCCACGTGGTCGACGAAGGCGACGAGCGCCGCACGCTCCTGCGCCAGGTCGTGCGCCCAGAACGCCAGGAACGGCGCGCGCTCCCCCGGCGCCGGGCGTTCGGTGACGCCGAAGAGGTAGTCGATCCCCCACCGGGAGGCGGACGCGTCCGTCCACAGCGGGTCCCCCTCGAAGTCGAAGAACAGGTCCCCGTCGCTGGCGGGCGGCAGCGCGTCGATCGGGGCGGTGTCGACCACGGTCCACGACCGCTCCCGCGCGACCGGACGACCCTCGACGACCTCCTCCCAGGTCACCGTGCCGTCGACCTCCGCCGTGCCGGACTGCATCGCCGCCTGCCGCCGGAGCTTCGCGAACGTGGTGGGCGACATCGCTGCCGGCGGCTCCTGCGCCGCGGCCAGCGCCGCGACGGTGCGTACCCCGCTCGCGAGCAGCACGTCGCGCTGGGCGCGCCGCACGCCCGCCACGAGCAGCACGTCGTCGTGGGCCTCGACCTCCGGCACGCAGCGCTCGCACCGCCCGCAGGCGTGGTACCGAGGATCACCCCACGCCACCGGCTCGCTCGCGGCGAGCCGCTCGGCGACGATCGCGCGCAGCCGCGCGCGACGCTCCCGGAACACGGGCAGCAGGTCCGCGAGCCGGTGCGCCGTGCGCTCGCCCGAGCCGAGCACGAGACCCGCCGACGGCGCGAGCGGCACGTGCGCCGCGACGAGCTGGTCCGCGTAGGCCGCGACCTGGAGCAGCGCCTCCACCTTCGCCCGCCGCGCCAGCTTGGCGTCCAGGACGGCGTAGCGCCCGCCGTCGCCCTCTCGCACCAGGAAGTCGGCGCGGCCGTGCATCTCGCCGTCGAAGAACGTGGCCTGGTGGACGACGCCGGCCCCCGCCTCGAGCGCCGCGAGCGTGGCTCCGTGGGCGGCGACCAGGTCCAGGTACCCGACACGGCGCAGGGGCGGGACGCTCACCACCCGGCCCGCGACGTCGTCGTCCGACGCGGCGCCGAGGCGCGCCACCCACCCGTCCAGCACCCGCTGCTCGTGCGCGTCACCGAGCCGGCTCGCGCGCACCAGCATCTCGTCCGCGGGGGCGGGGACGCGTTCAGCACGGCCGAGCACCTCGTCGATGCGGCGCACCACTCCCAGCTCGCAGCGCGCGGCGGCCACGAGGTCGCTCGGAGACCAGACGAGGCCCCGGACCTCGCGCAGTCCCGGCGCGGGCACGTCGTCCAGCAGGAACACGGGAACTCCTCACGCGGGCGGGTCGGACGCCCCCAGTCCTACCGGGCGCCACCGACACGCGCCCGCCCTGCCAGACGGTCTGGCAGACGGGCCGGGCGAGGTCCGGCGGCCGGCCCAGCGGTGCCGCGAACAGGAGTCCTCACAGAAGCATGGTGCGAATCCCGTCGGCCATGTACCCTTGAAGAGCAGATTGCAGTGCCTCGCTTGTCCTCGCGCTACGGCTTCACGCCCGGCGGACCTTGTTACCCAAGAGTTGACGACGAACACCGTGATGCACGACCTCGAACGACGGGGTCGTTGACACCTCTTGAAGGAGCAGCAAGAAGATGACGCTTGGAATCGTGAAGTGGTTCAACGCTGAGAAGGGCTTTGGCTTCATCGCCCCCGAGGACGGCTCGGCCGATGTCTTCGCCCACTACTCGGCGATCCAGACGCAGGGTTACCGCACCCTCGAGGAGAACCAGCGCGTCGAGTTCGACGTGACGCAGGGCCCGAAGGGCCCGCAGGCGGAGAACATCCGCCCGGCCTGATCTGCCCGGAGCGGCGCGGCCCACGGTCGCCCGCACCAGTGCACTCCAGGAACGCCCCCGCCGTCACGGCGGGGGCGTTCGTGCGTCCGGCCACCTGACGGACGTGACGCGGGCGCCCGCGATGGGCCATAGTGTGCGCGCCCCCTCGAAGGAGTACCGATGCGCTTCAACCCGCCCCCGGGATGGCAGGTCCCGCTCGGGTTCGTGCCCGACGCCGCCTGGTCGCCCGACCCGTCGTGGCCGCCGGCACCGCCCGCCTGGCAGTACTGGGTCGAGGACGCGCCCGCCACGGCACCGCTCGCCACAGCACCGCTGGCCACAGCACCGCTCGCCACAGCGTCTCTCGCCTCGGCATCCGCCGTGCCGGTGCCGACCGGCCCGACGCGCGTGCACCGCGAGACGCGTGCCGGGCTCGCCGCCGGCTCCGCGAGCGCGGCCGGCGCCCCTGCCTCCGCCACGATGGTCATGCCCGCGGTCGCGCAGGGCGCGCCGCTCGCGCCCGCGCTCCTCACGCCCGCCGGCGCCACGCCGCCCGAGGAGGGGCCGCCCGTGGAGGGTTCGAGCTCCGCGCGCCGGCCCGCCCTGGTCGTCGTCGTCGGCATCGCGGGGCTCGTCATCGGGCTCGTCGTCGGGCTGCTGCTCGCGCTCGCCGCACGCTCCGACGCGCAGGACGCCACCGCCGCGGCCGAGGCCGCCTCCGCATCGGCGTCCACCGAGCGCGGGCGGCTCACGCAGGACCAGGCGCAGCTCGAGTCCGACACGGCCGACCTCACGGCCCGGCAGGACCGGCTGGCCGAGGATCAGGCGACCCTGACGAAGGACCAGGCGACGCTGAAGAAGGACCGGGACGCCGCGACGGCGTACGAGAAGGACCTCGACCAGCGCGACAAGGCCACCGCGGCGAAGGAGAAGGAGCTCGCCGACCGGGAGGCGGCCGTCGCCGCACGCGAGCAGCAGGCACCTGCCCCGGCGGACCCGAACGTCCAGCAGGCGCAGCCACCGGCGGCGGCCCAGAAGGTCTACTGGGACTGCGGGTCGGCGCAGGCCGACGGCATCGCTCCCATGCACCGCGGCGACGCGGGCTTCAACCCGCTGCTCGACCCGGACGGCGACGGCGTGGAGTGCGGCTGACGCCCGCCGCTGCGCGCCGGCGGCTCAGAGCACGTGCGCCAGGAAGTCCTTGGTCCGCGCCTGGCTGGGCGCGTCGATGACGGCCGAGGGCGGCCCCTCCTCGACGATGACGCCGTCGTCCATGAAGACGACGTGGTCGGCGACCTCGCGGGCGAAGCCGATCTCGTGGGAGACCACGACCATCGTCATCCCGGACCGCGCCAGGTCCTGCATGACCGCGAGAACCTCGCCCACGAGCTCCGGGTCCAGGGCGGACGTCGGCTCGTCGAAGAGCATGAGGTCCGGGTCCATGGCGAGCGCCCGGGCGATCGCCACCCGCTGCTGCTGACCGCCCGAGAGCTGGGCCGGGTAGTGGTCCACGCGGTCCGCGAGGCCGACCCGGTCGAGGAGCTCGAGCGCGCGCGCCCGCGCCGTCGAGCGCGAGTCGCCGCGCACGTGCACGGGCGCCTCCATGACGTTCTCCAGCGCCGTCTTGTGCGGGAAGAGGTTGAACCGCTGGAAGACCATGCCGATGCGGGCACGCTGGCGCGCGATCACCTTCGGGTGCAGGCGGTGCAGGCGCGTGCCGTCGTCGGTCGCGACCTCGGTGTAGCCCATGAGCTCGCCCTCGACCCGCACGGAGCCGCCGGTGATCTCCTCGAGCTCGTTGATGCACCGCAGCAGCGTCGACTTGCCGGAGCCGGAGGGCCCCAGGACCACGCACACCGAGCCCCGCTCCACGGTCAGGTCGACGCCCTTGAGGACGTGCACCGCGCCGAACTCCTTGTGCAGGGCGCGAACCTCGACCATCGCCTCGCGCGCGTCCGCCGCGCTCACGGGGTCACGTCCATGAAGGGGTCCTCCTTGGTGGTGCCGGCGGCCGCGATCGCCGCCTGCCGGGGCCGGCGCGGGGTGTGGTCGGTGCCGAACCCGCGTCCGTAGTACCGCTCCACGTAGTGCTGGCCGACCATGAGGATGCTCGTGATGAACAGGTACCAGATCGCCGCGACCATGAGCAACGGGATCGGCAGGAAGATGCGGTTGCCGATGGAGTTGGTGACGAACGTCAGCTCGAGCGTGAACGGCACCGCGAGCACCAGTGACGTGGTCTTGAGCATGGAGATCGTCTCGTTGCCCGTGGGCGGGACGATCACGCGCATCGCCTGCGGCAGGACGATGCGCCGCAGGATCTTCGAGTCCTTCATCCCCAGCGCCTTCGCGGCCTCGCTCTGGCCCGGGTCGACGGACCCGAGCCCGGCCCGCACGATCTCGGCCAGGTAGGCGGCCTCGTTCAGCGCCAGACCGAACATCGCTGCCCAGAAGGCGGTGATCAGGTCGCCGGTGTCGAAGACGAAGAACTCGGGCCCGAACGGGATGCCGATGCTCAGCCGGGGGTACAGCACGGACAGCAGGCCCCAGAACACGAGCTGCGTGTAGACCGGGGTGCCGCGGAAGAACCAGATGTAGAACCAGCTCGTCCACCGCATGACGGGGTTGCCGGAGCGGCGCATCACGGCGAGGGTCACGGCGAGCGCGATGGCCACGACCATCGCGCCCGCCGTGAGCACCAGCGTCCAGCCGACGCCGCGCACGACGGTCGTGTCGCGCAGGTAGAGCCAGACGATGTCCCAGCGGAAGTTCTCGTTCGTCACCAGGCCGTGCAGGGCCATGGCGGCGAGCACGAGGACGACGACGGCGGAGACGAGCCGCCCCGGCCGCGGGACGGGTCGGGCGTCGATCCGGTTCGGGACCGGGTCGGCGCCGGCCGGGCCGTCGCCGCTGGTCGAGGCGGTCATCGTGCTCCTTCTCTCGTTCCGGGAGGTGCCGCTCAGGAGGCGGGGTTGAGCTCCGCCGTGTCGAGCGCGCCGTCGGAGGCGCCCCAGACGTCGAGGATCTTGGTCATGTCGCCGTCGTCCATGAGCACCTGGAGCGCGGCCTGGATCGCCTTGGCGAGGTCCTCGTCGTCCTTCGCGACCGCGATCCCCTGCGGCGCGGACGAGAAGGTGTCCCCGAGCTGCTCGAGCTGACCGTCGGTCTGCGTGACCGCGTACTGCACGATCGGGGAGTCCGCGAACATCACGTCCGCCTTGCCGCCGACGACGTTCGTCGTCGCGTCGGCCTGGCTGTCGTAGTTGAGGACCTTCAGCGGGTCCTTGCCGTCGGACTCGCACTTCGTCGAGATGTCGTCGACCTCGTCGTCCTGGATGGTCCCGTTCTGCACCGTGACCGTCATGCCGCAGATGTCGTCGACGGTGAGCTTCTCCGGGTTCCCCTTGGGCACCGCGTAGGCCTCGCCGGCCGAGAAGTAGCTGACCATGTTCGCGCTCTCGAGGCGCTCGGGCGTGATCGTGAAGGACGAGATCCCGACGTCGTACTTCGAACCGAGACCGGGGATGATCGACGGGAACTCCGCCGTCTGCGGCTCGGCGTCGAGGCCCAGCACCGCCGCGACGGCGTCGATCAGGTCGATGTCGTAGCCGACCGGCGTCTTGCCGTCGGGGTCGATGAACTCCGCCGGGGCGTAGGTCGTGTCGGTCCCCACGGTGAGCTTTCCCGAGGCCGCGACGTCGGCCGGCAGGAGCTTCGCGGCGGCGTCGTCCTTCTGGATGCTCGACAGGTCGAACGTCGGGGCGGGCGACGACGAGTCGTCCGAGCCCGACGTCGCACCGGTCTGGGACGCGTCGGTGCAGCCCGACAGGGCGAGGGTGGCGGCCGCCGCGAGGGCGACGAGGACGGGAAGCTTGCGCATCTGGGCTCCAGGGATCGGGTACGCAGTGGGTGGGCCCGGCCCGTGGCCGTGGCGCGGGGGCACGCTACCACCGCCGTGTTTCGCGCCCGTTCCGCCCGCCGCGCTCAGGTGTCGTGGACGACCGGGCCTCCCTGCTCGCGCACGGGGTCCTCGGGGTCCTCCTCGCCGCCGGGCGGCAGGTGGTCCGCCTCCGGGCGGGCGCGAACGTACAGCACGCTGGCCACCAGGCCGCCCCACACGATGGCGAGGGTCAGGACGAGGAAGGTCACGGACGTGGCGGTCATGGGCGGTTCCCTCCGGTCGAGGTGCCCGACGGCGCCGTAGCGGCGCTCGCCGCCGCGACCTGTCGCCCCTCGGGCGGGTAGGGCGGCCAGGCGACGAACCGGTCCGGGTCGGTGCGCCAGCGCATCGAGGACATCACCACGGCGAGCACGATGCAGAAGGCGATCGCGCCCCAACCGACCGTGAGGAGGTACCACGTCGGGTAGCTCTCGTCCGGCGCGGCCGGGTAGCCGTGCTGGACGAGGTCGACGATCCGCGAGACCAGCATGTAGCCGAGCAGCAGGGGCGCGAGCACCCCCACGCACACGTACCACCAGCGCCCGACGCGGAACGTGGAGACCGCGTTGAGGTGGTAGCGCAGCTCCGGACCCTTGCGCAGCACCCACAGCAGCAGGATCGTCATCAGGACCGCCGAGCCGACGATCCCGATGTTGTTGGCCCAGTTGTCGGCGGTGTCGAGGAAGTACAGGCCCGTGGTGGTCCCCAGGAGCAGGATCGAGACGATCGCCGAGACGGAGCCGACCCCGACGGCGGACCGGCGCGCGTTCCAGCCGAACTTCTCCTGGAAGCCGGACGAGACGACCTGCAGGATCGACACGAGCGACGTCAGCCCCGCGAGCACCAGGGCCGCGAAGAAGAGCGCCCCGAAGAGCTGGCCGCCGGGCATCTGGGCGATGACGGCGGGGAACGTCACGAACGACAGCCCGACGCCGGAGAGCCCCTCGAGGTCGGAGATCGGCACGCCCTCCTGGACCGCGAGGAACCCGAGCGTCGCGAACACGCCGATGCCGGCGAGGATCTCGAAGGAGGAGTTCGCGAACGCGACCACCAGCCCGGGGCCCGTGAGGTTCGAGCGCCGCGGGCGGAACGAGGCGTAGGTGATCATGATCCCGAACGCGATCGAGAGCGAGAAGAAGATCTGCCCGTAGGCCTGGATCCACACGTTCGCGTCGCCGAGCGCGCCCCAGTCCGGCGTGAACAGCGCGTTCAGCCCGTCCGCCGCCCCGTCGAGGAAGAGCGCCCGGACCACCATCACGGCGAAGGTCACGACCAGCACCGGGATGAAGACGACGTTCGCCCGCTCGATGCCCTTGGCCACGCCGCCCGCGAGGATCGCGATCGTCACCAGCCACACCACGACCAGCGGGATCAGCACCCACGGCACGAAGTGCAGAGAGAAGCCCGGGTCGCCCATCTGCAGGTAGTCCTGGAAGAAGAATCCCTGCGGGTCGTCGGCGTAGCGCAGGTCGAACGAGAAGAAGAAGAAGCTCGCCGCCCAGCCGATCACCGCGGTGTAGTAGATCGCGATGACGAAGCAGATGCCGACCTGGAACCAGCCCAGTCCCTCGGCCCACCGCACGACCCGCCGGAACGCCAGCGGCGACGACCCCCGGTACCGGTGCCCGAGCGCGTAGTCGAGGAAGAGGATCGGGATGCCGGCGGTCAGGAGCGCCACGAGGTAGGGCACCATGAACGCCCCGCCGCCGTTGTCGTAGGCCACGCCGGGGAAGCGCCAGATGTTGCCCAGCCCGATGGCCGAGCCGACCGCGGCGAGGATGAACGCCGTCTGCCCGGTCCACTGGTCGCGCTGGCCCGTGACGCCCCCGTCCGTGCTCGTGCGCGTGCGTGCCATCTGCACCCTCCCGTCGATCCCGGTGACCGGTGGCCCCGCTCGTTGCTGGACGTTCGCTGACTGGTGGCACGCTATCGGGCGCCACCGACGCGGGCACGCCGGGCGGCGTCGGCCGACGGCCGGCGGGGCCTGCCGGGGCGCGTCGGACGCGCGGGGACCGTAGCGTCGGTGGCGGACCCCGTCGTCGGACACCGAGGAGAGAACGTGAGCGGAACGAGCGAACCGACCGACCTGCCGGACTCCCTGTGCCTCGTCCTGCACGGGGCGCGCGGCGACCTCGCGGCGCGCATGGTCCTGCCTGCCCTGTACCTGCTCTACCGGCGAGGGCTCCTGCCGCGCGACTGGACCGTCCTCGGCTCCGGGCGCAAGGAGATCACCGACGACGAGTTCGCCGACCTCGTGCACGACGCCCTCGAGGAGTACTCCGACGAGCCCCTCGACGAGCGCTGGAACGACTTCGCCGACCGGCTCGCCTACGGCAGCGACCCGTCCGACGACGACCCGGGCACGCTCACCGACCGCGTGCGCGACCTGCGCGACCGCGAGGCGCTCGTCGTCCACTACCTGGCCGTGCCGCCGACGACGTTCGCGCCCCTGACGAAGGCCCTCGCCGCGCACGACCTGCTCACCGACGCCCGCGTCGTCTACGAGAAGCCGTTCGGCACGTCGCCCGAGACCTTCGAGGAGCTCGACGCGCTCGTGCACGAGCACCTCGACGAGTCGCAGGTGTACCGGATCGACCACTTCCTCGCGAAGGAGGGCACGCAGAACCTGCACGTGCTGCGGTTCGCCAACGAGATGTTCGCGAGCGTGTGGGACCGCGAGCACGTCGTCCAGGTCCAGGTCGACGTGCCCGAGACGCTCGACGTCGCCGACCGTGCCTCCTTCTACGACGCCACCGGCGCGGCCCTCGACATGCTCGTCACGCACCTGTTCCAGACGGCGGCGGAGGTCGCGCTCGACTCGCCCGGGTCGCTCGACGCCGGCCCGGTCCGCGAGGCGCGCGAGGAAATCTTCCGCCGCTTCCGGCCGCTGGACCCGGAGAACGACGTCGTCCTCGGCCAGTTCGAGGGGTACACGGACATCGACGGGATCGCGGACGACTCGACGACCGACACCTACGTCGCGGCGCGGCTGTGGATCGACAGCGACCGCTGGCGCGGCGTGCCGTTCGTGCTGCGCTCCGGCAAGCGGATGGCGGGCTCCGCGCAGCGGGTGACCCTCCTGCTGCGCTCCCCCGAGGGCCCGGTCGAGGACGCCGGCACGGACGCGGTCAGCGTCTCCGTCAGCGGCGACGGGGTGATCGAGGTGTCCGCGACCGTCAAGACGCCCGGCCCCGACCTGCAGCTCTCGCAGGGCACCGCGAAGCTCTCGCTGGACGACGTCGCAGGCGGCGACCCGATGCCGCCGTACGCCGCCGCGCTGCACGACGTCCTGCGGGGCGACCACCGGGCGTTCACCACGTCCGCCGCGCTGCGCGAGGCGTGGCGGGCGTTCGCACCGCTGCTCGGAGACGCCCGGCCCGCGCCGCAGCCCTACGCGCCGGGGTCGTGGGGGCCCGAGGCCGCCGACGCGCTCGTCGGCGAGCACGGCTGGTGGGTGCGCTGACGCGAGGTCCTCAGCCCGGGATCGGCGGCGCCCAGCCCGGCCGGCGGACCAGGCAGAACGGGTGACCGCCCGGATCGGCGAACACGTCCCCCTCGAGCCGCGTCGCCCCCAGCGCGAGGACCTCGGGGGCGGACGCCGCGACGTCCTCGACCATCACGTCGAGGTGCAGCTGCTGAGGCACGGCCGGGTCGGGCCAGGTCGGCGCGACGTTCCCGGTGGCTCGCTGGAACGCGATCCCGGACGCCTGGTCGCTCGTCGACACGACCACGAAGTCGGCGTCCTCGTAGGTGATCTCCCGGCCCAGCAGCGCGGCCCAGAACACGGCCGAGCCCCGCGGGTCGGGACAGTCGACGATCACGTGGTGCAGCCTGCCGATCATGCTCGCCTCCGGTGCGCGGCCCCGATCCACCTCGTGCGACACGCTACGTTCCGCGAGCGCTCCTCGCCGGGCCCGCCTACCGTCGTGCCATGGAGGCCAGGGGACTCACGCGGTTCGGGCTCTTCCTGCTCGGCACGTCGTTGCTCGCGACCTCCGTGTGGGTCGGGCTGCGGTCCGGCGACGCCCTCGCCCGCAACCACTGGCTGTACCCGGTCCTGCTCGTCGTCGCGTTCACGGTCGGTGGCGTGCTCATCGGCTACCTCCTCGTGCTGCTCTACCGGGACGGCGGCGGACGCGACCCGCAGGCACGCCCCCCGCTCCCCGTCATCCGTCCCCCGCTCGCGCGCTGGAGCCTGGGGGCCGCGTGGACGGTCGTCGCGGTCGCGCTGGTCGGGCTGACCTGGTCGGTCCTGCGGTTCCAGCCCATGGTCGCGACCGCCGACGCGCTCGCGGTCTACGCGCCGAACGACGTCGTCGGGCTCCAGGACGACGAGGACTGGTACGCGTTCGTGCCGCGGGGCGGGGACAGCGGGGGCACGACGGCGCCCGTCGCCGACCGGTCCGGCGACGGCGGGCCCGACGCCGAGCAGGTCGCCGCCACCGGCCTCGCCTACTACCCCGACGAGCGCGTCGACTCGCGCGCCCTCGCACCGCTGCTGCGCCCCGTCGCGGAGGCGGGCTACGTCGTCGTCGTCATGAACGAGCCGCTCGGGGTGGCGTCCACGGACCCCGACCAGGCGCTGCAGGCGTTCGCCGAGTTCCCGCAGGTCACGCGGTGGGTCGTGGCCGGGCACGGCGCGGGCGGGGAGGCCGCGGCGGCCGTCGCGGCACACCACTCCGGCAGCGACGGGCCCGTCCGGGGGCTGCTGCTGCAGGCCTCGAGCCCGACGACGGACGCGTCCGACGCCGACGTGCTCGCCGCGAGCGTGTGGGGGACGCAGGACGGAGTCGTGCCGCCCGCGCGGATCGCGGCGTCCCGGGACCGGCTGCCCGCCGACACCGACTTCGTGCGGATCTTCGGGGCGTCGCACGCCCAGTTCGCCGACTACGGCGCGCAGGGCTCCGACGGGGACCCGACGCTGGACGACAAGGTCGCCAGCGCGCAGATCCGCTCGGCCGACCTCGCGTTCATGGACCGGGTGGCGGTCGCGAAGGAGAAGGCCGGCAAGGACGGGAAGGTCACGGACGGCGAGGGCACGGACGGCACGAGCGACGACGCGGAGAAGAAGGCGACGACGGAAGCCGGTTCCTGACGCCAGCTCCGCCGAGAAGTCGAATTCCGCCCCCGAAGCTCCATTTTCAGGGGCGGAGTTCGACTTCTCGGCGAGCGAGCGGCGGACGGCGGACGGCGGGTCAGGCGCCGGCCAGCAGCGTGTCGACGATGCCCCCGCGGAAGCGCCCCGCCGGGTCGTACCGCTCGACCAGAGCGGCGAAGTCCGCGAACCTCGGGTACCGGCCCGCGACGTCGGCCAGCTCCGCCGGACCGTCGGTGAAGAGCTTCCCCCAGTGCGGGCGCGCGCCGAACGGCGCGAGCGCGGACTCGATCGCCGGCAGCACCGCCTCGACCTCGCGCTGGCGCGGCAGCCACGTAAAGTGGAACCCGACGAACCCCGCGCGGGGATCCGGCTGCTCCCCGGCAGCCACACCCTCGACGAACGCGGTGCTCATCCACAGGTCGTCCGCCGCGATCGTACGGATCTCGGTGATCTGCAGGAGCGGCCGCACGACGTCGGCGATCTTCCGCAGCGCCGCCATCGCCTCGACCGCGTGCCGGCGCGGCACCAGGTACTCGCTCTGCAGCTCCTCGCCGTTCGACGGGGTGAACGCGAGCCGGAAGTGCGGCAGCCGCTCGTTCCACGGCCCCGCCACGCCGAGCTGCTCGGTGCAGGCCGCCGCGTCGACGCCGGGCAGCGGGTGCATCGCGCGGGTCGCCGCCGCCGCGCCCAGGTACGCCGCCGGAAAGGCGACAGCGTCGCTGCCGGGGCGCACCGCCGTCTTGCGCCAGACCTGGTCGACGCCGTCGCCCCAGCCGGTGAACAGGCTCACCGAGGTGGCGCTCGCCGTGATCTCGTCGAGCTGCTCGGCGACGACGTCCCAGCCGAGCCCGAGGTAGACGTCCTGGCGGACGTCGTAGGTGGGCACGACGTCGAGCTCGAGGCGCGTGACGATCCCCAGCGCGCCGAGCCCCACGACCGCGCCCGCGAAGTCGGTGTCGCCGCGCGCGAGGGTACGCACCGCGCCGTCGGCCGTCACGAGCTCGAGACCGCGGACGGCGGCGGCCAGGTTCCGCGTCGTGTCGCCCGAGCCGTGGGTCGCCGTGGCGACGGCTCCGGCGACGGAGATGTGCGGGAGCGACGCCATCGCCCCGAGCGCCACGCCCTGCTCCTGCAGCGCCTGGGACGCCTCGCCGTAGCGCGCGCCGGCGGCGATGCTCGCGGTCCCGCGGGCGACGTCGACCTCGACGGCCGGGCGGCCGTCGTCGAGCGCGTCGACGACGACGTGCACGCCGTCGGTGTCCGCGACCCGGTTGAAGCTGTGGCGCGTTCCGAGCGGCCGGACGCGCGGGCTGGAGGTGACCGTCTCCGCCAGCTCGTCGAGCGTCGTCGGGCGCACGACCCGCGACGAGGAGTAGGTGAGGTTGCGGGCCCAGTTCGACGTCGACATGCCGTCAGCCTGCCACGTCGCGGGGCACCCCGCCGTGACCCGCCGTGACCCGCCGAGAAGTCGAATTCCGCCCCTCGGATCGCCAGATCCGGGGCGGAATTCGACGTCTCGGCGGAACGGACGGGCGGGCGGGCGGGCGGGCGGGCGCCTACTCCTCGATCGGCGACATGTCCGCGTAGCGCTGCCCGACGACGGCCTCGGCCGGCATCGCGTCGGTGATCGCGGCGAGGTCCTCGCCCGTGAGGTGCACGCGCGCCGCCGCGACGTTCTCCTCCAGGTAGGCCACGCGCTTCGTGCCCGGGATCGGGACGACGTCGTCGCCCTGCGCCAGCACCCAGGCGAGCGCGAGCTGGCCCGCCGTGACGCCCTTGGCCTCCGCGATCTCGCGGACCCGGCCCACGAGCGCGAGGTTCGCCTCGAACGCCTCGCCCTGGAAGCGCGGGTTGCTGCGCCGGAAGTCGTCCTCGGCGAAGTCGTCCGGGCTGGTGATCTGGCCGGTGAGGAACCCGCGGCCGAGCGGGGAGTAGGGCACGAGGCCGATGCCGAGCTCCCGGAGCGTCGGCAGCACGCTCGCCTCGACGTCGCGCGACCACAGGGAGTACTCGGTCTGCACGGCGGTGACCGGGTGCACGGCGTGCGCGCGCCGGATGGTCTCGGGCGACGCCTCGGAGAGCCCGATGTGGCGGACCTTGCCCTCGGCGACGAGCTCCGCGAGCGCGCCGACGGTCTCCTCGACGGGCACCTGCGGGTCCATCCGGTGCTGGTAGTACAGGTCCACGTGGTCGGTCCCGAGCCGCTGCAGGCTGCCGTCGATCGAGCGCCGCACGTTCTCCGGGCTGCCGTCGTAGCCGCGCCCACCGTCGGTGGCCGGGACGATCCCGAACTTCGTGGCGAGGACGACGTCGTCGCGGCGGTCGGCGATCGCCCGGCCGACGAGCCGCTCGTTGGTGTGCGGGCCGTACATCTCGGCCGTGTCGAGGAGGGTGACGCCGAGATCGAGCGCGCGGTGGACGGTGCGCACCGACTCGGCGTCGGTGGCCGAGGACTCGCCGCTCGCCGCGCCGTAGAACGCGGACATGCCCATGCAGCCGAGGCCGAGCGCCGAGACCTCGAGCGCGGTGCCGTTCGCTGCGCTGCCGAGGGTGCGGGTGGGGATGCCGGTGGGACCTGTCGAGGTCGTCGTGTCTGTCATGGTTCGAGCCTCGCCCTTCGAGCGCGCTCGAGGTCAAGCGCGCGCGAACCCGACCTCCGACTCGTACAGCGAGATCTTCCCGTCGATCGCCCGCAGGTGCTCCTGCACGCGCTCCAGCTCGACCAGCACCCGGCGCCGGTGCTCGCGCAACAGCTCGAGCCGCTCGGCGGTCGACGCCGCGCCCGCGCGCACGAGCGCGGCGTACTGGCGGATCTCCTCGATCGACATGCCCGTCTCGCGCAGCCGCGTGACCATCCGGAGCCAGTCCAGGTCGCCCGGCGAGTAGCGGCGATGGCCCGACGGCGCCCGCTCGACCGCGCCCAGCATCAGGCCGTCGCGCTCGTAGTAGCGCAGCGTGTGCACGCTCAGGCCGGTCGCGGAGGCGGCCTCGGCGATCGGCAGCGCGCGCCCCTCGGCGGGCGCGGGAGTGGGCGCCGGGGCGTCGGCCGGTGCAGCCGGGGTGGAGGTGGTCATCGGCCCAGTCTCCCACCGGCCCTCCGCCGAGGCGGGTCAGCGCAGCGCGCCCGCGAGCCCGTGATGGGCGGCCATGCGGTCGACCTCCGCCGCGAGCGCCGCACGCACGGACCCTGACGGTGCGCGGTACCACTGCGCGTCGACGACCAGCTCGCGCGCCGACACGGTCGTCTTCCACCGCCCGACGACGATCCCGTCGACCGTCACCGCGTGCAGGTACGGCCCGACGCCGTCGACCGCCGCCCGGCTCTCCAGCGCCAGGGCCGTCCCCGGCCGGTCCCCCGGCGCCGCGCCCAGGCCCTCCAGGACGACTCCGCGGCTCTGGGTGTAGGAGACGACGTACTCGTCGTAGCCCTGCAGGAGGTCGACGACGGGCACCTCCCGGCGGGACGCCCGGCCCGGTCCCGCCTGCCGGGACGGCGCCGCCGTCCACAGCTCCAGGCCGTCGAGCACCCCGGCGCCGGGCCGCGCCGCAGCCGCGCCATGCTCCGCCAGCGCCGCGAGCGCGCGCCGCACCTCCGTCAGCGTGAAGCCCGACCAGGTCGCGAGATCCTTCGCCGTCGCGGGGCCGCGCGCCGCCAGGTACCGCCGGGCGACCTTGGTCAGCGCCCGGTCCCGCGCCCGGCCCGGGACGTCCACCCGCTCGTCGGCGGCGCGCGTCAGGCCGAGCGACTCCCCCGCCCCGGCGGACCCGGGCGCGGGAGGCACGCGCTCGTCGAACGGGGCGTAGGTGTGCCGGCGCCCGCGCACCGGCCCGCTGACGATCGCCCGGTCGAGCTCGGCGCTCATCAGGAGGTACGTCAGGGCGTTGCCCGACGACGGGAACCCGCCCGAGGCGAGCACCTGCGCCGCCTCGGCCCGCGTGACGGGCGCTCCCGCGGCGGCGGTCGCCAGCGCCTCCGCGGCCCGGCCCCGGGTGCGCTCGTCCAGCCCCTCCTGCCGGTACATCCCGCTCGCCGCCCGGTGCACGCGGGGCGCGCTGAGCTCGAGGAGCCCGCGGACGTCGTCCGGCAGCACGAGGTGCCAGGTGGGTCGCAGGACGTGGGTGCGCAGGACCTCGCCGGCGTCGAAGGCCCGCAGCGCCTCCGCGGCCGTCGGGACGGGGCCGCCGCCGGGGCCGCAGCGGCTCGCGAGCCCCCACAGCGACGCCCGGAACTCCTGCGCCTGGACGGCGAGCAGGTGCCCGACGGCGGCCGGCACGTCCGCGGCCCCCGCGCCGCGCAGCCCGTGCCCGGCCAGGCGCGCGACGCGGACCGCCGGGCCGTCGAGACGGTCCGGGTGGCCGGTCACCGGCCCGCCCGTCACGACGCCGCCAGCTCGCCGAGGGCGACGTCCTCGCCCGAGAGCACGACCCGGACGCCGTCGTCCCGCACGGCGACCCGCTCGAGCCGGACGCCGTCCGGCAGGTCGAGCGGGACCCGCAGGCCGTCCAGCCGGTCGGTGACCAGGCCCGCGAGGGCGTCCGGCAGCTGGTCGGGCGAGACCTCGAGCGGGCCGACGCGCACGGACGAGACGCCGACGGCGAGGTGGCCGTCGTCGACCCGCGGCGCGACGGACACCACGACGTCGAGCCCGAAGGTGCTGGTGGTGACCTCGAGGGCGCCGTCGGCGGTCGCGACCTGCAGGTCGGCGCCGGTCGCGTCGCTCACCAGGGTGGTGAGCGACGACGCGGGCAGGACGGCGGAGGCGGTCACGTGACCCGCGCGCCACGGGTCGCGCGTGCCCAGGTCCTGGGCGGCGAAGCGCAGGTCGTCGAGCGTGACGGGGGCCGGGGCGTCGCCCGTCGCCGCGACCGCGGCCGTGCCCGCCGTGCCGGTGACGTCCTCGAGCTCGCCGCGGGCCAGCTGGGTGAGGAACGGGAAGCCGCCGACGTGCACGCCGACGTCCGTGGCGCCGTCGTCCTCCAGCCCGTCCGCGACCCGGCCCGCGACGACCCACGCCGCGGCGCGGTCGACGGCCACGAGGAGCGCGAGCACGACGACGACGCCCACGAGCCAGCCCACGGTGCGTCTCACGCTGCGTCTCACGGGGTCAGCGTAGGTGCGGCGGCGGCCCGGCGGGTGTGCCGGGGCGCGGCGTGCCTACGCTGCACGCATGACGCACCCCATCCGCATCGGAGTCCAGATCCAGCCCCAGCATGCCGACTACCCGCAGATCCGCGACGCCGTGCTGCGCGCGGAGGACGCCGGGGTCGACGTGATCTTCAACTGGGACCACTTCTACCCCTTGTCCGGCGACCCCGAGGGCAAGCACTTCGAGTGCTGGACGATGCTCGGCGCGTGGGCGGAGCAGACCGAGCGCGTCGAGATCGGCGCGCTCGTGACGTGCAACAGCTATCGCAACCCCGAGCTTCTGGCGGACATGGCGCGGACCGTCGACCACCTCTCGGGCGGGCGGCTGATCCTCGGCATCGGCGCCGGCTGGTTCGAGAAGGACTACGAGCAGCTCGGGTACGAGTTCGGCACCGCGGGATCGCGCATCGCCCGGCTCGCCGAGGACCTGCCGCGCATCCGGCGCCGCCTGGCCGCCGGGAACCCCGCGCCGGTGCGTGACATCCCGATCATGATCGGCGGCGGCGGCGAGAAGAAGACGCTGCGCATCGTCGCGGAGCACGCGGACGTCTGGCACTCGTTCGGCGACGCCGAGACGCTCGCGCGCAAGAGCGCGATCCTCGACGAGCACGGCGCGGCGGTCGGCCGGGACACCGCCGCGCTCGTCGAGCGGTCCGTGGGCGTCGGGGCCCCGCCCGAGGAGGTGGCGGACGGCGTCGTCGCGGCCGGCGCGACCCTGCTCACGGTGGGCACCGGCGGACCGGACTACGACCTGGAGCTGCTGAAGAAGTGGATCGCCTGGCGCGACGAGCGCGCCTGACCCCTCCGCCGAGATGTCGAATTCCGCCCCTGGATTCGAAGAATCCGGGGCCGAATTCGACATCTCGGCGGGTGGGCGGACGGCGGGGTGGGCGGACGGCGGGGGTCTGGGTGTGGGCGGGAGGAGGGTGGTCGAGCGGATGGACGACGACGGTGGGGTCGCCGGGCGGTCGGGTGCCGACGCTGCGACCCCCGAGCGCGCAGCGTCCGCGCCGGACCTTCCCGCCCTGGACGCGCTCGTCACGACGTGCCGCGCGTGCCCGCGGCTCGTGGCCTGGCGTGAGAGCGTCGCCCGGGAGAAGCGGGCAGCGTTCCGCGACGAGACCTACTGGGGCCGGCCGGTGCCGGGGTTCGGCGACCCCGCGGCCCCGGTCCTCGTGGTCGGGCTCGCCCCGGCTGCGCACGGCGCCAACCGCACGGGCCGGATGTTCACCGGCGACCGCAGCGGAGACTTCCTCTTCGCGGCCCTGCACCGCACGGGGTTCGCGTCCCAGCCGACCGGCCGGCGGCCCGACGACGGCCTGGTGCTGACCGGCGTCCGGCTCACCGCCCCCGTGCGCTGCGCCCCGCCGGCCAACCGGCCCACGCCCACCGAGCGCCGCACCTGCGGGCCCTTCCTGGGCCGCGAGCTCCAGCTGGTCGCTCCCTCGGTGATCGTCGTGCTCGGCGGGTTCGGCTGGCTCGCGACCCTCTCGACCCTCGCCGAGCAGGGGTGGTCCGTGCCGCGGCCGAGGCCGGTCTTCGGCCACGGCGCCGAGGTGCGGGTCGGCCATCCCGACGGCCGCTCGCTCACCCTGCTCGGGTGCTTCCACGTCTCCCAGCAGAACACCTTCACCGGGCGCCTCACTCCGCCCATGCTCGACTCCGTGCTCCTGCGAGCGGGCGAGCTCGCCGGCATCCGCGCCTGAGCCGACGACGGCCCCCACCGCCCGGGCGACGCGGCCCTCCGTCCACAGGTCGTGCCGGCGGCCCGACGGCGGCCCTGCCGGACGCGGGACGGTCGCCCCGTGCCCCGACGACCCTCCGCCGACCGTGCCCGCCCGCCGGGGCCGGAGCGCACCCTCCCGCACGGGGCGGCGCTGCTCGCCCTGGCCGTCCTCGGCGTGCTCGTCTGGATCACCGCCACCCACCTGGCCGGGCCGGCGGGTCCGGTCTACGGGGTCAGCCGTCCGATGCTCGCCGCCGCCCGCGCGGACCTCGCGGCGCTGCCGGTCCGCGGGTCGGCACCGGGCGACGGGTACGACCGGGACGAGTTCGGCCCCGCGTGGGACGACGTCGACGGCAACGGCTGCGACACCCGCAACGACGTGCTCGCCCGCGATCTGACGGCGACGACCGTCGACGCGGAGGACGCGTGCACCGTGCTCTCGGGCACGCTGGTCGATCCCTACGGCGGCGCGACGATCGCCTTCGAGCGCGGCCCGCACAGCGCCCTCGTCCAGATCGACCACGTCGTGGCGCTGAACGACGCCTGGCGCACCGGGGCGCAGGACCTGAGCGCCGACGCGCGGCGCCGCCTCGCGAACGACCCGGCGAACCTGCTCGCCGTCGACGGGCCGCTCAACCAGGACAAGGGGGCGGAGGACTCGGCCACGTGGCTGCCCCCGAACCGGGGCTTCCGGTGCGCGTACGTGCTGCGGCAGGTGGAGGTCAAGGCCGCCTACGGGCTGTGGGTGACGCCGGAGGAGCACGACGCGATGGCCCACGAGCTCGACGGGTGCCGCGTGGTGGGGTGAGCGGCCCGCCCGCGACCGCTCACGCCCGCACGTGCAGGGTGCTCGCGCCGGACGGCAGCCGCCGCACCTCGATGCGCTCGGCGATCGACTGCTTGAGCGCGTCCACGTGGGAGACGACGCCGATGACCCGGCCGCCGTCGCGCAGGCGTCCCAGCTCGGCGAGCACGGCCTCGAGCGTCTGCGGGTCGAGGCTGCCGAAGCCCTCGTCGACGAACAGCGTCCCGAGGTCCACGCCGCCGGCCTCCGCGGTGACCACGTCGGCCATGCCGAGGGCGAGACAAAGCGAGACGTAGAACGTCTCGCCGCCGGAGAGCGTGCGTGGGTCGCGCGACTGCTCGGTGACGTGGTCCACGACCCGCATGGCGAGGCCCGTGCGGCGGGTGCGGACGTCCTCGCGGGTGTCGCTGCGGACCAGCTCGTACCGGCCGTCGGACATCTCGGCGAGCCGCCCGTTCGCAGCGGCGACGACCTCCTCGAAGCGGCGGACCAGGACGAACGTGGCGAGCGTGAGCGCGTGCGCGTTGTCCCCGGAGGTGCCCGCGGCGAGCGCCGCCATCCGCGAGACCGGTGCCGCCGCGAGGCGGGCGGCCTCCCACGCGCCGATCGCGTCGCGGATCGCCGCGGCGGACGCGGCCGCGCCGGCGAGCCGTACCCGGACGCCCTCGAGCCGGCGGGCGACCGTCCGCGCCACCGACTCCGCCTCCGCGACGACCGCGCGGGCGGCATCCACGTCGGCGCCGGCGTCCTGCGCGAGGGCCGCGATCACAGGCTCGGCGAGCCCCGACTCGACGCGCGCGACCGCGGCGTCATGGGTCCGCACGGTCCGCTCGAGCGCGGCGTGGTCCTCCTCGGGGACGACGGCGTCCATCGCGTGGGCGACCTCGGCGAAGCCCGTGTCCGCGAGCACCCGCTCGACGTCCTCCGCGCACTGCGCGCACGACCGCTCCGCCGCGGCGACCGCGACCGTCGCGGCGGCGAGCTCGTCCAGCGAGCGCGAGCGCTCGCGCAGGGCGTCCTCGACAACGGTCACCGGGTTCGCGGGCGAGCCCGCTCCGGTCCGCCCGGGGCCGACATCCCCGCGAGGGGACTCCTCGCGGCCGGACTCCTCGCGATGGCGCTCCTCCGAGACGTCGTCGAGGATGCGCACCGCCGCGGCGACCTCCCCGGCGACCTGGCCGCGGTCCTGCGCCAGCGCGCGGTCCAGGGCCTCGACCCGGGACCGCTCCGCGGCCAGCGTCGTGGCGAGCTCCCCGACGCGCTCGGTGAGCCGCACGGAGTCCTCGTCGAAGTCCTCGAGCTCGCGCTCGGCGGCGACGTGCGCCTCGACGGCGTCGGTCGCGAGCCGGACGGCGAGCTCGGCGGCGTCCAGCCGCTCCTCGGCATCGACCGCGCCGTGGCCCTCTGCGGTGCGGCGGAGCGCATCGAGCCGTTCCTCGAGCACCTCCACGGCTGATCCCGCGGTGGCGAGCGAGGCCTCCGCGGCGACCCGCGAGCGCTCGGCGCCCTCGACGTCCTCGACGGTGACCGACCCGGTGGGGTCGGCGGGCGCCGGGTGCTCGGGCGAGCCGCAGACCGCGCACGGCGAGCCGTCCTCGAGCGTCGCCGCGATCTCTCCGGCCATGCCAGCGATGCGTGCCCGCCGCGCCGTGCGCTCGGCGTCGACGGCTGCCCCGGCGCGCGCGACCGCGTCCGACCGGGCGGCGCGTGCCGACACGAGCCCGGCCTCCGTCGCCTCGACGCCCTGGGCGGCCTTCAGGACCGCGCGGGCGCGCAGCACCTGCTCCTGGCGGACGCCGAGGGCCGCTGCCTCCTGGGCGGAGGCGTCGCGACGTGCGAGCAGCGCAGCGCGCAGCCCGGGCCGGGCCTCGACCTCGCCGCCCAGCAGGCCGTGCTCGGCGGCGAGCCGCTCGACCTCCTTGCGCGCGTCGGCGAGCTCAGCCTCCCGGCCCGGGATCCGCGCACCGACAGGGCGCAGGGCGGCCAGGCGTGCCGCCGCGTCGGCGACCGCGGACCGGACCGTGAGCAGCTCGGACTCACCGGCGCAGACCACGGACTCCGGCAGGCCGACGCGCGCGAGCCCGCGCCGCTCGGTGGCCGCGGCGAGCTCGCCGCGCGCCCGGCGGGCACGCCGCTCGACCGGTTCGACGACTGCCGCGCGCGCGGCGTCGCGCAGCCGCGCGCGCCCCGCGTCGACGTCGCCGGCCCGGGCGGCGAGCTCCGCACGCTCCGCGACCAGCGCCGCGCGCCGCTCGATCGCGCCCAGCACGGCGCGCTCCGCGTCGAGGCGCTCGCGCGCGGTGAGGAGGACGGCGTTGGCGTCGAGCTCGTCCGCCTCGAGTCCGTCGGCCTCGGCGCGCAGCGCGGAGACGTGCTCGTCGGCGAGCTGCGTCAGCCCGTCGGGCTCGGCCTCGGCGTCCGACCCCGCGGCGTCGCGCACGGCCTGACCCTGCTCGGGCGGCAGGCCGGCGGCGCCCACGAGCTGCTCGGCGGCCCTGCGGACACCGCCGCGGGCGTCCGTGACGGCGCCACGCGCCGCACGGCTCATCTCCGCGAGCTGTGCCTGGACCCGCTCGTAGACCTCGGTGCCGAACACCCGCTGCAGCAGGCCACGCCGGGCCTCGGGATCGGCGCGCAGGAAGCTCGCGAACTCTCCCTGCGGCAGCACCACCGTCTGCACGAACTGGCGGCGGTCGAGCCCGACGGCTCTCTCGATCTCTCCGCCCGCCTCGTCGAGCCGGGCGGAGAGCAGGTCCCCGAGCCCGTCGAGGGCGTCGGCGGTCGCGGCGTCGTCCACGCCCGGCTCGGGGACCGCGGACAGCCGCCACAGCCGCACCCCGGCCTGCTGGGTGGTGGTCCCGGAGCCGCGCTTCTTGGGCCGCTGGTACTCCGGGGTCCGGCGCACCCGATAGACCCCGGAGCCGGTCTCGAACACGAGGTCGACGAACGACTCCTCCTCCGGACCGGCATGGGCGGAGCGCAGCCGCTTCGAGCTCGACGACTCGGAGGCCACCGTGCCGTACAGGGCGAAGACGATCGCGTCGATGAGCGTCGACTTGCCCGCGCCCGTGGGCCCCTCGAGGAGGAAGATCCCGGAGGCACCGAGCTCCGCGAAGTCGATCCGGTGCCGCCCGGGGAACGGCCCGATCGCCTGCAGCGTCAGGGAGTGCAGGTACATCAGGCGCTCCGCTCCGTCGCGAGGGCGCCCTCGAGGGCCGCGCGGAGCACGTCCTGCTCGGCCGACGACGGCGGCGCGCCCGCCACGTGCTCGACGAAGTCCCGCGCGACGGCGAGCGGGTCCGTCGACGCGGCGACGAGGGCGATCCGCTCCCGCTCGACCGGCTGGGCCGGGGCGTGCTTGATCTGGAGAGCGTGGGGGAACCGCGCACGGACCCTGGCGACCAGCTCGGACGGACGGGCCGGGTCGGTGACGACCACCCGGAGCCAGTCGTCGACGTGAGCGTCCCCCGCGGCGCCGAGGATGTCGGCGAGCGGGCCGGTCAGCTCGGCGAGCCTCCGCGGCACCGGCGCGTCGACGAGCGTGACGCGCGCGTCGGCGGGCGCCTCGGTGTCGAGCAGCACCGTGGACTTGTGCTGGTGCATCTCCGAGAAGGAGTACGCGAGCGGCGAGCCGGAGTACCGGGCGAGCGGCGGCGCGGCGCCGTCGGCCTCGTCCCCCGGCGCGCGGCCCGGGACCGTCACGCGCTGGGGCCCGTGCAGGTGGCCGAGCGCCACGTAGTCGAGCCCGCGGCCGGCGAGCACGCCCGCCGGCACCGAGTCGACGCCGCCGACCCGGATGTCCCGCTCGGAGTCCGACGCGACCCCGCCGACGACGAAGGCGTGCGCCATGACCACGGCGCGCGCGTCGGCCGGTCCGCGCCGGGCGAGGCCGCCGCCGCGGCGGCCGCGCAGGTCTGCCGAGACCCGGTCCAGCGCTGCGGACGCGACCGCGTCGTGCGAGCGGGGCAGCGGCGCTGCCGCGTCGTCCGCCAGCGCCACCCGGCAGGCGTCCGGGTCGAGGTAGGGCAGCGCGTAGACCAGCACGGAGGGCCCGTCGCCGCGGGCGGGGACCTCGACGGGCGTGCCGACGCCGGCGACCCGGGCGCGGATGTGGACGCCCTCGCGCATGAGAGCCGCACCGAAGCCGAGGCGCACCGCCGAGTCGTGGTTGCCGGGCGTCAGGACGACGGCGCTGCGCTCCGCGAGCCGGCGCACCGACTCCGACAGGAGCGTGACCGCCTCGACGGGCGGCAGCGCGCGGTCGTAGACGTCGCCCGCGACGAGCACCGCGTCGACGCGCTCCGCCGCAGCCAGCTCGACGAGGTGGTCGAGGTGCGCCGCCTGGTGGTCCAGCAGGTCCACCCCGTGCAGGCCGCGGCCCAGGTGCCAGTCGGACGTGTGGAGGATGCGCATGCGTCGAACCTAGCGGCAGCCTCCGACAGTCAGCGGGCGGCGCTCCCTGCGGTCCGGACCACCGGGATCGTGTCGGCCATGCCGATCATCTCGAGGACCCGCAGGACCTCGGGGCCCGGGTCGCGCAGCGTGACGGGCGTGCCCGCCTCCTTGCCGAGCATGTACCCCTGCAGGACGAACGCGAGACCGGAGGAGTCGATGAAGGTCACCCGGGCGACGTCGAACACCACGGGCCCCTCGTGGGAGGCGAGATAGGTCATCGCCTCGCTCGCGGCGGCGCGGAGGGCGGCGTCGACGGCGCCCCACATGGTCACTACGGTCTCGCCGTCGATCGTCGATGTCTCGATACCGCCCTCGAGCGGCTGATCAGTCATGGCTGAGTCGTGCTCCATTCAAATTCCCGGGGAGTCCCGGTGGGTCGGGTCAAAAGTTTTCCATCTCGAGGGGTGACACGCAAGGCTCTGCCGGCGCTCACGCCGTCGGGCGCGTCGCCGCGGGCTCTCGCGGCGGCCTCGGCGGGGAGGGCCGTCGGGGTCAGGCGGGATCGGTCACGTCCGCGACCGTGGCGCCCAGCACGCGCACGAGATCGTCGTTGTCGACGCTCACACCGACACCGTGCGCACCGCCTCCGAGCGAGACCGTGCGCCGCGGCGCAGCGGCCCGCTCGTCGGCCACGACGGGCCACGCGCGCAGCGCACCGAACGGCGTGATGGTGCCGCGCTCGTAGCCGGTGACGTCGCGAGCAACCGCCGCGTCCGGCATCGAGAGGCGGGTGACGCCGAGCAGCGCGCGCAGCCTGGGCCACGCGATGGTCCGGTCCCCCGGGACCAGCACGAGCAGGAAGTCGTCCTCGCCGCGGCGCACGACGAGCGTCTTGAGCAGGTCTCCCGCCCCCACCCCGCGAGCCCGGGCAGCCTCTGCCAGGGAGCCGGCCGGCTCGTGCCGGGTCACCGTGTAGCCGATGCCCGTGGCGTCGAGGGCGTCGGTGACGCGGCGTTCGCTCATGGGACCACCGTAGGCGTCGCGTCCGACACGGGCCTGCTTCTCGCCGACCTGCTCCCCGACCTCTGCCTACGTCGCCGCGTCGACCTTGGCCTTCGCCGCCGCGGACGCCTTCTTCGCCGCGTCGGCCTTCGCCTTCGCCGCGTCCGCCGCCTTCTTCGCCGCGTCGGCCTTCGCCTTCGCGTCCGCCGCGGCCTTCCCGGCATCGGCCGCGTCGGCAGCCGCCGCGTCGGCGTCCGCCTCGGCCCCGGCCGCCTTGTCCGCTGCCGCGTCAGCCTCCGAGTGCGCCTGCGCCGCCGCGGCCGCCGCAGTCTTCGCCGCCGCTGCGGCGGCCTCGTCGGCAGGGTCTGCCTCCGCCGCCGCGTCCGCATCGGCAGCGGCGGCGTCGGCCGCAGCCGCCGCATCCGCGGCGTCGGCTCGCGCCTTCTCGGCCGCGTCCGCCGTGACCTGCGCGTCCGCCGCCTCGGCGTCCGCCTTCTCGGCCGCGTCGGCCTTCGCCGCTGCGTCCGCCGTCGCCGCGTCGTACGTCTTCGCCTCCGCCGCGGCAGCCGCGCTCGCCGTGTCCGCCGCTGCCGCCGCCTTCGCCGCCGCGGCCTTCAGCGCCTTCAGCTGCGCGGCGGCGTCGGACGACGGCGTCGGCTTCGGCGTCGGCGTGGGAGAAGGCGCCGGCTTCGGCTTCGGCTTCGTCGTCGCCGACGGCGTGGGCTCCGGACCCGGCTTCGGCTTCGCTGTCGCCTTCGGCTTCGCCGCGCTCGCGTGCGTGCTCCCGTGCGACGCCCCGGCGCCCGTCGTCGGGCCCGGCGCTCCACCGGCCGTGCCGGCGCCGCTCAGGAGGCTGCCGCCGCCGGCCGACCACAGGCCGGCCGTACCCCCGCCGCCCGACCACGGGATCACCGTCTCGATCTGCCCCGGCGTCAGCTCGCCGCCGAAGAACTCGAAGTGCCACGGCTCCGGCTTCGAGCCGTCGGCCCGCGCCCACGTGGGGTTGTCCCAGCCGTAGAGCGGCCCGTTCTGCCGCAGCCAGCGGTACTCGGCGCTCGTCCCGCTCGAGATCGGCGCGGCGAGGTCGAGCGCCAGGCCCCACCCGTGGTGCGACGTGCCCGGGATCGCGGCGAGCGCCGGCTTCGCGGCCCGCACGGCGACCTGAGCGGCGTAGGACCGGTAGGAGTCGGTGATGCCGATCTGGTGCCCGAACACGCTCTCGAACGCGGCCGACATCGCGACGAAGCGGTCCGCGGCGTCGCACCGCAGCGACTGCCCGGGCGCGAACGAGATGGGGCAGAGCACCGAGGCGGGCAGCTCCCCGTTCTTGTACCCGGCGCTGGTGCTCGCGTAGCGCCCGACGACGGTGCGCAGCTGGTCGAGCAACGGGTTGCCGCCCGTGACCACGGTCCCGTCCGCGAGCACGGTCCCGGCGGCCAGCACCGTGCCGTCGGGGAGCACGAGGCCCGCCGAGGGCCGCGGCTGCACCGACACGGGGACGTCCGCGCCACCGAGCTCGAGCATGTACGCGAGGCGCCGGGCGGCTGCCTCGACGTCGGCCCAGGTGACCTTCTCCTGCTCGACGCCGGCACGTTCGTCGTCGGCCGGCGCGGAACCGTCGGTGCTCGTCGAACCGTCGGCGGTCGCCGCCCCGTCGCTTCCGGAGTCCCCCGGGGGCGGGGCCGCATCGGCCTCCGGGACCGCGGCGGGGTCCTCCGAGCCGGTCTCGGACACGCCGACGTCGGCACCGGCTCCCGCGCCGGTGACGCCTGTCTCCGCGGCGCCCGCGCCGTCGGCTGCTGCCCCGCTCGCGCCTGCACCGTCGGTCGCGCTCGCGAGGCCTTGCTCGGGCGTCGGCGTCGGGCTCGGCTCCGGCTCGGTCCCCGCCAACGCGTCGCCGGTCGTCGCGGCGCCGTCGACGTCCACGTCGTCCGTCGCCGTGGTGGTCGCGTCCAGGGCGTCGGGGGTCACGTCCCCGGCAGCCTCGGTCTCGACCTGTCCGGGCCCGACGAGCGTCGGCGGCCGCAGCTCGGGCGCGGACAGCACCTGGGGCGCGACGAGCGACGTCGTCGGGCGCTGATCGATCTGCAGGCCGCGCTGCGCCCCGGTCGTCCGGGTGCCGTCGCCCTCGGGGTGGGCCGCCTGCTGCGCGTCCCAGGTCGCCAGGAGCATGGCGAGCTCGGCGAGGGGCTGCGCGAGCGGCGACGGCGTGGCCGTCTGCGAGGACGCGCCGTCGGGCGTCACCGTGACGCCGGCCGACGCACCGGCGCCCGCCGCGCCGGCGGTGCCACCGGCCTGCGTGCTCCCGCCCGCTCCCGCGGAGGGGTCGACCGAGGGGTCGACGCCGGTGGTCGCTCCGGCGGACGCGGCGACACCCGTGCCCGTGGCGCCGGTACCGGCGCCGCCGGCGGGCTGCGGAGCGCCGGACGGCGTCGCGGAGGGCTCCGCCGACGGCACGGTGCCGGCGTCGGGCGCAGGGCTCGCGTCCGGCGCGGGCGTCACGGCGGGCGAGGCAGCGGGAGCAAGCGTCGCGGCCGGCGCGGGCGAGTCAGGGCTCGTGCCGCCCGGCGCGCTCACCACGGGCGCCTGCGGCTCCTTGCCGGTCGGCGCGGCCAGGCCGGAGGGGGACGACGGCGTCGTCCCGCCCGGCGAGGTCACGCCCGGCGAGGTCACGCCCGGCGATCCCGCCGCACCCTCGCCCGCACCGGGCACCCCGGCGACCGGCCCGGTCGGGGTCTGCGCGACGGCTGCCGCGGCGTCGTCGGCGGCCGCGCGCGCGGCCTGCTCGGCGTCCTGCGACGCCTGGAGGATCGCGAGGACCGCTGCACGGTCGAGCGGGCGCTGGACCGCGTCGGGCGTCTCGTCCGCGACCGCCTGCGCACGGGTACCGCCGGCCGAGAACGCCCCGGCAGGCACACCGCTCATGGACACGGGGCGGGCGCCTCCCACGGCACCGCCCAGCGCGCCCGCGGGTGCCGCACCGGTGGTCGGGTGGTCGACCGCCCGGATCCAGCGGCTCACGTCGTCGGAGCCCACGCCGGACACGCCGGAGGCACCCACGAGGACCGTCGCGGCGCCGAACGCACCGACGACGCCCACGGACGCGCGGCGCAGTCGTGCGCGGCGGCGGGCGGCTCGTTCCTGCTCGCTGCTCACCGGTCGTGCCTCCAACCGAACTCCTCCTGGTCGACCCGGTTACCAGCGTGCGCCTCTCGCGGCGAATGTGCCAGACGTCACGTGCGGCTCCGCACGAGTTCACCCCGGCCGGGCTCGTCCGGCAACAGGGGGCTCCCGGTGACCGACGCGACGGTGCGACGATGTCGGAATGTACTCCACCTCCCGCCGTCCCCGGAGGCCGGTCCGCCCGGTCACCGCCCTGGCCCTCGCCGTGCCCCTGAGCCTCGGCGTCCTCGCCACCGCAGGCTGCTCGACGGACGACCTGCCCGACGGGTCCGGGCTGCAGTCCGCGCTCGACGACGCGAAGAGCCAGGTCTCCGACATCACCGACTCCGCGCAGGACCTCGCGGACCGGCTGGGCACGCTGCCCGACGACCTCCGGGACCGCACCCAGACCGCCGTCGACGACGCCCAGACCGCGGCGGAGCAGGCGCAGACGGCGCTCGACGACCTCCAGGGGGCGACGGGCGACGCCCGCGCGGACGCCGAGCAGCGGCTCGCCGACGCCCAGGACGCCCTCGACTCCGCCGACGCGCGGCTCGACGAGGTCCGCGAGGGCGCGGCCGACGCCGACCCCGGGCTCGGTGACCGGCTGGACGACCTGCACGGCCAGGTCGACGAGCTGAGCACGGAGGTCCAGGACGCGCGGTCCTGAGATCCAGCTCCCTGTTTCCGTCCAGGTTGGTGGCCCATGCTGTCGGACATGACATCGACGTCTACCTCACGAGGCACGGGCCCCCGGGCCGAGCGCGCCTCGGGATCGCGCGCCACGACACGGTTCGCCGCCGCCGGGCTCTTCGCGATCGCCTCCATGATCCCCTTCGCGGGCACCTCCGCCGCGACCACCGGATCCGTCCACCAGGTCATCGCCGCGGCGCGCTCGCAGACCGACGCCATCTCCGCGAACCTCGCCGCTGCGCGCACCGACGCGCGCAGCCTCGGCGGGACCCTGCGCGCGATGGTCTCCAGCGCGGTCGAGTCGGCCGCCGCCGCCTCGGAGCAGGCGGGGACCGCGCTGACCAGCGCGTCCGACGCCGCCCGCTCCACCGAGGACCTCCTGGGCCGCGCCACCGTCGAGATCGCCGACGCGCAGGTCGCCCTCGAGGCCGCGTGGGCCGAGCTGCACCACGCGACCGACCAGGTCGCCGGCTCGGGGACGCCCGTCCCCGGCAGCCTGACCGAGCTCTCCGACCACCTGGACGCCCTGCGCGGGCAGACCGAGGCCGGCTGAACGACGCATCGCCCGGTGCCCGACATCTCGCTTGCGCCCCCTTGCGAGAATGGACGACCGTGAGCACCGACCCTCGTCCCGACGCACGCCCCGACCAGGGCGGGGCACCCGCGCGCGGCGCGGGCCGACGTCGGGCAGGACGCGGACGACGGGGCGGCGGACGCGAGGACGGACGCGGTGCCCGGACCGCCGACGGGCGCGGGACCCGCTCCCGGGTGAGCGCCGCCCAGCTGGAGAAGGCCGCGGCGGCGCGGCGGGACGTCGTCGTCCCCGAGATCGTCTACCCCGAGCAGCTGCCCGTCTCCGCGCGGCGCGAGGACATCGCCGCCGCGATCCGCGACCACCAGGTCGTGATCGTCGCCGGCGAGACGGGGTCCGGGAAGACGACGCAGCTGCCCAAGATCGCGCTCGAGCTCGGGCGGGGCCGCGAGGGGCAGATCGGGCACACGCAGCCGCGGCGGATCGCGGCGCGCTCCGTCGCGGAGCGGATCAACGAGGAGATCTACGGGAGCTCCGACGTCCCCCTCGGGGAGATCGTCGGCTACCAGGTGCGGTTCACGGACCAGTCGTCCGAGCGCACGCTCGTCAAGGTGATGACGGACGGGATCCTGCTCGCGCAGATCCAGCGCGACCCGGAGCTGCTCGCGTACGACACGCTGATCATCGACGAGGCGCACGAGCGCTCGCTGAACATCGACTTCCTGCTCGGGTACCTCACCCGGCTGCTGCCGCGGCGCCCCGACCTCAAGGTCGTGATCACCTCGGCGACGATCGACTCCGCGCGCTTCGCGCGGCACTTCGCGCCCGGCGGCCCGCTCCCGGCACCGTCGCCCGCCGACCTGTCAGACTCCGGCCCCGCCCTGGCGGGGCGAGAGTCTGACAGGTCCGGGGGTGAGCAGCCCCGCACCGCACCGGTCATCGAGGTCACCGGCCGCACGTTCCCCGTCGAGATCCGCTACCGCCCGCTCGTGCCCGACGACGCGGGGACCGGCCGGGCGCGCAAGGAGGAGCGCGACCTCGTCACCGGCATCGTCGAGGCCGCGCAGGAGCTCATGGCCGAGGGGCCCGGCGACATCCTCGTGTTCCTCTCCGGCGAGCGCGAGATCCACGACGCCCAGGACGCGCTGGAGTCCTGGCTCGGGGAGCGCGCCCGCGACGCCCGCCGCCCCGACCACGTCGAGATCCTGCCCCTGTACTCGCGGCTGAGCGCCGCCGAGCAGCACCGCGTCTTCCAGTCGCACCGCTCGCGACGCATCGTCCTGGCGACCAACGTCGCCGAGACGTCGCTGACCGTCCCCGGCATCCACTACGTCATCGACCCCGGCACGGCGCGGATCTCGCGCTACTCCAAGGCCACGAAGGTGCAGCGCCTGCCGATCGAGCCGATCGCCCAGGCCAGCGCGAACCAGCGCTCCGGGCGCTCCGGGCGCGTCGCGGACGGTATCGCGGTCCGGCTGTACTCCCAGGAGGACTTCGAGTCCCGCCCCGAGTTCACCGAGCCCGAGATCCTGCGCACGTCGCTCGCGTCCGTGCTGCTGCAGATGATCGCCGTCGGGGTCGTCGCGACGCCCGACGACGTCGCGCAGTTCCCCTTCGTCGAGCCCCCGGACACGCGCGCGGTGCGCGACGGCGTCCAGCTCCTCACCGAGCTCGGCGCGCTGGAGGCGAGCTCTCCCCGCGACGGCGGCGCGCGCCAGCGCCTGACGGAGACCGGGCGGGTGCTCGCCCGGCTGCCGATGGACCCGCGCCTGGCCCGGATGATCTGGGAGGGATCGAAGCACGGCGTGGCCCGGGAGGTGGCGATCGTCGCCGCCGCCCTGTCGATCCAGGACCCCCGGGAACGTCCCGCGGAGCAGCGCGAGCGCGCCGACGAGCTGCACCGCCGGTTCGCGGACGGCCGCTCCGACTTCCTCAGCTACCTCAACCTCTGGGAGTACGTGCGCACGCAGCAGCGCGAGCTGTCGTCATCGGCGTTCCGGCGGCTGTGCAAGGCCGAGATGATCAACTTCCTGCGGGTGCGCGAGTGGCAGGACGTCGTCGGCCAGCTGCGCGAGATGGGGCGCCCGCTGGGCATCGACCTGTCGCACACCACCGAGCGCAGCACCGCCCGCCCGGTGGGAGAGGCCCGCCCGGCCGGCGAGACGCCCGAGCTGCGCCACCTCTGGGACGACGACGCCATCCACCGCTCGATCCTCGCGGGGCTGCTCTCCCAGATCGGCATGCAGGAGACCAACGAGCTCAAGGCGTCGAGCTTCGCGCACCTCAAGGGGCCGGCCCGCGAGCAGGCGGTGCGGCGTGCGAAGAAGCAGGCGCGCAACGAGTACCTGGGCGCCCGCGGGGCGCGGTTCGCGATCTTCCCCGGGTCGCCGCTGTCGAAGAAGCCGCCGGCGTGGGTGATGGCGGGCGAGCTCGTCGAGACCAGCCGGCTGTGGGGCCGCGACGTCGCGCGCATCGACCCCGAGTGGGCCGAGTCCCTCGCCGGCCCGCTCGCCCGGCGCACGTACTCGGACCCGTACTGGTCCACGAAGCGCGGCGCCGCCCAGGCGCTCGAGAAGGTGCTGCTGTACGGGGTCCCGATCGTCAGCGACCGCAAGGTCCTGTACGCGAAGGTCGACCCGGAGGCGGCGCGCGAGATGTTCCTGCGCCACGCGCTCGTCCAGGGCGAGTGGACGACGCACCACGCGTTCTTCGCCGAGAACCAGCGCCTGCTCGAGGAGGCCGCGGAGCTCGAGGCCCGGTCGCGCCGGCGCGGGCTCGTCGTGGACGACGACGCCCTGTTCGACTTCTACGACGAGCGCGTGCCCGACGACGTCGTCTCGGCCGCCCACTTCGACCGGTGGTGGCGGACGGCGCGTCGGGAGACGCCCGACCTGCTGACCTTCACGCTCGACCAGCTCGTGCCCGAGGCCGAGCAGGTCGACACCTCCCAGTTCCCGCAGGCGTGGCAGCAGGGCGACCTGACCCTGCCGCTCACCTACCAGTTCCAGCCGGGGACCGATGCCGACGGCGTGACAGTGCACATCCCCGTGGCGGTGCTCAACCGCGTCGCGCCGGACGGGTTCGACTGGATGGTGCCCGGCCTGCTCGACGAGCTCGCCACCGCGACGATCCGCTCCCTGCCCAAGGCCGTGCGCGTCCAGCTCGTGCCCGCGCCCGACGTCGCGCGGGACGTCGTCGGCTGGCTGCGCCAGAACACGCCCGCCTGGGAGGACATGGCCCGGGCCGGCGACATGGCCGAGTCGTTCCGGTCCGCCTTCACCCGCGCGGTCCGGGCGCTGCGGGACGTCGTCGTGCCCGACGCCGCGTGGGACGGGGCCGCCGAGCGGCTCCCGGCGCACCTGCGCATGACGTTCCGCGTCACCGAGCCGCGCGGCGCGGCGGGCGAGACGATCGCGCTCGACGAGTCCAAGGACCTCCTCGCGCTCCGGCGCCGGCTCGCACCGCAGGCCGAGGCCGCCGTGCGCACGGCCGTCCGCGGAGCCGTCGGCCGCGCGCTCGCCGAGGCGGCTCGGTCGAGCTCGGGTTCCGGGGCGGCCGCCGCCGAGGGGCTCGGACTGGCCGCCACGTCACCTTCCGACGGTGGGCGGCGGTCGCAACAGGCGGCCTCGACGTCCTTCGACTCCTCGTCGCCAGCCACCCCCCGCGACCCGGGCGACCGCGCCGCCGGCCCGGCCTCCGCCGCGCCGTCCGGCGGCGCGGCGCACGTCGTGGTCGCCGAGCAGGTAGGGCTGCGGACCTGGCCCGAGGGGCTGCCCGGGGGCGCGCTGCCCGACGAGGTGAGCACGGACCTCGGCGGCGGGACCGTCGTGCGGGGGTTCCCCGCGCTGGTGGAGGAGCCCGACGCCAAGGGCCGGCCCGGCGTCGCGCTGCGGGTGCTCGCCGACGCGCGGACCCGCGGTGCGCAGCACGTGCGGGGCGTGCGGCGGCTGCTCGTCACCGAGTGCGCGCTCTCCGACGGGCGCATCACGTCGCGCTGGAGCGGCACGCAGTCGCTGACCCTCGCCGCGAGCCCGTACCGGACGACGGCGGACCTCGTCGCGGACCTGCAGCTCGCCGCGGTGGCGGCGCTGACCTCGGGCGCCCCGGGGAGCGTCGCGGACGCCGCCACGATCACGGACGCCGACGCCTACCGGGCGGCGCGCGACGGCGTCCGCCGCGGGATCGAGGACGAGGTGCACACCGTCGTCGGGCACGTCGTCGCCGCTCTGACCGCGAGCCGGACGCTGGAGGGCGAGATCCGCTCGGCGAACAGCCTGGCGCTGCTGAACGCGCTGACCGACGTCCGCGACCAGGTCGCCGCGCTGGTCGACGTGGGGTTCGTGGCCGAGACCCCGCCCGAGCGGCTGCGGCACCTGACCCGGTACCTGCGCGCGGCGTCGTACCGCGTGGAGCGGGCCGCGGCGAACCCGAACCGCGACGCCGAGCTGGCGTGGCGGGTGCACGACGTCGAGGACGCGTACGCGAAGGCGCGCGCCGCGTACGCCGCCGGCCCGCCCGACGCCGCGCGGGCCGCCGAGCTCGCCGACGTGCGCTGGCAGATCGAGGAGCTGCGCGTCTCGCTGTTCGCGCAGCAGCTCGGCACCGACGGCCCCGTCAGCGAGAAGCGGATCCGCAAGGTGCTGGCGCCCGGCGGCTGGTGACGCCCGCCGCGGGAGCGCGGGCACGGCGCGATCTCGCATGTACCTGGACAGGTACGTACCAGCACGGGTACATTCAAACCATGGAAGCTGCACTGCGGGCCCTGGCCGACCAGAGCCGGCGGACCGTCATGGAGGCCCTGCTGGCCGGCCCGGCGACCGTCGGCGAGCTGGCCGCGATCCTGCCGATCGCCCGCCCGGGGGTCTCACGCCACCTGCGGGTGCTCCGCGAGGCGGGGCTCGTCGACGTGGCCCACGACGCGCAGTGGCGCGTCTACAGCATCCGCCCCGAGCCGCTCGCCGAGGTGGAGGAGTGGCTCGGCCGGTACCGGGCGCTGTGGGAGCAGCGCGCGGACGCACTGCACACCGAGGTCGCACGGGGAAAGCACGAGCGAAGGAGCACGGCATGAGCGACGAGACCCGCACGAACCACCGCACCATCGGCAGCCTGCGGACCGCGGACGGGACGGGGGTGGTCCGGATGGAGGACCGCTACGCCACCGACGTCGAGGACCTGTGGACCGCCCTCACCGAGCCCGACCGGCTCAGCCGATGGATCGCCGAGGTGACGGGCGACCTCCGTCTCGGCGGGACCTTCCACGCGCGCTTCACCAGCAGCTGGGACGGCCCCGGGCGCGTCGACGTCTGCGAGCGCCCGCACCACCTCGTGCTGTCCATGTGCCCGGGCGAGCCCGAGGAGACGGTCATCGAGGCCTGGCTCAGCGCCGACGGCGACCACACCCGCCTGGTGGTCGAGGAGCGGGGCTTCTCCCTGCCCGAGGTCGCCGCGCACGGGGCGGGCTGGCAGGCGCACGTGGAGGACCTCGCCGCGCACCTCGCCGACCGGCCGGCCGGCGACTGGAGGAGCCGCTGGGCCGAGCTGGCCCCGCACTACCGCCGGCTCGCGGAGGACCTCTCGTGACGACCGGCACCCGGGCGGCGACGGACCAGGACGCCGCGCTCCTCGCGCTGCTCGACGCGCAGCGCGGCCGGGCGTTCGAGATCGTCTCCGGCCTCGACGACCGTCAGCTCGTCGAGCCCGTCCTCCCGTCCGGCTGGACCCCGCTCGGCATGATCGAGCACCTCGGGTTCGCCGAGCGCCACTGGTTCCAGGGGGTCGCGCTGGACCTCGCGCCACCGCCGCCCTCGCCGGGGTCGCCCGACCCGGGCGGGCCGTTCACCACGACCCGGTCCCCCGACGCCGTCTTCGCCTTCTACCGCGAGCAGATCCGGCGGGCGAACGTCCTGCTGGCCACGACGCCGCTCGAGACGCCCCCGCGGGGCCGGCACGAGGGCGCGGGCCCGGGGCAGGTCCCGGACCTGCGCGCCGTCGTCCTGCACATGATCGAGGAGACCGCCCGGCACCTGGGCCACCTGGACGCCGCCCGCGAGCTGATCGACGGCCGTACCGGCCTCGGGCCGGACGACCTGTAGCGGTCCGCCCACCGTCCCCACCGACCACCGCCCACCGACCACCGCTCACCGCCCACCGACCACCGCCGAGCGCGTCATCTGTCGGCCCACGGAGCCGATCCGACCGACAGATGGCGCGTTCGGCCCCTGAGGGAACCGCCGAGCGCGTCATCTGTCGGCCCAGATCGCAGATCCGGCCGACAAGTGGGGAGCCCGTCAGCCGACCAGCCGCTCGCGCAGCGCCGACGCCTGGGCGTCGGTGAGCCCGTGCGCCCGCAGGTAGCCCAGGACGCTGCCGTGCTCCGCCTCGACCTCCCCGAGCACGCGGTCGAGGCCCTCGGGGTCCGTGCCCACGAGCAGCGCCTCGACCTGCGGCGTCAGCTCGACGCCCATGCGCTGGATCCCGGCGACCATCCGGTCGCGCCACGCGCCGCCGAGATTGCCGGTCGACGCCGCGTAGTCGGTGAGCACCGCGTCGCGGTCGGCGTCGACGGCGAGCAGCACCAGCGCAGTCGCGACCCCCGTGCGGTCCTTGCCCGCGGTGCAGTGCACGAGCACCGCCTCGGGCCCCTCCGCGACCAGCGCCGCCGTCCGCGCGAAGCCCTCGCCCGCGCCGGCCAGCAGGTCGCGGTAGATCGACTCCAGCGACGGCAGCGTCGTCAGCTGCTGGACCGACCCCTCGAGCATCGGCAGCGGCACGAGCCGCGGGTGCGGGGCGTCGGCCGGCCAGCCCGGCATCGCCTCGGTCTCGCCCCGGCTGCGCATGTCCACGACGTAGCCGACCGGCCCGGACGCGAGCGCCGCCCGCCCCGCGGCCGTCAGCGACGCCAGCGAGTCCGAGCGGAGCAGGACGCCGTGGCGCACCGGCCCGCGGGGCGTCGGGATGCCGCCGACGTCGCGCAGGTTGGACAGTCCGTCGAGCACGAGGTCGGTCATGGCTCCGCTTCCGGGGTCGGGGTGGTGGCACCACGCATCGTCCGCCACGCCGGCCCCGCGCGCCAGCCGTTCGGCGGATCTCAGGGGCGACGTCCGGGACGTCCCCGATGTGGCGACCGTGCCCGACGACGTAGCGTCGCCGCCATGTCCACCGTCACCCTGTCCCGTCCCCGGTACGACCGCTGGATCGCGGGCGTCTGCTCCGGGCTCGCCCGCCGGTTCGGCGTCCGGCCCGGCACCGTCCGCCTCGTCGCCGTGCTCTCGTGCCTCCTGCCCGGCCCGCAGGTGCTCGCCTACGTCGTCCTCTGGGTCGTCATGCCCCGCGACCCCGCCTGACCCGCTCGCCGGCGGCCGCGAGGTAGAGCGGGGGGCGGGCGGCCCGGGTCGCTCAGGAGCGCCAGCGGTCGGTCAGGTCCTGCCACCAGTCGTCGAGCCGCTCACGCAGCGCGTCGATCAGCGCGCCCAGCCCCCCGTGGCCCCCGGAGCCGGCCGACCCGCCGTCGTGCCCGCCGTCGGAGCCGGCCGACCCGCCGTCGTGACCGCCGCCGGAGCCGGAGCCGTCGTCGTGCCCGCCCGAGCCGCCGCCGCGGGGCAGCTCCCGCGCGACGGACCCGTCGCCGCCGAGCAGCTTCTTCGCGGACCCGAGCTCGAGCAGCACCGTCTCGCCGGTCGCGTCCTCGACGCCGTCGTTGTCGGTGACGGCGTACACCTGTCCGTCGCCGCCGATCGTCAGTCCCTCGAGCTTCTCCTGGGTCCAGCCCTTCGTGGCACGCAGCGCCGGCAGCACGTCGACGGCCAGGCGCTTGCGGACCGGCGTCACCGCGCCCGCCGCCGCGCCCGCGGGCAGGTCCGCGGTGTAGACCCGCTTGACCGCGGCGGCCGGCCCGTTGAGCTTGTCGCGCTCGATCACGGCGACCGTGTCGGCGTCGACCATCGTGATCTCGGACAGCCCGAGCCAGTCGTCGTCGGTCGACGGCGTCTCCAGCGAGTAACCGAACCACGTCCAGCGGGCGGTGCCGACGTCATACCGCCCGATGCGGGCGTAGCCGCCGAGGCCGTCGTCGGTCGTCAGGCCGCGCTGGAGCGCGACGACGAGGTGCTCGCCCGCGGCGTCCGTGAGGCCGGAGACGCCCTCGATCCCCCACTTGCCCAGGCCGGCGGCGACGTCGGCGGGCAGCGCGACCCGCTGCTGCACGGTGCCGGCGGCATCGGTGCGCACGAGCGCGTTCTGCGCGCCCTTCGCGCCCTCGACACCGAGCCAGAACCCGCCGGCGGGGCGCGCGTAGACGCCCTCGACGTCGAGCCCGGCGGGCGCGCCGGCGTCGGTGACGGTGAGCGAGCGGTCGACGACGGCGGGCGAGCCGTCCTTCAGCGACGACACGTCGAGCGAGAGGATCTTCGTGGGCGTCTGCGCGGCGTCGGTGGCCGTCCAGAGCCGGTCCTTCGCCGCCGGGTCGGCGGAGAGCGCGCCGAGCGCGGTCCACCCGATCGGCGTCCCGGCGGGGGCCGCGGGGTCGTCGGCGGAGACCACCGAGGGGAACTGCGGCGTCCCCGCGCCCTTCGCGTACTTCGGCCCGAGGCCGAACACGCCGACCGTGGCGCGCACGCCGTCGGCCGCCACGTCCTCCTCGCTGGAGGTCAGGAGCAGGTTCCGCGACGGCACGGGCAGCAGGCCCTCGGGCCCGTTCGTCGTGGCCAGCACCTGCACGAACCGCGGCGCGGCGGGCTTCGAGACGTCGTAGACGGCCACGAAGTTCGAGCGCTCCGAGCCGACGAACGCGTACCGCGTCCCGCCGAAGGTGGCCGTGGCGAGGCCCTCGATCTCGACGCCCTTCTTGGCCGCGCGGTCCTCGGTGTGCAGGCCGACGCGCACGGCGAGCCGCTCCATCTCGTTGCCCGCGTCCCAGACGACCGCGCCGGTCGTGGCGTCGAAGATCGACCAGCCGCGCGTGCCGCCCTTCCAGTCCCCCTCGTTCGCGGTAGCGACGTGGCGGTCGTCGACCCAGGCGATCGCGTCCGGCTCGCGGGGGACGTCGGTGATCGAGCCGCTCTGGTCGATGCCGCCGTCCTTGGCGGTGTCGATGCCGGTCACCGTGTCGGTCCCCGCGCTGAACGCCTGGACGATCGCACCCGTCGCGACGTCGAGGATCACGACCCCGTCGTTCTCCTGCAGCGTCACCGCGTACCGGGTCCCCGAGGGGTTCACGGCGACGTACTCGGGCTCGGGGTCGACCGGCGTGTCCATGGCCGCGAGCGCCGGGAGCGCCGAGCCGTCGGGGGCCGTGAGCGGGACGGGCGTCGCGCCCCAGCCCGCGGGCGTGGGCGCGGACAGGTCGAGGAGCTGCACGAACCCGGCGGGCAGCTGCGGCAGGTCGCCCTCGTCGCCGCCCGCGGGCGCGGCCTCCTCGTCGCGCTCGTTCTCGATCGCGACCGCCGCGTGCTTCCCGTCGGGCGTGACGACGATCGAGTCCGGCTGGCCGCCGAGGTCGATGGACCGCACGCGGGTGCGGGTGGCGAGGTCGACGACGTCCACGCGGCCGGTCGGCTCCGTAAAGCTCGTGGAGGTGTCCACCACGACGAGGACGCACGCGCCGACGACGGCGACCGACGTGGGCTGGTCGTCGCTGTCGCCCAGCTCGGCGAGGCTGAGGGTGCCGAGCCCCCGCGGGCTGCCCGGGTCGCTGACGTCGAGGAACCCGACGCGCTTGCCCAGCGCGTCCGTGTACACGAGCGTCTTCCCGTCCTTCGAGATGCTCGAGATCTCCGCGACGGACTCCGCGGTGGCCGGCTCCCCGTCGGGCCGGTTCTGGAAGACGGGGTAGGTCGCCAGGCGGTGGAACGTCTCGCTCGGCCTCGGGCTCGCCCAGCCGGCGGACGACGACGTCCCCTGGGCCGGGAGGGCGGCGGCGACGGTCGCGAGCGCCAGACCGACGGCGGTCGCGGCGGCGACGGTGCGGGTGCGGCCGGGGCGGTGCTGTCCGGGACGGTGCTGTCCGGCGGGGGCAGGCATGGGCTCTCCTTCGTCGATGGCCTCCGCAGGCTCTCGGACGCGGGCGACCGGACGCCGTCGGGCACCGGTCGCCGCGGTGACGGGCGGGTGAACTCGGGGGCGGCGGGCACGAGCCGGACGGCGACGTGACTGGCGTCACACGGAGCACGTAGCCTGGGCGCCAGCACGCCCGCGGGCACCGGAGCCGGCGGGATCGAGGAAGGACTCAGATGTCGAACCCCACCCACGCCACGCTCTCGGTCGCGACGATCCTCGCCGAGTCGGCGAAGGAGTACCGCGACAAGGACGCCCTGATCATGGGCGACCAGCGGATCACCTACGCCACCCTGTGGGAGGAGACCAAGGCGTACGCCGGCGCGCTGCGGGCCCGCGGCATCGGCCCGGGCGACGCCGTCGCGGTCCTGCTGCCCAACGTGCCGGACTTCGCCCGCGCCTACTACGGGATCCTCGCGCTCGGCGCCACCGTCGTTCCGGTGCACGCGCTGCTCAAGGGGCGCGAGATCGAGTACGTGCTCCGCGACTCGGGGGCGAGGCTCTTCCTCGTCGGCGCCCCGCTGCTCGGCGAGGGCGCCAAGGGCGCGGCGGGCGCGGGCGTCGACGTGCTGAGCCTGCTGCTCCCGGACGACAAGGTCGCCGACGTCCCCTTCCCGCGCCTGGAGGACGAGGCGCGGGACGCGGAGCCGATCGACACCTACGTGCCCGTGGACCCGATGAGCACCGCCACGATCCTCTACACGAGCGGCACCACGGGCGAGCCCAAGGGCGCGCTGGGCTGCCACCTGGCGCTGGTCGAGCAGGTCCACGTGATGCTCACCTCGACGCTGCCGATCGCGTCCGACGACGTGATCCTCGGCTGCCTGCCCTTCTTCCACACGTTCGGCCAGACGGTCGCGCTGAACGGCGGCCTCCGCGCGGGCGCGACGATCGTGCTGATCCCGCGGTTCGACGCCGACGCCGCCCTCGGCCTCATGGTCGAGCACGGCGTCACCGTGATGATGGGGGTGCCGACGATGCACATCGGCATCACCGGGGCCGCCCGGAAGAACCCCGCCCGCCCGCCGCTGAGGTTCGCCGTCTCCGGCGGCGCCGCGCTGCCGGTGTCCGCGCTCGACGCCTTCCAGGACGCCTTCGGCGCCCCGGTGCACGAGGGGTACGGACTGACGGAGACGAGCCCGGTCGCGACCTTCAACAAGGTGGGCACCCCCATCCGCCCCGGCACGGTGGGCACCCCGATCTGGGGCGTGGACGTCGAGGTCGCCGACCCGCTGGTCCGCGACCGCATCGAGCTGCTGCCCCGCGGCGAGCTCGGCGAGATCGTCATCCGCGGGCACAACCTGTTCTCCGGGTACCTGAACCGGCCCGACGCGACGGCCGAGGCCGTCGTCGACGGCTGGTTCCGCTCTGGCGACCTGGGCACCAAGGGCGACGACGACTATGTGACGATCCTCGACCGCACGAAGGACATGATCATCCGCAACGGCTACAACGTGTACCCGCGCGAGGTCGAGGAGGTGCTCGTCTCGCACCCGGCCGTGAACATGGCCGCGGTGTTCGGCGTCGAGGACGAGGCGCACGGCCAGGAGGTGCACGCCGCCGTCGTGCTCGCCGACGGCGCCGATCCCGTCTCGGGAGACGAGCTGGTCGCCTGGATCAAGGAGCGGGTCGCGGCCTACAAGTACCCGCGCCACGTCCAGGTCCTGCCCGAGCTGCCGCTGGGCCCGTCCGGCAAGATCCTCAAGCGCGAGCTCGTGCGCCGGCTCGAGGCCAGCTCGGAGCGCTGACGGCGCCCGCCGGGCCGGGTCAGCCGATCCGGCCCGGCAGCGCGTCCGCGCGCACGGCCCCCGAGGCGATGGCGTGCCGCGCGGCGTCGCGGGCGCCGTCGACGTTCCAGAGCAGGACCCCGCGCACCTGCACGTCCTGCGCCTCGTCGGACTCGCGCTCGACGTAGTAGACGACGCCCTTGTCCTGCGGGTCGTCCTCGCCCTGCCAGTCCTCGACCGTCTCGAGCGACGCGTCGAGCGTGCCCACGGCCTCGTACCGGTCCTCGAAGAGCACCGAGTAGTAGTAGGGCGTGTGCGTGTACGGCTCGCCCGCGCCCGCCATGTTCCGGCCGGCCTGGCGCCCCGACTCCGTCGCGTGGTCGACGTGCTCGACGCGCCGCCGGCCGAGCACCTGGTCCGGGTACTGCGCGACGTCGCCCGCGGCCCACACGTGCGGGTCGCTCGTGCGCAGGCGCTCGTCGACCACCACGCCGCCGTCCTCGGACGTCTCGAGCCCCGCGTCCGCGGCGAACCCGGTCTCGAGGGTGATGCCGAAGCCGGCGACGACGACGTCGGCCTCGTGCGTGCGGTCGCCGGACAGCTCGAGGCGCACCGGCCCGTCCAGGCCCTCGACGGAACCGCCCTCCACCGTGGTGCCGGGCACGAGGCGCACGCCGGCCTGCGTGAACCGGCTCTCCAGGCGATCGACCAGCACCGGCGGGAAGACGGCGCCGAGCAGGCGCTCCTCGGCGTGCACCAGGTCGGTCCCCACGCCGTTCTGCACGAGCGCCGCGGCGAGCTCGGTCGCGATGTAGCTGCCGCCCACGACGACGGCGTGCCCGCCGTCGCGGGTGCGCTCGCGCAAGAACGAGTAGTCGTCGACCGTGCGGAAGCGCACGACGAGCCCGGTCCCGGCCGGGTCGTCGACGTCCGGGCCGCCCGGAGTGCCCGACGTTGCGACCAGCAGGCTCCCGTAGGTGAGGGTCCGCCCGGCGTCGGTGGTCACCGTCCGGCCGGCGGGATCGAGGCCGACGACGCTCTCGCCCAGCAGGAGGGTCGCGCCCGTCTGCTCCTCGGTGCCGAGCCAGACGTCGTCGAACGCGAAGTCCGGGTCCGTCCACAGCTTCTTCGACAGCGCCGGGCGGGTCACGGGCGGCGTCGGCTCGCGGCCCACCAGGCAGATCGTGCCGTCCGCGTCGACCTCCCGGATGCCCTTCGCCGCGGCATCGCCGGCCATGCCGGCGCCGACGATCACGTAGTCGTAGGCGTTCTCGCTCACTGCACTCTCCCTCAGATGGTGGCGACGGACCCGGAGTCGACCCGGTAGCTGGAGCCGTTGACGAAGCTCGCCCGCTCGGAGCACAGGAACGCCGCCACCGCGGCGACCTCGTCGGGCCGCCCGCGCCGCTTCAGCGCCATCAACGGGCGCTCCTCGTCGAGGAAGCTCTCGACCGCCTCGTCCACGTCGGTGCCGCGTTCCTGGGCGCGGGCCTCCATCATCGCGTCGGTCATCGGCGTCTCGACGAACGCCGGCGAGACGGCATTGACCAGCACGCCGTCGGGCCCGTAGGCCTTCGACAGGCCCTTGGTCAGGGAGAGCACGCCGGCCTTCGACGCGCAGTACGGCAGCTCGTCGACGTACGGCTGGACGCCGTCCTCGGACGCGACGAGGACGATGCGCCCCCACCCGGCCTCGCGCATCGCGCCGACGACGCCGCGCACCACCCGCACCGCGGAGAACAGGTTGACGTCGAGCGTGGTGCGCCACGCGTCGTCGTCCAGCTCGTGGAACGGGCCCTGCGGGCCCGTGATCCCGGCGCAGTGCACGAGGATCTCCGGGTCCCCGTACGCGGCGCGGGCCTCCTCGAGGAGGCGCCCGACGTCGTCGGGCACCGTGAGGTCCGCGGCGATCGTGGTGTGCTCCCCGCCCAGGCCGGCGGCGGCGTCCGCGAGCCGGCCGGCGTCGAGGTCCGTGAGGACGACGCGTGCGCCCTCCGCGAGCAGGTGGCGGGCGGTGGCCAGGCCGATGCCCGAGTCCGCCCCGGTGACGAGCGCGGCGCGCCCCGTGATTCCCAGGTCCATGCCTCGACCGTAGGAACGGCGGCGCCTTCTCGCAGCCCGGGGGTGCGGCGGGCGGGCCCCGGAGGCGACGAACCGGGGGCGTGCCTACCGTGACCGGGAGCCGAGGACGACGGAGGAGCACGCCATGAGCGACGAGATCACCGCCCAGCAGCAGGAGCCGCCGGGGCTGACGGAGCCGATGAGCCCGCAGCCCGACCACGGCGAGGACAGCTACCGCGGCAATGCGCGCCTGCACGGGCTGCGCGCGCTGATCACGGGCGGGGACTCGGGCATCGGGCGGGCCACCGCGATCGCGTTCGCGCGCGAGGGCGCGGACGTGGCGATCGCCTACCTGCCGCAGGAGCAGCCGGACGCGGAGGCGACCGCGGCCCTCGTCCGCGCGGCGGGGCGCACCGCGGTGCTCGTGCCGGGCGACCTGCGCGAGCGCGACGCGTGCCGGGCGACCGTCGCCGCGGCGGTCGAGGGGCTCGGCGGCCTCGACGTGCTCGTCAACAACGCCGGGTTCCAGATGGCGCGGCGCAGCTCGCTGGCCGACATCACACCCGAGGACCTGGACCGGGTGCTGCACACCAACCTCTACGCGCTGGTGTGGCTGACGCAGGCGGCCGTGGAGCACCTGGGCGAGGGCTCCTCGATCATCAACGTGTCCTCGATCCAGGCCTACCAGCCGTCGACGATGCTGCTCGACTACGCGGCGACCAAGGCCGCGATCAACAACATGACCGTGAACCTGGCCGCGGAGCTCGGCGAGCGCGGCATCCGGGTGAACGCCGTGGCGCCGGGGCCGATCTGGACGCCGCTGCAGCCCGCGACGCAGCCGGCCGAGAAGCTGCCGACGTTCGGCAAGGACACCCCGCTCGGTCGCCCGGGCCAGCCCGCGGAGGTCGCGCCGGCGCTCGTCTTCCTCGCCGCGCCCGCCGAGGCCAGCTACGTTACGGGCACGGTCCTCGGGGTGACCGGCGGCAAGCCGGTGTTCTGAGCGTCCGCGGTCCTGTGGACGACGCCGTCTCTCCCGTCCCGCGGGCCGGCGGCGGTCGCGGGGTGGGTGGCACGCGGCAGAGTGTGCCCATGACCTCGTCCGCACCGCCCGTCATCGATCCCGCCGATCCCCCCGAACCCGGACCCGCTCGCTGCTTCGGGGACTCCGACCCCCTGTACGCGGCGTACCACGACGACGAGTGGGGCGTGCCCGTGCACGGCGAGGCGGCGCTGTTCGAGCGCATCGCCCTCGAGGGCTTCCAGTCGGGCCTGTCGTGGCTGACCGTGCTGCGCAAGCGGCCCGCGTTCCGCGAGGCGTTCGCCGGGTTCGAGCCGGAGACGGTCGCCGCCTTCGGGGACGACGACGTGGCGCGGCTCCTCCTGGACGCCCGCATCATCCGCAACCGCGCCAAGATCGGCGCGACCCTGGACAACGCCCGGGCGCTGGTCGCGCTGCACGACCAGGGCGAGACGCTCGACGAGCTCTTCTGGTCCTACGCGCCCGACCCCGTGCCCGAGCGCCCGAGCACGTGGGGCGCCGTCCCGGCGACGACACCGGCGTCGCTCGCGCTCTCGAAGGACCTCAAGAGGCGCGGCTTCCGGTTCGTCGGCCCCACCACGATGTACGCCGCGATGCAGGCGTGCGGACTGGTCGACGACCACCTGACCACGTGCCCCGTGGTGCTCGCCCGGGCGTGAGCGGCGCGGGCGCCCGTCAGGCGGAGCGGTTGCGTCGGGCGCGACCGCGCTCCTGGTAGGCATCGACGACCTGAGCGAGGACGACCAGCACCATGGCGGCGGCCGTCCACCAGTTCTGCACGGCGAACGAGGCGATCGCCAGGGGTGCCGCGATCAGCACTGCCGCCACCCTGCGAGCCGTCATACCGCCACTCTCGCAGCAACGGGCGCCCGGGGCAACGTTCTGGGTCCCGGGCGCACCACCGGGCCCCGCTCGGACCGCCGATGTGGTCAGTCGGCGCGGACCGCTCGGGCGGGTTGGATCAGGCCGGCGCGGATCGCGGGGTAGACGCAGGAGAAGGCGCCTGCGAGCAGGCCGATCAGGGGTCCGACGAGGATCGGTCGGCGTTTTATTGCCACTGGGCGACCGTGCGTGAGCTGACGCCGCGACCGCGTCCGACACGTGAGACGCGGTGCGACGATGGACCCATGTCCTCGTACGTCAGCGCCCTCGACCTGTTCTCCATCGGCATCGGGCCCTCGAGCTCGCACACCGTCGGGCCGATGCGCGCCGCGCGGGCCTTCGCGGCCGAGCTCGTCGACGGCTCCCACGAGAGCCCGGCCGCCCGGATCGCCGTGGTGCTGTGCGGGTCGCTCGGTGCCACCGGCATCGGCCACGGCACCCCCGACGCCGTGGTCGCCGGCCTGCGCGGCCTCGACCCCGAGACCTGCGACCCCGACGACGTCCCCGGCGGCTGGGCGGGCCTCGGCGACGGCACACCGGTGCGCCTGACCGGCCGCACCGGCACCCTCGACCTGACGGTCGCGACCGCGGACGTCCGCCTCGCCCCCCTGACCCGCCTGCCGGGCCACCCCAACGGCATGCGGTTCACCGCGACCGACGGCGCGGGGGTCACTGTCCTGGAGCGCGTGTACTACTCGGTCGGCGGCGGGTTCGTGCTGAGCGAGACCGAGCTCGCGCAGGCGGAGGCCGCCGAGGCGGCGCTCGTCGCCGCCGAGCGCGGTGGGCCCGGCGCGCCGGCCGCCGCCACCGTGCCCGACGACGTCCCGTACCCCCTGGTCGACGCCGCCGGCCTCCTCGAGGCGTGCGCCGCCACCGGGCTCGGCATCGCGGAGGTCGCCTGGGCGAACGAGACGGCGCTGCGCCCCGAGGCCGAGGTCCGCGCGGGCCTCGACGCGATCTGGGCCACCATGAGCGCGTGCGTGGACGACGGCCTGCGCCGCACGGGGACGCTGCCCGGGCGGCTGAACGTCCGTCGTCGGGCACGGGCGCAGGGGGAGCGGCTCGAGGCGCTCGATGCCGCCGGCGGCGAGACGACCATCGAGTGGCTGCAGGCCTACGCGATGGCCGTCAACGAGGAGAACGCCGACGGGCGGCGGGTCGTGACCGCCCCGACGAACGGTGCGGCCGGGATCATCCCGGCCGTCGGGCGCCACTACCTGCGCACCCACCCGGAGCTCGCCGGCGACGACCCCGCCACCGCCGAGGAGCGGCGCCGGACCATGCGCGTGTACCTGCTGACCGCGGCGGCGATCGGCGCGCTGTACAAGCGCAACGCCTCGATCTCCGGCGCCGAGGCGGGCTGCCAGGGCGAGGTCGGCTCGGCCTGCTCGATGGCCGCGGGCGCCGTGTGTGCGCTGCTCGGCGGGACGCCCGCCCAGGTCGAGAACGCCGCCGAGATCGCGATGGAGCACAACCTCGGGCTCACGTGCGACCCGGTCGGCGGCCTCGTGCAGGTGCCGTGCATCGAGCGCAACGCGATCGCGGCGTGCACGGCGGTCTCGGCCGCGCGGATGGCGATGCAGGGCGACGGCTCGCACGTGGTCTCGCTCGACACCGTCATCGAGACGATGCGCCAGACCGGCGCGGACATGTCCACCAAGTACAAGGAGACGTCCGAGGGCGGGCTCGCGGTCAACGTCATCGAGTGCTGAGCACCGCGCGGCGAGCGAGACTGGGCACATGGAGATCGTGACCCCCGGCTTCACCGGCCGTCCCCGCCCCGAGGGCGTCGCCCTGCCGCCGGGTCAGTACCTGACCGACGACTTCCCCGTGCTCTCGGCGACCACGACGCCGCGCATCGACCCCGCCGGGTGGTCGGTCACCGTCACCACGGAGCACGGCGTCGAGCACCGGTGGTCGTGGACGCAGCTGCTGCGGCTCCCGCAGGAGAAGCCCGTCGTCGACATCCACTGCGTCACGCGCTGGTCCAAGCTCGGCACGTCCTGGAAGGGCGTCTCGATCGACACCCTGCTGGCGGACGTGGAGTCGATGGCCGACTACGCGATGGTCGGCTGCGAGGGCGGGTACACCACGAACCTGCCGCTCTCCGACCTGCTCGGCGGCAAGGCCTGGCTCGTGCACACCTACGAGGGCGCCCCGCTGCACCCCGTGCACGGCGGCCCGGTCCGGCTGCTCGTGCCCGGACTGTACTTCTGGAAGTCCGCGAAGTGGGTGACCTCGATCCGCCTCGCGACGACGGACTCGCCCGGCTTCTGGGAGCGCCTCGGCTACCACGACCGCGGCGACCCGTGGCGCGAGCAGCGCTACCAGGGCGACCTGTGACGGTCTCCCCCGGCGCGCCGGCACCTCCCGGCGCGGTGCCCGCGCCCACGCTCGGCGCTCGCGTCGGGCCGCTGCCCGGCTGGCAGGTCGGCACGCTGGTCGACGCGTGGGAGGAGAGCGCGAGCGCGCGCACCCTCGTCCTCGCGGTCCCGTCCTGGCCCGGGCACCTCGCCGGCCAGCACGTCGACCTGCGCCTGCGCGCCCCCGACGGGTACGTCGCCGAGCGCTCCTACTCGATCGGCGGCCCCGTCACGCGCGGGCCCGACGGCGTGCCCCGCATCGCCCTCACGGTCCAGCGGGTGGCCGACGGCGAGGTCTCGACGTACCTCACCGACACCTTCGCCGTCGGCTACCCGGTCGAGCTGCGCGGCCCGGTGGGCGGCTGGTTCGTCTGGGCGCCCGACGCCGTCCCTGCCCCGGGCGAGCCCACGCCGCTCCCCGGCCCACCGGTGCTGCTCGTGGCGGGCGGGTCCGGGATCGTGCCGCTCGTCGCGATGGTCCGCGAGCGCCGTCGGGCCGGGTCACGCACCCCGTTCCGGCTGGTCGTGTCCGTGCGCACGCCCGCCGACCGGTTGTTCGTCGAGGAGGTGACGCGGACCGGCACGGACGGCGTGGACGTCACCGTCCTGTACACGCGCGCGGCGCCGCTGGACGACGGCTCGGACGAGCCGGGCCCCGCGCGCCGCGACCCCGGCCGGATGACCCCGGCGGACCTCGCCGCCCACGGGTGGCCGGCCGAGCTGGAGCCCGCGTGCTTCGTGTGCGGGCCGACGCCCTTCGTGGAGGCGGCGGCGCAGATGCTGCTCGCGCTCGGCCACGACGCGGCGCGGATCCGCACGGAGCGGTTCGGCCCCGCCGGGGACTGAGCGCCCGTGGCCGCCCGCATCGCGGCGCGTCAGCCCTGCGTGCTCGGGCCCTCGATCACGTCGCGCAGCGCCACCGCGAGGCCGAACCCGTCGGGCGCGGCGACGGTCGCCGGTCCGGGCGCCCGCAGCGCGGCGGACGGGTCCGTGTCCCCGGGGTGCGGCGGGTGATCGGCGCGCCCCCGGCCGGGTGCCGTCGGGTCGTTGGACGTCGTCGTGCCGTGCGCGAGCACCTGCTGGGCCGGGGTGAGGCGGCGGATGGCGACGGCGGCGACGTGCCCGCGGTGCCGCTGCGCCGCGCGCGTGTAGATCCCCGGGTCGTGCTGCCCGTCGTCCCCGACGAGCAGCCATTGCACGTCCGGCAGCTCGCGCACGAGCCGGTCGAGCGCCGCGTCCTTGTGGGCGGGGCCGCTGCGGAACCAGCCGGTGCTCGTGGGCCCCCAGTCCGTCAGCAGCAGCGGGCCCGCGGGGAAGCCGTGAGTCTCGAGGAAGCGGGTCAGGGTGCTCGCCGTGTTCCACGCGCCCGTCGAGACGTAGACGAACGGGGCGTCCGGGTGCGTGGCCCGGACCGAGCGGTAGAGCTCGGCCATGCCCCGCACCGGGGTGCGCGCGCTGGGGTGGCGGACGAACGTGTTCCACGCGGCGAGGAAGAGCCTCGGGACCGCGGTGACCATCACGGTGTCGTCGATGTCGCTGACCACCCCGAGCCGCTCGCCGCGCGCGACCACCACCACCTGCCCGACGGCGGCCTCGCCCTGCCGGGCGCGGAACGTCACCTCGTGCGTCCCGGCCGCCAGGTCCACGGGCACGACGACGTCGACGTACCCCCCGCGGTCGGCCGTCACGTGCACGACGGCGTCCCCCACCTCGAGCGTGACCGGCTCGGCGGGTGCCTTCGCCGCGAGGAAGCTGCGGTAGCCGCGGCGCTCGAAGCTCGCGTCCACGCGGGCGGGGCGGTTCGGAGAGGTGAGCAGCACCCGGGCGAGGACGCGGACCGATCCCGGGGCGACGCCGTCGGACGCCTGCCCGTACCCCGTGTAGGGCAGGATGCGCGGCACCCAGCCGCGCCGGCGCAGGGCCCGGCCGAGCCGGCCGGTGACCCGGTCCTCCAGGCGTGCGGCGTAGTGCGGGCGCTGGGTCTCGCGCGGCTCGTCCCGGGGGGCGTTCGATGGCACGTGCGGTCCCTTCGTCGGCGGGCGGGGCTCCACGATGGCACACGGCGCGGTTCCCTCGCTCGCGGGTGGGCTGGACAGCCGTCCCGGCTGTGGTACATCGTTGTAATCATGCCCGTGACCGCTGCCCCCGCCCGCGCCACCCAGAACGACGGCACCTATCCCCGCCCCCAGCTCGTGCGCCCCGCGTGGACCGATCTGTGCGGCGCGTGGGACTTCGCCGTCGACGCCGACGACGCAGGCCTCGCCGAGCGCTGGTACGAGCCGGGCTCCGCCGCGTTCGACCGGACGATCACCGTCCCGTTCCCGCCCGAGGCGCAGGCGTCGGGGGTCGGCGAGACCGGGTTCCTCGGCGTCGTCTGGTACCGCCGCACCGTCGCGGCCGGCGACGTCCCGGCGCTCGGGTGCGGCAACGGCACCGGCACCGACACCGGCGCGAGCTGCACCCTGCTGAACTTCGGCGCCGTCGACCACTCGTGCGACGTCTGGGCCGACGGCCGCCTCGTGGGCAGCCACACCGGCGGCCAGACGCCGTTCACGCTCGACCTGACCGACGCCGTGCGCCGGGCCGACGGCGGCGACCTCACCCTCGTCGTCCGCGCGGTCGACGACCCGCTCGACGTGGCGCAGCCGCGCGGCAAGCAGGACTGGCAGGTGGACCCGCACGCCATCTGGTACGACCGCACGACCGGCATCTGGCAGCCCGTCTGGCTCGAGACCGTCCCGCGCTGCACGTCGAGCGCCTCGCGTGGTCGACGGACCTGGCCACCGCGACCGTGCGCCTCTCGCTCGTGCTGAACGAGCGCCCGCGCGCCGACCACGAGGTCGCCGTCGAGGTCTCGCTCGGCGACGAGCTCCTCGGCGCCCAGACGCTCCTCGTGCGCGAGCGGGACGTCGAGCTCACGCTCTCGCTGCCGCGCCAGACCAACGGCCAGGTCTACGAGAAGACGCTCTGGTCTCCCGAGAGCCCGGTCCTGCTGGACGCGAGCGTCGAGCTGCGGCCGGCCGGGACGTCGTCGGGCACGACCGACCGGATCGCAAGCTACCTGGGCCTGCGCGACGTCGCCGTGCGCGACGGCCGCTTCCAGCTCAACGACCGCCCGTACTTCCTGCGCTCGGTGCTCGAGCAGGGCCTGTGGCCCACCTCGCTCCTGACCCCGCCGGACGCCGACGCGCTGCGCGCCGAGGTCCAGCTCATCAAGGACCTCGGGTTCAACTCCGCGCGCATCCACCAGAAGGCCGAGGACCCGCGGTTCCTCTACTGGGCGGATCGCCTGGGCCTGACGATCTGGGCCGAGACCGCCAACGCCTACGCCTTCTCCCCGCGCGCCGTGGAGATGCTCACCCGCGAGTGGCTCGACCTCGTGCGGCGCGACCGCTCCCACCCCTCGATCGTCACCTGGGTGCCGCTCAACGAGAGCTGGGGCGTCCAGCACGGCCCCCACGACGTCGCGCAGCAGGACTACTCCCTGGCGCTCGTGCACCTGACCCGCGCGCTGGACCCGACGCGGCCCGTGATCTCCAACGACGGCTGGGAGCACACCGACTCGGACATCTGGACGATCCACGACTACGAGCCCTCCGGCGACGTGCTGCGCACCCGCTACGGCACCCCGGAGGCGGTGCAGGCGATGCTCGACGGCGTCGGGCCGGCAGGCCGGCGGATCCTGCTCGCCGACGCGGCGCCCACCGTCGAGCGCGGACAGGCCGTCATGCTCACCGAGTTCGGCGGCGTCTCCTACGCCGGTGCGCGCGACGACGCGTGGGGCTACTCGACGGCGACCGACGACACGGACTTCGAGGCGCGCGTGGGCGACCTGATCGACGCCGCCCGCACCGCGGCGCCGCTCTCCGGCTTCTGCTACACGCAGCTCACGGACACCGGGCAGGAGACGAACGGCCTGCTGTTCGCCGACCGCACGCCCAAGCTGCCGGTCGAGGTGCTGCGTCGGCTCGTCACCGGGGAGCCGGGCGGGGCCTGACCTGGGGGTCGGCCCGACCGTCCCGGCCGGCCAGCCCTGTGGGCCTACCGGCCGGGCTGCCCCGGCGCGACGGGGTGCACCACGCGCTTGGGCCGCGGCGGCGCATAGGTGCGCACCTTCGACGTCGTCAGGCCCAGCCGCACGAGCGACTCGGCGACCGTGACCGCCGCGGCGACCCCGTCCACGACGGGGACGCCCGCGCGGGCGCGCACCTCATCGGCGAGCCCCGCCATGCCGCCGCACCCGAGGATGACGACCTCCGCTCGGTCCTCGACGACCGCACGCTCCGCCTCGGCGGCGATGGCCTCGACCGCGCGGCGCTCGTCCTGCTCGAGCTCGAGCACCGACAGGCCGGAGGCCCGCACGGACGCGCAGCGCGCCGAGAGCCCGGCCAGCAGCAGCCGGTCCTCGATGAGCGGGACGGCGCGGTCGAGCGTCGTCACGACGGAGTAGCGGTGGCCCAGGTACATCGCCGTGGAGGCCGCCGCCTCGGTGATGTCCACGACCGGGCAGGTCGTCAGCTCCTGGAGCCCCTCGCGCCCGTGCTCTCCGTACCCCGCCTGGACGACGGCGTCGTACTCCCCCTCGTAGGTCCGCACGGCCTCCTGGACGGCGACCGCCGCGAGGTAGGACTCGAGGTTGCCCTCGACGGACTCGGCTCCGAACGGCGGGGTGATCCCGACGATCTCGGTCCCGGGGGCGGCGGCCGCACGGGCCGAGGCCGCGATGGAGTCGGTCATCGACCGCGTGGTGTTGACGTTGACGACGAGGATGCGCACGCGCGCCCCTTTCGGTAGGAGGTCAGTGCAGCGGGGGGACGGCGATCGGCTCGCCGTCGACCGCGCGGAACACCGGGGAACGGTCCGCCACGACCAGGTAGATGCCGCAGGCGGCGATCGCCCCGACGAACCACGAGAAGCCGGAGACCTCCTCGAAGGCGGGGACCAGGGCGATGACGAGCGCGAGGACCGCGGCCGGCGTCCCCGCGCCGATGGCGCGCCAGTTGACGCCACGGGTGTAGGCGTAGTCGGCCGCCGGGTCGTCGGAGTAGAGGTCGAGGACGTTGATCCGCCCGCGGCGCAGGAGCCAGTAGTCGGCGACGATCACACCGAACAGCGGGCCGAGCAGGGCTCCCAGGCCACCGAGGAAGTAGACGACGACGGTCGGCGAGTTGTAGAGGTTCCACGGGAGGATGACGAGGCCGATGGACGCCGAGATGATCGCCGCCTTGCGGAAGTTCAGCCGTCGCGGGAACAGGTTCGTCAGCGTGTAGGTCGGCGCCACGAAGTTGGCCATGAGGTTCACCGCGACGGTGAGGACCATCAGGGCGAGGCACGCGAGGACGAGGATCAGGGTGTTGGGGATCTGCTGGACGATCTCGGTCGGGGACTCGATGATCGTGCCGTTGATCTTGTACTGGGACCCCGACATCACCACGACGACCGCGGCGAAGAACAGCATGTTGACGGGGATGCCGAAGACGTTGCCCTTGACCACCGACCGCTTCGACGGGGCGCCGCGCGTGAAGTCGCAGAAGTTGAGCACGAAGGTGCCGTAGACCACGACCCACAGCGCCGCAGACTCGAAGATCCGCACCCACATCTCGCCGCCGGTCAGCGACCCGTCCGTCGACCAGGCGATCGAGAAGCCGGCGCGGGAGAACATCCAGATCGCCAGGCCGAGCATCGTCGCGAGGATCACGGGGCCGGCGAACGCCTCGTACTTGCGGATCATCTCCATGCCGTAGCTGACGATGACCACCTGGACGATCCACAGGGCGACGAACGCCATCCAGCCGAGCGTGGACAGCCCGAGGATCGAGTTGTGGTCGAGGTCGTCGAGCGACGGGGCGAGGGCGACGAGCAGGACGCGCAGGACCACGGACGCGAGGTAGGTCTGGATGCCGAACCACGCGACGGCCACGGCCCCGCGGATGATCGCGGGCACCTGCGCCCCCCGGACGCCGAAGGCGATACGGCTCATCACGGGGAACGGCACCCCGGTGCGCTGACCCATGAACCCGGACAGGTTGAGCAGCCCGAGGAGCAGGAACGAGCCGACGAGGAACGCCAGCATGATCTGCCAGCCCCCGAGCCCGAGCGCGAAGAGCCCGGCGGCGAAGACGTAGTTCCCGAGCGAGTGCACGTCGCTCGCCCACAGCGTGAAGATGCTGTACGCGTGCCAGGTGCGCCCCTCGCGCGTCGTCGGCGCGAGGTCGCGGTTGTACAGCGACGGGCTCGCGCCGGCCGGGACGGGGTGCGCCGGCGAGGAGCCCCGCGGCGCGCGCTCGATCGCCGGTTCCGTCGTGCCCCACGGGGTAGGGCCCGCGCTGGCGGGCGGCTCCTTGTGCAGGTCGTCCGCCGGCAGCGTCGTCGCGTTCTTCGGGTTCGGGACCTCGGCCATGCTGACACCTCTCGCGGCGCCCCCTGGACGCCCGTCGGGTCGGTGCGCGCGCCGTCGGGCGAACACCGGTGTTCTCGGCCGACCGGCGCCGCGACTCAGAGCCGGTCGCCACTCCGGTGGTGCGGGACGGGGTTCCGTCCTTTCGCATCATGGAATTCGGCTTTTGCTTAATGGAAGCGTACGAAGGGTCGTGGAGTGTGTCAACCGCCACACCGGACGGGAGGCCCGCTCAGGCCAGCGGGATCCAGACGCGCATCGGCTGCGGGCCGCGATTGGCCCACAGGTGGTACGGGATCGCGACGAGCTCCACGTCTCGCTCGTCGTCCCCGCCGTCCGTGGGCACAGCGTCCCCGAGCGGCCGGTACGGGGCGCGCGCCGCGCCGTCGGGCGCCCGCACGACGCGACCACGGGCGCGCAGGACCGTCGTCCCGCCCAGCAGGTCGTCGCGCCGCTCGACCGTGATCGTCTCGTCCGGGTCGAGGCGCGCGTCGTCGACGACGACGCCGGCGGCCTGGTCGGGCTGCTCGAGCGCGTAGACCAGCGGGCCGCGCTCGATCGCGACGCAGCCGCGCACCGCGTCGACACGCGCGTCCGCGGTGGTCAGGCGCGGCGCCATGGGCAGGACCAGATCGACGGTGTCGCCCGCTGCGAGCAGGCCGGTCGTGCGGGCATACCCGCCCGCGGCCACCGGCGCGCCGTCGAGGGTGGCGCCCTCGGCCCACGCGGGGACCCGCAGGGCGATCTCGACCGGGCGGCCCGGGACCTCGTCGACGTGGACCACGACCCGCCCGTCATAGGGGTAGCCGGTCTCGACGCGCACGCTCAGCCCGTCGCTCGAGATCGGACCCGGCGCGTACTGGTGGATCTGCAGGCCCGCGTCCGTCCGCGTGGCGAGGTAGGCCGTGAGGCTCGAGAGCGTGCGCATGATGTTGGGCGGGCAGCACGCGCAGTCGAACCAGCCGCGCCGCCCGTGCGCCGGGCTCCGGTTCTCCTCGGGCTCCGCGTCGGCCCGCAGCTGCAGCGGGTTGACGTAGAAGTACTCGGTCCCCGCGAGCGAGAGGCCGGAGAGGAAACCGTTGAGCAGCATCCGCTCGATCTGGTCGCCGTAGCGCGCCTCGCCCGTGGCCAGCAGGAGGCGCCACGCCCACTGGACGCCGCCGATCGACGCGCACGTCTCCGCGTACGCACGGTCGGCGGGCAGCTCGTAGGGGTCCCCGAACGACTCGCCCTCCCACCGGGACCCGAGACCGCCGGTGAGGTACTGCTGCGAGCGCTCCATCGCGGCGTACTGCCGCTCCAGGGCCGCGAGCAGCTCGGTGTCGCCGGTCTCGACCGCCACGTCCGTCGCCCCCGCCCCGAGATAGACCGCGCGCACCGCGTGGCCCTCCGGGTGCGGCGTCTCGCGGACGGGGAGCCGGTCGGAGAAGTAGGTCGGCTCCGCGCCGTACCGCTCCATGTGCCCGTGACCGCGCGCCTCGACGAAGTACCGCGCCAGGTCGAGGTAGGCCCGGGTCCCCGTCTCGCGGTAGAGCTCGACGAGAGCCGTCTCGACCACCGGGTGGCCGTCGACGTCCTCACGGTCGCCGAGGCCGGGACGACCGTCCCCGAAGGTCGCCACCAGGTGGTCGGCGAGGCGCGTGGCGACGTCGAGGAGCTCGCGGCTCCCCGTCGCACGGACCTGTGCGACCGCGGCCTGGAACAGGTGCCCGGCGCAGTAGAGCTCATGGCTCCACGGCAGCTCGCGGTAGCGCTCGTTCTCGCGCAGCTGGACGACGGAGTCGAGGTACCCGTCGTCGGCCTGCGCCCGCGCGAGCAGGTCCGTGACGCGGCGCTGCAGGCATGCCAGCCGCTCGTCCTCACCGCGGCCGAGCTCCCACGCGGCGGCCTCGAGCCACTTGTGCACGTCGGAGTCGGCGAAGACCGGCCCGATCGCCTCGCCCTGCGTCTCGCCGGCGAGGATCTCGAGGTTGCGCAGGTTGCCGGCCCGGTCGAGCTGCTCGGCGCCCGCGGGGATCGACGCCCGCCGGTTCGCCTCCTGCCGGGCGGCCCACAGCCCGCCGGTGATCCGGGCGGCGTCCAGACCGAGCGGGCGGAGGACGCCGAGGGCTCCCGCGGTGGGCGACGCCGGGGCGGGGACGGGGCGGACGGCGGCGTCAGGCATGCGAGCTCTCCATCGAGTCAGGGAACGTCAGGCACCGGCTGACCGCCGCCGCCTCAGTCTGCGAGCGCCTGCCCGCTCATCGCGTGGATGCGGGTCATGACCTCGTCGGTCAGCTCGCGCCGCGCCTGCGCGGGCCGGATGCCGCTGGTGATCTGCTTGCGCGGCAGCACGGGCGGGCCGAACGAGACCTGGACGCGGTGGATGCGCGGCAGCCGCTTGCCGACGGGCTGGACCTTGTCCGTGCCGCACACCGCCACGGGCACCACGGGCGCGTGGCCGGCCAGCGCCAGCCAGGCCACGCCGGTGTGCCCCTTGTGCAGCTTGCCGTCCCGCGAGCGCGTGCCCTCCGGGTAGATGCCGAACGCGCCGCCGCTGCCGAGCACGGCGAGCGCGTCCTCCAGCGAGCGTTGGCCGGCCCGCGGGTCCTCGCGGTGCACAGGGATGTGCCCGAGCGTGGAGAAGAACCACCGGGACACGCTCCCCTTGATCCCGGTGCCCTCGAAGTACTCGGCCTTCGCGAGGAACGTGACGTGCCGGGGCGCGACGATCGGGATCAGCAGCGAGTCCACGAACGAGAGGTGGTTGCTCGCGAGGATGACCGGCCCGCTGCGCGGGATGTTGCCGAGCCCGGTGACCTGCGGGCGCAGGAACACGTATGCCAGGAGCGAGAGCAAGAGCTTCAGCACCCGGTAGGTCATCGCACCATTGTGCACCGGACCTTCACATGCCCCGTGCGCGCACGGACGTCAGACCAGCGCGCGGGCGTCGTCGTGGTCGGTGGACAGTGCCAGCCCGCGCCAGGCCGCCGACTCCCGCTGGAGCTGCCCGATCTTCCGGTCGAGCTCCGCCAGGCAGTCGCTGCCGAGCTGGGCGCGCACCGGCGGGTTCTCGGTGTCGGCGAGGGCCAGCACTGCCGTGGCGCCCTTGACCGGGTCGCCCGGCTGGGCCTGGTTGAGGCCGGGCACCGCGCCGCGGACCGCGCCGGCGGTCGCAGCGTAGTCCGCGATGACCTCGTCCTCGGTGTGCAGGCTGGTGGCGTCGAGGAAGTCGGTACGGAAGTAGCCCGGCTCCACCAGCGTGACACCGATGCCGAGGGGCGCCAGCTCCTGCTGCATCGCCTCCGAGAGACCCTCCACCGCGAACTTGGTGGAGCAGTAGACCCCGAACCCGGCGGAGCTGCTGAACCCGCCCAGCGAGCTGAAGTTGAGCACCCGGCCCGACCGCTGCCGGCGCATCACCGGCAGCACCGCGCGGGTGACGTTGAGCAGCCCGAAGACGTTGGTGTCGTAGATCGCGCGGACGGCGGCGTCCGTGGACTCCTCCACCGCGCCGAGCAGACCGCGCCCCGCGTTGTTGACCAGGACGTCGATCGTCCCGAAGGTCTCGACCGCGGACGCGACCGCGGCCCGGGCCTGGGCCTCGTCGGTGACGTCGAGGGCCACGGCGAGCAACCGACCCTCGTACCCGGGCAGCGCCGCGCGGACGGCGTGCGGGTCACGCGCGGTCGCGACGACGTCGTCCCCGCGGTCGAGCGCCTGGCGGGCGACCTGGAGGCCGAAACCGCGGGACGCGCCGGTGATGAACCACGTAGACATGCTGACTCCTCGAACAGGGGGACGTGCGTCCCCGAAGCTGTGATCGTGCGGTGGTCCCCATGCTGGCCGGGGCGCGCGGCATCATCCAGGGAAAGATCTGCCTAGGAACGGGCGCACCACGCGGACCCGCCCTTTGCGGGACGGCGCGAGCGGTGCTTGCCTGGAGCGATGAGCACACGAACCACAGGACGTGGAAGGGCGGCGGCCGGCTTACTTGTCCTCGCCGCCACGCTGGTCATGTCGGGCTGCGGGTCGTCGGACGACGACGCGGCGGCGGGCTCGCCGTCGAGCGCCGGCTCGACGGCCCCCGCTGACGACGGCTCGGCCGGCTCCCCCGGGAGCGACGACGGCGCCGCCACCTCGGGCGGCTCGGCCTCGGCCGGCCCGTCCGACGACAGCGCCGGGGACGCCGGGGACGCCGCGGGCTCGGGCTGCGCCGCCACGGGCGACGGCCCGCCGTCGGGCGCCGACACCCACGACGTGGTCGACGTCGACGGGGACGGGAAGGACGACGTCGCCTGGCTCACCGGGGGCCCGGACCGCACCTTCGGGGTCACGACGGCGTCCGGCGCCACCTTCTCCCACGAGATCGACGCGGCGGAGCCGATCAGGGCCTCCGCGGTGGTGAACGTCGTCGGCGCGGACGCCACGCCGATCGCGCTGGTCGACGTCGGCCGCGCCGTCCAGCTCTACTCGCTCGCGGGGTGCCAGGTCACCGTGACCACCGACGCGAAGGGCGACCCCTACACGTTCGACAAGGGCTTCACGGGCTACGGCACGGGCGTCGGCTGCTCGGAGGTCGACGGCCGCCTCGAGCTCGCCGGCCTGGACGCGGTCTCCGACGACTCCGGGAAGACCTTCACCGTCAAGCGCACCCTCGTCGACCTGTCCGACGACGGGGCGCACGCCGCCAACGGCGACGAGGCGACGGTCGCGACGAGCGCCGCGAAGGACGACGACGTCGTCACCACCGCCCAGGAGACGAGCTGCGGGGACGCCGTCGCCGGCACGGACGGCCCGGTCGAGCCGCAGGGCTGACCGGACCGTCCGCGCGGGCGCGTGCCTCCCGGCACGTGCGGGTGCTCAGGCCCGCGACGCCCGCAGCGTGACGATCTGGAACGGCCGCAGCGCGAGCGGCTCGCCCAGGTCCACCTCGGCCGGCTCGTCCGTCACCGGCCGCTCGAGCAGGTCGGTGCGCACCACGCCGGCCACGTCGAACCCGAACGAGACCCGGGCCCGCGACCGCGCGCCCGCCGACTCGTAGAGCCGCACCACGACGTCCCCGCTGCGGTCCTCGGCGAGCTTGACCGACTCGACGACCACGGCGTCGTCGTCCACCGTGACCAGGGGCGCGACCTCCCCCGCGCCGCGCACGACGCGCCGCGGGAGGTTGGTCCGGTAGCCCTCGCGCACGGCGTCCGCGATCGCGGCACCGGGGTGCAGGACCGTGACGAACCGGTGCTCGCCCTGGTCCGCGTCGGGGTCCGGGTAGAGCGGCGCGCGCAGGAGCGACTCGCGCACGGTCGTGACCGTGCTCCCGTCGGCCGCGAGCGACCGGCCGACGTCGTGGCCGTACGTGCCGCTGTTCGCGACCGCGACCCCGTACCCCGGCTCCGCGACGTGCACCCAGCGGTGGGCACAGATCTCGAACTTGGCGGCGTCCCAGGGGGTGTTCGCGTGCGTCGGGCGGAACACGTGCCCGAACTGCGTCTCGGACGCGCTGCGGTCGGCGTGCAGGTCGAGCGGGAAGGCGAGCTTGAGCAGCCTCTCGCGCTCGTGCCAGTCCACGTCCGTCTCGATCCGCACGGCCGCCGACCCGCGGGACAGCCCGATCCGCTGGGTGACCGACGACGTCCCGAACGTCCGCGAGACCTCGACGACGACCTCGTCCGGCCCGGAGACGACGACGTCGACCGTGGCCGGCGTGTCGAGGTCGGTGAGGTGCACGCGGTCCTCCAGGTCGACGTCCCACGCGTCCCACTGCCGCGGGGTGTCGCGCTGCAGCTGCAGGAGGTTGCCCGCCTGGCCCGCGGGCACGAGCTCGCGGTCGGCGCGCAGGTCGCGCAGCGACCGGACCAGGCCCGCCCCGTCGATCCGCAGAGACACGATCCCGTTGCCCACGACGACGCCGTCGGGCCCGTCCTCGACGCCCACCGCGTCGCCGTCCGCCGCTGCCGGGGCCGACGCACCGAGGGCCGCGACCCCGTCCCACGCCTGGGGCGCGGCGTTGAACAGCAGCGGCCGGTCGCCGTCGCCCGCGAGCGCGCCCACGGCGCCCGCCACGATCTCCTCGACGTCGCTCGCCACCTGCGCGTAGCCGGCCTCCGCGTCGCGGTAGACCCACGCGATGGAGCTGCCCGGCAGGATGTCGTGGAACTGGTTGAGCAGGACCGTCTTCCACGCGGCGTCGAGCGCCTCGTACGGGTAGTCGGCCCCCGTGCGCACGGCCGCGGTCGCGGCCCACAGCTCGGCCTCGCGCAGCAGGTGCTCGCTGCGCCGGTTGCCCTGCTTGGTCCGCGACTGGGAGGTGTACGTCCCGCGGTGGAACTCGAGGTACATCTCCCCGCTCCACACCGCTGGCTCGGCGATCGCCTGCTCGGCGTCCTCGAAGAACTCGTAGGGGCTCGCGTGGCGCACCGCCGGCACGCCCTCCGTGGACGCGTACCGCCGGGCCCGGTCCATCATCTCGGCCGTGGGGCCGCCGCCGCCGTCGCCGTACCCGAACGGCACGATCGACGCATCGAACCGGCCCTTCTCGGCGTTGTTGGTCGCGGCGTGGTCGAGCTCCGTGGCCGTGAGCTCGCCGTTGTAGGAGTCGACGGGCGGGAAGTGCGTGAAGATGCGCGTCCCGTCGATGCCCTCCCAGTCGAACGTGTGGTGCGGCATCCGGTTGATCTCGTTCCAGGACAGCTTCTGGGTGAGCATCCAGCGGTTGCCGGCCGCGCGGGCGATCTGCGGCAGGGCGCCGGAGTACCCGAACGAGTCGGGGAGCCACACGTCGCGGGTCTCGACGCCGAGCTCGTCACGGAAGAACGCCTTGCCGGTGAGGAACTGGCGCACGAGCGCCTCCCCGCCCGGCATGTTGGTGTCCGACTCCACCCACATGCCGCCGACCGGGACCCAGCGGCCCTCGGCGACCTTCTCCTTGATCCGCTCGAACAGGTCCGGGTAGGACTCCTTGATCCACGCGTACTGCTGCGCGGAGGAGCACGCGAACACCAGGTCCGGGTCCGCGTCCATCAGGGTGACGACGTTCGAGAACGTGCGGGCGCACTTGCGCACCGTCTCGCGCACCGGCCACAGCCACGCGGAGTCGATGTGCGCGTGCCCGACGGCGTAGGCCGTGTGCGCGCTCGCGGCCGCCGGCATCGCCAGGTGCGGGGCCAGGACGTCGCGTCCCGCCGAGGCGGTGCCGGGCACGTCCGTCGGGTCGACGGCGTCGACCATGTCGTCGAGCGCGGCGAGCACCCCGGCGAACCGGGTGCCCTCGGGCGGCAGGACGCGCAGGAGGTCGCGCAGCGCGAGGGCGTCCTGGTGCAGCTCGTGGACCTCGGCCTCGAAGGTCACGACGTCGGCGCGGCGCAGCACGTAGACCGGCTCGGTGCCCGCCGTCTCCTTGTCGCCGAGCGGGGTGGGGCGGAACCCGTCGGGGCCGAGCACCGTGGGGTTCCCCGCGGCCTCGAGCCACAGGTCGACGGGCTCGTCGGCCGGCCAGTCGACGGCCCGGCTGCGGGGGTTGAGCGCCTTGAGCGGGCGCCCGTCGGCCGACCAGAGCTGGCCCTCGGCCTGGAAGCCCGGGTTGACGTCCGTGAACCCGAGGTCGACGTGCACGGCGGTCCGGTCGCCCGCCGCCGCGGCGCCGTCCACCGGCGCCGGGCCGGTGAGGTGGAACCACGTGGTGCTCCACGGCGCGCCCCAGCGGTGGCCGGGCTCGACGGGAGCGCCGTCGTGCTCCACCGCCTCCGCGAACGGGACGGGCTCGCCGGGCGCCTCCCAGGCGGTGACGGACAGGGGCTCGGCGCTGCGCTGGACGTGCGGGGCGATCCGCTCTTCGACGAAGCGGTCCACCCTGGCGAGGGTCAGCTGCTCGGGTGTGGGCATGACGGAGTTCCTTTGCGTGGTGCGGTGTTCTGACGTGTGGTCGGTGCGCAGGTCCGGCGGTCAGCCCTTGATGCCGCCGGCGAGGGCGTTGGACCCGCCCGAGAGGCGCTGCGTCACCAGGTAGAGGACGAGCACGGGCACCGAGTAGAGGATCGAGAAGGCCGCGAGCTTGCCGTAGGCGACGCTCCCGTAGGTCCCGAAGAAGTTGTAGATCGCGACGGCGGCGGGCTGGTGCTCCGCCGAGGTCATGAGGATGAACGGGACGAAGAAGTTCCCCCAGGCCCCCGTGAACACGAAGATCAGCACGACGGCGATCCCGGGCCGCATGAGCGGCAGGACGATCGTGCGCAGCGCGCGCATCGAGCCGGCGCCGTCCACCCAGGCCGCCTCCTCGAGGGAGATCGGCACGGAGTCCATGAAGTTCTTCAGCATCCAGATCGCCATGGGCAGCGAGGTCGCGGCCATGAAGAAGATGACGCCGGTCGTCGAGTCGAGCAGCTGCAGCTTCACGAACAGCGTGTAGACGGGCACCATGATCGCGGTGATCGGCAGGCACGTCGCGAACAGGATCGTGTACATGAACCCGCGCTGGAACCGCATGCGGTACCGCGAGAGCGGGTAGGCGGCGACGACCCCGACGATCACGGTGAGGAAGGCGGTGCCGAACGAGATCACCGCCGAGTTCCACAGGGGCCTGAAGGTCTGGTCGAGGTTCCACACCGCCGCGAAGTTCTCCGTCGTCAGGCTCGACGGGACGCTCACGGACACGGTCGCGGACGGGTTCACCGACGACAGCAGGATCCAGGCCAGGGGCACCAGGAACGCGACGCCGACGAGCACGAGGATCGCCGAGGCGATGAGCCGGCTGCTCGAGCGGCGCGGCGACGCGACGGTCATGACGCGGCCGCCGCGCGGCGCCCTGCCGGCGCGCCCTCCCCGGGTCCCCGGGGTGCCCGACGACGTCGGGACGGTCGTGGCGGTCATCAGTCCACCTCCGGCTTGAGCACCTTGATGTACACGATCGAGAACACGGCGCCGACGAGGATGGTGACGGTCGCGATCGCGGTCCCGTAGCCCACCTGGGAGTACTTGAACGCCTCCTGGTACGCGAGCACCGGGAGCGTCGAGCTCTTGGTGCCGGGACCGCCGCCGGTCATCACCCAGATGATGGTGAACACCGCGAGGGTCTGCAGCGTCGTCAGCATGAGGTTGGTCGAGATGGACCGCCGGATCATCGGCAGCGTCACGCGGAAGAACGTCTGGCGCCGGTTGGCGCCGTCGATCTGCGCGGCCTCCTCGATCTCGGTCGGCACCTCGGACAGCGCGGCCCGGTAGACCAGCATCGAGAACGCGGTGCCGCGCCAGACGTTGGCGAGGATGACCGCGAGCAGCGGGACCGTGATGAGCCACGTCGTGTCGCCGAGGCCGACGACGCCGAGCACCGAGTTGAGCGTCCCGTCGGTGGAGAAGAACGCGTACAGCGCGAACGCGGCCACGATCTCCGGCATCACCCACGCGACGACGACGAGCGCACCGATCGCCGAGCCGAGCGCCTTCGGCGCCATGCGCTGCAGGACGGCCAGGCCCATGCCGAGGACGTTCTGCCCCACCACGGCCGAGGCGAGGGTGAACACGACCGTGATCCACACCGACGCCCAGAAGTCCGCGTCGGCGAAGAGGGACGTGTAGTTGTCGAGCCCGACGAACTGGGGGTCCGCGGCGCGGTACCCCGTCAGGGCGGTGTTGGTCATGGACCCGTACAGGGACCAGAGGATCGGGCCGAGGAGGAAGACGGCGAGCAGGAGGATCGCCGGCACGAGGGGGACCGAGCGGGTCAGCGCCCGCAGGCCCCCCGACCGGGGCCGGGACGTGGTGTCCCGGCCCCCGTCGGTGCCCGGCGCGAGTGTCTGCGTGGACATGCTCAGCCCGCGGCGACCGTGTTGTTCTTGCCGACGATCTTCTGCAGGCCCTCGTCGTACGACTTCGCGGCGTCCTCAGGCGACTTCTGGCCGCTGGCGACCGCCTCGACCTCCGTCTGGATCACGGAGGAGATCTGCGAGTAGTCCGGGGTGGCCGGGCGGAAGTGCGTGTACGGCACGAGGCTCGAGAAGAACTCGAACGACGGGTTGTAGCTCAGGTACTTCGGGTCCTCCGCGACGTCCTTGCGGACCGCGATCTGGCTGTTCGTCGTGTCGTACTCGAGCGAGCTGTCCTTGTTCGTGGCCATCGCGACGAAGTCGAACGCCGTCTGCGGGCTCTTGGTCTGCGCACCGACCGACAGCAGCCAGCCGCCCGACATCGAGGTGAACCCGTCGCCGGAGCCGTCCTTGGTCGGCATCTTCGCGAAACCGAGCGTCTTCTCCCACTCCGGCCACGCGTTCTCCCCGGAGATCCAGCCGCCGGGCATCCAGGAGCCGTCGATGTCGATCGCGAGCTTGCCCTGGGGCAGCAGCTCGGAGAACACCTTGGTGCCGATGTTCGCGTCGAGCGCCTGGTCCAGGGAGGGTGCCAGCCCGCCGTCGTACACGGTCTTGTAGAAGTCGAGGGAGTCCGTCATCCCCTGGTCGCCGGTGACCCACTTCTTCTGGTCCGTGTTGTACAGGTCGGCGCCGTCGCGGCTGCCGTAGTACAGCATCTCGAGGCCCTGCATGGTGGTCTGCTCGCTGCCGGCCTTGCCCGCGTAGATGTTCATCGGCGTGACGTCCGGGAGCTTGTCCTTGATCGTCTGGGCGGCGTCGATGATCTCCTGCCACGTGGTGGGCTGCCAGTCCGTGGGCAGGCCCGCCTTCTTGAACAGGTCCTTGTTGTAGAAGATCCCGCGGGTGTCGGTGCCCATCGAGACGCCGTAGGTCTTGCCGTCGACGCCGAGGCCGGCGTTCTTCGCGGCGTCCTCGAACTGCGACCAGTCGTCCCACTTCGCGGTGTAGTCGTCGATCGGCAGGAGGTAGCCGGCGGCGGCGTCGGACATGACCTGGAACGTGTCCTCGTAGATCACGTCCGGGGCCGTGTCCTTGGAGCCGTTCATCAGGGCGAGCTTCGTGTAGTACTGGTCCGCCTCGGCCTCGATGGGCGCGAGCTTGACCGTGACGTCGGGGTTCGCCTTCTCGAACTCGGGCTTGACCTTCTGCAGCAGGTCGTCGAGCTGGTGGAACGCCGAGGTCTTCTGGTAGGCGATGGTGATCGTGCGCGGGCCCGAGTCCTGGGCCGCGTCGCCGTCGTCCGACGACCCGCAGGCGGCGGTCGTCAGGGCGAGCGCCGCCACGGCGCCGACGGCCGCTGCTCTCCGAATACGCATCAGATGCTCCTTTGCTCTGGTCGCCGCGTCCGTGCGGCGGCGCAAGTTCATCATTTCGCGGAACTAATTGCAAGGCCCGACGACGTCGCCCAGGTCCGGCGGGCCGGGGTCTGGGTCAGGAGCCGAGGAGGAGGCCTGCCGCGCGGGGCGTGAACGCCTCGTCCAGCGCGAGGCACGCGGCCCCGATCGCGGCCGCGTGCACCCCGCCGACCGACGGCACGACCCGCACGGGATGCCGCCCCGGCAGCCGGAACCGGTCCACCGCGCCCTGCAGCCCGCGCTCCAGCCACGGGCCGAGGCGCTCCCACACCGGCCCCGAGGTGACGATCGTGTCCAGGTCGAGCAGCTCGCACACCCCGGTCACGGCGAACCCGAGCGCGTCGCCCGCGTCCGCCAGGAAGTCGTGCACCGCGGCCTCGCCCCGCTCGGCGCGGACGCGCAGCTCGTCGACGGCGGCGTCGGCCCGCAGGATCGGGTCGGGGGTGACGGCCGAGGCGGCGGCGAGCCCGATGCCGCGCGCCGTCGCGTTCGCCAGGAGCGACTCGGCGCTCAGCACCCCGCCGAGGCACCCGTCGCGCCCGCACGAGCACGGCCCCGACGCGCGGCCGATGCTCAGGTGCCCCGCCTCCCCCGCGTTGCCCGAGACCCCGCGCACCACCTCGCCGCCGCTGACCACGCCGACGGCGACGCCCGTCCCCGCGTACACCACGGCGGCGTCGCCGGAGTGCCCGCCGTCGGGGAACCAGAGGGTCGCGGCGGCGACGGCGAGGACGTCCTTGTCGAGCAGGGTCGGCAGGCCGGTGCGCCGGGCGACCTCGTCGCGCAGCGGGACGTCGTGCCACATCTTCAGGTGCGGCGGGTCGAGCACGAGGCCCCGCTCCCGGTCGATCGGTCCCGGGGTGACCACGCCGACCCCGACGAGCCGGTCGCGGCGCACCCCCGCGTCCTCGACGATCGCCGCGATCTCGTCCGCGACGACGTCGAGCACCGCCTCCGGGCGCTCGGACTCCGGCGTCGAGACCGCGCGCTGGGTCACGAGGTCGCCGGCCAGGTCGATCAGGGCGACGACCACCGCGGCCGGGTCGAGGTGCACGCCCACGGCGTACCGACTGTCGGGGACGACGGCGAGCGCCGTCCCGGGCCGGCCGGAGCCGGAGCGCCGCTGCAGCTCGCGCTCGGCGACGAGGCCCTCCTCGATCAGGCGGCGGGTCGCGTTCGTGACGGTCTGGGCCGAGAGGCCCGTGATGCGGGCGAGGTCCGCGCGGGTGCGGGAGCCGTCGCTGCGGCGGACGGCGTCGAGCACGGCGAACTGGTTGAACCCGGCCATCTGAGGCAGGTTCGTGCCTCGCGTCATCGTCGCCATCGAACGCACGGTAGCGCCTCCCTGTCGCCGCACCGCCTCCGGCCGCCGTGATCCACGGCCGCGACGACCGGGGGCTAGGGCCTCGAGAGCGTGCCCGGCGGCCGGAACCGCCACTCGAGGTCGGCGTCGGTGACCACCCGGAGCACGCGCGCCGGCACCCCGGCCACGACGACGCCGGGCGGCACGTCCGCCGTCACGACGCTCCCGGCTGCGACCACCGACCCTCGCCCGACGGTCACGCCCGGCAGGAGCACCGCGCCGGCACCGAGCCACACGTCGTCCTCGACGACCACGGGGGCCGAGAACTGCCCGCCGCCCCGACGCAGGTCCGGGTGCACGGGGTGGCCGGTCGTCGTGATCGTCACGTTCGGCGCGACCATCACCCGGTCACCGAGGGTGACCCCGACGTCGTCGACGAGGGTGAGGTTGGTGTTGACGTACACGTCGTCGCCGACCGTGACGTTCGCGCCGTACGCGACGTGCAGCGGCGGTTCGACCCATACGCCCTCGCCGACACCGCCGAGCAGCTCGCGCAGGAGGCGCTCCCGGGCCGCGGTGTCGCCGGGCCTCGTGTGCAGCAGGTCGAACGCCAGCTCCCTGGCGCGCACGCGCTCCGCCGCGAGCGCCTCGACGCCGGCGTCGGTGTAGAGCTCGTGCGCCGCCATCCGCCGCCGCACCTCGGCCTCGCGGTCGTCGGCCGCCTGCTCGTCGAGATCCCCGGTCATGCGACGACCCTCAGGCGCAGCAGCACCGCCTGCTCCGGCGCGAGGCCCGGCAGCGGCAGGCCGACCTCCCCGAGCAGCCCGCCGGGCAGCGTCACGACCCGCTCGTCCCACCACGGCGGCGGCACGTCGCCGACGATCACGGGCTCGCCCGCGAGGTCCACCCGCTCGACGCGGTAGGTGCGCGCCGGGTCGAGGCCCGGCAGCCGCGCGGGCGGGGGCACGGCGTCGGGCGTCGAGGTCCGGCTGACGACGGCGAACGCCGCCTCGCTACCGTCCGGCGCCACGAGCCCGTGCACCCAGCACGACTCGTCCGGCCGGTCGGCGCGCACGGTGCGGCCCGTCGCGACGAGCGGGCGCAGCCCGCGCACCAGCGCCGCCCACCGCGTGATCGCCGCCAGCTCCTGCTCCCCGACCCGCGTCAGGTCCGACTCGATGCCGCTGTGCCCGAACGTCGCGGTGACCAGGCGCAGCCCGAGCGACTGCGTGCGGCCGGTGGTGTGCGAGCGGGCGTCGCCGACGTGCGTGCCCACGAGCTCCGGCGGCACGAGCAGGCCCGTCCACCGCTGCACCTGCTCGCGCTCGAGCGCGTCGTTGGTGTCCGACGCCCAGACCCGCGCCGTGCGGTCGAGCACGTCGAGGTCGACCCGGCCCCCGCCCGAGGAGCACGACTCGATCTCGACGCCCGGGAACCGGGCCTGCAGCTCGTCCATCAGGCGCCGGGTCGCGAGCACCTGCGGGCGCGAGGCGGCGTCGAGCACGTCCCGGTTCTGGTCCCACTTGAGGTACTCGACCGGGTACTCCTCGAGCAGCGCGACCAGCGCGTCGCGCACGTGCGCGTAGGCGTCCGGGCGGGCGAGGTCGAGCACCTGCTGGTGGCGCCACCCGACCGGGTCGCGGCCCGGGGCCCCGCGCAGCACCCAGTCCGGGTGCGCCCGCGCGAGGTCGGAGTCGGCGTTGACCATCTCGGGCTCGACCCACAGGCCGAAGTCCATGCCCAGCCCCCGCACGTGGTCGACCAGCGGGTGCAAGCCGTCGGGCCACACCCCCGCGTCGACCGTCCAGTCGCCGAGGCCCCGCCGGTCGTCGCGGCGCCCGCGGAACCAGCCGTCGTCGAGGACGAACCGTTCGACGCCGACGCGCGCTGCGGCGTCGGCCAGGTCGCGCAGGCGGACGAGGTCGTGGTCGAAGTACACGGCCTCCCACGTGTTCAGCGTGAGGGGGCGGGGCTTCGGGGCACGCCCGGGCCGGGCACGCACCCAGGCGTGGAAGCGCTCGGAGGCCCCGTCGAGGCCGTCGCCCGACCACGCGGCAAGGGTCCGCGGCGACTCGTACGCCTCGCCCGGCGCGAGATGTACGTCCCTAGGGCCCCAGATCTCGCCCGCGCCGACGACGGTGTGCCCGCTCGGCAGGTGCTCGACGCGCACGGCGCTGTCCCCGCTCCACGCGTGGTGCACCACCCAGGTCTCGCCCGCGCGGAAGCCGAACCCCGGCGTCCCGACGACCGTCGCGAACGGTGCGTCGTGCCCGGGGCGGCCGTGCCGCGTCTCGCGCGACCACACGCCGTCGCGCACCGGGAGCCGTTGCGGGCGCCGCTCGCCCGACCAGTGCCCCGACAGGTCGAGGATCTCCCCGGCCCTCGCGGGCAGCGGGAGCGTGGAGGCGACGCTCGTCAGGGCGTACGACGACGTCCCGGTGTTGGTCACGGCGGTGCGGCTCTCGAGGACGCCGGAGGCGCCCAGGGCGAGGGTGACGACCACGCGCAGGCCGGCCGCGTCGTCGGCGAGGACGGTCCGCAGGGCCGCGCCGTCGGACGTGGTGCCGGCGTGCCGCAGGCCCGGGTGCGCGGCCGCGCGCGCCTCGTCCGACGCGTCGCCGGGCCCGCCGCCCGGCCGCCAGCCGGTCAGCCCCGGCCGCCCCGACCACCCGTCGGCGGGCAGCGGGACCAGCCTCGCGCGCAGCGGCACGTCGACGGAGCTGGCCGTGACCGCCGGCACCTGGGCGTCCGCGAGCGCCGCGAGCTGGGGGGCGGTCAGGTCGCCGAGGTCGCGTCCCCAGTGCACGACGACGGGGGTCGCGTCGCCGCGCGCATCCAGGACGACGCTCGTGCCGGCGGCGCGCAGGTGGTGGATCTCGGGCATGCGGTACCTCTCTGGTGCGGTTCTGGGGGCGTCGGCGCGGGGCCTCAGCGCAGGGCGCCCGTGCGCGGCGGTGCGGTGCTCTCGCGGGTGACGAGCTCGACCGGCACGGTCACGTGCACGTCCGACATGTCCTGCCCGCTGTCCATCTGCTCGGCGAGGAGGCGCACGAGCTCCGCGCCGATCTTCTGGAAGTCCTGGCGCACCGTGGTCAGCGGCGGCCACAGGTAGCCGGCGAGCGCGACGTCGTCGAACCCGACGACCGAGACCTCCTGCGGCACGCGCACGCCGCGCTCGTGCAGCGCGCGCACCACGCCCGCGGCCATCTCGTCGTTGGCGCAGAACACGGCCGTGACGTCGTCCAGGTCGAGCCCGGCGCCCCACGCGTACCCGGCCTGCGCGGTCCAGTCGCCCTCGCCGTGCGGCGGGACGGGGCGGCCCGCGGCCCGCAGGACCTGCGCCCAGACGTCGCGGCGCTCCTGCGCGGGCCCCGACTCCGCGGGCCCGGCCAGGTGGTGCACGGTGCGGTGCCCGAGCCCGAGCAGGTGCTCGACGAGGAGCCGCGAGCCCTGGCCCTGGTCGGTGCCGACGGCCGGCCGGCTGCCGAGGAGCCGCGAGTCGGAGACGACGACGGGCAGCCGCGCGGGCAGCAGCAGGTTCTCGGTCGCGGACAGCTCCGAGCGGATGATCACGAGGCCGTCGATCGACTGGTGGTTGAGCTGCGCGACGGCCTCCGTCATGTCGTGGGTCGTCGGGGCCAGCACGTCCACGAGGGTCACCGTCAGCCCCAGCGCGCGCGCCGCCTCGACCACGCCCTCGACCGTGCGCGACTCGCCGGTGCGCGCGAGGCGGTGGGCGATCAGCCCGATGGTCCCGAACCGGCCGTAGCGCAGCGCGCGGGCCGCCGTGTTCGGCGCGTACCCGAGCGTCTCCATCGCGGCGAGGACGCGGTCGCGGGTGTCGGCGCGGACGCTCGGGTGCCCGTTGGCGACCCGCGAGACGGTCTGCGAGGAGACCTGCGCGAGCGCCGCGACGTCCGCCATCGACGGCCCCGGGCCCTTGCGCCGGCCCCCTGCGGCGGGACGCACCTGCACGCCGGCCGTCCCCGACCCACCCAGCTGGTCCACGGTTCCCTCCTCGCCGGTCGCCACGACCCTAGTGGGCGACCCGGAGCACGGCGACGCCGCGCGCGGACAGGGCCACGACGCCGTCGGCCACCTCGCCGACCAGCGCCTCGGCCCGCACGCCCTCGCCGGCGAGATCGACGTCGACGGGCGCGTCCGTCCGGTTCACGAGGAACCAGAAGGTCGCCGCGCCGCGGGTGCGCACCGTCAGCTCGACCGCGCCGCGGGCACGGTCGGGCAGCTCGCTGCGGACCCCTGCGCCGTCGAGCACCGTGCGCAGCGTCGCCGCCACGCCGTCCGGCCCCGCGGCGCCGAGGCGCGTCCCCACGTAGGTCGCCGAGCCGTGCCCGACGGCGTGCCGCGTCACGGCGGGCCGGCCCGCCTGCTCGCCGTCGGCGTACGCGGACAGGACCTCGACGCCGCCGGCCACGACGTCGACCGGGTCGGCCCACAGGCCCACGGTCCGCCCGTCGTCGAGGCGGGGCGCCTCGTCGTCGAGCAGCGGCGCCATCTCCTGGACGCGGACCCCGAGCAGGTCGCGGAACGCGCCCGGGTAGCCGCCCAGCCACGCGTGGTCGTGCTCGTCGACGATGCCGGAGAAGTAGGTGGTCACCAGGTGACCGCCGTCGGCCACCCACGCCGCGAGCCGCGCGGCGAGGTCCGCCGGGACGACGTGCAGGACGGGCGCGACGACGACGTCGTAGCCGGCGAGGTCGCTCGCCGCCGGGACGACGTCGACCCGCACGCCGAGCGCGAGGAACGCCGAGTACCAGTCGAGCGCCTCGCGGTGGTAGCGCAGGCGGTCGCTCGGGTGCGAGTCGAGCTCGGACGCCCACCACGAGTCCCAGTCGAACAGGATCGCGGCACGGGCGTGCTCCCGGCGCGCGCCGACGACCGGCGCGAGCCGGCCGAGCGTGCGACCGAGGTCCACCACGGCCCGGAAGACGTCGCTGTCCGCGCCGGCGTGCGGGACCATCGCCGAGTGGTACTTCTCGGCGCCCGCGGCGGACTGGCGCCACTGGAAGTAGCAGACGGCGTCGGCGCCGTGCGCGACGTGCGTGAGCGAGTCGCGCGCCAGCTCGCCGGCACGCTTGGGCCGGTTGACGGGCTGCCAGTTGACCGCGCTCGTCGAGTGCTCCATGAGGAACCAGGGCTCGCCGCCCGCGATCCCGCTCGTGAGGTTGGCGGAGAACGACAGCTCGTCCGGGCCCTGCGGGCCCGGGTGCACGTAGTGGTCGTTCGAGACGAAGTCGACGTCGCCGGCCCACGCGGCGTAGTCCATGCCGGTCGTGTGCGCCATGACCATGAAGTTCGTCGTCACCGGCACGGTGGGCGCGTGCCGGCGCAGGACGGCGCGCTCGGCGCGCAGGTGGTCCCGCAGCGCGTCCGAGGAGAACCGCTTGAAGTCGAGCTGCTGCGTCGGGTTCGGGTGCGCGGCGGCCAGGCGCGGCGGCAGGATCTCCTCCCAGTCGCCGTAGCGCTGGGACCAGAACGCGGTGCCCCACGCGGCGTTGAGCGCGTCGAGGGAGCCGTACCGCTCGCTCAGCCAGGTGCGGAACGCGGCCGCGGCGTCGTCCGAGTAGTCCCAGACGTTGTGGCAGCCCAGCTCGTTGTTGACGTGCCAGGCGACGAGCGCCGGATGGTCCGCGTAACGGCCCGCCATCGCCTCGACGAGCTCGAGCGCGTACCGGCGGAACACGGGCGAGGTGGGCCGCCACTGCTGGCGCGCGCCCGGCCAGAGCGTCTCGCCGGTCCGCGTCACCGGCAGGACCTCGGGGTGCAGGCGCGTCAGCCACGGCGGCGGCGAGGCGGTGGCGGTCGCCAGGTCCACCCCGATGCCGTTCGCGTGCAGCAGGTCCATGGCCTCGTCGAGCCACCCGAAGTCCCACTCCCCCGGCGCCGGCTGGAGGCGCGCCCACGAGAAGATCGCGAGGGAGACGACCGTGACGCCGGCCTCGCGCATCAGCGCGACGTCCTCGTCCCACACCTCGCGGGGCCACTGCTCGGGGTTGTAGTCCGCGCCGAACCCGAGGGCCGCGACGTCGTCCGCGCTGCGTGGCGCGCCGGGCATGCCGAGGCGCTGGAAGGTGGGTGCGGGGGTGGTGCTCGCGGTCATGCTCACTGCTCCGTGTGTCCGAGGTCGGGTCCGGCGACGAACCGTGCCGTCGCGGTGGCTGCGCCGTGCAGCTCGAGGATGGTCAGCTCGTTGTCCCGCGCCCGCAGCAGCGGCCCGGGGACGTAGAGGGTGCGGGTCGGACCGGCGCTCCAGTACCGGCCGAGGAGGAACCCGTTGATCCAGGCGAACCCCTTCGTCCAGCCGTCGAGGCGGAGGAAGTGGTCGCGCCCGGGCTCGGTGGCGAACGTCGCGAGCCGGAACGCAGGCCCCGCCACGGGCCGCATCGATTCGACCCGGTCCCGGCCGCGCAGCCGCTCGACGAGGGCCCCGGGCAGCTCCGCGAGATCCAGGGGCGTGACGTCCCACCGGTCCAGACGGCGGGTCGCCGTGCGCGCCGGCCCGACGAGCCCCTTGGGCTCGCCGATGCGGGGGCCGTAGCCCACCCGGCCCTGGTCCTCGACGACCAGCTCCAGCGTCCCGGCCCGCGCGGGCAGCGGCAGCGTCGTCGCGTGCTCCGCCCGGCTGAGGACGCCCACCGGCGCGCCGTCGAGGAGCGCGAGCGCCCGGTCGCGGACCTCGCCCACGGCCAGCGCGACGTCGTCGGGCAGGACCTCGGTCCGGTAGGAGGTCAGACCCGACCACGCCCCCACCTCGTCCATGGTCGGCAGGTGCTCGTGCCGGGAGCCCTCGCCGAGCAGGCCCCGTGCGTCGGTCCACGCGAGCGCGCGGTCGAGGACGAGATCCAGCTCGGGGGCCGGGACGCGGGCCGCGGGCAGCTCGTCCGGGACCGGCGCGTACCGCGCGATCACCTCCCGCAGCGCGAAGTACTTGTCGGTCGGGTCGCCGCTCTCGGAGAGCGGGGCGTCGTAGTCGTACGACGTCGTCACGGGCACGTACACGCCCTTGTCGTTCGCGCCGTTGGTCAGACCGAAGTTGGTGCCGCCGTGGAACAGGTAGAGGTTCACCGACGCGCCGGAGGCGAGGAGCTCGTCGAGGTCGTCGACGTTCAGCCCCACCGGGGCGGTGTGGTGGTGCTGCCCCCAGCTGTCGAACCAGCCGTTCCAGAACTCCCCGCACATCAGCGGACCTGTCGGCTGGTGCCGGCGCAGGGTCGCCAGCCGCTCGGCCGCGCGCGAGCCGAAGGTCGCGGTGCGGTGCAGCTCGGGCAGGCCGCCGCGGGCGAGCATCGCATCGTCCGCCTGGTCGCAGGTCAGGAGCGGGACGTCGATCCCCCCGTCCCGGACCATCCACACCAGGGCGCGCAGGTACCCGGGGTCGTCGCCGTACGCGCCGTACTCGTTCTCGACCTGGACCGCGACCACCGGGCCGCCGCGGCCGACCTGCCGCTCGGCGACGATCGGCAGGAGCGCCGCGTAGTAGTCCGCGACGGCGGCCAGGTACCGGGGCTCGTCGCGCCGGACGCCGACGGCCGGGTCCGCGAGCAGCCAGGCGGGCAGGCCCCCGCCGTCCCACTCCGCGCAGACGTACGGGCCGGGACGCACGATCGCGTGCAGGCCCTCTGCCGCGACGAGATCGAGGAACCTGCCCAGGTCGCGGCGCCCGTCGGTCTCGAAGACCCCGGGCCGCGGCGCGTGGAAGTTCCACGCCACGTACGTCTCGATCGTGTTCAGGCCCATGAGCCGCGCCTTGCGGATCCGGTCCGCCCAGTGCTCGGGGTGGACGCGGAAGTAGTGCAGCGCCCCGCTGATCACCTGGAACGGCCGACCGTCGAGGAGGAAGTCCTCCTCGCCGATCTCGAACGTGCTCATGCCTCCGCCTTACGTCGTGGGTGGGGAACCCGGGCCGGCGGCGGGAGACTGCCGCCGGCCCGGGCGATCGCGGGCGCCGCTGCGCGAGGGCGCTACTTGTTCACCGAGAAGCCCTGCTCGTTGCCGTACTTCGCGCTCGCGTCCTGCCAGGCCTTCAGGCCGTCCGCGAGCGACGTCGACCCGTCGATGTAGGCCTTGCCGACCGTGTCCTTGTAGATGCTGTTGGCATAGACCTGGTACGGCAGGTACTGCCAGTCCGGGGCCACGTCCTTCGCCGCCTGCGACAGGACCTCGTTGATCTTCTGCCCGCCGAAGTACGGGAACTCCTTGTCGAGGAACTCCTTCGAGTCGAGGTCCTTCGTCGTCGCCGGGAACGCGCCGCCGTCGAGCCGGGTCTGCACGCCCTCGTCGACCGTGGCGTACTTCAGGAAGGCGTAGGCGAGCTCCTTGTTCTTGCTCGCCTCCATCACGGACAGCGCGCTGCCGCCGCTCTCCGCCGTGACGGACTCGCCCTCGGAGTACTGCGGCATCGGCGCGACGCGCCACTTGCCCTTGCCGTCCGGGGCGCCGGACTCGAGGTTCGCCGGCATCCACGCCCCGGTCACCAGGGTGGCGATGGTCCCGTTGCTCATGCCCTGGAACCACTCGTCCGTCCAGCCGTTGACCGGGGAGAGCAGCTTCTCGTCGATCATCTTCTGCCACTGCGTGGCGTACTTCGTGCTGCCCTCGTCCGAGAAGTCGATCTTCACGTCGGTGCCGTCGACGGAGTACGGGTGGCCGCCGGCCTGCCAGATGAAGCTCGTGCTCGTCCCGGCGTCGCCGTTGTCCGAGGTGATGTAGGCCTTCGGATCGGCGGCGTGCAGCTTCTTGGCCGCTTCGTAGTACTGGTCCCACGTCTTCGGCACGTCGATGTCGTACTTCGCGAACAGGTCCGCGTTGTAGAACATCGCCATCGGCCCCGAGTCCATCGGCAGGCCGGAGACGATGCCGCCCTGGTCGACGGCGTTCCACGGCCCGGGCGAGAACGTGCCGTCCAGGTCTCCGGCGCCCATCTGCTTCAGGTCGGCCAGGGACTTGCCGATCGCGAACTGCGACTGGGCGAAGTACTCGATCTGCGCGACGTCGGGGATGCCGTCTCCGGCGGCGAGCGCGTTCTGCAGGGCCGTGTACTGGTCCTGGCCGGTGCCCACGTTGGCGAGGTCGACCTTGACCTTCGGATACTTCTTCTCGAAGTCGGTGACGACGTCGGTCAGGGTGGGCTCCCACGCCCAGACGGTGATCTCCCCGCCCTTGTCGAGCGCGGCCTGGATGTCGGAGGCCGCGTCGGCGGACGAGACGGCGCTGCCGCCGCCCCCGTCGTCGGACCCCGAGCTGCATGCGGCCAGGGCGAGCGACAGCGCTCCTGCCAGGGCTGCGGACCGCACCAGCGTGCGGCGGTGACGGATCTTCATGATGGTTCCTCTCACTTCGTCGTCGAGACTCACGGCATCGGGACTCACTGCATCGGGACTCACTGCATGGGGACTTGCTGCATCGGGACGGGCCGGGTCACTCCTTGACCGAGCCGGCCGCGAGGCCGGACTGCCAGTAGCGCTGGAGGAAGAGGAAGGCGATGACGAGCGGCAGGATCGTCAGCAGGGCGCCGGTGATGACGAGGTTGAAGATCGCCTCGCCGCCCGCGGTGGAGGACTGGGAGTTCCAGGCGTTCAGCCCCAGCGTGAGCGGGTACCACTTCGGGTCGCGCAGCATGATCAGCGGCAGGAAGTAGTTGTTCCAGGTCGCGACCATGGTGAACAGCAGCACGGTCACGATCCCCGGGGACAGCAGCGGCAGGCTGACGCGGAAGAACGTGCGCACCTCCCCCGCGCCGTCGATCCGCGCGGCCTCGAGCAGCTCGTCCGGCACGGCCTCGGCGGAGAACGTCCACATCAGGTAGAGGCCGAACGGGGAGATCAGCGACGGGATGATCACCGACCACGGGGTGTCGGTGATGCCCATCTGGCTGAACATCAGGAACGTCGGCACGGCGAGCGCGGTCCCCGGCACGGCGACGGCCCCGATGACGATCGCGAAGACGCCGCGCTTGCCGGGGAAGCGGAACTTCGCGAGCCCGTAGCCGCCGATGAGCGCGAGGAACGTCGCACCGCCGGCGCCGACCACCACGTACAGCACGGTGTTGGCGAACCAGCGCAGGAAGATGCCGTCGTCGTACGTCAGCGCCTGGCGGATGTTGTCCCCCAGGGCGAAGTCGCCGGAGAACCACAGCCCGAACGAGCTGAACAGGTCCTTCTGCGTCTTGGACGCGTTGATCACCAGCCACGCCAGCGGGACCAGGCTGTAGACGAGCACGACGCCGGTGAGCACCGTCAGCGTCAGGCTCCGCCTCGGGCGGGTGACCGACGCGCGGGGCCGGCGGGTCCGCAGGAGCGAGGCGCCGCCCGCCGGTCGTCCGGTGGCGGGGGCGGCGGACGACGTCGTCGAGCCGGTCCCGCTGCTGGTGCCCGCGCTGCCCGGGCGGCCGCCGCTCAGCCGGCCGGTGCTGCTCACGCTGCTCATCGGTTCATGCCTCCTTGCGCATACCGCGCAGCTGCACGACGTACGCCACCAGCATCGTGAGGAGCCCCATGATGATCGCGACGGTGGCGGCGTAGTTGTACTGCTGGCCCGAGAAGGACAGCGAGTAGGCGTACAGGTTCGGGGTGAAGTACGTCGTGATGTAGTTCGGGGACAGGCTCTGCAGGATGCTCGGCTCGTTGAAGAGCTGGAAGCTGCCGATGATCGAGAAGATCGTCGCGATGACCAGCGCCCCGCGGATCGCGGGGATCTTGATGGCGGTGATGATGCGCCACTGGCCCGCGCCGTCGATCTCGGCCGCCTCGTACAGCGAGTGCGGCACCACGCGCAGCGCGGCGAAGAAGATCAGCATGTTGTAGCCGACGAACTCCCACGTGACGATGTTGCCGATCGCGGCGAGCACGAAGCTCGACGTGATCGGGTCGGGGATGCTCGTGCCGAACGCGTCGTTGATGTTGCCGATGAGGCCGAACCGCGTCCCGTACATGAACCCCCACATCAGCGCCGCGACCACGCCCGGCACCGCGTAGGGCATGAAGATCGAGATGCGGAAGAAGTTCTTGCCGTACAGCCGCCCGGAGTCGATCGCGAGGGCCACGAGCAGCGCGATCCCGAGCATGATCGGCACCTGGATCAGCAGGAAGAGGCCGACCCGCGCGACGCCGGACCAGAACTGCGGGTCCTGAAAGGCCGCGACGTAGTTGTCGAGCCCGACGAACGTCGTCCCGCCCACGAGCTGGGTGCGGAACAGGCTGAGGTAGACCGAGTAGGCGATCGGCGCGAGGAACACCAGCGTGAAGACCGCCATGAACGGCCCGACGAACTTCCAGCCCGTCCAGGACCGACGCGTGCGCCGGGTCCGCACCCCCCGTGGCGGGGGCTGGCCGGCGAGCCCGCGACCGGTGGTGATGGACGTCGTCGTCATCGTGCTCCGCCCTCCATGGCTTCGGCCGGCCCGTTCCGACCCGGATGTTCACGTGAACTGTTTACGTAAACATCCGCTGTCGAAGGATCTTGGCACCCCCGCCCGGGCCTGTCAACGCCCCCGGCGCCGAACCGCGTCGGGCACGATCCCGCGCCGAGGCGCGCGACAGCGTCGGGAGCGGGTGGGACGATCGACGCGTGCTCCTCGCCGAGCTGGTCACCACGCACGCCGCCGTCGCCGCGACGCGCTCGCGGCTGCGCAAGCGCGAGCTGCTCTCGGACGCCCTGCGCGCCGCGGACCCGGGCGCCGAGGTCGAGATCGTCGCGGCGTTCCTGTCGGGGCGTCCGCGCCAGCGCCGCACCGGGCTCGGCTGGCGCACCCTGGGGTCGTTGCCGCCGCCGGCCGCCGGGGCGTCGCTGAGCCCCCAGGACGTCGACGCCGCGCTCGCGCACCTCGAACGGCTCGCCGGGACGGGCTCCCAGGCCGCGCGCCGGGCGTCCGTCGACGAGCTGTTCGCCCGCGCCACAGCCGAGGAGCAGGACTTCGTCCGCCGCCTGGTGCTGGGCGAGCTGCGGCAGGGGGCGCTGGACTCGCTGCTGCTCGATGCGATCGCCGAGGCCGCCAGGGTGCCGGTCGCCGCGGTGCGGCGCGCCGCCATGTTCAGCGCCCTCACCGGCCCGATCGCCCGCGCCGCTCTCGCCGGGGGCGCGGGCGCCCTCGACGCGTTCCGGCTCGAGCCCGGACGGCCGGTGCGGCCCATGCTCGCGGCGTCGGCGCCCGACGTCGCCGCGGCGCTCGAGCGCTTCGACGGCGCCGCCGTCGCGGCCGACACCAAGCTCGACGGCATCCGGGTGCAGGTGCACCGCAGCGGGGACGACGTGGTCGTGTTCACCCGGTCGCTCGACGACGTCACCGAGCGGCTGCCCGAGGTCGTCGCGGTCGTCCGCTCCCTGGACGTGCGCGCGGTGGTGCTCGACGGCGAGGCGATCGCGCTCGACGACGCCGGGCGCGCCCGCCCGTTCCAGGAGACCGCGGCGCGCACGGGCAGCCACGACGCGGAGGCGGGGAGCGCCGCCGTGCCCCTCAGCGTGCGCTTCTTCGACGTGCTCCACCACGACGGCACCGATCTCGTCGACGCACCGGCGGCGGAGCGCCTCGAGGTGCTGGACCGGGTGCTGCCGCCGGAGGCCGTGGTGTCGCGGCTGGTGTCCGCGGACGTCGGCGAGCTCGAGCGGTTCTTCGCCGACACCGTCGCCGCGGGCCAGGAGGGCCTGGTCCTCAAGGCGCTCGATGCGCCCTACGCCGCGGGGCGCCGCGGCGCCGGCTGGGTGAAGGTCAAGCCGCGGCACACGCTCGACCTCGTCGTGCTGGCCGTCGAGCGCGGGTCCGGGCGCCGCGAGGGCCTGCTGTCGAACATCCACCTGGGTGCCCGCGACCCCGCCACCGGCGGGTTCGTCATGCTCGGCAAGACGTTCAAGGGCATGACCGACGAGATGCTCGCGTGGCAGACGGAGCGGTTCCGCGAGCTCGAGGTCTCCGACGACGGCTGGCTCGTGACCGTGCGGCCGGAGCAGGTGGTGGAGATCGCCTTCGACGGCGTGCAGCGCTCCACGCGCTACCCCGGCGGGATGGCGCTGCGCTTCGCCCGCGTGCTGCGCTACCGCGACGACAAGGACGCGAGCGAGGCCGACACCCTCGAGACGGTGCGTGCCCTCGCCGCCGGCGCCTGACCGTCCCGGTCCACCCATCCCGCCGAGATGTCGAATTCCGCCCCTGGATTCGAAGAATCAGGGGCGGAATTCGACATCTCGGCGGACGGGGCGTCTCAGGGATCGGATGGTGGTTGGCCCGGATCCTGGGCACGCCGTACCGTGGACGGACACACCATCCAGAGCGGTCGAGAGTCCTGGCTCGACGACACCGCAGCAACCCCACCGACGGAAGCCTCCCGAGGGTCAGGGTGCTACAGCCAGGTTCGATGGAGAGATTCATGCATCCCGAGGCATCCTGCACGTGCACCCCCGGACCCGTCCGATGACCGTCACCGTCGGCACCGGGCACCGCCCCACCGTCTCGTTCGAGCTCATGCCCCCGCGCAACCCCGACGCGGCACCGAAGTTCTGGGAGACCGCTCGGCGGCTCGTCGCCGTGCGCCCCGACTTCGTGTCCGTCACCTACGGCGCTGCGGGCAACGACCGCACGACGGCGCGCACCGTCGTCGGCCGCCTGCTGCGCGACACCCCGGTGCTGCCCATCGCCCACCTGACGTGCGTGGGCGCCTCCGAGGAGGACGTGACCGACGTGATCGGCGACTTCCTCGACGAGGGCGTGCGGAGCTTCCTCGCGCTGCGCGGGGACCCGCCCAAGGACCAGCCCGACTGGCAGCCGGCCGCGGACGGCGTCGGCTCCAGCATCGAGCTCGTCGACCTGCTCCGGCGGGTCGAGGCGGAGCGCTGCGCCGCGAGCGCCAGCACCGCCCTGCGGGGGGCCGCGCGCCCCCTGACGATCGCCGTCGCCACGTTCCCCGAGGGGAACCGCGACGCCGGCACCACGCGCGAGCAGGAGGTCGCCCGCCTGCTGCAGAAGCAGCAGGCCGGCGCCGACTTCGCGATCACCCAGCTGTTCTACGAGGCCGCCGCGTACACGGGCTTCGTCGAGCAGGCCCGCGACGCCGGGGTCACGATCCCGATCCTCGCGGGCATCCTGCCCATGACCGAGCCGCGGCGCCTGCGCCGCGTCGAGGAGCTCATGGGCGTCCCGGCCCCCCGGACGATCGTCGCGGAGCTCGAGGCCGCGGCGGACGACGACGCCGCGCGGCACGCGCTCGGCGTCCGGCGGTCCGTGGAGCTCGCCCAGGAGGTGCTCGACGCGGGCGCTCCCGGGATCCACGTGTACACGTTCAACAAGCACGAAGCCGCACTTGACCTGCTCGAGGGTGTCCACCTCGGCGGCGGGAGCACCGCTCCCGACCTGGCCAGCGGGCCGTGGGTCATCGGTCGGACCACTCCTGCACCCGATACCGCAGAAGGACTCAGACGATGACTGCCCAGACCAGCACCCCGAACCCCGCCGCCTTTCCCGGCGGCACGATCCTCGGCTACCCCCGCATCGGCCGGCGGCGCGAGCTCAAGAAGGCCGTCGAGTCCTTCTGGGCCGGCGAGAGCGACGCCGTCGACCTCGAGGTGGCCGCCGCCGCCCTGCGCCGCGACACCGTGCGCCGCCTCGTGGCGCTCGGCCTGAACCCGGACGACGGCTCGGTGCCGGCGTCGTTCTCCTACTACGACCAGGTGCTCGACGTCGTCGCGATGCTGGGCGCCGTCCCCGAGCGGTTCCGCGACCTGATCGACCCGGACGACGGCTCGCTCGACCCGGCCGGCTACTTCACCGTGGCGCGCGGCCGTGGCGGCGACGCCCCGCTCGAGATGACCAAGTGGTTCGACACCAACTACCACTACCTGGTCCCCGAGATCGGCCCGACGACGCCCGTCTCCTTCGCCGACCACCGCGTCGTGCGCGAGTTCACCGAGGCCCTGGAGGCGGGCGTGACCACGCGCCCCGTCCTCGTCGGGCCGGTGACGTTCCTCGCCCTCGCCAAGCGCGAGCAGGCCGTGGCGCCCGACGACGACTTCGTCCCCCTCGACCGCCTGGACGACGTCGTCGCCGCCTACGCCGAGCTGCTGCGGGCGCTGGCGGCCGTCGGCGCGCCGTGGGTCCAGCTCGACGAGCCCGTGCTCGTGTCGGACTCGGTGGACGTGCCGGTCGAGCGCGTGCACGCCGCGATCGAGCGCGCGTACCGGGCGCTGGCGACCGAGCTCGCCCCCGCGTCGCCCGACGACGCGCTCGACGTCGTGCCCGAGCGCCCGCGGATCCTGCTGGCGGCGCCGTTCGGCGGCCTGGTCACGGCAGAGAGCGACGCGCTCGCGCTGCTCGCGGCCACCGACGTCGAGGCCCTCGCCCTCGACCTCGTCAAGGGCGACCTGCCCGACGGCGCCGGCGCGGCCACCTACCCCGGGCTCGCCCGCAAGACCGTGGTCGCGGGCGTCGTCGACGGCCACAACGTCTGGCGCGGCGACCTCGCCGAGAAGCTGTCCGCGGTGGAGACGCTCGCCGGACCGGACGGGCTCGGCGCGGGCGCGCTGGCCGTCGGCACGTCGACCTCGCTGCTGCACGTGCCGCACGACGCCGACGACGAGGAGTACCTGCCGGTCGGCGAGGCGCCCACGCCGGGGGCGGCGCGGCGCAAGCTCTACCCGCGGCTGCGGGAGTGGCTCGCGTTCGCCGACCAGAAGGTCGGGGAGGTCGCGGTGCTGGCCCGCGGGCTCGCCGAGGGCCGCGAGGCCGTCGCCGAGCAGCTGGCCGCGTCGTCCGAGGCCGTGGCCTCCCGGGCGGCCGCCGCGGGCGTCGTCGTCCCCGCGGTGCGTGAGCGCGCGGCCGCGCTGAGCGCCGCGGACTTCTCGCGGGGGCCCGTCGCGGAGCGCGTCGCCGCCCAGCGCGCGGCCCTCGACCTGCCCCCGCTGCCGACGACGACGATCGGCTCGTTCCCGCAGACCGCCGACGTGCGCCGGGCCCGGGCCCAGCACGCGCGCGGCGCCCTGGCCGACGCCGACTACGCCGCCGCGATGGAGGCGGAGATCCGCCGGGTCGTCGAGCTCCAGGAGCGGATCGGCCTCGACGTGCTGGTGCACGGCGAGCCGGAGCGCAACGACATGGTGCAGTACTTCGCCGAGCTGCTCGACGGCTTCGCGACGACGGCGAACGGCTGGGTCCAGTCGTACGGCTCGCGCTGCGTGCGCCCGCCGATCCTGTGGGGCGACGTCGTGCGCCCGGAGCCGATGACGGTCGGGTGGACGCGGTTCACGGCCTCCCTGACCGACAAGCCGGTCAAGGGCATGCTCACCGGACCGGTGACGATCCTCGCATGGTCGTTCGTGCGCGACGACCAGCCGCTCGGCGACACCGCGAACCAGGTCGGCCTCGCCCTGCGCGACGAGCTGGCGGACCTCGAGGCCGCCGGGATCGGCGTCATCCAGGTCGACGAGCCCGCGCTGCGCGAGCTGCTGCCGCTGCGCCGCGCGGACCAGGACGCCTACCTCGACTGGTCGGTCGGCTCGTTCCGGCTCGCGACGTCGGGCGTGGGGCCGGCCACGCAGGTGCACACGCACCTGTGCTACTCGGAGTTCGGCGAGGTGATCGGCGCGATCGACGCGCTGGACGCGGACGTGACGTCCGTCGAGGCGGCGCGCTCGCGCATGGAGATCGTGCCGGAGCTCGAGGCCGTCGGGTTCGCCCGCGGCATCGGCCCGGGGGTCTACGACATCCACAGCCCCCGGGTGCCGTCGACGGACGAGGTGACCGAGCTGCTCGGCCTCGCGGTCACCTCGATCGACCCCCGCGTCGTGTGGGCGAACCCGGACTGCGGGCTCAAGACCCGCGGCTACGCGGAGACGGTGCCGGCGCTGGAGAACCTCGTGGCGGCGGCGCGGACGGTGCGCGCGGGGCTCTGACCCGCCGCTCCGCTCCTGCCCTCCGCCGCCCTCCCCCGCCCTCGCGCCGAGCACGGGGTTCTCGCCGGATCAGCTCTCGCGATCCGGCGGGGACCCCGTGCTCGCGGCCCCGTTACCCGCGGCCCCGTCGCCCGCGGAGCGCGTGCGGCGCGACTCCGCCAGCTCGTACGCTTCGCGGATCGGGCCGAGGATGGCGGGGCCGGTCGGCAGCACCGAGGCGGCGAGCCGGTCGAGCGTGCCGTCCTCGACGAGGCGGCGCTGCAGGGCGTCCGGAACCCCGCACAGCACGACGGTGACCCCCTGGTCGTGCCAGCGCGTGAGCATCCGGTCCAACGACTTGAGGAACGTCGCGGACGGCACCCCCGCGGAGGCCCGGAGGGAGATGACCAGCGCCGCGTCCTCGACGTCGGTGGTCGCCGGCCACTCCTCCTCGAGCCGGTTCACCTCGGCGAAGAAGCCGGCGCCCGTGTAGTGCAGCACCGTCGTGCGCCCGCTGGGCAGGGTCGCGGGCGCGTCGGCGACCGCCCAGTCGCCGTCGCCCGTGCGCACGAGCTGCACGAGCCGCCCCTGGCGCGCCGACTGCACGGCGTAGAGCAGGATCGAGATACCGGCGCCGCAGAAGATCGCGACCTGCAGGGGCAGCTGCGTGGTGGCCAGGAACGTGACGACCATCGCCACGGCGGACAGGGGCGCCGTCCGCCACACGAGCCGGATGTCCGGCCAGCGCCCGACGACGAGCTCGCCGCCGATGACGAGCAGCAGCCCGCCGATCACCGGCATGGGGATCGCGGAGGCGAGCGGCCCGAGGGTCACGACCAGCAGCAGGAGCCAGACGCCGGCGAAGATCCCGGCCCACCGGGTGCGCGCGCCGCTGCTCGTCGCGATCCCGGTGCGCGAGAGCGAGCCGCCGGTCGGCAGCGCGGAGAAGAAGCCGCCCGCGACGTTCGCCAGCCCCTGGGCGGTGAAGTCCTTCGACGCGTCCGAGCGCGAGCCGTCCGGGTTCGGCACGGCCGCCCCGATCCCGGCCGCCTGGGCCAGGGCGACGAGCGCGATGGCGACGGCGCCGGTCGCGAGCGCGGGCACCGCGGAGAGGTCGGGCAGGGAGAACGGCGGCAGCGAGCGCGGCACGGCGGCGATGTCGGAGACCAGCTCGACGTCGACGTGCGCGACCGCGACGACGACGGTGACGACGACGAGCGCGACCAGCGTCGCCGTCGAGCGCAGCCTGCGTACGCGACCGATCACCAGCCAGACGAGCACGGTGGCTCCCGCGACCCCCACCGCCCACGGGTCCCAGGAGCCGACGTGCGCGACCGCCTCGACGAGCTTGGCGAGCGTGTTGCTGCGCTCGGGGGTGTACCCGGTGGCGTCCTTGACCACGCCGGCGACGATCTGCACCGCGATCCCGGCGGTGAAGCCGGTCATCACGGCGGTGGAGACGAACGACATGACCGAGCCGAGGCGGAGCAGGCCGAGCGCGAGCATCGCGACCCCGACCAGGACGGTGAGCGTCGCGACGGCGCCGACGTCGTCGGGCTGCAGTCCGGCGTCGGACAGGATGCTCGTCGCGGAGAGCGCGATCGCGCTGGTCAGGGTCGTGACCATGAGGACGGTCCGCGAGAAGACGGAGCCGACGACGGTCGGCACCACCCCGGACCACAGGCCCATCGGCGCGGCGAACCCGCCGATCGTGGCGTACGCCATGCCCTCAGGGATCGAGAAGAGGCCCGTCACCAGGCCGGAGACGACGTCCTTGCCCGTGGGCCGGCCGAGCCGGTCGCGGGGTCTCCCGGACGGCCGTTCGCGACCCGCCGCGCCCGCCGCCATCTGGAACCTCCACCCGCGCGGGGGCAACTCGCCCCCTCCGTCGACCGTCTCTGACCCCGCCGATCATGTCGGACGGAGCGTGCCGCGTCGACCGCGGGGCGTCAGTCCCGGCGCATCATCGGGATGAAGAAGGCGAGCGACGCCACGACGATCCCGCCGAAGAAGATGAAGGCGTTCTCCTCGGAGTAGCCGAGGCTCAGCAGGCCGAGACCGACGAGGAACAGGACGCACATCACGACGAAGTTCGTGACGCCCGCCATGGTCGACTCCTTCGCGGGGTCGCGCTCGCGGTCGTCGACGCGGTCGTCGACGCGGGTCTCGGGGGCGTCCATGGTTCCTCCTGCTGCGCGTGGGTCGGGCGGCCGTCGGCCGATGGTGCTCACGGTACCGTCCGCGACCTCTTGCGTGCCGATCCGGTTGCTGTCACAGTCAGGCGCCGCATATCGGTCGATGCGGTCATGTCACATCAAAACTCACGTCTGGAGCATCTCCATGGGCTGGATCGCCCTCATCATCCTCGGTCTGATCGCTGGCCTGATCGCCCGCGCCATCCTTCCCGGCAAGCAGACGAGCAGCCTGCTGCTCACCCTCGTCCTCGGCGTCCTCGGCGCCCTGCTCGGCGGCTGGATCGGGAGCGAGTTCTTCGACGGCGGGCTCGAGGAGTTCTGGGACCTGAAGTCCTGGCTGCTCGCCATCATCGGCGCCGTCATCGTGCTCGCGATCTACGGCGCGGTCTTCGGCCGCGGCCGCAGCCGGCGCGCCTGAGGCGTGGGTGGCTCGACGTAGCCTGCGCCCATGAGCACCGAGCGCGTCGAGCCACCCGCCCCGCACGACCCGACCGGCCGGAGCGTGCCGTTCCGCCAGGTCGACGTCTTCACCGCCGTCCCCTACCGGGGCAACCCCCTCGCCGTCGTGCAGGACGCGCGGTCGCTCACCGACGAGCAGATGGCCGCGTTCGCGCGGTGGACCAACCTCTCCGAGACGACCTTCCTGCTGCCGCCGACGCCGGAGGGCACGGCCCGCGGCGCGGACTACCGCGTGCGCATCTTCACCCCCGGCGGCGAGCTGCCCTTCGCCGGGCACCCCACGCTCGGCACCGCCCACGCGTGGCTGGAGGCGGGCGGCGTGCCGGCCGACGGCGCCGCCGTGGTCCAGGAGTGCGGCGTCGGGCTCGTCCGGGTGCGCCGCGAGCCGGGCGCGGGGCGCCTCGCGTTCGCCGCCCCGGAGCCGACGACGGACGAGCCCCTCGACGAGGCGACGCTCGCCACGGTCGTGGCGAGCCTCGGGATCGCGGCGGACGACGTCGTCGGGCACCGGTTCCTGGACAACGGCCCGGGGTGGAGGTTCGTGCTGCTGCGCACGGCGCAGCAGGTGCTGGACCTCGTCCCCGACGTCGCGGTGATGGGCGACCTGAAGGTCGGCGTCGTCGGCCCGTGGCCGGACGCGGCGCCGGGCGGGCCGGCGTTCGAGGTGCGCGCATTCGTCCCCGGCATCGGCATCCCGGAGGACCCGGTGACGGGGAGCCTGAACGCCGTGCTCGCGCAGTGGATGGTCCGCGAGGGACACGCGCCCGGCGCGTACGTCGCGGCGCAGGGCACGGCGCTGGGCCGCGCCGGGCGGGTGCACGTCGAGAGCGACGCGGACGGCACGGTGTGGGTCGGCGGCGACGTGGTGACCTGCGTCGAGGGCACGGTGCGCACCGCCTGACCGCGGCTCCCGCGGCGTGCGCGGGCGCGATGCGGCGTGACGCGGCGCACCGTCCGGCCGCTACCGCGGGTCGAAACGATTCGATACCATCGTGCGGTGCCTCCCGCCCCGCCCGCCGGCCCCTCCGCAGCCGGCCCCGCTGCCACCGACGTCGTCCGACGCGCCCGCTGGACGCTCGTCGCGATGTTCGGCCTCGTCGGCCTGACGTTCTCGAGCTGGCTCAGCCGGCTGCCGTCGATCCGCGCCGACCTCGGCATCTCCTCGGGCGAGCTCGGCGGCCTGCTCGTCGTCGGCGCGGTCGGCGCGACCGTCTCCGTCGTCAGCGCGGGCGCGCTGGTCGTGCGGTTCGGCAACCGGACGGTGCTCACCGCGGCGACCGCCGCCACCGTGGTCGGGTTCGTGCTCATCGGCGTCTCGACCGTCGTCGCGAACCCCGCGCTCTTCGCCGTCGGCGTCTTCGTCAACGGCCTCGCCGGGCCCGCCGCCAACGTGCCGATCAACCTCGACGCGGCCCTCGTCGAGAAGCACGTCGGGCGCGCGATCATGCCGCACTTCCACGCGGCGTTCTCGGTCGGCGCCGCCGTCGGCGCCCTCACCGCCGCCGCGTTCGCCCACGCGCACGTCTCGGTCGCGGTGCAGGTGATCGTCGTCGCCGTCGTCTCGGCGGCCGCCCGGTTCGCGATCGTCGCCCCGTGCACGGCGCTGGCGCACGAGGCCGAGGCCGAGGGCCGCGCCGAGGTCGTCGCCGGCGGCCGCGGGAGCAGCGTGCGGACGGCGCTGGCCGCCTGGCGCGAGCCGCGCACGGTGATGATCGGCCTCGTCGTGCTCGCCGCCGCCCTCTCGGAGGGCTCCGCGGGCGACTGGCTCTCGATCGCCGTCGTCGACGGGTTCGACGAGAAGGAGGCCGTCGGGGCGGTCGCCTACGCGAGCTTCATCGCGGCCATGACGGTCCTGCGCATCGCCGGGCCGCAGGTCATCGGCCGGTGGGGGCGCGTCGCCGTGCTGCGCGGGTCCGGGGTGCTCTCGCTCGTCGGCCTCGCGCTGTTCGGGTTCGCCCCGACGCTGGTGCTGGCGTGGGTCGGGATCCTCGCGTGGGGGCTGGGCGCGGCGCTCGCCAACCCCATCGGCATCTCGGCGGCGTCCGACGATCCGCGGCACGCCGCCGCGCGCGTCTCGGTCGTCACGTCCTTCGCGTCGTTCTCCAAGCTCGGCGCCCCGCCGCTGCTCGGCCTGGTCGCCGACGCGACGGGCGCGCGCCACGCGCTGATGCTCATATGCGCCGCGATGGTCGTCAGCCTCGTGTTCGCGGGACAGGTCCGCCCGCTCGGCGCGTCGGTCCCGCCCGTCCCGCCCATCCCGCCCGTCCCGCCCGCCGAGATGTCGAATTCGGCCCCTAGATTCGAAGAATCAGGGGCCGAATTCGACATCTCGGCGGAGGGTTCGGCAGGGGTCTCGGCGGACCGGGAGCCCCTCAGGAGTCGCCGCGGGTGACCGCGTTCTTCGCTGTCGCCACGACCTGCGCAGCCACCGCCCGGGCCGAGTTCCGGATCACCGAGCCCTCCGCGGGATCGCCCTTGACCAGCATCTCCAGGTACGACTTCGCCTGCGAGACGGTGATGTGGGGCGGCAGCGGCGGCACGTTCGGGTCGGTCCGGACGTCGAGCACCACCGGCCGGTCCGCGGCGAACGCCTGGTCCCACGCCGCGGCCAGGGCGTCCGGGTCGTCGACCTTGATGCCGCGCAGGCCGAGCAGCTCGGCGTAGCCGGCGTAGTCCATCTCCTCGACCAGCTGGGCGGTGTCGTAGCGCGGGTCGCCCGCCTCGCGCATCTCCCACGAGACCTGGGTCAGGTCGTCGTTGTGCAGCACGAGGACGATGAACCGCGGGTCCGCCCATGACTTCCAGTGCCGCTTGACGGTGAGCAGCTCGTTCATCCCGAGCATCTGGAACGCGCCGTCGCCGATGGTGCAGATCACGGGCCGGTCCGGGTGGGCGAACTTCGCCGAGACCGCGTACGGCATCGCGGCGAGCATCGACGCGAGCATCCCCGAGAGGTTGCCGTTCATGTGGCGCCCGAGCTTGATGTGGTGCCCGTACCAGTCGGCCGTCGAGCCGGCGTCGGCCGTGACGATGCTGTTCTCCGGGAGCCGCTCGTTGAGCAGGTGGTAGACCAGGCGCGGGTTGACCGCGTCGGACGTGACCCGCGCCTCGCGCTCGGTCACCTCGTCCCAGGTCTTCATCCCCTCGACGACGCCCTCCTGCCAGCTGCGGTCCTCCTTGCGCTGCAGGAGCGGCAGCAGCGCGGCCAGGGTCGCGCGCGCGTCGCCAGCGAGGTTCACCTCCATCGGGTAGCGCAGGCTCAGGTGCCGGGAGGCGAGGTCGATCTGCACGCCGCGCGCCTGGCCCGTCGGTGGGAGGAACTCCGCGTACGGGTAGTTGCTGCCGACCATGAGCAGCGTGTCGCAGTCCTGCATCATGTCGAAGCTCGGCTTCGAGCCCAGCAGCCCGAGCTGCTGCGTGTGGTAGGGCAGGTCGCCGGGCACGACGTCCTTGCCGAGCAGCGCGGTGACGATGCCCGCCCCGAGCTTCTCGGCGACGGCGATCACCTCGTCGGTCGCCCCGCGAGCACCGGCCCCGACGAGCATCGCGACCTTCCCGCCTGCGTTCAGCACGTCGGCCGCGCGGCGCAGCTCCTCCTCCGGCGGGGTCAGCACGGTCGACGCGTGCCCGACGCCGGTCCGCGACACCCAGTGCTCGAGCGCCGGCTCGGCCATCTCGAGCTCCTGCACGTCGGCGGGCAGGATCACCACGGTCGGGCACCGCTCCGCGCGGGCGATCCGCACGGCCCGGTCGACGACCGCCTGCGCGTGCATCGCGGTCGTCACGGTCTGCACGTACCCGGCGACGTCCTGGAACGCCCGCTCGAGATCCAGCTCCTGCTGGGCGGTGGTGCCCAGCGCGACCCGGCCCTGCTGTCCGACGATCGCGACGACCGGCTGGTTGTCGAGCTTCGCGTCGTACAGCCCGTTGAGCAGGTGCACCGCACCGGGCCCGGACGTCGCGACGCAGACGCCCACCTCCCCGGTGAACTTGGCATGGGCCGTCGCCATGAAGGCGGCGATCTCCTCGTGCGTCGGGCGGACGTAGGTGAAGTCCTTGCCGGCCTTCTCCGCGCGGCCCAGCGCGCCGTCGAACCCCCCGATCCCGTCGCCCGGGTACCCGTAGAACCGGTGCAGGTCCCACTCGATCAGGCGGTCGATGACGAAGTCGCTGACGGTGCTGCTCATGGAGACGCTCCCTTTCGTGTGCCTGGCGAGGGCGGCGCCTGCTCGACCGCCCCGTCCTCCGGTCTACACCGACCGGCCCCGACTCGCGGGCGCTCAGCCGCCCGCGCGCATCGGCACGCTCCCCACGCCACGGCGACCGGCGATCCCCTCGAGCAGGCTGGTGAGCGTCTCGCGCGCGTCGTGCCGCGGCTCCCACCCCAGCGCGGTCCGGGCGCGCCCGGCGTCCATCACCGGCGCGCCCATGCCCATGTCGAGCCAGCCTGCGTCCGTCGGGAGCAGGTGCGCCGACCACCCGAGCGCGACGACGGCCCGCACGAGCCCGACGGGCAGCTCGAGCAGCCTCCCGTGGTCGACCAGCCGCGCGAGGTCCTCGCCGCTCAGCACCGGGTCGGCAGCGACGTTGAACGCCCCGCGGGCGGCGTCGCGGTGGGTCACGGCCAGCACGTACGCCCGGGCGACGTCGTCGGCGTGGGTCACCTGCAGCCGCAGCCCCCGCGGCGCCGGCAGGACGGGCAGCCGGCCCGGCGCGAGCAGGCTCCGCGGCACGAGCGGCCCGAGGAAGTACCGGCCGATCTCGGCGCCGGCGTCGGGCTGGAAGATCAGCGACGGCCGCAGCCGGGTGACGACCGTCCCCGGGTGCGCGGCCTCGACCTCGTCGAGCACCCGCTCCTGCGCGGCCTTGTCGACGCTGTAGTGGGAGGTCGGCACCCCGCCGGTCGGCCAGGACTCGTCGCGCGGCACGTCGTCGTCCACCGGGGAGTACGCCCCGACCGACGAGGCCACCACGAGGTGCCCGACGCCGGCCCGCAACGCGGCCTGCGCGACCCGCCGCGTGCCGTCGACGTTCGTGCGGCGCAGCAGGTCGCGGTCCCGGTTCGGCTGGATCAGCCAGGCGAGGTGGATCACGGCGTCCGCCCCGGAGAACGTGCCCGCGAGGGAGTCCACGAGCGCGTCCTCCGCGGCGGCCGACGCCGTCCGCGCCCCGACGTCGTGCGTCGCCCAGCTCGCGCCGTCGAACGGCGCGGCGGCCCGGTCGGGCAGGCGCCGCGCGACCCCGACCACGGAGGTGACCGCGGGCTCGGCCGCGAGCGCCCGCAGCACCCCGGTCCCGGCGTTGCCCGTCGCGCCGACGACCGCGACCCTCATGACGCGGCCGCCGCGGCGGGCCCGCGCCGCGCGGCCGGGTCGAGGACGACCTTGACGCAGCCGTCGGTCTTCTTCTGGAACATGGCGTAGGCCTCGGGCGCCGCCTCGAGCGGGAGCCGGTGCGTGCGCAGGTCGAGGACGCCGAGCGGGTCGGCGGGGTCCGAGACGAGCGGCAGGACGTCGTCGATCCAGCGGCGCACGTTCGCCTGGCCCATGCGGAACGTGAGCTGCTTGTCGAACATCTCCATCAGGGGCATCGGGTCCGCGGCGCCGCCGTAGACGCCGGAGAGCGAGACCGTCCCGCCGCGGCGCACGCTGCTGATCGCGCTCCGCAGGGCCGCCAGCCGGTCCACCCCCGCCTTCTCGATGAACGGCCGGGCGACGGCGTCGGGCAGGAAGCCCGCCCCGCGCTGCAGCGCGCCGGCGACCGGGGCGCCGTGCGCCTCCATGCCGACGGCGTCGATCACCGCGTCCGCGCCGCGTCCCGAGGTCCGCTCGCGCACGGCCTCCGGCAGGTCGTCGACGTCGCGCAGGTCGAGGACGTCCACGCCGTGCCGCCGCGCCATCGCGAGGCGCTCCGGGACCAGGTCGACGCCGATCACGGCGCCCGCCCCCCGGTGCCGGGCGATGCGCGCGCACATCTGGCCGATCGGCCCCAGCCCCAGCACGAGCACGGTGCCGTCGGCGGGGACGCCCGCGTACTCGACCGCCTGCCACGCCGTCGGCACCACGTCCGAGAGGTACAGGTACCGCTCGTCCGGCTCGCCGTCGTCGGGCACCACCACCGGCCCGTACTGCGCCTGCGGCACCCGCAGGTACTCGGCCTGCCCGCCCGGGACCTGGCCGTAGAGCTTCGTGTACCCGAAGAGGGCGGCGCCCTTGGACTCCGCGCGCGTCTGGGTGGTCTCGCACTGGCTCTGCAGCCCGCGCCGGCACATCCAGCACGTCCCGCAGGAGATGTTGAAGGGGACGACGACGCGGTCCCCGGGCCGCAGGTTCGTCACCTCGGCGCCCACCTCCTCCACGACGCCCATCGGCTCGTGCCCCAGCACGTCGCCGGGATCGATGAACGCGCCGAGGACGCCGTACAGGTGCAGGTCGGAGCCGCAGATCGCCGTGGACGTGATCCGGACGACCGCGTCGGTCGGCTCGACGATCTGCGGGTCCGGGACGTCCTCGACGCGGACGTCCTCGCGTCCCTGCCAGGTCAGTGCTCGCATGGTTCCTCCGTACGGTCGTGGGTGGGTGGACAGGTAGCCGGGCGCCGGGCGGTCAGAGGCCCGCGAGCGACGCGAGCCGCTCCCAGGACCGGTGCATCCCGAGGGCCGGGACCAGGTCGGCGACGACGTCGTCGGGCCCGGAGACGGTCCGCACGTCCGGCGCGGCGGTGTCGACGCCGGCGTCGGCCAGCACCTCGGCACCGTCGCCCCAGGCGGCGATCGCCTTGCCGTGCCGGAAGGCCTCGCTCAGCAGGACGGCGGTCTCGGGGGCCGCCGCGAGGGCCCCGCCCGCGACGTCGTCGGCGACGACGAGCGCGTCGTACTCGATCGAGCGGGTCGTCACGAGCGCACGGTCGACGACGACGGACCGGCCGCCCGCAGCGATCTCGCCCCCGTGCGGGGCGACCACGCGCACGACGACGTCCTTCGCCGCCAGCGCCTCGCGCAGCGCCTCGACGCCCGCCAGGTCCGCGCCGTCGTCGGCCAGGACGCCGACGACGCGGCCGTCGACCCGGCCGGGCTCGGACGGCACCTGGGAGAGCGCCGGCGACGGGGTGACGGAACCGGCGTCGACCACCTCGTCGTCCGGGACGTCGGGCACGGCGATGCCGAGGCCCGCCGCGACGCGCGCGGCGAGGTCGCGGTGCACGCGGGCGAGGTTCCCGACCATGCGCTCCTTGACCTGCGCCTCGAGCACCTTCCCGAGCTCGAACGTGAAGCCGCCGGCGAGGTGGGCCTGCTCCACGGGCGTCATGGAGAGCCAGAAGAGCGTCGCCTGGCTGTAGTGGTCGTCGAAGGACGCGGGAGCAGCACGCCCCTTGGTGCCCTCGACGGGCGTCGCGACGTGCACGTACCCGTCGGCGCCGGACGTCTCGGGCTCACCGCCGTCGAGCGAGTTCGGCTGGTAGGGCGCGACGCCGCGGTGCACGGCGCTCTGGTGCATGCCGTCGCGCAGCATGTCGTTCACGGGGGCGTGCGGGCGGTTGATCGGGAGCTGGCTGAAGTTCGGGCCGCCCAGCCGGGTGATCTGGGTGTCGAGGTAGGAGAAGAGCCGGCCCTGCATGAGCGGGTCGTTGGTGACCTGGATGCCGGGCACGAGGTTGCCCACGTGGAACGCGACCTGCTCCGTCTCGGCGAAGTAGTTGTCCGGCTGACGGTGCAGGGTCAGCCGGCCGACGGGCTGCACCGGGCACAGCTCCTCGGGCACGATCTTCGTCGGGTCGAGCAGGTCGATCCCCTCGAACGTCTCCTCCGGGGTGTCGGGCATGACCTGCAGCCCCAGCTCCCACTCGGGGAACGTCCCGGCCGCGATGGCGTCGGCGAGGTCGCGCCGGTGGAAGTCCGGGTCGGCGCCGCCGGCGAGCTGGGCCTCCTCCCACACCAGCGAGTGCACGCCGAGCACGGGCTTCCAGTGGAGCTTGACCAGCGACGTCGTCCCGTCCGCCGCCTCGAGGCGGAAGGTGTGGACGCCGAACCCCTCCACGGTGCGGAAGCTGCGCGGGATGCCGCGGTCGGACATCACCCACATGAGCATGTGCGTGGACTCGGTGTGCAGCGACGCGAAGTCCCAGAACGTGTCGTGGGCGCTCTGCGCCTGCGGGATCTCCTTGTCCGGCTCGGGCTTGCCGGCGTGGATGAGGTCCGGGAACTTGATGGCGTCCTGGATGAAGAAGACCGGGATGTCGTTCCCGACCAGGTCGAAGGTGCCCTCGTCGGTGAAGAACTTCGTGGCGAAGCCGCGCACGTCCCGGGCTGTGTCGAGGGATCCGCGGGAGCCGAGGACCGTCGAGAACCGGGTGAACACCGGCGTCTCGCGGCCCTCCTCGGCGAGGAAGCGCGCCTTCGTCACGCTCGCCGCGGTCCCGTAGGACCGGAAGGTGCCGTGCGCCCCCGCGCCACGGGCGTGCACGACCCGCTCCGGGATCCGCTCGTGGTCGAAGTGGGTGATCTTCTCGCGCAGGTGGTGGTCCTCCATCAGGACCGGCCCCCGGCGTCCGGCCTTGAGCGAGTGCTCGGTCTCGTCCACCCGCAGGCCCTGCGCGGTGGTCAGCCGGCCGCCCTGCTGGGCCGCGTAGCCGGCTGGGCAGCCGGGCGCGCCGGTGGGGCTGAAGCGTGCTGCACCGTCGTCGGGGCTCGTGCCGTCGTCGTGGGTGGTCATGGCTGCTCCTCCAGGGGTCGGACCGTGCGGCGTGCGGTCGAACCACCATGGGAGCCGCTGCGGGAACTCGCACCGGGTGGCGAGCGACGGCGACGGCCGCGAGGATCGTCGGACTCCCCCGGAACCGACGGATCGGCGGCGTCGCGGAGGACTACCGTGGAGAGAAGGGGGTGGAAGGAGCACGCATGGCTGACGACCTGATCGAGTCCGAGGAGTACTCGCTCGAGAGGCACGTGGCCCGGGCGACCCGGCAGCTGACCAGCGAGCCGACGCTCCAGGACACCCTCGACCGGACCGTGGAGCTGGCCGTCGAGATGATCGAGGGCTGCGACGCCGCGGGGATCTCCATGGTGGAGCGCGCCGGGAAGATCGACACCCCCGCCGCGAGCGACCAGCTGGCACGCCGCGGCGACGAGCTGCAGTACGAGCTGGGCGAGGGCCCGTGCCTCGACGCGATCCGCGAGTCCGAGATGATCAGCACGCCCGACCTGGCCGACGACCCCCGCTGGCGCACCTGGGGCGAGCGCGCGGTCTCCGAGCTGGGGGTCGGGAGCATGCTCTGCCTGCAGCTGTACACCAGCGACACGACCCACGGCGCCCTGAACCTCTACTCGCGCGAGCGGGACGGCCTGCGCGCGGACGTGCACCCCGTGGCCAGCACGCTGGCGGCGCTCGCGGCCGCCGCCTACGAGAACGCGCGCACCACCGACCAGCTCCGGTCCGCGATCCATACCCGCACGATCATCGGGCAGGCGCAGGGCATCGTCATGGAGCGCTTCAACGTCTCCGCGTCGCAGGCGTTCTCCATCCTGAGCCGGCTGTCGCAGGAGTCGAACACCAAGCTCGTCGAGGTCGCCCGCAGGATCGCCGACGACCGCATGCTCCCCGCGCCCACGGACCGATGACCGTGGAAGAGCACGCCGACATGCTCGCGCGACTGACGCAGATCGTCGCGCACGCCCCGCAGGACACCCCGCTGGCGGCCCGCATGTGCCGGGCCGTCGTCGAGATCCTCGCTGCCGACGGCGGCGCCCTCACCCTCGCGTCGACCCGGCCCGAGCGGCTGACCGTCTTCACCTCCGACGGCACGTCCGAGCGGATCGAGAACCTCCAGGAGGTCCTCGGCGAGGGGCCGGGCCAGGACGCCTACGCGTCCGGCCGGCTCGTCGTCGCGGAGGTCGACGGCTTCTCCGGCGGGCCGTTCCCGATGTTCACCGAGATGGCCGGCGACATCACGGGGCCCGTGCACCTGTACGCGATCCCGATGCACTCGGCGGAGACGACGATCGGCGTGATGACGCTGTACCGGACCCATGGCGAGGTCGAGGCGTCCGCCGACCGCATGCAGTTCCTCGGCGACGCCGTGGGGGCGGCGCTCCTCGGGGGCCAGCACGCTCGCGACGTGCTGTCGTCCGTCGGGTGGCAGCAGCGCAGCCGCGTCCACCAGGCGACGGGGATGGTGGTCGCCCAGCTGGCGGTCGCCCCCTCGGACGCGCTCGCGCTGCTCCGCGCCCACGCCTACTCGCAGGCCTCGAGCCTCGAGACCGTCGCCGACGCCGTCGTCGCGCGCCGGCTGGTCTTCAGCTCGGCCCCCGACGGGGCGCAGCCGGGGACGACGATCGAGAACGGCCCGGCCGACAACGGCACGAAGAACGGGGAGAGATGACACGCCGCAGCTCCGCACAGGCCCTCGCCGAGGTGGCCTCCGAGCTGGTCACCGACTACGACGTCACCGACCTGCTCCGCGGCCTGGTGATCCGGTGCGCCCGGCTCGTCGGGGCGGACGCTGTCGGGCTCCTGGTGCGCTCGGACGGCGCCCTGGAGCTCCTCAGCGCCAGCTCGCACCGTGCCCGCGAGCTCGAGCTCTACCAGCTCCAGCGCCACGAGGGGCCGTGCGTGGACGCCGGGAGCACCGGCACGATGCAGCACGCCGTCGGGCCGGACGCGATCATCGAGGCGTGGCCGAACGTGGCGCGCGGGATCGTCGGCGCCGGGTTCGGTGCCGTGTACGCGTTCCCGCTGCGCTGGCACGACGGCGTCGTCGGCTGCCTGAACCTGTTCACCGTCGACCCGCACCCGCTCAGCGCGGAGCAGCGGCGGACCGCGCAGAACCTGGCGGACCTCGCGACGCTCGCGCTGGTACGGCTGGGCGCGTCGGAGCGGGGCCGGGTCGGCGAGAACATCCTCGACGCGCTCGAGGGCCGCGTCGTCGTCGAGCAGGCCAAGGGCGTTCTCGCCGAGCGGCAGAAGATCCCGATGGACGAGGCCTACGACGCGCTCGTCGCGCGCGCGGACGCTCAGGGCGGGGCGCTCACCGAGGCGGCGCGGCGGGTCGTCGAGGAGGCCGCGCGCCGCTGAGGCTCGGCGACCCGCTCAGGCGTCGGCGTGCGGTGCGGGGTCGGCCGCGCGACGTCCGGCGCGGCGGGTCACCGCGAACAGCACCACGCCCACGAGCACGAGCACCCCGGCACGGAGCCAGGTCTGCGCGTCCTGCTGGGTCAGCAGCAGGACGCAGCTGGCGGCGCCGAGGACGGGGACGACGGTCGCGACGCGGAAGTGCCCGTCCTCGACGGTGTCCCGCCGCAGCACCAGGACGGCGATGTTGGTGCTCAGGAAGACCAGCAGCAGGAGAAGGACGACGGTCTCCGCCAGGGCGCCGAGGTCGCCCGTGAAGACCAGGATCATCGCGACGAGCGTCGTCGCGACGATGGCGACCCACGGGGTCCGGCGACCGGGCAGGACGCGCGCCAGGCCCGCGGGCAGGAGGCCCTGCCGGGCCATCCCGTAGGTGAGGCGGCTCGCCATGATCATCGTGAGCAGGGCGCCGTTGGCCACCGCGACGAGGGCCACCGCCGAGAAGAGCTTCTCCGGGACGACGTCGGCCACCGCGACGACCTCGAGGAGGGGCCCGGTGGACCCGGCCAGCCGCTCGGGCGTCGCCACCGCGACGGCGGCCACGCCGACGGCGACGTAGACGACACCGGCGGTGATCAGCGCTCCGAAGAGGGCGCGCGGGTAGACCCGCCGGACGTCCTTGACCTCCTCGGCGAGGTTGGCGGAGGTCTCGAAGCCCACGAACGAGTAGTAGGCGATCAGCGACGCCGAGAGCACGGCGACGGCGGGCGTGGTGCCCTCGGAGAACTCGAGCGCCCGGCCGGGCGCCCCCTCACCGCGGCCCAGGACCACCGCCGCCAGCACGACGATGAGGACCAGCCCGGAGAGCTCGATCGCCGTCATCGCCACGTTGGCGCGCAAGGACTCCTGGATGCCCCGGGCGTTGAGCGCCGCGACGAGCACCAGGAACGCGAGCGCGACCGGCACGGTCGGCAGGTCCACGAACGACCCGAAGTAGTCCCCCGCGAACGCGATCGACAGGCCCGCCGCGCTGGTCACCCCGGCGGCCAGCATGCAGAAGCCCACGAGGAACGACACCAGGGGCTTGCCGAACGCGCGCTCGGCGAACACCGCGGCGCCGCCCGCGGCCGGGTACTTCGTGACCAGCTCCGCGTAGGAGCCCGCGGTCAGCAGCGACAGCCCCAGCGCCACCAGCAGCGGTAGCCAGACGGCACCCCCGACCTTTCCGGCCATCTCGCCGACCAGGGCGTAGACGCCCGCGCCGAGGACGTCACCGAGGATGAAGACGTAGAGCAGGCGTCCGCCGACCGAGCGGGACAGGGGCGTGGTCGTGGTCGTGTCGGACATCCCGGCACGGTCGCACGGGCGCGCACCGGTCGCCCGCTGAGATCACACGTCCCGGATGCTGCCCGGCTGGACGGGGGGCTCGGGGGCGACGAGAGCCCGCAGCACGGACTCGGCCACCTCGCGCGGGCTGATGTCGCGACCGCCCGCGGCGGAGGCCAGGACCGCGCGGGCCTCCTCCTCGGAGCAGGCGTTGGTGAACATGATCGCTCCGACGGCGCGCTCGGCCACGACCGCGTCGGTCAGGTTGCGGTAGAGGCCGACGGCGGCGTCCTCCAGGTCCGCCGTCTCGAGCTGCAGCCGCACCATGGCGGCCACGAGCTGGGCATAGCCCTCGGCGCTGCTGCGCATGCCTGGCGTCCACACCTCCGGGTCACGGGAGTAGAGGTTGAGCGCCACCGCCATGTCGGTGCCCACGAGCGCGGGCACCGCGATCGCGGTCGCGAACCCCTCCCGCAGCGCCTGCTCGCGCCACGCGTCCCAGCGTCCCTCGGTAGCGATGTCCGGCACGACGTGGATCGTGAGGTCGGTCATGGCGTCGATGCACGGGCCCGCGTCCGCGCGCGCCTCCGCCTGGTCGCAGCGGGCCGCGGCATCGCTGCTGCTGCCCGCGCGCACCGTGAGCCCGTGCTGGCGCACGGTGATGCTCGTCTCGATCGTGGACCCCAGGATCGTGGCGGCCCGGCGGGCGAACTCGTACGGATATCCCTCGATGCGCATCGCGCGGTGTCCTCCTCTGGCAAGCGGAGCCAGCGCGTGGATGTCGCGAGCGCGGACGCAACCGACCGGGTCGGCAGGTGGCGGGCCCGCAGGTCCGCCCGAACCCCCACCGTACGCCGCGCGCGGACCACGGCGACAGCGGCTCCCGCCCTCAGTGGGCGCCGCGCGCCCGCGCCTGCTCGACGGCGGCGGTGAGGCTGCCGCTCCACGGATCACCGTGACCGGGCAGCAGGACGGTGGTGCCCGTGTCGCACGCCGCGAGCCTGTCGAGCGACGCCAGGGCCTGCGCGCTGTCGGCGGTCGCGGCCCCGGCGATGATCTGGGCCCCGCGGCTGCCCGTGTAGGGATCGAGCGTGACCAGCGCGTCCCCGGACAGCACCACGCCGCGGTCCGGCAGGTGCAGCGCGCAGTGGCCGTACGTGTGGCCCGGGGTGAGGATCACGCGCGGGCGTCCGGGCACCGGGAGCTCCGTCTCGGGCCCCAGGGGCTGGGTGTCCGGCACCCCGCGCACCCGGAGGGCACCGGCGGACACCATGGCGGCGAGGATCCGCAGGGACGCCGGATACCGCAGCGGGTACATCGCCCTGGCGCTCTCGTGCGAGTAGCAGTACGGGTGGGCGGCGACGGCGGCGTCCGCCGGGTGGAGCCAGACCGGCACTGCGAGCCTCGACCGGATCCTGGACGCCGTGCCGATGTGGTCGAAGTGCGCGTGCGTGAGCACCACGGCGGCGACGTCCGACGGGCGGTGCCCGAGCGCGCGCAGCGCGTGCCCCAGCGGTTCCCACGCCGCGGGCAGGCCCGTGTCGACGATCAGGAGGCGCCCGTCGTCGTCCGCGACGACGTAGAGGTTGACGCAGGCGTGCTCGAGCCGGTGGACGCCGTCGGCGACCTCGCTCAGCAGGGCGCCGCCGGCGATCCTCGACGCGCGGGGAGACATCGGGCTACGCCCGCTCGTCGTCGGAGTCGGGACCGCCGGTGTCGGGGCTGCCGGCGTCCGCGTCACGGACCCCCGGGACCGGCACGGACCCCGGGAAGTCGTCCCGCATCGCGTCGACCCCGTGCTGCGGCTCCGCGTCGGGCTCCAGCGTCCGGCGCGACTCCCGTCGCCCCGCCGTGTCCAGGCCCATCGCCTCGTTGCGGTCCCGGATCAGAGCCTCGTCGCACTCGCCCTCGCGGTTGAACGACCACATGAGCTTCGGGTCACCGAGCGGGAGGCCGGCGTCGGGCGCCCCGGTGCTCGTGTGCCAGGTGTGCCACGTCTTGCCGTAGGAGTTGAGCAGGCGGGCCATGAGCTCGCGCTCCACCCGCTCCGGCAGACCCGGCGCGGCCAGCTGTCCGGAGAGCACCTCGAAGTTGTGCGGGTGCCAGTACGCCTGCTCGGCGGGGTCGAGCGTCGCGTGCAGGCGGCCGGAGACGATGTACTCCACGCCGATGAGGTTCGCGTCGCGGGTGTTGCCGTCGAACAGGACGCACTGCAGCAGGTCGTCGTTCACGACGCGGCAGAAGTGGTGCGCCTCCATCTGGAAGTCCGGCTCACCCTTGGCGCAATGGAAGCCGACGACGTACACGTCGAAGCCGGGCAGCGGCCCGCCGGACTGCAGCAGCCGGGCGCCCTCGTCGAGCACGCGCAGCGGCACGCTCGTCGGCGCTCCCGCCGCCGTCGTCCCCGTGCGACGCTCGCTGATCGTGGGGTTTCTCATCGCGTCCGTCTCCTCGGTCGGCTCGCCGCGCCGCCGTCCGGGCGGCGAACGGTCTCACCCGCACAGGGTGTGGCCGTTCGCCGGGTGCCCCTGCTCTCGCGACGGGGCACCGTCAGACCGGACGACGCGTCCCGTGGGACGCCGTGGGGGCGGAGACTCCGGATGTCCACAGCCCTCCTCGTCGCACGGGGGGATGGGCCTGGTCTCGACGCCGCGCTGACCGTACCCCGCCCCCGCGCCCCCCGCACGGCGAGCCGGCCGCTCGCCCGGTGCCGCTCACGTCACGCGGGCCCCCGCGTCCGCCGAGATGTCGAATTCCGCCCCTGATTCGTCGATTCTCGGGGCGGAATTCGACGTCTCGGCGGACGGTGGGCGGGCGACCTGGCCTAGCATCGGGCGCGTGCAGCTCCTCGGCCCGGACGACGACGTCGTCGCCCACCTCGGGCGAGCACCGCGGCGGATCGCGGTGGCCGGGACGTCCGGCGCGGGCAAGACGTCGTGGGGCCGGCGGATCGGTGCCACGCTCGGCCTCCCGCACACCGAGGTCGACGCGCTCTTCCACGGCCCCGCCTGGACCGAGCGGCCCGAGTTCCTCGACGACGTCCGCGCGGTTCTCGCGCGGGACCGGTGGGTCTGCGACTACCAGTACCCGGCGGCGCGGCCGCTGATCTCGTCGCGGGCCGACGTCGTCCTCTGGCTCGACCTGCCCGTACGGACGCGCATGCGCCAGGTCGTGCGGCGCACGTGGCGTCGCTGGCGTACCCGCGAGGAGCTGTGGAACGGCAACCTCGAGCCGGTGCCGTGGTCGCTCTGGCGCGGGTCGAAGAGCATCATCGTCTGGGCGTGGACGTCACGGCACTCGCTCGACGACCTGCCGGGACGCCTGACCACGGAGGCACCGGGCACGGCGCTGGTCCGGGTGGGCTCGCACGCGGAGGCCGAGCGCTGGCTCGCCCGCCTGGTGCGGTCGACCGGCGCCTGACGGTCGCCCCCGTCCGCCCCGGAGGGGGGGGGGGGCCCCCCCCCCCCGGGGGGGGGGGGGGGGGGGGGGGGAGGGGGGGGGGCCGCGCCCCCCCCCCCCCCCCGCGCGGCCGCCCCCCCCCCCGCGCCCCCGCGCGCCGCCCCCCCCGGCCCACAAACACCAACGCGCCACCCCCCCACGCCGCGCGCGGGACCAGGGCCTGCACGATCGGCACGTCAGCGTCGAGCCACGGGACGCTGAACGGGTCGTCGCCGGTCAGCCAGCGCACCTCGTCGTGCGCGTCGATCGGCGCGGGCTCGCCGCGGGTCACCCGCGCGAGCCAGAGCCGCATGACGTGCCGGTCCGTGATCGGCCAGGCCTCACCGCCCGGCGCCACCACCTCCGCGCCGAGCTCGACCTCGATGCCGAGCTCCTCGAAGAGCTCGCGGTGCAGCCCGTCCTCGGGCGTCTCGTCGGGCTCCACCTTGCCGCCGGGGAACTCCCAGCGGCCCATCAGCGCCTCCGGGTACGCGCGGCGCGCCGCGAGCAGGCGACGGGGCTCGGCCAGGTCGTCGACGATCGCCGCCGCGACCACGAGCTTGCGGGGACTCATGCGTCGGATGATGCCACGGGCACATGTCCCGCGGGTGTCGGGGAGGTTCCGGGTTCCCGGCCGTCGACCGCGGGCAGCCGGCCAGGCCCGGAGAGGTGCCGCGACCGGGTCAGCGCAGGCCGCGCACGTCCGCCCACGCGACGGCCTCGGCACGGGTCGAGACGCCGATCTTGCGGTAGAGGCTGCGCACCTGCGACTTGACCGTGTTGCGCGTGACGAACAGGGTCGTCGCGATCTGCTCGAGCGTCACGTCCTCGGACAGGTGCGAGAGGACGACCTTCTCGCGACGCGTCAGCGGCGCGCCGAGGAGGGGGGCGGCGGCGACAGCGGGACGGGCGAGCTCGATGGTGCTCATGATTCTCCTCAGGTTCTCTCCGGACGATGCCCCGCGGGCCGCGGGGCTTGCTCATCCGGTTCGGTGCGGTTACCTGAAGAGATGGGGCGGCGGACGATCCATGACGCCGTTCGTCACAGCAAAATCACCCGCGTCCCGCATGCTGAGACTTTCGGGGATGCCAGTCCGCATCGGCGCAGGTCAGCGCGTCGCATCGCGTCGCGACCACACGCGGAGGTTACCGAACTGTGACCTGGGGTCCGGTGCGGAGCCCGTCCGGGCCACGTTCGGCGCGCGTCAACCGCCGACCTGTGCGCGGTACTCCTCGGCCGTGAGGACCGCACCGACCTCGCTCACGTCGACCTTGACCAGCCAGCCCGCCCCGTACGGGTCCGAGCCCACGGTCTCGGGAGCGTCGACCGCCTCCTGGTTGATCTCGACGACGGTCCCGGTCACGGGCGCGTAGAGCTCGGAGACGGACTTCGTCGACTCGATCTCGCCGAAGACCTCCCCCGCCGTCAGCGCGGCCCCGACCTCGGGGAGCTCGAGGTAGACGATGTCGCCGAGCGCCTCGGCGGCGTTCGCGGTGATGCCGACGGTGGCCGGCGAGGCGTCGTCGATCCACTCGTGCTCGGCGGTGTACCGGAGGTTCTCGGGGAAGGCGTCGGACGGCATGGGGGTTCCTCCTGGGACGAGTGCGGTCGGGTCGGTGCGGGTCGGTGCGGGTCGAGCGTAGGGCGGTCAGTCGGCGGGACGCGTGTAGAACCGCAGGGGGACGACGACGAACGGCTCCTGCCGCCCGCGCACGTCCACCGCGAGCGCGGTGCCCTCGGCCGAGAGCTCCGGGGTCACGTACGCCATGGCGACCGGGTGGCCGAGCGTGGGCGACGGCGCCCCCGAGGTCACGTGCCCGACGGGCGCGTCGCCGCCGGGGACGACGACGTCGTACCCGGCCCGCGCGGGACGGCGGCCGAGCCCTCTGAGCCCCACCAGGACGCGCGCGGGCTCGGAGTGCCGGCGCGCCTCGAGCGCGGCGCGGCCGACGAACGGGAGGGGCGAGCCGTCGTCGGTCACCTTGTCGAGCCGGACCACGCGCCCGAGCCCGGCGGCGTACGGGGTCACGGTGGTGTCGAGCTCGTGCCCGTACAGCGGCATGCCGGCCTCGAGGCGCAGGGAGTCGCGCGCTCCGAGCCCGGCCGGGACGAGGCCGAGCGGGCGGCCCGCCTCGAGGACCGCGCGCCAGACGGCGGTCGCGTCCTGGGCGGGCACGAACAGCTCGAAGCCGTCCTCGCCGGTGTAGCCGGTGCGCGCGACGAAGGCGTCGACGCCGGCGACCGTGGCGGGCGCCCCCGCGTAGTACTTCATGTCGCGGACGGTCGGGACGTCGTCGGGCGCGGTGAGGCCCACGACGATCTCCGCGGCCCGTGGCCCCTGGACGGCGACGAGCGCCGTGCTCGCGGAGCGGTCGGTCACCACCGCGTCGAAGCCCGCCGCGCGCTCGACGAGCTCGGCGAGGACGCGCGCGGCGTTGCCCGCGTTGGCGACGACGCAGAACGAGTCGCCGGCGGTCCGGTACACGACGAGGTCGTCGAGGATGCCGCCGTCCTCGGCGCAGAGCATCGTGTACCGCGCGCGGCCGGGGCTCACGGCGGACAGGTTCCCGACGAGCGCGCGGTCGAGCGCCGCGGCGGCCTGCGGCCCGGCGACCTCGATCTCGCCCATGTGGGACAGGTCGAACAGGCCGGCCGCCTCGCGGACCGCGCGGTGCTCGGCGAGGTCGGAGGCGTAGCGCAGCGGCATCTGCCAGCCGCCGAACCCGGTGAGCGTCGCGCCGAGGGCGACGTGCTCGTCGTGCAGGGGGCTGTGCTTCTCGGTCCCGCTCATGCGTCGGTCCTCTCCTCGTACTCGGACAACGGCGGGCAGGCGCAGACGAGGTTGCGGTCGCCGTGGGCGCCGTCGACCCGGCGCACCGGCGGCCAGTACTTGCCCTGGCGCAGCCCCGCGACGGGGTAGGCCGCGAGCTCGCGGGAGTAGGGCCGGTCCCAGACGTCGGCGGTGACCGACGCCGCGGTGTGCGGCGCCCCGCGCAGCGGGGAGTCCTCCACCGGCCAGCGCCCGGCCTCGACGGCGTCGATCTCGCCGCGGATCGCGACCATCGCCTCCACGAACCGGTCGAGCTCGCCGAGGTCCTCCGACTCGGTCGGCTCCACCATCAGCGTGCCCGCGACGGGGAAGGACAGCGTCGGCGCGTGGAAGCCGTAGTCCTGCAGCCGCTTCGCGACGTCCTCGGCGGTCACGCCCGTCGCCTTCGTCAGGCCGCGCAGGTCGAGGATGCACTCGTGCGCGACGAGCCCGGCCGGCCCCGTGTACAGGACCGGGAAGTGCGGGTGCAGCCGGCGCGCCAGGTAGTTCGCGGCGAGGACGGCGGTCTCCGTCGCGGCGGTGAGTCCGTCGGGACCCATGAGTGCCAGGTAGGCGTAGGAGATCGGCAGGATCCCGGCCGAGCCGTAGCGTGTCGCCGAGACCGGCGTGCCCGCGGGGCCGCCCGACGGCGTCGCCCCGGCTGCGAACGGGTCGCCGGGCAGGAACGGCGCGAGGTGCGCGGCGACCGCGACCGGCCCGACGCCCGGGCCGCCGCCGCCGTGCGGGATGCAGAAGGTCTTGTGCAGGTTCAGGTGCGAGACGTCGCCGCCGAGCTCGGCGGGCCGGGCGAGCCCGACGAGCGCGTTGAGGTTCGCGCCGTCGATGTACACCTGGCCGCCTGCTTCGTGTACGAGCTCGCAGACCTCGCGGACGTGCTCCTCGTAGACGCCGTGCGTCGACGGGTAGGTGATCATGATCCCGGCCACCCGCGGGCCGTGCTGCGCCAGCTTCGCCCGCAGGTCCTCGAGCAGGATCTCGCCGTCGTCCGCCGTCGCCACCACCGCGACGCGCAGCCCGGCCAGCGTCGCCGACGCCGCGTTGGTCCCGTGCGCGGACGCCGGGATGAGCACGACATCGCGCTCGCCCTCCCCGTTCGCGCGGTGCAGGTCGCGGATCGCCAGCAGGCCGGCCAGCTCGCCCTGCGACCCCGCGTTCGGCTGCACCGACACCGCGGCGTACCCCGTGATCTCCGCAAGCTGCGCCTCGAGCGACTCGATCAGCTCGCGGTAGCCCTCCGCCTGCTCGACGGGCACGAACGGGTGGACGTCCGCGAAGCCCGGCCAGGAGATCGCCTCCATCTCGGCCGTCGCGTTGAGCTTCATGGTGCACGAGCCGAGCGGGATCATCGTCCGGTCGAGCGCGAGGTCCTTGTCGGCGAGGCGGCGCAGGTAGCGCAGCATCGCGGTCTCGCTGCGGTGGGCGGAGAAGACCGGGTGCGTGAGGTACTCCGACGTGCGCCGGGCCCACTCCGGAAGCTCTGCCGTCGCCTCGGGGGCCGCGGGCGACGACGTCTCCGCAGGGTCGGCGAGGGCGTCGGCGAAGGAGGCGAGGACGTCGGTGAGGGTCTCGGGGGTGGTCGTCTCGTCGCAGGAGGCCTGCACGTGGTCGGCGTCCGGCGCGTAGAGGTTGATCCCGCGCGCGGAGGCGGCCGCGACGACGTCGGCGGCGCGACCCGGCACGACCGCCCGGACCGTGTCGAAGACGTGCTCGTGCTCGACCGGGACGCCCGCGGCGCGCAGCGCGGCCGCCAGCGAGGCCGCGCGCGCGTGCACGCGCTCCGCGATCGCACGGATGCCGTGCGGCCCGTGGTGCACGGCGTACATCGAGGCGACGACCGCGAGCAGCGCCTGCGCGGTGCAGATGTTGGACGTCGCCTTCTCCCGCCGGATGTGCTGCTCGCGGGTCTGCAGCGCGAGCCGGTACGCCACGTCGCCGTCCGCGTCGACCGAGACGCCGACGAGCCGGCCCGGCAGCGAGCGCTCGAGGCCGGTGCGCACGCTCATGAACGCCGCGTGCGGACCCCCGTAGAACAGCGGCACGCCGAAGCGCTGGGCCGAGCCGACCGCGACGTCGGCGCCCAGCTCCCCCGGCGGCGTGACCAGCGCGAGGGCCAGGAGGTCGGACGCCACCGTCACGAGCGCCCCGGCCTCCTTGGCCTCCGCGACCACGCCGCGCAGGTCGGCCAGCCGGCCCGAGGCGCCCACCTGCTGGGCGACGACACCGACGAGGCGCGCCCCGCCCTCGGCGTCGTCGGGCAGGTCGCCGGACTCCCGGGCGGCGTCGATCCCCGCGGCCAGACCACCGGCGAGGTCGGCGACGACGACCGGCAGCCCCACCGCCTCCGCCCGCCCGCGGGCGACGGCGAGCGTCTGCGGGAACAGGTCCGCGTCGAGGACGACGTAGCCCGCCTTCGCGCGCGAGGCCCGCCACATCAGGGCCACCGCCTCGGCGACGGCCGTGGCCTCGTCGAGCAGGGACGCCCCCGCGACGTCGAGCGCCGTGAGGTCCGAGACGACGGTCTGGAAGTTGAGCAGGGCCTCGAGCCGGCCCTGGGAGATCTCCGGCTGGTAGGGCGTGTACGCGGTGTACCAGGCGGGCGCCCCGAGCACGTTGCGGCGGATCACGGGCGGCGTGATCGTGCCGTAGTAGCCCAGGCCGATCATCTGGGTCTTGACGGTGTTGCGCCCGGCGATCTCGCGCAGGTGCTCGAGGACCTGCGTCTCCGTGCGCGCGGCGGGCAGGTCCAGCGGGCGGTCCGTGCGGATCGAGGCGGGGACGGCGGCGTCCACCAGCGCGTCGAGCGACGGGTAGCCCAGCACGTCGAGCATGCGCCGGACGTCGCCGTCCGGGCGGTCCTCGGTCTCGGCGCGCACGCCGCGGGGGCCGATGTGGCGGAACGCGAAGTGCTCGCGGTCGAACGCGGAGGAGGCGGGGCGCTGTACCGGCTGGCTCACGGGGGTCTCCGGGCGGTGGTCGGGGAGACCGACCCCGTGCGGGGCCGGTCTGTCCCTCCCCGCTCTGTCACCGGACGCGTGGCGTCCACCTGAGAGTTTTTGCACCGTCGGTGGGTGGGCCGGGCCCGCCCCACGCGAGGGCGAGCGGCGGACCACCGCTTTTCAGAGTTGCCTCACCGTGACGGTCTGGGGGCCTGAGAGATTCCCGGGGAGGGGTTGCTCCTTCGGCGCCGGGCGGACCCGGGCTCTCCCGTCGCGGTTCGAGCGGCTCGTACGCGCACGAGCATACCGGCAGGGGCGTCAGCCCTGGCAGCTGTACTCCGAGCCGTTGAGGGTGTAGGTGCCGTTCGGGTTGTCGACGCACGCCTGGATCACGTCGCCGAAAAGCCCGAAGACGACGATCGCGGCCACGACGAAGAGCACGCACAGCACGGCGCCGATGATGATCCCGGCGAGCGCCAGCCCGTTCTTCGCACCCGCCTTGCGCGACTGGACGAACGCCACGATGCTCACGATCAGCCCCACGAGCGGCAGGACGAACGCCAGGACGAAGCCGACGATGCCCATCGTCTTGCCGGGAACCGGGCCGATGGGCGCGTACGGCGCGGGCGCGCCCGGGTACGGCTGGCCGTACCCGCCGGGCTGGCCGTACGCCGGCGGCTGCTGCTGACCGTACGCGGGCGGCTGCTGACCGTACGCCGGCGGCTGTCCCTGCCCGTAGGCCGGCGGCTGCCCGGAGGGGCCCGACGAGCCGTGCTCCTGCGCGGGGGGCTGCTCCTCCGGCGTGCCCTGACCCTCCGGCCCGGGGTGCTGTCCGCTCATGTCGTGCGCCTCCTGCGTCGTGTGGTCTGCCGTGCGGTCCGTCGTCGTCCGCGCGCCAGACTATGCGGTGCCTCCCGCCCTGGACAGGAGGCACGTCGGGCCGAGCCTCCGGCGGGTCACCACAGCTCGAGGGCGGCCCCCGCGGCGAGCATCTCGTCGAGCACGGCGCTGGTGGCCGGTCCGGGCTCGCTGCGCGTCGAGCGGTGCCGCGCGACCAGCTGGCGCGAACCGAGACCCGGGAGCCGGACGACCGTGACGCCGTCGGGCACGTCGCCCTGCAGCGCGAGGGCCGGCAGCAGCGCGACACCCTGCCCCGCGGCGACGAGCGAGAGCGCGACGTCGAAGTCGTAGTACCGGTGGCGGACCGTCGGCGGGCTCGCGAGCTGCCCGGCGACGCGCTGGACCGCCCGCGCCGCGGCCGTCCCGTCCGCGGCACCGAGCCAGACGGCGTCGGCCAGGTCGTCGAGCTGGGCGGGGGTCGGGAATGCGACGGGCGTGACCAGGCACCAGGGCTCGTCGAGCACGATGACGTCGTGCATGCCGCGAGGCGTGGCGACGTCCGCGTCGCCGTCCTGCTCGGCGAGGGCGATGTCGTAGCCGCCCGCCCGCAGCCCGCGCAGCGCCTTCTCGGGCTCCGCCTCGACGACCTGCAGCTCGATGCCGGGGAACCGCTCGGGGAGCGTGGCGAGCACGGGCCCGACGACGGCGCGGATCGCCGTCTGGACCGACCCGACGACGACGCGGCCGGACACGTCGTCGCCCATCGTCGCGATGGTCTTGCGCGCCTCGACCATCTCCGACTCGATGCGCTCGGCGGCGTCCGCGAGCACGCGGCCGACCGGGGTCAGCGTGACGCCGCGCGGCCCGCGCTCGAGGACGGTCACGCCCTCCTCCGCCTCCAGGCGGTGGATCTGCTGCGAGACGGCCGACGGCGTCACGCCCAGGACGTCCGCGGCAGCGAGCACGCCTCCCGTCCGGTAGACGGCCAGGAGGAAGGCCAGGCGCCGGGGGTCGGTGCCGCCGGGGGCGTCGGTGCCGGGCGCACGCCGGGGCGGGGGAGTCATGGCCCGAGCCTAGGCTGCGGCGACCTCGGGACCATGCGCGGATGCGACTTCTTCCATGTAGCGCTGCTTAACGGGGATTGAAGTTGCGTTCGATTGTGCTGAACCCCTGGGTGGTCTCAGAATGGTCTCGACGCGGTCCGGGGCAGCACGCCCGGCACGGCCGAGGGCCCGCGTCGACCCCGCCCCTGATCCACCCCTGTCCTGCTCGGAGCACGCCCATGTCCGCTGTCCTCGCCCAGTCCCTGACGATCCTCGGCTGGGTCAGCGCCGCCTTCGGCGCCGTCGCGTACCTCATGGCCTCCCGCGGCCGGTGGGACGCCAAGTCGCTGCGCTTCAACGTCACGAACGTGACCGCGGCCGGGCTCATGGTCGTGGTGGCCGGCGCGAACGGCCTGTGGCCGTCGGTGTTCTCGAACGTGGTGTGGGTCGTCATCGGCGGTCAGGCGCTGTGCACGATCGTGGCGGGGCGCCGCGCCGCGGCGCGGACCGCGCGGGTCGCCGCGGGCGAGGCCGCCGTCGCGAGCGCCGAGGCCGTGCTCGCGCGCGCCGTGCTCGAGGAGGTCGCGCAGCCGGACGCCCGGCTCGAGCTCGACCTGCCGCTGGTGCGGCGCCGGGCCCTGGTCCGCCGAGAAGTCGAGCTCCGCCCCTGATCTCGACGTTCTCGGGGCGGATTTCGACGTCTCGGCGGAGGGGGCCGTCAGGCGGGGAGCGTCGCCTGCCAGGCGACGATCCGGTCCACCGCCCGCGCGACGACGTCGGGCGCCGCGGCGAACGACAGCCGCACCCAGTCCCCGCCGCGCACGCGATCGAAGTCCGTCCCCGGCGTGAGCGCCACGCCCGCCTCCGCGAGCAGCCGCTCGCAGTAGGCCACCGAGCCCAGCCCGGACCGCGCGACGTTCCCGTAGAGGTAGAACGCGCCGTCCGCGGGCGCGAGCGGCCACCAGCCGAGCTCGTCGGCCCGGGCCAGGAGCAGGTCGCGGCTGACCGCGTAGCCCGCGACGTTCTCGCGCGCGGCCGCCATCCCCGCGTCGCTGAACGCGGCCACCCCGGCGTGCTGCGCCAGTGCCGGCGGGCACAGCGCGACGTTCCCGGCGAGCGCGTCGACGGGCCCGACCAGGTCGTCGGGCAGGACGAGCCACCCGAGCCGCCAGCCCGTCATCGCCCAGTACTTGGAGAACGAGCTGACGACGACGGCGCCGCCGTCCAGGTGGTGCGCGGCGGTCGCCGCCCCGGCGCCGTCCGCGGCCCCGCCGCCGCTGCCGTACGTGATGCCGTGGTAGATCTCGTCGCTCACCAGGCGCACGTCGTGGTCGGCGCACCAGGCCGCGAGCGCCGCGAGCTCGGCGGGCGCGACCATCGTCCCGGTGGGGTTCGCGGGGCTCGCGAGCACGAGGCCGTCCAGGCCGCCGTCGTAGTAGGCCTCCATGAGCCGCTCGACCGTGGGCTGGTACCGCTCGTCGGGCCCGCAGTCGAGCTCGACGACCTCGCACCCGAGCGCGGCGAGGATGTTCGCGTACGCGGGGTACCCGGGCCGGGCGAGGGCCACGCGGTCGCCGACGTCGAACGCCGCGAGGAAGGCGAGGACGAACCCGCCCGAGGAGCCGGTGGTCACCGCGACCCGTGCGGGGTCGACGTCGGCGTCGTACCAGCGCCCGTAGTGCGCGGCGATCTCCCGCCGCAGGGCCGGCACGCCCATCGCCTCGGTGTACCCGAGCGAGCCGGAGCGCAGCACCTGCACCGCCCGGTCGCGGACGGCGTCGCTCGCCCCGGTCGCCGGCTCCCCCGCGCAGAGGTTGAGCACGTCCTCGCCGGCGTCGCGGCGCGCGTTGGCGGCCGCGAGGATCTGCATGACCGCGAACGGGGCGACGCCGGAGCGGCGGGAGACCTTCATGCGCCCGGGAGCGTGCGCTCGTCCACGACCCGGCGCGCGACGTCGGCGAGCCTGACGTTGCCCTCCTGCGAGAGGCGGCTGAGCACGGAGAACGCCTGGGTGGCGGAGATCTTGTACCGCTCCATCATCAGGCCCTGCGCCTGGCCGATGATCGTGCGCGTCTGGACGGCGGACTCGAGCTGCTCCTCCGTGCGGGCCGCCGCGACCGCCGCCGCGGCGACCGCGGCGAACGTCGTCGCGAGGTAGTAGTCGCCCTCGGGGAACGCGTGGGGCTCCGTGGCGTACAGGTTCAGGGCGCCGTGCCGCGTCTCGGTCGTGAAGAGCTGCACGCACAGCATGCTGCGCACCCCGAGCTCCTCGACGACGCGCGAGCCCCACCGCGACCAGCGCGGGTCGTCCGCGAGGTCGGGGGCGGAGACGACCTCCGCGTCGCGCACCGCGTCGAGGCACGGACCCTCGCCCAGCGCGTACTGGAGCTCGTCGCCGCGCCGCGCGACGTCGTCGGTGGCCGCCGGGGTCTCGATCCGACCGCCGCGGGCGACGAAGGAGATGCCGGCGGCGTCGCAGCCGTCGACGAGGGCGACGGCGAGCTCGGCGGTGCGGGCGAGGGTCTGCTCGAGCGACGGCTCGTCGGCGAGCGTCCGCACGGACTGGGCGATCAGGCCGTGGACCCCGAGCTCGGGCGCGTCCTCCGACAGCTCGAGGGAATCCGTCATCGCTGGCCTCCACCATCCGTGCTCATGCCACTGCATGCGGCGCGTGCGCGCGCCGCACAGTCTACCGACGCGGGACCCGCCCACGACGACGGGTGCCCCGCCCGCCGGAGCTGGCGGACGGGGCAGGGGGACGGGGACCGTCTCGTCGGCACACGACGTGGCGCTCCCTTACCTTCGCGTCTGAGCTCTCGCCAGGCGCCCCCCGCCAGGGTGCGCGACCGCGCGGTCCCCGGCCCCGAGATCGATGGGTCAGCCGTAGTGCCGGGTCAGCTGCGCGTTGCGCGGACGCCTCTTGTCCGCGCCGGAGAGACCGTTGAGGACGGCGTCGACCTGCTCGGTCGCCGCGCCGCCGAGGCCCGGGCCGCCGTCGAACGACTCGACGAGCCGCGCGGCGACGTCGTGCACGCGCAGGCCCGCGTGGCTCGAGTACCAGACCAGGCGGTCCGCCGCGGTCGACTCGTCCATGCCGTAGACCGCCATGAGCACGCCCTTCGCCCGTTCGACGATGGTGCGCTCGGCGCTGGCCGCCGCCGCGAGGCGGTTGACGTCCCGGTCGAGCAGCTCGCGCTGGGCGGCCGACTGGTCGACGACGTAGCCCGCGATCTCGGTGATCTGCCCGGTGCCGTCACGCCGGCCCTGTCCGGTCACGGTCACGGTGCGGGTGCGCCCGCGCGAGTCGACGATGCGGTGCAGGAAGCTGAAGGGCCGGCCCGTCCGGCGGCACAGCGACACCTCGCGGGCGACGCGACCGCGGTCGTCCTGGTGCTTGTGCGCGGCGAGCAGCTCGGCGCTCGGTTCCACGGAACCCGGCGTCAGGCCGAGCATGAGGTACACCTCGTCCGACCACCACCAGGTGTGCTTGCTGAGATCGGTGCGGTACTGCCCGATGGGGAGGGATCGTCCCCCGCCGAGCGCATCCTCGACGCTGACGTCCCAGGGGGTGGTGGGGATCTCGGTGTCGTCGGTGGCCATTGTGTCCTCTCGGACCGTGGTTCGCGGGGCCGCTGCTTGACTCCGGTCTCACCGTAGCCGAATCGGCACCGCAGAGCGAGGGGCCCCGGGTGCGGGACCGGCGACCGCGGAGCCCTCAGCGGGAGCCGCGCGGGTGGCGGTCGTCGAAGACGAGCCGGCGCGCGAGGACCTCGCGGGCGACGGCGAGGACGGTCTCGTCGTCGGCGAAAGCCCGCGCACGCAGGACCGCGAGCGCGGCGGACGCCGGTATCCCGAGCTGTCCGACGACCATCCCGGTCGCCCTGTCCACCGCCGCGCGGGCTTCGTGCGCCTCGTCGGCGACGACGTCACCCGCCCCGCCGTCGTCCTGGGCCACGAGCGCCTCGCCCGCACGGTCCGCCAGGGCCCGTGCGGAGGGCCGGTCCGCACGCGGACCCGCCCCCTCGGAGTAGTAGGTGGTCAGCACGCCGAGCCGCCGGTGGCGGTGGACCAGCGGGAGGACGTGCACGCGCACCTGCCCGACGGCGGAGATCGCGGCCGGCAGGAACAGGGGCCACCGCGCGGAGACGGTCGCGAGGTCGACGGCGAGGCCGGCCGTCGTGTCGCCCGCGAGGCCGCGCCCCTCGTCGAGCGTCGTGTGCGCGGGACCCTCGCCGAGCGCCAGCTCGAGGTCCGCGATCCGGGTCGCACGCTCGTCCGTGGCATAGACCGGCCCGTCGGGCTCGGGGCCGTCACCGACGGCGATGTAGCCGCCGTCGGCGCCCAGGATCTCGACGCACAGCCGGCACACCGCCTCGGCGACGGGCTCCTCCGGCCTGCGCTCGGAGAGGCCGGAGTCCAGGCGCGCGGCGAGGAGCGTCGGGTCGCTCATCGGCCGTCCACCGCCATCGCCCCCGCGAAGCCGTCGGTCGGGCGCTGCCGGCGGCAGCCCCGTCGTCCTCAGGACGCTGCTGCGCCCTCGAGACACTGTGACAGCCGTGACCGCCCTCGCACGTCGGGGCCACGCCCGGCGCGGGTGAACACGCGCACCGGCCGGGCCGGTCCTCCGAGCTCAGCGCCCGGCGTCGACCCGCTGGCCGAGCACGGCGCGCGCCACGTCGCGCAGCTTGACGTGCTCCGCGGTCGAGGTCTCCCGCAGCACCTCGAACGCGGCGTCGGCGTCGATGCCGCGCAGCGCCATCAGGGCGCCCTTCGCCTGCTCGATCACGGCGGCGCTCTCGCGGAAGCGCGCGAGGGACTCGTGCACGTGGGACTCGACGTGGGTGCGCTGCGGCTCGCTCACATCGGTGACGTACCCCTCGACGCGGGAGACGCCGTCGTCCCCCGTCGTCACGCTGCCCACGCTGACGACGTGGCGGGTGCGCCCGCGCGCGTCCACGATCCGGTGCCAGCACGAGTAGTCGCCGGTGCCGCCGTGCAGCGCGCCGACCAGCGCGTCGAGCTGGGCGACGTCGTCCGGATGACGGTGCGCGGCGACCAGCTCGCGGCTGGGCACGACCTCGCGGGGCGCGAACCCGTAGATCGCGAACATCGCGTCCGACCACCAGACCTCGCCGGTGCCGGAGTCCCACGCGTAGCGCCCCACACGGGACGCAGGGACGGTTCCGTCCGCGTCGAGCCGTTCGTGCATCGCCTGGTCCACCTCCGCAGGGTCGCCCGTCGCTCGCGGGCGGAGGACAAGATACTCGCTGGTAACCCCCTGCCGGAAGCGCCCGCAGGCGCGCGCTCCCGGCACGGAGACCGCCCGTTCGCGGCGCGCGGCGTTGACCTCCCGCCCCGCGACCCGTTGAATGTCCGTGGTGACGCCCTGTCACCTGCGGTTCCCGAAGTCGACGTACGCCTCGGTGGACGCACTTCGCACTGACTCTTAGGAGACAACCCCGGTGAATTTCCTCGACTTCTTCTGGCTGATCGTCATCTCGTTCGCGTTCGTCGCGTACCTGATCCTGCTCTTCCAGATCATCGGCGACCTGTTCCGTGACAACAAGCTCTCCGGCTGGTGGAAGGCCGTGTGGATCTTCTTCCTGATCTGCATCCCCCTCATCACCGCCCTGATCTACCTCATCGCCCGCGGCCGCGGGATGACCGAGCGCCAGATCGCCGCCGTCCAGCAGGCCAAGGCCGACTCGGACGCCTACATCCGCTCCGTCGCCACCAACGGCTCGGGCGCGGGTGCCGCGACGCCGGCCGACCAGATCGCCCAGGCGAAGCAGCTCCTCGACTCGGGCGCGATCAACGCCGCCGAGTTCGAGTCGCTCAAGGCCAAGGCCCTGAGCTGACCTCCGCACCGATCACCGACGACGCGCCGCGGCACCTGCTGCGGCGCGTCGTCTGCGTCGTGCTCGTGGTGCTGTCGGTCCTGCTGGCGCTGCTCGCCGTCCCGGCGCGCTACGTCCAGCACAACGTCGTCGACACCCAGGGCTACGTGAAGATGGTCGGACCGCTCGCGTCCGACCCGGCGGTCCAGGCGGCGGTCGCCGACGCACTCACCGACCAGGTGATGAGCCAGCTCGACGTCGACGCGATCGTCGACGAGGGCCTGCAGGCGCTCGCCGGCCGCGACCGGGTGCCCGACGCGGTGACCGGCCTCGGGCCCGTCCTCGCGAACCAGATCGAGCAGCTCGTCCAGCGCACGGCGGACAAGCTGGTGGCCTCGCCGCAGTTCGCCGCGGTGTGGGTCCAGGCGAACCGCACCGCGCACGGCGCGGCGACCACGGTGATCGAGGGCCACGACGGCAAGTACCTGAAGATCGACGACGGCGTCGTGTCCGTCCCGCTCGACGGGCTCGTCGAGCGGCTGAAGGACCGGCTGGTCGACCTCGGCGTCGACCGCGCCGCCGACATCCAGCCGCAGGGCCGGAGCATCGTCCTGCTCGACTCCGCCCAGCTCGGGACCGCCCAGAACGGCCTGGTCTGGTTCGAGCGCGTCGCGGGCGCGCTGCCCTGGGTCGTGCTGCTGCTCGTCGCGGGCGCCGTGTGGGCGGCGCCGCGCCGGCGCAACCGCGTGGTCGCGGCCGCGGGAATCGCGATCGCGGCGGTGATGGCGGTGCTCCTCGTGGGCGTCACCCTCGCCGCGCACGCCTACGTCGGCAACCTCCCGCTGGGGGCCGTCGGGCTGGACGCCACCCGCGTCGTCGTCGCCGCGCTGCTCGACCCGCTGCGCGTGCAGCTGTGGTGGTGGTTCGGCCTCGGCCTCGTCGCCGCGGCGGTCGCGATCGCCCTGCCGTACGCGCTGCCCGCCGCCCGACGCCGGTGGGGCCGCCCCCAGGTCACCGGTGGCACGGAGGGCACCGAGAGCGAGGGCACCGAGGGCCGGGAGGCACGGGCCGTCGGCGCCTGACGTCCGCCGCGGCGCTGGGCCGTCCCCGCCGCTCCCGTCCCCGCCGAGAAGTGGGGGGAACCCCCCGGCGTGAAAAAAGAAAGGGCGGGGGGGGGGGGGAAGGGGGGGGGGGCCCCCCGCGGCCGCGCGGCCGCGGGGGGGGGGGTGGGGCCCCCCCCGCGGGCGGGGGCCC
>NZ_RKIJ01000014.1 GCF_003752595.1 Cellulomonas sp. PhB143 | reverse complement strand
CTGGCGCAACAACGATCGAGAGCCCGGCCGATGGCCGGGCTCTCGATATGAACGATGACGCGACACATCTATGAACGATGTCCCGACTCATCACAGTGGTGGGCCCGGAGGGACTCGAACCCCCGACATCCACGGTGTAAGCGTGGCGCTCTGACCAGCTGAGCTACAGGCCCCGGCAGCAGCGAATCCTACCTGCTCACAGGCTTGCGACGGCCGCCCGGTAGGCCGCGACGTCGCGTGCGGACCCGGCGTCCGTGAGCACGGACCACCGCACCCGCCCGTCACGCACCAGGAACGTGCCGCGCCGCGCGTGGCCGTGCGCGGCGTCGAACACGCCGTAGGCACGCGCGGCCTGGCCGTGCGGCCAGAAGTCGGAGAGGAGCTCGATCCCGCCGGCATGCTCCCGGGTCCAGGCACGCAGCGTGGCCGGCGCGTCGCAGGAGATACCGACGACCCGCACGCCCGCGTCGTCGAACCACCTCAGCCCGGCGCCCAGGGCCGCCAGCTCGTCCGTGCACACGGGCGAGAACGCGAAGGGGAGAAACACCAGCAGCGCGTCACGGCTCAGGTCCGCCAGCCGCACGAGGCCCCCGTGCGCCCCCGTCAGGCCGTGCGCGCCGAGCTCCGGCGCACGCGCGCCGGCGAGGAGCGGCGGGTCGATCGGGGGTGGCTCAGCGCCCACGGCCGCCGAGCTTGGTGGCGTTCCAGTCGTCCGTGATGGAGAACGTGCTGGTCGCGTGCAGGCCCGCGGTGGTGGCGGCCTCCTGCACGACGCCGTGGCCGAGATGGCCGGAGCGCCCGGGCTTGAGGGTGAGGATCCAGATCAGGCCGCCCTCGTCGAGGACGGTCTGGGCGTCCACGAGGATGTCGGTGAGGTCCGCGAGATCGCCGTCGTCCTCCCGCCACCAGACGACCACGCCGTCGCTGACGTCGCCGTAGTACTCGTCGACGAGCTCCGCTCCCGTGATCTCCTCGATCGCCGCGCGCAGGCCGTCGTCGACGTCCTCGCCCCAGCCGAACTCCTGGATGATCTGGTCCTTCGTGAACCCGAGCCGGCTCGCGTCGCGCGGGTCAGCGTCCGCTCCCACAGTCGTCCTCGTCCTCTCCTCGGCGGCCCCACGACGTGCGGCCTGTGATCTGTAAAGGTAGCCCAGACCATCGTGGCGCGCGTCACCAGCAGGGCAGTCCCCCGGCGGCGCCCGCCGGAGGCCGCCGGGGCACCGGGCCCAGCCGCGCGATGTCGCGGAGATCACGCCCCCCAGGGCCCGTGTCAGGGTGACTTCTGGGTCCGATCGGCAGAGAATGACTGGACCACCCCGATGTCGCGGTCCCACGCAGTCGCCCCTGGCGCCTGCGCCCGCCGTGTCGGTGTGGGCCGAGGAGAGCACCGCGGGACACACGACGTCCTGCACCGCTCCGAACGAGACAAGAGGTTACTGGTGGCTTCAATCGACGAGACCGGACCGCTGATCAACGGGCTGCTCAGCCAGGTCCCGGACATCGACCCGTCCGAGACGAGCGAGTGGGTCGAGTCCCTCGACGGACTGATCGACGACCGCGGGGGCCCCCGCGCCCGGTACGTGCTGCTCAACCTGCTCAAGCGGGCGCGCGAGCGCAACGTCGCCGTGCCGACGTCGCTCAACTCCCCGTACGTGAACACCATCGGCGTGCACGAGGAGCCGTACTTCCCCGGCGACGAGGTCCTCGAGCGCCGCTACCGGAGCTGGAACCGCTGGAACGCGGCCGTCATGGTCACGCGCGCCCAGCGTCCCGGCATCGGCGTCGGCGGCCACATCTCCTCCTACGCGTCCGTCGCGACCCTCTACGAGGTGGGCCTGAACCACTTCTTCCGCGGCAAGGACCACCCGGGCGGCGGCGACCAGATCTACTTCCAGGGCCACGCCTCCCCCGGCGTCTACTCCCGCGCGTTCCTCGAGGGCCGCCTCAGTGCGGACCAGCTCGACGGGTTCCGCCAGGAGGTCTCCCACGAGGGCGGCGGCCTGCCGTCGTACCCCCACCCGCGCCTCATGCAGGACTTCTGGGAGTTCCCGACCGTCTCCATGGGTCTCGGCCCGTCGTCCGCCATCTATCAGGCGTGGACGAACCGGTACCTGCACAACCGCGGCATCAAGGACACCAGCCAGCAGAACGTCTGGGCGTTCCTCGGCGACGGCGAGATGGACGAGCCCGAGTCGCGAGGCATGCTCCAGCTCGCCGCGCAGCAGGGCCTGGACAACCTCAACTTCGTCGTCAACTGCAACCTGCAGCGCCTCGACGGCCCGGTCCGCGGCAACGGCAAGATCATCCAGGAGCTCGAGGCGCAGTTCCGCGGCGCCGGCTGGAACGTCATCAAGGTCATCTGGGGCCGCGAGTGGGACACCCTGCTCAACGCGGACAAGGACCGCGCCCTGGTCAACCTGATGAACTCCACGCCCGACGGCGACTACCAGACCTACCGCGCCGAGGACGGCGCGTTCATCCGCGAGCACTTCTTCGGGCGCGACCCGCGCACCAAGGCGCTCGTCGAGAACATGACCGACGCGGACATCTGGAACCTCAAGCGCGGCGGGCACGACTACCGCAAGCTCTACGCGGCGTATGCGCAGGCGGTCGCCCACACGGGCCAGCCGACGGTGATCCTCGCGCACACGGTCAAGGGCTACGGCCTCGGCTCGACCTTCGCGGGGCGCAACTCCACGCACCAGATGAAGAAGGTCAACCTCGAGGACCTCAAGAAGCTGCGCGACTCGCTGCGCATTCCCATCACGGACGAGGAGCTCGAGGCGAACCCCTACGAGCCCCCGTACTACCACCCGGGGATGGACGCGCCGGAGATCAAGTACATGCTCGACCGGCGCAAGGCGCTCGGCGGGTTCGTCCCGGAGCGGCGCACGACGCACAGCGACGTGACCCTGCCGGAGGCGAAGACCTACGACGCGCTGAAGAAGGGCTCGGGCAAGCAGGAGATCGCCTCGACGATGGCGTTCGTCAAGCTGCTCAAGGACCTGATCCGCGACAAGGAGTTCGGCCGCAGGATCGTCCCGATCATCCCGGACGAGGCCCGCACCTTCGGCCTCGACGCGATCTTCCCGACCGCGAAGATCTTCAACACGCAGGGGCAGAACTACCTCGCGGTGGACCGCGACCTGATGCTCAGCTACAAGGAGTCCGACGCCGGGCAGATCCTGCACACCGGCATCAACGAGGCCGGCTCGGCGTCCGCGTTCCAGGCCGTCGGGACGTCGTACGCGACGCACGGCGAGGTCATGGTCCCCGTCTACATCTTCTACTCGATGTTCGGGTTCCAGCGCACCGGCGACCAGTTCTGGGCCGCCGGCGACCAGATGACCCGCGGGTTCATCATCGGCGCGACCGCGGGCCGCACGACGCTGACCGGCGAGGGCCTGCAGCACGCGGACGGTCACTCGCCGCTGCTCGCGGGCACGAACAGCGCGATGGTGCAGTACGACCCCGTGTACGGGTACGAGATCGCGCACATCGTGCGCGACGGCATGACGCGCATGTACGGGGACGGCTCGGACGGCCGCGACCAGGACGTCATGTACTACCTGACGGTCTACAACGAGCCGATGCACCAGCCGGCCGAGCCGGAGGGCGTCGACGTCGAGGGCATCCTGCGCGGCATCCACCGCGTCTCGGCCTCCGAGGGCGACGGCCCGCGGGCGCAGATCCTGGCGTCCGGCGTCGGCGTGCCGTGGGGGCTGGAGGCCCAGCAGCTCCTGCGCGACGACTGGGGCGTGCAGGCCGACGTCTGGTCCGTCACCTCCTGGAACGAGCTGCGCCGCGACGGCCTCGCCGCCGACAAGCACGCGTTCCTGCACCCCGACGAGGAGCCGCGGGTCGCGTACCTGACGCAGAAGCTGCAGGGCGCCGAGGGGCCGTTCGTCGCGACGAGCGACTACGACCACCTCGTGCCCGACCAGGTGCGCCAGTGGGTCCCGGGCGACTACGCGGTGCTCGGCGCCGACGGCTTCGGGTTCTCCGACACGCGCGCGGCGGCCCGCCGCCACTTCAAGATCGACGGGCCGTCGACGGCGCTGCGCGTCCTCGAGCAGCTCGTCAAGCAGGGCAAGCTCGACCGTGGCGTCCTCGCCCAGGCGATCGAGAAGTACCAGATCCACGACGTGAAGGCCGGGACCTCCGGCAACGCGGGCGGCGACAGCTGACCCGACGCACACGGCTCACGACGACGGCCCGCTCACCTCGGTGAGCGGGCCGTCGTCGTCCGTCGGGGTGCGGTCACCCGCGGGGTGACCGCGGGATCAGGTCCCGGCGTGGTGCTGCTCGGACTGCGCGATCACGCGCTCCAGCTCGGGGCGCATTCGTGCCACGCCGGAGGTGTCCGGGCTCGACCCGAGCGCCTCCAGGTGCTGGCGCGCCTCGAAGGTGCGGTCGGCCTCGGTCGCGGCCAGCACGAGCTGGCGGCCGACCTCGACGACGTGCTCGCGCGCCCGCCAGTGGCCGACGCCCAGCCCGAGCGCCTCGACGGGCATGTGCGCCTCGCGCAGCACCGCGAGCGACTCGGCGAGCGCCTCTCCCGTCCGGTCCCGCTCGGCCGCCGTCGCGAACCGGCGCAGAGCACCCTCCGTGTCGTCGTGCAGGGACAGCCTGCCGAGCTCGATCAAGGGGTACCAGCCGCGCGGGTTCCCGGCGAGCTCCTCGGCGAGCGACCACACGGCGAGGTCCGCGGCGTGCTCGCGCTCGTGCTCGTCGACGGGCGCCGCCAGCGGGTCGTCGTCCGTCGCCGTCGACTCCGCAGCACGTCGGCGCACCACCTCCGCGAGCGCGCGGAAGGCGCGGATGTCGTTGGGGTTGTCCACGAGCATCGCGCGCAGCGCGTCCTCGTGGACCGTGTCTCCGCGCCGGTCGTTCGACGTCGGGCGACGAACGCCCACCGTCGAGGCGCTCGTCTGCCGCCGGAGCAGCCGTCTCAGTCGGGGCATCAGGGCCATGGCGCCACCCTAGCGGGTCCGGGCGTCGCTCCCCTCTGGACACCGCGCTTTGTCGAAACCCCACAACCGCGCTTGTATGCTCGCGCTGTGACGATCAGCGGCGTGTCCGAGAACCTCCAGCGCCTGCGCGACGGGAACGGCATGCTCACCGCAGCCGCGCTGCGCCGGCTCGACGAGGACCTGGCGTGGTACCGGGAGCTGCCGGCGGAGGACCGCTCGTGGGTCGGGCTGGTCGCGCAGTCCGGCATCGCCGCGTTCACCTCGTGGTTCGCCGACCCCACCCGCCCGCCGCACGGCGTCAACGAGATCTTCTCGGCGGCCCCGCCCGAGCTGACCCGCTCGATCTCGCTGCAGCACACGCTGCAGCTCGTGCGCATCGTCGTCGAGGTCGTCGAGGACAACAGCGACCGGCTGGCGGTCCCGGGCAACGAGCGCGACCTGCGCGAGGCGGTGCTGCGCTACTCGCGCGAGGTCGCGTTCTCCGCCGCCGAGGTCTACGCCCGGGCCGCCGAGGTCCGGGGCGCCTGGGACGCGCGCCTGGAGGCCCTGGTCGTCGACGCCCTCATCCGCGGCGACGGCGACGACTCTCTGCGGTCGCGGGTCTCGGCCCTCGGCTGGGGCGGGCGCGGATCGGCGCTGGTGATCGTCGGCACGACCGAGACCGCGCTCGACGAGGTCCGCACCGCCGAGCTGCGCCGCGCCACGCGCCGCGCTGCGGAGGACGCCCTCGTGGGGATCCACGGCGAGCGCGTGGTCCTCGTCCTCGGCGGCGAGGGCGACCTCCTGGGCGCGGCCACCGCCCTGCTCCCCCGCTTCGGGCCTGGGCCCGTGGTCATCGGCCCGACCGTCGCGGGGCTCGACGACGCCGCCCGCTCCGCCCGCGCGGCGCTCGCCGGCCTCGCCGCGGCACCCGCCTGGCCCCAGGCGCCGCGTCCCGTCCTCGCCGACGACCTCCTGCCCGAGCGGGTGCTCACCGGCGACACGACGGCGCGCCGCACCCTGGTGGCGCAGGCGTTCCGTCCCCTGGAGCAGGCCACGGGCTCGGTCCTCGAGACGCTCTCGACGTACCTGGGCACGGGCCGCTCCCTCGAGGCGGCGGCCCGTCACCTGTACGTGCACCCCAACACCGTGCGCTACCGCCTGCGCAAGGTCTCCGACATCACCGGCTGGGACCCGCTGGACGCGCGCGAGTCGTTCGTGCTGCAGGTCGCGCTGGCGCTCGGCCAGCTCGCGTCGTCCCAGCACCCGACCTCCTTGTAGGTTCGCCACAAACCCCCTCCGCAAGGTTCGTGCGCGTCACGACGTCACGCCGACGCGCCGCGGGGGCAGAGTGGGGACCGTGCTCGCCGTCGTATGCCCTGGACAGGGCTCCCAGACCCCCGGAATGTTCGCCCCCTGGCTCGAGGTCGCCGGTGTCGCGGAGCAGCTCGACCGCCTCTCGCACGCCGCGGGCACGGACCTGACCGCGCACGGGACCACGTCGGACGCCGAGACGATCCGCGACACCGCGGTCGCCCAGCCGCTGCTGGTCGCCGCGTCGCTCGTCTCCTTCCGCGCCCTGCTCGCCGGGGTCGACGCCGCCACCGCAGCCGACGTCGTCGACGTCACGGCCGGCCACTCGGTCGGCGAGCTCTCCGCGGCCGCCGTCGCGGGCGTGCTCACCGACGACGACGCGGTCGGGCTCGTCTCGCACCGCGCCCGGTTCATGGCCGAGGCCGCCGCCGCCACGCCGTCGGGCATGGCCGCCGTCGTCGGGGGCGACCCGGACGAGGTCGCGGCCGCGATCGAGGCCGCCGGCCTGTGGCCCGCGAACGTCAACGGCGGAGGCCAGGTCGTCGCCGCCGGCGCGCCCGAGAACCTCGAGCGGCTCGCCGCGAACCCGCCGGCCCGCGCGCGAGTGATCCCCCTGCAGGTCGCCGGTGCGTTCCACACCCGCTTCATGGACTCCGCGCGCGACGCCTTCACCCCGGTGGCGACGGGCTGGACGGCCCAGGACCCGTCCCTGACGCTCCTGTCGAACGCCGACGGCGCCTCGTACGCGACCATCGGCGCGACCGGCTCGGGGACCGGCGCCACGGGTCACGGCTCCGCGGCCGACGTGCTCTCTCGCCTCGCCGCCCAGGTCGTCGCGCCCGTGCGGTGGGACCTGTGCCAGGCGACGCTGCTCGAGCTCGGCGTCACCGGGCTCGTCGAGCTGGCGCCCGCCGGCGTGCTGACCGGGCTGGCGCGCCGCACGCTCAAGGGTGTCGAGACCGTCGCGGTCAAGACGCCCGAGGACCTCGACGCGGCCCGCGACCTCGTCGCGCGCCACTCCTCGAGGGCCGGGACCGCCGCCTGACCTCTGCCCGGCGCACGCGCCACCGGCGCGTCACGGGCACGGGCGGACCTACCCTGTACCGACGCACGATCGCTTCACCCACCGCCAGACCGGCGACCGGGACCTCCCCGGCGCCCACACCAAGGAGATGCACCATGGCTGCCACCGAGCAGGAAGTCCTCGCAGGCCTCGCCGAGATCGTCAGCGAGGAGACCGGCCTCCCGACCGACGCCGTGCTGCCCGAGAAGTCGTTCACCGACGACCTCGACATCGACTCGCTGTCGATGATGACCATCGTCACGCACGCCGAGGACAAGTTCGACGTCCGCATCCCGGACGACGACGTCAAGAACCTCCAGACGGTCGGCGACGCCGTCAGCTACATCACCAAGGCGCAGGGCTGAGCGTCCTGCCCCGCCGGTGACCCCACCCGGTCACCGCACCCCGGGCCGGGCCGGTCGGCAGGACCGCGTCGCCACCCGCGCGCGGCCGCCGTCCGCCCGGCCCGACCCCTTCACCACCAGACCTGACAGGAGCCGACATGAGCACCGCCACCGACGTCGTCGTCACCGGCCTCGGAGCCACCACCCCGCTCGGCGGGGACGTGGACTCCACCTGGGCCGCCGCGCTCGCCGGTGAGTCCGGCGCCCGGACCTTCGAGAACGACTGGGCCGAGACCTACGGCATCCCCGTGACCTTCGCCGCGCAGATCAAGGTCGACCCGGCACAGGTGCTGACCCGGCCCGAGACCAAGCGCATGGACCCCTCCGCGCAGTACGCGATCATCGCCACGCGCGAGGCGTGGGCCGACGCGGGCTCGCCCGAGGTCGACCCGGAGCGCCTGGGCGCCGTCGTCTCCTCCGGCATCGGCGGCATCTGGACCACGCTCGACGCCTGGGACACGCTGCGCGAGCGCGGCGCCCGCCGCGTCCTGCCCATGACGGTCCCGATGCTGATGCCCAACTCCCCCGTCGCGTACGTCGAGCTGGAGATCGGCGCGAAGGCCGGGGCCCACGCGCTCGTCTCCGCCTGCGCCTCGGGCGCCGAGGCGATCGGCTACGGCATCGAGATGATCCGCAGCGGCCGGGCCGACGTCGTCGTCGCCGGCGGCACGGAGGCAGCAATGCACCCCATGCCGCTCGCCTCGTTCGCCGCCTCGCGCACCCTGTCGCTGCGCAACGACGACCCGGCCGGCGCGTCGCGCCCCTACGACGTCGAGCGCGACGGGTTCGTGCTCGGCGAGGGCTCAGGCATCGTCGTGCTGGAGAGCGCGGAGCACGCCGCGGCCCGCGGCGCGCGGGTCTACGCCCGCCTCGCCGGCGTCGGGCTGAGCTCGGACGCGTACCACATCACCTCCCCCGACCCCGAGGGCCACGGTCAGGTCTCGGCCATGCGCCGGGCCGTCGAGGACGCCGGCGTCACGGCCCGCGACATCGTGCACCTCAACGCGCACGCGACGTCGACGAAGGTCGGGGACCTCACGGAGGCCGCCTCGGTCCGGTCCCTGTTCGGCACCGACGCGGACCACGTGACGCTGTCGGCCACCAAGTCGATGACGGGACACCTGCTGGGCGGCGCGGGCGCGCTGGAGACGATCTTCACCATCAAGGCGCTGGCGGACCGCAAGGCGCCGCCGACGATCAACGTGAGCCAGCCCGACCCGGCGCTCGACCTCGACCTCGTCCGCGACACCCCGCGCGACCTCCCCGCCGGCGACATCGCCGCCCTGAACAACTCGTTCGGCTTCGGCGGGCACAACGTGGCGCTGATCGCGACGTCCGTCTGACACGGCGAGAGCCCGCCGGTCCCGAGGGACCGGCGGGCTCTCGCACACCCAGGACCGGGCGCTACCCCACGCGGTGGAGCCAGCGCACCGGGGCCCCGGCGCCCGCCCAGCGGAACGGCTCGAGCTCGTCGTCCCACGCCTTGCCGAGCGCGAGGTGGAGCATCTCCTGCATCGCGCGGGGCTCGTGGGCGTGCTCGAGCGCGTCGCGGACGCGGTCCTCGGGGACGACGACGTTGCCGTGCACGTCCGTCGCCGCGTGGAAGATCCCGAGGTCCGGGGTGTGCGACCAGCGGCTGCCGTCGGAGCCGGGGCTCGCCTCCTCGGTCACCTCGTAGCGCAGGTGGGTCCAGCCACGCAGCGCCGAGGCGAGGCGCGCGCCGGTGCCCTGGGGGCCCTGCCACGAGTACTCGGCGCGGTAGAGGCCGCGCGCGGCGGGCTGCGGCGTCCAGTCCAGCGTCACGCGCGTGCCCAGCACGTTGCCTGCCGCCCACTCCATGTGGGGGCACAACGCACGGGGTGCTGAGTGCACGAAAAGCACACCGCGGGTGATGGCACCTGCCATGTCGTCCTCCCTGGGTCGAGGTTCGTCTTCCCCAACGTCCTCATACCCAGAAGGTGAGCGGCCGATGCGCCGACACGCGGCGATCTGGCGACAGTCTTGCACGAGAGGCGCGCCTCGCGCGCGACGTACCGCGGGACGCCGTCGTACGGGCCCGCCGAAAGCCGGCTCAGAGCTGCTTGCGCAGCTCCCGCATGGCCTTCTTGCGGACCGACTTCTCCAGGCGGTCGAGGTACAGCCGCCCGTCCAGGTGGTCGCACTCGTGCTGCAGGCAGCGGGCCATGAGCTCGGTGCCCTCGACCATGACCTCGTTGCCGCTGAGGTCCGTGCCGACGACGCGGGCGTACCAGGCGCGGGTCGTCGGGTACCAGAGGTCCGGCACCGACAGGCATCCCTCGTCGCCGTCCTGGTACTCGTCCTCGGAGAGGGCGACGATGCGCGGGTTGAGCACGTAGCCCACCTCGTCGTCGATGTTCCAGGAGAACGCCCGCAGGCTCACGCCGATCTGGTTCGCCGCGAGCCCGGCGCGCCCCTCGTGGTCGACGGTGTCGACGAGGTCCTCGACGAGCGAGCGCACCCGGTCGTCGATCGTCGTGATCTCCTCGCAGGGGGTGCGGAGCACGGGGTCCGGGAGCGTACGGATCTCTCGCATGGCCATGGGCTCATTCTTCCATGCAGCGGTGGCGCCTCAGAGCCGGGCGTACCGGGCGCGGGCGAAGGAGTAGACGCCGTAGGCGGCGAAGCCGACGCCCGTCGCCACGAGGAGGAACGCGCCGAACGGCTGGGAGCCGATCGTGCGCAGCGCGTCGTCGAGGCCGCCGGCCTTGTCCGGGTCCGCGGTCGCGGCGGCCGCCACGAACAGGACGCCGAGGACACCGAGCGCGATCCCCTTGGCGATGTAGCCCACGCGCCCGAGGACGACGACGGCGGTGCCGACCGAGCCACCGGCGTTGCCCTGCAGGTCCTCGAGGAACTTCTTCTTCCAGCCCTTGACCACGTGGAACGCGCCGACCGCCACGATCGCGACGCCCACGGCGCCGATCAGCAGACGACCCGCGGGGTTGCCCATCATGTCGGCCGTGAGGCTCTCCTGCTTCTGGCCGCCGCCGCTGCTGCCGCCGCCGGTGGCGAACGTGAACGCCACGTACCCCAGCACGACGTAGACGACCGCCTTGGCCGCGGCCTTCCCACGGCGCTTCGCGCGGTCCTTCTCGTCCCCCGCGCCCGGGGCGATCGCCTCGGTGACCTGCCACAGCGCCAGCCCCCAGAAGCCCACGACCCCGACCCACAGGAGCGCCGCACCGCCGGGTGTGCTCGCGACGTCCTGGAACGCCCCGGACTGGTCCGCGCTCTGCCCCGAGGATCCGGTCGCGATCTTCACCGCGATCCAGCCGATGAGGATGTGCAGCACCCCCGCCACGACGTACCCCGCCCGGGCGAGGGCGTGCAGGGCCGTGCTGTCGCCGGCAGTGTCGACGGCGCTGCGGGTGGTCGAGCTGGCGTTCCGGGACACGTGCATCACTCCTCCGCTCGGCCGCGGGCGGTCCGCGCCGGCGCCGAATCGTCGCAGACCGCCCCCCGGTTTGCACGCCGCCGTCGGCGTGTCCGGGGCGGCTCGCGAGGCACCGGTCCGCCGGCGGCGGCGGTCAGAGCCAGCCGACCCGGCGGAAGACGCGGAAGAGCACGACGCAGCCCACCACCATCAGGGCCATCGCGAAGGGATAGCCGAGGAGCCAGTGCAGCTCCGGCATGTGCGAGAAGTTCATGCCGTACACCCCGGCCACGACCGTCGGGTAGACGAGGATCGCCGCCCAGGCGGAGATCTTGCGCATGTCCTCGTTCTGCCGCACGGACACCTGGGCGAGGTGCACCTGCAGCATGTCGGAGAGCAGGCCGTCGTGGGCGTCGAGGTGCCGGTCGACGCGCTCGACGGTCGCCACGACGCGCTCGAGCGCCCGGTGGCCGACCAGCGCCCGCTTCTCGTCGTCCGGGTCGGCCAGCTCGGGCAGCTCCGCGGAGAGCGGGAGGAGCGCGCGCCGGGCCTCGGTGATCTCGCGCTTGAGGTCGTAGACCTGCGGGACGGGGTCCGTCACGCCCCGGTCGAAGACGAGGCGCTCGGTGTCCGCGACCGCGTCCCCCAGCGCGACCTCGACCCGCGTCGCAGCCGCCACGAGCGCCATGACGACGGCGAGCAGGATCCGGCGCGGCCCCTCGGCGCGGTGCGGACCCGGGGCATCGAGCCGCTCCCGGGCGTGCTCGCACACCCCCGCGCTCCCGTCCTCGAACGTCAGCACCGCGTCCGGGCCGACGAGGCAGCCGAGCTCGCCGGTGCGCACCTGGCGGTCGTCGTCCGTGAACCACACCGTCGGCGTGAGCACGAGGACCCAGTCGTCGTCGATCCGGCGCACGGCGGCGGCCGGACGGTGGGGCAGCCCGTGCACCGCCGTGCCCGCGGACGGGCGGTCGCGCAGCGCCGGCGCGAGCTCACGGGCGGCGTCGAGGAACGCGTCACGGTCCTCGGCCTGGAGCCACCGGGTGGAGTGCGTGCCGTCGGCCCTCTCGACCGCGCCGCCGCGGTCGCCCACGAACCACTGCTGCGTGCCCGCCGGGCCGGAACCGTCGTCGTCGCTCATCCCCGCATTCTCGCGCCGGCGGGGGCGGGCGCGAGCGCGGCGCTCCGACGAGGTGCGACGGGGCCGGGCTGGGTGGGCCAGGTGGGGCTTGAACCCACGACCGACGGATTATGAGTCCGCTGCTCTGACCGGCTGAGCTACTGGCCCTCGGCGGACCAGGCTACCGGTCGCGGCGCCGCCGCTCCGCCATGCGCCGTCGCCGCTCGGCCACCTCCGTGCGCAGGGCGGCCAGCTCGTCGAGGAACGCGTCCGCGTGGTCGACCAGCACCGCGAGGCGCACCTCGTCCCGCTCGACCCAGGTCACCTCCCGCTCGAGCGTGTACCTGTTCTCCACGACGAACAACGAGCGCTCCGCACCGGTCACGTGCAGCTGCCACTGGACCTGGTCGCGGTAGCGCCCCATCGCGCGGCGCAGCGGGAGCACGGAGGTCTTGATCTCGGCGACGACCCCGGCACCGATGCCGTCGGGCGTCGCGAGGTGGCGCGCGTCGGCGCCCGCGCACAGCAGGGCGTTCGGCTCGATGCCGTACTCCTCGCGGACCCAGGCAGCGATGACGGGCTCGCGCTCGCGGCCGTGGGCGTAGCCCCAGAACTCGCGGTCGGGCGCCCCGAAGACCTTCTTCTCGAGCAGCCCCGCCCGCTGCACGCTCGGCGTCCCGTCGCCACGCACGATCTTGGTGCAGTCCGTCGCCGTCACCCCCGTCCGGCGGGCGGCGAGCCAGCCGGCCCGGTCGTGCGAGCCCACCGGCAGGCCGTCCTCGCCCGTGCAGTACCGGACGTCGCAGTACCGGACGTCCGCGCCACGCACGTCGGGCGGCGCGAGCACGGTCGTGAGGGTCACGCCCCGCAGCGTAGCCGTGCCCGCCGACGCCACCGTGGCGGACCCGCCGTGCCGGAGCCGCCGCGGCGCGCCGCTCGCGTGCGGCTAGCGTGGGGCCATGTCGATCTTCCGCCGCACCACGCGGCTGCCCGACGACGTCCGGCGCGGCCTCGACCTCCCGGCCGGCGACCGCGTGCTCGCCGCCGCGGAGCTGCTCGACGACGCCTGGGCGGTCGCGACGTTCCGGGCGGTCCACGTGACCACCGAGCCGCCGCTGTCGCGGCCGTGGACCGCGGTGGACCGCGCCGCGTTCGACCCGATCACCTCCGAGATCACCGTGGAGTGGGTGGACGACGACCCGCCGCTCGTCCTGGCCCTCGCGGACGCGGACCGCACCGCGTTCCCGCAGATGCTGCGCGAGCGCGTCCAGGCCTCCGTGGTGATCGCCGAGACGCTGGCGTTCACCGCCGAGCGCCAGGCGCGGGTCTCCGTGCGACGCGACCACGACGGCACGCTGTTCTCCCAGGTCTCGGTGGACCCGGGCGTCGACCTGCACGATCCGCGGGTCTCGCGGCGCATCGACGAGGCCGAGGCGAACGTCCGTTCGGCGTCGGGACTACCGCTGTGAGCCTGGTAGAGTTTCCTCTCGGTTCGACCCCGCACGAGCGTGCGGGAGGACCGAGCGGTCCCGCGTAGCTCAGTTGGCAGAGCATCCGACTGTTAATCGGACGGTCGTTGGTTCGAGTCCAACCGCGGGAGCCACAGAGGCCCGGAATCTCCACGGTTCCGGGCCTCTTTCCGTTCGCCGCAGCGACCTCAGCCGAGCCGCCCGAGAGCACCGGCGAGGCGCGCGTCCCGCGCCGGCAGCGTCGCCTCGAACCCCTGCTGCTCGTCGGCGGTCAGCGCGAACCCCAGCATCCAGTGCGCGTCGACGCGGAAGATCGAGATCTCCTGCGCCATGCTCGCGAGCGGCTGCCCGTAGAGCTCGGAGAGGTAGGCCTCGGTCCGGTCCCGCTCCGCGCCGGAGAGCGCGCGGGCCGTGCCGTGCGCCCAGACCCCGTAGCCGTCGCGCGGCGTGTGCGCCACGCTCACGGCCGGGCGGGCCTCGAGGTGACGCGCCTTGACGGCCGCCGCCGACGTCGAGAAGCACCACCGGCCGTGCAGGAAGTGACCGTCCACCGCGGACAGGCGCGGCTCCCCCGTGGCGGTGACCGTCGCGACGTCGAGCACCAGGACGCCCCGCAGGTCCTCGCTGAGCCGGCGCGCGGAAAGCCGGTGCTCGGGCGTCACGATGTCGGTCAGGTGGCGCTCGCGTCCCCCCGCGCTGCGGTCCAGGAGCGCTTGCAGCGCGGCCAGCTCGTCCGGGGTCTCGTTCATCCGTCGAGCGTGCCACGGGGCACCGACAGGAGGTCAGACGGTCTCGCGCAGCTCGCGCCGCTCCTTCTCGATGGCGAGCAGCGCGGCGAACGCGGCGCCGTACGCCTCGGCGTCGGCCGTCGGGTCCGTGCGCTGCAGCCTGCTGCGTGCGTCCGCGACGCGGCGGGTCAGGCCCAGGTCCACCAGGCGGCGGACGACGTCGCGCACGTACCCCTCGACGGCCGCCGGCCGGTCCTCGGGCATCGGGGCGACGGCCAGCTCGTTGACCACCGGGAGCACCGCCTCGGCCGCCGCGTCGCTCACCGCCTCGACCCAGCGCCCGGGCGCCATGCCCTGCGACTCCGCGATGCCGCCCGCCGCTCGGATCGCCTCGTGCACCGCGCGCCACGCGGGGACGACGAACGCGTCGTCGTCGAGCGCGTCGAACGTCGCGGGGTCGACGGCGTCGGGGTGCTGCAGGACGGCGACGAGCGCCTGGCGCTCGAGCCGGGCGACGGGGTCGCGCGGGTCCGGAGCCGGCAGGGGCGCGGGGCGCGAGGCGTCGTCGGCCTCGGCACCGCCGGCGCGCGATCGCACCACGACCTGCTCGTCCGGGCCGCGCAGCCGGGGCGCGTTCTTCACGGCGCGCCGCACGGCGTCGACGTCCATGCCGATCCAGCCGGCGAGCATGCGCGCGTACTCGGGGAGCAGCGCGCGGTCGCGGATCCCGGCGACGACGGGCGCCGCGGCCCGCAGCGCGGCCACGCGCCCCTCGGCGGTGTCGAGGTCGAACTCGGCGAGCCGGGTCCGCACGACGAACTCGAACAGCGGCTGGCGCCCGTCCACGAGCGCGCGCACGCCCTCCGGGCCGCGGGCCATGCGCAGCTCGCAGGGGTCCATGCCGCCGGGCTCGACGGCGACGAACGTCTGGGCGTAGAAGCGCTGGTCCTCGCCGAAGGCGCGCACGGCCGCCTTCTGGCCCGCCGCGTCGCCGTCGAACGTGAAGATGACCTCCCCGCCCATCGACTGGCCGGAGGCGAGCTGCAGCCCTCCCCCGGCCGCGGTGTCGCCCAGCAGGCGGCGCACGATCTTCGCGTGGTCGCTGCCGAAGGCCGTGCCGCAGGTCGCCACGGCCGTCGTCACGCCCGACAGGTGCGCCGCCATCACGTCGGTGTACCCCTCGACGACGACGACGCGGCGCTGCTTGGCGATCTCCCGCTTGGCGAGGTCGATGCCGTAGAGCACCTGGGACTTCTTGTAGAGCGCGGTCTCGGGGGTGTTGAGGTACTTGGGGCCCTGGTCGTCGTCGTACAGCCGGCGCGCGCCGAAGCCGACGACGGCGCCCGTGACGTCGCGGATCGGCCAGACGAGCCGGCCGCGGAAGCGGTCGTAGATGCCCCGCTGGCCCTGGCTGACCAGCCCGGAGGCCACGAGCTCGGCCTGCGTGAAGCCGCGGCCCTGCAGGTGGCGCTGCAGGTTGTCCCAGCCGGTGGGGGCGTAGCCGACGCCGAACGCCTCGCAGTCGGCCCGGCCGAAGCTGCGCTCGGCGAGGAACTTGCGCGCCGCTCCCGCGCCGGGCGCGACGAGCTGCTCGGCGAAGTACTCGGCGGCCACGCGGTGCGCCTCGAGGAGGCGCTGGCGCTTGCCCGGCTCCTCCGCGCGGCGTGGCCCGCCGCCGCCCGAGGACTCCTCGTAGCGCAGCTGGATGCCGACGGTGCCCGCGAGGTGCTCGACCGCCTCCGTGAAGGACAGGCCGTCGACCTTCTGCACGAACGAGATGACGTCGCCGCCCTCGCCGCACCCGAAGCAGTGCCATCGGCCGACCTGGGGGCGCACGTGGAACGACGGGGAGCGCTCGTCGTGGAAGGGGCACAGGCCCTTGAGCGAGCCGACGCCCGCCGGCTTGAGGGTGACGTGGGCCGAGACGATCTCGTCGATCCGCGCCCGCTCGCGGACGGCGTCGACGTCCTCGCGCTTGATCAGTCCGGCCACGCCCCGAGTCTAGGGCCCGGCGGCCCGGCTCAGGCCGGACGGACCAGCCGGGTGTGGAGCTGGACCGCGCTCAGGTCCGTCAGGGACGCGACCTGGTCGACGACGACGCGCAGGCGCGCCCCGTCGTCGGCCGCCTGGTCCCAGTCCTCCACGAACGGGGTCTCGAGGGCCGTGGGCGCACGCTCGAGCAGCACCTCGACGAGCTCGGTGATGATGGTGCGCTGGCGCTGGTAGAGCGGCTCCTTCTCCCGCGGGGCCATCACGTAGGCGACCGCGATGCCCTTGAGCGCGAGGATCTCGGCGAGCGTCTCCCGCGGCACCTCGAGCGTCGCGGCGTAGCGCGTGAGCGGTCCGTCGCCGTAGGTGGCACGGGTCGCGGCGTGCGCGGAGTCGCTGAACCGGCCGATGAGCTGGCTCGTGGCGTCCTTCAGTGCCGCGAGCGCCCGGCGCGAGCCGTCGAACCCGGTGAGCAGGTGGCCCGTCGCCGCGAGGCGCTGCAGCGCCGAGTCGAGCTCCTCGGCGGTGTGCCGCGTCCCGTACCAGGCGTGCACGGCGGCCACCACGCGAGCCCGCTCGCCGGCGTCGTCGAGGCGGCCGAGGTCGAGCTTGCCGCCGACGATCGCGTCCTCCACGTCGTGGACCGAGTACGAGACGTCGTCGGCCAGGTCCATGACCTGCGACTCCATGCACTTGATCCCCGCCGGCGCGCCCTCGCGCAGCCAGCCGAAGACCGGCAGGTCGTCGGGGTAGACGCCGAACTTGGGGGTCGGGCGCCCGTCCTCGCGCACCGGCCCCTCCCCCGCGCCCCAGGGGTACTTGACGCTCGCGTCGAGGGACGCTCGGGTCAGGTTGAGGCCGGCGGGCCCGCCCGCGGCGGTGAGCACCTTGGGCTCGAGCCGCGTCAGCAGGCGCAGCGTCTGGGCGTTGCCCTCGAACCCGCCGACCGGCTCGGCGACGGCCGCCAGAGCCCGCTCGCCGTTGTGCCCGAACGGCGGGTGCCCGAGGTCGTGCGCGAGGCAGGCGGTGTCCACGACGTCGGGGTCGCAGCCGAGCGCCTTGCCCAGCTCGCGCCCGATCTGCGCGACCTCGAGGCTGTGCGTCAGGCGGGTACGCACGAAGTCGTCGGTCCCGGGGCCGAGCACCTGCGTCTTGGCGCCGAGCCGGCGCAGGGCCGAGGAGTGCACCACGCGCGCCCGGTCGCGCTCGAACGGGGTCCGGGACTTGCTCTTGGGCGGCTCGGGCGACCAGCGCTCGACGTCGGCCGCGCTGTAGGACGGGTCGGGGGACGTGCTCGTCGGCTGCACGGGCCCACCCTAGCGATCGCGCGCCCGCCGACCACCGTCCGACCGCAGCAAGCGCTTACACTGGAGACGGACGCCGCGCGGCCCGGCCGCGCCGTCCGACCCCCGGACCCGAACAGACCAAGGACCGCGCGCAGGATGACTCGTATCGATTCGACCCAGACGCTCCCGGCCGGCACCACGCTCGCCGCGGGCCCGCTCGTCCACGAGGGCGCCCACCGCCCGGACGGCGGCACCCCCGAGTGGTGGCGCGACGCCGTGATCTACCAGGTCTACCCGCGCTCGTTCGCCGACGGCGACGGCGACGGCATCGGCGACCTGCCCGGGATCACTGCCCGGCTGCCGCACCTCGCCGACCTCGGCGTCGACGCGCTGTGGCTCTCGCCGTTCTACCGCTCGCCGCAGAAGGACGCCGGCTACGACGTCGCCGACTACCGCGCCGTCGACCCCCTCTTCGGCACGCTGGCCGACGTCGACGCGCTGGTCGCCCAGGCGCACGCGCTCGGCATCCGCGTGATCGTCGACCTCGTGCCCAACCACACCTCCGACCAGCACGCCTGGTTCCGCGCCGCGCTCGACGCCGCGCCCGGCAGCCGCGAGCGCGCACGCTACGTCTTCCGCGACGGGCGCGGCGAGGCCGGGGCGCAGCCGCCGAACAACTGGAGCTCGATCTTCGGCGGCCCCGCCTGGACGCGCCTGCCCGCGAGCGCGAGCGACGGACCCGCCGGGGCGCCCTGGTACCTGCACCTGTTCGACTCGAGCCAGCCCGACCTCGACTGGACGAACGACGAGGTGCACGCCGAGTTCCGCGACGTGCTGCGCTTCTGGCTCGACAAGGGCGTGGACGGGTTCCGCGTCGACGTGGCCCACGGCCTCGTCAAGGCCCCCGGCCTGCCCGACTGGGACGGGTCGGTGGCGATGGTGGAGGGCACGACCGCGGGCGACGAGGCCGTGGACTCCGGCGCGCCGGAGGACGGCTCGACGGGCGCCGGCAACTCCGGCCCGATGTTCGACCAGGACGGCGTGCACGACATCTACCGCGAGTGGCGCGCCGTCCTCGAGGAGTACGACGGCGACCGCTGCCTCGTCGCCGAGGCCTGGGTCGAGCCGCTCTCGCGCCTGGCCCGCTACGTGCGCCCCGACGAGATGCACCAGGCGTTCAACTTCTCGTTCCTGACCACCGGCTGGTCCGCCGGCCCGCTGCGCACCGTGATCACCGCCTCGCTGACCGCGTCCGACGCCGTGGGCGCCCCGACCACCTGGGTGCTGTCGAACCACGACGTCGTGCGCCACGCGACCCGCCTCGGGCTGCCGCAGACGGGCGAGCGGCCCAACGGGCTCAAGGCGAGCGACCCCCAGCCCGACGAGGAGCTCGGGCTGCGTCGCGCCCGGGCGTTCTCGCTGCTCATGCTCGGCCTGCCGGGCAGCGCCTACCTGTACCAGGGCGAGGAGCTGGGCCTGCCGGAGCACACCACGCTCGACGACGCCGTGCGCCAGGACCCGGCGTTCTTCCGCACCCAGGGCGCCGAGGCCGGCCGGGACGGCTGCCGCATCCCGGTGCCGTGGGAGGCCGACGCGCCGGGCCTCGGGTTCGGGCCCACGGGCCGCACCTGGCTGCCCCAGCCGGCGTCGTACCGCCGCTACGCCGCGGACGCCCAGCGCGGCGTTCCCGGGTCCACGTACGAGACCTACCGGGCGGCGCTCGCGCTGCGCAAGGAGCTGCGCCTCGGCGCGGGCACGCTGGCGTGGGTCGACACGTACCAGGCGTCAGGGGACGTGCTCGCCTACCGCAACGGGGACGTCGTCGTGCTGGCGAACATCGGCCAGGAGCCGCTGCCGCTGCCCGTGGGCGCCCGGGTGCTGCTGGCCTCCGGGCCGCTCGACGGCGCCGGTGTTCCGGTCGACACCACCGTCTGGCTGCGCGCCTGAGCGCTCCCTCCTCGCGACCACGGGGTCGCCGCCCCGCGACCACGGGGTCGCCGCCCGGTCAGCCCTGCTGATCCGGCGGCGACCCCGTGGTCGGCGGGAGAGGCCGGCGCGGGAGAGGCCGGCGGGAGGGTCAGCCCCCCGAGACGCTCAGCTCGGCCTCGCGCAGGCTCGCCTCGAAGTCGGCGTCGAGGTCGCGCGAGTCCAGCCACCCGTAGGGCAGGTGCGGCTTCTTGGGCGAGCCAGCCCGCCCGCGCGGCCCCTCGGCGTCGGCGCCCGGGTAGGGCTGGTCGAGGTCGAGCGCGTCCAGGTGGCCGCGCAGCTCCTCGAGCGTGGAGACCATCGCGAGCGCCCGCCGGGCGTCGCCGCCCACGGCGTAGCCCTTGAGGTACCACGCCATGTGCTTGCGCAGGTCGCGCATCCCCTTGCCCTCGTCCTCGAAGTACCCGGCCATGAGCTCGCCGTGCCGGTAGATCGTCTCCGCGACGTGCCGCAGCCCCGGGGTGACCCGGTCCGCCCGGCCCTCGAACGCCGCCTGCAGGTCGGCGAAGAGCCACGGCCTCCCCTGGCACCCGCGGCCGACGACGACGCCGTCGCACCCGGTCTCGTCGACCATCCGCACGGCGTCCTCGGCCGACCAGATGTCGCCGTTGCCGAGCACCGGGACGTGCCGGACCGTCTCCTTGAGCCGCGCGATCGCCGACCAGTCCGCAGTGCCGCTGTAGTAGTCCGCGGCGGTGCGGGCGTGCAGCGCGACCGCCGCGACGCCCGCGTCCTGGGCGACGAGCCCCGCCTCGAGATAGGTCAGGTGGTCGTCGTCGATCCCCTTGCGCATCTTGACCGTCACGGGCACCCCGAACGGCCTCGCCGCCTCGACGGCCGCCGTGACGATCGAGGCGAACAGGTCGCGCTTCCAGGGCAGGACCGCCCCGCCGCCCTTGCGCGTCACCTTCGGCACCGGGCACCCGAAGTTCAGGTCCACGTGGTCTGCCAGCTCGCGCTCGGCGAGGATCCGCACGGCCGCGCCGACGGTCGCCGGGTCGACGCCGTACACCTGCGCCGAGCGCGGCGACTCGTCCTCGTCGAACGTCACGATCCGCAGCGTCTCGGGGTGCCCCTCGACCAGCGCGCGGCTCGTGACCATCTCCGCGACGAACAGCCCGCCGCCGTTCTCGCGGCACAGCGTACGGAAGGCCCGGTTGGTGACGCCCGCCATCGGCGCCAGCTCGACCGGGGTCTCGATCGTGTGGGGCCCGATCTGCAGGGGCGGCAGGACTCGCGTGCCCGACGGCGCGGGCTGCTTCTCGGTCGTGGTGCTCACCCGGCCATTGTCCCACCGGCCCGCCGCCGGGTCACAGCCAGCCGTTGTCCTGGGCGATGCGCACCGCCTCCGCGCGGGTGCGCGCGCTCGTCTTGCCGATCGCCGCCGAGAGGTAGTTGCGCACGGTGCCCTCCGACAGGTGCGTCGCGCGAGCGACGTCCGCGACGGTGCCCCCGCGCGACGCCTCGAGCAGGACCGACCGCTCACGATCGGTCAGCGGGCTCGTACCCACGGCGAGCGACTCGACCGCCAGCTCCGGGTCCACGACCCGCAGCCCGGCGTGCACCCGGCGGACCGCGTCGGCCAGCCGGTCCGCGGGGGTGTCCTTGACGACGAACCCGCTCGCGCCCGCGTCGAGCGCCCTCCGCAGGTACCCGGGCCGGCCGAAGGTCGTGACGATCAGCACCCGGCACGCCGGCACCGCGGCGCGCAGGGCGGCGGCCGCCTGGATGCCGTCCGTGCCGGGCATCTCGACGTCGAGCAGGGCCACGTCCACCGCGTGCTCGCGGGCGCTCGCGACGACCTCGTCGCCGGACCCGACCTGGGCGACCACCTCGAGGTCGGCCTCGAGCCCGAGCAGCGTCGCCAGGGCGCCCCGCACGAGCGCCTGGTCGTCGGCCAGGAGGAGGCGGATCGGCGCGGTCACCGGGCTCACGCTACCCATCCGGCGCCGCCGGGCGGGGTCGCGCGGATCGTCAGGCGGAAGCCTCCGAGGTCGCTCGCCCCGGTCTCTAGCACCGCGCCCGCCTCGCGGGCGCGCGCCCGCAGGCCGGGCAGCCCGTTGCCGACGCCGCGGGAGGGGCCGACGCCGTCGTCCTCCACCGTCAGGCGGTCCGGTCCCAGCGTGATCCGCACCCGCGACGCGTCCGCGTGGCGCAGCACGTTCGTCGTCCCCTCGCGCACGCCCCAGGCGAAGACCTCGCGCAGGGACTCCGGGACGTCGTCGACCGCGCCGGGGACCTCCGCCGCGACGCCGGCTGCGTCGAGGACCGCGCGGGCGCCGGCGAGCTCGCCGGCGAGGCTGACCTCCCGCGTGCTCGCCACCATGCCCCGCACGTCGGCGAGCGCCGCCCGGGCGAGCGACTGGATCTCGGCGACCTCGCTCGCCGCCTGCTCGGGCCGCGGCCCGAGCAGGCGGCCCGCGAGCTCGGCCTTGACCGAGATGACGGTCAGGGAGTGCCCGAGGACGTCGTGCATGTCGCGGGCGATGCGCTCGCGCTCGCGGGCGACGGCGAGCGCCGCGTTCTCGTCCTGCGCGTCGCGCAGCTGCCGGTTGCGCTCGATGAGCTGGACGAACCCGAGGACCGCGGTCGAGGCGAGCACGACCGAGACGACGAGCGAGTCGTCACCGGGCCAGCCCATCAGCGGCGGCACGGCCAGCGCGGCGACGGCGCACACGGCGACGACGATCAGCGCGCGATCGCTCCGCAGCAGGAACACCGCCCCCACGCACACGAACACGAGGCCGTTGAGTCCCTCGGTGTGCGGCACGAGGCAGGACAGCGCGACGCAGCCGAGCTGGACGGCGATCAGCGCCCACGCCAGCCGCGGCGCGACCGCATAGTGGCGTGTGATGACGATGACGGCGGCGAAGATCGCCGCGACGCCGAGGATGCCGAAGAGCGATGCGGCGCGGTCGAGCCCGGGGGCGGCGTCCCACGCGGTGCCCCCGGGCGTGAGCAGGAAGATCAACCACACGAGGCCGAAGAGCGGCCCGAGGAACCGCATCCACCGCGTGCGCCGGTCGCGCGCGGCGGCCCGCGCACCGGGGACGTCCGCGGTCCTGTCCGGGTGCGGCGCGAGCAGCGGCCGGCGGGCGGTCGGGTCCACGGACGCCACGCTATCGCCGCCGCGCGCCACCGGCCGCGACGCGCTCACACCCGCGCCGTGTCCTTGCGGAACCGCCAGGCCGCACCACCGGCGAACACGGCGGTCCACACGAGCACGTTCGCCACGGCCGCGAGCGTGAACCCGTCGCCCGTCAGCGGCGCCCGGGTGAGCTCCGCGAGCCCGTACGTCGGCGTGAACCGGGCGATGTCGGCGAACAGGCCGTCGCCAAGCGGGATGAACAGCCCACCGGCGAAGGACAGGAGCGCCAGCCCCGGGCCGAGGATCTGCATGACGTTCTCCGCCGGCAGCAGGTAGCCCATGAACAGACCGAACGCGGCGAACACGACCGAGCCCACCCAGGCGACCAGCGCGCAGCCCACCCACGCCGAGAGCGGCATCTGCGGGTCGCGCAGGCTGCCCACGGCGAGGGTGACGGCGATGGAGACCGCCGAGAGCGCCATGGTGGCGGCGAGCTTCGTCGCGATGTACGCCGACGGGCGCAGCGGGGTCAGGCGCAGCTGGCGCGTCCAGCCCTGCGCACGCTCGACGGAGACGCTCGCGCCCCCGGCCGTCGCGGTGAGGATCGCGCCGTAGAGCGCCATGGAGACGAGCACGTACGCCGTGACGTTGCCCCGGCCCGCCGACTGGTGGGCGTAGGCGGGGCTGGTGCCGAAGATGAGGAAGAAGACGGGCGGCATGACGAGGGAGAAGACCAGCGTGCGGCGGTTGCGCACGAGCCGGCGCAGTTCTAGGACCAGGTAGGTGCGGCTGATGCCCCGGGGGACGGAGGCCGCCGGGCGGGCGGAGCCGCCCCGTGCGCCGGGTGCGGAGATCGTGCTCATCGGTGGGCTCCTGTCGGGGCGGTCGGGCTCGTGGGGTCGTCGGTGCGGTCGTCGGTGCGGCCCGAGGAGGTCAGCCGCACGAACGCGTCCTCGAGGCTCGACGCCCCGACCTCGAGGTCGTGCGCGGACGTCGCCGTCAGCAGGTGGCGCGCCACGTCGTCGGACGCCGAGGTGCGCACGATCAGCCGGGTCCCGCGGACCTCCGCGGGCGAGCCCGACGACGTGAGGTCGCGGGCGGCGTCGTGCGCGAGCTCCGGGGTCGCGAAGGACGCGCTGAGCACGCGCCCGGAGGCGACGTTCTTGATCTCCGCGGCGCTGCCGTCGGCGACCACGCGGCCGCCGGCGACCAGGACGATGCGGTCGGCGTAGGCGTCGGCCTCGTCGAGGTAGTGCGTGGCGAAGACGACGGTGCGCCCGGCCGCGGCGTCGGCGCGGATCGCGGCCCAGAAGTCGCGGCGGCCCTCGACGTCCATGCCCGTCGTCGGCTCGTCGAGCAGCAGGAGGTCCGGCTCGGACACGAGCGCCATGGCGAACCGGAGCCGCTGCTGCTGGCCGCCGGAGCACCGGCCGACCCGGCGCCCGGCGAGCTCCGCGATGCCGGCGCGCTCGAGGAACGGCAGCACCGGGCCGCGGTTGCCGAACAGGCTCGCCGTCAGGGCGACGGTCTCGGCGACCGTGATGTCCTTGAGCAGGCCGCCGGTCTGCATGACGGCGGCCACCCGGCCCGCGGCGATGGCCTCGGCGGGCGTCGAGCCGAAGACGCGCACGTCACCGGCGGTCGGGTCGCTCAGGCCGAGCACCATGTCGATCGTCGTGGTCTTGCCGGCCCCGTTGGGACCGAGGAAGGCGACGACCTCGCCGGGACGCACGTCCAGGTCGAGGCCGTCGACGGCGTGCACGTCGCCGAAGCTCTTGTGCAGGCCACGCAGCTCGAGCGCGAGCGTCGCGGGTGCGGGTGCGGTGGTGTCCATGGAGCCATCGTGTCCGCGGGCGGGGGCGCGCTCCCGGGCCGCGCGTCACCGCTCCGGCATGACAGATGTCACGACCCGCCGACCCGCCGACCCGCCGACCCGCCGACCCGCCGACCCGCGGACCCGCGGAGAAGTCGAATTCGGCCCCGAAATCTTCGATTTCTGGGGCGGAGTTCGACTTCTCGGCGAGGGGGCGGGCCGAGGCGGACGGGCCGGGCGACGCGGGCGGCACCGGAAGCGCGGGTGACATACTGCGCGACGACAACCCCCCGCCCGGAAGGAAATCCCATGGCTCTGTGGCTCGCGCTCATCGTGGCCGGACTCGTCGTGCTCGTCCTCGGCCTCGCCGGCCTCGGCCAGTTCTTCATCTACGTCGGGCTGATCCTCGCCGTCGTCGGCGTGGTCCTCGTGTTCGTCGGCAAGGGCAACCAGAAGGTCGGCCGCTAGCCGGACGACCGCCGAGACGTCGAATTCCGCCCCAGAGATCGCAGATCTCGGGGCGGAATTCGACGTCTCGGCGGAGGGGTGCCCCGTGGAGACGGGGCGGTCAGCAGCCCACGAGGTACTTCGCCAGGTAGCCGACGACCTGGTCGAGCGCCACGCGCTCCTGCTCCATCGAGTCGCGGTGACGGATCGTCACGGCCTGGTCGTCGAGCGTGTCGAAGTCGACCGTGATGCAGAACGGCGTGCCGATCTCGTCCTGGCGGCGGTACCGGCGGCCGATGGCGCCGGCGTCGTCGAAGTCGACGTTCCAGTGCTCGCGCAGCTCGGCCGCGAGCGCCTTCGCCTTGGGCGAGAGGTTCTCGTTGCGGCTCAGCGGCAGGACCGCCACCTTCACCGGGGACAGGCGCGGGTCGAGCCGCAGCACGGTCCGCTTGTCGACGCCGCCCTTGGTGTTGGGCGCCTCGTCCTCGGTGTAGGCCTCGACGAGGAACGCCATGAGCGAGCGGGTCAGCCCGGCGGCCGGCTCGATGACGTACGGCACCCAGCGCTCGTTCGTGGCCTGGTCGAAGTACGACAGGTCCTTGCCCGAGTGCTCGGTGTGCGTCTTGAGGTCGAAGTCGGTGCGGTTGGCGATGCCCTCGAGCTCGCCCCACTCGCTGCCGGTGAAGCCGAAGCGGTACTCGACGTCGACCGTGCGGGTCGAGTAGTGCGACAGCTTCTCCTTCGGGTGCTCGTACAGGCGAAGGTTCTCCGGGGCGATCCCGAGGCCCGTGTACCAGGCCATGCGGGTGTCGATCCAGTACTGGTGCCACTCGGCGTCGGTCCCCGGCTCGACGAAGAACTCCATCTCCATCTGCTCGAACTCGCGGGTGCGGAAGATGAAGTTGCCCGGCGTGATCTCGTTGCGGAACGACTTGCCGATCTGCGCGATGCCGAACGGCGGCTTCTTGCGCGCGGCGCCGGCGACGTTGGCGAAGTTCACGAAGATCCCCTGCGCGGTCTCGGGGCGCAGGTAGTGCAGGCCGGACTCGTCCTCGACGGGGCCCAGGTGCGTCTTGAGCATCATGTTGAAGTCGCGGGGCTCGGTCCACTGCCCGCGCGTGCCGCAGTTGGGGCAGGCGATCTCGGCGAGGCCGCCCTCGGGGACGCGGCCCTTCTTCTCCTCGAACTCCTCGAGCATCTGGTCCTCGCGGAACCGCTTGTGGCAGGAGAGGCACTCGGTCAGCGGGTCGGTGAAGACTCCGACGTGCCCGGAGGCGACCCAGACCTGGCGGGGCAGGATGACGGCGGAGTCGATGCCGACGATGTCGTCGCGCCGGGTCATCGCCTTCCACCACTGGCGCTTGATGTTCTCCTTGAGCTCCGTGCCGAGGGGGCCGTAGTCCCAGGCGGAGCGGGTACCGCCGTAGATCTCGCCCGACGGGAAGACGAACCCGCGCCGCTTGGCGAGGGAGACGACGGATTCGAGACGGGAGGGCGCAGCGGCCACGGTGATCACTCCTGGGTGCTCGGGCGTACCCCGCACGTGGCTCGTGGGGGCGTCGGGTCCCGGCCGACGCCCGGGCGCGCGGCGCACCGGGGGTGCGCTCGTCGTCCGCGGCGGGCCGGACCGCGGGTCAAGCCTACGGGGCGCGCACGCCGGGGCGGGCCGCCCCCGGCGCAGCCTTGTTGACATTGATTATCAGTAATAGCAGGATCGGGTCATGCCCCTCCGCTCCCCTGCGCGCCGCGCCCTGACCTCCGCCGGCGCCGCCGTCACCGTCGTCGCGACCGCGGCGACGCTCGCCGCCTGCTCGCCCGCGGCCGACGGCGTGCCCACAGCCACCTCGACGGCGTCCGACGGCACCGTCCGCCTCCAGGTGCTCGCGTCCTTCTACCCGCTGCAGTTCGTCGCCCAGCGCGTCGGCGGGGACCACGCCGAGGTCGCCAACCTCACGCCCCCGGCCGCCGAGCCGCACGACCTCGAGCTCTCCCCCGCCCAGGTCCGCGCGGTCGGGGACGCCGACCTCGTGGTCTACCTGCGCGGCTTCCAGGCCGCGGTGGACGACGCCGTCGACGCCCGCGACGCCACGGCCGTCGACGCCGGCGAGGTCGCGGACCTCGAGCGCCACCCGAACGGCGCCGACGCGGACGAGCTCGAGACGGACGACCGCTCGACCTCCGCCGAGCACGAGGAGGGGCACGAGCCCGCCGGTGCGGAGGGCGAGGACGAGCACGCCCACGGCCTGGACGACCCGCACTTCTGGCTCGACCCGACGCGCCTGGCGGCCGTCGTCCCCGCCGTCGAGGAACGGCTCGCCGAGATCGACCCCGAGCACGCCACCGACTACGCCGCCAACGCCACGGCGCTCGAGAAGGACCTCGAGGGCCTGGACGCCGACTACACGAAGGGCCTCGAGCCCTGCCGCGGCGCCGCGCTCGTCACCTCGCACGAGGCGTTCGGCTACCTCGCCGAGCACTACGACCTCGACCAGATCGGCATCGCGGGGATCGACCCCGAGAACGAGCCGTCGCCCGCCCGCCTGCGCGACATCCGCGACGTCGTCGAGCGGGAGCACGTCACCACCATCTACACCGAGACGCTCTCCAGCCCCAAGGTCACCGAGACGTTCGCCGACGACGTCGGGGTCGCCACCGCGCCCCTCGACCCCATCGAGGGCCTGGCGGACCCGGACTCCGACTACCTTGGCATCATGCGCAGCAACCTGACCGAGCTCACCGACGGGCTGACGTGCTCGTGAGCGCCGCGCCGGAACCGACCAGGGCCCCCGCCACCGAGCCGACCGTCGTCGGGCAGCCCGTCATCGAGGCCCGCGGCGTGCGGGTGCGGCTCGGTGCGAGCGACATCCTGCACGGCGTCGACCTGCGCGTGCACCGCGGCGAGGTCGTCGCGCTGCTCGGCGCCAACGGCTCGGGAAAGTCGACGCTCGTGCGCTCGCTCGTCGGGGTGCTCCCCCGCACCGCCGGGAGCGTCGAGCTGCTCGGTGCCCCGCTCGGCAAGGGTGTCGACTGGCGCCGCGTCGGCTACGTCCCGCAGCGCGTCAGCGCCCAGTCCGGCGTCCCCTCCACGGCGCGCGAGGTCGTCTCCTCCGGCCTGCTGTACGGCCGCCGACTGCGCCTGCCCGGCGGCTGGCGCGAGCGCACGGACGAGGCCCTCGACATGGTCGGGCTGCGCGACCGCGCCCAGGACAGCACCGGCGAGCTCTCGGGCGGCCAGCAGCAGCGCGTCCTGATCGCCCGCGCGCTGGTGCGCCGGCCCGAGCTGATGATCCTCGACGAGCCCGTCGCGGGCGTCGACCAGCCGAGCCAGGAGGCGTTCGCCGCCACCATGCGCCGCCTCGTCGACGAGGGACTGACCGTGCTCGTCGTGCTCCACGAGCTCGGAGAGCTCGCGCCCCTGGTGACCCGCGCCGTCGTCCTGCGCCACGGGCGGGTGGTGCACGACGGCGCCCCGCCCGCCCCCTCGCCCGGCCACGCCCTGGCGGGTCACGAGCACGTCCACCCGCACGACGACGCCCCGACGGGCGCCGTGCCCCAGGCCGACACGGGACTGACCTCATGATCGACGAGCTCGCCTACATGCTCACCGACCCCCTCATGCAGCGGGGGCTGGTCGCCGCGCTCCTCGTCGGCGTCACCGCGCCGATCGTCGGCACGTACCTGGTGCAGCGGCGCCTCGCCCTGCTCGGCGACGGGATCGGGCACGTCGCCCTGACCGGGGTCGCGCTCGGCTGGCTCGTCGGCGCCGGCATGGGCCTGGTCCCCCAGGACGAGCTCGCGATCCCCGGGGCGGTCGTCGCGGCCGTCGTCGGCTCGGTCGCCATCGAGATCGTCCGCGAGCGCGGCAAGACCAGCGGGGACGTGGCCCTGGCGCTGCTGTTCTACGGCGGGATCGCAGGCGGCGTGCTGCTCATCGGGATCGCCGGCGGGACGCAGTCGAACCTCATGAGCTACCTCTTCGGGTCGATCTCCACCGTCACCGGCGCCGACCTCGTGCTGACCGTGATCCTCGGGGCGATCATCCTGCTCGTCGGCCTCGGGCTGCGCTCGGCGCTGTTCTCCGTGAGCCAGGACGAGGAGTTCGCGATCGCGTCCGGCCTGCCGGTGCGCGCGCTGAACATCGCGGTCGCGGTCGTCGCGGCCCTGACCGTGACGGTCGCGATGCGCGTCGTCGGGCTGCTGCTGGTCAGCGCGCTGATGATCGTCCCCGTGGCCGTCGCCCAGCTCGTGACCCGCTCGTTCGCGCGCACGATGCTCGTCGCCACGATGGTGGGCGTCGTCGTGTGCGTCGCCGGGCTGTCGATCACCTACTGGCGGCCGTGGTCGCCCGGGGCCACGATCGTGGTCCTCGCGATCTGCGTCTACGCGGTGGTGGCGGTCCTGCGACCGCTCGTCGTCGCCCGACGGCGGGGCCGCCAGTCCGACCCGCACCCCGACATCCCCGACGACGTCGAGCTCGCCGCGCCCGGGACCGTCCCGGCGCAGGACGGGCGGGGCACCGGAGGTGGTCCGTGCAGCGCATGACGCGCCAGCGCGCCGCGGTCTCCGAGACGCTCGACCGGCTCGACGAGTTCCGCAGCGCGCAGCAGCTCCACGACCTGATGCGCCACGAGGGCGACACCATCGGTCTCGCCACCGTGTACCGCACGCTGCAGTCGCTCGCGGACAACGGCGACGTCGACGTGCTGCGCACCGAGGACGGGGAGAGCCTCTACCGCCGCTGCGAGCGCAGCGAGCACCACCACCACCTCGTGTGCCGCTCGTGCGGGCGCGCCGTGGAGATCGACGGCCCGACCGTCGAGGCCTGGGCGCGCAGCGTCGGCGCGTCGCACGGCTTCACCGGCATCGAGCACACCGTCGAGCTCTTCGGCACCTGCGCCGCGTGCGCCGCCGTGCCCTCCCGCCCCGCCCCCGGTCCCGCCAACCACCGCGACGGAGCTGCCTGACCCGTGCCGCAGACCCTCGACGAGCCCCGCTACTGGCCGTTCTTCGTCTTCTTCCTCGCGTTCGGGCTCGTCCGGACCCTGGCGACCTACTGGGCCGGCCGGCGCGCCGCCACGTGGGCGCGCGACCGCTCGGCCCCGGACGGGAAGGTCATCGGCTGGGTGCACGCGTGGCTGACCAGCCCCGACGGCAACCGCGGCACGCGCACCATCGAGCGCTGGGGCGTGCTCGGCGTCCTCGGCTCGTTCGTCGTGCCCGGCGCCTGCACGGTCGTCAACGCCGCGGCCGGGGTCGCCCGCATGCCGCTGCGCCGCTACCTGCCGACGATGATCGTGGGCTGCGTGCTGCACGCCCTCCTGTACGCGACCGCCGGGTGGGCCGCGTGGCAGGCCGCGCTGGCCGCCGCCGCCGGCGCGCAGTGGGGCACGGTCGTCCTGGTCCTGCTGCTGCTCGCGGCGCTCACCGCCGTCGCGGTGCGCCTCGTCCAGCGCCGCCGCGCGCCGCGGCGGGCCGCGAGCGGCGCCGCCCCGGCGGGGCGCGCCTAACCGTCCTCGGCCGACGGCGCGTCGACCGCTCCCCCGTAGCGCCGGTCGCGGCGCGCGTACTCCTCGATCGCCGCCCAGAGCGTGCGGCGGTCGACGTCGGGCCACGGCGTGTCCATGAAGACCATCTCCGCGTACGCGGCCTGCCACAGCATGAAGTTCGACGTGCGCTGCTCGCCGGAGCTGCGCCAGAACAGGTCCACGTCCGGCAGGTCGGGCTCGTCGAGGTGACGCTGCACGGTCTTCTCGGTCACCTTGCGCGGGTCGAGCCGCCCGGCCGCGACCTCCTCGGCGATCGCGCGCGCAGCGTCCGCGATCTCGGCGCGCCCGCCGTAGTTGACGCACATCGTCAGGGTGCAGACGTCGTTGCCGCGCGTCAGCTCCTCGGCGGCCTCGAGCTCCCGGACCACCGACGGCCACAGGCGCGGGCGGCGCCCCGCCCAGCGCACGCGCACGCCCCAGGCATGCATCTCGTCGCGCCGGCGGCGGATCACGTCGCGGTTGAAGCCCATGAGGAAGCGCACCTCGTCGGGCGAGCGCTTCCAGTTCTCCGTGGAGAACGCGTATGCGCTGACGTGCTTGACGCCGATCTCCACGGCGCCCGCGACGACGTCGAGCAGGGAGGCCTCGCCGGCCTCGTGCCCGGCCGTGCGCGGCAGGCCGCGGGCGTTGGCCCACCGGCCGTTGCCGTCCATCACGACCGCGACGTGCTGCGGCACGAGCTCCGCCGGGACCGCCGGCGGACGCGCGCCCGAGGGGTGGGGCGGCGGGGCGACCACCGGCGTGGTCCGCGCCGGCGCCGCCGCGGCGGCGCGCCTCCTGCCCGACGACGGTCGGGGGCTCATGCCCGGACCTCGCCCTCGGCGGGGCGAGGCGCGTCCGCGGGGCGGGGGACGCCGTCGGGCGCCGGGGGCTCGAGCTGCGCCTGGGCGTGCCGGATCGCCGGTGCGGGGGCGGGCTCGTCCCGCTCGACCATGCGCAACGATCTCAACGTCCTCTCGAGGTGGTACTGGCTGTAGGCGGCGACGAGGCCGGCGGCCTCCCGGCGGTGGCGGGCGTCGGAGGCGTCGGCGACGTCCCAGTCCCCCGCGATGAGCGCGGCGAGGAGCGCGAAGGTCTGCGGCGCCGGCGAGGTCGCGCCGGGCGGGCGGCAGCGCTGGCAGACCGCGCCGCCCTGGGCGACCGCGAAGGAGTGGTGCGGGCCGGGCTCGCCGCAGCGGGCGCAGTCGGTGAACGACGCCGCCCACCCGGCGATGGCGAACGCCCGCAGCAGGTAGGAGTCGAGCACGAGGCCCGGCGCGTGCGTCTTCTCCGCGAGGGAGCGCACGGCGCCCACGAGCAGCCAGAACTGCTGGACCGACGGCTCGCGCTCCCCGCCGACGAGGCGGTCGGCCGTCTCGAGCATCACGGTGCCCGCGGTGTACAGGCCGTAGTCCTCGCAGATCGCGCGCGCGTACGGGCCGACGGTCTCGACCTGCGTGACGATGTCCAGCGAGCGGCCCTCGTGCAGCTGGACGTCGACCATCATGAACGGCTCGAGCCGCGCGCCGAAGCGCGAGGAGGTGCGGCGCACACCCTTGGCCACGGCCCGCACCGTGCCGTGCTCGCGCGTCAGCAGCGTCACGATGCGGTCCGCCTCGCCCAGCTTCTGGGTGCGCATCACGATCGCGTCGTCTCGGTACAGGGGCACGGGTCCATTGTCGGGCATGCCTGCGACACGCGTGCCCGGCCCCCGCACCTGTCAGACTCCCACCCCGGTATGGCGGGGCCACGGTCTGACACGTCCGACGCAGCCAGACCTGTCAGACCCTCGCCCCGGTATGGCTGAGCGAGGGTCTGACAGGTCGGGAGGAGGCGGGCGCTCGCGGGCGCCGCGCGTCAGGCGTCGATGCGCTCCGCGCGGTTCACCGCGGAGACGATCGCCTTGAGCGACGCCGTCGTGATGGACGGGTCGATGCCCACGCCCCACAGGACGTCGTCGCCCACCTGGCACTCGACGTACGCCGCGGCGGAGGCGTCGCCGCCCTCGCTCAGCGCGTGCTCGGCGTAGTCGAGCACCTTGACGTCCACGCCCACCTGCGCGACGGCGTCCACGAACGCCGCGACCGGGCCGTTGCCGGTGCCCTCGAGGGTCAGCGCCTCGCCGCGGTCGACGACGTCGATGGCCAGGGTGTCCGGGCCCTCCTCGGTCGAGACGGCGCGGGTGCCGCGCAGCTTGAGCCGGCCCCAGGGCTCCAGCCCCGACCCGGCGTCCACCGGCAGGTACTCGTCCGAGAAGATCTCCCAGATCGCGCCCCCGTCGACCTCCGTGCCCTGCTCGTCGGTGTGCTCCTGCACGGCACGCGAGAACTCGATCTGCAGGCGGCGGGGCAGGTCCAGGTGCCGCTCGTTGCGCAGCAGGTAGGAGATCCCGCCCTTGCCGGACTGGGAGTTCACGCGGATGACGGCCTCGTACGAGCGGCCCAGGTCCTTCGGGTCGATCGGCAGGTACGGCACGCCCCAGGTGATGTCGTCCACGCCGGTGCCCGCCTCGGCCGCGCGCACCTGCATCGCGTCGAAGCCCTTCTTGATGGCGTCCTGGTGCGAGCCGGAGAACGCCGTGAAGACCAGGTCGCCCGCGTACGGGTGCCGCTCCGGGACGCTCAGCTGGTTGCAGTACTCCGCGGTGCGGCGCACGTGGTCGATGTCCGAGAAGTCGATCTGCGGGTCGATCCCCTGGCTGAACAGGTTCATGCCCAGCGTCACCAGGCACACGTTGCCGGTCCGCTCCCCGTTGCCGAACAGGCAGCCCTCGATGCGGTCCGCGCCGGCCTGGTAGCCGAGCTCGGCCGCCGCGACCGCGGTGCCGCGGTCGTTGTGCGGGTGCAGGGAGAGCACGACGTTCTCGCGGTGGTTCAGGTGCCGGCTCATCCACTCGATCGAGTCGGCGTAGACGTTCGGCGTCGCCATCTCGACCGTGGCGGGCAGGTTGATGATCACCTTGCGCTCCGGCCGCGGCTCGAAGACCTCCAGGACCTCGTTGCAGATCCGCGCCGCGAACTCCAGCTCGGTGCCGGTGTACGACTCGGGCGAGTACTCGTAGAAGACCGTGGTCCCCGGGACCGTCTCCTCGAACTTCTTGCACAGCTTCGCGCCCTCGAGCGCGATGTCGACGATGCCGTCCTCGTCCTTGCCGAACACGACCTCGCGCTGCAGCACGGACGTCGAGTTGTACAGGTGGACGATGGCCTGCTTCGCCCCGGCGATCGACTCGAACGTCCGCGCGATGAGGTGCTCGCGGGCCTGCGTCAGGACCTGGATGACGACGTCGTCCGGGATCCGGTCCTCCTCGATCAGCGCGCGGACAAAGTCGAAGTCCGTCTGCGACGCCGACGGGAAGCCGACCTCGATCTCCTTGTAGCCCATCTGCACGAGCAGCTCGAACATCTTCAGCTTGCGCTCGGCGTTCATCGGCTCGATCAGCGCCTGGTTCCCGTCGCGCAGGTCGACGGCGCACCAGCGCGGCGCGGCCTCGATGCGACGGTCCGGCCATGTGCGGTCCGGCAGGGAGACGTCGATCTGCCGGTGGAACGGCAGGTACTTGTGGATCGGCATGCCCGACGGCTGCTGCGGGTTGGGCTGCTGCGCGTCCTGCTCGGTGCGGGTCTCGTCGGGCGCGGTCACGACGGCGGTGCTGTTTTCCATGAGGGGTCCTTCACGACTCGGTGCTTCGGGTGCTGACAGCCGGCACACCAACCACCGCGACGAGGGACCGGCTAGAGAGCCTCGTCGCGGCACAGAAGGAGGAGCTGCGGAGCACTACGCACCCGGCCAGTGTAGCGCGCGCCCCGGCCGACGCCCGAGGACGTCGGCCGGGGCGCTGCCGGCGGTGCGGTCGGAGCGCTACCGACGGGCGGCGAGCGCGGCGTCGACCTCGGGCTCGCCGAGCCCGCCGAGCCAGTCCAGGAGCGCCGGGTACGTCGCCGGGTTCGCAGCGATGTACGGGTGCAGGGCGGGCTCCTCGGCGGCCATGGCCGCCAGGTCCTCGAGCGAGGTCCCCGGGTCCGCGGCCTGCGCCGTCGTCCAGCGCCCGACGACGGTGCCCGGCCCGGTCTCCGGCCGCACCGGCGGCAGGGCGCTCGTGGTCTCCGCGGCGCTCTCCCCGTCGCGGCCGCCGCCCTGGACCGGCACCCGCTGCGTGCGCTCGCGCTCCGCCTCGGGCCCGGCGGACTGCAGGCCCGGGCGGGCGGCGTAGCCGGTCCTCTCCGGCTCGACAGGGATCACCTGTGTCGACTCGCCGAGGACGGTCGCCGGGCCGCGCCGCCCCGGCACGCGGCTCCCGGAGCTGGAGATGCGCCGGCGCGGCCGCTCCTGGGTCGTCTCGGCCCCGGTGGCCTCGGCGGCGCGTGCGGCGACGGGCGCAGGGCCGGCCGCGTCCGTGCTGTCGACCTCCGTGCCGTCAGGCTCCGAGCCGTCGGCCTCCGGGCCGGCCGCGTCGTTGCTGTCGGTCTCCGAGCCGTCCGGCTCCGGCCCGGCTGCGGCCGCCGGCGCGAGCGAGGGCGCGCTCGTCGCGGCGTCCCGTGCCGCGGCACGCTCCTTCTCTGCCGCGGCACGCTCCTTCTCCGCCGCCTTCGCCGCGGCCCGCTCCGTCTTCGCCGCCTTCTTCGCGGCGCCCTTCTCCCCGCCGTCCGTCGCCGCGCCGTCGTCCGCGGTGCGCCGGGGCGCCCAGACGTACGCACCCGTGCGGCCGGCGCGGGCCGCGGGGTGCGCGGCGAAGTACGCCCGCACCGTGCCGGTGCCGGTCAGCGCGAGGACCACGAGGGCCGGGAGACCGAGAGCGAGCAGCCAGCGCTCGGTCCCGACCACGGGACCGGCGTCCTGCCCGCCCGCGACGAGCAGGACGATCCCGACCACGACGCTCGCCCCGGCCGCGGCGAGCGCGGGCGCGCGGCCCTCGACGGCGTCGGACCCGAGCGCGCGCACGCCCGGCAGGGTGGCCACGAGGACGAGCAGGCCGAGGACGAGGGACAGCACGGCCGTGGCCGTGCGCGGGCCGCCGTCGACCAGGTCGACCAGGCCGTCGGCGGCGACGAACGCCGCGGTCACCGCGAGCAGCATCAGGGCGTGCCGCGCGACCGCGACCCACCGCAGCACGACGGCGACCTCCGGTCCCGAGCCCTCCGCCGGCGCGGCCTCGGTCTCGCTCGCCGCCGGCACGCCGGCCGCGCGCGCCGCCCGCTCCAGGAGCGCCGACCCCGCCACCGCTCCCGCGGCGGGCAGGAGGAGCAGCGCGAAGCCGGCGAACCGCACGGACCCGACCTGCAGGAGGGTCGCGTTGCCCGAGCCGAGCACGAACGTCGCGGCGAGCACCGCGCCGAGCCCGACGACGACGATCCGCCAGGTGTCGTCGCCACGCAGCGCCCCGAGGATCGGCCGGCACACGATCACGAGCACGAAGAGCGCCGCGAGCGCGGCCCGCACGAGCACGAGGGCGTCCGGCCCGTCCGTGACGAGCACCCCGAGCGCGACGACCGTGGCGACGGCCGCGACCACGCCGATCACGCCGAGCCCGAGCCGCCAGCCCCGCAGCGCGCGGGCGTCGTCGTCCGCCGGGGCGAGCTCGCAGGCCCGCGGCTGCGCAGCCAGGAGCGCCCCGGCGAGGCCGAGCGCCGCCGCGCTGCCCAGCCCGCGCCCGTCGTCGCCCGCCACCAGGTCGGCGACGACCGCCCAGACGACGGCGACGCCGTAGGGCGCGTTCGCGAGCAGACGCGTCGCGCGCGTCGCGCGGACCGTCCACCCGCCGGGCAGCAGGCCGGTGCGCGCCAGGTAGGGCAGGGCGAGGGAGAGCAGGGACAGCAGGGTGACGAGGACGACCTCGGCGCGGTCCGACGCGCGGGCCACCGCCGTCCATGGCAGCGACAGCGAGCACAGCAGGAGCAGCGCCGCCGCCCCGTCGCGCACGTAGTCGGCGGCGGGGACGTCCGCGAAGGGCCGCGGCGCCCCGGCGGCCTCCTCCGCGAGCGGCTCGCCCGCGGGCGTGCCGACCGCCGTCGTCCGACCGACCGCACCGCCGTCCTCGCGCCCGTCGCGGGCCTCGCGCCCGTCGCGGTTCTCGTGCGTCTCGTCCTGCTCGCTCACGCGACCTCCTCGTAGGGCTTCCGGACTCACCCAGGGGATACTGCCACGACCACCCGCGCGAGCGCCGCTGCGACCGCCGCAGCCGCCGACGCTCTCCCGGTCAGATCCCGAGCTGGTACACGCCCCAGTACGCGAGCATGACGAGCATGATCGAGGCGCCCGTCAGGACGAGGGTCACGGCGACCCGCCCGAGCACCCCGGACACCGCCGGCGCGACGTCCCGCACCCGGTGCGCGTCGACGAGCCGCGCCACGGCCCGCAGCTCCAGGTACCGGTTGAGCAGCATCGCCCCGAAGACGACCGTCACGAGACCGAGCACGCGGACCACGACCCAGCCCCCCTGCACGATCCAGTCGTCCTTCTCGTAGTCCAGCGCGAGGTGCGCGACCTCGACGAGATACACGACGAGCGCCGCGAAGGTCACGACGGTCCCGATCGTCAGGCCCCCGATGGGGACCCGCAGCCGCGGCGCGACGGGATGCGGGACCGGACGCCGGCGCAGCACCGCGACGAGGACGCCACCGGCCCACATCAGCAGTGCCAGGACCAGCATGGAGACACCGACGATCACGAGCGCCAGGAGGAGGTCACCGCTGGCGAGGAAGCGCGGCGTGGGGACCGGCTCGGCGAGGTACGTCTGCTCGGGCTGGTCGCCCGCGTACTGCGGCGCGGCGCCGGCGCTGGCGGGCAGTGACGCCACCCAGTCGGACAGGTCGCCCATGAAGTCCGGGGACACGGGGCCGCCCACGCGCAGGCCGTGGTTCGCCCCCGCGTAGTAGCGCACCGTCACGTCGTCGTCGCCGTTGCTCGCCGCGTCCGAGACGATCTGCTCCGCGCCCTGCTCGATCGGCATCGAGCTGTCGCCCGTGCCGTAGGCGACGAAGACGGGCACGGTGAGCTGCCGCTGGTAGGGCTGGACGTCGAAGTCCACGTAGTCGAAGCCGCCGCCCGGCAGCACCATGCCGACGGCGCGCGGGATGGCCCGGAAGATCTCCGACGGCACGTGGGTGTTGCGCAGGTAGGAGTCGACGGCGAACGCGGCCTGCTCGCGCGGGGGCACCACGGGGGCCGAACCGAGCGCGACGAACGAGATCGCCGGGTCGAGGTCGGCCATCACCGGGACGATCCAGCAGCCCTCCGACTCCCCGTACACGCCGACCCGGTCCGGGTCGACGCCGGGCCAGGACCGCAGGCGGTCCACGGAGCGCAGGTAGTCGTGGGCCATGGCGACGTAGTCGCGGTGGCTCGTCGTGTAGGTGTCGAGACGCTTGGACGGCACGAGCGTGGCGACGCCCGCGCTCGCGAGCGCCTCGCCCGGCTCGCTGAAGGCCTGGTGCGCGTCCCCCGTCCCGGCACCGTGCACGAAGACGACGCCGGGGACCGGGTGGTCGACGCCGACGGGCTCGCGCACCACCGCGTCGACGCTCGTCCCGTCGAGCTGGACCGTCACGTCCGTGGTGCGCACGTCGTACGTGCCGATCGGCTCGGCGGCGGCGCTCTTCCCGCCGATCGCGGTGTCGCTGGTGGCGACCCGCACGTGGTCGACGACCGGGTCCGGGTCCCACTGCGGCCCGGTGAAGGCGCCGACGAGCGCGAGCAGGATCGCGAGCGCGGCCGCGGTGGCCGCCGTCCTGAAGATCACCCGGGGATTCTACGCGTCGGCCTCAGCACCCGGCCCCGCGCCCGTGGCCGCTCAGAACCCGAGCCGGTTGAGGAGCTTCGGGTCGCGCTGCCAGTCCTTGGCGACCTTGACCCGCAGGTCGAGGTAGACCCGCGTGCCCAGGAGCGCCTCGATGCCCCGGCGCGCCTCGGTCCCGACGTGGCGCAGCCGCGAGCCGCCCTTGCCGATGACGATCGCCTTCTGGCTGTCGCGCTCCACGTAGAGGTTGACGCGCACGTCCATGAGGGGCTCCTTGCCCTCGCGACCCTCGCGCGGCTCGATCTCGTCGACCACGACGGCCAGCGAGTGCGGCAGCTCGTCGCGCACGCCCTCGAGCGCGGCCTCGCGCACCAGCTCGGCGACCATCACGGCCTCCGGCTCGTCGGTCAGCTCGCCCCCGGGGTACAGCTCCGGCCCCTCCGGGAGGTAGGAGACCAGCACGTCGCGCAGCGTCTCGACCTGGAACCCGTCGACCGCGGAGACGGGGACGATGTCGGCCCAGTCCCCCAGCCGGTCCACGGCCAGCAGGTGCTGGGTGAGCGTCTCGCGGTCCACGAGGTCCGCCTTCGTCACCACGGCCACGACCGGCGTCCCGCGCCGGCCCCGCATGATCTCGGCGAGCTGGCCCGCGATGAACCGGTCGCCCGGGCCGACCTTCTGGTCGGCGGGGAGGCAGAAGCCGACGGCGTCCACCTCCGTCAGGGTGTCCCGCACGAGCGTGTTGAGGCGCTCCCCGAGCAGGGTCCGTGGGCGGTGCAGCCCCGGCGTGTCGACGAGGATCAGCTGGGCGTCGTCGCGGTGCACGATCCCGCGGATCGTGTGCCGCGTGGTCTGCGGGCGCCCCGACGTGATCGCGACCTTCTGGCCGACGAGCGCGTTGGTCAGGGTCGACTTGCCGGCGTTCGGCCGTCCGACCAGGCACGCGAATCCCGACCGGTGCGCCGGTCCCTCCTGGCTGTTCACCGGTGGTCCTCCTTCGCCCGGCGCGCGGCCGGGTGCTCGTCGTGCTCGTGGTGGCCGCGGGTCTCGTGGTGACCGCGCGGCTCGCGGTCCGCGGTCTCGGGGGGTGCGTCGTCGGCGGCGAGCCGGTCCACGACCAGGGTCGCGAGCTGCTTGCGCCGGCCCTCGACGCGCTCGGCCTCGAGGCGCAGTCCGTCCGACTCGGCGACCGAGCCGGGCAGCGGGACCTTGCCGAGCGCCTTGGCCAGCAGCCCGCCCGCCGAGTCGACGTCGTCGTGCTCGATCCGCAGGTCGAAGATCTCCCCGAGCTCCGAGATCGGCAGGCGGGCGGGGACCCGGTAGCGCCCGCCGCCGAGGTGCTCGACCTCCGGGCCGGAGCGGTCGTGCTCGTCCGTGAGCTCGCCCACGAGCTCCTCGAGCGCGTCCTCGATCGTCACGAGGCCCGCCACGCCCCCGTACTCGTCGACGACGAGCGCGATGTGCGTGGACGCCGCCTGCAGCTCGCGCAGCAGCTCGTCGGCCGGCTTCGACTCCGGCACGAACATCGCGGGCCGCGCGAGCCGCCCGACGGGCACGTCCCGCCAGGCCACAGCCGTCACGCCCGCGCCCTCGCGGTCCTCGACCGCCGCGTTCACCGCGCGGACGACGTCCTTGAAGAACGCGACACCCACCAGGTCGTCCGTGTCGGCGCCCGTGACGGGGATCCGGGAGAAGCCCGAGCGCTCGAAGAGCCGCAGCGCGCTGGAGAGCGACGACGTGGCGCGGATGGTCACCATGTCGGTGCGCGGCACCATGATCTCGCGCGTCAACGTCTGGCCGAGCTCGATGACGGAGCGGATCAGCTCGCGCTCGGTGTCCTCGAACTCCTCCGACCCGCTCACCCGGTCCGCGACCTCGCGGGCCTCCCGGTCGGTGCGCTCCGTCGCCGGCAGCTCCGGCTCCTGCGCCGGGACCGCCCAGGCGGTCAGCCGGGCGACCCCGGCGAGCACGCCGGACAGCGCGACGAGCACGGGCACCGGCGAGCGCCGGCCGAGGACCTGCGGGCTGACCCGCACGAGCAGCACGGCGAGCGCCGCCCCGCCCACGAGCACGACCAGCAGCACGAGCCACGGGTCCAGCCAGGCGCTCAGGAGCAGCACGACCGCGGCCACCGCGAGCACGGTGAGGACCACCCGGGCGGCGGCGACCGCCTGGCGCGCCGCCTCGGGGTCGGCGGTCAGCGCCTGCGCCCGGCGGACCCGGCCGAGCATGGCGGCGCCCGCCGGCCCCCGCTCCTCGGCGTCCGTCGCGGCGTCCTGCAGGCCCGAGCGCGTGGCGCGCACGAGCGCCGCCTCCCCGGCGGACAGCAGCCCCGCCAGGACCGCGGCGACGAGCGCGACGGCGAGCAGCAGGAGGGCGAGCCCCCCGCTCATCGGCCGGCGAGGAAGGTCAGGAGCAGCGTGCGCTGGAGCGCGAACATCTCCTTCTCCTCCTCCGGCTCGGCGTGGTCGTAGCCGAGCAGGTGCAGGATCCCGTGCGTGGTCAGGAGCAGCATCTCCTCGACCGTGGAGTGCCCGGCGACCGCCGCCTGGCCCTCGGCCACCTGCGGGCACACGACGACGTCGCCCAGCATGCCCGCCGGCGTCACGTCGCCCTCCCGACCGGGGCGCAGCTCGTCCATCGGGAACGACAGGACGTCGGTCGGTCCCTCCTCGTCCATCCACCGCACGTGCAGCTCGCTCATCACGTCGGGCTCGACGAACATCAGCGCCAGCTCCGTCTGCGGGTGCACGTACAGCGCGTCGAGCACGTAGCGCGCGAGGGCCGCGAACTCCGCCTCGTCGACCTCGTGGCCCGACTCGTTGTTGACCTCGACGCTCATGCCTCTGCCTCTCCCGACCGACGACCGGACGACCCGCCCCGCGCGGCGCCCCGCGACGGGCCCGGCTGCGCGCGGACCACGTCCCAGCGCGCGTAGGCGTCGATGATGTCGCTCACCAGCCGGTGGCGCACGACGTCGGACGACGTCAGCCGGCAGAACTCCACGTCGTCGACCCCCGTGAGCACGTCCTCGATGACCCGCAGGCCCGACGTCGTCCCGCCCGGCAGGTCGACCTGCGTCACGTCGCCGGTGATCACCATGCGCGACCCGAAGCCGAGCCGCGTGAGGAACATGCGCATCTGCTCCGAGGACGTGTTCTGGGCCTCGTCGAGGATGATGAACGCGTCGTTGAGGGTGCGGCCGCGCATGTACGCGAGCGGGGCGACCTCGATGGTGCCCGCGTCGAGCAGGCGCGGGATCGTGTCCGGGTCGACCATCTCGTGCAGCGCGTCGTACAGCGGGCGCAGGTACGGGTCGATCTTGTCCGAGAGCGAACCGGGCAGGTATCCGAGCCGCTCGCCGGCCTCGACCGCCGGGCGGGTGAGCACGATCCGGTTGACCTGGTGGGCCTGCAGCGCCTGCACGGCCTTGGCCATGGCGAGGTAGGTCTTGCCGGTGCCGGCGGGGCCGATGCCGAAGGTCACCGTGTTCGCGTCGATCGCGTCCACGTAGTGCTTCTGGCCGACCGTCTTGGGCCGGATCGTGCGGCCGCGGTTCGAGAGGATGTTGAACGTCAGCACCTCGGCCGGGCTCGTCGCCGTCGCGGCCGTGAGCATCGCGATCGAGCGGCTCACGACGTCGGGCGTCAGCCGGGTCCCGGCCTCGACCACGTCGACGAGCTCGTCGAGCAGCCGCGACACGAGCGCCACGTCCCCGGGCGGGCCGGCGACGGCGATCTCGTTCCCGCGGGCGTGCACGTCCACCGCCGTGAAACCGTCCTCGACGGCGCGCAGCACGGAGTCGTTGCTGCCGAGCAGCGAGACCATCGGCACGTGCGCGGGGACGACGACGCGGTGCTCGACGCGCGTGGGCGGGTGGGGCGGGGTGACGGGCGACGACGGCGTGGAGGGGGAGGTCATGAGACCTGCCAGTCTACCGAGCGCGGGACCGTCCCGGGCATCAGGCGGGCGTCCACCCGAGCTCGGTGCCGCCGATGACGTGCCCGTGGACGTGGAAGACGCTCTGCCCGGCGCGCGGGCCCGAGTTGAACACGAGCCGGAACTGGCCGTCCGCGAGGGTGCCCGCGACCTCGTCGGCGAGCGCGACGACCTCGGCCAGCAGCTCCGGGTCCGCCGCCGCGAGCTGCGCGATGTCGCCGTGGTGGGCGCGCGGGACGACCAGCACGTGCATGGGCGCCTGGGGGTCGAGGTCCCGGAACGCCACCACGCGGTCCGTCGACGCGACGACGTCGGCGGGGACGTCGCCGGCCGCGATCGCGCAGAACGGGCAGTCGGTCGTCGTGTCGTTGCTCATGGTCGCCCACGCTAGCGCCTCAGGCGCAGGCCCACCGGCCCAGCCGCTCGCTCAGCAGCGCCACCGCCACGGGGCCGGCGGTCGAGGTGCGCAGCACGTGCGGGCCGAGCCGCGCCGGCACCGCACCGGCGTCCGTGAGCGCCTCGAGCTCGGCGGCGGAGATGCCTCCCTCGGGGCCGACCACGACCAGCAGCGCGGGCGCCCCGTCCCCCGTCCCGGGGGCCGGCAGCGCGACGTCGGCCAGCGGCAGCGTCGCCTCCTCGTGCAGGACGACGACGGCGCCGCCGCCCGCCACGACCTCGCGGGCGCGGGCGGCGAGCGCGCGCGTCGTGACCGCGTCCGCGACGTCCGGGACCCGCGCCCGGCGCGCCTGCTTGGTGGCCGCGCGGACGGTGGCCCGCCACCGGGCCTGCGAGCGGGCGGCGCGGTCGCCGCGCCAGACGACGATCGAGCGCTCCGCCTGCCACGGCACGACCGCGTCCGCGCCGACCTCCGTGGCCGCCTCGATCGCGAGCTCGTCGCGGTCGCCCTTCGCGAGCGCCTGGACCAGCGTGAGGACCACGTCGGGGCGCGGCTCGACGACGCGCTCGACGACCACGAGCGTGACGGTGGCGCCGTCGGCGGCGGAGACCTCGCACCGCAGGCGCGTCCCCGCGCCGTCGACGACGTCGACCCGCTCCCCCGGCCCGCGCCGCTGCACGACGCCGGCGTGCCGGCCCTCGGCGCCGTCGAGCAGGTACGCCGCCCCGGCGTCGTACGCCCCGAGGTCGGCGGCCTCGGCGAAGAAGACGGGTGCGCTCACCGGCTCAGCCCTGACGGCCCGCGAACTTGTCGCGCAGGCGGCCGAACACGCTCGGGTGCGCGGCCGAGAGCCGCGGCTCCGGACGCTCCTCGCCGCGCGCGCGGGCGAGGGAGCGCAGCAGCTCCTCCTGCTCCTCGTCCAGGCCCGTGGGCACCTGGATCTCCACGTGCACGTCCAGGTCGCCGCGGCCCCCGCCGTGCAGGTGGCCGACGCCCAGACCCTTGAGCGTGATGACCTGGCCCGGCTGCGTGCCCGGCCGCAGGTCGACCTCCTGCTCGCCGTCGAGCGTCTCGAGCTGCAGGACCGTGCCGAGCGCGGCCGCGGTCATCGGTACCTGGAGCGTGCAGTGCAGGTCGTCGCCGCGGCGCACGAAGGTCTCGTGGTTGCGCTCGCGGATCTCGACGTACAGGTCGCCGGCCGGGCCGCCGCCCGGGCCGACCTCGCCCTGCGAGGTGAGCTTGATGCGCGTGCCGGTGTCGACTCCCGCGGGCACGTTGACCGTGATGGTGCGGCGGCTGCGCACGCGGCCCTCGCCCGAGCACTCGGGGCAGGGCTCGGGGATGACGGTGCCGAAGCCCTGGCAGGCGGCGCAGGGCTGCGTCGTCATGACCTGGCCGAGGAACGAGCGGGCGACGCGCTGCACCGTGCCGCGCCCGTGGCAGGTCTCGCAGGTGCGCGGCGACGTGCCGGGCGCGCAGCAGCTGCCCGAGCACGTGCCGCACACGACCGCCGTGTCGACCTGGAGCTCGCGCCGGGCGCCGAACGTGGCCTCCGCGAGCTCGACGTCCAGGCGCACGAGCGCGTCCTGCCCGCGCCGCGACCTCGGCACCGGTCCGCTCTGCTGGGCGCCGCCGCCGAAGAACGTCTCGAAGATGTCCTGGAAGCCGAAGCCGCCGCCCTGGCCGCCGCCGGGCGCCGAGGGGTCGGAGCCCAGGTCGTACTGCTGGCGCTTGTCCGGGTGGGAGAGCACCTCGTAGGCGCGCGAGACGTCCTTGAAGCGGTCCTCGGCGTCCGGTCCCGCCACGTCCGGGTGCAGCTCGCGGGCGAGCCGGCGGTAGGCCTTCTTGATCTGGTCCTGGCTCGCGTCGCGGGCCACGCCCAGGGTCTCGTAGTAGTCGCTCACAAGTCCTTCTCTGGTCTGCGTCCGGCGGGGGCCGGGCTCGCGCCCGGGCCCCGCGTGGTGGTCGGTGTCGTGCCGGGTCGCCCCGGCCGGTGCTGGTGGCCGCCGGCGGGCCGGCGGCCGGGTGCTGGTGGGCGGTGCCTCATGCCTCGAGGATCCGGGACAGGTAGCGCGCGACCGCGCGCACCGCGGCGATCGTGCCGGGATAGTCCATGCGGGTCGGTCCGATGGAGCCGACGAGCGCGACGGCGTCGCGCGCCGCTCCCCCCGTCCCGAGCGGGCCGCCGAGCGCGGCGCCGTACCCGCTCGTGACGACGGACGCCTCCTGCAGGCCCGCGAGCTGCGTCTCGTGGCCGATGCGCACGGCGACGCCCGCCTGGCCGTCGGCGGACATCTCGGTGAGCAGGTTGAGCAGGACGACCTGCTCCTCCAGCGCCTCGAGGACGGGGCGCAGGGCGTGCTCGAACCGCATGCCCGCCTGCGCGAGGTTCGCGGTGCCGGTGAGCACGATGCGCTCCTCGCTCTCCTCGCCCAGCGTCTCGACCACGAGCGCCGCGACCCGACGCGCGGTGTCCTGGTCCTCCGGCCGCAGCGCGTCCACCGCCACGTCGAGCGCGCCGGTGACGTCGGCCAGCCGTCGTCCCGCCGCCGCGACGTTGAGCCGCACGCGCAGCTCGGCGAGCGTGACCTCGTCGACCGTGCCCGCGAGCTCGAGCACCCGCTGCTCGACGCGGCCGGTGTCCGTGATGATGACGACCAGCAGCCGGCGCTCGCCCATCGGCACCAGCTCGAGGTGGCGCAGCCCCGATCGCCGCAGCGACGGGTACTGGACCACGGCGACCTGGCCCGTGAGCTGGGCGAGCAGGCGCCCGGCGCGCGTGACCACGTCGTCCAGGTCGACGGCGTCGGACAGGAAGGTCTCGATCGCGCGCTTCTCCGGGCTGGACAGCGACTTGATCCGCGAGAGCCGGTCGACGAAGACCCGGTAGCCCTTGTCCGTCGGGATCCGCCCCGCCGAGGTGTGCGGCTGGGTGATGTAGCCGCTCTCCTCGAGCACCGCCATGTCGTTGCGGATCGTCGCGGACGAGACGCCGAGGCCGTGCCGGTCGGCGATCATCCGGGACCCGACCGGCTCGCGCGTGGTCACGTAGTCCTCGACGATGGCGCGCAGCACCTCGAGCCGGCGTTCCTCGCTCACTGGTGACCTCCCTCGCCGGTTCGCACTCCAGACCTTCGAGTGCCAATCCTACGGCGCACCACCGACGCCTCCTACGAGGACAGCGCCGCGGCGGACTCGTGTTCGCGACCGGCGTGACGCGCCCTCAGGTCGAGCAGCCCCACCACCAGCGCCGCGGCGACCAGGGCGATCGTCACCAGCAGGGCCCGCCCGGTCGCCTCCGCGCCGGAGGCGCCCGCGACCGTGCCCGCGTAGTAGAGGGACAGCACCGCGGCGATGCCGACCGACGAGCCGACGCGCTGGCCGAGCTGGATCATGCTGCCCGCGACGCCGGCCCGCTCGACCGGGACCTCCGAGAGCGAGAGCGTCTGGTTCGGGGAGATCACCATGCCGCTGCCCGCCCCGGCGATCATCAGGGCGCCGGCCATCGCCCAGCCCACCGTCCCGGCGTCGTCCCCCAGGACGCGGATGACCGCGTCCGTGGCGAGGAGGCCGACCAGGACCAGGACGAGGCCGCCGACCACGAGCCCGCGGCCGCGCCGGGCGACGGCCCGGCCCGAGAGCCACGCGCTCGTGCCCGACGCGACCGCGAACGGCATCCCCACGAGGCCGGCCGAGAGTGCCGAGTACTTCAGGTCGTTCTGCAGGAACAGGGAGGTGACGAGGAACACGCCCGTGAACCCCGAGAAGTACGCGAGGCCGAGCAGCGCCCCGTTGCGGAAGGAGCGCAGGCCCAGCACCCCCGGGTCGAGCACCGCCGCGCCCGTGCGGCGCTGGTAGCGGCGCTCCCAGACGACCAGGACCACGGCGAGGACGACGGCGCCCGCCAGCCACCACAGCCGCCGCGGGTCGTCGCCCTGGCCCGTGGTGGTCGCGAACGGCAGCAGCACGCACACCGTCGTGGCGGCGATGAGCGTCAGGCCGACGCCGTCGAGGCGGCGCGGACCCTCCCTCCGGACCGAGGCCGGGACGTAGCGCCACGCGAACGGCAGCAGCACCGCGATGATCGGCACGTTGATGCCGAACACCCAGCGCCAGCCGTCCTCCTCTCCGGCGATCGCGATGATCAGGCCGCCGAGCACCGGGCCGACCGCGGTCGCGACCCCGATCGTGGCGCCGAACAGCCCGAACGCCCGGCCCCGCTCCGCGCCCCGGAACTGCTGCTGGATCAGGCCGACCACCTGCGGGTTCAGCAGCCCCGCCGAGGCGCCCTGGAGCAGCCGCGCGACCGAGAGCCAGACGTCGTCGGGCGCGAGGCCGGCGGCCAGGCTCGTGACGAGGAACCCGACCAGGCCCACCATGAACAGGGCGCGCCGACCGCCCGCGTCGCCGAGGCGGCCCGCCGGGACGAGCACCAGGCCGAACGAGAGGGTGTACCCGGCGACGATGATCTGCAGCTGCGTGGGGCCCGCGTGCAGGGAGTGCTCGATCGAGGGCAGCGCCACGTTCACGACGGACACGTCGAGGAGCGTGACGAAGCCGACCGTCAGGCACACCGCGAGCGTGCGCCAGCGGGCGGGGTCCGGCTCCTGCCGGTCGGACGGGGTCGGGGCGGTCGTGGGCGGGGTCACCGAAGAATCGTCGCACCGTGACCTATCGTGTGCGCCGTGAGCTACGACAGGTACGGGTCCGACGTCCTCGCCGGCGGGTCAGGAGGGGTCGGCGGAGGGTCGGCCGCCGGAGCCGCCGGCGGCTCCGCGGGAGGCCCGGCCCGGGCGCCCCGCGGCTCGGAGCACCACCGCCGCCGCCCGGAGTCGACGCCCCGCGCCGCGCAGACCGGGCTCGTCGTCGAGGACGTGGAGACCGGCTGGGTGGGCGCCGTGGTCCGGGTCGAGAAGTCGGGCGGGATGCACGTCGTCGTGCTGGAGGACCGTCGCGGGCGCACCCGCACGTTCCCGCTCGGGCCCGGCTTCTGGGTCGACGGCGCGCCGGTCGTGCTCGTCCCGCCGGTCCTGCGGCCCGCGAAGACCTCGAACGGGCGGACGGCGTCCGGCTCGCGCGCCGTCGTCGGCGCCCGGGCGCAGGTCGCCCGCGGCAGCCGCATCTGGGTGGAGGGCAAGCACGACGCCGAGCTCGTCGAGAAGGTCTGGGGCGACGACCTGCGCGTCGAGGGGGTCGTCGTCGAGATGCTCGACGGCGTCGACAACCTCGCGGAGCGGCTCGCCGAGTTCGGGCCGACGCCCGAGCGCCGCGTCGGCGTGCTCGTCGACCACCTCGTGCCCGGCAGCAAGGAGCGCCGGCTCGCCGACGACGCCCTGCGGACCGTCCCGCGCGGGACGGTGCTCGTGCTCGGGCACCCGTACGTGGACGTCTGGCAGGCGGTCAAGCCCGCGCGGGTCGGGCTGCAGCGGTGGCCGCAGATCGAGCGCGGCACCGAGTGGAAGCACGGGATCCTGCGCGAGCTCGGGTGGCCCTGCGAGTCGCAGGCCGACGTCGCGCGCGCCTGGCAGCGGATCCTGCGCTCGGTGCGCTCGTTCGCGGACCTCGAGCCGTCGCTGCTCGGCCGCGTCGAGGAGCTCATCGACTACGTGACGGCCCCGGCCTGACCGCCCGCCCTGCTCCGGGCCCCGGGCTGCGCACTCGGGCCCCCGGACCCCGCCGAGAAGTCGAACTCGGCCCCTGAAATCGAAGATTTCGGGGCCGAGTTCGACTTCTCGGCGGGCAGGCGAGCGGGCGGCTCAGCCCAGCAGCGACTCGAACGACGGGACGTCGCCGAACGGGTCCTGCGTGACGCGCGGCGTGCGCGCCGCGACGGTCGCCGCCAGCTCGCGCCCGGCGCGGCGGATGCGCTCGCCCAGCGGCCCGCCGTCGGCCCGTGTCTCACCCGATCCGGCCTCCCGGCCGTCGCCCGACGACGTCGCCGCGCCCGCGGCCGAGCCCGTCGCCCAGTCGTCGGTGGCGGCGAAGACGGCCGTCGTCGCGACGTCGGCACGCAGGTACGCGAACAGCGGGCGCAGCGCGTGGTCGAGCGCGAGCGAGTGCCGTACCGTGCCGCCGGTCGCGCCGAGCAGCACCGGCACGCCGCGCAGCGCGTCCGGGTCGAGCACGTCGACGAACGACTTGAACAGGCCGGAGTAGGACGCCGTGAACACCGGCGAGACGGCGACGACGGCGTCCGCGCCCGCCACCGCGTCGACGACGTCGCGCAGCGGGCCCGACGGGAACCCGGTGAGCATCGCGTCGACGATCGGGTGGGCCACGTCGCGCAGCTCGACGATCTCGAGCCGAGCGTCCACGCCCTGCTCGCGCAGGGCGGCGACGGTCGCCTCCCCCAGGCGCTCGGCGAGCATGCGGGTCGAGGACGGGCGGCCGAGGCCGGCCGACAGGGCGACGATCCGGCGGGCGGTCACGAGGCGACCTCCTCGGTCACGGCGAGGGCCGGGGCCACCGGGGCGGCCGCGGCACCCGCGGCACGGGCGACGAGGTCGGCGTGCGACGGCGGTCCGGCGGGCACGTGGGCGGGGCGCGCGGCCTCGGCCTCGCGGCGCAGCACCGGGACGACCTGCTCGGCGAGGATGTCGATCTGCTCGAGGACCGTCTTGAGCGGCAGGCCGGCGTGGTCCATGAGGAACAGCTGGCGCTGGTAGTCGCCGACCTCCTCGCGCATCGCCCCGTAGCGGTCGATGACCTGCTGCGGGCTGCCGACCGTCAGGGGCGTCTGCGCCGAGAAGTCCTCCAGCGACGGGCCGTGGCCGTAGACCGGCGCCTCGTCGAAGTACGGACGGAACTCGCGGACCGCGTCCTGGCTGTTGGCGCGCATGAACACCTGGCCGCCGAGCCCCACGATCGCCTGGTCCGCGCTGCCGTGGCCGTAGTGCTCGAAGCGCTGGCGGTAGTAGCGGACCATCTGCCGGGTGTGGTGGATCGGCCAGAAGATGTTGTTGTGGAAGAAGCCGTCGCCGTAGTAGGCGGCCTGCTCGGCGATCTCCGGGCTGCGGATCGAGCCGTGCCACACGAACGGCGGCACGCCGTCCAGCGGCCGGGGCGTCGAGGTGAAGCCCTGCAGCGGGGTGCGGAACTTGCCCTCCCAGTCGACGACGTCCTCGGTCCACAGCCGCCGCAGCAGCGCGTAGTTCTCGATCGCGAGGTTGATGCCCTCGCGGATGTCCTTGCCGAACCACGGGTAGACCGGGCCGGTGTTGCCGCGACCCATCATCAGGTCGGTGCGCCCGTCCGCGATCACCTGGAGCATCGCGTAGTCCTCGGCGATCTTCACCGGGTCGTTCGTGGTGATCAGCGTCGTCGAGGTGGAGAGCACGATGTTCTTCGTGACGCCGGCGAGGTAGCCGAGCATCGTCGTCGGCGACGAGGGGACGAACGGCGGGTTGTGGTGCTCGCCCGTCGCGAAGACGTCGAGACCCGCCTCGTCGGCGTGCCGCGCGATGGTCAGCATCGAGCGCACGCGCTCGGTGTCGTCGGGGACCCGACCGGTGGTCGGGTCCGGTGTCACGTCGCCGACCGAGAAGATTCCGAACTGCATGTCGCTCCCGCGCCCTTCACCCCTGTGCCGTGTGCAGCGTGCCTGCGTGCACGTGGCCGGGAACGCCGGGCACGGGGGTTCTGTTCCCGCGCCCGGCGTCCCGCCCTGAGCCGGCGCGCTCGGCGACGCTCACCGGACGCTCAGCGGATGCCGTCGCGGTGCGCGTACTTCTGGATCGTCTCCGCCGTCTGGACGATGGCGACGTAGAACTCCAGCAGGATCCGGAAGAGGATCAGGTAGAGCAGCGCGAAGATCGGGCCGATGATCAGCACCAGCAGACCGGCCCACCACTCGTGGGCGAACGCGGAGATCAGCGCGATCAGCCAGCCGAGCGCGATGAGCACCATGCCGATCACGTAGACGATGCGCACGACCTTCGGCGTGACGTAGTTGGTGAACGAGAAGTCGAACAGCGAGCCCATCAGGCCCTTCGCGTCCCCCTGCAGGTCGTTGCCGAGCTGCGCGGCGTCGAAGCGCGGCGGCTCCGGGTGGCCGCCGGGTCCACCCTGGTAGCCGCCGGGCGGGGGCTGCGGGGGCTGGTACCCCCCACCGCCACCGGGGTTCGGGCCGGCCGGCGACCCGGCGTAGGGGTCGTGCGCGCCAGGGCCGGGCCCGGGGCCGGGGCCGTCCGGGCGGTACGGGTCCGAGGGAGGGCCCTGCGGCGGGTACGGCGGGTTCTCGGACATGGTTCCTCCTGCTGAGGGACGGCGACGACGTGACGGACGCCACTTGCGACCCACGGTAGCGACGCACCGCCCGCCGCGCGCGAGGGTCGGCTCGGGCGAGGCTCTCCCGGTCAGCGCCCGGTCAGCGTCCGGTAGGCACGACCCACCGCGAGGTACGAGACCGGGATCGTCACGAGCAGCCCGAGCCCGAGCGCCAGGGCGCCGAGCAGGTTGATCCCGACCAGCGCCGCCAGCAGCCCGGCCACCGGGGCGAGGTTGCGGCGCACCAGCCGCGCGCTCGCCGCCAGCGCGTCGGACGCCGAGACCTCGACCTCGAGCACCAGGAAGAACGTGAAGCAGGTGAACAGCAGCACGAGCAGCCCCGGCACCACGAGGAGCAGCAGCCCCACCGTCGTGCCGATCCCCAGGAACAGCCCCGCCACCAGCAGCTGGAGCACGCTCTCGAGCCGGAAGAACGTCCCGAGCCGGGGGCGCGTGCCCGCCGTCTCGGCCAGCGCGCCCCGGGTGAGGACGGCGCCGGCGAGATACGAGAGCACCGCGCCGCCCACGAGCGCGAGGTAGGCCGGCAGACCCGTCGTGGCGAGCAGGTAGTCCCCCGTGTCCCCGGCGACCAGGTGGTCGAGCCCGGTCCAGCCGCCGGTGAGCACCCCCCAGGCGACCTCCGCGGCGGCCAGCGTCAGCACCGCGAGGACCCACGGGCGCGGGTTGCGTGCGAACGCCGCGAGACCGTAGGACACGGCCTCCCGGACGCGCAGCCGGCCGGGCGTCCCGCTGGTGCCCGACGACGCACCCGCCGCGGGCGGGACCGGCGTCACCCGGTCACCAGCTCGCGCACGACGGCGTCCGCGAGGAGGCGACCGCGCAGCGTCAGCAGCGCGCGGCCCGCGACGGCCGCGCGGCCGTCGAGCAGCCCGGAGGCGACGAGCCCGGCGACGGCGCGGCGGCCCGCCGGGTCGAGCACCGCCAGGTCGAGCCCCTGGCGCAGCCGGACGCCGAGCATCACGCGCTCGAGGTGGGCGGCGTCGTCGTCGAGGACCTCCCGGCCCGCGGCCGGGCTCAGGCCCTGCTCGAGCGCCGCCGCGTACCGGCGGGGGTGCTTGACGTTCCAGAAGCGCACGCCCGCCCCGACGTCCGGGCCCGCGCCGTCCGGGCCCGCGCCGTCCGGGCCCGCGCCGTCCGGGCCCGCGCCGTCGTCCGCACGGCCCGCCGGGGCCCCGAGGTAGGAGTGCGCGCCGGGACCGACGCCCCACCAGTCGTCGCCGCGCCAGTAGGCGAGGTTGTGCCGGCACGCGTGCGCGGGCGTGCGCGCCCAGTTCGAGACCTCGTACCACCCGAGCCCCGCGGCGGTGAGCACCTCGTCGGCGAGCTCGTACTTCGCGGCCTGGTCGTCGCCGTCGGGCAGCGTGATCTCGCCCCGGCGGACCTGCGCCGCCATCTTGGTGCCGGGCTCCACGACGAGGGCGTAGGCCGAGACGTGGTCCACGCCCGTCTCGAGCACCGTGTCGAGGCTCGTGCGCCAGTCGTCCAGGCTCTCCCCGGGCGTGCCGTAGATGAGGTCGAGCGAGACGGCGAGGCCGGCGTCGCGGGCCCAGCGGACGACGTCGGGCACGCGCGCCGGGTCGTGCGTCCGCTCGAGCGTGGCGAGCACGTGCGGCACGGCGGACTGCATGCCGAACGAGACGCGCGTGAACCCGCCGGCGGCGAGCTCGGCCAGCGAGGCCGGCGTGACCGAGTCCGGGTTGGCCTCCGTCGTGACCTCCGCGTCCGGCGCCAGGCCCCACGTGTCGCGCACGCCGTCGAGCATCCGCACCAGGTCGCCCGCCGGGAGCATGGTCGGGGTGCCACCGCCCACGAAGACGGTGGACGCGACGCGCCCGGGGAGCCCGGCCTCGCGCATCACGCGGCCCGCGAGCGCGATCTCGCGCAGCGCCGTGGAGGCGTACGCGACCTGGTTCGCGCCGCCGCCGAGCTCCGCGGCGGTGTACGTGTTGAAGTCGCAGTAGCCGCAGCGCACCGAGCAGAACGGCACGTGCAGGTAGACCCCGAAGGCGCTCGTGCGCGGCCCGGCGAGCCCCCGGGGCAACGACCCGTCGGCGGGCGCGGCCTCGCCGTCGGGCAGGGCTGGGCTCACGCGCGCGTCACTTCTTCTTCGCGTCCTTGGCGTCCTTGCCGCCGCCGGAGTCCGAGGACAGCGCCGCGATGAAGGCGTTCGGGGGGACCTCGACGCGCCCGATGGTCTTCATGCGCTTCTTGCCCTCCTTCTGCTTCTCGAGGAGCTTTCGCTTGCGCGAGATGTCGCCGCCGTAGCACTTGGCGAGCACGTCCTTGCGGATGGCCCGCACGGTCTCGCGGGCGATGACCCGCGCGCCGACGGCCGCCTGGATCGGCACCTCGAACTGCTGGCGCGGGATGAGGTCCTTGAGCTTGCCGGCCATCATCACGCCGTAGGAGTAGGCCTGGTCCTTGTGCACGACGGCGCTGAATGCGTCGACCTGCTCGCCCTGCAGCAGGATGTCGACCTTGACGAGGTCGGCCACCTGGTCGCCGGTCGGCTCGTAGTCGAACGACGCGTACCCGCGGGTGCGGGACTTGAGCTGGTCGAAGAAGTCGAAGACGATCTCCGCGAGCGGCAGCGTGTAGCGCATCTCGACGCGCTCGGGCGAGAGGTAGTCCATACCCAGCAGGTCGCCGCGCCGCTGCTGGCACAGCTCCATGATCGCGCCGATGAACTCGCTGGGCGCGAGGATCGTGGAGCGCACGACCGGCTCGCGGACCGCCTTGATCTTGCCGCCGGGGAACTCGCTGGGGTTGGTGACGACGACCTCGGTGCCGTCCTCGAGCGTCACGGTGTAGACGACGTTCGGGGCCGTCGAGATGAGCTCGAGGTCGAACTCGCGCTCGAGACGCTCGCGCACGATCTCCAGGTGCAGCAGGCCGAGGAAGCCCACCCGGAAGCCGAAGCCCAGGGCGACGGAGGTCTCGGGCTCGTAGTTCAGCGCCGCGTCGTTGAGCTTGAGCTTGTCGAGCGCGTCGCGCAGCACCGGGTAGTCGGAGCCGTCGATCGGGTACAGGCCGGAGAAGACCATCGGCCGCGGGTCGTGGTAGCCCCCGAGCGCCTCCGCGGCGGGCTTGGCGGAGTTCGTGACGGTGTCGCCGACCTTGGACTGGCGCACGTCCTTCACGCCGGTGATCAGGTAGCCGACCTCCCCGACCCCGAGGCCCTTCGTCGGCGTCGGCTCCGGGGCACTCACGCCGATCTCGAGGAGCTCGTGCGTCGCGCGCGTCGACATCATCGCGATGCGCTCGCGCGGGTTGAGGTCGCCGTCGACGACGCGCACGTAGGTCACGACGCCGCGGTAGGTGTCGTAGACGGAGTCGAAGATCATCGCCCGCGCGGGCGCGTCCGGGTCGCCGACCGGCGCGGGGACGGTCCGCACGATCAGGTCGAGGAGCGCCTCGACGCCCGCACCGGTCTTGCCGGAGACCTTCAGCACGTCGGCCGGGTCGCCGCCGACGAGCCCGGCGATCTCCTCCGCGTACTTCTCGGGCTGCGCCGCGGGCAGGTCGATCTTGTTCAGCACCGGGATGATCGCGAGGTCGTTCTCCATCGCGAGGTACAGGTTCGCGAGCGTCTGCGCCTCGATGCCCTGCGCGGCGTCGACGAGCAGGACGGCGCCCTCGCAGGCCGCGAGCGAGCGCGAGACCTCGTACGTGAAGTCGACGTGCCCGGGGGTGTCGATCATGTTCAGCGCGTACGGCGTGACCGGGGCCTTCGGGTCACCGTCGAGCGCCGGGTCGTCCGCGACCGCCCAGGGCATCCGCACGGCCTGCGACTTGATCGTGATGCCACGCTCGCGCTCGATGTCCATGCGGTCGAGGTACTGGGCCCGCATGTCCCGCTGCTCGACGACGCCGGTGAGCTGCAGCATCCGGTCCGCGAGCGTCGACTTGCCGTGGTCGATGTGCGCGATGATGCAGAAGTTGCGCAGGAGCTCGGGCGGCGTCGACGCGGGCGCGATGCGCGCGGCCTGGGCGGCGGTGGGGATCGGTGACAACTCGGGGGTGCTCCGGGACTCGTCGGCGGGCGGGCGGTGGTGCACCATTCTCCCATGCCGGCCAGCCCCGACCCGTCGCCCCTCGCGCCGCCCGCGGCGTGCCCGATCGATCCGCTCGCCGAGCTCGCCCGCGCCCAGGAGGCGTTCGCCGTGGCGCTCGAGTCGGCGGACCCGGAGGCGCCCCTCGCGCTCCCCGGCTGCGAGTGGCGGGTGGCCGACCTGGCGCTGCACCTCGGCCAGACCCACTGGTGGGCCGCGGCGATGGCCGTCGGCGTCGTCCTGGAGTCCGCGGACCCGGTGCGCCCGCGGGACACCGTCTCCCTCGTGCGCTTCTACCGCTGGGCGGCCGAACACCTGCGCTCGACGCTCGCCGGGCTGCCGGCCGGCTCCCCCGCCGTCACCCTCGACGGCCGCGGCCCGGCGTCGTTCTGGTGGCGGCGCCAGCTGCACGAGACCCTCGTGCACCTCGAGGACCTGCGGGGAGCCGTCCGGGACCGTCCCGACGGGCACGGCCCTGCCGGCACGGTGCCCGACGACGCAGCACCGCCCGCATACGCCGCGTCGCCGGCGGTGTGGGCCGACGCGGTGGACGAGGTCGTCACGGTGCTCCACCCGCGCCAGGTGCGGCTCGGTCGCACGGGCGCGCCGGCCGGGAGCGTCGACCTCCGCGCGACCGACGTCGCCCTCGGCTGGCGGATCGGCGGGCAGGCCAGCGGGCAGGCCGGTGCGCAGAGCGGCGGCGCCGGCCTCCCGGCCGACGCCGCCGTCGCCGGGCCGGCGCGCTCGCTGGCCCTCCTGCTGTGGCACCGCGTCGACCTGCACGACGCGGGCGCCGCACTCGCGACGGAGGGCGACGCCGGCGTCCTCGACGCGGTCCTCGGGAGCGCGCTGACCCCCTGAGGTCAGTCCTCGGCGACGATCGCGTCCATCTGCCCCATCGCCAGGGTCATGCCCTCGACCATGCCCATCGCCGCGAGCTTCTCGAGCTCCTCGGCGCTGGCGAAGGTCGAGACCACGCTCATGCGCGTCCCGCCGTCGATCTCCTCGAGGTCGACCCGGGCCCGGGTGACGGGCATGCTCGGGTCCGGCTCGCCGTCGGCGTCCGAGAAGCCGTCCTCGAACTCCAGCGAGCGCGGCTCGTCGACGGCGACGAACCGCCACCAGCCCCCGGCCTTGTCCCCCTCCGGCCCCGTCATGTAGTAGCGCGCCGCGCCGCCCGGGCGCAGGTCGTGGTCGACGAACGTCGCCGGCCAGGTCGGCGGGCCCCACCAGCGCTCGAGCCGGCGCGGGTCGGACCACAGGCGCCACACGGCGGCCGGCGGGGCGGCCAGCTCCGAGACGATCGTCAGGGTGAGGTTCTCGGTGTCCTTGCTCGTGCTGACCACGCTCATGGCACTTCCCCTTCGGGTTCGGCGAGGAGGGTCTCCATGCGGGTCACGCGACCGCGCCAGATCTCCTCGTACTCCTCGAGCAGCCGGGTGGCGGCTCGCACGGTCGTGACGTCGCCGCGGACGATCTGCTCGCGCCCGTGGCGTTCCTTGCGGACGAGCCCGGCGCGCTCCAGCACCGCGACGTGGCGCTGCACGGCCGCGAAGGACATCGCGTACCGGCGGGCGAGCGCCGTGACCGACTCCCCCTCCCGCATCACCCGCACGACGACGTCACGCCGCGTGGCGTCCGCGAGCGCCTGGAAGATGCGGTCGACCTCTGCGTCGTCCATCGTGTCCGGCCCGTCCTGACGTACAACCATGTTGTTGTACGTTACGCGTGGTCGCGCGCCGCCGCAAGAGGTCCGCCGCTCCCGGGACGTGCCGTAGATTTCCCGCGTGCCGAGCAACCGATGGTCCCGGGCCCTGTCCTCCCTCGTCCGCACCCTCACCGGTGGCCGACGACGCACCCCCGCTCCCGGGGTCGCCTCGCCGCCCGCAGGGCGCCGGGCGACGTCGGGCACGGTGCCCGCCTACCCCGGCGACTTCGCCGGCACGCTGCGCCCCGAGTACTCCCCCCGCCTGGACGGCGACGCCGACCCGGGCGAGGTCGTGTGGACGTGGGTGCCCTACGAGGACGACCACGCCCGCGGCAAGGACCGCCCCGTGCTCGTCGTCGGGCGCGACGGCGCGTGGCTGCTCGGCCTGATGCTCACGAGCAAGGACCACGACCTCGACGCCGCGCAGGAGGCCCGCTGGGGGCGCTACTGGATGGACGTGGGCGCCGGAGCCTGGGACGGGCAGGGCCGCGCGAGCGAGGTGCGGCTCGACCGCGTCGTGCGGATCGACCCCGCGGCCGTGCGGCGCGAGGGCGCGATCCTGCCGCGCGCGACCTTCGACCGGGTCGTCGCGGGGCTGCGCGCTCACGGTCACTGACGTCGCGGACGAGGGCCTCCGGGCACGCTCGGGATGCTGGTATCGTTGGGGGTCGCGTGTCCGCCCAGGTCGGCGGGCACTGTCCCAGCTCCTCTCCGCGGGTTCCCCACCCCCAGTCCCGGAGCTGTGACCGCCCTCTACGACCTATTCGATCGCTTCGGCGAACACACCAGGAGTCCCTGAACGTGGCAAACATCAAGTCTCAGATCAAGCGCATCAAGACGAACGAGAAGTCGCGCCTGCGCAACAAGGCCGTGAAGTCCGAGCTCAAGACGCACGTCCGTCGCGTCCGCGAGGCCGTCGCCGCGGGCGACAAGGACGCCGCGAGCACCGCGCTCGCCTCCGCCTCGAAGAAGCTCGACAAGGCGGTCTCGAAGGGCGTCATCCACCAGAACCAGGCCGCGAACCGCAAGTCGGCGCTCGCGAAGTCGGTCAACGCGCTCTGATCGTCCGCCCGTCGCCCGGTCCTCGACCGGGCGAGGGCACCCGCTCCACCACGAGAGGCACCGTCCCTGCAGGGACGGTGCCTCTCGTGCGTGGCGGGGTGCGCGGCGCGCGAGGCGCCGCGCACCCCGGGATCACGGGATCACGGGGTGACGATCGAGAAATCCTCGTCGCCCGGTGAGAGCAGCGCCGCGAGACGCCCGAGCACAGAAGCGTCCCCCGTGATCTCGATCCCGGCCCGCGTGAGCCGCTCAGCCGTCAGTGCGCCAGTGGCGAGCGTCGGCAGTGCCCGCGCCGTCGTCGTGAGCACGGCCTCGGCGTCGCCCTGCTGCGGAGCCGCGCTGTAGGTGAGCGCCCCGTTCGCGAGTCGCAGGCGGTAGCGGGCATCGACGTCGGTGAGCACGACGTCGATCGTGAGCCTCTCGTCCCACGCGCGCGGGCCATCGATCTGGATCGCGATTGCGTCGAACAGCATCTCCGGCGTGAGCGCGGAGATGACGTCGGGCGCTGCGGAGACGGTCGGAGTGCCGAACTTGCCCTCGCGCAGCTCGGTGGTGCCCGAGAGGTAGATGTTGCGCCACACGCCGTTCTCCGCGCCGTAGCCGAGCTGCTCGAACGTGTCCGCCAGCAGATCCCGCGCCGCCGCATGGTCGGGCTGGGCGAACACGGCGTGGCTGAGGATCTCCGCCGCCCAGCGGAAGTCGCCCTTGTCATACGCCTCCTGGGCGTTCTCGACGATCGAGTCGATGCCGCCTGCGAGCTTGACGTACCGCTTGCCCTGCTCGACCGGCGGGTGCTGCCACAGGTGCGCGGGGTTGCCGTCGTAGAAGCCCATGTAGCGCTGGTAGATCGCCCGGACGTTGTGGCTCACCGAGCCGTAGTAGCCGCGTGCGTGCCAGGCGTTCTCGAGCACCGGCGGCAGCTGGATCTCTTCCGCGATCTCGGGTCCGGTGTAGCCCTGGTTGAGCATGCGCAACGTCTGGTCGTGCAGGTAGGCGTACAGGTCGCGCTGCTCGGAGAGGAACGTCACCACGCGCTCGTTGTCCCACGTCGGCCAGTGGTGCGACGCGAAGACGGCCTCGACCTCGGCCCCGAAGAGGTCGATCGTCTCGGTGAGGTAGTTCGTCCAAGCGTGGGCGTCGCGCACCAACGCGCCGCGCAGCGTGAGCAGGTTGTGCAGCGTATGGGTCGCGTCCTCCGCGGAACACAGCGCCTTGTGGTCCGGGAAGTACACGATGAACTCGGCCGGCGCCTCCGTGCCGGGCACCATCTGAAAGACCATCCGGACGCCGTCGACCGTCTCGGTCTGCCCGGTCTCGGTGATCTCCAGCGTCGGCGCCATGAGGGTGATGTTGCCGGTCGCCACCGTCTGGGACAGGCCGGTGCTGACCTGTCCCTGCGGGTTGCGCGGCAGTGCGGCACCGAACATGTACGCGGATCGTCGCGCCATCGCGGTGCCTGCGTAGACGTTCTCCGACGCGGCGTGCTCGGTGAAGTGCTCAGGGGCGATGATCGGCACTCGACCCGAGTCGACGTCCTCCTGTGTGGTGATCCCCCGGACGCCCCCGAAGTGGTCCACGTGCGGGTGGGTGAACAGGACGCCGGTGACGGGACGGTCTCCCCGGTGCTCGCGGTACAGCTCGAGCGCCGCGGCGCACGTCTCCTTCGTGACCAACGGGTCAAGGACGAGCACCCCGTCGTCGCCCTCGATGAAGGTCACGTTCGACAGGTCGAAGCCGCGCACCTGGTAGATACCCGGGACAACCTCGAACAAGCCCTGGATCGCGTTCAGCTGGGCCTGGCGCCACAGGCTCGGGTTCGCGGTGTCCGGGGCGTCACCCTGGAGGAAGTCGTACGTGTCGTTGTCCCACACGACGGTGCCGTCGGCGTCGCGGATCGCGTTCGGCTCCCGACGGCCGAGGAGCCCGCGTGTCGCGTCTTCGAAGTCCTGGGTGTCGGCGAACGGGAGGCTCTGCTTCAGCGCTGCCTGCTGGGCGGCGATCGTGGCGGTTGCTGGTTTCGGTTGGGTCGTCATGCTCACACGGTTGCAGGTAAAACCCGCTCGTGCATGCGCAACGCCGCAGCGTCCCGGACCAGGTCAGCGACCCCCGAGCGCGGCGATCGCCAGCACCGCGCGCTCGACCGCGAAGACCGGGTCCCGGCCGCCGCCCTTGACGTCCACGTCCGCCTGCGCGACGGCGAGGATCGCGGCCGCCAGGCCCTCCGGGGTCCAGCGCGCGAGCTCGCGCTGCGCGCGGTCGACCTGCCACGGCGCGAGGCCGAGCTCGCGGGCCGCGGGACCGCCGCCGCGCATGGCCGCGACCTTGGCGAGGGCGCGCAGCTTCATCGCGAGCGCCGCGACGAGCGGCACCGGGTCCGCGCCCGTGGCCAGCGCGTGGCGCAGGAGCGCGACGGCCGCCCCGGAGTTGCCGGCCACTGCCTCGTCGGCGACGCGGAAGCCGGTCGCCTCGACGCGCCCCCCGTAGTAGCGGTCCACGACGTCCGGCGTCACCGTGCCGGTGGTGTCCGTGATCAGCTGGGAGCAGGCGCCCGCGAGCTCGCGCAGGTCGTTGCCGAGCGCCTCGACGAGCGAGCGGACGGCGCCGGCATCGACCCGCCGCGAGGCGGCGCGGAACTCGGCGGAGACGAACGCGGCCTTGTCCGCGTCCTTCTTGATCGTCTCGCACGGGACCACGGTCGCGTCCGCCGCGCGGAGCGCGTCGAGCAGCTTCTTGCCGCGCTGCCCGCCCCCGTGCACGACGACGACGACCGTGTCCGGGTCCGGCGCCGACGCGTAGGCCGCGAAGTCCGTGACGAAGGCGTCCGTGCACGCCTCGGCGCCGCGCGCGAGGACGATCTTTGCCTCGCCGAACAGCGACGGGCTGGCGGCGGTCGCGAGCATGCCCGCCTCGTAGGTCGCGGCCTCGAGGTCGACGCGCTCGGTCTCGGGGTCGCGCTCGCGGACCAGCTCGAGCAGCCGGCCCACCGCCCGGTCGGCGAGCAGCCCTTCCGGTCCCTGCACCAGCACGAGCGGGGCGGGCTCGACGGCCCGCCAGTCCGCGCCGGCGGCGCCGCCGGTGCGGGAGGACGAGCGCGAGCGCGTGGGGGTCGCCGGGGGCATGGCACTAGGGTGCCACGGGCCACCCACGCCGCAGGACGCCCAGCGCGACGGCGGTCAGCGCCGCCATGAGCAGGACGCCGGGGACCCCGGGCAGCCACGGGAACGCCGCCCCCGGCAGCGCCGCGAAGACGCGCGCCGTCGTAGCGATCCACCACGTCGCCAGGCCCGCGCACCATGCCACGGGCAGGGCGAGCACGGGGCACCAGGGCGCCAGCAGCGCGGCGAGGACGCCGAGCACCGTCGCCGGGGCCAGCGCCACGGCGGCCACGAGGTTCGCGGGCACGGCGTAGACCGCTACCGACGGGCTCAGCAGGACCAGGATCGGCGCGCACGCCACCTGCGCCGCGACGGGCACCGCCAGGGCGAACGCCGCGGGTCGCCCGCACCACGGCGCGAGCCGTCGCGAGATCGGCGTCGTGAGGGTGACCAGCCCGGCGGTCGCGGCGACGGACAGCACGAACCCGTAGGAGCGCGCCAGCCACGGGTCGGCGACCAGCAGCACCACGACGCAGGCGGCGAGCGCCGGCACCGCCCGCGCCGGGCGGCCGAGGCACGCGGCGACGAGCGCCACGGCGCCGGTCCCGGCGGCCCGCAGCACGCTCGGGTCGGGCCGCACGAGCGCGACGAACGCGACGACGGCGAGCGCCGTGACGAGGGTGCGCGCGGCGCGCGGGACGCGCAGCAGAGCGCAGCACCAGGCGAGCGAGGCGACCACGATCGCGAAGTGGCCCCCGGAGACGGCGGTGATGTGCGTGAGCGAGGTCGCGAGCATGGCCGCGTCCACGTCGTCGGGCACCCGCGTGGTGTCCCCGACCGCCGCGCCGGGGACGAGCCCGCGCGCCTGGGGCGAGAGGCCGTCGGTGACCTCCAGGAGCGAGGTACGGACGTCGTCGACCCCGCGCAGCAGGGCCCCGGGCGGGTCGACGACGCGCGGCGCGGACGCGGGGACCAGGCGCGCGACGGGCTCCTCGCCGGGGCGCCCGGGGCGCAGCCGGCCCTCGACGAGGATGGTCGCGCCGACGTCGGCCGCGGCCCACTCCGCTCCCCCGGACACGTCGAGCAGCCCGCCCGCCGCGGTGGTGCGGCCTCCGTGCTCGATGCTGACCAGCCGCAGGAGGGTGCGGACCTGCGGCTCGTCCGCCCACGGGGCGGCGACCGGCTCCGGGTCGGCGACCACCCGCGCGAGGACCTCGACCGAGGCCCCGTCGCGCGCGAGCTCCGGCAGGTCCCCGCTCGCGCGGGCCGACGCGGCCGCCCCGCCCGCGGCCAGGACGGCGCAGGCCACCGCGAGCGTGAGGGCCGCGAGCCCCAGGCCGCGGTCCCGGCCGGGGTCCCGGTCGCGCCGCACGACCCCGGCGTGCACGGCGAGCAGCACCCCCGCCAGCGCCAGGCAGCAGGCCGCGGCAGCCCGCAGCGTCGGTGCCCCGGCGGGCGCGCCGGCCCACGCGCACGCCCACGCGACCAGAGCCGGCGGCACGAGCCGCAGGTCGACGGCCGGTCTCACGTGCTGACGCGGTCCCGCAGCCCGGCGAGCACCGCGGGACCGATCCCGGAGACGTCCTCGAGGTCGTCCACCGAGGCGAAGGCACCGTGCTCCGTGCGGTGGTCCACGATCCGCTGGGCGAGCACCGGTCCGACGCCGGGCAGCGTCTCGAGGGTCGCGGCGTCGGCCGTGTTGACGTCGACGGTGCCGCCCGCGGACCCGGTCGCGCCCGCCGCCCCCGGCGGCTCCGCGACTCCCTCGTCACCGGTCGTGCCCGTCACCCCGGTCGCGCCCGCCGTCCCGTCCGGCGGCTCGAGGACCTCCCCGGGCGCGGGGACACGCAGCTGCTCGCCGTCCACGAGCACGCGGGCCAGGTTCACCCCCGACAGCTCGGCGTCGTCCGTCGGCCCGCCGGCCGCCTCCACCGCGTCGGCCACGCGGGCGCCCGCAGGGAGCGTGACGAGCCCCGGCCTGCGGACCTCGCCCACCACGTGCACGACGACGCCCGCGGCCGCCTCCTCCGCCTGCGCCGTGGGCTGCGCGGCGGTCTGCTCACCGCCCTGAGCGCCCGGCTGCGGTTCGGCCTGCCCGCCCGGCGCCGCGGACGCGGCGGCGGTCGCCGCGGGGCGCACCTCCGGCAGCGGGACGACGGCGTGCGCCCGCGACCACGCCAGCCCGACGACGACGGCGGCCACCAGCAGCACCGCGACCGTGCCGACGACCGCCGTGCGCAGGCCGACGCCCAGCCGCACCGGCGCCTCGGTCGCGAGCTCCTGGGCGGCCGGGTCCCCGTACGCCTCGCGGTAGGTCTCCGCCAGGCCCCCCAGGGCCTCGCTCGGGCTCGCGGCCGCGGGCTCCCGGCGGACGGCGCCGCGCGGCGGGGCCGCCTCCGCGAGGGCCTGGACGCGTCGCACTCGGTCGTCGCTCGTGTGGTCGGGCACGCCCGCACGCTAGGTGCGGCGTCCGGCCCGCCGCGCCCCGCGAGCGCCCGGACGTGGACGGCAGGGCTCCCGGGACGCGCGGTGGACGACCGCGCCGGGGTCAGGCCGGGGCGGGGCGCGGGGCGTCGTCGGCCACGATGATCGCCAGGACCCCCTCGCCGACGTGCGCGCCCACGACGGCGCTGACCGCGGCGATCTCCACCGGAGCGCCGACGGCCGAGGCGAGCCGGCCCGCGACCTCCTCGGCCGTCTCGACGTCCCCGAGGTGGTGCACGGCGAACCGCGGCGCGGTGCGTCGCCCGGCCGAGTCGAGCGCCACGGACAGCAGCCGGTCGACCGCCGCGCGGCGCGTGCGGACCTTCTGCACCACGACGATCTCGCCGTCGCGGACGGACAGCAGCGGCCGCACCCCGAGCACGCCGCCGATCGCGGCGGCGGGCGCGCTGAGCCGCCCCCCGCGCCGCAGCCGGTCGAGCGAACCGACCATGAACACGGCACGGGTCGACGCGGCGACGTCGCGCACCCGGCGCTCGACGGCGTCCGCGCCCTGGCCCGACGCGGCGGCCTGCGCTCCCGCGAGCGCCGCGAACCCGAGCGCCATCGCGACCGTGCGCGAGTCGACGACGCGCACCGGCACGGGCGAGAGCGCCGCGGCGCGCGCGGCCGCCTGGACCGTCCCGGACAGGCTCCCCGACAGGTGCACGGAGACGATCTTCTCCGCGCCGGCCGCCGCCGCGCGGCGGTAGGCCTCGAGCAGCGCCTCGGACGTGGGCTGGGAGGTGGAGACGTCCGCGCCCGCCCGCAGGAACGCGGCAAGGTCCTCGTCGCCGACGTCGACGCCCTCGAGGTAGGACACGTCGCCGACCAGCACGTGCAGCGGCACGACCTGGAGGGTCGCGGCGCCGAGCGGCGCGTGGTCGAACGCCTGCGCGAACCCGTCCGGCAGCGAGGCCGTCGAGTCCGTGACGACGGCGAGGACGGCCACGTCAGGCCGGCACGACGTTGACGAGCTTGGGAGCCCGGACGATCACCGTGCGCACCCCTCGCCCGTCGAGCGTGCGCACCACCGCCGGGTCGGCGAGCGCCAGGGCCCGCAGCTCGTCCTCCGTGACCGACGGCGAGACCTCGACGCGCCCGCGCACCTTGCCCTGGACCTGGAGCACGCAGGTGACCGTGTCCTCGACGAGCTGCGCCGGGTCGGCCACGGGGAACGGCTCGCGCGCGAGCGACCCGTCGTGCCCGAGCCGGGACCACAGCTCCTCCGCGAGGTGCGGCGCGAACGGCGCCGTCATGAGCACGAGCGGCTCGACGGCCTCCCGCGGCGCCCGCGGCAGCGAGGTGAGGTGGTTGTTGAGCGTGATGAGCTTGGCGATCGCCGTGTTGGGGCGCATCGCCTCCATCTCGACGGTGACGTCGGCGACCGCGCGGTGCAGCGCGCGGCGGGTCGCGTCGTCGGCGGGCTCGTCCGTCACCGTGACCTCGCCCGTCTCCTCGTCGACGACGTTGCGCCACAGCCGCTGCAGGAAGCGCTGGGAGCCGACGACGGCGCGCGTCTCCCACGGTCGGGACAGGTCGAGCGGGCCCATCGACATCTCGTAGACGCGGAAGGTGTCGGCGCCGTAGTCCCGGTACATGTCGTCGGGCGTCACCATGTTCTTCAGCGACTTGCCCATCTTCCCGTACTCGCGGCGCACCGGCTCGCCCCGATAGGTGAAGCCCGCGTGCTCGTCGCCCTCGACGTCGTCGGCGGGCACGTACACGCCGCGCGCGTCGGTGTAGGCGTACGCCTGGACGTAGCCCTGGTTGAAGAGCCGCCCGAAGGGCTCGAGCGACTGCACGTGCCCGAGGTCGTAGAGGGCCTTGTGCCAGAACCGCGCGTACAGCAGGTGCAGGACGGCGTGCTCGACGCCCCCGACGTACAGGTCGACGCCGCCCGCGGGGCCGGACGTCGCGTTGTGGTGCGCCCCGAGCCAGTAGCGCTCGAGCTCCGGCGAGGCCATGTGCGAGGCGTCGTTCGGGTCGAGGTAGCGCAGGTAGTACCAGCACGAGCCGGCCCAGTTGGGCATGGTGTTCGTGTCGCGCCGGTAGCGCTGCGGCCCGTCGCCGAGGTCGAGCGTGACGTGCACCCACTCGTCGTTGCGGCCGAGCGGAGGCTCCGGGGAGGACTGCGCGTCGTCCGGCGCGTAGGTGCGCGGCGCGTAGTCGGGCACGTCGGGCAGGTCGACGGGCAGCATCGCGTCGGGGACGGCGACCGGGCGGTCGTCGGCGTCGTAGACGATGGGGAACGGCTCGCCCCAGTAGCGCTGGCGGCTGAAGAGCCAGTCGCGCAGGCGGTACGTCGTGGTGCCCTCGCCCGCCCCGCGGGCCTCGAGCCACTCGATGATGGTGCGCTTGGCGGTGGGCACGTCGAGCCCGTCGAGGCTGACGTCCTCGCCCGCGGAGCCGACGACGGTGCCGTCGCCCGTGTACGCGGCGTCGGTGTCGATCGCGGACGCGTCGCCCCCGGGGGCGACGGTGTAGCGGACCGGCAGGTCGTAGGCGCGGGCGAACTCGAAGTCGCGCTGGTCCCCTCCGGGCACCGCCATGATCGCGCCGGTCCCGTAGCCCATGAGCACGTAGTCGGCCGTGAACACGGGCACCGGGGCGTCGTTGACCGGGTTGTAGGCGTACAGGCCGGTGAACACGCCGGTCTTCTTGCCGGCGTCGGCCTGGCGCTCGACCGCGGTCTTCGCGGCGGCCTCCGCCCGGTAGGCGGCCACGGCGTCCGACGGCGTGGCGTGGCCGCCCGTCCAGACGTCCTTGGTCCCCTCGGGCCAGGCGGCGGGCGCCTGGTCCAGGACCGGGTGCTCCGGCGCGACGACCATGAAGGTCGCCCCGAACAGCGTGTCCGGCCGGGTGGTGAAGACCTCGACGCCCTCGAGGCCGGGACGGGCGTCGGCGCGCGCGCCGGGCGGCAGGGCCTCGCCGGCACCGGCCGCCGGGTCGACATAGACCGCCTCGCCGGGGTGCATCGCGAAGCGGACGCGGGCGCCCTCGCTGCGGCCGATCCAGTTGCGCTGCATCGCCTTGACCTTCTCGGGCCAGTCGATGAGCGCCAGGTCGTCCGTGAGCCGGTCGGCGTAGGCGGTGATGCGCATGTTCCACTGGCGCAGGTTGCGCTGGAAGACCGGGAAGTTCCCGCGCTCCGAGCGGCCGTCCGCGGTGACCTCCTCGTTCGCGAGGACCGTGCCGAGGCCCGGGCACCAATTCACGGGCGTCTCCGAGACGTACGCGAGGCGCTGCGGGTCGATCAGGTCGCGGCGCTCGCCCGCGTCCAGGTCCGACCAGAGCAGGCCGTGGGGCACCTCGCGCGTGCCCGCCTCGTACTCCGCGACGAGCTCGGCGACCGGGCGCGCGCGCCCGGTGCCGCCGTCGGGCCGGACCGCGCTCTCGTCGTACCAGGAGTCGAAGATCTGCAGGAAGATCCACTGCGTCCAGCGCACGTACCCGGGGTCGATCGTCGCGAAGGTGCGCCGCGAGTCGTGGCCGAGGCCGAGGCGCCGCAGCTGGCGGCGCATGGTCTCCATGTTCGCCTCGGTCGTGGTGCGCGGGTGCTGGCCGGTCTGCACCGCGAACTGCTCGGCGGGCAGCCCGAACGCGTCGTAGCCGAGCGCGTGCAGGACGTTGTCGCCCTGCATCATGCGGTAGCGGCCGACGACGTCCGTGGCGATGTAGCCGAGCGGGTGGCCCACGTGCAGGCCCGCCCCCGAGGGGTAGGGGAACATGTCCATCACGAAGAACGGCGGGCGGTCCCCCGCGGGCCGGCCCTCGCCGTCGGTCAGCGACCCGTCCGGGTTCGCGGCCCAGAAGGTGCCGCGCTCCTCCCACCGGTCCTGCCAGCGCAGCTCGATCTCCTCCGCGAGCGCCGGGGTGTAGCGGAACCGGGGTTCGCCGCCCGCACCGCCCCGGGTGGTCTCGGCGGCGGCGTGCTCGGTCGTGGAGGTGTCAGGCGTGCTCACACCTGCCAGTTTACCGGCGGGCCACGGCGCGCCCGAGCACGGCGGTCGCGACCGCCGCGGCCAGCGCGGCGGCGCCGACGATCAGGGCGACCGTCCCGCCCCAGCCGCCGCGGGTGAAGGCGACCCCGCCGAGCCAGCCGAGCAGGCTGCTGCCGGCGTAGTAGGCGAAGTTGTAGAGCGAGGCCGCCTGGGCGCGCCCGACGCTCGCCTCGGCCGCCGTCCACCCGGAGGCGACGGCGTGCGCGGCGAAGAACCCGGCGATCGCCACCACGAGCCCGGCGACGACGACGACGAGCGAGCCGGCCAGCGTGAGCGCGGCCCCGCCGGCGAACAGGGCCGTGCCGCCCAGCAGCACCGGCAGCCGCCCCCGCCGCGAGGCGATCCCCCCGGCGCGCGACGAGGACCACGTCCCGGCGAGGTAGGCCACGAAGAGCAGGCTCGTCAGCGCCTGCGGCAGGACGAACGGCGGGGCGGAGAGCCGGAATCCCAGGTAGTTGTAGAGGGCGACGAACCCGCCCATGAGCAGGAATCCCTGCGCGTACAGCGCGAGCTGGCGCGGCGAACGGAGGTTGGCCGCGACCCGCCGGGCGAGGCCGTCGCCCGGCACCCGGTCGCGGCGCCGCGGCTGGGGGACGAAGACCCGCGACGCGGGCGCCAGGAGCACGAACCCGGCGGCGGCGAGCGCGCAGAGCACCGAGACGGCGAGCACCCCGGCCCGCCACCCCGCGAGGTCGGCGACCGGGCCGGCGACCAGCCGCCCGGCGAGGCCGCCGACGGTGGTGCCGGCGACGTAGGTGCCCGCCGCGCGCGCGACGTGCAGCGGGCGGACCTCCTCGGTCAGGTACGCGAGCGCCACCGCCGGCACGGCGCCGACGAAGAGCCCCTCGACGAACCGTCCCGCCAGCAGGAGGCCGAGGCCGGGCGCGAACGGGACCGCAAGACCCAGCGCGGTCGCGCCGCACAGCCCGACGGTGATGGTCCGCACCCGGCCGTACCGGTCGGCCACGGCGGACCAGGGCAGGACGCCGAGCGCGAGCCCGAGGGTCGCGACGGAGACGAGGAGAGCGGCGTCCTCGGCGTCCACCCCCAGGTCGGCGGCGACCAGCGGCAGCGCGGCCTGAGGCGCGTAGAGCTGGGCGAAGGTCGCGATGCCGGCGCAGAACAGCGCCACCAGCAGGCGCCGGTACCCCGTGCTGCCGCGGTCGTAGCCGGGTGCCGTGCCGTCCGCGGCCGGTGCGCCGTCCGTCACCGCGGGCTCACGCCCCGGGCAGGGCCGCGGGCAGGGCGGCGGCGCGCTCGTCCGCGCCCTCGGGGCCCGCCTCGAGCGCCTCGCCGCGGGGAGCCCCGGCAGCGCGCGGCGCCGCACCGCGCCCGAAGGCGAGGATCACCAGCAGGCCGGCGAAGGTCATCGCCGCACCGGCCCACGCCGGCGCGAGGTATCCCCAGCCGGCGGCGATGACGAGCCCGCCCACGTAGGCGCCCGCGGCGTTGCCGACGTTGAGCGCCGAGTGGCACAGCGCCGCGCCGAGCGAGGGCGCGTCGGGCGAGAGGTCCATCAGCCGCGCCTGCAGCGACAGGCCCAGCACCTGGGAGGTCAGACCGAGCAGGAACAGCGCGGCCACCGCCGGGACCGCGTGCTGCCCGGTCAGCGCGAAGAGCACGAGCACGGCCAGCGTGGCGACCAGGCCGAGGTAGACGGTGCGCATCACGTGCCGGTCGGCGAGGCGGCCGCCGAGGATCGTGCCCACCGTCATCCCGACGCCGAACACGGCGAGGACGATCGGGACGGTCGCCTCGGGCAGGCCGGTGACCTCCGTGATCGTCGGGGCGACGTAGGAGTAGACGGCGAACATCCCGCCGAACCCGATGGACGCGCCGACGACCGCGACCCACAGCGGGCCGTTGCGCAGGGCGCCGAGCTCGCGGCGCACGCTCGAGTCCTGGTTCCCCACGCCGTCGGGCACGAGCCGCCACAGCGCGAGGAGCGTGACCAGGCCGAGGGCGCCGATGACGACGAACGCGACCCGCCAGCCCAGGACCTGGCCGACGAAGGTCGACAGCGGCACGCCGACGACGTTCGCGACGGTCAGGCCGGTCATCATCGTCGCGACGGCGCGGCCGCGGCGGCCGGGGCCCGCCACCGCGGCCCCGACCACGGCGCCGACGCCGAAGAACGCGCCGTGCGGCAGCCCCGCGACGAACCGCGCCACGACCAGCCAGCCGAGGGACGGCGCGGCCGCCGAGAGCACGTTGCCGAGCGTGTAGGCCGCCATGAGGATCAGCAGCAGGCGCTTGCGCGGCATCCGCGCGGCGAGCACGGTCAGGACCGGCGCGCCGACGACGACGCCGACGGCGTAGGCGGTGATCGTGTGCCCCGCGGCGGGGATGCTCACGCCGAGGTCGGCCGCGATGTTCGGCAGCAGGCCCATCGTCGCGAACTCGGTGGTGCCGATGGTGAAGCCGCCGACCGCGAGGGCGACCAGCGCGGCGGGCACGCGGGGGCGGGTGCGACCAGCCCTGCCGGCGGGCCGCCGCAGGGTCGGGTCGAGCGTCTCGTCAGGCACGGCGTCCTCCGTCGTCGTCGGTCATGGCCCCCGCGCACCGGGTGGATCGCATCGATCGAATCGATTCGACCCGGTGTCGGCGACGGCGGCGACGGATCGGGGGTTCGTCGGGGAGTCTATCGGTCGCCGGGAGCCGCGGCGCGCGGCACGAGCCAGACCGACGACGTCTCGGCCAGCCCGAGCACGAGCGTCTCCCCGCGACCGAGGCGCACGCGCGTGGTGCCCGACGCCTCGACCTGCTCGAGCACCTCGAGCTCGCCGTCCAGGTCGACGCCCAGGGCCGCGAGGCGGCGCAGCACCTGCGGGTCGGCGTCCGAGATGCGCGCGACGACGCCGGCGCCCCCGGCCGGGACGTGCGCGAGCAGCACGGCGTCGAGGCGCTCGACGCGCCCGTCGGGCGTGGGGATCGGGTCGCCGTGCGGGTCGCGCGCCGGGTGCCCCAGCGCCACGTCGAGCCGGTCCACGAGGCGCTCGGAGACCGCGTGCTCGAGCACCTCGGCCTCGTCGTGCACCTCGTCCCAGGAGTAGCCGAGCTGCGAGACGAGGAACGTCTCCAGCAGCCGGTGCCGGCGCACCATCCGGACCGCGTGCCGGCGCCCGAGCTCCGTCAGCCCGATCGCGCCGTAGCGCGCGTGCTCGAGCAGCCCCTGGTCGCTGAGCCGGCGCACCGTCTCGGACACCGTCGGCGCCCCGACCCCCAGGCGCTCGGCGAGGAGCTTGGTCGTCACGGGCTCGTCGGACCACTCGAGCGCGCCCCAGACCACCTTGAGGTAGTCCTCGGCCACCGGCGTCAGCTCGTCGGGTCGCACCACGCCCGTCACCCTAGTACCCGGCGCCCGGAGCCGGGCCGGGTCATGATGGACGGATGACGATCCCCCGCTGGGTCACCCGGTCGAACAAGCGCCTGCTGAACCCCGTCGTGCTGCGCGTCGCCACGGGCCTCGGCCCGATGGCCGTCGTCCGGCACACCGGCCGGCGCAGCGGCCGCGAGTACCGCACCCCGGTCTTCGCGTTCGCCTACCGCGACGGCGCCCAGGTGCGTACCGTCCTCGCCCTGACCTACGGGCCCGACGTCGACTGGGTGCGCAACGTCGAGGCGGCCGGCACGTTCGAGCTGGAGCGACGCGGGACGACGTACGTGGTCGACGACGTGCGCCGGCTCACGGGCGAGGCCGGCCTGCGCCTCCTGCCGGGGTGGACGCAGACGATCCTGCGCGCCGTCGGGGTGGACGAGTTCCGCACGGGCCGGCTCGCTCGGCGCCCCGTCGGCTGACGCCGGTCAGGGGGACGGCGGCGACGCGGCCGGCGACGCCGCCGTCGGGGCCGTCGCGGGGACGGGCGTCGGGACCGGCACCGGGATCCGCGGGCCCACGCTCGCCTTCTGCTCGGGCGTGACCGCCACGACCTGGTAGTCGACGAACCGGTGCGCGTCGGGGTCGAAGCGCAGGACCGTCATCTCGGCCGTGCCGTGCAGCGGGCCGACCGTGGGCTTGTCCAGCACCGCCCCCGCGGTGGACGAGCTCACGTACTGGATCCCGCTGCCGACCTGGACCGGGTCGACCCGCCGGTGCAGGTGCCCGGAGATCTGCATCGGCACGCAGCCGCTCTCCAACGACGCGTCTCCCACGCGCGGGGTGTGGATCAGCAGCAGGTCGACGGGCTCCTTCTCACAGGCCGTCGTCGCCAGCTGCGCGGCCTGGTCGTCCGGCGTCACGGCCTCGTCCTTCGCGCCCGAGCCGCCGACGACGCTCGTGCGCAGCGCGTCGTGGTCGCCGAGGATGCGGATCCCGTCGACGTCGACCACCTTGCCCTCGAGCACCGTCGCCCCGGCCTTGCGCTCCTGCGCGGACGTCTCGTCGCTGTCGTGGTTCCCGTCCGAGACCACGAGCGGGACGTCGTCGGGCACCGCGCCCGCCACCGCCGAGACGCACACCTCCTCCACGGAGGTCCCGTTCATCGTGGTGTCGCCCGCGTCGAGGACGACGTCGGCGCCCGCCTTCGCGATGGTCGTGCTGATCAGCGGCGCCATGGCCGTGTTGCAGTGCAGGTCGGAGACGACGACGACGGTCCGGTAGTCGTCGTCGGCCGCCGCGGGCACGACCGGGCCGCGGAACCCCGTCGACGCCGCGAGGGCGTCGTAGCGCTGCGCGTCGAGCCGGTCGTCCCACGCCGTCGAGAGGTGGTGGTCGGCGACCTCGTAGAACTTCTCGTTGTCGCGGTAGGTGTCCAGGAGCTGCTCGCCGTAGGTGTCGACGACGCCGGAGAGCCGGCCGGTGATCCGGGCACCCTCCAGCGCCGTGCCCGCGAAGACCGGCGACGGCTCGCCCTCGGGCTCCGGGCTGCGGATCGCCCCGGAGCTCAGCGTCGCGCCGACGAGCACGACGACGAGCCCGCCCGCGGCGAGGTCCCAGGTCCGCGGGGCGAGGGCCCCGGCGAGCTGGCGGCGTCGGGCACCGCCCAGGAGGAAGCGCAGGCCCACCGCGACGACGGCGCAGACGAGGAAGGCCATGAGGGTGCGCACCGCGGCGTCGCGCACCAGGTCGTGCACCACGAGGTCGAGGGTGACCTGCGGGCTCGAGAAGAACTGCAGGTAGCTCTGCGCGTCGCCCGCGAGGGCGTCGAGCGTCGCCGCCGCGTCGACCTCGTGCAGCTCGTCGGGGATCTCCCCCACCGTCACGTCGACCCCGAGCCCGAGGGGCACCGGGGAGTCGATCTCGAGGGAGCCCAGCGGCCCGAGGTCGACCCGGGCGAGGCCGTCGGTGGTCACCTCGTAGCGCGCCTCGTGCGGACCCAGGCTCAGGTCGGCGCTCGCCGTGGTGACGCCGAACGTCGCGGACAGCAGGAACAGGGCGATGCCGAGCAGGGTCCAGCGGACCCAGGCGCGGCGGCGACGCGGCGCCCGGGGCTCGGGGGCGTCGGCCTTCTCGGTCTCGGAAGGGGCGGGCTTCTCGACCTCGGGGGTCGCGGGCTTCTCGGCGTCGGAGGGGTCGGCGGACCGGCGGGAGAACATCACCCCAGCCTGCTACACGACGGGGCCCCGGGTCGAAACCGCACGCCCGCCCCCGGGCCTCAGGCCTCGGCGCGGCGCAGCGCGACGAGCGCCAGGACCGCGGCGCCGATCATCGTCACCACGCCGATCCCGGCCGTCACCGCGACGCCGGTGCCGAACGCGGCGTGCGCCGAGTCGAGCAGCGCCGAGGCCTGCGCGGCCGGGAGGGACTGCGCGACGGCAGTCGCCCCGCCGAGCGTCTCGGTCGCCGTCTGCGCGGCCGCGTGCCCGACGCCGCGCGGCACCACGAGGTTCGCCGCGTACGAGGCGGCGAGGATGCTGCCGAGCACGGCGGTGCCGAGCACGGCGCCGATCTCGTACGCGGTCTCCGAGATCGCCGAGGCCGCACCGGCCTGGTGCGGCGGGGCGCTCGAGACGACGAGGTCGTTCGAGAGCGTCTCGGCGGCGCCGATCCCGACGGACAGCACGACGAACGAGACCACGACGGGCCACAGCGTCCCGTGCCCGCCGAAGACGGCCATGATCGCGTAGGCCGCCGCCGAGAGGGTGAGCGCGCCGGCGACGACGTGGGACGGGCGGATGCTGCGCACCACACGGACCACGAGCAGGCCGGCAGCGATCATCACCACGAGGCCGGGCAGCAGGGCGAGCCCCGCGACGCTCGGCCCGAGCCCGATGACGAGCTGCAGGTCCTGCGACGCGAAGTACAGGAAGCCCACGTAGCTGAGCACCGAGAGCAGGTTGATCAGCACCGACCCGGTGAACGCGGCGTCGGTGAACAGGCGCACGTCGAGCATCGGCCGCGGACGGCGCAGCTGGCGCCGGACGAACAGTGCTCCGGCGCCGAGCCCGACCAGCATCGCGACGAGCGCGAGCGCGCTCGGCCCGTCCTTGCCGAGCACCTTGATGCCCCACACGACGGGCGCCATGGTCGCGACCGAGAGGAGGATCGACGGCACGTCGACCGGACCCGGGTCGGGGTCGCGGGACTCGGGCACGAACGCGGGCGCGAGCAGGAGCAGCAGCACCAGGACCGGCACCGCGATCCAGAAGACCGAGCCCCACCAGAGGTGCTCGAGCAGCAGACCGCCGACGATCGGGCCCAGGGCGGCTCCCGCGGCGAACCCGGAGGCCCAGACGGCGACGGCGAGCCGGCGCTCGCCACGGTCGGTGAAGATGTTGCGCAGCAGCGACAGCGTCGAGGGCATGAGCATCGAGCCGAAGACGCCGAGGCCCACGCGCGCCGCGATCAGGGCCGCGGCGGTGGGCGCCTGGGCGGCGACGACCGACATCGCGGCGAAGCCCACGGCCCCGACGAGCAGCAGGCGGCGCCGGCCCACGCGGTCGGCGAGCGAGCCCATCGGCACCAGGAGCGCCGCGAGCACGAGCGGGTAGACGTCGACGATCCACAGCAGCTGCGTGCTGGTCGGCGTCAGCGCCTCGGAGATCTGCGGCAGCGCGAAGCTCAGCACCGTGTTGTCGATGGAGACGAGCAGCACGGGGAGCATGAGGACCGCGAGGGCGAGCCAGCGCCGTCGGGCGCTCGTCGCGGTGCCCGACGACGGCGGGGTGCCGCGCCGTGGCGGGCGGGGTGCGCGGTGCACGCGCCGCGCGGCGGTGGCCGGCGCCGCGCCGGGCGCACGCCTTCTCGCCTCGTGGTTCGTGGGCTGCGGGGTGGTCGTGGTGGCGGTCATGGCAGGGCCTCCTCTCGGCTCGGCGGGTGGCCGGCATGTGGCCGGCAGCGTGCGGGGCGCGGCATGGTGTGAACGGCAGGGCGGACGGCGCGTGGTCGACCGTCCGGACGGTGCTGTAACGGGCCGAGGCGGCCGTTCATTCCGTCCAGACGGTACAGTAACGCCTGGACGGTACGCTCTCAACATGCCTCCTGCTCCGGCCGCCAGGGACAAGGTCCTCGACGCCTTCGCCGCGATCCTCGTCACCCAGGGCGAGCGGGCGGCGACCCTCGACGCGGTCGCCGCGCACGCCGGGGTCTCCAAGGGCGGGCTGCTCTACCACTTCGCCTCCAAGCAGGCGCTCGTCGACGGGCTCCTCGCGCGGCTCGCCGAGCTCTCGGCGGCCGACGTGATCGAGATGCGCTCGGCGACCGGGGGCCCGGTCGACCACTTCCTGCGCACGTCGGCGCAGTCCGACACGGACTTCGACCGGGTGTACGTGGCGGTGACGCGGCTGCCGCAGGACATCTACCCCCAGGCGCGCCAGGCGCTGCAGGCGGCGCACGAGGGGTGGTACGAGGCGGTGCTCGAGTCCGTCGGCGACCCGGTGCTCGCGCGGGCGATCGTGCTCATGGGCGACGGCCTCTACCTCGAGGCGGCGCGCACGGGCGACTGGGACGCGGACTCGCGCTCGCGGCGTCGGACGGACGCGCACGTGGACGAGCTCCTCGCGCTCGTCGACCGGGTCTCGACGGCGCTGCACCCCTGACGTCGCCCACCCTCTGACTTGTCAGACCCCCACCCCGCTATAGGCGCGCCACGGTCTGACAAGTCGCGGGGCAGCACACCTGTCAGACCCCCACCCCGCTATAGGCGCGCCAGAGTCTGACAAGACGCGGGGGCTCAGGCGGTGGACTTCTTCTTCGCGCGCGAGCCGCCGGACTTCTTCGCGCCGCCCTTGGCCGAGCTCCCCGACGACCCTGAGCCCTTGGCCCCTGAGCCCTTCCCCGCGCCGCCGCGCGACTTCTCCACGCTGCGCCGCAGCGCGTCCATGAGGTCGACCACCTCGCCGCCCTCGCCCTCGGGCTCCTCGCCGAACGTCGCCGCGGTGTCGACGGCGTCGCCCTGCTCGATCTTGGCGTCGATCAGCTTGCGCAGCTGCACCTGGTAGTCGTCGTCGAAGTCCGACGGCGTGAAGTCCGACTCGAAGCCGGCCACCAGCTGCGCGGACATCGCCATCTCCTTGTCGGACACCTTGGGCGACCCGTCGAGCGCGGGGAACGCCGCCTCGCGCACCTCGTCGGCCCACAGCAGCGTCTGCAGCACCAGGACGTCGTCGCGCACCCGCAGCGCCGCGAGCCGGGTGCGCTGGCGCAGCGCGAAGCGGACGACGGCGGTGCGGTCCGTCTCCTCGAGGGTGCGCCGGAGCAGCACGTACGCCTTGGGAGAGGACGAGTCGGGCTCGAGGTAGTAGCTCTTGTCGAGCAGCAGCACGTCGATCTGGTCGCTGGGCACGAACTCGACGACCTCGATCTCGCGGTCGCGCTCGGCGGGCAGGGAAGCGATGTCGTCCTTGGTGAGCACGACCGTCTGCTCGCCGTTCTCGAAGGCCTTGTCGATGTGCTCGAACGGCACGACCTTGCCGCACACCTCGCAACGGCGCTGGTAGCGGATGCGCCCGCCGTCGGCGTCGTGCACCTGGTGCAGCGGCACGTCGTGGTCCTCGGTCGCGCTGTACACCTTGACCGGGACGTTGACGAGCCCGAACGTGATCGCGCCCTTCCAGATCGCCCTCATGGGCCCATGCTCCCGCGCGGCGGCGCGCCCGGCACCCGGACGGGCCCGCGACGGGCTCGCGACGGGCCCAGCGCGAGGCCCGACGCCGCTACGACTCGCCGCGCGAGTCCCCGTCCAGCCCCGTCGAGCGCAGCAGCGCGGCGAGGACCCCGGGCGGCAGGGGTGGCCGGACGGACGCGCCGTCGGGCCCGCCGTCGGAGGCGGCGACGACCTTGACCTCGTCGTGGATCCGTTCCATGGAGCGGTCGAGCTGGCTCGCGACGTCGGCGGCGAGCTTGAGGTCGGTGAGGATGTGCTCGGGCACGTCGCGGTCGAACTTGTAGTAGATCTTGTGCTCGAGGCTCGCCCAGAAGTCCATCGCGATGGTGCGCAGCTGCACCTCCACGGCGACGGGCTCGACCCGGTCGGAGAGGTAGACGGGCACCTCGAGGATCAGGTGCAGCGACTTGTAGCCGTTGGCCTTGGGCTCGCGGATGTAGTCGCGCTCCTCGAGCAGCGTGAGGTCGGCCTGGCCGAGCAGCATGTCCCGCACGCGGTCGATGTCGGAGACGAACCCGCAGGTGATCCGCACGCCCGCGATGTCGAACATCCGGCTGCGCAGCACGTCGGGGGTCAGCTCGATGCCTTTGCGCTGGGCCTTGGCCACGATGCTGTCGAGCGACTTGAGCCGGGAGCCGAGGTGCTCGATGGGGTTGTAGTCGTGGATGCTGCGGAACTCGTCGCGCAGCACGGTGATCTTCGTCATCACCTCGTCGATGCCGAACTTGTAGGTCATCAGCAGCCGCCGCATCTCGTGCACGAGGTCGGCGACGGCCTCCGGGTCGGTCACGTGCTCGGGGACGATGCCGACCGGCAGGTGCGGGGTGGGCACGGGCGGGAGGTGCGCGTCGGTCACCGGTCCAGGCTACGCGGCGCCCGCCGGGCGGGACGGGCTCCGTGTGGAGATGCTGGGGCGATGCCGAGCTCGGAGATCGTCAGCGTGGAGGGCCGCCGCGTGCGCCTGTCGAGCCTCGACAAGGTGCTCTACCCGGCGTCGGGCACCACGAAGGGCGACGTCATCGCCTACCTGAGCGCGGTCGCGCCCGCCCTGCTCACGCACGCGGCGGAGCGCCCCGCGACCCGCAAGCGGTGGCCCGACGGCGTCGAGGGTCAGGTCTTCTTCCAGAAGAACCTCGACGCGGGCACGCCCGAGTGGGTGCGCCGTCGCCCCATCGAGCACAAGACCCGCACCACGGAGTACCCCCTGGTCGGCGACCTGCCGACCCTCGTGTGGCTGGGCCAGACGGCGTCGCTGGAGATCCACGTGCCGCAGTGGCGGTTCGGCCGCACCGGGACTCGGCTCGACCCCGACCGGCTGGTGCTCGACCTCGACCCCGGCCCGGGCGCGGGGCTGGCCGAGTGCGCGCAGGTGGCCCGCTGGGCGCGGGCGCTGCTGACCGGGATGGGCCTCGAGCCGTTCCCCGTCACGAGCGGGTCCAAGGGCATCCACCTGTACGCGGCGCTCGACGGCTCGCACACGAGCGAGCAGGTCTCGACGGTGGCGCACGAGCTGGCGCGCGCCCTGGAGGCCGATCACCCCGACCTCGTGGTCAGCGACATGAAGAAGTCGCTGCGCGGCGGCAAGGTGCTCGTCGACTGGTCGCAGAACAACGGCGCGAAGACGACGATCGCCCCGTACTCGCTGCGCGGCCGCGAGCGCCCGACGGTCGCCGCGCCCCGCACCTGGGACGAGCTCGACTCCCCCGGGCTCGCCCAGCTGGAGGCCGACGACGTCGTCGCGCGCCTCGAGACCGACGGCGACCTCCTCGCTCCCCTCGCGGCCGGGCACCTTGCTGCGCTCGAGCCGACGCCCGAGCGGATGGCGACGTTCACGCCCGCGCAGGGGACAGCGGCGTCGGGCACGGGTGCGCGGCGTGACCGGCTGGAGAAGTACCGGTCCATGCGCGACGCGGGCAAGACTCCGGAGCCGGTCCCCGACACCGTGCCCGCGCCCGGCGACGGCGCGCCGACGTTCGTCATCCAGGAGCACTACGCCCGCCGCTGGCACGAGGACTTCCGCCTGGAGCACGACGGCGTCCTGGTCAGCTGGGCGCTGCCCAAGGGCGAGCCGGACGACCCCGGGCGCAACCACCTCGCGGTGCAGACCGAGGACCACCCGCTGGCGTACGGGTCGTTCGAGGGCACGATCCCGAAGGGCGAGTACGGCGCCGGCGAGGTGAGCATCGCGGACGCCGGCACGTACGAGACGGAGAAGTGGCGCGAGGGCCAGGAGGTCATCGCCGTGCTGCACGGCGAGCGCCGCGGGACGCGCCGGGTCGCGCTGATCCGCACCGGCAAGGGCGACGACAACCACTGGCTGATCCACCGGATGAAGGACCAGTCGCCGGCCGAGTCCCCCACGGCCGAGTCCCCCACCGCCGAGCGCGTCATCAGTGGGTCGGATCTGCCGAACCGGCCGACTGATGACGCGCTCGGCGGTGGTGCGTCGAGGCTCGGCGGTGGGGCGCAGCCCGTGCCGCGGCCGATGCTCGCGCACCCCGCCTCCGAGGGCGCCCTGCGCGCGGAGATCGGCGACGACGCCTCCGGCTGGGCGTACGAGGTCAAGTGGGACGGCGTGCGCGTCCTCGCCCGCCGCGGCCCGGACGGGGTCCGGCTGATGGGGCGCTCCGGCGCGGACGTCACCGGCACCTATCCGGAAGTGGCCGACGCGGTCGCCGCGTCGCTCGAGAACACGGCCGACGACGTCGTCCTCGACGGCGAGGTCGTCGCCCTCGACGCCCAGGGCCGGCCGAGCTTCCGGCTGCTGCAGCGGCGGATGAACCTGACCGCCGCCGGCGAGGTCACCACGGCCCGGCGCCGCACGCCCGTGGAGTACATGGTCTTCGACGTGCTGCGCGCGGGCGGGCGCTCGCTCCTGCACGACGGCTACGACGACCGGCGCGAGGAGCTCGAGGAGCTGCTCGCCGCGCCGTCGGACCCCGTGCGGGTGCCGCCCTCGCTCGACGACCTCGAGGACGCGCTGGCCCTGTCGCGCCGCTTCCGGCTCGAGGGGATCCTCGCCAAGCGCCGCGACTCGACGTACGTCTCGGGCAAGCGCTCGCGCACGTGGCTGAAGGTCAAGCACGTGCGCGCCCAGGAGGCGGTGGTCGTCGGGTGGCGGCCGGGGCACGGCGCGCGGGGACACCTGCTGGGCTCGCTCCTGCTCGCGGTGCCCGACGACGGAGTCCCGCCCGCGCGCGGCGGCGGGCCTGGCCTGCGGTACGTCGGGCGGGTGGGCTCGGGCTTCACGGACCGGGAGCGCCACGAGATCCTCGCGCGGCTCGGCGGGTCGGAGCGTCGCACGTCGCCGGCGCGCGAGGTGCCCGCGGCCGACGCGTCCGACGCCCGCTGGGTCACGCCGCGCGAGGTGGTCGAGGTGCTCTTCTCGGGCTGGACGGGTGACGCGCCGGGCGCCGGGAGCCTGCGCCACGCCGTCTGGCGCGGCTGGCGGCCGGACAAGGAGCCGGGCGAGGTCGTCGTCGAGCAGTGACGCCCGGGCGTGTCACGACCCGGGCGAGCCGCCGCCGTCGGGGTCCTCGACGTCGTCGACGGACCGGAGCGCGAGCAACGGGGTCCCCACGAGCCAGAGCGCGCCGAGCGCACCGCCGAGCCCGGCGACCACGAGGGTCGGGCCGAGGCCGACCAGCCCGGCGAGGACGCCCCCGGCGGCGGCCCCCAGCGGTCGTGCCCCGTAGTTCACGCTCGTGAACGCTCCCTGGACCCTGGCCCGCACGGCGTCCGGGATGGCCGCCGCCGTGACGGCGTTGAGGTTGACGTCGAAGAGCATCACCCCGAAGGCGCTCGCCGCCTCGACGCCGGCGAGGACGGCGGCCTTCGCGAGGTCGGACCCGTGCGCGAGGGGCAGGGCCGCGAGCGGCACGGTGAAGACGACGGCGCCGAGCGCGATCGTGCGGCCCGTGCCGATCCACCGGGCCACGCGCCCCGCGAGGAGGGCTCCGAACAGGCCGCCGCCAGCCCCCACACCGAGCGCGACGCCGATGACGCCTGCCGGCAGGCCGAGGTCGCGGCTGGCGAACACGACGAGGAGCGCGCTCGTCATGATGGTGAAGAAGTTGACCCACGAGACGCAGCACAGCGCCGGGCGCAGGATCGGGTGCCGGACCACGAGCCGCAGCCCCTCGGCGAGCCGGGCGCGCAGGGGCTCGCCCCCCGTTGCGGGCGCCGGCGCCCGCTCGGTGACCCGCACCCGGCGCAGCAGCACCGCGGACAGCAGGAAGGAGAGGCCGTCGACGACGAGGGCGACCGGGGCGGTGAGGAGCTGGACCAGCCCGCCCCCGAGCGCGGGCCCGACGACGAAGGACCCCGAGCGGGTCGCGCTGAGCAGGCCGTTGGCCTCGACGTACTGCTCACGGCGCACGAGCGCGACGAAGAACGGCTGCCAGGCGGACCGGAAGAGCATCGACCACGTCCCGAGGAGGACCGCGACCGCGAAGAGCTGGGCCAGCGTCAGGCCGCCCACGAGGGCCGCCGCCGGGACGGTCAGCACGACGAGCGCGCGGGCGAGGTCGGCCCCGACGAGCAGGGGGCGCTTGCGCGGGCGTCGGTCGACCCACGAGCCGACGAGGAGGGCCAGCAGGTTCGGCAGCCAGATCAGGGCGGTGAGCAGGGCCACCTCCGTCGCGCTCGCCCCGAGGCCGACGGCGACGAACGGCAGCGCGATCTCCGAGACCCGGTCCCCGAGCTCCGAGACGCTCTGGGCGGCCCAGAACGTGACGAAGCGGCCGTCGCACCAGAGCGGGCGGCCGGAGTCCGCCACCGAGGTCCCGCCTCGCGCCGCCGGGGCGTCCGGGCCCGACGACGCCTCAGGCATCCGAGGGCCCCGCGTCCGGGAGCGTGTGGCGCAGGAGGAGCACCGACCTGGCTCCCGCGGGCGCTGCAGCGGGGTCGTCCTTGCGCACGACGAAGGGCGCCAGGAGCGCCTCGATCGCCGACTCCAGCTCGACGGCCTCCTCCGGCGTGACGAGCACGCGGGTGCTGGACCGGCCCGCCACGGCGAGCCAGCGGTCCGGGAGCCCGGGCTCGACGCCGCGGTGCCAGTCGCCCACGACGTCGCCCTCCGCCTCCTCGATCGCCGCGCGCAGGCCCAGTGCCGCCTCCTGGCCTCCCGCGCCCTCGGCCGTGTACCGGAAGCCGCGGCTCGTGGCCTCCCACCAGCGTTCGCGGCCGTTCCCGCCGGCGTCGGCGTCGCGGACGAGGCCGTGCTCCGCGAGGTGGCGCAGGTGCCAGCTCGCCACCGACGGGGTGGCGCCGACGTCGGGCGAGAGGCGGGTGGCGGTGCTCGGGCCGTGCCGCTGGAGCTCGCCGAGGATCCGCACCCGCACGGGGTGGGCCAGGGCGCGCATGCGCGTCGCGTCGAGCTCGATGTCGCCGAACGGGTTGACCATCAGGGCCTCCGCGCCTCTGGATTTATCTGAGAGGAGGCTATCGAGAGAGTCCTCTCACGTCCAGCGCGCATCCGTTCGGAGCCACGTTCGGAGGCAGAAGAGACCGCGCGGCGCGCCGGACCTGGGCACAGAGGGCACCGGCCCAGGTCGGACGCGCCGCGCGGGGTTCGTGGGCACCTCAGGCGAGGTGCGCGTACACCACCGTGTTGTCGGTGTAGTGACCCGTTCCCGGGTCGATGTCGCCCCCGCAGGTGATGACGCGCAGCTCCGCGTCGTCGGTGTTGCGGTAGACGTCGATGGTCGGGAACTTGTCTTTGGGGTAGGTCTCGACGTGGTCGACGACGAACTGCGCCGTCGTCCCGTCCTTGCGGTCCACGAGCACCTCGTCGCCCTTCTCCACGCGCCCGAGGTCGTGGAAGACCGAGGGCCCGTTGATGCTGTCGACGTGCCCGAGGATCACCGAGGGCCCCTCGGCGCCCGGCCGCGGCGAGCCCTTATACCAGGCGGCGTGGTCGACGACCGAGACGTCGGCGTCGCCCGGCACCTCGATGGCGCCGTCCTTCGCCCGGCCCATCGTCACCAGGTCGGAGTCCACGTCGATCGACGGGATCCGCACGGTCGTCGGGTACGGCTGGTCCTTCGCGGGCTCCGGGGTCGGCGCGGGGTCGGCCGGCGTCGGATCGGCCGGCGTCGGGTCGGGCTCGGGGGCCGCGCTCACCGTGGGCTCCGGCGAGGGGCTCGCGTCGGCACCGGCCGAACGGTCGCTCGCCGCCGGGTCCGCCGCGGGCGGCGCCGGGTCCTGCGTGGCGAGCCCGACCGCGACCGCGCCGCCGCCCCCCACGAGGAGGACGGTGGCGAGCGTCACGACCAGGGCCCGCGACCGGCGCGGGCGGCCGCCCGCCGCGGCCGCGCCGTCGTCGTCCCCGCGACGCCCGGCCGAAGGGCCGGGCCCCGCGGACCGGGCGTCGGGAGCCATCAGCTGTCCGAGCCGACGGTCTCGCCGCGGTTCGAGCGACGACGGATCAGCAGGGCGCCACCGGCGAGCACCGCGGCGCCACCGGCCGCGAGGAGGCCGACGTTCTCGACGCCGGACGTCGAGCCGGAGCCGGTCTGGACGCCGCCGGAGGGCATGTCGGACATCTGCGAGACGGTCATGATGCCGCACAGCGCCGGGTCGGTGGCCTCGGCCGGCAGGCTCGGGTCGAGGTCGGACTTCGCGTCGCCGTCGTACTTGCCGTCGCCGTTGTAGTCGACGCCGTGCACGACGACGGCCGCCTTGCCGCCGCTGATCGCGTCGGCCACGTCCTGGGAGACCTTGATCGAGCCGCGCTGGTAGCTGATGTCGCCGCCCTTGGCGGTGTCGAAGCGGTCCACCGCGAGCGCCGAGTCGGCGGACGTGTCGCCCTTCGTGGTCAGCGAGACCTGGACGTTGCCGTAGGCCGGGATGCCCTCGGAGGTGGTGATCGTGCCGCTGCCGTCCGCGTCGTCGCCGGCCGACGGGCACTCGTTGCGCGAGCCGGAGCCGAAGTGGATGTGCGCGGCGTGCGGGCTGTCGGCCAGCAGGCCCTTCGCCTCGATCTCGACGTTGAGCGTGGTGCCGTCGACCCAGACCATCCCGGTGCCCCAGGCGTCGGCGCCGTTGAGGGGGACGGGGTCCAGGTGGCCCTGGGTGGTGTCGGCGGCCGAGGCGGGGCCGGCGACGGCGAACATCGCGGCGAGCGTGAGGGCGGGTGCCGCAAGCAGCGTGCGGGTGCGTGCCTTCATGGTCGTTCCCTTCGTTCGTGCGCCGCGTCGGTCGCGGCCTGACAGGGGTTCGGCACGGTCCCTCCACCGGATGGGTCCGGATCGTCCCCGGTTTCTTCCCACCGCCGAACGCGCCATCTGTGGGTCGAGACGGCCGATCGGGCCGACTGATGACACGTTCGGCGGTGGACCGCGGCGGGCCTCGGAATGGGACAGGCCGCCGCCCGGTTGCCGCCCGTATGCGAGCGATCACCTACAGCACCTATGGCCACGCCGACGTCCTCGAGCTCACGGAGCAGCCGACGCCCAAGGTCGGCCCCGACTCCGTCCTCGTCCGCGTGAAGGCGGCGAGCGTCAACCCCGTCGACTGGAAGGTCCGCGAGGGCTACCTCGACGCGATCATGGACGTCGACTTCCCCGTCGTGCCCGGCTGGGACGTCGCGGGCGTCGTCGAGCAGGTCGGCCTGGACACCCCCGAGCTCCAGGTGGGCGACGAGGTCTTCGGCTACGTCCGCAAGGACGTCCTGCACGGCGGCACCTTCGCCGAGTACGTCTCCGCGCCCGTGCGCACCCTCGCGACAAAGCCCGCGTCGCTGTCGTTCGAGGAGGCCGCCGCGGTCCCGCTCGCGGGGCTGACCGCCTACCAGACGATCGCGCGCACCGGCGTGCGCGAGGGCCAGACCGTCCTCGTGCACGCGGCGGCCGGCGGCGTCGGGTCCTTCGCCGTGCAGATCGCGGCCGCCCGCGGGGCGCGCGTCATCGGCACCGCCTCGGAGGCCAACCACGACTACGTGCGCGCCCTCGGCGCGGAGCCGGTGGCCTATGGCGACGGGCTGGCCGAGCGGGTGCGCGCGCTCGCTCCCGAGGGGGTCGACGTCGTCCTCGACTACGTGGGCGGCGAGGCCCTGGCGACCACGAAGGACGTCCTGGCCGACGGCGGCACGGTCGCCTCCATCACGGAGGCCGCGGCCCGCGACGAGCTGGGCGGGGTCTACGCGTGGGTGCGGCCGTCGTCGGGCGACCTGGCGGAGGTGGCGCGGCTGATCGACGCCGGGTCCGTACGCGTCGAGGTCGCCGAGGTGTTCGAGCTCGCGGACGCGGCGGACGCGCACCGGGCGAGCGAGTCGGGCCACGTGCGCGGCAAGGTCGTCGTGCGCGTCTGACCCTGTCCCTCCCTTACCTTCTCCGTCCCTCCCCCACCTTCTCCGCCGAGCACGGGGTTGCCGCCGGGTCAGCATCGCTGACCCGGCGGGCACCCCGTGCTCGAGGGGCGGCAAGCCCGTGCTCGGCCCGGGAAGAAACCGGTCGTCCCTCCCCCGCCGGTCGGGGATCATGGTCCCCATGGGTCACATCGACATCAGCGAGGTCGGCTACGAGCTGTCCGACGGCCGCACCCTGCTCGGCGGGGTGAGCCTGCGCGTCCCCTCGGGCTCGCGCACCGCGCTGATCGGGCCCAACGGCGCCGGCAAGACGACGCTCCTGCGCGTCGTCACGGGCGACCTCGCCCCGCACCGCGGCGCGGCGACCGTCCAGGGTGGCCTCGGCGTCATGCGCCAGGTCGTGGTGCGCGACGACGACCCGACGACCGTCCGCGAGGCGCTCGCCGACACTGCGCCCCCGGCCCTGCGCGCGGCCGCCCGCGAGCTCGCCGACGCCGAGCTGGGCATCATGACGGTCGACGACGAGCCCGCCCAGATGCGCTACGCCCAGGCGATCGTCGACTGGGGCGACGCGGGCGGCTACGACGCCGAGACCGAGTGGGACAAGGTCACCACCGAGGTGCTCGGCATCGACTTCGACCAGGCCCAGTGGCGCGAGCTGCGCACCCTCTCCGGCGGCGAGCGCAAGCGCCTGATCCTCACCGCGCTGCTGCGCGGTCCCGAGGAGGTCCTGCTGCTCGATGAGCCGGACAACGCCCTGGACGTGCCGACCAAGCGGTGGCTCGAGGCCGAGATGGTCGCCTCACCCAAGACGTTCCTGTACGTCAGCCACGACCGCGAGCTGCTCGCGAACACCGCCACGCACGTCGCCACGCTCGAGCCGGGCAGCGCCGGCGCGAAGATCTGGGTGCACGGCGGCGGGTTCGCCACCTATGCGCAGGCGCGCCAGGACCGGATCGACCGCCAGGAGGAGCTGCTGCGGCGCTGGGACGAGGAGCACGCGCAGCTCAAGACGCTGGTCAACACGCTGAAGACCAAGTCGAAGTTCAACGACGGCCTCGCCTCGCGCTACCAGGCGGCCCAGACGCGGCTGCGCAAGTTCGAGGAGGCCGGCCCTCCCCCGCAGCTCGCGCGCGAGCAGAACGTGCGCGTGCGCCTGACCGGCGGGCGCACGGCCAAGCGCGCGGTGACGTGCGAGGCGCTGGGACTCACCGGGCTGATGGAACCGTTCGACGCCGAGCTGTTCTACGGCGAGCGGGTCGCGGTGCTGGGGTCCAACGGGTCCGGCAAGAGCCACTTCATGCGGCTGCTCGCGCGCGGCGGATCCGACCCCGACAAGGAGCACGAGCCCGCGGAGGGGTCGCCGGCGATCGCGCCGGTCACCCACACGGGCCGGGCGGCGCTCGGCTCGCGCGTGCGCCCGGGCTGGTTCGCGCAGAACCACGGGCACGCCGAGCTCGAGGGCCGCACGCTGCTGGAGATCCTGCACCGCGGCGAGGGCCACCGCTCCGGCATGGGCCGCGAGCAGGCGTCCAAGGTGCTGGACCGCTACGGGCTCGTGAGCCAGGCCGAGCAGCGCTACGAGACCCTGTCCGGCGGGCAGCAGGCGCGGCTGCAGATCCTGCTGCTCGAGCTGGGCGGCGCCACGCTGCTGCTGCTCGACGAGCCGACGGACAACCTCGACCTGCACTCCGCGGAGGCCCTCGAGGCGGGCCTGGCCGGGTTCGACGGCACTGTCGTGACCGTCACGCACGACCGCTGGTTCGCGCGCGGCTTCGACCGGTTCCTGGTCTTCGGGGCCGACGGCCGCGTGGTCGAGACGGCCGAGCCCGTGTGGGACGTCGAGCGGGTCGCCCGGGCCCGCTGACTCCGGTTTCCGTGCCGAGCACGTCATCAGTACCGTTCCCGCGTCCGGGAACAGCACACAGGACGTGGTCGACAGCGGGTGCGAGCGTCACTGCCCGACGGCGTCCGCGTCGTCGGGCGCCGCCGTCACCTGGGCGTTGCGGATGCCCGCCCAGCTGACGAGGCCTCCGACGACGAGCAGCGCGGCGGTCACGACGAGCGCGCGGTGGAAGCTGTCGACGTCGAGCCGCGACCCGACGATCACGCCGGCGAACGCCACGACGACGAGCCCGGCGATGCGCGAGACGGCGTTGTTCGTGGCGGAGCCGATGCCGGCGTCGGCCGCGGGGATGAACCCGAGGATCGCGGAGGTCAGCGGGGAGACCGTCATGGCCAGGCCGAGGCCGAAGACGGCGACGCCGGGGAACAGCTGCGTCCAGTAGTCGGCGTCCTCCGTCGTCGTGAGCATCAGCAGGTAGCCGGCGGCGCCGACGAGGGGGCCGACAGACATGAAGAACCGCGGCCCGTAGCGGCCCGCCAGGGCTCCCGCCCGCCCGGAGACGAGCAGCATGAGGATGGTCACGGGCAGCATGGACAGGCCCGCCGCCGTGGCGGTGTACCCGGCGACCTGCTGCACGAACAGGATGATGACGAACTGCCCGAACCCGAGCGCGCCGTAGATCGCGGCGGTCGCGACGTTCCCGACCGCGAAGTTGCGCACTGCGAACAGGCGCAGCGGCAGCATCGGGTCCGGGGCGGCGCGCTCCCAGGCGAGGAACCCGGCGAGGCAGGCCAGGCCGACGACGAGCGGTATCCACACGGCCGGGTCCCCCCAGCCGTAGCGGGAGCTCTCGATGAGCGCGTAGACGGGTCCGGCGAGCCCGACGGCGGCGAGCACCGCGCCGCGCACGTCGATGCGGCGGCCGCTGGGCTCGGGGACGTCGTCGATGCCGCGCAGCAGCCAGAGCGTGACCGCCACGGGCAGGACGTTGATGCCGAACACCCAGCGCCACGACAGGGTGTCGACGAAGAGGCCGCCGAGGAGCGGCCCGACGAGCATCGCGGTGCCGGACCATGCCGTCCACCGCCCGATGGCGCGGCCCTGCGCGGGGCCGGTGAACGTCGAGACGATGAGCGCGAGGGAGCTCGGGACGAGCAGCGCGCCGGCGACGCCCTGCAGCGCGCGGGCGCCGATGAGGAACGGGCCGGTGGGCGCGAGGGCGCACAGCACGGAGGCGACGGCGAACCCGATCAGCCCCCACCACAGCACGCGTCGGCGGCCGTGCACGTCGGAGACCGAGCCGGCCACGAGGATCAGGGCGCCGAGGGTGATCAGGTACGCGTCGACCACCCACTGCTGCAGGGCCAGGGCGTCGGCGGGGCCGGCCGCGAGGTCGTCGGCGATGGCCGGGAGCGCGACGTTGACGACGGTGCCGTCGAGGAAGGAGACGAACGAGGCGAGGATCGCGACGAGGAGGACGCGGCGCTGCGTGGTGGCGGAGGGCACGGGTCAACGGTAGGGGGCGGGGATGGCGGGGGCCGCTCGTGAGCCGGGACGCAGCGGCTACGCGTCGGGCGCTGGCCGTTCTAGGTCGAGGCGTACGCGCCTCGCTGCGATCTCGCCCATTTGCGCCGCTTGATATAAATTGATCGTGTAGTCCGAGGTCTCAGGATCGTTGAAATTCCGCGGTTATTGCCCTCGCGTCGAGCAGTCGTGCAACTCGCGTGCCACTCGAAACGGGTGCGAAACCACATGGTGACATGTGTCTCGACAAGCCTACGGACTCCGCGCCAGAGTGAATTCAGTCGGGCAGCGCCGAGCCCTCCGAGCTCGTCCCGACCAGCTCCAGCACAGCCGGCTCTCGAAGCTCGCGTTCAGGGTCAGCCTTGCTGTCGACGAACGCGAGTCCTTCCTCCTGCAACACGGCAACCGGATCCCGGTTGTTGTCGTCCGCGTCCGTCCATACGAAGCCCGGCGAGATGGTTCCGTCGCATTTGAGGACGCGGTAGCCGTTCGCGCATTGAGGGCACTGCGGCAGGTGATTCCCCACCGCTTGCGAAGCGGTGCCGATGGCAGCCGCCAGGCTCCCGTAGGTGGTCCAGTGCCCCTCGGGGAGCTCCTCCAGGATGGCATGCAGCCCGGACCAGTCGTACAGCATGCCGGTGGTGGGTTTCTCCCCCGTGAACTGCGCCCGCACATCGTCCAGGTGGCGGCCGTCTGCCAGTTTCGTCGCCGGTCACGACCGACCGCAGCAGGTATGCGTACCCCTGCCCGGCGGAGATCACTCGTAGCGAGACCGTCATACCTGGGAGGTGTGCAGTTCACCCCAGCACGGACCGTTCGCCGGAGTCAGCGCGGCGTTTGCAATGCACCGCCGGAGATCAGTTTCGATTCAATCCATGCGTCCGCGAGTCCAGGGCGACCTTGAAGTGACTCTCAGCCTCGTCGATCACCCTCGTAGGTGTTGACGGGTCAAACACCCGCAGCAGAGAGAAGCGGAAGCTCGTCGGGTCGCTGGTGCGCAGTTCGACGTTGCCACCGTGGCCATTGGTCGCGTAGGCGGTCCAGCGCTGCCGAATGCTCTCCGCGCCATCGGCCTTGCCGACGTAGTGCCGCCCATCGCAGGTATCGGTGATCAGGTAGACACCGACGACGGACGCGAGCGCGGTGCGCCACGCGGCGTAGCGGTGCTCGCGCATCACCGCCTGGAGCTGCGCGTGGTCGAGTACGAGTCGGTCGAAACCCGGAAACGGCACCGGCTGCGCGTCGGAGATCTCCATCACCGGGTAGCCCGCGGCCGTGGGGCCGTTGAGCCGCCACGTGCGCGGGGAGCGCCACCCGATCACCAGCCGGTCCCTCAGGTCCGCAAGTCGCTCGGACACGACCAGGTCGAAGGTGCGGAACGCGCCGTCGTACGCAACCTCGCCCCGGTTCTCTAGCACCGACCATAGGCGCGCCCGATCGCCTCCCTCGCGGACGAACACCACCCAGATGGCAGGCGGTGCGGCGGGGAAGATCCGGGGGGATGCCGACTGTCTGCGGGTGTACGCGAGGATTTCCTCGTCGGTGGAGTCGGCGTGGATGCCGGGCAGGCCCGTGTCCTCATGCTCCTTGACGTACGCGTGCCTGATCACGAGGGCCCCGTGGGGATCGATACCTCCGCTACGCAGGATCGGGTCGAGCGTCAGCGACATGAGTGCAGGTCTCCAGGAAGGCTCGCCATCATCTCAGTCGATCCGAGCTTCGTCACCAACGCCCTGTCGGCGACGGGCCCGGTCGGCGAGACCACCGAAGAACCTGCTAGTGGCCTCGCTCGCACGAGCGACGCCATCGCTCCCTGCCTCGAACGCCTTGACCCGCAGATCGCTTGTCTTCTCAGCTGCCTGTGCGCTCCGCCGTCGTGCGGCGACGAGCGCATCCTGCCCGGATTCGACCGCCTGGTCCCGGGTGTCCACAAGGGCGGCGAGCCAACGACGCGCCTCGGCGGTCTCCGACTCCGTCACGAGATCGAGGCGCCTCTCGAGCTCAAGGACAGCGCCGACCACTTCGTTGCTGGCGCCCACGACCTTCGGTGACGCGAACGGGTTGAAGAGCACCTTCTGGTTGGCCCTGCTCGATGCTTCGTTCATGCGATCGACGAGCTGGCCGCACGCTCTGGCGATCACGTCCAGGCGCTTCTGACGCGCCAGGCGCAGCCCGGCACGATGCCGGTCAAGTTCTTCGGGGTTCGCATCGGCGACGCGGTCGAGCTCGAGGACGTCGATCGCATCCTGCACGTGGACCGAGCGGGCGATCACCGCGAGCCATTCCGAGACGGAGGTGCGGGCACTCTGCGTCGCCTTGACCAGGTCTCCGAGGTCCTGCTCGGACTCGAGCCCGTCAGCCAGAGCATCGAGCCGCCGCACCGCATACGCCTGAGTGCTGGCAATGGTCGCCGCACCGCCCTGGATCTTCGACCAGGTGATCTCCGGAACCCGACCGACCTCGTCGCGGACCGTGTTGGCGTCGTCGACCAGGAGGGACACCCCGATCATCTCAGCGAAAATCCCGTCCTTCTGCGCACGCAGGATGTCGTCGACCTTCTTGTCGATCTGCGCGAGGTACTCACGGAGCTCATCAATCGACCGCTGCAGCTCGCGCTGGGCCATCATCGTCCCGATCGAGGCGAGGGCTGCAGGGTTCGTGAAGAGCGCGGCCGGCGAGTTGACCACCTGGATCCAGGACTGCACGTCGCCCGGCTTACCGATCATCGCGTGACTGATCGCCGGATTGTCCTTGGTCGCCTGCAAGCCGAACTCGCGGACCTTTGCCGCAGATTCCTCCGTGAGCTTGAGCCAGCGTCCCGACTCAGCAGCGATCTGTCCGCCAGCCTGCAGCGCCAGGCCGCCAAGGCCGCTTCCAGCGTGGACACCCTCCACGGCCGCCTGCGCCAGAGGCCGCGAGTTCGTGACGACGAGGTCGATATCGAGCAGGAACTGCTCGATCGCGTCTTCCGCACCGACGACAGCGAGACCACTGCCGTCACTGACCAGCTCAAGCTCGGCGCCCACGGGCCCTCCTGTTCGTCTGCTGCCCGAAGCGTAGGACCTCATCGAGGACGTCCACGCCTCCGAGCTCGCGTAATGCCTCTGTCACCGGGTGAACTTTGACAGGGTCGCCGCAGCACGTGAGCGGCGCGGGGCGAACGCCTGTGAGCACACCTGGGCGGCGTTCAAAGATCGCCCGGTGTCGTCCACGGCTTTGGCGTGTAGCAGTACCAACCGGTCAACTTCAGGTCGTCACGGTAGACGACACGGTTCACCTTGCCCTTCGCGTTGGCCACGACGCGCCACGGTTCTTCGACTCCGTGCTCGGCAGCGAAAGCGAGGTACTCGAGCACTGCGGCGCGGCTCGTGTCGGCGTTGAGAACGATCGTCTGGGCACCGTGCTGCCAGGACAGCCACGCCTTGCCACCGAAAGTGCCGACGTCGCCGATCGTGGCGGCGGTTGACGTCTCGGTCCAGGCCTTGAGGAGCGCGTGCAACTCACCCCCTGTGGTCACGATCGCGTCGCGCTCGATGAAGCCGTCAGACGGCGCCACGGGCTCGGGGTGAAGGGTGAACTTTGCCTTCCGGGCTTCGTCCTTGACCCGCGCGTAGATCGCTTGCTTGAGCGCGTTCGTCACGCCGTGGGCACTCGGGAGAAACCTGTTCCAGCCGATGAAGCAGGCCCCGTACTCTTCCCCGACGACGATCTTCGCGGACTTGTCCTCCGCAGCAGCGGGCTCGGCCTCGACGAGGTCCACGCCCATCTTCCTCACGGCATCGATCACGCCAGCACCGTTGAGGAGGACCAGGCGGACGCTCTCGGAGAGGAGCTGCTGGCGGAGGAACTCCTGATCAGCAGCAACGAGCTTCTTGCGGACCGGGCCTTGCAGCATGCCGAAGACGGGATCGGTCGCCCATTGGATGAGATCGAGGTGGACGGCGGTGCCGTCGAGGTACGAGGCTCCTACCGTCGTCTGCAGCAGGTTCTCCGACGGCTTGAAGTAGGTCCAGTACGGATGGTACCTAAAGTACTCGTAGCACTCGGTCAGCACCTGGGCGACCTGCTCGTCTGTCGCCGTCGTGAGCGTCCCGACACCGAGGGACTCGTAGGTCGCGAGTCGGCGCGGGTCGACCGGCGCACCGTCGTTGGTGACAAACTCGTTCTCGCTCGGATTGAAGCCGAGGGTCGCCACGGTGGCCGTGCGCAGATCGCCAAAGACGACGACCGGAGTGGATCCCGGCACGACCGAGCACCCGTCAGGAACGGGCTGCCGGATCCGGTCGGCGACATAGGCCGGAACGTGCACCATCGAATGATCGTATGCTCCGGGCGCAGCCCAGGACGGTTGGGTGTTCGGGGACTCGGGGGCGCGCGACGCGCCGGGTTCGAATACCGAGGGCCGGCCGCACGGATGGATGCCGCAGAAGAAATCGAGCCCTCGCCGCTCGGGCGTGTGAACCAGCCGGCACCCGAGCCGACCGATTGTGACCACGGCGGCATTCTCGTGTGGCCGCCCACGACAGAGTTTCGACGTCGTACCTGTGTCAGGGCCCGACGAGGCCGGCGGCGAGGACGTCGAACGCGGCGGACTGCGCCGCGCTTCCTCGCTCTCAGCACCGGACAGTGTCCGGAAGGGTGGGACGCCGACGCCCCGGCTCCGATAGGGAACAGGGGCGGCAGCTGTGGGGTCACTTGATCGTGAGCGTCACCGGGGTCTCGTAGTCGACGAGGTACTTCAACTTCCCGCCGAAGTCGGCGTCCGTGTACACGTACGACAGGTACGAGGTGGCGCCCTCGACAAGGTCTGTCGTGCTCACCTGTGCAGGCTTGCGCGCGACGCCGTCCGGACCGACGTAGACGGGGGCGGTGTCTGGGTACTCACTGACGTTGGAGTCGACCTTCAGAACGATGATGACCGCGCCCGAGTTCGCCTTGTACGCGTGGGCGACAGTGACCGTCTGGCCCTTGGCCTTCTTCGAGTCGTGCTCCTTGCCGAGCACCTTGCTGATCGAGCCAGACGCTCCGGTCCACGACTCGATCTTGCCGTCCTCGGTCACCTTCCAATCGGACCAGGTGTAGTCCTGCGGGTCGCTGCCATTACCCGTGGTGTCCCGGAAGGAGATGGCGACTTCCTGCTTCTTCTTGTCGCCATCGAACGAGTACCCGTCGTCGAACATGTGCGGGTCGAACCCGGCAGTCTGGTCAGCGAGTGCATTGTCGCGGATATAGGCGACGTACTCCACCGCCGGGCTGTCCTTCGCCGTGACGGCCATCGCTGTGTCGGTGTCGTTGACGTGGGTCGCTTCGACGAACGCGACGATGTCGTCCCAGTTCTCGGCGACCGGGTCCGGCTCCTCGGTAGGCGTCGGGCTGGCGGTCTCCGACTCGGCCGCCCCGGCGGTCGCCGGCTGCTCGGCAGGGGCCTCCGCGCCGGAGCACGCCGCGAGGCTCAGGGCGATCGCCGCGGCGGTGACAAGGGTGAGGATGCGCTTCACTTCGATGGGTCTCGCTCTCGGTGCGTGGTGGGGTCGGCACCTCGGGCTTCACCTTCAAGCGCCCCCGGCGCCGGGCTGCATCGAGGCTATCTATGCAGCGGGCAACCAGGCTGGTCGCGGACGGGTGAAACTCGCGGCCGGTGGGTCACACGACAAGTGGTCGGGACCATACCCACCGACGACCGCCGTGGCCTACGAGAACTTCGCCCGCTCCCTATGGTGACGGTGGTCCTCCATCCAGCGACGATGTGGCGATGAGCCTCGCCCTCCACTCCGTCACCGGCACGACGCCGCGGTACGACCATGGACCGCAGACCTTCGACGCCGCCCTGCGCGAGTTCGGAATCGACGACCCATGGCTGCGCGGCTGGCTCGCCGGGACGATCGACTCGCTTTACGGGCGCGCGGCCTGGGCGGGCGAGCAGTTCTGGATCCCGCCGTACGAGGGCTACGTCGCCGTAGGGCAGCCACGCCGGGTCCGCGCGTACATACGGTCTGACAGCATCGAGCACCCGAATGGCGGCGACTGGTCGAGAATCGACTACCCCAGGAGCCCGACGGCCTGAACCGTCGGATGGTCGCCTCGCCCAAATCAGGCCTCGCCCGATCAGGCCTGGCGGTCCTCGGCGTCCACCTCGTCGCGACGAGCGTTCGCCCGCCGTCCGTCGCGATAGGCGAGCAGCACCAGGCCGATTCCGCATGCCACCTGCGCCGATCGCGATGACTCTGGTCGTCGTCGAGTCCGCGGTGATGAGCAGCACCAGACCGAGCACCGCGAAGAGGCCAGCGCACACGGCCTGGAACTTGAACTGGCCAGGGAGAGCCATGGCCGTCACGGTAGCCCCGGCGTGTCGGCGACCGAGTAGCGCACAGGGTTCATAGCGTCATGGACGCTGTGTCCGTCAGCTTCGTCATCAGTGCGAGGGGGCGATTTCCGGACCACGGGCGAACGTCACCAGTCGAAGACGCGCGCCGCGACGCTCCCCACGCCACGAAGAGCCAGAGGACGGCGCGCCCGACGTTCACGACGATGCTGATGAGGTCGAAGAACTCCAGGACTCGGTCGTTGCCGCGCCCCAAGGCGCGGAACGGTCGCCACACCTGGTACCAGAAGCCCCGTCGCGGCCGGTTCGACAGGTTCACGACCGAAGAGTGCCACGCGCGACGCGTTCCCTGGCCGCCCGACCATGGGCCCGGTGCACGGGCCGTTGAGGTATTTCGCATGCGAAGTGACGACACGGCGACGCTGGACGCCGAGGAGCTGCGGATCCAGATCCCGGCGGGCGGGTGGGTCGTCGGCACGGTGCGCAAGCCCGCCGACGAGTCGCCTCGCGGCGTCGTGGTGATCCACCCCGCGACGGCGGTCCCCGAGCGCCTGTGCACGGGGTCCGCGGAGTTCCTCGCCTCCAGCGGGTACGTGGCAGTCACGTACGACTACCGCGGCACGGGCCGGTCGGGCAGCCCGCGCGACCATCGTGGCCTGCGCATGCGGGACTGGATGGCCGACGACGTGCCCGCGGTCGCCGCGTGGGCGCGCCCGCGGTTCGGCGACGTGCCGCAGCTGGCGGTCGGGCACAGCATCGGCGGGCACGCGCTGGCGCTCCGTCACGGGTCGCGCGGCCTGGCCGGGTTTGTCACGGTCGCGTCGCACGCTGGCGTGACGGCCACCATCCCCGACCGCCGCGAGCGGGCGCGCGTCGGGCTGATCCTGCGGGCGCTCGGCCCTGCGACGGCGAAGCTGCTGGGCTACGTGCCCGGCCGCCGCCTGGGCCTCGGGGAGGACATGCCCGCCGCGGCGATGCGCGAGTGGGGCCGCTGGTCGAGGCTGCCCGGGTACTTCTTCGACGACCCGACCATGACCGCCGCCGCGGACGCCGCGCGCGTCACGGGCGACGTGCTCGCTGTCGGATTCACCGACGACCCGTGGGCCACGCCCGCGCAGATCGATGCGATCACCGACCACCTGACCGGCGCCCGGGTCGAGCGGCGCACGTGGAGCCCAGCCGACGGCGGCGTCTCGACGATCGGGCACACCGGGTTCTTCCGCCGCGGGCTGCGCGAGACCCTGTGGCCGGAGCTGCTCGCGTGGCTCGACGCGCGGGCCGAGGCCGCCCCCGCACAGCAGGACTCGGCAGTCCGCTTCCGGGGCAAGAAGTCCCGCCGATGACGGACGACTGGCAGCGGACGCCGCGGCTGGTGTTCCTCACCACCGCGGCGGAGCGCCAGATGCGGCGATGGATCGCGCGGCGCGCCACCGGGCACTCCGGCGCCCCCGGGAACGGACACGGCATCGGCGCCCCGGCCGCCGGGGTACTGCTCCACCTCGCGGACCACCCCGGCGCGACGATCGGCGAGGTGACGGCCGCGCTACAGGCCTCCCCCGCGGGCGCCAGCGGCCTGCTGGCCCGGATGGAGCGCGCCGAGCTCGTGCGCCGTCGTGCCGACCCGAACGACCGGCGCGCTGTCCGCCTGGACCTCACGTCCGCTGGCACCGCCGCGCTGGACGACGTCCGCGCCGCGCTGGCCGAGCTGAACGACCGCCTGACCGACGGCTTCACCCCCGACGAGCTAGCCACCGTGAGCCGCTGGCTCGAGCACGTGACGCGCACGCTCTCGCAGCTGCCGCGTCGCTTCAGGGCGTCGCCTCGCGGACAACGCGGACGTGGCCGACGTCCATCGACTCGCCGACCACCATGCGGTCGAGACACCAGCGCAGGTGCCAGTGCGGCTCACGGTTCGGGTTCGCGAACCCGGAGCCGAAGAGGAACTCCGCCGCCGGTCCGGCGCTGGCGAACCCGACGTCGCCGTCCGGAGTCTCGATGACGAACTCAGATATCCCACGAAGCAATCCTCCTGCTGACACGTCCTCGATGGACGGGACCCGCTGACCTCGCAACTGCGGAGCCCGTGTCACACCTGTCAGTCAACGAGAGCCACGCACCGGCAGCGCGAAGTACCCGGACGGTCGGTGCGGGGCCGTCGTTCGGTCACCCACGGCGTCACAGCACCCAGCTGACGTCGGCCTCCATCGGGCCACCGCACTCGACACTCCCGCCGACGCGCACCCAGCCGACGTCGACCTCCGTCCGCTCGAGCACGTCCCCGTGGTCGTCCAGCGCACGGAGCGCGATCGGGTTCGGCGGATAGAAAAACGTGAAGGTCCACGTGTCACCGTCGTGCGACGTCGGAATCGCGGGGACCTCCGCGTCCGGCGGGTACGGCGGCTGCCAGTGGTCGCCGTCGCGCACCTGGAGGACGGCCACCTCGGACGTGTCCCCGTCGAGCGTCACCTCGAGCACGCTGGAGTAGCCGATCGCCGGGCACGCCCGTTGTGTCCCGGGCACGTCGGGTGCCACGACGACGGCGGCGACGGTGAGCGCGACGATGCCGAGCGCCGCCACCGCTGCCCAGAGCGGCAGCCGCTGACGCCGCGAGCGCTCCGGTGCCGGTCGGTCACTGTCGGATGGCGCCATCGCTCCTCCCGAAGTGGTCCGTCATCACCATCATGTCGCGAGGCGGCGCGTACTTGCGCGGGCCGGCGGCGCCGTCGTCCAGGATGACGAGCATGACGATGCCCGACGCCGACCTGTTGCGCATCGGACGGTGGTGCCGGGAGCAGGTTCCGGAGCACCTGTGGGACCAGGTTCGGGTCGAGGCCGAGATCGCCGACCGGCACGTGACGATCATCGAGACACATCCGCCGTGGGACGGCCAGGGCGACTGGACACGCTTCCCGATCGCTCGACTGCGCTACACCGCCACGACGGGCCAGTGGAGCATCTACTGGCGCGACCGGAACCTGAGGTTCCACGAGTACAAGCGGAAACGGCCGACGAAAGACATCCAGGTCTTGCTCCACTACATCGGCAATCACGAGGACCCGACCTTCTGGGGATGAGGCCTCGGGCGGCGCCCTTCGAGGAACTCAGCAGCAGTTGGACGATGCGCCCTCGGCGTCGATACAAAGCACGCACGCTCGATCGACCCCGGTGGAGTTTTTTCCACGTGCGGGGTCGCCGGGCGCGCCTCGGACGGACGGTTCACGCGACCACGTGCGCACGTGCGCACGTGCGCACGGACGGTTGCCAAGTGAGCCCATCAGCCGCGCCGCTCAGGATGGGGCTGGCAAACTCTCTGACCTCGTCGACCAGGGCTTAAAAGCTCTCCGGCGTGCTGCTGGCAAGGCGCTGCTTCCGCCGCCAAGCGCCCCATCGCGGCTGCGCAACCTCGCCCATGCCGGCGAGCGACTCATCGAGACTTCGGAGCTCGACGTGCCGGTGATCCGCCACGACTCTTATCGCGGCGACGAGATCGTCTGCGCCGATAGCCTGAGTCCGACTGATCGAGGCGATGTCGACGAAGTCACGCCATCGTGTGTTCGCCACGCCCCGGTCGATTGCGGTGACGATCTTCTCCGCGAGGACCATGTGTGCCGGGTATCCCTGCAGCGTTACCTCACCACCGAGGAGCAGGGGCACCGTCGGGCTCGTGGCGCCGGCCAGATCGGGTCACCGAAGTTGACGTCGGCGTGGATCGGGATCCGCGCCTTCGACACCGCTGCGAGCAGGTGGACCCGCACGCCGGCGTACTCCGACTCCTCGCGGATGGTCTCGCTGCGGATCGCGGCGGTATCGAAGTCCAGACCGTCGGCGACCTCGATCGACACGATCTTCCGCACCCGGCGCTCGACGTCGTCGACGTCGTTCGAGAATCCCGACGCGGCCAGGTCGATGTCCCGGGTGGGACGACGCGCTGCGAAGGCCGCGAGGAGCACGCCGCCCTTGAGCACGAAGTCTTCGCGCTGGTCCGAGGCCGCGAGCCGGGTGAGAAGGCCCTCGAGCGCGTACAGCGTCAGGAGCTCCGCCGGATCGCGGCCCTGTGCCTTGGCGAGGTTGCGCAGGTCGTTGTACGCGCGACCCGCGGGGGTCTCGCGTGTCGGGTTCGGACTCACAGCAGCACCTGGAGCGCATGGCGGATGGCAGTGACGGTTCGGGGAAAACGTCCGGCGGTGCGCAGGAGCTCGGCAGGCGAGCTCCCCGGGCGCCGCACCCACCGACGCAGCGCCTCGTTGGCCTGGTCGATCCCCTCGAGATGGGCGGTCCGGAAAGCGTCCACGACGGACCGCTCGGCTGAGTACATCGTCAAGTCCGGGTGCTCGGGCATGGTGACGCGTCCGACCTCGAAGGTCTCCGGCGCGAAGGCATGCCACGTCACGTGGTCGAAGCCCGCGGGGAACCTGGTGCCGCGCGGCAGAGCGATGTCGGTCGCATGCGGGATCTCGTCGCTCAGCCCGTGGTGCACCAGCGCGCTCGTCAGACACATCGTCGCGGACGGCTTGAGCGCGGTCGCGCCCGACAGCGGCGCTACGGCAGGGTCGAGCTCACCGGCCCGGGCATACACGCCGCGCCCGATCCTCTCCAGCTCACCGGACCGAGCCATGCGGTAGACCTCGTCCTTGCGCAGCCCTGCTGCACGGGCCGACGCCAGCGTCAGGACCGCCATCCCGCACCTCCTAAGTGTCTACAGCAAGGGTAGACCTGATGGCGGTGAGGAACAACGGCACGGCACGATGCTCGCCCCCGCGAGGCGTCGGCGACGACAACCCCACCCGGGCGAATGTGACGTACTGCACAAACTCGAGACGGCGTCTGGCACCCGGTCTCACCTCGCCCGCGAAACCGCGAATGACCTGCGACGACAGGATCGCCCACGGCAACGATGTGAACTGCCGGCGTGACCGGGATCACGTTTGTGCGAGGTTTCACGAGTCATAGTCTCTTCCGTATGTCGAAATCTCACGCGGAAGAGACGGTCGATGTCGCGCTCGTCGGCGGCGGCATCATGTCCTCGACCCTGGGGGCGATGATCACGCTCCTCGAGCCGACATGGACGGTACGGATCTACGAGCGCCTCGACGAGGTCGCCCAGGAGTCGTCCAACCCCTGGAACAACGCCGGCACCGGTCACGCCGCCCTGTGCGAGCTGAACTACACGCCCGAGCGCGCGGACGGCTCGATCGACACGTCCAAGGCCGTGACGATCAACGAGCAGTTCGAGGCCTCGCGCGAGTTCTGGCACCACCTGACCTCCGCGGGCCACCTCGACGGCGCGCAGACGTTCCTCTCCCGCACGCCGCACATGACGCTCGTGCGCGGCGCGGAGAACGTCGACTACCTGCGCCGGCGCCACGCCGCGCTCGTCCAGCACCCGCTGTTCAGCGACCTGGTGTACTCCGACGACCCGGCGACGATCCGCGGGTGGGCCCCGCTGCTCGTCGAGGGCCGCGACCCGGCCGAGCCGATCGCCGCGACCCGTGCCGAGTCCGGCACCGACGTCGACTTCGGGTCGCTCACCCGCCAGCTCACCGAGTTCCTCACCGCGAGCGGCGCCCAGCTCCACCTCCAGCACGAGGTCAAGAGCCTGAAGAAGCGCGCCGACGGCACCTGGCGCCTGAAGGTCAAGGACGTCTCCTGGAACGCCGACCCGCGCCCGACGACGGTCAACGCGCGCTTCGTGTTCGTCGGTGCCGGCGGCGGCGCGCTGCCCCTCCTGCAGAAGGCCGGCATCCCCGAGATCAAGGGCTACGGCGGCTTCCCGATCAGCGGCGAGTTCCTGCGCACATCCGACCCGGAGATCGTCGCCCAGCACCAGGCCAAGGTGTACGGCAAGGCCGACGTCGGCTCCCCGCCCATGTCCGTGCCGCACCTCGACACCCGCGTCGTCGACGGCAAGAGCTACCTGATGTTCGGCCCGTATGCGGGGTTCAGCCCCAAGTACCTCAAGAAGGGCAAGCTGACCGACCTCGTCAGCTCGGTCCGGCCCGGGAACATCGGCTCGATGCTCGGCGCCGGCCTGAAGAACATCCCGCTGACCCAATACCTCGTCAGCCAGCTCGTGGCCCGGCCCGAGACCAAGTTCAGCGCCCTGCAGGCCTTCTACCCCGAGGCGAAGCCGTACCACTGGGAGACGATCACCGCGGGCCAGCGCGTCCAGGTCATCAAGAAGGACCCGGTCAAGGGCGGCGTGCTCGAGTTCGGCACCGAGGTCATCTCGGCCGCCGACGGCTCGATCGCGGGCCTGCTCGGCGCCTCGCCGGGCGCCTCGACCGCGGTCTCCGCGATGGTCGACGTCCTGCAGCGCTGCTTCCCGGAGCGGTTCGAGACCTGGCGTGCTCCGCTCGCGACGATGGTCCCGAGCCTCGGCCTCGCGCCCTGGGAGCACGAGGAGCTCGGCCAGCTGTCCTCGGCCGGCCCGGACGGCATCTCGGGCGAGGTCGGCGCGAACGCCTGACGCGCACCCCCGCCCCACCTGTCAGACCCTCGCTCCGCCCTGGCGGATCGGGGGTCTGACACGTCCCAGGCGGGGGCACGGCCGTCCCCGACCCGCCATGGAACACTCGGTCCCATGGAACCCGCCACGCTCGAGCTCGGCGTCGACACGTTCGGCGACGTCACCACCACGCCCGACGGCGCCCCCGTCCCCCACGCCCAGGTGATCCGCGACCTCGTGGACCAGGCCGTCCTGGCCGATCAGGTGGGCATCGACGTCCTCGGGATCGGCGAGCACCACCGCGAGGACTACGCGGTCTCGGCGCCCGACGTCGTGCTCGCCGCGATCGCGAGCCGCACGCAGCGCATCCGCCTCGGCTCGGCCGTGACGATCCTCAGCTCCGACGACCCGGTGCGCGTCTTCCAGCGGTTCTCGACCCTCGATGCGCTCTCCTCGGGGCGCGCCGAGGCGATGCTGGGGCGCGGCTCCTTCGTGGAGTCCTTCGCCCTGTTCGGCCTCGACCTGGGCGACTACGAGCAGCTCTTCGAGGAGAAGCTGGAGCTGTTCGCCCGGCTGCGCACCCAGCAGCCCGTCACGTGGTCCGGCGCCCTGCGCTCGGCGCTGCGCGACCAGAGCGTCTTCCCCACGGTCGAGAACCCGCCGCTGACGACCTGGGTCGCCGTGGGCGGCAGCCCCGAGTCCGTGGTCCGCACCGCCCGGCACGGGCTGCCGATCATGTTCGCGATCATCGGCGGCAGCCCGCAGCAGTTCCTGCCCTACGCCGACCTCTACCGGCGCGCGCTCGACGAGCTCGACCAGGCGCCGCAGCCCGCCGGCGTGCACTCGCACGGGCACGTCGCCCCGACCGACGAGCAGGCACTCGAGGAGCTGTGGCCGCACTACCGCGAGGTGATGGCGCGCCTCGGCCGCGAGCGCGGCTGGCCGCCGATGACCCGCGACCAGTTCGAGACGGCCGCCGGGCCGGACGGCGCGCTGTTCGCCGGGTCGCCGGAGACCGTCGCCCGCAAGATCGCCGCGACCGTGCGCTCCCTGGGCCTGCAGCGGTTCGACCTCAAGTACTCGCACGGCACCCTGCCCCACGACGCGATGCTGCGCAGCATCGAGCTCTACGGCACACGCGTCGCGCCGCTCGTCCGGGACATGCTCGCCGGCGCGTGAGAATGGACGCATGGATCTCCCCCTCGGCTGGTCGCTGCTCCTCGTCGTCACCGCCCTCTGGAACCTGCTCATCTGGCCGCGCTTCTGGCAGCGGATCGCGAAGGACCCGCGCTCGCGCGACGACGCCGGTCGCCCCACCCGCTTCTACGCCGTGCACTCCGTGCTCATCGCGGTCTCGCTCGCGCTCGGCCTCGCCGTCGGCGTCCTCGGCCTGATGACCCTGATCTGACCCGCTCGGCTACGGTCGGGAGATGAGCGACGCCACCCCGCCCGAGACCCTGCCCGTCCCGTTCCGCCGCGCGGGACGCTCCGGCCTCGACCTGCCCGCGATCTCCCTCGGGCTCTGGCAGAACTTCGGCGAGGCCGACCCGCGCGCCACCCAGCGCGACATCGTCCTGGCGGCGCTGGAGCGCGGCGTCGTCCAGCTCGACCTCGCCAACAACTACGGCCCGCCGCCGTTCGCCGCCGAGGCGTTCGTCGGGGACCTGCTGCGCCGCGACCTGCGCCACCGGCGCGACGAGCTGGTCCTGACCACCAAGGCCGGCTACCGCGCGTGGCCCGGCCCGTACGGCGAGGGCGGCTCGCGCAAGTACCTGCTGGCCTCGCTCGACCGCTCGCTCGCCTGCCTGGGCATCGACGCCGTCGACGTCTTCTACAGCCACCGCTACGACCCGACGACGCCGCTGACCGAGACGGTCGGCGCCTCGCCACGGCGCTGCGCTCGGGCCGCGCCCGCTACGTCGGCATCTCGTCCTACTCGGCCACGCGCACCCGCGAGGCGCTCGCCGTCGCGGCGGACCTGGGCATCGAGCTGACCCTGCACCAGTCGTCGTACTCGATGCTCAACCGGTGGATCGAGAAGCCCGACGCCTCGGGCGGGTCCGTCCTCGAGGTGGCCGACGACGCGGGCCTGGGCCTCGTGGCCTTCTCGCCGCTCGCGCAGGGCATGCTCACGGACAAGTACCTGCACGGCGTCCCGGCGGGCTCCCGCGCCGCCCGCGGCGGGCCGCTGCGGGAGGGCTTCCTGTCCGAGGAGAACCTCGCTCGGGTGCGCGCGCTGCACGCCGTGGCAGAGGCCCGCGGCACGTCGCTCGCCCGGCTGGCGCTCGCGTGGACGTTGCGCGACCGGCGGGTCACGTCCGTCCTGGTCGGCGCCCGGACCGTGGCCCAGCTCGCGGACAGCCTCGGCGCGCTCGACGAGCCCCCGCTCACCGAGGAGGAGCTCGCCGCCGTCGACGCCCAGCGGGGCGACGCCGGGATCAACATCTGGGCCTCGCGCTCCAGCGACCTCTGACCGGCCCAGCGAACGCTTCCCGACTATTGGCACCAACGCCGGCATCTGCCTCAGGCGCGGCGCCCGGACCTGCGAGAGAACTCGTCCATGGCTGCCAGCACCTCCGGCGCCTGCCAGTACCGCATCCGCTGAGCGGTCGTGGCGGCCGTAAGGATCCCGTCCCGCACCAGCACGTCGATGGTGTTGCGTGCGCCGCGGTCCGAGAGGCCGAGCACCCGGGCGACGTGCTCCGCGGTGACGACAGGCTGGGCGAACAAGGCGTCGGACAGGAGCCACGCCGACGAGTTCGATCGCGCTCTGATCTGTTCGCGCCATCGTTCGCGGATCTCCCCGATTGCTGCTGCGAGCGAACGGCCACCAGCTGTGGCACTGAGCGCGGCCTCGGAGACGTCGGCGACGATCCGATCGACGTCGCCGTCCCGGTAGGCGGTGAGCGCACGGAAGTAACGGTCCGGATCGCGCAGCAGCCCAGCAGAGATCGGGACGGTCGTGGCGCGAATGACGCCACGCCCGCGGAGCACGGACTGGAGAACGACACGGCCCGTGCGGCCGTTGCCGTCCGTGAACGGGTGGATGGTCTCGAACTGTGCGTGCACGATCGCGGCGTGCGCCAGCGCGGGAACGTCGGCGCGGCGGGAAAAGAGTACGAGATCGTCGATCGCGGCCGGGAGCCGCTCGTGGTGCGGCGGGATGAAGTCGGCGCCGTGCGGATAGGCGGCGTGCGACCCGATCCAGACCTGCTCGGCCCGCCACCTCCCGGCGACGTCAGGCTCGGACTCGGCCATCAGGGCACGGTGCACCGCGAGAATCGTCTCCACATCGACGCGGTCACCCCCCGCAGCGGTGGCCAGAGACATGGCGCGGACATTGGCGGCGACCAGCTCGGCGTTCTGCTTCGAGTCGACCCCGATGCTGGCCATGGCGAGGTTGCGCGCGTTGGTAGTGAGATGTTCGATCTGGGACGACGACGCCGACTCGCTGCGCAAGAGGACCGCCGGCATCGGCACCGGGAGCGAGGCCATCTGCTCGTCGAACCTGACGACGTCCTGCGTCGCTGCTTCGACGATCTCTCTCGTCTCGGGAGCCAGGCGGACCGAGGCCTCGGCAATCTCCGGGACGACCGCGGCTCGATAGGGGCGCTCGATCCGCGTGCGCTCGAAGACCGACAGGTGCCCGGGCTCGATCGTCGACACCCACTCCCGATCCTCGAGCTCGAGCGCCGGCCATCGTCCGGTGCGATCCCAGACACGCTCGGTGCCGTCGCCGTCGGGGACGCCCATGGTCGGCCTCCCTTCAACGACGGCCCGGACTATTGAACCAAACGTGAGTTTACTTCAACAAGGCTCACCGCTGTTGAAGTGACGCATACTCCGCGAGCATCGCCGTCTGCGCGAGCGCCGAGGCGAGATAGAACCCGGTCAGGCCGTCCCACCCGGCGGTCCAGGTGAGCCGCGACGCGACGGCCCAGACGCTCGGCGCGGCTGCACCGGTCGTGCCGTCGCCGCCGTCCCCGGCCAGCACCGCCTCGACCTCGCGGGCGCGTCGCGTCTGGTGCGCGGCCAGCTCGGCGCACCGCCGGGCGAGCCCCCGGAAGCGGTAGCCGTGCCCGGGGCAGACCTCGTGGTCGTCGAACGCTGCGACCGCGGTCAGGGAGGCGAGGTAGTCGGCCAGCGGGTTCGTCGCCGTCGGGCCGCCGAGCCCCAGGCCGGAGTTGATCATCGGCAGCACGTGGTCACCCGTGAACAGCAGCCTCTCGCCGCGCTCGCGCAGGCACACGTGCCCGCCGGTGTGCCCCGGCGTCCACAGCACCTCGAGCTCGCGGCCGGGCACGTCGAGCAGGTCCCCCGCGCGCACGGTCGCGTCCACCTCGACGAACGGCGCCGGCCCCGTCATCTGCAGCACGTCCTCGACCTCGCCGCGCCGCGCGGCCGGCACGCCCCACGCCTCGGCCTGCCGGCCGCCGAGGATCCCGACGCCACCGGAGCGCAGCGCGGTCATCGCCGCGGCCTCGGCCTCGTGCATCACGACGCGGGCGCCGCTGCGCTCACGCAGGCCCGCCGCCATCGCGGTGTGGTCGGCGTGCAGGTGCGTGCACACCACCGACCGCACGTCCTCCAGGCTGCGTCCCGCCCGGGCGAGCGCGTCCTCGAGGAGCCGCCAGCCGTCGTCGGACACCACGCCCGGGTCGATGACGTGCACCCCGCCCTCGGCGTCGAGGACCAGGTAGCACAGGCTGAACGGGATGTTCCCGCCGGGCATGGGCAGCGGCACGGACCAGATGCCGTCGCGCACCTCGTCCGTCTCGGGGAGCCGGCGCGCCCGCGCCTTCGCGTGCTGGGCGGGGGCGGTCGGCTCGAAGGCTGACGGTCGGGCGTGGCCGGTCATGCCCCGGCGGTGTCGCGGAACGCCGCGAGCGCCTCGACGACCAGCGCGTGGTCGTCGGCCTGCGTCAGCCCCGAGACCGTCAGGACCCCGACGACACCGACGCCCGCGACCCGGACCGGGAACCCGCCGCCCGCGGCCGCGTACTCCTGGAACGGCAGCTGGTGCTGCTCGCTGAACGTCTGCCCGCGCGCCCGCGAGCGCAGCCCGGCGAGGTACGACGACGTCGCGAACCTCTCCACGACCCGCACCTTGCGCTGCACCCAGGAGTCGTTGTCCGCGCTCGAGCCCTCCAGCGCCGCGTGGAACATCTGCTGCGGGCCGCGGCGCACGTCGACCACGATCGGCAGCGCGCGCTCGCGGGCGAGCTCGACGACCAGGCACCCCAGGTGCCAGGCGTCGTCGGCGGTGAACGAGTCGAGGACGAGCGCGCGCTCCTGCTGCTCGAGCTCGGCGATCTGGGCGGCCACGTCGTCGGTCATGGCGCCATCCTGGCACGGGGAGACGGCCTACGGCCGGGGCGCGGGCGGCTACCGCCCGATGCCGATCGGCGACCCGTCCCCCACCCGGCGGCCGGACACCGTGATGTCCGCGCGCCTGCCCGCCGCGTCGCCCGCGAGCCACCCGCCGAGGTCGCCGACCGGCCGCCGGCGCGCCGTGCGCAGGCCGGGGTGGGCGCGGGCGACCGTGGCGTCGACCCGCTCGTCGCGGTCCGCCAGGACCAGGCTCGAGCCGGTGCCCTGCGCCTCGGCCTCGACGAGCGCCTGCGCGTAGAACTCGCGCAGCCGGCGCGCGACCGTCCCGGCGAACGACGCCGCGAACGACTTCTTGGTGCTGGTGCTGCCGCCGTGGGCGTGCATCTCGGCGAGCATCTGCGGCACGAGCGCGTCGGCGAGCGTCGAGGCGAGCGCCATGTCGTGAGCGAACCCATAGGCGTGCACGCGGACCCGACCGGTCGCGACCTCGCGCGAGCGGACCGTGCGGCAGCCGAACGCGTCGTACACCGCGCCGATCAGGCCGATCTGGTCCAGGACGTAGGACCCGCCCACCTCGAACTCGGCGCTGACGGGCTCGCTCGCTGCCTCGGCGGACATGGCGGCCGTCGCCTCGTCGATCGAGTGGCGCAGCATGAGCCGCTCCGCGCGCTCGCGCGCCCGCGCCCGCTCCTCGGGGTACGGGGAGCCGCCGTCGGCGATCGCGAGGAGGGTGCGCACGAGGTCGAGGGTCTTGTCGTCGCTCATGCCCGCGACGCTAACGCCCGCCACCGACGGGCCATGCCGCCCTTGACGGCAACGCGAGCAGGCCGTGGGAAAGTCAACAAATCTGCACAATCTGTGATCGTATTTGAGTGACAGTGTTTGCTCGGTGTTCATTCGGCTGTCAGACTGCAGAGAGTCCTGCGGCGCGGTGCCACTGGACCGGCGCCGCACGATCGCAGCACGCACCTCGCACTACCTCAGTGACGAGCATCTCGATGAAGAGAGAGGTACGTATGGCTTTCCCTACCCCGCCAGTTGCTGGAGGCACACGTCTCTGGCGCCTCGTCGTGGTCACGACCGCGGCCGCATCCCTGACCGCCGTCGGTTGTGTCGGCGCAGCCGACGCCGCCCCAGCGACGCACGCGAAGGTCAACCCCGCAGCGTCGGACCAGCAGACCGCGCCGGGCCTGGAGGCCCGGTACTACACGATCACGGACACCGACAGCTTCGCGCTCGACGCGAAGAACCTGCAGTCCACCATCGTCGACCCGGACGCCGACGTCGACGACATGACCCCCGTCTACCGGGCGATGACCGGCCAGACGGACGACGCCGGAGTGCGGTGGACCGGTCAGGTCACCGCCCCCGCCACGGGCGACTACACGTTCAGCGCCATCGGCGACAACGGCTTCCGCCTGTGGGTCGGCGGGTCGTCGGACGACGACCAGCTGATCGACTGGTGGCAGAACCAGTGGGACCAGGAGCAGACCGCCACCCGCACGGTGCACCTGACCGCGGGCCAGCCGGTGCCGATCACGTTCGAGCAGTTCCAGGCGGGCGGTGGCGCGAACGTGCACCTGCGCTGGGCCTCCGCCGACGCCGGCATCGCCAAGGAGTCCATACCGGCGTCCGCGTTCACGCTGCCCGCCGGCTACCAGCCGTACGCCATGACGGCGACGATCCCCGAGGACGGCACGGCCGTCGACCTGAAGTTCCCCGGCGAGGTCGAGAACGAGGCCGGGCTCACCGACCACCTCAGGGTGTCGATCGGTGGGATCGACTACCCCATCTCGGACGTGACCAGCGGCGCGACGTCGTCGGACGTCGTCGTGGGTCTCGGTGCCACGGCGCCGCGTGAGACGAGCGCCATCGTCGCCTACGACGGCAAGGGCGGCGTGACCGCCGGCGGCGAGGAGGTGCCGGGGATCGCCGCGTACGCGACGAACGACTCGACCTTCCGGATCAGCACCACGTTCGCGAAGGACGTCGACCCGAACCACCCCCTGCCGGAGTACCCGCGCCCGCAGCTCACGCGCACCACCTGGCAGAACCTCAACGGCAAGTGGGACTTCCAGCCGCTGGCCTCGCGGAGCGCGACGCCGACGTCCTGGGCGAAGGCCCAGACCGCGGTGGTGCCGTACCCGATCGAGTCCACGCTGTCCGGCATCGACAAGCGCTACGACCACTTCGCCTATCACCGCACGTTCACCGTGCCGGCGTCGTGGCACGTGGGCGACAAGAAGAACCAGCAGCGCCTCAAGCTCAACTTCGGGGCGGTCGACTACCAGACCACGGTCCTGGTGAACGGCACGAAGGTCGCCGAGCACACGGGCGGGTACGACGCGTTCAGCGCCGACGTCACCGACGCGCTGCGCAAGGGCTCCAACGACGTCACGGTCATCGTGACCGACACGACCGGGGACCAGCCCAAGGGCAAGCAGATGGCCCATCCCACCGGTCTCTCGTACACCTCGACGTCGGGCATCTGGCAGACGGTGTGGCTGGAGCCGGTGCAGCCGGTGCACGTGGACTCCCTCGAGGTGACGCCGCAGCTTTCGGACGCGGGCGACTCGCTCGCGGTGACGGTGCAGGCGCCGGGCGCCTCGAAGCACGCGCGCGTGCAGGTCACGGCCTACGACAAGGCAGGTCACCGCGCGGGTGAGACGAGCGGGACCGCGAACGAGCGGCTGACCGTGGCGGTGCCGAAGGCCCATCGCTGGACCCCGGACGACCCGTACCTGTACACGCTGAAGGCGACGCTGAAGGACGGCCCGTCGAAGGACGCGGTGGGCAGCTACGTGGGGATCCGGTCCGTCGGGATCAAGCAGATCGACGGCAAGAGCCGGATCGTCCTGAACGGCGAGCAGACGTTCCTCCTGGCGACGCTGGACCAGGGCTTCTGGCCGGACGGCATCTACACCGCTCCGACCGAGGAGGCCCTGAACTGGGACATCCAGACCACGAAGGACCTCGGGTTCAACACGATCCGCAAGCACATCAAGGTCGAGCCGCAGCGGTGGTACTACGACGCGGCGAAGGCCGGAATGATGGTCTGGCAGGACATGCCGTCGGGGAGCAACCAGACCGCCGCACAGCAGAGCGACTGGAAGTCCGAGCTGCACCGCATGATCGACCAGCACGACTCGGACACCGCGATCATCGGGTGGGTCCCGTTCAACGAGGGCTGGGGCCAGTGGAGCATGGACGGGGCGGCGCAGGTGGCCGCCTCGGTCAAGGCCCAGGACCCCTCGCGCCTGGTGGACGCCCGCTCGGGGCTGAACTGCTGCGACATGCCCGGCGACACGAACGCCGGCGACATCATCGACTGGCACACGTACGCCGGTCCCGCGGCACCGTTCCCGGACGCAACACGCGCGGCGATCGACGGCGAGCACGGTGGCCTGTCGATGACGATCCTCGGCCACATCTGGTCGAACTCCGTCAGCCCGTACACGGCGTACCCGAGCGCTGAGGCGTTGACCGACGCCTATGTGCAGAACAGCACCGACCTCGTCGGCCTCGCCAAGGACCGCCTCTCAGGCTCGGTCTACACCCAGCTGACCGACATCGAGGGCGAGACCAACGGGTTCTACACCTACGACCGCCGGGTCGCGAAGATGGACGTCTCGCGGGTCCGGGCGATCAACGAGAAGGTCATCGCGGCGGGCTCCGGAGCGCCGGTGGCCTCGGGTCCGACGACGCCGGCCGGTTCGTAGGCGTTCCCGCTCCGCGCCTGGTGTGACGGGCCCGTGCTGGACCGACAGGTCCGGCGCGGGCCCGTCCGCGTCGGCGGCTACGCCCCGACGAGGTAGGCCACCAGGCGCGCGACCTCGCGCACGTCGTGGCCGGCGCGGTCGACCCGCGTGACGCGCTTCGCCGACATGGTCTTGGGCTGCTCCGCGATGGCGAAGGACTCCGGCCCGAGCTCCACCCAGGTCGGCAGGTCGCGACGGCGCGACGTCATCGGCACCACCAGGAGCAGCCCGCGCGAACGATGAAAGCGCTCCTCGGACAGCACCAGGTAGGGCCGGTGCCCGGACCGCTCGTGCCCCACGACCGGGTCCATGCTCGCCCACACGACGTCACCGCGGTGGATCACGCCGTCAGCCACGCGCCTCCTCCGCCCGGATCATGGCCTCCTCGACCGAGCTGTCGTCGTCGCCGGGCCAGGTGCCGTCCTCGCGCATCGCCGCCTCGTACTCTGCAGGAGTCACCGTCCCCATCGCCGCCCAGAACTCCCGTTCGGCGTGCTCCGCCAGCAGGCGGTCGACAGCGCCGTCGAACGTGACGCTCTGGCTCTCCGCATACTTCCTCAGCCGGTCGCGCGTGCTGGTCCGCACCTTGATCGTCGTGGTGTCCATCCTTCGAGTCTATCGACCGGCATTCCCGCACGGTAGACCGTTGCGTCTACCAGATCGCTAGCCCGCGGCCTCTGCCGCGTGGCGCAACTCATACCCCCCGCCGTGCCATCATGCGGGCGCGGGCGGGTCCGGGGCCCGCGGACGGCCTAGGCTCAGAGCATGAGCAACCACTTCGACGTCGTCGTCCTCGGTGCGGGCCCTGGTGGCTACGTCGCCGCCATCCGCGCAGCCCAGCTCGGCCTGTCCGTGGCCGTCATCGAGGAGAAGTACTGGGGCGGTGTCTGCCTCAACGTGGGCTGCATCCCGTCCAAGGCGCTCCTGCGCAACGCGGAGCTCGCGCACATCTTCACGCACCAGGCGAAGACGTTCGGGATCAGCGGGGAGGCGTCGTTCGACTTCGGCGCCGCGTTCGACCGCTCGCGCACAGTGGCCGACGGCCGCGTCAAGGGCGTGCACTTCCTCATGAAGAAGAACAAGATCACCGAGCTGGACGGCCGCGGCACGTTCCGCGACGCGAAGACGATCGAGGTCACGGGGCCCGACGGCGCCACGCAGACCGTCACGTTCGAGAACGTCATCATCGCGACCGGCTCGAAGGTCCGCCTGCTGCCCGGCGTCGAGCTGTCGGACAACGTCGTCACCTACGAGAAGCAGATCCTCACGCGCGACCTGCCCAAGACGATGGCGATCGTCGGCGCCGGCGCGATCGGCATGGAGTTCGCGTACGTGCTGCGCAACTACGGCGTCGAGGTCACGATCATCGAGTTCCTCGACCGCGCGCTGCCGAACGAGGACCCGGAGGTCTCCAAGGAGATCACCAAGCAGTACAAGAAGATCGGCGTGCCGATCCTCACCTCGACCCGAGTCGACACGGTCACCGACAACGGCTCGTCCGTCACCGTCGAGTACACGGACAAGAGCGGCGCCAAGGAGACCCTCGAGGTCGACCGCGTCCTGATGTCCGTGGGCTTCGCCCCGAACGTCGAGAACTTCGGCCTCGAGAACACCGGCGTCGAGCTCACCGAGCGCGGCGCCATCGCGATCGACGACCACATGCGCACCAACGTCGACGGCGTCTACGCCATCGGCGACGTCACCGCCAAGCTGATGCTCGCGCACGTGGCCGAGGCCCAGGGCGTCGTCGCGGCCGAGACCATCGGCGGCGCCGAGACCCAGACGCTCGGCGACTACCGCATGATGCCGCGCGCCACCTTCTGCCAGCCGCAGGTCGCGAGCTTCGGGCTCACCGAGCAGCAGGCCAAGGACGAGGGCCACGACATCAAGGTCACGACCTTCCCGTTCATGGCCAACGGCAAGGCGCACGGCCTCGGCGAGCCCACCGGGTTCGTCAAGCTCATCGCCGACTCCCAGTACGGCGAGCTGCTCGGCGGGCACCTCATCGGTCCCGACGTCTCCGAGCTGCTCCCCGAGCTGACGCTCGCGCAGAAGTGGGACCTCACGGCCACCGAGCTCGCGCGCAACGTGCACACCCACCCGACGCTCAGCGAGGCCCTCCAGGAGGGCTTCCACGGGCTCACCGGGCACATGATCAACCTCTGACCGACCGAGAACCGCCGTGGCCCGCACCCCCCTGTCGCTGTTCCGCGCCCTCGCGCTCGCCGAGGCCGCCTCCTGGACCCTGCTGATCGTCGGGATGATCCTGCGGGCCACGGCGGGGCTCGACGTCGCCGTGTCGATCGGCGGCGGGATCCACGGTTTCGTCTTCCTCTGCTACGGCCTCACCGTCGTCCTCGTCGCCAAGAACCAGCGATGGCGCGCGGGCCCGACGACGGTGGCGCTCGTCAGCGCCGTCGTCCCCTACGCGAGCGTCCCCACCGAGATCTGGCTGCACCGCACCGGCCGGCTGGACGGCGACTGGCGCCGGGCCGCGGGCGACGACCCGCGCGACGCCACGTGGCACGACCGGCTGCTGCGCACGCTGCTGTCGTCGCCGTGGCGCTCCGCCGGGTCGCTCGCCGTCGCGGTCGTGGCGGTCTTCGTGGTCCTGCTCGCGGTCGGGCCGCCCGGGGGACGCGGGTAGCTCCGCACGTCGCGCCCTCCGCCGACCGGTCCGGGATGCTGCGCGACAGCACCGCGGAGAGCACGATGGGCTGATGGACCAGCACGAGATCGACAGCGAGCTCGCGAGCGCACGGGAGCTGCTCGACTCCACCTCGGCCGCCCACCTCGCCTACACCGCGAGCGACGGCAGCCCGCGGGTGGTCCCGGTCGGCATCTGGTGGACCGGCGAGGAGCTCGTGGTCTCCACGGCCGCCACGGCTCCCAAGGTCGCGGCTCTGACGGCACGTCCCGAGGTTGCGGTCGCCATCGATGCCGGCGACTCCCCGGCGGGTGCCCGGTCGCTGTCGGTCCGCGGGCGGGCGGACATCCGCATCGTCGACGGTGTGGTCGAGGAGTTCCTCGCCGCCGCCCGCAAGAGCATGACCCCCGAGGCGGCCGCCGAGTTCGAGAACGGCTGCCGCGCGATGTACGACCGGATGGCGCGCATCGCGATCACGCCGCGCTGGGCCCGCTACTACGACTTCGGCACCGGCCGGGTCCCGAAGTTCCTGCAGGAGCTGGCCGAGCGCGCCGGTCGCTGACCTGTCGGCCGTCGGCGGCGACGACCACTCCGGGTACCAGGGCACCGGCTTCGTCGGCACGCTGTGGAACCAGGGCGACTCGGTGACGATCCCCGTCTACCGCCCGACGGCGGAGCCGGGCACGGCGACGCTGCGGGTCCGCTACGCGAACGGCAGCGCCCCGAGGACGTTCTCGCTGTACGCGAACGGCCAGCAGGTGCGCCAGGTGGCGTTTCCGACGGCGCCGACGGGCCCGTGGACGTCACCCTCGACACCCCGTACGGCACCCGGACGGTGGACGACGTCGCGCCGGGCGCCTCGGCGTACCAGAGCTTCACGGTGCGCGGCACGCCGGGCGCCGGCGCGGCGACCGTCTCGGCCCGCGCCTCGGGAGGCGACGGACCGACGACGACGCTCGCCGCCGCCTACGCCGCCCGGGCCTGCTGAGACGTCCTCCGAGGACGACCGCGCGTCACGGCGCGTCCCGGTCGAGGGGTTCGACGACCGTCCCCTCGCCCGGGACGCCCGAGGCGACCTCGCGCGCGCCGCGCCGTCCCGAGCCGCGCCGGCCCGGGACGTGCTCCCGGTACCCGGTGAACACGATCGGCAGCCCGCGCGCGACCGTGAGGTCCGTGGCATCCATGGCCTGCACGTGCAGGTGCGGCTGGGTCGAGTTCCCCGAGCTGCCGCACGCGGCCACCTGCCCACCCACGACGACGTCGTCGCCCACCGCCACGCGGAGCGAGCCGCGGCGCAGGTGCACCAGCGCGACGAACGCCCCGCTCGCCCGGTCGCGGAGCACGAGGTGGTTGCCCGCGACGGCGTCCGGCCCCCGCCGCAGGCGCGCGGCCTGCCCGAGCACGTAGGGGACGAGGGCGAGCTGCGAGCGCCGCGCCGCGTGGTCCTCCTCGCCGTCGTGCACCGCGACGACCGTCCCCTCCACCGGCGCGAGGACCGGGCGCCCGAACGCGACGAACCGCTCCGGCGGCTCGGTCGCGAGCAACGTGCGCCAGTCCCGGTGCGGGGCGGTCCGGCCCCGCTCGTCCACGCCGACGAAGTCGATCGCGTAGCGTTCCCCGAGGACGTCGACGCCGTGGCTCGGCACCCGCCGGGCCGGGCTGTTCTGCACCAGCCAGCGGCCGCGGAAGGGCAGCGCGAGGACCACGGGAGCCACCACGGTCACCTCCCCGGCATCGCGCACGGACCTCCACGGTAGCCACGGGACTGGCAGGATGTGCTCGACATCACCCTCGGACGAGCCCCGAGAACGCCGCGGCGACAGGAGACGACGATGCAGGTCGAGATCGACGGTCGGCTGGCCCAGGTCCCGTCGAGCACCGACGCCTGCGGCCCGACGTGCGCGAGCTGACCCGCACGCTCGAGGTGCGCGGACCATGGTCCCTCGCGACGAGCCGGAGATTCTGGGAGGGCTTCACCCCGGCCGCGCTTCCCGGGTCCGGGGCGCCCGAGGACTCCCTGCGCGCCACGTTCCGGGTGGACGCGGACTGGTCCGCGGCGTCGGCCCTCGTCACCCAGGTGGGGACGACGGCGCAGGTCACCGTCCGCGGGGACGGCGACCTGGACGCGGCGACCGGCCAGGTCGCCTGCTTCCTCGCCCTGGACGTGGACGCCACCGGCTGGCCCGCCGTGGGCGACCGGGACCCGGTGATCGCCGACGCGCAGGCGGCCCTCCCGGACTTCCGGCCGTGCGGCTTCTACTCGCCGTACGAGGCGGCGGCGTGGTCGGTGCTCTCCCAGCGCACCCGCATCGTCCAGGCGGCGGCCCTGAGCCGGGACCTCGTCGCCCGCCACGGCGAGGACGGGGCGTTCCCCGCGCCCGCCGTGCTCGCCGGGCTCGACCTGGACCTGCCGGGGCGCAAGACCGAGTACCTGCACGCCGTGGCGCGGGCCGCGCTCGAGGGCCGGCTCGACGGCCGGGCGCTGCGGGCTGCGGCCCCGGAGGAGGCGATGCGTTCCGTGCAGGACGTCACGGGCATCGGTCCGTTCGCGGCCGAGCTGATCGTGCTGCGCGGCGCCAACGCCCCGGACGCGCTGCCGGCACGCGAGCGGAGGCTGGAGGCCGAGATCGCCGAGCGGTACGGGCGGGGCGCGGTGCTCGCCGAGGTCAGCGAGGCGTGGCGCCCGTTCCGGACCTGGGGCGCGGTCCTCCTGCGCGCGCTGCGCGAGGAACGGCTGCACGAGATCGACCCCCGCCCGGGGCGCGGGTAGGGCATCAGCGCCGTCGCGGTGCAGGCACAGCTGTGCAGGCTCAGCTGTGCACGCTCGTCCTCGGCCCGTGCACGGAGGTGCACGGACATCGCCGGGGACGATTCGTACCGTCGCCGTATGACGACACTGACCGAGAACGAGCGGAACGAGATCGAGGACGCGAACCGGTCCGGCCGGCCCGTCATCATGCTGGTGCACGGACTGTGGCTCCTGTCGAGCAGCTGGGACCGTTGGCGCGCCCGGTACGAGGCTGCGGGCTATGCGACCGTGGCACCGGCATGGCCTGACGACCCGGCAACCGTCGAGGAAGCGCGAGAGCACCCCGAAGCGTTCGCGAAGAAGCGCGTCGGTCAGGTCACCGACCACTACCTCGAGGCCGCCAGGACGCTGAGCGCCAGGCCCGCGGTCGTCGGGCACTCCTTCGGGGGCCTCATCGCCCAGAAGCTGGCCGGCGAAGGCGTTGCCGCCGTGACCGTAGCGATCGACGCGGCTCCGTACCGCGGGATCCTGCCGGTGCCGTTCTCGTCGCTGAGATCGAGCTCCGCGGTCGTGGCGCACCCGACGAACGCCGACAGGGCCGTCACGCTGACGATCGAGCAGTTCATGTACGGGTGGGCGAACGCGTTGGACGAGTCGGAGGCGGCACAGCTCTACGAGGAGTTCCACGTCGCGGCGGCGGGCCGGCCGATCTTCCAGGACGTCGCGGCGAACCTCAACCCGTTCACCGAGATCAAGGTCAGGACCAAGGCCAAGGACCGCGGCCCGATGCTGCTGATCGCCGGCCAGAAGGACCACACGCTGCCCCCGTCGGTCATCAAGGCCGAGTACAAGAAGCAGCGGCGCAACAAGGCGGCGGTGACCGAGTACGTGGAGCTCCCCGACCGGGGGCACTCGTTGACCATCGATCACGGCTGGGCAGAGGTCGCCGACACGGCCCTGCGGTTCGTCCAGGCTCATCTTCCGGTCACGACCCAGGCCTGACGCGTCACGAGCGGAGCGAGGATTCCTCAGGCGTCGGGGCGCTCGCGCTGGGTCGCCAACCGCACGGCGCGCACCGCGTAGTCGCGCGGCGGAGCGCCATAACAGTCCTTGAACCGACGCGTGAAGTGGGAAGGGTCCTTGAACCCCCACCGCCGGGCGACGTCGGCGACGGTCGCGCCAGGCACGACCAGCGCCCGACGCGCCGCATCGAGCCGGAGTCGCATGACCCACTCTGCCGGGGCGTGCTCCAGATCGGCGAGGACGGCGTAGAGGTGCCGCAGGGAGATGTGGTGCGCCGCTGCGATGCTGGCCGGCGTCAGCCCGGGTTCCGCGAGGTGGCGCCGCACGTAGTCCTCGATCCGCAGGCGCAGCGTCGCCGGCTCTGCCTCGCGACGGTCCGCACCACGTCCTGCCACGGACGTCAGCATGCCGCGCACGAGATGGACCTTGGCGGCGGCCAGCGCCGAGCGTGCCGCCACGTCGACGCTCGACACGGTCCCCGCGACGTCTGCCAGATGGCGACGGACCAGCGCGTGCAACGGGCTCGCGGCGGTGTGCGGCAGCGCTCGTCTGACCTCGTCGACGGAGAGCCCGAGATCGGCGTAGTCGATCTCGACGGCGACCGCGCGACAGCGTCCCTGCTGCACGATCCCGTAGGTCGCCGTCATGTCGGTGAGTCGCAGCGCGTCGTTGCTCGTCTCCTGTCGCCCGTGGTTGGTGGTCAGGCACGTACCCAGCATGCTCGACGCCACCGACAACCGCTCCGGTCCTGCCAGCCGCAGATGCCGGCTCGAGCGGTTCACGCGAACTTCCGTCGCACGGACGTCCAACCGCACCATCCGGACACCCGTGCTCATCTCCCAGGCCTGCACGACCCCGACGACGTCGGACGTCACGGACACGTCCGTCGGCCTGCTCGCCGCGTTGAACGCCGATCCGAAGGCGTCGACCCGCTCGTGTGCGGGGACGGCCCGGGTGTCCAGCAGCACGTTCACGGCAGACGACCCGACGGACCCCGGGGAGGCGCAGCGGCATCGCGTACGGCTGCACGTCTCATGGCATCACCTGCTCGCTCGGGCAGACCTCTTGGGCGCAAGTGTCGGCCATGACGGACGCCGGCGAAAGTGGTGGGATGCGGGAACGACGAAGCGGGACACCGATGACCGGTGTCCCGCTTCGTCAAGAGTGGAGCTGAGGGGACTCGAACCCCTGACCCCCTGCATGCCATGCAGGTGCGCTACCAGCTGCGCCACAGCCCCGAGGACCCGCCGGAGTACGGCTGATCCGCGTCCCCGTCCGAGGTTTCCCTCGTCCGGAGCGTTGCCAGTCTACGCAGAATCCTCGCTGGGCTCCAAATTCCAGTCCGGCCCCGTGTTCCACTCGTCGAGCGGGAAGCCGGCGCCCACGTTGTGTGCCACGAGCCGCCACGCGGGCGTCGCCCCGGGGCGCGAGCGGTGCAGGTGGGACCAGTGCACGTTGTGCATGCCGGAGATGCCCCGCCACGACGACGTGTCCAGCCCGAGCAGCCCCGTCACGGCCAGCGTGATGGCCGCCCCGTGGGAGACGACGACGAGCGTGTCCCGCTCCCCCATCGGCTCGGCGTGCTCGGCGATCGCCTCGACCATGCGCGCGGCGACGTCGACCTTGAGCTCGGCCCCGGTCGACGTCGGCTCGGCGCCGCGCTTCCACGCGGCGTGCTCCTGCGGCCAGCCCTCCGCCATCTCGGCGTCGTTCAGCCCTTCCCACACGCCGAAGCCGCGCTCGCGCAGCCGTGCGTCGCGTGTGATCTCCATGCCGCCGAGCGCCACCGCATACCCCTGGGCGGTCGCGTAGGCGCGCGACAGGTCGGAGGCGACGATCTTGTCGGCCCGGTGGGACGTCGCGAGCGCCCGCCCGCCCTGCTCCGCCTGCCAGACGCCGATGTCGTCGAGCGGGATGTCCACCTGCCCCTGCAGGCGCAGCGCGGCGTTGTAGGCCGTCCGGCCGTGCCGCAGGAGGACGAGGGTCCCGGCGCTCACGCGTCCGGGTCCTGGGACAGGTAGATCGCGCCGTCCGAGCCGTCGGGGGCCGACGGCCGCCCGAGCGTCGTCGCCGCCTCGCCGCGCGCGTCCTGCGGCAGCTCGATGCTCGGGCAGTCCTTCCAGAGCCGCTCGAGCGCGTAGTACGTGCGGTCCTCGGAGTGCTGCACGTGCACGACGACGTCGCCGAAGTCGATGAGCACCCAGCGGGCCTCGCTCTTGCCCTCGCGGCGCAGCGGCTTGACGCCCTCCTTGTGCAGGACCTCCTCGACCGCGTCGACGATCGCGGACACCTGGCGCTCGTTGGTGCCGGAGGCGATGAGGAAGACGTCGGTGAGCACGAGCTGCTCGCTGACGTCCAGCGCGATGATCTCCTCGGCCTTGAGGCCGGAGGCCGCGCGCGCGGCGATGATGGCGAGCTCTGTGGCGCGCTCGGTGGCAGTCACGTGGGGGTCTTCCGTTCGTCCGGGGCGCCGGTGCGGCGCCCGCTGGTGGGGGTCAGAGCGAGGGGCCGCGCGCGTGCGCGGTGGTGAGTGTCGGGGCGGAGGCGCCCGCGGCGCCCGCGGCACCCGCGTCCGCGGAGGTGTCGGCGAGCTGCCACACGAGCAGGCCCAGCACGAAGGCGACCGCGACGAGGATCAGGTAGTGCAGCCAGGTGTAGGAGTGCCGCTTGGCGGGCGGGTGCGCCTCGCGGGCGTCGTCGTCCACGTCGTCGCGCCGGTCCGGCGACCCGGCGCCGACGCGCGGGAACGCCTCGTTCTCGAGGTGCGCCTGGAGCCCGAACGGGCCCTCGTCGCTCGCGCGCGAGGCCCCGGCGGCGCTCGCCCACGGCAGCACCGGCGCGGCGGCGGGCTGCGGGTCAGCGGCCTGCGGGTCGGCGGGGCGGGCGCTGGCAGGCTGCGCCGCCGCGGCGCTCGCCGATCCCCACGGCAGCGGCGCCGCGGCGGCGGCCGGCGCGGGCGTGTGCGGCGAGCGCTGGGGGTCGGCCGACGACGGAGCCCGGCGGATCGAGGTCCGCGCCGGCGAGGAGGGGGTCGGCACGGCAGGGCCCGACGATGCGGAGGGCGAGGCAGGAGTCGCGGGCGAGGTCGCGGCGCTCCGCTCCGCGGGGGTGAACGGTGCGGTCGCCGACGGGTCGGCCGTCGCGGCGCCCCACCCGCGGTTCTCGACGCGGCCCGAGGACGGCGCCTGCTGCGGTGCCAGGCGCGAGGTACGGGTCGGCGCCTGGGCCGGGGACTGCGCCGTCGTGCCCTGGGGGGCGGGAGCCGCCCGGTACATGGGGCTCGCGGCGACCTCGGGCGACCTGGCCGGACGCGAGGACGCGCTCCCCCACGCCGTCGGTGCAGGGCTCTGCGCGCTCGGACGGCCCTGCGCCGCCGTCGCCTGCGAGCCGGGGTGCGCGACGCTGCGCGACGTGCCGGTGAACCGGCCGCTGTCCTCGACCGGCGACAGGCGGCCGGTCTCGTCGAGCCGCCGGACCCCCGCGCTGGCCGCCGGCGGGCGGACCGTGCGCACGCTGGGCGTCGAGGTCGTCGTCTGCGACCGGTCCGGCGCACCGGAGGGCGCCTGCGGCTCGCGCATGGAGCGCCGCGAGACCGGCGCGGGAGGCGGCACCGCCGGGCGGGCCGGCGCCGGCGGCTGCGGTACCGCCGCGGCCTGCTCGCGCTCGCGCAGCTCGCGCCGGGTCAGCGGTCGCACGGGATCACCCGTCGGTTCACTCATCAGGACTACCTCGATACAGACGGTACTTGGCGATGTACTGGACCACGCCGTCCGGGACCAGATACCAGACAGGGTGCCCCATCCGGGCCCTCTCGCGACAGTCCGTCGACGAGATGGACAGCGCGGGGACCTCGAGGCGCGTGACCACGCCAGGGGGCAGGTGCGCGAGGTCGAGCTCGTGCCCGGGCCGCGTCACGGCGACGAAGTGGGCCATCCCCCACAGGTCGTCGGCGTCCTTCCAGCGCAGGATCTGCTCGATCGCGTCGGCGCCGGAGATGAAGTACAGCTCGGTGCCGGGGCGCTGCGCGCGCAGGTCGCGCAGCGTGTCGATCGTGTACGTCAGGCCGGGACGGTCGACGTCGACGCGGCTGACGGTGAACCGCGGGTTCGACGCGGTCGCGACGACCGTCATCAGGTAGCGGTGCTCGGCGTCGCTGACCTGCTGGTCCTGCTTGAACGACGGGTGCCCCGTGGGCACGAAGACGACCTCGTCCAGGTCGAACCGGGCCGCAGCCTCGCTCGCGGCGACGAGGTGACCGTGGTGGATCGGGTCGAACGTGCCGCCCATGACGCCCAGGCGGGGCGTGCGCGGAGCGGTCACTGGTCCTGCGGCGTCCGTCGGGGTGGCCCGCGTCAGTGACGCGTGCCGATGCTCCGGAAGGCGTAGGCCACGAGCAGCAGCGTGCACAGGCCCGCGAACGCGAGGATCCCGAACACGATCGGGGGCATGGGGAGCTCGTTGACGACAGGCTCGGCGGCCTTCTCGGCGACGGTCAGGGCTGCTGCAAGCACGGTGTCCTCCATGGGTCGTTCCTCCGGTGCCCCGCCCGCCGGCGGACCGGGGGGCGGAAGAGATGGTCAATTCTTGCACGATCGCCCGGGCGCACCCTCCGCGGGCGCCCGCGCCGGCGTCCTCACGAGCGCGTCAGACACGCACGTGGCCGTCGCCGTGCACGATCCACTTGGTCGTGGTCAGCTCCCCGAGGCCCATCGGGCCGCGGGCGTGCAGCTTCTGCGTGGAGATGCCGATCTCGGCGCCGAGGCCGAACTGCCCGCCGTCCGTGAACCGCGTGCTGGCGTTGACCATGATCGCGGCGGAGTCGAGCTCGGCCACGAACCGCTCGCTGCTCGCGAGGTCGCGCGTGACGATCGCCTCGGTGTGCCCCGACGTCCAGGCCCGGACGTGCTCGATCGCGCCGTCGAGGTCGTCGACGACCCGGACCGCGATCTCGGGTGCCAGGTACTCGCGCGCCCAGTCCTCGTCCGTGGCGGGGACCACCACGACCCCCTCGGGGGCGAGCCGTGCCGTGGCCTCGTCACCGTGCAGGACGACGCCGGCCGCGTCGAGCGCGTCGAGGATCGCAGGCAGCACCTCCTCGGCCGCCTCGGCGTGCACGAGCAGCGTCTCCGCGGCGTTGCACACGCCGACCCGGTGCGTCTTGGAGTTCAGCACGATCTCGAGCGCCGTCATCGGGTCGGCGCTCGCGTCGACGAAGACGTGGCAGTTGCCGACGCCGGTCTCGATGACGGGCACGGTCGACTCCCGCACGACGGTCCGGATGAGCTCCGCCCCGCCGCGCGGGACGAGCACGTCCACGAGGCCTCGCGCGCGCATCAGCGCGACGCCGCCCGGGCGCCCGTGCGCGTCGATCGACTGCACCAGGTCCCCCGGCAGCCCCTGCTTCTCGAGGGCGGCGGCCAGCACCCCGACGATCACCTCGTTCGAGCTCGCCGCGGCCGAGCCGCCGCGCAGGATCACCGCGTTGCCGGACTTCAGGGCGAGCCCGGCGGCGTCCACGGTCACGTTGGGGCGGGCCTCGTAGATCATGCCGACCACGCCCATGGGCACGCGCACCTGGCGCAGCCGCAGGCCGTTGGGCAGGGTCGAGCCGCGCACGACCTCGCCCACCGGGTCGGGCAGCGCGGCGAGCTCGCGCAGGGCGTCGGCGATCGCCCCGATGCGCTCCGGCGTCAGGGCGAGCCGGTCGAGCAGCCCGTCGCTCATGCCGCCGGCCCGGCCCCGGTCCAGGTCCTGCGCGTTCGCCGCGACGATCGCGTCGGCCTGCGCGACCAGGGCGTCCGCGAGCGCGCCGAGCGCCGCGTCCTTGGTCGCGCGGGTCGCCGTCGCCAGGGTGCGCGAGGCGAACTTGGCCCGCCGGGCGACGTCCTCGACGGCCGCGCGGACGTCGTCGGGCACGTTCTGTGCTGTCATGACGCCGAGCCTACGACCGCCGGGCGACAGCGGGCAGGGGCGTCCGCCCTCCGGTCCGGCGCGGGCCTCACCGGCGGCGGGCGCGCACCAGCACCAGGTCGTCGCGGTGCACGACCTCGCGGTCGTAGCCCTCCCCCAGCTCGTCGCGCAGGGCGTGCGTCGAGCGGCCCATCAGCCCCGGGATCTCGCCCGAGTCGAAGGCGACGAGCCCGCGCGCGACGACGACGCCGTCGGGCCCGACGAGGTCGACCGGGTCGCCCGCGTCGAAGTCGCCGGCGACGCCCGTGACCCCGGCGGGGAGCAGGGAGGCGCGCCCGGCGCGCACCGCCGCCACCGCGCCGTCGTCGAGCACGAGCGTGCCCCGCGTGCGGGCGGCGTGCGCGAGCCACAGGCGGCGCCGCGACGTGCGCCGCCCGGTCGCGGCGAACCAGGTGCCGACGTCCTCCCCCGCCAGCGCGGCGGCGGCGTTCTCGGCGAGCGTGAGCACCACCGGGACGCCGGACGTCGTCGCCAGCGCCGCGGCCTCGAGCTTGGTGACCATGCCCCCGGTCCCCACAGAGCTGCCCCGGGCGGTGACCTCGATGCCCTCGAGGTCCGCGGGGCCCGAGACGACGGGCACCCGGACGGAGCCCGGCAGGTCCGGCGGGCCCGTGTACAGGCCGTCGACGTCGGTGAGCAGCACCAGCACGTCGGCGCGCACCAGGTGGGAGACGAGGGCGGCGAGGCGGTCGTTGTCGCCGAACCGGATCTCGTCGGTCGCCACCGCGTCGTTCTCGTTGACGATCGGCACCACGCCGAGGGCGAGCAGGCGCTCGAGCGCGCGCTGGGCGTTGCGGTAGTGGCCGCGGCGCACCGTGTCCTCCGCGGTCAGGAGCACCTGGCCGACGCGCAGGCCGTGCGCGGCGAACGCCGCCGTGTACCGGGCCACGAGCATCCCCTGGCCCACGGATGCCGCCGCCTGGGCGGTGGCGAGGTCGCGCGGGCGTGCGGCGAGGCCGAGGGGGTCGATGCCCGCGGCGATCGAGCCGCTGGTCACGAGGACCACCTGCTGGCCCGCGGCGCGCCGCGCGGCGAGCACGTCGACGAGCGCCGTGACCGCCTCGGGGGCGAGGCGGCCGTCCGGCCCGGTCAGGGAGGAGGAGCCGATCTTGACGACGACGCGGGCCGCGTCGGCCGCCTGCGCGCGGGAGCCGGGAGTCACGGGGACATCATGGCGCGCGGCGCGCGGGCGGCGCAGCGGCGTCCGGCACGTGGGTCGGGCGGGCCGGCCGGGCTCAGTCCTGCTCGGGGTCCGTCCAGTGCCCGCCCTCGCGCTCGGTCCACAGCTCGGCGCGGGCCTCCGCCTTGGCGTCCATGCGGTCGGTGTACTCGCGCCGCTTGTCCTTGCGGGTCGGGCGCTGCGACTCCTCGAGGCGCAGGTCGGTGCCGCGCGGGCCGGTGAGCAGCTCCGCTCCGCTGTGCAGCGTGGGCTCCCAGTCGAAGATCACCTGGTTGTTCTCGGGGCCGATGCGCACCTCGTCGCCGGAGACCGCGCCCGCCTTGAGCAGGCCGTCCTCGACGCCCGCCCGGGCGAGCCGGTCGGCGAGGTAGCCGACGGCCTCGTCGTTCGAGAAGTCCGTCTGGCGCACCCAGCGCTCGACGCGCTGCCCGCGCACCCAGAAGTACAGCTCGCCGGACTGCTCCATGCGCTTGACGGTGAAGCCGGAGTCGTCCACGGCCTTGGGGCGCAGGACGACGCGCGTCGCCTCGGGGGCGGGCGCCGCGGCGCGCGCCTTCTCGACGATCTCGGCGAGCGCGAACGACAGCGTGCGCAGACCCTCGTGGCTCGCCGCGGAGATCTCGAAGACGCGCAGCCCGCGCGCCTCGAGGTCCGGGCGGACGAGCTCGGCGAGCTCGCGCGCCTCGGGCACGTCGACCTTGTTGAGGACGACGACGCGCGGGCGGTCGTTCAGCGGCGTCCGGCCGCCCTCGATGGCGAGGTCCCCGGAGTACGCGGCGAGCTCCGCCTCGATCGTCTCCAGGTCGCTCAGCGGGTCACGGCCGGGCTCGAGGGTCGCGCAGTCCAGGACGTGCACGATCACGGCGGTGCGCTCGATGTGCCGCAGGAACTCCAGACCGAGCCCCTTGCCCTCGCTCGCGCCCGGGATGAGACCGGGCACGTCCGCCACGGTGAAGCGCGTGTCGCCGCCCTGCACGACGCCGAGGTTCGGCACCAGGGTGGTGAACGGGTAGTCGGCGATCTTGGGGCGCGCGGCGCTGATCGCGGCGACGAGGGAGGACTTGCCCGCGCTCGGGTAGCCCACCAGCGCGACGTCGGCCAGCGACTTCAGCTCGAGGACGATCTCGGCGCCGTCCCCCGGCTCGCCGAGCAGCGCGAAGCCCGGCGCCTTGCGGCGCTGCGACGAGAGCGCGGCGTTGCCGAGGCCCCCGCGGCCGCCGGCGGCCACCACGAGCTCGGCGCCCGCGCCCACGAGGTCGCCCAGGAGGGTGCCGTCGGGGCCCTTGACGACGGTGCCGTCCGGGACCTTGAGCACGAGGTCCTCGCCGGCGGCGCCGTTGCGGTTGTCGCCCATCCCCTGGCCGCCCGACGTCGCGTGCCGGTGCGGCGTGTGGTGGTACTCGAGCAGCGTCGTCGTCTGCGGGTCCACCCGCAGCGTCACCGTGCCGCCGTCGCCGCCGTTGCCGCCGTCGGGGCCCGCGAGGGGCTTGAACTTCTCGCGCCGGATCGACGCGCAGCCGTTGCCGCCGTCACCCCCGGAGACGTGCAGGACGACGCGATCGACGAACGTTGCCATGGGGCGATCCTTCCGGGAGTGACGGGCGGTGCGGGCGGACGGCAGGAGGGGCGCACCGACGTCGGTGCGCCCCTCCCGGGAGCTCGACCCGCGACCGGCGCGGGCCGGCGTGCAGGCTCTGCTCAGATGCTGCTGTGTGCTGCTCAGGCCTCGACGGTGACGATGTCGATGACCTTGCGGCCGCGGCGGGTCCCGAAGAGGACCGAGCCCGGCGCGAGGGCGAACAGCGTGTCGTCCTTGCCGCGGCCCACGTTGTGGCCGGGGTGGAAGTGGGTGCCGCGCTGGCGGACGATGATCTCGCCGGCGCCGACGACCTGGCCGCCGAAGCGCTTGACGCCGAGGTACTGCGCGTTCGAGTCGCGACCGTTGCGCGAGGAGCTCGCGCCCTTCTTGTGTGCCATGTCAGTCCTGCTTTCGTACGAAGAGTGTCGAGGGAGTCCCGCGCCGGCCGAGAGCCGGCGGGAGGATCACTTGATGCCGGTGACCTTCAGGCGCGTCAGCTGCTGACGGTGGCCCTGACGACGGCGGTAGCCGGTCTTGTTCTTGTACCGGAGGATCGTGATCTTCGGGCCCTTCTCGTCCCGGACGACCTCGGCGGTGACGACGACCTTCGCGAGCTTCTCGGCGTCGGTGGTCACCTTCTCCCCGTCGACGAGGAGGAGAGCAGGAAGCTCGACGGACGCACCCTCGGTCGCCTTCAGACGGTCGACGACGACGATATCGCCGACGGACACCTTCTCCTGGCGGCCTCCGGCCTTCACCACTGCGTACACCACGTTGCTGCTCATCTCTCTCGCCATGTCGTGTGCTCGCCCGCCCGACCGTCTTGGTGACTCGGTACACCGCGGTGCAGGAGTGCGATCTGGTCCGGGGGCACACCGGAAAGGCGCGCGCGAAGCGCACCGACGTCCAAGATTACGGAATGCCGACGCCCGGGTCAATCCCGGTGCCGCCCGCGCGGGCAGTGGCGTCGCGCACACCGAACACGTGACCCAGCCCTGATCGACGGACCAGGAACTCGCACCGCCAGGTCAAGCCCCGGTCGAGGCTACCTGTATGGTTCCTGACCGTCATGCCCCGCCGGTCGACAGCGGCATCCGCGAACGCCCGAAGGATCCTTCTCATGAAGACCCCCCGACGCACGCCCGAGACCGCCGCCGAGCCGCCGCCCCCCGCCCGCGACGGCCACTCCGCTGCACGCCGCGTCGCGGACGACGCCGAGCGGGTGATCCAGGAGGTGACGGACCCCTCGACCGCCGAGGGCGTCCATCCCGCCCTGCTTCCTGGCCTCGGCGTGGAGCAGACGCACAGCACCTTCCGCACCAGCTGGCCGGTGTTCGCGATCGCCGCCGTCTTCGTGGTCGGCCTTCTCGGGTGGGGCGTGGTGGCACCGGAGAGCCTCTCGAGCGCCTCCACCGCAGGACTCGCGTGGGTCAGCCGCTCGTTCGGCTGGATGTTCGGGCTGCTCACCGTCACCGTGTTCGTGTTCATGATGTGGCTCGGATTCGGCCGGTACCGGGCCGTCCGCCTCGGCCAGGACCACGAGAAGCCCGAGTTCTCCACGGGCTCGTGGGTCGCGATGCTCTTCTCCGCAGGCATGGGGATCGGCCTGCTCTTCTACGGACCGTACGAGCCGATCACCTACTTCCTGGACCTGCCACCGGCATTCGCCGACGTCCCGGCGGAGTCCGATCACGCGATGCACGTCGCGATCGCGCAGACCCTGTTCCACTGGGGCCCGGTCGCGTGGGCCTACTACGCGCTCGTCGGTGGCGCAGTCGCCTACGCCGCCTACCGCAAGGGGCGCTCGCCGCTCATCTCCTCGCTGCTCGAGCCCATCTTCGGTGAGCGCACCAAGGGCGGGCTCGGCGGCGTGGTCGACGCCTTCGCGATCATCGTGACGCTGTTCGGCACGGCGGTCTCCCTCGGCATCGGCGCCCTGCAGATCGGGCGTGGCATCGAGATCGTCAGCGGCGCCGGGCCGATGACCAACGGCGCGCTCGTGGCGATCATCGCGATCCTCGCGATCGGCTTCATCTTCTCGGCGGTCTCGGGCGTCAAGCGCGGCATCCGCGCCCTGTCCAACATCAACATGGTCGTCGCAGGGCTGCTCGGGCTCTTCGTGTTCGTCGCCGGGCCGACCGTCCTCATCCTCAACCTGATACCCGGCGCGTTCATGACGTTCCTCGCCGAGGGGTTCACCCTCATGGCGCAGTCCGGCGCGACGAGCCCGGACGCCCAGTCGTTCATGGACTCGTGGACCACGTACTACTGGGCGTGGTGGGTCTCGTGGACGCCCTTCGTCGGGCTCTTCATCGCCCGGATCAGCCGCGGGCGCACGCTCCGCGAGTTCGTGGTGACCGTCATCGTCGTCCCGTCGACCGTGTGCCTGGTCTGGTTCACCGTCCTCGGCGGCACGGCGATGTGGCTGGAGCAGACCACGGGCGCCCTCAGCTCGGCCGAGTCCCCGCAGGACATGCTGTTCACGCTCCTGCACCAGCTCCCCGCGGGGACGCTCACGTCCGTCGTCGCGATGGTCTCGATCGTCATCTTCTTCGTCACGAGCGCCGACTCCGCGTCGATCGTGATGTCCTCGCAGTCCCAGCACGGCAACCCCACACCCAGCCGCTGGACGACCATCGTGTGGGGCGTCGCGCTGGCGGCCATCGCGGGGGTGCTGCTCGTCGCGGGAGGCGCGGTCGCCCTCAGCGGACTGCAGAGCCTGGTGATCATCACCGCGCTCCCCTTCGCCTTCGTGGTGATGCTCATCATGGTCGCGTGGGCGAAGGACCTCGCCCGGGACCCGCAGACGCTGCGGCGGCGCTATGCGCGCGAGGCCCTCAGCCGCGGGGTACGCAGCGGCATCGAGGAGCACGGGGACGACTTCGTCGTGGGCGTCGTGTCCGCGGCCCACGAGGACGGCGCAGGCGCGTGGCTCGACTCCGAGGACCCCGCCCTCAGCGACTGGTACAGCCCGCACGAGGAGGAACCTGCCGCGGGCGAGCCGGACGGCCACGGGGACGCCGTGCACGAACCGGTGCCCACGCGCTCCTGAACCGCACGCCGGCGCGGCGCTCGCGTGTCGTGCACGACCTGCCCGTCGTACTGTCGGTGGACACGGTCGCGAGGAGGCACGTGATGCCCGACGGTCCTGGCACGTCCGACGACGCCGGCACGCCCGTCCCCGGTCCGGACCGCGTCGGGGACGCCGTCCGCGCGGTGGACCGCGCCGCCTTCCTGCCGGCGTCGGCCCGTTCCCGCGCGGGCGAGGACCACCCGATCGACATCGGCTTCGGGGCCACGTGCTCGCAGCCGTCGACGGTCGCCGAGATGCTCCGGCTCCTGGAGGTCCCGCCCGGCGCGTGGGCGCTGGACGTCGGCTCGGGGTCCGGGTGGACGACGGCGCTGCTCGCCCACCTCGTCGGGCCCACGGGCGAGGTGCTCGGCGTCGAGCTCGTCCCCGAGCTCGTGGACCGCTCCGCGCAGGCGCTCGCCGCCTGCGAGACGCCGTGGGCGAGCGTGCAGCAGGCGGCGCCCGGCGTGCTCGGCAGCCCCCGCCCGGGCGGCTGGGACCGGATCCTCGTCTCGGCCGCGGCGGAGACGCTCCCCGCGGACCTCGTCGACCAGCTGGCCGACGGCGGGCGCATGGTCGCCCCCGTGCGGCACGTCCTGGTGCTCGTGGAGCGCGACGGCGAACAGCTCCGGACCTCGGAGCACGGGACCTACACGTTCGTCCCGCTGCGCCGGCCCTGACGCCAGGGCGCGTCGCCCAGGTGGTCGCGGCAGCGCGCCTCGTAGGTCTCGGACCCGCCGACGTGCTCCGCCACCGGCGCGAGCGCGTCCGCTCCCCCGCCCGCGGACGGGGGTGCGTCCGCGCGGACGTGGAACGGGGCGTCGCGACCGCAGACCGCGCAGACCGCCGTGAGCCGGTCGACCCGCTCCGCGAGGGCCGCGAGGGAGACCATCGGCTCGAAGGGCCGCGCGTCGTACGTGACGTCGAGACCGGCGACGATCACCACCAGGCCACGGTCCGCGAGGCCCTCGACCGCGTCGACGAGCCCGGGACCGAAGAACTGGGCCTCGTCCACCGCGACGGCCCCGACGTCGTCGGGCACCCCCGCCGCGAGGGCGGACGCCGAGGCGACCGTCCTCGCGTCGAGGCGAGCGCCGGCGTGCGAGGTGACCGCACCCACGCCCCGACGGGTGTCGAGGGCGTGGGTGACGACGTCGACCGCGCGCCCGGCGACCTGCAGGCGACGCACGCGGCGCAGGAGCTCCTCGCTCTTGCCCGCGAACATCGGCCCGACGATCGCCTCGACGCGTCCACCCGTCACCGGGTCAGTACAGCACGCACCCCCGTCAGGAGGCCGGGCTCACCTCGGACGGCGACCCGTCAGCCGGTCCAGCAGGCTCCGAGACCTGCGCGGCCTCGGCTCCTTTGTCCGGCTCGGGCTCCGGCGAGGCCTGGGGCTCCGCGGGTGCCTCCGGCTCGGCCGCGGTCTCCGGCTCCGGCGAGGCCGCCGGGGGGGTCGAGCGCTCCGGGAGCACGATGCCGAGGTCGCCGACGGCGCTCTGGACGGCCTCGTCGACCGCCGCCGCGGCGGCCGCGGCACGCGCCGGCCCGTCCGCGGCGTCCGGGTGCTCGCCGTCGTGCTCGTGGGCGTGCGCCGCGGCCGCGGCGATCGTGGCGAGCGTGGCCTTCACGGCCTCGCGGGCCTCCGACGTCGGCTCCGGCAGCACCGGGACGGCGGGCGACTCGCTCGAGCCCTCGCCCCTGCCGCTGCGTCGACGACGCCCGCGCGAGGACCGCGACGCGTCGCCGTCCTGCTCGTCGTCGTCCTCGCCGCGGTCCGGGGAGGCGGTCTGGGCGTTGCGCGACGGACGCCCCGCGTCCGGCCCGTGCTCGCCGCCGCGACCGGTGGAGCGGCCGGAGCCGTTCTTCTCGATCGGGTCGCTGTGCACGACGAAGCCGCGCCCGTTGCAGTGCTCGCACGTCTCGCTGAAGGCCTCGACGAGCCCCTGGCCGACCCGCTTGCGGGTCATCTGCACGAGCCCGAGCGAGGTGACCTCGGCGACCTGGTGCTTGGTGCGGTCGCGGCCCAGGCACTCGACCAGGCGGCGCAGCACGAGGTCGCGGTTGGACTCGAGCACCATGTCGATGAAGTCGACGACGATGATGCCGCCGATGTCGCGCAGCCGGAGCTGGCGGACGATCTCCTCCGCGGCCTCGATGTTGTTCTTCGTCACCGTCTCCTCGAGCGTGCCGCCCGAGCCCGTGAACTTGCCGGTGTTGACGTCGACGACCGTCATGGCCTCGGTCCGGTCGATGACGAGCGAGCCGCCGGAGGGGAGCCAGACCTTGCGGTCGAGGCCCTTGGCGAGCTGCTCGTCGACGCGGTGCACCGCGAACACGTCCTGCTCCGAGGTCCACCGCTGCACGCGGTCGACCAGGTCGGGCGCGAGGTCGCCGACGTAGCCGGAGATCTCCTCCCACGCGGCGGAGCCCGCCACGACGAGCGAGCTGAAGTCGTCGTTGAAGATGTCGCGCACGACGCGGATCGCCATGTCGGGCTCGCCCTGCAGCAGGGCCGGCGCCGACGCGCTCTTCGACTTCTTCTCGATGGACTCCCACTGCTTCTGCAGGCGCTCGACGTCGGCGCGCAGGTCGTCCTCGCTCGCGCCCTCGGCGGCCGTGCGGACGATGACGCCCGAGCCGTCGGGGACGACCTCCTTGAGGATCTTCTTCAGGCGCGCGCGCTCGGTGTCGGGGAGCTTGCGGGAGATGCCCGTCATGCCGCCGCCGGGCACGTAGACCAGGTAGCGCCCCGCGAGCGTGACCTGCGAGGTCAGGCGGGCGCCCTTGTGGCCGATCGGGTCCTTGGTCACCTGGACCAGCACGCTGTCGCCGGACTTGAGCGCCGACTCGATGCGCCGCGGCTTGCCGTCCAGGCCCGCGGCGTCCCAGTTCACCTCGCCGGCGTACAGGACGGCGTTGCGCCCCTTGCCGACGTCGACGAACGCGGCCTCCATGCTGGGCAGCACGTTCTGCACGCGGCCGAGGTAGACGTTGCCCACCATCGACGCGGCGGACTGCTGCGAGACGTAGTGCTCGACGAGGATCCCGTCCTCGAGCACGGCGATCTGCGTGCGCCCGTCCTTCTCGCGCACGACCATCGAGCGCTCGACGGACTCGCGGCGCGCGAGGAACTCCGCCTCGGTGATGATCTGGCGGCGCCGGCCGGCGTCGCGGCCGTCGCGGCGACGCTGGCGCTTCGCCTCGAGCCGCGTGGAGCCCTTGAGCGCCGTGACCTCGTCGGTGATGCTCCGGGTGCGGGCGCCGCGCTCGGCCCGCTCGCCACGGCCGCCGCTCTCGCCCGTGCTCTCGCCGCGTCCGCCACGGCGACGACGGCGCCGGCGACGGCTCGAGGACGAGCCCTCCTCGGAGTCGTCCGAGTCCGCCTCGGCGTCCGCGGAGCCCGCGTCGGCCCGGGCGGCGTCGGCGGAGCCCGCCTCGCCGCCCACGGGCGCGCCCGGCTCGCTCTCGTCCGAGGCCGGGACGGGCTCGGCCGCGCCCTCGGGCTCGTCCGCCTCGTCCTCGTCGCTCGCGGGCGAGTCGCCGGAGCGGCCCTCGCCGCCACGGCGGCGTCCGCGTCCGCCACGGCGACGACGGCGCCGCGGCGTGCCGCCGCGCTCCTCGTCGTCGGCGTCCTCGTCGTCGGCGTCCTCGTCGGTCTCCGGCTCGAGCTCGTCGTCCGGGACCTCGACGCCCTCGGCGACGAGCTCGGACTCGATGTGGCCGACCTCCTCGACCGCGGCTGCGTCGTCCTCGCTCAGCGACGCCTGCGCGGGCTCGGCCTGCGCGGGCTCGATCGTGGCGTCCTCCTCGACCGTCCCGGGCTCGACGGCCCGGGTCTCGATGGTCGGGGTCTCGACGGTCGGGGTCTCGGCGTCGGCGGACTCCTGCGCCGTCGCGCGAGGGCCCCTCGTGCGGCCGCCGCTCTTCTTCTGGCCGCCGCGCGAACGCTTCGCCGGGGCGGGAGCCTCGGCGGCGCGCTGTGCGCCGGCGGTCGGCCCGGCCTGCTCCGCCGGCGCCTCGGCGGACGCGTCGGTGCCGGCGACCCGCGTGGAGGCGGCCGACGCGAACGTCGGCTGGCCGGCGCGCGGCGGTCCCGCTGGCGCCTGGACCCGGCGCGAGCGCCGGCCGGTCGACTCGGGGGCCTGGAAGAGCAGCGCGGTGGTCGCGAGCCGGGGTGCCACCACGGAGGGTGCGTCGGTCTCGCCTGCTCCGGCGTCTCGCGGCGGACGGCCGCCCCGGGCCGGGGGCGTCGTCTCGCGGGAGGGCTGCTTCGCCGGGGCCTTGGCGCGGCGGGCCGGGGCCTTCGCGCTCTTCGGTGCGGCAGCGTCCTCGGCGGCAGGCGCGGCGGCGGGCTCCGCGACAGGCTCGGTCGCGGGCGCCTCGGCGGGCGCGGCCGCCTTCGTCGCACGGCGCGAGCGCGTGGTGCGCTTCGCCACCGCCGGCGCCTGCTCCGTGGGCGCCTGCTCCGTGGGTGCCTGGGTGGCGGGTGCCTGGTCGGCGGGCGTCTGCTCGACGACCGCCTCGGGAGCGGCCGCCTTCTTCGTCGCCCGGCGGGCCGGGGCCTTCTTCGCCGGCGTTCTTGCGGCCGCGGGCTCTGCGGCCGGCGCCTCTGCCGTCTCAGGTGCGATCGCGGTCTCGGGCGCCGTCCGGGGCGCTGCCGCGGTCGCCGCGGGCTCGGGCGTGCCGCCGGTCTCACGCACGACCCGGCGCGAACGGCTGCGCCGAGCGGGCTCCGGGGTCTCGGCCGGGGCGGCCGGCGGCGCGACGACCGGGGTCTCGGCGGTTCCTCGCGCGGGCTCGGGCGCCGTGGCGGGCACGTCCGCCGTGGCCTGAGCCGCTCCGCGCAGAGACTCGGTCGTGCGGGTCACGCGGCGCCGGGGTGCCTTCTTCGGAGCGGTTCCGTCGGCTGATCCGGTGGTGTTGTCGAGGGTCACGCGGGTACTCCTGTCACCCGAGCGGCCACCCCACACCTGGCAGCCCCTGGGGCGGTCGGTCGTCGCTCGAGGGGTGCGTTGCACCGGCCCCGGCGGCGGAAGTCGTCGTGGACGGCCCGGCACCGTCTGCGCGCGGCGGGGGCGGCACGCCGTCTCGGACGAGGTCCGGGCCGGCGGCGCTCCCTCTGCCGCGGAAGCAGGTGGTGCGAGCTCGTTCTGGCGGAAGGAGTGTGGATCCTCCCGGTGGCCCCAGTATCGCACAGCGGGCCTCGCCGGCGGTGGAGGCCGACGCGACCGCTCGGAGGATCCGCAGCGCTCGACTTCGTGAATCACTTCACAATTTGCCTCCGGGGCTGGTGCTCGCGCGCGCCGTCGGTGCAGAGTGCGCCTAAGTTCGTCCCAGGGAACGCAGGCAGCACGTCCGAGACAGGGAGCCCTCCCGTGGAAGCACTCGACCTCGCACGGTGGCAGTTCGGCATCGTCACCGTCTACCACTTCATCTTCGTGCCGCTCACGATCGGTCTCGCGCCCATCGTCGCGATCATGCAGACCGCGTGGGTGCGCACCGGCAACGAGCGGTGGCTGCGGCTGACGAAGTTCTTCGGCAAGCTCCTGCTCATCAACTTCGCGCTCGGCGTCGCCACCGGGATCGTCCAGGAGTTCCAGTTCGGCATGAACTGGTCCGAGTACTCCCGCTTCGTCGGCGACGTCTTCGGCGCGCCGCTCGCCATGGAGGCGCTCGCCGCGTTCTTCATCGAGTCCACGTTCCTCGGGCTGTGGATCTTCGGCTGGGACAAGCTCAACAAGAAGGTGCACCTCGCGTGCATCTGGGCGGTCGCGGTGTCCGTGAACCTCTCGGCGTTCTTCATCCTCGCGGCGAACTCCTGGATGCAGCACCCGGTCGGCACCGAGTACAACGCCGAGAAGGGGCGGGCGGAGCTCGTCGACATCTGGGCGGTGCTGTCCAACAACACCCTGCTCGCCGCGTTCCCGCACACGGTCACGGCCGCGTTCGTCACCGCTGGCACCTTCGTCACCGGGATCAGCGCGTGGTGGATGGTCCGGCTCGTGCGGACCAGGCGGCCCGAGAACATCGAGCTGGCCCGTGACGTCTACCGGCCCGGGATCATCGTCGGCGCGATCGTGCTGCTGATCGCCGGAGCCGGCGTCGGGATCACCGGCGACACCCAGGGCAAGCTCATGTACGACCAGCAGCCCGGCAAGATGTCGTCCGCCGAGTCCCTCTGCGAGGGCGAGGAGGGCGCCGGGTTCTCCCTGCTGACCATCGGCGACCTGACCAACTCCTGCGAGGGCGTGAGCCACGAGCTCAAGATCCCCTATCTCGCGAGCTTCCTCGGCACCAACCACTTCACCGGCCCCGACAGCTATCTGCCCGGTGTCTACGACGTGCAGCGCGAGTACAGCGCGAAGTACGGGGACACCGACGCGGCGGGCAACCCCGTCCAGTACACGCCGAACCTCTTCCTCAGCTACTGGAGCTTCCGGCTGATGATCGGCCTCGCCGTCTTCTCGGCCGCCCTCGCCGTCGTGGCGCTGTGGGTCACCCGCAAGGGGCGCGTGACGTCGAGCCGCTGGGTCTCCACGCTCGCGCTCGTCAGCCTGCCGATGCCGTTCCTCGCCGCCTCGTTCGGCTGGATCTTCACCGAGACCGGACGTCAGCCGTGGGTCGTGGCCCCCAACCCGACCGGGATCGACGAGGTGCGGCTGCTGACCGAGCGAGGCGTGTCCACCGCCGTCGGGCCCGGGTTCGTCCTGACGTCGATGATCGCGTTCACGCTGCTGTACGCCGTGCTCGCCGTCGTCTGGTTCCGGCTCATGCGGCGCTATGCCCGCGAGGGCGTCCCGCTGACCGTGCGCGACGAGTCGCCCGAGGCGCAGACCGACGACGCCGAACGCCCCCTGTCCTTCGCGTACTGACGCGAGCATCGAGGAGAAGTCACCATGGATCTCGCGATCGTCTGGTTCGTGCTCATCGCCGTCCTGTGGACGGGCTACCTCGTGCTCGAGGGGTTCGACTTCGGCGTCGGCATGCTGCTGCCCGTCCTCGGCCGCAAGGACAAGGAGCGGCGCCTCCTGATCAACACCATCGGCCCGGTCTGGGACGGCAACGAGGTCTGGCTGCTCACCGCCGGCGGCGCCACGTTCGCGGCCTTCCCCGAGTGGTACGCGACCCTCTTCTCCGGGTTCTACCTGCCGCTGCTGATCATCCTGCTCACGCTCATCGTGCGGGTGGTCGCCTTCGAGTACCGCGGCAAGATCGACGACCCGGTGTGGGCCCGGCGCTGCGACCAGGCCATCATCGCCGGGTCCTGGGTGCCCGCGCTGCTGTGGGGCGTGGCGTTCGCGAACCTCGTGCGCGGGGTCGAGCTCGATGCCGACCACCAGTTCACCGGTGGCTTCTTCTCGCTGCTGTCGCCGTTCGCCCTGCTCGGCGGGCTGGTCACCGTCAGCCTGTTCCTCACCCACGGCGCCGTCTACCTCGCGCTGAAGACCGACGGCGAGATGCGGGCGCGCGCACGCCGGCTCGCGGGGTACTTCTCGGTGGTCGCGACGCTCGTCACCGCGGCGTGGGCGCTGTGGGCGCAGATCGCGTACTCCGTGACCTGGACGTGGGCGGTCGTGGCCGTCGCCGCCGCGTGCCTTCTCGGCGTGGTCGTCACCAACGCCAAGGGCCGCGAGGGCTGGGCCTTCGTGCTCTCGTCGCTGACCATCGTCTCCGCGGTCGTGCTGATCTTCGGCTCGATGTACCCCGACGTCATGCCCGCCGTCGACCCGGCGAACTCCCTGACGGTCGAGAACGCGTCCTCCAGCGACTACACGCTGACCGTGATGACGTGGGTCGCCGTCGTCCTGGTCCCGGTCGTCCTGATCTACCAGTCCTGGACCTACTGGGTGTTCCGACGCCGGCTGACGACCGAGGACATCCCCGACTCGATCGGCCTGAGCTGGGAGAAGGTCAAGGCCGAGGCGTTCGGCAGCTCGGACGGCACCGCGGCGCGGCTCGACCTCACCGTCGACGAGACCGCCGACCCGCGCGCCGGCACGGGGGCGGCCGTCCGCGGCGAGCGGGACAGGCAGGCGTGAGACCGCTCGACCCGCGCCTCCTGCGACACGCCCGCGCCGCGCGCGGCTACGTCGTGCTCACCACGCTCCTCGGGCTGCTGACCGCCGTCCTCGTCGTGGCGCAGGCACTGCTGATCGCGCGCGCGCTCGCCCCGGCGATCGAGGGCACCGTCGACGGTTCGTGGTCGTCCGGGCCGGAGGGCGCCTCGCTCCTCCTGCTGGCCGCCGTGGTGCTGGCCCGGGCAGGCACCGCGTGGGCGCAGGAGCGGTTCGCGCTGCGCGCCGCGGCCCGCACGATCGCTGAGCTGCGCGAGGCCGTCGTCGTGCACGCGACCGCGCTCGGTCCGCGCCGGCTCGCCTCCGGGCGCGGGCCCGAGGTCGCGACCCTCGCCACCCGCGGGCTGGACGCCCTCGAGCCGTACCTGGTGCGCTACCTGCCCCAGCTGCTGCTCGCGGCGACCGTGACCCCGCTGGCCATCCTCGTCGTGCTCGGGCTCGACTGGGTCTCCGCCGTGATCGTCGTGTGCACGATCCCGCTGATCCCGCTCTTCATGGTCCTGGTCGGGCAGCTCACGGCGGGGACCGCGCAGCGCCGCCTCGTCGTCGTCCAGCGGCTCGGGTCCCAGGTGCTCGACCTGCTGACCGGGCTGCCGACGCTCAAGGCCTTCGGCCGCGAGATCGGCCCGCAGGCGCGCGTGCGGGCGCTCGGGGACGCGAACCGCCGGGCGACCATGGGGACCCTGCGCGTGGCGTTCCTGTCCGGGATGGTCCTCGAGCTGCTCACGACGCTCTCGGTCGCCGTCGTCGCGGTCGGGATCGGGCTGCGGCTCCTGCGCGGCGAGGGGATCGACCTCGAGGCGGGCCTCGCGGTCCTCGTCCTCGCCCCAGAGGTCTACCTCCCGCTGCGCCAGGTCGGCGCGCAGTTCCACGCCTCGACCGACGGTCTCGCCGCCGCCGAGCAGGCCTTCGCGGTGCTCGACACCCCCGTGCACGCCCGGGGCACGACGCCGGCGCCGCCGCTGCGCGGGTCGCGCATCGAGCTCGACGGCGTCAGCGTGCGCGCCGGGGACCGCGCGACCGACGCCCCGGCGGGCCTCTCGCTGACGCTCGACCTGCCCGCGCGCGCGGGCGGCGCGACCGGGCGCGTGCTCGCGCTGACCGGGCCCAGCGGCGCCGGCAAGTCCACCGCCGTCCTCGTGCTCCTGGGGCTCCTGCGGCCCGACGCCGGGCGGGTCACGGTCCGCGGCGGCGTCGTGGGAGCGGGGACGGGGACGGACGGAGCGGCCGGCACGGACCTGGCGGAGATCGACCCCGCGTCGTGGTGGTCGCAGGTCGCCTGGGTCCCGCAGCGCCCCGCGCTGGCGCCCGGCCGGCTGCGCGACGTCGTCCGCGACGAGCGTGACGTCACCGACGCAGCGATCGACGCCGCGGCGCGCACGAGCGGCCTCGACGCGGTCGTGGCGAGGCTCCCCCACGGCTGGGACACCGTCGTCGGGCGCGGCGGGACCGGCCTGAGCGTCGGCGAGCGACAGCGTGCCGCGCTCGCGGCCGCGCTCCTCGACGACCCCGACGACGTGCCCCTGGTGGTGCTCGACGAGCCCACCGCCCACCTCGACGCGCGCGGCGAGCAGGCCGTCCTCGATGCCGTGCGCACCTGGCGCGACCAGGGGCGCACCGTCGTCGTCGTCGCCCACCGCGCGTCCGTCGTCGCGCTCGCCGACGACGTCGTGGAGGTCGTCGCCCGGCCGGTCGCGACGGGGGTGCCCGCATGAGCGGCGAGCGCGGCACCGGGCGTGCCGCGACCGACCCGCTGCGCCGCGCCGTGCCGCTGCTCGAGCTGCGCGCGCGGGGGTTCGTCGTCGCCGTCGCGTGGGGTTCCCTCGCGCTCGGCTGCGCGGTGGGGCTCGCCGCCGTCGCCGCATGGCTCATCGCCCGGGCGTCGCAGATGCCCGAGATCGGCGCCGTCTCGATCGCCGTCGTCGCGGTGCGCGCGTTCGGCATCGGGCGCGGGGTCGCCCGCTACCTCGAGCGCCTCGCGTCCCACGACCTCGCGCTGCGCGGGATGACCGCGCTGCGCGCCAACCTCTACGCGCGGCTCGCCGCGGGGCGCGGCACGGCCCTCGCGGGGGTGCGGCGCGGCGACCTGCTCGCGCGGGTGGGAGCCGACGTCGACGCCGTCGGGGACGTCGTCGTCCGCGCGTTCGTGCCTGCGTGCGTCGCGGTGGTCGTCTCGGTGCTGTCCGTCGTCGTCGTCGGCGCCTTCCTCCCGTCCGCCGCGCTGGTGCTCGCCGCCTGCCTCCTGCTCGCGGGCGTGCTCTCGCCGTGGCTCGCCTCACGGGCGGCGGCACGCACGGAGGCCGCGAGCGCCCGCGTCCGGGCCGAGATGTCTGCCCGCACGCTCGAGATCCTCGAGAACGCCGGACCGCTCCAGGTGGGCGGGGCGATGGACGAGCGCCTCGTCGCGCTGCGGCGCACGGACCGGGAGCTCGCCGCGGCGACCGACGACGGCGCGCGCGTCTCGGCGCTCGCCGCCGCTCTCCAGTCCGCCGCGGTCGGCCTCGCGGTGCTCGGAGCGCTGCTCCTGGGCATCCCCGCGGTCGCCGCCGGCACGCTCGACCCGACGGAGCTCTCCGTGATCGTGCTGACGCCCCTCGCCGCGTTCGAGGGCGTCGCCGCGCTGCCGGCCGCCGCGATCCAGGTGCGCCGCTCGCGCCGGGCCGCGGCGCGGATCATGGGCCTGCTCGACGAGGCGGAGGCGGCAGTCCCCGCGGCTCCTTCGGCGCCCGCGGCCCGCACCGAGCGGGCGGGGAGCGCCGGCGAGACTCCCGCCGCTCCCCCGCGGACCCTGCGCGCGCTCGACCTCTCCGTCGGCTGGGACGGCACGCCGGCGGTCGTCGGCGTCGACCTCGCCGTCGGGGTGGGCGCCGCCGTCGCGCTCGTCGGGCCCTCCGGCGTCGGCAAGACCACGGTGCTGGCCACGTTGGCGGGGCTCGTGCCGCCCGTCGCGGGGTCGCTCGACGTGCCCGGGGACGCCGTCCTCGTCGCGGAGGACGGGCACGTCTTCGACACCACCGTCCTCGAGAACCTCCGCGTCGCGCGGGGCGACCTCGACGAGGCCGAGGCGGTCACGGTCCTCGACCGGGTCGGCCTCGCCGCCTGGCTCGACGCCCTGCCCGACGGCGTCGCCACGCTCCTCGGCCCGGACGGCGCCACGGTCTCCGGCGGCGAGCGCCGCCGCCTGCTCGCGGCCCGCGCGCTGGTCACCCGCGCGCCGTGGGTGCTGGTGGACGAGCCGGCCGAGCACCTGGACGCGGCCACCGCCGACGAGCTCGTGCGGACCCTGGTCGCGGACGCCCGCGCCACCGGCCACGGGCTCGTCCTGGCCACGCACCGGCTCACCGCGCTCGACGCCGTGGACGAGGTCCTCGTCCTCGGCACGCCGCCCGGCGGCGGGCCGGCGGGCGTGGTCGCGCGCGGCAGCCACGCGGAGCTCGTCGGGCGCGACCCCGGATACGCCTGGTCCCTCGCCCAGGAGCAGCCCGGCGACCCGGCCGCGCCCGTCGCCGACCTCGGTTCCGCGACGGCGCGGCGGTAGGTTCGTCGGGTGAAGATCCTGCTGCCGGACACCATCGACCTGGACCCGACCACCCGGCCGGACGACGTCGTCGTCCGCTACGCCGTGGACGAGCCCGTCCCCGACGAGCACACCGACGCGGACGTGCTCGTCGCGTGGGCCAACCCTGCGGCGGGCCTCGAGGACGCCGCCCGGCGGCTCACCCGGCTGCGGCTGGTGCAGACCCTCGCCGCCGGGCCGGACTCCGTGCTCGGCGCCGGGTTCGCCGCCGACGTCGCGGTCGCGAGCGGCCGGTCGCTGCACGACGGCCCCGTGGCCGAGCACGCCCTCGCGCTGGTGCTCGCCGGCCTCCGGCGGCTCGACCGGCTCCGCGCCGCACAGCGCGAGCACCGTTGGGACGCCGCGCTGGGGCGCGAGCAGGCCGACCCGGCGACCGCGGGCCGGTTCACCCTCGACGGGGCGAACGTGACGATCTGGGGGTTCGGGTCCATCGCCGGGCGGCTGGCGCCCGTGCTCGGGCTCCTCGGCGCACACGTCACGGGCGTCGCCCGCACCGCCGGCGTGCGCGACGGCGTCCGGGTCGTCACCGAGGAGGACCTCTCCGGCGACGCGGGCGTCCTCGCCACGACGGACGTGCTGGTCTCGCTCCTGCCGGCCACCCCCGCGACGCACCACGCGATCGACGCCGAGCGCCTCGCCGCGCTGCCCGACCACGCGCTGGTGGTCAACGTCGGGCGCGGCTCGGCGCTGGACGAGGACGCCCTGGTGGCGGCGCTGCGCGAGGGTCGGCTGGGCGGCGCGGCGCTCGACGTCACGGAGAAGGAGCCGCTGCCGGCGGACTCTCCGCTGTGGGACGCACCGCGGACGACCCTCACGCCGCACGTCGCGGGCGGGCGGCCGCAGGGCGCGGACCGGCTGCTCGAGGACCAGCTCGCGGCGCTGCGCGCGGGAGAGCCGGTGCGCAACGTCGTCGACCGCTGACGCCCGCCCCGTCCGCCGAGATGTCGACGGTCCGCGGTCAGGCGCGGGGAGGTCGGGCCGGGCCGGTCCTCCGGGGCACCGGCTGGCACACCGGGCAGAAGTACGCCGAGCGGTTCATGAACGCGTCGCGCCGCAGCGCCGGCACGGCTCACCCTCCTGGCCGTAGACCGCCAGCGAGCGCGAGAAAGCAACCAGGGGACAACGTTCGCCAACCCCGTCTAACGAGGGAACATATCCGACAGCTCGCAGGCACGCTGGCTGATCGTGCCTACGCGCTTCGGGTCGTTGCCTTCCATCAGGCCTTGGTGTCAGACCCGCCGGGCAGGTTCAACGCCTTCGATGCCTCCGCGACGAGGCCCGGCAGATCGGCAGTGCTGGCCTCCCCGGCATGCTTTGCCGCATCGCGGTTTGCGAACCGGGACAGCACGTTCTTGACGAGAACCGCATCCCCGACCTGGACCCGGGCCGCAAGGCGAACACCTTCGTCAGAGTTAGCGTAGAACGGGGCCAACGCCTTGAGCGAGAGGGCCACGTCCTCAGCCGTGTCTGCCTCACGGAAATGTCGTCCGGACTCGCGCAGCAGCAGCCCACCGAACGCACCGATGACGACGGCGATCGAGGCCCGCAGGATCCCGCCGCCGACCGAGATGTCGAAGTTGTTCTTGATCGCCTCTTCCACGATGAAGTACCCGACGGCCCCGGCGAAGACGAACGCGGCGATCGCTCCGGCTCGCATCCACTGTGCAGCCCGGCGTTCTCGCTTGGCTCGGCCGTACCAGTCCGCGGCGCTCAGGTCGCCCGCGGCGTGCTCCGCCAGCGCCTCCCCTGCCTTCGTCGTCGCGGCGAGAGCCCCGATGTGAGCCACAGCCTCGACGTCGTGCTGGTGATCGGTCTCCTCGCGCTGCCGCTTCCAAGTGTCGAGAGCGTCCTTCCACTCCCCCAGCATGGTGGCCTCGGTCGACTCGCTGACCCCGGAAATCTTCTCGCGTTCCAGCTGGATCTCCCCGTGCAGCGCCTCGACCGCAGTGGTGACTGCAGCGAGTTCGTCGCGCCGAGCCTGCAGGGACTCTTCGGTCTCCGCAACGTGACGCTCGAGCTCGGCAAGGGTCACATTGTGCACCTTGACCTCCTTGTCGATCAGCTCGAAGAAGTCGGCCTTCAGGTCCTTCGGTGGAGGCAGGGGCAGAGCGCGCAGGGCGCCCTCGAGGACCGCGACACTCTGGCCGCTGCGGGCGTTGCTCCTCGCCACGTACGACTGGAACGCGTTGGCATCCGTAGGAAGCTGGTTGAGCGCGGCGCTGAGGGGATCCAGGGTGCTGAGGTAGAGCGCCGGCTGCCGTGCGCCGCGCGTCTTGAGGGCCTCGTCGAGCCACTCGACGATGTCCGTGCGCCACTGCTCCAACGAGGCGTCACCGAACCGGGCCGCGTGCAGTGCCTCGCGCTTGAGCTTGAGGGTCTCCCAGACCTTGTGCTTCCTGTAACGCTCGCTGCCTGTCGGCATCCTCGAAGCCCTCCTGATTACCGGACGTGAGTTGCTGGTCCGTATCCTGCCCGACAAGCCCGACAGCGGCCTGCTACCGATTGCCCTTCGCACGATTGTGGGTCTGGCAAAGCATCGTTAGGTTCGACAGCTTTGTCTCGCCGCCCTTCGACCAGGCGGTCACGTGATCGGCGTCCATCTCCTTGAGCGTGTAGATCTTGGCCTTGTTGTTGTCGGTGCCCAGGGCGCACAACGGGCAGTTCGACTCCCCGGCAGCCCTGGCCTTCTTCGTCTGCCGGTCGTAGGCCACCCGCTTGTCCTTGTCCTCGAAGAGACGGATGTCGAGGAGCTGCGGCTTCGTCTCGCCGCTGAGCACGAACTCGTACACGCCCTTGGCCACATGGACCGCCGGGGCGGCGCGCAGCTCGTCGATCCGCGCGTCAATCGTCGCGGCGTTGTACGACTGTCCGTGGTACTCCTCGTAGAGCCGACCCCATTCCAGCCCGCGCATCTCTTTGTCCGGCGGGCGCGTGAAGACGCCGGCGACCCAGTCGATGACCGACGTGAAATAGGTCTTTAGCTCGACAACCGCCGTGTCGTTGCGGTGCGCAGCGAGGTAGGCGTCGACGGTCTTGCCCTGCGACGAGGCCACCCAACCAAGCGCGACGGCAAGGATGCCCTGCCGCTTCGGGTCGCCCTTGATGTAGGACTGCCACTTCTGCATGTACGCGTTGTTCGAGTTGGAGAACTCAACCTTGGCCGCGGTGACGAATGGACCCGAGTAGATCGCGTTGAGTAGTTCCTGATCGTTGAGCGGGACGCCGACGATGTTGATCGTCTCGAACCACTGCTTGATTTCAACCTCGGACCCGTCGCACTCGTAGATGTCAAGCTCGGTCTCGAGGATCTTCGCCTGCTGGTCTTTCGACAGGGACGAGAAGGTCTGCTCCTTGCCGTCAACTTGGATTGCGAACTTGCCCGTGACAAATCTGCCGAAGCTCGTGATCCGCTGCTGACCGTCGAGCACCTCGAGCACGTCGTCCTCGACGTTGAAGTAGATGAGACCGAGCGGGTATCCCTTGAGCAGGGAGTCGATTACGGCGACGTCCTTCTTGCCGTCGTTGTAGATATAGTTTCGCTGGTACTCCGGCTGGATAACAAGCGCACCGGCGAGGCCAAAGAGCCCCTTGCCCTCGAGTTCGTTGTAGACGAAGCCCTCGACGACCTGGCTGACGGTGTAGTGCTTGAGGTCTGTCTTCACGAAGCCTCCTTCCGTCGGATAAAGATGCGCTTGTAGATTCGCTTGACCGGGTATCCGACGTCGAAGTACGTCCCGGGCCCGAACGAGTCAGCCCGCACGAAGCAGCCGAAAGACCCCGTGTTCGACTTCATCCGCTCCCCGTCAACGACGCGCATCTTGGGTCCGTACGTCTTCGTCTGCGGGAAGTCGCCCTCGCTGCTGCCCAGGATCTCGAACTGGTCGGGGTTGTACTTGTCCAGGAAGGTGATCGGCACCCCGATGATCCCGTCATGATCACTGGGGATGGCATCAACGAACGGCACCTCGATGCCCGGAAAGTTGTCATAGTCGAGGTAACCGACGCCGCGCACTTCCTTGTGGCGACTGAACTTGATGTTGTCGGCGGTCGTCATCAACTGCAGCGGTTCATGGCGTCGGCCATGGTCGATGTTCGTGAACCAGCACGAGTTCCCGAGGCGCGTGTAGTCGCGCTCGTTATCCGCGGGGTAGCCAAGCTTTTCCGCCTTGAGACGGTCAGCCTCAGAGACCTTCGCACCTTTCGGGACACCGAACACCATGTCTGTGCTGTTCGCTGTAGCACCCTTCCAGAGTTCATTCGCCTTCATGTGAGGGAATACTTCGTTGTAGGTGATGGCGTTGTTGTTGCCGATCACTGAGAATTTCACACCGCCCCGCACGGCCCATGTCATGAACTGGCGGAACAGGCTGAACGGCGGGTTGGTGATGACGAAGTCGGCCTCGTCGCGCAAAGCCGTGACCTCCGCACTCCGGAAGTCGCCGTCGCCCTCGAGGTACTCCCACCGCAGGTCATCGATGTTGACGGCACCGTCGCCGCTGATGTCCTGGGCCTCGAGCACGAACTTCTTACCGTTGGCGTGCGTCTTCGTCTCATCGAACCGTGGATCGTTGAGTTCGAACAAGGTTGGCTCGTAGGAAAAATGGGCCGGGTTGGAGTCCGGGGCGTACGAGGTTGAGATGAGCTTCTTGAGGCCGAAGTCCGTGAAGTGCAGGGCGAAGAATTTCGCGAAGTTCGACCACTCGGGGTCGTCGCACGGGCAGAGGATGACCTGGCCGCGGAATACGTCCGGGTCGTACTCGAGGTAGGCGTTTATCTCGCGCTCGATGTCCGGCCACTGGGTGTAGAACTCGTCGTTCTTCGTGTCGCGGGCAGCCTGAAGGCTGCTGTTCCTCGAAGCCGTCGCCATGCGTGCCTACCCCGTTCACCCGGTCCAGTGCACCACCGGATCCGGGGCGCGCGCTCTGGCGCGATTCTAGCGGCGAGGTCCGACAGTGACCTGGAGGGACGTGCACGCGTCTGTGAGACTGCCCAACATGGCGACAGACGGAGACGTCCACCCGGAACCCTTCGACCCCAGCGACATAGCCCTCGAGGTGCGCATCACCGGGATCGACCGGGTGCTCGACGACGAGTCGTCGTTCTTGCGCGACTTTTCTGCCGTCGTGGTGGACGGCGACTCCCCGACGACGCCGGCGGCCGCGCTCGGCGTCGTCGGCGGCTGGATCGGTTGGGACGCGCTGGACGAGGACGTTCACGGTGCCGCCGACGCTGTGAGCTCGGACGCCGAGGCACTCGGTGCCACGGCCGCTGACATCATCGCGGCTTACCCCGAGCGGTGGGTCGACACTGTCGTGCTCGTCGACCGGATGTGGCTGGAACCGCGCTGGCGGCATCACCGGCTCAGCGGCCGGATCCTCGCCGATTTGGTCTACCTGCTACGCCTCGACCGCGATTCCACGGTCATCGTCCTCCAGCCCGAGCCCCAGCGCGAGGAAGGCGGCCCCTACGAGTACGGGCCCAAGCGGGACGCCGCGATGGCCGCGCTGCGCAGCGGCTACGCCAACTCCGGCCTGGAACCATGGCGCGGAGGCGACCGGTGCTGGTGGCCATGGCCGCAAGCGTGAGCGCTCGTTGCAGCCCCAGGACGTTGTGCAACTCAATGCCGTGCCACACGGCGACCCTCATCCGGCCACGGCGCTTGGAAACGTCAACGTCGTCTTCCGCGCGATCCGGCCCCGCCGACTTGGACAGCTGGTGACGCTCACGTGTCCAGGCCGTCCACCCGCGTCCGCCTACAGGCCGAGGTGTGGTGGCAACAATCGACCGTCCACGGTATCCCGGGATCAGCGTAATCGTTGGCACTTCGGGCAAAAGTGGGACGAGCGGTTCATGAACGCCTCGCGCCGAATCGTCGTCCCGCAGCGCCGGCACGGTTCACCCTCCTGGCCGTAGACCGCGAGCGAGCGCGAGAAGTATCCCGACGCGCCGTTGACGTTCACGTACAGCGCGTCGAAGCTCGTCCCGCCCTGGGCGAGCGCCTCGCGCATGACCTCCTCGGCCGCCTCCAGCACGCGCACGGCGTCGCCCTGGCGCATCCGGTCGGTCGGCCGTGCGTGGTGCAGCCGCGCCCGCCACAGCGCCTCGTCCGCGTAGATGTTGCCGATCCCGGAGACGAGGGTCTGGTCGAGCAGCGCCCGCTTCACTCCCGTCCGACGACGGCGCAGCGCCCGCGCGACGTCCTCGCCCCGGAACGCCGGGTCGAGCGGGTCGCGGGCGATGTGCGCGACGGGCGCGGGCACGGCGGCGAGGTCCGCACCCAGGCCGCCCGGGGCGCCGTCGGGCGTCGGCACGAGGTCCTGGACCGACAGGTGCCCGAAGGTGCGCTGGTCGACGAAGTCGAGCGCGATGCCCGGCTCCCCGGGCGTCGCGCCCGACAACGACAGGCGGACGCGCAGGTGCGGGTGCTCCCCGTGGACGGCGCCGCCCGCGCGCACCAGCAGCTGGCCCGACATCCCGAGGTGCGCCATCAGCGCGGCGGCGGCCCCGTCGCCGGCCCCGCCCGCGTCCCGGGACCCGCCGCCGCCCGGTTCTCCGAGCAGCAGCCAGAGGAACTTGCCGCGGCGCACGGCGGCGTCGAGGGTGCGCCCGACGAGCTCGTCCGCCAGCCCGCCCGGGCCCCCGGCGTGCGCGCGTACCGAGTAGTCGCGCAGCACCCGGATGTCGGTGACGGTCCGGCCGAGCACGTGCCGGGCCAGCCCGTCGCGGACGGTCTCGACCTCGGGGAGCTCAGGCACCCGCGGGCGCGTCCTCGTCCGTGAGCGCGCGATAGGCCTGCTCGGCCGCGGCCTGCTCGGCGTGCTTCTTCGCGGTCCCCGTGCCCTCGCCCCGCACGACGCCGTCCAGCTCGGCCCGCGCGGTGAACGTCCGCGCGTGGTCCGGACCCTCCGCCTCCACCCGGTACACGGGCGCGCCGAGACCGCGCACGGCGGCGGCCTCCTGGAGCGAGGTCTTCCAGTCGAGACCGGCGCCGAGGTCGGCCGCCGCGAGCATCGTCGGCCCGACGAGGCGCAGCACGAGCTCGCGGGCGACCTCGATGCCGTGCGTCAGGTGGACGGCGCCGAGGAGCGCCTCGACCGTGTCCGAGAGGATCGAGTCCTTCTCATAACCCTTGGTCCCGATCTCGCCCTTGCCGAGGAGGATGTACCGCCCGAGGCCCAGCCGCCGTGCCACCAGGGCGAGCGAGCGCTGCGAGACCGTCGCGGCGCGCATCTTGGCGAGGTCGCCCTCGGACAGCTCCGGGTGGGAGCGGTAGAGCTCCTCGGTGACGACCAGGCCGAGCACCGAGTCCCCGAGGAACTCGAGGCGCTCGTTGGTCGGGATCCCGCCCGCCTCGTGGGCGAACGAGCGGTGCGTCAGGGCGAGCACGAGAAGCTCGGGGTCCAGATGGACCCCGAGCTTCTCGAGAAGACCGGTCGCGACCGGCGCCACGGGACTCAGCCCGCGTGCTCGGCGCGCAGCGCCTCGCTGTACTGGCGGCCCTTGTAGGTGCCGCAGGTGGGGCACGCGGCGTGCGACAGCTTGTTGCCCTTGCACTGCGGGCAGGTGGCGAGGGTCGCGGCGGACGTCTTCCACTGCGAACGACGCGCACGGGTGTTGCTGCGCGACATCTTGCGCTTCGGAACAGCCACGGCTAGCTCTCTTTCGTCTCGTCGGACACGTTCGTCGGATCGAACATGCTCTCTAGCGCCGACCAGCGAGGGTCGACCACATCATGGGTGTGCTCGGGGTCGTCGGCCAGCCTGGCCCCGCACTCGGAGCAGAGGCCGGGGCAGTCCGGCGAGCACAACGGTTGGAATGGTAGTCCAATGACGACCGCATCCCGAAGCGAGGGCTCCAGGTCGGCGAGGTCGTCCTCCAGCTCGGAGACCTCCTCGTCCTCGTCCCCCGAGTCCTCGGCCGCCCCGGCGCGCTCCGGGTAGGCGAACAGCTCCTGGACGTCGGCGACGACCTCGACCTCGACCGGGTCGAGGCACCGGCCGCACTCGCCGGTCGCGGTGCCGGTGACCGTGCCCGAGACGAGCACGCCCTCCATGACGGCCTCGAGGCGCAGGTCGAGCGCGAGCTCGGCACCCTCGGGGATGCCGATGACAGCGGTCCCGAGATCTGCCGGGGCCGCGACGGTGCGCTCCAGGGCACGCATCGAGCCCGGGCGTCGGCCCAGCTCGTGCGTGTCCAGCACGAGAGGCGACCTCGGGTCGAGGGTCTGGTGGCGCTCCACAGGGAATCCCAGCGTCGGTGAACGGGTGTCGGTGCGGTCGGCGCGATCAGCCCGACGGGGCGATCGGCGCGATGACCAAAGATCAATCCTACGCGATCACGGAGGTCGCGACGAACGAGAGGCTCGTCACAGCCCGTCCGGTCGCGGGCCGGGCCGCGGGCCGCTGCGCTCCGCGATCCGCGCCCGTCCTGCCTGCACCTGCGCGAGCAGCTTGCCGAGGTCGCCCTCGAAGTGGGCGAGCGCCCGGTCGCAGTAGTCGTCGGCGTCGGACCGCAGCTCGTCGGCGGAGCGCTGCGCGGCGTCGACGATCTCGTGCGCGCGCGCCTCCGCCTGGGCGACGACCTGCTCGCGCTGGACGAGCTCGTAGGCACGGGTCCGCGCGGTCGCGAGGATCTCGTCCGCCTGCGCCCTGGCGCCGTCGAGGGCGCGCCGCGCCTCGGCGAGGGCGTCGTCCGCCTGGGCCAGCTGGTCCGGCATCGTCCCCCGTACCCGGTCCACGAGCTCGAGCACCTCGGCGCGGTTGACGCGGACGGAGGAGGACATCGGCACGGTCCGTGCCGTCTCGACGACGTGCCTCAGGTCGTCGAGCGGCGTCGCCGCCGGCGGACGCGTGCTCCGTCCCTGGTCCCCGTGCTGCTGCTCGCTCATGCCCGGTCTCCCTCCGTCCGTGGTTCGTCCTGCTGTGCGTCGTCGTGCTGTGCGTCGTCCTGCTGGCCGGCGGCGGCGCGCCGGGCGAGCGCGGCGCGCACGGCGTCACCCACCCCCGGCGGCACGAGGTCGTCCACCGGGCCGCCGTGCCGCGCGACGTCCTTGACGAGCGACGACGCGACGTGCGCCAGGTCCGCGTCGCCCGCGACGAACACCGTCTCCAGCCCGCTCAGGTGCCGGTTCATCAGCGCCATCGGCAGCTCCGCGTCGAAGTCCGCGCCGCCGCGCAGTCCCTTGACGACGACGCCCGCCCCGACGTCGCGGCAGAAGTCGACGAGCAGGCCGGGGACGACGGCGACCCGCACGTCCCCCAGACCCGCGCCGTCGAGCGCGGCCCGGGCGAGCGAGACCCGCTCCCCGACGTCGAGCAGCGGGGCCTTGGCGGCGTTGCGCGCCACCCCGAGGACGACGTCGCCGACGACGGCGCGCGCCCGGCGCACGACGTCGAGGTGGCCCAGCGTGATGGGGTCGAACGATCCCGGGCAGACGGCGGTGGTCACGTCGGTCACCGTAGTACAGCGCGCCCGACGGCCCGGTCGTGGTCCCCGCCGTCCGCGACGCCGGCGAACGCGTAGTGCACCGTCGTCTCGCCGTACGCCTTGCTCGTGTCGGGCTCCCAGCCCGCGGGCCAGACCGGTTCGGCGCTGCGCGTGGCCCGCTCGACCACGACGAGCGTGTCGCGCGTGACCGCGCGGGTGGTCGCCAGGTGCTCGAGCACCGACGCGACCGTCTCGTCGCGCACGTCGTACGGCGGGTCGAGGAACACCAGGTCCCAGCTCTTCACCGGGGGCGTCGCGACGAACCGCTCCGCCTTCTCGTGCACCACCTCGACGCCGTGCGCCCCGATGTCCCGCGCGTTGCGCCGCCCCATCTCCACCGCCGAGCGGGCGGCGTCGACGAGCGTCGCGTGCGCGGCACCGCGGCTGACGGCCTCCAGGCCGAGCGCGCCGGAGCCCGCGTAGAGGTCGAGCACGCGCGCCCCCCGCAGCGCCCCGTGGTGCTCGAGCCGGGAGAAGATCGCCTCACGGACGCGGTCGCTGGTGGGCCGGGTTCCGCGGGGCGGGACGTGCAGCGTGCGTCCGCCGAACTCGCCGGCCACGATCCTCGTCATACCCCGACTGTAACGACCGGTCGCCCCGCTCACGCCCGTTCGAGGAACTCCTCGCGCTCCGGGTCGAGCCGGTCGGCGATCTCCGCCGCGAGCGCCGGGTGCGCGACGAGGTCCGGGTCGTCCGCGACGACGACGGCGGCGTCCTCGCGCGCCTCCTCGATGACCGCGGCGTCGGTCACCACGCGCAGCAGCCGGAGCGAGCTGCCGCGCCCGGACTGCGCCGCGCCGAGCACGTCACCCTCGCTGCGCAGCTCCAGGTCGACCGCGGCGAGCCGGAAGCCGTCGGTGGTCTCCGCCATCGTCTCCACCCGGCGGGCCGACGGCGCCCCCGGCTCGGCGACGGACACCAGCAGGCACAGGCCCGGCGCGGACCCGCGCCCGACGCGTCCGCGCAGCTGGTGCAGCTGCGAGAGGCCGAACCGGTCGGCGTCGAGCACGACCATGACCGTCGCCTCGGGGACGTCGACGCCGACCTCGACGACGGTCGTGGAGACGAGCACCGGCGCCTCGCCCGACGCGAACGCGGCCATCGCGGCGTCCTTCTCGGCGGGCGCCAGGCGCCCGTGCAGCACGCCGACCCGCACGCCCGCCAGCGCCGGTGCGCCCGCGAGCTCCTCGGCGACCTCCAGGACGGCCCGCAGCGGCGGGCGGTCCGCGCCGGGCCCGTCGCCCGCCTCGGCCAGGTCGAGCAGGTCCGCCCCGTCGGAGGTCTCGCCCGACGACGCCCCGCTCGCCCCCGCCCGCCCGCCCGCGTCCGGCGGGTCGGGCTCGATGCGGGCACACACGACATAGGCGCGGTGCCCGGCGTCGACCTCCTCGCGCACGCGCTGCCACACCCGCGCCATCCAGGCCTGCTTCCCGGCGGGCACCACCACCGTGGAGATCGGCGAGCGCCCCGCGGGGATCTCCGCGAGGGTCGACGTCTCGAGGTCGCCGAACACGGTCATGGCGACCGTGCGCGGGATCGGCGTCGCCGTCATGACGAGCAGGTGGGGCGTCGTGCGGGCCTTGGCCCGCAGCGCGTCGCGCTGCTCGACGCCGAACCGGTGCTGCTCGTCGACGACGACGAGCCCGAGGTCGGCGAACTGCACGTTCTCGCTGAGCAGCGCGTGTGTCCCCACGACGATCCCGGCGGCCCCGCTCGCCGCGTCCAGCAGGGCTTCCTTGCGGGCGGCGGCGCCCGCCGAGCCGGTCAGCAGCGCGACCCGCGTGGCCTGCTCCGCGCCGCCGAGCATGCCGCCGGCGGCCCGGTCGCCCAGCAGCGCGCGCAGGGTGCGGGCGTGCTGGGCGGCGAGCACCTCGGTCGGTGCCAGCAGCGCCGCCTGCCCGCCGGCGTCGACGACCTGCAGCATCGCGCGCAGCGCCACCACGGTCTTGCCCGAGCCGACCTCGCCCTGCAGCAGCCGCTGCATCGGCCGGGGCTGCGCGATCTCGACGGCGATCTCCTGCCCGACGGCGACCTGGCCGCGGGTGAGGGTGAACGGCAGGTCGGCGTCGAAGCCCTCGAGCAGGCCGCCCGCGACGGGAGGCCGCGCCGTGGCCTCCTCCTGCGCGGCGCGGGCCCGGCGCTGGGCGAGCGCGACCTGGAGCACGAAGGCCTCCTCGTAGCGCAGCCGTTCCCGGCCGCGACGCCACTGGGCCTCGTCGAACGGCTCGTGCACGTCGCGCAACGCCGCCAGCCGGCTCCCGAAGCCGCGGCGCTCGCGGACCGCCTCCGGCAGCGGGTCGGGGACGTCCGCCTCGGCCAGCGGGTCGAGCACGGTGCGGACGGCACGCTGGACGCGCCAGCTGGGGGTCTTGGCGCTCGCCGGGTAGATCGGGATGGGCCGGCTCGCCTCGAGCAGCGCCGACTCCTCGTCCTCGGCGTCGACGCCGATGATCAGGTAGTCCGGGTGGGTGAGCTGGCGCTCGCCCCGGTACTGGCCGACGACGCCCGTGAACAGGCCCATGCGGCCGGGCTTGAGCCGGTCCTCGTGGTGGCGCAGCACACCGGGGCTCTTCGCGAAGAACGTCAGGGACAGGTCGTGGCGGCCGTCGGTGACCACCGCCTGCAGCAGCGCCCCGCCGCGCGAGTGCATCTTCCGCACGGTCGCCCGGGCCACGCGCGCCACGACGGTCACGTGCTCCCCCACGGCCAGCCGGGCGAGGTCGCTCACCGCCCCCGGGTCGCCGTAGCGGCGCGGGTAGTGGGCGAGCAGGCCGCCGACGTCCTCGGCCCCGAGCGCGGCGAGCGGCGCCGCCGACCGCGCCCCCAGCACCTTCGCGAGCGGCTCGTGCATCCGGTCGATCACTCCGCACCCACCTCGACGCCCGCGTCGTCCCGGCCCGAGGCGATGACGACGACCTCGGCCCCCGGCGCGGTCTCGCCGACGGCGTCCTCCACGAGCGTGTCGGCCCGGCCAGGCACGCGGCGCCCGCGGAGCACGGTCACGACCTCGGTCGAGGGCCCGACGACGTCCGCGACCAGCGCGCGCAGCCGGCCCGCGAGGCGGTGCGGCGGCACGCCGCGCAGGTCCGCCGCGCCGGCGCGGACGGCGGCCGCCGCGACCCGCATCACCGCGGTGGCGTCGGGGCCCTCCGGGCCGTCCCCGCTCGTCTGCAGGGCCGCGAGCGCCGCGACGGCGTGCAGGTCCGTCGGCGCGTCCAGCACGTCCACGCGCCCGCGCACCAGCGGTTCGCCGTCCACCAGCGCCGCGAGGCGTGCCCCGAACCCCTGCGCGCCGAGGGCACGGCCGGGCAGGACGAGCACCTGGCCCGCCCGCGCGTCGACGACGGCGCGCGCGACGTCGTCGGGCTCCGCGACCGCGCCGGGCTCCAGCACGAGGACCACCGCCCCCGCGCGGGCGTACTCCGGCGCGAGCCCGGGCGCGGACGTGACGACCACGATCCCCGTCCGCGACTGCCCCGCCGCGTGCGCGTCGCCACCGAGCACCGAGCGCACCCCGGCCTGGCGCACCGCACCGCGCACCGTCCGGGCGCGCCGCCGGCCCGCGGCCACCGCGCGCGCCGGCTCGTCGGTGTGCACGTGCGCCTGCCAGGTGCCGGCGCCGCCGGTGACCACCACGGAGTCGCCGAGCGCCGCGAGGTCGGCCCGCAGCCCCCGCGCGACGTCGTCGTCCACCGGCGCGGGCGCGCGGAGCACGAACATCACCTCGAACTCGCCGCCCGCGGCCTCCTCGGGCGCTGCCGCGTGCGGGACGACGACGCACGCCTGCGCGTCCGCCGTGCCAGTCGCCGTCCCGTTGCCCGTGCCCACCCGTACGCCACCCACGGAGCCGAGCATGCCGTCCGCCTCCGACACCTCTCCCCCGAGCACGCGGTGCAGCGCGGCGAGCACGACGCACAGCCCGAGCGCGCCCGCGTCGAGCACCCCCGAGCGGCGCAGCACATCGAGCTTGCCGGTGCTGCGGGCCGTCTCCTCCTGGGCCGCGCGCAGCGCCCCCGCCGTGACGTCGACCGCCCGCGGCACGTGCGCACCGGCGGCGAGCACCTCCCGTGCGCCGCGCGCCGCCGCGTCCGCCGCGGACAGCACCGTGCCCGCGACCGGGTCCTGCACCGCGCCCCGCGCGCCCCGCGCCGCTGCGGCGAAGGCGTCGACGAGCCGCCCGACGTCGAGGCCCCCCGCGCCGTCGGGAGCTGCCGCGCCGTCCACGGTGGCCGGCTCGTCCTCGGCGACCGCGCGCGCGAGACCGCGCAGGTACTCGGCGAGGATCGCGCCCGAGTTGCCTCGCGCGCCCAGCAGGGTCCCCCGCACGAGCGCGGCGGCGACGTCTCCCGCTCCTGCCCCCCGCACCACGCCGTCGACCTCCTGGGCCCCGCGGGCGAAGGTCAGGTAGAGGTTCGTGCCGGTGTCGGAGTCCGCGACCGGGAAGACGTTGAGCGCGTCGACCCGCTCGCGCACAGCCAGGAGGTCCGCGCGGGCGGACGCCACCCAGGCGCGCAGCGCGTCCTCCGCGGGCCCGGCCACCGCGACGCCGGCGGCGCGCGGCCCGGCACCGGCGTCGAGGGACAGGTCAGCGTCCACGTCCGAGTCCTCCCGTGTGCTCGCGTACCAGGTCCGTGGCCACGGTAGTGCTCCGGGCGCCCCGAGGACGGCAACCGGCGGCCGTACGCCGGCCCGCGGGGCGCGACTTGAGTGCGCGCAGCTCATCCGCTAGTCTGTTCAGGTTGCCTGGGTACGCCTCGGGCCACCCCCCCAGACCATTCGACGACGTCGACGCTGCCTCCTGTGCCGCGTGACGTGCATGACGATCAGGAGAAACCGTGGCTGCCAACTGCGACGTCTGTGGCAAGGGCCCCAGCTTCGGGCACAGCATCTCGCACTCGCACATCCGCACGAAGCGCCGCTGGAACCCGAACATCCAGCGCGTGCGCGCCGTGGTGGCCGGGTCGCCGAAGCGCGTCAACGTGTGCACCTCGTGCCTGAAGGCCGGCAAGGTCACGCGCCAGGCCTGAGCCTTACCCCGAACCTCGACGAGAGCCCGCCGGTCGCCCGGCGGGCTCTTGTTGTCTTCCCTGGTCGCAGCGCACGACAGGTGGGAGGATCGGCCCATGGACGACGAGTACGCCGAGGTCTCGATCCGGCGCGCGGGTTCCCAGGACGCCCGCGCGATCGCTGCGGTCAACGTGGCGTCGTGGCGGGTGGCCTACGCCGGCATCGTCGCCGACGAGTTCCTCGCGTCCCTCGACGTCGAGCAGCGCACCGAGATCTTCGCCGAGTTCCTCGGCGACCGGCACCCGAGCTCCACGTGGGTCGCGGTCGGCGACGGCCGGACGCTGGGCTTCGTGACGGTGGGCCCGAGCCGCGACGAGGACGCCGAGCCGGGCGACCGCGAGATCTACGCGATCTACCTCGACCCTGAGGCCTGGGGACGCGGCGTCGCCCGCGACCTGATGCGCACCGTCGTCGGCAGCGGGACCGACGGCTCCGCCGTGACGCTCTGGGCGATCGCCGACAACGAGCGGGCCCAGCACTTCTACCGGCGCCACGGCTTCGCGGCCGACGGCGTCGAGAAGCGCGAGGAGATCGGCGGCCGGGACCTCACCCAGCGCCGGTTCCGTCGCGACTGACGCGCGCCCGACCGCGCCGGCGCGACCCGCTCACCCGCCGAAGTGGTCCCAGCCCGTGCCCGGCGTCCCCGGGTCCCGCCCGTCGACGGTGACGGAGCCGCGCACCGCAGCCTCGCCCGGGGCCAGCACCTGCCCGACGACGCGGAACGGCCCGGGCGCCGCCGCGCCCGCCGGGAACGTAGCGAGCAGGCCGTGGTCCTCGCCGCCGGTCAGGACCCAGGCGTCGGCGTAGCCGCGCCACGCGTCCACCCCGAGGCGGGCGAAGGGACCGCCCGCGTCCTGGGCGGCGACCACCCGGGCCGCGTCCTCGAGCGCCGCGGCGTCGGCGGCGAACGCGTCGCGCCACAGGTCGATCCGCACGCCGCTCGCCCGGGCGACCCGTCCGGCGTCGCGCAGCAGGCCGTCGGAGACGTCGAGCATCGCGGTGGCGCCCGCGCGGGCGGCGGCCGCACCGGCGCCCAGCGGCGAGCGCGGCCTGAGGTACGCGGCGGTCTCCGGACCCTGCGCGGCGCGCGCCACGTCGTCGTCCGCGCCCAGGTCGGCCCGGCCCATGCCGGCCAGCGCGAGGCCCGCGGCCGACAGTCCCCGGGTCCCCGCGTACGCGACGACGTCCCCCGCGCGGGCTCCGGAGCGCCGCACCGGCGCACGCCCCTCGAGGTCGCCGTGCGCGGTGACCGCGACGACGACGCCGTCCCCGCCGGAGAGGTCACCGCCGACGACGCCCGCCCCCCAGGGCACGCACGCCGCCGCGAGGCCGCGCGCGAGGCCGGCGACCCACGCGACCTCGAGGTCGCCCGGCACCACGAGCGAGACGACCAGCGACGTCGGGCAGGCGCCCATCGCCGCGACGTCGGCGAGGTTCTGCACCGCGGCACGCCAGCCGACGTCGTACCCCGTCGACCACCGGCGGCGAAAGTGCCGGTCCTCGACGAGGACGTCGGTCGTCACCACGAACCGGCCGTCCGGGGCACGGACGACCGCGGCGTCGTCGCCGGGGCCGAGCTCTGTCGCCGCCGACCGGGGAAGCAGGGGGAAGATCGTCGCGAGCAGCTCGTCCTCCGTCGTCTCGGAGACCGTCCGGGATACGTTCACGCCGCCACCCTAGTCATCCCGGTCACACCGCCCGGCACGCTCCCGTTCTCCCGCGGGCGACGGCGGGCAGAGACGTCCGGGACGGCCCCGTCGGGCGGCTACCGTGGGAGCGTGCACGCTCCGACCGCCCGACCCCCCGCCCGCCCGCGGCGCCACCGCCACGCGTGGGGAGCACGCGCGGCCGCGCTCGTGCTGGCCACCGCGGGCCTCGCCGCCGGGTGCACCCCGACGATCGGCGTGCCGGTGGCCGACGACGCCGCGAACCCGGTCTGCGCGGACGTGGTCCTCGCGCTGCCGGACGTCGTGGACGGCCTGCACCAGACCAAGACCGACAGCCAGGCGACGACCGCGTGGGGCGAGCCGGGCGCCGCGGTCACCCTGCGCTGCGGCGTGGCCCCGCCCGGCCCGACGGCGTCGGAGCCCTGCACGACCGTGCCCGGCGCGGACGCCGACGTCGACTGGCTCGCCTCGCCCGACGCCGAGGGAACCTGGACGTTCGTCACCTACGGCCGCGACCCGGCCGTCGAGGTCAAGGTGCCGCCGACCGTCCGCAAGGACCACTCGACCGCGTTCATCGGCGACCTCAACGGCCCCGTCAGCAAGATTCCGCAGAAGCACCGGTGCGTGGGGCTGGACGACGTGCCGACGCCTGCCTCCTGACCCGCGCGGCGGCGGGCGACGCGCGCCGCGCGCTCAGCGCAGGCCCGTGGGGCGCTCCAGCGCGAGCTCGATGAGCTCGCTGACCAGCTCCGCGTAGCCGAGGCCGGACCGCTCCCACATCCGCGGGTACATCGAGACCGGGGTGAACCCGGGCATGGTGTTGATCTCGTTGACCACCACGCGCTCGTCGGGCGTGACGAACACGTCGACGCGGGAGAGCCCCTCGGCCCCCACGGCCTCGAACGTGCGCACCGCCACGTCCCGCACGGCGGCGACGACGTGGTCCGGCAGGTCGGCCGGGCAGCTGAGCTCGACGCCCGCGCCGTCCAGGTACTTCGACTCGAAGTCGTAGAAGTCCCGGCCGCCCGGGGCGACGACGACCTCGCCGGGCAGCGACGCCCGGGCCCGCTCCCCGGCGCGCCCGCCGAGCACCGCGCACTCGATCTCGCGGCCGACGACCTCGGCCTCGACGAGCACCTTGGGGTCGTGGCGGCGCGCCTCGGCGACCGCCGCCGGCAGGTCGGCGAGGTCCGTGACCCGGGTGATCCCCAGGCTCGAGCCCGCGCGGGCCGGCTTGACGTAGACGGGCAGGCCGAGCTCCTCGACGGCGGCCGTGCACGCCTCGGGGTCGCGCTCGAGCTCGCCCGGACGGATCACCGTGTACGGGCCGACGGGCAGCCCCTGCCCGGCGAGCACGAGCTTCATGAACTGCTTGTCCATGCCCACGGCCGAGGCGAGCACGCCGGCGCCGACGTAGCGCACGTCGGCCATCTCGAGCAGCCCCTGGAGGGTCCCGTCCTCGCCGAAGGGGCCGTGCAGCAGGGGGAAGACGACGTCGACGTCACCCAGGTCGCGCGGCGCGAGCCCCGGCTCGAGGACCTGCACGGCCGACCGCTCGGAGGCGAGCGGGAGGACGACGTCGCCGCCGCTCGAGGTGACCTCCGGGAGGGACTCGCCCGAGAAGCTCCACAGCTGCGGGTCCTGCGCGGTCTGGACCCAGCGGCCGTCGCGGGTGATCCCGACCGGCAGAACGTCGTACACCTCGCGGTCGATCGCGCGCAGCACGCTCGCGGCCGTGACGCAGGAGACCACGTGCTCTCCGGAGCGGCCGCCGAAGAGGACGAGGACACGGGGCTTGCGCCGCGGCGCGGACTGGCTGGACATCGGCCCGAGACTACCGGAGTCGAGGGCGCGTCCGGCTCGGGGTGCGCACCGCCGGGCCCGTAGCCTGGGGCGATGGACCCCGCACGCACCCCCGAGCACGAGCCGCTGCCCCGCGGCCTGTCCCCCGCGACCGTCGCCGTCGCCGCCGGCCGGCCGCTGCGCCGTCAGGGCGGCCCGGTGAACCCGCCCGTGGTGCTCTCCTCGACCTACGTGTCCCAGGGCGTGCAGGGGCCGGGCGAGCTGCTGTACACGCGCATGGACACCGAGACGTGGCACCCCTTCGAGGAGGCGCTGGCCGCGCTCGAGGGCGCCGCCCAGCCGGCCGTCGTGTTCTCGTCCGGCATGGCGGCCATCGCCTCCGTCTTCGCCGACGTGCCCGCGGGCGGGACCGTCGTCGTCCCCCGGCATGCCTACCAGGTGACCCTCGGCTTCGCGGACGACCTCGCCGCGCGCACGGGCGTGAGCGTCCGGCGCGTCGACGTCGCCGACACCGAGCAGGTCCTCGCGGCCCTCGACGGCGCCGACCTGCTGCTGGTCGAGTCGCCGACCAACCCCATGCTCGAGGTCGCCGACCTTCCGGTGCTGCTCGCGGCCGCCCGCGAGCGGGGGATCCGCTCCGCCGTGGACAACACGTTCGCGACCCCGCTCGGGCAGCAGCCGCTGGCGCTCGGCGCCGACCTCGTCGTCCACTCGGTGACGAAGTACCTGGCCGGGCACTCCGACGTCGTCCTCGGCGCCGTCGTCACCGACGACGCGGACCTCGCCCGACGCACCCGCGCGTACCGCACGCTGCACGGCTCGATCGCCGGGCCGTGGGAGGTCTGGCTCGCGCTGCGCGGGATGCGGACCCTCGCGCTGCGGGTGGAGCGGTCCCAGGCGACGGCGGCCGAGCTCGCGCGCCGGCTCGCCGAGCACCCCGCCGTCGCCGAGGTGCGCCACCCGAGCCTGCCCGACGACCCGGGGCACGAGCGCGCGGCGCGCACGATGCGCGGCTTCGGCTCCGTGCTCGGCCTGCGCCCGCGCGGCGGGGTCGAGGCCGCCGACGCCCTGGTCGCCGCGGTGCGCCTCTGGCTGCCGGCGACGAGCCTGGGCGGGGTGGAGTCGTGCCTGGAGCGCAGGCGCCGTTTCGCCACGGAGTCCGGCACCGTGCCCGAGGACCTGCTGCGGATGTCGGTGGGCATCGAGGACGTCGAGGACCTCTGGGCCGACCTGGCGCAGGCGCTCGGCGCGCTCGGGGCCGGTGACGGGCACGACGGCGACGACGACGGTCACAGCGAGAACGAGGGGGCCCGGTGATGGGCACAGGACGGGACGGCCTGCTGCCGGCGGGGCGGGGGCGAGCGGCCGGCGTCGCCGCGCTGGTGCTCGCCTCCGCGCTTCTGCTCGCCGGGTGCACCGGCGACGAGGGCGACGGACCCGCAGCCGGCCCGGCGACGCCGACCGGTGCGGCGTCCGACGGCTCGACCGCAGGCACCGGATCAGGCACCGGGTCGGGGACCTCGTCGAAGGACCCGGCCGCCCCCGCGACGACGCCGGGCAGCGGCGCCACGCAGGGCGGGTCGGACGGCGGGTCCGACGGCGGGTCGGGCGGTGACACCGACGACGACGCGCCGGGCGCCGAGGCGCCGAGCCCCGACACCCCCAGCGACGCCCCGGCGAGCGAGGTCCCGTTCCCGGGGGACACGAAGGCGGACACCCACGACGCCTCCGCCGACGCGGCGCTGACCGTGACGGACGTCCGGGTCGGCGCGCACGACGGGTACGACCGCGTGGTCTTCGAGCTCGACGGGGCGGGAACGCCCGGCTGGCACGTCGCCTACACGGACGACCCGCGCGAGGAGGGCAGCGGCGACGCCGTGCACCTCGACGGGGACGCCGCGCTCGAGGTCTTCCTCACCGGCACCGGCTACCCCCAGGACACGCGCGTCCCGGAGTACTCCGGCCCCAATCCCGTGCGCACCGCGGCGACGGACGAGATCGAGGAGGTCGTCTACGGGGGCGTCTTCGAGGGACGGACGAGCGCGTTCCTCGGCGTGGACGAGAAGGCGCCGTTCCGGGTCTATGCGCTCGAGGACCCGGCCCGCGTCGTCGTCGACGTGCGCGCCGGCTGAGCGCGCACCGCGACGCCCGGACGACGTCCGACGCTCAGGCGACGCCCTCGGCCTTCTGCGGCCGCGAGAGCAGGCCGCGCGCCATCTCCTCGACGGGCAGGCCGTCGTCGAGCACCGCGGACACCCCGGCCGTGATCGGCATGTCGACCCCGGCGGTGCGGGCGAGGTGCAGCACGGAGCGGCACGACTTGACGCCTTCCGCGGTGCCGCCGGTGGCCGCGACGGCCTCCTCCAGGGTCATGCCCTGGCCGATGTGGCGCCCCAGCGTGTGGTTGCGCGACAGGGGCGAGGCGCACGTCGCCATCAGGTCGCCCATGCCGGCGAGCCCCGGGAACGTGGCAGCGTCCGCCCCGAGCGCCAGCCCGAGGCGGGTGATCTCGACGAGGCCGCGCGTGATGACCGTGGCCGTCGTGTTGTAGCCGAAGCCGCGGCCCTGGGCCATGCCCACCGCGATGGCAATGACGTTCTTCACGGCGCCGCAGAGCTCGACGCCGACGACGTCGTTGTTGGTGTACGGGCGGAAGTAGCTCGTCGAGCACGCCGCCGCCACGCGGGCGGCCGTCTGCTCGCTCGTGGAGGAGACCACGGTCGCCGTCGGCTGGTGCTCGGCGATCTCCCGCGCGAGGTTGGGGCCGGAGAGGACCGCGACCCGGTCCTCGTCGAGCCCGAGCGCGTCCGCCAGCACCGTGCTCATGCGGTCGTCGGTGCTCAGCTCCACGCCCTTCATGAGCGAGACCCCGATCGCGCCCGGCTCGACGTGCGCGCGCAGCGCGCTCAGCGTCGCGCGCGCGGTCTGCGACGGGACCGCCGCGACGACGATCTCGGCGCCCGCAAGGGCCTGCGCCGCGTCCGTCGTGGCGTGGATGCCCTCGGGGAGCTTGATGCCCGGCAGGCGCTTGCCGTTGCGGCGGCGCGTGTTGATCTGCTCGGCGACCTCGGGGTCACGGCCCCAGAGGCGCACGTCGCACCCGGCGTCGGCGAGCACGGCGGCGAACGTCGTCCCCCAGCTCCCCGCGCCGAGGACGGCGGTGGTCGTGCGGCGGGTGGTCGCTGCGGCGGACGCGCTCACGGGTTCTCCGTCTTTCGGGGGCGGTGGGGGTCGAACGGCTGCGCGGGGGCCTTCTCGCCGCGGATCTGCTCCTGCAGCGCCGTGATCTCGCGCATGATGCGGGCCGTGGCCTCGCGCAGGACCGCGCTGTCGATCTTGCGGTCGTAGAGGTCGCTCAGGTCCACCGGCGGGCCGGCGTGCACGGCGACGTCCTTGCGGGGGTAGGGCCGGAACCGCTTCGAGTACTGAGGCAGGATCCGGTGGGCGCCGTACTGCGCGACGGGCACCACTGGCGCCCGGCTCGTCAGTGCCAGGCGCGCGACGCCGGTCTTGCCGATCATGGGCCACAGCTCCGGGTCACGGGTCACGGTGCCCTCCGGGAACACGGCGACACACTCGCCCTCGGCGAGCGCCTTCGCGGCGTCACCGAGCGAGGAGAGCGCGTCCGCAGACCCCCGGCGCACCGGGATCATGCCCGTGGCGCTCAGCAGCCGACCGAGCACCGGCACGTCCCACAGCGAGTGCTTGGCCATGATCTTCGGGGCCCGCCCGGCGTCGTAGACGTAGTGCGCGAAGGTCAGCGGGTCGAACTGCGTCGCGTGGTTCGCGGCGATGATCACGCCGCCCGTGGCGGGCACGTTCTCCTGGCCCTGCCAGTCCTTGCGCGTCATCGTCGACAGGACGGGACGCAGCACGAACGCGAGGACGCGGTAGGTCCGGGAGTCCGGACGGGCGGGGGGCACGGTCGCAGAGCCTACCCGCGTCAGGCGCGGGAGACGTCGGCGCCGAGGGCGACGAGCTTGTCCTGGAAGTGCTCGTACCCCCGGTCGATCAACCCGATACCCCGCACCGTCGAGGTCCCCTTCGCCGCCAACGCCGCGATCAGGTGCGAGAACCCACCCCGCAGGTCCGGGACCTCGATGTCCGCCGCCTCCAACGGCGTCGGCCCCGAGACCACCGCCGAGTGATGGAAGTTGCGCTGCCCGAACCGGCACGGCGAACCCCCCAGACACTCCTTGTACACACCGATCGTCGCGCCCATCCCCCGCAACGCGTCCGTGAACCCGAACCGGTTCTCATACACCGTCTCGTGCACGATCGACAGACCCTTCGCCTGCGTCAACGCCACCACCAACGGCTGCTGCCAGTCCGTCATGAACCCCGGGTGCACGTCCGTCTCCAGCACGATCGGGCTCAGGTCCCCACCCGGATGGAAGAACCGGATCCCGTCCTCACGCACGTCGAACTGCCCACCGACCTTGCGGAACGTGTTCAAGAACGTCATCATCTCCGGCTGCGTCGCACCCTTGACCACCACGTCCCCACCCGTGGCCAACGCCGCCGACGCCCACGACGCCGCCTCGATCCGATCCCCCAACGCCCGATGGCGATACCCCACCAACCGGTCCACACCCTCGATCCGGATCACCCGGTCGGTATCCACCGAGATGATCGCGCCCATCTTCTGCAGCACCGCGATCAGATCCATGATCTCCGGCTCGATCGCCGCGTTCGACAGCTCCGTGATCCCCTCCGCACGCACCGCCGTGAGCAACAGCTGCTCCGTAGCCCCCACCGACGGGTACGGCAACGCGATCTTCGTCCCCTGCAACCGCCGCGGCGCCGTCAGCTGGATCCCCGACGACAGCTTCTCGACCGTCGCACCGAACTGCCGCAAGATCTCCAGGTGGAAGTCGATCGGCCGGTCCCCGATCCGACACCCACCCAGATCCGGGATGAACGCCTCACCCAACCGGTGCAACAACGGCCCGCAGAACAAGATCGGGATCCGCGACGCCCCCGCATGCGCATCGATGTCCGCCACGTGCGCCGACTCCACGTCCGTCGGATCCATCCGCAGCACACCCGCCACCGGGTCCGCCTCGATCCCCACCCCGTGCAACGCCAACAACCCGCTGACCACACCCACGTCCCGGATCTGCGGCACGTTCGACAGCACGCTCGGCGTCTCCCCCAGCACCGAGGCCACCATCGCCTTCGACACGAAGTTCTTCGCACCACGCACCGTGATCTCACCATGCAGCGGAGTCCCGCCGTTGACGTACAGGACATCGTTCATCGGGCGTTCCTCGTCTCGGTCGGCGGTGGGCCAGGGAAGATTATTCACCCGGTCGACGCCGCACCCGGGCAGCACGTGTCGCCGGCGTCCACGTCTCGGACGCCGGTCCGCATCGCGAGACCCGCACAGTTGTCAGACCCGGGCCCCGCCATGGCGGCTCCGGAGTCTGACAACTCGCAGCGCCCCGGACTTGTCAGACCCGGGCCCCGCCATGGCGGCTCCGGAGTCTGACAACTCGGTGGATGGCACAGAAGGAGTCAGACCCCGGATCGGCTCCAGCCGATCCGGGGTCTGACTCTTCGTGCGTACGGGTGAGCCGTCGGCCCGCCGAGGCCGGGCGTCAGACCGGGCGGGCGGCCTCGATGTCCACGGGCGGCAGGTGCTTGGCCGGGAGCGTCTTCGGCCGCCACGAGGCGCGGCTCGACTCGAACGCGGTGATGTCGTCCTCGTGCTGGAGGGTCAGGCCGATGTCGTCGAGGCCCTCCATGAGGCGCCAGCGCGTGTAGTCGTCCACGTGGAAGCGGACCGTGACGTCGTCGGCCGTGGCGGTGCGCTGCTCGAGGTCGACCGTCACCTGCGTGCCCGGCCGGTTCTCCAGGACCTTCCACAGCAGCTCGATGTCCTCCTGGGCGACCTGGCCGGCGAGCAGGCCCTGCTTGCCGGAGTTGCCGCGGAAGATGTCGGCGAAGCGCGAGGCGAGGACGACGCGGAAGCCGTAGTCCTTGAGCGCCCACACGGCGTGCTCGCGCGACGAGCCGGTGCCGAAGTCGGGTCCGGCCACGAGCACCGTGCCGGACGAGTACGCGGGCTGGTTGAGCACGAACGACTCGTCGCCGCGCCACGCGGCGAAGAGCGCGTCCTCGAAGCCCGTGCGCGTCACGCGCTTGAGGTAGACGGCGGGGATGATCTGGTCGGTGTCGACGTTGCTGCGGCGCAGCGGCACGCCGACGCCGGTGTGGGTGGTGAACTTCTCCATGGCGATGCTCCAGTCAGGGGTTCCGGGGTCCGTGCGCGCGGTTCTCAGACCTGCAGCGTCACGGCCGGGTCGAGGGGGGCGAGCGGCGAGCCGTCGAACGAGGTGATGTCCACGTCGTCGGGCAGGTCGAGGTCGGCGAGCGACGAGAGCGTCCCGCGCAGGGCCGTGGCGGCCGCGACGAGCGGCGAGACCAGGTGCGTGCGACCGCCCTTGCCCTGACGACCCTCGAAGTTGCGGTTCGACGTCGACGCCGAGCGCTCCCCCGGGGCGAGCTGGTCGGGGTTCATGCCCAGGCACATCGAGCAGCCGGCGTTGCGCCACTCGGCCCCGAAGTCCAGGAAGATCTGGTCGAGCCCCTCGGCCTCGGCCTGCAGGCGCACGCGGGCCGACGCCGGCACGACGAGCACGCGCAGCGAGTCCGCCTTCTTCTTGCCGCGCACGACCTTGGCGACGGAGCGCAGGTCCTCGATGCGGCCGTTGGTGCACGAGCCGATGAACACGGTGTCGATGGCGATGTCGCGCAGCGGCGCCCCGGGCGTCAGGCCCATGTAGCGGATGGCGTTCTCGGCGGTGACGCGGTCGTTCTCGTCCGCGATCTCCTCGGGGACCGGCACGTTCGCCGACAGCGGCAGGCCCTGGCCCGGGTTCGTGCCCCACGTGACGTACGGCTCGAGGTCGGCAGCCTCGAGGACGACCTCCTCGTCGAAGGTCGCGTCGTCGTCGCTGCGCAGCGTCTTCCAGTACTCCACCGCGGCGTCCCAGTCGGCACCCTCGGGAGCGTGGGGGCGGCCCTTGAGGTACTCGAACGTGGTCTCGTCGGGGGCGATCATCCCGGCGCGCGCGCCGGCCTCGATCGACATGTTGCAGATCGTCATGCGGGCTTCCATCGACAGCCTGCGGATCGCGTCGCCGCGGTACTCGAGCACGAAGCCCTGGCCCCCGCCGGTGCCGATCTTGGCGATGATCGCCAGGATGATGTCCTTCGACGTCGCGCCCGGGGGCAGCTCGCCGTTCACGGTGATCGCCATCGTCTTGAAGGGCGCGAGCGGCAGTGTCTGCGTCGCCATCACGTGCTCGACCTCGGAGGTGCCGATGCCGAACGCGAGGCCGCCGAACGCGCCGTGCGTCGAGGTGTGCGAGTCCCCGCAGACGACCGTCAGCCCCGGCATCGTCAGCCCGAGCTGGGGGCCGACCTGGTGCACGATCCCCTGGTCGGCGTCGCCGAGCGAGTGGATCCGGATGCCGAACTCCGCCGCGTTGTTGCGCAGGGTGTCGATCTGCGTGCGGCTGGTGAGGTCCGCGATGGGCTGGTCGATGTCCAGCGTCGGCGTGTTGTGGTCCTCCGTGGCGATCGTCAGGTCCGGGCGGCGGACCGTCCGGCCCGCGAGCCGCAGCCCCTCGAACGCCTGAGGGCTCGTCACCTCGTGGATGAGGTGGAGGTCGATGTAGAGCAGGTCGGGCGCTCCGTCGCTCCCCCGGCGCACGAGGTGCGCGTCCCAGACCTTCTCCGCCAGCGTCCCGGCCATGATGTTCCTTCCTGACTGCATGTTGGTGGTCCGTGCGTCCCGGCCCACGGGGGGCAGGAGCCGTCGCGGGCCCGTCGTGCGACTCGCCGTGCATCCAGACTTGCATCTCACGAGGCGAGACGCCAATATCGTCCTATGGACAATACTAGCGGAGTCGGCGTGCTGGACAAGGCGGCGTCCGTGCTGGGCGCCCTGGAGGCCGGGCCCGCCACCCTCGCGCAGCTCGTCACCTCGACCGGGCTCGCCCGCCCGACGGCCCACCGCCTCGCCGTGGCGCTCGAGCACCACCGGATGGTCGCGCGCGACATGCAGGGACGGTTCGTCCTCGGACCCCGGCTGAACGAGCTGGCCACGGCGGCGGGCGAGGACCGGCTGCTGGCCGCGGCGAACCCCGTGCTCATGGCGCTGCGCGACCACACGGGCGAGAGCGCCCAGCTCTACCGCCGCCAGGGCGACCACCGCATCTGCGTGGCCGCGGCCGAGCGGCCGGTCGGCCTGCGCGACTCGATCCCGGTCGGCGCGACGCTGACCATGCAGGCCGGGTCCGCCGCCCAGATCCTCCTCGCCTGGGAGGAGCCGGACCGCCTGCACCGCGGCCTGCGCGAGGCCAAGTTCTCCGCCACGATCCTCTCGGGCGTCCGACGGCGCGGCTGGGCCCAGTCGGTCGGCGAGCGCGAGCTCGGGGTCGCCTCGGTCTCGGCGCCGGTCCGCGGCCCGTCCGGACGCGTCGTGGCCGCCGTGTCGATCTCGGGACCCGTGGAACGGCTGACCCGCCAGCCGGGCCGCCTGCACTCCGGCTCGCTCGTGGCCGCGGCGAACCGGCTGTCGGAGGTCCTGCGCCGCGCCGGCGAGTAGCTCGTCGGCGCGGCGTCTGTCGCAGCGGCGCCCCCTCCTGCCACACTTCACCCGGTGCCCCGACCCAGGGGCACGCTCCGGCGACGGTTGCCGCGCGTCGAGCCCTGCCTGCGCAGGTGCCGCCGCGGGGGCCGTGGGACGGAGCACGAGACGACCCGAGAGAACGAGGAGCAACGATGCACGGCAAGGTGAAGGTGCTGCTGCTGTGGCTCGTGATCGCGTTCCTCATCTACGCGGTCATCAACAGCCCCGACAAGTCCGCAGACCTCCTGCACAGCGTCTGGGACGTCATCACCCAGGCCTTCACGAGCATCGGACAGTTCTTCTCCTCGCTGCTCAACAGCGACTCCTGACAGCACACGGCACCGGACGACACCGGACGACACGGGGCAGGTGAGCGGCGCATGAGCGGGACCGAGCAGCCGCACAGCCGGACGGTGCGCCGGTACGTGCTCGAGGGCGAGCGCGTCGTCGTCGAGGCGCGCCGGCACTGGGCGTCGATCCTCGAGCCGGTCGCCAGCGCCGTCGTGGCCTTCGTGCTGGCCGGCGTCGTCGCGACCGCCCTCGAGCCGTCCGTCGGCGCGATCGCGAACGTCGTGTGGATCCTGTGGCTCGCGGTGGCGCTGCGCGCCGGCTGGCGCCTGCTCGAGTGGCGCTTCGAGTGGTTCGTCGCGACGGACAAGCGCCTGCTGCTGGTGTACGGGCTGTTCATCCAGCGCGTCGCGATGATGCCGATGGGCAAGGTCACCGACATGAACTACGGGCGCTCGCTCATGGGCCAGGTCTTCGGCTACGGCGAGTTCGTGCTGGAGTCCGCCGGCCAGGACCAGGCGCTGCACCGCATCCGGTTCGTCGACAAGCCGGACGCGACCTACCGCGCGCTGTGCACCACGCTCTTCGGCAAGGGCAGCCGCCACCACCTGCGGGGCTACGGCGGCGCGTTCGGCCCCGAGATCGCCGACCCGCGGGGCGACGACGCCGGGTACGAGGCGTCGCGCGGCCCCGGGGACGTCGGGGCGGCGCCCACGGCACGGCCCGGCGCGATGCCCGACGACGCCCCGCCCCCGGGCATCATCGTCCCCGGCTCCGCCGCGCGGCCGAGATCCGGGGGGAACGCCTACGGCGCGACGGTCCCGGGTGGGCGCTCCGCGCCCTCCGCACCGGGGACCCAGCCGGTCCGGATCGATCTCGACCGGGGCCAGGGACCGCCCGCTCCCCCACCGCCAGCGATCCCGCCGCGTCGTTGAGGCGGCGGGCGCTGAGGCGGGGGTCGCTGAGACGGCGGCCGGCCGATGCGGCGGGAGCAACGCATCAGCGCACGAGAAAGGGCCCGGATCCTCGCGGATCCGGGCCCTTCGTCCGCCGTCGTGCGGCGCGCGTACCCCCAACGGGATTTGAACCCGTGTTACCGCCGTGAGAGGGCGGCGTCCTAGGCCGCTAGACGATGGGGGCCTGGACGTCCCTCCGGGCCGGGGCCCGGACGAACAGGCGACCGGGGCTCGAGGAGCTCCGGTCGGTCGTACCCCCAACGGGATTTGAACCCGTGTTACCGCCGTGAGAGGGCGGCGTCCTAGGCCGCTAGACGATGGGGGCCTGTGGTCGACGACCGCGAGGGACGTCGTGCCGGTGAGAACACTAGCCCATCCGGACCGAGAGACGGTCGGACGGCTCAGCGCGCTGCGCTGGGGTACCAGGACTCGAACCTAGACTAACTGGACCAGAACCAGTCGTGCTGCCAATTACACCATACCCCAAGGGGGATAACCGCCCTGCTCACAGGGGCCGAGGCCCCTGTTCCGGCGGTGTCACCGAGCGAGAACATTACCGGAGCCCGGGCCGTCGACCAAATGCGCGGGGCCCCGTGTGAGCAGCGCCACCGCGACGGCGGCGGCGCCGGGGCATCACGCCGTCGCCGACGCCGCCGTCGCGCGCGCGGCGACGGCCCGCGCCGCCGGCGACAGGTCGTGACCGTCCTTCCACACCATGCGCAGCGCCCGCTCCAGCGCCAGCCCCGGCACCCGGAGGCGGACCAGCGCGCCGCGGGCGACGCCGTCGGCCACCGAGAGCGAGGAGAGCACGGCGACCGCTCCCCCGTGCCGGACCGACGTCGTCACCGCCGCGGTCGAGCCGAGGGAGGGCAGGTGATCGGGCAGCTGCGTCCCGGCCGCCTCCAGCGCCCGCTCGAGGATCTGCCGCGTCCCGGAGCCGCGCTCGCGCACCACGAGCCCCCCAGCGAGCAGCTCCGGCACGCTCACGCTGCGCCGCGACGCCCACGGGTGGCCGGCGGCCACCACGCAGACCAGCTCGTCGTGGGCCACCGTGCGGCTGCGCAGCCCCCGGCGCACGGTGGCGCTCTCGACGAACCCGAGCTCGACGTCGCCGGCGAGCACCAGCTCCATCACCTCGCGCGAGTTGCGCACGACGAGCTCCGTCCCGAGGTCCGGCGGCCCGCCGGCCGCGTCTCGGGCCGCGCCGCCCGCCGCCGCGAGCCAGCGGGGCGCCAGGTACTCGGCGATCGTCAGGCTCGCCGCGACCCGCACCCGCGCCGTCGGCTCCGTGCGCAGCGCAGCCACGCTCGCGGCGAAGCGGTCCGCGGCGCCGAGCACCTCGCGGGCCCAGGTCGCGGCCGCCTGTCCCGCCTCCGTCAGCCGGCTCCCCCGCGCCGTGCGCAGGACCAAGGAGAGCCCGAGCTGACGCTCGAGCCGGCGCAGGCCCGCCGAGGCGGTCGGCTGCGCGATGCCGAGGGCCCGGGCCGCGCCGCTGATCGAGCCGTGCTCGTGGGTCGCGACGAGCAGCTCGAGCGCGCCGAGGCTGGCGCGCGCGTCTCGTTCCCCGATCGCTGCCATAGTGCCAGTCTATGGTTCCGAAGGGAGCTGGGCCTACCGGACCCCTCGCGCTCCGGTGAGGGTGGGATGCATGACGACCCACCCCGACCTCGTCCGCGAGAGCGGCACCGCCCCGGCGCCCCGGGCCTCACGCGTCCCGGGGCTCGTCGCCGCGGTGCTCGCCACGGGCGCGGTCCTGGCGCTCGCCCGCCTGGCGCCGACCGTCTCGCCCCTCGTGCTGGCGCTCGCCCTCGGCGCCGTCGCGGGCTCCGTGCTCGGGGCGCGCTCGGCACCGGGCGGTCGCCGCGGCCGCGTCCTCGCCGCGACCCGCGCGGGCACGGACTGGACGGCGACCCGGGTGCTGCGCGTCGCCGTCGTCCTGCTCGGGCTGCAGCTCTCGGCCCCGGACCTGCTCGGCCTCGGCTGGCAGGGCGTCCTCGTGGTGCTCACGAGCGTCTGCGTCACCTTCGCCGCGACGCTCGCCCTCGGGCGGCTCCTGCGCGTCGACCGCGTCACCACGCTGCTCGTCGCGACGGGCTTCTCGATCTGCGGCGCCGCGGCGGTCTCGGCGATGAAGGGTGTGGTCGACGACGGCCCCGCCGCCACCGAGGATGCCCGCGCCGCGCGCGACGACGCCCTGGCGGCGGCCCTCGCGCTCGTGACGATCTACGGGTCGCTCGCCGTCGTCGTCGTCCCCTGGCTCGCCCGGCTCCTGTCGATGAGCGACCAGCAGGCCGGGCTGTGGATCGGCGCCAGCACCCAGGAGGTCGCCCAGGTGGTCGCCGCGGCTGGGACGATCTCCGCGGCGGCCCTCGCCACGGCCACCGTCGCCAAGCTCGCCCGGGTCGCCCTGCTCGCCCCGCTCGTCGCGGGCGCCGGGATCCGCGCGGCGCGGCGCCCGGGCCCCGCCGGGGACCAGCGCCGCACCCCGCGGCGCACGCCGGTGCCGCTCTTCGTCGTCGGCTTCGTCGCGGCCGTCCTGGTGCGGAGCACGGGCATCGTGCCCGACGCCGTCCTGTCCGTCACCACCCCGCTGACCACGGTCCTGTTCGTCGGGGCGATGTTCGCGATGGGCCTCGGCGTGGACCTGCCCCACCTGGTGCGCACCGGGCGGCGCACCCTCGCGCTCGGTGCGATGTCCTGGCTGGTGATCCTCGCCGTCTCGCTCGGCGGCGTGCTGCTCCTGACCTGAGCGGGCCTCAGCGGGCCGTGAAGACGTCCTTGAGCGCCCGTGCGCCCGTGACGGGGTCGAACGCCGCGGAGGCGTCGTCGAGCGCGGTGATCTCCTCCGCCGCCAGGTCGAGCTCCGCCGCCTCGACGTTCTTCTCGAGCTGCTCGAGGCTCGACGCACCGGGGATCGCCGCGACGTGCGGGTGGGAGAGGACCCACGCCAGGGCCACCTGCGAGCTCGTCACGCCGTGCGCGTCGGCGACGTCCGCCAGGACGCGCAGCAGGGGACGCACCCGTTCCAGGTTCTCCGGCGTGAACAGCGTGCTGTAGCGGCGGACGCCGTTCGTCGGGCGGTGGCCCGCGTCGTACCTCCCCGAGAGCAGGCCCTGCGCGAGCGGGCTGTAAGCGATGACGACGCGGCCGTCCTGCTGCGCGAAGGGGATCAGGTCCTTCTCCGGCCCGCGCCGCACGAGGTTGTACTGGACCTGGTTCGAGAGCACGGGACCGCCGAGGGCGGCGTCCGCCTTGCGCCAGCGCGCGAGCGAGTAGTTGCTGACGCCGACGTCCCCCACCAGGCCGGTGCGGCGCAGGGACGCCATCCCGGGCATGGTCGCCGAGTCGCGGATCACGGGGTTGGCCTGGTGCACCTGGTAGAGGTCGATGGTGCGCACCCCGAGGCGGTCGGCGCTGGAGATGCCGCGCTGCTGGGTCACGGCGCCCGTGGGCACCACGGGGAAGATCTTCGTCGCCACGTACGCCTCGTCGCGCCGGTCCCCGAGCGCCTCGCCGAGGATGCGCTCGCTCTTGCCGAAGCCGTACATCTCGGCCGTGTCGAACAGGGTCACGCCCAGGTCGAGGGCACGCCGGACGATGTCCCGGGCCTGGATCGTGGCGTAGTCGTCCCCGTACCCCCACTCGCGGGAGCCGAACTGCCACGTGCCCAGCCCGATCCGCGAGATCTTGCGGCCGGAGCTGGTGTCGACGTCGAGATAGCGCACGGAAGGGTCCTCCTGGGTTCGAGGCGTGGCCGGATCCCGGTCACGGACCGGGATCGCGGGCGCTGATCGTCCCACCATGCGCGGGCGCGCCCGTCCCCGCACGTCCGCCGCTCGCCGCTCGCCCCCTCGCCCCTCGCCCCGAGGTAGAGGGCTGGCGCCGAGGTAGTGCCCCGAGACGTCTCCCTCGACGGGAATGCTCTACCTCGGCGCGAACAGATCCGGCAGCTCGGCGAGCGAGCCGATCACGCGCACGCCCGAGGCCCGTGCCTCGTCCGGGTCCTCCGGGTGCGGCCCGCCGCGGCGCGCGCCGGGCCGGTCGAGCCAGACGCCGAGCAGGCCCGCGTCGCGGGCCCCGCGGGCGTCGACGTCCAGCTCGTCGCCGACGTACGCGGCGTGCCCGGGCTCGACTCCCAGCCGGCGTGCCCCCTCGTGGAAGATCCGGGCGTCGGGCTTGCCCACGCCGAACGTGTCGACCGAGGCCAGCACCGGCACGAGGTCGCCGAGCCCGGTCGCGGCGAGCTTGCGCTCCTGCAGCGCCGTCGCCGCGTTCGTCACCGCGCCGACGGGGACGCCCGCGTCCACGAGCGCGCGCACCGCGGCGACCGCGTCGTCGTGCGCCACCCAGGACCGCTCGAAGGTGCCCCAGAACAGCGCCCGCCACGCTTCGTACGCCGCGTCGTCGAGCTCGGCGCCGCCGAACGCCGCATGCAGCTCGTTCGCCCGCCGCATCCGCTGGACCTCGAAGCCGATCTCCCCGCGGGTGTAGGCGCGGTAGTGCCCGCCGGCGTCCGCGCGCCACATGGCGAGCACCTCGGGCCGGCGCTCGGCCGGCAGGTGCGGCAGGTACACCTCCACGACCGCCTCGATCGCCGCCGCGAACCCGGCACGGGTGTCGACGAGCGTGTCGTCGACGTCGAGCAGCACGCCGCGCACCGCCGTGCCGCGCACCCGCGCGCTCAGAGCGTCGCGCGCAGCGCCGCGAGCCGCGCGAGCGTCGACGCGCGCCCCAGCAGCTCCATGGACTCGAACAGGGGCGGCGAGACCCGCCGTCCGCTGACCGCGACCCGCAGCGGCGTGAACGCGAACCGGGGCTTGAGGCCCATGCCCTCGACGATCGCCTCGTTCAGGGCCGCCTGGACCGGTCCGGCGGTGAAGTCCTCGAGCGCGCCGAGCGCGGCGGCCGCCGCGTCGAGCACGCCGGCCGCCTCGTCCCTCAGCGCGGCCCGCGCGTCGTCGGCGACGACGAGGGCGTCGTCGGCCGTGAAGAGGAACCCGAGCATGCCGGTGACCTCGCCGAGCAGCGTCATGCGCTCCTGGACCAGCGGCGCGGCCGCCGTCAGCAGCGCCTGGGCGCGCTCGTCGAGGTCGGCGAACGAGTCGGCGGGGACGAGCCCGCCCGCGTGCAGGTAGGGCACGAGACGGTCGCGGAAGTCCTCGGGCGCGAGCAGGCGCACGTGCGTCGCGTTGATGGCCTCGGCCTTCTTCAGGTCGAAGCGGGCAGGGTTGGGCAGGACGTCGTGCACGTCGAAGGCCTCGACGAGCTCGGTCACCGAGAAGATGTCGTTGTCCGGCGAGATGGACCAGCCGAGCAGCGCGAGGTAGTTGAGCAGGCCCTCGGGCGTGAACCCTCGCTCGCGGTGCAGGAAGAGGTTGGACTCCGGGTCACGCTTGGAGAGCTTCTTGTTGCCCTCGCCCATGACGTAGGGCAGGTGACCGAACTGCGGCATCACGCTCGCGACGCCGATCTCGAGCAGCGCGCGGTAGAGCACGACCTGCCGGGGCGTCGAGGACAGCAGGTCCTCGCCGCGCAGCACGTGCGTGATGCCCATCAGCGCGTCGTCGACGGGGTTGACCAGCGTGTACAGCGGCTGGCCGTTGGCGCGGACGATGACGAAGTCCGGCACGGAACCGGCCTTGAAGGTGATCTCGCCGCGGACGACGTCGTCGAACGTCACGTCGTCCTCGGGCATCCGGATGCGCAGCACCGGCTCGCGGCCCTCGGCGCGGTAGGCGTCCTTCTGCTCCGGCGTCAGGTCGCGGTCGAAGCCGTCGTAGCCCTGCGTCTTGATCCCCGCGGCGGCGTTGCGGGCGGCGGTCTCCTCCGGTGTGGTGAACGACTCGTAGGCGTAGCCGCCCTCGACCAGCTTCGTGATCACGTCGGCGTACAGGTCGGCGCGCTGGGACTGCCGGTACGGGGCGTGCGGACCGCCGACCTCGACGCCCTCGTCCCAGTCGAGGCCGAGCCAGCGCAGCGCGTCCAGGAGCTGGGCGTAGCTGTCCTCGGAGTCGCGCGCGGCGTCGGTGTCCTCGATGCGGAACACGAACGTGCCGCCCGTGTGCCGGGCGTAGGCCCAGTTGAACAGCGCCGTCCGGATCAGCCCGACGTGGGGGGTGCCCGTCGGGGACGGGCAGAAGCGGACACGGACGGGCTGGGTACCGGGAGCGGGGATCACGCCGTGCAGTCTATCGACGTCCCGGACCGGCGCCCCGAGCCCGGCTGGGCAGACGGCGGCAGACGCCGGCCGACGCAGGGAGAGCTCAGCCGCGCCGCACCACCGGGTTGGCGAGGACGCCGATGCCGTCGACCTCGCACTCCACCCGGTCGCCGTGCACGATCGGGCCGACGCCCGCCGGCGTGCCCGTGAGGATCACGTCGCCCGGCAGGAGCGTCATCGCCTCCGAGATGTATGACACGAGGTAGCTCACGTCGAACACCATGTCGCGCGTGCGCCCGTCCTGGCGCGTCTCGCCGTTGACGCGCGAGCTGACGCCCACGTCCTCCGGGTCGAGGTCGGTGTCGATCCACGGGCCGAGCGGGCAGGAGGAGTCGAACCCCTTCGCGCGCGCCCACTGCCCGTCGGTGCGCTGGGCGTCGCGGGCGGTCACGTCGTTCGCGACGGTGTACCCGAGGACGTAGTGCTTGACGTCGTCGGGCGCGACGTCCTTGGCCATGCGGCCGATGACGACCGCGAGCTCGGCCTCGTAGCTGACCTCCTGCGAGAAGTCGGGCAGCACGATCGGGTCGTCCGGACCGATGACGGCGGTGTTCGGCTTGAGGAAGAGCAGGGGCCGCTCGGGGACCTCGTTACCGAGCTCCTTGGCGTGCTCGACGTAGTTGCGGCCCACCGCCACGATCTTGGAGCGCGGGATCACGGGCGCCAGCAGCCGGACGCCGTCGCCCAGCTCGATGCGCTCGCCCGTGGGCTGCGTCGGCATGGCCAGCGGGTCGCCGCTGAGGACGGCGAGGTGGGTGACCCCGTGCTCCTCCTGGACGATGGCGTAGCGGGGGTCGTCTCCGGTGGTGAATCTCGCGATGCGCACGGTGCCAGGCTATACGCGGCGCCGGCGGGCGTCAGACGCGCGCGATCGTCTCGCCGTGCAGGACGGCGAACCAGCCGCCGGGCTCCTCGGCCCAGCGCAGCCAGTCCTGCGCGAGGAGCTCGAGCGCGACGTCGTCCGCGAGCGCCGACTCCTTGGCCTGCACCGCGAAGTTCGACGCGATGCAGCGCTCGGCCCACAGCCCGCCCCACCAGCGCCGGTCCTCCGGGGTGGAGTAGCACCACACGCCGGCCGACGGCGTGATCGCCTCGGGCGCGACGCCGGACCGCTCGACCCACGACAGGAGGCGGCGCCCGGCGTCGGCCTCGAACCCGTAGGCGCGCGTGACCTCGTGGTAGAGCTCGTTCCACTCCGTCAGCCCGTGGGACTCCGGGTACCAGGTCATCGCGGCGTAGTCGGACTCGCGGTTCGCGACGAGGCCTCCCGGCCGCGCGACACGGCGCATCTCGCGCAGGGCGGCGACGGGGTCCGAGAGGTGCTGCAGGACCTGGTGGGCGAAGACGACGTCGAAGGAGTCGTCGTCGAACGGCAGCTCGTAGGCGTTCGCGTGCCGGAACTCGACGTTCTCGACGCCCTTGTCCTCCGCGGCCTCGCGGGCGCTGGCGAGCACCGTCTCGGAGGCGTCGACGCCGACGACCTTCCCGGGCGCGACGTGCTGGGCGAGGTCGACGGTGAGGGTGCCGGGCCCGCAGCCGACGTCGAGGATCGACAGGCCCGGGGACAGGTGCGGGAGGAGGAAGGCCGCGGAGTTCTCCGCGGTGCGCCAGCGGTGCGAGCGCAGGACGGACTCGTGGTGCCCGTGGGTGTAGGACTCGGACTCCTTGGACGGAGTGCTGCCGCCGGGCCCGGTCGGGGCGTCGAACGGCTCGGTGGTCGCGTCGGTCATGCCACCACGGTAGGGCGGCGGGCGGCCCGGCAGGTGGGGGTTCTCACATCATGGTCCGCGGGTCCGCGCGCACCAGGGCGCGGCCGGTCTCGTCCGGCAGTGTCCGCGCTCGTCCGCCTACTCTCGGGCGATGACGCCCGCGAGCGCGACGACCACCGATCCTCTGCGCCCCGGCGGCCACGCGCGACCCGGCGCGGCCCACCGCCTGCTGGGCGGCCCCGGCCGCCTGGTCGGCCTCGACGTGGCCCGCGGCCTCGCCGTCCTCGGGATGTTCGCCGCGCACGTCGGGGTGCAGGAGGGACCGGACGGCGCCCCCTGGCTGGGTATCGCCGACGGGCGCTCGTCGATCCTGTTCGCGACCGTCGCGGGGATCTCGCTCGCGCTGGTCACGGGCGGGACCACCCCGCCGGGGGGCGTGCCGCTCCTGCAGGCCCGCGCCCGGCTGTTCGCCCGTGCCGCGGTGCTCCTCGCCCTGGCCGCGGTGCTCGACCTGCTCGACACCGGCATCGCGATCATCCTCGCCTGCTACGGCGCGTACTTCGTCCTCGCGATCCCCGTACTGCGGTGGCGCCCCTCCCGCCTGCTCGTGGCGGCCGGCGTCGTCGCACTCGTCGGGTCCGTGCTGCGGTTCGCGGGGCGGGAGGCGATCGGCCACGCGGGGCTGCGCTATCCGCACGACGGGACGGGCGCCGCGACGGACTACGTGCTCACCGGCTACTACCCCGCGCTCGTGTGGATGGCGTACGTGCTCGTCGGCCTCGCGATCGGGCGCGCGGGCCTGTCGACGGAGCGGGACGGCGCCCGTCTCGCGCTCGTCGGCGCGGGCGCGACGGTCGTCGGCTACGCGGCGTCGTCCCTGGCCACCGCGCGGCTGGGCGGCGCCGCCGCGGTCGCCGCGGCGTACGACGCGACGACCGTCGTCCGGCAGGAGGACGTCGCGCCGGACGCGCCGTGGCCGCTCCCGGCGGCGCTGCTCCTCGCGGGTCCGCACACCGACACCCCGCTGGAGGTGCTCGGCTCGGGCGGGTTCGCCGTCATGGTCGTCGGCGCGTGCCTCGTCGTGGTCCGCGCGCGCCGGGTCGCGCTGGTCCTCTCGCCGCTCGCGGCGGTCGGTGCGACGGCCCTGACCGTGTACACGGCGCAGGTGGTGGCGCTCTGGGCGGTCCGCACGCGGTGGTCGACGGACCTCGTCCGTGACGCGTCGGGAAACGGGCCGCTCGTGGTCATGGTCGTCGCCTCCCTCGTCCTCGCGACCGCGTGGCGCGTCGTCTGGGGGCGCGGCCCCCTCGAGCGCCTCGTCACGTCGGTCGCCGACCGCGCGTCCCGCGTCGACCCGGCGGGCTGACTACCCTCGGTGGGATGCCTACCGACACCGTCGGCACGACCGACGACACCCGTCCCCCGCTCCGCCGCGCCGGCCGCTCCGGCCTGGCCGTCTCCGCCGTCGGGCTGGGGTGCAACAACCTCGGCCGCTCCAACGCCGTGACCACCTCGTTCGAGGGGTCGGCGGCGGTCGTGCACGCCGCGCTCGACGCCGGGATCACGTTCTTCGACACCGCCGACAGCTACGGGGCGGTGCCGGGGCGCAGCGAGGAGTTCCTCGGCCGGGCGCTCGGCGCCCACCGGGACGAGGTCGTCGTGGCGACCAAGTTCGGGATGCCGGTGCGCGGGCTCAACGGTCCCGACCTCGACGCCCGCGGCTCGCGCCGCTACGTCGTGCGCGCCGTCGAGGGGTCGCTGAGCCGCCTGGGCACCGACCACGTCGACCTCTTCCAGCTCCACACGCCGGACGACCTCACCCCGATCGACGAGACGCTCGCGGCGCTCGACGACCTCGTGCGGGCGGGCAAGGTCCGGTACGTGGGCCACTCCAACCGCGCGGGCTGGCAGGTCGCCGACGCCGAGCACACCGCCCGCGCGCACGGCACCACCCGGTTCGTCACGGCGCAGAACCACTACAACCTCATCGACCGCCGCGCCGAGCTCGAGGTGATCCCGGCTGCCGAGGCGTACGGGATCGGCGTCCTGCCGTACTTCCCGCTCGCCAACGGCCTCCTCACCGGCAAGTACACGCGCGGCAACCGGCCCGACGACGGCCGGCTCGTGCGCAACAAGCCGCAGCTTCTCGAGAGCGCCCCCTGGGAGGCGCTCGAGCGGCTGCGCGACTTCTGCGACGAGCGCGGCATCACCGAGGTGCAGGTCGCGTTCGGCTGGCTGCTGGCCCAGCGGGCGGTCGCCTCGGTCATCGCCGGGGCCACCACGCCGGACCAGGTGCGGCAGAACGCGGCGGCCGCGGCGTGGGAGCCGACGCCCGAGGACCTCGCGGCGCTCGACGAGATCTTCCCGCGGCCGGGCAAGGTCGCGCTGTTCTGACCGTGGCGGCCGCACCACCCCTGGCGGCTGTCTAGGCTGGACGGGTGCCCACCACCACCGTCCGCGAGATCCTCTCCGCGTCCGCGTGGAGCGCCCTGGCCGCCGCGCACGCCGCCCGGGCCGACGCCCTGACCGCCGTGTGGCGCGCCGCGCACGAGCGCGGCGAGAAGCACGCGATCGAGGACTTCCTCTTCACCTACTACCCCACCCGCCCGGGCCAGCTGCGGCGCTGGCACCCCGGCCCGGGCGTCGTCGTCCTGTCCCCCGACCCGGCCGGCCGCGTGCCCGACGACGTCGCTCGCGCCGCGTACGCCGAGCGCACCTCGTGGCGGTGGTACCGGAAGACCACGGTGGAGGTCGGCGGCCGGCCGCGCGCCGGCGTCGTCCTCGACACCGCCGCGCTGCTCGCCGAGCGCGGCCCGACGCTCGAGCACGTGCGCACCCTGCTCGCCAACACGGCGGGGCGCCCGGCCCGGCTCGGCTGCTTCGGCCTGCACGAGTGGGCGATGGTCTACCGGGACCGCGAGCGCGGCCGCGACCAGCGCCACCCGCTGCCGCTGCGGCTCGGCCACGCCGGGACGGACGCCGTCGTCGAGGCCCACCCGATCACCTGCACGCACTTCGACGCGTTCCGGTTCTTCACCCCGGAGGCGCGCGGCCTCAACCGCCTGCAGCCGACGCGCGAGTCGCAGCCGGCGATGGAGCAGCCCGGGTGCCTGCACGCGACGATGGACCTGTACAAGTGGGCCACGAAGCTCGCGCCCGCCGTGCCGGGCGACCTGCTCCTCGACTGCTTCGAGCTGGCGCGCGACGTGCGCCACGTCGACATGCGCGCCTCGCCGTACGACGTCTCCTCCTACGGCGAGGAGGCGGTCGCGATCGAGACCCCGGCGGGTCGCGCCGAGTACGTGCGCCACCAGCGCGCCTTCGCCGAGCGCGGGCAGGCGCTGCGCGCCCGGTTGCTCGCGACGGTCGACGCGCTGCTCACCGACGAGCCGGTCGCGGGCGCGGCAGCGGCGGCGGCGGCGGCGGCGGAACAGGCTCCTGCGGTGGTGCCCGCGTGAGCCGCGTCCCCGTCGGCGGCGCGGACGTCGCCGACGTCGAGCCCTCGGCCGTCGTGCGCGAGATCGCCGCGGAGCTCGCGCTGGAGGGAGAGATCCTGCCGGTCTGGCGCAACCAGGTCGGCGGGCTGACGTTCCGGGTCGGGAGCGAGCACCACCTCAAGTGGGCGCCGGACGGGCGAGGGCTCGACCTCGTGGCCGAGGCCGAGCGCATGGCCTGGGCCCGGGCGTACGCGGTGGTGCCCACCGTCGTCGGGCACGGGCGGGCCGAGGACGAGGCGGCGCCCGAGGACGCGCGGCAGGGCACCTGGCTCGTCACGCGGACGCTGCCGGGCGCGTCGGCCGTCGCACCGCGCTGGCTCGCGGACCCGGAGACCGCCGCCCGCGCCATCGGCGCCGGCCTGCGCACGCTGCACGACGCGCTGCCGGTCGGCGAGTGCCCGTTCTCCTGGTCGGCCCGCGAGCGCCTCGCGGACGCCCGCGACCGCGCCGACGCCGGCGACGGCCCCGAGTCCTGGTCCCCGCAGCACCGCACCGTCCCCGTCGCCGAGGCCCTCGCCCGGCTCGCGGACCCCCCGGCGCCGGACCTCGTCGTCTGCCACGGCGACGCCTGCGCGCCCAACACCCTCCTGGACGACGACGGCGCGCCCGCCGGGCACGTCGACCTCGGCTCCCTGGGCGTCGCCGACCGGTGGGCCGACCTCGCCGTGGCCGCCTGGAGCACGGAGTGGAACTACGGGCCCGGCTACGACGCGCCGCTCTACGAGGCGTACGGGATCGAGCCGGACGCGGAGAAGATCGCCTACTACCGGCTCCTGTGGGACCTCTCCTGACTCAGCGCGCGAGCGCCTGCGCGAGCAGCTCGAGAGTCTGCACGCGTCCGGGCGTCTCGTCGATCGGCTCGCCGGCGTAGGTCCCCGCGACGGGGACGACCATGACCTCGTCCACGCCGTGCCGCCGTGCGAGCGAGGTCAGCGCCTCGGCGGCGGCGGCGGGCTCGGCGACCAGCCAGCGCTCGAGCATCTCGGCGACGAGCCGCTCGCCCGCGTCGTCCAGCGGTGCGGCGAGCGCCTCCTCGACGGTCTCCGCGGCACCCATCGGGCGCCCGGTGCGCAGCCGCGCCATCGACCGCGCCTGCGGCAGCGCGCGCTCGCGCACCTCGGAGAGGGTCGGGGCGACCACCGCGTTGAGCGTGAGGAACGTCTGCGGTGCGGGGTGCTCGGCCGAGGGCTGGTACCCGTCGCGGTACAGCGCGAGCACCTGGTCGATCCCGGCACCGGAGAAGTGGTTGGCGAACACGTACGGCAGGCCGAGCTCGGCGGCGAGCCGCGCCGAGTAGTCGGAGGACCCGAGGAGCCAGATCGTGGGCGCCTGCGCGGCGGCCGGCGTGGCGCGCACGTCGTACAGCCCGCCGTCGCCCAGGCGCAGGCGCGCGCCGTCCGGGTCGAGGAGCGCACGGATGTTGGTGACGTGCTCGGGGAAGCGCTCCACGTCCGACGTCGGACCGGTGGCCCGCAGCAGGTGGGTCACCACCGGGTCGGAGCCCGGAGCACGGCCGATGCCGAGGTCGATGCGGCCGGGCGCGAGCGCCTCGAGGGCGGCGAACTGCTCGGCGACCACGAGCGGCGAGTGGTTGGGCAGCATCACGCCGCCCGAGCCGACCCGGATGCGTCGGGTCCGCGACGCGGCGGCCGCGATCATCACCGGCGGCGTCGACGCCGCCACCGCCGCCATGTTGTGGTGCTCCGCGAACCAGTAGCGCTCGAAGCCGAGGTCGTCGGCGCGCTCGGCGAGCGAGAGCGAGGACGCGAGCGCCTGGGCGCTGGTCTGCCCGGTGCGCACGGGCACGAGGTCGAGGACGGAGAGGCGGGGCTGGTGAGGTGCGGGGCCGGTGGCCTGCGCTGCGTCGTCGTTCATCGCCTGCGTCAACCAAAGCCTCGTCCCGGGCATTCCGACGCAGGGGAACCCGTCACGACGCACGGCCCTGCGACAATGACGGCGATGACCTCCACCGACACCCGCACGCGGCTCGCCGACCACCTGCCCGAGTCCGTCGTCGGCATGCGGACCGATCCCGACGACCTCTACGAGCGCTTCGAGGCGTGGACCGTCGCGAGCGGCATCGAGATGTACCCGCACCAGGCCGAGGCCCTCATGGAGATCGTCTCGGGCTCGCACGTCATCCTCGCGACCCCGACCGGTTCCGGGAAGTCGCTGGTCGCGATGGGCGCGCACTTCGCGGCGCTCGCCGCGCACCGCAACCTCAAGGGCGGGCGCACCTTCTACACGGCCCCGCTCAAGGCGCTGGTCAGCGAGAAGTTCTTCTCCCTCGTCGAGGCGTTCGGCTCCGAGAACGTCGGCATGATGACGGGCGACTCGTCGGTCAACGCGGGCGCCCCGATCATCTGCTGCACCGCGGAGATCCTCGCGAACATCGCGCTGCGCGACGGCGCCACGGCCGACGCCTCGCAGGTCGTCATGGACGAGTTCCACTTCTACGCCGACCCGCAGCGCGGCTGGGCGTGGCAGGTCCCGCTGCTCGAGCTGCCGAACACGCAGTTCGTCCTGATGTCCGCCACCCTGGGCGACACGTCGATGTTCGTCGACGACCTCACCGAGCGCACGGGGCTGCCCGTCGCGGAGGTCACGACCGCGGAGCGTCCGATCCCGCTGACGTACCGCTACGTCGTCGAACCCCTCAACGAGGTCATCGACGAGCTCGTGCAGACCCACCGCGCCCCCGTCTATGTCGTGCACTTCACGCAGAAGGACGCCATCGACCGCGCCCAGGCCCTGCTCAGCACGAACATCAGCTCCAAGGACGAGAAGGCCGCGATCGTCGCCGAGCTCGGGGACTTCCGGTTCGGCACCGGGTTCGGCAAGACCTTGAGCAAGTTCCTGCGGCACGGCGTCGGCGTGCACCACGCGGGGATGCTGCCCAAGTACCGCCGCGTCGTCGAGCGCCTGACCCAGAAGGGCCTGCTCAAGGTCGTCTGCGGGACGGACACGCTGGGCGTGGGCATCAACGTGCCGATCCGCACGGTGCTGCTGACGAGCCTCGTGAAGTTCGACGGCGAGCGGATGCGCCACCTCTCGGCCCGCGAGTTCCACCAGATCGCCGGTCGCGCGGGGCGCGCCGGGTTCGACACGCTCGGCGAGGTCGTCGTCATGGCCCCCGAGCACGTCATCGAGAACCGCCGGCTGCTCGCCAAGGCGGGCGACGACCCGAAGAAGCTCAAGAAGATCGTGCGCAAGAAGGCCCCGCAGGGCTCGGTGAACTGGACCGACGCTACGTACGAGCGCCTGCGCGACGCCGACCCGGAGCCGCTGACCAGCCACTTCACGGTCAGCCACTCGATGGTGCTCAACGTGCTGGCCCGCGGGTCCCGGTTCGCGCTCGACCCCTCGCACCCGGACTTCGACGCGGACGACGACGCCGCCCGGTACGCCGACCCCTCGCAGGACCCCATCGTCGCGATGCGCCACCTGCTCACCGCGAACCACGACAACGACACCCAGCGCGCCGAGCACGTGCGCCAGGTGTTCCGCATCTACCGCTCCCTGCGCGTGGCCGGCATCGTCGAGCGCTTCCGGGTCCCCGACCCGGCCTCCCCGACGGGCGAGCGGCCCGCGGTCCGGCTCGTCGTCGACCTGCCGCGCGACTTCGCCCTCAACCAGCCGCTCTCGCCGTTCGCCCTGGCGGCCCTCGACCTGCTCGACGTCGACTCCCCCACCCACGCGCTCGACGTCGTCTCCGTCCTCGAGGCGACGCTGAGCGACCCCCGCCAGGTGCTCGTCGCCCAGCAGCACAAGGCGCGCGGCGAGGCGATCGGCGCGATGAAGGCCGAGGGCATCGAGTACGACGAGCGCATGGAGCTCCTCGAGACCGTCACCTGGCCCAAGCCGCTGGAGGACCTGCTCGAGCCAGCGTTCGTCCAGTACAAGCAGTCCAACCCCTGGGTCGCCGACGCCGAGCTGTCCCCCAAGTCGGTGGTGCGCGACATGCTCGAGAGCGCGATGACGTTCGCCGAGTTCGTCTCGCAGTACGGGCTCGAGCGCACGGAGGGCGTGCTGCTGCGGTACCTCGCCGACGCCTACCGCGGCATGCGCCAGACGATCTCCGAGGAGCACCGCACCGAGGACGTGCACGAGGTCACCGAGTGGCTGGGCGAGCTGGTGCGCGGCACCGACTCCTCGCTGCTCGACGAGTGGGAGCGCCTGTCCCACCCCGACCTGACCGGGGACGACGTCGACCCCGCGGGCGAGGGCTCCCTCGCCGAGGCCGGGCTGGAGGAGCCGGCGCGGCCCGTCACCGGCAACGTGCGCGCGTTCCGCCGGCTGGTCCGCAACGCGATGTTCCGCCGGGTCGAGCTCGCGGCGCAGGAGCGCTACGAGACGCTCGGCGCGCTCGACGGCGCCTCCGGCTGGGACGCGGACGCCTGGGGCGAAGCCCTCGACCCCCTGTTCGACGCCCAGGGCGACGACGCGATCGGCTTCGGCGCCGCGGCACGCGCCTCAGCGCTGGTCACGATCGTCGAGTCGGGCCCGACGCCGGACGGCACCCTGGTCGAGCCCGGCACCTGGTTCGTCCGTCAGGTCCTGGACGACCCGGCGGGCGACCACGACTGGGCGATCGACGCCGTCGTCGACCACGCGGCGTCCGACGAGGCCGGCCAGGTCGTGCTGCGGGTGGTGCGCGTCGGCGCGATGTGACCGGCGCCAGGCGGGCCGCCCGCGTGGCCGGACCGCGTGGCCGGCCCGCGTGGCCGGACCGCGTGGTTGGATCGGTCGGTGAGCCGCAGACCGAGCCCGCCCCGGCGCGGGGCGACCCCCGCCACGGTCGCGCTCGAGGCCGCCGGGGTCGCCCACAGCCTGCACCCGTACGAGCACGACCCGGCAGGCGCGCTCGGCTTCGGCCTCGAGGCCGCAGCGGCGATCGGGGTCCCCGCGGACCGCGTGCTCAAGACTCTCGTCGCCGTGGTGACGGGCGCCGCGGGACCGGGGGCCGGTGCCGCACCGGACGAGCTGGTCGTCGCGGTCGTGCCGGTCGCCGGGTCGTTGGACCTCAAGGCGCTGGCGCTCGCGCTCGGCGCCCGGCGCGCGTCGATGGCCGAGCCCGCCGCGGCCGAGCGGGCGACCGGCTACGTCGTGGGCGGGATCTCCCCGCTCGGTCAGCGCCGCCGGCTGCGGACCGTCGTCGACGCCTCCGCCCTGACGCACGAGGTCGTCTACGTCTCGGGCGGGCGGCGCGGGCTGGACCTCGGCCTCGCTCCGGGGGACCTGGTCCGCCTCACCGGCGCCGTCACCGCGGCCGTCGCACGCGCCGGGCGATAGCAGGCGGTGGGCTCTGCCCCGGCGTCGTCAGGCGGGAGGGGCCGGCGGCGTCCCGGGCCCGTACGGCTGCTGGGGGTAGGGCTGCTGGGGGTAGGGCTGCTGACCGTACGGCGCCTGCGGGTAGCCGTAGGGCGCCGACGCGGCACGGGTGGAGACGATGTCCTTGCCCAGCGGCAGGAGCGAGATCGGGATCATCTTCAGGTTCGCGATGCCGAGCGGGATGCCGATGATCGACAGGAACAGCGGGATCGACGTGATCACGTGCGCGATCGCCAGCCAGATCCCGGCGACGATGAACCAGATCACGTTCCCGACGACCGACCACGCGCCGGCCGTCGGCTTGTCCACGACCGTGCGCCCGAACGGCCACAGCGCGTACCCCGCGATGCGGAACGAGGCGATGCCGAAGGGGATCGTCACGATCAGCACGCAGCACACGATGCCGGCGAACACGTAGCCGAGCGCCAGCCAGAAGCCCGCGAGCACCAGCCAGATCACGTTCAGGATCGTCCTCATGAGCCGATTGTCCCGCGTCCGGACCCGTTCGCCTACCATCGGCGAGATGTCCTCCTCCGCCGAGCCCGTCGCCGAGCGCTACGCCGCCGTCGTCCAACGCGTCGCGCGGGCGGCACGCGCCGCCGGCCGGGAGCCGGCCGACGTCCGGGTGCTGGTGGCCACCAAGACGCAGGACGCGCAGGCGGTCCGGGCGGTCGTCGCGGCGGGCGCGCGCCTCGTCGGCGAGAACCGCGTGCAGGAGGTCGTGGCGAAAGCCCCCGCGCTCGCAGACCTCGTCGCCGGCGGCCTGGGGGTGCACCTCATCGGGCCGCTGCAGCGCAACAAGATCAACCACGTGCTGCCGCTCGTCTCGTGCGTCGAGTCGCTCGACTCGCTCCGCCTCGCCGAGGCCCTGGCCGCGCGGTGCGTGCGCAACGAGCGGGTGCTCGACGTCATGGTGCAGGTCAACGTCTCCGGCGAGTCGACCAAGTCCGGCACCGCGCCCGACGACGCGGCCGACCTCGCCGCCCGGGTTGCCGCGCTGCCCGGCCTCCGGCTGTCGGGGTTCATGACGATCGGCGCGAACTCCCCCGACGAGTCGCTCGTCCGCGCGGGCTTCGCGCGGCTGCGCGAGGTGCGGGACGTCGTCGTCGGCTCCGGCGCACCCGGCACGACGGGCGCCCGCGAGCTGTCGATGGGGATGAGCCGCGACCTGGAGGCAGCCGTCGCCGAGGGCGCGACGCTCGTGCGGGTCGGCACCGCGGTCTTCGGGGCCCGTCCCGCGGCGCAGCCCTGATTGTGACCCTCGCACCCGGAGCCCGGCGGGATCATGACGCTTCGCTGACGCGTCATGGACGAACAGTGACACGTTCCACAAGTTTGCCTTGAGGCAACATCTCGGTACCGTGTCGGGCGAACCCGTCCCGATCGAGAGGAACCAGATGACGAGCACGACCACCGCCGTTGCCGAGAGCCCGACCGAGCGCGACGTCGTCGTCCGCAAGGCCCGCGACGAGGATCTCGCGCGGATCGTCGAGCTCAACAACGCCAGCACTCCGGCGGTCCCGGAGACGGGCGCGCGGGACATGCGCGAGCTCGTCGAGGCATCGACGCTCACGCTCGTCGCCGCGGAGCCGGGGTCGGACGAGGCGCTGGGCTTCCTGGTCGCGTTCGACGGCGGCCTCGACGACTTCGACGCCGAGAACTACGCCTGGTTCGAGGAGCGTGGCTTCGACCACTACTACGTCGACCGCATCGTCGTCGGCGACGGTGCGCGCGGACGCGGCGTCGGGCAGAGGTTCTACGAGGAGATCTTCGCCGTCGCGAAGGCCGAGGGGCGCGAGAGCGTGACGTGCGAGGTCAACATCGACCCGATGAACGCCGGGTCGCTGCGCTTCCACGGGCGCCTCGGCTTCGAGGGCCGGGGCGAGCAGCGCATCCACGAGGACACGGTCACGGTGCGCAAGCTCGCGGCGCCCGTCGTCTGACCTGCTCCTCACGAGGCCGCGCCCCGCCCGCCCTGCCCCCACAGTTGTCAGACTCCCCCTCCGCCATACCGGGGCTCAGGTCTGACAGGCCCGGGGCACGCAGACCTGTCAGACTCCCCCTCCGCCATACCGGGGCTCAGGTCTGACGGGTCGAGAGGGAGAGGCGGGCGCTACGGGACGCGCGCGGTCCACTCCGGCGTCGCGAACTTCTCGCGCGCGAGCTCTTCCGCGCGCGCCCGCTCCTCGGGCGTGACGGTGCTCTCCACCGTGCGGTACTGCCCGCGGAAGTGCGCCTTGAACGCCTCGATGACCGCCTCGCGGGACATCCCCGTCTGCGAGCGCACCGGGTCCACGCGCTTGTTGGCGCTCTTCGTGCCCTTGTCGCTCATCTTCTCGCGGCCGATGCGCAGCACCTCGAGCATCTTGTCGGCGTCGATGTCGTAGGCCATCGTGACGTGGTGCAGCACCGCGCCGCCGCGCAGCCGCTTCTGCGCGGCGCCCGCGATCTTGCCGGCCGGCGACGCGATGTCGTTCAGCGGCTGGTACGTCGCGTCGACGCCGACGTCCTTGAGCGCGCCGAGCACCCAGTCGTCGAGGAACGCGTAGGACCGCTCGAAGCTGAGCCCCTCGACCAGCGACCCGGGCACCGTCAACGAGTAGGTGATGGTGTTGCCGGGCTCGATGAACATCGCGCCGCCGCCGGAGATCCGGCGCACGACGGTCACGCCGTGCTTCTCGGCACCCGCGGGGTCGACCTCGTTGCGCAGCGACTGGAACGAGCCGATGACCACCGTCGGGTCCGCCCACTCCCATATCCGCAGCGTGGGCCCGCGCCGCCCGGCGTCGAGCTCCTCGGCCAGCACCTGGTCGATCGCCATCTGCATGGCGGGGCTCTCCGGGCCGTCGTGGATGACGGCGAACTCGTGGTCGTCCCAGCCGGTCGCGTGGCCGAGCGCGCGCCGCACGGCGATCGCCACCGCCTCCGGCGAGAAGCCGACCATCGCGACGTCCTCGCCGAGCACCGACTCGACCGCGCCCGCGAGCTGCGCCACGGACGCGCCCTCCGGCATCCCGAGCAGGGCGCCGTCGATGTCCTCGAGCGCCTCGTCGGGCTCGAGGAAGAAGTCGCCGCTCACCGCGACGCGCGACAGCCGCCCGTCCTCCGTCTCGACGTCGACCGCCACGAGCTTGCCACCAGGGACCTTGTACTCACCGCGCATGGTCGCCAGCCTACGTCCGCCCCACCTCGTGCGGCCGCCGTCCCGTGCCCGACGACGGCGGGCGGCACTGTCTCGTCGGTCACCCTCCGGCACGGTCCAGCACGGTTCAGCGCGGGTCGACGCCGGCGTGGATCAGCCCGTAGATCGCCGAGTCGGTGAGCGCCTCCCACGACGCCTCGATGAGGTTCGGCCCGACGCCGACCGTCGACCACGCCCGCTGGCCGTCGGTCGACTCGATGAGCACGCGCGTGATCGCGTCCGTGCCGTGCGTCGTCTCGAGGATGCGCACCTTGAAGTCGATGAGCTCGAAGTCCTCGATCTCCGGGTAGACGCGCACGAGGGCGAGGCGCAGCGCGTGGTCGAGCGCGTCGACCGGGCCGTTGCCCTCGCCGGTGGTGACGTGCCGCTCGCCACCGGCGGTGAGCTTGACCGTCGCCTCCGCGGTGGCCTCGGCGCCGCGCGACCCCTTGCGCTCGACGATGGTGCGCCAGCTCTCCACCGTGAAGAACCGGGGCCGCTCGCCGGAGATCTCCTCGCGCAGCACCAGCTCGAAGGACGCGTCGGCGGCGTCGAAGGTGTACCCGTGGGCCTCGGCGTCCTTGACCCGGGTGGTGACGCGCGACAGGAGGTCCCCCTGGCCCGCGAGGTCGAAGCCCAGCTCGCGGCCCTTGAGCTCGATCGACGCACGGCCGGCCATGTCGGAGATCAGCATCCGCATGTCGTTGCCGACCGCGCGCGGGTCGACGTGCTGGTAGAGGTCCGGGTCGACCTTGATCGCGCTGGCGTGCAGGCCACCCTTGTGCGCGAACGCGCTGGCCCCGACGTAGGGCTGGCGCCCGTACGGCGAGATGTTGGTGATCTCGCTGACCTGGTGGGCGATCCGGGAGGCGTCCTCGAGCCCGTGGTCGGCCAGCAGGCTCCGCCCGCCCTTGAGCTCGAGGTTCGCGACGACGGTGAGCAGGTCCGCGTTGCCCGTCCGCTCCCCGTAGCCGTTGATGGTGCCCTGGACGTGCGCCGCGCCCGCGTCGACGGCCGCGAGGGTGTTCGCGACGGCGCAGCCGGAGTCGTTGTGGGCGTGCATCCCGAGCCGGTAGCCGGAGGCGTCGGTGTGGCCGAGGACGTCGCGCAGCTCGCCGACGATGTCGCTGACCCAGCCGGGGAGCATGCCGCCGTTGGTGTCGCACAGCGTCACGACCTCGGCGCCCGCCGCGACGGCAGCCTCGACGGCGGAGCGCGCGTAGGCGGCGTCGAACCGGTACCCGTCGAAGAAGTGCTCCGCGTCGAGGACGACGCGCCGGCCCTCCTCGCTGAGGAACCGCACGGTGTCGCCGATCATCGCGAGGTTCTCCTGCGGCGTCGTGCGCAGGGCCCGCTCGACGTGGCGGACGTCGGACTTCGCGACCAGCGTGACCACCGGCGCCTCGGAGTCGAGCAGCGCCCGCACCTGCGGGTCGTCCGCGGCGCGCGCTCCCGCCTTGCGCGTGGAGCCGAAGGCCGCGAGGACGGCGTTCTTGAGCGTCAGCTCGCGGCGCGCGCGGGCGAAGAAGTCGGTGTCCTTGGGGATCGCGCCCGGCCACCCGCCCTCGATGTAGCCGACGCCCAGCTCGTCGAGCAGCGGGGCGATGGCGATCTTGTCCGCGACCGTGAGGTTCATGCCCTCCTGCTGCGCGCCGTCGCGCAGGGTCGTGTCGTAGACGTCGAAGGTCGGGTTCATCGTGGGTCTTCCTCCGGGGTCCGACGGCGGCGGGCGGGTCCCGCGAGCCGTCACCACTCTAGGGCGCCGTACGGCGCGACCGGCGCGGGGGCCGGCGGCACCGCGGGCCGGTACCGGCCCGCGCGGGATCTTCCGACGGTCGTCCTGGACGTGCCGTGCTCGTCGTGCTGGTCGTGCCGTGCTGCGTGCTCCTCGGCTCCGTCCCGGTGGCGGCCCTCGTGAGGCGTGGGCCGGGACGTGCGTCGCCGGGCGGGGTGTGCCCGGCAACAAAAAAACCCCCCGGGGTACGGGAGGTTCGCGCGCTCGGTGGACGGGCCGGGCGCGCTACGTGAGAATGAGCGAGGTGCTGACGTGTGTCACGAGACACACTCTGGCACGCCCGCCCGTCAGCCGAAACCCGTGTCCGCATCGTGGTCATCTCCGGGCCGCCCGGGCGCGCCCCGGCGCGAGAACCCGCCGACGCCCCACTAGGCTCCCCGCATGCCCGCGCCACAGCAGCCGCAGGACCCGTCCGGACCTCCCGTACCCGTCGTGGCCCGGTGGCGGTTCGCCGCGGGCTCCCTCGTCGCGGTGGTGGTCACCGCCGCGGCGGCGTACGTCGTGTGCCTGCTCCTGGAGTCCGTGTTCGCGGTGGAGCTCGCACCGCCGCCCGACCTGCTCCCGGAGCGGCCCGACGCGCAGGTGTTCGCCGTCGTCGGCGCCGCGATCGGCCTCGGTGCGGTCGTCATGATGGCCCTCCTCGCGGCGAGCGTGTCCCGCCCGAGGCTGTTCTTCGGCTGGTCGATGGTCGTCGTGGTCGCCCTGCTGACCGTCGCCCCGTTCACGTGGGCCGACGGTGTGGTCACCCAGGCGTTCACCGCCGCGCTCTTCCTGGTCGCCACCGTCGTCGCCTGGGCGTGCGTGTCCGGCGTGGCGATCCGCACGATCCACACGCCGCGGCCCCCGGCCGTACGCCGAGCGGGGGCCGCGCCCGGACCGGCATGACACCCCGCCCGGAGCACCGGGACGCGGTCAGGCGAGCCGGCGCATCCAGCCGTGCCGGTCCTCGACCGCGCCGGTCTGGATCCCGGTCAGCTCGGCCCGCAGCGACATCGTCAGCTCACCCGGACCGCCGTCGGCGATCGTCTCGTCGAAGCTCGAGCCGGCGAGACGCCCGATCGGCGTCATGACCGCTGCTGTCCCGCAGGCGAACATCTCGACCACGGTGCCGTCCGCGATCTCGGCGAGGAGCTCGTCGATCGGGATCTGGCGCTCGGTGACGGTGCGCCCACGGTCCTGCGCGAGGCGGATGATGGACGAGCGCGTGACGCCCTCGAGGATCGAGCCGCTGAGCTCCGGCGTCTCGAGCGAGCCGTCCGCCTTGACGACGAACACGTTCATCCCGCCGAGCTCCTCCAGGAACGTCCCGGTGCCGTCGAGGAAGCAGACCTGGTCGCACCCGAGCTTCTGCGCCTCGACCTGCGGCAGCAGGCTGGCCGCGTAGTTCCCGCCGCACTTGGCGGCCCCCGTCCCGCCGGCGGCGGCGCGGCTGTACTCGCGCTCGACCCAGATGGACACGGGAGAGACACCGTTCGCGAAGTACGCGCCGACGGGCGAGGCGATCACCAGGTACTCGGCCTCGAGGCTCGCGCGCACGCCGAGGAACTTCTCCGAGGCGAACATGAACGGCCGCAGGTACAGGCTCGCCTCGTCGCCGCTCGGCACCCACGCGCGGTCCTCGCGCACGAGGGCCGCGAGGGACGCGACGAAGTCGTCGACCGACAGCTGCGGGAGCGCCAGGCGCGCGGCGGACCGCGAGAACCGTGCCGCGTTCGCCTCGGGACGGAACGTCCACACGCTGCCGTCGTCGTGCTTGTACGCCTTGAGACCCTCGAAGATCTCCTGCGCGTAGTGCAGGACGGCGGTGGCCGGGTCGAGCTGGAGGGGCCCGTAGGCCTCGATGCGCCTGTCGTACCAGCCCGTGTCCGCCGTCCAGGTGGCACGGGCCATGTGGTCGGTGAAGACCGTGCCGAACTTGGGCGCGGCGAGCGCGAGCCCGCGGTCGGCCTCCGACATCGGGGCCGAGGACCGGCGGACGTCGAACAGGCCGACGAGGTCCTCGAGGGAGTCGTTCAGCGGGTGCTGCTCAGCAAGCGGGGTGCTCATGGGATGACCTTTCAACCTGGCGACCCCTGTAGTTTTCCACGCTCCGCGTGCCGGTACGACCCGCGGGGCGCCCACAGCGGTCACCTCCTGGACTGCGAGGACGGACCGGGGCGGACGACCGGGACGGGTGCGAGCGACGTGCGCGTCAGCGAGCGACGCGCTGGGCGAGCTCGCCACCCACCTCGGCCGTCGTACGTACTCGGTCCCCCCGCTCGGCGAGGTCGGCCGCGACGGCGGCCTCCACGCGGGCGGACTCCTCGTCCAGGCCGAGGTGGGCGAGGAGCATCCCGACCGACACGACCGTGGCGGTCGGGTCGGCCTTGCCCTGGCCGGCGATGTCGGGGGCCGAGCCGTGCACCGGCTCGAACATCGAGGGTCCCGTGCGGTCCGGGTTGATGTTCCCGGAGGCCGCGAGGCCGATCCCGCCGCAGATGGCGGCGGCCTGGTCCGTGATGATGTCGCCGAAGAGGTTGTCGGTGACGATCACGTCGAACCGCGAGGGGTTGGTCGTGAGGAAGATCGTGGCGGCGTCGACGTGCAGGTAGTCGGTCGTCACGTCGGGGAACTCGGCGTTGACGGCCTCGACGGTGCGCCGCCACAGGTGCCCGGCGTTGACGAGCACGTTGTGCTTGTGCACGAGGGTCAGGTGCTTGCGGGGTCGCGCCTGGGCTCGGGCGAACGCGTCGCGGACGACCCGCTCGACGCCGAACGCGGTGTTCACCGAGACCTCCGTGGCGATCTCCTGCGGCGTCCCGGTCCGCACCGAGCCGCCCACGCCGCCGTAGGGGCCCTCGGTGCCCTCGCGCACCACGACGAAGTCGATCTCGCCCGGCTCGGCGAGCGGCGAGCGCACGCCCGGGTAGAGCCTGCCGGGGCGCAGGTTCACGTAGTGGTCCAGCGAGAACCGGAGCTTGAGCAGCAGGCCGCGCTCGAGGACGCCCGACGGGACGCTCGGGTCGCCGATCGCGCCGAGCAGGATCGCGTCGTGCGCGCGGATCGCCTCGAGGTCGGTGTCCGTGAGGGTCTCGCCGGTCGCGTGCCAGCGCCGCGCGCCCAGCTCGAAGGCGGTCGTCGAGACCGTCACGTCCGAGCCGGTGAGGACGGACTCGAGGACCGCCAGGCCCTGGTCGACGACCTCGGTGCCGATTCCGTCTCCGGCCACCACGGCCAGGTTGATGTTGCGCGTCATGGACGAGACGCTACGCCCCGCGGGCCACCATGCGGACGACGATCTCACGTGCCGGACGCGACTACGGGAACAGGACGCTGAAGCGCTCGCACACGACCGGCATCTGCGGCGAGAACTCGCGGCCGGCGGCCAGGCTCCGCCGGAAGAACGTCTCGTGCTCCGTGCGCCACGACTCGAGCGAGCGGTCGCCCTCGCCCTCGGCGGCGGCGAACTCCTCCCCCACCTCGTCGAACGGCACGACGTCGACCGACTCCGTGCGGATGAGCGCGCGCGGCTCGCCGCTCGCGTCGAGGACGATCGCCAGGGCCTTCTCCTCGGGCAGGTCCTCGCCCGTGTCCTCGTACTCCCACAGGGACGACGACGTCGCCGTCTTCTCGCGCCGCAGGACGGCCTCGAGCAGCGCGTCCGCCGTCTCGGCGTCGTCGCCGAAGCTCCACGCGGGCGGCACCATCGACGCCTCGACGGTGTAGCCGGTCGCCGCCGCCGTCCGCACGAGCCCGGCACGGATGCGCGCGGACTCCCAGAACTCGAGGATGTCGGCGGCCGTGTCGTGCCCCGCGCCGTCCTGCTGCCGGTCCCGCTGCTCGTCGCTCATGCCGGGATCATCTCACCGCAGCCCGACCGGGGCAGAACGGACACCGAGGAAGGCACGACGGAGCCCGGGACGCCGGGACGCGCGATCGCGGCGCGGACGCACGAGAGGGCGGGACGACGGGGCGCGCGATCGTGGCGGGCCTGGCGGGAGGCCGAGGCACGAGGCCGGATGGCAGATCGCGCGCGCCGTCGTCCCGCCCTCCGAGGGCGAGCGAGGAAGCGCTCAGGAGACGCGGATCAACGCCCCGCGGAACCCTCGACGTAGTCGGCGTCGGACGGCTTGACCCACGAGAACATCTTGCGCAGCTCGCGCCCGGTGGCCTCGATCGGGTGCGCCTCGCCCTTGGCGCGCAGCGCCTTGAACTCCGGCGCGCCGGCGTCCTGGTCGTCGATGAACCGCTGGGCGAAGGCACCGTTCTGGATGTCCGCGAGGACGGCCTTCATGTTGTCCTTGACGTCCGGCGAGATGACGCGCGGGCCGGAGACGTAGTCGCCGTACTCGGCCGTGTCGGAGACGGACCAGCGCTGCTTGGCGATGCCGCCCTCGACCATGAGGTCGACGATGAGCTTGAGCTCGTGCAGCACCTCGAAGTACGCGACCTCGGGCTGGTAGCCGGCCTCGGTGAGCGTCTCGAACCCGTACTGGACGAGCTGCGAGGCACCGCCGCAGAGCACGGCCTGCTCGCCGAACAGGTCGGTCTCGGTCTCCTCGGTGAAGGAGGTCTTGATGCCGCCGGCACGCAGTCCGCCGATGCCCTTGGCGTACGAGAGCGCGAGCTGCCAGGCGGAGCCGGACGCGTCCTGCTCGACGGCGACGATCACGGGGACGCCGCGCCCGTCGACGTACTCGCGGCGCACGAGGTGGCCCGGACCCTTGGGGGCGACCATGACGACGTCGTGCCCGGCCTCGGGCTTGATGTAGCCGAAGCGGATGTTGAAGCCGTGCCCGAAGACGAGGGCCGCGCCGTCGGTGAGGTTCGGGGCGATCTCCTCGGCGTAGACGGTCCGCTGCACCTGGTCCGGCGCGAGGATGACGACGACGTCGGCCTCCTTCGTCGCGTCGGCGACCGTCAGGACGCGCAGGCCGGCGTCCTCGGCCTTGGCCCGCGACGCCGAGCCCTCGCGCAGGCCGACGCGCACGTCGACGCCGGAGTCGCGCAGGTTCAGCGCGTGGGCGTGGCCCTGGCTGCCGTATCCGATGACGGCGACCTTGCGGCCGGCGATGACCGACAGGTCGGCGTCGTCGTCGTAGAACATCTCTGCCACGGTGGTTCTCCTTGTATCTGTGATGAATCCTGGGGGAAGGGTCTTAGGCGGTGCGGGCGACGCGCTCGAGCGCCCGGTCGGTGATGGAGCGGGAGCCGCGGCCGATGGCCAGCGTCCCGGACTTGACGATCTCACGGACCCCGTAGGGCTCGAGCGCCGCCAGGAGGGCGGCGAGCTTCTCGGGGTTGCCGGTGGCCTCGACGGTCACGGCGTCGGGGACGACGTCGACGACCTTGGCACGGAAGAGCTCGACGACCTCGAGGACGCCGGTCCGGTTCGCACCGTCGGCGCGGACCTTGACCAGCATGAGCTCGCGGCGCACCGACGTCGGCTGGTCGAGCTCGACGATCTTCAGCACGTGCACGAGCTTGTTGAGCTGCTTGGTCACCTGCTCGAGGGGGTTGTCCTCGACGTCGACGACGACGGTGATGCGAGAGATGTCGTCGTGCTCCGTCGGGCCGACGGCGAGCGAGTGGATGTTGAACGCGCGGCGCGCGAAGAGGCCGGCGACGCGCGTGAGCACGCCGGGCTTGTTCTCGACGAGCACCGAGAGGGTGTGGCGGGACATGGTCGGTTCTCCCTGGTCTCGGTCGGCTCAGTCTTCGCGGTCCCACGCGGGCGAGATGCCCCGCGCGTACTGGATCTCGTCGTTGCTCACGCCGGCGGCGACCATCGGCCACACCATCGCGTCGCGGGAGACGTTGAAGTCGACGACGACGGGACGGTCGTCGATCTCGTTGGCGCGCTTGATCGCGGCGTCGACGTCGCTCGCGTGCTCGACGCGGATGCCCTCGGCGCCGTAGGCGTCCGCGAGCTTGACGAAGTCGGGCACGCGCTGGGTCCCGCGCCCGGTGTGCAGGTCGGTGTTCGAGTAGCGGTTGTCGTAGAACAGCGACTGCCACTGGCGCACCATGCCGAGCGAGGAGTTGTTGATCAGCGCCACCTTGATGGGGATGTCGTTGATCGTGCAGGTGGCGAGCTCCTGGTTGGTCATCTGGAAGCAGCCGTCGCCGTCCACGGCCCAGACGTCGCGGTCGGGCTGGCCGACCTTGGCGCCCATGGCCGCCGGGACCGCGAAGCCCATCGTGCCGAGGCCGCCGGAGTTGATCCACGTGCGGGGGTGCTCGTAGCGGATGAACTGCGCCGCCCACATCTGGTGCTGGCCCACGCCCGCGACGAAGATCGACTCCGGTCGGGCCAGCTGGCCGAGGCGCTGGATGACGGCGTGCGGCGACAGGTGCCCGTCGGTCGGCTCGGTGAAGCCCAGCGGGTAGGTCTCGCGCCAGTCGTCGATCTGGTGCCACCAGGCCGCCAGGTCGGGCTTGCCGTGGGCCGCGTGCTCGCGCTCGAGCTCGGGCACGAGGTCGCCGAGGACCTCCTTCATGTCCCCGACGATCGGCACGTCCACGGCACGGTTCTTGCCGATCTCGGCCGGGTCGACGTCGGCGTGCACGATCGTCGCGTGGGGGGCGAAGGTCGACAGCTGGCCGGTCACCCGGTCGTCGAACCGGGCCCCGAGCGCGACGACCAGGTCGGCCTTCTGCAGCGCGGCGACCGCCGGGACGGTGCCGTGCATGCCGGGCATGCCGAGGTTCTGCGGGTGCGTGTCGGGCAGCACGCCCCGGGCCATGAGCGTCGTGACGACGGCGGCACCGGAGACGTCCGCCAGCCGCCGCAGCTCGGGCGAGGCGTTCGCGCGGACGGTGCCGCCGCCCACGTACAGCACCGGCCGGCGCGCGCCGGCGAGCAGCCGCGCGGCCTCCTTGATCTGCTTCGTGTGCGGCTTCGTGACGGGGTGGTAGCCCGGCAGCTGCAGCTCCTGCGGCCACGAGAACGTGGTCGCGGCCTGCATCGCGGACTTCGCGATGTCGACGAGGACCGGCCCGGGGCGCCCGGTCGAGGCGATGTGGAACGCCTCGGCGAGCACGCGAGGGATCTCCGCCGGGTCGGTCACGAGGTAGTTGTGCTTGGTGATCGGCATCGTGATGCCGACGATGTCGGCCTCCTGGAACCCGTCCGTCCCGATGAGGGACTCGGCGACCTGCCCCGTGATCGCGACCATCGGGATGGAGTCGATGTTCGCGTCGGCGATGGGGGTGACCAGGTTGGTCGCGCCGGGGCCGGACGTGGCCATGGTCACGCCGACCTTGCCCGTGGCGTGGGCGTAGCCGGACGCGGCGTGCCCGCCGCCCTGCTCGTGGCGGACCAGGATGTGCCGCAGCCTCGCGGAGTCCATCAGCGGGTCGTAGAGCGGGAGGATCGCGCCGCCGGGGATGCCGAAGATCGTCTCGACGCCGATCTCCTCGAGCGACCGGACGATGGACTGCGCGCCCGTGACCTGCTCCGTCGATACCGCCGCGCCACCGCTCGTGCGGGGCGCCGCGGCGACGCGGCCGCGCGGCCCGCTCGTCGCCGCGGGGGCGGGCTTGGGTGCGCCGGCGAGCGCGGCCGGCGTCGGGACGCCGGGACGTGCTGCTGCCGGAGGGGTGCCCTGGACCATCGGTGTCTCCTTGGTTCGGGTCGCTGCTGCGACCGCTGGCCGTGTGACCGTCGTGCTGGTGGAGCTGGTCGTCGTGACCGGGTCTGCGTCCAGTCTCCCGCAGCGTCCCCGGCATGAAAAAACCCCTCGAACCCGGGTCTCGGGTTCTTCGGGGTGAGCGCGCGGACGGACCTGGTCGATCGGCGTCAGCCGGCGCGCTCAGGAAGTACTACGAGGAGGATCGTCCGCATGGCTCGCACACTACGCCGATCGAGGGGCGGTGTCACCCCTCGGTCGAGTCGTCCCGACATGTGGGACACGATCGAGGGGCGAGCGCCGGCTCAGGCGACGTCGCGCCGTCGGAACACGAGGGCCGAGACCACGGCGACCACGATCGTCAGCCCGGCGAGCACGAGGCCGCCCTGCGCGAGCGAGACCGCATGGTCGACGTAGCTGCACGAGAGGCCACCACCGTCGGACGGCGTGCAGGTCTCGACGGAGTATGTCGCGCCGCCCGCGACCCACGCCTCGGTGTTGACGACCAGCAGCCAGCGCTGCAGTCCGTCCAGCATGTTCGCACCGAACAGCTCGACCACCACGAACCAGGCGACGACGACGCCGAGCGCCGCCGCGGTGTGCCGGGTGAGCATGCCGAGCGCGACGCCGATCGCCGCGAACGCCGCCGACCCCAGCAGCAGTCGCCCGAGGCTCCACCCGAGGTCCGTCCACAGCGCGGCGGTCATGCTCCCGGTCGCGTCGTGCACCTCGTACGCGAGCCACGAGCCGGCGGTGCCGACCGCGAGGGCGACGGCGACGATCGGCAGCACGCCGAGCGACGCCGCGGCCAGCTTGGACCAGTAGACGCGGCGGCGGCGTGGCTCGAAGGTGAGCCAGTTCCCGATGGCCCCGCTGCTCGTCTCGGCGGCCGCGAAGGTGATGCCCAGGAAGAGCGCGAGCAGCAGGAAGACCACGCCGAACGACTGGATCGAGGAGATCCCGGCGTCCGAGAAGCTGCTGGTGCCCCCGATCCAGTCCTCCCAGGCTCCCGGCCCACCCTGCTCGCAGGCGTAGTCCGCGGACGGGTCCGCCTCCTGGGCGTCGGCCTCCTGCTGCTTGCAGTCCGCGATGTACTCGTCCTTGTGGGCGTCCCAGTCGGCGACCTGCTCGTCGTACTGGGCGCGGATCTCGTCGATCTGCGCCTGCGGCAGCGGCGTGGAGGTCTGGAACGCGCCGGCCACGAGCAGCAGCGCGACGGCCACGGCGCCGACGGCTCCCCACCGGATCAGCGCCCGGAGGCGGAAGCGCCGGAGCTCGACGCGCAGCAGCCGCATCAGGCCACCCCTCCCTGGTGGCGCCCGTGGCGACCGACGGCGCGTGTCGCGCCGGTCAGCGGGGCTGGCTCCACGTCGTCGGGCACGAAGCCGCCGGGCCGCTCGCCCGAGGTCAGGTCGAGGAAGACGGACTCGAGGTCGGCACGGAGCGTGGTCAGCTCGCGAACGAAGAGTCCGCTGCCCGCGAGGACGCGGGTCACGCGGGCGGCGTCGTCCACGCCGTCGACGAGCACGACCCCGGCGTCGACGCGGGCGGTCAGCCCGGCCTCCGCGAGGACCTGCGCGGCGCGGCCGGGTGCGTCGATGCCGACGCGGACGACTCCCCCGGCCTGGCGTCCGACGATCTCGGCCACCGAACCCTGGGCGAGCAGCCGCCCGCCGCCGATGATCGAGACCGTGTCGGCGACCTGCTCGACCTCGGCGAGGATGTGGCTCGAGACCAGCACGGTCTTGCCGCGCTCGCCCAGCGCGCGCATGGTCTCGCGGATCTCGCGGATGCCCGCGGGGTCGAGCCCGTTCGTCGGCTCGTCGAAGATCAGCAGGTCCGGGTCCTTGAGCAGGGTGGCCGCGATCGCCAGGCGCTGCTTCATGCCGAGCGAGTAGCCGCGGTACCGGTCGCGCGCGCGGTCCGCGAGGCCGACCTCCGCGAGCACCGTCCCGACCATCCGCGGCTCGGCGCCGATGGCCCCGGCGAGGAGCTCGAGGTTGCGGCGCCCCGAGAACGACGGGAAGAACTTGGGCTGCTCGACGATCGCACCGACCCGCCCGACGACCTGCGGGAGCGCCCGCGGGACCTCCTGGTCGAAGATGCGCATCGTGCCCGAGTCCGGGCGCACGAGCCCGAGCAGCATGCGGATCGTCGTGGTCTTGCCCGAGCCGTTGGGCCCGAGGAAGCCGTGCACACCGCCCAGCGGCACGTCCAGGTCGAGCCCCTCGACCCCGACCGAACTGCCGCGCAGGCTCCGGTAGGTCTTGCGCAGCCCCCGCGTCGAGACCGCGAGCCCGGTCGGGGCCGTCGCTCCCGGTACCGGTGCGGGTGCCGCCGCCGTCTGCGCAGTCACGATCCGTGTCCCCTGCCGCCGCGTCGTCGCGGGTCGCCCTCACGACCGGCCGGGCGGCGCGGTCGCTCGGAGCATAGTGGGATCCGGCGCACCCGTGAACCTCCCCGCGCGGGGCGCGTCGCCGCCGGCTGCCTGCCGGACGGCCACCGGCCGGCTACCGGTCGCGGTCGAGGCACGTGCAGACGCAGGCCTCGTTGCCCTCCGGGTCGGCGAGCACCCAGAAGGACGGCGCCTCGGCGTCGGAGAGCAGCGTCCCGCCCGCGGCGAGGACGGCGGCCACCCGCTCCCGGGCGGCGTCGGGCGCCACCCAGACGTCGAGGTGGATGCGGTTGCGCTGCGGCCGGGGCTCGTCCATCTGCTGGAACCAGATGGTCGCGCCGCGCCCCCGGGGGTCGCGCAGGTCGACGTCCTGGTACCCGTCGGTCTGCACCCGCTCGAAGCCGAGGACGGCCGCCCAGAACGGCAGGACGGCGTCACGGTCCAGCACGTCGATCGCGATCTCCGTCTGCAGCGGCGCCGTCGGGTCGGCGTCGACGCCGAGCTCCCGCGCCGCCTCGCTGATGCGGCGCGCCAGCGCGACGTCGCGGCCGGTGAGCCCGCCCGCGTCGTGCGTGGTGAGGCGCACGACGACGGCGGGGTACGTCAGGTCGACGTCGGGGTGGTGGCCCGCCTCCTCGGCGAGCTCCCCGATCCGGCCGACCAGCGCGAGCCCGGTCGCAAAGTCGCCCGTGCGGAACACGGCGTGCGCGGTCGAGATCAGCACCCGCCAGTCCGCAGTGCCCTCGGCGGCGTGGAACTGCTGCGCGGTCACCCGCGTCGTCTCGTCGGCCATACCGCCACCCTCGCCCAGGCCCGAGCGGGGCGCACCCCGGTGCGTCAGTCGTCGTCGAACGCCGGCAGCCCGTCGATGCTCGTGCGGTTCTTGCGGCGCCGGTACTCCGCCTGGCCGTCGATCCCCTTGCGGTCCATGTACTGCGGCAGGAGCTCGCGCTCGCCGACGTGCTCGAAGAGCGGGACCCCGTAGCCGCACGAGTCGGACACCCGCTCGACGTCCACCACGATCACCGCCCGGACGCCCCGCCGCTCGGCGAACCGGCCGACGAGGTCCTCGAACCCGGCGTCGTAGAGCGCGACGACGCGCCCGCGCCCATGCAGCCGCACGACGTTGGGCGGGCCGTCGAACGCGCAGAACATCAGCGTCACCCGGCCGTTCTCGCGCAGGTGCGCCACCGTCTCGGCGCCGCTCGCGGTGAGGTCGGCGTAGGCGACGGTCCGCTCGTCGAGCACGAGGAACGAGCCCTCGACGCCCTTGGGCGAGACGTTCACGTGCCCGTCCGGCCCGCTCGGCGCGCTCGCCACGAAGAAGACGTGCTGCGCCTCGACGAACGCGCGGATCTTCGGGTCGATGCACTCGTGGACGGTCGACATGAGCCCATCTTCCGCGCGTCTCGCCAGCCGAGCAATAGAGTCTTGGTCGCCAAGACGCCGCCTAGATGAGCACCGCACCCTTCGACGCCGACTGCACGAGCTTCGAGTACTTCGCGAGCACCCCGCGCGTGTACCCGTGCGCCAGCGGAACCCAGTCGTCCGTCCGGCGCGCCGCGAGCTCGTCGGGGTCGACGAGCACGTCGAGCGTCTTGTTCGCGACGTCGAGCCGGACCGGGTCCCCGTCGCGCAGAAAGGCGATCGGGCCGCCGTCGACCGCCTCCGGGGCGACGTGACCGACGCACAGGCCGGTCGTGCCACCCGAGAAGCGCCCGTCCGTCAGGAGCAGCACGGTCTTGCCGAGCCCGGCGCCCTTGATCGCCCCGGTGATCGCGAGCATCTCGCGCATGCCCGGGCCGCCCTTGGGGCCCTCGTAGCGGATCACGACGGCGTCACCGTGGGTGATCGTGCCGTCGGCGAGCGCGTCGAGCGCCGCGCGTTCGCGGTCGAACACGCGCGCGGTGCCCTCGAAGACGTCCGTGTCGAAGCCCGCGGACTTGACCACCGCGCCGTCGGGCGCGAGGGACCCGTGCAGGATCGTGATCCCGCCGGTCGCGTGGATCGGGTTCGACAGCGAGCGCAGGATCTTCCCGTCCGGGTCGGGCGGGGAGATCTCGGCGAGGTTCTCCGCGACCGTGCGCCCGCTCACCGTCAGGCAGTCGCCGTGGATCAGACCGGCGTCCAGGAGCGCCTTCATCACGACGGGCACGCCGCCCATCTGGTCGACGTCCTTCATCACGTACTGGCCGAAGGGCTTGAGGTTGCCCAGGTGCGGCACCCGCCCGGCGACGCGGTCGAAGTCGTCGAGCGTGAGCTCGACCTCGGCCTCGTGGGCGATCGCCAGCAGGTGCAGCACCGCGTTGGTCGACCCGCCGAAGGCCATCGTCACCGCGATGGCGTTCTCGAACGCCTCCTTGGTCATGATGTCGCGGGCCGTGGTCCCCGTGCGCAGCAGCTCCACGACGGCCTCGCCCGAGCGCTTCGCCCAGGTGTCGCGGCGGCGGTCCGCCGACGGCGGGGACGCGGACCCCGGCAGGGACATCCCCATCGCCTCGGCCGCGCAGGCCATCGTGTTCGCCGTGTACATCCCGCCGCAGGCCCCCTCGCCGGGGCAGACGGCCTTCTCGATCGCCGTCACGTCCTCGCGCGACATCGTGCCGGCCCGGCACGCCCCGACCGCCTCGAAGGCGTCGATGAGCGTGACCTCCTTCTCGCTGCCGTCCGACATCTTCGCCCAGCCCGGGGCGATCGTGCCCGCGTACATGAACACGGACGCGAGGTCGAGGCGCGCGGCGGCCATCAGCATCCCGGGCAGGGACTTGTCGCAGCCGGCGAGGAGCACCGAGCCGTCGAGCCGCTCGGCCTGCATCACGGTCTCGACGGAGTCCGCGATGACGTCGCGGCTCACGAGCGAGAAGTGCATCCCCTCGTGGCCCATCGAGATCCCGTCCGAGACCGAGATGGTGCCGAACTCGAGCGGGTAGCCGCCGGCGGCGTGGACGCCGTCCTTCGCCGCCTGGGCGAGGCGGTCGAGCGACAGGTTGCAGGGGGTGATCTCGTTCCAGGAGCTCGCGACGCCGATCTGGGGCTTGGCGAAGTCCTCGTCACCGAGGCCGACGCCGCGCAGCATGCCGCGCGACGCCGTCGCCTCGATGCCGTCGGTCACCTGGCGCGAGCGGGGCTTGATGTCCGGTGTGCTCATGCCCCGACACTACGACCGGACGGGGCATCCGACAGGCTCAGCCGCCTCAGCGGCGCGCGAGCCGCGACACGTCCCGCACGGCGCCGCGGTCCGCCGACGTCGCCATCGCCGCGTACGCCTGGAGCGCGGGCGAGACGTGCCGGTCGCGGTCGAGCGGCTGCCACGGGCTCTCCCGCGCCTCCATCTTCGCGCGCCGCTCCGCGATCACCTCGTCGGGCACGTTCAGCCGGAGCAGGCGGGTGTCGACGTCGATCTCGATCTCGTCGCCGTCCTCGATCAGCCCGATCGTCCCGCCGGCCGCCGCCTCCGGGGAGACGTGCCCGACGGAGATGCCGCTCGAGCCACCGGAGAACCGGCCGTCCGTGATCAGCGCGCAGACCTTGCCGAGGCCGCGGCCCTTGATGAACGACGTCGGGTAGAGCATCTCCTGCATCCCCGGACCGCCGGCCGGTCCCTCGTAGCGCACGACGACGACGTGGCCCGGCTCGACCTGCTTGGTGAGGATCTTCTCGACGGCCTCGTCCTGGGACTCGCAGACGAGCGCGCGGCCGACGAAGTGGAAGACGTCGGGGTCGACGCCCGCGGTCTTGAACACCGCGCCGTCCTCCGCGATGTTGCCCCGCAGCACGGCCAGCCCGCCCTCGACCGTGTAGGCGTGCTCGACGTCGTGGATGCAGCCCTCGGCCGCGTCGGTGTCGAGGTGGTCCCAGCGGTTCGAGGTCGAGAAGGCCTGGGTGGTGCGCACGCCCCCGGGGGCGGCGTGGAAGAGCTCCAGCGCCCGGTCGGTCGCCGCGCCGCCGCGCACGTCCCAGTCGTCGAGCCAGGCGCGCAGCGTCGGGGTGTGCACGGAGGTCACGTCGTGGTCGAGCAGGCCGCCGCGGTCGAGCTCGCCGAGCAGGGCCGGGATGCCGCCCGCGCGGTGGACGTCCTCCATGTGGAAGCGGGGGTGGTTGGGCGCCACCTTCGCCAGGCACGGCACGCGGCGGCTGAGCGCCTCGATGTCCGTGAGGTCGAAGTCGACCTCGGCCTCCTGCGCCGCGGCGAGGATGTGCAGCACCGTGTTGGTGGAGCCGCCCATCGCGACGTCCAGCGCCATGGCGTTGGTGAAGGCCGCCTTGGTCGCGATGCCCCGCGGCGCCGCGGTGTCGTCCTCGTCGTCGTAGTAGCGGCGGGCGAGGTCGACGACCGTGCGACCGGCCTCGAGGAACAGCTCACGGCGGGCGGCGTGGGTCGCGAGCGTCGACCCGTTGCCGGGCAGCGAGAGCCCGAGGGCCTCCGTCAGGCAGTTCATCGAGTTGGCCGTGAACATGCCCGAGCACGAGCCGCAGGTCGGGCAGGCGGCCTCCTCGACGGCGGCGAGGGCGTCGTCGGTGACCGCGTCGTCGGCCGAGTAGTTGATCGCGTTGATGAGGTTCAGCGGGGTGGACGCGACGCCGTCGGCCACCACGGCCTTGCCGGCCTCCATCGGGCCGCCGGAGACGAAGACGACGGGGATGTTGAGGCGGAGCGCGGCGTTGAGCATGCCCGGCGTGATCTTGTCGCAGTTCGAGATGCACACGAGAGCGTCCGCGCAGTGGGCGTTGACCATGTACTCGACCGAGTCGGCGATGAGGTCGCGGCTCGGCAGGGAGTAGAGCATCCCCTCGTGGCCCATCGCGATGCCGTCGTCCACGGCGATCGTGTTGAACTCCTTCGAGACGCCGCCCGCCTCGCGGATCGCCGAGGCGACGAGGTCGCCCATGTCCTTGAGGTGCACGTGGCCGGGCACGAACTGCGTGTACGAGTTCGCGATGGCGACGATCGGCTTGCCGAAGTCCTCCGAGCCCATGCCGGTCGCGCGCCAGAGGGCGCGGGCGCCGGACATGTTGCGGCCATGGGTGGACGTCCGGGAGCGCAGGGGGCGGCTCATGTCGGTCAGCTCCTTCGACAGACGGGGAGGCGCCGAGCGTCGCGGCGCCGGCGTCAGCGTACGTCCGCTGCCGCGGGCACCTGTCCGCCGTCCGTCTGCTGGTCCCCGCGTCCGCCGAGAGGTCGAATTCGGCCCCTTGATTCGAAGAATCAGGGGCCGAATTCGACGTCTCGGCGGACGGGCGGCGCGGACGGGCGGCGGGACGGGCGGACGGGCGTCAGGACGCCGCCTCGGCCTCCATCTCGTTCGCCCGGGTGATGTGCCGGGTCACCCAGGGAGCCACGGCGAGCAGGCCGAACGCGAACACCATCGCCACCGCGCCGATCCACCCGAAGTACGCGGTGTCCGAGACGTCGGCGGTCGCCTGGATCGTCTGGGCCGTGATCGCCTGACCCGCGGCCTCGGCGAGGAACCAGATCGCCATCGCCTGGGCGCGGAAGGCGCGCGGCGCCAGGAGCGTCGTCGCCGCGAGCCCCACGGGCGACAGGCACAGCTCGCCGAGTGTCTGGATCACGTACACCGCCACCAGCACCCACGCCGGGGCCTGCTCCTCGCCGAGGATCGCCGACGCGGCCGAGAGGAACAGGAACGACGTCGCGGCGAGGGCCAGGCCCAGGGCGAACTTGTACGCCGTCGGCGGCCGGTCGTGCGTCTTCGTCCAGATCCACGCGAAGACCGGGGCGAGCAGGACGATCGACGCGGGGTTGACCGACTGGAAGAACGTCGGGCTCACGGTGAACCCGAGCACGTCGAGCTGCGTGCGGTCCGCGGCGAACGACGCCAGCGTCGTGGCCGCCTGCTCGAAGATCATCCAGAAGAGCATCGCCCCGATGAAGAGCGGGACGTACGCGGCGAGCCGGCTCCGCTCCGCGGCCGTGACGCGGTCCGAGCGGAACATCACGGTGAACACGGCGATCGGCACGAGCAGCGCGAGATATGACATCCCGTCGATGAAGGCGTCCAGCCCCCAGCCGCCGCTGATCCACACGGCGACCCCCGACGTGAGCGCGACCGCCGCGACCACCAGCAGGGCCAGGCGCACCAGCGCCGGACGCTCCTCGCGGCGGACGGGGTTGGGGACGTGGCGCCCCGCCTCGCCGAGGTACCGGCGCCCGAGGACGAAGAACACGAGCGCGAAGCCCATCCCGACGGCGGCGACGGAGAACCCCGCGTGGTAGCCGCCCCAGTCCTCCGCGAGCCCGACGAGGATGGGTGCCACGAGCGAGCCGATGTTGATGCCCATGTAGAAGATGGAGAAGGCCGAGTCGCGCCGGTGGTCGTCGCGCGCGTACAGCTCGCCGACCATCGTCGAGACGTTCGGCTTGAGGAACCCGGTCCCGAGCGCCACGAGCGCAATCCCGGTCATCGAGAACCCGAAGCCCGGGACGGTCAGGCACACGTGGCCGGCGGCGATGACGACCCCGCCGTACAGCACCGAGCGCCGCGCCCCGATGACCCGGTCGGCCATCCAGCCGCCGACGATCGAGAGCAGGTACACCGACGTGCCGTAGATCGAGACGAACGCCTGCCCCGTCACCGTGTCGAAGCCGAGGCCGCCGTTGGCCGCCGTGTCGGTCAGGTAGTACAGGAGGATCGCGCGCATCCCGTAGTAGCTGAACCGCTCCCACAGCTCCGTGGTGAACAGCGTCATCAGGCCGCGTGGATGGCCGAAGAAGCCTCGCGGGTCCGCCAGCTCCCCGGCCACGGGAAGGCTGTCGTCGTCCCTCTGGGTCATGGGGGAACTCTGGCACCGGCCCGACGCCCGTGCGACCGCAGCACGCACGGGCGTCGGCTGCGTCGGCGGCCCGTGCCGCCTACCGTGGGTCGGTGCCGACGACGATCCTGTGGTTCCGCCGCGACCTGCGCCTCGCCGACAACCCGGCCCTGGTGGCGGCCGTCGCGTCGGCGCGCGCCGACGACGACCCCGCTGTCGTCGCGCTCTTCGTCCTCGACCCGGCCCTGTGGCCCGGGCGGAGCCCGAACCGCGCGGCGCACCTCGCGGCGAGCCTCGCCGCGCTGGACCGGTCCACGGGCGGGCGGCTCGTCGTGCGCCACGGTTCCCCGGACGACGTCGTCCCCCGGCTCGCCCGCGAGGTCGGCGCGCGCGAGGTGCACGTCAGCGCCGCCCACGAGCCGTACGGGCGCCGCCGGGACGACGACGTCGCGGCCCGCCTCGCGCGGGACGGCGTCACCCTGCGCCGTACCGGCTCCGCCTACGCCGTCTCCCCGGGGCGGGTCCGCAAGAACGACGGCGACCCCTACCAGGTCTTCACCCCGTTCCGCGCCGCCTGGCTCGACCACGGCTGGCGGGCGCCCGCGCCCCGGCCGCGCTCGGTCCCGTGGGCGAGGGTCGACGGCGAGCCGCTCCCCTCCGCGCCCGCCGTGGGCGCCGACCTGCCCGAGGCCGGGGAGGAGGCCGCGCGCGCCCGCTGGCGCGCCTTCCTCGCCGACGGGCTGCACGGGTACGCGTCCGCCCGCGACCGCCCGGACCGCGACGGCACGTCCTCGATGTCCACGCCGCTGAAGTGGGGCGAGATCCACCCGCGCACGATGCTCGCCGACATCGCCGAGCGTGCCGAGCGTGCCGAGCGTGCCGAGCGTGCCGAGCGTGCCGAGCGTGCCGAGCGTGCCGAGCCTGCCGGCGTCGCGCGAGGCCGGGTCCCGGGGGCCCGCGCCGGGGCGGGGCGCCCGTCGTCCGACGACGTAGCGACGTTCCGCTCGCAGCTCGCCTGGCGCGACTTCCACGCCGACGTCCTGCACCATCACCCGGGTGCGGCGACGCGCTCGCTGCGCACCGTCCTGCCCGACGACGCGTGGGTCACCGGCGCGCAGGAGGAGCACCACCTCGGGGCGTGGCGGGCGGGACGCAGCGGCTACCCGCTCGTGGACGCCGGGATGCGCCAGCTGCTCGCGACCGGGTGGATGCACAACCGGGTCCGGATGGTGGTCGCATCGTTCCTGGTCAAGGACCTGCACGTGCGCTGGCAGCGCGGGGCGGAGCACTTCATGGTCCACCTGGTCGACGGCGACACCGCGCAGAACCAGCTGAACTGGCAGTGGGTGGCAGGGACGGGGCGCGACGCCGCGCCCTACTTCCGGGTCTTCAACCCGGTGACCCAGGGGCTACGGTTCGACCCGGACGGCGACTACGTGCGCCGCTGGGTGCCCGAGCTCGCTCACCTGCCCGGTCGCGCGGCCCAGGAGCCGTGGAAGCACGACCGCGTGGAGGCGTACCCCGAGCGCATCGTCGACCACGCGGTCGAGCGCCGCGCTGCGCTCGACGCGCTGCACCGGCGCTGACCCCGGGCCGACGCCGCGTGCAGGCCTCAGAGCCCCGCGCGGAACTCGTCCTCGAGGATGCTCATCATGATCGCGTCGCAGAAGCCGTCGCCGTCCCGGTAGGCGTCGCGCTTGCGACCCTCCTCGCGGAACCCGAGGGTCTCGTAGAGGGACCGCGCCCGCGGGTTGATGTCGAGCACGTCCAGCTCGACGCGGTGCAGGCCGAGCCCCTCGGGGGCCGCGGCGAACGCGAACCGCAGCACCTCGTAGATCGCCTCGCTGCCGTACCCGCGCCCGCGGTAGTTCGGCAGCATCAGCATGCTCAGCCGCGCGGCGCGCGTCGCGTCACGGATGTCGTCGAGCACGATCTCGCCGATCATCTCGTCGCTGACCAGCGCGCCGTCCCGCACCGCGCCCGGCGTGATCGCCCAGTCGTAACGGTCCGGCATGTCGGACACGTCGGCGCACCACGCGTCGATCTCGGACCGGTCGTACCGGCGCGTCCTGCCGGTCTGGCGCGACGCCTCCGGGTCCTGGACCGACTCCCACATCCGGTCGGCGTCCCGCGCCTCCGTCGGCCGCAGGTGCATCATCTCGCCCTGCACGACCGGCCCGCGGCTCACCGTGCCCCCTTGGTGCGCAGCACGGCTCAGCCGACCCGCTCGACCACGAGCTCGCGGACGCGCCCGGCGTCGGCCTGACCGCGGGTCGCCTTCATGACGGCGCCGATGATCGCACCGACCGGCCCGAGGTTGCCGCCGCGGATCTTCTCCGCGATGTCGGGCTGGGCGGCGAGCGCGGCGTCGATCGCCTCGAGCAGCGGGCCGTCGTCCGAGACGACCTCGAGCCCGCGCGCGACGACGACGTCCTCCGGGTCGCCCTCCCCCGCGAGCACGCCCTCGAGGGCCTGGCGCGCGAGCTTGTCGTTGATCCGGCCGGAGTCGACCAGGCCCTGGAGCTGGGCGACCTGCGCCGGGCTCACCGGAAGCGCGGCCAGCTCGACGTCGTCGGACTTGGCGCGGCGCGCCAGCTCGCCCATCCACCACTTGCGCGCCCCCGCGGGGCTCGAGCCGGCGGCGACGGTCGCCTCGATGAGGTCCACGGCGTCCGCGTTGACGACGTCGCGCATCTCCGCGTCGGCGTACCCCCACTCGCCCTGCAGCCGGCGCCGGCGCTCCACCGGCAGCTCCGGCTGCTCGGCGCGCAGCCGCTCGACCCAGTCGCGGCTCGGCGCGACGGGCACCAGGTCGGGCTCGGGGAAGTAGCGGTAGTCCTCGGCGTCGGACTTCACGCGCCCAGAGCTCGTGATGCCGCTCAGCTCGTGCCAGTGGCGCGTCTCCTGGATCACGGTGGCGCCCGCATCGAGCACCGCCGCCTGCCGGGAGACCTCGTAGCGCACGGCGCGCTCGACGGAGCGGAAGGAGTTGACGTTCTTGGTCTCCGTCCGCGTGCCGAGCGGCGACTCGGGCGTCGGGCGCAGCGAGAGGTTGACGTCCGCGCGGACGTTGCCCCGCTCCATGCGCGCCTCGGACACGCCGAGCGCCCGGAAGATGTCCCGCAGGGTCCGGACGTAGGCGCGGGCGATCTCCGGAGCCCGCTCGCCGACGCCGGTGATCGGCCGGGTGACGATCTCCACGAGGGGGATGCCGGCACGGTTGTAGTCGACGAGCGAGTACTCGGCGCCGCTGATGCGGCCGTCCGCGCCGCCGACGTGCGTGTTCTTGCCCGCGTCCTCCTCCATGTGCGCGCGCTCGATCTCCACGCGGAACACGGTCCCGTCCTCCAGCTCGACGTCGAGGTAGCCGTCGTAGGCGATCGGCTCGTCGTACTGGGACGTCTGGAAGTTCTTCGGGTTGTCCGGGTAGAAGTAGTTCTTGCGCGCGAACCGGCAGGACTCCGCGATCGAGCAGTTCAGCGCGAGACCGATCTTGATCGCGTACTCGACCGCCGTGCGGTTCACCACGGGAAGGGCTCCCGGGAGCCCGAGCGAGACCGGCGTGACCTGCGAGTTGGGGTCGCCCCCGAACTCGACCTCGGCGCCGCAGAACATCTTGGTCCGCGTGCCGAGCTCGACGTGCACCTCGAGGCCCAGGACGGGGTCGTAGCGCCGGACGGCGTCGTCGTAGTCGACCAGGTCGACGGTGCTCGTGCTCATGGCTTGACCTCCAGCTCCGGAGCCTGCGCGAGGATGGGCCCGCCCCAGGACGTCTCGAGGGCCCGCTCGAGCGCCGCGCCGACGCGGTAGAGGCGGTCGTCGGCCTTGGCCGGGGCCAGGACCTGGAACCCGACCGGCAGGCCGTCGTCGGACACGCCGTTCGGCACCGAGAGCCCGGGGACGCCGGCGAGGTTCGCCGGGATGGTCGCGACGTCGTTCAGGTACATCGCCAGCGGGTCGTCCAGCTTGGCGCCGAGCTCGAACGCCGTGGTCGGCGCCGTCGGGGACACGAGCACGTCGACCTGCTCGAACGCGGCGTCGAAGTCGCGCTGCACGAGCGTGCGCACCTTCTGGGCGCTGCCGTAGTAGGCGTCGTAGTAGCCGGCGGAGAGCGCGTAGGTCCCGAGGATGATGCGGCGCTTGACCTCGTCGCCGAAGCCCTGGCCGCGGGTCGCGGCCATGACGCGCTCGGCGGTCACGGGCCCCTCGGCCGGCTCGGCGCGCAGGCCGAAGCGCATGCCGTCGAACTTCGCGAGGTTGCTCGACGCCTCGCTCGGAAGGATGAGGTAGTAGGCGCCCAGCGCGTACTCGAAGTGCGGGCAGGAGACCTCGACGACCTCGGCACCCAGGCCGCGCAGCAGGTCGAGCGACTCGGCGAACCGGGCGCGCACGCCCTCCTGGTAGCCGTCGCCGTCGAGCTCCGTGACGACGCCGATCCGCATGCCGCGCAGGTCGCCCGAGGCGCCGCGGCGCGCGGCGTCCACCAGGGGCGGCAGGTCCTCGGCGATGGAGGTGGAGTCGCGGGGGTCGTGACCACCGATGAGCTCGTGCAGGAGCGCGGAGTCGAGCACCGTGCGGGTCACCGGACCGGCCTGGTCGAGCGACGACGCGAGCGCGATCAGCCCGTAGCGCGAGACCCCGCCGTAGGTGGGCTTCACGCCGACCGTGCCGGTCACCGCCCCGGGCTGCCGGATCGAGCCGCCCGTGTCCGTGCCGACGGCCAGCGGCGCCTCGAACGCCGCCACCGCCGCGGCGGACCCCCCGCCGGACCCGCCGGGGATCCGGTCCAGGTCCCACGGGTTGCGCGTGGGACCGTACGCGGAGTGCTCCGTGGACGAGCCCATCGCGAACTCGTCCATGTTCGTCTTGCCGAGGATGGGCAGGCCTGCGGCGCGGACACGCTCGACCAGCGTCGCGTCGTACGGTGGCACCCAGCCCTCGAGGATCTTCGAGCCGGCCGTGGTCGGCATGCCCCGCGTGACCACCACGTCCTTGATCGCGATCGGGACCCCGGCCAGCGGGTGGAGGTCCTCCCCCGCGACGCGGCGGGCATCGATGTCCCGCGCCGTCGCCAGCGCGTCGTCGGCACTCACGTGCAGGAACGCGTGCACGTCACCGTCGACCGCGGCGATCCGGTCGAGGTGGGCCTGCGTGAGCTCGACGCTCGTCACCGTACCGGCGACGAGCCGCGCGGCCATGTCAGCAGCCGTGAGCCGCGTGAGGTCCTCGCTCATCATTCCTCCCCGAGGATCTGCGGGACGGCGAAGCGCCCGTCCTGCGCGTCCGGCGCGCCCGCGAGCACGTCGGCCACCGCCAGCGCGGGCACGGGGACGTCCTCGCGGTAGACGTTGGTCAGCGGGAGCGGGTGGCTGGTCGCGGGCACGTCCGGCGTCGCGACCGAGCTGATCTGGGCGATGGCGTCGACGATCACGTCGAGCTCGCCGGCGAGGCGGTCGACCTCGTCGGGGCGCAGCTCGATCCGGGCCAGCGCGGCCACGCGCGCGACCTCGTCACGGGAGATGGTGGACATGCCGCAAGTCTAGAGGCTCGCGCCCGCGGCTCTGCTGTCCGGCACAGGGCTGTGCGCGGGCACGAGCCGGCAGGCGGAGGTCACGGCGCAAGTGGGGGCCGGACGGGGGTATGCCGAAGGCCCACCCCGGTGTCGGGGTGGGCCTTCGGTTGATGGGTGTTCGGCGGCGTCCTACTCTCCCACCCCGTCTCCAGGGCAGTA
>NZ_RKIJ01000013.1 GCF_003752595.1 Cellulomonas sp. PhB143 | reverse complement strand
CCGGGTGGGGGGGGGGGGGGGGGGGGGGGCGCGCGGGGGCTCGGGGGGGGGGGGGGGGCGCGCGGGGGGGGGGGGGGGGGGGCCCCCGCCCCCGGGGGGGGGGGGGGGGGGGGGCCCCGGGGGGGGGGGGGGGGGGGGGGGGGGGTTGGGGGGGGGGGGGGGGGGGGGGGGCGCGGGGGGGGGCCCCGCCCCACCGCCCCTCGCGTGCGAGCGGGGGTGGCCGCGACTACGTTCGGCTAAACGTCGTCGACCCCGGGAGCCCGCCATGAACTCGAAGATCACCCTCCTCGTCGGCCTGGGGGTCGGCTACGTGCTGGGCTCGCGCGCCGGCCGCCAGCGCTACGAGCAGATCCGGACCAAGGCCGGCGAGCTCTGGCACTCGGACCAGGTGCAGTCCGCCGTCACCACCGCCCAGGACAAGGCGTCGGACGTCGCCAAGGAGCAGGGCTCCAAGCTGGCCGACGTCGCCAAGGAGCAGGGCACCAAGGCGGCGCAGGCCGTCAAGGACAAGGCGGGCAGCGCGCTCGGCCACGACTCCCCGTCCACCGGCGGGACCGCCGCGTCGGGCCAGGGCGAGCACAGCGTCTGACCGCCCCCGCGGACCCGCCAGCCGCCGCCGCGTCCGTGGCGGCTGGGTAAAACCTGTGTGAACTGTGGCCCCCGCCGTTCCCATGCACCCCCGTGGCACCTAGCGTGGGAGCGCGGCCACGTTCTACGCACCACGCAGCACCGGCCGGCACGCAGCAGTCGTCGCGAGGGTGTGACAGGCAGTCGTGACGACGCGGCCCCCGGTCCGAGCACGCCTCGCAACCGTCGGCGTCCCACGGCGCCGATGCGGCTCGACCGGACCGTCCCCGGCCTGCGGACCGGGGCACCAGCCCTCTGCGGGGTCGCATGTTCATCTTCATCCTCCAGCTCCGGCACATGCTCGACGTGCAGAGCGAGATCTATCTCTTCGCCGCCTTCTCCACGATCATCTGGGCGCTGTGGGCCCTGAAGGTGCTGCTGTCGCGGCGCTACCGGCCCGTCACCGCGCCGTACAGCACGACGGCCAGCGTCGTCGTCCCCGTGGTCGACGAGCCCGAGGACCTCTTCCGCGAGGTCCTCGGCCGCATCGTCGCGCAACGCCCCCACGAGGTGATCGTGGTGATCAACGGCGCGCGCAACCCGGTGCTCGAGCGGGTGTGCGAGGAGCTCGCGCCCGCCGTGCGATGGACGCACACGCCGGTCCCGGGCAAGCGCAACGCCGTGAAGGTCGGCACGCTCATGTCCACCGGGGACATCACCGTGCTGGTCGACTCCGACACGATCTGGACGCCCGACGCCCTCGCCGAGCTGCTCAAGCCGTTCGCCCGGGACTCCGTCGGCGGGGTCACGACGCGCCAGCGCATCCTCGAGCCCGAGCGGAGCTGGATCACGCGCTGGGCGGACTGGCTGGAGAACACGCGCGGCCTGTACTCGATGCCGGCCCAGTCGTCCGTGGGCCAGGTCGGGTGCCTGCCGGGGCGCACGATCGCCTTCCGGCGCAACATCCTCGTGCGGGTCATGGACAAGTTCATGACCGAGCGGTTCCTCGGGATCTTCCTCGAGGTCTCCGACGACCGCACGCTGACGAACCTGACCCTCAAGGAGGGCTACCAGACCGTCTACCAGAGCACGAGCCTCGTCTACACCGACGCACCGCTGCAGGTGAAGAAGCTCTACAAGCAGCAGCTGCGGTGGGCCCGGGGCAGCCAGTACAACACCCTGCGCATGCTGCCCTGGATGGTGGCGCACGCGCCCGTCCTGGCCCTGTTCTTCGTCGCCGACATCCTCCTGCCGTTCCTGCTCTTCGGCACGATCCTGGGCTGGGTCTACCGCGGCGTCAGCGGCACGGGGGCGAACCTGTACGAGGCGATCCTCGCGGAGAGCGTGGGGTACTCCGGCGTCGTCCTGGTGCTCGCGCTCATGGTCGTCTCGTCGGTGCTGTCGATGGCCGTCCGGCAGGTGCGGCACCTGCGCGAGAAGCCGTCCGACGTCTTCCGGCTGCCGGTCTTCATCATCGTCTCGACGCTGTTCCTCATGCCGGTCCGCCTGCTCGGCTTCTTCCGCATGGCGCACGTGGCCGGCTGGGGGACCCGCGCGGGCGCCTACACGCGCGAGACGGACGACCTGGCCGCGGAGCTCGCGGAGATCGGGCCGAGCGGGGCGCCGCTGGACGTCGTCGACCGCCCGGTCGCCGCACGCGCGGACGACGACGCCGGGGCGACGCTCCCGCCGGCGGGCGGCCCCGCGAGCGGTACGCCCTCGCCGGCGCAGGTCGCGGCCGACGACGACGGGGCCCAGGGGGTCGAGCTCCTCACCGCGGCGCTCGCCGCCGCGCCTGCGGCGCCGGCGGACGCGGCCGCGCGCACCCGACGGCGCGCCGGGCGGCGCCGACCGAACCTGCTGGCCGCCGTCCCGTACGGGATCGGCGCCGTGATCTTCGGCCTGGAGGCGCTGCTGTATGTCTGACCCGTCGAAGATCGCCCGGACCGCCGGGCTCTCGCCCCTGGCGGCGCGCATCGCCACGCTGGTCCTGGTCGTCGCCCTCCTCACGGTCAGCGCGGTCGTCTGGGCCTCGCCGCAGGGCGACTCCCCGGCAGCACCCGCGACGAAGGCGGAAGCGCGCCTGGCGGCGGAGAACGCCGCGCTGCGCAAGGAGGTCGACCGGCTCGGCCAGGAGTCGGAGCAGCGCCGGATCGAGGCCAAGGCCGCCACGGAGCGCGAGCAGGGCATGGTCAGCGGCCAGAAGAAGGCCGCCGAGGAGCGGGCGGTCGCCGAGCAGGAGCGCGTCGCCGCACGGCAGAAGAAGGACAGGGCCGCGCAGACGCAGCTCGCCGGGGCCTGGGCCGCGAAGGGCGCGGCGGAGAGGTCCGCCGCGCAGGAGCGGGGCTCGGCGCAGGCGCGTGCCGAGGAGGCCGCGCAGGCACGCGTCCGTGCGGGCGTCGCGGAGGCCACGGTCGCCGGGGCGCAGTCGGCCGCCGCGGGCGCCGGGGCGCAGGGGCTGCGCGCCGCGGCGGACGCGGACCGCCGGGCCGCGACGGCGACCCAGGCGTCGTCGGCCGCGAAGGCGGACCGCGACCACGCCCGCGCGGACGCGGAGGCCGCGGCGCGCCGCGCGGCGAAGGCCAAGGCGGACCGCGACCACGCCCAGGCGCAGGCCACGGGCGCCCGGGCGCAGGCGGAGCGGGCGCGCGCGGAGACCGAGCGTGCATGGGGCCGCGCGGGCAGCGCGAAGGCGGCGCAGAAGGAGACCGCGTTCCAGCTCGCGGCGGTCCGCGAGCGCGAGGCGAAGCTCAAGCAGGAGCTCGCCGACCGGGACACGGACGAGACCCCGGCGACGATCGAGGCGCCGACGCGCGGCCAGCTGCTCCACCCGAAGGACCGGCTGTTCGGCTTCTACACGGAGCAGGCCCCGTGGTCCTGGTCCACGTACGACATGTACGAGGAGCAGGCGCAGCGGGACACGACGATCGTCGGCTACTTCCAGGGCTGGGACCGCGACTTCCGGCCCGAGGGACCGCAGCGGGCGTGGGCGCGCGGCAAGCTGCCCGTGATGACCTGGGAGATGACGGCGCTGACGGCGGGCAACAACGAGTCCACCGCACCGGAGTACTCCATGCCCCGCGTCCTGTCGGGCGCGTTCGACGACTACCTGCACAAGTACGCCAAGGACGTCGCCGCGACCGGCCTGCCGCTGGGGATCCGGCTCAACCACGAGATGAACGGCAGCTGGTACCCCTGGTCCGAGCAGGGCTGGGGCGGCGGGTCCGTCAACGGGAACCGCCCCGGCGACTACGCGAAGGTCTGGCGCCACGTGCACGACATCTTCGAGGAGGAGGGCGCCAACGAGTACGTCATCTGGATCTGGGCGCCGAACATCGTCAACAACCTCTGGGGCGGGTCGAAGTCCCTCGCCTTCACCCGCTCGCTCTACCCCGGCGACGCGTACGTCGACTGGCTGGGCCTCTCGGGCTACAGCCGCCCGCCGTACCGCAGCGGGTACACGCCGACCTTCTCCTACACCTACGGCGACACGCTCGGCCAGCTCCGGCAGATCGCCCACAAGCCGATCATCCTCGCCGAGGTCGGCGCGTCGGAGAGCGGCGGGTTCAAGCCGGACTTCGTGAAGAACTTCTTCGGGGGGCTGCGCGACCCGCGCAACGACGACGTCATCGGCTTCGTCTGGTTCAACCTCGCGATCACCACCTACGTCGGGGGCGAACGGCTCACGAACGACTGGCGGATCGGGTCGCGCAGCGACTCGCTCGCCGCGTTCCGCACCGGGATCACCCTTCCCGACTCCGGGTTCGGCGACCTGCCGAAGCCCTGACCGTCCCCGGTCGGCCCGACCACACCGGGCCCTGTCCCACCGGGCCCCCGTCCCACCCAGCCCCTGTCCCACCGAGCACCGGGAGGAACCATGAGCACGCAGGAGAGCACCGCCCCCACGACGACGGGGGCCCGGGCGCCCCGACCCCGCGCCGCACGGTCGCGGGCGGCGCGGGAGAAGGCCCCGCGCATCAGCGTCATCGGCACCGGGTACCTCGGCGCCACGCACGCCGTCGCGATGTCGACCCTGGGATTCGAGGTGATGGGGGTCGACACCGACCGGTCCAAGGTCGACGCGCTGGCGCTCGGCAAGGTCCCGTTCTACGAGCCGGGGCTGGACGAGCTCCTCGCCGAGCAGCTCGAGTCCGGGCGGCTGACGTTCACCGCCGACCTCTCCCGGGCAGCAGGCTGGGCCGACGTGCACTTCGTGTGCGTGGGCACCCCGCAGCGCAGGACGAGCCACGCGGCGGACCTGCGGTACGTCGAGGCGGCGGTCTCGGGCGTCGCGCAGCACCTGACGCACGACGCGCTGATCGTCGGCAAGTCGACCGTGCCCGTCGGCACGGCCGCGCGCCTGCGCGGGATGATCCAGCCGCTCGTGCGCCCGGGGCTGGACGTCGAGCTGGTCTGGAACCCCGAGTTCCTGCGGGAGGGGAAGGCCGTGCACGACACGCTGCACCCCGACCGCATCGTGGTCGGGGGAGCGAGCCAGCCGGCCGAGCAGCTCCTGCGCCGGGTATATGCGCAACCGCTCTCCGAGGGCACCCCGTTCGTGGCCGCGGACCTGCCCACGGCCGAGCTGGTCAAGGTCAGCGCGAACGCGTTCCTCGCCACGAAGATCTCCTTCATCAACGCGATCGCGGGCGTCTGCGACAAGGCGGGGGCCGACGTCACGGTGCTCGCGGACGCCCTCGGCCACGACACGCGGATCGGGCGCCAGTTCCTCGACGCGGGGCTCGGGTTCGGCGGCGGCTGCCTGCCCAAGGACATCCGCGCCCTCATGCACCGGGCGCGCGAGCTCGGCGCGGACCGGGCGGCCAGCCTCATGCAGGAGGTCGACGAGATCAACATGGCCCAGCGCGAGCGCGTCATCGCGATGGCGCTCGAGGCCTGCGGCGGGTCCGTGCTCAACCGACGCGTCGCCGTCCTCGGTGCCGCCTTCAAGCCCCGGACGGACGACGTGCGCGACTCCCCGGCGCTCAACGTGGCCGCGGCGCTGCACCTGCGCGGCGCCCAGGTCTCGGTGTACGACCCCGTCGCGGGGGACCCCGCGCGGCGCACCTACCCGACGCTCGCCTACGCGACGTCGGTGGACGAGTGCGTGGAGGACGCGGACGTCGTGCTCGTGCTGACGGAGTGGGACGACTTCCTCCGGTCCGACCCGGCGGAGCTCGCGTCCCGGACCGCGACGCCGCGGATCATCGACGCGCGGGGCAGGCTCGACCCGGTGACCTGGCGCGCCGCCGGGTGGGAGTTCACGGGGCTCGGCCGGGCCGCGGCCTGACGCCGCCCCGGCCCAGCGGCCCGGCCGGCCCCGACCGGCCGGGCCGCGTCAGCCGCGTCCCGCCAGCGGCATGCCCGCCGCGGTCAGCTCGACGTGCCCGACGCTGACGTCCAGGGGCAGGCTCGCCATGGCGCAGATCGCCTCGGCCGCGACGCGGACGTCGAAGGTCGGCTCGGCGCGACGCGTGCCGTCGGGCTGCAGCGCCCCCGAGCCCGTGCCGATCGTGCGGGTGATCTCGGTGGCGACGTTGCCGATGTCGATCTGCCCGCAGGTGATGCGGTAGGGGCGACCGTCGAGCTCGGTCGAGCGGGTCAGCCCGGTCAGGGCGTGCTTGCTCGTCGTGTAGGCGACGGACTGCGGGCGCGGGACGCGCGCGGAGACCGAGCCGTTGTTGACGATGCGGCCGCCCTGCGGCTGCTGCGCGCGCATGATGCGGAAGGCCGCGGCGGTGCACAGCATCGTGCCCGTGACGTTCACCGCGAGCGTCGCGGCGAACTGCTCGGGGTCGATCTCGTCGACGCTCCCCGCCGGGCCGAACGTCCCCGCGTTGTTGACCAGGACGTCCACCCGGCCCCAGCTGGCGAGGACCGTGTCGAAGAGGCGCGCGACGTCGTCGGGCGCGGACACGTCCGCGGGGACGACGAGCGCGGCCGGGTCGCCGGCCGCGGCCTCGACCAGCGGATGCTCGCGCCGTCCCGCGAGCGCGACGCGGAAGCCCGCGTCGAGCAGGGCCCGGGCGGTCGCGCGGCCGATCCCGGTGCCGGCGCCCGTGACGACGGCGACGCGCGCGGGTGCGTCGCTCACCCGACGACCAGCTCGCCGGCGATGGCCGCGCCTGCGCGGCGCAGCAGCGGCACCGCGCGCTCGCCGAACGCGTCGTCGACGCGGGACACCGGGCCGGAGACGGAGACCGCCGTAGGAACGGGCGTTCCCGGAACGGCCATGGCGAAGCAGCGCACGCCGACCTCCTGCTCCTGCTCGTCGATCGAGTAGCCGCGCTCGCGGATCGTGGCGAGCTCGTCCAGCAGCGCGTCGACCGTGCCGATGCTGAACGGCGTCGGGGTCACCATGCCGGTGCGCGCGACGATGGCGCGGACCTCGTCGTCCGCCAGGTCGGCCATGAGCGCCTTGCCCACGCCGGTGTTGTGCAGGTTCGCGCGGCGACCCACCTCCGTGAACATGCGCATCGAGTGCGGGGACGGCGCCTGGGCGACGTAGACGACCTGGTCGCCGTCGAGCGTGGCCATGTTGGCCGACTCGCCCAGGTCCGTGACCAGGCGGCGGAGCTCGGGCAGCGCGATGTTGCCGAGCTGGCGGTTCGCCTGCTCGCCGATGCGGATCAGCCGGGGCCCGAGCGAGTACCGGCGGCTGGGGAGCTGGCGGGCGTAGCCGAGCGACACCAGCGTGCGCAGGAGACGATGGATCGTGGGCAGGGGCAGCGCCGTGGAGGTCGCGAGCTCGCTCAGGGTGACCTCGCCGCCGGCGTCGGTGATGAGCTCGAGGATCTCGAACACCCGCTCCACCGACTGGACGCCGCCCGGGTTCTTCGTCGCCATCGCGAAGGGCCTTTCCGTCGTTGTTTCCATGATGCGAGAGACGTCGCCCGCACAAGGTAGCGCACGGGGACGTGCCGGCCGCCGGGCATGGATGCCTGGTTGCCATTCCGCTACGCAGAACATAGTATCCGAGATACGGAAAGAAGTCAGCCGCGGACGTGGTCACGCGTCCCGGGTCTCGACGAGGAGGACGGGAGCCACCGCATGAGCACCAACAGTCCGGGCAACTCGATCACGCTGCGCATCGACGCACGCTCGAGCTTCAGCACCACCAGCGAGCTCGCGCAGGCCGCGGCCGGCGCGAAGGCCGCCATCACGGCGCTCGACGTCGTCGAGTCGCGCCACGACACGATCACCGTCGACCTGACGTGCGACACGTCGGGCCCCGAGCACGCCGAGCGGATCCGCGCCGCGATCGAGGCGATCGACGGCGCCTCGGTACGCGCGGTCAGCGACCGGACGTTCCTCATGCACCTCGGCGGCAAGCTCGAGGTCCGCCCCAAGGCCCGCATCCGCAACCGCGACGACCTCTCACGCGCCTACACCCCGGGCGTCGCCCGCGTGTGCCTGGCGATCGCCGAGGACCCGTCGAACGCGCGCCGCCTGACCATCAAGCGCAACACCATCGCCGTGGTCACCGACGGCAGCGCGGTCCTCGGCCTCGGCAACATCGGCCCGGCCGCCGCGATGCCGGTGATGGAGGGCAAGGCCGTCCTGTTCAAGCAGTTCGCCGACGTCGACGCGTGGCCGGTCGCGCTGGACACCCAGGACACCGAGGAGATCATCTCGATCGTCAAGGCGCTCGCGCCCGGCTACGGCGGGGTGAACCTCGAGGACATCGCGGCGCCGCGCTGCTTCGAGATCGAGCGCCGCCTGCGCGACGAGCTCGACATCCCCGTCTTCCACGACGACCAGCACGGCACCGCGATCGTCACGCTCGCGGGCATCACGAACGCCCTGCGCGTCGTGGACAAGAGCCTCGAGGACGTCAAGATCGTCGTCTCCGGGGTCGGCGCGGCGGGCAACGCGATCATCAGCCTGCTGCAGATCCAGGGCGCGAAGAACATCGTCGCGTGCGACCGCACCGGTGCGCTGACGACCACCGAGGTCTACGACGACCCGCACCGCAACGAGCTCGCGGCGTCGACGAACCCGGAGGGGTTCACCGGGTCGCTGCACGAGGCGCTCGTGGGCGCGGACGTCTTCATCGGGGTCAGCGGGCCGAACATCCTCGGCGAGGAGCACATCGCGTCGATGGCCCCCGGCGCGATCGTCTTCGCCATGGCGAACCCGACCCCGGAGGTCGACCCGCTGCTGGCGGCCAAGCACGCCGCCGTGGTCGCGACCGGGCGCAGCGACTTCCCGAACCAGATCAACAACGTGCTCGCGTTCCCCGGAATCTTCCGGGGGCTGCTCGACGCCGGCGTCTCGGACATCACCCCGGAGATGCTGGTCGCCGCCGCGGAGGCCATCGCGGACCGCGTGGCGCCCGACGAGCTGAACCCGAGCTTCATCATCCCCAGCGTGTTCGACGCGCAGGTCGCCCCCGACGTCGCCGCGGCGATCGTGCGCGTCGTCGAGGAGGCCAAGTCCGCCGCCGAGTCCCCGAAGGAGCAGTCATGACCCTGACCCACACCCCGAGCGACGTGCGCGGCGCCGAGACGATCCTGACCCCCGAGGCGCTCGACTTCCTCGCGGACCTGCACGCCGCGTTCGCCGGCCGCCGCGACGAGCTGCTCGCCGCCCGCGCGGTGCGGCGCCACCAGGTCGCCGCGGGCGCCGGGCTCGACTTCCTGCCCGAGACCGCGGACGTCCGGGCCGGCGACTGGACGGTCGCTCCCGCGCCCGCCGCGCTGCAGGACCGCCGCGTCGAGATGACGGGCCCCGTCGTCCCCGCCAAGATGGCGATCAACGCCCTCAACTCCGGGGCGAAGGTCTGGCTCGCGGACCTGGAGGACGCGAGCGCACCGACGTGGCGCAACGTCGTCGAGTCCCAGGTGAACCTCTTCGAGGCGGCCCGCGGCACGCTCGCGTTCACCTCGGCCGAGGGCAAGCAGTACGCGCTGCGCGACGACGCCCCGCTCGCCGTGCCGGTCGTGCGCCCGCGCGGGTGGCACCTGCCGGAGGCGAACGTGAGCGTCGACGGCTCGCCCGCCGTCGGCGCGCTCGTCGACTTCGGCCTGCACTTCTTCCACAACGCCGCGCTGCTCGCGCAGACCGGCCAGGGCCCGTTCTACTACCTGCCGAAGACGGAGTCACACCTCGAGACGCGGCTGTGGAACGACGTGTTCGTGCACGCCCAGGACGCCCTCGGCATCCCGCGGGGCACGGTCCGGGCCACGGTGCTCATCGAGACCATCCCGGCGGCGTTCGAGATGGACGAGATCCTCTACGAGCTGCGCGAGCACGCGTCGGGCCTGAACGCCGGGCGCTGGGACTACCTGTTCAGCATCGTCAAGTACTTCCGCGACGCGGGGCGCGAATTCGTGCTCCCGGACCGCGGCAGCATCACCATGACCGCGCCGTTCATGCGCGCCTACACCGAGCTGCTCGTCAAGACGTGCCACGCCCGCGGGGCCTTCGCGATGGGCGGCATGGCCGCGGTGATCCCCAACCGGCGCGAGCCGGAGGTCACGGCGCAGGCCTTCGAGAAGGTCCGGGCCGACAAGCGGCGCGAGGCGGCCGACGGCTTCGACGGCTCCTGGGTCGCCCACCCCGACCTGGTGGGCACGTGCCAGGAGGTCTTCGACGACGTCCTCGGCGATCGCCCCAACCAGCTCGACCGGCAGCGTCCCGAGGTCGAGGTCACGGCCGCCGAGCTGCTCGACGTGTCGTCGGCCACCGGCGAGGTGACCGAGGCCGGCCTGCGCGGCAACCTGTACGTGGCCGTCGCCTACACGGCCGTCTGGCTCTCGGGCAACGGCGCCGTCGCGATCCACAACCTCATGGAGGACGCGGCGACGGCGGAGATCTCGCGCTCGCAGGTCTGGCAGCAGGTGCACGGCGCGGTCACCCTCGCCGACACCGGCCGCACCGCCGACGTGGCGCTGGTCCGCGGGCTCCTCGGCGAGGAGGTCGAGCGGCTGCGCGGGGAGGTCTCGGCAGCGGACTTCGAGGCGTACTACGCGCCGGCCGCCCGGCTCGTCGACGAGCTCTGCACCGCCGAGGAGTACGTCGACTTCCTCACCCTGCCGGCCTACGACCTGCTCGAGCAGCGGTGAGCGCCCCTGCCACGTCCGGGGTGCTCACCGGCGCCGACCTCGACGCGGTCGACGCGTCCCTGGCGGGCACGGACCGCCTGCTGGAGACCGCCTACCCGGGCGACAGCGCGGCGCGTCAGCCCGTGCACACGGTGTACGTGCCGGGGGACCGGTTCACGCCGGGCCTGCCGGGGGAGTGGGCGGACGTCGCCCGCGACGCCGTCGACCGGGCCGGCGGGCTCGAGGCTGTGTGCGCCGTCGCGGGGCTCGAGCCCGCCCTGGTCGAGCAGGTCGCGCCGCGCGTCGCGGCGAAGCTCGCGGCCGAGCCGATCGAGGACCTGCGCCTGGACTTCGAGGACGGGTACGGCGACCGCGGCGACGAGGCCGAGGACCGCGACGTGCGGGCGGCCGCGGAGCAGGTGGCCGCGGCCGTGCGCGACGGCGTCGCGCCGCCGTTCGTCGGGATCCGCTTCAAGTGCTTCGAGGCCCCGACGCGCCGGCGCGGCCTGCGCACCCTCGACCTGTTCCTCGGCGGGCTCCTCGCCCGGGGCGGCCCGGACGGGCTGCCCGACGGGCTGGTGCTGACCCTGCCGAAGGTCACCACGGTGGACCAGGTCGACGCGATGATCAGCGTCTGCGAGACGCTCGAGGCGCGCCACGCCCTGACCCCGGGGCGCCTGCGCTTCGAGGTGCAGATGGAGACGCCGCAGCTGATCCTCGCGGCGGACGGCACGGTGCCCGTGGCCCGTGTGCTGCACCGTGCGCCCGGCCGGGTCTCGGCGCTGCACTACGGCACCTACGACTACTCCGCCTCGCTGCAGATCGCGGCCGAGCACCAGTCGATGGAGCACCCGGCGGCCGACCACGCCAAGCTCGTCATGCAGGTCGCGGTCGCGGGGACCGGCGTGAACCTCTCCGACGGGTCCACCAACGTGGTCCCGGTGGGGGAGCCCGACGACGTCCGCGCGGCCTGGGCGCTGCACGCCCGCCTGGTCGCGCGCTCCCTGCGCCACGGGTACTACCAGGGCTGGGACCTGCACCCCGCCCAGCTGCCGACCCGGTTCGCGGCGACCTACGCGTTCTACCGCTCCGGGTTCGCGGCCGCGGCGCGGCGGCTGCACGACTACACCCACCAGGTCGCCGGCGGCGTGATGGACGAGCCCGCGACGGCGCGGGCGCTGGCGCGCTTCGTCGCGCGCGGCGTCGCGTGCGGCGCCGTCGACGCGGGCGAGGTCGAGCGTGACGCCGGCCTCGACGTCCCCGCGCTGCGCGAGCTGGCCTTCCCGGCGCGGGCAGGCCTCACGCCGTCGGCCACCACCGTCCCCACCCAGCAAGGAGCGAACCAGTGAGCACCTACTACGCACCGACCGGCGGGCTGCCGGGCCAGACCGAGCTCCTCACGGACCGGGCCGTCGTCAAGGAGGCCTACACGGTCATCCCCAAGGGCGTGCTGCGCGACATCGTCACGAGCAACCTGCCCGGCTGGGACCGCACCCGCACCTGGGTGCTCGCCCGGCCCGTCGAGGGGTTCGCGACGACGTTCGCGCAGTACGTCGTCGAGGTCTCCCCGGGGGGCGGCAGCGAGCGGCCCGAGCCCGAGGTGGCGGTCCAGTCGGTCGTGTTCCTGCTGTCGGGGACGCTGGAGCTGACGCTGGAGGGCGCAGAGCACCACCTGGAGCCGGGCGCCTACGTCTACGTGCCCGCGGGCGCCGCATGGGCGCTGCGCAACGACGGCGACGTGCCCGCGGCGTTCCAGTGGGTCCGCAAGGAGTACGAGCCGGTCGAGGGCTACGACACGCCGGCGGCGTTCGTCACGAGCGACGCGGAGGTCGAGGGCAAGGAGATGGTGGGGACGAACGGGGCCTGGAAGACCCAGCGCTTCGCCGACCCGGACGACCTGGCGCACGACATGCACGTGAACATCGTGAGCTTCGAGCCGGGCGGCAAGATCCCGTTCGCCGAGACGCACATCATGGAGCACGGCATCTACGTGCTCGAGGGCACGGCCGTGTACCGGCTCAACGACGACTGGGTCGAGGTCGAGGCGGGCGACTTCATGTGGCTGCGGGCCTTCTGCCCGCAGGCCTGCTACGCGGGCGGGCCCGGCCGGTTCCGCTACCTGCTGTACAAGGACGTCAACCGGCAGGTGCGGCTCACCCGCCGCTGACGGCCGGCCGGGCTCGCTGCCCGGATGCTGCTGTGCGGACCCTCGTGCCGTCCTCGCCCCGACCGGGCGGGGGCGGCACGTCGTCGTCCCGGGACCCGCCGCCCGGCGGCGCCGCGTCTCCCCCACGTGTTGACTCCCGCCGACATCCGACCTAGGCTTTTCGCAGAACAGAAGAGAACTTCCACGAAACGGAATTGCCGCAAGTGGAGCACAGCGAACCGACCCAAGGAGCGACGATGCCCTCGACGTCCTACACCGTGAACTGCTCGATCCTGCTGACGGACCTGCCGCTGCTGGAGCGTCCCGCCGCGGCGCGCGCCGCCGGGTTCACCCAGGTCGAGCTCTGGTGGCCGTTCGCCGGGTCCGTGCCCTCCGACGCCGAGGTCACCCGCTTCGAGCGGGCGATCACCGACGCCGGGGTCCAGCTCACCGGCCTGAACTTCGACGCCGGCGACATGCCGGCGGGGGACCGCGGGCTGCTCTCCTCCCCGGCGACGAGCGCGCGCTTCCGCGACAACATCGACGTCGTCGTCGGCATCGGCGAGCGCCTGGGCTGCCGCGCCTTCAACGCGCTCTACGGCAACCGCGACGACGGCTCCAGCCCGCAGGAGCAGGACGAGGTCGGCGCGGAGAACCTCGCGCTGGCCGCCGAGGCCGTCGCCCGCATCGGCGGGACCGTCCTCCTCGAGCCCGTCTCCGGCGCCCCCCGGTACCCGCTCCTGACCTCCGGCGACGCGCTCGGCGTGATCGACCGCGTGCGCGCCGCGGGTGCCGGGGAGAACCTGCGCCTGCTCGCCGACTTCTACCACCTCGCCGTCAACGGCGACGACGTGGACGCCGTGATCGAGCAGCACGCCGCAGACTTCGGGCACGTCCAGGTCGCCGACGCCCCGGGCCGCGGCGAGCCGGGCACCGGCGACCTGCCGCTCGAGCGCTGGATCGCCCGCAGCGCCGAGCTCGGGTACGACGGCGTCGTCGGGCTCGAGTACAAGTCCACCGCGGCCGACCCGTTCGCCTGGCTGCCCGCCGCGGACCGGTCCTGACGCCGGCGCACCCCGCACCCCCACGCCTCGAAGGAGAAGCACCATGACCAACGTCACCGTCATCGGACTGGGCATCATGGGCCTGCCCATGGCCCGCAACCTCGTCGACGCGGGCCACGCCGTCACCGGCTTCAACCGGTCGCCCGGCGCGACGCAGAAGCTCGCCGAGCACGGCGGCACCGCCGCCACGAGCATCGCCGACGCCGTGCGCGACGCGGACGTGATCATCACGATGGTCCCCGACTCGCCCGACGTCGAGGCCGTCGTCCTCGGCGAGGACGGCGTCCTCGCCCACGCCAGGCAGGGGGCCGTATGGGTCGACGCGTCGACCATCCGCCCCGACGTCAGCGTGCGCCTCGCCGCCGCGGCCGCCGAGGCCGGCGTCCGCGCCGTCGACGCCCCGGTCTCCGGCGGCGAGCAGGGGGCGGTCGAGGGCGTGCTGTCGATCATGGTCGGCGGGGACGCCGACGACGTCGAGACCGTGCGACCCGTGCTCGAGGCCGTCGGCAAGACCATCGTGCACGTCGGGCCGGCGGGCTCCGGGCAGACGGTCAAGGCCGCGAACCAGCTCATCGTCGCCGGGACCATCGAGCTCGTCGCCGAGGCGCTCGTGTTCCTCGAGGCGCACGGCGTCGACACGGCCGCCGCGATCGAGGTGCTCGCTGGCGGCCTCGCCGGCAACCGGATCCTCGACCGCAAGGCCGCGTCGATGGCGAAGCGGGAGTTCCAGCCCGGATTCCGGGTCGACCTGCACCACAAGGACCTCGGCATCGTCACCGCCGCGGCCCGCGAGGCCGGTGTCGCGATCCCCCTCGGCGCGATGACCGCCCAGCTCATGGGCGCGCTGCGCGCCGAGGGGCACGGCGACCTCGACCACTCGGCTCTCCTGCTCCTCGTCGAGCAGCTCTCCGGGCGCTCCGGCGCCACCAGCACCGACTGACCACCGACAGACCTACGGGCAGGAGCAGGACCATGGCAAAGATGCGCACCGTGGACGCCGCGGTGAAGATCCTCGAGATCGAGGGCGCGACGGAGGCGTTCGGCCTCCCCGGCGCCGCGATCAACCCCTTCTACTCCGCGATGCGCGCGCACGGCGGGATCCGGCACACCCTCGCCCGGCACGTCGAGGGCGCCTCGCACATGGCCGACGGCTACAGCCGCGCGGCCGCCGGGAACATCGGCATCTGCATCGGCACGTCGGGGCCCGCGGGCACGGACATGATCACCGGGCTGTACGCCGCGGCGGCCGACTCGGTGCCGATCCTGTGCATCACCGGGCAGGCGCCGGTCGCGAAGCTGCACAAGGAGGACTTCCAGGCCGTCGACATCGAGTCGATCGCGAAGCCGCTGTGCAAGATGGCCATGACGGTCCTCGAGCCGGCGCAGGTGCCGGGCGCGTTCGCCAAGGCGTTCCAGCTCATGCGCTCGGGCCGGCCGGGCCCGGTGCTGCTCGACCTGCCGATGGACGTCCAGCTCGCCGAGATCGAGTTCGACCCCGACACCTACGAGCCGCTGCCCGTGGAGAAGCCGCGCGCCTCGCGGCGCCAGGCCGCCAAGGCGCTCGACATGCTGCTCGCCGCCGAGCGCCCGCTGATCGTGGCCGGCGGCGGGATCATCAACGCCGACGCCTCCGACCGGCTCGTGGAGCTCGCCGAGCTGCTCGACGTCCCGGTGATCCCCACCCTCATGGGCTGGGGCGTCATCCCCGACGACCACCCGCTGATGGCCGGGATGGTGGGCCTGCAGACCTCGCACCGCTACGGCAACGCGACGATGCTCGCCGCCGACTTCGTGCTCGGCATCGGCAACCGGTGGGCCAACCGGCACACCGGCAGCATCTCCACGTACACGGCGGGGCGGACCTTCGTCCACGTCGACATCGAGCCCACGCAGATCGGCCGCGTGTTCTCCCCGGACCTGGGCATCACGTCCGACGCCGGCGCGTTCCTCGACGTCGTCCTCGAGGTCGCCCGCGAGCGCCGCGACGACCCCGACGGCGGGGGCCTGCCGGACTACACGGGCTGGGTCGCGGACTGCGCCGAGCGCAAGGGGCGCATGCAGCGCAAGACGCACTTCGAGGTGCAGCCCATCAAGCCGCAGCGCGTGTACGAGGAGATGAACAAGGCGTTCGGCCAGGACACCACCTACGTCTCCACGATCGGCCTGTCGCAGATCGCCGGCGCCCAGCTCTTGCACGTGTTCGGCCCGCGCCGGTGGATCAACGCGGGCCAGGCCGGCCCGCTCGGCTGGACGGTGCCCGCCGCCCTCGGCGTGGTGCGCGGCACGCCGGACGCGACCGTCGTCGCGCTGTCGGGCGACTACGACTTCCAGTTCATGATCGAGGAGCTCGCCGTCGGCGCGCAGTTCAACCTGCCGTACGTGCACGTCGTGGTGAACAACTCCTACCTGGGCCTGATCCGTCAGTCCCAGCGGGGCTTCGAGATGGACTACCACGTGTCCCTGGCGTTCGACAACGTCAACTCCCCGGAGACCAACGGCTACGGCGTCGACCACGTCAAGGTCGCCGAGGGCCTCGGGTGCAAGGCCGTGCGCGTCGAGGACCCGGAGCAGATCGCCGCGGGCCTCGCCGAGGCGAAGCAGCTCGCCGTGACGCACCGCGTCCCGGTGATCGTCGAGGTGATCCTCGAGCGCGTCACCAACATCTCGATGGGGACCGAGCTCGACAACGTCGTGGAGTTCGAGGACCTCGCCGAGCGGGGCGCGGACGCCCCGACCGCCACGATCGCGCTGCTGGACTGATCGTCGTGCGGGTGGTGGTCGCGGTCGACAAGTTCAAGGGGTCGGCGAGCGCCGTCGAGGTGGGCGCCGCGCTGCGGCGCGGCCTCACGGCGCGCGGCGACGGGATCACCGTCGATGAGGTGCCCGTCGCCGACGGCGGCGAGGGCACCTGCGACGCCGCGCTGCGGGCCGGGTTCACGTCCCGCAGCGTGCGGGTCGCGGGGCCGACCGGGCAGCCGGTGGACGCCGTGATCGCGGTGCGGGGCTCCGAGGCGGTCGTCGAGATGGCCGCGGCCTCCGGGCTCGCGCTCCTGCCGGGCGGCGTCCTCGCGCCGCTGGAGGCGACGAGCACCGGCACGGGCGAGCTCGTCGCGGCCGCGCTGGACGCCGGCAGCGAGCACGTCGTGCTGGCGGTCGGCGGCAGCGCGTGCACCGACGGGGGAGCGGGCATGCTCGCCGCCCTCGGCGTCCGGTTCCTGGACGACGACGGCGCGCCCGTCGGTCCGGGCGGCGGCGGGCTCGCGCGTCTCGCCCGCGTCGACGTCACCGGCCTCGACCCGCGGATCGCGGGCACCCGCATCACGCTCGCGTCCGACGTCGACCACCCCCTCCTCGGCGAGCACGGCGCCGCCGCGGTGTTCGGCCCCCAGAAGGGCGCCACCCCCGCCGACGTCGAGCGGCTCGACGCCGGCCTCGCGCGGCTCGTGCGCGCCCTGGGCGCGCAGGACGTCGCCCGGGCCCCCGGCGCGGGGGCCGCGGGCGGCGTCGGCTTCGCGGCGCTCGCGGTCCTGGGCGCCGACCGCGTCTCGGGCGTCGACCTGGTCCGGGACCTCACGGGGCTGGCGGACCGGGTCGCCGGGGCCGACCTCGTCGTGACGGGCGAGGGCAGCCTGGACGCCCAGAGCCTCGGTGGCAAGACCCCGGTCGGGGTCGCCCAGGTCGCGCACGCCGCGGGTGTGCCGGTCGTCGCGGTCTGCGGCGTGTCGAGCCTCGACACGACCGCGCTGGGCGAGGCAGGGTTCGACCGGGTGCACCGGCTCAGCGACCTCGAGCCGGACCCCCGCCGCAGCATGGCGGACGCCGTCCGCCTGCTCGAGCTCGTCGGCTCGGCGATCGCCGACGAGCTGCGCGGCACGACGGCCCCACCGCACGAGCGCACCGCACGAGCGCACCGCACCGACGACCGACCGACCGACGACAGGACGGACCGACACGCGTGAGCACCGACGACCTGACCCCCCGACCGACCGCCACCGACGGACCGGACGCGTTCGACCTCGTCCTGCGCGGTGCGCGCGTGCTGACCGCCGCGGGGCTCGCCCCCGCCGAGGTCGGCGTGCGCGACGGCGCGATCGCCGCCGTGGAACCGCTCGGCGCGGGGCTGCGGGGGCGGCGCGTCGTCGAGCTGGGGGCGGACGAGGTCCTGCTGCCCGGGCTCGTCGACACCCACGTGCACGTCAACGAGCCGGGGCGCACCGAGTGGGAGGGCTTCGCGTCGGCGACGCGCGCCGCCGCGGCGGGCGGCGTCACGACCATCCTCGACATGCCGCTGAACAGCATCCCGCCGACCGTCACGGTCGACGCGCTGGAGACCAAGCGCGCCGTGGCCGGGCCGCAGGCGTTCGTCGACGTCGGCTTCTGGGGCGGTGCGGTGCCGGGGAACGACGGCGACCTGACGCCGCTGCACGAGGCCGGGGTCTTCGGCTTCAAGTGCTTCCTGCTGCCCTCGGGCGTCGACGAGTTCCCCCCGCTCGATCCGCCCGAGATGGAGCGGGACATGGACATCCTCGCGGGCCTCGACTCCCTGCTGATCGTGCACGCCGAGGACGCCGAGACGATCGACGCGGCGCCGCAGCCGCACGGCGCCGCATACGCCGACTTCCTCGCCTCGCGTCCCCGCGACGCCGAGAACCGGGCGATCCGCGCCGTGATCGAGGCGGCCCGCCGCACGGGCGCGCGGGCGCACATCCTGCACCTGTCGTCGTCGGACGCCCTGCCGGAGATCGCGGCGGCGCGCGCGGAGGGGGTGCGGCTGACCGTCGAGACGTGCCCGCACTACCTGACCCTGGTCGCGGAGGACGTGCCGGACGGTGCGACGGCCTACAAGTGCTGCCCGCCGATCCGGGAGGCGGGCAACCGCGACGCGCTCTGGGCGGCGCTGCAGGACGGCACGATCGACTGCGTCGTCTCGGACCACTCGCCCGCGACCGTGGACCTCAAGCAGCCCGAGGGCGGCGACTTCGGCGTCGCGTGGGGTGGGGTCTCCTCGCTCCAGCTCGGGCTCTCGCTCGTGTGGACCGAGGCGCGCAGCCGAGGCGTCGACCTCGAGACCGTCGTGGCCTGGATGTCCTCACGCCCCGCGGCGATGGCGCGCGTGCCGCGCAAGGGGAGCATCGCCGTCGGGAACGACGCCGACCTCGCCGTCTTCGGCCCCGAGGACACCTACGAGGCGCACGTCGCCGAGCTGCACCACAAGAACCCCGTCTCGCCGTACGACGGCAAGGGGCTGACCGGGCGGGTGCGCGCGACGTACCTGCGCGGCGAGCAGATCGACCTCCAGCGCCCGACCGGCCGGCTGATCACCCGCGCCGGCTGAGCGGCGCCCGGCCCGCCCGGACGGTCAGCCCGCCGCGTCCGGCCGGTCCTGACCGGTCGGGCGGGCCCGGGCCCGCTCCTTCTCCCACGCGTCGAGCTGCTTGGTCAGGGCGCTGGCGAGCTCGAACACCTGGTCGGGCGGGATACGCACGCGCGAGACGACCTTCACCGGCGTCGTCATCACGCCCTCGCCCGTGTCCGGGTCGTTCTTCAGCGACGGCGGGGACTTCATCGCGACGAAGTCGATGACGAACGACGACGGCGTGTGCCACAGCGACGCGAAGTCGGCCGGCACGCCGGCCTCGCACTCGGGCGGCAGCTCGATCTGGAAGTTGCGGCGGGTCCGGTCGGGCTCGGTCACGGTCGGCCTCTCGTCAGGGTCCGCGCCGTGGGTGCGGCGCGTCCGTCCGACGGTACCTGCACCGGCTCCGGGCGCCCGGCGTGCGGGCGCTGCCCCCGGGGGCTAGAACCGACCCATGTCGACGACGACGAGACGAGGGACCGACGACGGCCGCGCGCGGAAGGAGCCGGGGGACGGGCTGGGCACCATCACCACGGACATCCCGGCGCGGATGGACCGTCTGCCGTGGGCGCGCTGGCACTGGATGATCGTCATCGGCCTCGGGACCGTGTGGGTCCTCGACGGCCTCGAGGTGACGATCGTCGGCAACCTGTCCGAGGTCCTCAAGTCCTCCGACGGCCTGGGCCTGACGAGCTCCCAGATCGGCGTCGCCGGCGCGGTGTACGTCACGGGCTCGTGCCTCGGCGCGCTGGTGTTCGGCCAGCTCACGGACCGGTTCGGTCGCAAGCGGCTGTTCATCATCACCCTGCTCACCTATCTCCTGGGCACGGTGCTCACCGCGTTCTCGATGAACCCGCTGTACTACTTCGCCATGCGGTTCGTCACCGGTCTCGGCATCGGGGGCGAGTACGCGGCGGTGAACTCCGCGGTGGACGAGCTCATCCCGGCGAGGTACCGCGGCCGCATCGACATCACCATCAACGGCTCGTACTGGCTGGGCGCCGCGGCCGGGGCGCTCGTGACCATCCCGCTGCTCGACCCGGCCCTGGTCCCGGCCGGCCTGGGGTGGCGGCTGTGCTTCGGCCTCGGCGCGGCCCTCGGGCTCGCCGTGCTCTTCGTGCGCAGGCACGTGCCCGAGAGCCCACGCTGGCTGTTCATCCACGGCCGCCAGGAGGAGAGCGAGACGATCGTCCGCTCGGTGGAGGACACCGTCGCGCGCGAGACCGGCAGCGAGCTCGAGCCGGTCGAGACGACGATCACCGTCAAGCAGCGCCACACGGTCGGGCTGGCGCGGATCGCCCGGACGGTGCTGCGCGACTACCCGCGGCGCACGGTCCTGTGCCTCTTCCTGTTCGTCGGCCAGGCGTTCTTGTACAACGCGTTCTTCTTCACCTACGGCGACACCCTGCAGACGTTCCTCGACGTCGACCAGACCGGCGCCTACCTCGCGGCCTTCGCGCTGAGCAACTTCGTCGGGGCGCTCGCGCTCGGCCCGCTGTTCGACAAGGTCGGTCGCGTGCGGATGATCTCGGGCACGTACATCGTCTCCGGGGTGCTCCTCGCCGTCGCCGGCCTGCGGCTCGACAGCCTGACCGCGCTGAGCCTGACCGCGTTCGGCATGGTCGTGTTCTTCTTCGCCTCGGCCGGCGCGAGCTCGGCGTACCTGACGGCGAGCGAGGTCTTCCCGATGGAGACGCGCGCGCTGTGCATCGCGCTCTTCTACGCCGTGGGCACCGCGGTCGGCGGCATCACCGGTCCGTTGCTGTTCGGCCGGCTCATCGAGTCGGCCGAGTCCGCGGGCGACATCGGCGGCATCGCGGTCGGGTACTACATCGGCGCCGGGCTCATGGTCGCGGGCGGCGTCGTGGCGATCTTCCTCGGGGTCGGTGCCGAGCGGAAATCGCTCGAGGACATCGCCACCCCGCTCACCGCCCAGGACGCCCAGGACGATCAGGACGACGAGGCCACGCAGGGCACGCGGGGCACGCAGGACGACGGGCGCTGAGTGTCGCGGTCCCCGGCACCGGGCCGGACGTCGTTACGATCTTCGGGGCGCCGACCGGTGGCGCCACGACCTGCGTCCCGCCGCCGGCGACCGGCGCCGCGGGACCCCATCGACCGAGGGAGAGCCCCATGCCCAACCCCGTACGCCTCGCCGCCCGCGCCCTGACCGCCTCCACCTACGTGGTGATGGGCGCCGACGCGCTGCGGCAGCCGGGCGGGCGGCCCGACGTCGCCGCCGACACGCTCGCGGCGATCCGCAAGGTCGTCCCGCTGCCCGCGGACGACGAGCTGCTCGTGCGCGCCAACGCCGCCACCCAGGTCGTCGCGGGCTCGCTGCTCGCGATCGGGCGGCTGCCGCGCCTGTCCGCGCTCGCGCTCGCGGCGTCGCTCGTCCCGACGACGCTCGCCGGCCACGCCTACTGGAGCATCGAGGAGGAGGGCGCGCGCAAGGCGCAGCGGACCCAGTTCCTCAAGAACCTCACGATGCTCGGCGGCCTCCTGTTCGCCGTCCTGGACACCCCGGGCGGACGGGCCGGCACCTCGACCGACGGCTGACCGGCAGCCGACCGACTGCCGACCGGCAGCCGTTCTGGCCCCGCAGGCGTCAGTCGGTACGATCGTCAGGGCACCGCCGGTCCGGCGGTGCCCTGACCACTGCCCGAGGAGAAGCTCCGTGTCCGACGCCGCACCCCCCCTGTCCATCACCGTCGACGGCGAGCAGGTCACGGTGGGCACGGGGACGACGGGCACCGACCTGTTCGGCTCGCGGCGCGAGGTCGTCGCCGCGCGGGTCGACGGCGCGCTGCGCGACCTGTCCGCCCCGATCGCCCCGGGCTCGGTCGTCGAGGCGGTGGAGATCGGCTCGCCCGACGGGCTCGACATCCTGCGCCACTCGGCCGCGCACGTGCTCGCCCAGGCCGTGCAGCAGGTCAACCCCGAGGCCAGGCTCGGCATCGGGCCGCCGATCACGGACGGCTTCTACTACGACTTCGACGTCGAGACCCCGTTCACCCCGGACGACCTCAAGGCGCTCGAGAAGGCGATGACGCGCATCGTCAAGGAGGGCCAGACCTTCGTGCGCCGCGTCGTCACCGAGGACGAGGCGCGTGCGGAGCTGGCCGACGAGCCCTACAAGCTCGAGCTCGTCGGCCTCAAGGGCGGCTCGGCGAGCGCGAGCGACCAGGACGCCGGCGTCTCGGTCGAGGTCGGCGCCGGCGAGCTGACGATCTACGACAACGTGCGCGGTGCCGGCCGCGAGACCGAGACCGTCGTCTGGAAGGACCTGTGCCGCGGGCCGCACCTGCCCAGCACGCGGCTCATCGGCAACGGCTTCGCCCTGACCCGCAGCGCCGCCGCGTACTGGCGCGGCAGCGAGAAGAACCCGCAGCTGCAGCGTGTCTACGGGACCGCCTGGCCGACCAAGGACGCGATGCGCGCCCACCTCGACCGGCTGGCCGAGGCCGAGCGGCGTGACCACCGCCGGCTCGGCACCGAGCTGGACCTGTTCTCGTTCCCCGACGAGATGGGTTCGGGGCTCGCCGTCTTCCACCCCAAGGGCGGCATCATCCGCACCGAGATGGAGGACTACTCGCGGCGCAAGCACATCGAGGGCGGCTACTCGTTCGTCAGCACGCCGCACATCACGAAGGAGCGGCTCTACCAGGTCTCCGGCCACCTGGACTGGTACGCGGACGGGATGTACCCGCCCATGCACCTGGACGCCGTCGTCGACGACGAGGGCAACGTCACCCGCCAGGGGCAGGACTACTACCTCAAGCCGATGAACTGCCCGATGCACAACCTGATCTTCGACGCCCGCGGGCGCTCCTACCGCGAGCTGCCGCTGCGGCTGTTCGAGTTCGGGACCGTGTACCGGTACGAGAAGTCCGGCGTGATCCACGGCCTCACCCGGGCCCGCGGGTTCACCCAGGACGACGCGCACATCTACTGCACCCGTGCGCAGATGAAGGACGAGCTGAGCACCACGCTCACCTTCGTCCTCGACCTGCTCAAGGACTACGGGCTCGACGACTTCTACCTCGAGCTCTCGACCCGCGACCCGGAGAAGTCCGTCGGTTCCGACGAGGTGTGGGAGGAGGCCACCGCGACGCTCGCCGAGGTCGCCCGCGCCTCGGGCCTCGACCTCGTCCCGGACGAGGGCGGCGCGGCGTTCTACGGCCCCAAGATCTCCGTCCAGGCCCGCGACGCCATCGGCCGCACCTGGCAGATGTCGACCATCCAGCTCGACTTCAACCTGCCCGAGAAGTTCGGCCTCGAGTACACGGCGGCCGACGGCTCGCGCCAGCGCCCCGTGATGATCCACCGCGCGCTGTTCGGGTCGATCGAGCGGTTCTTCGCCGTCCTCCTCGAGCACTACGCGGGCGCCTTCCCCGCCTGGCTCGCCCCGGTGCAGGTCGTGGCGGTCCCCGTGGCGGAGCCGTTCAACGACTACCTTCACGACGTCGTGGCGCAGCTGCGGGCGCAGGGGATCCGCGCGGAGGTCGACGTCTCCGACGACCGGTTCGGCAAGAAGATCCGCACGGCGAGCACCCAGAAGGTCCCCTTCGTGCTCATCGCCGGCGGCGAGGACGCCGAGGCCGGTGCCGTCTCGTTCCGCTACCGCGACGGGCACCAGGACAACGGGGTACCCGTGGCCGAGGCCGTCGAGCGGATCGTCGCCGCCGTCCGCGACCGGGTGCAGGTCTGATCGCATGACGCACGAGAGCCCCGTGCCGCAGGAGGGCGCTGCGCCGCAGGAGGATGTGCGGGTCGACGCCGCGACGGACTTCCCGCCGGCCGAGGACGCGGTCCAGCGCCTGTGGACGCCGCACCGCATGGTGTACATCGGCGGGCAGGACAAGCCTGCCGACGCGACGGCGGGCGAGTGCCCGTTCTGCCGGATCCCGGCGCGCGACGACGAGGACGGCCTCGTGGTCGCGCGCGGGACGACCTGCTTCGTGGTGCTCAACCTCTACCCGTACAACCCGGGGCACCTGCTGGTCTGCCCCTACCGGCACGTGGCCGACTACACGGACCTGACCGCGGCGGAGACCCACGAGCTCGCCCGGCTCACCCAGACCGCGATGCGCGTGGTGCGGGAGGTCTCGGGGCCCGCGGGCTTCAACCTCGGCATGAACCAGGGCGAGGTCGCGGGCGCCGGGATCGCGGCCCACCTGCACCAGCACGTGGTGCCGCGCTGGCTCGGCGACGCGAACTTCCTGCCCGTCGTCGGACAGACGAAGGCGGTGCCGCAGCTGCTCGCCGACACGCGCGCCCGGCTCGCCGCCGCATGGCCTGCCGAGCCTGCCGAGCCTGCCGGGCCTGCCGAGCGGGGGGACGCCTGATGTTCGGCCGCCTGCGCGCCTTCTTCACCTGGCTGTTCACCCCGCTGGGCGCCGCCCTGCTGCGCCTGGGCGTCAGCCCGGACGCGGTGACGATCACCGGCACCCTCGGCGTCGTGGTCAGCGCCCTGTGGCTCTTCCCGACCGGCCACCTGTTCTGGGGGACCATGGCGATCATGGTCTTCGCGTTCTCGGACGTGCTGGACGGGAACATGGCGCGCCAGCGCGGCACGAGCGGGCCGTGGGGCGGGTTCCTCGACTCGACCCTCGACCGCGTCGCGGACGGCGCGGTGTTCGCCGGCGTGCTGCTCTACCTGTGGACGCAGGACGGCGCCTGGGCCGCCTGGGGCGTCGCGTTCGCCCTCGCCTGCCTGGTGCTCGGCGGCGTCGTGCCCTACGCCCGGGCGAAGGCGGAGAGCCTCGGCCTGACGGCGTCCAACGGCATCGCCGGCCGCGCGGACCGGCTCGTCCTGACCCTCGTGGCCGCGGGCCTCGTCGGCCTCGGCGTCTGGTCGGGCCTGCTCGTCGTCGTGCTGGGCCTGCTCGCCGTCGCGAGCCTCGTGACCGTGGTCCAGCGGATGCTCACGGTGCGCCGGCAGATCGACGCCATGGACGACAGGGCCGCCGGCCCCGGAGGCGTCGCCGGATGAGCGTCGACACCGGCGCGTTGTTCACCTTCGCCTGGAAGCACGCCCACCGGGTCCCGCAGCCGCTGCTGCGCGCGGTCTTCGGCACGGTGGCGGACGTGGCCTGGTTGCGCCACGGCGCGGGGGTGCGACGCCTGGAGGCGAACCTCGGGCGCGTGCGCCCCGAGCTGTCGGACCGGGCGCTGCGCCGGCTGAGCCGGGCGGGGATGCGCTCGTACATGCGCTACTACCGCGAGGCCTTCACGCTGCCCGCGTTCACGCCCGAGCAGATCGCGGCCCGGGTGCGGCTCAGCAACGGCGAGGCGCTGCGCGCCCACATCGCGGCGGGCCGCTCGCCCGTGCTCGCGCTCGGGCACCAGGGCAACTGGGACCTCGCGGGCGCCTGGGCCAACCCGCACCTGAGCCCCGTGCTGACGGTCGCGGAGCGCCTCGAGCCCCCCGAGCTGTTCGCGGAGTTCCTGCGCTTCCGGAGCTCGATCGGCATCGAGATCCTCGCGCTGGGGGACGACGACGTCTTCCGCTCGCTCCTGCGGGCCAGCCGGCAGCCGGGGCACATCCTGCCCCTGCTCGCCGACCGCGACCTGGGCGCGAGCGGCATCGAGGTCGACCTCTTCGGCGAGCGCGCCCGCGTGGCCGCCGGCCCGGCGGCGCTCGCGGTGGCGGGCGCCCCGCTGTTCGTCGCGAACATCTACTACGAGCGCCTGCGCGGCGCGCGGCGCCGCGCGGCCGGCTCGCCGTGGGGCCTGGTCGTCGAGATCTCCGACGAGATCGAGGTCGACCGCACGCTGCCGCGCCGGGAGCAGGCGACGGCCGTGACCCAGGCGTGGGTGCGGGCCTACGAGGGGCCGCTGCGCGAGCACCCGCAGGACTGGCACATGCTGCAGCGCGTGTTCGTCGCGGACCTCGACCCGCGCCGGGACGCCGCGGTCCGCGCCGGCGTCGCGGAGGCCGCCGCATGAGGGTGGGTCGACGGCGCGGGCGCCTGCGGGTCGGCATCGTGTGCCCGTACTCGTTCGACGTCCCGGGCGGCGTGCAGTTCCACGTCCGCGACCTCGCGGAGGCGCTGATCGCCGAGGGGCACGAGGTCTCCGTGCTCGCCCCGGCGGACGACGGCGCGGACCTGCCGGACTGGTTCACCACCGTGCCCGGCGCGATCCCGGTGCGCTACAACGGCTCGGTCGCGCGGCTGACCTTCGGGCCGCGCGTCGCCTCGCGCGTGCGCCGCTGGCTCGAGACGGGCGACTTCGACCTCATCCACCTGCACGAGCCCGTCACCCCGAGCCTGAGCATCCTCGCGCTGTGGGCCACGTCGACGCCCGTCGTCGTCACCTGCCACAGCGCGCTCGTGCGCTCGCGCGCCCTGCAGGCGGCGCTGCCGCTCGTGCGCTCGAGCCTGGAGAAGATCGACGGGCGGATCGCCGTCTCGGAGGACGCGCGGCGCACCGTCGTCGACCACCTGGGCGGGGACGCCGTCGTCATCCCCAACGGCGTGTACGTGGACACCTTCGCCCGGGCGCTGCCCGACCCGCGCTGGACGGGCACGCCGCAGGCACCGACCGTCGCGTTCCTCGGGCGCCTCGACGAGCCCCGCAAGGGCCTGCCGGTCCTCACGGCGGCGGTCGGCCAGGTCCTCGCCCAGGTGCCGGGCGCGCGCTTCCTGGTCGCCGGGCGCGGCGACGCCGGTCGGGACGCCGCGATCGAGGCGCTGGGCCCGCACGCCGGGTCCGTGGAGTTCCTCGGGTCGATCACCGACGAGGAGAAGGCCAGCCTGCTCTCCTCCGTGGACCTGTACGTCGCCCCGCAGACGGGCGGCGAGAGCTTCGGGATCGTGCTCGTCGAGGCGATGAGCGCCGGCGCGTGCGTCGTGGCCAGCAACCTCGGTGCCTTCCGCCGGGTGCTGGACGACGGCGCCGCGGGCGCCCTCTTCGAGGTCGGTGACGGCGACGACCTCGCCCGGGCCGTGCTGGCCACCCTGGGCGACCGCGCGGCCCGGGACCGCTACGTCGAGCAGGCCTCGCGCTTCGTGCGGCGGTTCGACTGGTCGACCGTCACCGCCGAGGTCGTCGCGGTCTACGAGACCGTCCTCGCGGCGTCCGACGCGTCCGCGGGCGTGCGGGCCGACCCGACGCTGCGGGGCCGGCTCGGCCTGCGCCGGCGCGCCGAGCCGGAGGTGCTCGGATGAGCATGACGCAGACGGCCGAGACGGTGCTGATGCTCGCGCTCGCCGTGGTCCTCGTGCTCGGCTGGCTCCTGTGGGTCTCGGCCTCGCGCCTCGACCGGCTGCACCGCAAGGTCGTCGCCTCGCGCATCGCGCTCGACGGGCAGCTCGTCCGCCGGGCCTCCGCGGCCGCCGACCTCGCCTCCGCCGGGGTGCTCGATCCCGCGAGCTCGATGCTCGTCGCCGAGTCGGCGGCCGCCGTGGTCCTCGACGACGACCTGGGCGACCGCGAGCTGGCGCTCGCGGTGCCGGACCTCGCTGCGTTCCTGCACGAGCGGTCCGCGGCCGGCGCTCGGGTCGCGGACGGCCCGGGACCGGCCCCGACCGTCCGTGACCGGCTCGCCCAGGGTTTCGACGCCGAGCGCGCGACGGCGGAGAGCGAGCTCTCGGCGACCCTGCGCGAGGCGCTCGGCGGCCCGGACGAGGTCCGCGAGCTGTGCGCCGACCCGCACGCGGATGCGCTGGTCCGGGCGCTCGGGGCCGCCTGGTTCCGGGTCCAGCTCGCGCGCCGCTTCCACAACGAGGCGGTGCTGCGCGCCCAGCACGTGCGGCGGCAGTGGTACGTGCGCCTCTTCCGCGTCGCCGGGCACGCGGCGATGCCGGTGACGGTCGAGCTGGACGACGCGTGGCCCGACGGGCTCGGTGCCGCGTCCGGCGTCGGCCCGCAGGCCTGAGCACGCGCGAGGGGGCCGGGCCGCCGCGCGTAGAATCGACCCGATCGACGCGGCCGCCCGCAGGCGCCGCGAAACCCAGTCAATCGGATGTGAGGTTGCGGTGAGCAGCGAGAACAGCCCCGAGCCCGCGAGCGTCGGCACGGCACGCGTCAAGCGCGGCATGGCCGAGATGCTCAAGGGCGGCGTCATCATGGACGTCGTCAACGCGGAGCAGGCGAAGATCGCCGAGGACGCCGGCGCGGTCGCCGTCATGGCGCTCGAGCGGGTGCCCGCGGACATCCGCGCCCAGGGCGGCGTCTCCCGGATGAGCGATCCCGACATGATCGACGGCATCGTCGAGGCCGTCTCCATCCCGGTGATGGCCAAGGCGCGCATCGGCCACTTCGTCGAGGCGCAGGTCCTGCAGTCGCTCGGCGTCGACTACGTCGACGAGTCCGAGGTGCTGACCCCCGCCGACTACGCGAACCACATCGACAAGTGGTCCTTCACGGTCCCCTTCGTGTGCGGTGCGACGAACCTCGGTGAGGCGCTGCGCCGCATCACCGAGGGCGCCGCGATGATCCGTTCCAAGGGCGAGGCCGGCACGGGCGACGTCTCGAACGCGACGACGCACATGCGCCAGATCCGCCAGCAGCTGGCGCGGCTCGCGTCGCTGCCCGAGGACGAGCTGTACGTCGCGGCCAAGGAGCTCCAGGCCCCGTACGAGCTGGTCAAGGAGGTCGCCGCGACGGGCAAGCTCCCCGTGGTGCTCTTCACCGCCGGCGGCATCGCCACCCCGGCGGACGCCGCGATGATGATGCAGCTCGGTGCGGAGGGCGTGTTCGTCGGCTCCGGCATCTTCAAGTCGGGCAACCCGGCCGAGCGCGCGGCCGCGGTCGTCAAGGCCACGACGTTCTACGACGACCCCGACGTGATCGCCAAGGTCTCGCGCGGGCTCGGCGAGGCCATGGTCGGGATCAACGTCGACGAGATCCCCGAGCCGCACCGCCTCGCCGAGCGCGGCTGGTGACGAGCAGGCACGCATGACCCAGGGCTCCGAGCAGGTGCCCGGGACCCGGCCCGGCCCCGAGGCCGGGCCGGGTCCCGACTGGGTGCGCGGCGCGGACGGGCTGCTGTTCCGGCGCGCCGCGCGCGTCATCCTTCTCGACCCGGACGACCGCGTGCTGCTGGTCCGTGGGCACGACGTCGACCAGCCCGCCCGCAGCTGGTGGTTCACGGTGGGCGGCGGGATCGACGCGGGGGAGAGCGCGCGCGAGGCCGCGCTGCGCGAGGTGCGCGAGGAGACCGGCATCGTCCTCGCCGACGACGCCCTGGTCGGGCCGGTCGTGCGCCGCTCCGCGATCTTCGACTTCTTCGCCGCGCACTGCCGCCAGGACGAGGTGATCTTCCTCGCCCGCGTCGACGCGGCGGCCGCGGCGGCCCTGAACCGCGACGGGTGGACGGACGGGGAGCGCGACGTCCTCGACGAGCTCGCGTGGTGGGACCTGGCCGCGCTGGCGGCCGTCGACATCGAGGTCTTCCCGGTCGGGCTCGCGGAGCTGGTGCGCGGCCTCGTCGGCGGGTGGGACGGCGTCGTCGTCGAGCTCGGCCTCGCCCGGGAATGACCTGTGGCACCTGTGGCACCTGTGACCAGGGGCGGCGACCCGGGGGCCGTCGGGCGCTGACTAGGATGTCCCGGTGATCCCTACCGTCGGAGTCCTCGCCCTGCAGGGAGACGTGCGCGAGCACGTCCGCGCGCTCGAGCGGTCCGGGGCGCGCGCGGTCGGGGTGCGCCGGCCCGCCGAGCTGGCGTCCGTGGACGGCCTGGTCCTGCCGGGCGGGGAGTCGACGACGATCGACAAGCTGCTGCGGATCTTCGAGCTGCGCGACCTGCTGCGCGAGCGCATCGCTGGCGGGCTGCCGGTCTACGGCTCGTGCGCCGGGATGATCCTGCTCGCGGACCGCGTCCTGGACGGCACGGCGGACCAGGAGACCCTCGGCGGGATCGACATGACCGTGCGGCGCAACGCGTTCGGCCGGCAGGTCGACTCCTTCGAGACGCACCTGGACGTCGTCGGCCTCGAGGGCGGCCCGGTCGACGCGACGTTCATCCGTGCGCCGTGGGTGGAGGAGGTCGGCGCCGGCGTCGAGGTCCTCGCCTCGGTCCCGGCCGATGAGGCGGCGGGCGCCGCCGGTAGGATCGTCGCAGTACGTCAAGGAGCTCTGCTCGCCACCTCGTTCCACCCGGAGATCACCGGTGACGCACGGGTGCACGAGCTGTTCGTCACGATGGTGAAGGAGTAAGTCGGGCAATGTCAGGTCACTCCAAGTGGGCTACGACCAAGCACCAGAAGGCCGCGAAGGACGCCAAGCGCGGCAAGCTCTTCGCGAAGCTCATCAAGAACATCGAGGTCGCCGCGCGCACCGGCGGCGGTGACCCCGCGGGGAACCCGACCCTCTTCGACGCCATCCAGAAGGCCAAGAAGACCTCGGTCCCCAACGACAACATCGACCGGGCCGTCAAGCGCGGCTCCGGCCAGGAGGCCGGCGGCGCCGACTACCAGACGATCCTGTACGAGGGCTACGGCAACGGCGGCATCGCCGTGCTCGTCGAGTGCCTGACGGACAACAAGAACCGCGCGGCCGCGGACGTCCGCCTGGCGTTCACCCGCAACGGCGGCCAGCTGGCCGACCCGGGATCGGTGTCCTACCTCTTCTCGCGCAAGGGCGTCGTCGTCGTGCCCAAGGACGGCACGACGGAGGACGACGTGACCGAGGCCGTGCTCGAGGCCGGCGGCGAGGACGTCACCGACCTCGGCGAGGCGTTCGAGGTGCTCTCGGAGGCGACGGACCTGGTCCCGGTGCGCACCGCGCTGCAGGAGGCCGGGATCGACTACGACTCGGCCGACGTCGTCTGGCACCCGTCGATGCAGATCGAGGTCGACGCCGACGGGGCGCGCAACATCCTGCGCCTGATCGACACGCTCGAGGACAGCGACGACGTGCAGAACGTGTACGCGAACTTCGACGCCCCCGACGAGGTCCTGGCCCAGCTCGACGAGGACTGAGCCGCGAGAGCGGGCGCGCGGGGCGCGGGGCCGCGCGCCTGACCGGGCCCTCGCCGGCGGCGTGAGAGCCTGACCGGCGTGCGCGTGCTCGGTGTGGACCCAGGACTGACCCGCTGCGGGATCGGCGTCGTCGACTCGCTGCCGGCGCGGCGCGCCGAGCTCGTCGCGGTCGGGGTGCTGCAGAGCCCCCCGCAGGACAGCGTCGACCTGCGCCTCCTGCGCATCTCCGAGCGCCTCGACGTCTGGCTCGACGAGCACATGCCCGACGTCGTCGCCGTCGAGCGGGTCTTCGCCCAGCACAACGTCGGCACGGTCATGGGCACCGCCCAGGTGGCCGGCCTGGCGATGGTCGCGGCCGCGCGCCGCGGGGTCCCCGTCGCCCTGCACACCCCGAGCGAGGTCAAGGCCGCGGTGACCGGCAGCGGGCGCGCGGGCAAGGAGCAGGTGCAGCGCATGGTCGCCTCGATCCTCGGGCTGGCGGAGCCGCCGCGCCCCGCGGACGCGGCCGACGCGCTCGCGCTCGCGATCTGCCACCTGTGGCGTCCCGCCGGCGCGCTGCAGGGCGGCGAGCGCAACCAGCTCACGCCGGCGCAGCGGGCCTGGGCGGCCGCGGAGCACGCGGCACGCCGGGGTGTGGGCTGAGCCTTGCGCTCGCGCGTGCGGTGCTAGGGTGACGGCCAGTCGTACAGGTGTTCGGTCGGGAGGCTCTGCGTGATCGCGTCGTTGTCCGGGACGGTCGCGTCCGTCTCGCTGGAGGCCGCCGTGCTCGACGTCGGCGGGGTCGGCTATCTGGTGCACGGCACGCCCGCGACGCTCTCGGCGCTGCGCGTGGGCGAGGCGGCCCGGCTGGCGACCTCCCTGGTGGTCCGCGAGGACTCCATGACGCTCTACGGCTTCGCGGACGACGACGAGCGGGCGGTCTTCGAGAAGGTCCAGACCGTCAGCGGCGTCGGCCCACGGCTCGCGCTCGCCATGCTGGCCGTGCACACGCCGGACGCGCTGCGGCGAGCGGTCTCCGGGGAGGACATCGCGGCCCTCGTGCGCGTGCCCGGCATCGGCCGCAAGGGTGCACAGCGCATCGCTCTCGAGCTCGGCGACCGGCTCGGCGCCCCGGGCGCCGTGGCCGGCGAGGCACCGTCCGTGGCGGCCGGCGACCAGCGCGAGCAGGTCGTCGAGGCGCTCGTCGGGCTGGGCTGGACCGCGAAGGTCGCCCAGGACACCGTCGCCGCCGTGCTCGCCGATGCGGGGGAGCAGCCGTTGGCGCCCGACGACGTCGCGGGCACCCTGCGGGCGGCGCTGCGGCTCCTCGGGGCCCACCGTGGCTGAGCACGCCGACGCCGGGTCGGCCGGGCACACCGACGGGACCGGCGACCCGGTCTCCTCGGAGCGGATCGTCGCCCCCGGGGCGGACGACCTGGAGCGCGCGGCGGAGGCGGCGCTGCGCCCGCGCAGCCTCGACGACTTCGTCGGCCAGAAAATCGTGCGCGACCAGCTCTCGCTCGTGCTGCACGCCGCGCTCGGACGCGGCGCGGCACCCGACCACGTGCTGCTCTCCGGCCCGCCGGGGCTGGGCAAGACCACCCTCGCGATGATCATCGCCACGGAGCTCGGCACGTCGCTGCGCGTGACGTCCGGCCCGGCCATCCAGCACGCTGGCGACCTCGCGGCGGTCCTGTCCTCGCTCGAGGAGGGCGAGGTGCTGTTCATCGACGAGATCCACCGCCTCGCCCGGCCCGCGGAGGAGCTGCTGTACGTCGCGATGGAGGACTTCCGGGTCGACGTCGTCGTCGGCAAGGGGGCGGGGGCGAGCGCGATCCCGCTCAGCCTGCCGCCGTTCACCGTCGTGGGCGCCACCACGCGCGCCGGCCTGCTCCCGGCGCCGCTGCGCGACCGGTTCGGCTTCACCGGGCACCTCGACTTCTACGACAGCGAGGACCTGGAGCGCGTCGTGGTGCGCTCCGCCGGGCTGCTCGGCGTACCGCTCGCGCACGCGGCGGCCCACGAGATCGCCGGGCGTTCCCGGGGTACACCGCGTGTGGCGAACCGGTTGCTGCGCCGGGTCCGGGACTGGGCGCAGGTGCGCGGCGACGGCACCCTCGACCTCGCCGCGGCGCGTGCGGCGCTCGAGGTGTACGAGGTCGACCGGCTCGGCCTCGACCGCCTGGACCGCGCGGTGCTGCGGGCGCTGTGCACCCGGTTCGGCGGCGGCCCGGTGGGCCTGTCGACGCTGGCCGTCACGGTGGGGGAGGAGGGCGAGACCGTCGAGACGGTCGCCGAGCCCTACCTCGTGCGCGAGGGGCTCATCGGGCGCACGCCGCGCGGCCGCGTCGCGACGCCCGCCGCGTGGGCGCACCTGGGCCTCGAGCCGCCGTCGGACGGGCTGTTCGCGGCCGTCTGACCGGCTGCGGCCGGGGCGACGGACCAGGCCCTAGACTGGTCGGACCGACGGTGCGGGTGCCCAGGGGCTGCCCCGGGCGCAGACGCTCGTCGACCGAGCCCGTACGTGCGCCTAGACTGCCGCGCAGACTCCACCGCAAAGGACGTGCTACACCCCATGGATCCCACATTCGTGATCTTCGCCGTGCTCGCGATCGGGCTGCTCTTCTTCATGAGCTCGCGCACCCGCAAGCAGCAGCGGACCCAGGCCGACTTCCGCTCGACCCTGACGGAGGGCGTCGAGGTGATGACCGCCTCGGGGATGTTCGGCACGATCGTCGAGATCGACGAGGAGTCCGACGTGATCACGCTCGAGGCCGAGCCGGGCGGCAGCCGCACGCGGTGGCTGCGCGCGGCGATCTCCAAGCGCGTCGACCCGCCCGTGGAGCTCGAGCCGGAGACCGACCCGGAGGACGTGCCCGTCGTGGGCACCGCCGTCGTGGACGCGCCCGTCGTGGACGAGACGGGCCGGCCGGTCGACGAGCAGCGCCTCGACGTCCCGGACGACCTGTCGGGCCTCGAGCCGCAGCCGGGCACCGCCGACCGGGACGACGACGACCCGGACCAGGACCGCAAGAACAGCTGAACGAGCGGTCCCGGGGCGCTGGTGCCCCGGCCGCCTGAACCGTGCTGCCGCCGGGTGGCTCGACGACGAGAAGAGACGGACAGTTGGCCAGCAGCAAGGCACGCACGCGACCCGTTCGCACACTGGTAGTCCTGGGTGTCCTGATCCTCGCGGTCTTCGCGACGATCTTCACCGGGACGCAGGTCGACCCGAAGTCCGACGACAACCCCGGTGGCGCCAGCTGGGCACCGGGGCTGGCGCTCGACCTCGAGGGCGGGACGCAGCTCATCCTCGAGCCCGTCACCGAGCCCGGCTACGAGGTCACCGACGAGGACATCAACCAGTCCATCGCGGTGATCCGCCAGCGCATCGACTCCTCGGGCGTCTCGGAGGCCGAGATCACCCGGCAGGGCGACAAGAACATCGTCGTCGGAATCCCGGGTGACGTCAGCGACGAGACGATCCAGCTGATCGTCACCCCGGCGCAGATGAACTTCCGTCCGGTGCTCCAGGTCGGCAGCCCGGTGCCGGCGTCCGCCGCGCCGACGGCGGAGCCCACCGAGGGCGCGACCGACGCCCCCGCCGCCACGGACGGGGCGAGCGAGGCGCCGTCGGACGGTGCCACGGAGCAGTCGAACCAGCTCTCGGACGGTGCCGGCGCGAAGGTGGCGAGCGCGGCCGAGGCGGCCGCCGCCACCGCCGAGGGCAAGGACGCCGCGACGCAGGCCGCCACGGCCGACCCCGCGGACGGCGAGACGGCCGCGCCGGCCGACGGCGCCACGACCGCGCCGTCGGACGACGCGACGGCCCCCGCCGACGGCTCGAAGGCCGCCGACCCGAGCGACCTGAGCCAGATCACGCCCGAGGTGCAGAAGGAGTTCGACGCGCTCAGCTGCGTCGACGACACCGACGAGTCGCTCGGCAAGACCGACGACCCGGACTCCGTCCTGGTCACGTGCGCCGACGACGGCACGGCGAAGTACATCCTCGGGCCGGTGGAGATCGCCGGCACGGAGATCGACAGCGCGACGTCCGGCATCCGCCAGCAGAACGGCGCCTCGACCGGCGAGTACGTGGTGAACATCAAGTTCACGTCGAAGGGCACCGAGGAGTTCGCCGACTCGACGCAGCGCCTGTACGGGCTCCCCGCGCCGCAGAACGCGTTCGCCATGGTGCTCGACGGGAAGGTCATCTCCGCGCCGACGGTCAACGAGCCGATCCCCAACGGCCAGGCGGAGATCTCCGGGAACTTCACCCGCGACACGTCCGCGACGCTCGCGAACCAGCTGAACTTCGGCGCCCTCCCCCTGACGTTCGACGTGCAGAGCCAGGAGAAGATCTCGGCGACGCTCGGCGCGGACCAGCTCGAGAAGGGCCTGATCGCCGGCCTCATCGGCCTGCTGCTCGTCGCGATCTACTCGCTCTTCCAGTACCGGGCCCTCGGCCTCGTGACCCTGGCGTCCCTGATGGTGGCCAGCGTGATCACCTACGGCGTCATCACGCTGCTGTCGTGGACGCAGGGCTACCGGCTCTCGCTGCCCGGCGTCGCGGGGCTCATCGTGGCCATCGGCATCACCGCCGACTCCTTCATCGTCTACTTCGAGCGCATCCGTGACGAGCTGCGCGACGGGCGGGGCCTGGTCGGCGCGGTCGAGCGCGGCTGGGACCGGGCGCGGCGCACGATCGTCGCCTCCGACACGGTGAACTTCCTCGCGGCCGCGATCCTCTACCTCCTCGCCGTGGGCGGGGTGCGCGGGTTCGCGTTCACCCTGGGGCTGACGACGATCGTCGACCTGGTGGTCGTGTTCATGTTCACCCACCCGGTGATGCAGCTGCTCGCCCGGACGAAGTTCTTCGGCGAGGGGCACCGCGGCTCGGGCCTGGACCCGCGCCGGCTCGGGGTCAGCGCCCCGCGCTACGCGGGACGCGGCCGGGTCTCGCGACCCGCCGGCGCCCCGGACGTGGCGGACGCCGGCCCGGCGGCCGCCGAGGACGCTCCTGCGGGCACGCAGGGCGCCACGACGCGCCGAACGCCGGTCCCGGCGGGCGTCGGAGCGAGCGCACCCGACGGGACGCGGATGACCATCGCCGACCGTCGCGCGGCGGCTCGCAGGGCTGAGGCGGCGTCCGCGGCGGACGCCGTCCAGGACGCCCCGCAGGACGACGCGCCGACCGAGGACGGGCCCCCGGAACGGCCCGACGGGCCCGCCACCGGACCGGACCAGACCGCGACGAACGAGGAGAAGCACTGATGGCCAGCGGATTCTCCCAGTGGGGGAACGACCTCTACACCGGCCGCCGCTCGTACGGGATCGTCCGGCACCGGCGCGCGTTCTTCGTCGCGTCGGCGATCGCGGTGCTGCTGTCCGTGCTCGTCGTCGGGTTCAAGGGCTTCGACCTCGGGATCGAGTTCCGCGGCGGCTCGCAGTTCGTCGTCTCCGACGTCAGCGACACCGACGAGCAGATCGCGCTCGACGCCGTCGCGGGCGTCGCGCCCGACGAGGTGCCCCGCGTCTCGTCGCTCGGGTCCGACGCCGTGCGCGTGCAGACGGAGAAGCTCGACACCCACGAGGTCACCGAGGTCACCTCCGCGCTGGCCGACGGCTACGGCGTGGACGAGGCGGAGGTCGGCTACTCCTACATCGGCCCGTCCTGGGGACAGGACGTCTCCAGCTCCGCCCTGCGCGCGCTGGTGATCTTCCTCGCGTTCGTCGCGGTCGTGATGTCGCTGTACTTCCGCAGCTGGCGCATGGCGGCCTCCGCGCTCGTCGCGCTCTTCCACGACGTGATCATCACCGCGGGCGTCTACGCGCTGATCGGCTGGGAGGTCACGCCCGCCACGGTGATCGGGTTCCTGACGATCCTCGGCTACTCGGTGTACGACACGGTGGTCGTCTTCGACAAGGTGCGCGAGAACACCAAGGGCATCCTGGACCAGACCCGGTCCACGTACGCCGAACGGGCGAACCTGGCGATCAACCAGACGCTCGTCCGCTCGATCAACACGTCCGTCGTGGCGCTCCTGCCGGTCGCGTCGATCCTGTTCATCGGCGCGTTCGTGCTCGGCGCGGGGACGCTGCGGGACATCGCGCTCGCCCTGTTCATCGGCATCATCGTCGGCGCCTACTCGTCGATCTACATCGCGACGCCGTTCGAGGTGATGCTCCGCGAGCGCGAGCCGAAGATCTCGGCGCACACCGCGAAGGTGACGGCCGCGCGCGAGAAGGCGGCGCAGGCCTCCGGCGCGGACGACCAGGACGCCGCGCTGGCCGCCGCGGGAGCCACGGGCGGGGCGCAGCTGGTCCCGGGCTCCCACCAGGGCAACAAGGCCCAGCCGCGGCGCCGCCGCCGATGAGCCTCGAGCCCAGGGACGTCGAGCGGCTCGGCCTGTCGCCCGAGCGGGCGGCGCAGGTCGCGGCCCTCGTGCGGGCGGTGCCCGACTACCCCGAGCCCGGCGTCCTGTTCCAGGACATCACCCCGCTGCTGGCGGACGGGGGCGCGCTCGCCGACGTCGTGCGCACCTGCGCGCAGAGCGTCGCGGGCCGGCACGTCGACGTCGTGGTGGGCATGGAGGCGCGCGGGTTCCTGCTGGGCGCCCCGCTGGCGATCGAGCTCGGCGTGGGGTTCGTGCCGCTGCGCAAGGCGGGCAAGCTCCCGCCGCCCACCGAGCGCGTCACCTACGACCTCGAGTACGGCACGGCGGAGCTCGAGGTCCGCTCGGCGACGATCCCGCGGGGCTCGCACGCCGTCGTGATCGACGACGTCCTGGCCACCGGCGGGACGGCGGCCGCGGCCCTCGAGCTCGTCGAGCGCTGCGGCGCGGAGGTCGTCGACGTCCAGTTCCTGCTCGAGCTGGACGGGCTCGGCGGGCGGGCCCGCCTCGACGGTCGCCGGCTGACCTCCCTGTGGGGGGTCCCGGCGTAGGATGACTGCACTCCGGCGGGGCGGTCCCGCCGGGTGCGGGACCCGCACGGTTCGCGGCACGTCGGCGAGCCAGGCGGACCGGGAGCGTCCACGGCCTGTCGTCCGCCGGCCGGCCCGGGGACGGCCCCCACCGGCGACCGAGGAGGCCACATGAGCGACGACACCCGGACCAGCGGGGCCCAGGGCTCCAAGGTGCGCTCACGCCTCGTGCGGTTCGCGAGCCGACCGCAGGGCACCCCGGCGCTGGAGCCGCTGCTCCAGGCGGTGCGCACCAACCACCCGAAGGCCGACCTGTCGGGGATCGAGCGCGCCTACCGGACGGCGGAGAAGGCGCACCGCGGCCAGATGCGCAAGAGCGGCGACCCGTACATCACCCACCCGGTGGCCGTCGCGACGATCCTCGCGGAGCTGGGGATGACGCCGTCGACCCTCGCGGCCGCGCTGCTGCACGACACGGTCGAGGACACCGACTACTCGCTGGACCGGCTGCGCGCCGAGTACGGCGACGAGATCGCGATGCTGGTCGACGGGGTGACCAAGCTGGACAAGGTGCAGTACGGGGACGCCGCACAGGCGGAGACCGTGCGCAAGATGGTCGTCGCGATGGCCCGCGACATCCGCGTCCTGGTGATCAAGCTCGCCGACCGGCTGCACAACGCCCGCACGTGGAAGTTCGTCCCGGCGGCCTCCGCGCAGCGCAAGGCCCGCGAGACCCTCGAGATCTACGCGCCCCTGGCCCACCGGCTCGGGATGAACACCATCAAGTGGGAGCTCGAGGACCTGTCCTTCGCGACGCTGTACCCGAAGGTCTACGACGAGATCGTCCACCTCGTCACGGAGCGGGCCCCGGCCCGCGAGGAGTACCTCGCGGTGGTGCGCTCGCAGGTCACCTCCGACCTGCGCTCGGCGAAGATCAAGGCGACCGTCACGGGGCGCCCGAAGCACTACTACTCGATCTACCAGAAGATGATCGTGCGCGGCCACGACTTCGCGGAGATCTACGACCTCGTCGGCGTGCGGGTCCTGGTGGACTCGGTGCGCGACTGCTACGCGGCGCTCGGCGCGCTGCACGCGCGGTGGAACCCGGTCCCCGGCCGGTTCAAGGACTACATCGCGATGCCGAAGTTCAACATGTACCAGTCGCTGCACACCACGGTGATCGGTCCCGGCGGAAAGCCGGTCGAGATCCAGCTGCGCACCCACGACATGCACCGGCGGGCCGAGTACGGCGTCGCCGCGCACTGGAAGTACAAGGAGGCCGCGAAGTCGGCCGGCGGCGCCGGCGGGGACGGCGCCGACATGCAGTGGCTGCGCCAGCTCGTCGACTGGCAGCGCGAGACGGCGGACCCGGGCGAGTTCCTGGACTCGCTGCGCTTCGAGATCGGCGGCGGGGAGGTCTACGTCTTCACGCCCAAGGGCGACGTCATGGCGCTGCCCGCGGGGTCCACGCCGGTGGACTTCTCCTACGCGGTGCACACCGAGGTCGGGCACCGCACCATGGGCGCGCGGGTCAACGGCAGGCTCGTCCCGCTCGACTCGACGCTCGAGAACGGCGACGTCGTCGAGGTGCTGACCTCCCGCTCGGAGAACGCGGGGCCGAGCCGGGACTGGCTCGCGTTCGTCAAGAGCCCCCGCGCGCGCAACAAGATCCGCCAGTGGTTCTCCAAGGAGCGGCGCGAGGAGGCCGTCGAGGTCGGCAAGGAGAACCTCGTCAAGGCGATGCGCAAGCAGAACCTGCCGATCCAGCGTCTCCTGTCGCACGAGTCGCTGCTCGCGCTCGCCAACGAGATGCGCTACTCGGACGTCACCGCGCTGTACGCGGCGATCGGCGAGGGCCAGACGTCGGCGGCCAACGTCGTCACGAAGCTCGTGCACTCCATCGGCGGCGACGACGCGACCGTCGAGGACGTCGCGGAGGTGGCGCGGCCGGGGGAGACCGCGCGCCGGGTGCGCACCGGCGACCAGGGCGTCGTGGTCAAGGGGGTCGACGACGTCTGGGTGAAGCTCGCGAAGTGCTGCACGCCGGTCCCGGGCGACGAGATCATCGGCTTCGTCACCCGCGGCAGCGGCGTGAGCGTGCACCGGGCGGACTGTCAGAACGTCGAGGGGCTGCGCAGCCAGCCGGAGCGGTTCGTCGACGTGTCCTGGTCCACGAGCGCGAACACCATGTTCCTCGTGCAGATCCAGGTCGAGGCGCTCGACCGCTCGCGGCTGCTCTCGGACGTGACGCGCGTGCTGTCCGACTACCACGTGAACATCCTGTCGGCGGCCGTGTCCACGTCGAACGACCGCGTCGCCGTCTCCCGCTTCGTCTTCGAGATGGCCGAGCCCGGGCACCTCGCCCAGGTGCTCAAGGGGGTCCGCAAGATCGAGGGCGTGTTCGACGTCTACCGCATCACCGGGTCGCGCGCCGCGGAGCACCCGAGGCTGCCGGCCTGACAGCCGGCGCGACGGGTGGGAGCATCGCTGCCATGGACCTGCCCGTGATGCCGCCCGTGCGCCCGATGCTCGCCAAGGCCGTCTCGGGCGTCCCCCACGCGGGCACGGCCGGAGGGCTCGTGTACGAGCCGAAGTGGGACGGCTTCCGCTGCCTCGCGTTCCGCGACGGCGCGGAGGTCCTGCTGGCGAGCCGCAGCGGCAAGCCCCTGGACCGTTACTTCCCGGACGTCGTCGACGCGGTGCGCGAGGCGCTGCCCGAGCGCTGCGTCGTCGACGGGGAGATCGTCGTCGCCCTGGACGCGCGCCTGGAGTTCGAGCTGCTGTCCCAGCGGGTGCACCCCGCCGCGTCCCGCGTCGAGCGCCTCGCGCGCGAGACCCCCGCGGCCCTGGTCGTCTTCGACGTCCTGGCGCTCGGGGACGACGACGTCAGCGCACTTCCCCAGTCGCGGCGCCACGAGATCCTCGACGGGCTCGGTCTGGCCGGGCCGCTGGTGCACGCCACGCGCCGCACCCGGGACGCCGACACGGCGCGCGAGTGGTTCGCGTCGTTCGAGGGCGCGGGGCTCGACGGCATCGTGGCCAAGCCCCTCGACGCCCCGTACCAGCAGGGCCGGCGCGCGATGCTCAAGGTCAAGCACGAGCGCACCGCGGAAGTGGTGCTGGCGGGCTACCGGCCGCACAAGGACTCGATACCGGAGGCGCCGCTCGTGGGCTCGCTCCTGCTCGGGCTGTACGACGACGCGGGGACGCTGCAGTTCGTGGGCGCGGCGTCGTCGTTCACGGCGGCGCGGCGGGCGGAGCTCGCCCGCGAGCTCGCGCCCCTGGAGGTCACCTCCGGTCACCCGTGGCTGACGGAGGGCACCGGTGGCGGGGGTGACGCCGCCGGCGAGGCGCACCGGGCGCCGGGGGCGCAGTCGCGCTGGACGGGCGGCAAGGACCTGTCGTTCGTGGCGCTCGAGCCCACGCAGGTGCTCGAGGTGGCCTACGACCACATGGAGGGCACGCGGTTCCGGCACACCGTCCAGCTGCGCCGCGTCCGCGGGGACCGCGAGCCGGAGAGCTGCCGGTTCGACCAGCTCGAGGAGCCCGTGTCCTACGACCTGGCCGAGCTGCTGCCCGGGGCGCCCGGGGCGGCCTGACCGGCGGCGCGGTCGGAGCGCGCGGGTCTCAGGGCTTCTTCGCGCGGCTGGGCTGCACCCGGCTCGGCTCGCCGGGCATCTTCGGGTACTCGGGCGGGTAGGGCAGGTCGCCCAGGTCGTGGTCGCGCTCGTCCTTCGCCGCGAGCTCGAGGAGCGCGTCGAGCGAGCCCGCCGCGTCGGAGGCACCTCCCGCGGAGGCGCCCGCGAAGAGGTCGCCGACGTCCGCGAACCGCGCCGCGAACGTGCCGACCGTGAAGTCGTCGGGGGAGACCTCCCCGACCTCCGACCAGCGCAGGGGAGCGGAGACGGTGGCCCGGCCGTTGGGGCGCACCGAGTACGCGGAGGCCATGGTCCGGTCGCGCGCCATCTGGTTGTAGTCGACGAAGATCTTCTCGCCGCGCTCCTCCTTCCACCACGCCGTCGTGACGCGGCCGGGGTTGCGGCGCTCGAGCTCGCGGCCGAACGCGATCGTCGCGCGGCGCGCAGTGGTGAAGTCCCAGCGCGGCTCGACGGGGGCGAAGACGTGCAGGCCGCGGCCGCCGGACGTCTTGGGGAAGCCCGTGAGGCCGACCTCCTCGAGGAGCCCGCGCACGTCGTCGGCCAGCCGGGCGGCGTCCGCGTACCCGGTGCCCGGCTGCGGGTCGAGGTCGATGCGGAGCTGGTCGGGCCGCTCGACGTCGTCCCGGCGCACGGGCCACGGGTGGAACGTGATGGTCCCGAGGTTGGCGGCCCAGGCGACGACGGCGAGCTCGGTGGGCGCGACCTCGTCGGCCGAGCGGCCGCTCGGGAAGGCGATGGTCGCCGTCTCGACGTAGTCCGGTGCGCCGCGCGGGAGGCGCTTCTGGAAGAACGCGTCACCCGTGCTGTCGGTGCGGGTGCTCAGGCGAAAGCCCTCGAGGACGCCCTTCGGCCAGCGCTCGAGAGTGGTCGGCCGCTCGCGCAGGGCGGCGAGGATCCCCTCGCCCACGTCCACGTAGTGCTGCACGACGTCCAGCTTCGTCAGGCCGGGACCCGGGAAGACCACCCGGTCCGGGCTCGAGACCCGCACCGTGCGGCCCGCGACGTCGAGCTCGACCGGAGGGGTCTTGGCTGCCATGGGATCACGCTAGGGCAGGTCCGGGCGCCGGGCGAGCCGCGGAGGCCGCCTCGAGCACGCGCCGCGCCGTCCGGCGCCCGTGCCACCGCGGCCGCAGCTCGAGCGCCCGGCGCACGCCCGAGACGTCCAGGTCGCACACCCGGCACAGCCGCACCACCAGGGCCGCGGCGCGCTCCACCTCGGCGTCCGACGGCCGCGCGGGCCCCGGCCCGCCCCTCGACCCGTGTCCGGGTGCGGCAGGCCCGCGGCCCGGCGCGGTCGCGACGTCGAGCGCGGTGCGCAGGACGCTGGTGACGCGGATCCCGCCGAGCAGCACGTGCTCGTTCCCCAGGAGCAGCGCGCGCCGCACCGAGCGGTCCTCCCCGGAGACCGGCAGGTGCGCGGCGGCCGGCGCGACCAGCTCGACGTGCCGGGGCGCCCCGCCGCCGGCGTGCACCCAGGCGGCCGCCTCCCCGCCGAGGACCGTGCCGGGCAGCACGAGGTCCGCCAGCGTCGTCGCGCGCACCGTGCGGTCCACGGGGCGCGACCGGGGGACCGCGACGCCGTCCCGGACCGGCCGCAGCGCGCCCTCGCGCAGCAGGACCTGGAAGGCGACGGCGCCGCCGACGTCCGCGGGGCGCACCACGCCCGGCAGCGGCCCCGCGTCGGCGCACGGCTGGCGGAGCCACTCGGTGAGCGTCGGGCCGGGATGCGGGTCTCGCGTGACGGGCATGGTGCCCACCCTGACGCAGCACCGCCCGTCGCCACCAGGGCGACGGGCGGTGCTGTGGACGGATCAGCCGCGCGAGTCCTGCGCGGCCCTGACGATCTGCTCCAGCCACGAACGGCGCGCCTCGAGCGCCGCGGTGGCCTCCGCGACCCGGCGCTCGTCGCCCGCCGCCTGCGCCGCCGACAGGTCCGCCTCGAGCTCGGCGATCGCCGACTCCAGCTGCGCGGCGGCGCCCTCCGCCCGCGCCTGCTGCTCAGGGTTCTTGCGCGACCACTGCGCGTCCTCGGCGTCCCGGACGGCCTTCTCGACCGCCCGCAGGCGCCCCTCGACGCGCTGCAGGTCGCCGCGCGGCACCTTGCCCGCCTCCTCCCAGCGGTCCTGGATGTCGCGCAGCGTGTTCTTCGCGGTCGCCAGGTCGGTGACCGGCACGAGCGCCTCGGCCTGGGTGAGCAGCTCCTCCTTGACCACGAGGTTCTCGCCGTACGCAGCGTCGATCTCCGCGTTCGCAGCGTCGCGCGCATGGAAGAACTCGTCCTGCGCCGCGCGGAACCGCGCCCACAGCGCGTCGTCGTCCTTGCGGTTCGCCCGCCCGGCGGCCTTCCACCGTGCCATGAGGTCCCGGTACGTGCCGGCGGTGGGGCCCCAGTCCGTGCTCGAGGCGATCCGCTCGGCCTCGGCGACGATCTCCTCCTTGGTGCTCTTCGCCGACGCGTTGCGCTGCTCGAGCTCGGCGAAGAAGTGCCGGCGCTCGCGGTCGAAGGCCGTGCGGGCGTGGCTGAAGCGCTTCCAGAGCGACTCCTCGCTGCTCCGGTCGATGCGCGGCCCCGACCGCTGGGCCTCCTTCCAGCCGTCGAGCAGGGCGCGCAGCTCCTCGCCCGCGGGGCGCCACTGCATGCGCTCGGGGTCCGTGGCGGCGATGCGCTCGGCGGCCTCGACGATCTGGGTGCGCGACGCCACCGCCGCGGCCTTCGCCGCCGCGCGCTCGGCGGCGATCTGCTCGCGCCGGCCCGCGGCGGTCGCGGACAGGCGCTCCACCTGCTCGCGCAGCGCGTCGAGGTCGCCGACGGCGGCCGGCTCGGCCGTCTCCTCCTGGAGCTTGGCGAGGGTCGCGTCGATCTCCTTGACGGTCAGGTCCGTGCTCGCCAGGCGCGCCTCGAAGAGGGCGACCTTGGCGTGCAGGTCGAGGTAGCGCCGCACGTACAGCGCCATCGCCTCGTCCGCGCCGACGCCGGGGAACTGGCCCACGGACCGCTCGCCGGCGGCCTCGCGGACGTACACCGTGCCGTCATCGTCGACCCGCCCGAACGCGACGGCGGCCTTCGTGGCGGCGGCCTCGTCGGGTACCACCGGGTGCACGTCGCCGGCGGGCGCCGCGGGCGCTCCGGCGGCGGCCGCGCCGGGGCGGGGTGCGCCCGGGCGGGGCGCGCGCGGGACCGCGGCGGGGGTCGGGACGGGGCGCGGGCGGGGTACCGGCGTCGGGGCGGGGGCGGCCTTCGAGGTGTCGGCCGGGGTCGCCGAAGCCTCGGGGATCTCGGTCGGGGCCTCAGGGGCCGGGGCCTCGGGCGACCCCGTGCCGGCCTCGGGCGCCTGCGCCTCCGGTGCGACGGCCGGAGTCGCTCCGGTGTCCGGCGAGCCCGGCTGTGCCTCGGTGGGCTGTGCCTCGGTGGGCCGCGCCTCGCTCGACTGCGTCTCGGCGAGCGGCGTCTCGGCAGCCCCGTCCGCGTCCTGCGCCTCGGGCGTCGGGTTCTCGGTGCTCTCGCTCACTGGACTTCTGCTCCTTCGATGGTGACCGGGGTGGCTGGGGGCCCGTCCGACGTCCCGTCCGCCGTCCCTGCGTCAGCGACAGCCCGGACGGTGTCCAGGCCAGAGGTGATCGTGCCGAACACTGTGTACCCGCCGCCGTCGGTGGGCAATTCGGTGTCCTCGTAGACGAGGAAGAACTGGGAGCCCATCGAGTCGGGCGTCGACGCGCGCGCCATCGCCACCGTCCCGGCGGGGTAGACGCCGTCGGCGGGCGCGTTCTCGATCGGGCCGAACGTGTAGCCGGGGCCGCCCGTGCCCGTGCCGGTCGGGTCGCCGCACTGCAGCACGTAGATACCGGACGTCGTCAGGCGGTGGCAGTCGGTGCCGTCGTAGAACCCGCGGCCGGCGAGGTCGACGAAGTTCGCGACGGCCTGGGGAGCCGCGGCGCCGTCCAGCGTCAGCCCGATCGTCCCGGCCGACGTCGTCAGCGTCGCGTCCCGGTCGCGACCCTCGGCGAGCGCCGGGTCGGGGGCGGCGGTGCCGGCGGGCCGGGGCGTGGCGGCGGCCGAGGAGGCCGAGCTGGTGGGTGCGCCCGTCGTGCCCGACCCGGGGTCGTCGTCGAGGACCACGGCGGCGGCGACGATCCCGCCGAGCACGACGAGGGCGGCCGCGAGCCCCGCGACGGACCAGCGCCGGCGGCGCACCGCGGCCTTCTGGGCACGGCGGTGCGCGTACTTCTCTTGCTGGCGGCGCGCCCTCTCGCGCTCGCGCTGGGCCCTGGTGGCCAATCCGTCTCCTCGGTGCGTCCTCGCGGTGCAGCGGCGCGCGCGGGGGCGTGCCGTCGTCGTGCACAGGGGCCGGTGGGCTCCCTGATCGCGCACAGTCTAGGTGCACGGGTGCGGCCCGCACCGGGGTCGGCGCGCGGCGGGGCCGCACCGGCGCGAGCGCAGCCGGCGACCGCTAGCCTCGGCGCGTGACCCACGAGACGCGAGGCGAGCAGAGCCCGGACCCGTCGGCCCCGCCGTTGCGCGTCGAGGCGGTGGTCTCCCCGGTCTTCGGTGCGGTGTGCCGGGTGCTGGGCGGGGCCGACGGCGGCCCGTGCGTCATCGTCGACCCCGGCGTCGCCGTCGCCGGCGGGGTGCGCGCCGCGGTGGCGGCCCACGGGTGGCGGCCGCTCGCCGTCCTCGCCACCCACGGGCACGTGGACCACACGTTCGACGCGGCGGAGCTCGCCGACGGGTACGGGGTGGCGCTGCGCCTGCACCGCGCGGACGCCTACCGCGTGGAGGACCCCTTCGGGACGATCGAGGGACCGGTCCCCGGTGTGCTGAGCGCCGCGCTGCGCGCGGGCGGCGCGGACCCGGCGGCCTACCGCGTCCCGCGCCGCGTCGAGCCGTTCGGCGGGGGCCCGGGCGGCGGGGACGGCGCCGCGACGGGGCCCGGCCCCGCCGACGGGCTCGGGCTGCGCGCGGTGCACGCCCCCGGGCACACCGAGGGGTCGACGCTGTACGTCGGCGGCGGGCTCGCGCTGACCGGGGACGTGCTGTTCGCCGGGACCGTGGGGCGCACCGACCTGCCCGGCGGCGACGCCGACGCGATGCGCCGGACCCTGCGCGACGTCGTCGGGCGTCTCGGGGACGACGTCGTCGTGCTCCCCGGGCACGGCCCGTCGACGACCATGGCCCGCGAGCGCGCGGCCAATCCCTTCCTGCGGGTCTGACGAGGCGCCGCGATCTGGGAGGATCGGGCCATGGCACGCCCCACACCCCTGTCCGGATTCCCCGAATGGCTCCCCGACGGCCGGATCGTCGAGCAGCACGTCCTCGACCGGCTGCGCCGCACCTTCGAGCTGCACGGGTTCGCGGGCGTCGAGACGCGCGCGGTCGAGCCGCTCGACCAGCTGCTGCGCAAGGGCGAGACGTCCAAGGAGGTCTACGTCCTGCGCCGCCTCCAGGAGGACCCGAAGCCGGACGCCGCCGCGGACCAGGACAAGGCGCTCGGGCTGCACTTCGACCTCACCGTGCCCTTCGCCCGGTACGTCCTGGAGAACGCCGGCCGCCTGGCCTTCCCCTTCAAGCGCTACCAGATCCAGAAGGTCTGGCGGGGCGAGCGGCCCCAGGACGGGCGCTTCCGTGAGTTCGTGCAGGCCGACATCGACGTCGTCGGCGCCGGCGAGCTCCCGTACCACTTCGAGGTCGAGCTCCCGCTGGTCATGGCCGAGGCGCTCGGGTCCCTGCGCGACGTGGGCGTGCCCGAGGTCCGGGTGCTCGTGAACAACCGCCGGGTGGCGGAGGGCTTCTACCGCGGGATCGGGCTCGAGGACGTCGAGGGGGTGCTGCGCGCCATCGACAGGCTCGACAAGATCGGAGCCGACGCCGTCGCCGCGGAGCTCGTCGCCGTGTGCGGGGCCTCGCCGGAGCAGGCCCGCGCGTGCCTCGACCTGGCCGCGATCCACGGCGCCGACGCCTCCGTCGTCGACGAGGTGCGGGCGCTCGCGGACGTGCACGGCGCGGCCAACGAGCTGCTCGAGCAGGGCCTCGGCGAGCTCGGCGCGCTCATGGCCGTCGCGGCGGTGCGCGCCCCGGGGGTCGTCGTCGCCGACCTGAAGATCGCCCGCGGCCTCGACTACTACACGGGCTCGGTCTACGAGACGGTGCTCGTCGGTCACGAGCAGCTCGGCTCCATCTGCTCGGGGGGCCGGTACGACACGCTCGCCTCGGACGGCAAGAACACCTACCCCGGAGTCGGGCTCTCGGTCGGCGTCTCGCGGCTCGTCTCGCGGCTGCTGGGCGCGGGCCTGGTCCGAGCGACCCGGTCCGTGCCCGCCGCGGTCCTGGTCGCCGTCACCGACGAGGAGCACCGCGCGCAGTCCGACGCCGTGGCCGCGGCCCTGCGCGCCCGGGGGATCCCGTGCGACGTGGCGCCGACGGCCGCGCGGTTCGGCAAGCAGATCCGCTACGCGGACCGCCGCGGGATCCCGTTCGTCTGGTTCCCGGGCGCGGTGGACGACGACGGGGTGCGGGGTCCGGACCAGGTCAAGGACATCCGCTCGGGCGAGCAGGTCGACGCCGACCCGGCGGCGTGGGCGCCGCCCGAGCAGGACCTGTGGCCCGGGCTCGAGCCGGCCGGCGCCTGAGCGTCCCCGTCCTGGCCGGCCCTACCCGGCCAGGAGGGCGCGCGGGCCGGTGAGCCAGCCGCCCGCCGCCCCGCCGGCGAGCACCGCGGCGACGACGCCGAGGACGGCGAGACCCGCGACGACGTCGCCCGCCGTGAGGGGAACGGGGTGCGCCACCGTGCGCGGACCCGAGCCGAGCCCGCGCGACTCCAGCGCCACGGAGATCCGCTCGGCGCGGCGCACCGCGCCGACCAGGAGCGCGAAGGTCGCCGAGGCCAGGGCCCGTCCCGAGCGGGGCAGCCGGCCCGGCCTGCGCCGCGGGTCGCGGACGGCCTGGGCGCGCCGGATCGCCCGCCACTCCTGCGGGAGCTGCTCGAGCACGCGCAGGCCGGCGAGCACGGCGTAGGTCGCGGCCGCCGGGAGGCGGGCGTGCTGGTGCAGGCTGGTCATCAGCCGCACCGGGTCCGTGGTCGCTACGAGGACGACGGAGACGGTCCCGAGGTACAGGGTGCGCAGCGCGAGCGACGTGGCGACCGCCAGAGCACCGGAGGTCACCTCGACGGGACCGAGCGTCGCGAGCACGTCGCCCGACGCGCGCAGCAGCACGTTGGCCACGAACAGCGAGACCGCGAACCCCGCCAGCGCGGCGTGCGCCAGCGCGAGGTCGCGGGGCGCGACCCGGGCCGCGGTCAGCGCGCCGGCCACCGCGAGGAGCCACAGCACCGCCGGGGTCACGGGGTCCGTGACGAGCATCGCCGTGGCCGCCGCGACGAGGAGCGTCGTGAGCCGGACGGTCGGGTTCCAGCGGGCGGCGGCCGACGTGCGCGCGTCGCGCCGGGCGCGCCCGGCGGCCGTGGGAGCGGTCGGGGCGGTGGCGGTCATCGCGCGGCTCCCGCGGGACGCTGCGCGCGCTCGACCGCGGCGTCGAGGCCGTCCAGCAGCGCGCGCAGCGGGGGCCGGGCCGCAGGTGCGGTGCCGGCCCACCACGACAGCAGCGCGCCCGGGACGAGGCCGGCGCGGGCGAGCAGGGCGGCGTCGGCGAGCACGGCGTCGGTCGGGCCCAGGGCGAGGGGCCGCCCGCCCGCCAGGACCAGGACCCGGTCGGCGTGCTGGGCGACGAACGTCAGGTCGTGGCTGACGAGCACGACACCGCCGCCCGACGCCGCGACCTCCCGCAGAGCACGCCCGGTCGCCGCGCTCCCGGCCCGGTCGAGCCCGAAGGTCGGCTCGTCGGCCAGGAGCACGTCGCCCGGCAGGACGACGGCGGTGGCCAGGGACAGGCGGCGCTGCTGACCGCCGGAGAGCCGGTACGGCGAGCGGTCCGCGACGTCCGCGAGGCCGAAGCGGTCGAGGGCCGCGCACACGGCACGGTCGACGGCCTCGGGCGCCAGCCCGGCGCGCCGCGGGGTCCACGCGACCTCGTCGGCGACGGTCCGGGCGAGGAGCTGGTGCTCGGGGTGCTGCACGACCATCGCGACGCGGCCCGTCTCGAGGGCCCCGCGGGTCTCCTCGAGGCCCGCCAGGCCGTGCAGGAGGGTCGACTTGCCGGACCCGTTGACCCCGACGACGGCGACCACCTCCCCGCCGCGCAGGGTGAGGTCGACGCCGTCGACCACGGGCGGGCGGCCCGGTCCGCGGCCGCCGGCGCGGCGCCCGCGACGCCGCCCGCCACGCGGCCCGCCGAGGTGCACGGCGAGCCCCTGGGCGCGCAGCACGGTCCGCGGGGCGACTGTGCCACCCGTGGGGTCCGCCTCGCCCGGAGGCGCCGTGGATCCGGGGAAGACCGTGGACCCGGCGCCGGCCCGCGCGACGTCGGCGAGCCAGGCGTCCGTGCGCGGGTCGCCGAGCGGGGCGGGCGCCCCGGCGAGGGCGAGCAGGTGCTCGAGCGGGAGCCAGCACCCGGCGCGGGCCAGCCCTGCGGCGTGCTCGCCGAGCACCGCGCCCGTCGGTCCGAACGCGACGAGGCGGCCCGCGTCGAGGACGGCGGTGAGGGCGGGCAGCGGGCGGAGGTCGTCCAGGCGGTGCTCGACGACCAGGCACGCCGTCGGCCCGGCGGCCAGCCCCCCGACGAGGGCGCCCACCTCGCGTGCCCCGGCGGGGTCGAGGAGGGCGGTCGGCTCGTCGAGCAGGAGCACTGCAGGGTCCGGGGCGACGGCGGCGGCGACCGCGACGCGCTGGCACTCGCCGCCGGACAGCTCGCCCGTGCGCCGCCCGGCGAGCGGCGCGGCCCCGACCCGGGCGAGCGCGCGCGCCGCGGCACCGGGGACGAGCGCGGGGTCCCAGGCGCGGTTCTCCAGGGCGAGCTCGACCTCGGCGTCGACCCGGTCGAGGCACACCTGGGCGAGGGGGTCCTGCTGGACGAGCCCGAGCGAGCGCGAGGTCGCCCGCGGCCCGTCCGCCCAGGACGCGCCGCCCGCGACGTGCACGGTCCCGCCGACGTCCGCGTCGACGGTGTGCGGGACGACGCCGGCGAGGGCCGCCACGAGCGTCGACTTGCCGGACCCGGAGGGCCCGACGACGAGCACCCCCGCCCCGGACGGGACCGTGAAGGAGACCTCGCGCAGGACCGGTCCCGCCGCGCCCGGGTACGTCACGGTGAGACGGTCGACGACGAGGGCGGCGCCGGTCCCGTCCGGTCCGGCCGCGCTCATCGCCCGGACCGGGCGCGGTCGGCGCGCAGGCGCGCGGCGCGACCGATGGCGTGGTTGTCGAGGACCCCCGCGCGGAGCAGGCCGTCGCCGAGCAGGCGCGCCGCGACGCCGGACAGCAGCACGCAGGACACGACCTGCACGGCCAGGCGCACGACCACGAGGTCCTGGCCGAGGTAGCCGTAGGTCACGCACTGGTAGGCGAACGTGACGACGGCGGCGCTCACGCCGGACGCGACGAACACGCCCCAGCCGTAGCGCCGGTAGCGGGTCAGGGCGAAGGGCAGCTCGGCACCCACGCCCTGGACGAGCCCGCTCAGCAGGACCGCGGGGCCGAACGGTGAGCCGAACACCACGAGCTCGACCGCGGCGGCGAGCAGCTCGGCGCCGATGCCGGCGAGCGGGCGCCGCACGATGTGCAGGGCGAGCGGCGCGACGACGATCCACGCGCCCGCGAGGACGTTCTCGCCCAGGGTCGCGAACGGTCCCAGCGCCAGGCTCAGCGGCGCGTACACCTGGTCGGCGACCCAGAAGACGAAGCCGAACGTCACGGCGAGGACGGCGAGCAGGACCGTCGTGTGCAGGCCGCTCGCCCGCCGTGCGACCAGTGCCGGCGCAGGCACGTGTGCCGGGTCGTCCGTCGGGGGTGCGCCGTTCGTGCTCGCCGGGCTGCGTCGCGCCATGGGTGCTCCTCGGACGGCCCGGGGGTGGCGCACGGCCGCGCCGGCGGCGCCCGCGTGCACACCGCGGGGGCGCGCACAGGGACGGCCGAGCGTCGCCCTGCTCCCTTCGCTGGTACGAACCAGATCAGGTTCCACGGGTCAGCGGACTCTCCGCTCTCTCAGCGCCGTGCGGCGCTCCCCGGGGGCTTGTGGCGACCACGCTAGGGCCCCCCACCGTGAGCTGCAACGTCACCGGGCGCCGTTGACACCGACTCGAACACGTGTTCGACTGACGGTCGTGCGCGAGTGCCGCGCGAACGGTCGAGGGGACCAGGTCAGGAGCACGCATGCGGTGGGACGGGCAGTCCGTGACGGCGGACGACGGTGCGCTGCCCGGGCTGGGGCGGGCGGGCCTCGGGCGCACCGTGACGACGCCCGACTTCGCCGGCGTCACGTTCCACGAGGTCCTGGCCCGCAGCGCCCTGAGCAAGGTGCCGGGGGAGTCGCTGCCGTTCCGGTGGACCGTGAACCCCTATCGGGGCTGCCTGCACCGGTGCGTGTACTGCTTCGCGCGCCCGACCCACCGCTATCTCGACCTCGACCCGGGCGACGACTTCGACCGGCAGATCGTCGTCAAGACGAACGTCGCCGAGGTGCTGCGGGCGGAGCTCTCGCGGCCGTCGTGGTGCCACGAGCCTGTCGCGCTGGGCACGAACACCGACCCCTACCAGCGGGCGGAGGGCCGCTACCGGCTGATGCCCGGCATCGTCGACGCGCTGGCGTCGTCGGGCACGCCGTTCTCCGTGCTGACGAAGGGCACGCTGCTGCGCCGGGACCTGCCGACCCTCGCGGACGCGGCACGCGAGGTGGACGTGCGGGCGGCCGTCTCGGTCGCCGTCCTCGACCCGGAGCTCCAGCAGTCCCTGGAGCCCGGGACCCCGACGGCGCGGGCTCGCCTGGACCTCGTGCGCGCGGTGCGCGACGCCGGGCTGCCGTGCCGGGTGATGGTCGCGCCGGTGCTGCCCTGGCTCACCGACTCGACGGCGCACCTCGAGGGCCTGCTCGACCAGGTCGTCGCGGCGGGCGCCACGGGGGCGACGGTCCTGCCGCTCACCCTGCGGCCCGGCGCCCGCGAGTGGTTCCTCGCGTGGCTCGCTCGGGAGCGACCGCGGCTGGTGGCCGGCTACCGGAGGGTCTACGGGTCGGGCACCACCGCGAGCCGGGGGTACCGCTCCTGGCTCGCGGCGCGGGTGCGCCCTCTGCTCGCCGCCCGCGGGCTGGACCGCGACACCGAGGAGGGCGCGCCGCGGTTCGTGCCGCGAGACCCGGCGCGCTCGGGGCGTCCGGCCCCGCGCGCCGCGCCCGCGGGCCCGACGCTGTTCTGAGCGGTGCCGGCTGAGCGGCGCCGGCTGCGCGGTGCCGCGTCGCGGGCGCCGGGCGGCGCGCTCAGCCCTGCGCGAGGCGCGCGGGGAAGCCCCCGGTCGCGACCGGGCCCCAGCGCTCGATCGTCACGCGGACCAGCGACTTGCCCTGGTCCACCATCGCGCGCCGGTACTCGTCCCAGTCGGGGTGCTCCCCGGAGATGCTGCGGAAGTAGTCGACGAGGGGCTCGACGGAGTCCGGCGGGTCGAGCACCTCGGCCGTGCCGTCGACCTGCACCCAGGGGTCGGAGAAGTCGGCGCCCAGCAGGCACAGCGACGCCCGGGGGTCGCGGCGCAGGTTCACGGCCTTCGCCCGGTCCGGGTAGGTCGAGACGACGACGCGGCCCTCGGCGTCGACCCCGTAGGTCACCGGGCTCATCTGGGGGCCGCCGTCGCGGCGGTAGGTGAGCAGGATCGCGTCGGTGCGCGTGCGGGCGAGCTCGAGCAGCCCCGCGCGGTCGACGCGGTCTGCGGTGGCGATACGGCGGGCCATGGGAAAAACCTCCGGTCTCGGGTGCCTGCACAGACTAGACTGGTGCGGTCCCGCGACCCGCGCACCCGTCCGGTGCCGCGACCCGCGGGCGGACCATCCCCGAACGTCCCCGGAAGGAATCCTTCGTGCTGCGCACCCACACGGCCGGCTCACTGCGGGCCGAGCACATCGGTCAGACCGTCACCCTCACCGGATGGGTCGACCGGCGTCGCGATCACGGGGGAGTGGCGTTCATCGACCTGCGGGACGCCTCGGGCATCGCCCAGGTCGTCGTCCGCGACGAGGCGGTCGCCCACCCGCTGCGCAACGAGTTCGTCCTGCAGGTGACGGGCGAGGTCTCCCGCCGCCCCGACGGGAACGAGAACGCCAACCTCCCCACGGGCGAGGTCGAGGTCGTGGTGAGCGACGTCGTCGTCCTCAACGAGTCGGCACCGCTGCCCTTCCAGGTGTCCACGGCGCTCGAGGGCACCGAGACCGTCGGCGAGGAGGCGCGCCTGCGCCACCGGTATCTCGACCTGCGCCGCCCGGCGCCGGCGCGGGCGATCCGGCTGCGCTCGAAGGCCAACCAGGCCGCCCGCCGGGTCCTGGACGCGCAGGAGTTCGTGGAGATCGAGACCCCGACCCTGACGCGCTCGACCCCCGAGGGGGCCCGCGACTTCCTGGTGCCCGCGCGCCTGGCGCCGGGCTCGTGGTACGCGCTGCCCCAGTCGCCGCAGCTGTTCAAGCAGCTGCTCATGGTCTCCGGGATGGAGCGCTACTACCAGATCGCGCGCTGCTACCGCGACGAGGACTTCCGCGCCGACCGGCAGCCGGAGTTCACCCAGCTCGACGTCGAGATGAGCTTCGTCGAGCAGGACGACGTCATCGCGCTGGGCGAGAAGATCCTCGTCGCCCTCTGGGACCTCATCGACGTGGAGGTCCCGACGCCGATCGAGCGGATCACGTTCGCCGACGCCATGCGGCTGTACGGGTCCGACAAGCCCGACCTGCGTTTCGCGAACCCCATCGTCGAGCTCACCGAGTACTTCGCCCAGACCCCCTTCCGGGTGTTCCAGGCGCCGTACGTCGGCGCCGTGGTCATGGCCGGCGGCGCCTCCCAGCCCCGCCGGCAGTTCGACGCCTGGCAGGAGTGGGCCAAGCAGCGCGGGGCCCGCGGCCTCGCCTACGTGACGTTCGCCGCCGACGGCACGCTCGCCGGCCCGGTCGCCAAGAACCTCTCGGACGCCGAGCGCGAGGGGCTCGCCGCCGCGACCGGGGCGCAGCCCGGCGACGCCGTCTTCTTCGCCGCCGGCAAGGTCACCGAGTCCCGGACGCTCCTCGGCGCCGCTCGCGTGGAGATCGCGCGCCGCACCGGCCAGATCGACGAGAACGCGTGGTCGTTCGTGTGGGTGGTCGACGCGCCGCTGTTCAAGCCGACCGGCGAGGACGACGACGTGGCGGTCGGGGACGGGGCGTGGACCGCGGTGCACCACGCCTTCACCTCGCCGACGCCCGAGTGGATCGACCGGTTCGAGGAGGCTCCGGGCGAGGCGCTCGCCTACGCCTACGACATCGTCTGCAACGGCAACGAGATCGGCGGCGGGTCGATCCGTATCCACCGGCGCGACGTCCAGCAGCGGGTCTTCGAGGTCATGGGGATCGGCGAGGCCGAGGCCCAGGAGAAGTTCGGGTTCCTGCTCGACGCGTTCGCGTTCGGCGCGCCGCCGCACGGTGGCATCGCGTTCGGGTGGGACCGGATCGTCGCGCTGCTCACCGGGGCGGAGTCGATCCGCGACGTCATCGCCTTCCCGAAGTCGGGCGGCGGTTTCGACCCGCTGACGCAGGCGCCGGCGCCCATCACGCCCGAGCAGCGCAAGGAGGCCGGCGTCGACGCGAGGCCCGCGTCCGGCACGCCCCCGCAGCTGACGCAGCAGGAGCAGGCGACGCTCGGCGGCGACCCTGCCTGAGCCGGCTCGCGCGGTCGCACCGCCCCGGGGTGCGGGGCCCCTCGGGGGCCTCGCACCCCGTTGGCGTGCGCACCCGTGGGTGCGGGTCGAGGGGGCGAGGCGCGACGTCCGCGCGACCTGGAGCAGCCCCGGCGCGTGCCTCCTGCTGGCCGCGGCCGTCGAGCCGTCGCGCCCCGGCGGCGCCGCGCCCGGCTGGCCCACGCCCGGCGGACGCAGCGGACCGGACCGCCTGGCCCTGTGGGCGCTCGGGGAGCCCGAGGCCGCGGCGGAGCTGATCCTCGCGGTCGCCCGCGCCGGCGGGCTGCCGGGGCCGGACGACGCTGCGCAGGTCGTGGGCGGGTGCGTCCCCCGCGGCACGGCGACCCTCGACGTCCTCGAGCCGACGCGGGCGGGTGCGCCGCCCCTGCCGGAGATCCTCGGGCGCCCGGCCACGTCCGCGTGGGACTGGTGGTCCACGACGACGCCGCCGGCGTGGGCCGGTGCGGCGGGCGGCCCCGCGGCTCGTGAGCTCTCGGGCGACGCGGACCGCGCGGCGGTGCTCGGCGCCCTCGCGGCGGGGAACCCCGGTGCCGAGCTCGACCCGACCGACCTCGCCACCCGGTGGTGGGGGGTGCGGTCCGCGGCCACCGGGGAGCTGCTGTCCGTCGCGGGGGCCTCGGTGCACCCGGCGGGGTGGGAGATCGGTGGCGTCGCGACCGTGCCGCACGCGCGTGGCGCGGGGCTGGGGTCCGCCGTCGTGGCCGGTGCGGCGGCCGTCGCGCTCGCCCACGCCCCGTACGCCACGCTCGGGATGTATGCCGACAACGACGCCGCGCGGGCCGTCTACGCGAGGCTCGGGTTCGTCGTCGGGCAGGAGTTCGCGGGGTGGCGGGTCCGGGTCAGTGGCGCAGGGCGACCCGGTCCGTCAGGCGGCGCACCGGGGCGGGCGCCCACCACGCCGTCCGCCCCAGCACCGTGAGGGTGGCCGGGACCAGCAGGAGACGCACCAGGGTGGCGTCGACGAGCACGGCGACCGCGAGCGCGAAGCCGACCTCCTTGATCACCAGCAGGTCCCCGGCCACGAAGCCGGCGAACACGACGACGATGATGGCCGCGGCGGACGTGATGATGCGGCCCGAGCGCTGCAGTCCCGCGCGGACCGCCTCGTCCGGCCCGACGCCCGCGTCGTGCAGCTCCTTGACGCGCGAGAGCAGGAACACCTCGTAGTCGGTCGCGAGACCGAACGCGAAGGCGACCACGAGGGCGACGACGTAGGTCTCGATGCCGCCCACGGGGTCGAACCCGAGCAGCCCGGACAGGTGGCCGTCCTGGAAGACGAGCACGAGGACGCCGAGGCTCGCGGCGAGCGAGAGGGCGTTGGTCACCAGCGCCTGGACCGGGATGACGACCGACCCCGTCATCAGCAGCAGCAGCACGAACGTGGCGATCACGACGATCCCGAGCGCCCACCACACCCGCTCGTGCATGGCATCGACGAAGTCGATCTGCCCGGCGGCCTGGCCGCCCACCCACGTCTCGAAGGGGGCGTCGAGGGCGCGGACGTCGCGCACGGCCTGCTCCGCGGCCGCGCCGCCCGCGTCGTCGGTGTCCAGGTAGACGCTCACGACGCTCGTCGAGGCGCCCGGCGCGGTGGCGCTCGCCGCGGAGACGTGGTCGACGCCGTCGACCTTCTCGACGTCGGCGGCCCAGGCGTCGGCGGCCTCGGGCGTGGAGTCCGTGACGACGAAGAGCTCGGGGCTGGGGGCGTACTGCTCGTCGAGGGTCTCCACGAACTCGCGCTGCGGGGCGTCCGCGGGCAGGAGCGCGATGGTGGTGTTGCGCATCTGCAGGCCGAGCAGCGGCAGCGCGAGCAGGACCAGGAGGGCGACCGACCCGACGAGCACGGGCCAGCGCCGGCGCTGGACCCACCCGGCGAGACGCGAGAACGCGCCCACGTCGGTGGTGACGTCGGACGTGCGGTGCACGAGCCGGCGCAGGCCGGGGACCCTGCCCAGGGCGCCGGGGCGGGCGAGGCGCCGCCCGCTGAGCACCAGCAGCGCGGGGACGAGGGTCAGGGCTGTCGCGGCGGCGATCACCACGACCGCGCACCCGGCGGCGCCGATCGAGCGCAGGATGTCCGGGCTGAAGACGGTCAGGCCCGCGATCGAGATCGCGACGATCAGCGCGGAGAACGCGACGGTGCGCCCGGCGGAGCCCATGGTCCGCTCCAGCGCCGTGTGCACGACGTCGTCCCCGCGCCGCCGGCGCCTCGGGGGCAGCGCGCCGCCGTCGATCGCGGCGTGCAGCTCCTCGCGGTAGCGGGAGACGACCAGCAGCCCGTAGTCGACGGACAGGCCCAGGCCGAGCAGGGTGACGACGTTGACGACCGACGCGTCGACCTCGAACCAGTACGTCATGCCGAACAGGACGCCGAGCCCCGCGCCGATCGAGGCGATCGCACCGACGAGGGGCATCGCCGCCGCGAGGAACCCGCCGAAGACGAGCACCATGATCACCAGTGCGACGGGCAGCGCCACGGCCTCCCCGGTGCGCAGGTCCTGCTGCACCTGCCCGGTGATCGCCTCGACGATGAGGTCGTTGCTGCCGACCAGGCCCGTCGCGCCCGGCGCGACGTCCTGCAGGTCGGAGTCGACGGCGTCGAGGCGGTCGACGACGGCCGCGCTGTCCTGGGCGAGCGCGTCGTCGTCCAGGTCCGCGTCGAGGGTGACCTCGACCACGAAGCCGTGGCCGTCCTTCGCGAGGAGGCTCGCCGCAGCCGGGTTGTCGAGCCCCTCGGGCAGCACGTACGGGTCGATGACCGTGTCCACGCCGTCGAGCGCGCGCAGGTCGTCCGCGACGCCGGACATGACCGTGGCGACGTCCGCGTCCGCCGGGTCGACGCCGTCGACCAGCAGGGTGATCGACTCGCCGTCGTCCGCACCGGCGGAGACCAGCTCGTTCGCGTGCGCGCTCTGCGACCCCGGCACCGTGGGCTCGCCCGTCGTGATGCGGTCGAAGAGGTTCTGGCCCTGCACGCCGAGCAGCGCGAGGGCGAACCCCGCGACGGCGAGCACGGCCCACACGACGACGGTGGTGCGGGGGCGGCGGGCGACACGACGTCCGAGGGTCTCGAGCACGACGCCAGCATGCCATCTCGGTGCGGCCGACGAGGCGCGCGTCCGGCCGGGGTCCGGTGGTGTCGGTGGGCTTCCGTAGGCTCGTGCCATGGATCTGTTCGAGTCCACGACGACCGGCGCGCACGGCACGCCCAGCCCGGCGCCCGGCGCGCCGCTGGCCGTGCGGATGCGCCCGGCGTCCCTGGACGAGGTCGCGGGGCAGGAGCACCTGCTCGCCCCGGGCTCGCCGCTGCGTCGCCTCGTCGAGCCCGCCGGGCCGGGGCAGCGGCGCGCCGCGCCCGGGTCCGTGATCCTCTGGGGGCCGCCCGGCACCGGCAAGACGACGCTCGCGTACGTCGTCGCGGCGACGTCCGGGCGACGCTTCGTGGAGCTCTCGGCGGTCACCGCCGGTGTGCGGGACGTGCGCGCCGTCGTGGAGGACGCGCGCCGCCGGCTCGCGGCCGGCGGGGAGGAGACCGTCCTCTTCGTCGACGAGGTGCACCGCTTCTCGAAGTCCCAGCAGGACGCCCTGCTGCCCAGCGTGGAGAACCGCTGGGTCACGCTCGTCGCCGCGACGACGGAGAACCCCAGCTTCTCGGTCAACTCGCCGCTGCTCTCTCGCTCGCTGCTGCTGACCCTGCAGCCGCTCGGGACCGAGGACGTGCGCGCGCTCGTGCGGCGGGCGGTCGCCGACGAGCGAGGCCTCGCGGGGGAGGTGCGCCTCGCGCAGGACGCGGAGGAGCACCTGCTGCGGCTGGCCGGCGGGGACGCCCGCAAGGCCCTGACGATCCTCGAGGCGGCGGCGGGCTCGGTCCTCTCGGCGGGCCCGGTCGTCTCGGCGGGCTCCGACGACGGTGCGCCGCCGCTGGTGGACCTCGCCGCCGTCGAGCGCGCCATCGACGTCGCTGCCGTGCGGTACGACCGCGACGGGGACCAGCACTACGACGTGATCAGCGCCTTCATCAAGTCCGTGCGCGGCTCCGACGTGGACGCCTCCCTGCACTACCTCGCTCGGATGATCGCCGCCGGGGAGGACCCGCGCTTCATCGCGCGGCGGATCATCATCTCGGCCGCCGAGGACGTCGGGCTCGCCGACCCCAGCGCGCTGCAGACGGCGGTCGCGGCCGCCCAGGCCGTCGCGATGATCGGCATGCCGGAGGCCCGCATCGTGCTCGCCGAGGCCGTGGTGCACCTCGCCACCGCCCCCAAGTCCAACGCGGCGTACCTCGGCATCGACGCGGCGCTCGCGGACGTGCGGGCGGGCCGCGCCGGCTCCGTGCCGGCGCACCTGCGCGACGCGCACTACGCGGGGGCGAAGGGCCTCGGGCACGGCAAGGGCTACCGGTACGCGCACGACGCGCCGCACGCCGTAGCGTCCCAGGCCTACCTGCCCGAGGAGCTGGCCGGAGCGCGCTACTACGAGCCCAGCGACCGCGGTTTCGAGCGGTCGGTCGGCGAGCGGCTCGCGCGGGTGCGCGAGATCCTCGCCCGCGCCGACGGCACCCCGCCCGTGCGCTAGACTGGTGCGGTTGCCGTCCTCGGCAGCTCCCTGGGACCTCGGCCCCCTGATCGCCGCGCACCTCACGAGCGTGCGCACGACGGCGGTCCATCGGCTGGTCCCGCACCCGGCGGCACCTGCGCCGTCCCGGGTGTGACGTTCGATCCACACGACAGGAGAGGTATCTCTGTGACTTCCGTGACGCGTTCGCGCCGCCAGGTTCGCCTGAGCCGCGCGCTGGGCATCGCCCTGACTCCCAAGGCCGTCAAGCACTTCGAGAAGCGTCCGTACCCCCCGGGCGAGCACGGCCGCGCCCGTCGCCGCACCGAGTCGGACTACGCGGTCCGTCTGCGCGAGAAGCAGCGTCTGCGCGCCCAGTACATGCTCCGCGAGAAGCAGCTCGCCCGGGCCTACGAGGAGGCCCGCAAGGACTCCGGCCTGACCGGTGAGGCGCTCGTCGAGACGCTCGAGACGCGCCTGGACGCGCTGGTGCTCCGCGCCGGCTTCGCCCGCACGATCCTCCAGGCCCGCCAGGGCGTGGTGCACCGCCACATCCTCGTCGACGGCAAGATCGTGGACCGCCCCTCGTTCAAGGTGAAGCCGGGCCAGACGGTCCAGGTCAAGCCGAAGAGCCAGGCAACGACGCCGTTCCAGGTCGCCGCGGCCGGCGCGCACCGCGACGTGCTCCCCGCCGTCCCGGGCTACCTCGACGTCCAGCTCGAGAAGCTGAGCGCCTCCCTCGTGCGCCGCCCCAAGCGCGCCGAGGTCCCCGTGCAGTGCGAGGTCCAGCTGGTCGTCGAGTACTACGCCCGCTGACCCACCCGCTCGACCGGCCGCGTGGAACCCCCCGGCGGCCATGAGCACCACCACGAGACGCCCCGTGACGGGACGTGGCCACCGCCCGGCGGTGACCGCGTCCCGGCCGGGGCGTCTCGTGCACGGGCGGTAGTGTTCCGTCCGGACCGCGGCGAGGCACGCCGTCGGGCACCTCATCGGACGAAGGAGCGCAGGCCATGGTCGGAGACATCGCTGGACTCGTGGCGGCGATCGCGTTCGTGCTGCTGGTCGGCGCGCTCGCGATCCCGCTCGTCAAGCTCGGACGGTTCTTCGACGAGGCGACGGCGAGCGTCAAGGAGGCCACCCAGCACACCGTGCCGATCCTCGACGAGGCCGCGCAGACCATCGTCTCCGCGAACTCCCAGATGGAGAAGGTCGACACGATCACCACCTCGGCGGCGCAGGTCAGCGCGAACGTCTCCGCGCTGTCGGGCCTCTGGGCGGCGACGCTCGGGCGCCCGCTGGTCAAGGTCGCCGCGTTCAGCTACGGCGTGCGCCAGGCGTTCGCGAAGGCCTCCGGCGCCGCGCGCGGGACCGGCGGCCACGCGGCGACCGACGCCGAGACCGGGGCGGGACACTGATGCGGCGCCTGTTCTGGGTCGGCGTCGGGGTCGGGGTGACCGTCGTCGTCGTGGTCAAGGGCCGGCAGGTCGCCGCGCGGTTCGCGCCCTCGGCGGTCGTCGACGCGGCCACGGGGCGCCTGGACGACGCCGGGGCGCGGGGGCTCGAGCTCGTGCGCGTCTTCCGCACGGAGTTCGGCGAGGCACGCGCACGGCGGGAGGCCGAGCTGCGCGCCTCGCTGCTCGCCGAGGGTCAGGTCCCCGCCGAGCCCGCGTCCGCCCGCCACCGCCGCGCGGCAGCCGAGCACGACGAGGACCTCCTCGGCTACTCGTTCTTCTAGGCTTGACCAGGTGGGCCACGGGGCCCGCTGCCGGGCCACGCCGCCGTCCACCGAGCGCACCCTCACCCGTCACGAAGCACAACCGACCGAAGGACACCATGCGTACCGCCGAGATCCGCAAGCGTTGGCTCGACTTCTTCGCCGAGCGCGAGCACACCGTCGTCCCCTCGGCGTCGCTGGTCTCGCCCGACCCGTCGATCCTGTTCACCATCGCGGGCATGGTGCCGTTCATCCCGTACATCCTCGGGACCGAGCAGGCCCCGTGGCCGCGCGCGACGAGCGTCCAGAAGTGCCTGCGGACCAACGACATCGAGAACGTCGGGCGCACCACGCGCCACGGCACGTTCTTCCAGATGAACGGCAACTTCTCCTTCGGCGACTACTTCAAGCGCGAGGCCATCGACTTCGCCTTCGAGCTGATCACGGCGCCCGTCGACCGCGGCGGCTACGGGCTCGACGGCGACCGGCTCTGGGTCACGACCTGGGACCAGGACGAGGAGGCCTACGACGCGCTCGTGCACGGCGTCGGGCTCGACCCGCGCCACGTCGTGCGCCTGCCGCGCGAGGAGAACTTCTGGGACACGGGCCGGCCCGGGCCCGCGGGCCCCTGCGCGGAGTGGCACTACGACCGCGGTCCGGAGTTCGGGCCCGAGGCGACCGGCGGCACGGTCGACCCGGGCGGGGACCGCTACCTCGAGTTCTGGAACCTCGTCTTCGACCAGTACGAGCGCGGCGAGGGCCTCGGCAAGAGCTACCCGCTGCTCGGCGAGCTCGAGCACAAGAGCATCGACACCGGCGCCGGCCTCGAGCGTCTGGCGTACCTGCTCCAGGGCAAGCAGAACATGTACGAGATCGACGAGGTCTTCCCCGTCCTCGAGGCGGCCGCCGAGATGTCCGGCCGCCGCTACGGCGCGGACCCGGAGGACGACGTGCGCCTGCGCGTCGTCGCCGACCACGTGCGCTCCGCGCTGATGACCATCGGCGACGGCGTACGCCCCTCCAACGAGGGCCGCGGCTACGTCCTGCGCCGCCTGATCCGCCGCTCCGTGCGCGCCATGCGGCTGCTGGGCGTCGAGGACGAGGCGCTGCCGCACCTGTTCCCGGTCTCGCGCGACGCCATGGCGCCGTCATACCCGGAGGTCGCCGAGGGCTTCGAGACGATCGCCCAGGTCGCCTACGCCGAGGAGGACGCGTTCCGGCGCACCCTCGTCGCCGGGACGACCATCCTCGACACCGCCGTCGCGCGGGCGAAGGAGTCCGTCGGGACCGGGGGCTCCGCGAGCGCGGTGCTCGGCGGCGCCGAGGCGTTCGCGCTGCACGACACTTACGGGTTCCCGATCGACCTGACCCTGGAGATGGCCGCCGAGCAGGGCGTCGAGGTCGACGAGAAGGCGTTCCGCTCGCTCATGGCCGAGCAGCGCGCCCGCGCCCGCGCCGACGCGCTCGCCAAGCGCACCGGGGGAGCCGACCTCGGCGCCTACGAGTCGGTCGAGAAGCAGCTCTCCGCGCCCGTGCAGTTCCTCGGGTACACCCAGGACCACGCCGCGGTCACCGTCACCGGCCTGATCGTCGACGGCGTGCCCGCGCCCGCGGCGACGGCCCCGGCGGACGTCGAGGTCGTCCTCGACCGCACCCCGTTCTACGCGGAGGCCGGCGGCCAGCTCGCCGACCAGGGCAGCATCGTGCTCGACGGCGGCGCGACCATCGAGGTCGACGACGTCCAGCGCCCGGTCAAGGGGCTGTCCGTGCACCGCGGCCGGCTGACCGAGGGGACCGTGGCGCTCGGCGACCCGGGCACGGCGCAGATCGACCGCGAGCGGCGCGTGGCCATCAGCAAGGCGCACTCGGCCACGCACATGATCCACAAGGCGATCCACGAGTCGCTGGGCACGGACCACACGCAGGCAGGCTCGGAGAACGCCCCCAGCCGCATCCGGTTCGACTTCCGCTCGAGCGGGGCGGTGCCCGCGGGGGTCCTTTCGGAGATCGAGGAGCGCGTCAACACCCGCCTCGCGGACAACCTCGAGGTCACCGACCGGGTGATGCCGATCGCCGACGCCAAGGCGCTCGGGGCCATGGCGCTCTTCGGGGAGAAGTACGGCAACGAGGTGCGGGTCGTCTCGATCGGCGACGACTGGTCGCGCGAGCTGTGCGCCGGGACCCACGTGCGCCAGACCGGCCAGCTCGGTCTCGTGACGCTCCTCGGGGAGTCGTCGATCGGGTCCGGCGTGCGCCGTGTCGACGCCCTCGTCGGCTCCGGCGCGTACGGGTTCCAGGCCAAGGAGCACGCCCTCGTGGGCCAGCTCTCCGGGCTGCTCAACGTGCGCCCTGACGAGCTGCACACGCGCGTCGGCTCGCTGGTCTCGCGCCTGAAGGACGCCGAGAAGGAGCTCGCGACGCTCCGCCAGGGCCAGCTCCTGGCCCAGGCGCAGACGCTCGCCGCCGGCGCGCAGGAGGTCTCGGGCACGCGCGTCGTCGTGCACGACGCCGGCGAGGTGGCCTCGGCCGACGACCTGCGCGCCCTCGCCCTGGACGTGCGTGCGCGGCTCGGCGAGTCCGGGCCGGCCGTCGTCGCCGTCGGCGGCGCGAGCAAGGGCCGCCCGCAGGTCGTCGTGGTCACGAACGCCGCGGCCCGCGCCGCGGGGGTGCGGGCCGGGGCGCTCGCCAAGGGCGCCGCGGGCGTCCTCGGCGGCGGCGGCGGCGGCAAGGACGACATGGCGCAGGGCGGCGGCACCGACGTCGCGGCGCTGCCGGCAGCGCTCGCCGGCGTGCGGGACGCCCTGTCCGCGTGAGCGGGACGGACCCGTCGGGCGAGACGCCCGCCGCGGGGCGCCGGCGCAAGCCGCGCACCCCGCGCGTCGGCGGCGGCGACCGCTCGCGCCAGGGCGGTGCCCCGTCGGGCGCGGTCCCCGAGGCGGTGGCCGCGGAGCCGGTGGCCGCGGAGCCGGTGGCGCCGGAGCCGGTGGTCCCCGAGCCGGTGGTCCGGGGCGTGCGGCTGGCGGTCGACGTCGGCGCCGTGCGGGTGGGGCTCGCGGCGAGCGACCCCGACGGCCTCGTCGCGACCCCGGTCGAGACGCTCGCCCGGGACACGACGACGTCGTCCGGCACGCCGACGGACGTCGCGCGCGTCGTCGCGGAGGTCGCGGCGCGCGACGCCGCGGTCGTCTACGTGGGCCTGCCCCGCCACCTGTCGGGTCGCGAGGGCGAGGCCGCCCGGCACGCGCGCGCCTACGCGCGCCGGCTGGCGCGGCTCGTGGCGCCCGTGCCGGTGCGCCTGACCGACGAGCGTCTCTCGTCCGTCAGCGCCCACCGCGCGCTGCGCGAGTCGGGTCGGGCAGAACGGACACACCGGTCTGTCGTCGACCAGGCCGCAGCCGTTATCATTCTGCAATCGGCACTTGACGTCGAGCGTGCGCAGGGGCAACGTTCGGGCGAGCCCGTCGGCCCGTGAGGGACCCGATCAGGTGCGACGCCCGCCGGGCCACCCGGTGGGCACGACCACGACAGACTTCAGGAGGACGGCGCCGGTGAGCGATCTGTTCGCGGGGACCTCGACGGTCGACCGGACCGAGGCGGTGCCGAGCCGCTCCGAGGCGCAGCGGGCGCGTCGGGCCAGGAAGCGCCGGGCGCAGCGCCGGCGCAGGACCGCCTTCCTGCTGCTGGTGCTCCTGGTGTTCCTCGCCGTGGTGGGCTGGTTCCTGCGCGAGCAGGTGCTCTCGTTCATCGACGACGTCAAGCCCGCCGCCGCCCAGGACTACCCGGGCCCCGGCGACGACCCGGTGGACGTGACCATCAAGCCCGGCGACTCGGGCACCGTCATGGCCCAGGAGCTCGTGGCCTCCGAGGTCGTCGAGAGCACCGCCGCGTTCACCGAGGCGTTCGGCGCGAACCCCGGCTCGTCGTCGATCCAGCCGGGGACGCACGAGATGCTCACGCACATGAAGGCCTCGGACGCCGTCGAGCGGCTCGTCGCCAACGAGAACCGCGTCGAGACCAAGCTGACGATCCCCGAGGGGTACACGGTCGAGCAGATCCTCGACCGGGCGACGTCGGTCACCGGCGTCTCCCGCGACCAGTTCGACGCGGCGATGAAGGACACCGACGCGACCGGACTGCCCGCCGTCGCGCACGGCAAGTACGAGGGCTGGCTCTTCCCGACCACCTACGTCCTGGACGCCGACGCCGACGCGGCGTCGATCGTCAAGGACATGGTCACCCAGACGACGCTGCAGCTGCAGGACGCGGGCGTGGCCGAGAAGGACCAGGAGAAGGTGCTCAACGAGGCCTCGCTCGTCGAGCGCGAGGCCAAGGACCCCGACGACCGGCCCATGATGGCGCGGGCGATCGACAACCGCCTCGACCAGGACATGCCGCTGCAGATCGACGCGTCCGTGGCCTACGGCCTCGACAAGCCGGGCACGGAGCTGACCAGCGCGGACCTCAAGGACGAGTCGAACCCGTACAACACGTACGTGCACACGGGCCTGCCGCCGACGCCGATCGCGTCACCGGGACGGGCGTCGATCGACGCGGTCGTGCACCCGGCGGACGGTGACTGGATCTTCTGGACGGCCGTCAACCTCGACACGGGGGAGACGAAGTTCGCGTCCACCTACGCCGAGCACCAGAAGAACGTGGACGAGCTGCGCCAGTGGCAGGCGGCGAACGGCGGGTGAGCGCACGCGCCGTGCGCCGGGCCGCGGTGCTCGGCCACCCCGTCGCGCACTCGCTGTCGCCGCTGCTGCACCGCGCGGCCTACGCCGCGCTCGGGCTCGAGGGCTGGGAGTACGGGCGCCACGACGTCACGGAGGAGTCCCTGCCGGGGTTCGTCGCAGCGCTGGACGAGACCTGGGCGGGGCTGAGCCTGACGATGCCGCTCAAGCAGGCGGTCCTGCCGCTGCTCGACTCGGTCGACCCGCTCGCGGAGGTCGTCGGTGCGGTCAACACCCTCCTGCTCTCCGCCCGCCTGCGCGTCGGGGTCAACACCGACGTGCACGGCGTGGTCGCCGCGCTGCGCGAGGGCCTGGGATCCCGGCCGGTGCGGACCGCCGTCGTGCTGGGGGCGGGCGCGACCGCGGCATCGAGCCTCGCGGCGCTGGCCGAGCTGGGCTGCACCGCGCCGCGCGTCCTGGTCCGCTCGCTGGCCCGCACCGGCGACCTGCGGTCCGCGGCGCACCGGATGGGCGTGACGCCGTCCTTCGAACGCCTCGACCGCGCGGTCGAGCGCGTCGCGACGGCCGACGCCGTCGTCTCCACGATGCCCCGGTATGCGGCCGACCCGATCGCCCAGGGGCTGGGCGATCGGGTCGACGGGGTGCTGCTCGACGTCGTCTACGACCCGCGCCCGACGGCGCTGTCGCGGGCGTGGGCCGCCGCGTGCGGCACGGTCGTGGGCGGCGAGCGGATGCTCCTGCACCAGGCGGCCGAGCAGGTGCGCCTGATGACGGGCAGCGACGCGCCGCTGGCGGCGATGGACGGGGCCCTCGAGGCGGAGCTGGCGGCGCGGGCGACCGCCTGACTCCGGCTCAGACGAGTGCGGCCGCCGGGCCGAGCACGGCGCCCACGGCGGCGCCGAGGGCCATGCAGGGCCCGAACGGGATCGCGGTGCGGCGCGTCGCACGGCCGGCGACGACCAGCGCGAGAGCGACGAGCCCGCCCACCAGGAACGCCGCCGCCCCGCCGAGCAGCAGGGGCGTCCAGCCGAGCCAGGCGAGGTGGGCGCCGACGGGCGCGGCGAGCTTCACGTCGCCGAGGCCGAGCCCGCCGGGAGCGGCGAGCGCGAGGCCCAGGTACACCGCCGCGAGGACGGTCCCGCCCAGCGCCGCGCGGCCCAGCGCGGCAGGCTCGCCGCCCGCGAGCGCCGCGAGGGCGAGCAGCGAGGCCCCCGCGACGGCCGCGGGCAGCACGACCGCGTCCGGGAGGCGGTGCGTGCGGGCGTCCACGACGGACAGAGCGCCGAGCGTCGCGGCGAGCAGCACGAAGGCGGGGGTCTGCCAGGCCAGGCCGGACCACACGGCCGCGGCGGCGGCGGCCAGGCACGCCACCACGAGAGCCGGCGTGCGGTGCGGCGCGAGCTCGGCGCGGGCACGAGCGGCCCGTCCGGCAGCCCACCCGACGGCGAGCCGCGCCGCGCGTGGCACGAGGCCCGGGTCGCCCGGGGTGCGCACCGCCGAGGGGGCGTGCTCCGTCGTCGTCCCCCGTGCCGTCATGGCGCGACGGTAGCGGCCCGGCGACCCGGGCGTCGTCCGTCGTCCACAGGCTCCCGGGGGCTCGCCGGCCGCCGCGGCGCGTGCGTCCGCGCGGCGCCGGGGCGCCGCCGTCCCGCGGTGCGGTCGCGGGGCGTCGGCCCGCGACGGACGTGGGAAGATCGTGCCCATGCTTCGGTGGTTGACCTCAGGTGAGTCGCACGGCGAGGCGCTGGTCGGGATCCTCGAGGGTCTCCCGGCGGGCGTCGAGCTCCAGATCAAGGACGTGCAGGACGCGCTCGCGCGCCGCCGCCTCGGCTACGGCCGGGGCGCGCGGATGAAGTTCGAGCAGGACGCGGTGCGGGTGCTCGGGGGGCTGCGCCACGGGCTGACGCAGGGCGGCCCGCTGGCCGTCGAGATCGCGAACACCGAGTGGCCCAAGTGGGTCGACGTGATGTCGGCCGACCCGGTGCCGGCGCAGTCCCTGCAGGTCGACGCCGGCACGGGGGACGTGCGGGAGATCGCGCGCAACCGCCCGCTGACCCGGCCCCGCCCGGGGCACGCCGACCTGGTCGGCATGCGCAAGTACGCCTTCGACGACGCCCGGCCGGTCCTGGAGCGGGCCTCCGCGCGCGAGACGGCGACGCGGGTCGCGCTCGGTACCGCCGCGGCGCGGTTCCTCGAGCAGGCACTCGGGGTGCGGCTCGTGGCCCACGTGGTGGCCGTCGGTCCCGTGGAGGTCCCGGAGGACGCCGCGCTCCCGACGCCCGACGACGTCGCGGCGCTCGACGCCGACCCGGTGCGCTGCCACGACGCCGCGACGTCGGCCGCGATGGTCGCGGAGATCGACGACTGCCACAAGGCCGGCGACACCCTCGGCGGTGTCGTCGAGGTGCTCGCCTACGGGGTACCGACCGGGCTCGGGTCGTACGTGCACGCCGACCGCCGGCTCGACTCGCGCCTCGCCGGGGTACTCATGGGCATCCAGGCGATCAAGGGCGTGGAGGTCGGCGACGGCTTCCGCACCGCGCGTCGGCGCGGCTCCGCGGCGCACGACGAGATGGTCCGCGAGGACGGCGGCATCCGGCGCCTGTCCAACCGTGCGGGCGGGCTCGAGGGTGGCATGACCAACGGCGAGGTGCTGCGGGTGCGCGCCGCGATGAAGCCGATCTCCACGGTCCCGCGCGCGCTGCGCACGGTCGACACCGCGTCCGGCGACGAGGCCGTCGCCCAGCACCAGCGCTCGGACGTGTGCGCCGTCCCGCCCGCGGCCGTCGTCGCGGAGGCGATGGTCGCGCTCGTCCTCTCCCAGGCCGTCCTCGAGAAGTTCGGCGGCGACTCGGTCGAGGAGGTCCGGCGCAACGCGCTGGCCTACCTCGCCGCGATCCCCGAGCTGCAGCGCTGACGTGGTGCCGGCACCCGCGCCCGGGCCCCGCGCCGTCCTCGTCGGACCGCCCGGCTCGGGCAAGTCGACCGTCGCCCAGCTCCTGGCCCGTCGCTGGGGGCTCGCGCACCGCGACACGGACGCCGACGTCGAGGCCACGGCCGGCAAGCCCGTCGCCGAGATCTTCGTGGACGACGGTGAGCCCGCGTTCCGCGCCCTGGAGCGCGACGCCGTCACGACGGCGCTCGCGCAGCACCGCGGCGTGCTCTCCCTCGGCGGGGGTGCGGTCCTCGACGCGTCCGTCCAGGACGCCCTCTGGGCCTACGCCGAGGGTGGGGGAGAGGTCGTGTTCCTCGACGTCACGCTCGCGCACGCCGCGCCGCGCGTCGGGTTCAACCGGTCGCGCCCCCTGCTGCTGGGCAACCCCCGCGCGCAGTGGCAGGCGCTGATGACGGCCCGCCGGCCCGTCTACGAGCGGCTCGCGACCCGCACCGTCCTGACCGACGCCCGGACCCCGGCCCAGGTGGCCGACGACGTCGTGCGGCTTCTCGAGGCCGCGGCCCCGGACCAGCACCCGACCCCGCAGGAGCAGCAGTGAGCGAGAGCGCCCCGACCACCACGATCCGCGTCGAGGGGGACGCGCCGTACGACGTCGTCGTCGGGCGCCACCTGCTGGGCGAGCTCCCGCAGCTCCTGGGCGAGGGTGTGCGCCGCGTGCTCGTGGTGCACCCCGCCTCGCTCGCGGCCACCGCCGAGACGGTGCGCGCGGACCTCGCCCAGACCTACGAGGCCTTCGCGGCCGAGGTGCCCGACGCGGAGGAGTCGAAGACCGCGCAGGTCGCGGGGTTCCTCTGGGGCGTGCTCGGTCAGGCCGACTTCACGCGCTCCGACGCGATCGTCGCCGTCGGCGGGGGAGCCACGACCGACCTCGCCGGCTTCGTGGCCGCCACCTGGCTGCGCGGCATCAAGGTCGTGCACGTGCCCACGACGCTCCTCGCGATGGTCGACGCCGCCGTCGGCGGCAAGACGGGCATCAACACCGCCGAGGGCAAGAACCTCGTGGGGTCCTTCCACCCGCCGGCCGGGGTGCTGTGCGACCTCGCTGCCCTGGAGACGCTGCCCCGCTTCGACCTCGTCGCCGGGCTCGCCGAGGTCGTCAAGACCGGCTTCATCGCCGACCCCGAGATCCTCGAGATCGTCCGCCGGAACGCCCCGGCGCTCGCCGCCTGGGCGGGGGCGGACGCGCCCGAGGAGGTCTGGGCGGCGCTGCGCGAGCTCGTCGAGCGCTCCGTCGCCGTCAAGGCACGCGTCGTCGGCCAGGACCTCAAGGAGTCCGGGCTGCGGGAGATCCTCAACTACGGGCACACCCTCGGGCACGCCATCGAGCTCTCCGAGCGCTACGCCTGGCGCCACGGCGCCGCCGTCTCGGTCGGCATGGTGTTCGCCGCCGAGCTGTCCCGGCTCGCGGGGAGGCTCGACGACGCCACGGTCGACGCCCACCGCGAGATCCTGGGCTCCCTGGGCCTGCCGCTGACCTACCGCGGCGACCGCTGGGACCAGCTGCTCTCGGCGATGCGCCGCGACAAGAAGTCCCGCGGCGACATGCTGCGCTTCGTGGTGCTCGACCGGGTCGGCGCCCCCACCCGGCTCGAGGGCCCGGACCCCACGCTGCTGGTGGCCGCCTACGCGGAGATCGCGCAGGACGCGCCGACGGGCCGCGGGCCGGTCGCGCTCTAGCCCGTGCGGCGCCGGTAGGCGGCGAGCGCAGCGGCGTAGGCCACGGCCAGGACGGCGACGAGCCAGGCCAGGGCGACCCAGATGTCGCCGCCGACGGGCTCCTGCGCGAAGAGCGCGCGGACGGTGTCGACGACGGCGGTCGCGGGCTGGTTCTCGGCGAACCACGCCACCGGGCGGGGCATCGTGTCCGTGGGGACGAAGGCCGAGCTGACGAACGGCAGGAAGATGAGCGGGTAGCTGAACGCGCTCGCGCCGTCGACCGTCGTCGCGCAGAGCCCCGCGATCACGGCGAGCCAGGTCAGGGCGAGCGTGAACAGCACCAGGATACCGACGACGGCGAGCCAGGCGCCCGCGGACGCCCCGGTGCGGAAGCCCAGGAGGAGCGCGACGGCGACGACCAGTGCGACCGAGACGAGGTTCGCGACCAGGGACGTCAGCACGTGGGCCCACAGCACGCTCGGCCGCGCGATCGGCATGGACCGGAAGCGTTCGACGATGCCGCCCTGCAGGTCCAGGAACAGCCGGTAGGCCGTGTACGCGACGCCGGACGCGACGGTGATGAGCAGGATGCCGGGGAGCAGGTAGTCGATGTACGGCTCGTCGGACCCGGTGTCGATCGCGCCGCCGAGGACGTAGACGAACAGCAGCATCAGCGCGACCGGGGTGACGGCGGTGGTGATGATCGTGTCGGGGCTGCGGGTGACGTGCCGCAGCGAGCGGCCGGTCAGGGTGCGGGTGTCGGCGAGCGCGAGCGTGGTCATCGGGACTCCTCCTCGGTCGTGGCCTCTCCCGTCACCGCGAGGAAGACGTCCTCCAGCGACGGCTGCTTCTCGACGTGCTGCACCTCGGCCGGTGGCAGCAGCGCCGTGAGCTCGGCCAGGGTGCCGTCCTGGACGATCGTCCCCCGGTGCAGGATCGCGATGCGGTCGGCGAGGCGCTCGGCCTCGTCGAGGTGCTGGGTGGTCAGCAGCACGGTCGTGCCGCCCCGGGCGAGGGCCTTGATCTCGTGCCAGACCTCGATCCGGGCCTGGGGGTCGAGCCCCGTGGTCGGTTCGTCGAGGACGACGACCGGCGGCGCACCGACCAGGCTCATGGCGAGGTCGAGCCGACGGCGCATGCCGCCGGAGTAGGTCGACGCCCTGCGGTCGCCGGCGTCGGTGAGCGAGACGCGGGCGAGCAGGTCGTCGGCGACCGCCCGCGGGACGGGCAGGTGGCGCAGGCGGGCGACGAGGACGAGGTTCTCCCGGCCCGTGAGGATCTCGTCGACCGCGGCGAACTGACCGGTGAGACTGATCGAGGCCCGCACCTCGGCGGCCTGCTCGCGGACGTCGAAGCCGTGGACGGTCGCGGTGCCCGCGTCGGCCACCAGCAGCGTGGCCAGGATCCGGACCAGCGTGGTCTTCCCGGCGCCGTTCGCGCCGAGCAGCGCGACGACGGCGCCCGCGGCCACGTCCAGGTCGACGCCCCGCAGCACGGGCAGGTCCCCGAACGACTTCTCGATGCCCCGCACCCGGATCGCGGGGACCTGGTCGGTTCTCATGGGTGTCTCCTCGTCTGCGTCTCCTCGGCGGGGACGTCTCAGGGACGGCGGACGACGACGTCGCCGTAGCCGGTGGTGGCGTGGATCTCGGCGGTGTCCTCGTCCTGCCCGGGTCCCGCGGCGGGCGCCAGCCGGTTGCGGACGCTCCCGTGCTGTGAGGCGACGTCGAGCCAGGCGGCGGTGCCCTCGGGCACGCCGACCTCGATCGAGCCGTAGGAGGTGGTCAGGGTGAGGGTGCCCCGCTCGACGCGGCCGACGCGGACGCCGCCCGAGGCGGTCTTGGCCGTCACGGCGCCGCGCACCCGGTCGACGACGACGTCTCCGTGCGCCCCGTGCACCTCGAGGGTGCCCGTGACCGAGCCGACGGTGGTGGTGCCGTTGCTCGCCCGCACCGTGGCGTCGCCCTCGACGGCAGCGATGCGCACGGCTCCCGCGCCCGCCCTGACGTCGACGGGGCCGGTGACGCGGCCGACGACGACGGAGCCGGCCGAGACCTTCAGGCTGAGCCGGGCGGCGTCGCCCACGCAGGCGTCACCGGCGGAGAGCGTCATCTCGACGACGCCGAGGGTGCCCTCGACGTCGAGGGTGCCGGTCCTGCCGCGGACCTCGGAGCCCTCGGGGAGCTCGACGGTGATGTCCGCGGTCCCGGCGGCGAAGGGTCGGACGAGCTGCTTCCACGACCCGGGACAGGCGATCGTCACCGCGTCGCCGTCGCGTCCGACGCGGACCTCCTCGGCGGCGCGCACGCTGCCCGGCCTCGAGGACGAGGTGGGCAGCACCGTGACGACGACGTCGTCCCGGTCGCCGGCCACGACGTGCAGGTTCGCGAACGGCACGTCCACGAGGACCGGGACGGGCTGCGGGGCGGGGAAGGTGGGCATGGCAGGGCTCCTGTGGTGGGTCGGTGGTGCCGGTGGTGCCGGTGGTGCCGGTGGTGTCACGGCGTGCGGCCGGGCGGTCAGCGCACCCAGCCGGTGACGCGGCCGGTGCCGCGCGGGTCGGTCCGGGCCTGGGGGTCGGGCCGGTCGCCGGGCTGCTCGAGCGCGGCGGTGACCGCCCGCACGAGCCAGGTGTTCACCGAGACGCCGTCGCGGGCGGCAGCCGTCTCGGTCTGCTGCTTGAGCGTGTCGGGAAGGCGCAGGGTGGTCCGGCTGGTCGCGCCGGGCTCGGCGTCCGCACCGGTCGTGGCTGCGGGCGCAGCGGACGGCGTCGGCCCGCCGGAGGACCGCGAGGGCGCCGCCGCGACGACGAACTCGGGCGAGCCGCCGCGCAGGCGGACGTCGACCGACCCGGGCGCGAGCTCCGCGGAGATCTCGCCGGCGGCCTCCGAGAGCGCGTCGAGCAGGACGAGGCGCGCGGCGGCGTCGAGCGGGGCGGTGAGCCGTTCGGCGAGCTCGCGGGCGTCGTCGCCGCCTGCCGCGGCCGCGACGGCGAGCTGGCGGTGCAGCTCGCCCACATGTCGGTTCAGGTCCATGACGCCAGCATGACACCACTATGACGTCATGACAAGTCAACGTGGTGTCGTGGTGCGACCGGCACCCTGGTCCGTACGCTCGGGAGATGAGCAACGCGTGGCGGGGCGTGGTCGCGGCGATGGCGGACGAGGGCCGGTTCGCGCTCCTCGGTGCGGTCGTGACGGCCCACGCCCAGGACGCGCCGCTGCGCCGCCTGGACCTCTCGGCGGACCAGCGCCGCCGGCTGGGGCCGCTGCTCGGCTCGGGCCTGGTGGTGGCCGACGGCGCCGGCCGGCTGCGTCCGGACGTCGGGGCGCTGCGGGCGCTCCTCGAGGGTGCTGAGGGCGCGCCGGGCGCGGACGCCGGCGGCGCCGACCCGGAACGGTTCCTGCGGCGCGGGCGCCTCGAGGTGCGCCCGCGCCGGCGCGAGGACCGGGACCGCGTGCTGCGCTACGTCGCGAGCCGCGACCTGCCGCTGCAGGAGCCGCTCACCGAGCGGGAGGTGACGCTGCTGCTCTCGCGCCGCGGGCGCGACCCGGTGGGCCTGCGCCGGGAGATGGTCGACGCGGGGGTGCTGCGCCGCACCACCGACGGGCGCACGTACTGGCGCGAGCGGGTCACCGAGTTCGACGACCTCTCCGGCGGCGGCCCCTGACGGGCGCCGGGCTCAGGCGGCCGGCTCCGCCCACCGGCCCCGTGCGCGCAGCACGTCGCGCAGCACGTCCGCGCGGTCCGTGACGATGCCGTCGACGCCGAGGTCGAGCAGGCGGTGTATGGCAGGCGCCTCGTTCACGGTCCACACGTGCACCTGGCGGCCGGCGCGGTGGGCGGCCGCGACCGTGCGAGCGTCCACGACGCGCAACAAACCGGAATCCTCGGGGACCTGCAGCGCGTCGGCGCCGCGCAGGACGGCGCGCGCGGTGCCGGCCGGCATGCGGGTGCGCGCGGCGAGCAGGAACGCCGCGACCTCGCCCCGGCCCGCCGACGTCGCGACCGGGCGGCTCAGCAGCGCGAGGGTGTCGCGGCGCCGACGGGCCGAGAACGATGCGAGGCACACCCGGTCGTGGGACGCGGTGCGCTCGATCGCCCGCGCCACGGCGGGCGCCCCGGCGGCGGCCTTGACGTCGACGTTCACCCGGAGCCCCGGCCAGGTGCCCAGCACGTCCTCGAGCAGCGGCACCGGTTCGACCCCGCCGATGCGGGCCGAGCGCACGAGGGACCACGGGAGGTCGGCGACCGCCCCGAGGCTGTCGGTCGTGCGGTCGAGCGCCGCATCGTGCAGGGCGACGGCCACGCCGTCGGACGTCGCGTGCGCGTCGGTCTCGACGTACCGGAAGCCGAGCTCGACGGCCGCGCCGAACGCGGCCATCGAGTTCTCGAGCCCGTCGAGCGAGAACCCGCGGTGCGCGAGGGCGAGCACGCCGCCCGGCGCGTCGAGATACGGGTGGGACCACGCGCCGGGACGGCCGCCGCGGGCAGGGCGGTTCATCGCGCGCCCCCGCGGTTCCCGGACCGGGCGTTCCCGGAACCGTGGCCCGGCAGCCGCTCGCCGAGGAAGGCGGTCATCGCCTCCAGGTAGGCGGCGCGGGGCACGTCGTCGGACAGCGCGAGGTCGTGCACCCCGCCCTCGACGACCAGCGGGGTGACGTCCGCACCGAGCCGGGGGGCGAGGCGGGCGATGTGGCGCACGTCCAGCACCGTGTCCTGGCGGTCGAGGTCGGGGTTGTCGGGGGAGTCGGGGCCCGACGACGCGGACCGGGCGACGAGCACGGGGCAGCCGACCGCGAGACCGCGCGCCACGCGGGCCTGCCCGCGCAGGACGGCGCGCAGCCACCCGGCGCGGGCCGGCACGCCCTCGGGCCGCTTCAGCCGGGTGTCGAAGTCCCACCGTCCGCCGTGGGAGACGTGCTGGTAGGTGGCGTAGTACGACGGCGCGGAGCTGAGCCGGCGCATCGGTGACCACGGGGCGGCGACGTCCACGAGCCGGGCGGCGGCCGGCGCGAGCCAGCGGCTCGCGCCGATGTCGAGGAACGGGCTGTCCAGCACGAGGGCGGCGAGCGTCCCGCGCTCGCGGTGGGAGTGCGCCCACAGCGCCGCGACGAGCCCGCCGGTCGAGTGGGCGTGCGCGGCGACGGGCAGCCCCGGGTGCAGGGCCCGCACCGTGGCGACCGCCGTCGCGAGGTCGCCGGCCTGCTCGCGCAGGTCCTGCTGGAAGTGCGGGACGTCGTCCGGCCGCAGGGAGCGCCCCGCGCGGCGGGCGTCGACGGCATAGAACGCGTACCCCGCGTCCGCCACGGCCCGGGCCAGGTGCGCCTGGAAGAAGTAGTCGTTGTAGCCGTGCAGGTGGACCACGGCGCCGCGCGGGCGCGCCGGGGCGGGCGCCAGCCGCACGAGGGTGGCGCGCCCCGCGCGGCGCTGCTCGAAGGGTGCCCCGAGGAGCGTGTCCGGGTGCCACAGGTCGTCCGACGGTGCGCGCGCCATGCCCCGAACCTACGGGAGGCGGGCGCCGGAGGCGGGCCGTGGTGCCGGGAGCGGCGAGCCCAGCGACCTGCGCCCGGCGCGCTCGGCGAAGGCGTCGAGCGCCGTGAGCACCTCGCTCGCCTGCCAGAGCAGCGAGCGGCGCCGCCCCCCGAGCTCGGTGAGCGCTCCCACGTCGACGAGGCGCCCGATCGCCCGCATCGCGTTCGGCTGCGTCACGCCCAGCTCGCTCTGCACCAGGGCGGTGCTGACGACGGGCTGGCGGAGCACCACGTCGAGCAGCGGCCAGGCCGCCGAGTCGGACCGCGCCCGCAGGTCGGCCGACCAGCGCCGGTGCGCCTCGCGCAGGTCGGACACCAGCACCCGGCCGTTGACGACGGACGTGCGTGCCGCCTGTGCCAGCGACTCCACGATGGGCGCCGGGTCCCCCTCCCGGTACGCCGTCAGGGCGTCGAAGTACGCCCGCGTGTCCACCAGCAGCCCTGCGGAGACCGGGACGGTCACCGCCCGCGTCAGGCCGCGCCGGCGCAGCAGCGCGTGCACCAGCGCCCGGCCGGTGCGCCCGTTGCCGTCCACGAAGGGGTGGATGGTCTCGAACTGCGCGTGCGCCAGGGCCGCGTGCGTCAGCGCGGGCACGTCCCCGCGACGCGTGAAGGCCACCAGGTCCTCCAGCGCAGGGCGCACCAGGGCATGGTGCGGCGGGACGAAGCCGGCGTCGTGCGGCGAGTACCGCCCCCCGCCGATCCAGACCTGCTCGGTGCGGACCGCGCCGGCGAAGTCGGCGTCTCCCATGAGCGCGGCGTGCATGGCCAGGAGGGACGCGACGTCGACGCGCTCGGAGAGCGCGAGCGCGGCCCGCATGGCGTGCACGTTGCCCACGATCTGCACGGCGTTCGACCGCGCCGCCTCGCCCAGCTCCGCCAGCGCGATCTGCCGCGCCCCGGACGTGAGGTTCTCGATCTGCGACGACGAGGCCGACTCCGACCGCAGGAGCACCGCGGCGAACGGCGCGACCTCGCCGCCCACGTCGCGGTCGAACTCGCGCACCAGCTCGGACGCGTCCTCGACGGACGCCACCACGCCCCGCGGCAGCCGCACGTCGACGTCCGCGACCTCCGGCAGCACGGCCGACGCGTACGGCGCGGCGAGACGTGTCCGCGCCGAGCGGGACAGGACGTCGGGGGGGAGCGCCGAGCGCCACCGGTGCTCCTCCCAGGAGACCGGCGGCCAGGTGCCGGGCGCTGACGCATCGGGTGCCACGCCTCCACCCTACCTTCCGATGAGCGGCTAAAGGATGGATAGGGCCCGGCGGTCCATCCGCTGCGCCCGGTCGGCGACCGGCGTCATGGCCGCGTCCCGGCGGCGCGGACGACGCCGACGTCCCGTCGCCCGTCCACGCCCCGGCCCGCCGGGAAGCGCACGAGCGTGAGCACCACGAGACCCACCAGCACGACCCCGACGATCCCGAGGATCCCCCAGTACTGCGCGCCGCCGACCGTGACGAACGCCGAGAACGCGAGGGGCGCCATGAAGCTCGCGGCCCGGCCGGTCGTCGCGTAGAGCCCGAACGCCTCTGTCTCGCGGCCCTCCTCGGCGAGCCGCCCGAGCAGGGCTCGGCTCGCCGACTGCGCCGGACCGACGCACCCGCTCAGCAGGAGCCCGCAGACCCAGAAGACCGTCCTCCCGCCGTCGTGCAGGAAGAACACGCCGAGCCCGGCGAGGACGAGCACCGTCAGCGCGACCAGCACCACGCGCCGCGGCCCCACCCGGTCGTCCAGCCAGCCCGCGGCGATCGTCGAGAGCCCGGCCACGAGGTTCGCCGCGATCGCGAACACGATGACGTCGCTCGCGTCGAACCCGAACGTCCCGGACGCGATCACCGCACCGAACGTGAACACGCCGGCCAGCCCGTCGCGGTACACCGCGCTCGCCACCAGGTACCAGAGCGTCGAGCGCCCCGTGCGCCACAGCGCGGCGACGTCGCGCCCGAGCCTGCGGTATGCGCCCCGGACGCCGATCGCGGCGGCGCTCGCGGCCCGGGGCCGCTCCGGCACGGCGAGGAGCACCGGGACCGCGAACACCGCGAACCACACCGCCGAGAGCAGCACGCTCACGCGGACGTCGAGCCCGTCGGCGTCCGTCACGCCGAACCAGCCGACGTCCGGGGAGATGAACCCGACGAACAGGACCAGCAGCAGCACGATCCCGCCCACGTAGCCGGCGCCCCAGCCCCAGCCGCTGACCCGCCCGATCGTGCGCGGCGTCGAGATCCCCAGCAGGAGCGCGTTGTACGCCACCGACGCCAGCTCGAAGAACACGTTGCCCACCGACAGCAGGACGACGCCGAGGACGACCGCCTCCGAGAGCGAGCCCGGCGTGGGGCGGACGAAGAACATCGCCACCATGGCCCCGAAGACCACCGCGGAGTTCGCGCCGAGCCAGACCTTGCGGCGTCCCGAGGCGTCCGCCAGCGCCCCGAGCGCCGGGGCGAGCAGGGCGATGAGCAGGCCCGCGACCGTCAGCCCCCAGCCCAGCCACGCGGCGTGCTGCGCCGTGACGGCGTCGACGTCCGCGCCTGCCTCGACGAACGCGTCGCTGGTGATCCAGCGCGTGAAGACGAAGGTGGTCACGACCGCGTTGAACGCCGCCGAGCCCCAGTCCCACAGCGACCACGCCACGACCTGGCCGACCGTGCCGCTGCTGCGCGGCACCGGCGGGGGAGCAGGAGGGCTCGGGGTGGCGGGCGTCACGTCGGCGGGAGGCACGCGCCGATGCTAGTCCGGCTGCGCCGCCCGCACGGCCCATGCACCGGCGACACGAGGCGATAGCCTCGGCGCATGACGCGCGTCCTCGTCCTCAACGGACCCAACCTGGGGCGCCTGGGCGTCCGCGACCCCGACGTGTACGGGTCCGTGTCCTACGCGGGGCTCGTCGAGCGCGCCCGCGCCTGGGGCGAGGGGCTCGGGCTCGACGTCGAGGTCCGCCAGACGGACGACGAGTCACAGCTGGTCGGCTGGCTCCACGAGGCGGTGGACGCCCGCGCCCACGTCGCCCTCAACCCCGCTGCCTTCACGCACTACTCGTACTCGCTGCGCGACGCCGCCGCGCAGGTCACCCAGGCGGGCCTGCACCTCGTCGAGATCCACATCTCCAACCCCTACGCCCGCGAGGAGTTCCGGCACCGGTCGGTCGTGGGCCCGGTCGCGACGGGCACGATCGCCGGGTTCGGGCTCGGCTCCTACCGGCTCGCGCTGCAGGCGCTCGCGGACCTGCTCGGCACCGCGTCCGACGCATGACGGTCCGCACGGCAGTCAAGTCCACATCCTTGATATCGGAGAATTAAGCCTCTAGGCTTGATGCATGTTCGTCCTGACGATCGACCAGCAGGGCAGCACCGGCAACCCGGACCGGGTCCCCGAGCTGCTCGAGACCCTCAGCGCCGCCACCGCCACCCGCACCGGCGTCGTCCTGCCCTTCGAGCGGACCGTGGGGGACGAGGTCCAGGGTCTGTGCGAGGACGCCGGGACCACGCTCGACGCGGTCCTCGCCGTCGCGCGGTCCGGCGGCTGGAGCACCGGGCTCGGCGTCGGGACGGTCGCCCGGCCCCTGCCACCCTCCACGCGCGAGGCCACCGGGGACGCCTTCGTCGCCGCCCGCGCCGCCGTGGACCGCGCCAAGGCGCGCGGGACCGGCGCGGCGCTCGCCGTCGACGGCGCCCGCGCGCGCGACTGCCGCGACGCCGAGGCCGTCCTCCGCCTGGTCGCCGCCGTCCTGGCGCGCCGGAGCGCACCGGGGTGGGAGGCGGTCGATACCCTCGCGGCGTACGAGGGCCGGCGCAAGGACGTCGCCGCGGCGCTCGGCATCACCGAGCAGGCGGTCAGCCAACGCCTGCGTGCCGCGCTGCAGAGCGAGGTCGACGCCGTCCGGCCCGTCGCCGAACGACTGCTCACGGAGGCCGACCGATGAACGACGCCTGGACCGCGGTGCTCCGGACCCTCACCGTGCTCGTCGCGCTCGCCGTGAGCACCGGTGCCGGCGCCTGGGTGGTGCCCGTCGTGCTGCGCGCCGCGTCCCGGCGCCCGGACGACGGCGCCCCGCCGTCCGGGCCCGGCCAGGCGCCGCCGGACCCGGACCCGGCGGCGGGCCCCACGGGGACCGTCGCCCTCGAGGCGCTGCGGGGCGGGACCTGGATCGGGCTGCTCGAGCGCTTCGCGGTCACCGGCTGCCTCCTGGTCGGGTACCCCGCCGGGATCGCGCTGGTCGTCGCCGTCAAGGGGCTCGGCCGGTACCCGGAGCTGCGGGAGCGGCCCGCCGCCTCGGAACGGTTCGTCGTCGGGACGCTCGCGTCGATGCTGTGGGCCGTCAGCCTCGGGCTGGCGGGGTCGGCCGTGCTCGGGCTGCTCCGGTAGACTGGACCGAGTTTTGCGCGGCCCGCCCGCGCGCTGCGCGCCGCCTGCCCGCACCCCGAGGGACGCGGCGGCGTCCCGCACCTCCCGACACGACAGGAAGTCATCGAACGTGGCAACGACGAACGACATCAAGAACGGCACCGTCCTGCGGATCGACGGCCAGCTCTGGACCATCATCGAGTTCCAGCACGTCAAGCCGGGCAAGGGTGGCGCGTTCGTGCGCACGAAGATGAAGAACGTCATCTCCGGCAAGCAGGTCGACAAGACGTTCAACGCCGGGCTGAAGATCGAGACGGCGAACGTCGACCGTCGCGACATGCAGTACCTGTACAAGGACGGCGACGACTTCGTCGTGATGGACACCTCGACGTACGACCAGATCACGATCCCGGCCGCCGTCGTCGGCGACAACGAGAAGTACCTGCTCGAGGGCGTCATGATCACGGTCGCGTCGAACGACGGGACGCCCCTGTACACGGAGCTCCCCTCCTCGGTCGTCCTCGAGATCACCTACACGGAGCCGGGCCTGCAGGGCGACCGCTCCACCGGCGGCACCAAGCCCGCGACCCTCGAGACGGGCGCGGAGATCCAGGTCCCGCTGTTCCTCGAGCAGGGCACCCGGGTCAAGGTCGACACGCGCGACGGGTCGTACCTCGGCCGCGTGAACGACTGACGTGAAGGCACGCACCAAGGCGCGCAAGCGCGCGCTCGACGTCCTGTTCGAGGCCGACCAGCGGGGGAGCGACGCGGGGACCCTGCTGGCCGACCGGCTCGTCGAGCCCGGCACCGAGGCGGCCCTGCCGCAGTACTCCGTCGACCTCGTCGAGGGCGTCCTCGCCCGGCGCGAGCGGATCGACGAGCTGCTCGCCACCTACTCGCACGGCTGGACGGTCGAGCGCATGCCGTCGGTCGACCGCGCGCTCCTGCGCATCGGCACGTGGGAGATCCTCTACAACGACGACGTGCCCGACGCCGTCGCCATCGACGAGGCGGTGGACCTCGCCCGCGCGCTGTCCACGGACGAGTCGCCCGACTTCGTCAACGGCCTGCTCGGCCGGATCCTCGAGCTGAAGCCGACGCTGCTCGCCTGACGGCGCGGTGTGACGGACGTCGCCGACCGCATCCTGGTCGCCGCGGTGCCCGTCGCCCGCGCCGCGCTAGTGTGGTGCCGTCAGACATCCTTTAAGGCCCGTCCGGTGAGGCGGGGAAGGAGGTCGCCAGATGAATCCTGGCGCTGCTGTGCCCAGCACCCCGAACGTTCCCGGCCCCTCGGGCCGCCCCGAGACCGTCGTCCTCGGCGACGCCGACGTCGCGCGGGCCCTGACCCGCATCGCCCACGAGATCGTGGAGCGCAACAAGGGGGCGGCCGACGTCGTCCTCCTCGGCATCCCGACGCGCGGCGTCCCGCTCGCCCGGCGCCTCGCGCAGCGGCTGGCGTCCGTCGTCGGCAGCGACCACCAGGCGCTGGTGGGCGAGCTCGACGTGACGATGTACCGCGACGACCTGCGGCGCAACCCCACCCGCCCGGTCGGGGCGACCCACCTGCCGCCGTCGGGCATCGACGACAAGGTCGTGGTGCTCGTCGACGACGTGCTGTTCTCGGGACGCACCATCCGCGCCGCGCTCGACGCGATCAGCGACCTCGGGCGTCCGCGCGCCGTCCAGCTCGCGGTGCTCGTGGACCGGGGCCACCGCGAGCTGCCCATCCGGCCGGACTACGTCGGCAAGAACCTGCCGACGTCGGCCGAGGAGCGCGTGTCGGTGCGCCTCGCCGAGCTCGACGGCACCGGGGACTCCGTGACGATCCGCGGGGGAGGTCCCCGATGAAGCACCTGCTCTCGACCGCCGGCCTCGCCCGCGAGGACGCGATCACCATCCTCGACACGGCCGCCCAGATGGCCACGACCCAGTCGCGCGAGATCAAGAAGCTGCCGACGCTGCGCGGGCGCACGGTGGTCAACCTCTTCTTCGAGGACTCCACGCGGACCCGGATCTCGTTCGAGACGGCCGCGAAGCGTCTCTCGGCGGACGTCATCAACTTCTCGGCGAAGGGCTCGAGCGTCTCCAAGGGCGAGTCGCTCAAGGACACCGCGCTGACCCTGCAGGCGATGGGCGCCGACGCGGTCGTGTGCCGTCACCAGGCCTCCGGGGCGCCGCACCTGCTCGCGCACGCCGGGTGGCTGGACTCGGCCGTCGTCAACGCCGGTGACGGCACGCACCAGCACCCGACGCAGGCGCTGCTCGACGCCTACACGATGCGCCGCCACCTGGCCGGACCGCCGGGGAGCGGGCCCGACGACGCGGCGGCCCTCGGGGCGGACCTGGCCGGGCGACGCGTCGCGATCGTGGGCGACGTGCTGCACTCGCGCGTGGCGCGGTCCAACGTGCACCTGCTGCACACCCTCGGCGCCGAGGTGACGCTCGTCGCCCCGCCCACGCTCCTGCCGGTGGGGGTGGAGAGCTGGCCCTGCGAGGTCTCCTACCACCTGGACGAGTCGCTGCGCGAGGGTGCCCCCGATGCGATCATGATGCTGCGCGTCCAGCGCGAGCGGATGAGCGGCGCCGGCGCCGGCGCGTTCTTCCCGAACCCGCTGGAGTACACGCGCAAGTACGGGCTCGACGGCCGCCGGCTCGCCCTGCTGCCCGAGCACGCGATCGTCATGCACCCCGGCCCGATGAACCGCGGCCTGGAGATCTCGGCCGAGGCCGCCGACTCGCCGCGCGCGGTGATCGTCGAGCAGGTCGCCAACGGGGTCGCCGTGCGCATGGCCGTGCTCTACCTGCTGCTCTCGGGGCGTGACGCCCCCGGGGCCCCGGACCCCTCGGAAGGATCTGTTCTCGCATGAGCACCACCTACCTGCTCCGCGGCGTGGCGCCGCTCGGCGGCGACCCGGCCGACCTGCTGCTGCGCGACGGGCTGATCGCCGAGATCGGCGCGGCCGGCTCGATCGACCCGGCCGGCCGGCCGGGCGAGGACGCCGCGACGGTCGTCGACGGGGCGGGGCTCGTCGCCCTGCCGGGCCTGGTGGACCTGCACACCCACCTGCGCGAGCCGGGACGGGAGGACGCCGAGACGGTCCGGTCGGGCACCCGCGCGGCCGCCGCCGGCGGCTTCACGGCCGTGCACGCCATGGCCAACACGACGCCGGTCGCGGACACCGCGGGCGTCGTCGAGCAGGTCTGGCGCCTCGGCCGCGACGCCGGCTGGGCCGACGTCCACCCGGTCGGGGCCGTGAGCGTCGGCCTCGGCGGCGAACGGCTCGCCGAGCTCGGCGCGATGGCCGACTCCGCCGCCCGCGTGCGTGTCTTCTCGGACGACGGGAGGTGCGTCGCCGACCCGATCCTCATGCGGCGCGCGCTGGAGTACGTCAAGGCGTTCGACGGCGTCGTCGCCCAGCACGCGCAGGAGCCGCGCCTGACCGAGGGTGCGCAGATGAACGAGGGCGTCGTCTCCGCGGAGATCGGCCTGACCGGCTGGCCCGCGGTCGCGGAGGAGGCGATCATCGCCCGTGACGTGCTGCTCGCCGAGCACGTGGGCTCGCGCCTGCACGTGTGCCACCTCTCGACCGCGCGCTCGGTGGACATCGTGCGCTGGGCGAAGTCGCGGGGTGTGGACGTCACCGCCGAGGTGACGCCGCACCACCTGGTGCTGACCGACGAGCTCGCCCGCGGCTACGACCCGACCTTCAAGGTGAACCCGCCGCTGCGCACCCAGGCCGACGTCGACGCCGTCCGCGACGGCCTCGCCGACGGCACCATCGACATCGTCGCCACGGACCACGCGCCCCACACGCGCGAGGACAAGGACTGCGAGTGGCCCGCGGCCGCGTTCGGGATGACCGGGCTCGAGACCGCGCTCAGCGTGGTGCAGGCGACGATGGTCGACACCGGTCGCCTCACGTGGTCCGACGTCGCCCGCGTCATGTCCTCCGCGCCCGCGAGGATCGCCCGCACCGACGCCGGCGAGCGCCCCCAGGGGCGCCCGCTCGAGGTCGGCGAGCCCGCGAACGTCGTGCTCGTCGACCCGGCCGCGACCCGCGTCGTGGACGGCGCCGCGCAGGTCACCGCCAGCGGCAACACGCCGTTCCGCGGCCGCGAGCTGCCGGGGCGCGTCGTGGCGACGTTCTTGCGGGGCGCCGCCACCGTGCTCGACGGCGTGCCGGTCGAGCGGCCCGAGGGGGGCGTCGCGTGAGCATGCCGGTGCCCGTCGCCGTCGGGATCTGGATCGTCCTCGGCGTGCTGCTCCTGCTCGTGATCGGGTTCGGCGTGCGTGCGATGCGCACGCGCCGCGCCGACGTCGTCGGCGAGCTGCCCGTCGTGCCGGGGCAGCTCGGGGCGCCCTCCCTCGGCCCGCTGGAGGCGACCTACGTCTCGACCACCCTCGCGGGCGACTGGCTCGCACGCGTCGGCGCGCACCACCTCGGCGACCGCGCCGCCGCGACGGTCAGCGTCCACCCCGAGGGCGTCCTCCTCGAGCGACGGGGCAGCACGACGCTCTACCTGCCCGCGGGCCGTGTCGCGGACGCGGGGACGAGCCCCGGCATGGCCGGCAAGTACACGGGCGGCGAGGGAATCGTGGTCCTGACCTGGCGCTCGGCGGCGGGGACGATGCTCGACACCGGCCTGCGCGTGCGGCACGCCGCCGACCGGGCCCCGCTCGTCGAGGCCGTCCAGGCCATGGCGGGCGCCGAAGTCAGACCTACCACCGACCACCCGGAGGAGACCGCGTGACCAGCGACCAGCGCACCGTGCCCCAGGGCGTGCCCACCGACGACGCCGTCCTCGTCCTCGAGGACGGGCGTACCGCCGAGGGGCGGGCCTACGGCGCCCGCGGCACGACCCTCGGCGAGATCGTCTTCAACACGGCGATGACCGGGTACCAGGAGACGCTCACCGACCCCTCGTACCACCGTCAGATCGTCGTCATGACCGCCCCGCACATCGGCAACACCGGGGTGAACGACGAGGACGACGAGTCGACCCGCATCTGGGTCAGCGGCTACGTGGTGCGCGACCCCGCGCGCCGCGTCTCGAGCTGGCGCGCCCGCCGCTCGCTGGACGACGAGCTCGTCTCGCAGGGGGTCGTGGGGATCAGCGAGATCGACACCCGCTCGCTGACCCGGCACCTGCGCGAGCTCGGCACCATGCGGGCGGGCATCTTCTCCGGCGACGACCTCTGGCGCGACGGGCGCCGGCGGACGACCGAGGACCTGCTCGCCGAGGTCACCGCCGCGCCCCGCATGACCGGCGCGGACCTCGCCGCCGAGGCGAGCACCGACGAGGCCTACACGGTCGAGCCGCTGGCCCAGCCCGCCACGGGCCCGGTCCGCACCGTCGTGGCCGTCGACCTCGGCATCAAGTCCATGACGCCCCGCCGGCTCGCCGAGCGCGGGCTGCGCGTGCACGTCGTGCCCGCCACCTCGACGATCGAGGACATCGTCGCCCTGGCGCCCGACGGCGTCTTCTTCTCCAACGGCCCGGGCGACCCCGGGGCGGCGACGACCGTCGTCGAGCTGCTCCGCGCGGTCCTGGACCGCGGCATCCCGTACTTCGGCATCTGCTTCGGCAACCAGATCCTCGGCCGCGCCCTCGGGTACGGGACCTACAAGCTCGGCTACGGGCACCGCGGGATCAACCAGCCGGTGATCGACCGCCGCACGGGGAAGGTCGAGATCACGGCCCACAACCACGGCTTCGCCGTCGACGCCCCGCTGGACGGCGAGTCCGTCGCCCCGCACGACGGCGGGCGCTACGGCCGCGTCGTCGTCTCCCACACCTGTCTCAACGACCAGGTCGTCGAGGGCCTCGAGTGCCTCGACCGCCCGGCGTTCTCCGTCCAGTACCACCCCGAGGCGGCGGCGGGTCCGCACGACGCCTCGTACCTGTTCGACCGCTTCGTCGACCTGATGAACCAGACCGCGACCGACGGCAAGGAGTCCACGCGTGCCGCGCAGAACTGATCTCACGAGCGTCCTGGTCATCGGGTCCGGCCCGATCGTCATCGGCCAGGCGTGCGAGTTCGACTACTCGGGCACCCAGGCGTGCCGGGTGCTCAAGGAGGAGGGCCTGCGCGTCATCCTCGTGAACTCGAACCCGGCCACGATCATGACCGACCCCGAGTTCGCCGACGCCACCTACGTCGAGCCGATCACCACCGAGGTCCTCACCACGATCATCGCGAAGGAGCGCCCCGACGCGCTCCTGCCGACGCTGGGCGGGCAGACCGCGCTCAACGCCGCGATCGACCTGGAGAAGGCAGGCGTCCTCGCCGAGTACGGCGTCGAGCTCATCGGCGCGAACATCCCCGCGATCGAGAAGGGCGAGGACCGCCAGCAGTTCAAGGACGTCGTCGCGGTCTGCGGCGGCGAGAGCGCGCGCTCCGTCATCATCCACACGATCGACGAGGCGCTGGCCGCGGTCGACGAGCTCGGCTACCCGACGGTCGTGCGTCCGTCCTTCACGATGGGCGGGCTCGGCTCGGGCATCGCCTACGACGAGGAGGACCTGCGCCGCATCGTCGGTGCCGGGCTGCACTACTCGCCCACGACCGAGGTGCTCCTCGAGGAGTCGATCCTCGGCTGGAAGGAGTACGAGCTCGAGCTCATGCGCGACAAGGCGGACAACGTCGTCGTCGTCTGCTCGATCGAGAACGTCGACCCTGTCGGCGTGCACACCGGCGACTCGATCACGGTGGCCCCCGCGCTCACCCTGACCGACCGCGAGTACCAGCGGCTGCGCGACATCGGCATCGCCGTGATCCGCGAGGTCGGCGTCGACACCGGCGGCTGCAACATCCAGTACGCGGTGGACCCGGAGACCGGCCGTGTCATCGTCATCGAGATGAACCCGCGCGTCTCACGCTCGTCCGCGCTCGCGTCGAAGGCCACCGGGTTCCCGATCGCGAAGATCGCGGCCAAGCTCGCGGTGGGCTACACGCTCGACGAGATCCCCAACGACATCACGCAGGTCACCCCGGCGTCCTTCGAGCCCACGCTCGACTACGTCGTCGTCAAGGTGCCGCGGTTCGCCTTCGAGAAGTTCCCCGCCGCGGACACGACGCTGTCGACGACCATGAAGTCCGTCGGCGAGGCCATGTCGCTCGGGCGCAGCTTCACCGAGGCGCTCGGGAAGGCGCTGCGCTCGATCGACAAGTCCGGCTCGGTGTTCCACTGGGACGGCGAGCCGGTCGCGGGCGACGAGCTCGACGCGCTGCTCGCGCGGATCGCGCGCCCGACGGAGAACCGCATCATCGGCGTCCAGCAGGCGCTGCGCGCCGGGGCCAGCATCGAGCAGGTCTTCGAGTCCACGAAGATCGACCCCTGGTACCTCGACCAGATCCAGCTCGTCAACGAGGTCGCGGCCGAGGTCGCCGGCGCTCCGGCGCTCACCGCCGCCGTGCTGCGACGCGCCAAGCGGCACGGTCTCTCGGACGCGCAGATCGCGGCGCTGCGGGACGTCGGCGAGGCGACCGTGCGCGAGGTCCGCTACGCGCTCGACGTGCGTCCCGTCTACAAGACGGTCGACACCTGCGCGGCGGAGTTCGCCGCCAGGACGCCGTACCACTACTCGACCTACGACGACGACACGGAGGTCGCGCCGCGCGAGCGCCCGGCCGTCATCATCCTGGGCTCGGGCCCCAACCGCATCGGCCAGGGCATCGAGTTCGACTACTCGTGCGTGCACGCCACGCTCGCCCTGCGGGACCGCTTCGAGACCGTCATGGTCAACTGCAACCCCGAGACGGTCTCGACCGACTACGACACCTCCGACCGCCTCTACTTCGAGCCGCTGACCTTCGAGGACGTCCTCGAGGTCTACCGCTCCGAGCTGGCGGCCGGGCCCGTCGAGGGGATCATCGTCCAGCTCGGCGGGCAGACGCCGCTCGCCCTCGCGCAGCGGCTGGCCGACGCGGGTCTCCCGGTGCTCGGCACGTCGCCCGAGGCGATCGACCTGGCCGAGGACCGCGGCGCCTTCGGCCGCGTGCTGGCCGAGGCGGGGCTCCCCGCGCCGCAGTTCGGCACCGCGCACTCGCTGCCCGAGGCGCAGGAGGTCGCGCACCGGATCGGGTTCCCCGTCCTCGTCCGCCCCTCCTACGTGCTCGGCGGGCGCGGCATGGAGATCGTGTACTCCGCGGAGCAGCTGACCGGGTACGTCGAGCGCGCGCTGGCGAGCGCGGGGGAGGAGGCCCGCGCGAGCGGCGGCCTGCCCGCCCCGCTGCTCATCGACCGGTTCCTCGACGACGCGATGGAGATCGACGTCGACGCCCTCTACGACGGGACGGACCTGTACCTGGGCGGCGTCATGGAGCACATCGAGGAGGCCGGGATCCACTCGGGCGACTCGGCGTGCGTGCTGCCCCCGGTCTCGCTGAGCACGGCGGAGATCGAGCGGATCCGGCGCTCGACGGAGGCGATCGCGGCGGGCGTCGGCGTCCGGGGCCTGCTCAACATCCAGTTCGCCCTCGTCTCCGACGTGCTGTACGTCCTCGAGGCGAACCCGCGGGCCTCGCGCACCGTGCCGTTCGTCTCCAAGGCGACGGGCACGCCGCTGGCCAAGGCGGCCGCGCTCATCATGACCGGCTCCTCGATCGCCGACCTGCGCGCCTCGGGGGTCCTGAAGGCGGACGGCGACGGCGCACGCCTCGACCTCGACGCCCCGATCGCCGTCAAGGAGGCCGTGCTGCCCTTCAAGCGCTTCCGTACCGAGGCCGGGCTGGTCGTCGACACCCTCCTCGGCCCGGAGATGCGCTCGACGGGCGAGGTGATGGGCTACGACGTCGACTTCCCCCGCGCCTTCGCGAAGTCGCAGGCGGCGGCCTTCGGCGGACTGCCGACGTCGGGCGCGGTGTTCGTCTCCGTCGCGGACCGTGACAAGCGGCAGATCGTGTTCCCGATCAAGCGGCTCAAGGAGCTCGGCTTCACGATCCTCGCGACGGAGGGGACGGCGTCGGTGCTGCTCCGCAACGGCATCGAGGTCACGACGGTGCGCAAGCACTCCGAGGGTCGCGGTGCCGGCGGAGAGCCGACGATCGTCGACCTCATCACCGAGGGCGAGGTCGAGATGGTCGTCAACAGCCCGTCCGGGCCGGGGGCGCGCGCCGACGGGTACGAGATCCGCGCCGCGACCACCGCCGCGGACAAGACGATCGTCACGACGGTCCAGCAGCTCGCCGCCGCCGTCCAGGGGATCGAGGCGGTCCTCGAGGGCCCGTTCTCGGTGAGCAGCCTGCAGGAGCACGACGCGCGGGCGGCGGCACGATGAGCGCGCCCTTCGGCGCCCGGCTCGCCGCGGCGATGGACGAGCACGGGCCCCTGTGCGTCGGCATCGACCCGCACCCCGGCCTGCTCGAGGCGTGGGACCTGCCCGACGACGCGTCCGGGCTCCGGGACTTCGGCCTGCGGGTCGTCGACGCCCTCGGCGGGCGCGTGGCGGCGTTCAAGCCGCAGGCGGCGCTGTTCGAGCGGCACGGCTCGCGCGGGCTCGCCGCGCTCGAGGACGTCGTCGCCGCGGGGCGGGCCGCGGGCACTCTGGTGATCGTCGACGCCAAGCGCGGCGACATCGGCTCGACGATGGCGGGGTATGCGGACGCGTTCCTGCGCGACGGGTCGCCCCTGGCCGGGGACGCGCTCACCGTGTCCCCGTACCTCGGCTTCGGCTCGTTGGAGCCGGCGGTCGACGCGGCGCTCGGGTCCGGGCGTGGGCTGTTCGTGCTGTGCCTGACCTCCAACAAGGAGGGCGCCCAGGTTCAGCACGCCCGCGACGCGGACGGGGTCAGCGTGGCCGCGCGCATCGCGGCCGAGGCCGCCGCGCTCAACCGGGACGTCGAGCCGATGGGCTCGGTGGGCCTGGTCGTCGGAGCGACGGTCGGCGACGCCGCGGCGTCCACCGGGACGGACCTGGCGGCCGTCAACGGCCCGCTGCTCGCGCCGGGCGTGGGCGTGCAGGGTGCCGGCGGCCCCGAGCTCGCGCGGGCCTTCGGCGCGGCGCGCCGCCAGGTGCTGGCGTCGTCCTCCCGGGGCGTGCTGGTCGCCGGACCGGACGCGGGGGCGCTGCGCGCCGCGGCCGCAGGAGCGGTCGCGCAGGCGCGCGGCGCGCTGCGCGGGTGAGCGGGCCCGCGGGCGCCGACGGGTCGCGGCTGCGCGTTGCAGGGTGACCGGGTCGTCGCTAGGTTCGACCCAGCGCGAGCGGCCGCCGGGCGACCGGCGGCGGCGCGGCTGCGGCACATCGGACCAGACGAGAAGGTGACTCGCGTGGCACTTCCCCCACTGACGGCCGAGCAGCGTGCGGCGGCGCTCGAGAAGGCGGCCGAGGCGCGCCGCATCCGCGCCGAGGTCAAGAACCGGCTGAAGTTCTCCCAGGGATCGCTGCGCGAGGTCATCGAGCAGGGGCACAGCGACGAGATCGTGGGCAAGCTCAAGGTCTCCGCGCTGCTGGAGTCGCTGCCCGGCGTCGGCAAGGTCAAGGCGCGTGCGATCATGGAGGAGATCGGCATCGCCGAGACCCGTCGCGTGCGCGGCCTGGGCCCGCACCAGTCCGCTGCCCTCATCGAGAGGTTTGGCTGAGATTTCCGCTCTGACCCACGACCCCGTCCCCAGCCTCCCGGGCCCGGGCCGGCTCACCGTCCTCGCCGGCCCGACGGCCGTCGGCAAGGGGACGGTGTCGGCCGACATCCGCCGGCGCTATCCCGACGTGTGGCTCTCCGTCTCCGCCACGACCCGCGCCCCGCGGCCGGGGGAGGTCGACGGCGTGCACTACCACTTCGTCGGCCCGGAGCAGTTCGACCGCATGGTGGCGGCGGGGGAGATGCTCGAGTGGGCCGTCGTGCACGGCGTGAACCGCTACGGGACCCCGCGCGGGCCCGTCGAGGAGCGGCTCGCCGCCGGCGCCCCGACCCTCCTGGAGATCGACCTGCAGGGCGCTCGCCAGGTGCGCGAGACCATGCCGCAGGCACGGTTCGTCTTCCTGGCCCCGCCGAGCTGGGAGGAGCTGGAGCGCCGGCTGGTCGGCCGCGGCACGGAGTCCGCCGAGGAGCGCGAGCGGCGCCTCGCGACCGCGCGCGTCGAGCTCGCCGCCGAGCCGGAGTTCGACCACGTCATCGTCAACGACGACGTGCGCCGGGCGACCGACGAGCTCGTGCACGTGATGGGCATCGGCACGCCCGCCTCGAGCCTCGGCGGCTGAGCCCCCCCGAGCAGGTGGACACGAGCCACTAGACTGGTACCAGCAGGGCGCTGCCACGCACCGCCCGCCCGTCTGCGGGACCTCGCAGACTCCCGACCCCACGGAGAAGTCAACGTGTCCGGAACCATCGCCGCCCCCGAGGGCATCACCGACCCGCCGATCGACAAGCTGCTCGACCGGGTCGACTCGAAGTACGCGCTCGTCGTGTACGCGTCCCAGCGCGCCCGCCAGATCAACGCGTACTACTCCCAGCTCAACGAGGGCCTGCTGGAGAACGTGGGCCCGCTCGTCGAGACCCGCAACCAGGAGAAGCCGCTGTCCATCGCGATGCGCGAGATCGACGCCGGTCTGCTGACCCTGACCCCGCGCCCCGAGGCGACCGAGGCGGCCGAGCCGTCACCGTCCCTCGACGCCTGATCCCGGCGCCGGCAGCGAGCGGGAGGCCACCGCGATGAGGATCCTCCTGGGGGTCGGCGGCGGTGTGGCGGCGTACAAGGCCGTCCTCCTGCTGCGCCTGCTGCGCGAGGCCGGGCACCGCGTGCGCGTGGTGCCCACGGCCTCGGCCCTGCGCTTCGTCGGCGCCCCCACCTGGGAGGCGCTCTCCGGAGAGCCCGCCACCTGCGAGGTGTTCGACGACGTGCCGCACGTGCCGCACGTCGCGCTCGGCCAGGAGGCGGACCTCGTGGTGGTCGCGCCCGCGACGGCCGACCTCCTCGCGCGTGCCGCGAGCGGCCGTGCGGACGACCTGCTGACGTCGGCGCTGCTGACGGCGCGCTGCCCCGTGGTCATGGCCCCGGCCATGCACTCGGAGATGTGGGAGCACCCCGCCACCGTCGCGAACGTCGCGACGCTGCGCGGGCGTGGCGTGCACGTCGTCGAGCCCGCCAGCGGGCGCCTGACCGGTGCCGACACGGGCCCGGGCCGGCTGCCGGAGCCCGAGGAGATCGCGCGCGTCGCGCTCGAGGTCGCCGCCGGCCGGAGCGAGCCGGCCGCGCAGGACCTGACGGGCGTGCGCGTCGTCGTCTCCGCCGGGGGGACCCGGGAGCCGGTCGACCCGGTGCGCTTCCTGGGCAACCGCTCCAGCGGTCGCCAGGGCGTCGAGCTCGCGCGCGCCGCGCGGGCCCGCGGCGCGGCGGTCACGCTCGTCGCGGCGAACCTCGCGTCCCCGCCCGCCTTCGACGCCGCTGCGCCCGGGCCGCCCGTCCAGGTCGTCGACGTCGAGACCACCGCGCAGCTGCGCGAGGCCGTGCGCGCCGCGGCGCGCGAGGCGGACGTCGTCGTGATGGCGGCGGCGGTCGCGGACTTCCGCCCCGCGCAGGCCCCGACCGCGAAGATCAAGAAGGTCGCCGGGCAGGCCCCGGCGCCGATCGCGCTGGTGGAGAACCCCGACGTCCTGGCCGAGCTCGCCGCGCAACGGCTGCGCCCCGGGCAGGTCGTGGTGGGCTTCGCGGCCGAGACCGGGGACGAGGACGGCGGCGTGCTGGACCACGGGCGCGCCAAGGCCCGGCGCAAGGGCGCGGACCTGCTCGCGGTGAACGCCGTGGGCGAGGGCGTGGGGTTCGCCGTCGACGACAACCACGTGACGGTCGTCGACCGGGACGGCGCGACGGTGCTCGAGGTCGGTGGCACCAAGCGGGAGGTCGCGGACGGGCTCTGGGACGCGGTCGTGAAGCTTCTCCCCGGGTGAATTCGTCACTGTGGTCCACATCTCGGATCGTGGATTCCGCTTCCCGAACTGCGGACCGTAGGGTGGTCGGCATGACCGATCTGCGCCTGTTCACCTCGGAGTCCGTGACCGAGGGCCACCCGGACAAGGTCTGCGACCAGATCTCCGACACCATCCTCGATGCGCTCCTCGAGCAGGACCCGCGCTCGCGCGTGGCGGTGGAGACGATGGTCACCACCGGCCTGGTGCACGTGGCCGGCGAGGTGACGACCGAGGCGTACGTCGAGATCCCGCAGATCGTGCGCGACGTCGTGCGCCGGATCGGGTACACGTCGTCGGCGGTCGGTTTCGACGGCGACTCGTGCGGCGTGTCGGTGTCCATCGGCCAGCAGTCGCCGGACATCGCGCAGGGGGTCGACAAGTCGCTCGAGGAGCGGGACGACTCGTCCGGCCCGAGCGTGACCCGCGATCCGATCGACGCGCAGGGCGCCGGCGACCAGGGTCTGATGTTCGGCTACGCCTGCGACGACACGCCCACCCTCATGCCGCTGCCCGGCTACCTCGCGCACCGGCTCGCCGAGCGGCTCGCGGCGGTCCGCCGCGACGGCACGGTCCCCGGCCTGCGGCCGGACGGCAAGACGCAGGTGACGATCGGGTACGACGGCGACCGCGCGGTGAGCCTCGACACGGTGGTTCTGTCCACCCAGCACGACCCTGACGTCCTCCAGGAGACCCTGCACCACGAGATCGAGCAGGCCGTCGTGGCGCCGGTCCTCGCCGAGCTGGGGGTCGACCTCGACACGTCGGGCACCCGCCTCCTGGTGAACCCCACGGGCAAGTTCGTCATCGGCGGGCCGCAGGGCGACGCGGGCCTGACCGGGCGCAAGATCATCGTGGACACCTACGGCGGGATGGCCCGGCACGGCGGGGGAGCGTTCTCGGGCAAGGACCCGTCGAAGGTCGACCGGTCCGCCGCGTACGCGACGCGGTGGGTCGCCAAGAACGTGGTCGCCGCGGGCCTCGCGCGCCGGTGCGAGGTGCAGGTCGCCTACGCGATCGGCAAGTCCCACCCCGTCGGCCTGTACGTCGAGACGTTCGGCACCGAGACCGTCCCCGTCGAGCGCATCGGCGCGGCGATCCGCGAGGTCTTCGACCTGCGCCCGGGCGCGATCGTCCGGGACCTGGACCTGCTGCGCCCGATCTACGCGGCGACGGCCGCCTACGGCCACTTCGGGCGCGAGCTCGAGGCGTTCACGTGGGAGCGCACGGACCGCGTCGAGGCGCTCCGCTCCGCCGTGTGAGTGCCGGGGACGCGCCCGCGTGCCCGGCGCCGTGGGTGGCGCGTGCTGAGATGGTCGCGTGAGCGAGCGAAGCGCGGCCCCCGGCCCGCCGTCGACGTCCCGCGGCGCGACGCAGCCGACGCTGCTGGAGCTCCCGGACGCCGCGGCCGCGCCCTCGCACGGGCGGCGCCCCGCGGGCCGCGCCGCCGGCGGGGTGCCGGTCGCCGAGCACGACCCGATCGCCCGCGTGGCGGTCGACCTTGCGCCGGCGCACCTCGACCGGACGTTCGACTACCTCGTGCCGGCCGCGCTGTCCGACGACGTCCGGGCGGGCGTGCGCGTCAAGGTCCGCTTCGGGGCGCAGGACCTCGACGGCTACGTGCTCGAGCGGTCGGCCACCACCGCGCACGACGGGACGCTGGTGCCCCTGCGGCGGGTCGTGTCCGCCGAGGCGGTGCTCACGCCGCAGGTGGCGCGGCTGGCCCGGGCCGTCGCCGACGCGTACGCGGGGACCATGGCCGACGTGCTGCGGCTCGCCGTCCCGCCGCGGCACGCCCGGGCGGAGGCCGCGCACACCCGTCCGGACGACGGGGCGGACGCCGTCGCCGGCCCCGACGACGACTCGCGTCCCGACGCCTCGCGTCCCGACGCCTCCGCGGAGACCTCGGCCGACCCGGCGTCGTCTGCCGACCCGGCGTCGTCTGCCGACCCGGCGTCGTCTGCCGACCCGGCGTCGTCTGCCGACCCGACCGCGTCGCCGCCCCCGGACGAGGGGCCGGGGGAGGCGTGCCGCGACGCGCTGGCCCGCGCCACCGCGCTCTGGTCCGAGCACCGCAGCGGTGGGGCGTTCCTCCAGCGGGTGGCCGCGGGCGACGCCCCGCGGGCGGTGTGGACCGCCCTGCCCGGTCGTACCACGGGCGTCGCCGAGGTGGAGGACTGGGCGGCGGCGCTGGCCGCGGCGGTCCGGGCGGCGGCCGACGCGGGGCGCGGCGCGCTCGTCGTCCTGCCGGACTCCCACGACGTCGACCACCTCGCGCGGGCCCTGGACGCGACCGGCTGGTCCTGCTGGTCGGCGCGGAGCCCCGGCCGGTACGTGCGGCTCGAGGCGGACGCGGGACCGTCGCCGCGCTACCGCAGCTTCCTCGCCGTCCTGCACGGCGACGTGCGCGTGGTGATCGGCACGCGTGCGGCCGCGTTCGCCCCGGTCCGCGACCTCGGGCTGATCGTCTGCTGGGACGATGCGGACGCCTCGCTCGCGGAGCCCAGGGCGCCGTACCCGCACGCGCGGGAGGTCCTCGCGCTGCGCAGCGACCTGGAGGGGGCGGCGTTCGTCGTCGGCTCGCGGGGCCGGACCGTCCAGGCGCAGGCGATGCTCGCGTCCGGGTGGGCGCGGGAGGTCGTCGCAGCCCGCGACGTGGTGCGTCGCCGCGCCCCCCGGGTGCGCGCGCTGACGTCGGTCGAGCTGGCGTCCGAGGGCGCGGCGGGCGCGGCGAGACTGCCCTCGGCCGCGTGGCGCGCCGCGCGGTCGGCGCTGGAGCGCGGCCCCGTCCTGGTCCAGGTGCCGCGACGCGGCTACCTGCCGGTCGTCGCGTGCTCGCGCTGCCGGACCCCCGCGCGGTGCGGGGTCTGCCACGGGCCGCTGGGCCTGCGCTCCGCCGGGGCGGCGCCGCAGTGCACCTGGTGCGGGGCCCTCGCCGGGGCGTGGCGGTGCGAGGAGTGCCACGGCACAGGGCTGCGCTCGGTACGGGTGGGCGCGGACCGCACCGCGGAGGAGATCGGGCGGGCGTTCGCCGGCGTCCCGGTCCGGCAGTCGAGCAGCACGGCGCCCGGCGGGGTCCTCGACCGGGTGCCGGACGGCCCCGCCGTCGTCGTGGCGACACCCGGCGCGGAGCCGTTGGTCGACGGGGGCTACGCGGCCGCGCTGCTCCTGGACGCCGCGGTGAGCACGGCGCACGTGGGCCTGGCGGTCGAGCAGGAGGCGCTGCACCGCTGGCTCGGTGCGGCGAGCCTCGTGCGCCCGGCGGACGACGGGGGCCAGGTGCTCCTGGTCGGCGACGCCGCCCCGGGCCCGACGAACGCGCTGGTGCGCTGGGACCCCGCAGGCTTCGCGGACCGGGAGCTCACCGAGCGCGCCGGGCTCGACCTGCCGCCGGCCGTGCGCGCGGCCGCGGTGACGGGGGACCGGGAGGCCGTGCGCGCCGTCGTGGGGCGCGTGGCGCTGGCCACGCCGTCCACGACGCTGGGGCCCGTGGACGTGGAGCCGGAGGCGCGCCGCACCGCGGACCGCACGCTCGCGCCGCCCGTGCGGGTCGTGGTCCGGGTCCCGGTGCGCGAGGGGGCGGACCTGGCGGCGCAGCTGGCGGCGTCCCTGGCCGTGCGCAGCGCGCGCCGCGAAGGCGGTAGCGTGCGGGTCCGGCTCGACCCGGAGGAGATGCTGTGACCCTGACCGAGAATAATAGTGTGCCAAGCGGCGGCACGGAGCCGTCGCGCCACGACGGAGCAGACCACCGCACCGACCGCCCGGACACTGCCGTGGACGCGGTCCTCTACGACTTCGGCAACGTCCTGGTGGGTTGGGAGCCGCGGGGTGCGCTGCGCCGGGGGCTCACCCCCCGCGCGGTCGAGACCTTCCTCCACGAGGTGGACTTCGATGCGTTCAACCGCCGGCAGGACGCGGGGCGCACGTGGGCCGAGGGGATCGACGACCTGCGCCGGAGCCGGCCGGAGCACGTGCACGGCGTCGAGACGTACCTCACGCACTTCGCCGACTCGCTCACCGGGCCGGTCGAGGGCTCGGCCGCGCTCGTGGAGGACCTCGAGGCGCGAGGTCTGCGCCTGTACGGGCTCACGAACTGGTCGGCCGAGCTCTTCCACCACGCCGCCCTCGCGGCGCCCGCGACCCTGCGCATGCGCGACGTGCTCGTGTCGGGGCGCGAGGGGCTCGCCAAGCCCGACCCGCAGATCTTCCGCCTCGCGATCGAGCGCTTCGGCCTCGTGCCGGAGCGCACGGTGTTCGTGGACGACAGCCCCGCCAACGTGGCGGCAGCCGCCTCGCTCGGGCTGGTCGCCGTGCGCTTCGAGACCACCGACGGGTTCCGGCGCGACCTGCGCGCCCTCGGGGTCGAGGTCCCGCCCCCGGTCGCCCGCCCCTAGACTCGCGGCATGCGTCTTCTCTTCGCCGGGACCCCCGAGGCGGCGGTCCCGTCCCTCGACGCCCTCATCGGTTCGCGGCACGAGGTCGTCGCCGTCCTCACCCGGGCCGACGCGCCCGCGGGCCGCGGGCGCCGGCTCACCCCCAGCCCCGTGCGCGTGCGCGCCGAGGAGGCCGGGATCGAGGTGATCACCGACCGCCCGCGCGGGGCGGGGTTCGTCGAGCGCCTGCGCGCCCTCGAGGTCGACTGCGCCCCCGTGGTCGCCTACGGCGAGATCCTGCGCCGCGAGGTCCTCGACGTGCCCGCGCGCGGCTGGGTGAACCTGCACTTCTCGATCCTGCCCGCGTGGCGGGGTGCGGCGCCCGTGCAGCGGGCGATCATCGCCGGCGACGAGGTCACCGGCGCCTCCACCTTCCTGCTCGACGAGGGCCTGGACACCGGCCCCGTGCTCGGCACGACGACGGAGACGGTGCAGCGCGACGACACCGCGGGCGACCTGCTCGGCCGCCTCGCCGTCTCCGGGGCCGGGCTCCTCGTGGCGACGCTGGACGCGCTCGAGGACGGGGTGATGTCGCCCACCCCGCAGCCGCCCGACGGCGTCAGCCTCGCCGCGAAGCTCACGGCTGCCGACGCCGAGGTGCGCTGGGGCGACCCGGCGTTCGCGGTCGACCGCACGGTGCGCGGCTGCACCCCCGCACCGGGTGCCTGGACGAGCCTGCCCGACGGGTCGCGGCTCGGCCTCGGCCCGGTCGCCCCGCGCGGTGACGTGACGGACCTGCGCCCGGGCGAGGTGCGGGTCGGCAAGAAGGAGGTCCTCGTCGGCACGGGGACGCACGCCGTCGAGCTGGGGCAGGTCGCCCCCGTCGGCAAGAAGCACATGGCCGCGGCCGACTGGGCGCGGGGCGCCCGGCTGCCCGAGGAGCTCGTGCTCGGGGTGTCCGGGTGAGCGCCCCGGGCGACGGGCGGCGCGACGAGCGCGGCCACCAGCGCGGCGCCGCACGCGCGCGGGGCGCCGGGCGGCGCACGCAGGCGGCCCCGTCCCAGCGCAGGAGGGGGAGCGACCCCGCCCGGACGGCGGCCTTCGACGTGCTGCGCGAGGTGGACGGCTCGGACGCCTACGCGAACCTGGTCCTGCCTCCGCTGCTGCGCGAGCGGCGCATCACCGGCCGCGACGCGGCGTTCGCGACGGAGCTGGCCTACGGCACGCTCCGCCTGCGCGGGCGGCACGACGCCGTGCTCGCGCTGTGCGTCGACCGTCCGCTCGAGACGCTCGACCCGCCGGTCCTGGACGTGCTGCGGCTCGGTGCGCACCAGCTGCTGGCGATGCGCGTGCCGCAGCACGCCGCGGTGTCCGAGACCGTGGGCCTGGCGCGCGAGCGCACGGGAGCGGGCGCCGCCCAGCTCGTCAACGCCGTGCTGCGCGCGGTGACCCGCACGCCGGCGCAGGACTGGGCGGCGCGGATCGCGGACCCCGCGGCCGACGACGTCGCCCGGCTCTCGGTCCTCGAGAGCCACCCGGTCTGGATCACGCGGGCCCTGCGCGAGGCGCTGTCGGGCTCGGGCCGCGACGCGGGCGAGCTCGGCGACCTCCTGCGCGCGGACAACGCCGCGCCGAGGGTCACGCTCGTCGTGCGACCGGGGCTCGCGGACGACCGCGACCTGCACCCGGACGCGGGTGCCCCGCAGGGCGGGGGCCGGCAGGGCGGGGGCCGGCAGGGCGAGCGCACCGACGTCCGGACGACGCCGGGGCGCTGGGCACCGACCGCGCGGGTCATGGCGGGCGGGGACCCGGGCGCGCTGCAGGCCGTGCGCGACGGCGCCGTCGGGGTCCAGGACGAGGGCAGCCAGCTGGTCACGCTGGCGTTCCTCGCGGCACCGGTCGACGGGGCCGACGAGCGGTGGCTCGACATGTGCGCGGGCCCGGGTGGCAAGGCGGCGCTGCTCGCCGCGGTGGCGGGAGAGCGGGGCGCGCGGATCGTCGCGAACGAGGCGCAGCCGCACCGCACCGAGCTGGTGCACCGCGCGCTGGCGGCCGTGCTCGCCGACGCCGTGGAGGACGTCCGGACGGGCGACGGGCGCGCCATCGGGCGCACGGAGCCGGCCGCCTACGACCGGGTGCTGCTCGACGCTCCCTGCAGCGGCCTCGGCGCGCTGCGCCGCCGCCCGGAGTCGCGCTGGCGCCGCACCCCGTCCGACGTGGGCGAGCTCACCCGCCTGCAGGAGGAGCTGCTCGGCTCGGCGCTCGACGCCGTCCGGCCGGGCGGCGTGGTCGGGTACGTCACGTGCTCGCCGCACCTGGCCGAGACCCAGGTGGTCGTCGCGAGCGTGCTGGCCGGCCGCGACGACGTCGAGCGGCTGGACGCCGCGGCCGCGGTGCGCTCGGTGGCGGTCGGTGACATCCCCCTGACGGACCGCACGGACGTGCAGCTGTGGCCCCACGTGCACGGCACGGACGCGATGCACCTGACGCTGCTGCGGCGGCGCTGACGCCGATCGCCGGGCCGCCCTAGGCTGGGCGCCATGGCCACGCTGATCTCCCCGAGCATCCTGTCCGCCGACTTCGCGAACCTCGAGCGCGACCTCGGTGCGATCTCCACCGCCGACTACGCGCACGTCGACGTCATGGACAACCACTTCGTGCCGAACCTCACCCTCGGCCTGCCGGTCTTCGAGCGCCTCGCGCAGGTCTCGCCCGTCCCGCTGGACGCGCACCTGATGATCGACGACGCGGACCGCTGGGCGCCGCAGTACGTCGAGGCGGGCGCGGCCTCGGTCACGTTCCACGCGGAGGCGACGGCCGCCCCGGTGCGCCTCGCGCGCGAGATCCGCCGGATGGGGGCACGGGCAGGCATCGCGCTGCGCCCCGCGACGCCGGTCGAGCCGTACGTGGACCTGCTCGCCGAGCTGGACATGGTCCTGGTGATGACCGTGGAGCCGGGGTTCGGCGGGCAGTCCTTCATCGAGGGGACGCTGCCGAAGATCCGCCGCACGCGCGAGGCGGTGCGTGCGAGCGGCCACGACGTGTGGATCCAGGTCGACGGGGGAGTGGCGCGGTCGACGATCGCCCGCGCGGCCGAGGCCGGGGCGAACGTCTTCGTGGCGGGCTCGGCGGTGTACGGGGCGCAGGACGTCGCGGGGGAGATCGCCGCGCTGCGCGCCGCGGCGCAGGACGCGTTCCGGGGCTGACCGAGCCCTCGTCCACCGCCCTCGCGCGCCCCGGCCAGCGACCTGGTGCGGCTTGGTGCGGCCTGATGACGCCTTCCGGCATGAATAGTGTGCCAAGCGACCGTCGATCACCATCACCCGTATGACAGGATGAACACCGCAACACAGCACGTGCTCCGGGGTCGGTGAAAGTCCGAGCCGGCGGTGACAGTCCGCGACCCACGCCTCGGCGTGGTTGACCTGGTGGAACTCCAGGACCGACGGTGAGAGTCCGGATGGGAGGAGACGTGGCGGTGCGGGAGTACCCGCACCGCGGTGTCGTCGCGTCGCCTCCCGGCGGCGCGCGCGTCGCCGTCCCCCCGGAGCTCTGTCGCTCCGACGGAGGGATGCATGATCACACCGGTCCCGCGGCTCGCGGACACCTCGACGGCCGTCCGCCGCGCCTTCGACCTCGCGCGCCGCACGCCCGTGCGCGGTCCGAACCCGCGCGTCGGCTGCGTCCTGCTCGCCCCTCCTGCGACCGCGGGGGAGTCCGGCCGACGGGTCCTGGCCGAGGGCTTCCACCGCGGTGCGGGGACGCCGCACGCCGAGGTCGACGCGCTGGTCGCTGCGCGGCAGCGAGGGGCCGACGTGCGCGGCGCGACGGCGGTCGTCTCGCTCGAGCCCTGCAACCACACCGGGCGGACCGGCCCCTGCGCCCTCGCCCTGGCGGAGGCGGGCGTGGCGGAGGTGGTCTACTCCGTGCCGGACCCGACGCCCCGGGCCGCCGGCGGGGCCGCGTACCTGGCGGCCCGCGGCGTCCGGGTCACGGGCGGCGTGCTGCGTGACGAGGGCGAAGAGCTCCTCGGCGCGTGGTGGAGCGCGGCACGCGCGGGGCGTCCGTACGTCACGCTGAAGCTCGCGGCCACGCTCGACGGGCGGGTCGCGGCCGCGGACGGCACCAGCCGGTGGATCACCGGGCCCGAGGCCCGGGCCCACGCGCACGAGGTCCGGGCCCGCGTCGACGCCGTCGCGGTCGGCACGGGCACGGTGCTCGCCGACGACCCCGCGCTGACCGCCCGCACGCCCGACGGCCTCGTCCCGGACCAGCCCCTGCGCGTCGTCGTCGGGCGCCGGGAGGTGCCGGCGACCGCGCGGCTGCGCGGCGCGGGCGGGGAGCTGGTCGTGCTCGGGACCCACGACGTGGCCGAGGTGCTCGCCGCGCTGCACGCGCGAGAGGTGCGCCACCTCCTGGTCGAGGGAGGCCCGGTCCTCGCGACCGCGTTCCTCGCCGCCGGCGCGGTCGACGAGCTCCACGCGTACGTCGCACCGGTGCTCCTGGGCTCCGGGCGCAGCGCGCTGGGGGACCTCGGCGTCGGCACCATCGCCGACGCCGCACGATTCACGACGTCGCAGGTGCGGCGTCTCGGTGACGACGTCCTCGTCGTCGCCCGGACCGCGGGCAGGCCGCGGACGGAGGAGGAGTGATGTTCACGGGGATCGTCGAAGAGATCGGACGGGTGCGGGAGATCAGCTTTCCCGACGGGCCCGACGCCGACGCGCGCCTGACGGTGGAGGGTCCGCTCGCGTCGTCCGACGCCGGGCTGGGCGACTCGATCGCCGTCGACGGGGTGTGCCTGACCGTGACCGCGGTGGGGGCAGGTGCGTTCACGCTCGACGTCATGCCGGAGTCCCTGCGCCGCACGGCGCTGGGCGGCCTCACGGCCGGGTCCGCGGTGAACCTGGAACGGGCGGTGCCCGCGCACGGGCGGCTCGGCGGACACATCGTCCAGGGCCACGTCGACGGCGTCGCGCGGCTGGTCTCGCGCGACCCGGGCCCGCGCTGGGACGAGCTGGCGTTCGCCGCCGCCCCGGCGCTGCTGCGCTACGTCGCGGAGAAGGGCTCGGTCACCGTCGCCGGCGTCTCGCTGACCGTCACGGCCGTCGACGACGCGGGGTTCGGCGTCTCGCTGATCCCGACGACGCTGGCGGCGACCACCCTCGGCGCCCTGGCGGTGGGCGACCGGGTGAACGTCGAGGTCGACGTCGTGGCCAAGTACGTCGAGCGGCTGCTCGGCGCTCGGGCGGGGACGGCGTCGTGAGCGGCGGGGGAGCAGGCCCGGTCCTCGGCACGGTCGAGCAGGCCCTCGAGGCGCTGCGGGCCGGGCGGCCCGTGCTCGTCGCGGACTCGCCGGACCGCGAGAACGAGGCGGACGTCGTGTTCGCCGCGAGCACCGTCTCGGTCGACTGGGTCGCGTGGACCATCCGGCACTCCTCGGGCTACCTGTGCGCCCCCATGCCCGCCGCGCGCGCCGACGCCCTCGAGCTGCCGCTGATGGTGCCGAGCTCGCAGGACCCGCGGCGCACCGCGTACACCGTGACGGTCGACGCCGCGACGGGCGTCACCACGGGGATCTCCGCGGCGGACCGCACCCGCACGCTCCAGGTGCTCGCGGACCCGGCCTCCGGTGCGGGCGACCTGATCCGGCCGGGGCACGTGCTGCCGCTGCGCGCGGTGCCCGGCGGCGTGCTGCACCGCGGCGGCCACACCGAGGCGGCCGTCGACCTCGTGCGCCTCGCCGGCGTGGGGGAGGTCGGCGGGATCGCCGAGCTCGTCCGCGACGACGGGTCGATGATGCGCTACGACGACGCGGGCGCCCTCGCGGAGCGCGACGGCCTGGTCCTGCTGACCATCGCGGACCTGGTCGCGTGGCGCCGCGAGCACGACCCGGTCGTCGCGGGCCCGGCGGACGACGACGTCGTCGCGCCGCGCGTGCACGCCACCGGCGTGGCCGAGCTGCCGACCGAGCACGGCACGTTCCGGGTGCACGGCTACCGGGACCTGCGGACCGGCGCCGAGCACGTCGCGCTGGTCTCGCCGGGCAGGACGGTCGCCCCCGCCGAGGACGGGGCTCCGGCGAGCGCCGACGACGTCCCCGTGGTGCGTGTGCACTCCGAGTGCCTGACCGGGGACGCGTTCGGGTCCCTGCGCTGCGACTGCGGCCCCCAGCTGCACGCGGCCATGGCGCAGGTCGCCGAGCGCGGCGGCGCGGTGGTCTACCTGCGCGGGCACGAGGGCCGGGGCATCGGCCTCCTCGCGAAGATCGGGGCGTACGCGCTCCAGGACGACGGGCTGGACACCGTCCAGGCGAACCTCGAGCTCGGGTGGCCCGTCGACCGGCGCGAGTACGGCGCGGCGGCGGCGATCCTCGCGGACCTCGGCCTGGACCGGGTCGCGCTGCTGACCAACAACCCCGCCAAGGTGACGGGGCTGGCGGCGAGCGGGATCGACGTCGTCGACGCCCGGCGCCTCGAGGTGGGGCACGGCGTGCACAACCACGCCTATCTGATGACCAAGAAGACGTCGATGGGGCACCTGCTCGAGGTGGCTCCCGTCGACGAGACCGTACCGGTCCACGGTGCGGGCACGAGCGAGAGGGACGGACGATGAGCGGGAACGGCGCACCGACGATCACCACGGACGGGACGGGCCTGCGGGTCGCGCTCGTCGCGGCGAGCTGGCACACGCAGGTCATGGACGGTCTCCTCGCCGGGGCGCGCCGGGCGCTGGACGAGGCGGGCGTCGCGCACGTCACCGAGGTGCGGGTCCCGGGGTCCTTCGAGCTGCCCGTCGCGGCGGCCCGGGCGGCCGAGCGCGGGGCCGACGCCGTCGTCGCGCTCGGCGTGGTGATCCGCGGGGGGACGCCGCACTTCGAGTACGTCTGCTCGGCGGCGGCCACCGGCCTGACCGAGGTGAGCGTGCGCACCGGCGTGCCCGTCGGCTTCGGTGTGCTGACGTGCGACGACGAGCAGCAGGCGCTCGACCGCGCCGGGCTGCCCGGCTCGAGCGAGGACAAGGGCGCCGAGGCGGCTCAGGCGGCGGTGGCCACGGCGCAGGCGCTGCGGGCCCTGTGACGGACGGTCCCGTCACCTGGACCTCCGCACGGCGGCCCGGCGGGTGCGACTAGGCTGGCCGGGTGAAGACGTTCGAGTCGCTGTTCGCCGAGCTCACCGAGAAGGCCCGTGACCGCCCGCAGGGGTCCGGGACCGTCGCAGAGCTGGACGCCGGCATCCATGCGATCGGCAAGAAGGTCGTCGAGGAGGCCGCCGAGGTCTGGATGGCCGCGGAGTTCCAGAGCGATGCCGAGGCCGCCGAGGAGATCTCCCAGCTGCTCTACCACCTGCAGGTGATGATGGTCGCGAAGGGCCTCACGCTCGAGGACGTCTACCGCCACCTGTGACGCCGCCGGGCGCGTCCCGCCGTCGACCACCCCTCGCCCCCGACGCCACCCCGAACGAACGAGGAACCGTGCTGCGCATCGCCGTCCCCAACAAGGGCTCGCTGTCCGAGCCTGCCGCCGACATGCTCCGCGAGGCGGGCTACCGCCAGCGGCGCGACACCCGCGAGCTGGTGCTCGCCGACCCGGACAACGACGTCGAGTTCTTCTTCCTGCGGCCCCGGGACGTCGCCGTCTACGTCGGCGCCGGGACCGTCGACGCCGGGATCACCGGGCGCGACCTGCTCCTGGACTCCGGCGCGGCCGCCGACGAGCACCTCGAGCTCGGCTTCGCCGGCTCGACGTTCCGGTTCGCGGCACCCGCCGGGACGGTCACCGAGGTCGGGCAGATCGAGGGTCTGCGGGTCGCGTCGTCGTACAACGTGCTGGTCCGCGACCACCTCGCCGAGCAGGGGGTGTCTCCCGCCGCGATCGTGCACCTCGACGGGGCGGTGGAGAGCTCGGTCCGGCTCGGCGTCGCCGACGTGATCGCCGACGTCGTCGAGACCGGGACCACGCTGCGCGCCGCGGGTCTCGAGGTGTTCGGCGAGCCGATCCTGCGGTCGGAGGCGGTGCTCGTCAAGCGGCGCGGCGACGGCACGGACCCCGCCGGGCTCGACGTGCTCACGCGCCGCCTGCAGGGCGTGCTCACCGCCCGGCAGTACGTGCTCATGGACTACGACGTGCCGGTCGCCCTCGTCGACGACGCCGTCGCGCTGACGCCCGGGCTCGAGTCGCCGACGGTCTCGCCGCTGCACGACAGCGAGTGGGCCGCGGTGCGCGCCATGGTGCCCCGCTCGCAGACCAACCAGGTGATGGACGCGCTGTACGACGTCGGTGCGCGCGCGATCCTCGTCACCTCGATCCACGCCTGCCGGCTCTGAGCCGACGTGAGCACCGCGTGAGCACCCTGTGAGCGGCAGCCCCGGGCGGCGTCCGGACCCCTACGCACCGTTCCGGCCCCGGTACGGGCGCTGGACCGCGATCGTCGTCGGGTCCCTGGTGCTCGTCGGGTGCGTGGTCGTGGCGTCCGCCGCGCACGGCCAGATGGCCACCACCGGCAACCGCGCCTCGCTCGTGGTGTTCGGGCTCGTCGTGGTGCTGATCCTGTGGCGCGTCGGCGGCGTGCGGGCCGACGTCGACCGCGAGGGCATCACGGTGCGCAACGTCGCGCGCACCGAGCGCTACGAGTGGACCCAGGTCGTCGCGGTCCGGTTCGGGGCGGACCAGCCGTGGCTGCGCCTCGACCTCTCCGACGGCCAGACGGTCGCGGTCGTGGCGGTGCAGCAGGCCGACGGCGACCGGGCGCGCGCCGAGGCCGGACGCCTCGCGGCGCTCGCCCAGGCGCACGGCGAGGGTGTGGACCCGGCCGACCGGAACGCCTGACCGCTCGCGCGGCCCGACGACGCAGCAGGGCCCCGCACCGGACGGTGCGGGGCCCTGCTGTCTCCCGGGGGCCGGGACCGGGTCAGCGGCTCGCGCTGTACCGCGGTCGGCGGTCGCCGTAGCGGTCGGAACCGCCGGTCCGCTCGCCGCGGCCGCCGTCGTGCCGGCCCGCCGGGCCGTGCCCGGTGCGGTGGGTGTCGCGCTGCTCGCGGCCGCCCTCGCGCGGCGCGCGGGGAGCGGTCGGGGCGCCCTGGTCGACGGTGATGCGCAGCGCCTTGCCGCCCACGCGCGCCCGACCGATCCGGGCGAGGGTCTCCTCGTTCATCGGCGTGAGGATGTCGATGACGGAGAAGCTGCCGAAGATGTCGATCTTGCCCAGGTCCTTGCCCTGCAGGCCGCCCTCGTTCGTCAGTGCACCGACGATCCCGCGGGGCTCGACGCCGTGGGAGTGCCCGACGGCGACGCGGTAGCGCGTGCCCTGCGCGTCGCGGCGGATGCCGGTCTCCCGACGCTCGCGGCGCTCCTCGTCGCGGGGGCCGCGGCGCGGTGCCCGGTGCTCGTCGCGGTCCCGGTCGCTCGAGCGCGACTGGCGCGCCGCACGGGCCTCGGCACGCTCGGCCTCGAAGCGCTCCTGCTCCTCGCGCGCCTGGGGGCCGTCGTCCCCGACCGCGAGCGCGGCGAGCGCGGCGGCGAGCTGGACGGGGTCGCCGTCGTGCTCGGCGAGGTGCGCGGTGACGAGCTCGGTGTACATGCTCAGGCGGCCGGCGGCGACGCGCTCGGGCAGCTTGGCGAGGAGCTTCTTGGTGCGCTGGGCCGAGACGTCGGCGGGCGAGGGGATCTCGATCTCTTCGAGCTGGACGCGGATCATGCGCTCGATCTGCTTGAGGCGCCCGCGCTCGTGCGGGTTGACGAACGACAGCGCGGTGCCGGACCGGCCGGCGCGGCCGGTGCGCCCGATGCGGTGCACGTAGGCCTCGGGCTCCTTCGGCAGGTCGAAGTTCACGACGAGGCCGATGCGGTCGACGTCGAGCCCGCGGGCGGCGACGTCCGTGGCGACGAGCACGTCGACCTGGCCGGAGCGCAGGCGCTCGACGATCTTCTCGCGGTCCTTCTGGGCGACGTCGCCGGAGATCGTGGCGGCGGTGATGCCGCGCTCGACGAGCGCGGCCCCGACCTCGTCGGCGGCCGCACGGGTGCGGACGAAGACGATGGCGGCATCGGCGTCGGAGACGGCGAGGACCCGGGCGAGCGAGCCGGCCTTGTGCCGGAAGGGCACGACCGCGTAGGTCTGGCGCACGCTCGTGACGGTCGTGGCTTGGCGGGCCACGGCGATCTCGACGGGGTTGTCGAGGTGGTGCTGGGCGACGCGGCGGATCTGCGGCGGCATCGTCGCGGAGAAGAGCGCGACCTGGCGCTTGGCGGGCGCCTGGGAGAAGACCGTCTCGACGTCCTCGGCGAAGCCCATGCGGAGCATCTCGTCGGCCTCGTCGAGCGCGAGGAAGCGGATGGCGTCGAGCTTGAGGGTGCCGCGCTCGAGGTGGTCGATGACGCGGCCGGGGGTGCCGACCACGATCTGCGCGCCGTGGGTGAGCGCCCGGGCCTGCGGCCCGAAGGGCGAGCCGCCGTACACCGCGGCGACGACGACGCCGGGCATGCGCGCGGCGAACGTCTCGATGGCCTCGGCGACCTGCATCGCGAGCTCGCGGGTCGGGGCGAGGACGAGCGCCTGGGTGGCGCGCAGCGCCGGGTCGATCGCGGCGAGCATCGGCAGGCCGAACGCGGCGGTCTTGCCCGTGCCGGTCTGGGCGATGCCGGTGATGTCGCGCCCGGAGAGGAGCGTCGGGATCGCCTGGGCCTGGATGGCCGACGGCGTCACGAAGCCGAGGTCGCGCACGGCGGCGAGGACGGCCTCGGGCAGGCCCAGGTCGGCGAACGTCGGGCCGACGGGCTCGGCGGCGACGGCTGCGACCGTGGCGTCGGCCGTGACGGCGGTGACGCTGGTGTCGGTCGTGTCGGTCGTGTCGGTGGTGGAGGAGGTCTGGTCGGTGGCGCGCTGGGGCGCACGGACGTCAGTCATCGAAGAGTCTGAACCGTTCGTGGGGGGTGTCGGAGCCGGGGTGCGGTCACCAGGTCGGTTCTCCGCAGGTCGCACTCCCGAACACACACATGCGTGACTTCACGTCACGCGCACACGAACACGCGGGAACAGCGACGAACTCCAAGGGGATGTCTCCACTCTACTCGACGGGCGCCGACGGCGACAGTGCCGCGGCCGACGGGTGCGGTGAGGTCCGACACAGGCGCCCGGTCCGTAGGATGGGCGCGTCGACGATCCGCAGGGGGTCGCGCGGTGGGACGGGAGCTGGCGTGGGGGCAGGTGCGGCGGGCGGTGCCCGGCCGGAGGTCAGCTCGCGCGTGCTCACCGTGCCCAACGCCATCAGCTTCGCCCGGCTGCTGCTCGTCCCGGTGTTCGCGGTCCTGATCGTCGCCGAGGAGGACCTGTGGGCGCTGGTCCTGCTCGCGGTCTCCGGGGCGAGCGACTGGCTGGACGGCGTGCTCGCCCGGCGGCTGAACCAGACGAGCCGGCTCGGGCAGGTCCTCGACCCGGCCGCCGACCGCCTCTACATCTTCGTGACGCTGCTCGGCCTCGCCTGGCGGGAGATCGTGCCGGTGTGGCTCGTCCTCGTGATCGTCGTGCGGGACGTGATGCTGCTGTGCGTCCTGCCCGCCCTGACGAGGCGTGGCTACGGTCCGCTCGCCGTGACGTTCGTGGGCAAGGCCGCGACCTTCGCGCTGCTGTACGCCTTCCCGCTGCTGCTGCTCGCGGAGGTCCCGGGCTGGCTGGGGGCCGCGGCGGCGGTCGTCGGCTGGGCGTTCGCCTGGTGGGGCGTCGGGCTGTACTGGGTCGCCGGCGTGCAGTACGTGCGGCAGGCACGCGCCCTCGCGCGTGCCGAGCCGGTCCGCGGACGCCTCGGGTCCGACGACACCGGGTCCCTCCCGCAGGGCGGTGCCGACGCGTGACGGCCAGCGAGAAGCACGACGCGGGACCGGGCGCACCGACGCCGCCGCCCAAGGACGCGTCCATGTCCCTGCTCCGCCAGGTGATGGACCATCCGCTCGACCCGGGGTACGAGGCAGCGCGACGCGCCACGGGCGGCGTCAGGCCGCAGCGCGGCGTGGTGACGAGGATCTGGGTGGGGCTGCTCGCGGTGCTGCTCGGCGCGGTGACGGTCGTGGCCGCGCGCGAGCTGCGCCGGCCCGAGCCGTCCGCGCTGGCCGCGCGGACGCTCCTGGAGTCCCAGATCAGCGAGCGCCAGGGCGACGTCGACACGCTCAGCAGACGGGTCTCCCAGGTCGGCGCGGAGGTGGAGACGCTCCGCTCCGACGCGCTGTCCGACGCGAGCCCGTCGCTGCTGGACACGCTGAACCGGGACGGCGTCCTCTCGGGCTCGACCGCGCTCCAGGGACCCGGGGTCGTGGTGACGCTGCGGGACGCCCCCGTGCTCAAGGACGCGGACGTCGACCCGGACTCGCGCGTGCAGGACCTGGATCTGCAGATCGTCGTCAACTCGCTCTGGTCCGTCGGCGCGGAGGCGGTCGCGATCAACGACCAGCGGCTGACGCCCGTGACGGCCGTGCGCAGCGCGGGCGACGCGATTCTGGTCAACCTCCAGCCGGTGAGCAGCCCGTACTCGGTCGTCGCGATCGGCGACCCCGGGAAGCTGCAGAGCGGGCTCGCACGCTCGCCCGCGGGGGACTGGATGGTCTCGCTGACGAACTTCGGCATCCAGAGCTCGACGGTGGGCCAGAGCGAGCTGGACGTGCCCGGTGACGACTCCGTTCGGCTGCGCTACGCGAGGCCCGTAGAATCGCCCGCGACCGACGGCAGCGGCGACGCCACGCCGGCCGCCGGTGGACCGACGTCGGACGAGGACCAGGGGTACGGGCAGTGATCGCAGTCGTCGGTCTGATCGTCGGGGTCGTCGCGGGCCTGCTGCTCCAGCCCTCCGTCCCGGCCGCCGTCGCGCCGTACCTGCCGATCGCGGTCATCGCTGCGCTCGACGCCCTGTTCGGCGGCCTGCGCGCGAAGCTGGACGGTCTCTTCGACGAGAAGGTCTTCATCGTCTCGTTCCTGTCGAACGTCGTCGTGGCCGCGTTGATCGTGTTCCTCGGCGACCAGCTCGGCGTCGGATCGCAGATGTCCACGGGCGTCGTCGTCGTCCTCGGGATCAGGATCTTCTCCAACGCGGCGGCGATCCGCCGCCACCTGTTCAAGGCCTGACCGGCATGGCGGACGACGACGAGCGGGCCGTCGGCCCGGCGGTGCCCGGGTCGGGCGCGCCGGACGTGGCACCGGACGGCCGTGCCGCGGCGGAGCCCGACGGCGAGGCCACGACCGGCGACGGTCCGGCGGAGGATGTGCCGACGGAGGCGGACGGCGCACCGGCGGACGTCGAGGACACACCGACGGAGGTCGACGACACGCCGGCGGACGTCGAGGACACACCGGCGGAGGCGGACGACGTCGCCCCGCAGGAGCGGGCGCCGACCCCGGAGCCGCACGTCGGCCACGGCCGCCACGAGCGCCCGGCGCCGGGGGACGCGCCGCCGGGAGGGTGGACCGGCCTGTTCCGCGCGCTGCGTCCGCACCGCTCGCGCGCCCAGGTCCTCGCCGGGCTCCTCTGCGGTGTCCTGGGCTTCGCGCTCGTCGTCCAGGTGAGCGCCAACCAGGGCGACGACCTGTCGACGCTGCGCCAGTCGGAGCTGGTCCCGCTGCTCGACGACGTCACGCAACGTTCCGAGCTGCTCGAGTCGCAGGTGCGCGACCTCGAGTCCACCCGCGACGAGCTGCGCTCGGGCGCGGCGGGCAAGCAGGCCGCCCTCGACCTCGCCGAGGAGCAGGCCACCACCGAGGGCATCCTCGCGGGCCGGCTCCCGGCGAAGGGCCCGGGCGTGGACGTCACGGTGATCGAGTCGGGGGAGAAGATCCCCGCGGCGACGATGTTCAACATCCTCGAGGAGCTGCGCAACGCCGGCGCCGAGGTCGTCGAGATCAACGGCGTGCGGATCGTGGCGAGCAGCTACTTCGAACGGGTCGACGGCGACCTCGTCGTCGACGGCACGAAGATCTCCTCGCCGTACCGCTGGAAGGCGATCGGGGACCCGCCCACGCTCGAGACCGCGCTGCAGATCGTCGGGGGAGCGATGGCCGCGGTGCGCAACAAGGGCGCGCAGGACACCATCCGCCAGCTCGACGAGGTCGAGATCGACTCGACGCGCACGCCGACCGACCCGCAGTTCGCCACCCCGGTGCCCGATCCGGCGGGCTCCTGAGCGCCCGGGGCCGGCGACGGCGCCCGCCGGCCTGTGCGCGGGTGACGCCGGACCCCACGGGGTCCTAAGGTGTAGTAGTTTGCGGCGTCAGGACAGCACCGGTGACCGAGGTCACCGGACATGCCGAGGAGGCGACATGGCAGGCCCCGAAGAGCACGACCCGCAGCGGCCGGGCAACGACACGACGATGCGTCTGGGTCGGGTGGAGCCGGTCGTCGTCGAGGAGTCGACCCAGCGCGGAGACCTCTCGTCGGCCGAGCAGGCCGCCATCGCGGCGCTGCCCAGCCACTCCGCCCTGCTCATCATGCAGCGGGGGCCCGGTGCCGGCTCGCGCTTCCTGCTCGACGCCCCCCGCACGGTGGCGGGACGCAGCGAGAGCGCAGACATCTTCCTCGACGACGTGACGGTCTCACGCAAGCACGCCGAGTTCGTCCGCGACGGGGACGGGTTCGTGGTGCGGGACATCGGCTCCCTCAACGGCACCTACCTCAACCGGGCGCGCATCGACGCCGCGCTCCTGTCCACGGGCGACGAGGTGCAGATCGGCAAGTTCCGCCTGACGTTCCACGCCAGCCCCCGATCGGCGGCCGGTGCCGCGGACGGGACGTCGGAGCGCGCGTGAGCGGTGCCTCGAACGCCGCGCGCGCCGTCCGGCCCGACGGCGCCCCCGGCCCGGAGCCGTGGCCCCAGGGGATCTCGCGGCGCGCCTCGATGCGCATCTCCGACGTGCTCGGCGACCTGCGCCCCGAGTTCCCGGGGGTCAGCCACTCCAAGCTGCGGTTCCTCGAGGAGCAGGGCCTGATCGAGCCCGTCCGCACGACGTCCGGGTACCGGCAGTACAGCCCCGCGGACGTGGAGCGGCTGCGCTACGTGCTCACGCAGCAGCGGGACAGCTACCTGCCCCTGAAGGTCATCAAGGAGCGGCTCGTCGAGCTGGACAGCGGCATCCTGGACGCCGCTCCCGGCCCCCGCCCGGCGACGGCCGACGGTGAGCGCGAGACCGCCCAGGAGCGCTACACGCTCGAGGCGCTGTGCGCGGCGACGGGCGCCGACCCCGCGATGGTCTCCGGGCTGGTCGAGGCGGGCGTCGTCGCCCCGACGTCGTCGGGCCGCTACGACGCCTTCGCGGTCGAGCTCGTGACGGTCGCCGCGGCACTCGCCGAGCACGGGATCCAGGCGCGGCACCTGCGGTCCCTGCGCACCGCGTCGGACCGCCACCTCGGCCTGGTCCAGCAGGTGGTCGCGCCGTGGCGCGGCCAGCAGTCGCCCTCCTCCCGGGCGCACGCCGCGACGGTCGCCGCCGAGGTCGGCGAGCTGTGCGCCCGGCTGCACACCACGTGGGTGCGCCAGGGCATCGCCGACATCGGCTCCTGAGCGCACCGCCCGCGCCGGCGGACCTCTCGTTCCACCTGACGATCTCGGCCCGGCAGTCGTACGGTTGACGCGTGAGCGACGACGTCCCGATGGTCTCCGTCGACGTGCTCGGCGTCCGCCAGCGCCAGACCGAGCACGAGATCGTCGTGCTGCTCCTCGACGGGTCGTCGGAGCTGGTGGTGCCGATCGTCATCGGTCCGCGCGAGGCGAACGCGATCGCGAGCGCCCAGGGCGGGCACGTCCCGCCCCGGCCGATGACCCACGACCTGCTCTGCGACGTGCTCGCCGCGACCGGGGTCTCGCTGGACCACGCGGAGATCGTCGCCCTGGACGACGGCGTCTTCTACGCCGAGCTCGTGCTGAGCAACGGGCGCAGGCTGGACTCGCGGGCGTCGGACGCGATCGCGCTCACCGTGCGCACCGGCTGTGCGCTGCTGTGCTCGGCCGAGGTGGTCGCTACGTCGGGCGTCGAGGTCGTCACGACGGCGCAGCGCCGCGACCTCGAACGGTTCCGGGAGTTCCTCGAGGGTCTGGCGCCGGAGGACTTCGCGTGAGGCACGTCCCGGCCCGGCGCGTCACGGCGCGTCCGGCCGGTCAGGACCGTTCCAGGTCCTAAGGTTGAGGCAGACGTTGAAGGTTGTCGACGGTCCACGCAGTCCCGGACGGCGGCACGTGGTGGACGATTCTTGGAGGCACCGTGAGCACGAGCGGGAACCTGAGCGCCGACGGCGGACCCGCGGTTCCTCTGGGCGCCCAGGGCCTCTTGTTCGGTGAGGACGTCACCGAGCACGACGCCGGCACGGGCTACCGGGGACCGACGGCGTGCCGCGCGGCGGGCATCACGTACCGCCAGCTCGACTACTGGGCCCGCACGGGCCTCGTCGAGCCGTCCGTGCGCAGCGCCACCGGCTCGGGCACCCATCGGCTGTACGGGTTCCGGGACATCCTGGTGCTCAAGGTCGTCAAGCGGCTGCTGGACACCGGGGTCTCCCTCCAGCAGATCCGCACGGCCGTCACGGCGCTGCGCGAACGCGGCGTCGAGGACCTCGCGAAGATCACCCTGATGAGCGACGGCGCCAGCGTGTACGAGTGCACGTCCGCCGACGAGGTCGTCGACCTGGTGCAGGGCGGCCAGGGCGTGTTCGGCATCGCCGTGGGACGCGTGTGGCGTGAGATCGAGGGAACGCTCAGCGAGCTGCCCACCGAGCACCTCGACGAGGACGCCGCCGCGCCCGAGATCCCGGGCGACGAGCTCGCGGCACGGCGCCGCAACCGCCCCCGCGCGGTCTGATCCCGCACCGTCCGATCGCGCGACGTTCCGCGCACCGTCCCGTTCCCTTCACCGCCAGGACACCTGCGCACGGTCGACTGTTGCCCGCGACACCCGTCGCGTCACGTTCGACCTGAAGGAGAACTCCTGTGCGCCTCACAGCACAGCGGACCGTCCTGTCGTCAGCCCTCGCCGGCGTCCTCGTCCTCGGCGCAGCCGCCGGGTACGCGGTCAGCGCCGACCTCACCGGCAACGGCGACGCCCGCCGCATCGCCGGCGACCAGACCAGCACCGTGCGGGCCGAGCTCCGGGGCGGCGCCGCGAGGAACGTCATCCTGCTCATCGGCGACGGGATGGGCGACTCCGAGATCACGGCCGCGCGCAACTACCAGTACGGGGCGGCCGGCAGGCTCCCCGGCATCGACGGCGTCCCGGTGACCGGGCAGTACACGACGTACTCCCTCGACCGCTCGACCCATGAGCCCGACTACGTGACGGACTCGGCGGCGTCGGGCAGCGGCTGGTCCACCGGCACGAAGACCTACAACGGCGCGATCTCCGTCGACGTCGACGGGGCCGCGCAGAAGACCGTCCTCGAGATGGCCAAGGCCAACGGCCTGCGCACCGGCGACGTCTCGACCGCCGAGCTCCAGGACGCGACGCCCGCCGTCCTCGTCTCCCACGTCAGCGACCGCGGCTGCTACGCGCCGAGCTCGAGCGCCTGCACCGACGCGGACCGGCTCGAGACCGGGGGACCGGGATCGATCACCGAGCAGCTGCTGAACACCCGGCCGGACGTCACTCTCGGCGGCGGCGCCGCCTCGTTCGCCGACACCGCCCGCGCCGGGCAGTGGAAGGGCAAGACGCTCATGCAGCAGGCCGACGCGCGCGGGTTCGACGTCGTCACCGACGCCGCGGGCCTGTCCGGGGCGACCCGCGCCGACCAGTCGGCGCCGCTGCTCGGGCTCTTCTCCGGCGGGAACATGCCGACGGAGTGGAACGGAGCCCCCGCGACGCGCACCGGCGGGACGGAGGCGCCGATCCGTTGCGCCGCGAACCCCGCCCACACCGCCGCCGTGCCGACCCTGAAGGCGATGACGACGAAGGCGATCGACCTGCTCGACGCCCCGTCCGCGAAGAAGGGCTTCTTCCTGCAGGTCGAGGGCGCGAGCATCGACAAGCAGGACCACGCCGCCAACCCCTGCGCGCAGATCGGCGAGACGGTCGCCTTCGACGACGCCGTCGCCGCGGCGCTGGCCTTCGCGGAGCAGGACGGGAACACGTCGGTGTTCGTCACGGCCGACCACGGCCACTCGAGCCAGATCGTCTACCCGGGCACGACGACCCCGGGCCTCACGCGCACGCTGCTCACGGCCGACGGCGCGCCGATGACGATGGCCTACGGCACCGCCCCCGAGGGCGGCTCGCAGGACCACACGGGCACGCAGGTGCGGATCGCGGCGTACGGGCCGGGCGCGGCGAACGTCGTCGGGCTCACGGACCAGACGGATCTGTTCTTCACCATGCGCGACACGCTCCGGCTCGACCCGGACAAGGAGCTGCCGGGCGCGCCGGAGATCCGCAGCGTGAACATCAACGACGGGGCGGTCCTGCGCGGGAACAAGACCTTCGTGGTCACCCTCGACGCGCCGGCGAAGTACACCTACATCGAGCTCAACCAGGGCGGGGTGTGGAAGACGGACAACACCAAGGCGCCGGGCAGCACCAACGCCGGGAGCAAGCCGACCCTGAAGATCGACACGCGCGACTACCCGGACGGGACGTACTCGCTGAAGATCGACGCCGTGGGGATCGACGGCCGCACCACCGAGAAGGTGCTGGACCTGGAGATCCGCAACCACTGACCTGCGCACGACGCGCGCACCACAGGTGCGCGCGTCAGGTCCTCCGGGGTGTCCCCGGGCCCGCCGCGACCCTGCTGGCAGGCCCGGGGGCACCCGTCTACCGTGAGGGCTACGGGCGGGTCCGACGGCCCGCCGGCGCCTAGCCTGCGGAGGTCCGAGATGAGCACTCCCGACGAGCGGCACGCCGAGGGGACGCCCCGGGTGCCGCGCGAGCACCCCGAGTACGACGAGCCCCACCTGCTCGAGGACGACGAGACGGTCCCGCCCCGACCCGAGGAGGAGGTGGCCGACGCCGACCGCTGACGGTCGGCGTCGGACCGTTCAGAGCAGGGGGCGCAGGGGCTGCAGCGTCCACTCCGACAGCTTCGCGACGACCGGTCGGGCGGTCCACTCGTCGAGGGTCAGCTCTCGGCAGTTGGACAGGTCCGTCTCGAAGATTGCGCCCATCTGCTCCGCGAGCGCCGGCTCGACGACCTCGATGTTGACCTCGTAGTTGCCGGTGAGCGAGAGCCGGTCGATGTTCGCCGTCCCGATCGTGGTCCACGTGCCGTCGACCGTGGCGGTCTTGGCGTGCACCATGGCGTCGCGGAACAGGAAGATGCGCACCCCGCCCTCGAGGAGGGTGGTGAAGTGCCCGCGGGCCAGCCAGTCGGCGAGGACGTGGTTGGAGCGCTCGGGCACGATGACCCGCACGTCGACGCCGCGGGCGGCGGCCTGCAGGAGGCCCCCGAGGATCTCGCGGTCCGGGATGAAGTACGCCTGCGTGATCGAGATGCTGCTCGTCGCGCGGTCGATGGCGTCCAGGTACAGGTTGCGGATCGGGAACGTGAGGCGCGCCGGGGCGTTGCGGGCGGCGCGGACGCTCGGGTCCCACACCGGGGACCCCGGGTCCTCGAGCAGCGGCTCGTCGTCGTCGCGGTGCAGGTTCCAGAAGTCGACGAACGCGTTGCGCAGCTCCCACACGGCCGGGCCGACCAGGCGGGTGTGCGTGTCGCGCCACTGGTTCGCGTAGTCGGCGCCGATGTTGAACCCGCCGACGAACCCGATCTCGTCGTCGACGACGAGGAGCTTGCGGTGGTCGCGGCCGGACTTGCGCACGTTCAGCAGCAGCGAGCCCGGACGGTACGCGGGGAAGCGGAGCGTGTGCACGTCGTCGGCGAACGTGAGGAAGCTGCGCGGCACCACGAGGTTGGCGAAGCCGTCGAAGACGACGTAGACGTCGACGCCACGGGCCGCCGCGTCCTCGACGGCGGTCTTGAACTCCCGGCCGACCTGGTCGTCCTTCCAGATGTACGTCTCGAGCATCACCGTGCGGCGGGCACCGCGGATCGCCTCGAGCATGTCGGCGAAGACGTCCTCGCCGAAGGTGTACACGCGCGCGGTGTTCTCCCCGACGGGGCGGTCGGCCGGGGGAGTGACGGGGAACTTGCCCGTCAACGGCCGGCTGCGGCGCCGGACGGCGTCGCTCGCCATGATCGCGGCCGCGACGGCGAACGGCGTCGCGGCTGCGATCATGGCGCCGCGCGTGGCGGCCCGGCGCGCTCGGGCGGACAGGGACCGGCGGAGAGCGCCGGTGCGCGGGAAGACTTCGTCGAATGTGGGCACGGTCGGAACACTACTGTGCGCGACTGCGGGCACGCCCGCCGCCTCCCGGAGCCGTGGGGCGGCGGAGGGCCTGCCCCACGGCGCGGCGCGCGTCAGTGGTGGCGCAGCGCGTCGATCAGCTCGGACTTGCGCATCGTGGAGCGTCCCTCGATGCCGAGCTCGGCGGCCCGGCCCTTGAGGTCGGCCACCGTCCAGTCGTCGTAGGACGGTGACTCGCCGCCCTTCCTGCCCACCGTGCTGCGGGACGAGCTGGCCGCGGCGTTGGCGACGCGCGCGGACTTCTCCTTGGAGCTGCCCTCGTCACGCAGCTTCTCGTACAGCTCGGGGTCCTTGACGCTCGGTCCCGGTCGACGCCCTGGCATCGTGGCCTCCTCGAATCCGTGGGTGCGCTCCTTCCCTGCCAGGATGTCCGCCGCCGGCACCGTTCGCACGAGGAGCCGCACGTCGGCGGCGCACCGGCGTGCGGCAGCATGCCGTCTCCGGGACGATCGGGGCCATGGACCCGGAACCGAGCTCGCCCGCGAGCGCCTCGCCCTCGGCGGCTCCCGATGGCCGGAACGAGACCCCCGACCAGCAGATGGACCGCAACTGGGCAGAACTGCTCCAGGAGCTGCGGGTCGCGCAGACGGGGATCCAGATCCTCACCGGGTTCCTGCTCACGATCCCGTTCTCCTCGCGCTTCGGCGAGCTGGACGCGGTCCAGCGCGGCGTGTACCTCGCCCTGGTCCTGCTCGCCGCGGTCGCCACGGGGTTCGTCATCGCGCCGGTGAGCCTGCACCGCGTCCTGTTCCGCCGGCACCGCAGGCGCACGCTCGTGGCGACCGCGGACCGGCTGGCGCGGGCGGGGCTGGTCGCGCTCGGCCTCGTCATCGCCGGGTGCGTGGAGCTGCTGTTCGACGTCGTCGCGGGCCGCGCGGCGGGACTGGTCGCCGGCGGGGCGGTGCTGCTCGGTCTCGTCGTCCTGTGGCTCGTCCTGCCGCTACGGCTCAGCCGGGACGCCCCGCGGGTCCCGCCCGAGGGGTGAGGCCGGCGTGAGCGGGTGCGCCCTGATGGCCGCGGCGAGCTCCCCCTCGATGCGGTCGAGGTAGACGCCGGTCGTCGCGATCGACGCGTGCCCGAGCAGCTCGGCCACGACCTTGACGTCCCAGCCGTCCGCGACCAGGACGGTCGCCGTCGTGTGGCGCAGCGCGTGCGGGGTCGTCTCGCGCCGGTAGGCCGCCGGCATGCGCGCCACCGCCCGCGACACGAGCGCCCGCACGCCTTGCGTGTCCAGCCGGCGCCCGCGCCAGGTGAGGAAGAGGGCGCGCCTCGTGTCGGGGTCATGGGGCCGGCGCGCGGCGAGCGCCGGCCGGGAGGCGGTGAGGTAGGCGTCCAACGCGGTCACGAGGTGGGGCGAGAGCGTGACCGTGCGCACGCCGCCGCCCTTGCCGTGGATGCGCCACCTCGTCTCGCCGGGCTCGCGCACGAGGTCGTCGACGTCGGCGCGCACCAGCTCCGACACGCGGGGGCCGAGGATCAGGAGCAGGGCCACCACGAGGCGGTCGCGCGCCGACAGGTCCTGGTCGGCGCGCCCGGGCCGCGCCTCGTCGTCGGCCGCCACGAGCAGGGACCGGGCAGCCGTGCCCGAGAGCGCGGTGCGTGCGGTGCGGAGCCCGCCCCGCACGCGGGCCGGGGGCGCGGCCCAGCGGAACGGGTCGACCTGGACCCACCCGTGCAGCGCCGCGTGGGAGAAGAACCTCGAGAGCGACTGACGGAACCGGTTCACGGTCGCCGGCGAGCGCCCGGCGCGCGCGGCGGGGGAGGAGGGGTCCCGGAACCGGCCGTCCGGCGTGGCCTGGTAGCGGACCAGGGCGTCGTCGACGTCCGGCCCCTCCAGGTCGTCGAGCACCACGTCCGGTCCGACCAGGCGCACGAGCTCGCGCAGGTCGCGCTCGTAGCTGCGCTGCGTCGTCGGAGCCAGCACGCCGCGGGCGGTCTGCGAGGCCACCGCCGCCAGGTAGGCGTCGACGGCCTGCGCCACCGTCAGGCGCTCGACGCGTGGAGGACTCGCCACCGTTGGTTCCCTTCGCACACCCGCTACGGACACACCGGACCATACGGGCAGCCTCGGACACCGAGGACGGCGCCGTCCTCGGTGGCGGCTCAGGACGCGGCGACACTTGCCGCGAGGAGCTCGACGGCGGCGGTGATCTCGGCGAGCGCGTCGAGGGACCGGCGCCACGCGCCCGGCACCTCGAGGGCGTGGTCCGCGCCGTCCACCTCGAGGACCTTGGCCCGCGAGGCGCGGGCCAGGGCGCCGTCCCACATCGCATCGGCCGTGCCGCCGGCGAGCAGGTGCTGCGCTGCGAGCCCGGCGGTGGCCGCCCGCACCTCCGACGCGAGCGAGCCGTCGAGGACCGGGGTCAGCCAGGCGCCGACCATCCCCAGCTCCAGCGCCGCGGGCATCGCGAGGGTCCCGAGCGACTTCGCCACGACGACGTGCGCGGCGCCCGGTGCGGCGCGCACCGCGTCGCGCAGGGTGGCTGCGTACACCTCCCGTGCCCGCGCCCACCCGGCGTCGCCCGACGGCGCGAGAGCCCAGTGCACCTGCCGTACCGTCCAGCCTGCGTCGTGCAGCGCCGTGCTCGGGTACGCGAGCAGCGGAGCGGCGGCCGTGTACCCGGAACCTGGCAGGACGGTCGCCACCCGCGCCGGGTCACCGGCAAGGACCTGCACCTCGTGGTCGCTCATGCCGAGATCCTCGAGGGTCATGGCCGGGCGGGCAAGGCGGGCGGCGCTCGTCGTGGTGCCGTATTGCCCTTGTGCGTGGCCACGGCGCGTGCGAGCGTCGCCGCCATGACACAGACCGAGAACGGACCCCTCGTCGTCACGGGGGTCGTCGACGCGCGCACGGACGGCCCCATGTCCGGGGACGAGCGGGCCGTCCTGGACCACTGGCTGGACCTGTACCGCGAGACGGTCCTGCTGAAGATCGCCGACCTGGACGCCGAGCAGCTGTGCCGGCGCTCGGTGCCGCCGTCGACCATGAGCCTGGTGGGCGTCGTCCGGCACCTGACCGAGGTCGAGGCCTACTGGCTGAGGGTCGTCCTGGTGGACGAGCAGGACGTCCCCGACTACTACTGCACGGTCGAGAGCCGGGACGGGGACTTCGACGACGTCGACCCCCGCACCGCGGCCGCGGACGTCGAGGCGTACCGCGCGGAGGTGGCGCGGACCCGTGCCGTCGCGGCGGGATGGCGCGACCTCGACGTGCCCGCCCGCGGCCTGCGGCGCGGCAAGGAGGTCAACCTCCGCTGGATCCTGGTGCACCTCGTCGAGGAGTACGCGCGGCACCTGGGACACATGGACCTTTTGCGCGAGGCCGTCGACGGCCGCACCGGATACTGAGCCCGCCGGCGCCGGGCGCTCAGCGCAGCCGGGCACGAAAGGCTCGAGCGACGTACGGCAGGTCGACCACAGACCGTCCCGCGAGGTCGGGATGGGTGAGGACAAGGTGGTCGACGGCGTCGAGCAGGGCGTCGCGAGCGTCGTCGGGCAGCGTGAGCAGGTAGCTGCGAGACGCGGCGAGCATGCGGAGATCGGTGGTGCGGACCCGGTCGGACCAGGGGAACGACGCGTGCTCGACCTCGGTGAACGCCGGACCGAGCGCGGGGGAGGCGTGATCGTGGGCCGTCCGGGGGTCGAGCCGGTCGCCCCGGTGGAGGATCTCACCGAAGCGGGCCACCCATCCGGCCCGCTCGTCCCGGTCGTTCCAGGTGACGCCCACCTGCCCGCCGGGCCGCAGGACCCGCGCGACCTCCGCGGCCGCGCGGGAGGGCTCGAACCAGTGCCACGCCTGCCCGACGAGCACCGCGTCGACGCAGCGACCGGGGAGCGGGATCGCCTCGGCAGTGCCGAGGTGCGTCGTCACGCCGGGCAGCCGCTCCCTGAGCTCGGTGAGCATGGCCGCAGAGGGTTCGACGGCGACGACGTCCAGGCCGCGGGCCGCGAGCGACGTCGTCAGGAGACCGGTCCCGGCCGCGAGGTCGAGGACCCGCTCGGCCCCGGCGGGAAGGAGCCAGTCGACGCACGCGACCGGGTACGCCGGTCGCACACCGGCGTAGAGCGCTGCGCCGCGCTCGAACGACGCCGCCCGGTCGGCAGGGGAGGAGGGGTCTGCCCGTCGTGCGGGCTGCGGCTCCGACATGCCCACAGCCTCTCAGGCATGCGGGCCGTGCATCGCTCGGCGGTGCTGGGCTCTGCCGGGCCTGCTGGGCCCGGTGAGCCCGGTGGTGGAGTGGCGGCCCGCCGACGCCGGAGCGGGGCGTGGGCGTAGGCGTGGGCGTGAGCGTGGATCCTGTGCTCACCACTGTGTTGTGCTAAACACTATGGTTTGAGCCGTATGTCCGATTGTGCAGACAGTACCGGCTCGATCGCCCGGCTGCAGCACGGCGTGCTGACGCAGGCTGGCGTGCCGCGCGCCGCGGACCGAGCGGCACGCGCAGTTCCGTCGTGCGGGCGGCGCAGCGGCAAGGGGAGGCCCGGACGCCGTCGCAGGGCCGTCGAGGACGGAGGACCTGGGTAGCCGATCGGATGCCCGAGAGCTCAGCGCCCAGGTCGCCGCCGGTTTCACGCGTGGAACGTTCTGGACGTCGGCACGGCGTGGCGTGAATCACGACGTGCCGACGTGCGCCGTCCAGCCCGACGGGATCTGTGCCGAGGCCGTCGTCGGGGCCGCCTGTGCCGGAGCGACCGGCGCGTCGGCTCGCGGCGGTCGTCGTCGTCGGTGGGCCGGCGCACGACCTCGCGAACCTGCCGCTCTGCGGCAGGCGGAGCAGGGTCGAGCGAGGAGCGGCGCGGCCGTCCATCAGCGCCTGTTCTGACATAATGCACATTATCGGCGCCGGGTTAGCGCGAACTGCCTGGGCCGATCTGCGCGAGAAACGTGTCGGCGACGTCCTCCTGTCATGAGTCCGCGCTTCCGCTCTGGTGACGGTCGTCGAGCTCAGCCAGGCCGCCAGGATGGGCCAGGTCGTAGGCCCGGGCGACCTTCTGTGGGACGACCATGCGCCACGCGTCGACGACGAGTTCGCGCGCCTCGGCCGGATCGAGCGCGGCGAGCTCGGCGTGCACCCAGTTGAATCGAAGGTCGGAATCCCCCGGCAGCTGGAACTTGACCGGGTCGCTCGCCACGAGCGCTGCCCGCTCCTCTCTCGGAAAGGCGAAGCCCATCACTCGCTCATCGAGGGAGAACGCGACGTACACGATCTGCTTGACCCGGAACTTCAGCCGGCCGCGTACGTAGACCGGGTACGACCGCTCCAGCTCGCTGCACAGCGATCGCACATCGTCGAGGACCGCCACGGTTCATGGTCGCACACGGTCCAGCGGCCAGTGGGCCCGGGCGCCCTCGGACCTGCGTAGCGCCGTCGACCGCGGGACATGGTGGGATGGCCCGGTGCCTGAGCCGCAGATGCCCGTGATCGAGATGTTGTGGGAGACGGTCGATCCTGCGGAAGCGCTGCGCGCGCGGTTCGGATTCCGCGACGCGGCGTCGGCCGGCCGCTGGGTGGCGACGACCCTGCTCGCGCACTGGGGTCTCGCGATCGATCGATGCGAACGCATCGTCATCAGCGACCGCAACGCGCTGGCATGGGTCGTGACGCCGTCGGGCCGGCTGCTCGCCAAGTGGTCCGTCGCCTCGTCCCGCTTTGCGCACCTATCCCGCGTGGCTCGCCTCACCGCGTGGCTCGACAGCGAGTCACTGCCCGTCTCCGCACCGCTGCCGGCCTTGGACGGTCGTCACCAGGTCGAGCTGGACAACGTCTCGATGAGCCTCCAGCGCGTCGTCGACGGCGATCTCCTCGACGTGGACGACGCCGTCCAGGTCAGAGCCGCCGGGGCGACCCTCGCCGAGCTTCACCGGGCCCTCGCCGCCTACCCGGCGGCCGACGAGCTCGTCCGGTCCGCCGAGCGCCCCGAGCCCTTGCCAGCGCGCATCACGGGGTGGCTCGGCGCCGCGCCGGCGCATGTGCCCGCGGCCGGTCGCCGCATGATGCGCCGCCTCGTGGCCGCGGCGCCGCCGGGCTTGCCCCCGGTCCAGCTGGTCCACGGAGACTTCCGTTCGTCGAACGTGCTCGCTGCCGGCCCGGCGATCGTCGCGGTCATCGACTTCGAAGAGGTACGGCTCGACTGGTGCATCGACGAGCTGGCCCGCTCGGCGGTGATGCTCGGGACCCGCTTTCGTCACTGGGGGCCCGTTCCCGCCGAGGTCCACGCGGCCTTCTTCTCCGGCTACCAGTCGGTGCGCCGGCTGACGCCCGTCGAGGAGCACTGGTGGGACGCCCTCGTGCTCTGGTACACGTGGGCTCTCGTTCCGACCGGCGACGACCCGACGGGATGGGGAGCTGCGGCCCAGAGGCAGCTGGACACCCTCCTCGGGACGCGGTGATCTCAACCCCAAAGAGGCATCGGGAGCGCGATCTCGCGCGAAGGCGCCGAGGAGAATTGCCTGGTGCACCGCCGTCGGCGCGACCTAGCGTTGCAGACATGACCCTTCGACTGGACTGGGTGGTCTTCGACGCTCACGACCCTGGCCGGCTGGCGCGCTTCTGGGCGGAGCTTCTCGAACGGGACAGCTCGGACGGCATCTACGGTCCGCAGCTCCCGGGCGCGGCGGGCCAGCTCGGCCTCGCCTTCTGCGCGAGACCCGAGGCGAGGTCGGGGCCGAACCGCGCCCACCTGCACCTGACGAGCACCACCCACCGGGACATGGACGCCACCGTGGCGTCCGCCCTCCGCCTGGGAGCAAGCCATCTCGACGTCGGTCAGACCCCGGACGAGGGCCACGTCGTTCTCGCCGACCCGGAAGGCAACGAGTTCTGCGTGATACCGCCGGGCAACGCCTACCTCGAGGGCTGCGGCGTGCTCGGCGAGCTGAACGGTGAGGGGACTCGCGAGCTCGGCCAGTTCTGGAGCTCGGCCCTGGACTGGCCGCTGGTCTGGGACCGCGACGGAGAGACCGCGGTGCAGGCGCCCGCGGGCGGCACGAAGATCTCCTGGTCCGGACCTCCCGTCGCACCGGTGACCGGGCGGATCCGCCAGCACCTCGCCCTCAGTACCGACGATCTGGACGGCGACCTCGCCAGGCTGCTCGCGCTCGGCGCGTCGCGCGTGGCGAGAAGGGGGCCCGACGGCACGTTTCGGCTCGCCGACCCCGACGGTCAGGAGCTCTGGCTGCGGGAGCGGCCGGACGCCGGGTGAGTGTCCCGCTCGACCTGCTCAGTCGTCGAACACGTGCCAGCAGATCGCGCTGCGCCGCCGCTGGTCGTCGAGCACCAGCGCGCGGACGACCGCGGGCACCAGTTCCCGCTGCCGGTCGCGCTCGGCGAGCCGCGCCGCCTCGGCGTCCTCGCCCTTCGCGGCTGCGTCGGCCGACGCAGCCTTGATCGCGTACGCGGCGGCGCCCAGGTCGTGCGCCGCGACGTGCGCGACCACCGCGGCCTGACCCGCCGCGTACGCGGCGTGCCGGGCGGCGCCCCGGAGCTCCCGGGCCGCGCCCATGGCGTGACCGCCCGCCGTGCGGGCCTGCGTCATCGTGACCTCGCCCGCGGCCCACCGCCGGGCGTGCTCGATGGCCTGGCGCGGCCGGGCGTCGTCGGGCCGCGCCGCCTCGAAGAGGCCGAGCACGCGCTCGGCGCAGCCCGCGGCCCACAGCGCAAGCAGGTGGTGGTCGGCGTCGGTCAGGGTGCCACCGCGACGCACGGTCACCAGGCGCGGGTCGCGGTCCTTCGACAGGATCACGGCCGGGAACCCATCTCCGGTGCGGCGGCGTCGGGCTGCGCGGTCATGCGCCCACGTACGCCGCGAGGTGCTCGCCCGTCAGCGTGGAGCGGGCCGCGACGAGGTCTGCCGGCGTGCCCTCGAAGACGACGCGGCCGCCGTCGTGCCCGGCGCCGGGACCGAGGTCGATGATCCAGTCGGCGTGCGCCATCACCGCCTGGTGGTGCTCGATGACGACGACGGAGCGTCCGGCGTCGACGATCCGGTCGAGCAGCCCGAGGAGGTTCTCCACGTCGGCGAGGTGCAGGCCCGTCGTGGGCTCGTCGAGCACCAGGATCCCGCCCTTCTCCCCCAGGTGCGTCGCGAGCTTGAGCCGCTGCCGCTCTCCCCCGGACAGCGTCGTCAGCGGCTGGCCCAGGCTGACATAACCGAGGCCGACGTCCTCCATCCGCTCGAGGACCGCCGCGGCCGCGGGCGTGCGGGCGGGGCCCTCGGAGAAGTAGGCGCGCGCGCGGGCCACGGGCAGGTCGAGGACCTGCGCGATGTTCAGCTCGCCGAGCCGGTGGTCGAGCACCTCGGCCCGGAACCGGGTCCCCCCGCACTCCTCGCACGGCGTGGTGACCGTCTCCATGAACCCGAGCTCGGTGTAGATGACGCCGGCGCCCTTGCACGCCGGGCAGGCGCCCTCGGAGTTGGCGCTGAACAGCGCGGGCTTGACCCCGTTGGCCTTGGCGAACGCCTTGCGGATCGGGTCGAGCATGCCCGTGTAGGTGGCGGGGTTGGAGCGTCGCGAACCCTTGACCGCGCTCTGGTCGATGGTGACGACGCCCTCGCGCCGCGAGATCGAGCCCTCCACGAGCGAGCTCTTGCCCGAGCCCGCGACGCCGGTCACGACGACCAGGACCCCGAGCGGCACGTCGACGTCGACGTCCTGCAGGTTGTGCGAGTGCGCCCCGCGCACCTCGAGGGTGCCCGACGGCGTGCGGGCGGCGGCCTTGAGCCGCGCGCGGTCGTCGAGATGGCGACCCGTGACCGTGCCGCTGGAGCGCAGGCCGTCCAGGGTGCCCTCGAACGTCACCTCTCCCCCGGCGGTGCCGGCCCCCGGGCCGAGGTCGACGACATGGTCCGCGATCCGGATCGTCTCGGGCTTGTGCTCGACGACGAGCACCGTGTTGCCCTTGTCCCGCAGCTGGAGCAGCAGGTCGTTCATCCGGTCGATGTCGTGCGGGTGCAGGCCGATCGTGGGTTCGTCGAAGACGTACGTGACGTCGGTGAGCGAGGAGCCGAGGTGGCGCAGCATCTTGATGCGCTGCGCCTCTCCCCCGGACAGCGTGCCGGACGGTCGGTCGAGGCTGAGGTACCCGAGGCCGAGGTCGACGAACGAGGAGAGGTTGTCCCCCAGCGCGGTGACGACGCTCGCCATCGCCGGGTCGTCGAGGTCGCGGATCCACGCCGCGAGGTCGGTGATCTGCATGGCGCACAGGTCGGCGATCGTCACGCCGCGGACCTTCGCGGAGCGCGCCGACTCCGACAGCCGGGTGCCGCCGCAGTCCGGGCACGTCGCGAACGTCGCGGCGCGCTCGACGAACGCCCGGATGTGCGGCTGCAGCGCGTCCACGTCCTTGGCGAACATCGACTTCTGGATCTTGGGGATCAGCCCCTCGTAGGTGACGTTGATCCCCTTGGCCTTGATCTTCGTCGGTTCCTTGTACAGCAGGTCGTGGCGCTGGGCGTCGGTGAACTCGCCCACGGGCCGGTCGGGCGGGAAGTACCCGGACTCGACGAACGTGGCGACCATCCACCCGTCGGCGGTGTAGCCGGGGACCTTGATGGCTCCGTCGAGCAGGGAGAGCGACTCGTCGACGATCTCGCCCAGGTCGAGGTCCGAGACGGTGCCGCGGCCCTCGCACCGCGGGCACATGCCGCCGTGGTAGATCGCCTCACGGACGATCTTCTTCTCGCCCGTCGCGGAGGTCATGACGCCGCTGGCCTTGCGCGCCGGGACGTTGAAGGAGAACGCCACGGGCGGGCCGACCTGCGGCTCGCCGAACCGGCTGAACAGGACGCGCAGGATCGCGTTGGCGTCGGTGACGGTCCCCACGGTCGAGCGGGGGTTCGCGCCGAGCCGCTCCTGGTCGACGACGATCGCCGTCGTCAGGCCCTCGAGCACGTCGACGTCCGGGCGGTCGACCGACGGCATGAAGCCCTGCAGGAACGCGGGATAGGTCTCGTTGATCATGCGCTGCGACTCGGCGGCGACCGTGTCGAAGACCAGCGAGCTCTTGCCGGACCCGGACACCCCGGTGAACACGGTGAGCCGGCGCTTGGGGATCTCGACGGTGACGTCCTTGAGGTTGTTCTCCCGTGCGCCCTGCACGCGGATCACGTCGTGCGTGTCGGCGGTGTGCGTGGCGCTCACCTCAGCGGACCTCGTCGATGCGGACCATGGTGCCCGCCGGGTCCGCGCCCGCGGCCCGGAGCCGCTCGACCGTGGCGTCGAGGTCCTTCATGGCCAGGGTGTGCGGGAAGCGCGTGGTGCGCAGGGTGAGGTCCATGCCTCTCACGCTAGGTGAAGGTCTGCTGCCGGCGCTCGCGGTGACGTCCGTGTCGCTGCCGCCGGCCACGGGCACGGCCACGGGCATAGCGACCCCGTGCCCGGGCGCCCGTGGTGTGTCCTTGCTCATTCCGGCGGCCGCCGACTTGCAGCGCCGGTGCGCGCCTGGAAACCTTGACTGGCGTTCCGGCGCGCTGTCCCGGCGATGAGTGCGCACGTTCACGGGACCTTCACCGGTCCACGGAACATCGATCGCCGTCCGGCGGTTCACTGTCTTTGGACGACGCTTCCGCTACCCCTTGGAGGACCACATGCCCGACCGTTCGTTGCGTGGAATGAGCATCGGCTCGAAGAGCATGGAGACCGACGAGGGCGTCGACTTCGCCCCCCGCTTCCAGGCCCACTACGACTGCCCGAACGGCCACACGATCATCCTGCCGTTCTCGACCGAGGCCGAGGTCCCCCCGGTCTGGGAGTGCCGTTGCGGCGAGGAGGCGCTCCTGCGCGACGCTGAGCGCCCCGAGCCCAAGGCGTCCAAGCCGCCGCGCACCCACTGGGACATGCTGCTCGAGCGCCGCACCATCTCCGAGCTGGAGGAGCTGCTCGACGAGCGTCTCGACCTGCTGCGCGCGGGGAAGCTGCGCCGCAGCGCCTGACCGCCCGCGCTGTCGAAGGCCCGCACCCGTCGCCCGGGTGCGGGCCTTCGTCGTCCCGGACGACGGGTACGCCGTCGGTGCGGGTATCAGTGCGGCAGGAGCTCCGGGGCCGGCTGCGCGTCGGGGGCGGCGGTCCGGGCCCGACGGCGTCCGCGGACCCCGGCGACCACGCCGCCGGCCAGCAGGAGCACCGACAGCGCCCACACGCCGCGCTCGACCCACCGCCCCGCGACCACCGCGGGCGTCAGCGAGGTGCGCAGCGGCAGCTCGGAGACCATCTGCGCCGCGGTGAACAGGTCCGTGGACTGCAGCACCGTCCCGTCGGGCGCGATCACGCCGCTGACGCCGACCGTCGAGATCTGCACGGTGGCGCGTCCGGTCTCCACCGCGCGCAGGCGCGACATCGCCAGCTGCTGCGTCGACTCCGCGGTGAACCCGAACGAGGCGTTGTTGGTCGGTATCACCAGGACCTCTCCCCCGTCGCGCACCGCGTCCTGGATCAGCCCGTCGTAGGCCACCTCGAAGCAGATCAGGGTCGCGAGCGGCACCGTGCGCCCGAGCCGGGGGACGTCGAGGTCCATCACCCCGGCGCCGCGCCCGGGGATCATGTCCGTGGTGATCCGGTCGACCTGGTCGCTGAACAGGCGCACGAACCCGCGGATGGGGATGTACTCCCCGAAGGCCGCCGGGTGCTGCTTGGCGTAGCGGTCGGTGACCCCGACCCCCGGCTCCCACAGCAGCAGCACGTTGTACCGGCCCCCCGACTCGGGGAACTCCTGCGCGCCCACGAGGATCGGGGCGCCGACGGTGCGCGCGGCGTCGTCGATGTCCGCGGCGACGTCGGGGTTCGTCTGGGGGTCGAGGTCGGAGCCGTTCTCCGGCCACAGGACGACGTCGAGGTCCCCCGGGTCGACCTGCTCGAGCAGCGCCTTGGTCCCGTCCACGTGGTTCTGCAGGACCTCGCCGCGGTTGGCGAAGGACCCCAGCCCGGGCTCGTCCACGTTCCCCTGCACGGCGCCGGTGCGCAGGGTGCCGTCCTGCGCGTCGGTCGCCAGCGGGATCGCGAGCGGCACCACGAGCAGGACTCCCGCGACCGCCACGACGACGACGCCGGCCCCCGCGCGCCGGGGCACGGCCTGCGCCCCCAGGGCCAGCAGCGCGACGCCGAGGAGCACGCCCACGGCCGCCACGAGGAAGGACACGAGCGGGGCGCCGCCGAGCCAGGCGGCGTGCAGCAGCGGGGAGTCCTCCTGGGAGAACGCGAGCTTGCCCCACGGGAAGCCGCCGAACGGCCAGATCGAGCGCCACTGCTCGACCGCGACCCACAGCAGCGGCAGCACCAGGACCTGCAGCCAGGCGTGCTCCCGTACGGCGGGGACGCGCCGCACCCAGGTCCATGCCGCGGCGAACCCCGCGACGAAGACGGACTCGGTGATGCTCAGCGCCAGCCACGGGACGGCCGCCGTCGCGACGTACGACCACCAGATGTGGGGCAGGAAGAACGCGAGCCCGTAGACGAGACCGACGAGCGCGTTCCACCACGCCCCGTCCCGGCGCAGCGCCAGGTACAGCAGGGCGACGCCGACGAACGCCGTCGGCCACCATCCCGTGTCGGGGAACGCCAGCATCGTGGCGACGCCGCCGGCCGCGGCGAGGAACAGCGTGGTGGAGCGGCGCGGCTCGGGATTTCGCACCCGAGCAGGGTACGGCACCCGCCCGGGCGTCCGGTGCGGGTCTCGCGCGGGCGCTGCGCCCGTGCGTCCGTCAGCCCAGCGCGTCGTGCAGGACGACGCCGTCGCGCACGGTCTGCAGGCACACCGGCTCCGGCTCGTCCCCGCCGAGCGCCGGCAGCAGCGGCGTCCCGGACCGGGCGTCCGTGCTCCACGAGGACACGCGCTGGTTGCCGCCCTGCACCGCCAGGTGCTCGGCGCGCCACACCGCGAGGTGCGCGGGCGCGCCGACGCGCAGCTCGCCGGCGCCCGAGTCGTCGAGGCCCGCCAGCCGCCAGCCGCCGCGCGTGTGCGCGCGGAACGCGGCGCGGGCCGAGATGCGCTGCTCCGGGTCGGCGTGCTCCAGGGTCGCGCGGACCGCGCCCCACGGGTCGAGCGGCGTGACGGGCGCGTCCGAGCCGAACGCGATCGGCACCCCCGCGCCCGCGAGGTCGGCGAACGCATTCATCCCCGCGACGCGCGTGCCCCCGAGCCGGGTCGCGTACATCCCGTCCGGCCCGCCCCAGGCGGCGTCGAAGCCGGGCTGGATGCTCAGGCACACGCCGAACAGCAGCAGCGACGCCAGGGCGTTCGCGTCCACCATCGGGGCGTGCTCGACGCGGTGGCGGGCCGCCCGCAGCGGACCGTTGCCCACCACCTCGGCGGCGGCCGCGAGCCCCTCGACGAAGACGTCCATCGCCCGGTCGCCGATGACGTGGAACCCGCCCTGGGTGCCCGCCTCGGTGACGGCCGCCAGGTGGGCGGCCACCTGCGCGGCGTCCAGGTACAGCAGCCCGCGGCCGTCGGGGCCGCCGGCACCCGGCACCGCCCCGCCGGCCGCACCGGCCGTCGTGCCGCCGAGGTCGCTGTACCGGTGACGCAGCGCGGCGGTGCGCGAGCCGATCGACCCGTCCACGTCCAGGTCGCCACCGATGCCCGCCAGCCCGGGCAGGTCCGCCAGGAGCGCGCGGGCGTCGTCGGCCGTCGCGCACAGCTCGCCGCGGTAGCCCACGACCGACGGGAGACCGGACCCCGGCTCGCGCGTCAGGTCGAGCAGCTCGCGCAGGCCCGCGCGGGTGTCGATGTGCGGGGCGCTGTTCTCGTGGATGCTGACGATGCCCCGCGACGCCGCGTGCTCGAGGACCACCCGGTACAGCTCGCTGCGCCGCTCGGGGCTCAGGTCGCGGGCCGCGTCCCGCGCGGCGTCGTTCGCCTCGCCCGTCACCCAGCCCTCGTCCGTCCAGCCCGGGCGCCCGGCGAGCCCCGCCCCCTCGGCCAGGGAGCTCGAGACGGCGGCCGAGTGCACGTCCACCCGCGCCGCGTAGACGCGCGCGCCCCGCGCCGCGTCGTCGAGCTCGCGGCGCGTGGGAGCACGGCCTTCCGGCCACGCCGTCTCGTCCCACCCGAAGGCGCGCAGCACGTCGTCGGCCGCCCCGGCGGGCCGGGAGTCCACCGCGTGCCGCACCGCCGCCAGAGCCTGGGCGAGGCTCGCCACGCCGGCGCTCGCGGACAGGTCGACGCCGGTCAGCGCCAGGGCCGTCTCCAGGGTGTGCACGTGGGCGTCGACGAACCCCGGCGCCACGAGCGCGCCGTCCAGCTCGACGACGCGGTCGGCGCGGTGCGCCATGCCGTCGGCCGTGTCGTCCGCCCCGATCCAGGTGATCAGGCCGTCGGCGACGAGGAGGGCTTCGGCGAACGGGTCGGCCGGCGAGTGCACGATGCCGCCCCGGTAGAGAGTCGTGGTCACGTCCCGCACCCTAGGCCGTCGGGCCGCTGCGGGCACAGCCGCGTGCCGGCTCCTGCCGGCGGCTACCGGCGCCGGTGCATGCCGACGGACGCGGGGGCCGTCTCGGTGAAGCCGTGCGCGCGGTACAGATGGTGCGCAGGGCCGTCCGCGATCAGAGACACGTAGGCGCCGGCGGGGGCGCCCGCATCGAGGGCGCCGGTCAGGGCCGCCATGATGCGAGGCCAGCCCCGCTCCCGTGCGCAAGGCGCGGTACGTCGCGGGGTCGGGCACACCGTCGACGACCTCGTACCCTTCCGCGTCCGGACCGGGGCCGGTCACCGCGGACCGGCGTGCGGGCACGCTCATCGGGGGCTCACAGGCTCGAGTAGGCGACGACGCCGCGGTGCACGGCATCGATCGCCTTGCGCGCGGTGGTGCGCAGCCTCGGCTGGGGTGCGGCCTTGGACAGCTGGTCGAGGACGTCGATGACCTGCTTGCACCAGCGCACGAAGTCGCCGGCGGCGAGCTCGGAGCCGCGCAGCACGTGGTCGAGGGACCGGCCGGTCGCCCAGCGGTGCACGGCCGTGACGATCCCGAGGTCCGGCTGGGACGTCGTGTCGACCCGGTGGGCGGCCTCGACGTCCTCGACCTCGGACCAGACGCGCACCGTGTCGTCCAGGGCCCGCGCGAGCACGCCCTGGGGGCCGCCCGGCACGTGCGGCTCGGTGCCCTCGTCGCGCCGCGCCTCGTAGACGATCGTGGAGACGGCCGCCGCGAGGCCCGGCGCGTCCAGCGCGTCCCACACGCCCCGGCGCAGGCACTCCGCGAGCAGCAGGTCGTTCTCGGCGTAGAGGCGGCGCAGCCACCGTCCGTCGTCCGTCACCGCGACGGAGCGCCGGCCGTCGAGCTCGACCTGCTCGAGGTAGCCCAGGTGCTCCAGCACGTCGCAGATGTGGTCGAAGACCCGCGCGATCGACCCCGTGCGCCCCTCGACCCGGCGCACGAGGGCGTCGTGCTCCTTCTTCAGCCGTGCCCAGCGCTCGGCCCAGCGGGCGTGGTCCTCGCGGTCGGGGCACGCGTGGCACGGGTGGGCGCGCAGCTCCTCGCGCAGCCGGGAGAGCTCGCGGTCGTCGTGGGCGGCGGACCGCACGCGGCCCCGGCCGCCGGGCGAGCCCCCGGACCGGCCGTCGGCCTCGGCGGCGGAGTCGCGCAGGGTCGCGGCCAGCGCAGCCCGGTCGCGGGGGGCGCGAGGGTTGAAGCCCTTCGGCACGCGCACCCGGGTCAGGGTCCGTACGCCGTGCGGGGCGTCGGCCACCGTGAGCTTCTTGACCTGCTTGTCCTGGGTGAGGACCGTCGGGCGGGGCCCGTCGAACCCGCCGTCGCCCTGGGCGAGGACCAGCACGTAGCCGGCCCGCCGGCCGGACGGGACCTCCACCACGTCGCCGGGGCGCAGCGCCTCGAACGCCGCGACGGTCGCCGCGCGCTGCTCGCTGCGGTCCGCTCGCCCGAGGTCCTGCTCGCGCGCCGCGATCCGGCGACGCAGGTCCGCGTACTCCGGGAAGCTTCCCCGGTCGCAGCGCATCGCCTCGGCGTACCCGTCGAGCGCCTCCGCGTGGGCCTGGGCCTGCTTCGCGAGGCCGACGACGCCGCGGTCCGCCTGGAACTGGGCGAAGGACGTCTCGAGCACGTCGCGCGCCCGGTCGCGACCGACCTGCTCGACGAGGTTGACGGCCATGTTGTAGGTGGGGCGGAAGCTGGACCGCAGCGGGTACAGCCGGCGCGACGCGAGCCCGGCCAGCGCCACCGGGTCGAGCCCCGGGTGCTCGACGACCACGGCGTGACCCTCGACGTCGATCCCCCGGCGCCCCGCGCGCCCCGTGAGCTGGGTGTACTCCCCCGGCGTCACGTCCACGTGGGACGTCCCGTCCCACTTGACGAGCTTCTCCAGCACCACCGAGCGCGCCGGCATGTTGATGCCGAGCGCGAGCGTCTCCGTCGCGAACACGACCTTGACCAGCCCGCGCGAGAACAGGTCCTCGACCGTCTCCTTGAAGATCGGCAGCATCCCCGCGTGGTGGGCCGCGATCCCCCGGGCCAGCGACTCCGCCCACGTGTGGAAGCCGAGCACCTGGAGGTCCTCCGCCGGGAGCGTCTGCGCACGCAGCTCGACGGCGGCCCGGATCTCGGCCTCCTCCGCCGGCGAGGTCAGGCGCAGCCCCGCGGTGAGGCACTGGGTGACCGCTCCCTCGCAGCCCGCGCGGGAGAAGATGAAGTAGATCGCCGGCAGCAGCGAGTCCTGGTGCAGGGCGTCGACCACGGCGAAGCGCGCGGGGGAACGGCGCGCGCCCCCGCCGCCCTGCCCCTGCCGCACCGGCTGGGCGGTCCGTCCCGCGCGCCCGCGGGCCTGCGCACGCCGCCCGCCCGGTCCGCGGAACCCGCGGTCCCCGCCCTGCCCCCGGGTGTCCCGGTCGGGGCGCCCCGCGCGCAGCGCCGCGACGAGCTCCGGGCTGATCGGCGGGTTCGTGCCCGGCGCGGTCGGGTCCACGTCCTGCGCGTACAGGTCGACGAGCTCGGGCCCGCCCCGCGCCTCGCGGGAGCCGACGGCGACGTGCTGCCACAGCGGCACGGGCCGGCGCTCGCTGACGACGACGGCCGTGTCGCCGCGCACCATGGCGAGCCAGTCGCCGAACTCCTCGGCGTTGGAGACCGTCGCCGAGAGCGAGACGAGCTGGACGTCGTCGGTCAGGTGGATGATCACCTCTTCCCAGACGGGGCCGCGGAACCGGTCGGCGAGGTAGTGCACCTCGTCCATGACGACGAACGCGAGACCGTCGAGGGCGGAGGACCCGGCGTAGAGCATGTTGCGCAGGACCTCGGTGGTCATCACGACGACGGGCGCGTCACCGTTGATCGCCGTGTCGCCGGTGAGCAGGCCGACGTCGTCGGGCCCGTAGCGGCGCACCAGGTCGGCGTACTTCTGGTTGGACAGCGCCTTGATGGGCGTCGTGTAGAACGCCTTGCGGCCGCCCGCGAGGGCGAGGTGGACGGCGAACTCCCCCACGATGGTCTTGCCCGCTCCCGTGGGGGCCGCGACGAGGACGCCGCGCCCCGCCTCGAGCGCCTGGCAGGCGTCCACCTGGAACGGGTCGAGCTCGAAACCGGCGACGCCGCGGAACCGGGCGAGCTCCGTGCGGTCCTCGTGGGCGCGCGCCCGGGCCGCGGTGTAGCGCTCGGCGGGCGACCCGGCGTCGGTGGTCGTGCGGGGTGTGCGCTCAGCCATGACGCCACCCTACGGTCGGGCGGCCCCGACCGGCGGCGCGAGGACGCGCAGCGCGCCGGGCACGACCTCGACGCGCAGGGGCAGGGGCCCGATGCGCTCCCCGTCGGCGAACGCCTCCGGGGGCAGCGCTCCGGCGCCGGTCGGCTCGAGCGTCACGCGGCGTGCCCGGAACGACTCGATCCCCTCGACACCGAGGTGCCGGCCCCGGTACATGCCCGGGAAGATCGAGGCGGCGCGCAGCCGGCCGAACGGGGCCGCGACGACCACGTCGAGCAGGCCGTCGTCGAACAGGGCACCCGGGGCGATGCGGATCCCGCCGCCGATCGCCGGCCCGTTCGCGACCGCGACGAGCGTGCCGGGCGAGTCCCACGTGCGGTCCTCGGTCGTGACGCGGTACCCGTACGGCGCGAAGCGGCGCAGCTCGGAGCCGACGGCGCGCACGTAGCTCGCCCGGCCCCGCGGCCACCGGATCTCGTTGGCACGGGCGTTGACGGCGGCGTCGAGGCCGGCCGAGAGCACCCCGCAGAACCAGCGGGCGGGCGCACCTCCCTCGGTGCCACCGGTGCCGTCGGCGCCCGCACCCAGGGCGACGACGGACGCCGCGTCGATCGTGCGCGGGCCCGCCGCCAGCGCGTCGAGCAGCGCCCGGACCCCCGTGCGGACGTCGCGGACGGGGAGGCCGAGCTCGCGTGCCGCGTCGTTGCCGCTGCCCGCGGCGACCAGACCCAGCGGGACCGTCGTCCCCGCGACGGCGTTGACGCCGAGGTGGGTCATCCCGTCGCCGCCGACGACGACCAGGGCGTCGACCGGGCCGCCGGCCGCCTCCGGGCGCGTGCCCCGGACGGCGGCCCGTGCGTTCTCGAGCGCGCCGGCGGCCGTCGTGGCGGAGAGGTTGACGACGTCGTGGCCCGCGGCGTCGAGGAGCGTGACGGCGCGACGCCCGGCGTCGAGGCCGTGCCCGCGGCCGGCGGTCGGGTTGACGACGACGCCGATCCGGGCGGACCGGTGCCGGTTCACGCGGCGGTCACGCGGCGGTCACGCGGCGGTCACGGTGCGAGAGCCTCGACGCGGCGGTCGATCCGCCGGTCGTGCACGGTGCACACGACCAGCGCGACCGCGTACAGCCCGCAGATGGGCAGCGCGACCCAGATCATCGTCAGCGCGTCGGGCGTCGGGGTCATCACCGCGGAGAACGCGAAGGCGATGAGCACGGCCCACCGCCACCCGTGGGCCCAGGTCCGGGCGCGGACGACGCCGAGGAAGTTCAGGGCGACCATCACGACCGGCAGCAGGAACGCGATCCCGAACGCGAGCACGAGGCGCATGACGAAGGAGAGATAGAGCTGCGCGTCGATGAAGTTCGCGGAGTCCGCGGGGACGAAGTCGGTGAGGACCTTCACGGCGTGCGGCAGCACCCACCACGCGAGCCAGGCGCCGCCCAGGAACAGCGGCACGCCCGAGCCGAGGAACGCGAACGCGTAGCGGCGCTCCTTGGAGGTCAGACCGGGGTTGACGAAGGCCCACAGCTGGTACATCCACCACGGCGTCGAGACCAGGATGCCGATGAACAGCGAGACCTTGAACTTCATGTCGATCGCGGTCGCGACCCCGCCGAAGTTCGTGGTGGTCAGCGTGTTGTTCTGCGCCGCGGCGTCGAGCAGGGGCTGCTGCAGGGCATGGAACACCGGGTCGTACAGGAACCAGCCGACGACGGCACCGACGACGATGCCGATCGAGGACAGGAAGAGCCTCTTGCGGATCTCCAGCAGATGCTCGCGCAGCGGCATCCGCGCGTCGGTGGCGCGGCGTGTGCGCGCCACGCGTCAGGCCTTCGGGTTCTCGTCCGTACGGCCCGGGGCGCGCGTGCTGTTCGGGTCCCACATGCCCGGCGGGAGGCTCGAGCCCGACGACGGTTCGGGCGTCGGAGGCGCGGGCGCCGGGGCCGCGGGCGTCACCGGCGGCTGGGCTCCGGCGGCCGGTGCCCCGGCCGGGTGCGTGGCCGGCGGTACGTCGGCCTTCTTGTCGTCGCCGCGCAGGTCCTCGACCTCGCTCTTGAAGATCTTCAGGGACTGGCCGACGCTCTTGGCGAGGTCGGGGAGGCGACGCGCACCGAACAGCAGCAGGATCACGACGACCAGCACGATGATGTGCCAGGGCTTGAGCGCGTTCACGGTGAGGCTCCTCGGTGTCTCGGCGGTGCACGGGGCGCAGCGACGCGTCCCACACCACGATCGTACGTTCCCGGGCGGGCGAGCCCGTGCACGGCGGACGCTATCAGCCTCCGGCGGCACGGCGTGACGCCGGTCACGTCGTGCCGCCCCGAGCGCGTCAGAGCTCGTCGCGCTCCCAGCGCCCCCAGAGCTCGGCGTCCCGGGCGTGGCGCCGCGCCCGCCGCTCGCCGCGGCGCGCGACCGTCTCGAGCCGTCGCTCGTCCACCCGCGCGCGGGCCGCCGGCACGTCGCTCATGTCGACCGGTCCCACGGGCCCGTCGGCGGCGGCGAGGCGCTCCAGCTCGGCGGCACGCGCCGACAGGTCCGAGAGGACGCCCTCCGCCTTCGACAGCTCGCGCAGGAACCGGCGCGCCCGGCGCCACACGTCGCGCACGAGCCACGCGACCACGCACACCGCGCCCACGACCAGGACGACCCACAGGATCCACCACCACATGCGCGCCAGCCTAGGGGGCCGTGGGCTCGCCGTACGCCGCCAGCGCCGCGCGGGCGGCCGAGGCCACGTCCTGCACGAGGCCGGACGGCGAGACGCCACGCACGTAGGTCGCCTGCTCGAGCAGCAGGTGGCGCAGCCAGGTCGGGTTCGTGACCCGCAGGACGACCTCGAACCCGCCGTCGTCCAGGTCGCGGACGGACTCGACAGGGACCTGCTCCGCGACCCAGCGGGCGGGGCCCGAGAAGGTGATCGTGGCGAGCGGCGCGTCCTGCGACGGGGCGTACTCGACGTCGAGCGGGATGTCGTGCTCCTCCGCGGGCACGTCGAGCGCCGTGGCCGCGGTGATGCGGTCGACCCGGAACGTGCGCCGGGCGCCGGCGCGGTGGCACCAGGCCGCGAGATAGGCGTGCTCGTCCTGCGTGTGCAGCACCACCGGGTCCACGTCCCGCTCGGAGGCGACGTCGGCCGCCGTCACGTAGCGGATGCGCACCCGGCGCCGGTCCGCGATCGCCCGCGCGAGCGTCGCGACCACGTCGGGCGCCCCGGGGGTGGCGAGGCGCACGTCGAGCGCCGCGGCCGCCTCGCCCGTCGCGGCCGTGAGCTTCGCGAGGACCGAGCCGAGCACGTGAGCACGCTCGTCGTCCGGGGCGAGGGCGTCACCCATCGCGCGCAGCGCCGCGATCAGCGCGATCGCCTCCCGCGTGCCGAGACGCAGGGGACGGGTGAGCCCGCGGGCGGCCGTGAGCCGCACGATCCCCTCGTCGAGGGAGTAGGCGTCGAAGTCGATGAGGTCGTCCGGGAAGTAGCCCGGCGTCCCCGTGACCCAGAGGGCGTCCACGTCCTTGACGATCTGCTCGCTCGAGACCCCGAACCGGGTCGCGAGCTGCTCGACCGAGACCGGGCCGGCATGGTCGAGGTAGGCCACCAGCCCCAGGAGCCGCACGACGCGGTCGTCCGCGCGCTCAGCCACGAGCCACCTCCGTCCCGGGGGACCCGTCACCGAGCGCCGCTGCCCGGCGCAGCCGGTCGACCGCCGCGGCCCGCACGTCCTCGGGCGCCAGCACCACCACCGCCTCCCCGTACCCGGCGACCTCGGCCGCCAGCCGGTCCGCCGAGCCGAAGCCGATCTCGAGGACGTCGCGGTCCCCGTCCACGGCGACCACCTGCCCCCGGGCGCGGAGCGTGCCGGCCCGCTCGGGCATGACCGCGAGCCGCGCGGTGCGCTCGGCCCGCTCGCCGCCGCCGGCCGGCATCAGCCCGAGGACCGCGTCCACGTCGACGCGGGCGGGCAGCTCGTAGGCCCCCGCCGGTCCGGTCGCGCGCACGGCGCCCACGACCCGGCTCAGACGGTAGGCCCGCACGGCGCCGCGGTCACGGTCGAGACCGATGACGTACCAGCCGCCCCCGCGCGCGGCGACGCGCCACGGCTCCACCGTGCGCCGCCGGACCTCGCCCGTGCTGGCCGCCCGGTAGGTGAACGTCACCACCGTGCGCGCCGAGATCGCGTCGAGCAACGGCCCGTACGCCTCCCCCGCGGCCCGCACCCGGGGGGCGAGCCCCGCGACCACGTCCGTGGCCGCCTCGTCCACCCCTGCCGAGCGGATCTTCGTCAGCGCCCGGGACATGTCGGTGCGCAGGTTCTTGTCCTGCCAGAACTGCGCCGCCAGGGACAGCACGCCGAGCTCCGCGGGCGTCAGGTCCAGCTCGCCCAGGGCGTAGGCGTCGAGATCGACGCGGTAGCCGACGTCGTCCGCGTGCCCGTCCGCGTTGACGGTGACCACGGGGATGCCCAGGGCGCGCAGGGCGTCCTTGTCGCGCTCGAACATCCGTTCGAACGCCTCGTCGGTCGCGGCGTCGTCGTACCCCTTCACCGTGCCGTGGATCATCTGCTTGGTCATCGCGCCGCTCGTGTTCACGAGCGCGATCACGAGGTTGAGCAGGCGCTCGTGGGGTTGTGATCTCTCGGCCATCGGGGCCAACGCTAGCGTGCAGTAGCCTCGGGCGGGTGATCACGTGGCGGAGCGGCACCGTCCTGTCGTGCGGCAGGGGCTGGCAGGGCGCGCAGGAGCTGCTGGTCGACGTCGACGGCGAGCAGGTGCGGGCGCTCGCGTACACCGACGTCGTCGGCTCCCCCGAGGCCGGCGACCGCGTGACCCTCAACGTCTCCGCGCTCGCCCGAGGGCTCGGCACGGGCGGCTACGCGCTCGTCGTCGCACTCCCCGACCGGCTGCCGCCCGACCCGCCGCCGGGACCGGGCCATCTCGTCAAGGCCCGCTACACCCCGCTGCAGGCGCTCGTGCTCGGCGCCGACGAGCAGGAGTCGCCGCACCACGAGGCCCTCGCCGACGCCGACGACCTCGACGCGCTGCCCGTCGTGGTCGCCGACCTGCACTCCGCGCTGCCCGCCGTCGTGGCGGGCGCCCGCCACGCCGCGGCGCGCGCCGGGCGCGACGCACCGCGCGTCGCCTACGTGATGACCGACGGCGGCGCGCTGCCCGCCGCGTTCTCCCGCACGGTCGCGGGCCTGCGCGACGCCGGGTGGCTGGACTCCTGCATCACCGTGGGCCAGGCCTACGGCGGCGACCACGAGGCCGTCACCGTGCACACGGGGCTGCTCACGGCGCGCCACGTCGTCGGGGCCGACCTCGCGGTCGTCGCCCAGGGTCCCGGGAACCTCGGGACGGGCACCCGGTGGGGGTTCTCCGGGGTGCAGGTCGGCGACGTCGTCAACGCCGTGGGGACGCTCGGCGGCCGGGCCGTCGCGTCCCTGCGCGTCTCGGGCGCCGACGCCCGCGACCGGCACCTCGGCGTCTCCCACCACTCGATGACCGCCTACGGGCGGGTGGCGCTCGCGGCGGCCGACGTCGTCGTCCCCCGGCCGGTCGAGGCGCTCGAGCAGATGCCCTCGTGGCCCGCGGGGCTGACGCGGCGCGTCGACGTGCAGGCCGCGACTCTGACCGCGCCGGGCGCCCGGCACCGGCTCGTCGAGGTCGTGGCGGACGAGCCGCTCGTCGCCGCGCTGCGCGCGTGCCCCGTCGGCCTGCGGACCATGGGCCGCGACCTCGACGGGGACCCGTCGTCCTTCGTGGCGGCCGCCGTCGCCGGCGTGCACGCCGAGCAGCTGCGTGTCCCGGCCGCGCCGCGGCCGTGACCGACGAGGCACCGACGAGCGCGGCACCGACCCGGCCGCCGCGCTGCGAGTCGGTCGTCCTCCGGCCAGGATGGTGGGTACCGGAGGCGTCCCTGCCTCCCATCGAGACGTAGGAGGTCCTCATGGCAGCCAGCAACCTGCCCAAGTACACGGTCCCGTCCCTCACTCCCGCGGACGGTGCGAAGGTCGCGAGCATCCTGCAGGAGCGTCTCCACGCACTGAACGACCTCCAGCTGACGCTCAAGCACATCCACTGGAACGTCGTCGGGCCGCACTTCATCGCGGTCCACGAGATGATCGACCCGCAGGTGGACGCCGTGCGGGCGATGGTCGACGCGATCGCGGAGCGCATCGCGACCCTGGGCGTCTCGCCCGTCGGCACGCCCGGTGCGCTCGTGGCGGCGCGCCCCTGGGACGACTACTCGCTCGGCCGGGCGTCGACGATCGAGCACCTCGGGGCCCTCGACGAGGTCTACGTCGGCATCGTCACCGCGCACCGCGAGGCGGCGACCGCGACGGCCGACCTCGACGACGTGACGAACGACCTGCTCATCGGCCACCTGCACGAGCTCGAGCTCTTCCACTGGTTCGTCCGCGCGCACCTCGAGTCGGTGGGCGGCGAGCTCAGCACGACCGACGCGACGGGCGAGCGGGACGCCGCCGACAGCGCGAAGCTCGCCGCGCTCGACGAGGCCTGACGCTCACTCCAGCGGGCGACCGGCCCAGGCGCGGCGCACCTGCTCGAACCGCGTCGGCAGGGGCGGGCGGATGCCCGCCCAGCGGGCGTTGGTCCGCAGCACGTGACGCCGCCAGGACAGCACCAGGCCCTGCTTGGTGATCGGCAGGCCGCTCACGACCGTCGTCCCTTGGTCGTGGGTGTGGTGCACGGTCAGCAGCAGCGCCCGCGGCGGTGACCCCTCGAGGTCCGCACAGAGCTCTGTGCGGACCTCGAGCCATGTCCGCAGCAGCACGACCGTGCCCGCGTCCAGCCGGTGCTCGAGCGGCGTGCGGTGCTTGCCGTGCAGGACGACGACGCTCCCCTCCCCCGACCGGGCCGCCTCCGGCCCGAGGTCGAGGGAGTCGACGGTGCAGCGCAGCAGGTCCCCGTACCGGGCGCCCGTGGCGCGGGTCAGCGCGACGATCACCGCCAGGCGCACCGTCTCCGGCTTCGCGCCGGGTGCTGTGGCCGCGCCGGCCAGGTCCCGCCAGACCGTCTCGGCCTCGGCGAGGCTCACCGGCGGTCGTGGGTACCGGGCCGGCGCTTCGGGGCTCGTGGTGGTGGTGAGGTGGTCGTGTTGGGCGTCCATGGGTACAGGGTGTCGCTTGGCACACTATTTATTCGACAGGCACGCCGATCGACCCAGCCGTGGATCGACGGGCGCGGTCCGGACGGACTCTGCTCGGACGGGCCGTGGCTCAGGCCCGCACGCCCTCCGGGCCGATGCCGGCGCCGTCGGGCACCGTGCCACCGCCGTCACCGAGGAAGGCCTCCCCGGTGACGGTGACGTCCCTGCCGAAGGTCCAGTCCCCCGCGACCTCCAGGGACCGCGCGTCGCGCAGCGAGGGCGCACCGGCGGCGAACCGCGCGTCGAAGTCCCCCACGAGCTTGTAGGGGCCGGGCGCCAGCGTCACGAGCGGCGCGTCGACCTGGGCCGTGAGGCGGTAGTCCTCCCCGAGGGCGTACACGTCCGAGCGCAGCAGCAGCAGGTCGCTGGTCGTCTTCACGGGCAGGAAGCGCGCGCGCTCGACCTCGATCGCCACGGCGCCGTCGAACACCTCGACGGCCGCACCCATCGCCGACTCGATCTGCACGACCGGCGTCGACGAGGAGTCCGCCGGGTCGACCGTCTTCTCGTTGCGGATCAGCGGGAGCTCCAGGACGCCGCCCGTGCGCTCGAGCTCGGTCGCCAGCGCCGCCAGGTCGAACCAGAGGTTGTTGGTGTGGAAGTACGGGTGGCGCTCGATGTCCGCCGCGGCGTCCTGGTCCTCGACGGGCGTCTGCGCCGTCTCCCGCAGCACGAGGCGGCCGTCGCTCTTGCGCACGACCAGGTGGCCGCCCTTGCGGTCCGCCGGCGTGCGGCGGGCGACCTCGGCGGCGTACGGGGCGCCCGACGCCGCGAACCAGGCTGCCATCCCGGCGTCCGGCGCCGCGCCGAGGTTGTCCGAGTTGGAGACGCTCGCGTACCGGAAGCCGGCGTCGAGCAGCGCGCGCAGCACGCCGGACGCGTGCAGGGCCGCGTAGAGGTCGCCGTGACCCGGCGGGCACCACTCCAGCGCCTCGTTCGCGGGCCACTCGACGGGCTCCAGGTCCTCGGCGCGCAGCTTGGGCTCGCGGTTCTGCAGGAAGTCCAGGGGCAGCCCGTCGACGGCGAGGTCGGGGTACTCGCTCAGCGCCGCGAGCGTGTCGTCCTGGGTGCTGAAGCTGTTCATCAGCACGAGCGGCAGGCGCGCGCCGGTGGCCTCCCGAGCAGCCCGCACCTGGCCGACGATGACGTCGAGGAAGCTCAGCCCGTCCGGTGCCTGCGCTCCCTCGGGCGCGTCGTCGCGCACGGTCAGCAGCGACTTCGCCCGGTCCATGCCCATCGACGTGCCGAGGCCGCCGTTGAGCTTGACGATCGCCGTCGCGGCCAGCGCCCCGCGGGCCGCGTCCGGGTCCGTCTCGAGGTCCGCGCGGCGGGGGACGTCCGTGAGCGGGTCGACGTCCGCCTCGGCGATCGTCCCGGTCTGTCCCGAGGCGAGCAGGTCGTAGAAGCGGCTGAAGACGTCCACCGCGGCGTCCGCCACGCCGGCGTCGCGCATCTTGCGCCGGGCGTGCTCGAGCCCGGCGCGGCCGGGGGTGTCGCTCGTCTGGCTCGTCTGGCTCGTCTCGCTCGTCATGGGGCCCAGGCTAGTGGTCGCGGCCGCGCTCCCGTCACTCGAACCGGGACGGGTCCCCCGCGCCCACGCGCAGGATCTCGGGCGCGCCGCCGGAGAGGTCCACGACCGTCGTCGGCTCCGTCCCGCACTCCCCCGCGTCGACCACCGCGTCCACGAGGTGGTCGAGCTCCTCCTTGACCGCCCAGCCGTCCGTGAGCGGCTCCTCGCGGCCCGGCAGGAGCAGCGTGCTCGACAGGATCGGCTCCCCCAGCTCGCGCAGCAGCGCCTGGACGACGCGGTTGTCCGGGATCCGCACGCCGACGGTGCGCTTCTTCGGGTGGGCCAGGCGCCGCGGGACCTCGGCGGTGGCCGGCAGGACGAACGTGTACGGCCCCGGCGTGGCGGCCTTGATCGCGCGGAACGCGGCGTTGTCCACCTTCACGAGCTGCCCGAGCTGGTGGAAGTCGCAGCACACGAGCGTGAAGTGGTGCCTCGCGTCGAGGTCCCGGACGGCGCGGATGCGGTCGGTCCCGTGGGTGTTGCCCATCCGGGTGCCGAGCGCATAGCCGGAGTCGGTCGGGTAGGCGACCAGGGCGTCGTCGGTGAGCATCGCGACGACCTGGGCGATCGCCCGGGGCTGGGGGTCGTGGGGGTGGACGTCGAAGTAGCGGGCCATGCGCCCATCGTGCGCCCGACGCCACCTGCCCGCCGGGCAGGCTCGCCCGGCCCCTCGCCCGCTACGGGAGCACGGACCCGGCGGCGACCACCTCGCGGAGCTCGGCCGCGCTGGCGTTGCCGCCCGTGACCGCCATCCCGACCCGCCGCCCGGCGAACCGGCCCGGGTCGGCGAGCACGGCCGCGAGCGCCGCGGCGCCGGCCCCCTCGGCGACGGTGCGTGCGGCGGTGAGCAGGGTCCACTGGGCGTCGCGGATCTGGTCGTCGGTGACGGTGACGAAGTCCGCGAGGTGGGCGCGCATGACCTGCTGGGTCAGGGGGAACCCGGTGCCGGTGGCGAGCCCCTCGGCGCGGCTCGTGTTGGGCAGGCGCTCGATGACGCCGGAGCGCCAGGAGGCGTAGGCGGAGGGTGAGGCGTCGGACTGGACGGCGATCACCTCGCAGCGCGGGGCGAGCGCGGACGCGACGGTGCACGCCCCGGCGGCGCCGCTGCCCCCGCCGACGGGCACGAGGAGGACGTCGAGGTCGGGCGCGGCGCGCAGGAGGTCGAGGTAGGCGGTGGCGACGCCGGCGAGGATCCGGGTGTCGCCGGCGGCGCCGACGAGCCGCGCGCCGGTCTGCTCGCTGATGCGGGCGGCGTGCGCGGCGGCGTCGTCGAAGGTCGCGCCGTGCAGCACGAGGCGCGCGCCGAGGGCCCGCACGGCGTCGGCCTTGGCCGGGTTGGGGCGCTCGGGCATGACGATGGTGCAGGCGGTGCCGGTCGCGCGGGCGGCGTGGGCGACGGCCTGGGCGTGGTTGCCCGTGGAGTAGGCGACGACGCCGCGGGCCCGCTCGTCGGCGGTGGAGCGCAGCAGGACGTTGAGGGCGCCGCGGACCTTGAACGCGCCGGTGGGCTGGAGGTTCTCGTGCTTGAGCACGACGCGGGCTCCGGCGGCGCGGTCGAGGGCGTCGTAGGTGCGGACGGGGGTCTCAGCGAGGTGGGCGGACAGGAGGAGGTCGGCCTCCAGCACGTCGCCCATGGTCGGCGGGCAGGTGTGGTCGGCGGCGGTCATGTTTCCACGGTGGCAGGGTCGGACCCATCGATCCATACCCGAATGTCGCTGGTCTCATCGATAGCATCGATGCCTGGGTAGCCTGGACCCATGGACCTGCACCGCCTGCGCATCCTCGTCGCCGTCGCGCACGAGGGATCGGTGACGGCCGCCGCCGAGTCGCTCTACCTCGCCCAGGCGTCCGTCTCCCACCACCTGGCGCGCCTCGAGTCCGAGGTCGGCGTCCCCCTGCTGCAGCGCCACGGGCGCGGCGTCCGGCTCACGGACGCGGGCCGCCTCCTGGTCGCCCGCGCGGAGGAGATCCTCGGGCGCACCGAGGCCGCGCAGGAGGAGCTGCGCGCGCTCGCCGGCCTCGAGGCGGGCCGCGCCCGCCTGGCCGCCTTCCCGTCCGCGCTGGCCACCCTGGTGCCCGACGTCGTCGCGCGCCTCGGGCGGGAGCGCCCCGGGCTCGGCGTGGAGCTGGTCGAGGCGGAGCCGCCGGAGGCGCTCGCGTCGCTGCGCCGCGGCGAGGTGGACGTCGCGCTCGTCTTCGAGCACGACCACACCCCCGCCGACCTCGGGGGGCTGGCCGCGACGCCGGTGCTCACCGAGCCGGTGTCGCTGGTGCGGCGCCGCGACGACCGGCCCGGCACGGGGCCGGCGGACCTGCGCCGCTGGGCGGGCACGGACTGGATCGCGGGCTGCCCGCGCTGCCGGGCCGACCTCGTCGGGCGGTGCGAGCGGGCGGGGTTCACCCCGAGGATCGCGTTCGAGACCGACGACTACGTCGCGGTCCAGTCGCTCGTCGCGGCGGGGGTGGGCGTGAGCCTCCTGCCGTCGCTCGCGCTGCGGGCCCACACCGACCCGCGTGTGGAGGTCAGCCCCGTCGCGGACGCGCACCGGCGCGTCCTGGCGGTCACGTACGGCGACCGTCCTCCCCCGCCGGCGCTGGCCCTGGTCGAGCTGCTGGCGGCCGCGGGCGCTCAGCGCACCCCCGCCTCCTTCATGCCGAGGTAGACGCGGTCGCGGGTCAGCGGGAGCCGGGTGAACCGCACCCCCGTGGCCGCCTTGATCGCGTTCGCCATCGCGGGCGCGACGGGGTTGAACGGGCTCTCGCTCATCGACTTGGCGCCCGCCGGGCCCGTGGTGTCCGACGTCCGGGCGAAGTACACCTCCGTGCGCGGCACGTCGGCGAAGGTCGGCACGTGGTACGAGCGGAAGATCTGGGTCTCGGTCGTGCCGTCCTCGCCGACGACGACGTCCTCCCACAGCGCCGCACCGAGGGCCTGGGCGACCCCACCCTCGACCTGTCCGCGGCACTGGCGGGGGTTGACGACCGTCCCGGCGTCGGCCGCCTGGACGCTCTGCAGGATGCGGATCTCACCGGTCCCCCGGTGCACGGCGACGCGGAAGCCGTGCACGTTGAACGCCACGGAGCGCGGCGTGCCGTCCCAGTGCCCGGTGGCCTCGAGGCGCTCGCCGCGCCCGGCCGCCTCCCGGGCGACGGCGGCGAGCGGGAGGAGCGTGCCCGCGCAGTCGACCGCGCCGGGCACGAGCCGGCACTCGTCGGGCGTGGTGCCCGCGAGCGCCGCCGCGTAGGCCCTGATCCGTCGAGCGAGCTCCTCGGCGGCGGCGAGGGAGGCCTTCCCTGCGACCGTGGTGCCGGTGGACCCGAACGCCCCGGTGTCGTGGGCGACGAGGTCGGTGTCGGACTGGCGGACGGTGACGGCGGCGGCGCCCTGGCCCAGCGCGCCGCCGACGAGCTGGGCGTGCACGGTGGTGGTGCCGTTGCCGAACTCCGCGGTCCCGACGAGCGCCTCGAGGCCCCCGTCGGGGCGCAGGCGCACGGTGGCGTCGGCGATGTGCCCGCGCGGGGGGACGGTGTCGATCATGGACAGGGCGGTGCCTTCCCCGATCCCCCAGTCCGGGCCCAGGTCGATGCCGCAGCCGGTGCCGTCGGCGGCGCGCCCGTAGTGCTCGGCGTCGCGCTCGCGCCCGCGGGCGAGGGCGTCGGCGACGAGGTCCACGCACTGGTCGAGGCCGTAGGAGCCGTAGAGCACGTCCTCCTCCGGCTCGGGGAACGCGGACAGCAGCGGGTCGCCGTCGCGGACCATCACGCGCCGGCGCATCTCGAGGGGGTCGATGCCCAGCTGCTCGGCGAGCTCGGAGACCGCGGACTCGACCGCGAACACGGTCTGGGACAACCCGTAGCCGCGGAAGGCCCCGGCGGGCACGGTGTTGGTGTAGACGGAGCGGGCGTCGACCTTCTTGTTCGCGCACCGGTACACGGCCAGCGACTCCCCGCAGCCGTGGAACATCACCCCGGGGCCGTGGTTGCCGTACGCGCCGGTGTTCGCCAGCACGTCCAGGTGCAGGGCGGTGAGCGTGCCGTCGGCGGCGGCGCCGGCACGCACCCGGATGCGGAAGGGGTGGCGGGTGGTGGTGGCGGTGAACTGCTCGGTGCGGGTGTGCTCGAGCTGGACGGGCCGGCCCAGGCGCAGGGTGGCGAGGGCGACGACGTCCTCGGTGATCATCTCCTGCTTGCTGCCGAAGCCGCCGCCGACGCGCTCGCACACCACCCGCACCCGCTCGGCGGGCAGGTCGAGCACGCGCGCGAGCGCGCGCCGCGTGAGGAACGGCGTCTGGGTCGAGGAGCGCACGACGAGGCGGCCGTCCTCGTCGAGCGAGGCGATGGACGCGTGGGTCTCCAGGGCCGCGTGCGCGACGCGCTGGGTGCGGTAGGTCGCCTCGTGCACGACGGCGGCCTGGGCCAGCCCCGCCTCGACGTCGCCGATCTCGCTGTGCAGGCGGGCCACGACGTTCCGCTCGGGTCCGGGCGCGAGGCCGTCGGCCCCCTCGGGGACCTCGGCGGGCGGCCCGTCCCCGGCAGGGGCGTCGGCAGGGTCGCCGCGCAGCTCGTCCTCGGGGACCTCCTGCAGCTCGGGGTGCACGAGGGGCGCGTCCGGGGCGGTGGCCCGCTCGGGGTCGACGACGGCGGGCAGCTCCTCGTAGGTGACGCGCACCCGGCGCGCGCCCTCCTCGGCGGCGCGCACGGTCTCGGCGACCACGGCGGCGACCCGCTGCCCGCGGAACCGGACGACGTCGTCCAGGATGCGGGTGTCGGCCGGGTCGTCCTCGACGAGCTCGTGCTGCGCGGTGGAGAACCGGGTGGCGGGAGCGTCGGCATGGGTCAGCACGGCGTGCACGCCCTCGACCGCGAGCGCCTGCGTCGTGTCGATGTCGATGACGCGGGCGTGGGCGTGCGGGGAGCGCACGAGCTTCATGTGCAGCAGGCCCGGGTACCGTGCCGGGTCGATGTCGAGCGTGTACCGCACGGTGCCGGTGACCACGCCCCGCCCGGCGGGGGCGGGCGCGTCGGTGCCCACGCCGCCGGTGGCGCACGTCCCGCTCCCGCGCCCCTGCACGGCGTCCTCGATCGCGCGGTAGCCGGTGCAGCGGCAGAGGTTGCCCTTGAGGCTGCGGTCGAGGTCGGCGCGCCCCTCGTCGTCGAACGTGGCGGCGGTCATGACGAACCCGGCCGTGCAGAACCCGCACTGGAAGCCCTGGGCGTCGAGGAACTGCTGCTGGACGGGGTGCAGGGCGTCGGGTCGCTCGGCGGTGGCGTGGCCGGTGGCGGCGGCGAGCCCCTGGACGGTCGTGACCTCGTGGCCCGCGGCGCGGTGGGCGGGGTAGATGCAGCTGTGCACGGGCACGCCGTCGACGTGCACGGTGCAGGCGCCGCAGTCGCCGGCGTCGCAGCCCTTCTTCACGCCCAGGGCGCCCTGCTCGCGCAGGTAGGTGCGCAGGCACTGCCCGGGGGCGGGCGGCGCGGCGGCGGGGCTGCCGTCGACGACGACGGTGTCGGGCCGGTGCGTCAGGGGCTCGGTCATCACAGGTGTCCTTCCGTGCGGGCGCGCGGGCCCGTCTGGTCGGCGAGCTCGGCGCGCACCTCCTCGGCGAGCCGGTACGTCATGTCCTTGCGCCACGCGGGGTGGCCGTGGACGTCGTCGTGGTACAGGTCGTCGGCGATCGCGGCGTCGATCGCGGCGGCCAGGGCGTCCGGGCCCGGGTGCGTGCCGGCCGCGAAGCGCAGCTGCACCGGGCGGCGGGTCGAGGCAGTGACGGTCACCACGAGCGCGCCGCCGTCGTCGGGCCGGTCGACGCGGCCGATCACCAAGACGCCGGAGCGTCCCCGCTCGGACAGCGACAGGCGGCGGAACGCGGTGCGGGCGCGCAGGGCGCGCGCCGGGAGGCGGATCGCGCGCAGCAGCTCGCCGGGGCGCAGGTCGTTGCGCATGTCCCCCGTGACGAGGTCGACGACGGGCAGCCGGCGGGTCCGGTCGCCGGGAGACCAGATCTCCGCGACGCCGTCGAGCGAGGCGGTCAGCGACGTCATCGGTCCGGCGGGCAGGGACGTGCAGACGTTCCCCCCGACCGTGGACATCGTCCAGATCTTGAAGCTCGCGACGAACGCGTCGCAGCAGGGGCGCACGAGGTCGAGGGCGCTCCAGCCCGGGTGCGCGGCGCGGGCGGCGGCCCTGCCGAGGTCCCACAGCCGGGCGATCGTGCAGGTCGCGGCGATCTCCAGCCCGTCGTCGTCCGCGACGAGCGGCTCCCAGCCCGCGCCGGAGACGTCGAGGAGCCGGCGCAGCCGATCGGTGCCGTAGGAGTACAGGACGGTGCCGCCGGCGAGCCAGGCGTCGCCCTCGCGCCACTGGTGCGGGTCGCTCGTGGCGACGACGTCGGTGACGGTGCTCATGTCCATGGCCGGTCGCTCTCCTTCGGCTGAGGTGCGGGGTGCAGGGGTCCGTCGAGGCCGCTCAGCGGCACGCCCGTGGCGCCGGGCCGGGCCGCGGCCACGACCTCGGCCAGCACCGAGACCGCGATCTCGGCGGGGGTCACGGCGCCGACGTCGAGGCCTATGGGCGACCGGAGGCGGGCGAGGTCCGCGTCGGTCAGGCCCTCCTCGCGCAGCGCGGCGACGCGCTCGGCGTGGGCGCGGCGCGAGGCCATGGCGCCGACGTACCCGAGGTCGGTGCGCAGCGCGAGCGCCAGCAGCGGCACGTCGACCTTGGCGTCGTGGGTCAGCACCGCGACGGCGGTGCGCGCGTCCGTGCGCCCGGCCGCCACCTCGGCGGCGAGGTAGCGGTCGGGCCAGTCCACGACGACGTCCGCCGCGGGGAACCGGCGCGGGTCCGCGAACAGCGGCCGGGCGTCCACCAGGGTGACGCGGTAGCCGAGCAGGCGCGCGGCGGCGGTCAGGGCCGCCCCGTGGTCGTTGGCGCCGCACACGATCATCCGCGGGGGTGCGAGGCGCGTCTCGACCAGGAGCGTGACGGGTGCGCGCTCGGCGCTCCCGGGCCGCGCGTCGGGCCCGGCGCACTGCGCCGGGCGCGGGGCACCGTCGGGAGCGACGCGCACGACGCCGCTCGCGCCCGCCCGGGCCAGCGCCCCGACCTGCGCCACCGCGCCGGGCAGCGACCGTTCGTCGTCGAGCAGCGGGCGCAGGAGCGCGGCCAGCGTCCCGGCGTCCAGCACGCCGCCCACCGCCGAGCCGCCCACCGCGGCGCCCACCGCCGAGCGCGTCATCAGTCGGCCCGTTCCCGGTTTCCGACCCACCGATGACGCGCTCGGCGGTGGGGGCGGGACGTCGTCCGAGGCGTCGTCGGGCGCGACGCGGCGCACCAGGAGGGCCGGGGCGTCCTCGGGCGCGGCCGCCAGCCGGCGCAGCGCGCCGAGCAGGTGTCCCGGGGACGACGGGTCGACCGGCTGCACCAGCACGTCGATGGTCCCGCCGCACGTCAGCCCGACCGCGAACGCGTCCTGCGCGCTCCACCCGAAGCTCTCGCGGTGCGGGCGCCCGGTGCGCACCGCCTCCACGCACGCGGCGTGCACGGCGGCCTCGACGCAGCCGCCGGAGAGGCTGCCGACGACCTCGTCGCCGTGCACCGCTCCGCTCCGCACCGCTCCGCTCCGCACCGCCATGGAGGTGCCCACAGGTCGCGGCACGGAGCCTCCCGCGGCGACGATCGTCGCGACCGCGAAGGGTGGCGAACCGGGCGCGAGCCACGCGGCGGTCCGGTGGACGACGTCGAGCATGCTGCCTGCCTTCCGCACGGTGCCGGGAACCCCCCGGCGACCTCAGTGAACCTGTGCGGTGAGTCCCTCGTGTGTCCGGGACGTGACGCCGTGTGACGCGCGTCCCGGGCGAGGCTTGATTCCGCGGCCGGCGCGCCGCGGCGCCGGTCCTCCTCCAGTCATACACGCCGTGCGCACCGCCCACGCGTCCGGCGCGGGCGGTGCGCACGGGTCAGCCGCCGAGCACCACGGTCACGGGCCCTCGCGCGAAGTACACGAGGAACCCGGCCGCCACGACCCACAGCAGCGGGTGGATCGACCGCCCGCGGCCCGCGAAGGTGCGGATCAGCACCCAGGTGACGAAGCCGGCACCGATGCCGTTCGCGATCGAGTAGGTCAACGGCATCACGACGATGGTCATGAAGGCCGGCAGCGCGACCGAGAAGTCCGCGAAGTCGATCTCCTTGATCTGCCCGACCATCATGGCGCCCACCACCACGAGGGCGCTGGCGGCGACCTCCAGCGGCACGACGCCGGTCAGCGGCGTGAGGAACATCGCGACGAGGAACAGCCCGCCGGTCACGACGGAGGCGAGGCCGGTGCGCGCCCCCTCCCCGACCCCGGCCGCGGAGTCCACGAACACGGTGTTGGAGGACGACGACGTCCCGCCGCCGACGACGGCTCCCGCGCCCTCGACCACGAGGGCGCGCTTGATCCCGGGGAAGTTCCCGTCCTCGTCCGCGAGCCCGGCCTGGGTGGCGAGGCCCGTCATCGTGCCCATCGCGTCGAAGAAGTTGGTGAAGAACAGGGTGAACACGAGCATGGTCGCGGCCAGCGGGCCGATCCGGTCGAACGCGCCGAAGCTGACCTGGCCGAAGAGGCTCAGGTCCGGCACGGAGAACAGGGACGACGGCGCGGTGGGCACGTTGAGCGACCACCCGTGGGGGTTGTCGGCGCTCTGGGCGCCGACGTGGGCGAACGCCTCGACGACCACGGCCAGCACGGTCGTCGAGACCAGGCCGATGAGCAGCCCGCCGCGCACCTTGCGCGCGACGAGGGTACCCATGGTGATCAGCCCGACGACGAAGATCAGCGTCGGGATCGAGGCGATGGACCCGCCGTCGCCCATCTGGACCGGCGGGCCGCCCGGGGTGCGCGTGACGAAGCCGGAGTCGACGAAGCCGATGAACGCGATGAACAGGCCGATCCCGACGGTGATCCCGGCCTTGAGCGGCCGGGGCACCGCGTTGAAGATCGCCTCCCGCAGCCCCGTGACGGCGAGGACCACGATGAGGACGCCGTTGATCAGCACGAGGCCCATGGCCTCGGGCCACGTGACCTCCCCGACCACGGTCACGGCGAGGAAGGAGTTGATCCCGAGCCCCGCCGCCAGCGCGAACGGGAGGTTGGCCACGACGCCGAAGGCGATCGTCAGCACCCCGGCCGCCAGGGCCGTCATGGCCCCGACCTGGTGGGCCTGGAGCCAGCCGCCCTCGACGTCCAGGGGAGCGGCGTCGGCGGAGAACCCGCCGAGGATCAGGGGGTTGAGGACCACGATGTAGGCCATCGCGATGAAGGTCACCAGACCGCCGCGCAGCTCGCGCTCGACGGTGGTGCCCCGGGCGGTGAGGTGGAAGATCGTGTCGAGCAGCCTCAGGCGCGGTGGCCGGGGGGACTCGACCTTCTCCGGGGTGCGCTCGCGCTCGTCGTCGATGAGGGTCATGCCCGCCTACTCAGTAGTCGACCCGCGCGGCGTGCGAGCGCCACGCGTCGAAGGGCGCGACCGGCGCTGAGGCCGGTGCCTGGCGCACGGGCATGGGGCGCTCGTCCGGGTGGGTGTCGAAGTAGTCGTAGAAGACCGCGTCGTCGAACCCCGCCGCGGCGGCGTCGTGCCGGTCCGCCGCAAATCGTACGGTCTCGATGCGCGCCCACAGGGCCGAGGAGAGGCACATGGGGCACGGCTCACAGCTCGACCAGAGGGTCGCGCCGCGCAGGTCGAACGTGCCGAGCGCGGCGCAGGCGGCGCGGATGGCGGTGACCTCCGCGTGCGCGGTCGGGTCGTTGGTGGCGGTGACACGGTTGACGCCGTCGAAGACCCGGCCGTCGGCGGTGACGACCACCGCCCCGAACGGGCCGCCGGCGGCGGTGACGTTGTCGACCGCGAGCGCCACGGCTCGCTCCAGGTGCGGGTGCGCGGCGGGCGACGGAACGTCGCTCGCGGGGTCGTCGGGGGCGTGCTGGGCAGGGGTGATGAGACCAGGCAGAGTGTCCACGTCGAGACTCCACTGTTCGGGCCGCGCCCAGGGGTCCCTCTGAGACGGGTGGGAGCCGGGGCGCTGCAGGCGATTCGTGCTGGTTCACCTGGTAGATAGCTCCCCGGCGCATGGTCCGCGGGAGCCCGCCTTGGGCTTGCGGAGGAACGTAGCACCGTGTGGCCCAGGACACAATGTTTTCGGAATGCGGATTTCGTTGTGCGGAAAGCCGCTGGTCAGTCCGGTGCGGCGCCGCGAGGAATCGCGCGAGCGCGCCGTCACGGCAAGCGGACGGCGGACGTGACAGGGTCCTGCCATGGACACCACGGCACCGGCAGGCACGCCACCGGCACGCACGTTCTCGGTCGGCTCGGAGGTCGGCACGCTGCGCAGCGTGCTCGTCTGCGAGCCCGGTCTGGCGCACAGCCGGCTGACCCCCAGCAACTGCGACGACCTGCTGTTCGACGACGTCATGTGGGTCCAGCGCGCGCAGGAGGACCACGCCGACTTCGTCCGCTCCCTGACCGAGCGCGACATCGAGGTCCTCGAGCTGCACCGCGTGCTCGCGCAGACCCTGGAGGACCCGCGGGCGCGGGCCTGGCTGCTCGACCGCAAGATCGTGGCGAACGAGGTCGGGCTCGGTCTGGTCGAGCCCACGCGCGCCTACCTCGACGAGCTGCGCACCGACCAGCTCGCCCGGCACCTCGTCGGCGGGCTGTCCACGCTCGAGCTGCCCCGGGACCTGCGGCCCGCCTCGATCGACCTCGCGCGCGAGTCGCTCGGCCGGGGCGAGTACCTCATGCCCCCGCTGCCCAACTCCCTCTACACGCGCGACACCACCTGCTGGATCTACGGGGGCGTCACGCTCAACCCGCTCTACTGGCCCGCGCGGCACGACGAGACGCTGCTGATGAAGGCGGTCTACCGGTTCCACCCGAGGTTCGCGGGCGCCGAGGTCTGGTGGGGGGACCCGGAGCAGGACTGGGGGACGGCCTCCCTGGAGGGAGGCGACGTCATGGTGCCCGGCAACGGCGTCGTGATCGTCGGCATGGGCGAGCGCAGCTCGCGCCAGGCCATCACGCAGGTCGCGGTGCGCCTGTTCGAGGCGGGTGCCGCCGAGCAGGTGATCGTCGCCGGCATGCCCAAGCTGCGCGCCGCGATGCACCTGGACACCGTCTTCACCTTCGCCGACCGTGACTGCGTGACGATCTACCCGGAGATCGTCCACTCGATCCAGGCGTTCACGCTGCGCCCCAGCGACCGCTCCCCCGGCTTCGGCGTCGTGCAGGAGACGCGCCCGTTCCTCGAGGTGGTGCGCACCGCCCTGGGCCTGGCCGAGCTGCGCACCGTCGACACCGGCGGCAACGTCTACGACACCGAGCGCCAGCAGTGGGACTCGGGCAACAACGTCGTCGCGCTCGAGCCGGGCGTCGTCATGGCCTACGACCGCAACACCACCACCAACATGCTGCTGCGCGACGCCGGGATCGAGGTCGTCGAGATCGTCGGCGCCGAGCTCGGTCGCGGCCGCGGCGGCGGGCACTGCATGACCTGCCCGCTCGAGCGGGACCCGGTCGAGCTGTGACCGCCGCCGGCCGCGCTCAGGCGTCCGCGCCGTGGCGGACGATGGCGACCACGCGACCGAGGTTGACGGTCCAGCCGACGCCCCACACGTGCGGGCTGAGCAGGTGGGTCCCCTGCGGGTCCCACACGCGCTCGCGCAGGCGACCGAGCGTCGGCGGCCGGAACTCGTAGGGGACGAACCCCGCGACGGTGCCGTGCCAGGTCCGCTCCCCCGACGGCTTCTGCAGCTCCTTGGTGACGGCCGCGACCGCCAGCCCGATCGTCACGAGGCGGACCAGCCCGCCGAGCCCGCCGCGCTTCTTGTGGTGTCCCATGCGTACCTCCGTCGTCGGGCGGTGCAGCACCGGCCGGTGCAGCACCGGGGCCATGATCCACCCCCGCGGGGCAGGTCGCCACGACGCCGGCGCGGGCACGGGTGTCGACCGTTCCGGTGGCGCCCGGGCAGTGGCACGCTGGACACCGGTCAACGACGACGCGAGGAGGGAGCGAGCCGATGCCCGCACCGAGCCGGCCGGCCGACGTCCCCGTCCCGGCGCCGGGGCGCCGTCCTCCGCCGGGCCCCGGCGTCGTCGAGCGGGCGTTCGCGCTCCTGCGCGCCTTCGACGCCGAGCACCGCACCCTCGCGCTCTCCGACCTCGCCCGGCGCAGCGGGACGCCCCGCAGCAGCGCGCTGCGGCTCGCGCGCTCGCTGGTGGACGTCGGCGCGCTCGAGCGCCTGGACGACGGGCGGTTCACGGTGGGGCTCGGCCTGCTCGAGGTCGCCCCGCGCGGCCACGGGCTGCGCGAGGTCGCCCTGCCGTTCATGGAGGACCTGTTCCACGTCACCCGCCAGCACGTCCTGCTCGCCGTGCGGGACGGCACCGACGCGCTCCTCGTCGAGCGCCTGTCCGCGCACGACGCCGACGCGGTGCGCTACCGGGTCGGCGGGCGGATCCCGCTGGCGACGACCGGCGTCGGGCTCGTGCTGCTGGCCCACGCCCCGCACGACGTCCAGGAGGACGCCGTCGGCAGGTTCGCCTCCGGTGACCGGCAGGAGGCGTTCGACGGGCCGCAGGACCTGCGCCGGATGCTCGCCGAGGTCCGCCGCGGCGGGTTCGCCGTGGGCCGCACGGGGCAGCCGTGGGCGCGGAGCACCGCGGCGGCACCGGTGCGCGGGCCCGACGGCGTCGTCGCCGCGCTGAGCGTCGTCACGCCGAGCGACGCGTTCGACCCCGTCGGCTCCGTGGCCGCGGTGCGCGCCGCGGCCCGCGGCGTCTCTCGGGAGCTGTGCCAGGAGGCTCTGCCCGCGAGCCCGGCGTCATGACTCCGGGCTCGCGGCCGCCGTCCCGACGATCGCGTCCGCGTTGTCGGCGATCCAGTCCGTCAGGGGCAGCAGCCGCTGCGCCAGCTCCCGCCCGCGGTCCGTGAGCGAGTAGTCGACGCGCGGCGGGATGCTCGCCCACGCCTCGCGGTGCACGATCCCGTCCGCCTCGAGCGTGCGCAGCGTCTGGGCGAGCATCTTCTCGCTGACGCCCTCCACGGTGCGGCGCAGCTCGCCCCACCGCATCTCTCGCTCGGCGAGGGCGACGAGGACCAGCACGCCCCAGCGGCTCGTCACGTGGTCCAGCACCGTGCGCGACGGGCAGGCGGCCGGCAGAACCCCCGCGGTGAACAGGCGGCTCACCGGCCTGACCTCGCTGCTTACCTCCATGTGCGTACCTTACTCGAAAGTGCGTACCGCAGTCCGGGAAGCAACGGCGTGCGGTCCGGGTTGGGACGGACGAACCACGTCGCGCAACGAGAGGGAACATCATGTCTGTCGTCGTCACCGGAGCCACCGGCCAGCTGGGCCGGCTCACGATCGAGCACCTGATCGCTGGCGGCACACCCGCCGGAGAGATCACCGCCGTCGGGCGCAGCGCCGACCGCCTCGCGGGGCTCGCCGCCCGCGGCGTGCGGACCGCGGTCGCCGACTACTCCGACGCTGCCGCGCTCGAGGCAGCGTTCGCCGGCGCGCAGACCGTGCTGCTGGTCTCGGGCAGTGAGGTGGGGCGCCGCGTCGCGCAGCACGGCAGCGTGATCGACGCCGCGAAGGCGGCGGGCGTGCGCCGGGTCGTGTACACGAGCGCCCCGCACGCCGACGAGACCGCACTGGTCCTCGCCCCGGAGCACACCGCGACCGAGCAGCTCCTGCGGGACTCGGGGCTCGCGTGGACCGTCCTGCGCAACAACTGGTACACGGAGAACTACGCCGACGCGGTCAGCGCCGCCCGCGAGAGCGGCGTGATCCTCACGAGCGCCGGCGACGGGCGCGTCGCCAGCGCGAGCCGCGACGACTACGCGGCCGCCGCCGCCGTGGTCGTGGCCGGCGGCGAGGCGCACGACGGGCGCGTCTACGAGCTCAGCGGCGACGTCGCCTGGACGTTCGCGGAGCTGGCCGACGCGGCGAGCCAGGTGCTCGGCACCCCGGTGGCCGTCCAGCAGGTCTCGAGCGACGAGCACCACGCCGCGCTGCTCGGGTCCGGGCTCGACGAGGGGACGGCGGACTTCGTCGTCACGCTCGACGGCGACATCCGCCGCGGCGACCTCGCGGACGCCACGAGCGACCTGCGCGACCTCGTCGGGCGCCCGACGACGCCGCTCGTCGAGGGCTTGCGGGCGGCGCTCCGGGCATAGCCGCACGCGCACCCAGCTCGCCGAGCGCGCGCGAGACGGAGCGCAGGCCCGGGCCGCCCGACGGCCCGGGCCTCAGCCCGCGCGCACGACCCTCTCGAGCGGGCACCTCGGCCGGCGTACCGCCCGGTGGCGCACGTCCGGCACGGGCAGCCTCGCGGTGGCGGCGCGCAGCTGCGGGTCGACTCGTGACAGGTGCGTCGTACCCGCCCCCGCGGCCCTCGGCGACCGCGCTCAGGCCGCCGAGCCCTGACGGGCGGCGCCTCGACGCTCGTCGGCGAGGACCAGCTCGGCCGCCTTCTCCCCGATCACGATCGACGGGGCGTTGGTGTGCCCGCGGATGATCTCGGGCATGACGGACGCGTCGGCGACGCGCAGGCCCTGCACCCCGCGCACCCGCAGCTCGCCGTCGACGGGGGCCGCGCCGTCCGTGCCCATCCGTACCGTGCTCGTCGGGTGGTAGAGCGTGTGCGCCGTCGAGACGAGCGAGGCCTCGGCACGCTCGGCCAGGCTCATCCCCTCCCCGTTCGCGGGGCGCAGGTAGCGCCCGGTGGTCAGCGCCGCCAGCGACGGCGCGGACAGGATCCGGTCGGCGATCACGAGGCCCGAGAGGAGTGCGGCGCGGTCGGCGCCCTCGGGGTCCGAGAGGTAGCGCGGGTCGATGACCGGCTTGTCGAACGGGTCCGCCGAGGCGAGGGTGATCGTGCCCGTGCTCTTCGGCGCCACGAGGACCGGTCCGATGCTCTGCCCGTGACCGGGGATCCCCGCCAGGCCCTCGTCGACGTAGGCGACGGGCGCGTAGATGATCTCGACGTCCGGCAGGTCGAGGCTCTCGTGCGACCGGACGAACCCGTAGGCCTCCCCCACGTTCGACGTGAGCATCCCGCGCCGGCGCAACAGGTACTTGCCCAGCTCCGGGAGGGTGGTCGCGGACATCAGGCTGCCCGGCCCCGTCTCGACGACGAACAACGACATCAGGTGGTCGCGCAGGTTGGCGCCCACCTCGGGCGAGTGCGAGACCACGTCGATCCCGAGCCCGGCGAGCTGCGACGCGTCACCCACGCCGGAGAGCATGAGCAGCTGGGGCGTGTTGACGGCGCCGCCGCTGAGGACCACCTCGTTGCGGGCGGTGGCCCGGCGCACCTCGCCGTCGGCCACGTACTCGACGCCGACCGCGCGGGTCCCCTCGAAGACGACCCGCGTGGCGTGGCTGCCCGTGCGCACGGTGAGGTTGGCGCGCTCCCGGGCGGGCTTCAGGTAGCCGTCGGCGGTGCTGTGCCGGGCGCCCTTCGTCTCGCTGACCATCGTCTGGCTGAAGCCCTCGGGGCGGCGCGAGTTCGCCGGCACCAGGGGGTAGCCCGCCTCGGTCGCCGCGCGCAGGAACGCGCCGGTCAGACGTCGCGGGTCACGCTGGGCCTCCACCCGCATCGGCCCGTCGGTCCCGTGCTCGGGATCCGTCGCGTCCTGCACGTTCTCGATCTTGCGGAACGTCGGCACCAGCGACTCGTAGGACCACGCGGGCCCGGCGAGCTCGGCCCAGCGGTCGTAGTCCGCGGCGAAGCCCCGCACCCACATCATCGCGTTGATCGAGGACGACCCGCCGAGCACCTTCCCGCGCGGCCAGTAGACCGTGCGCCCCGCCAGCTCGGGCTGCGGGACCGTCTCGTAGTTCCAGTCGAACTCGCTCTTGAACAGGCTCGAGAAGGCGGCCGGGATGTGCAGCGACTGGTTGGTGTCGGCGCCGCCCGCCTCCAGCAGCACGACGGAGCGGGACGGGTCCTCGCTGAGCCGGTGGGCGAGCGCGGCACCGGCCGATCCGGCGCCGACCACCACGTAGTCGAAGGTTCCTGCGTCTCGCGCGCCCATGCGCGTGCTCCTGTCGTCGGTGGTGCGGGGTTCTCGATCGGGTCTGTCCTGGTGCCGGCGGGGGCCGGCGCGCGCTACGCGCGGAACGCAGAGGCGAAGATCCTCGGCATCCGCCACCACGACGGCGCCCCGGCGAACCCGGTCAGCAGCCGACCGGTGGCCTGCGCGCTGCGCGCGGTCACGAACCACGGCGGCTTCGGGAACAGCGCCGCCTCGCCGTGCGCGACCGACCGCGGGAAGGGCCGGAACGGCCCGGTCACCACGGTCCGCTCCGCGGAGTCGATGAGCAGCGCGTTGTGCACGACCCCGATCCCCGACTGCACGTCCTGGAGCGTGTGGCCGGGGTACGCGCCCCACGTCGCCGTCGCGGTGAGGAACCCGATGCCGGTCCAGGCGTTGATCGCGACGGTGCCGTACTCCAGCCGCGCAACCGCCTCCCGGAATCCTGCGCCGAGCCTCTTCTGCTCCGCGGGATCGACGAGCACGTTCGCGCCGAGAGTCCCGAGGAAGTCGCGGTTGACCGTTTCCACGGCCGTGTCGAGGAACTCCTGTCCGGTGCCGCCGAGCTCGAGCACCCCGAGGACCGGGGCGAAGTACTCCGTGTTCTCGATCGTCGACGCGTCGTCCTCGGCGGTGAGGTCCACGAGGAGCCGGGTGCCGTCGGCCAGCCGCTCGCAGCCGGGATAGGCCGCCTCCGCGCTCTCCACCCGGCCCGCGCTGCCCGGGTACCAGGCCTTGCGCCGCGGGGCCCGCTCGAGCGCGCCCCGCAGCTCGTCGAGAAATGCGGCCTTCTGCGGCCAGTCCTTGCTGAGCACGACGATCTGGCCCGCGATGCAGTTGTAGCCGCCGTTGTGCAGCCGCTGGGTCGCGACGTGCTCCGCCTGGAAGCGCAGGTCGCTCGCGCTCCACCGGCCCGGGACGACGATGATCGGCGAGACGCCGCCGAGCTCGCTCGTGATGGGCTTGGTGAGCACGGGGGTGCCGGCGGCCTTGCGTGCCGCCGCCTCCTCGCCCGTCCCCCAGACGATCGCGTCGTGCGTGACCACGCTGCCCGTGATGTGCACGTGCCCGATGCCGGGGTGCTGGACCAGGTAGCCGCCCTCGGGCGCCCCGCCCTGCACGACCCGCAGCATCTTGGCGCTCACCAGCGGCTGGAGGGCCGCGAGGTAGACGCTCATCATGGGCGCCATGACCGGGTTGAGCTTGAGCAGCACCGACCGGTTGTGCGCCACGATCTCGTAGAGGACGTCGAGCGGCGGGATCGAGGTGATGTTCCCGGCGCCGAGCACGAGCCCCACCCCTCCGGACACCTGCGGGGTGCGCTGCGCGAGTCCCGCACGCGCGACGGCCTCCTCCTCGCTGACGCCCGGCCGCAGCCACACCTCGGCGCGGAAGCCGTGCAGGAGGACGGCCTCCTTGGAGGTGCGGGGCAGGACGGGCACGGTCACCCGGCCGCCCGGGGCGGTCCCGGTGGTGATGCCGGCCAGCGGCGAGTGCCCCGCCGCGAGGCCGGCCACCGAGCGCGCCACGGTCCCGAACCCGGAGAGCGTGGCGTACGGGCCCGAGAGCCACTCCTCGCCGACCAGGGGCGAGCCCGCGTCGAGGCCCTTGATGTCGCGCGCCGTCAGCGCCCAGCGCTGCGCCTGCGCGCGGACGGTGGCACAGGTCTCCTCGAGGAGCGCGGCACGCCGTGCCAGGGACAGGCCGAGCCACGCCCGCGCACCGTCCTCGAGGTCGGAGACCGCCCGGTCGAGACGCTCGCGCTCCGCCTGCGGGACCCCGCTCTGCTCGGCGGCGGGCTCGGTGGGTGCCGACTGTTCGACGAAGCTCATGGATCTCCCTTGATCGGTTAGGGCAGTCCTACCCCCTCGCGCGCCCCGGAGGCAACACGGCTCCGGGCCGCGCCCGCGCGACGCGCCGGTGTCCGGCGCACCATGGTCGTGGTGGCTGCCCGCGCCGCCGGAGGAGGACCGCCATGGACCACGACCGCGTCAACGCCTGGGTGGCGGCGTACGAGCGCGCGTGGCGCGAGGACGACGCCGGCGCCGTGCCCCGCCTGTTCACCGAGGACGCGCGCTACTCCCGTTCGCCGTACGACCACGCCCTGGTCGGCCACGCCGAGATCGCCGACTTCTGGACGGCGGACGCGGGCGCGACGTTCTCCATGACCGCGGAGCCCGTCGCCGTGGAGGGCCGCCACGCCGTCGTCCGCGTCGCCGTTCGGTACACCGCCCCCCGGGACCAGGAGTACAAGGACCTGTGGGTCCTCGAGCTGGCCGACGACGGCCGGGTCTCGGACTTCGAGGAGTGGCCCTTCTGGCCGGGCCGCCCGTACAGCGCGAACGATGTGGGCACCGAGGGCCCCGACGCCGGCCCGACGCCGTAGGTCGCTACCGGCGCCGCCTCGCTCGCGCACCCCAGCGCCCGCCCCGGTGCCCGACGTCGATGGGGTGCTCGAACGCCGCGGTCACCGCGCGACAGTGCACCGGCTCTTGCGCATACTCGTGCCAGTGGCGCGCCGCCACCCCCCGCCCTGCGTCCCGAAGGAACTCGATGCCCGCGACACCCGCTCCCCCGTCCGCCACCGTCGTCACCGCCCGGGGGTGGTGGTGGAAGGCGCTGGTCTGCGGCGCGGCGCTGTGGGCCGTCACGGCGATCGTCACGTCCAGCACGCAGAACACCAACCTCGTGCCCACGGTCATCCTGCTGGGGAGCTTCCTCGTCCCGTTCTGCGTCGTGCTGTTCGTGGTCGAGCGCGCGAGGGGCACGATCGACATCATGCTGCTGCTCGCCGCGTTCTTCATCGGCGGCATCTTCGGTGTCCTCGGGGCGTCGGTCCTGGAGTCGCGGCTGTCGCCGTCCGTGTGGATCTACGTGGGCGTCGGAGCGATCGAGGAGCTCGTCAAGGCGGTGGTGTTCCTCGTCGTCGGGGCGCGGGTCGCGCAGAAGACCGCGCTCAAGGGTGCGCTGCTCGGCGCCACCGTGGGTGCCGGGTTCGCCGCCTTCGAGTCCGCCGGCTATGCGTTCAACGCCAGCCTCACCCGGCTCGGGCGGATCGACCTGGACGCGCTGCTGCAGACGGAGGCGGTGCGCGGGCTGCTGACACCGGTCGGGCACGTCCTGTGGACGGCGATCCTGGGTGCGGCGATCTTCGGTGCGGCGTCGGCCGCCGGGAAGTACCGCCTCACCGGCGGCGTGGTGCTCGCCTACGTGGTCGTCGTCGCGCTACACGCCGGCTGGGACTCCATGGGGTTCATCGCCGCCTATCTCGGCACGAAGGTGACCGGCGGCGTCCACTACGAGCTGGCCTACGGCCAGCTGCTGCCCGCCGTGGCGGACAACGCCGGGGCCTGGGCGACGGGGTTCTACGTCGTCGGGCTCGCCGTGGTCTCGCTGCTCGGCGTGCTCGCCCTGCGCCACTGGTCGCGCGGGCTCGCGACGGCGCCGTCGCGCGCGTGAGATCGCGTTGGCGTGGCGTGCCGGCGCCTGCCGACGGACGATGACCTGAGTGTGGGGTCGCCGCTCGTGGCGACGGGCGCGGTGAGCACCGCGTCCGGCCCACGGGGACGAACGGAGCCGACGCGATGACGACCGACGGGACGACCAGCGAGGCCAGCACCGACAAGGACACGGCGCCGGCACCGGACGACCCGCGCAAGCCGGACGCGCCGCAGGACGTCACGAAGACCTCGTGGCTCTACGTCGTGCGCCGGACGGTGCGGGAGTTCGGCAAGGACCAGTGCACCGACCTGGCGGCGGCGCTCACGTACTACGCCGTCCTCGCGATCGCGCCGGCGCTGCTGGCGGTCGTGTCGATCCTGGGCCTGCTGGGCGACCCGCAGAAGATGATCGACCAGGTGCTGGACATCGTCGGCGACATCGGGGCGGAGTCCGCGACCGAGACCATCGAACCGATCCTGACCCAGCTGACGCAGGCTCCCGCGGCCGGGTTCGCGCTCGTCTCGGGTGTCGTCATCGCCCTCTGGTCGGCGTCCGGGTACGTGGCGGCGTTCAGCCGGGGCATGAACCGGGTCTACGAGGTCGACGAGGGCCGCCCGGTCTGGAAGCTGCGGCCGGCGCTGCTGCTCGTGACGCTGATCCTCGTCGTCATCGCCGTCGTCGTCGTCGCGGCGATCGTCCTCTCCGGCGGCGTCGCGAGCGCCGTCGGGGACGCCATCGGCCTGAGCGACGCCGCGCTCACGGCGTGGAACATCGCCAAGTGGCCCGTCGTCGTCGTCCTCGTGATCATCGCGATCGCGCTGCTCTACTACGGGACCCCGAACGTCAAGCAGCCCAAGTTCCGCTGGATCAGCCTCGGCGCCGTCGTCGCCCTGGTCGTGTGGCTGATCGCGTCGGCGGCGTTCGGCCTCTACGTCACCAACTTCTCCAGCTACGACCGCACGTACGGCACGCTCGCCGGCGTCATCGTCTTCCTGCTGTGGCTCTGGATCACCAACCTCGCGCTGCTCTTCGGCGCCGAGCTGGACGCCGAGGTGGAGCGCGGACGCGAGCTGCAGGGCGGGATCGCGGCCGAGAAGAGCATCCAGCTGCCGCCGCGCGACACCCGGGCGAGCGACAAGAAGCAGGGCAAGCTCGACGAGGACGTCCGCAAGGGCCGAGAGCTGCGGGAGTCGCGGGGCGACAGCACGGACCCGGGCACGGGCTCCGACTGACGGCGGGCGTCCTGCGGCTAGAACAACGGCCACGGGACCGCCGGCATGTCTCCGGCGGGCGCCGGGAACCGGGGGTCCTGCAGCAGCCGCTCGCAGCGCCGGTCCAGCGCGGCGACCTCGCGCTCGGTCACCAGCGCGCCGAGCCGGTGCCCGAGGTCACCGTGGAGGCCGTCGCGCACCCGGGCGACCCCCTCCAGCTCGTCGGCGTCCAGCTCGCCACCCAGCCAGCCCCACAGCACCGTGCGGAGCTTCGGATCGACGTGGAAGGTCACGCCGTGGTCGACCCCGAGGAGACGACCGTCCGGGAGCGGCAGGACGTGCCCGCCCTTGCGGTCGGCGTTGTTGACCACCGCGTCGAACACCGCCATGCGGCGCAGCGCACCGCTGTCTTCGTGCACCAGGGTGACGGGTCGACCCTCGCCGTCGCTGCCCTCCAGCACGACCCGGACCCCGGACCGCGGGACCTCGGCCGTCGGGACGACGTCGACCGGCGCCCGTGAGCCGTCCACCGTCTGCCACAGCTGGACCATCCCGGGTCCCAGCGGACCGTCGCGCAGCCACGTGCGCGGTACGAGACCCCACCCGGACGCCTCGGACACGGCGTACGCGGCCACCTCACGGCCCGCCAGGGTGCCGTCCGGGAAGTCCCAGAGCGGCCGCTCGCCGGCGACCGGCTTGTACACGACCTCGAGCTCGCCGATCTGGGCGAGGTAGGTCGCGTTCGAGGCGCTGCGGATGCGGCCGACGACCTCGAGGTCGGCCCCGTCGAGGTCGACCTGCGGCGACGTCACCCCTCGGCTGAGGACACGCACTCGTGCCCGTCGTCGTCGACGGGCAGCCCGCAGCGGGGACAGATCGGCCGGCCGGAGCGGACGACGGCGCGCGTGCGCTGGACGAACGCGCGGGCCGTGCCGACGGGCATCCGCACCACCAGCGCCTCGGGCGGGTCCCGCTCCTCGAGCGGATCGCCGTCGGCGTCCTCGCCCTCGACGAGCGGGAAGGTCTCGAGGACCACCTGGGCGCTGCGCGGGTCCCAGCTCAGGCGCATCGACCCGGCGCGGAAGTCCGCCTCGACCGGCTGGTCCAAGGGGTCGTCGTCGACCAGCTCGACAGGGACCGCCTCGGGCACGCTGTACCGGTTGTCCTCCTCCGACATCAGCTCGTCGAGCAGACGTTGGACGGTCTCGGCCAGGACGGCGGACTGCTCCTTCTCCAGGGCGACGCTGGCCGTCCGGGAACCGGCGCGTGCCTGCAGGTAGAAGGTTCGCGATCCGGGCGGTCCGACCGTGCCGATCACGACCCGGTCGGGCCAGTCGAACTCGTGCACGAGAGTGGGCATGCCCTCACTCTACGAGCGCTGGGGCCTGTGGTCAGGTCCGCTCGCGTCGTCCTCGTCGCCGGGACGCGGCGGGCCGCTCCCCCCGCCGACCGGCGCGTCGCCGGCCGGCGCCGCCCCGCTCAGCCATGACAGGTCGCCGCAGTCCGTGTTGGTGGCCACCACCTCCGGCCGGTGCGGCCCGTACCGCACCACCGAGACCGACGCGGGGCCGACCACGATGCGCTGGAAGACGTCGAGGTGCATGCCCAGCGCGTCGGCGAGCACTGCCTTGATCACGTCGCCGTGCGCGACCGCGGCCCAGATCGCACCCGGTCCGTGCTGCGCGGCGACATCTGCGTCGTGGCGCCGGACGGCGCCGACGCTGCGGGCCTGCACCGCGGCGAGCGACTCACCACCGGGGAACGTCGCCGCCGACGGCTGGGTCTGCACGACCGCCCACAGCGGCTCGTTCACCAGGTCGCGCAGGGCTCGTCCCTGCCAGCGGCCGTAGTCGCACTCGGTGATGCCCGCCTCGACCCTCCACTCCGGCGCGCGGTCCTGGTGCTCCACGAGGATCCGGCCGGTCCTCCGGCAGCGTTCCAGGGGGCTCGTCACGACCCGGGCCAACGGCACGCCGGACATGCGCTCGGCGGCGCGGACGGCCTGCCGGCGACCGACCGGGTCCAGGCTCACCCCGGGTGCCCGCCCTGCGAGCAGTCCCTGGGCGTTCGCGGTGGTGCGGCCGTGGCGGACGAGCAGGACGGTAGGCATGACCCGAGCCTAGGTGCCCGAGGAGGCCCTGGACCGCGCCGATCCCGCCCGCACCGCGCGACGCCGTGCCGACGTCCCGCTGGTTCAGCCTCGATGCAGCAGGAACTGCTCACCGGAGACGGCCCGTCGAACGGCGGCCAGCGTCTCGTCCGGTCCGTGGGCGGTGGTGTCGATGACGTGACTCTCGAGCGCCCCGAGGTCGGCGAGCTGGTCCCACAGCTCGGTCACTGGCACCTCGTCGACCAGCGCGTCGGGCGAGGCGCGTGCCTGCGCCCGTCGCAAGGACTCGGCGCGGCTGGCGCGCAGGACGACGTAGTGGATCCGCGGGGCGGTCAATCCGTCGTGGGCGCTGGGCCGCTGGAAGTGCGGGAGCATCCACGGGCCGATGATCCCGTCGACGACCGTGACGAAGCCGCCGGCGGCGTACGCCCAGGCTGCCCGCTGGACCACGGTCATCACGGTGTGGTTCTGCGCGTCCGAAGCGGGCAGGTAGGGGGCGATCCCGCCAGAGACGATCGCCCGCCAGAAGTCGTCGGTGTGCAGGTGCACGGAGGTCGGGAAGCCGCTGGCAAGGCTCCGGGCGATCGTCGTCTTGCCCGACCCCGGAGAACCAGTCAGAAGGATGACATCCGCGACCACGCGTTCACGCTAGCAGCGTCGCCCTCGAGCGCGACGAAGCCCTGGTGAGAACGATGCTCTCACCAGGGCTTCCGATGTCGGGCTGACAGGATTTGAACCTGCGACCCCCTGACCCCCAGTCAGGTGCGCTACCAAGCTGCGCCACAGCCCGAGGACCCGCGAGCGGATCCCGGTGGCCCTTGCGAGCCGTCCGAAATACTACCGCACCTCCGGCCGTCCCCGAGACACGGTCCGCTCCCCCGCGGTCCTGCGGTGACCGACGTCGTCCGCCCCGACGCCGTCGCGCGCCTGGTCCGCCAGCACGTACACCGCGAGCAGCACGACCGCGCCGCCGGCGGCGGGCCAGGACAGCGCCCGGAAGGCGCACACCTGCACGAGAAGCAGCCCGACGAGCGTGCCCCGGTACAACCAGTCCCAGGCGGCGGTCGCCTCGCCGCGCAGCGCCGCCGCGCCCGCCAGCACCATGGCGACGAGCACGAGCGCCGACGAGGCGAGCAGCCCGACGGCGACCCAGCGCGTCACGCCCTCGTTCGCCAGGAGACCCAGGACCGTCTCGGCCCCGACGGTCAGCGCAGTCAGCGCGAGCAGCACCCACGGCAGCCGGCGCGCGGCCAGCATCCGTCGGGCGACGCCCTGCACCCGGGACCCGAGCGCCGCGACGGGATCGACCAGCTCCGCGTCGTCGTCGACGACCGCGTCCACGAGCGCCGCGACCTCCTCGGCCCCCGGCGCGCCCGAGCCCCGCTCCGCGAGGTGGCGCGCCTCGGCCCGCGCGCGGGCCGTGAAGCCGCCCGCGATCCCCGCCGCGGCGCGGTCCACCGCGCCCGCGAGGTACTCCGACGGGTGGTGCTCCCGGCGCCCGTGCAGCGCCTCGGCGACGAGCACGAGCGCGACCACGACGACGTAGACGATCGCGGCCGTGGGCGCGAAGAAGTAGTCGTTGTCGGAGGTCACGAACTTGCCGACCTCGTCGACGAACAGCCCGAACCCGATGCCCGCGAGGACGGCCGCCAGGGGCCGCGCCGTCGGGCCCACGAAGCTGAGCAGCACGATCACCGCGAGCGCCATCGCGAGCCCGCCCCAGAGCACGTGGGCCACGTGCAGGCCGGCTCCCCCGACCTGCGGGTAGCCGGTCGCGGCCAGCAGGCCACGCACGAGGAGCACGGTCGTGACCGTGACGACGAAGAACCCGGTGAGGTATCGCCCGGACGCGGGGTCCCGGGGCAGCCCGAGGCGCAGGCGCCTGGGGCGCCCCGCGAACGGGTCCTCGGTCATCGGCGCACCAGGGGTCAGCGTCGGCGCTTCTCGCGCACGCGCACGGAGATCTCGATCGGCGAGCCCTCGAAGCCGAACTCCTCCCGCAGGCGCCGCTCGATGAAGCGCCGGTAGCCGGCCTCGATGAACCCGGTGGCGAACAGCACGAACCGCGGGGGCCGGGTGGAGGCCTGCGTGGCGAAGAGGATGCGGGACTGCTTGCCACCGCGCAGCGGGTGCGGGTGGGCGGCGACGAGCTCGCCGAGGAACGCGTTCAGGCGCCCGGTCGGGATACGCCTGTCCCACGAGGCGAGGGACCGCTCGAGCGCGGGCACGAGCCGGTCCGTGTGCCAACCGGTGCGCGCCGAGACGTTCACGCGCGGCGCCCACTGCACCTGGACGAGCTCGCGGTCGAACTCGCGCTCGAGGTAGCGGCGGCGGTCCTCGTCCATGAGGTCCCACTTGTTGTACGCGATGACGAGCGCCCGCCCGGCGTCGACCACCTGGGAGATGACGCGGGTGTCCTGCTCCGTCATGGGCACGCTCGCGTCGAGCAGGACGACGGCGACCTCCGCCTTCTCGATCGCGGCCTGCGTGCGCAGCGAGGCGTAGAAGTCGGCGCCGCGCGTCTGGTGCACGCGCCGGCGGATGCCTGCGGTGTCCACGAACCACCAGGGCTGGCCCTTGAGCAGCACGAGCTCGTCGACGGGGTCGCGGGTGGTGCCGGCGACCTCGTCGACGACGACGCGCTGGGCGCCCGCGACCTTGTTGAGCAGCGAGGACTTGCCGACGTTGGGCCGCCCGACGAGCGCGACCCGGCGCGGCCCCTCGGGGCGCAGCTCGCCGTGCGCGCTGATCTCCGGCAGGGCGTTGACCGCGGCGTCGAGCAGGTCCCCGGTGCCGCGCCCGTGCAGGGCGGAGACCGGGTGCGGCTCGCCCAGCCCGAGGCTCCACAGGGACAGCGCGTCGGCCTCGCCGGCCGCGCCGTCGACCTTGTTGGCGCACAGCACGACGGGCTTGCCGGCCCGGCGCAGCAGGCGCACCACCCGCTCGTCCGTGTCCGTCGGACCGACGACGGCGTCCACGACGAACACGACGGCGTCCGCCAGGTCGATGGCGATCTCGGCCTGCTCGGCGACGCGCGCGTCGATGCCGGCGACGTCGACCTCCCAGCCGCCGGTGTCGACGAGCGTGAACCGCGTGCCCGCCCACTCGGCGGGGTAGCTCACGCGGTCGCGCGTGACGCCGGGCTTGTCCTCGGTGACGGCCTCGCGGCGCCCGAGGATGCGGTTGACGAGGGTGGACTTGCCGACGTTCGGGCGTCCGACGACGGCGAGCACCGGCAGCGGCGCCTCGGGCGCCTCGTCCTGCCCGTCCTCGGGTTCGTGGTCGAGGAGCGAGAGGTCCTCGTCGGCCAGCTCGTAGTCGTCGAGACCGGCGCGCAGGGCACGCTCTCGCGAGGCGTCGTCGGCGCTCTGGTCGATCGTGCCGACGCCCTCGGGCTCGTCGGTCGTCGCGTCGGGTTCTGCTGCGCCGACGGCGGCGCCGGGCGTGGCGGTGGCGTCGTCGAGGGCGTCGTCGGGGTGGGTCATGGTGCCCATTCTCCCAGGCGCGGGGCCCGACGCCGAACGCAGGCCCCTCAGGCCCGCCGGACGGCGTCGGGCAGGGGGATCCCGGACTCGTAGGAGGCGCGCGCGACGAGCCCGGCGAGCGCCGCGCGCACCGCCTCGTTCGCCTCGGCGAGCGCCTCGCGCCCGGTGCTCCCGGGCCGGCGCTCGAGGCTCAGCGGCGTCCCGATCCGCACGACGAGGCGGCGCCGGAGCCCCGGCACGTGACCCGTGCCCTCGGCGCTGCGCCGGGTGCCGAGGATCGCGACGGGCACGACCGGAGCCCGCCCGTGGAGGGCGAGCCAGGCGACGCCCGCCTGCCCGCCGGACGCGTCGCCGCGGCCCCGGTTGCCCTCGGGGAACAGCCCGACGGCGTCCCCGCGGCGCAGGACCGCGAGCGCCGAGGCGAGCGCCGCGCGGCCGTTGGCGCGGTCGACGGGGATCTGCCCGGCGCGGCGCAGCACGGCGCCCACGGGACCGCTGAACATCTCCTGCTTGACCAGGATGTGCAGCGGCCTGGGCGAGACGCCGAGCAGCAGGGGGCCGTCCACGACGCCGGTGTGGTTCGCCGCCAGGATCACGGGACCGGCGGCGGGCACGTGCTGGGCGCCGCGGACCTCGGTGCGCCACACGACGTGGGCGCCGAACCGCCCGACGTGCCGCGACCAGGCCGGCCCGCGCGGCGAGGGGCCGTCGGGCCCGTAGAGCTCGACGGCGTCCGCGCTCACGCGGGGGTGCCCGTCACCTGCGCGATCACGGTCAGGACGGCGTCGATGGTCTGGTCGAGGTCGAGCTCTGAGGAGTCGACGGTCACGACGCCGTCGGCGGCGACCTGGAACTGGGAGACGGTGGAGTCGTCCTTGTCACGGCGCAGGACCTGGTCGCGCGTGGCCTCGACCGCGGCGTCGCCCGCGTCGCCGTGCAGCTCGCGCGCCCGGCGCGCCAGGCGCGCGGCCTCGCTGGCGGTCAGGAGCACGCGCACGTCGGCGTCCGGGGCGACGACGGTGGTGATGTCGCGCCCCTCGGCGACGACGCCGCGGCCGCCGGAGTGCGCCCCGGGCGCGCGCTCGGCGCCGATGGCCGCGCGCTGCAGGCGGCGCAGCTCGGCGCGGACCTCGAGGTTCGTGGCCACGGCGCTGACGGCCGTGGAGATCTCGCCCGTGCGGATCGCGGCCGTCACGTCGGTGCCGTCCACGGAGACCGTGGGGTCCGCCGGGTCGGTGCCCATGACCAGCGGCATCGCGGCGACGGCGTGCGCGACGGCGTCCGGGTCGGCGAGGTCGACGCCCTGGTCCAGGCACCACCACGTCGCCGCCCGGTACATGGCGCCCGTGTCGAGGTAGCCGAGCCCCAGGCGGCGGGCGACGGCGCGCGACACGCTGGACTTGCCGGATCCGGCAGGCCCGTCGATCGCGACGACCAGCGCGGCACCGGCCGACGAGCCGGCCCCGTCCGTGCTGGCGGGGACGTCCGGGCGGTCGGGGGCGGTGCTGGTCACGTGCGTCTCCTGGGCGGGTCGGAGGATCGGTCGGGGGGCTGACGGTGAGGATACGCGGCGCAGCGGCCGCGCAGCCACGGAGCCGCTGCCTCGCTACTGCGCGATGTCGCGGCGCAGGGCGCGTGCCCCGTGCAGGTACACGTGGCGCACCTCGGCGCGCGGGACCTCGAGCTCGGCGTGCGCCATGAGCCGCACCACGCGGGGCAGCGCGCCCGGCACGTCGACCTCGACCGCGCACATCAGGGGCACGTCGCCGAGGCCGAGCCGCCGCGCGGCGGCGGCCGGGAAGTCGGACGTGAGGTCGGGCGTGCAGGTGAAGAAGACCGAGATCAGCGCGTCGGTGCCGACCCCGTTCTCGGCCAGGACGGCACGGACCAGCTCGCCGGTCCGCTCGTGCAGGTGCTCGCGGTCGTCGGCGTCCAGCTGGGTGGCGCCCCGCACCGCGCGGACGGGCACGCGCTACAGCCCGAGGTCGGACATCAGCGAGCCGAGCTCCGCCTGGCCGAGCACGCGGGTGGTGCCGGGGCGCAGGTTGCCGAGCCGGATGGGGCCGACCTGGGTGCGCACGAGGCGCGTCACGGGGTGGCCGACCTCCTCGAACATGCGGCGCACGATGCGGTTGCGGCCGTCGTGGATGACGACCTCGACGAGGCTCTCGACGGGCGTCGCGTCCACGAGCTTGTACGCGTCGACCCGCGCGGTGCCGTCCTCGAGCTCGACGCCGTGCAGCAGCTTGTTCGCGAGCGATCCCTTCACGCGGCCCTCGACGCTGACGAGGTACGTCTTGCGCACCTCGTACTTGGGGTGCGTGAGCCGGTTGGCGAGCTCGCCGTCGTTGGTCAGCAGGAGCAGGCCCTCGCTGTCCGCGTCGAGCCGGCCGACGTGGAACAGGCGCTCCTTGCGGTCCCCGACGAAGTCGGTGAGCGTCGGGCGCCCGTCCGGGTCGTGCATGGTGGAGAGCACGCCCTGCGGCTTGTTGAGCGCGACGGTCACCAGCGACGTGTCGAGCTGGACCCGCATCCCGTCCACGTGCAGGACGACGTCGCCCGGCACGACCCGCACGCCGAGCTCCCGCACGGTCACGCCGTCCACCTGGACGCGCCCCTCCTCGATGAGCTGCTCGCACGCGCGCCGGGACCCGAGCCCCGCCCCGGCGAGCACCTTCTGCAGGCGAACACCCTCGGGGTCGTGCACGTCGCGGGCCGGCGCCTCGGCGACCTTCGTCGGACGGCGGGTGCGCGGCGCGGACCCCGACGAGGGGCTCCGCGAGCCCGCCGGACGGGAGCCCTTGCGGTGCTTCGATGCGGAGCCGCCGGAGGCGTCCGGGCGGTCTGCGCCGCGGCGCGGCCTGGGAGTGCTCATGGTGTGTCGTCGTCCTTCGTCGGTGCGGTGGAGGCCTCGGGCCCCCCGGCCTCCGGGTGCGCCCGCCGGCCGGCGGGCCCCGAGAGGTCCGCCAGACCGTCGATCTCGTCGAGCGCGTCCACGTCGGGCAGGTGGGGGGCGAGCGGCGGGAGCTCGTCGATCGTCGAGAACCCCATCCGCTCCAGGAAGTATCCCGTGGTCCCGTACAGGATCGCACCCGTGGCGGGGTCGTGGTCGACCTCGGCGACCAGCCCGCGCGCCGTCAGCGTGCGCACGACGCCGTCGACGTTCACCCCGCGCACCGCCGAGACCTGCCCGCGCGTGACCGGCTGGCGGTAGGCGACGACGGCGAGCGTCTCGAGCGCGGCCTGCGTCAGGCGCGCCGTCTGGCCCTCCAGCACGAACCGGCCGACGACGTCGGCGAAGGCCGGGGCGGAGTAGAAGCGCCAGCCGCCGCCGGCCTCCCGCAGCTCGAAACCGCGCGGCCGCTCCCCCGTCCCGCCCCGGTAGGCCGCGGCGAGCCCTGTGAGCAACGTCTCCACCTCGGCGACGGTCAGCGCGAGCGCCGACGCCAGCGCCGGCGCCGGGATCGGCTCGTCGGCCACCATGAGGACCGCCTCGAGCGCCGCCCTCGCCCCACCGGGCAGCGCGTCGACGTCGAACGCGAGCTCGTCGGCGTCCGGTGCGTCCGGCGACCCCTGCGTGGCCTCGCTCATCCCCGTGCTCCCTCGTCCGCCGACGCATCGTGCGCCGCCGCATCGTCCTGCTCGTCGTACTCGCTGCTGGCGACCGGGGCGTCGTCCCCGCCGCCGGTCCACCGCACGGTCAGCTCTCCGAGCGCCGTCACCTGCTCGAAGGCCACCAGCGCCTGGCGGAACAGCTCGAGCAGCGCCAGGAACCGGGCCACGACCACCGCCTGCTCCGCGCCCGCGACGAGCGCGCGGAACGTCGCGGCCCCGTCGCGCCGCAGCCGCTCGGCGACGACCTGCCCCTGCTCGCGCACGCTGACGGCGGGCGCGTGCAGGTGGCTCAGGTCCACCCCCGGCGGCGCCTCGCGCGGCGCGAGCGTCCGCGCGGCCAGCCGGGCGAGCTGCTCCGCCCCGACCTGCCACACCAGCTCGGGCAGCAGCGCGGCCAGCTGCGGCTCGAGCTGGACCTGGCGCGGGAAGCGTCTCCCCTCGGTGGCCAGCCGCTCTGCGACGACCGCCGCGACCTCCTTGTAGGCGCGGTACTGCAGGAGCCGCGCGAACAGCAGGTCGCGCGCCTCGAGGAGCTCGAGGTCCTCCGCGTCGTCGACGACGCCCGCGGGCAGCAGCCGCGCGGCCTTGAGGTCCAGGAGCGTCGCGGCGACGACGAGGAACTCGCTGGCCGTGCCGAGGTTCCAGTCGGCCGTGCCGTCGGGCCCCGCGCGGCGGATGTAGGCGATGAACTCGTCCGTGACCGCCCCGAGGGCGACCTCGGTGATGTCGAGGCGGTGCTTGGCGATCAGCGACAGCAGCAGGTCGAAGGGCCCGGAGAAGTTCTCCAGGTGCACCTCGAACGCGTCGCGGGCGACGCGGCCCTGCCCGAGGTCCTGGGCCACGGCCGTCGCGGCTCCCGGCACCGCCGCCGGCGCCGGCGCAGCGCCGCTCACGGTGACCTCCGCCCGCGGCGGGCGGAGGGCACCCCCCGCCTCCTCAGGCCGCGTCGCCGCGGGCGACGAGCTCACGGGCGAGCTGGCGGTAGGCCGCCGCGCCGGGGTGGTTCGGCGCGTACGCGGTGATGGGCTCGGCCGCCACCGAGGCGTCGGGGAACTTCACGGTCCGCCCGATGATCGTGTGCAGCAGCCGGTCCCCGAAGGCCTCGTGCACCCGGGCCACGACCTCCCGCGAGTGCAGCGTGCGCGAGTCGTACATCGTGGCGAGGATCCCGTCGATCTCCAGCCGGGGGTTGAGCCGGTCGCGGACCTTCTCGACGGTCTCCACGAGCAGGGCCACGCCGCGCAGGGCGAAGAACTCGCACTCGAGGGGGATGACGACGCCGTGCGCGGCCGTCAGCGCGTTGACGGTCAGCAGCCCGAGGGACGGCTGGCAGTCGACCAGGATCACGTCGTAGTCGTCCGTCACCGGGCGCAGCACCCGCGAGAGGACGGACTCGCGAGCCACCTCGCCCACGAGCTGCACCTCGGCCGCCGAGAGGTCGATGTTGGCCGGCAGCAGGTCGAGTCCTTCGACGCCCGTGGTGACGATGGTCTCGCGGATGTCCGCGTGCCGTTCCATCAGCAGGTTGTAGATCGTCCGGTCGAGCTCGTGGGGGTTCACCCCCAGGCCCACGGACGCGGCGCCCTGCGGGTCGAAGTCGACAACGAGCACCCTGCGGCCGTACTCCGCCAGCGCCGCGCCCAGGTTGATCGTGGACGTGGTCTTGCCGACCCCGCCCTTCTGGTTGCACATGGCGATGATCCGCGCCGGTCCGTGCTCCGCGAGCGGCGGCGGCTCGGGAAACTCGGGCATGGTCCGCCCGGCCGCGTCGGGACGGAGCGCGCCGACCGCGGCGCCCGAGACGGTGTCGTCGGTGCTGGTCTCGCTCGGGATGCTCACGCCCGCCACGCTACAACAGCGCCCGGGCCCAGACCCGCGCGCGTCCGGGCGCGCCGCGCATCGACGCCCGGGGCCGGTCGCCGACGAGCGCCGCGTTCTCAGCCGAGGGCGCGCGGGTGCGCGGCGACATACACCTCGCGCAGCGTGTCCGGCGTCACGAGCGTGTAGATCTGGGTGGTCGTCACCGACGCGTGCCCGAGCAGCTCCTGGACCGCGCGCACGTCCGCCCCGCCCGCGAGCAGGTGCGTCGCGAACGAGTGGCGCAGCGTGTGCGGCGAGATCCGTTCCGGGCGCTCGATGCCCGAGCGCTCCGCGGCGCTGCGCAGCACCGACCAGGCGCTCTGCCTGCTCAGCCGGCGCCCCCGGGTGTTGAGGAACACGGCCGGCGTGCCCACGCCGTGCGCGGCGAGCCCGGGCCGGGCCTGCACGAGGTAGGCCTCCAGAGCGCGCCGGGCGTAGGAGCCGACCGGCACCGCCCGCTCCTTGCTGCCCTTGCCGAAGAGGCGCACGGCCCCGCGCTCGAGGTCGAGCTCGTCCACGTCGAGGTTCACCGCCTCGGAGATGCGCGCCCCCGTGGAGTACACGAGCTCGAGCAGGGCCCGGTCGCGCAGCGGGGCGAGGCCCTCGCCCTGGCCGGACGCCTCGAGGATCAGCTCGACCTCGTGGGTAGAGATCGCCTTGGGCAGGCGCTTCGCCTGCACCGGGGCGTGCACGTCGGCAGACGGGTCGTCCCCCGCGGACCCCTCCGCGAGCGCGAACCGGTGGAACCCGCGCACGGCCGCGAGCGTGCGGGCCGTCGACGACGGCGACAGCGCGCTCCCCCCGTCCGCCCCGGTGCGCACGGCGGCGAGGAACCCCGTCACGTCCTGCGGCAGCACGCCGTCGACGCCGGTGCGCCGCAGCGTCGTGAGGTATCCCACGTAGCGGGCGAGGTCGCGCCGGTAGGCGCCGAGGGTGTGGGGCGACAGGCCGCGCTCGACGCCCAGGTGCGCGAGGTAGTCGGCGACGGCGCGGGCGAGACCCGGTGCGACGTCGTCGGGCACCGGGGCGGGCGGGGACTGGCTCGCTGCCACGGCGGCGTCAGAAGGGCAGGAAGACGTCGACCGCGACCGCGACGAACAGGAGCGTGAGGTAGGTGATCGAGGCGTGGAAGACCTTCATCGCCCCGAGCTTGCCGGTCCCCGGTCGCTCGGCGCGCCGCAGCATCAGCACGCACGACGTGAGGAACCAGGCACCCAGCCCGACGGCCACGACCGTGTACACCCACGTCATCCCGGCGAGCGGCACCAGCGCGAGCGAGCAGACGATCATCGCGACCGTGTACGCGACCATCTCGCGGGCGACCCGCGCGGAGCTCGCCACGACGGGGAGCATCGGGACGCCGGCGGCCCGGTAGTCGTTGGTGAACTTGATGGACAGCGGCCAGTAGTGCGGCGGCGTCCAGAAGAAGATCACGCCGAACAGCGCGACGGCGCTCCAGCTCAGCCCGCCGTCGACCGCGGCCCAGCCGATGAACACGGGCATGCACCCCGCGATGCCGCCCCAGACGATGTTCTGCGACGTGCGCCGCTTGAGGAGCATCGTGTAGCCGACCACGTACATGGCGATCGCGCCGAAGGTCAGCCACGCGGACGCGGCGTTGACCAGCAGGGCGAACCAGGCGAGGGAGAAGAGGCCGAGCGCGCTCGCGAAGACCAGCGCCGCCGTCGGCGTCACCTCGCCGGTGACCAGCGGGCGGCGCTTCGTGCGGTTCATCACCTCGTCGATGTCGCGATCGAGGTAGCAGTTGAAGACGTTGGCGGACGCTGCCGCAGCGGCACCGCCGACCAGGGTGGCGAGCACGAGCCAGAGGCTCGGCATCCCGCCCTGGGCCAGGATCATCGTGGGCAGCGTCGTGACGAGCAGCAGCTCGATGATGCGGGGCTTGGTGAGCGCGACGTACGCGCCCACCCGCCCGCGCGTCCTGACCGCCGGGACCTGCGCCGGAGCGTCGGTCGGCACCTGGCTCGTCGTGTGCACTCGCGCAGCTTCCGTTCTCTCTCGTCCGGGCGGTCCCCCACATCCTACGGCCCTCGCCCCGGCGCCGCGTCGTGCCCCTGCCCGACGACCCTCCCGCCCCTCGACCCCCACCGCACCTGCGCGCCCGGTGGTGTATAGGCTGAGGAGAGACCGGCAGGCCGCCCCACGGCGGCCGCACGGTGCCGCACCCGCCGCGCGCGAGCCGCGCGGACGGCACGGCGCCTCCACACCGGTCGTGTCCGACGATGGCTGACGGTCCCCGACACGCCCGGGGACGGGAATGAGGTTCGGTGAACACGTTCGACCCGGCGATCACGCCGCTCGACTGGTCCGCGATCGACGACGAGGCGGTGCGGAGCATCAAGGCCCTCGCAGCGGACGCCGTCGAGAAGGTCGGCAACGGCCACCCCGGCACGGCGATCTCCCTCGCGCCCGCCGCGTACCTGCTGTTCCAGAAGACGATGCGCCACGACCCCGCGGACGACCACTGGATCGGGCGCGACCGCTTCGTGCTCTCCGCCGGCCACTCGTCCCTCACGCTGTACCTGCAGCTCTTCCTCGCCGGCTACGGGCTCGAGATGGAGGACCTTGCGGCCCTGCGCACGTTCGGCTCGAAGACGCCCGGGCACCCGGAGTTCCGGCACACCCGCGGTGTCGAGATCACCACCGGCCCGCTCGGGCAGGGCCTGGCCTCCTCGGTCGGCATGGCGATGGCGGCCCGCCGCGAGCGCGGCCTCCTCGACCCCGACGCCGCCCCCGGGACGAGCCCGTTCGACCACCACGTGTACGTCATCGCCTCCGACGGCGACCTCCAGGAGGGCGTGACGTCCGAGGCGTCGTCGCTCGCCGGTCACCAGAAGCTCGGCAACCTCGTCGTCATCTACGACGACAACAAGATCTCCATCGAGGACGACACCGACATCGCGTTCACCGAGGACGTCCTCGCGCGCTATGCCGCGTACGGCTGGCACACCCAGCGCATCGACTGGACGAACGGCGGGACCGGCTACGCCGAGGACGTCGACTCGCTGGCGGCGGCCCTCGAGGCCGCGAGGGCCGAGACGGACCGGCCCTCGATCATCGACCTGCGCACCATCATCGGGTTCCCCTCCCCCACGAAGCAGAACACCGGCGGGATCCACGGCTCCGCGATGGGCGCGGACGAGGTCTCCGGCCTCAAGGTCGCCCTCGGCCTCGACCCCGAGCAGTCCTTCGTGATCTCCGACGAGGTCCTGGCGCACACCCGCGCGGTCGCGGACCGGCAGTCCGAGCAGCGCGCTGCGTGGGACACCGCGTTCGCCGCCTGGAAGACCGCCGACCCCGACGGGGCCGCGCTCCTCGAGCGCCTCTCGGCGCACGAGCTCCCCGAGGGCTGGACCGACGCACTGCCCGAGTTCGAGGCCGGCAAGGGCGTGGCGACCCGCGCGGCGTCCGGGAAGGTCCTGTCCGCGCTCGCCGACGTGCTGCCCGAGCTCTGGGGCGGCTCCGCCGACCTCGCCGGCTCCAACAACACGACGATGGACGGCGCGACGTCCTTCGTGCCGGTCGAGCACGCCACGAAGAAGTTCCCGGGCAACGAGTACGGGCGCACGCTGCACTTCGGGATCCGTGAGCACGCGATGGGCTCGATCCTCAACGGGATCGTCCTGCACGGCCTCACACGCCCGTACGGCGGCACCTTCCTGCAGTTCTCCGACTACATGCGCGCGGCGGTGCGCATCTCGGCGCTCATGGCCATCCCGACGACCTTCGTCTGGACCCACGACTCGATCGGCCTCGGCGAGGACGGCCCGACGCACCAGCCGGTGGAGCACCTCGCCGCCCTGCGCGCGATCCCCGGCCTCGACGTCGTCCGCCCCGCGGACGCGAACGAGACTGCCTGGGCGTGGCGCACGGTGCTCGAGAACCTCGACAACCCCGCCGGGCTGGTCCTCACCCGCCAGAACGTGCCCACCTACGAGCGTGGCGAGGGCGCCTTCGCCGACGCCTCGGGCGTCGCCCGCGGCGCCTACGTGCTGGTCGACGCCGACGGGACGCCGGACGTCGTGCTGGTCGGCACGGGCTCCGAGGTCCAGCTCGCCGTCGAGGCCCGGGACCTGCTCGCGGCGGACGGGATCTCGGCACGTGTCGTGTCGATGCCCTGCCGCGAGTGGTTCGACAAGCAGGACGACGACTACCGCGACTCGGTGATCCCCGCCGCCGTCCGCGCCCGCGTGTCCGTCGAGGCGGGCGTCGCGCAGGGCTGGCACGACATCGTCGGTGACGCCGGCCGCACGGTCAGCCTGGAGCACTACGGCGCCTCGGCGGACTACGAGACGCTGTATCGCGAGTTCGGCATCACCGCCGAGGCGGTCGCCGATGCCGCGCGGGCGTCCGTCGCCGCCGCGGCCGAGGGCGTGGCCCCGGGCAAGTCGCCCGTGCCGTCGGAGGGCGGGACCGGCGACCAGGCCTGACACTGGTCGCGAGACGACCGGGGACCGGTCGGGGGGGGGGGGGGGGGGGGGGGGGGGGGGGCCCCCCCCCCCCCCCCCCCCCCGCCGGCGGACCGGCACCGGCGCGCGGCACGACGCGCGCACGCACGTGAGAACCATCCGAACGGAGAGAGGACCACGATGCCCGAGCAGACGAGCTCCAGCACCCCCAGCCGACGGACCGCGGCGCTCAGCGCCGCCGGCGTGTCCATCTGGCTCGACGACCTGTCCCGAGAGCGGCTGCGCTCGGGGAACCTCGCCGGGCTCGTCGCGGAGCGCGACGTCGTCGGCGTGACGACGAACCCCAGCATCTTCGCGAAGGCCCTCGCCGAGGGCGACGCCTACGACGACCAGCTGCGCGAGCTCGCGGCGGCCGGCACCACCGTGGAGCCCGCGGTCGAGACCATCACCACCGACGACGTGCGCACGGCCGCCGACGCGCTGCGTCCCGTCTACGACGCGACCGGCACCGTCGACGGGCGGGTGTCCATCGAGGTCGACCCGCGCCAGGCGCTCGACACCGAGGCCACGGTCGAGACCGCGGCCCGCCTGTGGTCCACCGTCGACCGGCCGAACGTCTTCATCAAGATCCCCGCGACCGTGCAGGGCCTCGACGCGATCACCCGCACGCTCGCCGCGGGGATCAGCGTCAACGTCACCCTGATCTTCTCCCTCGAGCGGTACCGGGCCGTCATGGAGGCGTTCCTCAGCGGCCTCGAGCAGGCGCGCGAGGCGGGGCACGCGCTGGAGCCGATCGGCTCCGTCGCGTCCTTCTTCGTCTCCCGGGTCGACACGGCGGTGGACGCGGAGCTGGAGAAGATCGGCACCGACGAGGCCCTGGCGCTGCGCGGGCGCACCGCCGTCGCGAACGCCCGCCTGGCGTTCGAGGCGTACGAGGAGGTCCTGCGCTCGGACCGCTGGAAGGCGCTCGCCGAGGCCGGCGCGCACCCCCAGCGCCCGCTGTGGGCGTCGACCGGCGTCAAGAACCCCGACTACTCCGACACGATGTACGTCACCGAGCTCGTGACGGACGGCGTCGTCAACACGATGCCCGAGCCGACCCTCGACGCGTTCGCCGACCACGGCTCCGTCGACGGCGACACGGTCACCGGCCGCTACGCCGACGCCCGGGCCACCTTCGCGGCCGTCGAGGCCGTCGGCGTCTCGCTCGACGACGTCATCGGCCGCCTGGAGGAGGAGGGGGTGCAGAAGTTCGCGGACAGCTGGACCGAGCTCCTCGCCACCGTCGAGAACGGCCTCTCGGACGCCTGAGCCCCACCCACCGCACGACCGGCGCCGGACCCGTCCCGCCGCCACGGACCACGAACGGAGACACCCGGTGACACCGGCGACCATCAGTGCGGGCGAGAACCCGCTGCGGGACCCCCGCGACCTGCGCCTGCCCCGGATCGCGGGGCCCTGCGGCCTCGTGATCTTCGGGGTGACGGGCGACCTCGCGCGCAAGAAGCTCATGCCCGCGGTCTACGACCTGGCGAACCGCGGGCTGCTGCCCCCGGGCTTCGCGCTCACCGGGTTCGCGCGCCGCGACTGGGAGGACCAGGACTTCGCGCAGATCGTGCACGACTCGGTGCGGGACCACGCGCGCACGCCCTTCGACGAGTCGACGTGGACCCAGCTCGCCGAGGGCATCCGGTTCGTGCGCGGGGAGTTCGGCGACGACGACGCCTTCGAGCGGCTGCGCGAGACGGTCGAGAAGCTCGATGCCGAGCGCGGCACCGGCGGCAACCACGCGTTCTACCTCTCCGTGCCGCCGTCGGCGTTCCCGGTCGTGTGCCAGCAGCTGTCCCAGTCGGGGCTCTCGGCGTCGTCGCAGGACGCGTGGCGGCGCGTCGTCATCGAGAAGCCCTTCGGCCACGACCTGCAGAGCGCCGAGGAGCTCAACGACGTCGTCTCGCAGGTCTTCGACCCGGAGTCCGTGTTCCGGATCGACCACTACCTCGGCAAGGAGACGGTGCAGAACCTGCTCGCGCTGCGCTTCGCCAACCAGCTCTACGAGCCGATCTGGAACTCGAACTACGTCGACCACGTCCAGATCACCATGGCCGAGGACATCGGCATCGGCGGGCGTGCCGGCTACTACGACGGCATCGGCGCAGCGCGCGACGTCATCCAGAACCACCTCCTGCAGCTGCTCGCGCTCACCGCGATGGAGGAGCCCGTCTCCTTCGACGCCGACGCGCTGCGCGCCGAGAAGATCAAGGTGCTCTCGGCGGTCCGTCTCCCGGAGGACCTGTCGGCCCACACGGCGCGCGGCCAGTACGCCGCCGGCTGGCAGGGCGGCGAGCCCGTCGTCGGGTACCTCGAGGAGGAGGGCTTCGACCCCCGCTCGACCACCGAGACCTTCGCGGCCGTCCGCCTGGACATCGACAACCGGCGCTGGGCGGGCGTGCCCTTCTACCTGCGCACCGGAAAGCGCCTCGGCCGGCGGGTCACGGAGATCGCCGTGGTCTTCAAGCGCGCCCCGCACCTGCCGTTCGAGACGTCCGCGACCTCCGAGCTGGGCAAGAACGCGCTCGTCATCCGCGTCCAGCCCGACGAAGGCGTGACCATCCGGTTCGGCGCGAAGGTCCCGGGCACCGCGATGGAGGTGCGCGACGTGACGATGGACTTCGGTTACGGGCACGCCTTCACCGAGTCCTCCCCCGAGGCCTACGAGCGCCTGATCCTCGACGTCCTGCTCGGCGACCCGCCCCTGTTCCCCAGCCACAAGGAGGTCGAGCTGTCCTGGCGCATCCTCGACCCGATCACCGCGCACTGGGCGGCCGAGGGCAAGCCCGAGCAGTACCGCTCCGGGACGTGGGGGCCGGAGTCGGCCGACGCGATGCTGGCGCGCGACGGGCGCGAGTGGCGGCGGCCGTGACGACCCTCGGGGCAGCACCCCCGGGCGCCCGCACCGCAGCCGACCAGACCGACCGGACAGACCGGACAAGGACAGCGCGATGATCATCGACATCCCCCAGACCACGACCAACGCGGTCAGCAAGCGCCTCGTGAACCTGCGCGACGAGGGCGGTGCCGTCGCCCTCGGGCGCGTCCTGACCCTCATCATCAAGACCGACGAGGAGTCCCTCGAGGCCTCCGTCGCCGCGGCGAACGACGCGAGCCGCGAGCACCCCTGCCGGATCGTGGTCATCGCTCCGTCGGCCCGCCAGGACCCGGGGCTCGACGCCCAGATCCGCATCGGCGGGGACGCCGGCGCGAGCGAGGTCGTGGTGCTGCGCCCGTCGGGCGAGCTGCGCGCCCACCCGGACACGCTCGTCATGCCGCTGCTGCTGCCCGACGCGCCCATCGTCGTCTGGTGGCCCGGTGAGGTCCCCGGCGACCCGGGCGGCGACCCGCTCGGGCGCATGGGCAGCCGGCGCATCACCGACGCCCTCGGCACGCGGGACCCCCGTAGCTCCCTCGAGCGCCTGCGCGACCACCACCGGCCCGGGGACACCGACCTGTCGTGGACCCGCATCACGCTGTGGCGCGGCCTGATCGCCGCGGCGCTCGACCAGCCGCCGTACCTGCCCGTCACCTCCGTGCGGGTCACCGGCGAGCACGACCACCCCTCCGTCGTCCTCCTCGCCGCGTGGCTCGGGCACCAGCTCGGCTGCCCCGCCACCGCCGACCGCCAGCACGACCTGCAGGGCATCACGCGGGTCGAGCTCGAGCGGGACGGCGGGTCGATCGTCATCGAGCGGCCCGACGGCGGCACGACCACCCTCACCGAGCCCGGCAAGCCGGCGCGCAGCCTCTCGCTGCCGCTGCGGGGTCTGCACGAGTGCCTCACCGAGGAGCTGCGGCGCCTGGACCCCGACGAGGTCTACGGCGAGATCCTGGTCGACGCGCTGCACGAGGTCGACCAGTGACCGACGAGCGCTTCGTCGTCGTCCACCCCGACGCCGGGCTCCTCGCCCGCGCGACGGCGGCCCGGCTGCTCACGCGCATCCTCGACGTGCAGTCGGTCCGCTCGCCCGTGCACGTCGTGCTCACCGGCGGGACCGTCGGGACCCGGACGCTCGCCGCGCTCGCGCAGGACCCGGTCGCCGCGGCCGTGGACTGGGACGGCGTCCACCTGTGGTGGGGCGACGAGCGGTTCCTCGCCGACGGCGACCCGGACCGCAACGAGACCCAGGCGCGCGAGGCGATGATCGACGCGCTGCCGGTGCCCGCGCCGAACGTCCATCCGATGGCCGCCCGGTCCGAGGGCGTCCCGACTCCCGAGGACTCGGCCACGGCCTACGCCGCCGAGCTCGCCGAGAACGCCGGGGACGAGCGTGCCGGGGTGCCGGCGTTCGACGTGCTGCTCCTCGGGATGGGACCGGACGCGCACGTCGCCTCGCTCTTCCCCGGGCACGAGGCTCTCGAGGCGGCCGGTACCACCGTCGTGGGCGTGCACGGGTCGCCGAAGCCACCGCCCGAGCGCGTGTCGCTGACGTTCGAGGCCATCGCTGCCGCGCGCGAGGTGTGGGTCGTGGCCGCGGGTGCGGAGAAGGCCGACGCCGTCGCGTCCGCGCTCGGGGGCGCGCCGGTCACCGAGGCACCGGCGTCCGGCGCCCGGGGCAGCTCGCGCACGCTGTGGCTGCTCGACGCCGCCGCCGCGGGCGGCCTGTAGCCGCTGGGGTGCCCGAGCGCCGGGGGACGTCAGCTGCCGCGGCGGGCGCGCAGCGCGGCGAGCGCCTCGTCGAGGAGGGCGACGCCGTCCTCCTCGGAGCGGCGCTCCTTCACGTACGCGAGATGGGTCTTGTACGGCTCGTTGCGCACGGGCGCCGGCGGCGCGTCGCGATCCTGCCCGGCGAGCAGCCCGCAGCGCGGGCAGTCCCACGTCACGGGAGCGGCGAGCTCCGGCTGCGCGGCAAAGCTCGGCGTCGTCTCGTGCCCGTTGGCGCACCAGTAGGAGACCCGCACGCGCGGCGCCGCCTCCCCGCGCTCGGACTCGCCGAGCGGGCCTGCCCCGACGCGCGACCCACGGATGGCGCTACCACCTGCCACGGTTGAACTCCCCTTCGAGTGTGCTCGAGCGTCCTCGGCGACGACGCCGGCGCGACCGTCCCCGGCGCGTGGCGCCGAAGGACGAGGTCAGCTGATCTTCTGGATGAGCCCGAGCAGGACGATCACGACGCCCCAGGTCAGGGCGAAGCCGACGGTGATCCGGTTGAGGTTGCGCTCGGCGACGCCGGAGCTGCCGACGCTGCTCGTGACTCCCCCGCCGAACATGTCGGAGAGGCCACCGCCCTTGCCCTTGTGCAGGAGCACGAGAAGGATCAGGAACGCGCTGGTGATCACCAGCACGACCTGGAGGATGATGCGCAGCACGTCCACGTGGTTTACGACCTCGGTTCTCGGGGCCCGCGGGGGCGGGCCGGCGTCAGCGAGCCGCTCGCGGCTCGTGGGACAGGGTAGGCGACGAACGGCCCCGGGGGCCAACCCCCGCGCCGCGCGGTGGGCGACGGTCGGGGCAGGCGGCCCTCGGGGCCGGGTCCGTGGGCGGGGCGCCGGTCAGGCGGCCGGGTGCTCCTCGAACCGCACGATCTTCGCGAACTCCTCGGCGTCGAGGCTCGCGCCACCGACGAGCGCGCCGTCCACGTCGGGCTGGGCCATGATCGCGGCCACGTTCCCGGACTTCACCGAGCCGCCGTACAGCACCCGCACGCCGTTCGCGAGCTCTGCGTCGTAGAGCTCGGCCAGCCGGGCGCGGATCGCCCCGCAGACCTCCTGGGCGTCCTCGGGGGTCGCGACCTCGCCGGTGCCGATGGCCCACACAGGCTCGTAGGCGACGACGACGCGGGCCGCCTGCTCGGCGGGCAGGCCCTCGAGCGCGCCGTCGACCTGCGCGAGCGTGTGCGCGACCTGGTCCCCGGCCTTGCGCACGTCGAGGCCCTCGCCGACGCAGAGGATCGGCACGATGCCGTTGGCGAACGCGGCCGCGACCTTGGCCCGCGTCGCGGACTCGTCCTCGCCGTGGTGCTCGCGGCGCTCCGAGTGCCCGACGGCGGCGTAGGCGACGCCGAGCTTCGCGAGCATCGATCCGGAGACCTCTCCGGTGTACGCGCCCGACTCGCGGGCCGAGATGTCCTGCGAGCCGTAGCGCAGGTCCAGCTTGTCGGCGTCCACGAGGGTCTGCACGCTGCGCAGGTCGGTGAACGGCACGAGCACCACGACCTCCACGGCCGACGCGTCGTGCTTGGCGTCCTTGAGCGTCCACGCGAGCTTCTGCACGAGGTGCGTCGCCTGGTGGTGGTCGAGGTTCATCTTCCAGTTGCCCGCGATCAGCGGGGTGCGGTCGGCCACGGTGTGTGCCTTTCTCGGTCGGGAGGCACCCGCGCGGCGCGCGGGTGCGGTCGTTCGTCGCGCCCGGGGCAGGCCCGTGCGCGGGGTCCCGGTGCGGTCGCGCCGCACCGGGACCGGGGCGTCAGCCCTCGAGGACGGCGAGGCCCGGCAGGACCTTGCCCTCGAGCAGCTCGAGGCTCGCGCCGCCGCCGGTGGAGATGTGGCTGAACCCCGCCTCGTCGAAGCCGAGGGTGCGTACGGCCGCGGCGGAGTCCCCGCCGCCGACGATCGTGAAGCCGCCCGCCGCGGTGCAGTCCACCAGGCCCTGCGCGACCGCCCGGGTCCCTGCGGCGAAGGCGTCCATCTCGAACACGCCCATCGGGCCGTTCCACACGACGGTCCGGGCCGCCGCGATCTCGGCGGCGAACGCGGCACCGGCCTCGGGGCCGATGTCCAGGCCCAGACGGTCCGCGGGGATCGCGTCGGCCGGGACGACGTCGTGCTCCGCGTCGGCGGCGAACGCCGTCGCGGCGACGACGTCCTGCGGGAGCACGATCTCGACGCCCTTCTCGGCCGCGGTCGCCAGGTAGCCCTTGACGGTCTCGATCTGGTCCTCCTCGAGGAGGGACTTGCCGACCTCGTGGCCCTGCGCGGCCAGGAACGTGAAGACCATCCCGCCACCGACGAGCAGCTTGTCGGCCTTCTCGAGCAGGTTGGCGATCACGCCGAGCTTGTCGGAGACCTTCGAGCCGCCGAGGACGACGACGTAGGGCCGCTCGGGAGCGGTCGTGGCGCGCGAGAGCGCCTCGACCTCCGCGAGCACGAGCTCGCCGGCCGCGGCGGGCAGCACCTGTGCGACGTCGTAGACCGAGGCCTGCTTGCGGTGCACGACCCCGAAGCCGTCCGAGACGAACACGTCCGCGAGCTCGGCGAGCTCGCCCGCGAGCTCCGCACGCTCGGCGTCGACCTTCGAGGTCTCGCGCGCGTCGAAGCGGACGTTCTCGAGGAGGGCGACCTGGCCGTCGGTCAGTGCCGCCACGGTGTCGTGGGCCGACGGCCCGACGAGGTCGCCCGCCAGCGCGACGTCCTGGCCGAGCAGCTCGCCGAGGCGCGCCGCGACCGGGGCGAGCGAGTACTTCTCCTCCGGCGTGCCCTTCGGCCGGCCGAGGTGCGCGGTGACCACGACGCGAGCGCCCGCGGCGACCAGGCGCTCGAGGGTCGGCAGCGCGGCGCGGATGCGCCCGTCGTCGGTGATGGTGGTCCCGTCGAGGGGGACGTTGAAGTCGGAGCGGACGAGGACGCGCCTGCCGGCGAGGTCCCCGAGGTCGGCGATGGTCTTCACAGGTGTTCTCCAGTCGTAGCAAAGAGAACGTCCGCGTGCACCGGCGGCCGCAGGGCCGTCCGTGCACGCGGACGCTGGATACTCACGTGATCGAGGGAACGATCAGAGCGCGCTGCCGACCTTGGCGGTGAGCGCGACGAGGCTGTTGGAGTAGCCCCACTCGTTGTCGTACCAGGAGACGACCTTGACCTGGTCGCCCATCACCTTGGTGAGCTTCGAGTCGAAGATGCTCTGGTGCGGGTCCGTCACGATGTCCGAGGAGACGATCTCGTCCTCGACGTAGGCGAGCACGCCCTTGAGCGGGCCCTCGGCGGCGGCCTTGACCGCGGCGTTGACCTCCTCGATCGTCGTCTCCTTCGAGGCGGTGAACGTCAGGTCCGTCGCGGAGCCGGTGATCGTCGGGACGCGCAGCGCGTACCCGTCGAGCTTGCCCTTGAGCTCCGGGAGCACGAGCGCGACGGCCTTGGCGGCGCCGGTCGTGGTGGGGACGATGTTCTGCGCGGCGGCACGGGCACGGCGCAGGTCCTTGTGCGGGCCGTCCTGCAGGTTCTGGTCACCGGTGTAGGCGTGGATCGTGGTCATGAGGCCACGCTCGATGCCGATGGAGTCGTTGAGCGCCTTCGCGAGCGGGGCGAGGCAGTTCGTGGTGCACGACGCGTTGGAGATGATGTGGTGCACGGCGGCGTCGTACTGGTCGTCGTTGACGCCCATGACGAACGTGGCGTCCTCGTTCTTCGCCGGGGCGGAGATGATGACCTTCTTGGCACCGGCGTCGATGTGCGCCTTGGCCTTGGTGGCGTCGGTGAAGAAGCCGGTCGACTCGATGACGATGTCGGCGCCGAGCTCGGCCCACGGCAGGTTCGCCGGGTCGCGCTCCTCGAGGGCGCGGATGGCCTTGCCGTCGACGATGATCGAGGTCTCGTCGAAGTCCACGGTCTGGGGGAAGCGCCCCAGGACGGTGTCGTACTTCAGCAGGTGCGCGAGCGTCTTGTTGTCCGTGAGGTCGTTGACCCCCACGATCTCGATGTCCGCCCCCGACGCGATGATCGCGCGGAAGTAGTTCCGGCCGATTCGGCCGAAGCCGTTGATGCCGACGCGGATGGTCACAGTGCCCTCCCAAGTGCGCGCCGGGTCTGCCGACGCGAACGGTTGATTCCGAACGATTACGTACGACGGCGTACGCCGATGCTGGCCGAGACTCCCCCGGGGCGCCATGACGACGCCGGGACAGCGGGTCTCGTCGCCGTGGCGGGCGTCCCGGTGCGCGGTGCGCGCCGGAGGCGCGTCGACGCGGCCGGACCAGACGTACCGATCCTATACGCGGACGCGACCGAACACCGACTCGGCGTCAACCCGTGAGACGGGGCGCCCGGTGGCCTCAGACGTCGAGCGCGTCCGGTCCGAGGCCGACCTCGGTGTCCGCCACCCCGAGCTCCGCAGCCCGCTTGTCGGCCGTCGCGAGCAGGCGCCGGATGCGCCCGGCGACGGCGTCCTTGGTCAGCGTCGGCTCCGCGAGCCGGCCCAGCTCCTCGAGGGACGCCTCCTTGTGCGCGAGGCGCAGCTCGCCGGCCTCGCGCAGGTGCTCGGGCACGTCGTCCCCGAGGATCTCGAACGCCCGCTCGACCCGGGCGCCCGACGCCACCGCGGCACGGGCGGAGCGCCGCAGGTTCGCGTCGTCGAAGTTCGCGAGCCGGTTCGCGGTGCCGCGGACCTCCCGGCGCTGGCGCCTCGCCTCCCAGACCTCGACCGAGTCCGTGGCGCCGAGGCGCACGAGCATCGTGTGGATCGCGTCCCCGTCGCGGATGACCACGCGGTCGATCCCCCGCACCTCCCGGGCCTTGGCGGCCACGCCGAGGCGCCGGGCCGCGCCCACGAGGGCGAGCGCCGCCTCGGGACCCGGGCAGGTGACCTCCAGCGCCGAGGACCGCCCCGGCTCGGTGAGCGAGCCGTGCGCGAGGAACGCGCCCCGCCACGCCGCCTCGGACTCGGCGACGCCGGCCGAGACGACCTGCGGGGGCAGCCCGCGCACCGGGCGCCCGCGCGAGTCGAGCAGCCCGGTCTGCCGCGCGAGCGACTCACCGTTGCGCACGACGCGCACGACGTAGCGGTTCGTGCGGCGCAGGCCGCCGGCCGAGACGACGATGAGGTCGCTCACGTGCCCGTAGAGCTCGCTGATCGCGGTCCGCAGCCGGGCGGCCGCGCGCTCCGTGTCCAGCTCCGCCTCGATGACGATGCGCCCGGAGATGATGTGCAGGCCCCCGGAGAAGCGGAGCGTCGCCGACACCTCGGCCCGACGGCAGGAGGTGCGGTCGACCTTCACCCGGGCGATCTCGTCCTTGACCTGTGCCGTGAGCGCCATGGCGACATCCTGCCATCCGTCACGGAGCGCCGTGCACCGTCGTCAGTCCCGGCGGCCGTACGGCACGTCCCCCACGACGCCCTCGAAGACGTCGCGGTAGGCGGCCGCGAGGCGCAGGGGGTCGTGGCGTGCGGACCCGTCCCCGCGCCGCACCTGGCGCAGCAGCAGGTCCGCGCCCAGCTCGGCCGTCGCCGCGCTCAGGGCGCCGACGTCCTCCACGGACGTCGGGTCGGCCACCACCGCGTCGATGCGCAGCCCGGGCGCGTGGGCGCGCAGCACGTCCAGGTGGTCGGTGGCCGTCAGGCCGTACGTCTCGCCGTCGTCGCTCTCCAGGTTCAGGGTGATGCAGCGCCGCGCGCGCGTGCGGTGCAGCGCTGCGGAGATCTCCGGGACGAGCAGGTGCGGCAGGACCGAGGAGAACCACGACCCCGGGCCGAGCACCACCCAGTCGGCGTCGAGGATCGCCGCCACGGACTCCGCGCAGGCGGGCGGGTCGTTCGGCACGAGGCGCAGCTGCTCGATGCGGTCGGTCGTGAGCGCCACGCGGCTCTGGCCGGAGACCACGCGGGCGAGCCCCGTGACCGGGTCCCGGACATCGGCCTCGATGAGCAGCGGGACGGACGCCATCGGCAGCACCCGGCCCCGGGCGTTCAGCAGCCGCCCGACCCAGTCCAGGCCCGCGACCGGGTCGTCCAGCAGCTCCCAGAGCGCCACGATGAGCAGGTTCCCCACCGCGTGCTGGTCGAGGTCCCCGGCGGAGGTGAACCGGTGCTGGAGCACGTCCCGCCACGTCCGGCCCCAGTCGGAGTCGTCGCACAGGGCCGCGAGCGCCATGCGGAGGTCGCCCGGCGGGAGCACGTCCAGCTCGTCGCGCAGGCGGCCCGACGAGCCGCCGTCGTCCGCGACCGTGACGACGGCGGTGATCCGGTCGCTCATCAGGCGCAGCGCGGACAGCGTCGCCGCGAGGCCGTGGCCTCCGCCGAGGGCGACGACGGTCGGCGACCCCGGCTCGATCATTCCTTGCCCAGGTCCCGGGCCGCCACGGTGACGCGGTGCCCCGCGTCGCGCAGCCGGCCTGCCAGCTCGTCCGCGACCGCCACGGAGCGGTGCTTGCCGCCCGTGCAGCCGACCGCGATCGTCGCGTAGCGCTTCTCCTCGTCCAGGTACCCGGCCAGGACCGGCTCCAGAGCGTGGGAGTACCGCTCGACGAAGACCTTCGCGCCGGGCAGCGCCAGCACGTAGTCGCGCACCGGGGCGTCGCGACCGGTGAGGTGGCGCAGCTCGCTGACCCAGTAGGGGTTGGCGAGGAACCGGACGTCGACCACGTGGTCGGCGTCCAGGGGGATCCCGTACTTGAAGCCGAACGAGACGATCGTGATGTGCAGGACGGGGGTGATGCCGCGGGTGACCGCGTCGCGCACCGCCCGCGCGAGGTCGTGGACGGTCATGCCCGTGGTGTCGATGACCGTGTCGGAGCGTTCCTGCACCGCCGACAGCAGCCGGCGCTCTGCCCCGATGCCGTCGAGGATGCGACCACCGCCCTGCAGCGGGTGCGGCCGGCGGACCTGCTCGAAGCGACGGACCAGCGCGGGGTCGTCCGCGTCGAGGAACAGGATCCGGTGGTCGACGCCGCTCTGCGCGAGGTGGTCGAGCACGTCGAGCAGGTCGACGAAGAACTCGCGCCCGCGGACGTCGACGACCGCGGCGACCTGCTCGAGCGTCGAGGACGAGCGCGTCATCATGTCGACCAGCGGGACCAGCATGCGCGGCGGGAGGTTGTCCACGACGTACCAGCCCAGGTCCTCGAGCACGGCGGCGGCCCGCGAGCGCCCAGCACCCGACATGCCGGTGATGATCAGCACCTCCCGGACGGTCGGCTCCGGCATGCTCGCCGCGGCCTCGGCGGCGGGGACCCCGGTCGGTGCGGTCGTCGGGTCGGGTTCCGTGCTCATGCGCCCAGCATGCCAGCCGCGTCCCGTTCGCCCGCGTCGTCGTCCTGGCGTGGCGCCGACGCCGACGCCGACAGCGCCTCGACGACGGCGCGCGCGGTGCGCTCCCCCATCCCCTTGACGGCGGCGACCTCCTCCACGCTCGCGGTGCGCAGCCGCTTCACGGAGCCGAACGCCTTGAGCAGCGCCTTCTGCCGCGCGGGGCCGAGCCCGGGGACGTCGTCGAGCACGGAGACCGTCATGCTGCGGCCGCGCCTGCTGCGGTGGTAGGTGATGGCGAAGCGGTGCGCCTCGTCGCGCAGGCGCTGCACGAGGTAGAGGCCCTCGGAGGTGCGCGGCAGGATGACGGGGTAGTCGTCGTGGGGCAGCCAGACCTCCTCGAGCCGCTTGGCGAGGCCGCACAGGGCGACGTCGTCGATGCCGAGCTCGTCCAGGGCGCGCTGCGCGGCGGCGACCTGGGGCGGGCCGCCGTCGACGACGACGAGGTTCGGCGGGTAGGCGAACCGGGCGGCCCGCTCGGGCACCTCGGCGGGGACCTCGCCCGAGCGCGGGGCCGACGGCGCCCGGACGGTGCCGTCGGCATCCTCGACGGTCAGGTCCGGCGAGCCGGCGCGCTCCGTGAGGTACCGGCGGAAGCGGCGGGTGATGACCTCGTGCATCGCCTCGGTGTCGTCGCGCGCGCCGTCGCCCTCGGCGCCGCGGATCGCGAAGTGCCGGTACTCGCTCTTGCGCGCCGCGCCGTCCTCGAAGACGACCATGGAGGCGACCTGGTGGGTGCCCTGCGTGGTCGAGATGTCGTAGCACTCGATGCGCAGGGGCGCGCTGTCCAGCCCGAGGGCCTCCTGGATCTCGGAGAGCGCGCGGCTGCGGGTCGTCAGGTCGCCGGCCCGCCGGGTGCGGTGCAGCGCGAGCGCGTGCTCGGCGTTCTTGCGCACGGTCTCGGCGAGCTCGCGCTTGTCCCCCCGCTGGGGCACACGGACGTCGACGCGCGAGCCGCGGATCCCGCGCAGCCACGTCGCGACCTGCTCCGGGTCGGGGGGCAGGACGGGGACCAGCACCTCGCGCGGGACCGCGTCGCGCGCCGCGGCCGACCCCGCCTCGGCCGAGTCGTCCGCCGCGCCGTAGACCTGCTGGAGCAGGTGCTCGACGAGATCCGCGTCCGTGGCGTCCTCGACCTTCTCGACGACCCAGCCGCGCTGGCCGCGGATGCGCCCGCCGCGCACGTGGAAGACCTGGACCGCGGCCTCGAGCTCGTCGCCCGCCATGGCGAAGACGTCGGCGTCCGTACCGTCGGTCAGGACGACGGCGTTCTTCTCCGTCGCGCGGCGCAGGGCCTCCAGGTCGTCGCGCAGGCGTGCCGCCTGCTCGTACTCCATCGCGGCCGCGGCCTGCTGCATGCGCACCTCGACGCGCCGCACGAACCGCGCCGTGTCCCCCGCCATGAAGTCGCAGAAGTCCTCCGCGATGCGGCGGTGCTCCTCGGGGCTCACACGCCCGACGCACGGGGCCGAGCACTTGTCGATGTAGCCCAGCAGGCACGGGCGCCCCGACTGCTGCGCGCGCTTGAGCACGCCCGCCGAGCAGGTGCGCACCGGGAACACGCGCAGCAGCAGGTCGAGCGTCTCGCGGATGGCCCACGCGTGCCCGTACGGGCCGAAGTACCGCGTGCCGGGGCGCTTCGCCCCCCGCATCACCTGGGCCCGTGGGACCTGCTCCCCGAGCGTGACGGCCAGGTAGGGGTAGGACTTGTCGTCGCGGTACTTGACGTTGAACCGCGGGTCGAACTCCTTGATCCACGTGTACTCGAGCGTCAGCGCCTCGACCTCGGTCCCGACGACCGTCCACTCCACGGACGCCGCCGTCGTGACCATCGTGCGCGTCCGCTGGTGCAGGTTCGCGAGGTCCTGGAAGTAGCTCGACAGGCGCTGGCGAAGGTTCTTCGCCTTGCCGACGTAGATGACGCGGCCGTGCTCGTCGCGGAACCGGTACACGCCCGGTGAGGTAGGGATCTCGCCTGGTCGGGGACGGTAGGTGGCGGGGTCGGCCATAGGATCAACACTACGTGGCGGCGCCGACAGCGACGCCCGCCGCGCTCCCCGACGCCGACCGGAAGAGACATCTTGACCGTGAGCGAGACCAGACCGATCCTCGTCGAGACCGTGGACCCCGCGGGGCGCGCCACCGGTGAGATGGAGAAGCTCGCCGCCCACCAGCCGCCCGGCGTGCTGCACCGTGCGTTCTCGCTCTTCGCGTTCGACGACGACGACCGGCTCGTCCTGCAGCGTCGCGCCGCGTCGAAGTACCACTCCCCCCTGGTCTGGACGAACACCGCGTGCGGCCACCCGTTCGCCGGTGAGGAGCCGGCCGACGCCGTCCGGCGCCGCGCGCGCGAGGAGCTCGGCGCCGCGCTCACGGACGTCGAGCAGGTCGGCACGGTCCTGTACCAGGTCCTCGACGAGCGCTCCGGCCTCGCCGAGCACGAGTACAACCACGTGTTCGTCGCACGGCTGGTCGGCCCCCTGGTCCCCGCGCCCGACGAGGTCGACTCGGTGCGCCGGGTCGACGCCGCCGGTCTCGACGCCGTCCGCGAGGAGCACGGGCTCACGGCGTGGTTCCCGCACGTGTGGGACGCCGTCCGGCCGGTGCTCGCGGACCGCTTCGGGGGCTTCGACCGGAGCGACGGTGCTCGCTGACCGCGGCGCCGCGCCGCGCGCCACCGGCAGGGGCGCCCACGCGGCCCGCCCCGTCGACGAGGCCGTCGGCAGCGCGCACGCGAAGGTGATCCTCCTCGGCGAGCACGCCGTCGTCCACGGCAGGCCCGCGATCGCGCTGGCGCTGCCCCACCTGCGGGTCACCGCCGAGGTCCGGCGCGCCGCCGGTCCGGCGCTGCTGCGCACGGAGGAGTACGTCGGCCCGATCGACACCGTGCCCGCCGCCCTCGCGTCCCTCGCCACCGCCGTGCGCGCCACCCTCGAGCGCCTCGAGCTCCCGGTCTCGGGCGTCGACGTCGCCGTGCGCACCGGCATCCCCGTGGGCCGCGGGCTCGGCGCGTCCGCCGCGGCGGCTCACGCGATCGTCGACGCGCTCGCGCGGCTCACCGGCGCCGACCTCGACGAGGAGGCGCGCTACCGCCTCGTGCAGGAGGCCGAGCGCGTCGCGCACGGGAACCCCAGCGGGCTCGACGCCCGCGCGACCCGCACGCGGGGCGCCATGCTCTTCCGCAGCGGCACCAGCACGCGGCTGCCCGTGCGGCTGGGCACCTGCCTGGTCGTCGCCGACTCGGGCGTGCGCGGGGCGACGAAGGAGGCCGTCGCGGACGTCCAGGCCTTCCTGGAGCGCGACCCCGCGCGGGCGACGGCCCTGCTCGACCGCCTCGCCACCCTGACCACCGAGGGCGCCGCGGACCTCGCCGACGACCGGCGCCGCGAGCTCGGCGCGCGCATGTCGCAGGCGCACGCCGTGCTGGGCGAGCTCGGCGTCGGGCACCCGGCGCTCGACCGGCTCGTCGACGCCGCCGAGGGCGCGGGGGCCCTCGGCGCCAAGCTCACCGGGGGCGGGCTCGGCGGCTGCGTCGTCGCCCTCGTCCCCACCCCCGCGGACGCGGACCGCGTCGTCGGCGCCCTCGAGGCCGCGGGCGCCGTCGGGACGTGGGTCGTGCCGCCGCTGGAGGAGGACGCGTGAGCGCCGGCACCGCGACGGCCGTCGCCCACCCGAACATCGCGCTGGTCAAGTACTGGGGCAAGCGCGACGAGGACCTCGTGCTGCCGGTCACCGGCTCGCTGTCCCTGACGCTCGACACCGGGGCCACCCGCACGACGGTCGACCTCGACCCCGCGGCCGCCCAGGACACCGTCGAGCTCGACGGCGCCACGAGCACCGGCGTCCCGCACGAGCGCGTGGCAACGTTCCTCGACCTCGTGCGCGAGCGCGCCGGGCGCACGGAGCGCGCCCGCGTGACGACGGTCAACACCGTCCCGACGGGCGCGGGCCTGGCGTCCTCGGCCTCCGGCTTCGCCGCCCTCGCCCTCGCCGCCGCGGGGGCCTACGGCCTCGAGCTGGACGAGCGCGACCTGTCCCGGCTCGCGCGCCGGGGCTCGGGGTCCGCCTCCCGGTCGGTCTTCGGCGGTCTCGCGGTCTGGCACGCCGGGCACGACGACGCCTCGTCGTTCGCGGAGCCCGTCGCCACGGACCTCGGGCTGGGGATGGTCGTCGTCGTCCTCACCGGCGAGCAGAAGGCGGTCTCCAGCCGGGTCGCGATGCGCCGCACCGTGGACACCTCGCCCTTCTACCCCGCGTGGGCGCGGCAGAACCCGCAGGACCTGGCCGACGCGCTCGCCGCGGTGCGCGCCGGCGACCTGGCCCGGCTCGGCGAGATCACCGAGAACAACGCCCTGCGCATGCATGCGACGATGCTCGGCGCCGTCCCGCCCGTCGTGTACTGGAGCGCCGGCACGCTCACGGTCCTGCACCTCGTGCAGGCGCTGCGCCGCGACGGCCTCGAGGCCTGGGCCACGATGGACGCCGGGCCGAACGTCAAGGTGCTGTGCAGCCTGCGCCACCGGGCGGCCCTCGCGCAGGCGCTGGCCGACCAGGTCGACGGCGCCCGGCTGCTCGTCGCCGGCGCCGGCCCCGCGGCCCGGCTCGAGACGCCGTGATCCGGGTCCAGGCCCCCGGCAAGCTCTACGTCGCCGGGGAGTACGCCGTCGTGGACCCCGGTGGCGCGGCCGTGCTGGTGGCGGTCGACCGCTACGTCACGGTCGACCTGCACGAGCGGGCCGACGACGGCGCGGGAACCGTCCGCTCCCGGCAGCTCGCCACGGGCGGGCTCGCCTGGGTCCGCGAGCGCGGCGACCTCGTCCCGACGCGCCCGGACCCGACGGCCGCGCCCGTCCTCGCGGCCGTGCGCGCCGCCGACGCGCTCGCGCTCGCCCGCGGTCGGCGCCCGCGGGGCTACGACCTCGCCGTGTCGAGCACCCTGGACGCCGAGGACGGGCGCAAGCTCGGGCTGGGGTCGAGCGCGGCGGTCACCGTCGCGGCGGTCCGCGCGGTCGCCGCGCTCCACGGCCTCGACCTGTCCGACCTCGCCGTCCTCAAGGTGGCGCTCGCCGCCCAGGTGACGCACGACCCGTCCGGCTCCGGGGGCGACCTCGCCGCGAGCGCGCACGGCGGGTGGGTGCGCTACACCTCGCCCGACCGCGCGGCCGTCGCGGCGCTCGTCGCCGCGCACGGGCTGCCGGCCGCCGTCGAGCGGGACTGGCCCGGCCTCGGCGTCGCCGCCCTGCCCGCCCCCGCGAGCGTGGACCTGCACGTGGGCTGGACGGGCGTGCCCGCCTCCAGCCGCCGACTCGTCGCCGACGCCCTGACCCCCGACGACCGCTCGCCCGCCGCCGACCGCCGCGACGCCCTGCGCGACCTGCGCACGGGCAGCGACCGCGCCGTCGAGGCCCTCGCCGCGGCGCTCCGTGCGGACGACGCGCGGCGTATGCTCGGGGCGGTCCGCGACGCACGCAGCGCGCTCACCGCGTACGGCCGGCGCACGGGCGTCGTGATCGAGACGCCCGCGCTCACCGCGCTGGTGGACGCGGCGGAGCGCGCCGGCGGCGCCGGCAAGTCCTCCGGGGCAGGCGGCGGCGACTGCGGCATCGCCCTGCTGCCCGCCGGGCACGAGACCGGCACGATGACCGCCGCGTGGCGGGACTCGGGCGTGCAGCTGCTGCCCCTGCGCGTCACGGCACCGGCCGGGCAGCCGACCGCTACTGACAGGGAGAGACGATGACGGTGCAGGACCGCCCACAGGAGGGTGCCCCCGCGGGCGAGCAGGAGCGCGCCGCGCGCGTCCCGCTGCGCTGGGTGGGCCCGATCCGCGTCAGCGGCAACGCCGTCCAGGGCGAGATCGAGGTGCCGCTCGCGACCTACGAGTCGCCGCTGTGGCCGTCGGTGCGCCGCGGCGCGCGCATCAGCCGCCTCGTCGAGGGCGGGCTGCGCACCACCGTCGTCGACGAGCGGATGAGCCGCTCCGTGCTGTTCGTCGCGCCCGGCGCACAGGCCGCCCTGCGCGTCGCCGTCGAGCTCGAGGCCCGCCTCGACGAGGCGCAGGACGTCGTCGCGGGGTCCAGCCGCTTCGCGCGCCTGATCGACGTGCACCACCAGATCGCCGGCGACCTGCTGTTCGTGCGCTTCGAGTTCCGCACCGGGGACGCCTCGGGGCACAACATGGCGACCCTCGCCTCGGACCGCCTGATGGCCTGGATGCTGCAGGCCTGGCCCGACCTGCGCTACGAGTCCATCTCCGGGAACTACTGCTCGGACAAGAAGGCCACCGCGGTCAACGGGATCCTCGGGCGCGGCAAGAACGTCGTCACCCAGATGACGATCCCGCGCGACGTCGTCGAGCGCCAGCTGCGCTCGACGCCCGAGCGCATCGCCACCCTCAACACGCGCAAGAACCTCGTGGGGACCATCCTGGCGGGCGGGCTGCGCTCCGCCAACGCCCACTACGCGAACATGCTGCTCGCGTTCTACCTCGCCACGGGCCAGGACGCCGCGAACATCGTCGAGGGGTCGCAGGGCGTGACCCAGGCCGAGGTCGTCGACGGCGACCTGGCGTTCTCCTGCACCGTCCCCAACGTCATCGTCGGCACCGTGGGCAACGGCAAGGGCCTGGACTTCGTCGAGGAGAACCTCGCCCGGCTCGGGTGCCGCGAGGAGCGCGAGCCCGGAGCGAACGCCCGCCGCCTCGCGGCCCTGGCGGCCGCGTCCGTGTGGTGCGGCGAGCTCTCGCTGCTCGCCGCGCAGACCAACCCCGGCGAGCTCATGGCCGCGCACGTGAAGTTCGAGCGGTGACGGGCGAGCGCCCGGTCCCGGACCCTGAGGAGAGCACGCTGAGCACGCACCCCGTCGGCATCCACGACCTCTCGGTCGCGACCGGCAGCCACGTCATCGGTCTCGACGAGATCGCCGCCCGCCACGGCGTCGACCCCGCCAAGTACCACGTCGGCCTCGGCCAGGACGAGATGAGCGTCCTGGCGCCCGACGAGGACGTCGTCACCCTCGCCGCCGCCGCCGCCCTGCCGGTCGTCGAGCGGCACGGGACGCAGGGCCTGCGCACGCTGCTCTTCGCGACCGAGTCCGGGATCGACCAGTCGAAGTCCGCCGGGGTCTACGTCCACCGCCTGCTGGGTCTGCCGGCGACCGTGCGCACCGTCGAGCTCAAGCAGGCCTGCTACTCGGGCACCGCCGCGCTCCAGATGGCCGCCGCGCTCGTCGCGCGCGACCCCGCGGAGAAGGTCCTGGTCGTCACGAGCGACGTCGCGCGCTACGACCTCGACTCGTCGGGCGAGCCGACCCAGGGCGCCGCCGCCGTCGCCATGCTCGTCACCGCCGACCCGGCGCTGCTGGAGATCGAGCCCGTGACCGGGGTGCACACCGAGGACGTCATGGACTTCTGGCGCCCGAACCACCGCTCCACGGCGCTCGTCGACGGCCGCGCCTCGATCGACGCCTACCTGCGCGCCGTGAGCGGCGCGTGGGCCGACTACGCCGAGCGCGGCGGCGCGCCGTTCGAGGACATCGACGCGTTCGCCTACCACCAGCCGTTCACCCGGATGGCCACGAAGGCGCACCGCCATCTCGCGAAGGTCGCCGGCAGCGGGCTCGACCGCGACGCCGTCGACGCGCAGATCGCCGCGACGACGACCTACAACCGGCGCACGGGCAACAGCTACACCTCGTCGCTCTACGTCGGCCTCGCGGCGCTGCTCGACAGCGGGGAGCTCGACCCGGGCTCGCGGGTGGCGCTCGTCAGCTACGGCTCCGGTGCCGTGTGCGAGCTCTTCACCGGCATCGTGCCGGAAGGTTACCGGGAGGCGACGCACCCCGGGGCGACCACGGCGGCGCTCGACGCGCGCACCCCGATCTCCGACACCGCATACCTCGAGCTGCACGCGGCGCACGACGTCGTCGTGGCCGACCTCGTGACCCCGCACCGGACGACGGGCCCGTTCCGCTACGCCGGGCTCGACGGGCACCGTCGCCAGTACGAGCGGAACGAACCGGCGACGCGCTGATGTGGACGAGACGGCACCGTCCGAGCGCGGCCGGCGCCGGGGGGCTAGCGTGACCGGCATGACCGGGGCGACGCACAGCTATTCGGGTACGGTCCGCTGGACGGGCGCCGGGACGAGCGGGACGTCCGGCTACACCGCCTACGGGCGGGACCACGAGGTCAGCTTCGACGGGCTGCCGACGCTGCTCGGGTCGGCGGACCCGGCCTTCCGCGGCGACCCGGGGCGGCACAGCCCCGAGCAGCTCTTCGTCGCCAGCCTCTCGCAGTGCCACATGCTGTGGTTCCTGCACCTCGCCTCGGCGGCCGGGGTCGTGGTGCGCGAGTACGTCGACGAGGCCACGGGAACCATGCGCGTCGAGGCGGCCGGCGCGGGCGAGTTCACCGACGTGACGCTGCACCCGCACGTCACGGTCGATGCCGGCACCGCGGCCCTCGCCGACGACCCCACGCTGTCGGCCCTGCACGCCCGGGCGCACGACCACTGCTTCCTCGCCCGCTCGGTGAGCTTCCCGGTGCACGTCCAGCCCGCGACGGTGCGCACCGCGGAAGTCGGCACCGCGGGCTGAGCGCCAGCGACCCGCGCTGTCGCGCCGCCTGAGCCACGGCCCCCGGGACCGCCCGCCCGCTACGCGCTCGCGCGCGTCTCGATCCCGAGGACCTCTGCCAGGAAGCGCCCGGTGTGGCTCTCGGGCACGGTCGCCACGTGCTCCGGCGTGCCCTCGGCCACGACCGTCCCGCCGCCCGAGCCACCCTCGGGTCCCATGTCGATCACCCAGTCGGCGTTCTTGATCACGTCGAGGTTGTGCTCGATGACGATCACGGTGTTGCCCTTGTCCGCCAGCGACTGCAGCACGCCGAGCAGCCTGCGGACGTCCTCGAAGTGCAGGCCGGTCGTCGGCTCGTCGAGCACGTAGACGGTGCGGCCCGAGGAGCGCTTCTGCAGCTCGCTCGCGAGCTTGACGCGCTGCGCCTCGCCGCCCGAGAGGGTCGGCGCGGGCTGGCCGAGCCGGACGTACCCGAGACCCACGTCGGTCAGGGTCTTCAGGTGGCGGGAGATCGCGGGGACGGCGGCGAAGAACTCGGCGGCCTCCTCGATGGGCATGTCGAGGACGTCGGCGACCGTCTTGCCCTTGAAGTGCACCTCGAGCGTCTCGCGGTTGTAGCGCGCACCGTGGCACACCTCGCACGGCACGTAGACGTCGGGCAGGAAGTTCATCTCGATCTTGATCGTGCCGTCACCCGAGCAGGCCTCGCAGCGCCCGCCCTTGACGTTGAAGGAGAACCGTCCGGGGAGGTACCCGCGCACCTTCGCCTCGGTGGTCTCGGCGAAGATCTTGCGCACGTGGTCCCAGACGCCCGTGTAGGTCGCCGGGTTCGACCGCGGGGTGCGGCCGATCGGGCCCTGGTCGACGTGCACCACCTTGTCGAGGTCGTCGAGGCCCGTGACCCGGCGGTGCCGGCCCGCCACCTGCCGGGCTCCGTTGAGCTCGTTCGCCAGCACGGTATAGAGGATCGAGTTCACGAGCGTCGACTTGCCGGAGCCGGAGACCCCCGTGACGGCGGTGAACGTCCCGAGCGGGAACGAGACGTCGACCCCGCGCAGGTTGTGCTCGCGCGCGCCGACGACGGTGACCTGCCGCTTGCGGTCGACCGGGCGCCGCTGCGCCGGCATCGGGATGTGCCGGCGCCCGGAGAGGTACGCCCCCGTCACCGAGTCCTTGGCCTCGAGCAGGCCGGCATAGTCGCCGGAGTGCACCACGTGCCCGCCGTGCTCCCCCGCGCCGGGGCCGATGTCCACGATCCAGTCGGCGGTGCGGATGGTGTCCTCGTCGTGCTCCACCACGATCAGGGTGTTGCCGAGGTCCCGCAGGCGCACGAGCGTGTCGATCAGGCGGCGGTTGTCCCGCTGGTGCAGACCGATGCTCGGCTCGTCGAGCACGTACAGCACGCCGACCAGGCCGGACCCGATCTGCGTGGCGAGCCGGATGCGCTGCGCCTCGCCTCCGGAGAGCGTGCCGGCCGGCCGCTCCAGCGAGAGGTAGTCGAGACCGACGTCGAGGAGGAACCCGATGCGGGCGTTGATCTCCTTGAGCACCTCGTTGGCGATCGCACGGTCGCGTGCGCCCAGCTCGAGCGCGCCGAGGAACTCTCCCGCCTCGCGCAGCGGCAGGCGGCAGACCTCGGCGATGGAGCGGCCCCCCACGGTCACGGCCAGGACCTCGGGCTTGAGGCGCGTGCCGTCGCACGCCGGGCACGGGACCTCGCGCATGAAGGCCTCGTACTTGTCCTTGGACCATTCGGACTCGGTCTCGGTGTGGCGACGCTGGAGGAAGGCGATCACGCCCTCGAAGCCCGTGGAGTACTGGCGCTCGCGCCCCCACCTGTTGCGGTAGCGCACGTGCACCTCGTGGTTGCGCCCGTGCAGCACCGCGTCCTTCGCGCGCTTGGGCAGCGCGCGCCAGGGCGCGTCCATGGAGAAGCCGAGATCTTCCGCGAGCGCCGTCAGCACGCGCTCGAAGTACTCGGAGGAGGTCTGCGCCCACGGCGCGACGGCGCCCTCGCGCAGCGACCTCTCGTCGTCGGGCACCACGAGTTCCGGGTCGACCTCGAGGCGGAAGCCGATGCCCGTGCACTCCGGGCACGCGCCGTAGGGGGCGTTGAAGGAGAAGGTGCGCGGTTCGATCTCGTCGAGGGCGAGCTCGTGGTCGTTGGGGCAGGCGCGCTTCTCGGAGAACTTGCGCACCCGGCCCGGGTCGTCCGCGTCGGCGTCGACGAGCTCGACGAGCACCAGCCCGCCCGCGAGGCCGAGCGCCGTCTCGACGGAGTCCGTCAGCCGGCGCTGGACGCCCTCGCGGGCGACGAGCCGGTCGACGACCACCTCGATGTCGTGCTTGAGCTTCTTCTCGAGGGTCGGCGGCTCGGTGAGCTGCGCGACCGTGCCGTCCACCCGGGCGCGGGCGAAGCCCTTGGTCTGCAGCTCGGCGAACAGCTCCGCGTACTCGCCCTTGCGGCCGCGCACGACGGGCGCCAGCACCTGGTACCGGGTGCCCTCCTCGAGCTCGAGGAGCCGGTCGACGATCTGCTGCGGCGTCTGGGCGATGATCCGCTCGCCGCACACGGGGCAGTGCTGCACGCCGGTCCGCGCGAACAGCAGGCGCAGGTAGTCGTAGATCTCGGTGATGGTGCCGACCGTCGAGCGCGGGTTGCGGTTCGTCGACTTCTGGTCGATCGACACCGCGGGCGAGAGCCCCTCGATGAAGTCGACGTCGGGCTTGTCCATCTGCCCGAGGAACTGGCGCGCGTAGGCGGACAGCGACTCCACGTAGCGGCGCTGGCCCTCGGCGAAGATCGTGTCGAAGGCGAGGGACGACTTGCCGGAGCCCGACAGGCCGGTGAAGACGATCAGGCGGTCGCGGGGAAGATCGAGGTCGACGTCGCGCAGGTTGTGCTCTCGAGCGCCGGAGATGACGAGGCGGTTGTCCACCGCAGCATCGTACGGCCCCCCACCGACAGTCGTACAGACGTTCGACGCGCCCGGCTACCGAAACCGGACCGCTCGCGGCAGACTGTCCGACGATGACCACCCAGCAGAGCACCCGTGAGAGCAACCGGCCGAGCGCCCGGGCGAACGCAGCCCGGGGTCCGCGAGCGCCCTACCCCGTCCCCGTCGCCGACTACGCCGTCGTGGGCGACGGCTCCACCGTCGCCCTGATCAGCCGGCGCGGCTCCGTCGACTGGCTGTGCCTGCCGCGCGTCGACGACCCGGCGTGCTTCGCCGCGCTCCTCGGGGACGAGCGCAACGGCCGCTGGCTGCTCACCGTCCCGGACGCGACCGACGTCGAGCGCCGCTACGACGGCGACACGTTCGTCCTCGTGACCACCTACACCTCGCCCACGGGGCGCGCCCGCGTCACCGACGTCATGCCCGTGCACGACGGCGCCGCCGACCTCGTGCGCCGGCTGGAGGTCCTCGAGGGGACGGTGAGCGTCGAGCACGAGTGGGTGGTGCGCTTCTCCTACGGGCAGGTCGTGCCGTGGGTCCGCCGCATCGGCGACGAGGCGGCGAACGAGGGCCGCCCCGCCATCCGGGCCATCGCGGGGGCCGACGCGCTGCTGCTGCGCGGCGACCGGCTCCCGCCCGCCGCCGACCACACGCACGCGGAGACGTTCGAGATGTCCGCGGGCGAGACGCTCGAGCTCGCCGTGACGTGGACCCGGTCGTGGGAGCCCGTGCCGGAGCGCCAGGGGTTCGCCGAGCGCATCGAGGCGACGCGCGCGCACTGGACCTCCTGGATCGACACGTGCTCGTACACCGGGCGCTACCGCGAGCCGCTGGTCCGCTCCCTGCTGACCCTGCGCCTGCTGACCAACAGCGAGACGGGCGGGATCGTCGCCGCGGCGACCACGTCCCTGCCGGAGGACCCGGGCGGCGAGCGGAACTGGGACTACCGCTACTGCTGGCTGCGGGACGCCGCGCTGACGCTCGAGGCGCTGGTCGAGTCCGGCTACCAGGACGAGATCTCGGCGTGGCGCAGCTGGCTCCTGCGCGCCGTGGCGGGCGACCCCGCGGACCTGCAGATCATGTACGGCGTGGACGGCGGGCGCGACCTGCCCGAGCGCACGCTCGACCACCTGCCCGGCTACGCGGGCTCGCTGCCCGTGCGGGTGGGCAACGCCGCCGTCGGGCAGATGCAGAACGACGTGCTCGGCGAGGTGATGAGCGCGCTCGCCATGGCGCGCGCCGCGGGTCTCGAGGAGACGGCGGACAGCTGGTCCCTGCAGGTCCACCTCGTCGACGACCAGCTCGAGCGCTGGCGCACCCCCGACCGCGGGCTGTGGGAGATCCGCGGCCCGGAGCAGCACTTCGTGCACTCCAAGATCATGACGTGGGCCGCGGTGGACCAGGCGGTCCGCGCGATCGAGGACCACGGCCTCGACGGGCCGCTCGAGCGCTGGCGCCGCGAGCGCGACGCGATCAAGGCGGACGTCCTCGCCCACGGCTACGACGCCGGGCTGGGCTCGTTCGTGCAGCACTACGGCGCCCATCACACCGACGCCTCGCTGCTGCAGATGCTCCAGGTCGGGTTCCTGCCCCCCGACGACCCGCGGGTGCTCGGCACCGTCGCCCGCGTGCGCGCCGAGCTCGAGCGGGACGACGGGCTGGTGCTGCGCTACCGCACGGAGACCGGCGTCGACGGGCTGCCCGGCGACGAGCACCCGTTCCTCGCCTGCTCGTTCTGGCTCGCGGACGCGCTCGCCCGCACGGGCCAGGTCGAGGAGGCGGAGCGCCTGCTCGACGTCCTCGTCGGCCTCGCGAACGACGTCGGGCTGCTCGCCGAGGAGTACGACGCCACGGACCGGACCCTCGTCGGGAACTTCCCGCAGGCCTTCTCCCACCTCGGCCTCGTGCGCGCGGTGCACAGCGTCGAGCGGGCGCGGGCGGGGAACGCCCGCACCGCGGAGCCCGCCGCCCAGGAGGCGGCCCGGTGAGCCGGCCGGCCGGGGGCTACTCCGGGGCCGTGGACGGCGGCGGCGCCTCGGCGCTGCGCCGCCTGGACGAGATCGACGTGCGCAAGGCGTCCGTCGGCCCGATGGACAACGACGCCTACCTGCTCACGTGCCGGCGCTCGGGCGAGCAGCTGCTCGTCGACGCCGCCGCCGACCCCGACCGCCTCCTCGCGCTCGTGCGCGAGGGCTCCGGCTCGGCCCGCCTCGCCCACGTCGTGACGACGCACCGCCACCACGACCACCTCGGCGCGCTGGCGGCCGTCGTCGCGGTGACGGGCGCGCCGGCGCTGGCGGGAGAGGCCGACGCCGAGGCCGTGGCCGCCGCGGCGGACGTCCCGGTCGGGGCGCTCGCCCACGGCGACCTCGTCGCCGTCGGGCACGCGCAGCTCGAGGTCGTCGCGCTGCGCGGGCACACGCCGGGATCGATCGCCCTGGCGTACCGCGAGCCCGCGTCCGTCGAGGAGCCCGACGCCGTGGCGGGACGCGTGCACCTGTTCACGGGCGACTCCCTCTTTCCCGGGGGTCCCGGACGCACGACGTCGGCGGAGAGCTTCGCGACGCTCATGGACGACCTGACCTCGCGCGTGTTCGACCGGTTCGACGACGCCACCTGGGTCTATCCCGGGCACGGCGCGGACACGACGCTCGGCGCGGAACGGCCGCACCTGGCGCAGTGGCGCGCCCGCGGCTGGTGAAGGACCCTCGGGCGCGACGCCCGTCTGCCAGACTGGCGGCATGCCCCTCGTCGCCGTGACCTATGTCTACCCCGACCGGCCCGCGGAGCTCGACGCGGCCCGCCCTGCGCACCGCGCGTTCCTCACGGACCTGCACGACGCCGGGACGCTCGTCGCGTCCGGCCCATGGCTCCCCTCGCCGGGGCAGCGCCCCGGCGCCCTCCTGCTCCTCGCGGTCGAGGGGCCCGAGGCGGCCGAGGCGCTCCTCGAGGCCGACCCGTTCGCGCGGGCCGGCCTCGTCGAGGACCGCACCGTGCGGGCATGGTCGCCGGTGATCGGTGACCTCGCCGCGCACGCCTGACGCGGCGCGGTCAGTCCGGAGCGCCGTCCGCCCCGGCACCCAGGGCTGCGCGCCGCCGGTCCCGCCGGTCCTTGGCGAGGCTCGCGACCGTGGTGACCACCAGGACCACCGCGATGAACGCGAGCGAGACGCCCGTCGAGATCTCCGGGACCGCGTCGACGTGCTCGCCGCCGTTGACGAACGGCAGCTCGTTGGTGTGCAGCGCGTGGATGACGAGCTTGACCCCGATGAACCCGAGGATCGCGGCGAGCCCGTAGGCGAGGTAGACGAGCCGGTCGAGCAGGCCGTCGATGAGGAAGTAGAGCTGGCGCAGCCCGAGCAGGGAGAACGCGTTCGCCGCGAACACCAGGTAGGTCTCCTGCGTCAGGCCGAAGATCGCCGGGATCGAGTCGACCGCGAACAGCAGGTCCGCGCTGCCGATCGCGACCATGACGATCAGCATCGGCGTGATGAACCGCTTGCCCCCGACCTTCGTGACCATGCGGTCCTCGACGTAGTCGTCGGTGGTCGGGAACAGCCGGCGCACCAGGCGCAGGACGCCGTTCTCCTTGAACTCGGTCTCGTGCTCCGTTCCGCTGCGCGCCTGGGCCCACGCCGTGTAGATCAGGAACGCGCCGAACAGGTAGAAGACCCAGCTGAAGTTCGCGATCAGCGCGGCGCCGGCGAGGATGAAGACCGTGCGCAGCACGAGGGCGATGGTGATGCCGATCAGCAGGACCTTCTGCTGGTAGAGCCGCGGCACCTTGAAGGACGTCATGATGAGCACGAAGACGAAGAGGTTGTCGACGGACAGGCTCTTCTCGGTGACGTACCCGGCGAAGTACTCGCCGCCGTACGTCGAGCCCCAGGCGGCCCACACGACGGCGCCGAACGCGACGGCGACCGCGACGTAGGCGAGCGACCACCGGGTGGCCTCGCGCAGGCTCGGGGCGTGCGGCGTGCGCACGTGGCCGACGTAGTCGAACGCGAGCATGGCCACGATCAGGCCGACGGTGACGATCCAGACCCAGACGGGGACGTCCACGGGTATACCTCCGGTAGGGACGACGAGCTACCGGAGGTCTCTTCCGCCCGGACGCCGGCTCCTCGGTCCCGTCCCGGCGACCGATCGACCTCGCGTGTGCGCGAACCGGTGGCACCGGGCCCGCTGCGGAACGGACCGTACTGACGACGCCACCGCGTGGGAATACTCCCCTCACGATGGGTACAGCGTAGGCGATCGCGCGGCCCCGCGGCCAGAGGGCTACGCCGTCGCGGCCTGCATCTGCCGCAGCTCCTTCTTGAGGCCGCCGATCTCGTCGCGCAGCCGCGCCGCGAGCTCGAACTGCAGCTCCCCCGCCGCGGCGTGCATCTGGTCGCTCAGCTCCTGGATCAGGCCCGCGAGGTCGGCCGCGGCGAGCCCGGCGAGCCGGTTGCCCGACACCGCGCCCTCCTTCGGCGCGCCCGGCACCGGTGCGCGCGTCCCCTGACCGGGCTTGCGGTACCCGCCCTGGAGCAGCTCCGCGGTGTCGATGTCCTCGCGGGCGAGCATGTCCGTGACGTCGGAGATCCGCTTGCGCAGCGGCTGCGGGTCCACGCCGTGCTCGACGTTGTACGCGACCTGCCTCTCCCGGCGGCGGTCGGTCTCCTCGATCGCCTGCTTCATCGCCGCGGTGATCTTGTCGGCGTACATGTGCACCTCGCCCGAGACGTTGCGCGCCGCGCGGCCGATCGTCTGGATCAGGGACGTCCCGGAGCGCAGGAAGCCCTCCTTGTCGGCGTCGAGGATCGCGACGAGCGAGACCTCTGGTAGGTCGAGACCCTCCCGCAGGAGGTTGATCCCGACCAGGACGTCGTACTCCCCCGTCCGCAGCTCGCGCAGCAGCTCGACGCGGCGCAGCGTGTCGACCTCCGAGTGCAGGTAGCGCACCCGCACGTCCCGCTCGAGGAGATAGTCCGTGAGGTCCTCCGACATCTTCTTGGTCAGCGTCGTGACGAGCACCCGTTCGTTGCGTGCGGTGCGCTCGCGGATCTCGCCCAGGAGGTCGTCGATCTGCCCGGTCGTCGGCTTCACCACGACCTTGGGGTCCACGAGCCCGGTGGGGCGGATGATCTGCTCGACCACGCCGTCGGACATCGAGAGCTCGTAGCTGCCCGGCGTCGCCGAGAGGTAGACGGTCTGGCCGATGCGGTCCACGAACTCCTCCCAGCGCAGCGGGCGGTTGTCCGTCGCGCTGGGCAGCCGGAAGCCGTGCTCCACGAGGCTGCGCTTGCGCGACATGTCGCCCTCGAACATCGCGCCGATCTGCGGGACGGTCACGTGCGACTCGTCGATGACGAGCAGGAAGTCCTCGGGGAAGTAGTCGAGCAGCGTGTTCGGCGCCGAGCCGGGCTCGCGCCCGTCGATGTGCCGCGAGTAGTTCTCGATCCCGGAGCAGGAGCCGATCTGGCGCATCATCTCGATGTCGTAGGTGGTGCGCATGCGCAGGCGCTGGGCCTCGAGCAGCTTGTTCTGCCGCTCGAGCTCCGCCAGCCGGTCGGCGAGCTCCGCCTCGATGGTGCCGATCGCCCGCTCCATGCGCTCCGGCCCGGCGACGTAGTGCGTCGCGGGGAACACGAACATGCTCTGCTCCGAGCGCACCACCTCGCCCGTGAGCGGGTGCAGCGTCTGGATCGACTCGATCTCGTCGCCGAAGAACTCGAAACGGATCGCGAGCTCCTCGTACACCGGGATGATCTCGACGGTGTCGCCGCGCACCCGGAACGTGCCGCGCGTGAACGCGACGTCGTTGCGCGTGTACTGCATCGTCACGAAGCGGCGCAGCAGGTCGTCGCGGTCCACCTGGTCGCCGACGTCGATCCGCACCATCCGGTCGACGTACTCCTGCGGCGTGCCCAGGCCGTAGATGCACGACACCGAGGCGACCACGATGACGTCGCGTCGGGTCAGGAGCGAGGACGTCGCCGAGTGCCGCAGGCGCTCGACCTCGTCGTTGATCGAGGAGTCCTTCTCGATGTAGGTGTCCGTCTGCGCGATGTACGCCTCGGGCTGGTAGTAGTCGTAGTACGAGACGAAGTACTCGACCGCGTTGTTCGGCAGGAGCTCGCGGAACTCCGTCGCAAGCTGCGCCGCCAGGGTCTTGTTCGGGGCCATCACCAGCGTCGGGCGCTGGAGCTTCTCGATCAGCCAGGCCGTGGTCGCGGACTTTCCGGTGCCGGTCGCGCCGAGCAGCGTGACGTCCTTCTCCCCCGCCCGGATCCGCTCGGAGAGCTGCGCGATGGCGGTGGGCTGGTCGCCCGACGGCGTGTACTCGGACACCACCTCGAACGGCGCCACGGTGCGTTGCAGGTCGGTGACGGGTCGCATGCCGCCACGGTACGCCGCGCCACCGACACGCGGTCAGGCCGGCTCGTCCGCCTCCGCGGCGACCTCCGCGGCGATCCGCGCCCACAGGTCGTCGACCTGGGCGCGCAGCGCGGCCAGGTCCCCCGAGCCGTCGAGCAGCACGTCGGCCGCCGCGGCGCGCTGCTCGTCCGAGGCCTGCGCGGCGATCCGGCCCCCGGCGTCCTGGGTGCTCAGCCCCCGCCCCGCGACCAGCCGCTCGCGGCGCAGCGCCTCGGGGGCCTGCACCACCAGCACGAGGTCGAAGTCGTCGGTCCGGCCGGTCTCGACCAGCAGCGGCACGTCGTGCACGACGACGGCGCGCGCGTCCCCGGCCGCCACCGCGGCCTCCCGCTCCGCCGCGAGCCGCCGGACCTCCGGGTGCACGATCGCGTCGAGCCGCGCCCGCGCCTGCGCGTCCCCGAACACCAGCGTCGCCGTGGCCGCACGGTCGAGCGTCCCGTCCGGCAGGACGACGTCGGCGCCGAACGCCGCGACGATCCCGTCCAGCCCGACCGACCCCGGACGCACCGCCTCCCGTGCCAGCAGGTCGTAGTCCACGACCACGGCCCCCCGCTCCGCGAGCCGCTCCGCCACCGCCGACTTGCCCGCCGCTATCCCGCCCGTCAACCCGATCCTGAACATCACCCCATCGTGCCAGCACGCCCGGAAGGATGCGCCCGCGCGCGGTGTTGCCCCGGTGGGCGCGTCCGCGCCCGGAGCAGGAGAGCACATGTCCGTCCCCCACTTCTCGCCGCGCACGACGTCGTCGTTCCGCCAGGACTCGAGCGTCACCCGGCACCGCCTCGCGCCCGGGACGGTCCGGCGCGTCCTCGCCTTCGCCCGGCCCTACCGGCGCGAGCTCACGGTGTTCCTCGTCCTCGTCGCCCTGGACGCCGCCGTCGGGGCCGTGACGCCGCTGCTGTTCAGGGACCTCATCGACGACGGGATCACGCCGGGCCGCACGGACGTGGTGCTCGGTCTCGCCGCGACCGCCGCGGCGCTCGCGGTCGTGACCGCGCTCCTCGGGCTCGCCACGCGCTGGCTGAGCGCGCGCGTCGGCGAGGGCCTGATCCTCGACCTGCGCACCGCGGTCTTCGACCACGTCCAGCGCATGCCGCTGGCCTTCTTCTCCCGCGCCCGGACGGGTGCCCTCGTCCAACGGCTCAACGGCGACGTCCTCGGCGCGCAGCAGGCCTTCACCGCCACCCTGCAGAACGTGGTGAGCAACACCCTGACCATCGCGTTCGTCCTGGCCGCGATGCTGTCGATGTCCTGGCGGCTGACCCTCGTCTCGCTCGTGCTCGTGCCGGCGTTCGTGCTCCCTGCGCGGTGGGTCGGGCGACGCATCGCCGCGATCACCCGGGAGGGCTACGAGCTCAACGCGGACGCCGCGCAGACCATGAACGAACGGTTCAACGTCGCGGGCGCGCACCTGGTGAAGATCTTCGGCGACCCCGAGCGCGAGGCCGCGGGGTATGCCGCGCAGGCCCGGCGGGTCCGGGACATCGGGGTCCGGCAGGCCCTCTACGCGACCTACTTCCGCGTGGGCCTGACCATGGTCGCCTCGGTCGCGGTCGCGGTCGTCTACGGCCTGGGCGGGGTGCTCGCGGTCCGGGGCGAGCTGACCGTGGGCGTCGTCGTCGCCCTGACCGCCTACCTGGGCCGCCTCTACGGCCCGCTGACCGCCATGTCGAACGTCCAGGTCGATGTGATGACGGCGCTCGTGAGCTTCGAGCGGGTGCTCGAGGTGCTCGACCTGAGGCCGTCGGTCGCCGAGCCCGCGCACCCCGTGGACCTGCGAGCCGCCGTGCGCGACGCCGGCGCCCGCGTGGAGGTCGACCACGTCACCTTCCGCTACCCGGGTGCGCAGGACGTCTCGCTCGCCTCGCTGGAGAACGTGGGGGCGCCCGCGGGCGACGCGACCGAGGACACCCTGCACGACGTGTCCTTCACCGTGCCGGCGGGCGCCATGGTCGCGCTCGTCGGCCCGTCCGGGGCCGGCAAGACGACGCTCACCCAGCTCGTGAGCCGCATGTACGACCCGACGGAGGGAACGGTCCGGATCGCGGGCGTCGAGCTGACCCGGGCGTCGCAGGCGACGCTCCGGGCCACCGTGGGCGTGGTCTCGCAGGAGGCCCACCTGTTCCACGACTCCGTCGCCGGGAACCTGCGCTATGCGCGACCCGACGCGAGCGACGCCGAGATCGAGGAGGCCCTGCGCCAGGCCCACGTGTGGGACCTGGTCCGGTCGCTGCCCGACGGCACCGCGACCGTCGTCGGCGACCGCGGGTACCGGCTCTCCGGCGGCGAGCGCCAGCGCCTGGCCATCGCCCGCCTCCTGCTCAAGGCGCCCGACGTCGTCGTCCTCGACGAGGCCACGGCCCACCTCGACTCGGAGTCCGAGGTCGCCGTGCAGCGCGCGCTCGCCCGCGCCCTGGAGGGGCGCACGTCGCTCGTCATCGCCCACCGGCTCTCGACCGTGCGCGAGGCCGACGCCATCGTGGTGCTCGACTCGGGACGGGTGGTCCAGAGCGGGACGCACACCGAGCTGCTCGCCCGGGGCGGCCTGTACGCCGAGCTCTACCGGACGCAGTTCGCGCCGGCGGCCGCCTGACGACGCGCCGGCGACCGGCAAAGGACGGCAGGGGACGGCAGGGGACGGCAGGGCCCCGACGACGACGGCCCGTCACCTCCGAGGAGGTGACGGGCCGCCGTGCTGACGGGCGCCCGGCCGGCGGACCGGCCGGGCGCCCGGGTGGGCTCAGTTGCCCGTGAGCTTCTCGCGCAGGGCCGCGAGCGCCTCGTCCGACGCGAGCGTGCCGCCGGTCTCCTCGGCCGCGGGGGCCGAGGAGTACGAGGAGCTGCCGCCACCGGTCGACGACGAGCTGCTGCTCGAGGACGAGGAGGACGGCGCGAGCGACGCCTCGGTGTCGGCCTTGATGGCCTCCGAGACCTGCTTGCGGTGCGCCTCCCAGCGCTCGTGGGCCTTGGCGTACTCCGCCTCCCACGCCTCGCGCTGGGTCTCGAAGCCCTCGAGCCACTCGTTCGACTCGGGGTCGAAGCCCTCGGGGTACTTGTAGTTGCCCTGCTCGTCGTACTCGGCCGCCATGCCGTAGAGCGCCGGGTCGAAGTCGTCCGACTCCGGGTTGACGCCCTCGTTGGCCTGCTTCAGCGACAGCGAGATGCGGCGACGCTCGAGGTCGATGTCGATGACCTTGACGAACACCTCCTCGCCGACCGTGACGACCTGCTCGGGCAGGTCGACGTGGCGCACGGCGAGCTCCGAGATGTGCACGAGGCCCTCGATGCCGTCCTCGACGCGCACGAACGCACCGAACGGGACGAGCTTGGTGACCTTGCCCGGGACGACCTGGCCGATCGCGTGGGTCCGGGCGAACGTCTGCCAGGGGTCCTCCTGCGTCGCCTTGAGCGACAGCGAGACGCGCTCGCGGTCGAAGTCGACGTCGAGCACCTCGACCGTGACCTCCTGGCCGACCTCGACGACCTCGGACGGGTGGTCGATGTGCTTCCAGGACAGCTCGGAGACGTGCACGAGGCCGTCGACGCCGCCCAGGTCCACGAACGCACCGAAGTTGACGATCGAGGAGACGACACCGGGGCGGACCTGGCCCTTCTGCAGCGTCTGCAGGAAGGTCGAGCGCACCTCGGACTGCGTCTGCTCGAGCCAGGCACGGCGCGAGAGGACGACGTTGTTGCGGTTCTTGTCGAGCTCGATGATCTTGGCCTCGATCTCCTTGCCGACGTACGGCTGGAGGTCGCGGACACGACGCATCTCCACGAGGGAGGCGGGCAGGAAGCCGCGCAGGCCGATGTCGAGGATGAGGCCGCCCTTGACGACCTCGATGACGGTGCCGGTGACGACGCCGTCCTCCTCCTTGACCTTCTCGATGGTGCCCCAGGCGCGCTCGTACTGTGCGCGCTTCTTGGACAGGATCAGGCGGCCTTCCTTGTCCTCCTTCTGGAGGACCAGGGCCTCGACCGCGTCGCCCACCGCGACGACCTCACCGGGGTCGACGTCGTGCTTGATGGACAGCTCGCGGGAGGGGATGACGCCCTCGGTCTTGTAACCGATGTCGAGGAGGACCTCGTCCCGGTCGACCTTGACGATGGTGCCTTCGACGATGTCGCCGTCGTTGAAGTACTTGATGGTCGCGTCGATGGCGGCCAGGAAGTCCTCTTCGGTGCCGATGTCGTTGACGGCAACCTGAGGGGCGGACTTCGCGGGGGTGGAGATGGTCATAGAGTTCGATGCTCCGATGCGGACAGGACGTAGTGCGGACAGGAATGGTGCTGGTTTCAGCGGACCCTCGCGCGCGGGGACCGAGGTCGCCTCGCGCGGCGGGCCGGAGCCCGGGTCCGTTGGGACGGTGCGGACGCGACCTGCACGCACGAGCTGAGCTCGCTGCGTGCAAGGCGCACGGCACCATCGACAAGCATAGCGGCGCACCTCCCCGAGTTCAACGCAGGTCCGGCAGGATGGGGCCATGAGCCACCTCGGTTCCGCCGGTTACCAGCCCGTCCCCGACGCCGAGGGCGGCTCGGCCGCCCGCGCGTGGTGGGACGAGAACGCGACCGGGTACCAGGACGAGCACGGCGGGTTCCTCGGCGCCGCCGAGCTCTGCTGGGGGCCCGAGGGGCTGCGCGAGGCCGACGCCCATCTGCTCGGCGAGGTGCGGGGCCGGCAGGTGCTGGAGATCGGCGCGGGCGCCGCGCAGGGCGCGCGCTGGCTCACCGACGCGGGCGCCCGGGCCGTCGCGACCGACGTCTCCGCCGGGATGCTCGAGGCGGGCGCCCGCCTCGACGCCGGCCGCGGGCGGCGCGTGCCGCTCGTCCAGGCCGACGCCCGGGCCCTCCCGTTCGCGGACGCCGCCTTCGACGTCGTCTTCACCGCGTTCGGCGCGATCCCGTTCGTCCCCGACGCCGAGCGCGTGCACGCCGAGGCGGCCCGCGTCCTGCGGCCCGGCGGGCGCTGGGTCTTCTCCGCGACGCACCCCCTGCGCTGGGCCTTCCCCGACGACCCCTCCGAGCGCGGGCTCACGGCGACCCGCTCGTACTTCGACCGCACGCCCTACGTGGAGCGGGACGCCGGCGGCCGCGTCGCCTACGCCGAGTACCACCGGACCGTGGGCGACCACGTGCGCGACGTCGTCGCCGCCGGCCTCCAGGTGTGCGACGTCGTCGAGCCGGAGTGGCCCGCCGGCAACACGGAGGTCTGGGGAGGCTGGGGCCCGGTCCGCGGGCGGTACCTGCCCGGCACGATCGTCGTCGTGACGCGCCGGCCGTAGCGGGTCAGTGGCCCGCGTCGTGCCAGCTCGTGCCCTCGCCGACGGACACGTCGAGCGGGACCGAGAGGTCGGCCGCCGCGCCCATCTCCGAGCGCAGCAGCGCCTCCACGGCGTCCCGCTCTCCCGGCGCGACCTCCACCAGCAGCTCGTCGTGCACCTGCAGGAGCAGGCGCGAGCGCAGCCCCTGCTTCTCCATCGCCCGGCGCACGCCGAGCATCGCGACCTTGATGATGTCGGCTGCGCTGCCCTGGATCGGGGCGTTCAGCGCCATCCGCTCGGCCATGTCCCGGCGCTGGCGGTTGTCGCTCGTCAGGTCCGGCAGGTAGCGGCGGCGCCCGAGGATCGTCGCGGTGTAGCCCGTGGACCTCGCCTCGTCCACGACGCCGGTCAGGTAGTCGCGCACCCCGCCGAACCGCGAGAAGTAGTCGTCCATCAGCGCCTGCGCCTCGGAGACCGCGATGTTCAGCTGGTTGGACAGGCCGTAGGACGAGAGCCCGTACGCGAGCCCGTAGGACATCGCCTTGATCTTCGAGCGCATGGCCGGGGTGACCTCGTCGGCCGGGACCTCGAACACCCGCGAGCCGACATAGCTGTGCAGGTCCTCGCCGGAGCGGAACGCCTCGATCAGCCCGGCGTCCCCCGACAGGTGCGCCATGATCCGCATCTCGATCTGGCTGTAGTCGGCCGTCAGCAGCGTCTCGTAGCCGTCGCCGACGACGAAGGCACGCCGGATCCGGCGACCGGCCTCCGTGCGGATCGGGATGTTCTGCAGGTTCGGGTCCGTCGAGCTCAGCCGGCCGGTCGCCGCGATGGTCTGCTGGAAGGTCGTGTGGATCCGGCCGTCGTCGGCCACCGAGCGCAGCAGGCCCTCGACCGTCTGGCGCAGCCGGCTCGCGTCGCGGTGCGCGAGCAGGTGCTCGAGGAAGGGGTGGCCCGTCTTGACGAACAGGTCCGCGAGCGCGGAGGCGTCCGTCGTGTAGCCCGTCTTGATCCGCTTCGTCCGCGGCATCTCCAGCTGGTCGAACAGGACCTCCTGGAGCTGCTTGGGCGAGCCGAGGTTGACCTCGCGGCCGATGACCTCGAACGCCGACGCGGCGGCGCTCGCGACGAGCTCGGCGAAGTGCCGCTCCAGGCCCCGCAGCTCGTCGGAGTCGACCGCGATGCCGTCGGACTCCATCTCGCCCAGCACCCGCGAGAGCGGCAGCTCGAGCTCGGCGAGGAGCCCGGTGGCGCCGCGGTCCTCGAGCATGCCGGCGAGGACGGTGCCGAGCTCGAGCACCGCGGTCGCCCGCACGGCGGCCTGGCGCCCGACGCCGGAGCCGTCGAGCGAGAGGTCGAGCGCCCCCTGGGCGTCGGCCTCGTCCTCGACCCTCAGCTCGCGGTGCAGGTGACGCACGGCGAGGTCGCCGAGGTCGTAGCCGCGCTGGTCGGGGTGGCACAGGTACGCCGCGAGCCCCGTGTCGAAGGCGACGCCCTCCAGCGCGAGCCCGCGCGCGCCGAGCGCGTGCGCGGCCGCCTTGGCACCGTGCACCACCTTGGGCGCGCTGGCGTCGGCCAGCCAGGACGCCAGGGCGCTCTCGTCCTCGGGTGCGGCCTCGGCGAGGTCGCAGGTGACCGCGCGCTCGCCGTCCGAGACCGCGACGCTCCACGCGTCGCCGTCGACGGGCGTGGTGCGCCCCTCGACGTCGAGGCCCAGCCGGCGCCCGGCGCGCGCGCCGAGCCAGACGCCCAGCTGCCCGGGCGCGACGTCGTCGACCACGACCTCCAGCCCCGGCTCCTCGGGCGCGTCCGACTCGGGGCCGAGCGCGAGCAGCCGCTCGCGCAGGGCCGCGAACTCCAGCGCGTCGAACACGCGGTGCACGGCGTCCCGGTCCCAGGGGCGCGTGGCGAGGTCCTCCGGGCCGACCGGCAGGTCCATGTCGCGCAGGAGGGCGTTCAGCCGCCGGTTCGAGCGCACCTGCTCGAGGTGGGCGCGCAGGCTCTCCCCGGCCTTGCCCTTGATCGCGTCGGACGCGTCGAGCACCGCCTCCAGGTCGCCGTACTGGGTGATCCACTTCGCTGCCGTCTTGGGCCCGACGCCCGGGACCCCCGGGAGGTTGTCGGCCGTCTCCCCCACGAGCGCCGCGAGGTCCGGGTAGCGCTCGGGCGGCACCCCGTACTTCTCGGCGACCGCCGAGGGCGTCATGCGCGTCAGGTCGGAGACGCCGCGCTTCGGGTAGAGCACCGTGACGTCCTCGGACACGAGCTGGAACGCGTCGCGGTCGCCCGAGCACACCAGCACCTGCATGCCCTGCGCCGCGGCCCGGGTGGCGAGCGTCGCGAAGATGTCGTCGGCCTCGAAGCCCGGCTTCTCGAACGCCGGCACGTTCAGGGCCTCGAGCACCTCCTTGATCAGCGGCACCTGGCCCTTGAACGGCTCGGGCGTCGCGGCGCGACCGGCCTTGTAGCTCGGCAGCTGCTCGGTGCGGAACGTCGTGCTGCCCGCGTCGAAGGCCACCGCGATGTGCGTGGGCGCCTCGTCGCGCAGGAGGTTGATGAGCATCGAGGTGAAGCCGAAGACCGCGTTGGTGGACTGACCCGTCGTGGTGGAGAAGTTCTCCACCGGGAGCGCGAAGAACGCCCGGTATGCCATCGAGTGGCCGTCGATCAGCAGGAGCCGAGGTCGCGCGTCGCTAGTCACAGGTGCCAACCTATCCGCTATGACCGACACGACGGCACCCGACCGGGCCACCACCGGACCCGACCCCGACGACCTCGACGTCCTGCGCGCGAGCACCCGCGGCACGCTCATCGAACGGCTCGGGATCGAGCTCGTCGAGGCGTCCGCACAGCGGTGCGTGGCGACGATGCCGGTCTCCGGCAACACCCAGCCCGCGGGCCTGCTGCACGGCGGCGCGTCGGCGGCGCTCGCCGAGACGGTGGGCTCGGTCGCGGCGCAGGTCCACGCGGGGCCGGGCCGCGCGTCGGTCGGCACCGAGCTCAACGTCACCCACCACCGGGGGCTGCGCGAGGGGACGGTCACGGCGGTCGCGACGGCGCTGCACCGCGGCCGCACGACGGCGTCGTACGAGATCGTCGTGACGGACGAGGCTGGACGCCGGGTGTGCACCGCGCGCCTGAGCTGCCTCGTGCTCGAGGCTCGCTAGCCGGGGCGCCGGTCGGTCGACCAGCTCGCGCGTCGGCCGTCCGTCAGCCGGCCGTCAGCCGGCCGTCAGCCGACGAGGTCGCGCGGCTCGGCGCCCGCAGGGGTCCCGGGCGAGTCCTCGCCGCCCTCCGCGAGGGACCGCTGGAAGCTGCGCAGGTCGACGGGCCCGCTCAGGCCCTCCGTGCGCGCCTTGCGCCGCCGTGCGATGAGGTCGTCGAGCGCCTCCTTCGAGCCGCGTCGCTTGGCCGTCGGGTCGGCGGCCAGCCGCCGCTTGAGCGTCGCCGTCGCGACCACCCGGTGCCCGGCCGCCGGCGCGAAGCCGACCCGGGCGAGGAACCGCTGGACGCCGCGCGCGCCGGGGATCGGTACCGAGAAGACGTCGACGGCGCCCGCCTCCTCGGCCAGGTCGGCGACCGCGGTCAGGAGCGCGTGGCCGGCACCGCGCCGCCGCGCCGTCTGGGAGACGTAGATGGCCTCGATGTGCAGCGCGGGGCTCGTGTCGAAGATCGTCGGGCGCACGACGCGGGTCAGGACGAAACCCACGGGCACGTCGTCCAGATAGGCCGCGAGGATGGCGCCGCCGTCGACCTCGAGCAGGACGCTCAGCTGGCGCACGACCTTCGCCTCGTCCTGCGTGCACACCTGCGAGCCGGTCAGCGACTCGGCCCGCGCCTCGGTGCTGATCCGCGCGAGCGCGGGGAGCTCCGGACCGGTGACACGACGGACCTCGATACCTGGACGCACGTCATACCTCCTCGGATCTGCGGCGGTGGACCGACGGTGCCGGACGCTTGCGAGGCAAGGTCACGAATCGTGTCGGACAACAGTCCAGAACTGTAGCCCCACCGGGGCGGTCCGACCAGCCCCAGTCGCTCGCGCGGTCCCGTGCGGCGGCCCGCAGGGCGCGGGGAGACCGGGAGACCGGTCCGCGGGAGGCAGCGCTCAGGCGCCGCCGACCTGGTCGATCACGGCGTCCGCGACCTCGCGCATGGTCAGGCGGCGGTCCATCGACGTCTTCTGGATCCAGCGGAACGACTCCGGCTCCGACAGGCCCATCTTCGTCATCAGCAGGCCCTTGGCGCGGTCCACGCGCTTGCGCGTCTCGAACCGCTCGGCGAGGTCGGCGACCTCCGACTCGAGGGCCGAGATCTGCGAGTAGCGCGAGATCGCGATCTCGACGGCCGGCAGCAGGTCGGCCGGGGTGAACGGCTTGACGACGTACGCCATCGCGCCGGCGTCGCGGGCGCGCTCGACGAGCTCGGTCTGAGAGAACGCGGTCAGCAGCACGACGGGCGCGACGTGCGCCTTGCCGATGCGCTCCGCCGCGGAGATGCCGTCGAGCTCGGGCATCTTGACGTCCATCACGACGACGTCGGGCTTGAGCTCGAGCGCCAGCTTCACGGCCGTCTCGCCGTCGCCGGCCTCGCCGACGACGTCGAAGCCCGCCTCGCGGAGCGTCTCCACGACGTCCATGCGGATGAGGGCCTCGTCCTCGGCGACGACGGCGCGCCGTCCGCCCTTCTTGGGCGCCGGGGGCGCGGGGGTCGGCTCAGGAGCGTCCTCCTGCGCCAGCATCGGCGGCAGGTCCAGGGGCTCGGGCTTCTTCGCGCTGGCGTTGTCGTCACTCACGTGCGTCATTCTACGGCTCGGCCCTGGAAAGTTCCTGCACGCGAGCCGCACGCCGCGGTGTGACGCTCGTTTCATCCGTCCGCGCCGATGTGGTTCGATGGCCCGGTGCGCCGGCCAGCCGGCGCGCTGCCCCGGTAGCCCAACCGGCAGAGGCGTTCGGCTCAAACCCGATCCAGTGTGGGTTCGAATCCCACCCGGGGCACCCGGCGGTGCCGCAGACCCCGCGCGCGGGTCAGCGGTGCCCGCCCGGCTGCTCGCCGAGGCGCGGGGCGTACTGGTCGAAGAAGACGCGTGCGACGAGCTCGCCGCGGCTCGTCACCGCGGCCTTCTCGAACACCGACTTGAGATGGTCCTGGACGGTGTAGGCGGAGATGCGCATCGCCCGGGCGATCTCCCGGGTGTCCGCGCCCCGCAGCACCAGGACCGTCACGTCCCGTTCGCGGGCGGTCAGTGCGAACGCGGCGGCGACCAGGTCGATCACCTCCTGGGGCCGCGCCTCCGCCATCGTGATCACGACCTCCCCGGCGCGGTCGTCGGCGCCGCTGAGCGGCGAGGCGCGCAGCACGAGCCAGGTGCCGTCGTGCGTGCGGACGCGCACGCTCGGGCTGACGTCGCACTCGCCGCGGGCGAAACGGCGCGCGGCGGCGACGAGCGTGTGGACGAGCGCGAGGGGGTCCCCCGAGCGCGGGGCGCGGGCCATCTGCAGCAGACGGGCGTCGGCGCCCGGGCTGGACTGGACGACGCGGCCGGCCGCGTCGACGATGACGATCGCCGGGCCGGACGACGTCGGGGGGCCTTCGCCGGCGCGCTGCGCCAGCAGCCCCGCCCGGGTCCCGCGGGTGAACGCCGGCGCCAGCTGCGCGACCAGCGCGATCTCGTCCGCCGAGAACGGCCGGTCGCCCGGTCCGCGGAACAGCGACATCGAGCCCCACGCACCGCCGCGGTCGGTGAACACGGCACGCGCCTCGTCGCGGAAGTCGAACGCCGGGACCATGAGCTCCGCCATCCGGACGGACCGCTCCACCCGGCCCCCGGTCGCGGCGTGCAGACCCACCGCGGGGGTGCCGGCCACGACCAGCCTGACCATCGCGGTCGGGTCGCCCCCGGCGTACTCGATCTGCGCCCACGAGACGTCGTGCTCGTTGCGCCCCTCGAGCGCACCGAGCTTGCGGATGCTCGACAGCAGCGTCGTGGCCGGGTCGAAGGTGCTCACGCAGCCTGCGACGAAGGGCACCACCACCGCCAGCGCGGCGCAGGCCTCGTCCGTGAACCGCGTCAGCGGCATGCCGGAGCGCGACATCGCCTCGATGTCGCGCCGCGCCTGCTCCACCGCCGCCGTCGACAGCACGTCACGAGTCTGACGCCGGGTGCCGCAGGTGCGCCATCCCAGATACCTGGGGGATGACGCCGGCCCCTGCCCCGCCGTAGCGTCCGTGTGGTCGCCGGCCCGGCGGGCAGACGGCGGCCGAGGCCGGGCGCGGCGCCGGCACGGGCCGCGCGGCGTTCACGGCACCCGCGTGACGGAGGAGGACCGATGATCTGGGACGCGATGCCCGGGACGCAGTCGATGAGGGCTACATGCCCGGCATGCCGTCCATGTGCTCCATCTGCTCCATGCCGGGCATGTGCGCCGACCCGCCGGCCGGGGTCGCGGCGAGCCCTGCCGCTGCCACCGCCGCGACGACGAGCGAGACCGCCAGCAGCGCGCCCAGGTCGCGCAGGGCACGCAGCCGAGGCCGGGCGGACGGGCCGGCCGGGACCGGCGCGCCCCCTCGCCGTCGGCCGAGTCCCGCCGCCCCGAGCGACGCGAGCGCGGTGAGCGCGAGGGCCGCGACGTCGGCGGCACCGAGCGCCCGCTCGGTCCCGATCGCCAGCAGGAGCCACGCCGGCACGGCGCCGCCGAGGGCGGCCGCACCGCCGCGCCAGACGGCGGGGGTCGCCCCGCGGAGCCCCACGAGCCCCAGCGCGACGGCGCCGAGGCCGAGCACGAGAGGGACGACGACCTCCGCGCCGTGGACCGCGCGCACCAGCCCGAGGTCCACGAGCGCCGCGCCCAGCACCGCCATGGAGGTCGAGACGGCGAGCACGTCGGTCGGCCGCCGGGCGGCGGGCCCGGCCTGACCTCCGCCCGCGGCGCTCGCGGCGCGGTGGCCCGGACCGGCGGTCCGGGCCAGGACGGCGCTCATGCGGTCGCCGCCCGACCGCTGGTCGTGGTCACCGTCCGCTCCGCACCGAGGCCCACGGCGAGCAGCAGGATGGCGCTCGCGAGGTGCAGCACGTTGTCGGCACCGTTGAGGGCGAGGATGTTGGCCGCGGAGTCCAGGAGGAAGAGCCCGAGGACGCCGACCAGCAGGTAGACGCCGCCCACGGTGGCGTTCACCGCCCGCGCGGCGGGCACAGAGCGCAGCGCGGCGATCAGCAGCGCGGCGCCGATGGCGAGATGGATGACGTTGTGCAGCGGGTTCACCGCGAACACGACGAGGTCCTTGCCCTCCGTCGCGAAGAACCCGACGCCGGACGTCACGGCGAAGCCCGCGAGGCCGACGAGCAGGTAGACGGCGCCGAAGATCGCTCCGACGAGTCTGTTCGTGGACGAGGCCATGGTGTGCCACCTTTCGGTCGTCGGCGCGCGACGCTCGCGCACCGTTCGACCGGGGTTCGGTGCGGGCCCCGCCCCGGATGGGTCACCGCCCCGAGGGGTCAGGACCCGGCCGGCCCGCCCGCCAGCCGGGCCAGGCCCTCGTCGACCGAGACCTCGGGCGACCAGCCCAGGTCCCGGCGCGTGCGTCGTTGGTCGAACCAGTGCGCCGTCGAGAGCTGCTCGGCCAGGAACCGGGTCATCGGCGGCTCGTCCGTCCCCGGGCGGACCCGCCAGGCCAGCTCCACCGCCCCGCCGGCCGCCCTCGCCAGCGCCGGCGGCACACGCCACGCGGGCGGGCGCACCCCCGCGGCGCGGCAGATGCCGGCGAGCAGCTCCGCCACCGGGCGCGGCTCTCCGTTGGTCACGACGTACGCCCGGCCGTGCACGCGGTCCGCCGCGCCGAGCGCGGCGGCGACCGCCCCGGCGGCGTTGTCCACGTACGTGGAGTCGATCAGCGCGGCGCCGTGCCCCAGCAGCGGCAGGCGCCCGGCCCGCGCGCGCTCGACGACGCGCCGGACGAGCTGGGTGTCCCCCGGTCCCCAGACCAGGTGGGGCCGGACGGCGACCACGTGCAGGTCCGCCGCGTCGCGCCCGAGGGCGAGCAGCTCGGCCGCCGCCTTGGTCCGCGCGTAGTCGCCGCGGGCACGTGCCGGGTCCGCCGGCGCGGCGTCCTCCCCCACGATCGATGCTCCGTGGTGGGCGACCGACGGCGAGGACACCTGGACGAACCGGCCCACCCCCGCCGCGGCGGCCGCGTCCAGCAGCAGGCGCGTCCCGCCCACGTTGACGCGCTCGAAGTCGGCCGGGTCCCCGGCGAGCGAGACCTTCGCCGCGAGGTGCACGACGGCGTCGTGACCGGCGACGGCGCGCGCCACCACCGGGCCGTCGGTCACCGTGCCGAGGATGTCCGCCGCGCCCCGGACGGTGCTCGAGGTGCGCTGCAGCGTGCTCACCCGGTGCCCCTGCGCGACCAGGCGCGCCGCGACGGCCCGCCCGAGGAATCCGCTCGCCCCGGTGACGAGGACCCTCACGGCGCGACCATCCGGCCGCCCGAGAGCACGCCCTCGGCCCAGGCGGCCACGCGGGCGCGGTCCACCTTGGAGTTGTGCCGGACGTCGGTGGGCAGCACGGGCACCACGAGGACGGCAGCCACGGACGCCGGGACGCGCTCGCGCAGCCGCTCGCGCACCTGCTCCGCGAGCCCGGGCCCGGCGAGCCGGGGACGGGCGCGGCGCCGTCGGGCGGAGTGCCGGTCCCCGACCGTCTCGACGACCACGACGAGCTGCTGGACCCCCGCGGGGCCCACGCCGACGACCGCCGCCCGGTGCACCTGCGCCACCTGCTCCGCCGCCTGTTCCGGCCCGACCGGCGTGACGACGCCGTCGGGCGTCGTCACCACGTGGGCGAGGCGGCCCTCGATCCACAGCCGGCCCGCGGCGTCGAGGTGGCCGACGTCCCCCGTGCGGTGCCAGCGGGCGCCGTCGGTGCGAGCGGCGGCCCCGTCGACCGGTCCGGCCGTGCGCCGGCTCGCGCGCTCCGTCAGCCAGAGTGCGTCGTAGCGGTCCTTCACGTGCGGGGCGTCGACGACGACCTCGCCCGTGACGCCCGCGTCCGCCGTGAGCTCCCCGACCGCGCGGCCGTCGCCGTCGAGCGCGCTGACCCGCACGCGCACGCCGGGCACCGGGCGGCCGACGCACACCCCGCCGGGGGCCGCCGCGCCGGCCTGCGCGGCGCGGATCTCCTGCGCGGTGACGTCCGTCATCAGCAGGCCCTCGGTCATCCCGTAGGGGGTGTGCGCCTCGGCACCGGGCATGAGGCGCCCGACGGCGTCGAGCAGCGCCAGCGAGACCGGCGCCCCGGCGGAGAGGAAGGTACCGACGCCCGCCAGCGCCGCACGGTCCTCCGCGCCGAGCGCGTCGGCCGTCGCGACGACGTTCGCGACCGCGGCGGGCGAGAGGAAGACGACGCGGGCGTCTGCGGCGGCGACCGCGTCCGCCAGGGCGCGCGCCGTCAGCGTGCGCGGCGCGGTCACGTCCATGTCCGGCGTCACGGTGCGCGCGCCGAGGGCGGGGCCCAGCAGCGCGAAGGGCGCGAACCCCGCCACCAGGCTCCCACCGGGCGCGATGCCGTACCGCGCGGCCAGCGCGTCGCGCACGGCCCCGAGCTGGGCGTGCGTGTAGACGACGCCCTTCGCCGGGCCGGTCGAGCCCGAGGTGAACAGGACCGCCGCGACGTCGTCCTGCGCGGGCTCCGGGAGCGGGGCCCCGCGCATCGCCGCGCCGAGCGAGGCGAGGTCCACCAGCGTGGTCTCCACACCGAGCGCCGCGGTCGTCGCCCGCGGGAGCGGGTGCGTCGCGATGCGCCGGCCCGGCCAGCCGAGCGCGCGGGCGGCGGCCAGGCCGGGCACCGCGCCGACGACCACGTCGGGACGGGCCCCCCGCACCGCGCGCGTCAGGCCGCGCAGCCCCAGCCCCGCGTCGGCCACCACGACCACGGCGCCGAGGCGCAGGCAGGCGTACAGGACCCCGGTGAGGTCCGCGCCCGGCGGGACGAGGAGCGAGACACGGTCGCCGGGCCGGACGCCGAAGGCGTGCAGCCCGCGGGCGATCTCGTCGACGCGCCGCGCCAGCAGCCGCCAGCTCACGGTCCGCGGGCCCGCGCCGCGCGGCGGGGCCATCTCGACCAGGGCCGTGCCCTCGTCGTCCCGCAGCGCGTCCAGGTGCGCCCACAGGCGCGCGGTCGCCGGCTCCCTGGCGGGACGCGCGTCCGCGGCGGGCGACGCGTCGCGGTCCTCGCGGCGGTCGGCGACGTCCCCGAGCCAGGTCAGGACCGCCCCGGCGACGTCGACGTCCTCGGCGAGGAGGTGGCCCGCCCCCTCGAAGCGGTGCACGTCCAGGTGCGGCAGGCGCTCCCGCAGGTCGTCGAGATAACGGTCGGAGAAGATCGGGTCGCGCGGGCCCCACAGCGCCAGGGCCGGCACGTCCAGCGTGCGCAACCCCTGGGCGATGCGGTCGAGCTCGCCCGCGCTCGGGTGGTCCGCGTCCACGGGGATGTCCGCGACGAACGCCGCGATCCCGCCCCGGCGCGCGGCCGTGCGGTAGGGCGCCCGGTACGCCGCGCGCACACCCGGCGTCAGCCGCGGGTGGGCCAGGGCGAGGGTCGTGTCCAGGAACGCGGTCGTCCGCTCGGTGCCGAGCCCGTGCACGCCCCGGGCGAGGGCGAGGCGCAGCGGTGCCGGCACCGGTGTGCCCTCCGGCTGGTGCACCGCGGTGTTGAGCACCGCGGACGCCAGCAGCTCGTCGCGGTGGTCCACCGCCCAGCCCAGGGAGACGACGCCGCCCCAGTCGTGGCCCAGCGTGACGACCGGGCCCTCGACGCCCGCCGCGCGCACGACGGCGTCCAGGTCGCGGACCCGCTGGGCGAGGCGCCGCCGCGTGCCGGTGCGCTCGGACCAGCCCATGTCGAGCTGGTCGACCGCGACCACGCGCCAGGCGCGCCCGCCGCCGGCCGCCTGCGCGGAGGCGGCGGCCAGCACCGAGCGCCACAGGTAGGACCACGTCGGGTTGCCGTGCACGCAGACGATCGTGGCGACGGGCGCCGCCCCGGCGGACGCCAGGTCGCCCGCGTTGTCCAGCACGTGCCAGGTGCGCTCGACGCCGTCGGCGTCGGGCGCGGTCACGAGGCGCGACCAGGACGGCTCGACGCCCTCGAACGAGCCCGGGTCGACGACGCCGGCGGGAGAGCGCTCCGTCACCAGGCGAGCTCCATCATCGAGGTGTTCAGGCCGGACCCGACGCCCATCAGCAGGACGCGGTCCCCCGGCGAGAGGGTCGGCGCCTGCTCGGCGAGCGTGATCGGGATCGAGGCCGGCCCGACGTTCCCGTAGCGGGGATAGGTGAGCGGGACACGGTCGCGGTCGAGACCGACCGCCCGGGTGATCGCGTTCGTGTGCACGTCGGAGACCTGGTGCATCACGTACCGGTCCATGTCCGACCAGTCCCACGTCTCCTCGGCCTCGCGCCAGGCGGCGACGACCAGCTCCATGCCGCCGTCCAGGAGCGCCTTGGTGTCGGTGAACATCCCGTCGACGGAGCCCACGCAGACCTCGTGGAACTGGGTCGCCGCGCGCGTCACCCCGCCGACGAGGCGGTGCCCGAGCGGGTGCTCGTCGGAGCGCCCGAGGACCGCGGCGACCGCGCCGGAGCCCAGCGTCAGGCTCGCGAACTCGTTCATGAAGTCGGCCCGCACCGTGCCCGGACGGTTCAGCCGCTCGATCGTGCGCTCGTGCAGCTCGTCGGCGTCCTCCCCGTCGATGACGACGGCGTACCGCACCTGGCCGGAGTCGATCATGCCGGCCGCCAGCGTCATGCCGTTGACGAAGCCGAGGCACGCGTTCGCGACGTCGAAGTTGATCGCCGAGCTGGGCAGGCCGAGGCCGTGGTGCATGCGCACGGCGACCGACGGCTCGAGGTGCGGCCGGGTCACCGAGGTGTTGATGACGAGCCCGACCTCGTCGGGGGCCACGCCGGCCTCGGCGAGCGCCTTCTCCCCCGCAGCGATCGCCGCGGTCGAGAACGTCTGGTCCGCGGCCCACCGGCGTCGGGCGTGCACGCCCGCCACGCGCTGCAGCAGCCCGCGCGGCAGCCGGAGCCGCTCGAGCGTCGGCGCGAGCCGGTCGTCGAGCTCGTCCGACGTCGTGACGTCGTCGGGCAGCGTCGTCGCCAGGGACAGCAGCGAGACGTTGCGGTGGATCGAGGTGGCGTTTCCGTTCACAAGCAGACCTTGCCGTTCTTCGGCCCCGCACGGGGCCGTTCGGTGCTTCCTAGCGACGCCGAGAGCCGAGACCCGCCGCTGGGTCCCGGCTCTCGACGTCGGTGGAGGTCGTCAGCCCTGGCGACCGTCGTTGCTCGTGCCGATCTTGTGCACGAGGATCGAGTTCGTCGTCCCCGAGACGCCGACCGGCGCACCGGACACGACGACCACGAGGTCTCCGACCTCAGCGAGCCCGTTGGCCTGCAGCGTGGAGTCGACCTGACCGACCATCGCGTCGGTGCTCTCGACCTCCGGGACCTGGTACGCGTCCGTGCCCCAGGACAGCGCCAGCGTGTGCTTGACGTGCTCGTTGGGCGTGAACGCGAGCAGGGGGATGCCCGAGCGCAGGCGCGACATGCGCCGTGCCGAGTCGCCCGACTGGGTGAACGTCACGAGGTACTTCACGTCGAGCCGCTCGCCGACCTCGGCCGCGGCGCGGGTGATGGCGCCGCCGCGCGTGTGCGGCGTCGAGCCGAGGGGCGCGATGCGCTCGCGGCCGTGCTCTTCGGTGCTCTCGATGATGCGCGCCATCGTCTCGACGGTCTCGATCGGGAAGTCACCGACGGAGGTCTCGCCGGAGAGCATGACCGCGTCCGCGCCGTCCAGGATGGCGTTCGCGCAGTCCGACGCCTCCGCGCGCGTCGGGCGCGGCGACGTCGTCATGGACTCGAGCACCTGCGTCGCGACGATGACCGGCTTCGCGGCGCGGCGCGCCAGCTCGACGGCCTGCTTCTGCACCAGCGGCACCTGCTCCAGCGGGAGCTCGACGCCCAGGTCGCCGCGGGCGACCATGATGCCGTCGAACGCCTCGACGATCTCGGCGAGGTTGTCGACCGCCTGCGGCTTCTCGACCTTGGCGATGACGGGGACGACGCGTCCCTCCTCCTCCATGATCGTGCGGACGTCGTCGTAGTCCGAGGCGGAGCGCACGAACGACAGGGCGATGAAGTCCGCGCCCAGGCGCAGGCCCCAGCGCAGGTCCTCGCGGTCCTTCTCCGACAGCGCGGGCACGGAGACCGCGACGCCCGGCAGGTTGAGGCCCTTGTTGTTCGACACCGGGCCCGGCACCTCGACGCGCGTGACGACGTCGTTGCCCTCGACCGCCGTCACCCGGACGGTCACCTTGCCGTCGTCGATGAGGATCGGGTCCCCGACGCGCGCGTCGTGGGTCAGGCCCTTGTGGGTCGTGCCGACCCGCTCCTTGGTGCCGACGACGTCGTCCGTCGTGATGGTGAAGACGTCGCCCACCGCGAGGTGGTGCTTCTCGTCCCCGGCGAACCGCCCGAGGCGGATCTTGGGGCCCTGCAGGTCCACGAGCACCGCGACGTTGCGCCCCGCCTGCTCGGCCGCCGCGCGCACGTTGCGGTAGACCGCCTCGTGCTCCTCCGGGTCGCCGTGGCTCCGGTTGATCCGGGCGACGTCCATCCCGGCGTCGACCATCCGCTGCATCATCTCTCGGGATGCCGTCGCGGGACCGATCGTGCAAACGATATTCGCTCTGCGCATGTCTCCAGCCTCAGTTGTTCTGTCCGGCCCGCGCACGGGCCGCACGCTCCGCGGAGCGGGACGTGTCTGGTATTCCGGCCCGCAGGCCGGGACGTGGGTGGTTCGTCAGGGCCGCAACGAGACCGTGCTCCCCCGCACGGGTGCCGGGAGCTCCGTCTCACCCTGAAGGTACGCGTCGGCGGCCGCCGCGGCAGCCCGGCCCTCGGCGATCGCCCACACGATGAGGGACTGGCCGCGGCCGGCGTCGCCGGCGACGAAGGTCCCCGGCACGGACGTCGCGAAGTCGTCGGCCCGGGCGACGAGCCCCCGGCTCGTGAGCTCCACGCCCGCCTGGGCCGTGAGCGTCTCGGTCTCCGGTCCGGTGAAGCCCATCGCGACGAGCACGAGGTCCGCCGGGATGTCCCGCTCGGTGCCCGCGCGGGGCACGCGCCGCCCGCCCGGCAGGTACTCGGTCTCGGCGACCCGCAGCGCGCGCACGTGGCCCGCGTCGTCGGCGAGGAACTCGACCGTCGAGGCGAGGTACTCGCGCTCGCCGCCCTCCTGGTGCGAGCTCGAGACCTCGAACAGGATCGGGTCGGTCGGCCAGGGCTGGTTCTCCTGGCGCTCGAGCGGCGGCTGCTTGCCGATCGCCAGCGTGGTGACGCTCGTGGCGCCGTGGCGCAGGGAGGTGCCGAGGCAGTCCGACCCGGTGTCGCCGCCGCCGATGATGACGACGTCCTTGCCCGTCGCGCGGATCTGGTCCGGGACCTCGCCGCCCGCGACGACGGTGTTCGACTGGTGCAGGAACTCCATCGCGTAGTGGATCCCCGCGAGGTCGGCACCGGGCACCGGCAGGGGTCGCGGCACGGTCGCGCCCGTCGCGACCACGACCGCGTCGAACCGCGTGTGCAGCGCGTCCCAGGTGAGGTCGGCGCCGATCTCCACGCCCGTGCGGAACCGGGTCCCCTCCGCGCGCATCTGCTCCACGCGGCGGTCGATGGTCACCTTCTCCAGCTTGAAGTCGGGGATGCCGAACCGCAGGAGACCGCCGATCGCGGCGTCACGCTCGTAGACGACGACGGTGTGCCCGGCGCGCGTCAGCTGCTGCGCGGCCGCGAGGCCCGCGGGACCCGAGCCGACGACGGCCACGGTCTTGCCCGTCAGCCGCTGCGGCACCTGCGGGTGGATCTCCCCGCGCTCCCAGGCGTGCTCGACGATCTCGTACTCGAAGTTCTTGATCGTCACCGCGGGCTGGTTGATGCCCAGCACGCAGCTCGTCTCGCACGGCGCGGGGCAGACGCGCCCCGTCCACTCGGGGAAGTTGTTCGTCGCGTGCAGCCGTTCCATCGCGTCGGTCCACTGCCCCTGGCGCACCAGGTCGTTCCACTCCGGGATCAGGTTGCCGAGCGGGCAGCCCAGGTGGCAGAACGGCACGCCACAGTCCATGCAGCGCGCGGCCTGCACGCGCAGGTACGGCTCGTCCGCGACGCGGTGGTCGACGACGTCGCGCCAGTCCGTGAGCCGCACCTCCACGGGCCGGTACGGCGGGGTCTGGCGCTCGCGCGTCTTCAGGAACCCACGGGGATCAGCCACGTGCCACCTCCAGGATGTTCTGCCAGGCGCCGGGCGCCTCGAGGTCGACGCCGTCGACCTCGGCCTGCGCGAGCAGGTCTCGGACTCGGGCGAACTCGACCGGGAGGACCCGGGTGAAGCGCGCCATGGTCGCCCCCACGTCGGCGAGGAGAGACTCGGCCAGCGGCGAGCCCGTCTCCTCGAGGTGGGTGCGCAGCAGCCGCTCGACGAGGTCCCGGTCCCGCTCGTCGAGCGCGGAGAGCGAGAGCTCGCCGGCGGCGAGCGCGGCGGTGTTCATCGAGGCGCGCCGCAGGTCCAGGACGTAGGCCGTCCCGCCGGACATGCCGGCGCCGAAGTTGCGCCCCGTGCGGCCCAGGACGAGGACCGTGCCGCCGGTCATGTACTCGCAGCCGTGGTCGCCCACGCCCTCGACGACGAGCGTCGCGCCGGAGTTGCGCACGCCGAACCGCTCCCCCACGAGCCCGCGCAGGAACACCTCGCCCGACGTCGCGCCGTAGCCGATGACGTTGCCGGCGATCACGTCGTCGGCCCCCGTCAGCTGCGCGGCCCGGTCCGGGCGCGCGACGATCCGCCCGCCGGAGAGCCCCTTGCCGACGTAGTCGTTCGCGTCGCCGAACAGCCGCAGCGTGATGCCCCGCGGGAGGAAGGCGCCGAACGACTGGCCGGCGGACCCGGTCAGCGTCACGTCGATCGTCCCGTCGGGCAGCCCGGCACCGCGGTAGCGCTTGGTGACCTCGTGCCCGAGCATCGTCCCGACCGTGCGGTTGACGTTGCGCACCGGCAGGTCGATGCGCACGGGCTCGCCGCGCTCGAGCGCGTCCGCGGACAGCGCCACGAGCCGCTGGTCGAGCGCCTTGTCGAGGCCGTGGTCCTGCGTCGCGGTGTTGCGCAGCGACGAGCCCTCGACGGGCTGCGGACGCTCGAGGACCGGCCCGAGGTCGAGCCCCTGCGCCTTCCAGTGGTCCACGGCCTGGCGCGTGTCGAGGAGCTGGACCTGGCCGACGGCCTCCTCGATGCTGCGGAAGCCGAGCCCGGCGAGCAGCTCGCGGACCTCCTGGCCGATGAACTCGAAGAAGTTCACGACGTGGTCCGCCTGACCCGTGAACCGCTCGCGCAGCTCGGGGTTCTGCGTGGCCACGCCCACGGGGCAGGTGTCCAGGTGGCACTTGCGCATCATGATGCAGCCGCTGACCACCATCGGCGCCGTCGCGAAGCCGAACTCCTCGGCGCCGATGAGCGCGGCGACGACGACGTCGCGCCCCGTCTTCATCTGCCCGTCGACCTGGACGACGATCCGGTCGCGGAGGTTGTTCAGGACGAGCGTCTGCTGCGTCTCGGCGAGGCCGAGCTCCCACGGCGTGCCGGCGTGCTTGAGCGACGTCAGCGGGCTCGCGCCCGTACCGCCGTCGTGCCCGGAGATCAGGACGACGTCCGCGTGCGCCTTGGACACGCCCGTCGCGACGGTCCCCACGCCGAACTCGGAGACGAGCTTGACGTGGATCCGCGCCGAGGGGTTGGCGTTCTTCGCGTCGTGGATCAGCTGCGCGAGGTCCTCGATCGAGTAGATGTCGTGGTGCGGCGGCGGGGAGATGAGCCCGACGCCGGGGGTCGAGTGCCGCGTCCGGGCCACCCACGGGTAGACCTTGTGCCCGGGCAGCTGACCGCCCTCGCCCGGCTTGGCGCCCTGGGCGAGCTTGATCTGGATGTCGCTCGCGTTCGTCAGGTACTCGGAGGTGACCCCGAAGCGCCCGGAGGCGATCTGCTTGACCGCGGAGCGCCGCTCCGGGTCGTACAGCCGCTCCGGGTCCTCGCCGCCCTCGCCGGTGTTGGAGCGCGCGCCCAGCCGGTTCATGGCGATCGCCAGCGTCTGGTGCATCTCCATGGAGATGGACCCGTAGGACATCGCGCCCGTGTTGAACCGCTTGACGATCTCGCTGACGGGCTCGACCTCCTCGAGGGGCAGCGGCGTGCGCTCGCCCGTGCGGAGCTCGAGCAGCCCGCGCAGCGTCATCAGCCGCCGCGACTGGTCGTTCACCCGGTCCGTGTACTCGCGGAAGATGTCCATCCGCCGCTCGCGGGTCGAGTGCTGCAGCCGGAAGATCGTCTCCGGGTCGAACAGGTGCTCCTCGCCGTCGCGGCGCCACATGTACTCGCCGCCGGACGTGAGCCGCTGGTGGGCCTGGTGGTTGCCCGACGCCGGGTACGCCTCGGCGTGCCGGGCCGCGGTCTCCGCGGCGAGGACGTCGAGGCCCACGCCGCCGAGGCGGCTGGTCGTGCCCGTGAAGTAGTCGCCCACCAAATCGTGGGAGAGGCCGATCGCCTCGAAGACCTGCGCGCCCCGGTAGGAGGAGATGGTCGAGATGCCCATCTTGCTCATGACCTTCAGGACGCCCTTGCCGAGCGCCTTGATGAGGTTCTTGACCGCCTGCTCCGGCTCCACGCCGAGGAAGCCGCGGACGGCGAGGTCCTCGACCGTCTCCATCGCGAGGTAGGGGTTCACGGCTGCGGCGCCGTAGCCGACGAGCAGCGCCACGTGGTGCGTCTCGCGCACGTCACCGGCCTCGACCACCAAGGACACCTGGGTGCGGGTGTGCCGGCGAAGCAGGTGGTGGTGCACGGCGCTGGTGAGCAGCAACGACGGGATCGGCGCGAGCTCGGCGTTCGAGTCGCGGTCGGAGAGCACGATGAAGCTCGCCCCGGCCTCGACGTGCGCGTCGACCTCCGCGAAGATCTGCTGCAGCCGCTCGAGCAGGCCCTCGCCCCCGCGCCCGACCGGGTACAGCCCCTCCACCCGCACGGAGCGGAAGATGCCGTAGAGGTTCGGGTCGCGGTGGATGCGGGTGATCTTCGCGAGCTGGTCGTTGTCCAGGACGGGGAACGGCAGCACGAGCTTGCGCGCGTGCAGCGGGGTGTCCTCGAGCAGGTTCGGCTCCGGGCCGATGGCACCGCCGATCGAGGTGACCAGCTCCTCGCGGATGGCGTCCAGCGGCGGGTTGGTGACCTGGGCGAACATCTGCGTGAAGTAGTCGAACAGCAGGCGGGGACGGCTCGAGAGCACCGCGACGGGCGTGTCCGTGCCCATCGCGCCGATCGGCTCCGTGCCCGTGTCGGCCATCGGCGTGAGGATCTCCTTGAGCTCCTCCTCCGTGTAGCCGAAGGCGCGCTGGCGCCGCTCCACCGACGCCGCCGAGTGGGCGACGTGCTCGCGCTCGGGCAGCTGGTCGAGGAAGACGGAGTTCTCCTCGATCCACTGCGCGTACGGGCGCTGGGCCGCGAGCTGGGCCTTGACCTCGGCATCGGGCACGATGCGGCCGCGGCCCGTGTCGACGAGGAACATCTTGCCGGGCTCGAGGCGGCCCTTGTTGACGATCGTGGCCGGGTCGAGGTCCAGCACGCCCGCCTCGGAGGCGAGGACGACGAGCCCGTCCTGCGTGACCCAGTAGCGCCCCGGCCGCAGGCCGTTGCGGTCGAGCACGGCGCCGATGAGCGTGCCGTCGGTGAAGTTCAGGCACGCGGGCCCGTCCCACGGCTCCATGAGGTTCGCGTGGTACTCGTAGAACGCCCGGCGGGCCGGGTCCATCTCGGCGTGGTTCTCCCACGCCTCGGGGATCATCATCAGCACCGCGTGCGGCAGCGAGCGCCCGGACAGGTGCAGCAGCTCGAGCACCTCGTCGAAGCTCGCGGAGTCGCTGGAGCCCTCGGAGCACACGGGCAGCAGCGGCGCGAGGTCGCCGACGGCGTCGCTCGCGAGCGTGCCCTCGCGGGCCGCCATCCAGTTGCGGTTGCCACGGACGGTGTTGATCTCGCCGTTGTGCGCGATCATCCGGAACGGCTGGGCCAGCGGCCACGACGGGAACGTGTTGGTGGAGAAGCGCGAGTGCACGAGCGCGAGCTCGCTCGCGTAGCGCGGGTCGGACAGGTCCGGGAAGAACGGCTCGAGCTGGGCCGTCGTGAGCATGCCCTTGTAGGTCAGGGTGCGCGCCGACAGGGACGCGAAGAACAGGGAGAGCTCCTTCTCGGCCCGCTTGCGCACGCGGAACGCCCGCCGGTCGAGGTCGACGCCCTCGAGCTCGCCGGCCGGGTCCACGAGGACGGCCTGGCGGAAGGTGGGCATGGTCGCCCTCGCGGTGGGGCCGACGAGGTCGGCGGTGACCGGCACGTCGCGCCACGCGAGCACCGTCAGCTTCTCCTCGGTCGCGATGGCCTCGAAGCCCCGCGCCGCCACGTCCGCCGCGGCGGCGTCGGTGGGCAGGAAGGCGGTCCCGATGGCGTAGCGGCCGACGGGGGGCAGGTCGGCGTCGACGACGTCGCGCAGGAACGCGTCGGGGATCTGCGTGAGGATCCCCGCGCCGTCGCCGCTGTTCTCCTCGGCGCCCACGGCGCCGCGGTGGTCGAGGTTGAGCAGCGCCGTCAGCCCGGCGTCGACGATGTCGCGCCCCGGCGTCCCACGAAGCGTCGCGACGAACGCGACGCCGCAGGCGTCGTGCTCGGCGGCTGGGTCGTAGAGGCCCTGCGCTCCGGGAGCGCTCGGCCGATGCAGCGGCGTGGTCATCAACACCGTCCTTTGGACGGCGCCCGCGTGCTCCGGGCGCCGAAGTAGTTCCAGGGGGTTCGGGGCGCCATCGGCCCGGTGGACACGACCATGCGGCCGGACGGTCGTCCGGTCGCACGTCGACGTGCGGTGCGAGACTCAGCGGCCGGGGTCTGGCGCCTCGTCATCGACCTGTGGTGCGAGCGCGTCGGCACGCTCCTGGTGATCCTCGTGATCCTCGGGACCGCCGGACCCGCGGTCGTCCTCGGGACCGACCTGCCCGGCCTCGGGGCTCCGCGCCGCCGGCCGGTCACCGGGCTCGCGCGGACCGTACCGACGACCCACGAGGACGAACGCTATCAACGCGGCGAGGCCCACCAGCACCGACGTCCAGACGTTGAGCCGGACGCCGAGGATCGTCTCGGCCGTGTCGATGCGCAGCATCTCGATCCACACCCGTCCCAGCGTGTAGACCATCACGTACAGCCAGAATACCCGACCATGACCGAGCCGGAACCGTCGGTCCAGGTAGATCAAGAGGAAGGCACCGGCGACGTTCCAGATCATCTCGTACAGGAACGTGGGCTGGAAGAGCGTCCCCGGCGCGTACCCGGGCGGAAGGTGCTGCGCGTCCACCGCGAGGCCCCACGGCGCCGTGGTCGCCGCGCCGAACAGCTCCTGGTTGAACCAGTTCCCCAGCCGCCCGAGGGCCTGCGCGACCAGCAGCCCGGGCGCGAGCGCGTCCGCGAACGCGGAGAAGCTCACGCCCTGGCGGCGGCAGCCGATGTATGCGCCCAGCGCGCCGAGCGCCACCGCGCCCCAGATGCCCAGGCCGCCGTCCCAGATCCGGACGGCCTTCCAGGGGTCGCCACCCGCGCCCCAGTAGGGCTCGGGCGTCGTGATCACGTGGTAGATCCGGCCGCCGACGATGCCGAACGGCACCGCCCAGAACGCGACCTCCAGGACGTCGTCGGCCACTCCCCCGCGCGCCGCCCACCGGCGCGACGTCATCCACAGCGCGACGGCGATGCCGACGAGGATCGCGAACGCGTAGGCGCGCAGGGGCAGCGGCCCGAGGTGCCACACGCCCTGGGCGGGGCTGGGCAGGCACGACGCCCCGTCGGGGCACGGCACCCAGACGGCGGTCGCGCTCACTCGCCGCCGCCGGGGCCGGCGGCCTGCGCGGCGTGCGGGGCGGCGGCGCGCGCCGTCCGCACGCCCTCCGCGAGCTGACCGACCACGCCGCGCAGCGAGTCGAGGCGCTGCGCCCAGGGGGCGTCCCCGAGCAGGGGCCGCACGAGGGCGGAGCCCACGATCACGCCGTCGGCGAAGCGGCCCACCTGCGCAGCCTGCTCCCCGGTGGAGACCCCCAGCCCGACGCAGACGAAGCCGGCGCCGGCCGCGCGGGTGGCCTCGACCAGTCCCTGGGCCCCCGCCCCGACCCGGGTCCGCTCGCCCGTGACGCCCATCGTGGACGCCGCGTACACGAAGCCGCGCGACGCCGCTGCCGTGGTCGCCAAGCGCGCGGGGGTCGAGGACGGCGCGACGAGGAAGACCCGGTCGAGGTCGTGCGCGTCCGAGGCGGCGAGCCACGGCGCTCCCTCGTCGGGGATCAGGTCGGGAGTGATCAGTCCGGCGCCGCCCGCCGCGGCGAGGTCGCGCGCGAAGGCGTCCACGCCGTAGCGCAGCACGGGGTTCCAGTACGTCATCACCAGCGCCGGCACGCCGAGCTCCGCGACGGCCTCCACGACGCGGAGGGAGTCCCGCACCCGGGCGCCCCGCTCGAGCGAGGCCTCCACGGCCTGCTGGATCGTCGGCCCGTCCATCACCGGGTCGGAGTACGGCACTCCGATCTCGACGACGTCCGCACCCGCCTCGACGAGCGCGCGCGCCGCCTCGACCGACCTCTCGACCGACGGGAAGCCGACCGGCAGGTAGCCGACGAGCGCCGCGCGCCCCTCCTCGCGGAGCGCGGCGAGCCGCTCCCCCGTCCGGCCGGACGAGAAGCCCGGCACCGGTGCGCCGTTCACAGGCTGCTCCCCTCGGTCGTCGCGGCCTTCGCGATGTCCTGCTCGTCCACGACGTCGAACCAGCGGGCCGCCGTCGCCACGTCCTTGTCGCCGCGCCCCGAGAGGCTGACGAGCACGATCGCGTCCGTCCGACCCGCGGCCGCGAGCTCGCGGCCGACGACGAGCGCCCCGGCGAGCGCGTGCGCCGACTCGATCGCGGGGATGATCCCCTCGGTGCGGCACAGGAGCCGGAACGCCTCCATGGCCTCCGTGTCCGTCACCGGGCGGTACTCCGCCCGGCCCGTGTCGTGCAGCCACGCGTGGATCGGGCTGACGCTCGGGTAGTCGAGCCCCGCGGAGATCGAGTGGCTCGGCAGCGTCTGCCCGTCCTCGTCCTGCAGCAGGTACGAGCGCGCACCGTGCAGCACGCCCGGGGCGCCGCCACTGAACCGCGCCGCGTGCCGGCCCGACGCCACACCCTCGCCGCCGGCCTCGAGGCCGAGCAGCCGCACGTCGTCGTCCAGAAAGGCGTTGAAGATGCCCATCGCGTTCGAGCCGCCGCCCACGCAGGCCGCGACGACGTCCGGCAGGCGGCCCGTCCGCTCCAGGACCTGCGCCCGTGCCTCGGTGCCGATGACCTTGTGGAACTCCCGGACCATCTCCGGGAACGGGTGGGGGCCGGTGACGGTGCCGAGCAGGTAGTGGGTGTCCTCGACGTTCGCGACCCAGTCGCGCAGCGCCTCGTTGATCGCGTCCTTGAGCGTGCGCGAGCCCTGCGTCACCGGCACCACCGTCGCGCCGAGCAGCCGCATCCGGGCGACGTTGAGCGCCTGACGCTCCGTGTCCTCCTCGCCCATGTACACGACGCACTCGAGGTCCAGCAGCGCCGCCGCCGTCGCCGTGGCCACGCCGTGCTGCCCCGCCCCGGTCTCGGCGATCACGCGGTGCTTGCCCATGCGCTTGACGAGCAGCGCCTGGCCGAGCACGTTGTTGATCTTGTGCGAGCCCGTGTGGTTGAGGTCCTCCCGCTTGAGGAAGACGCGGATGCCGCCGGCGTGCTCGGCGAACCTCTCGACCTCTGTCAGCGGGCTCGGGCGTCCCGTGTACTCACGCTGCAGCCGCTCCAGCTCGGCGACGAAGCCCGGGTCGGCGAGGGCGGAGCGGTACTCCACCTCGAGCTCGTCCAGCGCCGCGACGAGCGCCTCGGGGACGAACCTCCCGCCGAACTCCCCGTAGTACGGGCCTCGGGTGTCCTGCAGGGACGAGGTGGCGTCGGCCACGGGCCGGTCCTCCGGTTCGCTGGGGTTCTGGTGGGGCGTGGGCATCGGCGTCACCCGTGGCGCAGCGCGCGCAGCGAGGGGTGCTGGCCCGCCGCCACGAGGTCGGCCACCGAGGCACGCGGCGCGTCGTCGGTCACGAGGGCCTCGCCCACGAGGACCGCGTCGGCGCCCGAGCGGGCGAAGTCGACGACGTCGTGCGGGCCGCGCACGCCGGACTCGGCGATGCGCACGTACTCGTCCGGGATGGCGGGGGCGAGCCGCGCGAACGTCGTGCGGTCGACCTCGAGGGTCTTGAGGTTGCGGGCGTTGACCCCGATCACGCGCGCGCCCGCGTCGATCGCCCGGGCGACCTCGTCGACGTCGTGCACCTCGACGAGGGCCGTCATGCCCAGGGAGTGCACGCGCTCGATCAGCGAGATCAGGACCGTCTGCTCGAGCGCCGCGACGATGAGCAGGACGACGTCCGCGCCGTGCGCCCGCGCCTCCCAGACCTGGTAGGACGTGACGACGAAGTCCTTGCGCAGCACCGGGACGTCGACCCTCGCCCGCACGGCGTCCAGGTCGGCCAGGCTGCCCTTGAAGCGACGCTGCTCGGTGAGCACCGAGATGACGCTCGCCCCGCCGTGCTCGTACTCGCGGGCCAGCGCGGCCGGGTCGGAGATGGTCGACAGCTCCCCGCGGCTCGGGCTCGACCGCTTGACCTCGGCGATCACCGCGACGGCGTCCTCCACCTTGAGGCGGCTGACGCACTCGATCGCGCCCGGGGCGCGCCCGGCGCGCTCCTTGAGCTCGTCGAGCGACGTCCGCTCCTGGCGCTCCGCGAGGTCCTCCCGGACTCCCGCGACGATGTCGTCGAGAACGGTCATCGTTCATCAGCTCCTTCTCGTGCGTGTCCCCCGGCCGCCGCGTCGCACCCGGGCCGCCGCCGTGACCGGGCGGCCCTCCGCCCGCGCTCACGCGTCCTGCCAGCCATGGTAGGGGCGTCCCGGAGCCCCGCGGACCACGGACCGTCCCGCGAGACGTGCGGCCCGGGGAGCCGGGGCGCCCGTTGGGCAGGCGGGCGCACGTGCCGGTCAGGGACCGAGCGTCGGCGCGAGGACCGGGACGTTGCGCAGCACCCCGAACGCGACGACCACGCCGAGCACGACCAGCGCCCGGGCGGGGACGCGCGTCCCGGCCCGGGCGCCGGGCGGCCGGGGCTGCCCGCGCAGGGCCCGGACCAGCCACGCCGCCCACGCGGCCACCAGGACGGGCGCGAGCATCACCCAGAGCGGGTTGGCCGACCATGCGGCCGCGAGGTCGAGCCGCGTCAGGTCGTGCGTGGCACGCAGGCCCCCGCACGCCGGGCAGGACCAGCCGGTCAGGGCCAGCACGGGGCAGACGAGGTAGTGCCCCGGGCGGTTCGGGTCGACGACGGCCACGTAGGCCAGGGCCGACGCCGCTGCGGCACCGACCGCGAGCGGCCCGAGCGCCGGACGCGGCGCGCACGCGGCCCGCCCGCCGGCGGCCGCCGGGACGGTCACTTCCCGTCGGCGCCGATCTCCCGCTGGCCGTAGCCCATGTTCCGCAGCAGGAGGCCGACCACGAGGGCGACGACGACGATCCCCATGCCGACCCAGAACAGCCACACGGCCGGGATCACGAACGCGACGGCGGCGACCAGCGAGCCCAGCATGATGCCGATCATCGTGGCCCAGGCGGCGGTGGTGTGGCCGTGGTTCGTGGGCGGCGCGGAGAGCGGGAGGTAGGCGACCTCGGTGGTCTCGGTCGTCGTGTCAGCCATGGTGTGTGCCTCTCGTGAAGATGTGTTCTCAGCCTACCGGGCGCTCGCCCGTGCGCCCGTCGTCCGAGGCGCCGCCGGGCGCCTCGCCGCCGGCCTCGCCCTCCCGGGACATCGAGTCCCACAGCGCCGCGAGGTCCACCTCACCGTCCTCCTCGGGGACGTCCGTCCCCGGACCCGCAGGCCCGTCCCCGGGCGCCGCCCCGGCCGAGGTCGAGGTCGGGCTCGAGGCAGGGCCCGCCGCGGCCGCCGGTGCGGACCCGGCCCTCTCGTGCCGCGACGAGCCCGCCGACCAGCGGGGGGCGGCGACGCCCGCGAGCACGGCGAGCACCGTGGCCAGGGCACCGACCAGCGCGACCACCCAGGGCAGGGGGGAGACGCTCACCGCGGAGGTCAGCGTCGTCACCCCGGTCGTCGCGGCAGCCGCCGACCGGGCGGCAGGCTCGGGGTCGAGAGCGATCGCGAGCGCGCCGGTGAGGACGACGACGCCGGCCGCCGCGGCGACGACGAGGACGACCCAGCGCCCGATGCGCCCCACCAGCCCGAGGGCGAGCGCGGCCGCGAGCAGCACCAGGGCCCCCGCGCCGACCGCGGGAGCGGCCGTGGTGCCCGTGACCGTCACGTCGACCGTGTCCTGGATCGCGGTGGTCCCGGTCGTCGTCAGCCACGTGGGCATCGCGAGCAGGAGCGCGAGCACCCCGAGCAGGAGCATCCCGAGGATCGCCCCGCGCCGCGCGGGCAGGATCCCCCGGCGCCGCGCGCTCACCGAGGGCTCCGTAGCCGGGCGGCGAGCTGGACGGCCCGCACCGCTGCAGCCGCCTTGTTGCGCGACTCGGCGTACTCGAGCGCCGGGACCGAGTCGGCGACGATCCCGCCGCCCGCCTGCACGCTCGCGCGCCCGTCCTGGATCAGCGCGGTGCGGATCGCGATCGCCATGTCCATGTCCCCGGCGAAGTCGAGGTACCCGACGGTGCCGCCGTAGACGCCCCGCGACGCCGGCTCGAGCTCGTCGACGAGGGCGATCGCCCGGGGCTTCGGGGCGCCGGAGAGCGTGCCCGCCGGGAACGTCGCCCGGAACGCGCCGAGCGCCGTCGCCCCCTCGCGCAGCCGCCCCACGACCGTGGAGCACAGGTGCATGATGTGGCTGAAGCGCTTGGTCGCCATGAACTCCACGACCTCGACGGAGGTCGGCTCGCAGACCTTGACGAGGTCGTTGCGCGAGAGGTCCACGAGCATCAGGTGCTCGGCCCGCTCCTTGGGGTCGGCGAGCAGCTCCTCGCCCAGGGCGACGTCCTCCTCCGGGGTCGCACCGCGGGGCCTCGACCCGGCGATCGGGAACGTCACGACCCGGCCGTCGGTGACCTTGACCAGGGTCTCCGGGCTCGAGCCCACCACGGCGAAGTCGTGGCCCGCGGCGTCCTGCAGCTGGAAGTAGTACATGTACGGGCTCGGGTTGATCGTCCGCAGTGCGCGGTAGACGTCGAGCGGCGAGGCCGGGCAGTCGAGGTCCAGGCGCTGGGACAGGACGACCTGGAAGACCTCGCCCTCGCGGATCGCCTCCTTGCCCGCCCGCACGGACGCCTCGAACTCCTCGCGCGTCGAGCGGAACTCGAGCTCCGGCTCGCTCGCCGACGGGTCGACGACGGCGGGCACGCTCGCCTCCCGCGCGCCCGCGACCAGCGCCTGCTGCATCGCGTCGAGCCGTGCGACGGCGTCGGCCCGCGCCTCGTCGACGCGCGCGTCCGTGTCGTCGAAGTTGATCGCGTTGGCGACGAGCCACACCGTCCCCCCGCGGTGGTCGACCACCGCGAGGTCCGTCGCGAGGCAGAGCGTCACCTCGGGCACCCCGAGCTCGTCCGGCACCGTGGCGGGCAGCGTGGGCTCCCAGTGCCGCACGACGTCCCAGCCCAGCGCGCCCGCCATGCCCCCGGTGAACGGCGGCAGCCCCGGGATCGCGGGCGCCCGCAGCAGCGCGAGGGTGCTCTCCAGGACGTCCATGACGTCGCCCGTGGTCGGCACGCCCGACGGCACGTCGCCGACCCAGCGCGCCCCGTCGTCGTCCACCGTCAGCGTGGCGCGCGACGCCACGCCGACGAACGACCAGCGCGACCAGGCGCCGTCCGCCTCCGCGGACTCCATGATGAAGGTGCCCGGGCGCCCCTGCGCGAGGGTGCGGTACAGGCCCACGGGCGTGACGTCGTCGGCGAGCAGGCGGCGGACGACGGGGATGACGCGGCGCGTGGCGGCGAGCGCGCGGAACGTCTGCTCCGGCGGCCAGGTCTCGCCCCACACGAGCCCTTCCGCGCTCACGTCGGCCGGCGCCGCCGGCGGGACGCTCACGCCGCCACCTCCGGTCCCGCGCCGGGACCGTCGCCGACGACGGCGCCCAGGTCTCCCCCGGCCTCGAAGCAGGTGCGCGTCCCGGTGTGGCACGCCGCACCGACCTGCTCCACGCGCACGAGCAGGGCGTCACCGTCGCAGTCGATCGCCGTTGAGCGCACGTACTGCGCATGGCCCGACGTGTCGCCCTTGCGCCAGTACTCCTGCCGGGACCGGGACCAGAAGGTCACCCGTCCCGTCGTCAGGGTGCGGTGCAGCGCCTCGTCGTCCATCCAGCCGAGCATGAGCACCTCTCCGGTGTCGTGCTGCTGGACGATCGCGGCGACGAGTCCGTCCGAGTCGCGCTTGAGGCGCGACGCGACGGCGGGGTCGAGGGCGGTGGTGTCAGGCACCCCAGAATCCTGCCACGGGTGGGCGGCCCGCGCGGACGCCCACCGTCAGCGGGTCTGGGTGAGCCACGACGCGTGCATCGCCGCGTACACGGCGCCGCGGGCGAGGAGCTCGCCGTGCGACCCCACCTCGACCACGCGGCCCTCGTCGACCACGACGACGAGGTCGGCCGCCTCGGCCGTCGAGAGCCGGTGCGCCACCGTCACGGTGCTGCGGCCCGCGGTGAGCTGCTCCAGCGCCCGGGCGATGCGCACCTCCGTCCCGGGGTCGACGGCGGAGGTCGCCTCGTCGAGCACGAGCAGGTCCGCGTCCGCGAGGTAGGCGCGGGCGAGGGCGACCAGCTGGCGCTCGCCTGCCGAGAGCGACTCGCCCCGCTGCCCGACCTCCGTGCCCAGGCCCGCCGGCAGGGCGTCGACCCAGCCGGCCAGGCCGAGGTCCTGGACGGCGCGCCGCACGGCGTCCGGCCCCGCCGCCGCGGTGCGGATCCCGTAGGCGATGTTCTCGCCCAGCGTCCCGTCGAAGAGGAAGCCCTCCTGCGGGACGAGCACGACGCGCTCGCGCAGCCGGGACAGCGCGACCTCGCGCAGGTCGACGCCGTCGAGCAGCACCGCCCCCGCGGTCGGGTCCATCAGCCGCACGGCCAGCTTCGCGATCGTCGTCTTGCCGGAGCCGGTGCGCCCGACCACCGCGACGCGCGTGCGGGCCGGCAGGTCCAGGTCGACGCCGTGCAGCACCTCGGGACCCCCGGGATACGCGAACCGCACCCCGCGCAACGAGACGGCCGCGGGGCCGCGCGGGCTCGCGGCGCCGTCGTCCCCGCGGTCCGGGACGTCGAGGGGCGTCTCGAGGATCGCGATCACCCGGCGCCACCCGGCGACGGCGTTCTGCAGGTCGTTGAGCACCTCGGTCGCCTGCTGGACGGGGCCGGTGAAGATCTGGACCAGGAACAGGAACGCGAGGAGCTGGCCGGTGGTCACCTCCCCCGCCACCCCGAGCCACGTCCCGACGACCACGACGACGGCCAGGACCAGGTTCGCGACGAGCACGCCCGAGGAGAAGACGACCGCGACGAGCTTCTGCGACCGGACCGTCGCGGCGCGGGTCGCCTCGACGGTCGCGTCGACGCGCCGCGCGGTGCGCCCCTGCGCCCCGTACGCCCGGATCGTCTCGGCCCCGACCACCGACTCGGAGATCGCGCCGAGCATCGCCCCCGTGCGCGCCCGTACCGCCGTGTAGGCGACCGAGACGCGCCGCTGCGCGGGGCGCAGCCCGAAGAAGAGCGGGACGAACACCGCCCACACGACGAGCGTGAGCGGCCACGAGTACACCGCCATCAGCACCGTGGCCACGGCGATCTGCAGCGTCGAGACCAGGAGCATGATCCCGCCGCGCTGGACGAACAGCGAGATCGTGTCGACGTCGCTCGTCACGCGCGAGACCAGGCCGCCGCGCCGCTCGGTGCCCTGCGCCAGGGTCGAGAGGTCGTGCACGTGCCGGAACGCCCGCGTCCGGAGCGTCGCGAGCCCCGCCTCCGTGGACCGGAAGAGCCGCACGTTGACGACGGAGGTGCACACCCCGGCCAGCACGAGCAGCACCGCCGACACCAGGACGAGCACCGTGACGCGCGACGCGTCGGGGCCGCCGGCCGCGCCGATCCCCGAGTCCACCGTCTGCTGCACCGTCACCGGCACCACGACGCGGCCCGCGGCGGCCAGGACGGCGAGCAGCAGGGTGAGCCGCAGGCCCGCGAGCATCTCGGGCGAGAGCGCCAGGCCGCGGCGCAGCGTGGCGAGCACCCCCAGGTCGCTGGTCTCCGCGATGCCCGCTCCGCCGGTCTGCGCGCGGACCTCGGGCCGGGCGCTCACGCGCGCTCCCCCGCCCGGCGCGCGGCGTCGCGCTCGTAGGCCGTGGCCAGCGCCCGGTAGCCCGGGTCCCGGTCCAGGAGCTCCGCGTGCGTCCCGACGTCGACGACGCGCCCGCGCTCGACGTGCACGACGACGTCCGCGAGCGCCACGCTCGACATCCGGTGGGCGACCATCACGACGGTCGGGCGCGGCGCGCCCGCCCCCGGACCGGCCCCGAGGCCGTGCAGGATCTCCTGCTCGACCCGCGGGTCGACGGCGGACGTCGCGTCGTCCAGGACGAGCAGCCGCGGGCGCCGGACGAGGGCGCGGGCGATCGCGACCCGCTGTCGCTGGCCGCCGGAGAGGTTGGCGCCCCGCTCCCCCAGGCGCGCGTCCAGGCCGCCGGGCAGCGCCCGCACGACGTCGTCGACCCGCGCGGCCCGCAGCGCGGCCCAGACCTCGTCGTCGGGCGTCGCACCGTCGTCGGACAGCACGACGTTGCCGCGCACGGTGTCCTCGAACACGAACGTCGACTGCGGGACGAGCGCGACCGCCCCGGTGAGCGCCGACGGCGACAGCCGGGCGGCGTCGACGCCGTCGAGGCGGACCGTGCCCCGCGTCGGGTCGCCGAGGCGTGCCAGGAGGGAGACGAGGGTCGTCTTGCCAGACCCGGTCGGGCCGACGACCGCCACCGTGCTGCCCGGGTCGACCGCCAGGTCGACCCCGTCGAGGAGCGTCAGCGTCCGGCCGCGGACGTGCACGTCCACGCCGACGCCGGACATCCGCACGGCGAGGCCGGACGGCCGCACGGCGGAGCCGGACGGCCGCACGGCGGAGCCGGACGGCCGCACGGCGGAGCCGGGGCCGGGGCCGGGGGCGGGGCCGTCGTCGGGGCCGGGCAGCGGCAGCGTGCCGGGGACCATCGCGCCCTGGGCGTCCAGCACCCGCGCGATCCGTTCCTGACCGACGTCGGCGCGGGGCAGCTCCCCGAGGACCCAGCCGAAGGCGCGCACGGGGACGGCCATGACGGTCAGCAGGTACGCCGCGGTGACGACGTCGCCGGTGTCCACCGCGCCCGCCGCGACACGCGCCGCGCCGACCGCGAGGACGAGCAGGGTGCCCAGGGACGGCAGCAGCTCGATCACCGGGTCGAAGACCGCCCGGACCGTGCCGGCCTGCACGTTGGCGTCCCGCAGCGCGTCGGTGCGCTCCGCGAACCGGCGCTCCTCGCGGTCCGCGGTGCCGAGGGACTTCACGAGGACGGCGCCGTCGAAGCTCTCGTGCGCGACGTCCGCGACCGCGCCGCGCAGCTGCTGGGCACGGGTCGCGGCCGGCGCCATGCGGCGCTGGAAGACGACGTTCGCGACGACGGCCAGCGGCAGGACCACCAGGGCGGCGAGCGCGAGCCACACGTCCACGGCCAGCAGCATCGCGACCGCGACCGCGACCATGACCACCACGCCCAGGGCGAACGGCAAGGGGTTGAAGACGCCGGTCGCCGCCTCCACGTCGGCGCTGGCCGTGGCCAGCAGCTGGCCCGTGGGGTGCGCGCGGTGCCAGGAGACCGGCAGGCGCAGATACTGGCGCGTCACCGACGCCCGGTGCCCGGCCTGGAGGTCCGAGACCCCGACGCCGGCCCAGACCCGGCGCCCGGCGACGCTCGCGGCGAGCGTCACCGCCACCGCCGCCAGCACCGCGCCGGCGAGCCACACGCGCCCCTGCGCGACGTCGTCGCCCGCGACCGCCGGCACCACGACCGTGTCCGTGGCCCAGCCGACGGCCTTGCTCACCGCGACCGTGACCGCGCCGAACACGGCCGACGACCCGATCGCGAGCGTGTAGACCCACGGTTCCGAACGGATGCCGCGCGCCATCACCTGCACCGACCGCCGCGTGCGCGACCCGGTCAGCGCGTAGCCGGCGTGCGGCCGGTACGTCGCGCGCGGGGGCGCGGGCACGCCGTAGGCGTCGGGCGGACCGTCGGTCCCCGGGGCGGTCACCGGCTCAGAACCGCACGCGCAGCCAGCGCACGAGGTCGCCGACGACCTCGTCGGCGTTGGTCTCGTTGTAGACCTCGTGCCGGGCCTGCGGGTACACGAGGCAGGTGACGTCGCTCAGCCGGGACCAGCGCCGGTACGCGGCGGCGAGCAGCCGCAGCCCGCGCTCGCCGCCGACCGGGTCGAGCGAGCCGCCCTGGACCAGGACCGGCAGGTCGTGCAGCCGGCGCGACGGCAGGCCCGACAGCGCCACGGACTCGCGCAGGGTGAAGGCCGGCCGCGCGCCGACGTCGAAGCACCAGGGGTCCGCCGCGAAGGCCCGCGCCACCTCGGGGTCCCGGCTGAGCCACTCGAGCCCGGACGAGCCGGGGCCGGCCCAGCGGGCGTTGAACCGCGCGTTGCGGGTCAGGCCGGGCAGCGGGAGGGAGGACCCGCTGAGCACCAGGCCCGCGTAGTGCGCGCTCGATCGGTCGACGATCCGCTGCGCCAGGAACGAGCCCCAGCTGTGCCCGAGGAGGACGATCGGCAGGTCCGGCGCGTCGGCGTGCACGGCGCGGCTGACGGTCTCCGCCGCGTCGATCGCGGCGCGGTTGACCCCGGGGCCGAGGACGCCGACCCCGAGGTGGCCCTCGCCGGTGCGCCCGTGACCGCGGTGGTCGTCGGCCACGACGGTGTACCCCGCTGCGGTCAACGACGCCGCCAGCCTCGCGTAGCGCCCGGAGTGCTCCCCGACCCCGTGCAGCACGTGCACCACCGCGCGGGGCTCGGGCGCGTCCCAGGTGGCGGTGTGGATCGCCACGCCGTCCGCGTCGCGCACCACGCGCCGGCGCGGCGTCGTCCCCGTCGTCCCGGTCATGCGCGCCAGCCTAGACGGCGCCGCGCCGGGGACGGGACGGGTGTCCTTTGCGTGCCCTGCGTGCCGCTGCGAGCATGTGGCATGCCTTGGCACCCGTGGCTGCGCGAGCAGCTCGCCCAGACCCTGCGCGAGAGCGCCCCGACGTCCCCGACGGCCTGCGAGGGCTGGGAGGCCCGCCACCTGGTCGCGCACCTGGTGCTGCGCGAGCACGCGCCGTGGCGGGTCCTGGGCGGTGCGACCGACCGGCTCGCCGACGAGGCGCTGGACCCGGCGGCCTACGCCCGGCTGGTGGACCGGTTCGCGACGCCCCCGCCCCGCTGGAGCCCGTACTCGTGGGCGGGCGAGGCCATGAACCGCACCGAGCTCGTCATCCACACGGAGGACCTGCGCCGCGGCGCGGGCGACCTCACGCCGCGCGAGCTGCCGCCGGGCCTCGTGGCCACGCTCGACGGTTCGGTCGCCATGACGGCGCTGGCGGGCTACCGCGCCAGCCCCGTGGGCGTCGAGCTGGTCGAGCCGGACGGCACCGCGCACCGCGGCCGCAGGGCGCGCCGCGGGCGCGGCAGCGTCCGGGTCGAGGGACCGCCGCTCGAGCTGCTGCTGCACGCCTCGGGCCGCCGCCGCTTCGCCGCCGTCGAGCTCACGGGCGACCCGGACGACGTCGCGGCCTTCCGCGCCGCGCTGCCCGCCTGAGCGCCGCTCATCGGACCTGGAGCCCGGCGGCCCGCATCGCGTCCTTGACGTCGCCGACGCTCAGCGCGCCGAAGTGGAAGACGCTGGCGGCCAGGACGGCGTCCGCCCCGGCGCGGGCGGCCTCGACGAAGTGCCCGGTGGTGCCCGCGCCGCCGCTCGCGATCAGCGGTACCCGGACGCGGTCGCGCACGGCGCGGAGCATCTCGAGGTCGAACCCCCCGGTCGTGCCGTCCGCGTCCATCGAGTTCAGCAGGATCTCGCCGGCGCCGAGCCCGGCGGCGCGCTCGGCCCAGGCGACGGCGTCGATCCCCGTGCCCCGCCGTCCGCCGTGCGTCGTGACCTCGTAGCCGGACTCGGTCCGGGTCTCGCCGGTCACCCGGCGCGCGTCGACGGACAGCACGAGCACCTGGCTGCCGAAGCGGTCGGCGATCTCCGCGACGACGTCGGGCCGGGCGACCGCGGCCGTGTTCACGCCGACCTTGTCGGCGCCGGCGCGCAGGAGCCGGTCCACGTCGTCGGCGGAGCGGACCCCGCCCCCGACGGTCAGCGGGACGAAGACCTCCTCGGCCGTGCGGCGCACCACGTCGAACGTCGTCTCCCGGTCGTCCGAGGACGCCGAGACGTCGAGGAAGGTCACCTCGTCGGCGCCCTCCCCGTCGTACCGCGACGCGAGCTCGACGGGGTCGCCCGCGTCGCGCAGGTTCTCGAACCTGACGCCCTTGACGACCCGCCCGGCGTTCACGTCCAGGCACGGGATCACGCGCACCGCCACGGTCACTTCTGCGTCTCCTGAGGTTCGGGGGCGGCTCCGTCGCCCGTGTCGTCGTCGTGCGGGGTCGTGTGCGTGTCGAGGATGTCGACCACGTACACGAGCGTGTCGTCGGCGAGCGGCGAGTCGGTCCCGCCGTACGCCGCCGACGGTGGTGCGACGATCATCACACGGCTGCCGACCGACTGTTCGAGGAGGCCCTGCTCCCACGCGTCGACCATCGTCCCGAGACCGAACACGGTGGTGAACACCGAGCCCGTGTCCCAGTTCGAGTCGACAACCTTCCCGTCCTTCCACCGCACGCCCACGTACCGGACGGTGATCGTGCTGCCGGGCTCGACCTGGCGCCCGTCCCCGCGCACGAGGGTCCGCACCACCAGGTCGTCGGGCGGGTCGGCGGCCGGGACCGTGACCTTCGGCGCGCGGCCCGGGGGCACCGTGACCTTCGGCACCCCCGGCCCGGGCGCGACGTCGTCGCCCGAGGCCGTCACGGGCAGGACGTCCACCACGAGCACGAGCGGGATCCGGTCCCCCTCGGCCCGGTCGTCCTCGTCGCTGACGAGCAGCACGCGCGCACCGGCGCGCTGACCCTGCAGCGCGTCGTACAGCCGGCGCCCCAGGTCCGCCGGGTCCATGCGGAGCATGCGCGGGCTGCCGCCGTAGGTGTCCTGCACGACGGCGTGGGTGCGCCCGTCCTCCGCGTACATGTTGAGCAGGACGTCGCCCCCGTCGGCGAGCCGGTCGCCCGTGCCGACGAGCACCGTGCGGCTCCAGGGCTCCGACGCCTTCACCGGGGAGCGGTAGGCGAGCGTCGGGCGGTCGTCGCTGCTGCCCGAGACGGACACGTCGGTGTCCTTCGCGGCCGCCGGGCCCTGGTCGCGGAAGTCGAGGCCGCACCCGCCGAGCACCGCCGCCAGGACGAGGGTGAGGAGCAGGACGAGAAGGCGGCGCACAGGCGGACACCCTACCCGCGCGGCGCGGCGCGCCCCGCCGGCGTTCACATGGCCGCGATGAGCCGTTCCACCCGCTCGTCCACGCTGGCGAAGGGGTCCTTGCACAGCACGGTCCGCTGCGCCTGGTCGTTGAGCTTGAGGTGCACCCAGTCGACCGTGTAGTCGCGCCGGGCCTCCTGGGCCGCCCGCACGAAGTCTCCCCGCAGCCGCGCGCGCGTGGTCTGCGGCGGCACCGCCGTCGACTCGAAGATCTCCAGGTCCGTGGTCACCCGGTCGACCATCCCCCGGGCGGCGAGGAGGTTGTACAGCCCCTCCGTGCGGGAGATGTCGTGGTAGGCGAGGTCGAGGCGCGCGATCCGCGGGTCGTCGAGCTCCAGGCCGTGCTTCTCCTGGTAGCGCCGGATGAGCTTGAGCTTGATCACCCAGTCGAGCTCGCGGTCGACCAGCGACAGGTCGTCGGTGCGCAGCGCCGTCAGCCCGCGCTCCCACAGGTCGAGCACCCGCTTGACCATGGGGGTCGCGTCGCCCTGGGCGTCGACGTGGTCGCGCACCCGCTGCAGGTACTCGCCCTGCAGGTCGACGGCGGTCACCGTCCGGCCGCTGGCCAGGCGGACCGGGTGCAGGCCGGTCGCGTCGTGGCTGATCTCGCGGATCGAGCGGATGGGGTTCTCGAGCGCCAGGTCGCGCACCGGGACGCCGGCCTCGACGGTGCGCAGCACGAGGTCGGTCATCCCGGTCTTGAGCATCGTCGTGGTCTCGGCCATCGACGAGTCCCCGACGATGACGTGCAGGCGGCGGTACCGCTCGGCGTCCGCGTGGGGCTCGTCGCGCGTGTTGATGATGGGCCGCGAGCGCGTGGTCGCGCTGGAGACCGCCTCCCAGATGTGGTCGGCGCGCTGCGAGAGGCAGTACGCGGCACCGCGCGGCGTCGCGAGCACCTTGCCCGCGCCCGTCAGCACCTGACGCGTGATGAAGAACGGCACGAGCACGTCCGAGAGCCGGGCGAAGTCGCCCTGGCGTCGCACGAGGTAGTTCTCGTGGCAGCCGTAGGAGTTCCCGGCCGAGTCGGTGTTGTTCTTGAACAGGTGGATCCGGCCCGACAGCCCCTCGTGCTCGAGGCGCTGCTGCGCGTCGGCCACCAGGCCCTCGAGGATGCGCTCGCCGCCGCGGTCGTAGGCGACCAGCTGGGCGATGTCGTCGCACTCCGCGGTCGCGTACTCCGGGTGCGAGCCGACGTCGAGGTACAGCCGCGACCCGTTGCGCAGGAACACGTTGGACGAGCGCCCCCACGCGACGACCTTGCGGAACAGGTACCGGGCGACCTCGTCCGCCGAGAGGCCCGGGCCGTCGTCGGAGGCGCACGTGACGCCGTACTCGGTCTCCAGCCCGAAGATCCTGCGGTCCATCAGATCCCCTCCTCGCCGTCCGCCGGGACCTCGCCCAGCAGGCGGGCCAGCGTCGGGCCCGCCAGGCGCCGGAACGCCCGGCGCTCGCGCGTGCGGTCCAGCACCGCGACCTCGAGCTCGGCCGCGGGGATCGGCGGGCCGTCGGGCGCCGTCCCGCCCGGCGGCTCCGTCTCCCCGGGGGCCGGCGTGCCGAGCGCGGCGACCGCCAGGCGCAGCACCTGCGCGAGCGTCATGCCGGGCGACCAGCCGTCGGCGACGACGCCGCCGAGCTGCTCGGCGCGCCCGCCCATGACCACGAACCCGTGCTCGTCGGCCACCGTCCCGTCGTAGGAGAGCCGGTAGACCTGGTCCTCCGCGGCGCTCGCCCCGACCTCCGCGACGACGAGCTCCACCTCGAGCGGCTTCGACTCGGTCGTGAACACCGTGCCCAGCGTCTGCGCGTAAGCGTTGGCCAGCCCGCGCGCGTTCACGTCCGAGCGGTCGTAGGAGTAGCCGCGCAGGTCCGCGTAGCGCACGCCCGCGACCCGCAGGTTCTCGAACTCGTTGTACTTGCCGACCGCGGCGAAGGCGATCCGGTCGTAGATCTCCGAGATCTTGTGCAGCGCCCGCGACCGGTTCTGGGTCGCGAACGCGATCCCGTCGTCGTACGCGACGACGACGACGGAGCGCCCCCGCGCGATGCCCTTGCGGGCGTAGTCGGCCCGGTCGCGCATCAGCTGCTCGGGCGAGACGTAGAACGGCATGCTCACGGGCGGTGCCCTCCCTCGGTCGTGCGCTGGGCGACGATCCGCTCGACGACCGGCCCGAGCACGTCGTCCGCGACCCGCGCGTACCCGCCGCCGCCCACCGTGGCGACCACCGGCCAGATCTTGCGCACCGTGTCCGGCCCCGCGGTCGCGGAGTCGTCGTCGGCGGCGTCGAACAGGACCTCGACGGCGACCTCGACGCCCTGCGCGGGGGTGAGCCCCGGGCGCCAGAGCTTCTTCAGCGCGCCGCGCGCGAACACCGAGCCGGAGCCGACGCTGTGGTGGTCGCGCTCCTCGTAGCGCCCGCCCGTGACGTCGTAGGAGAAGATCCGTCCCCGCCCGCGCCCCAGGTCGTGGCCCGCGAACAGCGGCACGACGGCCAGCCCCTGCAGCGCGAGGCCGAGGTTGGCCCGGATCATCGTCGAGAGCCGGTTAGCCTTGCCGTCGAGCGAGAGCAGCGTCCCCTCGATCTTCTCGTAGTGCTCGAGCTCGAGCTGGAACAGCCGCACCAGGTCGATGGCGATCCCCGCCGTGCCCGCGATGCCGATCGCCGAGTACTCGTCCGCCGGGAAGACCTTCTCGATCTCCCGGTGGGCGATCATCGAGCCCGCCGTCGCCCGGCGGTCGCCCGCCATGACGATCCCCCCATCGACGACGAGGGCCACGATGGTGGTCGCGTGCGGGACCACGGGCGCGGTCGACCCGTCCGTGTCCCGGCGGCCGGGCAGCAGGTGCGGTGCGTGGTCCGAGACGAAGTCGAGGAACGACGAGGACCCCGGCGTCGTGAAGGCGCTCGGCAGCCGCCCGCTGTGCTCACCTGCCATGGAGGCCTACTGCCCGCCCTTCTGGACGAACCCGCGCACGAACGACTCCGCGTTCGACTCCAGCACCTCGTCGATCTCCTCGAGCAGCGAGTCGATCTCCGCGTCCTGGGCCTGGCCCGCAGGGACCGCCGGGGGTGCGGCGGGGACGTCGCCGTCGTCGGGACGGTCCTCGGGTCTGATCTGTTCCTGACCGGCCATGTCGTCTCCTCAGGTGTCCTCGCCGCGTGCGGCGTGCGTGCTCGTCCAGCCTAGGCCCTCACGCTCACCCCGGGCCGGACAGACCCGCCAGGAGCGCGGCCGCGTCCGGGCTCGCGTCCAGCAGCGCGCCGATGTGCGCGCGCGTCCCGCGCAGCGGGTCGAGCATGGGCACGCGCTGCAGCGACCGCGCCCCCGCGACGTCGAAGATCACCGAGTCCCAGCTGGCCGCCGAGACCTGGTCCCCGAACCGGGCCATCACCTCGCCCCGGAAGTAGGCACGCGTGTCAGCCGGCGCGTGCTCGACGGCGTGCGCGACCTCCCGCTCGTCGACCAGCCGCTCGACCGCGCCCGCGGCGAGCAGCCGGTGGTAGACGCCCCGCTCGGGCCGCACGTCGGACCACTGCAGGTCGAGCGCGGCGAGGCGCGGGTGGTCCCAGCCGAGCGCGTCCCGGCGGCGCATGGCCTCGAGCACCCGCAGCTTGGCGACCCACTCGACCTCGCGCGCGCACAGGTCCCGGTCCGTCCCGAGCCGCTCCAGGACCGAGTCCCAGCGGTCGAGGACCTCGGCCGTCTCGGCGTCCGGCGTCCCGTCGAGGGCGACGACGGCGGAGCGCACGAGCCGCGCGTACTCCCGCTGGATCTCCAGCGCCGTCATCCGGCGCCCGTCCGCGAGGTCGAGCGGGGCGCGCAGGTCCAGGTCGCGGCTGACGCGGCGCACGTCCTCGACCGGGTCGGCCAGGCGCAGCGCCGCCAGCTCGGCACGCACGCCGTGCCCCGCGTCGGCCAGGCGCCCGAGGTTCTCGGTCAGCCACAGCACCAGGGACGTCGTGCCGAGCTTGAGGTACGTGGCGACCTCGAGGTGGTTGGCGTCCCCGACGATCAGGTGCAGCCGCCGCCACCGCGACCGGTCGGCGTGCGGCTCGTCGCGGGTGTTGACGATCGGCCGGCGGAGGGTGGTCTCCAGCCCGACCTCGGCCTCGATGTAGTCGGCGCGCTGGGACACCTGGAAGCCGGCGTCCTCGCCCGCCTGCCCGAGCCCCACCCGCCCGGAGCCGGTGAACACCTGCCGGGTCACGAGGAACGGCGTCACGACGTCCACCAGGGTCGCGAACGGCACCTCCCGCTCGACGAGGTAGTTCTCGTGCGTGCCGTAGCTGGCGCCCTTGCCGTCCACGTTGTTCTTGTAGAGGACGACCTCGGCGCCGGGCACGCGGGCGAGCTCGCGGCACGCCGCGAGCATGATCCGCTCGCCGGCGACGTCCCAGCGGACGCCGTCGCGGGGCCCGGTCACCTCGGGCGAGGAGTACTCGGGGTGGGCGTGGTCGACGTAGAGCCGCGCGCCGTTCGTGAGGATCACGTTCGCGGCGCTGGGGTCGTCGTACTCCTCGACCGACGGGCGGTCGATCTCCTGGAGCGTGACGTCCACGGCCGCGTCGCCCGACGGCGCCGGGCGCGTCGGGTCGTCGGTGAGCAGGGACGGGTGCGCCGAGGCCCGGTGCAGTCGGAAGCCCCGGGCGTCCGACAGCGGGTCCTCGTCGTCGTAGTCCCACCGGGCGGGCCCGCGGGCCGCGCCCTGGCTCGCGACGAGGGCGCGGTACGTGGTCACGACCTGGCTGGACATGAGCATCGGGTTCGCGAGCGGGCGCCCCGGCTGCAGGACGCCGTACTCGGTCTCGATGCCCATCACGCGTCGCACGGTCACGTCGTCACCCTAGGCGCACCCGGCCGGTGGTCGCCGTGGGCGTCCGCCCGTCGGGCGGCGCGGTCAGGGGTACAGCGGTCAGGGGTACAGCGGTCAGGGGTACAGCGGTCAGGGGTACAGCGGTCAGGGGTACAGCGGTCAGAGATACTGCCCCGTGTTGGTGACCGTGTCGATGGTCCGCGGCGCCGCGCCCTCACCCTCCTTCTGCACGATGGTGCGGATGAACACGATGCGCTCGCCCTTCTTGCCGGAGATCCTCGCCCAGTCGTCCGGGTTCGTCGTGTTCGGCAGGTCCTCGTTCTCCCGGAACTCGTCGACGCACGCGGCGAGCAGGTGGTCGACGCGGATGCCCCGCCCGCCCGTCGCCAGGAGGTCCTTGATCGCGGACTTCTTCGCCCGGTCGACGACGTTCTGGATCATCGCGCCGGAGTTGAAGTCCTTGAAGTACAGGACCTCCTTGTCGCCGCTCGCGTAGGTCACCTCGAGGAAACGGTTCTCGTCGGCCTCGGAGTACATCCGCTCGACGACGGCGCGGATCATGCCCTCGACCGCCGCCGCCCCGTCCTCGCCGTGCTCGGCGAGGTCGTCCGCGTGGATCGGCAGGTCCGAGGTCAGGTACTTGGCGAAGATCTCGCGGGCGCCCTCGGCGTCGGGCCGCTCGATCTTGATCTTCACGTCGAGCCGCCCGGGACGCAGGATCGCGGGGTCGATCATGTCCTCGCGGTTCGAGGCGCCGATGACGATGACGTTGTCGAGGCGTTCGACGCCGTCGATCTCGCTGAGCAGCTGCGGCACGATCGTCGTCTCCACGTCGGAGGACAGGCCCGTCCCCCGGGTCCGGAAGAGCGACTCCATCTCGTCGAAGAAGACGACGACGGGGGTCCCCTGCGAGGCCTTCTCCCGCGCTCGGGAGAAGATCAGCCGGATGTGCCGCTCGGTCTCGCCGACGTACTTGTTGAGCAGTTCCGGGCCCTTGACGTTGAGGAAGTAGCTGCGGGCGCCCTCGGTGGACTCCTCGCCGCGCGCCCTCGCCACCGTGTGCGCGAGGGAGTTCGCCACGGCCTTCGCGATGAGCGTCTTGCCGCACCCGGGCGGGCCGTAGAGCAGGATGCCCTTGGGCGGGCGCAGCCCGTGCTCGCGGTAGAGGTCGGGGTGCACGAACGGCAGCTCGACGGCGTCGCGGATCTGCTCGATCTGGGGGCCGAGCCCGCCGATGTCGGAGTAGTCGATGTCCGGGACCTCCTCGAGGACCAGCTCCTCGACCTCCGACTTGGGGACGACCTCGAAGACGAACCCGCTGCGCGTGTCGACCGTCAGGCTGTCCCCCGCGCGCAACGACCGCGCCGGGACGGAGCCCGCGAGGCGGACCACCCGCTCCTCGTCGGCGCGCCCCACGACCAGGACGCGCTCGGCGTCCAGGACCTCCTTGACGGCGACGATCTCGCCCGTGCGCTCGAACCCTCCGGCGGCCACGACCGTCATCGCCTCGTTGAGCGCGACCTCCTGGCCCGGCCGCAGGGCTCGGACGTCGACCTCCGGGCTGGCGCCGACGTGCATCTTGCGACCGGAGGAGGAGACGTCCACCGAGCCGTCCGGATGGGCGGAGAGGAAGACGGCGTAGGTGCCCGGCGGCTTGGCGAGCTCCTCGATCTGGCGCCGCTGGTCGACGAGCTGGTCCCGCGCGGCGCGCAGGGCCTCCGCGAGGCGCTCGTTCTTCGCGGAGAGCAGCGCCAGCTGGCGCTCGTGCTCCCGGTCCGGCTCGGTCATCGCAGCCTCCATCCGTTCCGACGCCTGGCGGCGGCCGCCGTGCCGACGTCCGCCGTGAGCACGACTCTAGGCGGAACCTCCCCCGTCGTGGGTCAGGCGGCCGAAGGACGGACACGCGTCGGCGGCCGCCCGCCGCACGCCGCCGCTGGGCTCACTCGGGCGCCTGCCCGACGTCGCGGCGGACCCGACGGATCTTCTTGTCCGAGATCGGCCGCTCGCCGACGTCCTCCGCCGTCCACTCGGCGTCGGCGGCGGGGTAGGCGCCCTTCGCGGGGCGGCGCCGGCGCTCGGGGACGACGACGCCGTCGGCCATGCGCCGCGCGGTGATCAGGAAGCCGGTGTGACCGATCATCCGGTGCTCCGGACGCACCGCGAGCCCCTCGAGGTGCCAGCCCCGGACCATGGACTCCCAGGCGCTGGGCTCGGTGAACCGGCCGTCGGCGCGCAGCCCCTCGGCGACGCGGGAGAGCTGGGTCGTCGTGGCCACGTAGCAGACCAGCACCCCGCCGGACGCCAGCGCGTCGGCGACCGCGTCGACGTTCTCCCAGGGCGCCAGCATGTCGAGGACGACCCGGTCGACGGTGCCCGGGCCCGCGATCTGCGGCAGCACGTCGGCGAGGTCACCGACGGTCAGGTCCCAGGCGGGATGAGGCCCGCCGAAGAACGTCTCGACGTTGCCGCGGGCGATCGCCGCGAAGTCCTCGCGGCGCTCGATCGAGTGCACGCTGCCGCCGTCGCCGACGGCGCGCAGCAGCGACATGGTCAGCGCGCCGGAGCCGACGCCGGCCTCCACGACCCGGGCGCCGGGGTAGATGTCGGCCATCCCGACGATCTGCCCCGCGTCCTTCGGGTACACGACGGCCGCGCCGCGCGGCATCGACAGGACGTAGTCGGCGAGCAGCGGGCGCAGGGCGACGTAGTCGATGCCCGCCGTGTTGGTGACCACCGAGCCCTCGGGCTGCCCGACGAGCTGGGCGTGCGTGAAGTAGCCCTTGTGCGTGTGGAACGTCGCACCCTCGGCGAGCGTGATCGTGTGCAGGCGCCCGCGCGGGTCGGTGAGCTGGACCTTGTCGCCCAGGCGCAGGGGCCCGCGACGCTGGTCGGCCCCCGTCGGCGGGGTCGCGGGCTCGGGCGTCGCCGGGGCGGGTGCGTCGTGGGTCACGACGCACCATCCTAGGTGCCGGGCGTCCGCCCGGCGGCACGCGCGTGCTGCACGGCGCCGACGACGTCGGCCACCATCACCACGCCCACGACACGCCCCTGGCCCACCACGGGCAGCACGGTCGCCGAGCGCGCCAGGCCGGCGACCTGGTCGACGAGCTCGACGCCCCGGGCAGAGACGTCGACGGCTGCGCCCGCCGGGAGCGCCACGGCGACGGCACCCACGGGGGTCGAGGCGAGCCGCTCGGGGGGCACGGCGGCGACCGTCGGCGCCTCGACGACGGCGACCGGCGAGCCCGCCGGGTCGACGACGACGACCGCCCAGGCGCCCGTCGAGCGCGCACCGTGCGCGACGTCCGCCGCGCTCGCCCCGGTGCCGACGACCGCCGTCGGGCGGACCAGGCCGCGCAGGTCGACGTGCGCCACCGCCTGGCGCACGCGGCCCACGCGCACCGCTGTGCTGGCACCCGACCACAGGAACGAGCCGATCACGGCGGCCCAGACCACGGTCACGAGGTCCGGCTGGCGCCCCTGGGCCAGCGGGACGAGCAGCGCCACGACGAGGAAGCCCACCGCGACCACGCGGCCGGTCCACCCGGCCGCCACAGTGCCGCGGTCGCGCGAGCCGGTCGCCGCCCACACCGCGGACTCGAGCACCTGCCCGCCGTCGAGCGGGAGACCCGGGATGAGGTTGAAGAACCCGACGAACGCGTTGGAGAACGCCGCCGCGTAGCACAGGAGCCACACGATGTCGCTGCCCGCGCGGGCCTCGAAGAGCAGCCAGAAGCCACCGGCGAGGACCAGGTTGGTCAGGGGACCGACGACGGCGATCCAGACGCCGTCGCGCGGGCGCAGGGTGGTGCCCGTGTACGCGGTGTGCCCGCCCCAGACGGTCAGCGCGAGCTCGGTCACGCGGTGGCCGAGGCGCCGGGCGACGAGCGCGTGGGCGACCTCGTGCAGGAACACGGAGCCGAAGAGCAGCAGCACGAACGCGAACGCGACCAGGTAGATGCCGGCGCCGAGGTGGGGCTGGTACCAGCGCACCGTCGGTGCGAACAGGACGGTGAGGACCACCGCGGCGATGCCCCAGGAGGGGGTCACGACGACGGGCGCCCCGGCGACGCGGCCCAGCACCCAGCCGCGGCTGCGCGGGGCCCGGCGGTCGGGAGGGCCGGCCGGTCCGGCCGGGGCGGGAGGGGGCTGCGTCACGCCGGTCAGACTATCCGCTCGCGCCGGCGCGCCCGCCGCCCGGACCGGGAGGCCGGGGGCGCCGGTCTGTCGGGGGCAGCGCCTAACCTCGAGCCATGACCACGACGGACGTCAGCACCCCGACCCGGCTGCCGGGACTCTCGCCGTCGCGCGCGAACGACTACATGCAGTGCCCGCTGCTGTACCGGCTGCGGGTCGTCGACCGGCTCCCGGAGCCGCCGAGCGAGGCCGCGGCGCGCGGCACCCTGGTGCACGCGGTGCTGGAGCACCTGTACGACGCCCCGCTCGGGGAACGCACCCTCGCGGCGGCGCAGGGGATGCTGCCCGCGCAGTGGGCCGCCCTGCAGGAGACGGACACCCGGTGCGGGGAGCTCTTCACGGACGACACCGCGGAGGAGGCCTGGCTGCGCAGCGCGGCGGCCCTGCTCGCGACCTACTTCACGCTGGAGGACCCGAACCGGCTCGAGCCGCAGGCGCGCGAGCTGCGCGTCGAGACGGCGCTCGCGGACGGGCCGGTGCTGCGCGGCATCGTGGACCGGCTCGACGTTCGCCCGGACGGCGCGGTCCGGGTCGTGGACTACAAGTCCGGGCGCTCTCCCCGGCCGGGGTTCGAGAGCGGCGCGCTGTTCCAGATGCGCTTCTACGGGCTCGTCCTGTGGCGCGAGTCCGGGAAGGTCCCGGCGATGCTCCAGCTCGTCTACCTCGGCGACGGTCAGGTGCTGCGCACCGAGCCCACGGAGCGCGAGCTCGAGATCACCGAGCAGCGCGTGCGTTCCGTGTGGTCCTCGGTGCAGGAGTCGGCACGCACCGGGAGCTGGGAGCCCCGCCCGAGCCGCCTGTGCGACTGGTGCGCGCACCGGAGCCTGTGCCCCGCCTTCGGCGGCACGCCGCCCCCCGTCCCCGACGGCCGGGTAGAGGTCGCGATCGGGGTCCGCCCGGAGAGCGGTGTCTGACCCGGGGCGGTCCCGGCGGGTGCCGGTCCCGCTCAGGGCATCCGGTCGACGAGCTCGCCTCCGTGCATGCGCCGCAGCAGCTCGACGTCGACGCCCGCGAGCGTCGCGACCCGGTTGAGCCCCGGTGCCGGCCGGACCGGGACCACGGCCTCGACGCCGAGCGTCGTGGCGCCCGCAGCGAGCGCCGAGGCGATCCCCGGCGGGGAGTCCTCGACGGCGACGCAGTCGCGGGCGTCCACCCCGAGGAGCTGCGCCGCGCGGAGGTAGGGCTCGGGATCGGGCTTGCCGCGACGGACGTCGTCCCCGCACACCAGCTGGTCGAACGCCCCGGCGGGTGCCGCCGCGACGAGCGGCACCGCGAGCTCTCGGTAGGACATGGTCACCAGCGCGCAGGGGATCCCGGCCTCGCGCACGGCGACGAGCAGCTCGAGCGCCCCGGGCCGCCACGGCACGTGCTCGCTGATCCGCCGCGCGACGGTCGTGACCAGGAAGGTGAGGATCTGCGGCACCTCGAGGCGGACCCCGGCCTCGAGCAGCACCGCCGCGGAGACCTCCAGGGGGTTGCCGACCAGGCCGAGCGCGTCCTCGTGGGTCCAGGTGCCGCCGTGCCGGGCGACCAGCTCCGCCTCGGCCTCCATCCAGTACGGCTCGGAGTCCACGAGCGTGCCGTCCATGTCCCACAGCACCGCCGCCGGCGTCCGGGGACCCGTGGCTCCCGCGGTGCCCCGCACGCCGCTCGCGCCCGCCGTCCCGGCGCCCGCCTCCGTCCGGAGGGCGGAGCCCTCCTCCACTTCTGCCATCGGGTGCTGCTCCTCTTCGTCTGCGGTGTCCTCTCCCACGGTACGTGCGCCGCGGCCACGGACCGTCCGCCCGCGGGGCGGCGTGCCGGGTGCCGGGCACGTCTAGGCTGGACCGATGAGCGACACGTGGGACGACATCCCGGGCTCGCCGGGCGCGGCGGGGCAGGGCGACGAGCTGCGCACCGTGCTGATCGCCGCCTTCGAGGGCTGGAACGACGCAGGCAGCGCGGCGACGGCCGCGGTGCAGCACCTGCACGACGTGTGGGACGCCGTCGACGTCGCGGAGATCGACCCGGAGGAGTACCACGACTTCCAGGTGAACCGGCCGGTCGTGGCCACCGACGACGAGGGCCGGCGCACCATCACGTGGCCCACCACGACGGTCTCCACGACGCGCACGCCCGTCACGGGCCGGCGCATCGTCCTGGTCGACGGCATCGAGCCGAGCATGCGCTGGCGCACGTACTGCCGCGAGCTCCTCGACCTCGCCGAGAGCTACCACGTGAGCACGGTCGTGACCCTCGGCGCGCTGCTCGCGGACGTCCCGCACACCCGTCCGATCCCGCTGACCGCCACGTCGGAGAGCGTGGGGCTGCAGTCCGTCCTGGACGTGTCGCCGAACACCTACGAGGGTCCCACCGGCATCGTCGGCGTGCTCCAGCACGCGGCCGGCGAGCGCGGCATGCAGTCCGTCTCGCTGTGGGCGGCGGTGCCGCACTACGTGGCGCACCCGCCGTCGCCCAAGGCCACGCTCGCGATGCTCACGCGGCTCGAGGAGCTCGTCGGCGAGCCCGTGCCGCTCGGGGAGCTCCCCGAGGACGCCGAGGCGTGGCAGCACGGGGTGGACGAGCTCGCGCAGGAGGACTCGGAGATCGCCGAGTACGTGCAGCAGCTGGAGGAGGCGAAGGACACGGCCGAGCTGCCCGAGGCGTCGGGCGAGGCCATCGCCCGCGAGTTCGAGCGCTACCTCAAGCGCCGCGACGGCGGGGGCCGCGAGGCCTAGGCGCTCACAGGCGCACGCCCAGCAGCGCGTTCACCGTCCGGGCGACCACGCCGGGCGCGCCGACCTCGTCGGCGGAGGTGTCCCGTCCCGGGGCGAGCGCCGCGTCGGCCCAGGCGTCCACGGCCGCGAGCGCGCGCGGGGCGTCGAGGTCGGCCGCGAGCGCGTCGCGGACCGCGTCCAGCGTCGCGTCGGGCGACGGCCCGCCGTTGCCCGAGACCGCCGCGACCCATCGCGCGTGGCGCGCGAGGCCCCCGGCGAGGACCGCGTCCGACCACTCCCACTCGCTGCGGTAGTGCTGGGCGAGGATGGCGAGCCGGATGGCCATCGGGTCCACGCCGTCGGCCCGCAGCCGCGAGACGAGGACGAGGTTGCCCCGGGACTTGCTCATCTTGTGGCCGTCGTAGGAGATGAGGCCGGCGTGCACGTGGGTGCGTGCGCCGTGGCCGTCGTCGATGAGCCGCGCGTGCGAGGTCGACATCTCGTGGTGGGGGAAGAGCAGGTCCGCTCCCCCGCCCTGGACGTCGAACGGCAGGCCGAGCCCGTCGCGCGCGATGACGGCGCACTCGACGTGCCAGCCGGGCCGCCCGCTGCCGAGCGTCGCGCAGTCCCACGCCGGCTCGCCCGGGCGCTCGCGGCGCCACAGCAGCGGGTCGAGCGGATGACGCTTGCCGGGCCGCTCCGGGTCCCCGCCGCGCTCGGCGAAGAGCGTCGCCATCTCCTGCGGGGACAGGCGCGCGACGTCACCGAACGACGGGTCGGCCGAGAGGTCGGCGTACACGTCGCCGAGGCCGGGCTCCGTGCCGCCCGCCCCCGCCTCGAGCGGCACCCGGTAGGCCGCACCCGTCTCGAGCAGGCGGGCGACGGCGTCCTGCACGCGCGGGATGGTCTCGACGACACCCTCGTAGACGTCGGGCGGCACGACGCCGAGCGCCGTCATGTCCTCCGCGAAGAGCGCGATCTGCTCGGTGGCCAGGTCCCGCCACCCGACACCGGTCGCGGTCGCCCGCTCGAGGAGCGGGTCGTCGACGTCCGTGACGTTCGAGGCCATGACCACCTCGTGGCCGGCGTCGAGCCAGGCCCGGTAGAGCAGGTCGAACGCGACGTACGTGGCCGCGTGGCCGAGGTGGGTGGCGTCGTAGGGGGTGATGCCGCAGACGTACATCGTGGCGCGGCGACCGTGCGCGGCGACGACCTGCGCACCGGTCGAGCTGTCGTGGACGCGGACCTGGCGGCCCTCTCCGGGCAGCGCGGGAATCTGTGGGGCGGGCCAGGTGAGCACCCGGCCACCCTATCGGCCGTCAGGCGGTCAGCACGCCCGTGACCAGCATGACGGAGACCACGGCGGCCAGACCCAGGCGGTACCAGACGAACGGCCGGTAGCTGTAGGTCGAGATGATCTTGAGGAAGACGATGATCACCAGGTAGCCGACGACGAACGCGATCAGCGTGGCCACCAGCGTCGCCCCCGCGCCGGGCGAGCCGGGCTCGGGCCCGTCGGCGACGGACTTCGCGAGCTGGAAGAACCCGGAGCCGAGCACGGCAGGGATCGCGAGGAGGAACGAGTAGCGGGCAGCCGCCTCGCGGGTGAACCCCATGAGCAGGCCCGCCGTGATGGTCCCGCCGGACCGCGAGACCCCCGGGATGAGCGCGAGCGCCTGCGCGAACCCGTAGCCGACCGCGCTGGCGGGGGTCAGGTCGTCCAACGGGCGCACCTTGCGCCCGACGCGGTCGGCGACGCCCAGGAGCACGCCGAACAGCGCGAGCATCGCCACGGTGATCCAGAGGTTGCGCAGGTTCGTCTCGATGGCGTCCTGGAACAGGAGCCCGAGGATCACGATCGGCACGGAGCCGAGGGCGATGAACCACGCCATCCGGGCGTGCAGGTCGTGGGCGCCCATGCGCGAGCGCCAGTCCGTGCCCGCGTCGCCGCGCACCGCCTTCCACCAGGCGACGCAGATCTGCCTGATGTCGCGGCGGAAGTACAGCAGCACCGCGGTCTCCGTGCCGATCTGCGTGATCGCGGTGAACGCGGCGCCCGGGTCCACGTCCCCGAGGAGCTGGCCGACGATGCTCAGGTGCGCGCTGGAGGAGATCGGGAGGAACTCGGTCAGGCCCTGCACCAGGCCGAGGACGACTGCTTCCCATGAGTTCACGAGCGGTCACGATACACACCGGGCGCACGACGTCCCGGTAGCCTGCGGCCATGGAACTTCGCCAGCTCGGGCGCACCGGCCTGCACGTCTCCTCGCTCGGGCTCGGCACCATGACGTGGGGGCGGGACACGGACGAGATCGACGCAGCCGAGCAGCTGCGCCTCTTCGTGGACGCGGGCGGCACGCTCGTCGACACGGCAGCCTCCTACGGCGACGGCGCCGCCGAGTCGGTGCTCGGGTCGTTGCTGGCCGCCGAGGTGGACCGGTCCGAGGTGCTGCTGTGCACCAAGGCGGGCGTCCGCCGCGAGCGGGACGCCGCGATCGTCGACGCGTCCCGCGGGGCGCTGCTCGACTCGCTGGACCGCTCGCTCGCGCGGCTGGGCACGGACCACGTCGACCTGTTCCTCGTGCAGGCGCCGGACGGGCGCACCCCGCTCGCCGAGACGGTGTCGGCCCTGCGCCAGGCCGTCACGAGCGGGCGGGCACGCTACGTCGGGCTCTCGAACCACGCGGGCTGGCAGACGGCGCGGGCCGCGACGCTGCTCGAGGCGGGCGGGGACTGCGAGCTCGCGGCGGTCGAGCTGGAGTACTCGCTGCTCGAGCGCGGGCTCGAGCGCGAGGTCGCCCCCGCGGCGCAGGCGCTCGGGATCGGCGTGCTCGCGTGGTCCCCGCTCGGACGCGGCGTCCTGACAGGCAAGTACCGCCGGGCCATGCCCGCGGACTCCCGGGGTGCGAGCAGCCACCTGGCGTCCTTCGTCGAGCCGTACCTCGGGCGCGACTCGTCCGGCGTCGTCGAGGCGGTGGCCACGGCGGCGGACGGCCTGGGGCGCGCGCCGCTCGAGGTCGCGCTGGCGTGGCTGCTCGCCCGCGACGTCGGCTCCGCGATCGTCGGGGCGCGGACCCCCGCCCAGCTGCGGGCGACGCTCGGGGCGACGGACGTCGTGCTGCCAGCCGCCGTGCTGAGCGCGCTCGACGACGTGAGCGCCCCGGGTCGCGGGTACCCCGAGACCCGCTGACCCCGCTGACCCCGAGACCCTCGAGACGCGCCGAGCGAGCCCGCTGGGCGCCCGCCCGCCGAGATGTCGAATTCGGCCCCTGATCCAGTCGGATCAGGGGCCGAATTCGACGTCTCGGCGGGCGGTTGGGCGCCGCGGTCAGCTCAGGGAGCCGTGGATCTGGTCGTCGTCGTCGATGTGGTCGTCGATGTCCGACGAGGTCAGCCCGCGGCCGCCACGAGGCACCTGCGGCTCGTCGCCGGACCCACCGTGGTCGTGACGCTCGTCGTCGTCCTCGTCGTCCTGGTCGTCGTCATCGTCGTCGTCCGAGTCGTCGACGACGAGGGGCGTCGCCTCGCCGTGCACCTCACCGAGCGCCTCGTCGTAGACGTCGAACGCGTCCGCCAGCACGTAGTAGGTGTCGTCGACACGCGGGTCGTCGTCGCCGCGTCGCGTGACGACGGCGTCGTAGTGGGCTTCGAGCGCGGCGATGAAGCGGTCGAGCGCGGCACGCGGGTCATCGGTCATGTGCTGACGGTATCGCCGCGCGGTGCACAATGGCATCCAGAATGCGCGGCCGGCCCGTTCGGCGCCGGACGCGCCCGAGACGGCGACGACGAGCGAGGGATGCGCATGGCACCTACGGCACGGACGACGTCGGACCGGCCCGCGTACCGGTCCGCCTGGTCCACCCACGGCCACTACGAGTACCGGGTGCTCACCTTCGACCGGAGCACCAGCCCCCTGGCCGCGCGCCAGGTGCTCACCGAGGAGGCCGAGTACGGCCGCTGGGAGCTCGCCCGCACCCGCCTGTACCTCGGAGGCATGCGCAAGGTCTGGCTCCGCCGCAAGATCATCCGCGCGCGCAGCACGCTCTGAGCCGGCGCGTTCGATGACGACGCCGACGTTCCGCAAGCAGCGCCCCGGCGCGCCGCACGGCTTCTTCGCGACCGAGGCCGCGGGGCTGCGGTGGCTCGCGGTCGACGACGGCCCGCGGGTCGTGCGCGTGATCGACGTCACGGACGACCGGCTCGACCTCGAGCGCGTCGAGCCGGCCCCCGCCACTCCCGACGCCGCCGCGCGGTTCGGCCGGGACCTCGCCCGGATGCACCGCGCGGGCGCCGCGGCCCACGGGGCGCTGCCGCCGGGCGCCGAGCACGCCTGGTTCGGCCCGCTCGAGGACCCGCTGCCGCTGCCCGCCGGCCGGTGGGACGACTGGCCGACGTTCTACGCGCAGGCGCGGCTCCTGCCGGTCGCCGAGCAGGGCAGGGAGCGCGGCGCGCTCGGGCCGGACGACGTCGCGGCCCTGCAGCGGCTCGCGTCCCGCGTCGCCCGGGTGGCCGGGCCCACGGCCGCGGCGGAGCCCGCGGCCCGCCTGCACGGGGACCTGTGGTCGGGCAACGTGCTGTGGTCGAGCGAGGGGGCCGTCCTCATCGACCCGGCGGCGCACGGCGGTCACCGGGAGGCCGACCTGGCGATGCTCGTCCTGTTCGGCGCACCGCACCTGGACACGATCGTGGCCGCCTACGACGAGGCGGACCCGCTCGCCCCGGGCTGGCAGCGGCGTCGGGCCCTGCACCAGGTCTACCCGCTCGCCGTGCACGCGGTGCTCTTCGGTGGCGGCTACCGGGCACGGCTGCGCCGGTCGATCGACGCGCTGCTCGACTCCTGACGCGCCGGGCGGGCGCCCGCTCAGCAGGTACGCAGCAGCCGGTCCAGGACCCGGCACCCGAAGCGCAGCGCGTCGGTCGGCACCCGCTCGTCGACGCCGTGGAACATCCCCGAGAAGTCGAGGTCCGGCGGCAGCCGCAGCGGCGCGAACCCGTAGCCCGTGATGCCGAGGCGGGCCAGGGACTTGTTGTCGGTGCCGCCGGAGAGCGTGTAGGGCAGCACGCTCGCGCCCGGGTCCTCGGCGTGCAGGGCGTCGACCATCGCGTCGACGAGGTCGCCGGAGAACGGCACCTCGAGCGCGACGTCCTGGTGCACCGGCTCGATGCGCACGTGCTCGCCGGCGAGCTCGCGCAGGGTGGCCATGCCGTCGTCCTCGAGGCCGGGCAGGAGGCGGACGTCGATCGTCGCCTCGGCCGTGCCCGGGATGACGTTCGCCTTGTAGCCGGCGCCGAGCTGGGTGGGGTTCGCGGTGTGCCGGACGGTCGCTCCGACGAACTTCTTGGCCGGCCCGAGCGCGTCGACCAGCGCGTCGACCGCCCCGGGGTCCTGTGCGTCGAACGGCAGCCCCGTCAGGTCGGCCACGCCGCGCAGCAGCGCGTCGACGGTCGGCGTGAGCCGGTAGGGCCACGGGTGCGACCCGATCCGTGCGACCGCCTCCGCCAGGCGCGTCACCGCGTTGTCGAGGTTGACCTGGGAGCCGTGCCCGGCGGTGCCGTCGGCGACGAGCCGCAACCAGGCCAGGCTCTTCTCGGCGGTCTGCAGCAGATAGGTGCGCCGGCCGTCGATCTCGACGGAGAAGCCGCCCACCTCGCTGATCGCCTCGGTCGCGCCCTCGAACAGCTCGGGCCGGTGGTCGACGGCGTAGCGCGCCCCGTAGGCGCCGCCGGCCTCCTCGTCGGCGAAGAAGGCGACGACGACGTCCCGCGCTGGCCTGCGCCCCTCGCGCGCCATCTGCCGCACGACCGCGAGGATCATCGCGTCCATGTCCTTCATGTCGACGGCGCCGCGCCCCCACAGCAGCCCGTCGATCTCCTCGCCCGCGAACGGGTCCACGGACCAGTCGCCGGCCTGGGCCGGCACGACGTCGAGGTGACCGTGCAGCACGAGCGCGGGACGCGAGCGGTCCTCGCCGGCCAGGCGGACGACGACGCTCGCGCGCCCGGGCGCCGACTCGAAGAGCTCCGGCTCCAGGCCGACCTCCTCGAGGCAGGCCATCACGTACTCGGCGGCCTTGCGCTCCCCCGGGCCGGAGCCGTCGCCGAAGTTGGAGGTGTCGATCCGCAGGAGGTCCTGGCAGATGCGCACGACCTCCGACTCGGCGGTCTCGGGTGTGCCGGCGGGTCGGGAGGAGGCGCTCATGCCGCAACGCTACCCGGCGGGCGCAACCAGCCCGTCAGCCCGCGCGCACCCCGGGAGTGACGGTCGGGACGCCGTCGGGCCACGGCTCGGCGGGGGTGCGCGCGTCGCCGGCCAGGAGGGTCCCGATCCAGCCGTCCACGCGGACCCCGCGCTTCGTGAGGAACCCGCGGACCTGGCCCTCGACGCGGAACCCGAGCCGCCACGCGACCCGGCGCGAGGACCAGTTGCCGACCTCCGCCCGCCACACGAGCCGCTCGGCGTCCAGGCCCTCCGGGTCGAGCGCCCAGTCGACGACGAGGGTCGCGGCCTCGCCCATCAGCCCGCGCCCGCGCGCCTGCGGCGCGAGCCAGTACCCGATCTCGGCGGACACGCGCGGCACCGCCGGGTCGAGGTTCAGCCCGACCATCCCGACCAGCCGCCCGCGCTCGCGCAGCGCCCAGGTGTGCTCGGTCCCGCGCGCCCACCCCGGCCCGACGACGTTCTCGACGAACCCGACGGCGTCGTCGCGCGTGTAGGGCGAGGGGACCGTCGTCCACTCCTGGACCGCCGCGTCGCTGCAGACCTCGGCGATCCGGTCGACGTCGTCGTGCGTCGGGACGCTCAGCTCGACCCGCTCGCCGCGGATCACGAATGGCTCCATGGCGCTCATGCTGCCACGCGGGGAGCCGGCCCTCAGTCCGCCAGCGCGTCGTCGACGGGCGTGGACGCCATGCCGTGCGCGTCGGCGACCGCCTGGCTCGTCAGGGCGCCGCGGTGGGCCGTGAGGCCGGCGCGCAGGCCACGGTCGTCGAGTGCGTCCCGCCCGCGGTCCGCAAGGCGCGCGAGGTAGGGCAGGGTCGCGCTGGTCAGCGCGTGCGTGCTGGTCACGGGGACCACGCCGGGCATGTTGGCCACGCAGTAGAAGGTCGATCCCGCGACCCGGAACACCGGGTCGTCGTGGGTCGTGGGCCGCGTCGCCTCGAAGCACCCGCCCTGGTCGACGGCGACGTCCACCAGAACGGACCCGGGCCGCATGCGGCCCACGAGCTCGGTGCTCACGAGCCGTGGGGCCCGGGCGCCGGCGACCAGGACGGCGCCCACCACCAGGTCGGCGGCCAGCACCGCCTGCTCCACGGCGTACGGCGTCGAGGCCACGGTGCGCACCCGGCCGTCGAACCGGCGGTCGAGGTCGTCGAGGACGTCGAGGCTCAGGTCCAGCACGGTCACGTCGGCACGCAGGCCGACGGCGATCTCGGCCGCGTGGCGCCCGACGGTCCCGCCGCCCAGGACCACCACGCGTCCGGGCAGGGTGCCCGGCACCCCGCCGAGCAGGACGCCGGCGCCGCCCGCGCTGCGCAGGAGGTAGTGCGCGCCGACCTGCGTCGCCAGCCGTCCGGCGACCTGCGACATGGGGGCCAGCAGCGGGAGGCCGCCGTCGCGCCCGCGCACGGTCTCGTAGGCGATCGCCGTCGTGCCCGCGCCGAGCAGCGCCCGCGTGCCCGCGGGGTCCGCCGCCAGGTGCAGGTAGGCGAAGAGGATCTGCCCCTGGCGCAGCAGCGGGTACTCGTCGGCCACCGGCTCCTTGACCTTGCACACCAGGTCGGCGGCGCCCCAGACCTCTTCGGCGGACGCCACGATCCGGGCGCCCGCGGCGACGTAGTCCGCGTCGGCGACCGCCGAGCCGAGGCCCGCGCCGGCCTACACCAGGACCACGTGGCCAGCACCGGCCAGGCGGTGCGCGCCCGCCGGCGTCAGCGCTACCCGGTACTCGTTGTTCTTCACCTCGGTGGGGATCCCGACCTTCATGCCGGTGTCTCCGCGGCCGTGCCCGATCCCGGGTCGGGCGGCTCGTCACCCGGCGACCGGTCGCCGGTGCGGGCCTCGTCGGCGTCGCCCGCGCCCGCCCGGGCGACCGTACCGGCGGTCCCCCGCGAGCGCAGCACGCCGAAGACCGCCCACGCGACCGCGAGGAGCGGGACGGCGACGACCGCGCCGAGGATGCCGCCGAGGATCGTGCCCGTCGTCACCCCGAGGCCGACGACGAGCGGGTGCAGGGAGACCTGCTTACCCATGATGAGCGGCTGCAGGACATGACCCTCGAGCTGCCCGATGAGGGCGATCCCGATCCCCACGACCGCGGCGATCACGACTCCGTCGGCCGCGAGCGCCACGACCATCGCGACCACCATCGCCAGCGGCGCGCCGATGAGCGGGATGAACGCGCCGATGAACACCAGCACCGCCAGCGGTGCGGCCAGCGGGACGCCGAGGATCGCGAGGAAGATCCCCGCGAGGATCCCGTCGGACAGCGCCACGAGCACCGTGCCGCGCGCATAGCCGGAGAACGTGTACCAGCCCGCGCCGCCGGCGGTGCGCCAGCTCTCCCGGCCGTCCTCCGGCAGCTGCCCGAGGAACCAGTCCCAGATCTTCGACCCGGACGCGAGGAAGAAGACGGTGCAGAAGATCGCGAGGGCGAGCACGGCGAGGCCCTCGGCGATCGACCCGGCGCTCGCCGCCGCCTGGCTCGCGATGTCGCCGCTGTGCGACGTGAGCCACTCGCGCCCGTTGTCGACCCACTGGTTCACCTGGTCGGCCGTCAGGTTCACCGGCAACGGACCGTTCTCCAGGTAGTCGAGGATCTTGTCGACCCCCGCGCCGAACTCCTGGCTGAGGTCCTGCCACTGGCCGGCCACGGACGTGATGACGTAGGCGAGCAGGCCGGCGAAGACCGCGAAGCCCGTGAGCAGGGACAGCGCCGTGGCGAGCGGCCGCGGCATCCCCCGCGCGTACAGGTTGGTCAGCGGCCGGGTCACCGCGGTGAACACCAGCGCCAGGAACACGGCGGTGAAGACGATCGCGATCCGGCTGGTCGCGACGAACACGAGGCCGATGCCGACCGCGACGACGAGCAGCCGCCACGTCCACCCGGCGGAGACCCGCAGCCAGCGCGGCGGGAGGTCGCTGCGCGCCGCCCCGGGCGGAGCCGGCCGGATCCCCGCGACCCTCCGCGGTGGCGTGCTCGGTTCGACGCTGCCCATCCGACCTCCCGTCGACGTGACGCGCTGCGGCGGTCCGGGGACCACCGCAGCGCCCGGTGTGACCCCAGTCTCCCCCACCGCAGGGATGCACGCGCCACCCAGAACCCGTGCTAGATTTCTACCCGCACCGCGAGGGCCGGAAGGCTCCCGAGGTCCACTCGTCCGGGTGGCGGAATGGCAGACGCGCTAGCTTGAGGTGCTAGTGCCCTTTAACGGGCGTGGGGGTTCAAGTCCCCCTCCGGACACTCGTTGAGACAGCGACGACGAAGGCCCCCGATCCCGCCGATCGGGGGCCTTCGTCGTGCCCGCGACAGGACGGAGGACTCAACCGCCGTCCAGGCGCCGTGCCGCTGCGAGGGCCAGAAGGTGGAACGACTGGGCCTCCACGGATCGGCCCGGGCCGGTCGAACCGCGGCGCGCCGCAGACGCCCTCGACGAAGCCGAGCGGACCCACCTGCGCTCGCGCGGTATCGAGGAGCGAGGTCCCCACGTCGGCGTAGCCGGCGGGGAGCCACCCGTCGGCCACGCCGGTGAGCACGGTGTACGCGAGCATCTGCGCGACGTTCGTCTCGGTGAAGCTGGTCGGGTCGTCCAAGACGTCGTGGAACAGGCCGTCGGGCCGTCGGTGCTCCAGGCAGGCGTCGACCAGCTCTCGCGCCTGCTCCCGCGCCCGGCGGGCGAAGCCGCCGTCGTCGATGCCCTCCTCGGCGAGCAGGTGCAGCGCGCGGGCCAGGCCCGCGGCGACCCAGCCGTTGCCGGTCCCCCACCGCGCAGCCCTGCTGAGCGTCCGGGAGTCCTCGTCCCAGCGGTGCGCGTAGAGGCCCGTCGCGGGGTCCCGCAATCGCCGCTCGTGCCCGTCGAGCTGGCGCCGGGCCTCGTCGACCCGGCCAGCCAGCACGAGCAGCGGGACGACCATGTAGACGGTGTCGACCCAGACCTCGCGCATCCCCGCGAGGTGGAAGACCGTGCCGTCGGCGGCACGCGGCGCACCGCTGCAGATCCAGGCCACCTGCCGGTCGAACGCTTCGGCCAGGGCGTCGTCGTCGTGCCGGCAGCTCGCCCGGCGCACCACCTCGCCGACGGACGCGGAGTTGACCAGCCCGTCCCCGTCGATCTCGGCGAGCCGGCCGTCCGAGGCCTGCCGTGCTACGGCGTCGTAGGCGACCACGTCGGCCAGGTCGTCCAGCCCGAGGTCGAGGAACGCGTGGCTCGCCACGCCCTGCTCCCAGGACTGTCGCTGCATCGCCAGCAACGCGCACAGCACCCGATGTCCGGCACCGACCGATGCACCCCGCCGTTCCTGAGCCATCCTGGACCACGCCTCTCCACGGACCTCCAGCAGGGCGGACTCTATCGGGGCGTGTCGGTCGAGGCTTCCGTGGGGGGTGGTGTTTGGCGCGCTTGGCACACTTTTTTTAACGCGGTTCCGGGATAGAGTGCGGCGACATCCGGGACGAACCGGCACAGCCGCCACCACCGACGAGCGAGGTCCTGCACGAACATGATGGGCGGTCACCACGCGGCGAGCGGCGCCGCGGCCTGGGTCGCGGTCACCTCGACCGCCCCCTACACCCTGGGCATCCACCCGGTCTCCGACGTCGGGGTCGTCACCGGTGCGGTCGTCTGCGCCGGCGCCGCCCTCCTGCCCGACGCCGACCACCGCTCGGGGACGATCGCGCGCTCGCTGCCGCCCGTGTCGAACGTCGTCGCGCGCGCCGTGGCCGCCGTCTCGGGAGGGCACCGCAACGGCACCCACTCGATCCTCGGCATCGCGGTCTTCACCGGCCTCGCGTGGCTCCTCGGGCGCTGGCACGTCGAGACGGCGGCCCTCGGGACGGTGGACGTCGGAGCCGGCGTCGTCGCGGTGCTGCTCGTCGCGTACGCGATGGACGCGCTCGACCTCCTGGGCACCGGCAAGCTCGCGCCGTGGGCGATGTCGGTCGTCGTCGCGGGCCTCGTGGCCGTCCTCGCGCCCGAGGAGTGGAACTGGCTCCCCCTCGCCGTGGGCCTGGGCGCCACCGTGCACGTGCTCGGCGACCTGCTCACCACCGGCGGCTGCCCGCTCCTGTGGCCCGTCGAGATCCCCTCGCCCCGCTGGGTGCGGCGCAGCTTGCTGCTCAGGCAGCTGTGGCACTCCGGCGGGAACGTGGCGCTCCCCCTGCTCGGCGACGCCGGCTCCGCGCGAGAGTGGGTCGTGATGACACCGGTGAGCTGCTACGCCGTCGCGGGCGTGCTCTGGTCGTTGCTCACCCAGATGGGGTTCGACACGTCCGGGATGGTCGGCGAGATCCGCGCGGCGCTCTGAGGTGCCGCGCGGCTCACGCGTCGAGGGGGGCCAGCGGCCACCCACCCGCGGCGAGGACCGCCCGCACCCGGGCGACGTCGTCCTCGAGCGGCGGCTCGAGCGTGGCCCGCTCGATCGCCGCCTCGACCGACCGGACGTCGATCGGTCCGCCGTCGTGCCAGCGGACCACCTCGAGCGCCACGTCGCGCGTCTCGTCGTGGGTGAGGGTGCGTCCCAGCAGCGCGAACAGGGGCACGTAGTCGTGCTCGGGCACGCCCCCGGGATACCCGGTGCGCAGCCAGCCCACGACGCGGGCGACGGCTCCGGCGGCCATCCCTCAGCCCGCCACGATCAGCCAGATGCCGCCCGTGACGGCGACCGCCACCAGGGCGAAGCACACGACGGCGGCGGCGAGGTGGGCGGGCGTCCGGTGCCACGGCGCGTCGTCCTGGCCGCCGTCGCCCGGGCGCGCGCCGCCCGCCGCCGGGACGGGCCGGCCGGCGAGCGCCCGGATGCCCAGGGCGAAGAGCAACGGCAGCCCGGCCCCGAAGAGCAGGCTCGCGACGGCGACCTTGCCGAGCGCCTCGAGATCGATCCACTGGTCCATGACGTCCTCCTCAGGCGGTGGCGGGGGCGGACGCTTGGTCCGCCTCCCACGGGTCGTTGACGTTGTGGTGGCCCACCGGCGTCCTGCGGGCGGCGTACCAGAACCCGGCCGCCGCTGCGACCAGCAGCGCGAGCACCACGACGTCCCCGAGCCCCCCGCCGACGACGTGCTGGACCGCGAAGGTCGCGGCGCCGACGAGCCCGGCGGCGGGCAGCGTCACGACCCACGCCGTCGCCATCCGCCGTGCTACCGACCACCGCACCTGCGTGCCGCGGCCGAGCCCGGAGCCGAGGACCGAACCACTCGCCACGTGCGTCGTCGAGAGCGGGTAGCCGAGCTGGCTCGAGAGCAGGATCACGGCGGCGGACGACGTCTCGGCGGCCATGCCCTGCGGCGGCTCGATGTCGACGATGCCCTTGCCGAGGGTGCGGATCACGCGCCAGCCGCCGATCCAGGTGCCGAGCGCCATCGCCAGGGCGCAGGCGAAGACGACCCACAGGGGCACGTCGGCGCCCTCGCTCAGCGTCCCGTGCGCGATCAGCGCCAGCAGGATCACGCCCATCGTCTTCTGCGCGTCGTTCGTGCCGTGCGCGAGGGAGACGAGCGAGGCCGAGCCGATCTGGCCCCAGCGGAACTCCCGGGTGCGGCTCTTCTCAGGCACCGTCCGGGTCGTGCGGTAGACCAGCCACGTGCCCACGGACGCGACGAGCGCGGCGAACACGGGCGCGAGGACCGCCGGGATGACGACGCTCGAGACGAGGCCCTGCCACTCGACGCCCGACAGGCCGACGGCGGCGAGCGCGGCCCCGACCAGCCCCCCGATCAGGGCGTGCGACGAGCTCGAGGGGATCCCGAGGTACCAGGTCGTCAGGTTCCAGACGATCCCGCCCGTGAGACCGGCGAAGACCATCGGGAGGGTGACCACGCTCTGGTCGACGACGCCGTGCGCGATCGTCGCGGCGACGGACAGCGAGAGGAAGGCGCCCACCAGGTTCAGGCAGGCGGACAGGAGGACCGCGGTGCGCGGCCCCAGCGCCCCGGTCGCGATGGACGTGGCCATCGCGTTGCCGGTGTCGTGGAACCCGTTCGTGAAGTCGAACCCGAGCGCGGTCACGACCACGACGACGAGCAGGATGGTTTCCGTCACCCGCCCAGCGTCGGCACGCCGGCGGGCCACGGCAATCCCTGGCGAGCGAGTTCACCGAGTGTTCATCCTGCCCGCGGCCCGCCGCGGGCGTGCTGCCCCCGGTCAGGCACCGGCGACGGCCGACGCCCCGCGGCGCAGCGCCAGGACGAGCGCGCCGGCCACGAAGAAGTCCTTGTCGAGCTCGCGGCGCGCGTCCCGGACCGCCCGTCTCAGCGACTCCGCGGCCTCGTCGAGGCGCGCGAGGGCGTCGTCGTCCTCCGCGTCCTCGCCGACGGTGCGCAGCGCGTCCGCGTAGGCGTGCAGGGCGGCGGCAGCCGCGGGACGGAGCCGGCTCCCGAACGCGAGGTCGTCGCGCCCGCTCTGCTCCCACTCGACGAGGAGGCGGACGAGGTCCGTCACCACGTCGGCCGACGTCTCGAGCGCCCCCGCCCGGTCGACCTGCGCGGCGGCCCAGTCCCGGTGCCAGCGCAGCCGGGGGTTCGCGCGCGAGGCCTCCCGCGTCAGACCGACCGCCTCCCGGGCCTCGGCGAGGGTCGGGCTCACCGCGCGGCGCCGCTCGCCCCACTCGTCCTCGGACGGCGCGCGGTCGCCCTCGAGCCCGCCGGCGAGCGCCTCGAGCTGCTCGACGAGCACGTCCCGCAGGCGGTCGAGCGCGGCCTCGGTCGGGGTGAGGGGCAACGGCGGCACCAGGAGGTTGACCGCGATTCCGACGAGGGAGCCGACCACGACGAGGCCCGAGTACGCTCCCACGAACTCCACCTTCTCCGCGTTCCCGAGGATGAGCACGAACAGCGCGGAGGTCACCGCCCAGCTGCCCATCTCCCCCAGCGGCCGCCAGCCCGAGACCAGCAGCGCCAGGCCCACGACCAGCGCCACTGACACCTCGTCCGGGGCCAGGACCAGGTCGACACCCCGCGCGATCGCCGCCCCGACGAGGATGGCCGCGAGCGCCTGCAGCGACTCCCGCACGGACCGCACGAGGGTGCTCGTGGTGGCGACCACGGCGCCGAGCGGCGCGTAGTAGGCGTAGTCCGAGAGGGGCGCGGGCGCGAGCACGCCGACGAGATAGGCGAGGGCCGCGGAGACGGCGCCCTTGAGGGCGAGCGACCACCGGGGGTGGAGCACCCACTGCCGGTGCGCGGCGTCCAGGAAGCGCCTCGGACGTCGACCGTGCGCGCTCGTGTCGCGTCCCGTGTTGTGCACCGCCCGATTCTCCACCGTCCGAGGGTGGCGTCCGGACACGCGCCTCGCACACCGCGGGCCCGGACGCCACCGGTGCTGCGAGCGCCGGTGGCGCGTGTGACCGTGGTCGCACCGGCACCTTTCCGGCGCGCGGTCACCGAGACCGAGGAGAGCGACATGAGCGAGAACGACGAGCGCGGCTACGACCCCGCCGAGGATCCCGACGCCGACCCGGCGTCGCTCAACCCGCGCACGGGCACCGGCGCACCGGCAGACTCCCCTGGCGACGGCGACCCCGACGGGGACCCGGACAGCCTCAACCCGCGCAGCGGCGAGGCGGCGTCCGACGGGGAAAGCTGATGCCGCCCGGCACGGACCGCGGCCTCGATCCGCGCACCGGCGGGGAGACGGCCGGCTACTCGTCCCCGGACGCCGCGGCGCGGCCCGTCGCCCTGGTGACGGGGTCGGAGTCGGGGATCGGCCGCGCGAGCGCAGTCGCCCTCGCAGCCGCGGGGTTCGACCTGGCCCTGTGCTGGTATGCCGACGAGCACGAGGCCGAGCGGACCGCCGGTCAGGTGCGCGAGCACGGCGCCGCCGCCCGGACCCGCCGCCTCGATGTGACGGACCTCGACGCCCTGGCCCCCGCGGTGGACGGTCTCGCAGCCTCGCTGGGCAGGCTCGACGCGCTCGTGAACGTCGCGGGCACCGGCGCAGCGACGGCGTTCCTGGAGACGAGCCTGGGCACCTGGCGCGAGGTCATGGCCACGGACCTCGACGGCCCGTTCCTGCTCATGCAGGCCGCCGCACGCCAGATGGTCTCCGCGGGCCGGGGCGGGCGCATCGTCAACGTCACGAGCGTCCACGAGCACGCGCCCCGCGTCGGCGCCGCGCCCTACTGCGCGGCCAAGGGCGGGCTCGGGCTCCTGACGCAGGTCGCCGCCCTGGAGCTGGCCGAGCACGGCATCACCGTCAACGCGGTGGCGCCCGGGGAGATCGCGACGCCGATGACCGGTCAGGAGGACCAGGACCCGCACGCGGCGCAGCGCCCGGGCGTCCCCCTCGGGCGGCCCGGCGACGCGCGGGAGGTCGCGGCGGTCGTCGCGTTCCTCTGTGGGCCGTCGGCCACCTACGTCACCGGCGCGTCGTGGCCCGTCGACGGCGGGATGCTCCGCATGGGACCGATGGCGGGCTCGCACCTGACGTCCGACGACTGGCGGCGCCCGTAGCCCACCCCGGGCACCATCCGCACGGCCACCGAAGGAGGACGACCATGCCGGATCCCACCTCACGGGAACCCCCCTCACCCGACCCCGCCTCGCCCGACCCCGACCCGCACCGTTCGACCGCCCGCTCGCCGGCCGCCGACTTCTCCGCGAGCGGCGACGTCCAGCCCGGCGAGACGCCGCCCGCCGAGGACCAGGTGAGCGCCCCGCAGGGCCACGAGGAGCATGGCCCCGCGCGAGCGGTGCCGTGGCTGTGGATCGGTGTGATCGGCGGCGTGGTCGCCCTCACGGCGCTAGCCTTCCTCGGTTACGCGGTCGGCCTGCTCGACTGAGGGCCCCGCGGCCGGGACCCGAGGCGATCGGCGAACGAAGGATGCCGAGCGGCGCCCGTCCCGCTACGGTGACGAGAACGAGTCAGGCCACGGCTCGGACCTCACCAGCACAGCACGGGAAGCAGGGTCGTGTCGATCGATCCCATCGCCGTCGAGAGCGCCCTCGCGCTCGGGACGCACCAGCTCACCGGGCAGTACCGCCTGGACCTGCGCACCGGTTCGTGGTGGTGGTCCGACGAGTCCTACCTCATCCACGGCTTCGCACCGGGCGAGGTCGTCCCCACCACCGAGCTCGTCCTCGCGCACAAGCACCCGGAGGACCGCGAGCGCGTCCGTCGCATCCTCGACGCCGGCGGCAGGACCGGAGCCCCGTTCACGAGCATCCACCGCATCATGGACGCGCGCGGACGAGAGCGGACCCTCGCCATCGTGGGCCACGGCGAGCTGGACGACGCCGGCGAGCTGGTGGCGCTGTCGGGTTTTTTCGTCGACATCACGACGACGGTCACCGAGCTGAGCGACGACCGCGCGACGCGGCAGATCGCGGCCGCTGCCGCCGGCCGCAGCACCATCGAGCAGGCCAAGGGCGTCCTGGCGGCGGTCTGCGGCGTCGACCCCGAGGCCGCCTTCGGGCTGCTCCGGACCGTGTCCAACAACCGCAACGTCCGCCTGCGCGAGCTAGCGGCGGACGTCGTGGAGGCCGCAGCGGCCGGACGCCTGCACGCGAGCGACTTCCTCGGGGCTGCCGCCGCGGGCGGCTGAGGCGGAGAGCGGCCGGAACGCCGTCAGGACAGGTCGGTGAGGAAGGTGTGGCACTGCTTCGCACGCTCGGAGTCCTCCGCCATGACCTTCTCGAAGAAGCCGGCGATGTCCTCCTTGCCGGCGTTGCGGGCGTCGCGCACGTACTGGCCGTAGTCGGGCCCGGCCTTGAGCGAGTGGTACTGGAGCGAGATGAGGTCGAAGCTCCCAGCCGCGGGCTGGGCCGCCGGGTCGGAGCCGGCGTGGGGAAACGGCCTGCTGCTGGACCACCTCCACCGTCGCAGACGCCCGCGTGCTCGCAAGCGGCGCGGGCGCCCGCCGGTCAGCGGAAGTTGCGCGACGTCGTCGCCACCTGCAGCGAGAGCGGGGCGAGGTGCTCCGCGACGAGGTTCGTCGCGCCGTCGGCCCGCTCGAGCCGGCCCCGGACCACCATCGCGGCCGACCGGCGGGCGACGCCCCGGAACCGCTGCCACAGGCCCGGCGAGCAGACGACGTTGAGGATGCCGGTCTCGTCCTCCAGCGACAGGAACGTCACTCCCCCGGCCGTCCCGGGTCGCTGGCGGTGCGTGACCACGCCGCCCACCGCGACGCGCCGGCCCGGCTCGTGGGCGAAGGCCTGCGCCACCGTGACCACCCCGGCGGCCGCCAGCCCCTCGCGCACGAACTGCGTGGGGTAGGACTCGGTGGACACCCCGGTCGCCCACACGTCCGCGACCGCCTCCTCGACCTCGGACATCCCCGGCAGCGTCGGGGCCTCGACCCCGACGCTCACCCCCGCCAGGGTGTCCGGCCCCTCCTGGGCGAGCGCCCCCGCGGCCCACAGTGCCTCGCGCCGGTCCACGCCGAGCGGCGCGAGCACGCCGCCGGTCGCGAGCGCCTCGAGCTGGGCGGTGCTCAGGTCGACGCGGCGGACGAGGTCGCGCAGGTCTGCGAACGGGCGGTCCGGCGCCCCGGCCGGCAGCGGGGCGCCCTCCGCGTCGCGCCGCCGCGCCGCCAGGACGCGCTCGGCGACCGGCTCCCCCACCCCGCGCACGCTCGCCAGCCCGAGGCGCACGGCGAGGCCGCGGTCCGGGTGGGGTACGCCGTCGGGCGCCGCCGGCTCCCGCGAGCCCCGCGGCGGGTCCACGGAGCCCGGGAGCCGCTCGACGGCGGCGAGCACCGCGGACGCGTTCACGTCCGGGCGCAGCACCGTGAGCCCGTGCCGGCGCGCGTCGGCGACGAGCGACTGCGGCGAGTAGAAGCCCATGGGCTGCGCCGCGAGCAGGCCGGCGTAGAACGCGGCCGGGTGGTGGACCTTGAGCCACGAGCTCGCGTAGACGAGGTAGGCGAACGAGTACGCGTGGGACTCCGGGAACCCGAAGTCGGCGAACGCCTTGAGCTTGTCGAAGATCTGCTCGCCCACCTCGGGCGGGATCCCGTTGTCCGCCATGCCCGCCATGAGCCGGGCGTGCAGGGCGTCCATGCGCTCGACCGACCGCTTGGACCCCATCGCACGGCGCAGCCGGTCGGCCTCGGACGGCGTGAAGTCGGCGACGTCGATCGCCATCTGCATGAGCTGCTCCTGGAACAGCGGCACGCCCAGGGTCTTGGCGAGCGAGCGCTCGAGCAGCGGGTGCAGGTAGGTGACCGGCTCGCGCCCGGCGTGCCGGTCGATGTACGGGTGGACGGAGCCGCCCTGGATCGGGCCGGGGCGGATGAGCGCGACCTCGATGACGATGTCGTAGAAGCAGCGCGGCCGCAGACGCGGCAGGGTCGACATCTGGGCGCGCGACTCGACCTGGAACACCCCCACCGTGTCCGCCGCGCACAGCAGGTCGTAGACCGCGGGGTCGTCGTCGGGCAGGCCGTGCAGCGTAAGCTCCACGCCCTCGTGCTCCGCGGCCGCCTCGAACGCGAGGCGGATCGCGGTGAGCATGCCGAGGCCCAGCAGGTCGAACTTCACGAGGCCCGCGTCGGCGCAGTCCTCCTTGTCCCACTGCAGGACCGTGCGGCCCTCCATGCGCGCCCACTCGACCGGGCACACCTCGATCACCGGGCGGTCGCACATCACCATGCCGCCGGAGTGGATGCCCAGGTGCCGGGGCAGGCGCAGGAACCGCTCGGCGAGGTCGAGGACCGGCTCGGGGATCTCGCCGTCCTCGGCGGCCGACGGCGGGGCGTGGGCGGGGACGACGTCGTGGCCGTCCGCCGTGGGCACCGGTGGCCCCCACAGCGCCGCCACCTCCTCGTCCTTGACCGCCGTCCTCGAGCGGATCGCGGTCTGCTTCGCCGCGCGGTCGGCGGCCGGGCTCGTCGGGTCCGGTCCCCGCAGCGAGCCCCAGCGCTCGATCGACCCGGCCCAGGCGTCCTGCTGGCCGACGTCGTGGCCCAGCGCCCGCGCGGCGTCGCGGACCGCGGAGCGCGGGCGGTAGGAGATGACGTTCGCGACCTGTGCGGCGTGCGTGCGACCGAACCGCTCGTAGACGTGCTGGATGACCTCCTCGCGGCGCGCGGACTCGATGTCGACGTCGATGTCCGGCGGGCCGTCCCGCTCGGGCGCGAGGAACCGCTCGAACAGGAGGCCGTGGCGCACGGCGTCAACGGCGGTGATCCCGAGGGCGTAGCAGACCGCGGAGTTCGCGGCCGAGCCGCGGCCCTGGGCGAGGATCCCGCGCACGCGGCAGAACTCGACGAGGTCGTAGACGATGAGGAAGTAGCCCGGGAAGTGCAGGTCGGTGATGACCTTCAGCTCGTGGTCGATCTGCGCCCACGCGTCCCGGCGGCCCCCCGTTCCGGGAGCGGTCGTTCCCGGACCGCTCCCGTCCGGCCGGGGTCCGTACCGCTCGGTGGCGCCCCGGGAGGTGAGCTCGCGCAGCCATGACGCCTCGTCGTGGCCGGCCGGCACGGGGTACGGCGGCAGGTCCGGCGCGACGAGCGCGAGGTCGAACGCGCACTCGTCCGCCAGCGCGGCTGCCGTCGCCACGGCCTGCGGGTGGCGGCGGTGCCGCGCGAGCATCTCCTCGGCCGAGCGCAGGTGCGCCGTCGGGGCCCCCGGCAGCCACCCGTCCATGGCGTCGAGCGAGGACCGGGCGCGCACCGCCGCGAGCGCACCCGCGAGGTCGGCGTCCCGCGGGCGGGCGTAGTGCACGTTGCCGGTCGCGACCAGCGCCAGCCCCGCCTCGCGGGCAAGCTCCGCCAGGGCGTCGCAGAGGTCGGCGTCGCGCGGGTCGCCGCCGTCGGTGATCTCCACCGCGACGTTGTCGCTGCCGAACGCGTCGACGAGCCGGTCGACCTCGCGCCGGGCGGCGTCGAGGTCGAGGCGCGGCGCCGGGCCACCGCCGGGGACGACCGGGCCGCCGACGAGCGCCTGGCGCACCGCCCCCTTGCGGCAGCCGGTGAGCACGAGCCACTGGCCGTCGGCCTGCTCCCCGAGGGTCTCGAGCCGGTAGTCCGCGGCGCCCTTGGTGCCCGTCGCCAGGTGCGCCGTCCCGATGGCCGACGCGAGGTTGCGGTACCCCTGGGGGCCGCGGGCGAGGACCAGCAGGTGCGTGGACCGGGGGTCCGGGACGCCGGTGGGCGGGTCGAGCACCGGGGGCCCGGGCCGCCCGGGGGCCGCCGGCGCGGGCAGGTGCAGCTCGGCGCCGAACACCGTGGGCAGCCCGACGGCGCGGGCGGCCTCGGCGAACCGCACCACCCCGTAGAGCCCGTCGTGGTCCGTCACCGCGAGCGCCGACAGGCCGAGCCGGGCGGCCTCCGCCGCGAGCTCCTCGGGGTGGGACGCGCCGTCGAGGAAGCTGAAGGCCGAGTGCGCGTGCAGCTCGGCGTACCGGGCGCGCTCAGTCATAGAGCGCCTCCACGACCCACTCCCCCTGGGTCCCGGCGAGCAGCAGCCCGGACCCGTCGTCGAGCACGACCTGCAGGTACACGCGCCGGCGCGGGGAGGGCGTCCACCACCGTTCGGCGACGGGCCACGGCCCGGCCCAGCCCCGCACCGCGCGCAGCCCCGTCCACCGCACCCGGTCCGGCGGCCCGCTCATCGCCAGGCGGGCGTCGACGACGACGGGCCGGCCCGCGCCGTCCAGGACCGTCGTGCTCTCCGGCACGGGCAGCACGGTCGCGGGCGCCGGGCTGGGGAGGCCGCCCGGCCACGGCAGGGCGGGGTCCCGCTCCGGCGGCGCGTGCTCGCCGAACGGCACGAGATGCACGCGGTCGCGGGCGTCCCGGCCGCCCTGGATCTGCACGGCGAGCACCGCGTCGCCGCCGAGCAGGCCCTGGACCCGGCCCAGCGCGCGACGCGCCCGCTCGCCCTCCCCGCTGGAGGCACCCCACAGCCGGGGCTGGTGCGTGCCGGCGAGGACGACCTCCTCGGCCGTGATCGCGAGGTGCACGAGCCGCCCGACCCCGCCGTCCTCGTCGGGTGCGGGCTCGTGGGCGTGCTCGTCCGTCCCCGCGCCGGCGCCGGGTCCACGCCCAGTCGTGCGCCCGGCGCGGACCGCGGAGGCGGTGAGCCACCCCTCGAGCTGCCAGCGCACCCGTTCGGTGATGCGGGTCGCGTCGAGGCCGCCCATCGCGTCGTCGCCGCACCGCCACACGCGCTCGAGGTCCGCGCCCGCCTCGGTGCGGGCGGCGATCCGCAGGCGCCCCGCAGAGAGCGAGCGCCGCACGAGCCGCTCGTGCAGGTCCTGCGCCAGGCGGCGGGCGGCGAACGCCGCGACGTCGACCCGTTCCGCCGGCGGGTCGAGCTCGGCCGCGACGGCGACGTCGGGCTCGATCCGCCGGCGGGCCGGGGGGCGCAGGTCGGCTCCGGCGGCGAGGCGACGGGCCCAGACGCCGAGGTCGCCGAAGCGGGAGCGCACGCTCGTGGCGGGCAGCGCGACGAGCGCGCCCAGGCTGCGGACCCCGAGGCGGCCCAGGAGGTCCGCCAGGTCCTGCACGGCGCGGACCTCGACGTCCCCGCCCGCGGCGGCGTGCACGAGGTCGACGACCGGCCGGGGCGCGAGGTAGGCCGCCGACCCGCCGGGGGCGACGACCCGGTCGCCGCGGGCGGCGAGGACCGCCGCGAGGATCCCGTCGGCGACGCCGACCTGGGACTCGTAGCCGGTGCGGTCCGCGACCCGCGAGACGAGCGCCTCGGCGAGGGCGCCCTCCGAGCCGTGGTAGCGGCTCGCGCCGCCCGAGGGCAGCAGGACGAGTCCGGGGCGGGCGATCTCGAGCCCCGCGACCACCGTCTCTGCGGCGGCGACGACCGGCTCGAACTCGCGCGCGTCGCGCAGGTCGTCGGCGGCGAGCACCTCGAGGTCGGGGCTGAGCTCCTGGGCCCGTCGCCGGAGCATCCCCCGTCGCACGCCCTGCGCTCGGGCGGTCGCGGAGGCGACGAGGACGCGGCCGCCCGTCCCGCCGAGCACGGCGGCGGGCGTGTGGGCGGGGACGCCCGCGACCGTCATCGCGGCGACCACCGGCCAGTCGGGCACCCACAGGACGGCGGTGCGGGTCGCGTCGCTCATCCGACCAGCCGCAGGCCGGGGGCGCGCCCGTCCTGGGCACCGCCCTCGTGGGCACCGCCCTCGGGCAGGCTGCCGGGTGCCCGGCCCGGCGCGAGGGGGCCCAGCGGCAGCCGCACCTCGAACCGTGCGGGGCGGGCGGCCTCCCCGCGCCCGACCCGCTCGACGGGCAGCGTCCGGCTGCGCAGCCATCCGGCCCCGTGGTCGAGACCGGTCCAGCGCCCGGCGCCCGCGGTGAGCACCACGTGCGCCCCGGGCCACGGCGCGACGGAGACCAGCAGACTCCCCCGCTCCCGGGCGCGTGCGCTCAGGCGCCGCCGGTCGGCGTCGGCGAGGGCGGCCTGCGGCCCGAGGACGACGACGTCCATCCCGTCGATCAGCGCGGCGGCGGCCGCCGCCGCGTCGGGGCCCGGGGCGGGCACGAGCGCGGTGCGCTCGAGCACCACCCCGGCGTCGGACGCCGCGACCATCCCGACCCGCTCGTGCCCGAGCAGCGTCGTCCACGCCCCCGCCGTAGAGGCCTGCGCCACGAGGGAGAGCAGCAGCGTCGTGGACCCCTGGACGACGACGGTGGTCCCCCGCTGCAGGGCCCCCTGCGGCAGGAGGGGCACGAGCTCGGGGTGGACGGGCCAGAAGCGCTCGGAGACCGGGGCGGCCTCGCTCGGGCGGATCTCGACGGCGCGCCGGGTACCGGCGTCCTGCCGCAGCATCAGCGGGAGGGCCGGCTCCGGAGGCACCGCTGGCCTCGGCAGCGCGGGGCCAGGAACCGCCCGCACCCCGGTGCGTCGCTCGACGGCATGCAGTGCGGCGCGGGCCAGTGCGGCCCTGTCCGGGGCGCGCCCGCCGGCCTCCGGCGTGCGCTGCACCACGGGCATGTCGACCACGGTCATCGCGTGCCTCCCAGCGATCGTGCGTGCCGGTGCGACCGGTCCAGCTCGTCATGTTCGAACACCTGTTCGAACCTCTAGTACACGCGTCCGGTCCGCCCCTGTCAACCGGGCCGGGCGCCGTCGCCGGGCGCGCCAATGGACGCCCGGGCAGGCGCTGTCTGTGGCGATGCTGGCCCGAGTCGTGCAGGTCGCACTGCTGACCGACGGCGTCACTGTTCGAGCCCGGAACCAGCGCGAGCAGAGGCGCGAAGCGTGCGACCCGGATCGCGGCCGAGCCCGACGCCGAACATCAGGGGTGAAGTTCATCCCCCGGGCAATTGAGCGCCGAGTTGCGGGCTAATCTGACCGGATGAGGACGGCGACCGCCCCCCCGACGACACGCTGGTTCGCGCTGATCGCCGTGGGGATGGTTGCCGCGGGCGTCTGGGCGTGGACCGTGCACGGTGCTAGCGAGGCCCGTCACGAGGCCGATGACCTCATCTCGACCGTGGAGAGCACCGAGGCGCGGTTAAACTCCGAACTAGAGGACGTCGCCGACCTCACCGACGAGCAGTTCCTCCAGCGCTCAGGTGAGATGTCCAGCGACTTCACAGTGGCTGCCCATGAGACTGGGTCGCTCGAGGCCCCGGACACCTCTGTTAGCGGAGCGCGGGCCGCCTACGTCGATCATCTCGAGGCGTGGTCGGAATTACTGGCGGCGGCGGCCGACGGGGATGAGACCGCTGGCGCAAGGCGGTCGGTCCAATCAACGTGGGCCATCGCGCATTCTGAGTTCGAGGCATTGGACCTGACCGACGAGCAGGATGCGCGCATCGCCGCAATCTTCACCGCCACCGACGGCACCCCGGATCCTTCGTCGACCCTCGTTCCGGGATTCAGACAGTGAACTCTCCGGATGTGCGCGGCCCAGATGACGCGCCAGCCATCGGGCAGGGCGTTGTGCAGCGCGCTGTACGCCTCCGCGTAGTTCGCCCCTCCGCGCTAGTCTCGCGAGTGACTTGCACGGTCGTGCCGCTGGAGTCGGTGAGGGGCTGCTCGATCAGCACGCGATGGTGGTCCCGCCTACAAGGATGTGGCGCATGACGCAGACCCCCGCGGTCGAAGCGGAGGACGTGCCCCCGGACGACGTTGAGTTGTCCGCCTGGCAACGCTTTCGCACGGGTGCGACGACCGTGCGGTCCTGGACTGGTGCCCGAGTCGTGGCGGGGGCACTCCTCGGGGGGGCGTTCGTCGTATTGGTTGACCCACCGATCGACATGAATTGGACCGAGCTGGCACCGGTCATCAACGACCTGGCCCCGATCGCGACGCTCACCGCTGCCTCGCTGGCAGCGTGGATTGCGTGGCGCACGCTGCGACAGCGGGACGAAGCAGACCGGCGCAGCGAGTGGTGGCGTCGAGCCCAGTGGGCCGTAGACAAGTCACTGAGCAGCGAGGCGAACGTCAAGGAGGTCGGCGAGGCCGCGATGCGCATGCTGATCGACAGCCCTCTGGCTGATAAGGGCGAGGCCGAGCTGCTCAAGGCTTTCGTCGTCGACGACAACGACTCGCTGCCGGACCTGCCCGGTCATCTCGACACGGACACCGGCGAGACCGATACTGGAAAAAGCAAAACAGCTGAGCGAACGGAGGAGTCATGAAGGTCTACAAGATCACCCCCTCCCAGGTCTACGCCGCCCAGACCCGTGTCAAGGCCGACCGAAAGCTCGGGATCACGACCCGTGACGCGCGCGTGCTCCTGGCGTCCAGGGGGATCGCAGGTCAGCGGGTGCCGGTCGAGTTCAATGGCGTGAAGTACGTCGTGGACGCCTCCCGTACGCCCAGCGTCAGCGCCTGACGCCCACTCCGGCCGTCGCGGCAATCTGCGTCATGGTGCGCCGGTCCACCCGAATGTCCACACCCTCGGAGTTGCAGCACCGGCGACGTCGCTCCAGTCTGGCCAGGTACCAGTACGTGGGATTTTGGTCCTTTGGACGCGTCGTCCGTGCGCACCGTCCCTGACTGCTTCGCCGTCTCGGAGGAACTGGCTACTAGGTCGAGCGGCGGGGCGTCGGTCAGCCGGACGCGGAGGCTCTCCCAGCCGACCGCGGCGATCGAAGCCATCGGTTCCGGAGGCTCTCGGCGTGGCCGAGCGCCTCGTGGCCCGGATGACCTGAGGCCGGTGACGTGTACGACGGCGTTCTCATCGAGCACCGCCTGGCGTGCACCGCGCGGGCTCGGCACCATGGGCAGCATGGATCTCGACGACCGCCCCATCGCCCCCGACCCCTACGACCAGCTCCCGCCGGTCCCCTCGTTCACCCTCACCAGCACGGACGTCACCGACGGCGAGGAGATCGCGAACACCTTCGCCGCCGCGGGCGACGACGTCTCCCCCGCCCTCGGCTGGTCCGGCTTCCCCGACGGCACGCGCTCCTTCGTCGTCAGCTGCTTCGACCCCGACGCGCCGACGCCCGCCGGCTTCTGGCACTGGACCGTCCTGGACCTCCCCGCGACGACGACGGCGCTGCCCACCGGCGCGGGCGCGCCCGACGGCGCCGAGCTACCAGCCGGCGCCCTCCAGGTCCGCAACGACGGCGGGGGCACCGGGTACACCGGGATGGCGCCCCCGCCGGGCGACCGCGCCCACCGGTACGTCTTCGCCGTGCACGCCCTGGACGTGGCGTGGCTCGGCCTCGATGCCGACGCCTCCCCCACGGCGGTGGCGTTCAACGCCCTGTTCCACACGATCGGCCGGGCGACCCTGACCGGCACCTACGCGGTCCCCGCGGAGGCCGAGGCGTGAGCGACGCGCACCCCGCCTCCGTCCTCCCCTCGCTCGGCAGCCTCGACTGGGTCCCGGCGCTGGAGCGCCCGGACCTCCTCGCCGTCCCCGTCCTCGACGCGCTGCGGCGCTGGGCGGCCGACGACGCCCGGGTCGCCGGCCAGGTCGCGGTCACCGAGATCGACCCCGACCACGCGGACACCGCGACCCTCAACGCCGTGCACGGCCTCGCGCCGGAGGCGTCGGCCAACTGCGTGCTCGTGGCGGGGCGCCGGGCCGGCGAGGAGCGCGTCGCGGCCGCCGTCGTGCGGGCCACGACCCGCGCCGACGTCAACACGCGCGTGCGGCACCTGCTCGACGCGCGCAAGGCCTCGTTCCTCGCGCAGGAGCGTGCCGTGGTGGAGTCCGGGATGGAGTACGGCGGGATCACCCCGATCGGCCTGCCGTCCGCGTGGCGGGTGCTGCTCGACGCGCGGGTCGCCGAGCCGGGCACGCTCGCCCTGATCGGCAGCGGGGTGCGGCGCTCGAAGCTGCTGCTGCCAGGCGACCTGCTGGGCGCCCTCCCGGGGGCCGAGGTCGTCGACGGGCTCGCCACCCCGGTGCCACCGGCCTGAGCCGGGCGGCGGGCTCAGCGTCCCGCGACGGCCGCCCCCGTGGCGACGTCGGCGATCCGGGCGAACCGCTCCCACAGCGCCGGGTCGAGGGCGTGGTCGGTGCCGAAGGCGTACACCACGAGGTCGCCACCGACGAGCTCCGCCGCGAGCGCCGGCGCGGCGACGAGGTGGGGCGCGACCGCGTCGACGAGCTCGCCCGCCGGCGACCCGTCGGCCAGCTGGGCGGCGTCGCGCGGGTCGCCGTGGACCTCGACGCCGCTGCGGGTGCCGATCACGGGCGGCTCGATCGTCCCGCGGTAGGCGTGCGTGCGCCCGGCCGCCAGCAGCGCCACGCGCGGCAGCAGCGGTCCGTCCTGGCCGGCCGACGCCAGGCGCACGACGAGGTAGCGACAGCTCTGCTCGCGCGGGCCGACCTGGGTGCGCCCGTAGGTCGCGACCTCGACGGGCGCCTGCCCGCTGCCGGTGCCCTGCACCCAGGTGACGCGGTCCGTCGTCGTCCCGCTGCGCCCGAGGGCGAACCAGGTCGCGGGCGGCTCGCCGGGCGCGGCGACGGGCTCGACCACCAGGCCGTTGGCCTGGGCGAGGGCCACGACCCGCGCCCGCTCGCGCCACCGGCGTCGCATCACGGCCCGCCCGACCACGACGAGGACGACCCACAGCACCACGTCGGCGGCCAGCAGGCCGAGCACGATCGGCAGGTTCGCCAGGTCACGCGAGAGCGGGACCGACAGGATGAGGCAGAACGCGATGCCTCCGCCCACGAGGGCCGCGAAGCAGCCGCCCGCACGGCGGTCGGCGCGCGCGGCGTCCCGGGTCGCGAGGCCGTAGTCCCCCGCGCGGGCGTCCGTCTCGAGCTGTGCCACAGCGGCCCTGCTCGGGCGCGCGGACAGGGGTGTGGTGTCGATCGTGCGGGCAGGCATGTGCCCGACGATAGTTCGCGGACCTGGGAGGTCGCTCGGGGCGCTCGCTCAGAGCTCGGAGCGGCCCTGGCGCCAGTAGCCCATGAACGCCACGGCGCGGCGGTCCACGCCGAGCTCGCCCACGAGGTAGCGGCGCAGCGTCTTGATGACGCCGGCCTCGCCCGCGAGCCACGCGTAGAGCACGGTGTCCTGGACGAGCGGGATCCCCGCCTCGTCGAGCGGGACCTCCCACAGCAGCGCCTGGTCGACGTCGACGTCCTCCAGCGCCGCGGGCAGCGCGCCCGACGACGCGGCGGAGAGCTCGCTCTCCGAGCGCCGCACGCCCATCGCGAGCAGCCGCTCGGCGGCGGCGCTGACGGCCGGCACCAGGGCGTCGCCGTGCGGGGCGCCGTCGCGGGGCAGCCACGTCACGCGGACGCCGGCGGGGGTGTCGAGGGTCCAGGTGTCCCCGGCGGTCGGGACCTCGAGCAGCACGTCGCCGACGGCGTCGTCGGGCAGCGACTCGCAGATCGCGGCGATGGCCGGCACGGCGGTCTCGTCGCCGGCCAGCAGGAGCGCGTGGCTGCACGCGGGCGGCGTGAACTCGAGCCCCCCGTGGCGGCCGTCGTGGCGGGCGTTGGGCCCGAGGATCACCAGGGGCGTCCCGGGGCCGGCGGAGGTGGCCCAGCGCGACGCGGGCCCGCCGTCACCGTGCAGGACGACGTCGACGTCCACCTCGCGGCTCTCGTGCCGCACGGCGCGGACCGTGTAGGTGCGCAGCGGGTTGCGGCGCTCCTCCGGCTGCGCCCGCCACGCGGCGTACCACTCGGGGCTGCGGTCGAGGTGCACGTACCCGCCGTCGGGCGCGGGGAGGACGAACTTGATGCGCTGGTCGCGGCCGTTGTCGGCGAACTCGTCGAGGTCCTCCCCCGTGAACGTCACGCGGACGAACGAGGAGCACAGGCGCGTGACCCGCGCGACCCGGACGTCGAACATGCGCCACGGCTGGGTGGTGGTCGCGGTCGAGAGCTCCGTCATGGTGGCAAGGCTAACCTCACAACGGCCCAGCCGGAAACCACCGTCCACGGGCACGGGGATGCCGGGCGTCAGACGCGCGTGGCCCAGAACGCCACCGCGCTCGCCGCGGCCACGTTGAGCGAGTCCACGTCCCCCGCCATCGGGATCTTCACCACGGTGTCCGACGCAGCCACGGCGGTCGCGGACAACCCGTCGCCCTCGGTGCCGAGCACCAGGGCGAGCCGCTCGGGCGGGTCGGACTCGAGCTCGTCGAGCGAGAGGGCGTCGTCGGACAGCGCGAGGGCCGCGACCGTGAACCCCTCCGCGCGCAGCGCGTCCAGCCCGCCGGGCCACGCCTCGAGGCGCGTCCACGGCACCTGGAACACGGTGCCCATCGAGACCCGCACCGAGCGGCGGTAGAGCGGGTCGGCGCAGCGTGGCGAGACGAGCACCGCGTCGACGCCCAGCGCCGCGGCCGAGCGGAAGACCGCCCCCACGTTGGTGTGGTCGACGAGGTCCTCGAGCACCGCGACCCGGCGGGCACCCGCACCGCCGCGCGCCGCGGCGAGCAGGTCGTGCACGGCCGGGAGCGCCGGGCGGTGCATGGCCGCGAGCGCTCCGCGGTGCACGTTGAACCCGGTGACCTGCTCCAGCACCGCGGGCTCGGCGAGGTGGACGGGGACGGGCGCGCCGTCGTCCCCGGGCGGCAGGCCGGCGATCAGCGGGGCGAGCTCGGGGAGCCACTTCTCCGCCATGAGGAACGAGCGTGGCCGGTGGCCCGCCGCGATCGCCCGCCGGATGACGGTCGAGCTCTCCGCGATGTACAGGCCCTTCTCGGGCTCGTGCTTCGAGCGCAGGCGGACGTCGGTGAGGTTCGTGTAGTCGCCGAGGCGCTCGTCGGCGGGGTCGGTGACGCGGACGACGCCAGGGACGCCGGCGGGATCGGAGGTGCTCACCCGGCGATTCTCCCGCACCCGTCAGCCCTGGCCCTGGTCCTGCACGAGCCACCGCCCCGTGGCCGCGTCCCGGACGAGGAGGTAGGTCCACCCCGTCGTCTCCCCCTCGGTCATCGAGGCGTCGCCGTGGCGGATCACGAACGTCACCGGGACGTCCGCGCTCGTCTCCTCCGGGCCGGGGCTCGCGGCGTCGTCGCGCGGCAGGAACGTCAGGTCGTCGATGCGCGTGCCGACCCAGACCTCGCTCTGCTCGGCGGTGGCGGGCGTCGAGAGCGCCCGCAGGGTCTCGCGGTCCCGACCGTTGATCGCGGCGACGTACGCCCCCACCACCTCCTCGGGGGACGCGCCTTCGGGCGGGAGCGGGACGTCCTCGTGCGTCGCGGCGTGCCACCACAGCGCCCCGGCGACGATCACGCCGACCCCTGCGAGGCGCAGCGCGACGGCGCGGGTCGCCCGGGGCGGGGCGACGCGCCGCGGCGCCGTCACCATTCGTCGTCGGTCGCCAGGTCGTCGCCGGCCGCCAGCTGGTCGCGGAGCGACGGGGGCCCCTCGCCGGACGCCGGAGCGCCGTCGGCGAGCACCTCGGCGCCCGGGTGCTCGGGCTCGCCTCCCTCTCCGTCGCTGACCGGCGCCGCGAACTGGCTCTGGTACAGCCGCGCGTAGGCGCCGCCGGCCTCCAGGAGCGCGTCGTGCGAGCCCTGCTCCACGATCGAGCCGTGCTCCATCACGAGGATCACGTCGGCGTCCCGGATCGTGGAGAGCCGGTGGGCGATGACGAACGCGGTGCGCCCGGAGCGCAGCGCGTTCATCGCCTGCTGCACCAGCACCTCGGTGCGGGTGTCCACCGAGCTGGTGGCCTCGTCGAGGATGAGGATCGCCGGGTCGGCGAGGAAGGCCCGCGCGATGGTCAGCAGCTGCTTCTCGCCGGCGCTGACGCTGCCGCCCTCGTCGTCGATGTGCGTCGCGTACCCGTCGGGCAGCGTCCGGACGAACGCGTCCACGTGCGTGGCGGTGGTCGCCGCGAGGAACGTCTCCTCGTCGACCGTCTCGCCCTCCCGGACGCCGTAGCGCAGGTTCTCCTCGATCGTCCCGCCGAAGAGCCAGGTGTCCTGCAGCACCATGCCGATGTCCTCGCGCAGCTCGTGGCGGGTCATCTGCCGGGTGTCGACGCCGTCCAGCGTGATGCGGCCGTCGTCGACCTCGTAGAACCGCATCACGAGATTCACGAGCGTCGTCTTGCCGGCACCCGTCGGGCCGACGATCGCGACCGTCTGGCCCGGCTCCACGACGAGGTCGAGGTGCTCGATGAGCGGCGCGCCCGGGTCGTAGGAGAACGACACGTCCTCGAACGCGACCCGGCCCCGCACGGGGCGCACCGAGGTCCCGCCGGCCGGGTCCGCGTCCTGCTCGTCGGCCTCCAGCAGGTCGAACACCCGCTCGGCCGACGCCACCCCGGACTGCAGGAGGTTCATCATCGACGCGATCTGGGTGATCGGCTGCGTGAACTGGCGCGAGTACTGGATGAACGCCTGCACGTCCCCGAGCGTCAGCGATCCCGACGCGACCTTGAGCCCGCCCACGACCGCGACGATCACGTAGTTGAGGTTCGCGATGAAGCCCATGGCGGGCTGGATGGCGCCCGAGATCGCCTGGGCCTTGAAGCTCGCCCCGTACAGCGCCTCGTTCTCCCGGTCGAAGTCCTCGAGCGCGGTGTGCTGGTGGCCGTAGACCTTGACGAGCGTGTGGCCCGTGTACATCTCCTCGACGTGGGCGTTGAGGCGTCCCGTCGCGGCCCACTGCTGCACGAACTGGGGCTTGGACCGCTTCGCGATGGCGGCCGTCACGATCACGCTCAGCGGCACCGTGACCAGCGCGATCACCGCGAGCAGCGGCGAGATCCAGAACATCATGCCGAGCACACCGACGACCGTCAGGACGGCGGTCACCAGCTGCGAGAGCGTCTGCTGCATGGTCTGGGAGACGTTGTCGATGTCGTTCGTCACGCGCGAGAGGATGTCGCCGCGCTGGTTGCGGTCGAAGTACGACAGCGGGAGCCGGTTGAGCTTCGCCTCCGCGTCCGCCCGCAGGGTCCGTGCGGTCCGCTGCACGACGACGGCGGTCAGCCGGCCCTGCATCCAGCCGAAGACGAACGAGCCGACGTACACGAGCACGACGACGAGCAGGATCTGGCCGAGCCGCGTGAAGTCGATGCCCTGGCCGGGCACGACGTCCGTCCCGGCGACGAGGTCGGCGACCTGGTCCTGACCCTGCGACCGCAGCCCGTCGACCGCCTGCTCCTGGGAGATCCCCGCGGGCAGGCGCGCGCCGATGACGCCGTCGAAGATGACGTTCGTCGCGTCGCCGAGGATCTTGGGCCCGGCGACGGCGGCGGCGACGGACGCGATCCCGAGGAAGGCGATCAGCACCACGAGCAGCCGGTGCGGGCGCAGCCGGACGGCGAACTTCTTCAGCGACCCGCCGAAGTCCATGGCCTTCTCGCCCGGCATGCCCATGTTCCCCATGGGGCCGCGGCCCTGCGGGGGCCGGGCCGGCGCCGCCGCGCCGGTCGGCGCGCTCGCGGCCGCGGGCGGTGCCGTGCGTCCCGCCGGAGCCTGGTTCGTGCCGCTCATGCCGTCGCCTCCTCGGCCGAGAGCTGGGAGTAGACGATCTCCTGGTAGGTCTCGTTGGTCTCCAGCAGCTCGTCGTGCGTGCCCTGCCCGACGATGCGGCCGTGCTCGAGCACGACGATCACGTCCGCGCTGCGGATCGTCGCGACGCGCTGGGCGACGACGACGACCACCGAGTCCCGCGTCCGTGGCGCGAGCGCGGCGCGCAGCGCCGCGTCGGTCGCGTAGTCGAGCGCCGAGAACGAGTCGTCGAAGAGGTACACGCGAGGGTCGCGGATCACCGCACGGGCGATCGCGAGCCGCTGGCGCTGCCCGCCGGAGAAGTTGGCGCCCCCCTGGGAGACGGGCGCCTCGAGCCCCGCCTCGAGACGCTCCACGAAGTCGCGCGCCTGGGCGACCTCGAGGGCCTGCCACATCTGCTCCTCCGTCGCGTCGGGACGCCCGTAGCGCAGGTTGTCGGCGACCGTCCCCGAGAACAGGAAGGCCTTCTGCGGCACGAGGCCGATGAGCGACCCGAGGTCCTGTCCCGACAGCTCGCGCACGTCGATGCCGTCGATCCGCACCGAGCCCTCGGTGGCGTCGAACAACCGCGGCACGAGGTTGAGCAGGGTCGTCTTGCCCGAGCCGGTCGAGCCGATGATGGCGGTCGTCCGCCCCGGCTCCGCGACGAGGTCCACGTGGTGCAGGACCGCCTCCTCGGCGCCCGGGTAGGCGAACCCCGCGCCGACCAGCTCGAGGCGGCCCGTCGGCCGCGCCGGCAGCGGCGTCGGCGCCGTCGGCTCCACGACGCTCGAGGCGGTGTCGAGGACCTCCGTGATCCGCTCGGCGGCGACCGCCGCGCGGGGGACCATGACGAACATCATCGTCGACATCATCACGGACATCAGGATGTACATGATGTAGCTGAGGAACGCCGTGAGCTCGCCGATCTCCAGCTCGCCCTGGTCGATCTGGTGGCCGCCGAACCACATCACGGCGACGCTGGAGAGGTTCATCACCAGCATCACCGTCGGGAACATCAGGGCCATGAGCTTGCCGGCGCGCAGCGAGGTGTCGAACAGCGACTCGTTGGCGACCTCGAACCGCGCCTCCTCGTGGCGCTCGCGCACGAACGCCCGGATGACCCGGATGCCCGTGATCTGCTCGCGCATCACCTGGTTGATGCGGTCGATCCGCTTCTGCATCACGCGGAAGTACGGCACCATCCGGGAGACGATCAGGCCGACGGTCACGGCCAGCACCGGGACCACCACGACGAGCAGCAGGGACAGCGTGGCGTCCTCCTGCAGGGCCAGGATGATGCCGCCCACCAGCATGATCGGCGCCATGATCATGATCGTGAACGACATGAGGACGACCATCTGGACCTGCTGGACGTCGTTGGTCGAGCGTGTGATCAGCGACGGTGCGCCGAAGCGGTTGACCTCCTGGGCCGAGAACGACTGCACCTGGCGGAAGAACCCGCGGCGCACGTCGCGCCCCATGGACATCGCGGCGCGGGCGCCGAAGAAGACCGCGGCGACGGCGCACACGACCTGCCCGAGGCTGATCAGGAGCATGACCATGCCGGTGTGCATGATGTAGTCGGTGTCGCCCGTCGAGACGCCCTTGTCGATGATGTCGGCGTTCAGGCTCGGCAGGTAGAGGGTCGCGAGCGTCTGCGCGAGCTGCAGCACGAGCACGGCGGTGATAGCGGCGGTGTAGGGCCGCAGGTACTCCTTGAGGAGTCTGATGAGCATCGGTTCTCCGTGGTCTCGGCCGGCCCGCACCACACTAGTCGCGGCCACCGACGACGCGCCGCCCGATCGAGGGCGGCGCGTCCGTCGCGCGGATCAGTCCCGGGTCGTGCCCGGAGCGTCGTCGTCCGCCGGCGGGACGGGAGGCACCGGGGGCGCGGGAGGAGCGTCGTCCGTGGCGGCGTCGTCCCCGCCGCCCAGCGCGCGGGGCGCCGCCCCGCGCCGGGACGAGCCGCCCCGCGTCGGCGCACCGCCCGGGCGCTGCCCGGACTCGCTCGACGGGTCGAACGGGCGCCCGGAGTAGGTCCCCGCGCTCGTGGCGTCCGCCGTGGCGGCCTGCGCCTGGCGGCGCGCCTCCGCGAGAGCCTCGGCGGGGTCCGTCAGCGACGTGCCGAGCGGAGACCGCTCGCGGCGGCCCGACCGGCCCGGCTCGTCCTCGCCGGCCGGGCCGGCGTCGTCCCCGGACGGTCCGGCCGACGGCGCGGCAGGTCCGGCGCCGCCGCCGAAGCCCTTGGTGATGCTCTCGAGCGCCGCGGTGAACTCCGTGGGCACGAACCACATCTTCGACGACTGGCTGTCCGCGATCTGCGGGAGCATCTGCAGGTACTGGTAGGCGAGCAGCTTCGGGTCCGCGTCGCCCTCGTGGATGGCGTCGAACACCTGGAGGATGGCTCGCGCCTCGCCCTCGGCGTTGAGGATCGCCGCCTGCGCCTGCCCCTCGGCCCGCAGGATCTGGGACTGCTTCTCGCCCTCGGCGGTGAGGATCTGCGACTGCTTGACGCCCTCGGCGGTGAGGATCGTCGCGCGACGGTCGCGCTCGGCGCGCATCTGCTGCTCCATCGCGCCCTGCACGCTCTGCGGCGGGTCGATCGACTTGAGCTCGACGCGGTTGACGCGGATCCCCCAGCGGCCGGTGGCCTCGTCGAGCACGCCGCGGAGCTGGCCGTTGATCTGGTCGCGGCTCGTCAGCGTCTGCTCGAGGTCCATCGACCCGATGACGTTGCGCAGCGTGGTCACGGTGAGCTGCTCGATCGCGGTGATGTAGTTGGCGATCTCGTAGACCGCCGACTTCGGGTCCGTGACCTGGAAGTAGATGACCGTGTCGATGCTCACGACGAGGTTGTCGGAGGTGATCACCGGCTGCGGCGGGAAGGAGACGACCTGCTCGCGCAGGTCGACGCCGGCCCGCTGCCGGTCGATGAACGGCACCAGCAGGTGCAGGCCCGCGTCCAGGGTGCGCGAGTAGCGCCCCAGGCGCTCGACGATCACGGCGGTCGCCTGCGGCACGATCTGCACGGCCTTCGCCAGTGCGACGAGCACGAAGATGACCACGACCAGGAGGACCGCGTACAGCACGAAGGTCCCGGGTCCGATGTCGCTCATACAGCTGTTCCTCCGGTCGGTGGTGCGGTGGTGGTGCGGTGGCCGGTCACGCGGCGGCCGAGGAGCCGGGCGTCGTGCCCGCCCCGGGGCCCTCGACCCGGGTGCCGCGCACGACGGCGGTGGCACCCGCGATGCGCACGACGCGCACCTCCTCGCCCACGGCGAGCTCGGGCGCGTCGTCCTCCGTCCGGGCCGACCACACCTCGCCGGAGAGCTTGACGAGCCCGCCGTGCCCGGTGACCCGCTCCACCACGAGGGCGGGGCGCCCGACCTGGGCCGCGACGTTCGTCTCCGTCAGCGGCACGCGCGAGCGCAGGTGGCGCAGGAGCCACGGCCGCAGCGTGAAGAGCAGGAGCGCCGCGACGACGAGCGCGACCAGGACCTGGAGCCAGACCGGGCCGCCCAGCGCGGCGACCAGCGCGCCCGCGAGCGCTCCACCGGCGAACATGATCAGCACGAGGTCCAGCGAGACGATCTCGAGCAGACCGAGCAGCGCCGCACCGCCGATCCACCACAGCCACGCCATCGTGCGTCCCTTCCCCTGCCGGGCCGCGTGTGCGGCCCGTCACATGTCGGTCACACTACCGAAGTCGGACGGCGATTCCTACCGTCCGCTCCGCCCGCCTCGCGGCGGGCACCGGCCGCTCAGCGCGCCGCGCGCGCCGTCCAGCGCCCCGCGTCGTGCGAGACCTCGAGCGGCACGCCGAACGCCTCCGTGAGGTTCTGCGAGGTCATGACCTCCTCGACCGGGCCGGCCTGCAGGACACCGCCGTCGCGCATGAGCATCAGGTGCGTGAACCCGGGCGGGATCTCCTCCGGGTGGTGCGTGACGAGCACCAGCACGGGCGAGGCGGGGTCGCCCGCGAGCTCCGCGAGCGCCGCGACGAGCTCCTCGCGCCCACCCAGGTCGAGCCCCGCGGCCGGCTCGTCCAGCAGCAGCAGCTCGGGGTCGGTCATCAGGGACCGGGCGATCTGGACCCGCTTGCGCTCGCCCTCCGAGAGCGTGCCGAACCGGCGGTCCGCGAGCGTGTCGACGCCGAAGGCGGCGAGCAGGTCGCGGGCGCGGTCCTCGTCGAACTCCTCGTAGGCCTCGGTCCAGCGCCCGGTGACGCCGTAGGCGGCGGTCAGCACGACGTCGCGCACCGTCTCGCCCCGGGGGATGAGGTCCGCGAGCGCCGCGCTGGCCAGGCCGATGCGGGGCCGCAGCTCGAACACGTCGACGCCGCCGAGCCGCTCGCCGAGGATCTCCACCGACCCGGCGGTCGGGTGCATGCGCGTGGACGCGAGCTGCAGGAGCGTCGTCTTGCCGGCTCCGTTGGGCCCGAGGATCACCCACCGCTCGCCCTCGGCGACCTGCCAGTCGACGCCGTCGAGGATCATCGTGGTCTCGCGGCGCACGCGCACGCCCTGCAGGTCCAGAACCCAGCTCATGGCTCGACCTTATAGGTTGGCGCGCATGGATCGGAACGACGACCGGCTCCCCCGGAGCGTCCTGCTCGCGCTCTGGGCCGCCGACGTCGTCGGCGGCCGCAGCACGCCCGGCGAGGGGGCGCGCGCCGTGCAGCGCGACGACGAGCCGCACGCCCTCACCGGGGACCCGCCGGCCGCGTGGTCCGGGTCCGTGGAGGCTCTGCTGGAAGACCTCGCGGGCCTGGCAGTGCCCGGGATGCCCGGGATGCCCGGGATGCCCGGGGTGCCCGCCGTCGAGGTGTGCGCGGTCCTTCCGGTGCCGGGCGACCCGGCCGGCGCCCCCGCCGTCGTCGGCGTCGAGGCGACCGACGCGCGCGAGGCCGTGCTCGTGGGCCGGGGGCAGGACGCCTGGGCCCTGGTCCCAGAGGTCGAGGCCTTCGGCTCCGCGTGGGAGCCCGGCCACCTCGTCACCTGGCGGGTGACGCCCGTCCCCCCGTGGACGACGGCGGTGCACGGCACCCTCGGCTCGCCCGCGGACGCGGAGCGCGACCTGCGCACGGCCCTGACCACGGCCGTCGACGCGCTCGACCGCCTCGACGTCGCCCGGTGGCGCGAGGACGCCGCCGAGCAGATCGCCGCGCTGCGCGCGCGGCCCTCCGGACGTGGCCTGCCGTCGCGGCTCGACGCCCGGCGCGCCCGCGTGCTCGAGGAGGCCCTGCGCCTGCGCGCGATCGTCGCCCTCGCCACCGACGACGACGGGGGCGCGGTCAACCTCTGGCAGGCGGACCAGCGCACGGCGGCGCTGCGGGACGTCGACCGCACGGCGCGGCGCGCCGTCTCGACCGCGACGCTCGCCGCCGTTCAGCGCCCCGCGAGCACCGACTCGTAGACGGCCACGGTCCGGTCCGCGATCGAGTCCCACGAGAAGTGGTCCTCGACGCGCCGCCGGGCGGCCACGCCCATCTCCCGGGCGCGAACCGGGTCGCCGACGACGTCGCGCAGCGCGCGGGCGAGGTCGGCGACGAACGCGTCCGGGTCGACCGGTGTGCCGGTGCCGTCGGTGACCTGGTCGATCGGCACGAGGACGCCGGTCACCCCGTCGTCGACGACCTCGGGGATGCCGCCGGTCGCGGTGCCGACCACCGGCAGCCCGACCGCCATCGCCTCGAGGTTGACGATGCCCAGGGGCTCGTAGACCGACGGGCAGACGAACACGGTCGACGCGGCCAGCACGGCGACGAGGTCCGGGCGCGGGAGCATCTGCTCGATCCACACGACCCCGGTGCGCTCGGTCGCGAGGCGCGCGACGGCGTCGGACACCTCGCGGGCGATCTCGGGGGTGTCGGGCGCGCCCGCGCAGAGCACGAGCTGAACCTCGGGCGGCAGCTCGCGCGCGGCGCGCAGCAGGTACGGCAGCCCCTTCTGGCGGGTGATGCGGCCGACGAACACGACCGCCGGCCGCTCGGGGTCGATGCCGAGCCCGCGGACCACGGTGTCTGCCCGCGCCCGCTCGTCCTCGCCGCTCGGGCGCACCCAGCCCTCGAGGTCGATCCCGTTGTGCACGACGTGCACCCGGTCGGGGTCGACGGCGGGGTAGCTGCGCAGGATGTCCGCGCGCATCCCGCCCGAGACGGCGATGATCCCGTCCGCTCCCTCGTACGCGGTCCGCTCCGCCCAGCCGGACAGCCGGTACCCGCCGCCGAGCTGCTCCGCCTTCCACGGCCGCAACGGCTCGAGGGAGTGTGCGGAGACCACGTGCGGGATCCCGTGCAGCAGCCCCGCGAGATGGCCGCCGAGGTTCGCGTACCAGGTGTGGGAGTGGACGAGGTCCGCCCCGGCGACGGCCGCCGCCATCTGCAGGTCCACGCCGAACGTCCCGAGCACCGGGTCGGCGCCCGCGAGCTCGGCGGGCACCGCGTACCCGTCCACGCCCGGCGCGTCGCGCGGGCCGTCGAAGCATCGCACGCGCACGTCGACGCGCGAGCGCAGGACGGCGGAGAGCTCGGCGACGTGCACGCCGGCGCCTCCGTAGACGTGGGGCGGGAACTCGCGGCTGAGCAGGTCGACTCTCACCGGCCACACGCTAGCGCCCCCGCGGGCCGGTCGCGCCCGGCGTCCCGGATGCTGCCCGGCGGATGCGTGCCATGGTCGCCTCGGCATACCCTCGGCCCATGGCAGCCCCCAAGGTCCTCGCGATCGTCCTGGCAGGAGGCGAGGGCAAGCGCCTGATGCCGCTCACCGCAGCCCGCGCCAAGCCCGCGGTGCCGTTCGGCGGCCTGTACCGCCTGGTCGACTTCGCCCTGTCGAACCTCGTCAACTCGCACTACCTGCAGATCGTCGTCCTGACGCAGTACAAGTCCCACAGCCTCGACCGGCACATCACCAAGACCTGGCGGATGTCCCCGCTGCTCGGCAACTACGTCGCCCCGGTCCCGGCGCAGCAGCGCGTCGGCAAGCACTGGTACCTCGGCAGCGCCGACGCGATCTACCAGTGCCTGAACGTCATCGAGGACGAACGCCCGGACATCGTCGTCGTCGTGGGTGCCGACCACGTGTACCGCATGGACTTCTCCCAGATGGTCGACGCCCACATCGCCTCCGGCGCGGAGTTCACCGTCGCGGGGATCCGTCAGCCCATCGCGATGGCCGACCAGTTCGGCGTCATCGACACCGACCCGCAGGACCCGACGCGGATCCGCGAGTTCCTCGAGAAGCCGACGGACCCGACGGGCCTGCCCGACTCCCCCGGCGAGATCCTCGCGTCGATGGGCAACTACGTCATCGACGCGGACGCGCTCATCGAGGCCGTCACGGCCGACGCCGCCAGCTCGGGCTCGCGCCACGACATGGGCGGCGACATCGCGCCCGCGTTCGTGGCCCGGGGCACGGCGCGGGTCTACGACTTCAAGGACAACGACGTCCCGGGCTCGACGGACCGCGACCGCGACTACTGGCGCGACGTGGGCACGATCGACTCCTACTACGAGGCCAACCAGGACCTCATCAGCATCGAGCCGGTCTTCAACCTCTACAACGACGAGTGGCCCCTGTTCACCGGGTACACGAGCCAGCCGCCCGCGAAGTTCGTGCACGCCGGTTCCGGGCGCCTCGGGCACGCGGCCGACTCGCTCGTCTCGCCGGGCGTCATCATCTCCGGGGCGACCGCGGTCGGCTCGATCCTCTCCCCCGGCGTGCGCCTGCACTCGTGGTCGTCGGTCTCCGACAGCGTGCTCATGGACGACGTCGTCGTCGACCGTCACGCGCAGGTGCACCGCGCCATCCTCGACAAGAACGTCTACGTCGCCGAGCGCGCCCGCGTCGGCCTCGACCCCGACCAGGACCGCGAGCGCGGCTTCACGGTCACCGCGTCCGGCCTGACGGTCGTGCCGAAGGGGACCGTGGTCGAGTGAGCGCTCCCGTCCCGGGCCCGGCGGCCCGACGGCTGCTGGTGATGGACGTCGACTCGACCCTGATCCAGGACGAGGTCATCGAGCTGATCGCCGAGCACGCGGGCACCCGCGCGGAGGTCGCCGCCGTCACCGAGCGCGCCATGCGCGGGGAGCTCGACTTCGCGGGCTCGCTGCGCGAGCGCGTCGCGACGCTCGCCGGGGTCCCCGTCTCGGCGCTCGACGACGTCCGGGCGCGTGCCCGCTACACGCCCGGCGCGCGGGAGCTCGTCGCGGAGGCGCACCGTCGCGGCTGGGTCGTCGCCCTCGTCTCGGGCGGGTTCGCGGAGGTCGTCGCGGGCCTCGCGGCGCCGCTGGGCATCACCCGGTTCCGGGCGAACCGGCTGGAGGTGGCCGACGGCGTCCTCACCGGCCGGACCACCGGTCCGGTCGTCGACCGGGCCGCCAAGGAGGTGGCGCTGCGGGAGTTCGCCGCGGCCGAGCAGGTCCCCCTCGAGCGCACCGTCGCGGTCGGCGACGGCGCGAACGACCTGGACATGATCGGCGCCGCGGGCGTCGGCATCGCCTTCGCGGCCAAGCCGCTCGTCGTCGCCCGGGCCCCGTACTCCGTCCCGGGCCCGCGCCTGGACGCGGTCCTGGACGTCGTCGACCGCGTCGACCGGGCCGCCCGCGCGCTCCTGTAGCCGGCGGTCAGCGGGGCGGGCGGTGCACCCGCACGAGCCGCGCGCCGCGCGGCTCCCAGGCCTGCCACGACGCGTCGGACTCCAGCACGCTGTAGGTGGCCGTCGGCACGCCCACGCGCACCTGCGCGACCGCCGACGTGTCCGAGCCCGTTCCGGCGAGGTGCTCGGCGGTCGCCGCCATCGTCGGCTCGTGGCCGACGACCAGGACGGTGCGCGCCCGCGCGTCCAGGCCGTGCACCACCTGCATGAGCTCGGCGACCCCGGCAGGGTAGAGCGCGTCCACCGTCCGCACCTCCGGGTCGACGTCCCCGAGGCGCGACGACGCGAGCTCCCACGTCTGGCGCGTGCGCACCGCCGGTGAGCACAGCACCAGGTCCGGGACCAGCCCGTCGGCGACCAGCGCCGTGCCGACGTTGCCGGCGTGCTTGCGGCCGACGAGCGCGAGTGGGCGCAGCACGTCGTCCGTCGCGCCGCCCGGCTCCGCCTTCGCGTGGCGCAGCAGGACGAGTCGGTGCAGGCCGCCCCCGGGTCCGGTCACCGACGTCAGAGCCCCATGGCGTGCACGCCGCCGTCGACGTGCACGATCTCCCCGGTGGTCGCCGGGAACCAGTCGGACAGCAGCGCCGCGACGGCGCGCGCCGCGGGCTCCGGGTCGGTCTGGTCCCACCCGAGGGGGGCCCGCTGCGGCCAGCCCTCCTCCATGGACGCGAAGCCCGGGATCGACTTGGCCGCGGTGGTGCGGACCGGTCCGGCCGAGACGAGGTTGCACCGGATGTTGTCCGGGCCCAGGTCGCGGGCGAGGTAGCGGCTCGTCGACTCGAACGCCGCCTTCGCGACGCCCATCCAGTCGTAGACGGGCCATGCGAAGCTCGCGTCGAACGTCAGGCCGACGATCGCGCCACCACCGGTCATCAGCGGCTTCGCGGCCACGGCGAGCGACTTGAGCGAGAACGCGGAGACCTCGAGCGCCGTCGCGACGTCGGCCCACTCCCCCGCGAGGAAGTTGCCGCCCATCACGGACTGCGGGGCGAACCCGATCGAGTGCACCACGCCGTCGAGGTGGTCGACGTGCTCGCGCACCGCGTCCGCGAGACCGGCGAGGTCGTCGTCGTCCGTCACGTCGAGCTGGACCACCGGTGCGGGCTGCGGGAGCCGGCGGGCGATCGCCTGCGTGAGGCGGAACTGCCGGCCGAACGAGGTGAGCACGACCTCGGCGCCCTCCTGCTGCGCGAGCCGGGCGACGTGGAACGCGATCGAGGCGTCGGTGAGCACCCCCGTGACGAGGAGCTTCTTGCCGTCGAGCAGACCCATGACTGTCCTTCCGTTCGAGATGCGTGCTGAGCGTACTGGGCCGCCGGACCGGGCGTGCGGAACGGCGGCGGAGCGGTCGACGACCGGGGTCAGTGCCCCATGCCGAGCCCGCCGTCGACGGGGATCACCGCGCCGCTGATGTAGGCGGCGGCGTCGGAGGCGAGGAAGCTCACCACGCCGGCGACCTCCTCGGGGCTGGCGAAGCGGTTCGCGGGGATCGACGCCTTGTACTGCTTCTGGCGCTCCTCGGGCAGCTCGGCGGTCATCGCCGTCTCGATGAACCCCGGCGCCACGACGTTCGCCGTGATCCCGCGGGCGCCGAGCTCGCGCGTCACCGATCGGGCGATGCCGACCAGCGCCGCCTTCGACGCCGAGTAGTTGACCTGACCCGCCCCGCCGAACAGACCGACGACCGACGAGATCAGGACGATGCGGCCGCGGCGCGCCCGGATCATGCCCTTCGACGCCCGCCGCACGCAGCGGAACGTCCCGGTGAGGTTGACGTCGACGACCGACTCGAACTCCTCGTCGGTCATCCGCATGAGCAGCTGGTCACGGGTGATGCCCGCGTTCGCGACGAGGACGTCGACCGTCCCGAGCTCCGCCTCGATCTGCGTGAAGGCCGCGTCGACGGCCGCCGTGTCCGTCACGTCCGCGACGGCGCCCAGGACGCCGTCGGGCAGGTCTCCGCCCCGGTAGATCGTGGCGACACGGTCGCCGTCGGCCACGAACCGCTCGGCGATGGCTCGGCCGATGCCGCGGGCCGCGCCCGTCACGACGACGGTGCGCGCACCGGTTCCGGTGGTCTCGGTCACGTCGGTACTCCCTGGTGTCGTGCTGCGTGTGCGCCGGCCGGGCCGGCCCACGGCCCGGTCGCCCGCACGACGCTACCGGCTGGCGCCCCCGGGAGGCGCCCCGGGACGGCCAGACGCGCGGGGCGCGGCTTGTCGGGTTCCGACAACCCGGACCCACGGGCCCGGGCGGAGCACCTAGACTGACCGGGTGAAGAGCACCCGTGCGCACGAGCCGGTGCAGAGCGTCACGCAGGCACCGCAAGCGTTGTCCGACGACCAGGCACGACGCTTTCGCAACTACGCGATCCAGATGTCCATCAGGACGCTCTGCTTCCTCGCGTGCGTCCTCATCGACAGCTGGGTCCGCTGGGTCTTCGCCGTCTTCGCGGTCTTCCTGCCGTACGTGGCCGTGCTGCTCGTCAACGCGGGGCGCGACCAGAAGCACACGGACGTAATGCGCGTCGACCGCCAGGTGATCGGCGCCGCACCGAGCGTGCAGACCCCGACCGGTGCGCCGGGCGGGCCGGCCCACCACGCTCCCGCCGCCCAGGAGCCCTGGGACCCGGAGCACGAGCGCGGGCACGACGACCCTCGGGACGGCGGTCACGACGGCGCGGCGCCCCCCGACGCCCCCGGCACCCACGACGCCGGCCCGGAGGACTCGCGATGAGCGGGATCGACGTCCTCGGCGGCGCGACGCCCGACGCCGTCGGCGACCTGGTGTGCAGCGCCAAGGGATGCCGGGACGAGGCCCGCTGGGGCCTGTTATGGAACAACCCCAAGATCCACACCCCGGAGCGCCGCAAGGTGTGGCTCGCGTGCGACGCGCACCGCGAGCACCTCGAGACGTTCCTGGGCGCGCGCAGCTTCTGGCGCACGACGGTCCCGGTGGCCGAGCTGCCGAGGATCGTCCCGTGACCGCGACGGCCCCGCCGGCCGCCCAGCCCCGCGCCGCGCCGCGCGAGCAGCCCGCCCGCACCCCGCGCGACTGGGTCGTGCTGGGCCTGGGGGTCGTCGTCCTCGCCGCCCTGTGCCTGCTGGCCGCGCAGTGGCAGTGGCACCGGTACGAGAACCGCGAGGCGGAGATCGCCGTCGTCCAGGAGAACTTCACCGCGGACCCGGTGCCCGCCGACCAGGCGCTGCCCGCGCCGGGCGAGCCGTTCGACCCGACGTCGGAGTGGCGGACCGTGGCGATGACGGGCCGCTACGACACGCAGCGGACCGTCCTGCTGCGCAACCGTCCGGTGGACGGCGAGGCCGGTTTCCACGTGCTGGTGCCGTTCGAGATCACCGCCGGCGGTCGCGCCGGGGACGTCGTCGTCGTCGACCGCGGGTTCGTGACCTGGGGCAAGGACGCGAACACCCCCGCGGCGATCGCCCAGCCGCCCGCCGGCACCGTCACCGCGGACGTCCGGCTGCGGCCCGACGAGCCCGCGGCGACGCGGGACGCGGGCCCGGGGCAGGTGCAGGCCATCTCGACCGAGCAGGTGCTCGACGCCGCCCCGGGCGGCGGGGCGTGGGCCGACGGACGCACGACGACCGCCTACGGCGCGCTCGTCTCGGAGGATCCCGCACCCGCCGAGGAGCTCGTGCCGCTGCCGGACCCTGACACCGACCCGGGCTCGCACCTGTCCTACACCGTGCAGTGGCTGATCTTCGCGCTCGGCGCGGTCGGCGGGTTCCTCCTGCTGATCCGGCGCGAGCGGGCGCCCCGGCTGGTCGCCGGCGACCTGCTCGACGAACCCGACGGCAGGGCCGCGCGGCGGCGGCGCCGGGCCGCGCGCCCGACCGAGGAGGAGATCGAGGACGCCTTCGTCGACGCGCAGGAGCAGGAGCGGGAGGCTGCGCGCTAGCCGATCCCGTGCCATGCGACCCGCGACGTCCTCGCGGGTCAGAGCCTGAGCAGCAGGGTGTCGGAGCCGCCCACGCGGCCCGCCCGGACGAAACCCCGACTCTCGTACAACCGCCGGGCCGTTTCGTTGCCGTCCTCGACGCTGAGGCTCACCGCCCGACGACCGGCGCCCCGCAGCGCGTCGACGCACGTGTCGAGCAGCGCCCGGCCGACACCCTGGCCGCGATACGGGGAGAGGACGGCCATGCCCAGCTCGGGGACGTCCTCGGACACGTACCCGTAGCCGGCCTCGCCCACCGGGACGACGCGCGCCCACGCGGCCCCGACGGGCTCACCGCTCGGCGCCTCGGCCACGACACCCAGGTCGGTGGACCGCCGCCAGCCGCGGAGGTGGTGCGCGTGCTGCGGGTCGGTGCGGACCTCGGCGAGCGTGACGCGTGTCTCACCGGTCCAGTTGAACGCCTCGACGAGCAGCCGCTCGAGGAGGTCGAGGTCGGACGACGTCGCGGGTCTCAGGTGCACCCGCACAGCGTGCGCGGCCCGCGCCTCGCGGATCAAGCGGATTCCCGGGGCGCCACGCGCCTCGGCGTCAGGCGAGCGAGACGAGCTCCGCGTAGCTGTCGTTCCAGAGGTCCTCGTCGCCGTCCGGCAGCAGCAGGACCCGCTCGGGGTTGAGCGCGGCGACCGCCCCGTCGTCGTGCGTGACCATCACGACCGCGCCCTCGTAGGTGGACAGCGCGCCGAGGATCTCTGCGCGCGAGGCCGGGTCGAGGTTGTTGGTCGGCTCGTCGAGCAGCAGGACGTTCGCGGAGGAGACCACGAGCGTCGCGAGCGCCAGGCGGGTCTTCTCGCCGCCGGAGAGCACCTTGGTGGGCTTGTCGGCGTCGTCCCCCGAGAACAGGAACGACCCGAGGACGCCGCGCACCTCGGTGTCGCCGAGGTCCGGCGCGGCGTGCCGCAGGTTCTCCACCACGGTGAGGTCCATGTCGAGGGTCTCGTGCTCCTGGGCGTAGTAGCCGAGCTTGAGCCCGTGCCCCGCGTGCACCTCGCCGGTGTCCGGGTCCTCGACGGCGCCGAGGATCCGCAGCAGCGTGGTCTTGCCCGCACCGTTGAACCCGAGCACCACCACGCGGCTGCCGCGGTCGATCGCGAGGTCGACCCCGGTGAACACCTCCTGCGAGCCGTACGCCTTCGACAGGCCGGTCGCGGTGAGCGGGGTGCGCCCGCACGGGGCCGGCTTCGGGAAGCGCAGGTGCGCGACCTTGTCGCTGACCCGCTCGCCCTCGAGCCCGGAAAGCATGCGCTCGGCGCGCTTGATCATGTTCTGCGCGGCGACGGCCTTGGTGGCCTTGGCCCGCATCTTCTCGGCCTGGGCGAGCAGCGTGCTGGCCTTCTTCTCGGCGTTCTGCCGCTCCCGACGGCGCCGGCGCTCGTCGGCCTCGCGCTGCTCCAGGTAGCCGTCCCAGCCCATGTTGTACTGGTCGATCTCGCCACGGTTGGCGTCCAGGTGGAACACCTTGTTGACGATCGCGCGCAGCAGGTCGTTGTCGTGGCTGATGACGATCAGGCCGCCCGAGTAGTTGCGCAGGTACTCGCGCAACCAGATGATCGAGTCCGCGTCCAGGTGGTTCGTCGGCTCGTCGAGGAGCAGCGTCTCGACGCCGGAGAACAGGATCCGGGCGAGCTCGATCCGGCGGCGCTGGCCGCCGGAGAGCGTGCCGAGGGTCTGGGCGAGGACGCGCTCGTCGAGCCCGAGGTTCGAGGTGATCGTCTCGGCCTCGCTCTCGGCGGCGTAGCCCCCCGCGGCGACGAACCGGGCCTCCAGGCGCGGGTACCGCTCCATCGCGGCCTCCTGCGTCTCCGGGTCGAGGCTCGCCATCGCTCCCTCGGTCTCGCGCATCTGCCGCACGATCTGGTCGATCCCCCGGGCCGAGAGGACGCGGTCCATCGCGAAGGTCTCGAGGTCGCCCGTGCGCGGGTCCTGCGGCAGGTAGCCGATCTCGTTGCCGCGCACGATCTTCCCGCCCGTCGGCTGCGTCTCGCCGGCGAGGGTCTTGGTCAGCGTGGTCTTGCCCGCGCCGTTGCGGCCGACGAGTCCGATCCGGTCGCCGGGGGCGATCCGGAAGGACGCGTCGTGCAGCAGGACGCGTGCGCCGATGCGCAGCTCGACGGACTGGGCGTTGATCACGGGGTTCCTTCGCACGAGGAGGCGCGCCGCGGAGCTCCAGGGCGCGAGGGACAAACGCCCACCAGTCTAGGCGCGCGCCCGCGGGCCGCGGGGGCCACGCCCCGTCCTGGGTCTGTGGGGCTCGACACCCGGCACCCTCGCCCGCCGGACGCCCTCGCCTCCCGGAGCCCCGACCGGCGAGCAGATCGTGGCCGACCTACGGTCGGCGTGACCCTGCCGGAGCACGCCCTCGCACCGCGCCGCAGCCGGCGGTAGCCCGGTCCGGCGCAGCACCACCGCACGTCGCCGGCTCCACCGTGCCCGCCAGCACCCAGGCGAACCTGCTCCTCCTTCTCGACGCTCGAGCCGAGCCGCGTCACCCGAGCTCCGGAGGCCGGTCCGTGACCCCCCGACCGCGCCGCGACCCACTCGCGGGCCGTGACGACGACGTCGGTCAGGTCGCCCACGGCGGCGAGCCCGGTCGCCCGCTGGCCCGACGACGCGGGGTCCGGCGGCACGAGCGTGGTCAGCGCCAGGTCGGCGTCGTCGAGGACGCGGAGCTGGTCGAGCAGCGCCGTGTCGGCGACCGGCCCGGTCAGCCGGCCGCGCGAGAGCTGGTCCACCACGAGCTTCGTGGTCTGCGCCGCCGACCCGGCCTCGGCGAGCGCGTCCGCCATGCTCCGCGCCCTCGCATCACGCCCCGATGATTCACCGGGGCGACCGTCGCCGCACGTCGGCCGCCGCAGCACCCCGTTCCGATGGTGACGAGTCCCGGGATGTGCTGTTCTCGGAGCAGCGCGGCTCCCGCCCCGGAAGCCCGTTCTCCGAGCATTGGACGTTTCGAGGAGGACCCATGAGCAGCAACGAACCTGGCGGCCGCGCCCAGCCCACGGTGGGCGAGCTGGTCTCCGATCTCGGCGAGAACCTCTCGCGGCTGGTCCGCGACGAGATCCGGCTCGCCACCACCGAGCTCAAGGAGTCGGCGAAGCACGCCGGCACGGGGGCCGGCATGTTCGGCGCGGCGGGGATCCTCGCCCTGTACGGATTCGGCGTCCTGATCGCGACCGGGGTGATCGCCCTCGCGCTGGTCGTGGACTGGTGGCTGGCGGCGCTCATCGTCGCGCTGGTCCTGTTCGCCGTCGCGGCCGTCGTCGCGCTGCTGGGCCGCAAGCAGCTCCAGCAGGCCTCGCCCACCCCCGAACGCACCATCGAGAACGTCAAGCGTGACGTCGCCGAGGTCAAGGAGGCCCGATCCGCATGAGCACCCCCGCAGGATCCACGGAACCCGGCCCGCTGCCCGACGACGGGCCGGCGGTTCCGTCGCCGTCCCCCGCTCCGGCCCCGCCCGCGCCCGACGCCGACGCGAGCGCCGACGAGATCGAGGCGGACATCCGCCGCACGCGCGAGGGGCTCGGCGAGACCGTCGACGCGCTCGCGCAGAAGTTCGACGTCAAGGCCCAGGCGAGCGCGCAGGTGACCGAGATAAAGCGCCGCACCGCGGCCCAGGTGGACGCTGCCCGCGACCAGGGCGCCGCGCTCGTCGACCGCGCCAAGCACGCCGCCCAGGACGAGCAGGGCAACACGCGTCCCGCGGTACCGGTAGCGCTCGGCGCGGTCGCCGCGGCTGCCCTCGTCGTGGTGGCCGTGGCCCGGAGACGGCGCCGATGACGACGGTCCCGGCGATCGCCGGGACCCACGAGATCTACCACGACCACGACCACGAGGAGCAGGGATGACAGGCGAACAGAAGTCCAGCACGTCCGCGAAGATCCTCTACCGGCCGGTCGGCCTCGCCGGCTCGGTGATCGGGGGGCTGCTCGCGGGGATCGTCTTCAAGCAGGTCTGGAAGCACGCCACGCCGGGTGACCCGACCGACCCGCCCACGTCGCTGCAGTCCGAGTACCCCCTGGGGCAGATCCTGCTCGCGGCGGCCGTCGAGGGCGCGATCTACTCGCTGATCAAGGCGTCCATCGACCGCGGCGGCGCGCGGCTCTTCCAGCGCGTGACCGGCGAGTGGCCCGGGGACTGACGCGGCACGACGACGGGGCGCGTCCGGGCGGCCCGTAGGCTCGCCGCGTGACCACCCGCCTGGCTCTGCTGGCCGTCTGCGTCGTCACGGCGACGGCGGGGCTCGCCACCCGCGGGCTGCCCGAGCCCGCGGGCGACCCGCTGGGTGACGTGCTCTACGCCGCGCTCGTGGCCGTCCTGTTCCTGCTCGCAAGCCCAGGGACACGGCCGAGGTCCGCCGCGCTCGTGGCGCTGACCGCCTGCGTCGCGCTCGAGCTCTTCCAGCTCACACCGGTCCCGCAGGAGCTCTCCGGGCGGTGGCCGGCGAGCAGGCTCCTGCTCGGCACGACCTTCGCGGCCGTCGACCTGCTCTGGTACGCGGCGGGCGCCGCGATCGGCGCGCTCGTCGGCGGAGCCGTCGTGCGACTCATGGCGAGCCCCGGGCCGTCGCCGGTTCGCGACCAAACCTAGCGGTAGGTATGGTGCTCCCATGAGCACCTCGACCGATGCGCGCGACCGGCTCGTCGCCGCCGCGCAGGAGCAGTTCGCCGCCCGCGGCGTCGGCCCCACCAGCCCCCGCCAGGTCCTGGCAGCCAGCGGCGTCGGCCAGGGCAGCCTCTACCACCACTTCCCCACCAAGCACGACCTGGCGCTGGCCGCCGTCGGCGCCACGGTCGACGACGCCCTGGGTGCCGCCCGGCGAGACCTCGCCGGGTCCGCGGACCCGGTCGCCCGGGTCCTGGCCTATCTCGAGCGCCCCCGCGACGCGCTCGCCGGCTGCACGGTCGGCCGCCTCACGAGCGACGAGACGGTCATCGACGACGACGCGCTGCACGACGTCGTCGCGGACTACTTCGCCCGGCTCCTCGACGCCCTCGCCGCCACGTTCCGCGAGACCGGCCTGCCCGACGACGCCGCGCGCGACCGCGCGCACACCGCCGTCGCCGTCGTCCAGGGGGGGTACGTCCTCGCCCGCGCCACCCGCGACCCCGAGGCGATGCGCGCCGCCGTGCGAGGCCTCGCCACCATCCTTCAGGGGACCCCGTGACCACCGTGACGCACGCCCTCGCCGACGCCGACGCGGCGCTCGGGACGCTGGTCGACGCGGTGCGCGCCCTCCCTGCCGACGCCGGGTCGGGCCCGTCGCTGCTCCCTGGCTGGACGCGCGGGCACGTGCTGTCCCACGTGACGAACGTCGGGCACGCGATGGCACGCCAGGCCGAGCACGCCGGCCGGGGCACCACGATCGAGCCGTACGACGGCGGCAGGGCGGGCCGCGACGCGGCCATCGAGGCGGGCGCGGGCCGCACGGCGACCCAGCACGTCGCCGCGCTGGAGGCCGCCCGGGCGCGGCTCGCGGCGTCGTGGCCGGCTCCGGGCGCCCCGGCATGGTCCGCGCCGGTCGCCTACCGCGACGGCGTGCTCACGGACGTCGCGCTCGCCTGGTGGCGCGAGGCGCGCATCCACGCGGTCGACGCCGTCGTCGGCATCGACGTCGACGCCTGGGACGACGCCTTCTGCGCCCACCTGCGCTCGTTCCTCGCGGAGCGGCTGCCCGACGGCGTGCGGCTGCCCGACGGCGCGGACGCCGTCGAGCTCGAGGGCGCGCCGCGCGACGTGGCCGCCTGGCTGGCGGGCCGGACGCCCGCCGGGCCGGTCACCGCCCGCCGGCACGGCGTCGACGTCGCTCTCCCCGAGCTGGGGCCGTGGCCCTCCTCCACGCGGTGACGCCGCACGGCTGAGGGCCCGGGCGACGCCCGGACGACCGACCTCAGACGTTGAAGCCGAGCGCCCGCAGCTGCTCGCGGCCGTCGTCGGTGATCTTCTCCGGCCCCCACGGCGGCATCCACACCCAGTTCACGCGCATGCCGGTGACGATCCCGTCGAGCGCCTCGCTCGTCTGGTCCTCGATGACGTCCGTGAGCGGGCACGCGGCCGAGGTCAGCGTCATGTCGATGATCGCCTGGTTGTTCTGGTCGATCTGGACCCCGTAGACGAGCCCGAGGTCGACGACGTTGATGCCGAGCTCGGGGTCGATGACGTCCCGCATCGCCTCCTCGACGTCGGCGGCGGTCGGCGGCGTGGGCGCCGCAGAGATGTCCGTGCTCATGCCTGCTCCTTCGTGGTCATGACCCCGGCGGTCACCAGGGAGTCCTTCAGCGCGGCCCAGCCGAGCAGCGCGCACTTGATCCGTGCGGGGTACTGCGCGACCCCGGTGAACGCGACGGCGTCGCCGAGCTCCTCCTCCGCGTCCGCGTCGTCGAGCCCCTTGCCCCGCGAACCCATGAGCTCACGGAAGACCTCCCCGGTCCGCTCGACCTCGATGACCGGGCGGCCGCTGACGAGGTCGTGCAGCACGGAGATGGAGGCCTGCGAGATCGAGCAGCCCTGGCCCTCCCAGCTCACCCCGGTCACGGTCGGCACGCTCGACCCGTCCGCGCCCGCGACGTCGGCGACCTCGACCCGCAAGGTCACCTCGTCGCCGCACGTCGGGTTGACCTGGTGCGACTCGCCGGCGACGTGCCCCGCCGCGGTCTCCACCAGGCCCTTGCCCTGCGGGGCCTTCGCGTGATCGAGGATCACCTGCTGGTACATCTGCTCGAGCGAGCTCATCGGTGCGGCTCTCCTGTCGCGTTCGCTGAAGTGGTGCGGGCGGTGCAGCCCGTGCGGCTCGCCGTGGTCCCGGGCGTCATGCCACCGAGAAGAACGTCCGGACCCCGGCGAGGGATTCCCGCAGGGCCGCGACGTCGTCGGCCGTGGTGTACACGGAGGCGGACGCGCGCGCCGTGGCGGCGATCCCGAACCGGCGGTGCAGCGGCTGCGCGCAGTGGTGACCCACCCGCACGGCCACCCCCGCGTCGTCGAGCACCTGCCCGACGTCGTGCGCGTGCACCCCGTCCACGACGAACGACACGACCGCCAGGCGGTCGGTCGCCTCGCTCGGCCCGATGATCCGCACCCCGGGCAGGTCGCCGACGCCCAGCAGGTCGGCCGCGAGCTCGCGCTCGTGGGCGGCGACCGCGTCCATGCCGAGGTCGGACAGGTACGTGGCCGCGGCGCCGAGGGCGACCGCCTGCGCCACCATCTGCGTCCCGGCCTCGAACCGCTGCGGCGGGGGCATGTAGGTCGTCTCCGTCATGGTGACGACCTCGATCATCGACCCGCCCGTCGTGACCGGCGGCAGGGCCTCGAGCAGCTCGCGGCGCCCGTACAGGACCCCGACGCCCGTCGGCCCGAGCATCTTGTGCCCGGAGAACGCGGCGAAGTCCACGCCGAGGGCGTGCAGGTCGACGGGGATGTTCGGCACGCTCTGGCACGCGTCGAGCACGGTCAGCGCCCCGACCTCGCGGGCGCGGGCCACGAGCCGCGCGACCGGCGTGATCGCACCCGTCACGTTCGACGCGTGGGTGAACGCCAGCACCCTGGTGCGCTCGGTGACGACGTCCGCGGCCTCGTCCACGCGGATCCGGCCGTCGTCGTCCACCCCGAGCCAGCGGACCACGGCGCCCGTGCGGGCGGCGAGCTCCTGCCACGGGACGATGTTCGCGTGGTGCTCCGCCTCGGTGATGACGATCTCGTCGCCGGGCGCGAGCGCGAACCGGCGCGCCGCGTCGCCGCCGCGCCCGAGGGTCGCGTTGGACAGCCCGTACGCCACGAGGTTGATCGCCGCCGTCGCCCCGGACGTCCACACGATCTCGCCGACGTCCGCGCCCACGAACCGCGCGATCGAGGCCCGGGCGTCCTCGAACGCCTCCGTCGCCTCCTCCGCGAGCTGGTGCGCGCCGCGGTGGACGGCGGCGTTGCGCTTCTCGTAGAAGTCCTGCTCCGCGTCGAGGACGGGGTTGGGCTTCTGGGAGGTCGCCGCCGAGTCGAGGTACACCAGCCGGCGCCCGCCGCGCACGGTGCGCTCGAGGATGGGGAAGTCCGCGCGGACGGCCGCGAGCTCCCGCGGGCTCAGCGCGGTGTACGTCGGGCAGTGCGGCTGCAGCTGGGCTGCCTGCACCGCCGACGCGTCTGCCGTGGTCGTCATCCTCGTCCTCCTGGGGCTGCTGTGGCTGCTGGGGGCCCGCTCGGTCCGCGGCGGGGAGGCGAACCCGCCCCGCCGCGGTGCGGCGTCAGAGTGCCGCGGCCTCGGTACCGGTGAGGAAGCGGTCGTAGCCCTCCTCCTCGAGCCGGTCGGCGAGCTCGGAGCCGCCCTCCTCGGCGATGCGACCGGCGACGAAGACGTGCACGAAGTCCGGCTTGATGTAGCGCAGGATGCGCGTGTAGTGCGTGATGAGCAGGAAGCCCGCGTCGGTGTTCTCCTTCACGCGGTTCACGCCCTCCGAGACGATCCGCAGCGCGTCGACGTCCAGGCCGGAGTCCGTCTCGTCGAGCACCGCGAACTTCGGCTTGAGCAGCTCGAGCTGGAGGATCTCGTGGCGCTTCTTCTCGCCGCCGGAGAAGCCCTCGTTGACCGAGCGCTCGGCGAAGGTCGAGTCCATGCGCAGCTGCTCCATGGCGACCTTGACGTCCTTGACCCAGTGCCGCAGCTTCGGGGCCTCGCCGTCGATGGCGGTCTTCGCGGTGCGCAGGAAGTTCGAGACGCTGACGCCCGGCACCTCCACGGGGTACTGCATCGCGAGGAACAGGCCGGCGCGGGCGCGCTCGTCGACGGTCATCGCGAGGACGTCCTCGCCGTCGAGCGTCACCGAGCCGCCGGTGACCTGGTACTTCGGGTGACCGGCGAGCGAGTACGCCAGCGTCGACTTGCCCGAGCCGTTGGGGCCCATGATGGCGTGCGTCTGGCCGCTGTCGATCGTCAGGTCGACGCCGCGGAGGATGGGCTTGGGGCCCTCCTTCGTCTCGACGCTGACGTGCAGGTCGTTGATCTCAAGAGTGGACATGCGGTTTCTCTCCAGGAGTCTTCTGTGCGCGTTCAGTGGGAGGTGACCATGGCGTCGACGTCGACGAGCACGCGCTCGCCGTCGACGGTCACGGGGTACACGGGGACGGGGCGGGTGGCGGGCAGCTGCTTGGGCTCACCGGTGCGCAGGTCGAACTGCGAGCCGTGCAGCCAGCACTCGATCAGGCACCCCTCCACCTCGCCGTCCGAGAGGGAGACGGCGCCGTGCGAGCACACGTCGGAGATGGCGTGCCAGCCGCCGTCGGCGTCGCGGGCGACCGCGACCTCCACCGGCCCGCCGGCGCCCTCGAGCTCGACCCGCAGCGTCCCCTCCACGGGGACGTCGGAGGTCAGGCACGCGAGCTGAGCGCTCATGCGCCCGCCTCGATCACGCTCATCGACTTGGCCAGCTCCGCCTCGATCGACGCGAGCAGGCGCTCCTCGACCACGTCGACGCCGATCTCGTGGATGAGCTCGGCGAAGAACCCGCGCACCACGAGGCGACGGGCGTCCGCCTCCGGGATGCCCCGGGCCTGCAGGTAGAAGAGCTGCTCGTCGTCGAACCGGCCGGTGGCCGAGGCGTGCCCGGCCCCCTCGATCTCGCCGGTCTCGATCTCGAGGTTCGGCACCGAGTCGGCCCGCGCCCCGTCGGTCAGGACGAGGTTGCGGTTCAGCTCGTAGGTGTCGGTGCCCTCCGCCTCGGCACGGATCAGGACGTCCCCGACCCAGACCGTGTGCGCGCCCTCGCCCTGCAGCGCGCCCTTGTACGTCACACGGGACTTGCAGCGCGGGACGGCGTGGTCGACGAACAGCCGGTGCTCCTGGTGCTGGTCGGTGTCGGCGAAGTACAGACCGACCATCTCGACCTCGCCGCCCTCGCCGACGAACTCGGCGTCGGGCGTCACGCGCACGACGTCGCCGCCGAAGGTGACGACGACGTGCTTGAGCCGCCCGTCCTTGCCGATCCGCGCGCGGTGCGAGCTCGCGTGCACGGCGCCGGCCGTCCAGTCCTGCACGGACACGACGGTGAGCTGAGCACCCTCGTCGACGACGATCTCGACGGTCTCGGTCAGCGTCGCCGAGCCCACGTGGTCGAGGACGACGACCGCGGAGCTGTTCTCCTGCGCGTGCAGCAGCAGGTGCGCGGCCGTCGGGTCGGACGACGTGCCCTCGATGCGCACGGACGTCACGTCGGACGCCGTCACGCCGGCGGGCACCGTCACGACCGTCGCCTCGGCGACGGCGTTCCAGGCGACGACGGCGGTCCGGTCGCCCGGGCGACCGGCGCGGCCGAGCCGCTCGTCGTCCCGGCCCACGATCTCCACGTCGACCTCGGGCGCGTCGACGACGGTCGTGATGATCCCGGCGCCGGAGATGCCCTCGTCGAAGAGCGGCGCGAGCCGCGCGACCGGCGAGAAGCGCCACTCCTCCTCGCGCCCGGAGGGCACCGGGATGGCGGCGAGGTCGAAGGACGTCAGCCGCTCGGCTCGCGAGCCCTGCGGCTTGCCGCCGACGCCGTGCGAGTGCGCGGCGTCCGCGGTGGCGCGGGTGTGGTCGGTGGCCAGGCCCTGGGGCTCGGCGCCGCCGAACGCGGCGGCCTCCTCGGCCGTGGGCGTGCTGGTCTCGGTGGTGCTTGCGGTAGTCATTTAGCCGACGGACCCTTCCATCTGCAGCTCGATGAGGCGGTTGAGCTCGAGCGCGTACTCCATGGGCAGCTCGCGCGCGATGGGCTCGACGAACCCGCGCACGATCATGGCCATGGCCTCGGTCTCGGTCATGCCTCGGGACATCAGGTAGAACAGCTGGTCCTCGCTCACGCGGGAGACCGTGGCCTCGTGGCCCATCGAGACGTCGTCCTCGCGGACGTCGACGTACGGGTACGTGTCCGACCGGGAGATCTGGTCGACGAGGAGCGCGTCGCAGAGCACGTTCGAGGCGGAGTGCTCCGCGCCCTCGAGGACCTGGACCAGCCCGCGGTAGGACGTGCGCCCGCCGCCGCGCGCGACCGACTTCGAGACGATCGAGGACGACGTGTGGGGCGCGGCGTGCACCATCTTCGAGCCGGCGTCCTGGTGCTGTCCCTCGCCGGCGAACGCGATGGACAGCGTCTCCCCGCGCGCGTGCTCGCCCAGGAGGTAGATCGCCGGGTACTTCATGGTGACCTTGGAGCCGATGTTGCCGTCGACCCACTCCATCGTCGCGCCCTCGGCGGCCGTGGCGCGCTTGGTGACGAGGTTGTAGACGTTGTTCGACCAGTTCTGGATCGTCGTGTAGCGCACGCGGGCGTTCTTCTTGACGATGATCTCCACGACGGCCGAGTGCAGGGAGTCGCTCGAGTAGACCGGCGCGGTGCAGCCCTCGACGTAGTGCACGTACGAGCCCTCGTCCGCGATGATCAGCGTCCGCTCGAACTGGCCCATGTTCTCGGTGTTGATCCGGAAGTAGGCCTGCAGCGGGATCTCCACGTGCACGCCCGGCGGCACGTAGACGAACGAGCCGCCCGACCACACCGCGGTGTTGAGCGCCGCGAACTTGTTGTCGCCCGACGGGATGACGGTGCCGAAGTACTCCTCGAACAGCTCGGGGTGCTCGCGCAGGCCCGTGTCGGTGTCCATGAAGATGACGCCCTGCTGCTCCAGGTCCTCGCGGATCTGGTGGTAGACGACCTCGGACTCGTACTGCGCGGCCACGCCGGCGACGAGCTGCTGCTTCTCGGCCTCGGGGATGCCCAGGCGGTCGTACGTCGCCTTGATGTCCTCCGGCAGGTCCTCCCAGGAGGTCGCCTGCTTCTCCGTGGAGCGCACGAAGTACTTGATGTTGTCGAAGTCGATGCCCGACAGGTCGGAGCCCCAGCTCGGCATCGGCTTCTTCTCGAAGAGCCGCAGCGCCTTGAGCCGGCGCTTGAGCATCCACTCGGGCTCGCTCTTCAGCGCCGAGATGTTCTGCACGACGGCGTCCGACAGCCCGCGCTGCGCGGACATCCCGGCGGCGTCGCTGTCGTGCCAGCCGTACTCGTACGAGCCGATCGAGGCGATGATCTCGTCGTCCGACTGCGGGGTCACGTTCGGTGTGTCCTGCGTGGGAGCGCTCATGTCAGTCCTTCCGCGTTCCTGGGGCGTGCAACGGGGCGTGCAACGGGGCGTGCAAGGTCAGGTGGTCCGTTCCGTCGGCGCCCGGCCGGGGGCCGGGCGAGGGTCTGGGGCCGGGCGTGGGGATGGCGCGTCGGCGCCCGGCGGGTGCACGGGGACGTTCGTCGTGCAGGCGTGCCCGCCCCCGGCGAGGGTCGCGAGCCGCTGCACGTGCGAGCCCAGCAGCTCCGAGAACGCCTCGGCCTCGGCCTCGCAGAGCTGCGGGAACTCCGCCGCGACGTCCTGCACCGGGCAGTGCCCCTGGCAGAGCTGCAGCGCGAAGCCGCCCGGCACGGGGCGCACGCTCGCGGCGTAGCCCTCGCCTGCGAGCACCTGGGCGAGCTGGCGCGCCCGGCCCTCGACGTCGTCCGCCGTCACCGACCCCGCGGTGCGCCGCGTGAACTCGGCGGTGCGCGCGCGGGCGAAGCGTTCGACGGCGGCGTCGCCCGCCGCCTCGCGCAGGAAGCGCAGCGCCTGGACCGCGAGGTCCGGGTAGGCGGCGGCGAGCTCGGACTGCCCGCGCGACGTCGCGACGAACAGGCGGGCGGGGCGCCCGCGGCCGCCGTCGGCGAGCGCGGTGCGGTGCTCGGAGATCAGCCCCTCGCCCTCGAGCTGGGCGAGGTGGCGGCGCACGCCCGCGGGCGTGAGCCCGAGGGTCGCGGCCAGGGCCACGGCGCCGACGGGCCCGTCCGCGATGACGTGGTTGAGCACGCGGTCGCGGGTGGAGACGTCCGCCTCCGGCTCGCGGGTGCGCGCAGGCGCGTGCACGACGCCGCCGGTCGGCATACCGGGTACCGCCACGCGCACCTCCTCCGCAGTCGTCACAGATATAGGAAACATAGTTGTTCCCTATTTCGGTCCGCGCAAGCAAGGCGGACCTCACCTCGGGGGACCGAGGGCGCGCCGGGGCCGCGGACGGACAGGGGCGTGGCGCACCTCACACGCCCGCACGCACCGCCCCGCGGTGCCTAGACTCTGCGGGTGCCCGACTCCCCCGCCGTCGTCATCGACGACCTCGTCAAGCGGTACGAGGGACGCGCGGTCGTCGACGGGCTGAGCCTGGTGGCGGCGCGCGGCGAGGTCACCGCCGTCCTCGGCCCGAACGGCGCCGGGAAGACCACGAGCGTCGAGTGCTGCGAGGGCCTGCGCTCCCCCGACGGCGGCACGGTGCGCGTCCTCGGCCTCGACCCCCGGTCCGACGCACGCCTGCTGCGGCCCCGCGTCGGCGTGATGCTCCAGGACGGCGGGCTGCCGACCGGGGTCCGGGCGCTCGAGATGCTCCGCCACGTCGCCTCCATGTATGCCCGCCCCCTGGAGGTCGACACCCTCGCCGAGCGGCTCGGGCTGCACTCGTTCGCCGCCACCACGGTCCGTCGCCTGTCGGGGGGGCAGCGCCAGCGCCTCGCGCTCGCCGCGGCCGTCGTCGGGCGGCCGGAGGTCGTCTTCCTCGACGAGCCGAGCGCCGGCATGGACCCGCAGAGCCGGCGCGCCGTGTGGGACCTGGTGCGCGAGCTGCGCGAGGACGGCGTCGGGATCGTCCTGACCACCCACCTGATGGACGAGGCGGAGGACCTCGCCGACCACGTCCACGTCGTCGACCACGGAACCGTGATCGCGCACGGCACGACGCGCGAGCTGCTCGCCGACGCGGCCTCGGCCGCGCGGGTCCGCACCACGCCGGGGCTCGACGCCGCCGCGGCCGCCGCGGCGCTGGAGGTCGCGACCCCCGGCCCCTGGCGCGTCGAGGAGACGGAACCCGGCGCGTACACCGTCCGCGGTCCCGTCGACCCCCGCTCGCTCGCGGCGCTCGTCGCGTGGCTGGGGGCGCAGGACGCGCTGGTGACCAGCCTGACGGTCGGGCGGCGCACGCTCGAGGACGTGTTCCTCGACCTCACGGGACGGAACCTGCGATGACCACCGACCAGCACCGCGCGCCCGCCGCCGAGCCCGGCGCGGGGGCGGCGCCCGCCTGGCGCCGGGTGGCCGCGCAGACCGTGTTCGAGACGCGGATGATCCTGCGCAACGGCGAACAGCTCCTCATCACGCTCGTCCTGCCCGTGCTGCTGCTCGTCGGGCTGACGCAGACCGACATCATCGACCTCGACACCCAGGGCGTCGCGCGGATCGACTTCGTGACCCCCGGCGTCCTCGCGCTGGCCGTGATGTCGACGGCGTTCACCTCCCAGGCGATCGCGACCGCGTTCGACCGGCGCAACGGCGTGCTGCGCCTCCTGGCGACCACGCCGCTCGGCAGGGGCGGGCTGCTCGCCGGGAAGATCCTGGGCGTGCTCCTCGTCGAGGTGGTCCAGGTCGTCGTCGTCGGCGTGGTGGCCGCGGGTCTCGGCTGGCACCCCGAGGCCTCCGGGATCCCCGGCGCGCTCGGCGCCGGGCTCCTCGGGACCGCGGCGTTCACGTCGCTCGCCCTGCTGCTCGCCGGCACGCTGCGCGCCGAGGGCGTGCTCGCGGTGGCGAACCTCGTCCTGGTCCTGCTCGCCGTCGGCGGAGGCACGCTCGTGCCCGCCGAGCAGATGCCGGGGCCGATGCAGCACGTCGCGGTGCTGCTCCCGTCGGGGGCCCTGGGCGAGGCCATGCGCGGCGCGCTGATCCACGGGTCCGTGCCCGCCTTCTCCGTCGTCGTGCTGCTGGGCTGGACGGCCGCCCTCGGCTGGGGCGCGGGACGCCTGTTCCGCTGGCAGTAGGCCCGGCCGGGCCCGAGCGGACCCGGCAATCTCACACCCGGCGCCGCCCGCGGGCGCGCCGACGCCGACTACCGTGGGCCCTGTGAGCACGAAGCCGACCGACGCCGCGCCGACGACCCCGGCCACCCCCTCGGCCGTGGCGGCGCCCGCAGCCGCCGCGGCGCCCGCACGGGGCCCCGGCGCGCTGCTGGCCCGGGCCCGGCGCTGGACGCACCCGGTCCTCGTGGCGAACCTCGTCGCACAGATCGGGATCATCGTCACCGGGGGCGCCGTGCGGCTCACCGGCTCGGGGCTCGGCTGCTCGACGTGGCCCGAGTGCGAACCCGGGCAGTTCACCGCGGCGTTCCACTCCGAGACCTCCTACCACCAGTACGTCGAGTTCGGGAACCGCACGCTGACCGGCGTGCTCGGCGTGATCGCCGTCGTCGTGGCCGTCCTCGTGTGGTCGGACCGCTCGCGCACGCGGCCCTACCGGCTCCTCGGCCTCGCGCCCCTCGCGGGGGTCGTCGCCCAGGCGGTGCTCGGCGGCGTCGTCGTGCGCATGCACCTGAACCCCGGGCTCGTCTCGCTGCACTTCGTCATCTCCGGGGTGCTGGTGGCGACGTCGCTGCTCCTGCTGCACCGCTCCGGGGAGGGCGACGGCCCGCCCGTGCCGGTCGTCACGCCGCGCCTGCGGGCCCTGGGCACGACGCTCTCCGTGCTGACCGTGCCCGTCGTGGTCCTCGGCGTGATCGTCACGGGGGCCGGCCCGCACAGCGGCGACGACGAGATCGCCTACCGGATCGCCGTCGACCCGGCGCTGATGACGAAGTTCCACGCCGCCTCGGTCTGGCTGTTCCTCGCCGTGCTCGTCGCGACGCTGGTCGTGGCCGTGCGGACCGCGGCGCCCGGCACGGTGCGCCGCTCGCTGTGGCTGCTGCTGGGCATCACGCTGCTGCAGGGCGCGATCGGGTACGTCCAGTACTTCACGGGGCTGCCGTGGGTGCTCGTCGGCCTGCACATGCTCGGCGCGGCGCTCCTGGTCGCCGGGGCCGTCCGCGTGCCGCTGACCATGCGCACCCGGGCCGTCGTCGAACCGGTGACAGCGCATGACAGCGCGCGGGACCGCGCGACATCGCCGTGACAGAGGCCTGACAGCCGCCGCCTGCAGGGTGGGTACCAGCACATCGGAACCCACCAGCACAGGAGGCACCATGTCGAATCCCGACCTGGCAGTCGAGGCCCACGGCCTCGTCAAGACCTTCGGCACCCACCGCGCCGTCGACGGCGTCGACCTCGCGGTCCGCACGGGGAGCGTCTACGGCGTCCTCGGGCCGAACGGTGCCGGCAAGACCACCACCATCCGCATGCTCGCGACGCTGCTGCGGCCCGACGGCGGCTCGGCCACGATCTTCGGCCACGACGTGCGCCGCGAGGCGTCGGTCGTGCGCCGGCTGATCGGCGTCACGGGCCAGTACGCGTCCGTCGACGAGAACCTCAGCGCGACGGAGAACCTCGTGATCTTCTCGCGCCTGCACGGCCTCGGACGGGCCGAGTCCCGCGCGAAGTCGACCGAGCTCCTCGAGGCCTTCGGCCTGACCGAGGCCGCAGACCGCGCCCTGAAGAACTTCTCCGGGGGCATGCGCCGGCGCCTCGACCTCGCGGCGAGCCTCATCGGCCACCCGCCGCTGATCTTCCTCGACGAGCCGACGACGGGGCTCGACCCCCGGACCCGGGCCCAGATGTGGGAGACCATCCGGTCGCTCGTCGCCGGGGGCTCGACCGTCGTCCTGACGACCCAGTACCTCGACGAGGCCGACCAGCTCGCGGACCGCATCGCGGTCATCGACCGCGGCCGGGTCGTCGCCGAGGGCACGTCGGACGACCTCAAGGACGCCGTCGGCGAGCAGTCGCTCAACCTCACCCTCGCCGCGGCGTCGGACGCGGGCCGCGCGGCGGCCGTCGTCGAGGAGACGCTCCGCACGCCCGCGGTCCTGTCCCCCGAGTCGCGGCGCCTGACCGTGCCCGTGCCCGGGCCCGACGCCGTGACGGACCTCCTCGTCCGCCTGCGCGCGGAGCGCATCGAGGTGGCCTCGCTGAGCATGGACAAGCCCAGCCTCGACGAGGTCTTCCTCACGCTGACCGGCAAGCCGGTCGAGGACGAGGACGAGACGGCAGGACCCACCACCGCAACGACCGCACGAGAGGCGGTGCCCGCATGAGCACGAACACCCTGACCCGACCGGAGCAGACCCGGACCGCCGTCGTCGCGCCGGACCTGTCCTCCCGGACGAGCGTGCGCCAGACGCTCGCGAACACCCGGACCATGGCCTACCGCGGCCTGCTGAAGATCCGGCGCACGCCCGAGCAGCTGTTCGACGTGACCCTGATGCCCATCATCTTCACGCTGATGTTCACCTTCATCTTCGGCGGCGCGGTCTCCGGCGACGTCGCGAGCTACCTGCCGGTCATCATCCCCGGCGTCCTCGTCCAGACGGTCGTCTCGACGTCCACCGTGACGGGCACCCAGCTGCGCGAGGACATGGACAAGGGCGTGTTCGACCGGTTCCGGTCCCTGCCCATCGCGCGGATCGCGCCGCTGACGGGCGCGCTGCTCGCCGACACCGTCCGCTACACGATCGCGACCGTCATCACGTTCGCGGTCGGCTACGCCATCGGCTACCGGCCCGCGGCCGGGTTCGGCAGCGTCGTGCTCGCCGCGCTCCTCGTGATCGTGTGCGCCTGGTGCCTGAGCTGGATCTTCGCCTTCTTCGGCGTGATCGCCCGCTCTGCCTCGAGCGTCCAGGGCATCTCCATGATGGTCGTCATGCCCCTGACGTTCCTGTCGAACGCGTTCGTCCCGGCGGACACCATGCCGGACTGGCTGCAGGGCTTCGTGAACGTCAACCCGGTCTCGCACATCGTCACCGCCGTGCGCGAGCTGACGACGTACGGCACCGTCGGGAGCGACCTGGTCTGGTCCCTCGTCGGTGCGGCCGCGGTCGTCGCGGTGTTCGCCCCTCTGACCGTGCGCGCCTACATGCGCAAGGCCTGAGGACCGCACCCGCCGCGGCGGGCAGCCGCCCGCGGCGGGCGAGGCCGGCGGGGCAGCACGGGGCAGCACGGGGCGGGGCACGGGCGACCGTGCCCCGCCCCGCCGTCGTTCATCCCGGCGTGCGCGTCCAGGGTCGGCGCTCGAGCACCTCGCGCGCCAGGGCCAGCGGGTCGGGGGCGTCCGCGACGCGGGCGCGGGCCCGCTCCAGCCGCTCGCCGGGGTCGGCTGCGGGCACGGCGTCGGGCAGTGTTCCGAGCGCCGCCGTGAGGTGCCGCTCCCGCGCGAGGAACGTCCAGTCCTGGCGCGACCCGAGGCGCTCGGCCAGCGCCAGGAGGACCAGGGCGTCGTCCGCCCGGCCCGCCGGCGCCACCGCGCACAGGCACGAGCCGAGCACGAGGCACGCCGCGCCGAGCACCGGCCGGTCGACGGTCTGGGGACCCGCGCGCAGGCCCGCGAGGGTCCGCGCCCGCAGGCTCAGCACCCGCCGGTCCCAGGCCGCGCGCTCGGCGTCGGGCACGCCCTCCGTGCCCAGCGCCATGGGCGCCAGGCGCCCCGCCTCGTACAGGACGAGCGAGTGCGCGCCGGCGCGGCGCCCCTGGGTGCGCACCTCCGCGAGCGCGGCGTCCATCCGCTGCACCGCCTCCTCGTCGTCGCCGCGGGCGAACGCGACCTGCGCGAGCCCCACCTGGCCGTACGTGCGCCGGTCCGACGGGCTGACGATCATGTCCCCCTCGGCGACCGCGCCCTCGTCGGGGGTCTCGACCATCTGCCGGAGCACCGGGGCCACCGCCTCCACCTCGCCGAGCGCCACGCGGGCCGACGTCTCGAGCAGGCCGAGCTGCAGCTGGATCTGCTCGGTGTCGAAGCCCTCGAAGCTCGAGCGCGCGATCCGGGCCCAGCGCAGGACGCCGGCGGGGTCGCCCGTCGAGGAGGAGAGGTCGGCGAGCGACTGCGCCGCCATCGCCCTGCCCCAGGCGTCGTCGTGCTCGGTCGCGAGGGCGAGCGAGCGGTGGGCGAGGCGCAGCGCCTCGGCGGGCCGCCCGCGGTTCTCCGCGAGCTGCGACGCGAAGAAGTTGGCGACCATCGCGACGTTCCAGTCGTCGGACCCGCGCAGCCGCTCGACGAGGCCCGCGACCTCCTCGGCGGTGCCGCGCACGGCCACGACGGCGAGCTCCGCGTAGGCGCGCGTCGCGGCGCCCAGGTGCACGTCCGTCCTGGCGAGCAGCCGCCGCAGGCGCGCGATCGAGCGCAGCGCCCCCGACGTGCCCTCGACGAACGCCAGCGGGGAACCGCCGGCGAGGAAGGCCCACGCCGCCCACTCCGCGCGGGCGGGCGTCACGGGGCGCCCGGCGAAGGCCAGCGCGACGGCCCGCCCGACGCTCGTCAGCTCGCCGAACGTCCAGCGCAGCATCCAGAAGCGCGCGAGCAGCGCGAACAGCGGACCGAGCACGTCGAGGTCGCCGTTGCGCTGGACGCGGTGCAGGACGTGCAGCAGGTTGTCCTGCTCGGCCTCGACCCGGTGCAGCGCGGCGACCTGGCCGCTGCCCGAGAGCCGGCCCAGCGTCTCGCCCACGAGCGCGAGGGCCCAGCGGTCCACCGCGGCGTCCGTGGCCGACTGCTCCCCGGCTGCCGCGAGCTCCTGCACGGCGAACTCGCGCACCGTCTCGAGCATGCGGTACCGCACTCCCCCGCCCGCCGGGTCCTCGACGACCATCAGCATGGACTGGCGCACGAGGCCGTCGAGCGTGTCCAGCATGCCGACCTCGCCCGTGTCCTCGTCGCCGACGGCGAGCGCCACGTCGAGACCGAACGAGTCGGGGAGCACCGCGAGCCGGCGCAGGAGCCGCTGCTCGCCGTCGTCCAGCAGGTCCCAGCTCCAGGCGATGACGGCGTGCAGCGTCCGGTGGCGCTCTGGCACCGACCGGTCGGTGGAGGTCAGGAGCGCGAAGCTCGACGCGATCCGGCGCTCGACCTCGGCGACCGACAGGGAGCGCACCCGGGCCGCGGCGAGCTCGATCGCGAGCGGCAGCCCGTCGAGCCTCCGGCACAGTCGCACCACGACGTCCTCCGGCAGGTCCACGCCCGGGCGGGCCGCCCGCGCCCGCGCCTCGAAGAGCTCGACCGCCGCCCCGGTGTCCCCGGAGCCTGCGCCGCCGCCGCGAGGACCACGTCCGCTCCCGAGGCCGCCGAGCGGCGGGAGCGGGTAGACCGCCTCCGCGGCGAGGCCCAGCGACGCCCGGCTCGTGGCCAGCACCGTGGCACGCGTGCCGGCGACGACGTCCGCCGCCCAGGCGCTCGCCCCTTCCAGCACGTGCTCGCAGTTGTCGAGCACGAGCACCGTGCCCGGCTCGGCGAGCCGCTCCAGGACGCGCCCTCGCGCGTCCGGCCCGGTGACCTCGCTGAGGCGCGTCGTCGCCCGCACGTCCCGGACGCCGAGCGCGGAGGCGATCACGAGACCGACGTCGTCCGACGTCCGGACGCTCGCGAGCTCGACCACCGCGACCAGCGGGGAGCCGGCCGCGGCCCGGTGGGCGACCTCCTGCGCGAGGCGGGTCTTGCCGATGCCCCCCGGGCCGAGGACGGTGACCACCCGCGCGGTCGTCATCAGCGACTCGACCCGTGCGACGTCGCCCGACCGCCCGACGAGCGCGTTGGGCGCCTCCCGGAGACCGACGGCACGTCCGGGGCGCGGCACGCGCGACGCCGCCGCCCCGGCGGTCGCCGTGGCGGGCGCGTCGGCCCGCAGGCACTGCTCGTGCACGGCGCGGACCTCGGGACCCGGGCCGACGCCCAGCTCGTCGGCCAGCGACTCGCGCAGCGTCGCGAAGACGCGCAGCGCGTCGGCCACCAGGCCGCGGCCCAGCAGCGCGCGCATCAGGCCCGCGGCCGCGGCCTCGTCCGTGGGGCTTGCCTCGAGGAGGCCTTCCCCGGCGGCAGCGGCGCCCGCGAGGTCTCCCTCGGCGAGCAGCGCCGCCAGGAGCGCGTGCTCGAGCCCGGCCCGCAGCCGCGAGCCCTCGGCGCGCAGCTCGCCGGCGAGGCCGGCCGAGACGTCCGCGCCGGGGTCCCCGCGCCACAGCGTGAGGGCGGCGCGCAGCGCCGCGGAGCCGGCGTCCCCGCGACGGGCGGCGTGCAGCACCGCACGCGCCGCGTCGAGGTCGGTCCGGGCGGCCAGCGCGTAGCCGCCGGGGACGGAGCGGATGGCCGGTACCTCGCGTCGCGCCCGAGAGACGACGTTCTGCAGCGCGGCGCGCGGCGCCTCCGGCAGGGCGTCCGGCCACAGCTCGTCCGTCAGCGCCTGGACGCCCGCGGCCCGCCCCGAGCGCAGCGCGAGCGCCACGACGAGGGTCGTCGACCGCGCGCCGCGCAGCGGCACGAGCCCGTGCTCGCCCCGGACCATGACCGGGCCGAGCACGGCGACGTCCACGCCGTCGGCGACCTCAGGTCCGCCGACGACGTCCTCGGCGGGATCCCCGGGCCGGGCCGTCACACCCCGTCGCCCGTCCCGTCCGGGTCGGGCGGGGCGTCGGTGAGGCGACCCGTGCGCCGCTCCGGCCACGGGGCGTCCGCCGGGCGGAGCGTCGCCCAGCCGCGGTCGCGCGCCGCCGCGACGGCGAGGACGCCGACCACCGCGGACGGGTTGTGCAGGTCGCCGGCGAGCACGGCCTCGACGGCCTCGTCGACCGGCACCCAGAGCGCGGGCATGTCGCGCTCCTCGTCCTCGCGCGCGAAGCGCTCCTCCGCCGGGACGGGGCGCAGGTCTCGGGCGAGGAACACGCGCAGCGCCTCGGTCGAGCCGCCAGGCGTGGTGCTGTAGTCCACCAGGACGTCCCAGCGCGCCGCACGCAGGTCGGCCTCCTCGTAGAGCTCGCGCTCCGCGGCCGCCCGCGCGTCCTCCCCGTCCACGTCGAGCAGCCCCGCGGGCGGCTCCCACATCTCGCGCCGTGCGGGGTGGCGGTACTGCCGCTGCAGGAGGACGCGCCCGTCGTCGTCCATCGCGACGACCGCGACCGCGCCGGGGTGGTCGATGACCTCCCGCTCCACGGCGTGCCCCGGCGAGAGCTCGACCGTGTCGGCGACGACGTCCCAGATCGGGCCGCGGTGGACCAGGCGCCGCGCGCGCACCGGGCGGCGTGCCGCGACGTCGCGCGGGCCGTCGGGACCCGTCACTTCTGCTCGGCGATCGCCGCGGCCACGAGCCCCTGGAACAGCGGGTGCGCGCGCGTCGGGCGCGACTTGAACTCGGGGTGCGCCTGGGTGCTCACGTAGTAGGGGTGCACCTCGGCGGGGAGCTCCACGAACTCGACCAGCGAGCCGTCCGGCAGCGTGCCGGAGACCACGAGACCGGCCTCCTCGAGCTGCGCGCGGTAGGAGTTGTTGACCTCGTAGCGGTGCCGGTGGCGCTCGGAGACGCTGGTGGCGCCGTAGGCGCCGGCGGTCACCGAGCCCGGGACCAGCGCGGCGTCGTACGCGCCGAGGCGCATGGTGCCGCCGAGGTCCCCCTGCCCCTCGACGAACGCGAGCTGCTCCGCCATCGTGGCGATCACGGGGTGCTCGGTCCCGGGGTCGAACTCCGTCGAGGACGCGTCCGCGATCCCGAGCACGTTGCGCGCGTACTCGATGACCATGGACTGCAGGCCGAGGCAGATCCCGAGCGTGGGGACCTTGCTCTCGCGCGCCCAGCGCAGCGCGCCGAGCTTGCCCTCGATCCCGCGCACCCCGAACCCGCCGGGCACGAGGACGGCGTCGACCCCGCCGAGGGCGTCCTCCGCGCCCTCCGGGGTGGCGCACTCGTCCGACGCCACCCAGCGGATGACCACCTTGGCGTCGTTGGCGAAGCCGCCCGCGCGCAGCGCCTCCGTCACGGACAGGTAGGCGTCCGGGAGGTCGATGTACTTGCCCACCAGCGCCACCTCCACGCGGTGCTCGGGACGGTGCACGCGCTCGAGCAGCTGGGACCAGCCGTCCCAGTCCACGTCGTGGAACGGCAGGTTCAGGCGGCGCACGACGTAGGCGTCCAGCCCCTCGCGGTGCAGCACCCGCGGGATGTCGTAGATGCTCGGGGAGTCGACGGCGGCGACCACGGCCTCGTTGTCGACGTCGCACATCAGCGCGATCTTGCGCTTGACGGAATCCGGGAGCTCGCGGTCCGCGCGCAGGACGAGCGCGTCGGGCTGGATGCCGATCGAGCGCAGCGCGGCCACCGAGTGCTGCGTCGGCTTGGTCTTCAGCTCGCCCGACGGGCCGATGTACGGCACCAGCGAGACGTGCAGGAAGAAGACGTCGTCACGGCCGAGCTCGTGGCGGACCTGGCGGGCGGACTCCAGGAACGGCTGGGACTCGATGTCCCCGACGGTGCCGCCGATCTCGGTGATGATCACGTCCACGTCCGGGCTCGCCTGGGCACGCATCCGCCGCTTGATCTCGTCGGTGATGTGCGGGATGACCTGGACCGTGTCGCCGAGGTACTCCCCGCGCCGCTCGCGCGCGATCACCTGGGAGTAGACCTGCCCGGTGGTCACGTTCGCCGACGAGTGCAGGTCGACGTCGAGGAACCGCTCGTAGTGCCCGATGTCGAGGTCCGTCTCCGCGCCGTCCTCGGTCACGAAGACCTCGCCGTGCTGGAACGGGTTCATCGTCCCCGGGTCGACGTTGAGATACGGGTCGAGCTTCTGCATCGTCACGCGCAGGCCGCGAGAGCGCAGCAGGCGACCGAGGCTGGACGCCGTCAGGCCCTTGCCGAGCGAGGAGGCGACACCGCCCGTGACGAAGATGTGCCGCGTGGTGTGCGTCGCACGCGCGCCGTGGTCGAGTGGACGGGGGGCTCTGGGAAGGTGATCTGCCACGGAACTCCATGCTAACAGCGACCCGGACGCACGGCACGGACTCGCCGGGCCGACACGCCCGGCGCCGCAGCGCACGGACGTGAGACGCGCCTCAGTCGTCGGCGACGGCCGACGGCCGCAGCACCGAGACCAGCGCGGACCGGTCGAGGACGAGCGAGGCCGCGAGGAGCACCGCGACCGCCACGAGCGCGCCGCCGAGCCCGACGGCGATCGCCGCGGCCAGGGAGGCCTGCGCGGGCAGGACGTTCACGGTCAGCACGTACCCGAGCACGCCGCCCGCGACCGCGCCGCCCAGCGCCACGGGCAGCGTCCTGCCGAGCCCCTCGACGGTGCGCGGACCCCCGTGCCGGCGCACGGCGAGCAGCAGCAGCACCCCCGCCACCGTCATCCCGATCGAGCTCGCGGCGCCGAGCGCGGCCAGGATGCCGTCGCGGACCGCCTCCGCCTCGGCGGCCGTCCGGGCCGCCGCCGGCGCGGCGTCGGGCACGACGAGCGCGGGCAGGACGACCGCGCACGCCGCGGCGACGAGCCAGCCGGCGCTCGTCGCGAGCACGGCGGAGCGGCCATGGTCGAGCGAGTACAGCGCACGCGAGAGATGGAAGATCAGCGCGAAGCCCAGGAGGCCGGGCGCCATCCAGACCACGCCCTGCGTCATGCCCGCGACCGAGCCCTGGGAGAACGAGGAGAACGCCGACTCCACGGCCGCGCTCGCCGCGACCAGCGCCGCCGCCCCGGCCGCCGTGATCGTCAGCAGCCCGCGCGTGGTCAGCGCGAGCAGGTGCGAGAAGCCGGCGCGGTCCCCCGCCGACGCGCGCTGCGCGAGGCGCGGGAACGCGCTCGTGGCGAGCGGCACCGCGAGGATCGCGTACGGCAGGAAGTACACGGTCTGGGTGCTGAAGTAGACCGTGTACGCGCCGTCGTCGTCGAACCGGCCCGAGGACCACATCACGGCGACGACCGAGACCTGCTGGGCCAGCAGGGCCCCGACCCCCGCGATCGCGAGGGCGCGGGCGCGGCGCCCTTCGCCGCCCGGAAACCGCAGGGTCAGCCGCAGCCGGAGCCCGGTGCGGTAGGCCGGGACGAGCAGGGGCAGGCTCATCGCCACGACACCCGCCGTCGTCCCCCAGGCGAGCCACGCGAGGGCGGACGCCGGGATCTGGCCGACGGCCGCGTCGGACCCGCCCGAGACCGCCCCGAACACCACGTACGTCGCGATGACCACGACGCTGGAGAGCATCGGGGCCGCCGCGGGCCAGAAGAAGCGGCGGTGCGACTGCAGCACCCCCGACATCACGGTGCCCACGCCGTACAGCGGGATCTGCAGAGCGAACACCCGCAGGAAGTACGCCGCAAGCTCCGACGGCTCGCCCGGCGCGACGTTGAGGACCGGGACGATGAGGTCGGCGAGCAGCGCGACGAGCACGGCCACGGGCACGAGGATCACCAGCGCCCACGTGAGCAGCGCGGAGGCGATCGCGGACGACTCGACCCGCGCGCGCCGTGCGACGGGGCCGGCCAGGAGCGGGACGATGGCTCCCGCGAGGGCGCCTCCGGCGGCCACCTCGAACATCACGTTCGGGACGGTGTTCGCCTTGAGGTAGATGTCGCCCACGGCGGTGGGGCCCACGTTCGCCACCAGGGCGATCTGCCGCAGGAAGCCCACGAGCCGGCTCGCGAGGTTGACGAGCGTGATCATGGCGGCGGCGCCCGCGAGGGTCCCCGCCGCCGCCGTCCAGCGTGGCGACACGTCAGCCCCGGTGCCGGGGCCGGCGGCCCAGCCCGTCCACGAACCGCAGCGCCGGGTTCGCGTCGATCACGGCGGAGAAGCTGATGCGCTCGCTCGCCAGCGTCAGGGCGACCACCCCGGCGAGCGCCAGGACCCGCACCGAGCGGTTCCCGGCGAGCACGACCTCGACACCGAGCAGGGCGCCGAGCGCGTTCGCGCCGCCGTCGCCGAGCATGTCCGACTCGCGCAGGTCCGCGCCGGCCGCCGCCGCCGAGGCGCCGAGCACCGCGCCGGAGAGCCCCGCCGCGCCCGACGACGTCCCGAGCGCGGCCAGGGCAGCGGCCGCCTTGAGCGCCCGGCCGGGCCGCAGGTCGAGCAGGTTCACGAGGTTCGCGGCGGAGGCGACGAGCGCGCCGTCCACGAGGACGTCCACGACGCGGACCACGCCGGACGAGGACCGCGCCGGGACGAGCTCCGCCGCCGCCAGCGAGGTCGCCCCGATGCCCAGCACCTTCAGGCCGCCGGTCGTGACCTGGCCGCGGGCCAGCGCGCCGAGGTGGCCGCGCAGGCCCTTGGTGCGCGTCCCGGTGTCCTCGGCGAGGTCGTCGACCACCCCGAAGCCGCCCGCGCCGACCACGGCGAGCGCCGCGACGGCCCCCGCCCGCGCGCTGCCTGCCCCCGCGAGCGCACCGGCGGCGAGCCCTGCCGCGACGGCCGGGCCCTCGAGCATGCTGACGGGCTCCCCCCGGTGGTTGGAGCGGGCCCACCGCGCCGGGCCGCCCGGCGGCCGCGTGCCGAGGGCGGCCCGCGCGGTGGCGGTCGCGCCGGCGGCGACGGTCAGGCCCGCGAGGAGCCGGGTGCTCGGACGCACGATCAGCCCTTCGTGCCGGACGAGGCACCGGGCTTCGCCGACGAGCCGCCGGACGTCACCGGTGCGAGGTCGACGGCGGGCGGGATCACCGCGGTCGCCGAGTCCTCGAACCCGTACTGCCCGGTCTGGTCGTCCAGCTCCGCGGCGATCGCGAGCGGCACCGAGATCTGGCCGGCGGAGGCGCCGATCCCGCTGACCGTGCTCGTCCCGCTCTTCGTCCGCTTGTCGTCGCGCACCGCCGAGACGAGGTCGCCGTCCGTCGCGGTCGGGCCGGCCACCACGGACCCCCCCGAGAGCTTCTGGGCCGAGACCACGAGCTCGGTCTCGATGTCGGTCTGCGCGCTGGTGTCCACGGCCTCGGGCGACGGGGACGAGCCCGCCGCGGCCTTGGCGCCGGCGGCGTCCGCGGACTGCGGCGGCACCACGACGAGCACCGCGTCCCCGGGCGCGGTCGGCTCGTCGGTGACCGTGACCAGACCGGCCTCGACGAGCGAGTCCTGCAGCGCGACCGCCGTGGCCGAGCGCTTCTCGAGCTCGGTCGTGCCCCGGTCCACGAGCGAGGTCACCAGCGCGTCGGAGAGCACCGCGGACGTGTCCGCGTCGCCGGCGACGTCCATCTCCTTGCCCAGCTGGCCGGCGACGTCGTCACGCGCCTTCGCGGCGTCTTCCGCGGTCCAGTCGGCGGTCAGGTCGACGTGGCCGCTGACGCTCGCGCCCGCGGAGGTCAGCTGCGCAACGATCGGGTCGTACCAGTCGTCGTCGAGGGGGCCGAGGCCGACGACGGCGACGCGGCGGCCCTCCAGCGACCCCGCGACGAGCTCCGGCCCCGAGGCCTCGATGAAGTCGTCCGCGTCGTCGAGCGTCGCCTTGCCGGCGTTGAGCTGGTCGCGCAGGTCGTTGCGCTCGGTACGGAGCTGGTCGACCTGACCGCTGAGCTGTTCGCCCAGCGTCCCCTGGAGCGGGCCGGCGCCGAGGATGATCCCGACGGCGAGCGCCAGGAACACGGAGATCAGCGAGACGATGTGGTACCTGAAGTCGATCACGGGGCGGTTCGGTCCTTCGTCGGTGGCGCCGGTGGCGCCGTGTCGGGCAGGGCGGGGTGGTCCGCGGGCGTGCGCCGGCGGTCAGCCCCCGCCGAACAGGGAGCCGACCCAGGACCACAGGTCGTCGAGGCGGGCACCGACGATACCGAAGAACGTCTGGCCGGCGGCGGTCGCCATGAGTGCCATGACGACGGCGAACAGGCCCGCGAGGGAGAGCAGGACGAGCTGGGTGTTGGAGATCCGCTGCCGGTACAGGCGCGAGACGCCCTTGGCGTCGACGAGCTTGCCGCCCACCCGCAGCCGGGTCAGGAACGTGCTGGCCATGCCGGCCCGGCCCTTGTCGAGGAACTCGACGAGGGTCGCGTGCGTGCCGACCGCGACGATCACCTCGGCGCCCGCGTCGTCCGCGAGGAGCATGGCGATGTCCTCGCTCGTGCCGGTGGCCGGGAACACCACCGGGTCGACGCCGAGCTCGCGCACCCGCTCGAGGCCCGGCGCGTTCCCGTCGCGGTAGGCGTGCACGACGACCTCGGCGCCGCACGAGAGCGCGCGGTCGGACACCGAGTCCATGTCACCGACGATCATGTCCGGCTTCCACCCGGCGTCCAGGATGGCGTCCGCCCCGCCGTCGACCCCGATGAGCACCGGGCGGTAGTCGGCGATGTAGGGCCGCAGCGTCGCCAGGTCCTCGCGGTAGTGGTACCCGCGCACGACGATGAGGACGTGGCGCCCCTCGATGGTCGTCCGAACGTCCGGGACGCCGACGCCGTCGAGCAGCAGGTCACGCTCGCGGCGCAGGTAGTCCATCGTGTTCTCGGCGAAACGTTCGATCTCGTCCGACAGGTTGGCGCGCGCCGCCTCGAGGCTGGCCCCGACGGTCGCGGGCGTCTGCAGCGTCCCCTCGGCGACCACCACGTCGCCGACCAGCACGCGGGAGCCCTCGATGCGCACCGTGCGGCCGTCCGCGATCGACATGGCAGCGTCACCGAGCCCGTCGACGAGCAGGATCCCCGCGTCGACGAGGATCTCGGGCCCGAGGTTCGGGTAGCGGCCGGAGGTGGACCGGGCGGCGTTCAGCACCGCCACGGGCCCGGCGGACACCAGGGCGTCGGCCGCGACGCGATCGATGTCCACGTGGTCGATGACCGCCACGTCGCCGGGGCTCAGCCGCTTGGTGAGGTCCTTGGTCCGGGCACCCACGCGCGCCGGCCCCGCGATCCCGTCCGGGGACCCCGTGCCGTCGACGGTGGCGGATCTGTGAAAGGGAAGTCTCATCGGGCGCAATGATCCCACGTCGCGCGCGCCGCGCGGTCGACGCCGCGCCCCCGGGGCGCCGGGCGTGACCGGGGCCACGCCCGGCGGACGGCTCCTGCCACGGCTCTGCCCGTCGCTCGGCGGCCCGTCGCTCGGCGGCCCGTCGCTCGGCGGCCCGTCGCTCGGCGGCCCGTCGCTCGGCGGCCCGTCACGCGGCTGCCCGTCACGGCTCGGCCCCCGCCGCCGCCGAGGACTCGAGGAGCTCGAGCGCGTGCCGGTGCGCCGTCTCCGACCCGTCCTGCCCGGAGAGCATCCGTGCGAGCTCACGCACACGGTCCTCACCCGTCACCTCGCGCACCCCGGTGACGGTCGCCCCCGCGTCGGCGTCGTCGCCCCCGGAGCCCACCGCCGCCTCGACGGTCTTGGTGACGACGAGCTGGCGGTCGGCGAACGAGGCCACCTGGGCGAGGTGGGTGACCACGACCACCTGCGCGTGGTGCGCGAGGACCGCCAGACGACGCCCCACCTCGAGCGCGGCCCGGCCACCCACGCCGGCGTCGACCTCGTCGAAGACGAACGTCCGGCGGCCTGTGCCGCCCTCCGCCGCGGCCGCGAGCGCCACCTCGATGGCGAGCATCACACGGGAGAGCTCGCCGCCCGAGGCGCCCTTGCCGAGCGCGCGGGGCGGGGCGCCCGGGTGCGCGACCAGCGACATCTCGACGCGGTCCCCGCCCCAGGGCCCGGGCTCGTCCGCGGGCGCCACCAGCACGTCGAGCCGCGCCCCGGACATCGCGAGCCCGCCGAGCTCGGTCGTGACCGCGGCGCCGAGCGACGCGGCCGCGGCGGTCCGCCCGTCGGTGATCTGCCTGGCCAGCGCGGCGACCGCCTCGTCGAGCTGCTCCGCACGCTCGGCCATGGACGCGAGCTCTGCCCCGTCGTCGTCCAGCGCGAGCAGGCGGAGCCCGGCGGTGCTCGCCCAGCGGAGCACCTCGTCGACGTCCGCGCCGTAGGAGCGGGTCAGGCCGGTCAGCTCCGCCAGGCGCGCGTGCGCCGCCTCGAGCCCACCGGGGTCGGCCTGGAGATCGTCCTGGTACGCGGCGGCGTCGGACGCCACGTCGGTGAGCGCGTACTCGGCCTCGGCGACGCGCGCGGCGAGCGCCGCGAGCGCCTCGTCGGACCCGGCGGCGGCCTCGAGCGCCTTGCGCGCGCGGTCGACGGCGCCCAGCGCGCTGCCCGCGAGGTCGCCGGACTCGTCGCCGACGAGCGCGTCGTGAGCCGTGCGCGCCGCCGAGCGCAGCTCCTCCGCGTTCCCGAGCCGCACCACCTGGGCCTGCAGGTCCCGGTCCTCGCCCGCCTGGGGGTCGATCCGCTCGATCTCGGCGAGACCGAGCCTGAGCAGCTCCGCCTCGCGCGCCCGCTCCTGGGTGCGGGCCGCCAGCTCCACCCGGCGGCGCAGCAGCGCGGCCCGCTCCGCCCACGCGTCGCGGTAGCGCCCGACGAGCGCCGCGTGCTCCTGGCCGGCGTAGGCGTCGAGCGCCTCGCGCTGCCGGCTCGGGGTCCGCAGGCGCACCTGGTCCGCCTGCCCGTGCACCGTGACCAGCTCGTCGGCGACCTCCGCGAGCAGCGCCTGCGGCACGCTGCGCCCGCCGAGGTGCGCCCGCGAGCGCCCCTCGGCCGCGACCGACCGCACGACGAGCGCCGTGCCGTCGTCGTCGAGGACACCCCCGGCGTCGGTCATCCGTCCCAGCGCGGCCGAGCCCGCGGGCAGGTGCACGCGGCCCTCGACGACCGCGGAGGACGCGCCCGGCCGCACCGTCGACGGGTCGGCCTTGCCGCCCATCAGCAGACCCAGACCGGTCAGGAGCATGGTCTTGCCCGCGCCGGTCTCCCCCGTGATGACGGTCAGTCCGCGGTCCAGCGGAACGACGGCGGAGCGGATGACCCCGAGGTTGTCGATGCCGATCTCCTCGATCACTCGTCGCCTCCCGGGCTCGTGGTCCGCGCCTCGGCGCCCGGGGGGCGAGACGCGCCCGGGCGCAGGCCGCGCCACCCGTCGACCGGCAGCGAGAACTTGGAGACGAGCCGGTCGGTGAACGGAGCGGTGCCGAGCCGGGCCAGCCGGACCGGCTCCGGGCTGCGCCGGACCTCGACGCGGGCCCCCTGCGGGAGGTCGATCTGGCGGCGCCCGTCGCACATCAGCACCCCCGGGGACGACGAGCGGCCCAGGATCTCGACGGCCACCACGCTCGACGGGCCCACGACGAGCGGCCGCGCGAAGAGCGCGTGCGCCGAGATCGGCACAAGGAGCATCGCGTCGACGTCGGGCCAGACCACCGGCCCGCCCGCGGAGAACGCATGGGCCGTCGACCCGGTCGCCGTGGACATCACGACGCCGTCGCAGCCGAACGCCTCGAGCGGTCGCCCGTCCACCTCGACCGCCACCTCGATCATCCGCTCGCGGGAGGCCTTCTCGACCGTCGCCTCGTTCAGCGCCCAGCCCCGCACGGGTTCCGCGCCGCCCGGGAGGTGGACGGCGACGTCCACCGTCCGCCGCTCCTCCACGGTGTAGTCCGCGTCCGCGAGGCGACGGACGGTCGCGCCAAGGTTCTCCCGCTCGCTCTCCGCGAGGAAGCCGACGTGCCCGAGGTTGACGCCGAGCAGGGGGACGTCGGTGCCGTGCGTGAGCTCGGCCGCGCGCAGGATCGTGCCGTCCCCGCCGAGCACGAGGACGACCTCGGACTCGTCGACACGTTCGCGGTCGCGGACGCGCTCGATCCCGTCCTCGCCCACGCCGAACTGCTCGGTGAGCTCGTCGTCGTGCAGGGAGACCGCGAACCCGGCCGCCTCGAGCTCACGCACGGCCTCGCGCAGCGCGGTCACCGCCTCCGGCCGCCCGCCGTGCGTGACGATCAGCACCCGTCGTGTCACCGGTCCTCCAGCTCCTCGGTCCTCGTGTCTCGCTCGCCCCGGGCCGGGACGCTCGCGCCCGGGACGCCACCCGTCGCGCGGGAGCGCGTCACGGCGTGCCCGCCGCGCCCAGGCGGACCACCGGCGGGGTGGCCGGCGTCCTCCCGGGAAGTGTCGCAGGTGGGTCCCACGCGACGGCGCGCCGCGCCGCCGCACGGTGGGCGGGGTCGGGCCCCGGCGGTGCGCCCCCGGCCCGCAGGAGGACGAAGAACTCGCGGTTGCCGCTCGGGCCGGGCAGCGCGCTCGGCACGACGGCCCGGGCGGCGAGCCCGTGCCGCGCGCAGACCTCGAGCACCCGCGCGACGGCATCCGCCTGCTGCTCGCGGTCACGGACGACGCCTCCGGAGCCCAGCCGCTCACGGCCGACCTCGAACTGCGGCTTGACCAGGAGCAGCAGCAGGGCCCCGGGGGCGACCAGCGGCGCGACGGCCGGCACGACGAGCGTCAGGGAGATGAACGAGAGATCGCCCACCACCAGCGTCGGCGACGGCGTCCCGAGGTCCTCGGCGACGAGGTCGCGGACGTTGAGCCCCTCCCGGACGCTGACGCGCGGGTCCTCGCGCAGCGCCGCCACCATCTGCCCGTGGCCGACGTCGACGGCGGTCACGTGCGCGGCGCCGCGGCGCAGCAGCACGTCGGTGAACCCCCCGGTCGACGCGCCGAGGTCGAGGCAGACCGCCCCCGCGACGGGGAGGCCACACCCGGCACCGGCCGGGCCCTGCGCCGGGTCTGCCGCCCCCGTCGCGCCGGACGCGTCGAGCGCGTCGAGCGCGCCGGCGAGCTTGTGCGCGGCCCGCGAGGTGTACCGCGGGTCGTCGTCCCGGCCCTCGACCTCGAGCCGCTGCCCGGGGGCGACGGGCGTCGAGGCCTTGGACACCACGGCGCCGTCGAGGCGTACGCGGCCGGCCGCGACGAGCTCCGACGCCTCCTTGCGCGCACGTGCGAGGCCACGACGCACGAGCTCGGCGTCGAGACGGCTCCCGCTCACGCCCCGGTGCCCCGCAGCCGGGCCTCCAGGTCGGTGCGCACCTGCTCGAAGGCGTCCGCGTGCTCGGCGACGGGCGTGTCGTCGAGCCCCGCCAGCCTCTGCCGGACGGCCTCGGCCAGCGAGGTGTCCGCGACGGACGCCAGCGCGCCCTCGGGCTCGGGGACGGCTGCCACCTCCGGTCCGGGTGCGGTCATGGGGACGCTCCTTCCTGCGCCGCCTCCGGCGCGGTGTCCGGGGCTCAGCCGAGGTCCGGGACCGAGGCGGGGTCGAGCACGCCGCCGTCGTCGACGAACCGCCAGGTGGCGGCGCACGCCGCGCGGACGCGGTCGAGCGGCTCCCCCGTCGGCTCCTGCTCCCGGGTCTCCAGCCTTCCGTCGACGACGCGGGCGGCCCGGCCCCGGCAGTCCCACCAGCCGTCGTCCGTCTCGAGCGGCACGGGGTGCGGCACGTGCAGCCCCCGCAGGTCCGTCGCCAGGAAGTGCGGGCGCATGCCCGCCTCGGCGAGCACGGCGTCGCGCGCCGAGCTGACGCCGGTCAGGACGTGCAGGCCGGGGAACCCTGCGGCCCGCGCGCCGGAGAGATCGGTGTCCAGCCGGTCGCCGACGACCAGCGCCTCCGTGGCACCGGCACGCTCGACCGCCAGCCGGTACATCGTCGGCTCCGGCTTGCCCGCGCTGTCCGGCTCGACCCCGGTGGCCGCCTGCACGGCGGCCACCAGCGTCCCGTTCCCAGGCGCGATCCCGCGGGCCTGCGGGAGCGAGAGGTCGCGGTTGCTCGCCACGTGCCAGGCCCCCGCCTGCACCGCATAGGCCGCCTCGGCGAGGTCCGACCACCCGAGGTCCGGCGAGAACCCCTGGACCACGGCGTCGGGGGCGTCGTCGGCGGACGGCACGATCTCGAACCCCTGCGCCACCACCGCGGTGCGCAGCCCCTGACCCCCGACCACGAGCACCCGCGCACCCGCCGGCAAGCGCGTGGCGAGCAGCGCGGCCGCCGCCTGGGCGGCCGTCATGACGTCGCCGGCCTCGGCCGGGATGTCGAGGCCGCTCAGCTGGGCCGCGACCTCCTCGGGCTCGCGGGACGCGTTGTTGGTCACGAAGACCAGGCGCATCCCCGCCGCGCGGGCGCCTTCGAGGCTCCGCGCCGCGTGCTCGATCGGCTCGTGGCCCCGATAGGCCACCCCGTCGAGGTCCACGAGCGCGAGCGGGTAGCGCTGCGAGAGCGGGACGTCGCAGGCGAGCAGACCCGCGCTCACCGCTCGTCCTCGCCCTCCGAGGCGTCGTCCGCCTCGAGGTCGTAGACCACCTGGTCCTCGTCGTCGCCGGGCAGGTAGCGGGGATCGATGCCGGCGAGGACAGCGGCCGCCTCCGCCGTGCGACCGAGCTCCTCCAGCACGGCGGAGCGGGCGAGCGCGACGCGTGCAGCCAGCTCGCCCGTCAGGCCCTGGAGGCCGTCGAGCACGGCGAGGGCGGACTCGGGCTCCCCGAGGTCCGAGCGCGCACCGCTGACGACGATCGCCAGCTCCGCCCGCCCCTGTGCGTCGAGCGTCGACGCCTCGTCGGACGCAGCGAGCGCGACGGCCCGCTCGGGGCGACCCAGGCCCCGCTCGCAGTCCGCCATCACCGGCAGGTGCTCCGAGGACCCGTTGAGCCGCCGCACGGTCCGCAGCTCGCGCAGCGCCTCCGCGTAGCGCCCCGTGCGATACGCCGCCAGACCCGCCGCCTCGCGCACGACGTCGACACGCCCGGCCCTGCGCACGGCCGCCTGGGCGTGCTCGTACGCCAGCTCGGGGTCGTCGTCGATCAGGCGGCCCGCCATCACGAGGTGGGCGCCGACCTGCTCCGCGTTCGCCTTGCTCAGTGCGCGCAGACGCGAGCGCGCGTCGCGATCGAGCTCCTGCCACGAGACCGACTCCGGGACGGCAGGCTCCTCGACGCGCGGCCGGTAGGGCCGCTCGGACGCGGGACGCTCGGAAAAGCCGCCGGGACGGTCGGAGCGGACCGGACGGCCGCCCGTGGACGGGCGGGCGCCCGTGGGCCTGCCGGACGTCGGACGTCCGCCCGCGCCTCGCGCGCCCTCGCGACCCGAGCCGCCTCGCCCGACGGCGCGGTCGCCACCGGAACCGCGGGGGCGCTCCGCACCCGCACCACGGGAACGGTCTTCACGGGCACCTCCCGAACGGCTCTCGCCGGAGCCGCGTGGACCGCCGGCTCGCGGGTTCTCGCCGTACCGCGAGCGACCGCCCTGCGTGGACGAGCCGCCCCGGCGGTCCCCGTACCTGGCACCGCCCGCAGCGGACCCGCCGGCGCCCTGCGGTCGACCGGCGGAACCTGAGCGGGGCGCGCCACGGCCCGCGTCCCGACCGTCGGCGCGAGAGCCGGAACCTGCACCGGGCGTCTCGTTCTCCGACCGCTCGTCACGCTCCGGACGTGAAACGTCGTCCACCGTCATTCCTCTCGTCAGTTGTCAGGCCATGCTCCCACGGACCCGCCGCACGCGTCCGCCGGCACACCCCGCGCGGGCACGAGCCGGCAGGCGGAGGTCACGGCGCGGGTGGGGGGTGGGGTTTGGGTATGCCGAAGGCCCACCCCGGTGTCGGGGTGGGCCTTCGGTTGATGGGTGTTCGGCGGCGTCCTACTCTCCCACCCCGTCTCCAGGGCAGTACCATCGGCGCTGAAGGGCTTAGCTTCCGGGTTCGGAATGGGACCGGGCGTTTCCCCTTCGCTGTGACCGCCGTAACAGTATCGAGTTGTCGGGCTGGCCCCCCGCAGCTCACGCACCCCAAGGGGTGTGTGGTGGGGGGTTGGTGGTGCCCGTTTCTCGGGAACCGCACAGTGGACGCGTGCATGCAAAAGGTGTTGTGTTGTGAAGTTGTCGGCTGATTAGTACCGGTCAGC
>NZ_RKIJ01000012.1 GCF_003752595.1 Cellulomonas sp. PhB143 | reverse complement strand
GCGCCCGGGCCGGGGGGCGCCTGCGGGCCGCGGCGGCGGGGGGCCGCCCCCGCCCCCCCCGCCCCCGCCTTCCCCCCCAACCCCCCCCCTTTAAAAAACCGGGGGGGGGGCCCCCCCCACTTCTCGGCGGACGGGCCACCCTGCGGACGGGCGGACGGGGCTGTTGGTCTCAGCCGAGCAGCTTGGCCTTCGCCGCGGAGAACTCCGCGTCGCTCAGCACGCCGGCCTGCTTGAGGCCCGCGAGCTTCTCGAGCTGGGCCATCAGGTCGTCGCCGCCGCCCGCGGGCGTCGCCGCGACCTGCGCGGGCGCCTGCTGCGCGGCGGCCTGCTGGGCCTGCATCTGCTCGTAGGCGGCCTGCTGGGCCGCGGCCTGCATGGCCGCCTGCTGCTGCTGTGCCTGGTACTGCTGCTGCTCGTACGCCTCCTGCTCACGACCGGAACGTCGGCGGTTCTGCGCGCCGGTGACGGCATTCGCGGTCCCGGCGATCACGGCGGTGCGCGCCGCCGTGCCGATCAGCCCCGGGCGTCCCACCCGTCCTACGCGTCGAATCATGTCTGTCTCCTTCTCGGTGTCGCGAAGCCCGCGGCGCCGGCAGCATCGTGCCTGCCGTGCCGCGGGCGGGGTCTGCGGCGCGGTCAGTCCTCGAGGTCGCCGAGCCGCACGATCTCGTTGACGACCTCGGCGGGGATGCGCTCGGTCATGAGGATCTCGGCCTCCGTGTCGCGGATCGCGGCCAGGAAGCTGCGCGCCCACGTGTGCTCGACGAGCAGCACGATGGCGGCGCTCCCGGTGCCGAGCGAGGCGGCGACGTCGAGGAGGTCCTCCTCGCCGGCCAGGCCGGCACCCCCGACGTCCAGCGCGCTCAGGGCGGGGTGGTCGATGTCCTCGAGCTCGACGATGGTCGCCTCGCCGTCGTCGTCCACGGCGACGTAGGTGATGTCGAGGACGTCGACGACGTCCGCCTCGACGAGGCGCACCACCTCGTCCACCACCGCGTCGGGGATGCCGGTGACCGGCACGCCGATCACCATGAACTCGACCGGGCCGAACTGTTCGTCTGCCATGCTCCCTCTTCCGTCAGGGCCGATGTCTCTCGTCTTCTGCACAGGCCGGTTGCGCCAGGCCCGATCGTCCCACCGACGACGCCGTGCGTCACCTGCGGACGGAACGCGCGGTGCCTGAGCGCCCGCCGCTCCCCGATAGTCTCGCCCCCATGACGAGCGCACGCCCGGGAGCACGCTGATGGACGCCGCCACCGCCATCGCCCTGGTCGTCGCGCTCGGCGTCCTCAGCCAGATCGTCGCGGGCCGCGTCCGCGTGCCCTCGATCCTCGTCCTGCTCGTGGTCGGTCTGGTCGCCGGTCCCGTGACGGGGTTCCTCGATCCCGACGCCGTCTTCGGCGACAGCCTGTTCTCCGTCGTCTCGCTCGGGGTGGGCCTCCTGCTCTTCGAGGAGTCGCTCAAGCTGGACTTCCAGCGCCTGCGCGGGGGCGCCCGCCGTCCGGTCCTCCTGCTCGTGACCGTCGGCGCCACCCTTACCGGGGCCGGCGCGTCGCTGATCTGCTACCTCGTCCTCGACCTGTCGTTCCAGCGCGCCGCCGTGGTCGGGGCGATCCTCATCGTGTCCGGACCCACCGTCGTCGGGCCCCTGCTGGCGCTCATCCGACCGAAGGAGCCGCTCGGGTCCGTCCTCGCGTTCGAGGGCATCTTCATCGACCCGATCGGGGCGACCGTCGCGCTCGCCGTCGCGAACTTCGCCCTGCACGAGGAGTCGCCGCGCCTGCTGGCGACCGCGGTCAACGGCATCTGGGTGGGGGTGGTCGCAGCCCTCGTATACGTCGTCGCCGTGCGCTGGGGCCGCATCCCGCCGGGGACCGAGGTGATCCTCGCGATCGCGCTCGCGATGCTGACCTACTCCGCGGCGGAGTACGTCCACGACGAGGCGGGGCTGTTCGCCACCGTCGCGATGGGCATCACGCTCGCCAACCAGAAGGCGGTGGACATCGAGCCCCTGCACGAGTTCGGGGGGCACCTCGGGATGCTCCTGGTCGGCTCCCTGTTCATCCTGCTCTCCGCCCGCGTCGACATCGACGCGCTGCGGGAGTATGCGCTCGCGTCGCTCGCGGTCACCGCCCTGCTCGTCCTCGTGCTGCGCCCCGCGGTCGCGGGCCTGTCGACGTACGGCACCGTGCTGACCGGCCGCGAGCGGGCGATGGTCGGGTGGATGGCGCCGCGCGGCATCGTGGCCGCCTCGACCGCCTCCGTCTTCGCGCTCGAGTTCGAGGACGCCGGCGACCCGTTCCCCGAGCTCGTGCCCGTCGTGTTCGGCGTCGTCCTGCTCACCGCGGTGGTCTACGGGCTGACCGGTCCGCTCGCGGCGCGGCTGCTGCGCGTGCGCGCCACCGAGCCCGAGGCGCTCGACGCCGACGGCGTCCCCGTCTCGGTCCCCGGCGAGTCGACGGCGCGCCGGGCGCTGGGCTGACCCCGCCCGTCCGTCCGTCCGCCCGCCCCGCCCCGCCGAGACCGGTCAGCGGGCGGCGACCTGCGCGCGGACGTGCTCCACGATCGGGTCCGCGGCGGCCTCGATCTGCGCGAGGCACGTCTCGAAGTCCTCGACCCCGCCGTACCAGGGGTCGTCGATGTCCAGGACGTGCTCGCCGTCGGGGGCCACGTCCTGCGGCGCCCGAGGGTCGAAGGCACGGAACATCCGCACGGTCGGGGCGCCGCCGGACCCGGTGAGCCGGCGCAGCGCGCGGGCGTGCAGCGCCGTCATCGGCAGCACGAGGTCGCGCGAGACCAGGTCGGTCGCGCGCACCTGGCGGGCGACGTGGTCGCCCACCGGGTATCCGTGCCGCTCGAGCACGCGGCGTGCGCGCGGGTCGACCGGGTTCCCGGCCTCCTCGTCGCTCACGCCCGTGGAGTCGACGACGACGTCGTCCCCCAGCCCCGCCTTCTCGAACCGGTCGCGCAGCACGATCTCGGCCATGGGTGACCGGCAGATGTTCCCGGTGCACACGGTCATGACGCGGTAGGGGCCCGGGCCGGCGGGCGGGCGGGAGGTCTCGCTCATGCCGTCATGGTGACACGCCGCGGAGCCCGCGCGGCACCGGATCCGCGCAGGTCGCACGCCCCTTCCCCGCGCGCCCCCGCCGAGGCAGCCCTAGCGTGAGCGGCAGGGGCCGGCCAAGGCCCGCACTCGACCACCGAGAGGGCCGACCCGTGTCAGAGACGAGCATCCGGGCGAAGGGGACGACGGCGGCGCTCATCGCGCTGACCGCCGCGTCGTGCCTCCAGGTCGTGGACCCGACAGCGAACAACATCTCCATCGTCGGCGCGAGCGTCGACCTCGACATGTCGGGCTCGCAGCGGGCGTTCGCCGCGAGCGTCGGCACGCTGGCCCTCGCGGCCTTCATCCTCACGACGGGCGCCCTGGGCGACCGGCTCGGTCGCCGCAAGGTGATGCTCGTGGGGCTGCTCGTCGCGGCGATCGGCGGCGTCGTCACGGCGGTCGCGCCGAGCTACGGCATCTTCGTCCTCGGCCGCGCGGTCACGGGCCTCGGCATCGCGGCGTCGTTCGGGCTCAGCTTCGCCCTGCTGCGCGAGGTGCTGCCGAACCAGATCCCCAAGGCCGTCGCGTTCTGGCTGGCGGGCCAGACCGCCGCGGCCCTGGTCCTCGGCGTCGTGGCCGGCTGGATGGCCGGGTTCGGCTGGCGGTTCGGCTACCTGACGATGCCGATCGTCGCGGTGATCGCCTTCCTCATGTGCCTGCGCGGGCTGCCGGAGGCGAAGGCCGACCACGTCGGGAAGTTCGACTATCTCGGGCTCCTGGCCATCGCGGTCTCGCTGGTCGGCCTCATCTACGGCCTGAGCAACGCGGCCAACGACGGCTGGGGCTCGGCGGCGGTGCTGGTGCCCGTGCTGATCGGTGCGGTGACGATGGTCTTCTTCATCTGGTGGGAGGCGCGCATCCCGGACCCGGCGTTCCCGGTCAAGCTGTTCAAGGACCCGGAGCTCGCCGGCTCCGTCGCGACGGGCTTCTCGTTCAACATGTGGCAGGCCGTCGTGATGATCCAGCTCTCGATGCTCTGGCAGTACGTGTACCAGTACTCGCCGCTCGAGGTCAGCCTCGGCCAACTCCCGATGAGCCTCGCCATGGTCGTCGGCGCGACGGTCGCGGGCCGGATGCTCTCGAAGGGCATCCCCGCCTCGCTCAACCTCATCATCGGGCACGTCCTGCTCATCGGGACGATGGTGATGTTCGGCTTCTCGAGCACCACGTCGCCGTACATCTTCTTCGCGATCCCGATGATCGTCGGCGGGTTCGCGCGCATGCTCAACGAGACGACGATGGGCCAGTTCTTCGTCGCCAAGCCGCCGCCCGCCCTGACCGGCGCGATGGCCTCGTCCAAGACCGCGATCGGCCAGACGAGCTTCGCGCTCGGCACCGCGCTGAGCTCGACCTTCCTGTTCGGCCAGTACGGCCGCGGCATCGCCCAGGCGTTCGCCGACGCGAACGTCGAGCCGTCGCAGCAGGGCCGCTACACCGGGATGATCCAGCAGTACATCTCCGGCGGGGACCTGTCGGACTACGACCCGAAGCAGGTGGACGCCGTGATCTCGAGGGCGAGCGGGGTCTTCGTCGACTCGTTCAACGGGACCATGTTCATCATCGCCGGCTTCCTGACGTTCTTCGCGATCATCAGCACGCTCTTCTTCGCGAAGGCGACGCGCATGCGCAAGGCCGGCACCCTCGTCGACGGCTCGCTCACCCTCGACGGGCGCCCCGCGGCGCTGGTCGCCGCCGGCGCGGACGCAGGCAAGACCGGGACCGCGGGCACGCCGCGGACCCCGGACGCACAGCACACCGACCGAGACGGAGACGACCGATGAGCACCCCCGACCTGATCCTCACCGGTGCGACCGTCCTGACGGTGGACGACGCCGGCACCGTCGCCGAGGCGGTCGCCGTCACCGACGGGATCATCACCGCCGTCGGCACGACGGAGGAGATCGCCGCGCTGGCCGGCCCCGGCACCAAGCGCGTGGACCTGTCGGGCCGCACCGTCGTCCCCGGCTTCGTCGACGCCCACAGCCACGTCTCGATGGGCGCCCCGTACGTCAAGCACGCGGCGCTGCAGACCCCGCCGGTCGGCGACACCCGCACGGTCGCGGACGTGCTGCGCAAGCTGCACGAGGCCAAGGACCGCAACGCTCCGGAGCCGGGCGGCTACGTCATCGGCTGGGGCTACTTCCCCGACCAGATGGACGACGGCGGCCTCATCACGGCGGAGATGCTCGATGCCGAGTTCCCCGACCACCGCGTGGTGCTCGTCAACGTCTCCGGGCACGGCGGCGTCGTCAACACCCGGGTGCTCGAGGACGCCGGGTACGTGCCGGGCGTCGCGAACCCCGACGGCGGGACGATCGTGCGCCTGCCGGGGACCGACGTCCCGTCCGGCGAGCTGTGGGAGCAGGCGTGGATGCCGCTCGTGTTCAGCCTCCTCGACTACGGCGAGGCGGAGCTCGAGGCGATGCTGCGCGAGTACGCCCGCTGGGGCATGACGACCGTGCAGGACGGCGCCGCGAGCATCAAGCAGATCGAGCAGGTCCGCGCCGCCGCCGAGCAGGGACGCCTCCCCGTCGACGTGCGCTCGCTGGTGATCTACAACGAGCTCGACGAGGCCATCGAGTCCGGGATCGTCGGCACCACGTCGCACGGCCACACGGTCCAGGGCGTCAAGCTCATCATCGACGGCTCTCCGCAGGGCCGGACGGCGTTCGTCACGCAGGAGTACGAGACCGGCGGGCCGGGCGGCGAGCAGCACTGGCACGGGCTGGCCAACATCGAGCAGGGCGACGCGAACTCGCTCGTCGAGACCGCGTACCGGCACGGGGTGCAGGTCTTCGCCCACTGCAACGGCGACGCCGCCGTCGACCGCCTCCTCGACGCGCACCGCGCGGCGGTGGCCGCGGGCGCGACGCCGACCGGGCGCACGGTCCCGATCCACTCCCAGGTCATGCGGCACGACCAGCTCGACGACTACGTCGAGCTCGGCTTCGAGCCGTCGATGTTCACGATCCACACGTACCTGTTCGGCGACATCCACATCAAGAACTTCGGCGAGGACCGCGCCTTCGCCATCTCGCCGATGCGGTCCGCGATCGACAAGGGCCTGCGACCCACGAACCACTCCGACTTCCCGATCACGCCCATCAACCCGCTCGTTCTGCTCTGGACGTCGGTCGCGCGCACGTCGCTGTCCGGCGTCGTCCTCGGGCAGGGAGAGCGGGTCACGCCGCTCGAGGGGCTGCGGGCGCTGACCATCGACGCCGCCTACGAGCACCGCACGGAGGACGACCGGGGATCGATCGAGGTCGGCAAGCTCGCGGACCTCGCCGTGCTCGACGCGAACCCGCTCGAGGTCCCGGTCGACGCCATCAAGGACATCGCCGTGGTGCGCACCTTCAAGCGCGGCGCGACCGTCCACGACGCGTCATGAGCGCGACGGGCGGCGGGACGGCGGGCGGCACCGGCACCGCCGCTCCCCCGGCGGACGGCGTCGCCCGCCGCCCGGGCGCCGCGATCCTCGCGCTCACCGTCGCCGGGGTGGCGCAGGCCGCCGACGTCTCGATCCACAACACCGCCATCGCGTCGGCCGCGGGCGAGCTCGGCATGTCCGCGTCCCAGCGCTCGTTCGCCGCGTCCGCGGCGACGCTCGCGATGGCCGCCTCGATCCTCACGGTGGGCACCATCGGCGACCGGTTCGGGCGCCGCCTGACCCTGCTGTGGTGCGCGGTCGCGCTCGTGCTCGGCGGCGTCGTGACGGCACTGGCCGCGGACACGCTCGTCTACATCATCGGGCGCGTGATCACCGGTATCGGGCTCGCCGGCACCCTCGCCCTGTCGATGGCGCTCATCCGCACGGTGGCTCCCGACCGGGTGCCCCGCGCGATGTCCCTGTACTTCACCGGGCAGGTCGGCTTCGCCCTGCCCCTGACGATCCTCGGCGGCGCCCTGATCGGCGGGTCGTGGCGGCTCGGCTACCTCGTGGTCCCGGTCGTCGGCATCGCGGCCCTCGTGCTGAACAGGGCCTACGTCCCGCGCTCGAAGGCGGTCCACCGGCGGCGCTCCGACCCTGTGGGTCTCGTGCTGGTCGCCCTCGGGCTCGTCGGCGTGATCTGGGGCGTGAGCTCCGCCAGCGCCGGCTGGCTGACCGTCGGCGTGATCGTGCCCCTCGTCGTCGGGGTCGTCGCGCTCGTGGCGTTCCTGCGCTGGGAGCTGCACCACGAGGAGCCGGCGCTGCCGGTGCACCTGTTCAAGAACCGCGACCTCGCCGGGGCGCTCTCGGCGGACGTCTCGTTCAACATGTGGCAGGCCGTCATGACGCTGCAGCTCTCGCTGCTGTGGCAGTACGTGTACGCCTACTCCCCGCTCGAGGTCACCGTGCGCCAGCTCCCGGCCACGATCGCGATGGTGCTCGGCGCGTTCGCCGCGGGTCGGCTCGCGACCCGGGGACGGTCGCCGCAGTCGCTCGTGCTCGTGGGGCTCGCCGGGGTGGCGATCGCCATGTACGTCTTCGCGACCGCCGGGCTGAGCACGCCGTACTGGGTGTTCGGGGTCGGGCTCGTCGTCGGCGGCTTCTCGCGCATGCTCACCGAGACCTCCGCCGGGCAGTTCTTCGTGGCCGTGCCGCCGCCGGACCTCGTGGGGGCGACCGTCGCGAGCAAGCCCGCCATCGGCCAGGCGTCCTTCGCCCTCGGCCTCGCGCTCAGCTCGACGCTGCTCTACGGCGGCCTCGGGCGCGGCCTCGGCGAGCGCCTCGGCGACCTGGGCCTCACGCCCTCGCAGCAGGGCCAGGTGATCGGCTGGTTCTCGGACGACGACGTCCCCGGCTGGGCGCAGGGCACCGACCTCCTCCAGCAGGTCACCGCGAGCGCGCAGGACGCGTACATCGACGCGTACCGGCTGACGATGCTCGTCTTCGCGGTGTTCTTCACGATCATGTTCGGCGTGACGTACTCGCTGCTGCGCGGGCGGCGCAAGGGTGCCGAGGCGGGCGCGACGGACGCCCCGGCGGGCCCGGCGACGGTCTGAGCGCCCGGCACCGCCGTTCGACAGGGCCCGCGCCGCGGGAGGACACTGGCGCGGGCCCCGTGGTGTCCGTGCGAGCGGCCGCCCGCACGAGCGGCGCCCTCGGGCCCCAGCCCGCGCCGTCCCCCGCACGACCATCGGAGAACCGCATGCCGCAGCCCGGCGACCGCTCACGACCCGCCCCGGCCCCGGGCGCCGAGCCCGACGGCGCGGACCAGTTCCTCGGCTTCTTCGGACTGCTGCTCGGAATCACCGGTCTCTTCGTGTTCGGCCCGATCATGTCGGTCGGGGGCCTCGTCGTCAGCGGCCTCGCGCTGGGTCGCGGGCGGCGTGCGGGCCGGCTCAACATGGTGGCCCTGATCGGACTCGTGGTGAGCGCCGTCGCATTCGTGCTCTTCGTGGTCGCCGTCGTCACCCACTGAGCCGCCCCTCCCCGACCTCCTTCGCCCTCGGAAAAACCCCTTGGCGTGCCCGCCCGGCAGGCGTAGCGTCGTCTGCACAAGGGAGAGGAGGTGGTCCTGGAAGTGAATATTCTTCGGACTCTTGAGGTGGTTGCGCGCTAACCGTCGCGCATCGAACGGACGGCAGCTGAGCCGGTCCGCCCCCGGTCTCCCCGCTCAGGCGGGGACGACGGCAGGCGAATCCCGACGCAGCCACCGGTGCCCGCGGGAGTCGTGCCCTCGTCCAGCACGACGGACGGATCTGATCCGTCAGCCCGCGGGCATTCCCCTGCCCGGACGCGACTCGCCCCGCCTCCCGCGCCGGAGGAAGATCGTGGTCGTGAGCAGCTTCCCCGAGACTCCCGAGACCCCCGCCCCGGCCCTGCCTACCCTGCCGCCACGGTGGCGCGCGTATGCCCCGGGGCCGGACGACGTCGACGATCTGTGGACCCTGCGGTCGCGGCACGAGGCGGCGGCGCGCGGGCGCGCGTCAGCGCAGGTCGCCGACGTCCAGGCGGAGGTGACCGGGCCCGGCGCGGCGACGCGCGCCCACCTCGCCGTCCGCGACGACGCAGCGGTGCTGCGCGCCTGGGCCACGGCGCACGACCGCGCCGCGGGACGCGTGCTGGTGGCCGTCCTCGTCGACCCGGACCTCGGCGACGCCGAGGGCGACGCGCTCGCCGCCGGGCTCTTCGCCTGGGCCGAGCGGGCAGCGGGCGAGCTGGCCCGCGCCCGGGGCCGCGACGCGACCCAGCTCGACAGCGGCGCGTTCGAGCCGGACGAGCGCCAGCAGCGTCGCCTCGCCGCGGCCGGCTACCTGCACGTGCGGACCTGGTTGCAGATGCGCCGCCCCGTGGGGGACGCGGACCTCGACCCCCGCCCGCCGGGGCCGGGGGTGCGTGTGCGGCTCGTGCGGCAGGGCGACGACGGGCTGCCCGACGAGCGCGACGTGGTCGCCGTCCACGACGTGCTGGAGGAGGCGTTCGCCGACCACTTCAACCACCACACCGAGACGTTCGACGAGTTCGTCGCCCGGCTCCGCGAGGACCCCGGGCACCGGTGGGACCACTGGTGGCTGGGCGAGCTCGTCGACGGGGACGACGGCGCCGCGGTCCCGGCCGGCGCCCTGGTCGCCACGGCCTCGCTCGACGACGACGGCGAGCCCGTCGCGAGCTACGTCGACTACCTCGGGGTGCTGCGCACGGCCCGCGGCCGAGGGATGGCGAGCGCGCTGCTCGACGCCGTGCTCGCGGACGCCGCCGAGCGCGGCCGGGCGAGCGTCGCGCTCGAGGTCGACGCGGACTCCCCCACGGGCGCCACCGACCTGTACCGGTCGCTCGGGTTCGAGACGACCTACGTCACGCAGTCGTGGCACCGGGACGTGACGGTCCGCTGACCGCCGGACCGGCCGCCGCTCAGCCGTGCCGCGGCGCGTACATGATCATCGCGAACCCGACGAGGCAGACGAGCGCCCCGACGACGTCCCAGCGGTCGGGCCGGAAGCCGTCGACGAGCATCCCCCAGGCGAGGGACCCGGCGACGAACACCCCGCCGTACGCGGCGAGGATCCGGCCGAAGCTGGCGTCCGGCTGGAGGGTCGCGAAGAACCCGTAGAGCCCGAGCGCGACCACCCCGGCGCCGACCCACACCCAGCCCCGGTGCTCGCGCACGCCCTGCCACACGAGCCACGTCCCGCCGATCTCGAACACCGCGGCGACGGCGAACAGGACCACCGACCGCAGCACCGTCACCGGGCCGCGTCCTTCGCCGCGGGCAGCGCGGACGACGCGAGCACCGCGAGCCGGTCCGCGGCGTCGCTGCCCGCGTCCGGGTGGTAGACGACGAGCATCTGGCCGTCCGCGCCGCCGACGGCGAGCTTCTCCCGGTTGAGCCGCAGCTCGCCGACGACGGGGTGGTCGAGCAGCGACGTCGTCCCCTCCCGGGCGTGGACGTCGTGCCGTGCCCACAGCTCGCGGAAGCGCGGGCTCGCGAGGGACAGCTCGCCGACGAGCTCGATGAAGCGCGGGTCGTCCGTGTCGGTGCCGACGGACTCGCGGAACCCGGCCACCAGGCGCCGCGTCGCCTCGGGCCAGCCCGGGTAGAGGTCGCGCTCGGCGGGGTCGAGGAACACGTCGCGCAGCCGGTTCGCGCCGACGACGAGACGTGGGGACAGCGCCGTCGCCAGCGGGTTGACGGCGAGGACGTCGAAGTAGCGCCCCTCGACGAAGGCGGGCAGCCCGAGCGTCGCGACGAGGCGCGCGATCCCCGTCGGCACGCTCTCGCGCCGCGGCCGCCGCCGCGAGCGCCGCGGCCGGTCGGCACCGAGCTGCAGGAGGTGGGCCACACCGTCGTCGTCCAGGCGGAGCACCGACGCGAGAGACTCCAGGACCTGGACCGACGGGTTGCGGTCGCGGCCCTGCTCGAGGCGCAGGTAGTAGTCGGCGCTGATGCCGGCGAGCATCGCCACCTCCTCGCGGCGCAGCCCGGGCACGCGGCGCACCCCGAGCACCGGGATCCCGGCGTCCGCCGGGGTGACGAGCTCACGACGGGCGCGCAGGTACTCGCCCAGCGGGTTCGACGCGTCGCTCATGCGCCCACCGTAGGCCGCGGGGACGGCCGCGTGCCTGGTCCTGCGCCACCCAGGACCGCGGGGGCTCTGGTCCGCGCGCCGGGCCGCGCGAAGGATGGTGGGCAGAGCAGGACACCACAGCGAGGAGACCGACATGACCACCGCACCCGCCCTCGGCGGCAGCTTCACGACCGCGCAGGGCCTGACCCTGACCCGCACCGGCTACGGCGCGATGCAGCTCGCCGGTCCCGGAGTCTGGGGCCCGCCCGCCGACCGCGACGAGGCCGTCCGCGTCGTCCGCGCCGCGATCGACGCCGGCGTGAACCACATCGACACCGCCGACTTCTACGGCCCGCACGTCACCAACGAGATCGTCCGCGACGCGCTCACGGCGGCCGACGACGTCCACGTCGTCACCAAGGTCGGCTCCGTCCGCGGGGACGACGGCGCGTGGCTGCACGCCCGCTCCCCCGAGCAGCTGCGCGAGCAGGTCGTCTCGAACCTGCGCACGCTCGGGACCGACGTGCTCGACGTCGTGAACCTGCGGGTCGGCGGCGGCGCCGACGGCCACTCGCCGGTGCCGGGATCGCTCGCGGAGCCGTTCGGCGCGCTGGCACAGATGCGCGACGAGGGGCTGGTGCGCCACCTCGGGCTCTCGGTCGTCGACGCGGACCAGGTCGCCGAGGCCCAGGCGATCGCACCGGTCGTGACCGTGCAGAACTGGTACAACCTGGCGCACCGGGGTGACGAGGCGCTGATCGCGTCCCTCGCCGAGCAGCGCGTGGCGTACACGGCGTTCTGGCCGCTCGGCGGGTTCAGCCCGCTGCAGTCCGGGACGCTCGACGCCGTCGCGGGGCGCCTGGGCGCCGCCCCGCAGGCCGTGGCGCTCGCGTGGCTGCTGCAGCGCTCGCCGAACATGGTCGTCATCCCCGGGACCTCGAAGGTGGCGCACCTGCGCGAGAACCTCGCGGCCGCGCAGCTCGTCCTGCCCGACGACGTCGTCGCCGGGCTCGACACCGTCGCCGGGTAGCCGCGCCGTACGCTGGCACGGACCGGAGCCGAGATCCAGCGAGGGGTGGGACGCGGTGCGCTACGTGTTCGTGGGGGCAGGAGCGGTGGGCAGCGCGATCGGCGGGCTGCTGGCGAGCGCGGGCAAGGACGTGCTGCTCGTCGCGCGCGGGGAGCACGCGCGGGCGCTGGCGGGGCGCGGGCTGACCCTGCGCTGCCCGGACGCCTCGCCGACGCTGCACGTGCCGAGCGCGAGCGGGCCCGAGGAGGCGCGGCTGACCACGGACGACGTCCTGGTCCTGACCACCAAGACGCAGCAGGCGCAGGAGGCGGTGGCGCAGTGGGCGGACGCGCCGGTGCGCGACGCGGACGGCGCCGTCGTCGGTCGTGCGGGCGACCTTCTCCCCATCCTCACCGCGCTCAACGGAGTGACCGGCGAGGAGATCGCGCTGCGGTACTTCGCCCGGGTGCTCGGGGTCTGCGTCTGGTTCCCCGCCGTGATGATCGAGCCGGGCGAGGTGTGGGTGCGCGGCTACCCGCTGCGGGGCATCTTCCACGCCGGGCGCTACGGCGCCGCGCAGCACCCGGCCGCGGACCGCCGGCTCCTCGACGCCCTCGCCGCGGACTGGGGCGCGGCGGAGCTGCGCGTGCTGCAGCCGGCGGACGTGATGCGCTGGAAGTACCGCAAGCTGCTGTCGAACCTGGGCAACGTCCTGCAGGCGCTGCTCGGCGAGGCGGCCGAGGAGGCCGACGACGTGCGCCGCGCCGCCGAGGCGGAGGGCCGCGAGGTCCTCGCGGCCGCGGGGATCGACGTCCCCGACCGGGACGAGGTCCGCGAGGCATGGTCGGACTACTCCGCGGAACCGGTCCCCGGGGAGCCCGCGATGCTCGGCGGGTCGACGTGGCAGTCCCTGGTGCGCGGGTCCGGGTCGATCGAGACCGACTACCTCAACGGCGAGGTCGCGCTGCTCGCGCGCCGCTCCGGGCGGGCGGCCCCGGTCAACGCGGCCCTGGCGGCGCTGGGCCGGCGCGCCGCGCGCGAGGGACTGACGCCGGGGGCGACGTCCGTCGCGGAGCTGCGCGCCGCCGTCGGGCCGGAGCCGGGCCCGTCCCGTCCGCCTGCGGCAGACTGACGGACGACGCGCGCCGCACCACCGCGGCGCCGCCCGGACCGATCGGAGCGAACGATGAAGGCAGCGCGGTTCAGCCGCTTCGGCGGCCCGGAGGTGCTCGAGATCGTGGACCTGCCGGACCCGCACCCGGGTCCCGGCGAGGTGCGGATCGCGGTGCGCGCCGCCGGTGTCAACGCGAGCGACTGGAAGAAGCGCCAGGGCCTCATGGACCCCGAGCTCCCGCAGACGCTGGGCTACGAGGCGGCCGGTGTCGTCGACGAGCTCGGCGAGGGGGTCACGGACGTCGCCCTCGGTGACCGCGTGTTCGGGTCCACGTCCTCCGGGGCGGCCCAGGCCGAGCTGACGTGCCTGTCCTTCTACGCCCCGGTCCCCGAGTCCCTGGGGCTCGCCGAGGCCGCGACGCTGCCGGCCGCCGTCGAGACGGCCGCGCGCTCGCTCGACCAGCTCGGCGTCGCCGCCGGCGCCACGGTGCTCGTCAACGGCGCCTCGGGCAACATCGGCAGCGCCGCCGTCCAGCTCGCCGTCGTGCGCGGGATGCGCGTGATCGGCACCGCCGGCCCGGCGAACCATGACTACCTGCGCACGCTGGGCGCCGAGCCCGTCGCCTACGGCGAGGGCATGGTCGAGCGCGTCCGGGCCCTGGCGCCCGACGGCGTCGACGCCGCCCTCGACGTCGCCGGCAGCGGAGTCCTGCCGGAGCTGATCGGGCTCGCGGGCGGCGCGGAGCACGTCGTGACGGTGGCCGACTTCCGCGGCGCGCAGGAGCACGGGGTCAGGTTCAGCCGCGGCGACTCCGGGCGCGCGCTGTACGTGCTCGGCGAGATCGGCGAGCTGGTCGGGTCGGGCCGGTTCTGCGTCCCCGCGGTGCAGACCTTCCCGCTCGCCGACGTCGCCGAGGCGCACCGCGTGGGCGAGGCCGGCGAGGCCGGGGGAAAGATCGTGCTCGTCCCCGCCTGAGCGTTCCCGGATGTCTGCACCGTCGTCGTCCCGCGCGCGTGCGTCCCCCCGTGCCCCTACTGTCGGCCGAGCCGGGCCCTCTCACGGGTCCGGCTCGGCCGAGACGACGGAGGAACACGCATGGGCACGGTCACCACCACCGACGGCACCGAGATCTACTTCAAGGACTGGGGGTCGGGCCAGCCGATCGTCTTCAGCCACGGCTGGCCGCTGTCGGCCGACGGCTGGGACACCCAGATGCTGTTCTTCCTCCAGCACGGCTACCGGGTGATCGCCCACGACCGTCGCGGTCACGGGCGCTCGGCCCAGGTCGCCGACGGCCACGACATGGACCACTACGCCGACGACCTGGCGGCGCTGACCGAGCACCTCGACCTGCACGACGCCGTCCACGTCGGCCACTCCACCGGCGGCGGCGAGGTCGCCCACTACATCGCCCGGCACGGCGAGGACCGGGTGGCCAAGGGCGTGCTGATCAGCGCGGTGCCGCCGATCATGGTGCAGACCGAGGCCAACCCTGGCGGCCTGCCCAAGAGCTTCTTCGACGGCCTGCAGGAGCAGGTGGCCACCAACCGCTCGGGCTTCTACCGTGAGCTGGCCGCCACAGCCTTCTACGGCTTCAACCGGCCGGACCGCGAGCTGTCCGAGGCGATCGTCGAGAACTGGTGGCGCCAGGGGATGATGGGCGGCGCGAAGGCCCACTACGACGGCATCGTCGCGTTCTCGCAGACCGACTTCACCGAGGACCTGAAGAAGATCACCGTCCCGGTCCTGGTGATGCACGGCGACGACGACCAGGTCGTCCCCTACGAGGACTCCGGGCCCCTGTCCGCGAAGCTCCTGCAGAACGGGACCCTGAAGACCTACGCGGGGTTCCCGCACGGGATGCCGACGACCGAGGCGGCGACGATCAACGCCGACCTGCTGGAGTTCATCAGGTCCTGACCCTCAGAGCGCCGCCAGGGCCGGGTCGAGCGTCGCGTGCCGCGCCGACGGCGACGCTCCGCCCGCCGAGGGCGACGCTCCGCCCGCCGACGGTGACGAAATGCGCCCGTCAGAGCCCCATCGGGGCCGCGAAACGTCACCGTCGGCGGACGGGGTGTCACCGTCGGCGGGGTGGGTGTCGCCGTCGGCGGGAGAGCGGGCCCGTCAGCTCCAGTCGACCGAGAAGTACTGCGTCTCCTGGAACTCGCGGATGCCGTCCCGGGCGCCCTCGCGCCCCAGCCCGGACTGCTTGACCCCGCCGAACGGCGTCGCCGGGTCCGAGACCACGCCGCGGTTGACGCCCACCATCCCGGCGTCGATCCGCTCCGCGGTCTGCAGCGCCCAGCGCAGGTCCCGCGAGAACACGTACGCGGCGAGGCCGAGCTCGGTGTCGTTCACCGCGCGCAGCAGCTCCTCCGTGTCCGTCCAGGTCGCGATCGGCGCGACGGGGCCGAAGATCTCGGTCCGCAGGATCTCGGCGTCCGCCGGGACGTCGCTCAGCACGGTCGGCGCGTAGAAGTGCCCGGTCAGGCCCGCCGGCACCGGCGCGCGGTGGCTCACCCGGGCGCCTGCCGCGACGGCGTCGTCGACCAGGCGCGTCACGCCCGCGAGCGCCTTGGCCGAGATCAGCGGACCGATCTGGCTCCCGTCGGCGAACGCGGGGCCCACCTGGAGCGCCTCGACGGCTGCGCCGAGCCGGGCGGTGAACTCCTCGACGACGTCGGCGTGCACGTACAGCCGGTTGGCCGCCGTGCAGGCCTGGCCGCCGTTGCGCAGCTTCGCGACCATCGCGCCCGCGACCGCGGCGTCCAGGTCCGCGTCCGCCGCGACGACGAACGGCGCGTTGCCGCCCAGCTCCATCGACGTGTTGACCACGCGCTCGGCGGCCTGGGCGAGCAGCACCCGGCCCACCGGCGTCGACCCCGTGAACGAGATCTTGCGGACGCGGGAGTCCTCGAGCCAGGTCGTCACGACGCCCGCCGCGTCCGTCGTCGGGACGACGTTCACGACGCCGTCGGGCACGCCGGCCTCGGTGAGGATCTGCGCGACGGCGAGGGCGGTCAGCGGGGTCTCGGCCGCGGGCTTGAGCACCACGGTGCAGCCGGCCGCGAGCGCGGGCGCGATCTTGCGCGTGGCCATCGCCGCGGGGAAGTTCCACGGCGTGACGAGGGCGGCGACCCCGACGGGGCGGTGGGTGACGATCGTGCGCGTGCCCCCGGCGGGCGAGGCGCCGTACTCCCCCTCGGTCCGCACGGCCTCCTCGGCGAACCAGCGGAAGAACTCGGCCGCGTAGGCGACCTCGGCGCGCGCGTCGGCCAGGGCCTTGCCGTTCTCCCAGGCCATCAGCCCGGCGAGCCGGTCGGTGTCGGCGACCATGAGGGCGAACGCGCGGCGCAGCACCTCCGAGCGCTCGCGCGGCGCCGTCGCGGCCCAGCCGGCCAGGGCCGCGGACGCCGCGTCGACGGCCGCCGTCGCGTCGCCGGCGTCGCCGTCGGGCACGGCGGTGATGCGCGCCGCGGTGGCCGGGTCCTCGACCTCGAAGGTCCGGCCGGACCGCGCGGGGCGGCCCGCGCCGTCGACCCACACGCCCTGCGCGGGGGCGAGCGACTCGACGAAGGCGCGCAGGTCGGCGTCGGGCACCGGAGCGACCGCGGGAGCGGTCGCCGTGCTGGTCGTGCTCGTGGTGGTGGTGCTCATGGGGCCCTCCAGGGCGGGTGCGGTGGTGGTCAGGGGTACAGGCCGCGCAGCCGGTGCGCGGTCGCGACGCGCTCGACCGCCATCGCGGTCGCCGCCGTCCGCAGCGACAGGTCGCGGGAGGTGGCGTACTCGCGCACCGCGGTCCACGCGCCGAGCATGCGCTCGCGCAGCCGGGCCTCGACCTCGGGCAGCGTCCACCAGTAGGCCTGGTTGGCCTGCACCCACTCGAAGTAGCTGACGACGACGCCGCCCGCGTTGGCGAGGATGTCCGGCACCACGAGCGCGCCGGCGTCCGCGAGGATCGCGTCGGCCTCGGGGGTGGTGGGGCCGTTCGCCCCCTCGACGACGACGCGGGCGCGGACGCGGGGCGCGTTCTCGGCCGTGAGCACGCCCTCGACGGCGGCCGGGACGAGGAGATCGACATCGAGCTCGAGGAGCGCGGCGCCGTCGATCTCGTCCGCGCCGTCGAAGCCGACGACGGTCCCGGTCGCGTCGACGTGCGCCTCGAGGGCGTCGACGTCGAGCCCGCTCGTCCCCACGACGGCGCCGTACTGGTCGCTCACGGCGGTGACGCGGACGCCGGCCTCGGCGAGGAAGCGGGCCGCGCCGCGGCCGACCTTGCCGAAGCCCTGCACGGCGGCGGTCGTCGAGTCCGGCGCGAGGCCGCGCGACTCGAGCGCCGCGAGCGCCACGTCCACGACCCCGCGGGACGTGGAGCTGGCCCGGCCGAGGGAGCCGCCGAGCGCGACCGGCTTGCCGGTGACGACGCCCAGCACCGTGTGGCCGTGGTTGACGGAGTAGGTGTCCATCATCCAGGCCATGGTGTTCTCGTCGGTGCCGATGTCCGGCGCCGGGATGTCCCGCTCCGGGCCGATCAGCGGCAGGATCTCCGAGGTGAACCGCCGGGTCACCCGCTCCAGCTCCGCCGTGGAGTACGCGCGGGGGTCGATCCGCACCCCGCCCTTCGCGCCGCCGTACGGCACGTCGAGCAGCGCGCACTTCCAGGTCATCCACATCGCGAGCGCGCGGACCTCGTCGAGGTCGACGTGCGGGCTGTAGCGGATGCCGCCCTTGGCCGGGCCGCGGGAGAAGTTGTGCTGCACGCGGTGCCCGATGAGCAGGTCCTGGCTGCCGTCGTCGCGCCGCAGCGGGATCGAGACGGTGACCTCGCGGCGCGGGGTCGCGAGCATGCGCTGCATGCCGTCGGACAGCCCGAGGACCTGGGCGGCCTCCGCGAGCTGGGAGCGGGCGTCGTCCAGCGGGCCCGCCGGGGCGGCGGCGGCCGACGGCGCCGGCGCCGGCGCCGGCGCGCTCGTCTCCGTCAGCGTGGCGGTCATCGGGTCGCCCCGAGCGCGCGCTCGAGCACGTCCAGGCCCTCGGCCAGGAGCTCGTCGGCGATGGACAGCGGGGGCAGCAGGCGCAGGACGTTGCCGTAGGTGCCGCAGGTCAGCACGATGACGCCCTCGGCGTGCGCGGCGCCCGCGACGGCCTTGGCCAGCGCCGCGTCGGGCTCGCCGGTGGCCGGGTCGACCAGCTCGACGGCGATCATGGCGCCGCGCCCGCGCACCTCGCCGACGCGGGCGTCGCGCTCCGCGAGGGCGCCCAGGCGCGCCGTGAGCTGCTCGCCGACCGCCGTCGCACGCTCGAGGAGACCGTCGGCGACGATCGTGTCCAGGGTCGCCAGCGCCGCCGCGCAGGCGACCGGGTTGCCGCCGTAGGTGCCACCGAGCCCGCCGGCGTGCGCGGCGTCCATGATCTCGGCGCGGCCCGTCACGGCCGACAGCGGCAGGCCGCCGGCGACGCCCTTGGCCGTCGTGACGAGGTCCGGCACGATGCCCTCGTGCTCGCTGGCGTACCAGGTGCCGGTGCGGGCGATGCCGCTCTGCACCTCGTCGGCGACGAAGACGACGCCGTTCTCGCGCGCCCAGTCCACGATCGCCGGCAGGAAGCCCTCGGCCGGGACGATGAAGCCGCCCTCGCCCTGGATCGGCTCGATGATCACGGCGGCGAGGTTCTCGACGCCGACCTGCTTCTCGATCTGGTCGATCGCGCGGCGCGCGGCCTCGGGGCCGGAGAGGCCGTCGCGGAAGGGGTAGGACGTCGGGACGCGGTAGACCTCGGACGCGAACGGCCCGAAGCCGGACTTGTACGGCTGGTTCTTCGCCGTGAGGGCCATCGTGAGGTTCGTGCGGCCGTGGTAGGCGTGGTCGAAGGCGACCACCGCGGTGCGGCCGGTGTACGAGCGGGCGATCTTCACCGCGTTCTCCACGGCCTCGGCGCCGGAGTTGAACAGCGCGGTGCGCTTGTCGTGGTCGCCGGGGGTCAGGGCGTTGAGCCGCTCCGCGACCTCCACGTACCCCTCGTAGGGCGTGATCATGAAGCAGGTGTGCGTGAACGCGGCGGCCTGGTCGCCCACGGCCTGCGCGACGAGCGGGGCGCTGTTGCCGACGGTCGTCACGGCGATGCCCGAGCCGAGGTCGATGAGCGAGTTGCCGTCGACGTCGACGACGACGCCGCCCCCGGCGGCCGCGGCGAAGACCGGCATCGTGGTGCTCACGCCGCCGGGAACGGCGGCGCGCTGGCGTGCGGCGAGCTCGACGGAGCGCGGGCCGGGCAGGGCGGTGACGAGCCGTCGCTCCTGGGGAAGGGCGGGGCCGCCGACGACGGCCTGGTCGCTGACCTGGGTGGTGACGGACATCTGCGCCTCCGGGGGTGGGTAGCTCCTCGCCCGCTGCGGGCGAGCGGCGCCGGTCGGGCGCGTGAGGCCGACGCTAGGCGCCACGGCCCGGGGCACGACATGGCAGATCTGCACAATTATGAGATCGCCGTTGTGCAAGAGTGATCCCCATGACCACCGTCCGGGACGTCCTGGCCAGCCCGGCCCTCGCGCTGCGCGGCGTGCACCTCCCGCGCCCCGAGGAGCCGGTGCGCTGGGTCGCGACCTCCGAGCTCGCCGACCCGAGCCCGTTCCTCGAGGGCGGCGAGGTGCTACTCACCACCGGGCTGGAGACGGCGGGGTGGGGCGCCGGGGACGACGGCCGGTGGGACGCCTACGTCGCACGCCTGGCCGCCGTGGGCGTGGCCGCGATCGGGCTCGGCACCGGGCTGACCCATGCGGGCGTCCCGGACGCGCTGGCCCGCGCCTGCCGCGAGCGCTCCGTGAACCTCGTCGAGGTGCCCCGCCGCACCACCTTCGTGGCGGTGAGCCGCCTGACCGGCTCGCTGCTGGCCGAGCGCGAGCGCGCCGCCGCGCAGCGCGCCGCGACGATGCAGCAGGACCTGACCGAGGCCGCGGCCCGCGCCGAGGGGCCCGCGGCCGTGCTCCGGGTGCTGGCCCGCCACCTGGACGGGGGCGCGGCGCTCGTGGACCCGGGCGGCGCGGCCGCGCGCCGCGACCGGGCCGGCCAGGCACCCCCCGAGGGGCTCGACCTCGCCGCCGAGATCGCCCGCATCCGCCCGCAGGGCCTGCGCGCGTCCGGCTCCGTGACCGTCGGGACGTCCACCTGCGTCGTGCAGCCGGTCGGCCTCGACCGGCGCCCGGAGAGCTACCTGGCGGCCTGGACCACCGGCGCGCTGGACGACGGCCGGCGCGGTGCCGTGACCACCGCCGTCGCCCTGCTCGGCCTGGACGCGCAGCGCCGCCGCGAGGGGCGGGACGCGTCCCGGCGGCTGCGGGCCCGCGCCCTGGAGCTCCTGCTCGACGGCGACCCGCGGACCGCCGCCGTGCTCCTCGACGCCGACGACCGCCCCGGGACGGTGACCCTGCCGGCGACGTTGCGGGCGCTGGAGGCGGCGGCGGGCCCCGCCGCCCCGGCCGGGGCGCTGGACGACGCGCTGGGCGCGCTCGAGGAGGAGGCCGGGGTGGTCCTCGCGGCCGGCGCCGGCCCGCGCCTGCGGCTCGCCGTCCCGGCTGCCGACGCCGCGCGCGCCGCGACCGTCCTGGCCGGGCTCGGGTGCACGGTGGGCGTCGGCGAGGAGGTCTCCCGCGACGCGGGCCCGCGCACGGCGCGCACGGCCCGGCACGCCCTCGCCCAGGCCACCCCGGCGCTGCCGGTGGTGCGCTGGGACGACCTGGTGGACGACGGCGTCCTCGCCCTGCTCGGGGAGGACGCCGCGGCGTCGTACGCGGCGACGTTCCTCGCCCCGCTCGCCGGGCGGCCGGGGCTCGTGGACGCGCTGCGCTCGTTCCTGCGCCACCACGGCTCGCTGGGCCGGGTGGCCGACGAGCTGGGCCTGCACCGCAACACGGTGCGCCACCGGGTCGCGGAGATCGAGTCCGCGCTCGGCCGCTCGCTCGACGACCCGGCGACCCGGGTGGGCGCCTGGGTCGCGCTGCAGGCCGACGACGCCCGCCGCGTGGACGGCGCCTGACGCCCGGCGCCCCCTCTCGCCGAGACGTCGAATCTGGCCCCTGTTCTCGTCAGAACAGGGGCCAGATTCGACTTCTCGGCGGAGGGCGGCTAGGCGTCGAGCGCGTGCATCACGTGCTTGACGCGCGTGTACTCCTCCACCGAGTACAGCGACAGGTCCTTGCCGTAGCCGGAGTGCTTGAACCCCCCGTGCGGCATCTCCGAGGTGAGCAGCACGTGGGTGTTGACCCAGACGCAGCCGAAGTCGAGGTCGCGCGAGACGCGCATCGCCGTGCCGTGGTCCGTCGTCCACACGCTCGAGGCGAGCGCGTAGTCGACGTCGTTCGCGAGCTCGACCGCCTCGTCCTCGTCCGCGAAGCGCTGCACGGTGAGCACGGGGCCGAAGACCTCCTCCTGGACGACGCGGTCGTCCTGGCGCACGTCCGTGATGATCGTCGGCGCGAAGAAGAAGCCGTCCTCGCCCACGCGCCGGCCGCCGGTGGCGACGCGGGCGTGCGCCGGCAGCGAGTCGATCTTCTCGGCGACGGACGCCAGGTGGCGGGCGTTGTTCAGCGGGCCGTAGGAGTTCTCGGACTCGTCGGCTGCTCCCGTGACCTGCTCCTGCGCCGCCGCGACGAGGAGCTCGACGAGGGCGTCGTGGGCGGAGTCCTGGACCAGCACGCGGGTGACCGCCGTGCAGTCCTGGCCCGCGTTGAACATGCCGAACTCGACGAGGGCCTTCGCCGTCGCCCCGAGGTCCGCGTCCGCGAAGACGACGGCCGGGGCCTTGCCGCCGAGCTCGAGGTGCGTGCGCTTGACCTGCTCCGCGGCGCCGGCGGCGACCGCCATGCCGGCCCGCACCGACCCGGTGATCGCGACCATCGCGGGCGTGCGGTGGGAGGTCATCAGCGCGCCGGTGCTCGCGTCGCCGAGCACCACGTTGAGCACGCCGGCGGGCAGGATCTCGCCCGCGACCCGCGCGAGCGCGAGGGTCGACTCGGGCGTGGTGTCGGACGGCTTGAGCACCACCGTGTTGCCGGCCGCGAGCGCCGGGCCGATCTTCCAGAACGCCATCATCAGCGGGTAGTTCCAGGGCGTGACCTGGGCGACGACGCCCACGGGCTCGCGCCGCACGTACGACGTGTGGTCGCCGAGGTACTCGGTGGCGGCCTTGCCCTCGAGGGTGCGCGCGGCGCCGGCGAAGAAGCGCAGGGCGTCGGCGCCGGCGGCGACCTCCTCCTGGGCGATCTGCGCGCGCGGCTGGCCGGTGTTGCGGTGCTGGGCCTCGACCAGCGTCTCGGACGCCGCCTCGACCGCGTCGGCGAGGCGCAGCAGCAGCCGCTGCCGCTCGGCGGGCGTGGTGCGCCGCCAGGTGCGCAGCGCCGTCCGCGCGGCGTCCATCGCCGCGTCGACGTCGGCCGCGCCGGAGACCGGCGAGACCGCCACGCGGGTGCCGGTGGTGGGGTCGACGACGTCGAGCCGGCCCTCGCCGGCGGCGTCGACGAAGCTGCCGTCGACGAAGTTCTGCAGGACAGCGCCTGCGTGGGTGCTCTCGTGTGCCACGGGTGTGATCCCCCTCGGGGTGGGCGGGCGCGGGCCGGTCCGCGCACAAATGAACGTGCTTCACTTTCGCACACGGGGCGCCGTCGCGACACCCCCCTCAGCCGGCCGCGAGCCCCTCGAGCCGCGACCGGAGCCCGGCGAGCAGCACGGCGAGCCCGGTCTCGAAGGCCGCGTCGGCGTTGTCGCGCCCCTCCCGCGCGAGGGCGAGGCGGCCCAGCACGGGCTCCGCGCCGTCGTCGGGCACCTCGAAGATCTCCGGGGGCGCGGTCGCGTCCAGCGCCGAGCCGAGCACGAACGACTCGACCACGACGACGACGTCCAGGACGTCGTCGTCCGGCCAGCCGCCGGCGCACAGCCCCGCGGCGACCCGCTCGTACATGGCGACGGTGTGCGGCGAGCCGGCGATCGGCGTGACCGCCATGACGGGCACGAGGGGCGCGTGCCGGGCGTAGGTCTCGCGGTACGAGCGCGCCCAGCGCTCGAGCGCGACGTCCCAGCGCTCGGCGCCGAACGCCGAGTCGTCGATCCCGCCGTTGACATGGTCCTGGATCCAGCGCAGCAGCTCGCGCTTGGAGGAGACGTGGTTGTAGAGGGCCGACGGCGCGACGCGCAGGTCGCGCGCGAGGGCCGCCATCGTCAGGGCCGGGTAGCCGCGCGAGCGGATCAGCGCGACGGCGGCGGCGGTGATCTTCTCGCGCGAGAGCAGGGGCGCGCTGGGCCGGCCGCGCCCCCGCGCGGCGGTCCGCCGGGTGCCGCGCCGCTCGTCGTTGCGGTTCTCGCTGACGGACGTCACGCCGCCACTTTCTCACGCCCGGCGGGCACGCCCCGGCGAGACAGCCCTTGACGCGGCGTCGCGCCCGGGGTGTTAATGAGTGCCATTCATAAAGGAACCCTCCGACGATGCAGGAAGAGCTCGATGAACCCCACACCCTCGCGTGAGCAGCAGCCCGTCCCCGACCTCGAGCGCGACGTCGTCGTCGTGGGCGCCGGCCCCGCCGGCCTCATGGCCGCGCGCCGCCTCGTCCGCGCCGGCCACAGCGTCGCGGTCCTCGAGGCGCGCGACCGCGTCGGCGGCCGCACCTGGAGCGACACGATCGACGGCGCCTGGCTGGAGATCGGCGGCCAGTGGGTCTCCCCCGACCAGACCGAGCTGCTCGGCCTGGTCGAGGAGCTCGGCAAGGAGACCTACGAGCGCTACCGCGAGGGCGAGTCCGTCTACGTCGGCCCCGACGGCACCCGCACCCGGTACACGGGCGACCGCTTCCCCGTCAGCGAGACCACCGCCGTCGAGATGGAGCGGCTCATCGCCCTGCTCGACGACCTCGTGGCGAAGATCGGCGCGAGCGAGCCGTGGGCGCACCCGCTGGCGCGCGAGCTCGACACCGTCTCCTTCCAGCACTGGCTGCGCGAGCAGTCCGACGACGAGGAGGCCCGCGACAACATCGGCCTGTTCATCGCGGGCGGCATGCTCACCAAGCCCGCGCACGCGTTCTCCGCCCTGCAGGCCGTGCTCATGGCCGCCTCGGCCGGGTCGTTCTCGAACCTCGTCGACGAGGACTTCATCCTCGACCGCCGGATCGTCGGCGGCATGCAGTCGGTCTCCCAGGCCGTCGCCGCCGAGCTCGGCGACGACGTGCACCTGTCCACCCCGGTGCGCACCATCCACCGGGACGACGACGGCGCGACCGTCGTCTCCGACCGCGTCACCGTCCGCGCGCGCAAGGTCGTCATGGCCGTGCCGCCGAACCTCTACACGCGCGTGTCGTACGACCCGCCGCTGCCGCGCCGCCAGCACCAGCTGCACCAGCACCTGAGCCTCGGCCTGGTCATCAAGGTGCACGCCGTCTACGCGACGCCCTTCTGGCGCGCCGACGGCCTGTCCGGCACCTGCTTCGGCTCCGGCGCGCTCGTGCAGGAGGTCTACGACAACACCAACCACGGCGACGAGCGCGGCACCCTGGTCGGGTTCATCTCCGACGAGAAGGCCGACGAGATGTTCACGCTCGACCCCGACGAGCGGCGCGCCCGCGTCCTCGGCTCGATCGCCGGGTACCTCGGCCCGCAGGCGCTGGAGGCCGAGGTCTACTACGAGTCCGACTGGGGCTCGGAGGAGTGGACCCGCGGCGCGTACGCGGCCAGCTTCGACCTCGGTGGGCTCTCGCGCTACGGCGCGGACCAGCGCACGCCCGTCGGGCCGATCCACTGGGCGTGCTCCGACCTGGCCGCCGAGGGCTACCAGCACGTCGACGGCGCGCTGCGCATGGGCCGCCGCGTGGCGGAGGAGATCACCGCGGAGCTCGGCGCGTGAGCACGCCCCGCGTCGTCGTCGCCTACGCGGGCGACGAGCGCAGCCGCGACGCGCTGGCCCTCGGGGCGGTGGCCGCACCGTCGTTCGGCGCCGAGCTGCACGCCGTGCTCGTCGTGCGCTCCGACGACCCGTTCGGCACGCCGTACCCGCCCGTCGGGGACGTCCGCCCGCTGACCGAGGAGCACGCCCAGGGCTGGCTCGACGCCGTGCGCGACCTGGTGCCGGCGGACGTGCCGGTCGCCACGCACCTGCGCCGGGACCGCTCGGTCTCGCAGGGCGTGCTCGACGCCGCCGCCGAGCTCGGCGCGTCGCTCGTCGTCGTCGGCACCGCGGCGGGCGGCCCGGCCGCGGCCTTCACCGTCGGCCCCGTCGCCACCCACCTGCTGCACGCCTCGCCCGTGCCCGTGCTCCTCACGCCCCGCCGCTACCGTCCCGCGGAGCGGCTGGAGCACGTCTACTGCGCGATCGGCACCCGCCCGGGCGCCCAGCTCGTGCTCGACGAGGCGGCCCGCGCCGCCCGGCGCGCCGGCGCCCCGCTGCACCTGGTCTCGCTCGTCGACATCGACGAGCAGCACGGCGCGGCCGAGGACGCGCGGCGCAGCGCGCAGGACCTCATGTGGCAGGTCGTCGCACAGCTCACCGACATCGACGTCACCATAGAGATCGGACAGGGACGCCACATGAGTCACGCCATCGAGTCCGTCGCCTGGGAGGCGCACAGCGTGCTCCTGGTCGGCTCCTCCCGGCTCGCGCCGGGCCGTCGCACGTTCCTCGGGTCCACCGCGGCGCGCATGCTGCGCCACCTGCCGGTGCCGATGATCGTGGTGCCGCGGTCCGAGGACGCCGCCGCATGAGCGGGCCCGCCGTGGAGGCGACCGCCACCGCGCCCACGAGCAGCGGCGAGGGCGAGGCCACGAGCGACAAGGGCCTCGGGGCCGGGCGCCTGGGCCTGATCGGCTCCATCGTCATCGGCGTCTCGACCATCGCCCCGGCCTACACGCTCTCGGGGGCCCTCGGCCCGACGGCGGCCGCCGTCGGCGAGCAGCTCCCCGCGATCTTCCTCGTCGGGTTCATCCCGATGCTGCTGGTCGCGGTCGGCTACCGCCAGCTCAACTCCGCCATGCCCGACGCGGGCACGACCTTCACCTGGGTCTCGCGCGCGTTCGGCCCGTGGGTGGGCTGGATGGGCGGCTGGGGCCTCCTGGCCGCCACGGTGCTCGTGCTGTCCAACCTCGCGGGCATCGCCGTCGACTTCTTCTACCTCATGCTGTCCCAGGTCACCGGGAACCCGGCGATCGCCGACCTCACCCGCAACGTGGCCGTCAACGTCGCCACCTGCCTGGCGTTCATGGCCATCGCCTGCTGGGTCTCCTACCGCAGCGTCGAGACCACCAAGATCGTCCAGTACGTGCTCGTCGCGTTCCAGGTCGTCGTGCTCCTGTGGTTCTCCGTGGCCGCGTTCACGCACGTCGCCGACGGGAGCGCCTTCGCCGGCCTGGCGATCGACCCCCAGTGGTTCGACCCGTTCGCCGTCGACTCCTTCTCCTCGTTCGCGGCCGGCGTCTCGCTGTCCGTCTTCATCTACTGGGGCTGGGACGTCGTCCTGACCCTCAACGAGGAGACCAAGGGCTCGGCGGTCACGCCGGGCAAGTCGGCCACCTGGACGATGTTCGTCATCGTCATCCTGTACATGGCCGTGGGCCTGGCCGTGCTCGCGTTCTCGGGCGTCGGGACCACCGGGCTCGGGCTCGGCAACCCGGACATCCAGGGCAACGTCTTCGCCGCCCTCGCCGGGCCGGTGATGGGGCCGATGGCGATCCTCATGTCCTTCGCCGTCCTCGCGTCGTCGGCCGCGTCGCTGCAGTCGACGATCGTCTCCCCCGCGCGGACCATGCTCGCCATGGGCCACTACGGGGCGCTGCCCAAGACCTACGCGCGGATCAACCCCCGCTTCCAGTCCCCCGGGTACGCGACGGTCGCCTCGGCGGTCATCGCGTCGGTGTTCTACGCGATCATGCGCGTGCTCTCCGAGGACGTCCTGTGGGACACGATCACCGCGCTCGGCATCATGGTCTGCTTCTACTACGGCGCGACGGCCCTGGCCTGCGTCTGGTTCTTCCGCAAGGAGTGGCGCAACCCGCGGGCCCTGCTGACCAAGATCGTCGCGCCGGGCATCGGCGGCGTGCTGCTGCTCGTGTTCTTCGTCCAGACGTCGGTCGACTCCATGGACCCGGCCTACGGGTCGGGCTCGCACATCGGCGGCATCGGGCTGGTGTTCGTCATCGGCATCGGCATCCTGGCGCTCGGCGGCGTGGTCATGGTGTTCCAGTGGCTGCGCCGGCCCGGGTTCTTCCGGGGCGAGAGCATCACCCGCGGCACGTCCACGGACGCCGGCTCGCCCGGGACGCTCGTGTCCTGACGGACCGGCGCTCCGCCCGGAGCCGACGGCGCACCCCGCCCTCTCGAGACCCCGCGCCCCCGACCTCGTGTCAGGGGCGCGGGGTCTCGCGCGTCAGCATCCCGCGCAGGGCGCGCAGCACCAGCCCGGAGCGCTCGGTCGTCGAGCCCCACCGGACCAGCGACTGGGCGTTGAGCCCGTCGATCATCCCGAGAACCTGCCACGCGGCGGCGTCCGGGTCGCGGACCTCGAGGTCGCCGGCGCGGACGCCGTCGTCGATCACACCGAGCACCACCGCCTTCCACGCGTCCATGCGGTCGCGGACGCGGGCGGCGAGCGCCTCGTTCCGGCGCCCCAGGGCCCACGACTCGACCCAGACGAGCGTCACGTCGTCGCGGGTGCCGTCCATCAGGGTGCCGACGAGGCGCTCCAGCGCCTGGTCCGCGGTCGCGCCGCGCAGCAGGGCGGTCACGTCGTCCAGCTCCTCGCTGACGACGCGGGCGAAGGCCTCGGCGACGAGCTCGTCCATCGACGGGACGTAGTGCGACACGAGCGCGGGCGCGACGCCCGCCCGGGCGGCCACCGTGCGCATCGTGATGCCCGCGAGGCCGTCCTCGCGCGCGATGGCGCAGGCCGTCGCGACCACCTGCGCCCGGCGCTCCTCGGGGTCGAGCCGGCGGCTGCGCCGGCCGCGGGCGTCGCCGGCCGCCGTCGGGGGCGGGAGCGTCTCCCGCGCTGCCGCGGGGGCTGCCGGCTCCGGTGGGGTTGACATGCGGCAAGCCTAGGGGCATCGTCTCTTGTTGACCAGATGATCAACAAGACCGCCGACGACGCCGTCGGGCACGGCCGAGCAGCAAGGAAGGTGGCCGGCATGGCCTGGAGGATGCCGCGCGAGGCGGACCCGCACGAGCGCACCTGGATGGCGTTCCCGCGCGAGGGGACCACCCTCGGCGAGAGCACGTCCGAGCAGGAGGCCGGCTACGCCGCCTGGGCCGCCGTGGCGAACACCGTCGCCGGTTTCGAGCCGGTCAGCATGGTCGTCGACCCGAGCCAGGCCGCGCGCGCGCGCCGCATGCTCGACCCGGCCGTCGAGGTCCACGAGGCGCCCCTCGACGAGTTCTGGATGCGGGACGTCGGCCCCACGTTCGTCGTGGACGACGAGCGCCCGGGCGTCCTGGGCGCCGTCGACTGGGTGTTCAACGGCTGGGGCGCCCCCGCCTGGGCCGAGTGGCAGCTCTCCGCCCGGCTCGGCGCGCACGTGGCCGGGCTGACGGGCGCCGAGCTGGTGCGCTCGGACCTCGTCAACGAGGGCGGCGGCATCCACGTCGACGGCCGGGGCACGGTGCTGCTCACCGAGACCGTCCAGCTGGACCCCCGGCGCAACCCCGGCCTGGACCGCGCGGCCGTCGAGGCCGAGCTCGCGCGCACCATCGGGGCCACGACCTGCGTCTGGCTCCCGCGCGGGCTCGGGCGCGACTACGACGACCTCGGCACCAACGGCCACGTCGACATGGTCGCGACGTTCGCCGCGGACGGCACCGTCCTGCTGCACGAGCAGACGGACCCGCAGCACCCCGACCACCTCGTCAGCCGCGCCCTGCGCGAGCTCCTCGAGGCCGCGACCGACGCCGCCGGGCGACCCCTGGACGTCGTCGGCCTGCCCGCGCCGGCCGTGCTGCGCGACGACCACGGGTTCGTCGACCTCAGCTACGTCAACCACACGCTCGTCAACGGCGGCGTCATCGCGTGCGGCTTCGCCGACGAGGCCTCCGACGCGCGGGCGCGCGAGCTGCTCGCCGACGCCTACCCCGGGCGCGAGGTCGTGACGGTCGACGCCCGCGAGATCTTCGCGCGCGGCGGCGGAATCCACTGCATCACCCAGCAGCAGCCGCTCCTGCCCGGCGCCCCCGCAACCACCACGCGCGCCGAGGAGGCTCCCCGTGGTTGAGGTGCACGAGGCCTCGATCGCGCAGCTGCGCGCCGCGCTCGAGTCGGGCGGGACCACGGCCGTCGGGCTCGTCCGGGCGTACCGGGCGCGCATCGCCGCCTACGACGCCCCGGGGACGACGACGTCGCTCAACGCCGTCGTCGTCGAGAACCCGCGGGCGCTCGCCGAGGCGGAGGCCTCGGACGCGCGCCGCGCCGCGGGCGAGGTGCTCGGCCCGCTCGACGGCATCCCCTACACCGCCAAGGACAGCTATCTCGTCGAGGGCCTGACCGCGGCCGCGGGGTCCCCCGCCTTCGAGCACCTCGTCGCCCAGCGCGACGCGTTCACGATCGAGCGGCTGCGCGCGGCCGGCGCGATCTGCCTGGGGCTGACGAACATGCCACCCATGGCCAACGGCGGCATGCAGCGCGGCGTCTACGGCCGCGCGGAGAGCCCGTACGACGCCGCCTATCTCACCTCCGCGTTCGGCTCCGGGTCCTCGAACGGCTCCGGCACCGCGACGGCGGCGAGCCTCGCGGCGTTCGGACTCGGCGAGGAGACGTGGTCGAGCGGCCGAGCTCCGGCGTCCTGCAACGCCCTGTGCGCCTACACACCCTCGCGCGGCGTCATCTCGGTGCGAGGCAACTGGCCGCTCGTGCCCACGATGGACGTCGTCGTCCCCCACACGCGCACGATGGCGGACCTCCTCGAGGTCCTCGACGTCGTCGTGGCCGACGACGACGACCCGCGCGGGGACTTCTGGCGCACCCAGCCGTGGGTCGAGGTCCCGAAGGCCTCGGAGGTGCGCCCCACGTCCTACGCGGCCCTGGCCCCGTCGGGCGCGGGTGCGGCGCGGGACGTCCTGCGCGGCCGCGTCCTCGGCGTGCCGCGGATGTACGTCGGCACGGACCCGGAGGCGGGCACCGCGGCGTCGCCCGGCATCGGCGGCCCCACCGGGACGCGCATCGAGACGCGGGACAGCGTGATCGCGCTCTGGGCGGCGGCCCGCGCCGACCTCGAGGCGGCCGGCGCCACGGTGGTGGAGGTCGACTTCCCGCTGGTCAGCAGCTACGAGGGCGACCGGCCCGGGGCACCGACGATCGCCACCCGCGGCCTGGTCTCCCCCGCGTACCTGCGGCGCGAGATCCTCGACCTGTCCGCCTGGGCGTGGGACGACTTCCTGCGCGCCAACGGCGACCCGGCCCTGCCGGACCTGAGCGGCGTCGACGGCGCCGCGATCTTCCCGGCCCCCGAGGGCGCGCTGCCCGACCGCTACACCGGGTTCGACGACGACATCGCCGCCTATCCCGCCCACGTGCGCGAGCACCCGGTCGCCGCGATGACGGACATCCCCGAGCTCGGCCCGGGCGTGCTCGGCCTGGAGGAGACGCGGCGCGTCGACCTCGAGGAGTGGATGGACGGCCTCGGGCTGGACGCGGTGGTGTTCCCCGCGATGGCCGACGTCGGGCGCGCGGACATGGACGTGAACCCGGACTCCGCCGAGCGCGGCTGGGCCAACGGCGTGTGGGTCGCGAACGGCAACCTCGCGATCCGGCACGCCGGCGTCCCGACGGTCACGGTGCCCATGGGCGCGATGGCGGACACCGGCATGCCGGTGGGCCTGACGTTCGCGGGCCGGGGGCACGACGACGTCCGGCTGCTCGGGCTCGCCGCCGCGTTCGAGGCCACGGGGTCGCGGCGGACGACGCCGCCGAGGACGCCGCCGCTCCCTTGAGCCCACTCTGTCGCCGCCCAGTCGACCGCTCACCCGCCGGGACACAGAAGGTCCCGGCCAGGATCCCCTGAGCCGGCCTCCAGCAATTCGGTTCTTCCACAGCCGTTCGATGGGGAGCACATGAATTCGATCGTCAGCCTCGTATCCCGCGCCTCCCGTACGAAAGGCGATCCCTGCGGCGAAGGACGAGCCCGGACGATCACGCAGAGCGACGAGGGGCGAGAGCTGGCTTCGCTTCACGTGGTCTCCGGCCGTGACAGGCGCATCCATCCAGGTCGCTTGTCGGATCGCGTCCTGGACGACGAATGATTCGAGAAGGTGCCCGAACTCCGTGAGCGCCGACGGGTCAAGTCGTTTCACCTTCGCCGCGCTCAGCCGCAGTAGGTGAGCGCCTACACCGGAGTCGACCACGTGGACCTTGGGCGTCTCGAGACTCCTGGGAAGCGGGGTCGCGCCCCAAGCGGGGAGCCTCTGGATGAGGAACAACGCCTCGAGCAGTTCGATGTATGCAGAGGTCGTGTCCCACGACGGAGCCACGTCACCAGCGACCTTGGAGACGTTGAGCATCGGTCGGTCTCCGCAGGCTGCTCCAGAGCCAAGGGCATACCCCCGCGCATGACTCGGTCGATGTACTCGCTGCGCGACGTCGTCGCGAGCCGGGCCGTGTGGTCGACATCCCCTTCGAAGGCTCGCTCGATGAAGTGACTGTCCGTGGCATCGATCTCGGTCTGCGTGAACGGCAGGATGGGGAGTCGCTGCAGGCGGCTCGTCAGCGCCTGGGTGCCTACCGGCAGCGAGTCGTAGCTCGCCGAACCCGCCAGCACGAACATGCCGGGCCGGGTCTCACGATTCAGTCGGGACTTGATCGCGTCCAGCAACGCCGGCACCCGCTGATACTCGTCGATGAGGATGGGCGGGACCTCGCCGATCACTGCCGACGGGCTGTTCTGCGCGAGCTGGAAGTAGTCGTCTCGGTCAAGGTCGACGACGGGCACACCTGAATTCGCGAAACCCGCCAGGAGCGTCGACTTGCCAACCCCTCGGGGGCCTTCAAGCAGAAGCACCGGCGTCTTGGTCCGGCGAGCCCTACCCGGCAAGCGACGAACCTCCTGCTCGCGTTCGCGATCGCCGGCCACATTGCGATAGCGCTCCACCACCCGCGATCTCCTGGGCGGCTGCTGGCAGATTCCGACCCGAGATGGCGGCAGGTTCCGACAAGTTTGATCGAGCGCCGAGTGAGCCCGTCGTCCGCGATCGAGCATCCAAGGAACGCTCGCTCACAACGACGTGAGCACCTGAGCCCCGCACGGACACTCCCACGGCACGACACAGGCAGACGCCCTGCAACGCCTCACCGACACCGCAACGGCACCCACAGAGCGCCACACGCTCCGCTTCCACCCCGGCGGATCCGCCGCTCGCGCCGCCCAACCCGGACAAGCCCGCCGCAAACGAAAAAAGCCCCGACCGGGGAACCCGGTCGAGACCTCTTTCAGAACTGCCGAGCACTTCCAGGAGGAAGCCCTCTCACTGTGGGTGATTCCGGAAATGCGCTGACCAGTCCCGATGCACGGTCACCGCTGAAGCCAGGCACACCCCGCCGTACCTTCCAGGCACACCTGCCATCGATCGGGGCGGTTCTCAAGGCTGCTCGGGGCATCTCCCATGATCAATCTCTGAGAGGCGGGATGAACACCAGAACCTCCTCCATCGGCCCAGTGCGTCCTGCCCCACCGGCCAGCACGGCGCTCACGTGAGGGACGGCAGCTCATCACAGCGAGATGCGCAGATAGTTGCCCCGTTCCTCGCCCACGCCGGCCGCAGCCCACGTGGCGACCTTTCCTGCCTGTTCGCTCCGCACGTCGACATTGGTGCGATTGAGGTAGGCGCTGCCGCCGACGCACTTCACGACTACACCCCAGCCGGGCCACGGTGCATCGGCGTCGGCCACTTGCATCTCCACGGTCTCGAGCGCAATGACCAAGGGAGCGATGGAACCAACTGGTTGGCCGGGGACCGGGGTAGCCGTCCTTACCGCGGCTGGCTCGGCAGTGATCGCGGCGGGTCTGGTCGGTGTCGGCGCAGAGTTCAGGCGACCTGACGCCCCAAGAGCGAACGGGTCGGGCCACACGCGGGTAGCCACGTCCGCGAGGAAGACACCTCGTGCGTTGATCTCGACCTCGTTCCACTCTGGGACGGCCGCGACGCCCTTGTTGATCACCAGTGCGCCTTGCTTCGCGAACTCCGGACGCTTCGCGGACCACCCAAGGTTGGACACGTCGAGGTTGAACGCCTGCGTGACGAGAGTGAGGTTGCCCAGTCGGTCGAGTACCTGTCGGCGCTGGAGCAGCATCTGTGCCGCTGCAGCGTCTGCGGAGTCGGGGTCGACGGGGTTGCCCGTGGGGTCCGTCAGTGGCCAATGCGCCATCCAACTGCGCGGCAAGACGTGTTCGATCTGCAGGTCGTCAAACCCAATCGTCGCGGTCGGCTCGTGCGGGTCCTCATGGCGGAGCTGGCTGTCGATCGCTCGGAACAACGCGCGGATTCGGTACTGCGCGACGGCGTTGTAGAACGGCCGCGACAGGAACGCTCCGCGCACGTCCTCGTCCGTTGGCCATGCGAGCGTCCCGTCCTTGAGCGAGTCGACGACCGCATCCGCGACGTTCCGACCTGCTTCGGCCGCGCGCATCGCGACACGCAAGACGCGAGCCAGGTGGGTGCCGTACCCGCGGGTCTGCCAGCCCACATAGGAACGCCGCATCGCCCACGACTCGACTGCACGGACAGCACGCACCTCGTCGTCGAGGCTGACCACCTCGAGCGAAGCGATGCGCAACCAGGCAAGGAGCGGCACCGCAGTCGTGATCTCGAACTCGTTGAGCCTGTCGTACGACGTGCGCAAACGCGGATCGACGGTTCCAACGCCGTAGATGGCGCGATAGGCCTTCGCGTACTCGCTGAGCTCACGAAGAACTTGCTCGGTGTCCGGGGCGCTAGGACCGTTCAAGTACTCCCTCGCCTCCCGGTAGAGGTGACTGACGTTCGCCTCGAAGCCGGAGACACCAGTGAGCCAGACCGAGAGCAGAACATCGCGCCGGCCCCGCGCCGCGTGGCCTCGTCCGACGACGGACTTCCACCAGTCGTCGTCGAAGTCCGCCCAGTACGTGTCGTAAAGTCGGTCGACGTCCTCGTCGGCAAGTTCGCCTCGGAGGAAGAGAAGGTTCTTCACGAGGTCGATCGCTGCAAGCGGCGTCTGACGGCCGTTGAGCACCTCGAAGATGACCTGCGCGTCGTCGTTTTCCTCAAGATCGATTACGACGAGCTTGAACAGGCTCGACAATGCGTCCGCCAACGCCTGGAGACGCGTGGGATCCAATTCGCCTGCGTCATTGAGCGCACTCTGCCGGACGGCCTCCGAAAAATAGCGGCGCGCCTGAAGGTACAGGTGGTCCTTGCTCCCGGAGTAGGCAGGGACCGCATCTGCCATCGCGGTGGGCCAGACCTCGCGATCCCGTCGTCGCGGCCAGAGCTTGTGGACCTCTTCAGGCGAGTCCACGACGTCGTCGGGGTTGAAGAGCATGCGGCGAACTGATCTGCGCCTGTCCGACTCGGCTTCCTGGAGCACGTCCAGCAGCCCTCGCACTAGGAGCTGGATTGTGGTGAGGCGTTGCTGACCGTCGATCACCGAGCGGAGCGCGACACTTCCCGTCGCGAACGGCAGGCTCGCACAGACGATCGCCCCCATGAAGTGCGGGGTGACGCTCTGCTCCCTGTTCTTCAGGACGACGGTGTTCTCGACCTGGCTTGAACGTGCATCAAGGAGCTTGTCTGCCGTGCTCTCCAGGTCCTCGAACAGGAGTCTCCACTGACCGTCAAGCGTCCACTCGTAGTCGCGTTGGAACGTCGGGATTATGTACCGGCGCTCCGGCTTCAGAATCTCCTGCAATGGGTACGTCTTGGCGTCCACGGGGCTCCTTCACGTCGGCCTCGAGGGCAATCATGTCAGCGGCGCGTCACGTGGTAGGGCTGGCGTCGGGTGAAATCGGCGATCGCCCGCCGGGCGCCGGCTCAGTCACACGTCCCCACTGCCGGGTACTTGGCGTCCCATTCCTCGGCGAAGTCGTCATCCGAACCTCGGCCTGCTCGGCGTTCACCGCCCTGTAGATCAGCTTCAGGTCCCGGGACATCTTGTCCCCAGTCCTGCCGGGCGGCGTAGCGGAACGTGTTGCGGATCAGGTGGAACACGCAGGTCTGGGCCTGCGCGTGCTCCCACAGGGTCGTGTCGTTTCCTACAGGCCCTCGAAACCGTCGCAGACCGCGATGCACACGTCCGCCACGCCTCCGGTTCTTGAACTCCGTCAGGACGCTGAGCCAGAACTTCGCGCCCTCGCCGCCGTCGCCGGTCCAGATCCTGAGGACGTCGCGTTCCCCGCGGGTGGTCACGCCGATACCTCGACGAGCCCAAAGACGACCGGTCCATCGGCTACACCACCCGCTCGCGCACCAAACCCCGACGAGGACCACCTCGCACGGCCGGCAACACCCCCCACAACCCGACCACCTGAACACCGGCAGCACCGCCGGACAGATCAGCACGCCCCAGAACCGCTCGAAATCGTCCCAACCGTCCGCTGAACCAGCCCGATCAGCACCACGCAGGCCGCGCCGTCGCGCATCACCTCGCCGCGAGACCACGCAGGACCGCACGAACACCCAGAAACGACGAAAGTCCCGGCCGGAGTATCCCGGCCGGGACTTTTCGAAGTTCGCTGCTCTCGAAACCGAGAACAGCCTCACGTGGGTGGTTCCGGAAACTCGCTGACCAGCACGAGGCCTGCGCGATGCGAGGGGCCAGGCACACCAGCAGGGTCCCGCCAGGCACACCTGCGCTCCTGCGGCACACCAGGAGAGCGTGCCGTGACGATGCGGAGAGCCCCCGCCCCGCGACGGTCAGCGTGGCGAGTTGTGTTGCAGCGCTTCGAGTCAGCGAGTCGGCGACGACTCCACGGTCGAGTGGCGACGCGACTACCGCAGCCGGTCGCGCTGTTGCCCCGCCGGACAACTCCATAGGCTGAGGCCATGGCACCCCGTCCTCGCTGGTGGCACATGCTCCAGGCCTCGAAGAACGAAGCACGCCTCGCCGTCGATCTGTACAACCGTTCTGGCAATGAGCGTCAGCTTGAAGCCTTCGTCGTGCACATGAACCTGGCGTGGCTCCGACTGCTGCAGGCCGCGACCGAAAAGGACGACGGTGATCTGTTCATCCGTGACGCGCGCGGTTGGAGAGTGCGCCACCACGAGGATGGCGAGTGGAAGCACAAGCCGCTGAGCACGTTGCTCAAGGAACGCTTCACTGAGCACGACCCGGTCCGGCGGAACGTCGAGTTCTTCATGCTGATCCGTAACCGCATCGAGCACCGATACGAGCGAGACATCGCGTCGCTCGTTGCGGGCAAGACCCAGGCGCTGCTCCTCAACTACGAGAGGGCAGTCGTCGAACTGTTCGGGGCCGAGGAGGGTGTGGCACAGGAACTCCGATTCCCGTTGTTCATGTCTGTGCTGACCGACTCAGCTGTAGAGGCGGCGAAACGGGTGCGAAGCCGGGTGCCAAAGGCCGTGCTCGAGTGGGTGCAGGACTTCGAGACCGGCCTGCAGCCGGACACGTTGGCGGATCAGAGGTTCGAGTTCCGGGTCTTCCTCGTGCCGCACAAGGGCCCTCGGACGACGGCCGACGCGAGCATCAGCTTCATCCGTATGGAAGACCTCACGCCCGAACAGACGGAGGCACTGGACCAGTTCCAGACGATCATCCAGGACAAGTACGTGCCGGTGGAAGACCTTGGGAACCTCCGGCCGAAGGACGTCGTGAAACAGGTCGGCGAACAGGTCAATATCGAGTTCACGATGCATGCGCACACTCAGGCCTGGCGGTACTTCGGTGTCCGGCCCCCCGCCGACAGTCCGACTCCTGAGAAGACGAAGTCGGACTTCTGCCGCTACAACGACGCCTTCGGCGAGTACGTCTACACGCCGGCGTGGGTTAACTACCTCGTCCGTAAGGTGAGTGAGCCGCAGGTCTTCGCGAAGATCATGGCTTGGCAGCCTTCTTCGGGCGCGCCGAGTCCGACTATTACCCGCGCCCATGATGCTGACGGCGAGGATGACGTTGACGAGGCGGTCATCGGTTAGTCCATCCGTGCCACGCCAGCCGAGGCCCGCGCAGTGGAACGGCTGTCTCGGTGCTCCGAGCGAGAGATGTCCTTCCTCCCGAGCCGGTTCGCCGTCTATCTACTGAGGGCTCCGGGGAATGGGCCGCGCTGCACGATCTGAGTCGTTCGGCGTAGGCCCAGGAGATCCTGACCCATCGCGCGAAGCACCGACTGACCGACGCCTAGCGGGAGCGACGCGGCCGAGTGCGCGAGAGCGACAGGGATAACCGCGTTCGGGTACAGCCGTGTCTGGACGCGGTCGAGAACCTCACAGATGGGACGCAACGTCGGATAGCTTGCGATATCCTCGCCCGCTGCGGTCCCGTATGGCGTGATCCCCGGTCGCGGCGGAACAGTGATGACGAGCGTGCTCCCTGCCCGTGTGCGATAGATGAATCGCCGCCCGTAGAACTCGTCGACTCCGTACTGGTGGTCGGCGGGCCGGCCCGTGATTCGATTGATGTACTCGCTCGACAGGGCCATCACGCTCCCCTCGGGGATCATGGTCTTGATGAGCTCCGAGTGCTCCACGAACCGACCGGACTTCTCGACCCCGACGACAAGCGGCGCAGCCGGGCTTCCGCTCGCGGCGGCCGCCGCGGTCAGGTCACCGAGGTAGTCCTGGAAGCGGCGCTTCAACGGCGCGACCACACCGTGCAGCGCGAGCGGACCGTCCGTGATGAAGAGGGTTCGCCGCATGGCATCGGCGCCATGAGGGTCGCGGTGGAGAACCTGCATGTAGCCAAGGGAGGTCAGCCGCTCGGCCACGAGCATGACCCTCGTGAGCGCCGACTGGTTCGAGCCCTCGGGCAAGTACTCCTCGTGCGTCCGAAGCGCATCTCCAAGGAAGACCGGGGCTTGGCAGGCAGGGCACGTGGTACCAGCCTTCGGCACGGTGATCGCGCCACCCGGAAGTTCCGCGTCCTTCACGCCGCAGGTTGGGCAGCGGCGCAGGGAGATCGTTGTCGCGGACGCGTCCGGGGTACCGTGCAACGCCAGGAGCATGTCGGCGAGCGTGAGCGGGGACTCGTCGTCGAACTTTGTGCCCGCGAGCAGTCGATCGAGTTCCTGACGCCAGGTGTCGACGCCAGTGAAGCCGGGCATGACCAACCCTGATCCAGGCAGCGCGCCGTCGAAGGCCGCGTGCTTATGCGCCTCTCGGAGCAAGGCGGGGTCCACGAACTCGCCTACGCCCGAGGCGTGGAGCTTCGACAGGTCGACGAAGGACGCGGCGACGCGGACGTAGCCCACCTTGACCGTCGGGTGTTCGCGCGTGGCCTCGACCTCGGTGTCCGAACCATCCACCGTGATGGCAAAACGAACGTCGTCGGATGCTTGCGCGTTCGGGAGGGTCTCGAGCGGGTGACACAGGGACTCGACTAGTCCGAGGTCGGAGGGAGCCGCCTGGGCCACCTGCCATCGAGAGAAGGCGTCACGAACCGCCTGGCTATTGACGACTGGAACGTGCCCGAGCCGGGATGCCCGCTCCATCGGGTACGGCATGTCAGGCGATCTTTGCGGGATCAACCGGCTGCAAGCCAGAGGCCCGCCTTGCTTCGTTGATCATGTCGTGGTCGAACTTCGCGACCTGTACGGGAACGATGTACTTGCCGGAGTACGTCTTCATGCGCACGAACCCTTGGTCCTCGGCTCGGCGGATGCTCTCGGCCCACGTCTTGAAGTCGTAGTAGTGCGACAACTCCTTGGTTTCATTGTCCGAGTTGAGGTGGGCGACCAACCAGTTAGAAGTGTTAGAGAGGATGCGCTGGTCCACGCTAGAGACCTCCTGTGTCGCGTAGATCAGTCCGATCTTGTACTTCGCCGCCTCCTTAGACATGCGGACCCAAGGGTTCCCGGCCACCTCCTTGGCGCCCCGCTCGAACAGGTTGTGCGCCTCCTCGACGATCACCTGGAAGGGGTGTGGCTTCTTTCCCGCAGCGAAGTCGTCGCGAGCACGATCGAGCAGCGTCGTAACGATCCGCTCGGACAGCGTCTTAACAACGGTGCCGTTGCCCTTGGACAGATCGACGATGACGAGCCGGCCCGCAAGCATGTCCTGCCACACGAGATCACCGATGTCGCCGATGGCGTTGCGATCGTGGAACGGCTTGAGGCGCTTGATCGCAGCATCTCCGGCCCGGCCCTCCATGGCCTTCAGGATGTCGGCGAGCTCGCCCTTGTCGAAGTCACGCTTCCAGGACTCCGTGAGCTTCCCATCGGCGTTCTGAGACTTCAACCAGTCAAGGAGTTTCTCGGCAGCGGCGGTGGTCTTCACGTATGCGTACTTCCCAGACCCCGTGACATCCGCGATCGCCTTCGGGCCGGTAGTGGCCTCGGTCACGAGGTCGTTCGTCAGCATGATGCGGGTACTCGGGAGGGGGCCCGAAATTCCAGCGCGGTGGAGCAGAGCGTAGAACGCGAGCCGGTTGCGCTCGAAGTGAGACTGCGCGCTCACGTCTTTCGGATCAGGCACGGCGAAATCGACCGCGCGAAAGCCAGCCATGTACTGAGCTCCCGCTGAGGCCGACTCGGCAACCTCCTGCTGCACCATGGCCCATACCGTCTGGAGGCTCGCCGCATCCAGGAAGTTGATCCGAAGGGGTCTCTCCACGGCCTCGCTCGGGTCGGGGCTCTCCTTGTAGACGCGCACGTGGTCAGCCGTGTCGCCGAGGAGCCGGAGGCCCGTCTTGTCCTGATCGTTGATGTTCGCGTACTCACCCTGAGGATCAAAGATCAGCTGGCCGACGCGCGCGTCGGTCAAGGAGCTCTGGCGGTGGACAGCCGTAACGATTGTCTTCACAGTGTTGGACTTGCCGGTTCGGGTCATGCCGAACACCGCGGTCTTGCGCGCCACGAAGTCGTCGATGTGTACCCGGACCTCCGCCTGGTCGATCCCCGATGCCCGGGCCCGACGGCGAGTAGACGAGAAGCGCACCACGCCGAGCGGCAGTAGGTCGTCCTCACCAGTCTCGGGGTACGACGCGAGCCACGACAGCACCTTCTTCGAGGGGAGGAAGACCTGGTACTTGGCTGACGAGACGACGTTATCGATGTCAGCCCCGAACTCGACGAGGTCTGAGTTGCCCGACGTGTAGAAGGTCCCGATCACCTCGCAGTCGAAGGCGGACTGCTGGAGCTCGTTGCGCGTCAACTCATCGGTGACCTCGTCGAAGCCCTTGCCCGAATCTCCTGCGTCACGGACGACGGCCAGTCGCGTCTGTACGAGGTCTGGCTCGTTCGGAAGGGGAGCCGTGCCCCGCACGCGAAGGAGGATCAGCTCCTCGTCGTCGAGGGTGAACCCTTCCGCGGTCTGCGTGCCCGCCGCGGCAAGTAGGAACCCGCCGTGGGGTACGCCACCGGCCTGCTTCTTCCTGAAGTCGTCGGTGAGTACGACGGCAGAGTTGTAGTCGAGTCGGAAGACGCCACCGATCGCGTGGCATCCGTCGTTCACAAGCGCCGCGAGGGGCGTTGCAGTCTGCTGGGCCGCGAGGAGGGCGGACGTTATGCTCATCAAGACTCCGTGTCGTCAGGCCTGCCGCGAGCGGCGGGAACTTGGGGAAGGTTCGTGAACAGCACTTCGCGGCCCGGCACGGGCCTCGATCTCGTGCCCGTCATCGTGTACGTGTGCGGCACCGCGAACCGACGGACCTCCGGCATCTTGTCCGCGCCATAGAGGTCGAGGACCAAGGGCTCCTTGTCATACGACAGGATCCAACGCTCGCCGCTCCCGTTCAGGTACTCCGCCAACGCTCGGTGATGGCGTTCGGAGAACGAGCGGCGGTAGATCCCGCCCGCCTTCTCGATGTACGGGGGATCCATGTAGAAGACGAGGGACTTCGTTCGCCAGCCCCGGGCAGCGTGGACGTCCAATGCGACACGGATGGAGTCCTCCCAGCGGCCCTCGTGAACACCCACGATGCGCCCTTCGTCGGCAAGCTTCCGGACATGCCGCAGTCGGGCCTCAATGCCGTTCATGTCAAAGCGGCAGTCAATCTTGTAGTTGAGTTGCGCCCGACCGCCGATCGGACCAGCGTTGCCGCCGATTATCCCTGAGAAAGTCGTCCGATTCAGGAAGAGGCACTTGAGGGCGCGGTTGCGCGCGCCCGTCGGCTTGAGTGCTCGCCAGTAGTCCCATCGCTCGACGGTGATCGGCTCTCTGCGCATCGCCGCGATGAGCCACTCGGTGTCAGTCGTCGCAACCTTCCAGAAAGCTGCAATTAGCGGATCGAGATCCGCCAGCAGGACTCGCTTGACGGCGCCGATCTCAAGCAGCCCGAGCGAGACGCTGGCTCCCCCGCAGAACGGCTCGACGAGCAACTCGGGTGCTGGAACATTGGCCTCGATGAGCTCTGCAATAGCCGGAATCATGCGGCGCTTCGAGCCCGGGTACCGGAGGGGCGAGAGCGTGTTGAGCGGTAGCGGCCGGCGCACGCCCGCCAGCGGGATCAGACCCTCCATGCCTACGGGCGACGCGCCCAGCTGCGGCGACGTCGGCTCATTCAAACTTGCGGCCCGGATCGGCGACGCCGTCATCGGACCGGCGCTCACGGCTCTCCTCGGGTGTGTCACGTGGGATCTCAACGGGTCTTCCTGCTGGGTGGACTGTGTCCTGACACTAGTGGACACCAGGGTCGAACGTGTCGATATCCGGTTTCGACGTGGTGTGTGTCGGGGCGTAGCACGCGGGTGATCACGGCATCCGGTCGGCTCGAAGAGTACGACGGTTTCACCCGGCTCGAGGCAGAAGTAGCCGGAGCGTGGTCGTTACGGTAGTAGTTGTCCTCGAGCTCGGCGGGGTGGGATGAGGCCGATCTCGCCGTGCAGCCGTCGGTGGTTGAACCAGTCGATGTACTCCGCGGTGTCGAGCTCGAGGTCGTCGATCGACTTCCACGGGCCCTCGTAGCGCACGAGCTCGGCCTTGAACAGCGTGTTGAACGCCCCGGCGAGGGCGTTGTCGTACTGCCGCCGGTCGAGCCGACCGGCGACGTGGCTGGCTTCGTTGGCATCACTTGATCGGGCGTAGTTGGGGGCGCTGTCCAGTCGACCGCGCCGGGGCCAAGCATTCTGAGGAACGGCCGCGGTCACGCTCAACCGCGCAGGAGGTGTGCCGGATCGCGGAGGACTTATCGAGGCGGCGCGGCATTTCCGGACCGGTTCCCGGGCGTGGCGATCACGAGCCGAGCATCGCGCGAGTTCGTTCGGCGAACGCCTGACGACTCCCCCCCCCCCCGGCGCAAGGTCCACGTCGAAGCGAACTACGCGCGTGCGAGGAACGTCCGCACCTGATCGAGTTCTGTTGCCCTGATGCCTAGTTTCGAATCTGGTTGCAGGAGTAGGCACTGTCCGGTCCCGTAGGCCCGGCGGACTCGGGCCCGACGTGTCGGCTTCAGGTCATCATCGATCCAAGCGAGCGAACCTCGTGCCCCCTCGCAGGTGCAAGAGAACGGATCGCAACTTCCACCACGTTCGATCCGTCGCGTTCCTCTCCACCTCGGCGAGCATCGGGAAGTCGTCGAGGCCGAGTGCTGGGGCGACGTGAGTGCGTACGTCACTACCCCAGCTCGTCAGCCATCGAAGCTCGACGTCTCCCTCCTTGTTGAGGGCGTTGAGCCCTGCGATGACGTCTGGGCGGTAGAGCAGGCGGTATCCGCCCACGCGCGCAACCGCCATCCCGTCTTTCGCTTCGCTCCCGTACGGGCTGATCACTCCGTCGAGGTCGAGGATCAGCATGGGTCGTGGACTCATCGACACCTCCAGAGACGTCCGACTCCATGGTCCGCTGTTCCGCTTCCAACTGCGCGTGCCGCTCGTGACTCTGGACGCCAGTGGGCATACCTTGGTGATGGCTGCCCGTACCTGGTGCGGGGGCACGCCGCTGATCTGAGCCATCGGCTCGCGGCGCTGAAGGAGTCTCACCACCTCCTTCGCTCGGTCCGACCAACCGACTGACGGATCTACGGATCCGGTTCTTACAGTTTGGTCGTTTCGACGGAGGTGGTGATGATGAAGAACCAGAACAGCGCGGTGGTCATCCCAGCTGCGCGGACGGGGCGCCCGTCATCGCGCGACCGTGTCTACGCGCCCGACGAGACGGTGCGGTTCGACGCTCGCATTCCGGCCCACCTCGCGCTCCGCCTGTACGAGACTGCTCGTGCTTCAGGCCGGCCAGTGACGGCGGTACACGCAGACCTCTTGGCGAAGGCTCTCGACGACGAGGGCGGAGCCGACATGGGCTGAGCCAGTCGGCGCAGGGCGCCGAAGGCGCGAAAATGGGCCCAGGAGCGGCAACTCCCGAGCCCGATCGCCTCGCATCAGCGGACCACTACTTCCGCTGCAAGAAAGTCCCGCGTTTCGATGGGGGTCCTTCTATGCCTTCAGACTGCTCTTCTGGAACTGACGCCGTCAACCGCAACGCCGAGAACGACGCCCGTCTTGCCAAGGCCCGTGTCCGCGCGTACACCCCTTACGCGATCCGCGCGGACTTCTGGGCGCCCGTCGCCGAGTTCACCCGCGCGGTCGCCTTGGACCTGCATCCGAGCGAGCCCCGACGGGCGACAGAATCGATGCGGACCCTGAGTCAGTTCGTCGTGTGGGCCCACCGTCAGGGCCACCCGCTGGATCGCGAGGCGATGTTCAGCCCCGACGTGGTGGAACGGTACATCGCCGTCGGATGTACCCACCTGGCCGAATCCTCGAGGGCAACACGGCGTGCTGACCTGCGGCGCTACTCCACCGCATTGACCCGCCGAGCACCCTGGGCACCACTGCCGCACCAGCTGCGCGCCGAGTACACGATCGTCCCCTATACGCCGGCCGAGGTCAGCCGCCTCCTCGAGGTTGCTGCACAACAGCGCACAGCATCCAGAAGACGACGACTGACCGCGCTGCTCGCCCTGGGTCTTGGCGCGGGCCTCTACCCTCGCGAGGCCCGCGACGCCATGACCGACGACCTCGTCGAACGTCACGGTCACCTCTGCCTGGTCGTTCACGGCGACCACCCGCGCACGATCCCTATCTCGCCGCCCTACGACGTGACCCTGGCACAGATCAAGGAAGACGATCCTGGCGCGACGATCCTCGGGTTCGTCGCCAAGGACTGGGACCGCGGTCCCTTGGGCCACATGCTGGAGCACATCGAACGCCCGCCCGACTGTCCCGATCTCAAGACCTACCGGCTTCGGGCGACCTGGATGCTGGCGCACCTCGACAACCGTGTCCACCTCAACGCGCTCTCGCAGATGGCTGGTGTGACGTCCTGGAAGTCATTCAGTCACGTCATGAAGTTCATGCCCCAACCCGACGAAGCAGAGCTCGTCGCGGAGGTCACCCGCCCGTGACCAGGGAGACGACTCGCAGACGCCGACCGCAGCACACGCCGACCGGTGCCAGCCGTCGTGACTACCATCCCGACCGCATGACCGAGCAGCAACGGATCAACCGGGCCATCGCCATGTCGAACACGCCCACCCTGACAATCCTTCTCGATGCGTGCACCAAGCGAGTTGGCCGTCCTGCCCTGCTGAGCTACGCCCTCCTGGCCCGCATCCTGTTCTTCCACACCTTGACGAACCCGGCGACGCTGACCATCGCGTCGGTCGCTCGCACCGTGGCGGAGATGTCACCACGGGCCCGCGCCCAGCTCGGGATCCCCGAGGAATGGGTCGCTACCAGCGACGCCCGTACGGGCCTGGACAAGAGGATCCTCGACCGCCTCCACGCTCTGAGCGCCGCCACCAGGGCTGGCGTGAGCGTCGACCACGACCACACCGTGTGGGTCAACGCCGACACCGGGGAGATCGACCCGTGCCCGACGTCGTGCCCGGCCCTAGCACTGACTCCCGAGCAGATCCACTCCACGATCGTCCAAGCAGGTCTGCCCACCACGTTCCCGCGCACACCCGCGGTCGCGATCGACGGAACCGACGTGGAGTCGTACTACGCGGCCTACCCGCATGACGCCCTACACCCGGACGGACGGATCTGCGCCGACAGGGAAGCGCGCTGGGCCAAGCGCACCGCCACCAACAGGCGCCCCACCGAGTTCTACGTCGGCTTCGAACTCCACCTGGCGACCTACATCGCAGACGAGGGCACCGGTAATGAGGTCCCTCTGCTGTGCGCCGGCATGGCACTGCGCCCCGGCGTGACCGACCGCATCGGAGCAGCTCTCGCCCTGGTCGACGCCGTCATGAGCCACGGCGACGTCACCGAGGCGCTCTTCGACCGCGGCTACACGATGGCCACGGGCGAGCACTTCGCCCGACCGCTGCGAAACCGCGGCGTCGAGGTCGTCTTCGACCTGCACTCGTCACAGCGAGGCACCCGCCCGGGCCCCGTCCCCGGCACCCTGTGGATCGACGGCAGCCTGTACAGCGCCGCTATCCCGACGAACCTGCGCCAGCTCGAGCCACCACGGATCGGCCAGACGAGTGGCGACAATGCCCGTGTCCGCGAGCTCTTCGACGCCCGCGAACCCTTCCGATTCACCCGGCACAGCCGCCGCAACGACGCCCTGGGCACCCAGCGCTACAAAGGACCGGCCCTGGCGGGCCACGTCCGCTGCCCCAACACGCCAGCCTCGATGCGGCGTAGCCAGGACATACCCACCACCACCTGCACCCCGGGCTCAGCCTGCGGCTGCGGCATCACCCTCACCGTGCCCGACACCCTGCACGAACGAGACCGCCAACGCCTGCCCTGGCAGTCCACCGCCTGGGCCAGCTCCTACCACCGCCGCAACCGCATCGAGAGCCTCAACTCGAAGATCCGCGTCCACGACGCCAACGTCAACCACGGCTTCATCCGCGTCCGCGGACTCAACCCCACCGCACTGCTCCTCGCGTTCACCCTCGCCGCCTACAACGCCCGCGAGCTCTACCGATGGCACGTCGCCGCCGGCATCAACGAACCCTGGCAGTCGTACCTCGGCGAGCCCATAGACGACCGGCCCATCGGCTACACCACCCGCTCGCGTACCAAGCCCCGGCGAGGACCACCACGCACGGCCGGCAACACCCGCCACAACCCGACCACCTGAAACACCGGCAGCACCGCCGGACAGGTCAGTACGCCCCAGAACGGCCGAAATCGTCCCGACCGCCCGCCGAGCCAGCCCGATCAGCACCACGCAGTCCGCGCCGTCGCGCATCACCTCGTCGCGAGACCGCGCAGGACCGCACGAACCGCCCAGAAACGACGAAAGTCCCAGCCGGAGTATCCCGGCCGGGACTTTTCGAAGTTCGCTGCTCTCGAAACCGAGAACAGCCCACTGTGCGCGAGGGGGGACTTGAACCCCCACGCCCTTTCGGACACTGGCACCTGAAGCCAGCGCGTCTGCCATTCCGCCACTCGCGCGCGCCGAGAAAACATACCACGGTGACCGCGTCGTCTCGGCACCCGCGGGAGCCGCCACAGCGGTGACGTGCGCCACCGCACCACCCCGGCCAACCCACGGCCAACCCCCCACCCCGCACCCGACCGCCGTCGTCCACGGCACCTCCACAGGCTCTGCCGCGTGCCCGGACGCCCGCGCGGGAGCGGTGTCGTTACGATCGGGTAGTCCGACCGAGGTCTGTCGCGGCCCGTCCGGGCCCAGGCGCCGGGCGACGAGCACGAGGGGAAGGGGTGGCATGGGAGTCCTGGACCGGTTCGAGAAGGGCGTCGAGCGCGTCGTGAACAACGCGTTCTCGCACGTCGGCCGCAACGAGGTCAAGCCGGTCGACATGGCGAGCGCGCTGCGCCGCGAGATCGACGACCGTGCCGCGGTGCTGGGACGCGACCGGACGGTCGTGCCGAACGAGTTCACCATCGAGCTCTCCCCCGAGGACTTCACGCAGGTGGAGGGCTGGGGCGCGGAGACGCTCGCCGACGAGCTCGCCACCAACATCACCGAGTACGCCGCCTCGCAGCACTACGCGTTCGTCGGGCCCGTCAGCGTGAGCTTCGAGGAGGACGGCGCGCACGAGCCGGGCCGCTTCCACACCCGCTCCGCGTCCGTCCGCGGCAACGTCGCCCCCGCCACGTCGACGCCGAACGCCCGCCACCCCCTGCTCGACATCGACGGCCAGCGCTACCTCCTCACGGGCGCGGTGACGGTCATCGGCCGCGGCTCCGAGGCGGACATCGTGGTCGACGACGCGGGCGTCTCCCGCAAGCACCTCGAGATCCGGGTGACCGACGACGGCGTCGTCGCCACGGACCTCGGCTCCACCAACGGCCTGTACGTCGAGGGGCACCAGGTTCCAGCCGCTACGCTCCTGGACGGAAACACCCTGACCATCGGCAGGACCCGGATCATGTTCTGGACCGGCGCGGCGTCGCGCCAGGAGGACGAGGAGTGGTGATCACGCCCGTATGAGCGAGCTCACGTTCACCCTGCTGCGGCTGGGGTACCTCGTGCTGCTGTGGGTGTTCGTGCTGTCCGCCATCGGCGTGCTGCGCCGCGACCTGTACGGCACGCGCTCCGCGGACCGCCGCAAGGCGAAGAAGTCCGCGAAGGCACGCGCCGCGGCGACCCCCGCCCCCGCACAGGTGGCCCAGCCGGTCGGCGCGGCAGCTGCCGGGGCCGCTGCGCCCGCCGCTGCGACGCCCGCGCCGTCCGTCCCCCGCGGCCCGAGCCGCCTGGTCGTGACCGCCGGCCAGCTGCGCGGCACGTCCCTGCCCCTGTCCTCGCAGACGATCATGCTCGGCCGCTCCCCCGGCTGCACCCTCGTGCTCGACGACGCGTTCTCGTCCTCGCGGCACGCGCGGATCTTCCCGCACGAGGGCCGCTGGTACCTGGAGGACCTGGGCTCGACGAACGGCACCTACATCAACGACGAGCGCATCAGCGGGACCGTCGAGATCAGCCAGGGCACCCCGGTCCGCATCGGCCGGACCGTCGTGGAGCTGCAGGGATAGCCGGTGGACATCGCTCTCCGTTACGCCGCACGGTCCGACGTCGGCCTCGTCCGGTCGAACAACCAGGACTCCGCCTACGCCGGGACCCACCTGCTCGCCGTCGCCGACGGCATGGGTGGCCACGCCGGGGGCGACGTCGCGTCGTCCCTGACGATCGCCGCCCTCGCCGGCCTCGACGGCGAGTCGACCGGCCCCGACCAGGCCCTCGCCGCGCTCGAGCGGGCCGTCGACCACGCCCGCGAGGACCTCGTGCGCCGCACCCAGGTCGACCACGACCTGACGGGCATGGGCACCACGGTCACCGCGATGGTGCGCACCGGCAGCACGCTGGTCATGGCGCACCTGGGCGACTCGCGCGCCTACCTGCTGCGCGACGGCGAGCTCACGCAGGTCACCACCGACCACACGTTCGTCCAGCACCTCGTCGACACCGGCCGCATCACGGCCGAGGAGGCCGAGGTCCACCCGCAGCGCAACGTCGTCATGCGCGTGCTCGGCGACTTCGACGTCGACCTCACCCCGGACCTGTCGGTCCGCGAGGCCCTCGTCGGGGACCGCTGGCTCCTGTGCTCCGACGGCCTGTCCGGCTTCGTCGGCGCCGACACCCTCGCCGAGACCCTGCGCTCGGTGCCCGACGTCGACGCGTGCGCCGACAAGCTCCTCCAGCTCGCGCTGCGCGCCGGCAGCACGGACAACATCACCGCGATCGTCGCCGAGGTCGTCGACCTCGACGCCCCGTCCGACGCCGCGCCGGACACCGTCCCGCAGGTCGTCGGCTCCGCCGCGACGGACCGGTGGCGCACCGAGGCCCTGAACGGCACCACGGGCACGTCGGGCAGCCTTGGCGCAGACACGGCCCCGGTGCCCGACGACGGCACGTCCGCCGCGCAGGCGGCGGCGCCCGAGCCCGCGGCCGGCGACCCGGACGACCCCGACCCGGCCGCGCTGGACGCCGAGGACCTGGACGAGGACGCCCGCGAGCTGCCGCGGCGTCGTCCGTGGATCCCGGTGCTCGGGGTGGTCGTCATCCTCGCCGTCCTCGTCGGCGGGGCGTGGGCCGCGTACCTGTGGACGCAGACGCGCTACTTCGTGGGTGTGGCCGACGGGAACGTCGCGGTGTACCAGGGCGTCCCCTCGACGATCGGCCCGATCGAGCTCTCGACCCCGGTCGACGTCACCGGCACCCCCGTCTCCGAGCTGCCCCTGTACCTGCAGCAGCGGCTCGAGCAGACCATCCCGGAGACCAGCCAGGCCGCGGCCCAGGAGCGGGCCGACGCCATCGCGCAGGACGCCGTCCCGCCGGTCCCCGAGCCCACCCCGACGCCGGGCCCGACCGCACCGACACCGACGCCGACGCCCACCGCCGCCAGGGTGACGGGCTGATGTCCACGGTCGAACCCGTCGTCCGCCGCCCGATGCGGGGCAAGGAGCTGGTGCTCCTCGTCCTGGCGCTCGCGCTGGGCATCGGCGCCTTCGCCAACGTCGCGCTGCGCACGCTGGGCGAGCTGCCCGAGGACTTCTACGTCTACTCCGCCGTCTGGGCCGGGCTCGCGCTCGTCGCGCACGTGGTGCTGCGCATCCGTGCGCCGTTCGCCGACCAGGTCCTGCTGCCCGTCGCGGTCGCGCTCAACGGCATCGGCCTCGCCGCGATCTACCGGTACGACGTCGCCCGGCACCTGCAGGACCGGTCCTCGGACCTCGCGCGCGGGCAGCTGACGATGTCGGCCCTCGCGATCGTGCTCGCCTGCGTCCTGGTCTTCGTGCTGCGCGACCACCGGGCCCTGCGGCGCACGACGTACACGGCGATGATCCTGGGCCTCCTGCTCATCCTGCTGCCCCTCGTGCCGCACATCGGCACGTCGATCAACGGCGCGCAGATCTGGATCCGCGTCGCGGGCTTCTCGTTCCAGCCGGCCGAGGTCGCGAAGATCGTGCTGGCCGTGTTCTTCGCGGGCTACCTCGTGACCAACCGCGACACCCTCGCGCTCGCCGGGCGCAAGGTGCTGGGCCTGCAGCTCCCCCGGCTGCGCGACCTCGGGCCGATCCTGCTCGTGTGGGCCGCGTCCCTGGGCGTGCTGGTGTTCGAGAACGACCTCGGCACGTCGATCCTCTTCTTCGGCCTGTTCGTCGCCATGCTCTACGTCGCGACGGAGCGGTTCAGCTGGGTGGTCCTCGGTGTCGGGCTGCTCGCGGCCGCCGCGGTGTTCGCGGCGACGACGGTCCCGCACGTCCAGCAGCGCGTCGAGGCGTGGCTGCACCCGTTCGACGACGCGGTCTACAACCAGACGCCCGGCGGCTCGGGCCAGCTGGTCCAGGGCCTGTTCGCGATGGCGAACGGCGGGCTCTTCGGCACCGGCTGGGGCAACGACTACCCCCTGCTCACGCCGTACTCGTACTCCGACTTCATCTACACGATGCTCGGCGAGCAGCTCGGGCTCACGGGCCTCCTGGGGATCCTCGCGCTGTACATCCTCTTCGTCGAGCGCGGCCTGCGCACCGCCCTCGGCGTGCGCGACGGGTTCGGCAAGCTCCTCGCGTGCGGCCTCGCGTTCACCGTGGCGCTGCAGCTGTTCGTGGTCGTCGGCGGCATCACGCGCATCATCCCCCTGACCGGCCTGACGCTGCCGTTCGTCGCCCAGGGCGGCTCGTCCGTGCTCGCGAACTGGCTGATCGTCGCGCTCCTGCTGCGCGTCTCGGACAACGCGCGGCGCCCGTCCGCGCTGCCCGTGCGCGGCACGGTCGGCAAGGGCGGCATCGTGGCGAGCGTCGGCGCCCCGCAGGTCCTCGAGGCCGTGGACTCCGCGGGCGAGCCCGACGTCGCGCCCGCCGCCGCGCCCATCCGGGTCGGCGCGGGCGAGCCCCGCCCCGCCAGGGCCGTCGGCTCGGCCGGGGCGGACGACGCCGGCACCCAGCTCACCGAGGTCGTCCGGCCGGGAGGGGGCCCGCTCCCGTCCGGGGGGCCGCCGGTGCCGCCGCCCCCGGCGCCGCCCGAGCGCCCCGACCGCCATCCGGTCGACGAGCCGGGAGAGCCGCAGCAGCGGGACCAGCCCGACCAGCCCGAACGGGCGGACGACGACGAGGAGGGCCGAGCATGAACGTCCCGATCCGCCGCGTCGCGTCCCTCGTGCTGCTCATGATCGTCGCGCTCATGGTCTCCACGACCGTGATCCAGTACTTCCACGCCGGCACCCTCGACGCGGACGGGCGCAACAAGCGCGCCACGTACGACGAGTACGGGCGGTTCCGCGGACCGATCATCATCGCCGGCGACCCCGTCGCGTCCTCCACGCCGGTGGACGACCCGTACGGCTACCAGCGCAAGTACGCCGACGGGAAGATGAACGCCGCCGTCACCGGCTTCTTCTCCATCGTCAACGGCACCTCGGGGCTCGAGCGCACGGAGAACGACTACCTCAACGGCACGGCCGACGACCTGTGGTTCGACCGGCTCACCTCCCTGTTCACGGGCGCCCAGCCGCAGGGCTCGTCCGTCGAGCTGACGATCGACCCGAAGGCGCAGAAGGCCGCGTGGGACGCCCTCGGCGACCAGCGCGGCGCCGTCGTGGCCATCGAGCCCTCGACCGGCAAGATCCTCGCCCTCGTGTCCAAGCCGTCGTACGACCCGAACGACCTCGCGACGCACGACTACGCCGCGGCGAACGAGGCCTACCAGGCCCTCGTCTCCCCGGACAACGACCAGCGGCCGCTGATCAACCGGGCCATCGGCGGCGACCAGTACCCGCCGGGGTCGACGTTCAAGCTCATCACCTCCGCGGCGGCGCTCCAGTCCGGCGACTACACGCCCGAGACGGTCATCCCCGCGCCGACGACGTACACGCTGCCCGGCACGAGCACGGTCACGGAGAACTACGGCGGCGAGGTCTGCTCCCCCACGGGCGAGCAGACGCTGGCCGACGCCCTGCGCATGTCCTGCAACACCGCGTTCGAGGGCCTCGGCGTCAAGCTCGGCGACGACGCGCTGCGCGACCAGGCCGAGGCGTTCGGGTTCGACCAGAAGCTCAGCATCCCGCTGACCGTCACCCCCAGCCGCTTCCCGCCCGACGACGACAAGGGCGCCTCGAGCCCGGCGCGCACCGCGCTGTCCGCCATCGGGCAGGGCGACGTGCGCGCGACCCCGCTGCAGATGGCGATGGTCTCCGCCGCCATCGCGAACGACGGCACCCTGATGAGCCCCGAGCTGGTCCAGACGGTCCGCAACCCGGACCTCGACGTCGTCTCCCAGATGTCCCCGAAGAAGCTGGGCCGCCCCATCTCCACGGCCACCGCGGGCGACCTCACCTCGATGATGGAGAACGTCGTCGAGAACGGGACCGGGACGACGGCGCAGATGCCGGGCATCAAGGTCGCCGGCAAGACCGGTACGGCCGAGACGGGCGTGGACGGGGAGTCCCCGCACGCCTGGTTCACCTCGTTCGCGCCGGCCGACGACCCGCAGGTCGCCGTCGCCGTCGTCGTCGAGCACGGCGGCTCCGCCGGCAGCGAGGCCACCGGCGGCCGCGTCGCCGCACCGGTCGCGAAAGCGGTCATGCAGGCGGTGATCGACGGGTGAAGCCCGTCAAGGGCATGGTGCTCGGCGACCGCTACACGCTCGTGCGGCGGATCGCCGTCGGCGGCATGGGCGAGGTGTGGGTCGCGGCCGACAGCGCCCTGCACCGCGAGGTGGCGGTGAAGGTGCTGCGCGCCGAGTACACGGGCAACGAGGACTTCCTCGCGCGCCTGCGCACCGAGGCGCGCAACAGCGCCGCGCTCTCCCACCCCCACATCGCCCAGGTCTACGACTACGGGGAGCAGGAACGCTCCGGGTACCTCGTCATGGAGCTCGTCACCGGCGAGCCGATGGCCGACCTCCTCGAGCGCGAGCCCGTCCTGCAGCTGCACCACCTGCTGCCGATCCTCGCCCAGACCGCACGCGGCCTGCACGCCGCGCACGTGGCCGGCGTCGTGCACCGCGACGTGAAGCCCGGCAACATCCTGCTCGACCGCACAGGCGAGGTGAAGATCACCGACTTCGGGGTGTCCCTCGCCGCGAACCAGGTGCCGATGACGGCGACCGGGATGGTCATGGGCACCGCCCAGTACCTGTCCCCCGAGCAGGCGATCGGCAAGCCCGCCACGGGCGCGTCCGACCTGTACGCGCTGGGGATCGTGGCCTACGAGTCGGTCGTCGGGCACCGGCCCTTCACCGGCGCCACGCCCGTGGACATCGCCGTCGCCCACGTCAACGAGGCCGTCCCGCCGCTGCCGCCGTCGGTGGACCGCGAGCTCGCGCGCCTGATCATGCAGATGCTCGAGAAGGACCCCGCGCGGCGACCCCCGAGCGGGGCGTTCCTCGCGCGGGCGTTCGACGAGATCATGCTCGAGATCTCCGACGACCCGTGGGGCGTCATCGCGCGCATCGGGCCGGGCGCGACGCGGCCCCGGTCCGGCGGAGGGCACCAGGCCTCGCCGCGCGCCGAGGCCGCGGGGCGCGCCGGCCAGCACCGCGCGCAGACCGCCGGGACCGCCGGCGCCGTGCCGGGGGCCTCCCGGGCCGACGCGCCCGCGCCCGCCTCCGGGGCCGCCGGGTCCCTGCCCACCGTGCGCGCCGCCGCGCCGTCGGACGAGGAGCCGGCGCCCGCGGCCCGGCCGTCCGCCGCGCGCCAGGCACCTCGTCCGCCCGACGCCGCGGGCCCGGCCGGCGGCCCTCGCTCCTACCCGCCCCGTAGCGCCGTGCGCGCCGACGCCGCGTCCCGCTCCCGGGCGGACTCGCGGGCCGACTCCCGGCGCGGCGCGATCCCGGCGTCGGCGCCCGCCGTGCGCTCGCCGCACGGCATGATCCGGCCCACCACCCGGCCGCCCCGCCCGGCAGCGCAGCCCTCCGGGGCGCCGCCCGCGCCGCCCGCTCCCCCGAAGGACGAGCCGCGCACCCCCACCCGCGCCGCCCGCCGGGAGGCGGACCGCCGCGCCTCGGGCCACCGCACCTCCGGTGCCGGGGACTCCCCCCGGCGCACGTCGACGACGACGGGCCGCCGGCTCGGCGGCTCGCCCCGCGGGGTGTCGTGGCCCCTGGTCGCGCTGGCCGCGCTCGTGCTCCTCGTCGTCGTCGTGGCGCTGGTCGGGTGCGCGCCGACGACCCCCTCGGACGCCTCGGCCGCGCACGGCCCGACGATCGTGACCGCATCGTTGCGCCCCGTCGACGCGAGCACCGCCGTCGATGGGATGATGCTGCCAACCCAGGGATCCGCCCGCGGGCCCTGGACTCCGATGACATCGAAGGACGTGTAAGTGGTGGACAACGCACCTCGGGTACTCGCTGCCCGCTACGAGGTCGGCGAGCTGATCGGCCGTGGCGGCATGGCCGAGGTTCACATCGGCCGGGACACCCGCCTCGGGCGCACCGTGGCGATCAAGATCCTGCGCTCGGACCTCGCCCGCGACCCCTCGTTCCTCGCTCGCTTCCGTCGCGAGGCGCAGTCCGCGGCGGCGCTCAACCACCCCTCGATCGTGGCGGTCTACGACACCGGCGAGGACGTCGGCACCGACTCGCAGGGCGCGCAGACGCACGTGCCGTTCATCGTCATGGAGTACGTCGAGGGCCACACGGTCCGCGACATCGTGCGCGACGGCCACTCGGTGCCCATCGAGGAGGCCGTCGAGATCACCGCGGGCGTCCTGTCGGCGCTCGAGTACTCCCACCACGCCGGCATCGTGCACCGCGACATCAAGCCCGCCAACGTGATGATCACGCCGACCGGGACCGTCAAGGTCATGGACTTCGGCATCGCTCGCGCCGTCGCCGACTCCGCGGCCACGATGACGCAGACGCACTCGGTGATCGGCACGGCGCAGTACCTCTCCCCCGAGCAGGCGCGCGGCGAGACGGTGGACGCGCGCAGCGACCTGTACTCCACGGGCTGCCTGTTCTTCGAGATGCTCACCGGCCGGCCGCCCTTCATCGGCGACTCGCCGGTCGCGGTCGCCTACCAGCACGTGCGCGAGACTCCCCCGCGGCCCAGCGAGCTGGCGCCCGACGTGCCCGAGGTCCTCGACCGCATCACGCTCAAGTCGCTCGCGAAGGAGCGCACGGACCGCTACAGCAGCGCCGGCGAGTTCCGCGCGGACCTCGAGGCCGCGGTCAACGGCGGGCACGTGTCCGCGGGTGCGATCGGCGCCGTCGCGGCGGCCGCCGGGCTCGCCGCGGGAGCGGGCGCCACCCAGGTCATGGGCGCCGAGCAGGGCACCCAGGTGATGGGCGCGCAGACCAACCCGTGGGGCACGACGCCGGTGGCGCTGCCTCCCGACTCCGCCGGGACCCCCGAGGGCCCCGAGGAGGAGCCGAAGAAGAGCCGCAAGGGCCTGATCTGGACGCTCGTGACGATCGGGGTGCTCGCGATCGCCGCGATCATCGCGATCATCGCGCTCCAGGGGCCCGACGAGCCGGACACGGTGGCGGTCCCGACCGTCACGGCGGACATGGACGCCGAGGCCGCGCGCGCCGCGATCGAGGGCAAGGACCTCGTCTTCAGCCAGCGCGAGGTGGCGGACGACTCCGACAAGGGCACGTTCGTACGCCAGGACCCGCGCGGCGGCACGCAGGTCGCGCCCCGCTCGACGGTGACCGTGTTCTTCTCCTCCGGGCCCGGCCAGGTGACGGTGCCGGACGTCGCGGGCAAGAGCCAGGCCGACGCGCGCGACGCCCTCCAGGAGGCGGGCCTCGAGGTCGGCAACGTCGAGAGCGAGCACAGCAAGGACGTCCCCGAGGACCAGGTGACCAAGACGGACCCGGCCATCGGGGACACCGTCGCCGACGGCGCCACCGTCGACCTGTTCGTCTCCGACGGCAAGGTCGAGCTCCCGGACGTCACGAACATGAAGCAGGCCGACGCCGAGAGCGCGCTCAAGGACGTCGGGCTGACCGCCGTCGTGACGAAGGAGCCCACGGACAAGGCCGACGAGGGCGTCGTGTTCCAGCAGGACCCGGGCAAGGGCGAGGTCGCGCAGGGCTCGTCGGTGGACCTGACGGTCGCCACGAAGCCCGAGACCCCGAAGACGAACGTGCCGAACCTCGAGGGGCTGACGCTCGACCAGGCGTCGTCCGAGCTCGGCCGCGCGAACCTCAACATGGGCAACCAGTCCCAGCAGGCGTCCGACAAGCTCGCGGCCGGCCAGGTGATCGCGACCGACCCGGCCGCGTCGACGCAGGTCGACGAGGGCTCGTCGGTCAACGTCGTGGTCTCCAGCGGCCCGGGCCCGCAGACGCCGCCGGCGCCGGGGTCCGACCAGGGCGGCGACGACGGGACGGCCACCCCGGGCGACGACGCGACCGGGGACGACGGCGCGGGCGGCGGCGAGGACGGGGCCGCGGGCGGCGGCAACGGCTGACCTGCCGCCGGGTCGGCCGGACCGGTCAGCCAGGCCGGTCAGCCGCGGACGAGCGGCGCCATGCCGGCCGAGCGCTCCACGGCGCCGTCGGCCCCGCACGTCTCGAGCCAGTTGGCCAGGAGCCGGTGCCCGCCCTCGGTGAGCACCGACTCGGGGTGGAACTGCACGCCGTGCAGCGGCAGCTCGCGGTGCTGCAGCCCCATGACGATGCCGGACTCCGTCCACGAGGTCACGCGCAGCTCCTCGGGCACCGTCTCGCGGACCACGGCGAGCGAGTGGTAGCGGGTGGCGGTGAACGGCGACGCGAGACCCGCGTGCACTCCCCCGCCGTCGTGCTCGACGCTGCTCGTCTTGCCGTGCATGAGCTCCGGCGCGTGCGTGACGGTCGCGCCGTACACCTCGGCGAGGGCCTGGTGCCCGAGGCAGACGCCGAGCATGGGCGTGCGCGAGCGGGCGCACGCCCGGATGACGTCCTCGCTGCTGCCCGCGCCGTGCGGCGTGCCGGGTCCGGGCGAGACGAGGACGCCGTCGAACACCGCGCCGTCGGTGTCGTGGAACCGCCCCTGGTCGTCCGGCTCGGGCACGGCGTCGTTGCGGACGACGACCGTGCGCGCACCGAGCTGGTCGAGGTAGCCGACGATGGTGTAGACGAACGAGTCGTAGTTGTCGACGACGAGGATGCTCGTCATGGTGCTCCTTCTCCGACGGTCTGCTGGTTCATGGGCACGTAGTCCGACACCCAGGGGAAGAACCACTGGAAGCAGACGAGGACGACGGCGGCGGCCAGGACGAGCAGGATCAGCACCCGCACCCAGACCGGTCCGGGCAGCGCCCTCCAGAGGGGTCCGTACATCAGGGTCCTCCCGCGCTCGAGGGGTCGATGCCCGCGTCCGTCAGCTCGGCGGGCGTGCCGTCCTCCACGGGCAGCCAGTAGTCCAGCTCGCCGTGCACGATGTAGCGCTGCGCCGCGGAGAACAGCGGGTGGCAGCTCGTCATGGTGATCAGCCGCTGCGTGGGGACGACGTCCGGGTCGTCCGGGTCGGACGGCACCGGCGCGACGACGCCCACCTCGTCCGGGTAGACGATCAGGTGGGTCGTGACCCGGTAGACGTACCACGTGTCCTCGGTCCGCACGACGACGGGGTCGCCCTCCCGCAGGTCGGCGATCTTGTTGAACGGCTTGCCGAAGGTGGTGCGGTGCGCCGCGACGGCGAAGTTGCCGAGGCCGCCGGGCATCGCCGTGCCGGGGTAGTGCCCGATCCCGATGGTGTCGAGGACCTCCGCCTTGTCGATGCCCTGGGCGACCGGCTTGACGTAGTCCGCCCCGAAGCGCGGGACGTACATCTGGGCGAACACGGTGAGGTTCGCCGGCTCGTCCATCACCGGCGGCTCGTCCCGGCGTGGCGTGGGGTCCGCGTCGGCCTGGGCGGGGGGCGGCGTCCACGCGAGCGAGTCGATGACGTCGGCCTGGTAGCGGTCGCCCTGGACGTCCGTCCACCACAGCTGCCAGACGATGAACAGCGCGAGCAGGACGCCGAGCGTGATGAGCAGCTCGCCGACGACGCCGACGACGTGGCTGCCGACACCGCCCCGGCGGCCCGGCCGGCCGTGGGTCGGGTTGGCGTGCGGCACCATCCGCGGTGCGCCGCGGTGCGGCACGCTGCCCGGCGGGCTGCTGCGGGTGCCCTGCGCCGTCACCGCCCGCCGCCCGTCCGCGTCGCCGTGGCGGGGACGGCGTGCTCGAGGTCGGAGCTCTCGGCCCGGGGCATGGCGATCCTGCTCTCCTCGTTCACGTCGTACCCCAGATGTACGACGTCGACGTACGTCTTGTACACGGCGATCTCCGGCGAGCGGTCGAGCGCGGCGCGCAGCGCGTCCTGGTCGCCGATGGCGGCGACCTCGAACGGCGGGGAGTACACCCGGCCCTGGAGGATCAGCACGTTGCCGACGCACCGGAAGGCCGTCGTCGAGTCGACCCGCTGACCCTGCAGGGTCATCGCCTCGGCCCCGCCCGCCCACAGCGCGTTGATCACCGACTGCAGGTCCTGCTGGTGCACGACGAGGTCGTCCGGGCGGAAGTCCTCGCCGTAGTTGCCCGGGGGCGCGTCGTCGAGCGCGACCGTCAGGCCCGGCCCCCGGACCGCGACCGTCGCCGCGGCCACCTGCGTGTTGCTCTCCGCCTGGGCCTCGGCCTTCGAGGGTGCCGTCGACCCGGCCGGGCGGAGGTGGGCGATCTGCGCGTCCAGCGTCCGGACCCGCGTCGTGAGGTCCTCGACGCGCCCGGACTCGCTCTCCACGAGCTCGGCGAGGTTCTCGGGGTGCCGCTCACCGCTGCCGTGCGCCAGCTTGGCGCTGGTCGCGAACATCAGGCCGCACGCCGCCAGCACGAGCCCGACGCCGAGCGCGCCGAGCACACGGCGCGTCCGCGACCGGCGCGCCGGTCCGTGCGCGACCTGCTCGTCCACAGTCGGTCTCCGTCCTCGACCTCGTGCCGTCGTCCTCGCGAGGCCCGGCCCCGGGAGCCCGCCGCGGGCCGCGCGGAGCGCGGAGCCTGTCCGAGGCGATACCTTGCGCCCACTACGCTAGTTGACGATCGGCGCTGCCCGTTCACCGTCCGCCCGAGAACCCCGTCCACAGGAGTCCACGTGCCCGTCTCGAAGCGCCGCAAGCCGAAGTCCGCGACCACCGAGCCGCAGACCTACAAGCCCGACTCGACGAACCCGCGGTGGCTCGTGCCCACCATGATCACGCTCATGGTCGCCGGACTCGCCTGGATCGTGCTGTTCTACCTGACGAGCGGGCGCGCCGACCTGCCGGTGCCGTTCCTCGGCCAGTGGAACCTCGCCGTCGGGTTCGCGCTGATCATCGCGGGCTTCACGCTGACCACGCGCTGGAAGTAGCCAGCGCGCGCGCCACGGGCGACCGTTCCACAGGGCTGTGGAGAAGTTATCCCCACCCGTGCACACAGGTGTGGATAACTACACCGGTGTAGTTCGTCAGCCGATCCACCCGGTCGAGGTGTACTTCCACACCGACAGCGCCACGAGCACCACGACGGTCACGGCCGGCACCAGCCACAGCGTCAGCGCCTGCCGGGCGCGCGGGGCGTAGGCGTAGGCGGCGCCCATCGCGGCGCCCGTGACGAGGCCGCCCAGGTGCGCCTGCCAGGCGATCGCCCCGCCGCCGACGATGAACGGCAGCGCGAGGTTGATCGCGATGAGCACGAGCACCTGCGTGGCGTTGCGCCCCGCCCGGCGCAGCACCAGGAAGATCGCGGCGAAGAGGCCGAAGATCGCCCCGGACGCCCCGAGCACGCCCTGGAACCAGCCGCCGCCGGGCACCGGGTCGGCCAGCAGGAGCACGCCGACCTGCCCGCCCACGGCGCACAGCAGGTAGAGGCTGGCGTAGCGCACCCGGCCCAGCGCCTGCTCGAGCGTGGGCCCCACGAGCCACAGCGCGTACATGTTGAACAGGATGTGGAACGGGTTCGACGAGTGCAGGAACGCCGCCGTCAGGAACCGCCACGGCTCGGTGTCCCCGAGGCCGGGCGCGAACACCCAGCGCTCGGTCCAGCTGCCGCCGTCGCCGCCCGTGACCAGCTGCAGGAGCCAGCTGACCGCGCAGATGCCGATGATCGTCAGCGTGACGACCGGCCGCCCGCCGCGGACGGTGCCGCCGAAGATGGTCCTGGCCTGCGGCGCCGCCCGCGCCGTCTCGCGCACGCAGTCGATGCACTGCACGCCCACGGCCGCCGGCCGCTGGCACTCCGGGCACGCCGGACGACCGCAGCGCTGGCAGCGGACGTACGCGGGACGGTCGGGGTGCCGCGGGCAGACCGGGACCTGCGCGGCGGGGCCGGTCGCTCCCGCGGCCGAGCCCCAGGGCGGCTGGCTGATGGTCAGGCCTCGATCGTGACCGAGTCGATCGTGATGTCCTCGACGGGGCGGTCGCCCGGGCGCGTCGCCGTCGTGCCGATCGCGTCGACGACCTGGCGCGACGCGTCGTCGGCCACCTCGCCGAAGATCGTGTGCTTGCCCGTGAGCCACGGCGTCTCGGTCGTGGAGATGAAGAACTGCGAGCCGTTGGTGCCCTCGGTGGCGCCCGTGACCGGGTTGCGGCGGCTGCCGGCGTTGGCCATCGCGAGCAGGTACTTGCGGTCGAAGCCGAGCTCCGGGTGGATCTCGTCGTCGAACGTGTAGCCGGGGCCACCGGTGCCGGTGCCGAGGGGGCAGCCGCCCTGGATCATGAAGTTGTCGATGACCCGGTGGAAGATCAGGCCGTCGTAGAACGGGGCGTGGCTCTCGGCGCCCGTGCGCGGGTCCGTCCAGGCCTTCTCGCCCGTCGCGAGCCCCGTGAAGTTCGCGACCGTCTTGGGCGCGTGGTTCGGGAAGAGCTCGATGCGGATGTCACCAGCGGAGGTGTGCAGGGTTGCGAACATGGCGCCATTCTCGCACGACTCCCCCTCCCGGCTCCGGGCCCCGACACCCCGCGCACGACGGCGCTCGCGACGGACCGGCCGTGGTGGCAGAGTGGGCGTACCAATGACGAACCGACGATCGGGGAGCCCTATGTTCGACCGGATCCGACGGTCTGCCAGCGCGGCGGGCGAGACCCTCGACGCTGTGGACACCGAGCGCATCAAGGAGCAGGCGGCGCACGTCGCGGCGTCTCTCCAGGAAGCCCGTGCCCAGGCCGGACCGGCCGCCAAGCACCTGGCGGTGCAGGCGAAGGACGCCGCAGCGGCGGCCAAGGAGTGGAGCGGGCCCAAGGCCGAGGCCTTCGCCGGCTGGGCGCAGCCCCGCCTCGAGAAGGCGTGGCAGGACAGCGTCCAGGCCGCCGCCCCGCGGGTCGAGTCCGCTGCCGGCAAGGCCGGCCCGCTGATCGACACCGCGCACGACAGGCTGGTCGAGGACTATCTGCCGAAGCTCGTGAGCGCGGTCAACGCCGCGGCCGCGAGCGCGGCGGCCGCCGCGGGGAACGCCGCGCAGTCGGCCGCGTCCTCCGCGCACGACGCGGCGGACGCGACCTCGTCCGCGGCGCGCAAGGCGGGCAAGAAGTCGAAGAAGAAGTCGCACAAGGTGCTGTGGACGGCTCTCGCACTCGGCGCCGCCGGTGCGGCCTACGTGCTCTGGAGCCGCGCCCAGCCGACGACCGACCCGTGGGCGGAGCCCGTCGAGGGCGAGCCGGCCCTCGGGACCCCGTCGACGTCGTCGGCCGCCCGCGCCGCGGAGTCGGTCGGCGCGGCGGCGAGCACCGCGGCCGCCAAGGGCAAGGAGGCGGCCGGCAAGGTCGCCGCCCAGGCCGGCGCGGCGGCGGAGGCCGCCGGCGACAAGGCCGCCGACGCGGTCAAGGCCACCAAGGAGACCGCGAGCAAGGCGCGTACCCGCGCGACGGCGAAGGCGGAGGACGCCACGTCCACCGCGAAGGCGACCGCGGCCGACGCCAAGGACGCCGCCAAGCACGCCGCCGACGACGGTACGGCGAAGGACGACACCTCCGCCTGACCCGCACCGGCACGGCGCGCACGCACGCAGCGCGCGACGCGCGAGGCCCCGGACCGCATCGGCGGTCCGGGGCCTCGCGCGTGCGTGGACGGGCCGGTCAGCCGACCTTCGCCGCCGCGGCGGAGAGCGCGTCGAGGTAGTCGTCCAGGCCCCAGGGCAGCGACAGGACGGTCGGCGGAGAGACCGCCGCGACGAGGTCCGTGCCGACGATCTGCGCGACGGCACCGGACTTCACCTGCGGCATCACCTGCAGGGCGTCCTTGGCGAGCACGGCGTCCTCGGTCTTCTGGTCGTCCGCGAACGAGACGAGCATGTCGCTCTTGAGCTGGTCGAGCTGCTCGTAGCTGAGCGTGTAGTAGAAGCTCGACTCCCCCGTCGCCAGCTCGCCGACGCTCGGCGCCGTCTTCAGCCCCAGGTCCTCGAGGAACTGCTGGCGCGGGTCGTCGGCCGTGTACACGTAGAACGTGTCGCCGGTGTCCCAGACGGACGCGACGGTCTTGCCGGCGAGCTCGGGGTGGGCGTCCGCGGCCTCGGAGATGGTGGCCTCGGTGTCGTCGATGAGCGTCGCGGCCTGGTCGTCCATCCCGAGCGCCGTGCCGACGCCGGTGACGACGTCGCGCCACGGCGTCGACCACGGCTTGTCCGGGTACGCCACGGTCGGGGCGATCTTCGACAGCAGGTCGTACTCGTCCTGCGTGATCCCGGAGTAGTTCGCCAGGATCAGGTCGGGCTTCTGGGCGGCGATGTCCTGGACCGGGACCTCCTGCTGGTTCGGCAGGACGACGGGCGTCTTCTCGCCGGCCTTGTCGAGGGCGTCCTTGACCCAGGGCAGGACGCCGTCCTTGTCGCCGCCGTAGGCCTGGTAGGACATGGCGACCGGGACCACGCCGAGGGCGATCGCGGCGTCGCTGCTCCCCCAGCCCCACGTGACCACGCGCTCGGGCTTCGCGGGGATCTCGGTCGTGCCGAGGGCGTGCTCGATGGTGACCGGGAAGGCGTCGTCGGACGCGCTGCTCCCGCTCGACGGGGACGCGCCCGCGTCGGAGGAGCCGCTCGAGGAGCAGCCCGCGAGGGCGAGGACGGCGGCGAGGCCCGCGGCGAGCGCCGCGGCCTTGCGTCGGGTGGACAGCACGAAGGGCTCCAGTGGTCGAGAGGGGTCGGTCGGGCGTTCAGGCCGCCGCACCCGTCAGGTGAGGTGTGCCTACCCTCACTATACGACAGGCCCGGGCGGCGGGACCGCGCCGTCCGGCACGGGGAGGCGGCCCACGGGCACGACCATGGGGGAGCCGTAGACCGGGTCCGGGACCACCTGGGCGCTCAGCCCGAAGGCGGACGCGACGATCTCCTCCGTGAGCACCTGCGCGGGCGGGCCGGTCGTGACGACGCGGCCCTCGGCCATGACGACGAGGTGGTCGGCGTAGCGCGCCGCGAGGTTGAGCTCGTGCAGCACCATGACCACGGTCGTCCCGTGCTCCCGGTTGAGCTCGGACAGCAGGTCCAGGACGTCCACCTGGTGGGCGAGGTCGAGGAACGTCGTCGGCTCGTCGAGCAGCAGGACGTCCGGGTCCTGGGCGAGCGCCATCGCGATCCACACCCGCTGGCGCTGACCGCCCGAGAGCTCGGCCACCGGCCGCTCGGCGAGGTCGAGCGTCGAGGTGCGCTCCATGGCGCGGTGGACGACGACGTCGTCCTGCGGCGACCAGCGCCGGAACCAGCCCTGGTGCGGGTAGCGCCCGCGCCCGACGAGGTCGCCCACGGCGATCCCGTCCGGCGCGACCGGCTCCTGGGGGAGCAGCCCGAGCACCTGGGCGACCTTGCGGCTCGGGGCACGGTGCAGGTCCTCGCCGTCGAGCAGGACCGTCCCGTCGAGGGGCTTCAGGAGCCGCGCGAGGCCGCGCAGCAGCGTGGACTTGCCCGAGGCGTTCGCGCCGACGACGACGGTGACCTCGCCGTCGGGCACGACCAGGTCGACGCCGTGCACGACGGCGTGGCCGTCGTAGCCGAGGTGGAGCCCCTCGGTCCGCAGGTCGTGCATCATGCTCCCTTCCCTCGGGAGTTCGTGGTGGCCAGCTGCCACAGCAGGTAGGGCGCGCCCACGGCGCCGGTGACGACGCCGACCGGCACCTGGACGGCCCCGAAGAGGTTCTGCCCGACGAAGTCGCCGGCCAGGACGATCAGGACGCCGGTCAGGGCCGTCGCGGTCAGCGCGAGGCTGCCGTCGCGCACGAGGCGGCGGGCGATCGGCGCCGACATGAAGGCGATGAAGGCGATCGGCCCGGCCGCCGCCGTCGCGACCGCGGCGAGGCCTGCCCCGACGACCAGCAGCGTCACCCGCACCCGCTCAGGGCGCACGCCGAGGCCGGAGGCGAGGTCGTCGCCCAGCTGCAGCACCCGCAGGCGCGGGGCGAAGGCCACGACGAAGGGCAGGAGCACGGCGACGAGCACGGCGGTGACGCCGACCGTCTGCCACGAGACGTTCCCGATGCTCCCGGCGAGCCAGACGACGGCGTCCTGGACGGCGTCGAGGTTGCCGCGCGTCATGAGGTAGCTGAGCACCCCGGAGGCCACGAACGCGACCGCGATCCCGATCAGCGCGAAGCGGTAGCCGCTGATCCCGTCGCGCCACGCGAGCGCGTACACCGCGAGCGCCGCCACGACGGCGCCCGCGAACGCGAAGCCGGACAGCACGGCGCCGCTCGCGCCGAGCACCACGATCGCGTAGACCGCGGCGACGCTCGCGCCGCCCGTGATGCCGATGATGTCGGGGCTCGCGAGCGGGTTGCGCAGGAGGGCCTGGTAGAGGCCGCCGGAGAGCGCGAGCGCGGCGCCCGCGACGATCCCCAGGGCGAGGCGGGGCACGCGCAGGTCCCACACGACGAACGTGGAGCCCGCGTCGCCGTGCCCGACGAGGGTGGCGGCGAGGTCGCCGAGCGACATCGGGTAGGGGCCGACGACGAGGCTCGCGGCGATCACCACCAGCAGCAGGGCGGTGAGCACGAGGAGCACGCCGCGGGGCCGGCGCGAGCCCCGCGCCCGCAGCGGGCGCACAGCGTTGCTCGTCACAGCCCCGCCACCCCCTTGCGGCGGACGATCGCGATGAGCAGAGGCGCCCCGAGCACCGAGACCACGATGCCCACCTGCAGCTCCGCCGGGCGCAGCACGAGGCGGCCCACGACGTCCGCCACCAGGACCAGCGCCGGGCCGAGGAACGCCGCGTAGGCGAGCAGCCACCGGTGGTCCGGGCCGGTGAACCGGCGCGCGAGGTGGGGGACCACGAGGCCGACGAAGACGAGGGGGCCGGCGAGCGCCGTCGCGGAGCCGCACAGCAGCACCACGGCGACCGCGCTGAGCACGCGAGCGCGCACCAGGTGCTGTCCGAGGCCGCGGGCGAGGTCGTCGCCGAGGGCGAGCAGGTCGAGCGTCCGGGCGACCGCGACCGTCAGGACCACCCCGACGATCGCGAAGGGCAGCACGGGCCGCACGACGTCCATGCTGCGGCCGGCGAGCGAGCCGACGGACCAGAAGCGGTACTGGTCCAGAGTCGAGGGGTCCATGAGCAGGACGAGGGTGATGAGGGACGTCATGGCCGCGGCGAAGGCGGCGCCCGCGAGCGCGAGCTTGACGGGCGTCGCACCACCGCGGCCGGTGCCCGCGACGCCGTAGACGACCGCGACGGCGAACGCCGCCCCCGCGAACGCGAACCACACGTACCCTCCCGGGTCGGTGACGCCGAGCAGCGCGATCGCCAGGACCACCGCCAGGGAGGACCCGTGCTGGATGCCGAGCAGGCCGGGGTCGCCGAGCGGGTTGCGGGTCACGCCCTGGATCACCGTGCCGCCGAACGCGAGGAGCAGCCCGGCCAGCGCCCCGACGACGGTGCGGGGCAGGCGCAGGTCGTGGACGGCCGTGTCGTCGGCGTTCCCCGGCACGGGGTGCCACAGCGACGACCACACGTCGTCGAGCGGGACCGGCCGTGCGCCCAGCGCGAGGCTGGCGGCGACGGCGGCGACCAGCACCACCACGCACACGACCAGGCCCGCGGCAAGCCGGCGACGCCGCCGCGCGGCGGCTCCGGGGGTGCGCACGGGCGACTCGGGGCCCGGCCTGGTGGCCGGGGCGGTGGTGGTCACGTCGGGTCCAGAGTGGTTCGGGGGCGGAGTTCGCAGGGCCGGACGGACGAGCCGAAGGTCACCCTTACCTGAGTCTCTCACGGTCCCGGGACGGGATCGCGCCCCGGGCCTACGCTCGGCCCATGACCACCTCACCCGCCGACCGCCGCGTCCCGCTCGGGCGCGCCCCTCGACCCGCCACCGGCCCGGACCTCGCGGAGCGCGTCCGCCGGCTGCTGCTGGACCGGACGCCCGACGACGTCCGCGGCGCCGACCGGGTCGTGGTCGAGGCCACCACGGACGGGACGGACGTGCCGCACCTGTCGGTCGACGGCACCGGCGTCGTCGTCCCCGTCACGGACTCCGGCCGGGCGGCCGGTGGGCAGGGGAGCGGCGGCCCGGCCCCGGCCGACGCCGGGGTGCAGCCGGCCCTCCTGGGCGAGCTCGACGTCGTCGGGCACCCGCTCGAGGTGGCGGGAGTGCCCGTGGACGTGGATCTCGCGGCCCGGGGCGTGCGCTTCCTGTGGATCGAGGACGTCGAGGGCGGGCTGTGGGCCGAGGTGCAGGAGCCGGACGACGCGGCGCCGGTGAGCGGGCACGTCCGCGTGGCGGCCGGGCGCGAGGCGCTGGTCGACGCCGTCCGGACCGTGGCCGCCGAGAACGCCGGGCGCATCGGGGTGACCCTCTCGTCGCTGGACGTGGCCGTCGAGCAGCGCGGGCCGCGCGGGATCGGGGTAGAGGCGGTGGGCCGGGTGCGCAAGGGGTTCGTCTCCGCGCCGGTGACCGTGCGGGCGACGGCGAGCGTGGACGACGCGATGGTGCTCACCGTGGGCGACCTCGCCGTGAGCAGCGGCAACCCGGTCGTCTCGGCGCTGCTGGGCACCGTGCGCGGGCGGGTCGAGGCGTACTCCGGCAGGCGTTTCGACCTCGCGGGGTCGCTGCCGCCCGGGCTGCAGCTCGCGGACGTGCGGGTCGACGTCGGCGAGCAGATCGTCCTGCAGGCCAGGCTCGCGTGAGCGGGCCGGGCGACGGAGGGGCTGCCGGAGGCGGCGGTATGTAGGTTAGGCTCCCCTCCGTGAGCCTGCCCTTACCCACCGTGCCGTCCCTCGTCGGCGCCGGCCTGGACCTCGCGTACGACGGCCGACGGGTCGTCCACGACGCCGGCCTCGCGCTCGTCCCCGGCATCGTCACCGCGCTCGTCGGCCCCAACGGGTCCGGCAAGTCCACCCTGCTGCGCTCGCTCGCGCGGCTGCACGCGCCGTCGTCGGGCACCGTCACGCTCGCCGGGGCGCTCGCCGGGACGCCCGGCGGGGGAGCCGCGGACGGCACGCCGGCCACGGTCGACGCGCTCGCGCTGGGGTCCAAGGACTTCGCGCGCCGCGTCACGCTCCTCACGCAGTCCCGCCCGACGCCGGGCGGGGTGAGCGTGCGCGACGTCGTCGCCTACGGCCGCCACCCCTACCGCGGCCGCTTCGGCACCGGCGACGCCGACGGCCCCCGGGTCGTCGAGCGCGCGATGCGCCTCACGGGGGTCGCGGCGATGGCCGACCGCCCCGTCGACGCGCTCTCCGGCGGAGAGCTGCAGCGCGTGTGGCTCGCGACCTGCCTGGCGCAGGACACCGGTGTGGTCCTGCTCGACGAGCCGACGACGTTCCTGGACCTGCGCTACCAGGTCGAGATCCTCGACCTGGTGCGCGACCTGGCCGACGACCACGGGGTCGCCGTCGGCGTCGTGCTGCACGACCTCGACCAGGCGGCGGCGGTCGCGGACCGCGTCGTCCTCCTGCACGGCGGCACCGTGCGCGGGTCCGGCACCCCGCGGGACGTCCTGACCGCCGAGCTGCTCAGCGAGGTCTACGGCCTGCGCATCGACGTCCGCGTGGACGACGACGGCAGGGTCCGCACCCACCCCGTCGGGCGGCACACGGCCCGCCGGCGCGAGCACGCGCTCACCTGATCCGCTCGACCCCCTCCCGGCCCATCCCTGCGCGGGCTCCCGCGCGCCGACCCGAAGGACACCCATGCCCGCTGCACCCCTGCCCCCTGCACCCCGCCGCCGCACCCGCGCGGCCACGACCGCCACCGCCTCGGCGGCCGCCCTGCTCGGCACCCTGCTGCTCTCCGCCTGCGGCACGACCGAGGCCCCCGCCACCGCGGACGAGACCACCGCCGCCGCCCCGTCCGGTCCCGTCGAGGTGACCGACGAGCGCGGCACCGTGCACCTCGACGCGCCCGCGACGAAGGTCGTCTCGCTCGAGTGGGGCCTCACGGAGAACCTCGTCGCGCTCGGCGTGGAGCCCGCCGGCGAGGCGGACGTCAAGGGGTACAACGTCTGGGACACGCAGGCACCGATCGACGCCTCGACGCCCGACGTCGGCACGCGCGGCGAGCCGAGCCTCGACGCGATCGTCGCGCTCCACCCCGACCTCGTGGTCACCACGACCGACCTGCCCGAGAACGTCCTGGCCCAGATCGAGAAGGAGGTCCCGGTCCTCGCGCTGCGCGGGTCGGACTCCTCCGACCCGATCGGCTACATGCGCCGCACCGTGACCACGCTCGCGGAGGCGACCGGGAGGCAGGCCGAGGCGACCGAGGTGCTCGCGGGCTTCGACGACAAGATCGCCGAGGGCAAGGCCGCGCTCGCCGACGCCGGCAAGGCCGGCGCGCCGTTCACGATGTCGGACGGCTGGCTCGACGCCGGGAACGTCTCGGTCCGGATGTACACGCCGGGCTCGTTCGTCGGGGGCGTGGCGGCCGAGCTCGGCCTCGACAACCAGTGGACCACCGGCGGCGACAAGGACTACGGCCTCGCCAGCACCGACGTCGAGGGCCTGACGAAGATCACCGACCCCGACTCGACGTTCGTCTACGGCGCCAACGACTCCGACGGCGGGGACCCCTTCGAGGAGGGCCTGGCCGACAACGCCATCTGGAAGAAGCTGCCGTTCGTCGAGGCCGGCCACGTGCACCGCATCCCGGACGGGATCTGGCCGTTCGGCGGCCCGCTCTCCGCCGAGGCGTACGTCGACACGCTGGTCGACGCCCTCACGTGAGCGCCCCGGACGTCGTGACCGCGCGTGCCGGGCTTGCGGACGGTGCCGGCACCGGGAGGGCCCCGGCCGCCCGGCCGGTCCGCGTGGCCGCGGCGTTCGTCGTCGCCCTCGTCGTCCTGGCCGTCCTGTCGGTCGCGCACCTGCTGCAGGGCACCGCCGACCTGGGCGTGGGCGAGCTCCTGCGCGCGGTCGTACCGGGCTCGTCGGGTGCCGACGACGCCTCCGCCCAGGCCGTCGACGTCCTGCTCGCCAGCCGCCTGCCGCGGCTCGCGGCGGCGCTGCTCGTCGGCCTGGCGCTCGGGGTGGCGGGCACGACTCTGCAGTCGGTCGCCCGCAACCCCCTCGCGTCGCCGGACACGCTCGCGGTCAACGCCGGCGCGTACGTCGCGGTGGTCGCCGTCGCGGCGTTCGGCATCTCCCTGCCGTTCTACGCCGGGGGGCTGGTCGCGTTCGTCGGCGGCCTCGCGGCGTCGGGCCTCGTGCTGCTCGTCGCGCGGGGCGGGGCGAGCGGGCCCACGCGCCTGATCCTCGCCGGGTCCGCGGTCGCGCTCGCCCTCGACGCGCTCACCACCGTGCTGCTCATGCTCTTCCAGCAGGACACCGTCGGCCTGTTCGCCTGGGGGAGCGGCACGACCGTCCAGTCGGGCACGCACCAGGTGAGCCTCGCCGCGCCGGTCGTGGCCCTCGGGGTCGCCGCCACCCTGCTGATCGCGCACCGGCTCGACGTGCTCGGGCTCGGGGACGACACGGCGACCCTGCTCGGCGTCGACGTGCGGCGCACGCGCGTCCTCGCCGTGGTCCTCGCGGTGCTGCTCGCCGCGACCGCGGTGACGGTCACGGGACCGATCGGGTTCGTCGGCCTCTGCGCGCCCGTCGTCGCGCGGCTCGTCGCCCGGCGGGTCCCCGGCCTCGGGCGGCACCTCGCGCTCCTGCCGTTCGCCGGGATCGTCGGGGCGGTCGTCATCGTCGCGGCCGACGTGCTGCTCCGGCTCGCCGTCCCCGCGGCGGTCGCGATCTCCGTGCCCACGGGCGTGGTCACGACGCTGTTCGGCGCGGTCGTGCTCGTCTGGCTCGCCCGGCGGCTGCGCGACGGGGGCCCGGGGGCCGCGACCACGGCGGCCGGCGCGCACGGTGCGGTCCGCTCGCGCGCGTGGGTCGCGGTCGTCGCGGTCGTGCTCGTCGTCGCCCTCGTGGCGGCGTTCGTCGCCGCGCTGCTCCTCGGTGACCGGCTCGTCCTGCTCGGTGACGTCGCGAGCTGGTGGCGCGGGACGGCCGGCGACGAGGTCTCGTTCGTCCTCGACCAGCGCTGGCCGCGCGTCCTCGCGGCGCTGCTCGGCGGCGCCGCGCTCGCGCTCGCCGGCTCGATCGTGCAGGCGGTGTGCCGCAACCCGCTCGCCGAGCCGGGACTCCTCGGCGTGACGCCGGGCGCCGGGGTCGGCGCCGTCGCCGTGGTGCTCCTCGTGCCGGGCGTGGGGATCTGGCCCGTGATGGGGGCCGCCACCGTCGCCGCCCTCGCGACGTTCGCGCTCGTCTACCGGCTCGCCGCGGGTCGGCGCGCGGCCGGGCGGGCGATGGCGTCCGACCGCCTCGTGCTCATCGGCGTGGGCGTCAGCGCCGCCGCGAGCGCGCTCACGACTCTGCTCGTCGTGGTCGTCTCGCCGTGGAGCACGAACCTCGCGCTGACCTGGCTCGCGGGCTCGACGTACGGCCGCTCGCTCGACCAGCTCCTGCCCGTCGCGCTCGTCCTCGTGGTCGGTCTCCCGTTCGCGCTGCTCGGGGCGCGCACGCTGGACCTGGTCTCCCTGGACGACGACGTCCCGCGCGTCCTCGGCGTACCGCTCGGCCGCCAGCGGCTCGGGTACCTCACGCTGGCCGCCCTGCTCACGGCCGCCGCCGCGTGCGCCGTCGGGGCGCTCGGGTTCGTGGGGCTCGTGGCACCGCACGCGGCCCGCGCGCTGGTGGGCGCCCGGCACGCGCGCTCGGTGCCGGTGGCGATCGGGCTGGGTGCGCTGCTGGTCAGCGTCGCCGACACGCTCGGTCGCACCGTGATCGCGCCGTCGCAGATCGCCGCGGGGCTGGTCACCGCGCTCGTCGGGGCGCCCTACTTCGTCTGGCTGCTGTGGCGCAGCCGGGGGAGCGCCGGCGCCTGACGTACGCGGTCCCGCGCGGCGCGCCGGGCGCGACCGAACCTGCGGGGCCGGGAGCCGGAAAGAGCCGCTGACCTGGGAAGATCCCCGGTCAGCGGCTCGTGCGCCTGGTGGAGCCAGGGGGACTCGAACCCCCAACCCCCTGCTTGCAAAGCAGGTGCGCTACCAATTGCGCCATGGCCCCGTGGCCGCCCGAGGGAGGCCGGTGGTGACGTCGTGCTGCCGCCCGGAGCCCGGCGTCGGGCTCACTCGAAGGTGTCGGTGACCTCGGCCCACAGATCGCGCTCGTCCGCGGACTCGTTGTACTTGCGCCACACGAGGTACCCCGCGCCGGCGGCGAGGAGGACCAGCAGGAGCTTCTTCATCGATTCCCCTTCGATCGGTCGGACAGTGGGCCTAAGAGGACTTGAACCTCTGACCTCTTCCTTATCAGGGAAGCGCTCTAACCGTCTGAGCTATAGGCCCGTCGCGCTTGCACGCGAGGATGAACGTTACCCGATCGCCCGGGCCGTTCCCAAACCGATCACTCGTCGGTCAGTGTGAGGTGGATCCCACCGACGACGGCCGCCGTGATGTTGTAGACGAAGGCCAGCACGGTCGCCAGAGCCGTCATGATCACGAGGTTGATGATCGCGATGAGCGCGGCCAGCGAGACCACGCGGTTGAACTCCACGTACTGGAGCACGTTGACGTTGTTGCTCTCGGTACCGATGATGTCGCGGATCAGCGTGTCGAGCTGCGTGAAGACGCCCAGCTCGTTGATCACGCCCCAGACGACGGCGGTCGCGACGACCATCATGATCCCGAGCGCGAACGCCAGGATGAACGAGAGCTTCATGACCGACCACGGGTCGACGCGCGAGACCACGAGGCGTACGCGACGCACGCCCGGGTCGGCGGCGGCCTGCTGCCGGGCGGCGGCCTGCGGCTGCGCGGCGGTCGCGCCGGGGGCGCCACCGGCGCCGGGCCGGGGCGTGCCGCCGGCCTGCTGCGGCGCGGTCCCGGGCGGGGCGGCCTTGCCGTCGGGGCCGGCCGGGGTCCCGGCGCCGAGCCCCTGGGGGTCGTCGGTGGTCTTGTCGGCCACCGCCGTCACGGTCGCGACGCGCGCCGCGGCCGCACGGGCGGCCGAGAGCGCGGCGGCAGCGGCCTTCGACGCACCGGAGCGCACCGACGAGGTCGTGCCCTGGTCCGGCGACTGCTCGGACGTGCCCGCGGGCGCGGGCTGTGCTCGCTCCGCGGTCTTGGCCGCGGCCGGGGCGGCCGACCCCGACGGTCCGCGCTCGGACGCGCCGCGCGCCGTACCGGGCTGTGCGGCATCGGTCCGGGGGCCCGGCGTCGAGCTCGGCCGCGCCGCGGGGTTCGTCGGCGGGATCGACGTGGGCGCGGCGGGCGGCGGGGGCACCGCAGGGCCGCGGCCTGAGGCGCTACCGCCGGAGGTCGTGGACGTTCGTTGGTTGGTGCTCATCGCTCACGCTTCCTCGGTCGTGTCCGGGGCGTCGCTCTCCTGCGCCGCGGCACTCCCTGTCGGGTCGGTCGAGGTCCCGGTCGCTCCGGTCCCGTCTGCGCCCACGGTATCCCCATCCACCTCGACCTGACGCTCGACGTTCCGCGCCACCGCGATGATGCGATCGCCCTTGCCCGGCTTGGCGAACGTCACACCCTGGGTGTTGCGCCTGGTCAGGTTGACCTCGGCGACCGCGGACCGGACGATCTTGCCGCCCTCCATGATGACGAGCACCTCGTCGTCCTCGCCCGTGACGAGAGCCCCCACGAGATCTCCACGGGCCTCGACCAGGTTCGCCACCTTGATGCCGAGCCCGCCGCGCCCCTGGACGCGGTACTCGTCGATGTCGGTCCGCTTGGCGAACCCTCCCTCGGTCACGACGAACAGCTGGGAGCCGGGGACGACGACGTCGGCCGAGAGCAGCTCGTCGTCCTCGCGGAACTTCATGCCGGTCACGCCCGACGTCGCGCGGCCGAGCGGGCGCATCGCCTCGTCGTTCGCCTCGAACCGGATGGACTGGCCCTTGCGCGAGACGAGGATCAGGTGGTCGTCCGCGTCCACGAGGCGGGCCGAGACCAGCTCGTCGACGACGCCGTCGGCGTCCTCGCGCAGGTTGATCGCGATCAGACCGCCCGACCGGGGTGAGTTGTACTCCGCGAGCCGCGTCTTCTTCACCAGGCCGCGCCGGGTCGCGAGCACGAGGTAGTCCGCCGAGTCGTAGTCGCGCATGCTCAGCACCTGCGCGATGTGCTCGCCCGGCTGGAACGCCAGCAGGTTCGCGACGTGCTGGCCCTTCGCGTCCCGGCCACCCTCGGGCAGCTCGTAGGCCTTGGCCCGGTACACGCGGCCGAGGTTCGTGAAGAACAGCAGCCAGTGGTGGGTGGTGGTGACGAAGAACTGGTCGACGATGTCGTCCTCGCGCAGCTGCGCGCCGCGCACGCCCTTGCCGCCGCGGCGCTGCGCCCGGTAGCTGTCGCTGCGCGTGCGCTTGACGTACCCGCCCCGCGTGATGGTGACGACGACGTCCTCCTCCGCGATGAGGTCCTCCATGGAGACCTCGCCGGCGAAGGGCAGGATCGTGGTGCGGCGCTCGTCGCCGTACCGGTCGACGATCTCGTCCATCTCCTCGCGGACGATCTCGCGCTGGCGGCTCGGTGACGCCAGGATCGCCTGGTACTCGGAGATCTGCCGCGCCAGCTTGTCGTGCTCGTCGATGATCTGCTGGCGCTGCAGCGCCGCGAGGCGGCGCAGCTGCATGTTGAGGATCGCGGTGGCCTGGATCTCGTCGATCTCGAGCAGGTCCATCAGCCCGGTTCGCGCCTCGTCGGCGTCGGGGGAGCGGCGGATCAGCGCGATGACCTCGTCCAGCGCGTCCAGCGCCTTGAGGTAGCCGCGGAAGATGTGGATGGCCTTCTCGGCCTCGCGCAGCAGGTAGGCGGTCCGGCGCACGACGACGTCGACCTGGTGGGTGGTCCAGTGCCGGATGAACGCGTCCAGGCTCAGGGTGCGGGGCACGCCGTCGACCAGGGCGAGCATGTTCGCGCCGAAGTTGTCCTGCAGCTGGGTGTGCTTGTACAGGTTGTTGAGCACGACCTTGGCGACCGCGTCGCGCTTGAGCACGATGACCAGCCGCTGGCCCGTGCGCCCGGACGTCTCGTCGCGGATGTCCGCGATGCCCTGCATGCGGCCGTCCTTGACGAGGTCCGCGATCTTCAGGGCGAGGTTGTCCGGGTTGACCTGGTACGGGAGCTCGGTGATGACCAGGCAGATGCGGTTCTGGATCTCCTCGACGGAGACCACGGCACGCATCGTGATCGAGCCGCGGCCCGTGCGGTAGGCCTCCTCGATGCCCTTGTGCCCGAGGATCGTGGCGCCCGTCGGGAAGTCGGGGCCCTTGATCCGCTGCAGGAGCGCCTCGAGCAGCTCCTCGCGCGACGCGTCCGGGTGCGCGAGGTGCCAGCGCACGCCCTCGGCGACCTCCCGCAGGTTGTGCGGCGGGATGTTCGTCGCCATGCCGACCGCGATGCCCGCCGACCCGTTGACCAGCAGGTTCGGGAACCGCGACGGGAGGATCAGGGGCTCCTGGGTGCGCCCGTCGTAGTTGTCCCCGAAGTCGACGGTGTCCTTGTCGATGTCGCGGACCATCTCCATGGCCAGCGGGGCCATGCGGCACTCGGTGTACCGGGGGGCGGCCGCGGGGTCGTTTCCCGGCGAGCCGAAGTTTCCCTGGCCCGCGACCAGCGGGTAGCGCAGCGACCAGTCCTGGACGAGGCGCACCAGCGCGTCGTAGATCGCCGAGTCGCCGTGCGGGTGGAACTTTCCCATGACGTCGCCGACGACGCGGCTGCACTTGGAGTACGAGCGGTCGGGGCGGTAGCCGCCGTCGTACATCGCGTACAGGACGCGGCGGTGCACGGGCTTGAGCCCGTCGCGGACCTCCGGCAGGGCGCGGCCGACGATGACGCTCATCGCGTAGTCGAGGTAGGAGCGCTGCATCTCGAGCTGCAGGTCGACCGGCTCCACGCGCCCGTGCTGCACGGCGAGCGCGGCGGCCGCCTCGACCGCGGCCTCGCCCGTGGGCACCGCTGCGCCGTCGCCCGTCGTCTCGTCCGGTCCCTGCGGGGGAGTCTCGTCCGTCACCGTCTACCTCGTCCTGTCGTGCTGCGTGAGTCTGTTCGGTCGCGCCCCGGATGGGCGGGGGCGACGTGCCGGGTCGTGGCGGGCCGGCGCGCTAGATGTCCAAGAACCGCACGTCCTTGGCGTTGCGCTGGATGAACCCGCGACGCGACTCGACGTCCTCACCCATGAGGATCGAGAAGATCTCGTCGGCCGCCGCGGCATCGTCCATCGTGACCTGCAGCAGCGTGCGGTGCTCGGGGTCCATCGTGGTGTCCCACAGCTCCGAGTAGTCCATCTCGCCGAGGCCCTTGTAGCGCTGGATCCCGTTGTCCTTCGGGATCTTCTTGCCCTCGGCCTGGCCGGCCGCGAGGAAGACGTCGCGCTCCTTGTCGGAGTAGACGTAGTCGTGCGGGGCGTTGGACCACTTGAGCCGGTACAGCGGCGGCTGCGCCAGGTACACGTGGCCGTGCTCGATCAAGGGCCGCATGTAGCGGAACAGCAGCGTCAGCAGCAGGGTGCTGATGTGCTGGCCGTCGACGTCGGCATCGGCCATCAGGACGATCTTGTGGTACCGGAGCCGGCTGAGGTCGAAGTCCTCGCCGATGCCCGTGCCGAAGGCCGTGATGATCGACTGGACCTCCTGGTTGCCGAGCGCGCGGTCGAGCCGGGCACGTTCCACGTTGAGGATCTTGCCGCGGATCGGGAGGATCGCCTGGCGGTCCGGGTTGCGCCCGCGCACCGCGGAGCCGCCCGCCGAGTCGCCCTCGACGATGTAGACCTCGCACTCCTCCGGCTTGTTCGACTGGCAGTCGCGCAGCTTGCCCGGCATGCCGCCCGACTCGAGCAGGCCCTTGCGCCGCGTGGCCTCCCGCGCCTTGCGGGCGGCGAGGCGCGCCTGGGACGCCTGGATGGCCTTGCGGATGATGTCGCGGGCCTCGGTCGGGTGGGAGTCGAACCAGTCCGTCAGCCGCTCGCGCACGATCTTCTGGACGAAGGTCTTCGCCTCGGTGTTGCCGAGCTTCGTCTTCGTCTGGCCCTCGAACTGGGGCTCGCCGAGCTTGACGGAGATGACCGCCGTCAGCCCCTCGCGGATGTCGTCGCCCGTGAGGTTGTCGTCCTTGTCCTTGATGATCGCCTTCTCGCGGGCGTAGGAGTTCACCAGGGAGGTCATCGCCGAGCGGAACCCCTCCTCGTGGGTGCCGCCCTCGGTCGTGGCGATCGTGTTCGCGTACGTGTGCACCGACTCGGAGTAGGAGCTCGTCCACTGCAGCGCGATCTCCGCGGAGATGAGGCGGACCTCGTCCTCCGCCTCGAAGTCGATGATCTCGTCGTGGATCAGCTCGACCTTCTTGGCCGAGTTCAGGTGCTTCACGTAGTCCACGAGGCCGCCGTCGTACTTGTACGAGACGACCCGGGGCTTGCGTACATCGCCCTCCGGGGTGCCGTCCCCGTCCTGGCCGGCGACCTCGTCCGCCGTGTCGAGGTGCTCGGCACGCTCGTCCGTCAGCGTGATGCGCAGGCCCTTGTTGAGGAACGCCATCTGCTGGAAGCGCGCGCGCAGCGTCTCGAAGTCGAAGACCGTCGTCTCGAAGATCGTCCCGTCGGCCCAGAAGGTCTGCGTCGTGCCCGTGGCGTCGGTCTCGACGCCACGCTCGAGCGTGGTGACCGGCCGGCCGCCGTCCGCGAACTCCTGGCGCCAGAGGTGGCCGTCGCGGCTGACCTCGGTGACGACCCGCGCGGACAGCGCGTTCACGACGGAGATGCCGACGCCGTGCAGGCCGCCCGAGACCGCGTACCCTCCGCCGCCGAACTTGCCGCCCGCGTGCAGGATCGTCATGACGACCTCGACGGTCGGCTTGTGCTCCGTCGGGTGCATCGCCACGGGGATCCCGCGCCCGTTGTCCGAGACGCGCACGCCGCCGTCGGCGAGGAGGACGACGTCGATCGTGTCCGCGTGCCCGGCGAGCGCCTCGTCCACAGAGTTGTCCACAACCTCGTAGACGAGGTGGTGGAGGCCGCGCTCCCCGGTCGAGCCGATGTACATCCCGGGACGCTTGCGGACGGCCTCGAGGCCCTCGAGCACCGTGATGTTGCTCGCCTCGTAGCTGCTGCTCCCCGGGGACGGCGACGGGACGACGGGTGCTGCCGGGGTGTCCGGGGTCGCCGGAGCGCCGTCTCGCTGCGCAGGATCTGTGGTCTTGTCGTCTTCTGCCACGGGGTGGGGAGCTCCTCGTCCTCGCAGGCCGACCCGGTGGGCTCGGCATGCGGATCACGGTCCCGGACACGCACGGACACACCGTCCACCGCCGAAGTGGTGGACGGGTCGTTCTGCGCGACCGGACTGACCTGTCCATCCTACCCGGGATCGCACGATTCCCAGGGAGATCCGGGTTGTCCACAAGGTTTCTCCACAGGCGTGCGCCGGCCTCCGACGCCCCGCTATCCCCAGGTGTCGCGCGGCCCCGGACCGCGCACCGTCCGGGGGCCGCGACGGAACGACGGACCCGCCGGGCCCAGGACCCGGACGTCGTGCACGACGCCGTCGCCGACCTCCTCCGCCAGCCGCTGCAGGAGCCTCGGGACGAGGATCTTGACCTGGGCGGCCCAGGCCGAGGAGTCGGTGCGCACCACGAGCACGTGGTCCTCGAAGGTCTCGGGCGTGCAGTGGTCCGCCACCTGGTCGCCCACCACCTCGCGCCAGCGGCCGACGACGCCGCCGACCGTCACGTCGGGCGTCCAGCCGCGGTGGCTCAAGAAGCTGGTCACGACCTCGCCGAAGAGCTGAGGGTCGCGCGCGCCGGGGCCCCCCGGTCGCGGACCGTCCGCCAGCGGGTTCGGCACGCGCTTGCCCGGGCGCAGCCCGCGCGCCCGCGCGCCCGCCCGGGCGCGGTCGAGCGCCTGCTTGGCGACCGTCGCCGGGGGAGTGAGGTCGACCAGCTCGTCGAGCGCGCGACCGCCCGTGCCGTCGTCGTCCTCGGGGCCGGTGCCGGTGCCTGTGCCTGCGCCCTCGGCGGGCTCGTCGGCGGGCTCGGGGCCCGGATCAGTCGTCGACACGCTCGGCCCGTCCCGTCGACACCTGGATCTGCGCGCCGTCGAGCCCGGCGGGGACGTCCTCGGCCACTGCGGCCGTGATGAGCACCTGCCCCCCGTCCGCCACCATCCGCGCCAGGCGTTCGCGCCGGCGCGCGTCGAGCTCGGCGAAAACGTCGTCGAGCACCAGGATCGGCTCGCCGTCCGCGCCCCAGTCGGCCGCCCCGGAGAGGAGCACGAGATCCTCCGGGACGCCGTCGGTCATCACCCGGTAGGACGCGAGGCGCAGCGCGAGCGCGAAGGACCACGACTCCCCGTGGCTGGCGTACCCCTTGGCCGGCAGCCCGGCCAGCGTGAGGACCACGTCGTCCCGGTGCGGCCCCACGAGGGTGACCCCGCGCTCGAGCTCGCGCTCGCGCACGGAGACCAGCGCCTCGAGGAGCCGTGCCTCCAGCCCGACGGCGGACGCCTCCTCCGGCTCGCGCGCGCCGTCCCGGACGCCGGGATCTGCCAGGGCCTCGTCCGAGGTCGAGCGGTACCGGATCTCCGCGGCGCCCTGTCCCGCCGAGACCTCGTCGTACGCGGCCGCCACGTAGGGCGCGAGGCCCGCGACGATCTCCGCCCGCAGCGCCAGCACCTGCGCCCCGAGCGACGCCAGCCGGGCGTCCCACACGTCGAGCGTGGCGAGCGGGTCGCCCTCGGGCGGGGGACCGGACGGCCCGCGCCCGCCGCGCCGCCGTCCCGCCGACGCCGAGCGCAGCAGCGCGTTGCGCTGGCGCAGGACGCGGTCGTAGTCGACGAGCAGGGCCGCCGACCGCGGCACCAGGAGGACCGAGAGCTGGTCGAGGAACCTGCGGCGGCCGTCGGGCTCCCCCTTGACGAGCGCGAGATCCTCCGGTGCGAACAGCACGGTGCGCACGATGCCCAGCACGTCGCGGGCCCTGCCGAGCGCTCCCCGGTTGATCCGCGCGCGGTTGCTCCGGCCCGGGTTCACCTCGAGCTCCACGGTCTGCGCCCGGTCGCCGCGGACCACGCGGGCCCGGACGACGGCGCGCTCCGCGCCCGAGCGCACGAGCGCGGCGTCGCTCGCGACGCGGTGCGACCCGAGCGTCGCGAGGTAGCCCACGGCCTCGACCAGGTTGGTCTTGCCCTGCCCGTTGGGGCCGACCATGGTCGTCACCCCGGGGCCGAGCTCGAGGTCCACCGTCTCGTAGGAGCGGAAGTCCACGAGGGACAGGTGGGAGATGTACATCAGTGAGCCTTCGAGATGTGCACAGGGGCGGGAAGGGGCGCCCCGGCCCGGTCAGCCGTCGGCGGAAGGCTTCGTCGCATGACCACCGAACTGCTGGCGCAGGGCGGCGACCGCCTTCATCGCGGGAGACGCCCCCTGGCGCGACGCGAAGCGGGCGAAGAGCGCTGCGGAGATCACCGGGACCGGCACGGCGCTGTCGATCGCCTCGTCGACGGTCCAGCGACCCTCGCCGGAGTCCTCGACCCAGTCGCTGATCTGCCCGAGGCCCGGGTCCTGCTCGAGGGCGAGGACGAGCAGCTCCAGGAGCCAGGAGCGCACGACCGTGCCCCGGGTCCAGGCCTTGAGCGTGCCGGGGACGTCCTTGACGATGTCCTTGGCCTCGAGCAGCTCGAAGCCCTCGGCGTATGCCTGCATGAGGCCGTACTCGATACCGTTGTGCACCATCTTGGCGTAGTGCCCGGCACCGACGTCGCCCGCGTGCACGAACCCCTCCTCGCGGGGTCCCTCCGGCCGCAGCGCGTCGAAGACCGGCAGCGCTGCGCGCACGTGCTGCTCGTCTCCGCCCACCATGAGCCCGTAGCCGTTCTCGAGGCCCCAGACCCCTCCGGAGACGCCACAGTCGAGGTAGCCGACGCCGGTGCCGGCGAGCTGCTCGGCGTGCCGGGCGTCGTCGGCGAAGTGGGAGTTGCCGCCCTCGATGACGATGTCGCCCGCGGACAGCAGCCCGGCCAGCTCGTCCACGACGGCGTCCGTCGGGCCACCGGCGGGCACCATGACCCACACGATCCGCTCCCCGGCGGGCAGCGCGTCGACCATCTCGGCGACCGACGCGGCGTCCGACACGTCGGGGTTGCGGTCGTAGCCCGTCACCTCGATCCCGGCGCCGCGCAGCCTGGTGCGCATGTTCGCGCCCATCTTCCCCAGCCCAACGAGTCCGATGTGCATCGTTCGCCCTTCTCGAGTGTGCGTCCTGGTGCGGTGGTCAGCCGGCGAAGCGGATCGGGACGAGCAGGTAGCGGTACGACGAGGTGGCCTCGCCGTCGAGCGACCCCTGCCCGGTGAACTCGACCGGCTTGTTCGGGTGGGTGAAGCCCATCCGGACGAAGTCGGTCCCCAGCGCGCCCAGCCCGTCGAGCAGGAACTGCGGGTTGAAGGCCACGGAGATCTCCTCGCCCACGAGCACGGCCTCGAGGGCCTCGCTCGCCTGGGCATCATCACCCTGTCCCGCGTCGAGCACCACCTGGCCGTCGCTGAACGTGAGCCGGATGGGGGTGTTGCGCTCGGCGACGAGCGCGACCCGCTTGGCCGCGTCGATCAGGGCGCCCGTCGGTACGACGGCGTGGATCGGGGTCTCGTCCGGGAAGAGGCGCCGCACCGGGGGGTAGTCGCCGTCGACGAGCTGCGAGGTCGTGTGCCTGCCACCGGCCTCGAAGCCGATGAGGTCCACGCCGGCACCCGTGCTGAGCGCAACGTTCACCGTGCTGGAGCTCCCGAGTGACTTCGCGACGTCCGTGAGCGTGCGGGCCCGGACCAGCGCCACCGACGAGAAGGACGGCGAGCTCGGGTTCCAGGTCAGCTCGCGCAGGGCGAGCCGGTACCGGTCCGTCGCCAGCAGCGTGATGTTCTCGCCGTCGATCTCCATCCGGACGCCGGTCAGCAGGGGGAGGGTGTCGTCGCGGCTCGCGGCGACGCTGACCTGCGCGACGGCGTTCGTCAGCTCGTCACCGCCGACGGTGCCCGAGACGTCGGGCATCGCGGGCAGCGCGGGGTAGTCCTCTACCGGCATCGTCAGCAACGTGAACCGGCTGGCGCCGCACGTGACGACGACCTTGGTGCCGTCGACGACGACGTCCACCGGCTTCGCCGGGAGCGCGCGGGAGATCTCGGCGAGGAGCCGGCCGGACACGAGGACGGTGCCGGCCTCGCTCACGTCGGCGGCGATCTCCGAGCGCGCGGACACCTCGTAGTCGAAGCTGGACAGGCTGAGCGTCCCGTCGAGGTCCGCCTCGATCCGGACCCCCGCCAGCACCGGTGCCGGCGGACGTGTCGGGAGGGTCCGGGCGGTCCAGGTCACGGCCTCGGCCAAGACGTCCCGGTCGACCCTGAACTTCATCCCACAACCTCTCGTCGAACCTCGTCGACGGCCGAGGGCGCACGCCACCGACCGTCGCTCGCACACTACGGCACGCTCAGTATGTCGGAAATCCATGCGGCCTGCGGACCCACCGCAGGCCGCTGTCCAGGGCCGATGTACACAGCTGTGTACAGCACTGTGGATAACTGTGGACGAGCGGCCGATTCATGTGGAGGACGGACCTCGGCACGGTGGACGGACTGTGAACGGAAGACGACTCTCCACAGACGGCGCGAGTTGTCCACAACCGCCCCGGCGCGCGATCCACAGCGGGAATCGGACGCTGACCTGCGCGGACATCCGTCTCCCACAGGATCCACAGGTGCGATGACGACGACGACTTGTTCCCTCCAGGGATATTCACACACCTTCATCAGGGCCAGCCAGGGCCCACGACCTGCCAGGAACGACGGAGCCCCGGACCTCGACGAGGTCCGGGGCTCCTGAGCCTGCGCGTCAGCCGCGGTGCTGCTGCTTGATCCTGCTCGTGAGCTCGGTGACCTGGTTGTAGGTCGAGCGCCGCTCGGCCATCTGGTCGGCGATCTTGCGGTTCGCGTGCATGACGGTCGTGTGGTCCCTGCCACCGAACTGCTGACCGATCTTCGGCAGGGACAGGTCCGTCAGCTCGCGACAGAGGTACATGGCGATCTGTCTCGCCGTCACGAGCACCCGGGACCGCGAGCTCCCGCACAGGTCGTCGATGGTCAGACCGAAGTAGCCGGCGGTCTGCGCGATCACGTCCGCCGGTGTGATCTCCGTGGTGTCGTTGTCCGTGATCAGGTCCTTGAGGACGATCTCGGCCAGGGCGAGATCCACCTGCTGCCGGTTGAGGTTCGCGAAGGCCGTGACCCGGATCAGCGCGCCCTCGAGCTCGCGGATGTTCGTCGAGATCTTGGAGCCGATGTACGACAGGACGTCGGCCGGCGCGGCCAGGTTCTCGTTGCTCGCCTTCTTGCGGAGGATCGCGATGCGGGTCTCGAGGTCGGGCGGCTGGACGTCGGTGATCAGGCCCCACTCGAACCGCGACCGCAGCCGGTCCTCGAACCCCGCCAGCTGCTTGGGCGGCAGGTCCGAGGTGATGACGACCTGCTTGTTGGCGTTGTGCAGCGCGTTGAAGGTGTGGAAGAACTCCTCCATCGTCTGTTCCTTGCCCTGCAGGAACTGGATGTCGTCGATGAGGAGCACGTCGACGTCCCGGTAGCGCCGTTGGAAGGCGCCGGCCTTCCCCTCGCCGATCGAGTTGATGAAGTCGTTGGTGAACTCCTCGGAGTTCACGTAGCGCACCCGGACGTGGGGGTACAGGTTGTGCGCGTAGTGGCCGATCGCGTGCAGCAGGTGCGTCTTGCCCAGTCCGGAGTCGCCGTAGATGAACAACGGGTTGTAGGCCTTCGCCGGTGCCTCGGCGACGGCGACGGCCGCGGCGTGGGCGAACCTGTTGGACGAGCCGATGACGAAGGTCTCGAAGACGTACTTCGGGTTCAGCCGCGTCGGCTCCGCGGGCCGCGGGGATGCGGAGGCGGCGGGACGTTCCGGCTCGGGAGGCAGCGTGTCGTCGGACGTCGTCGTGCCCGGGTCCTGGTCCGGCGCCGGGCGGCTGGGCCCGGACGGGGACTCGGCGCTGATCTGCGGGTCGACGGTGATGGCGAACCGGACGTCGCGGCCGAGCACGGAGGCGATCGCGCCGATGAGCTCGTCGCGCACGTTCGTCTCGAGGTACGAGCGCGTGTGCTCGTGGGAGACGGCGAGGAAGACGGTGTCGTCGAGGATGCCCATCGGCTTCGCCAGCCGGATGTAGGCGAGCTGCCGGCTGGACAGGTCCGGGTTCGACTCGAGCGTCGAGATGGTCTGGGACCAGACCTCCTCGATGGAGTCGTCGACTGACGGCACGGGCGCCTCCTTCTGTGCGGCGGAACGGGAGCGGACCGCGGGTCTTCCGATGCGGGAGTCTCGCACGGTACGCTGTTATCCACAAAGTTTTCCACAACCTGTGCGGACGTCTGCGCCAGGACGTGCGCGGCCGATGTGCACCGCGCTGTGACGAGGGGTACGGTTCGTCGGTTTGACGTCGCGCGGCCCCGCGGCGTAACGTCATACAGCCGTTCCAGGTCGTCTGGCATGCCCTCGTTCCGGGGTGCAGTCCGGTCGACGAGGTCACGACCACGGTGCTCAGCGCGCAAGCGTGCGGGCGCCCGGCGTGGACCGGGGACGGGACCATCATTCGTACGTACTGCATCGTCGGGACAAGACGGTGTGACCCCCGACGCCCTTGGAGCACTCGTGAGCAAGCGGACCTTCCAGCCGAACACCCGCCGTCGTGCGAAGACCCACGGCTTCCGTCTGCGGATGCGCACGCGCGCGGGCCGCAGCATCCTTGCGGCGCGCCGCCGCAAGGGTCGCACCGAGCTCTCTGCCTGAGGTGCTTCCCCCGGCTCACCGGCTCCGCCGCCCCTCCGACTTTCGGACGACGGTGCGGCAGGGTCTGCGTGCCGGGAGCAGCACGATGGTCGTCCACATGCTCCCGGGCTCCGACGAGCCCGGGAGCGTCGTCGTACCCAGGTTCGGGTTCGTGGTCTCGCGCGCCGTGGGCAACGCCGTGCAGCGCAACCTGGTGAAGCGCCGGCTGCGCGCGTCCGCGCGCGAGCACCTCGACGCCTGCCCCTCGCGGGCGCGTGTGGTGGTGCGTGCGCTCCCCGGTGCGGCCGCGGCGGACTACGCGGAGCTCGACCGTGACCTGGCGCGCAACCTCGCGCGGGCATCCTCGCGGGTCGATGCCCGGCAGAGCACGGCGACCGTCGCGGGAGAGGGTCGATGACGGCGGCGGCACATCCCGCCGGCGCGACGGTCCGGTCGCACCGGGGCAGGACCGGAACGTCGCGTGGGTCACGCGCGTTCGCTGCCGTCAGGCGCTTCCCCGTCGTTGTACTTGTGGCCCTCGTGCATCTGTACCAACGCTGGATCTCGCCCATGACGCCGCCGACGTGCAAGTACTACCCCTCCTGCTCGCAGTACGCGGTCGTGGCGCTGCGCCAGCACGGGGTGCTCACCGGGGGCCGACTGGCGGCCTGGCGGCTGCTGCGCTGCAACCCCTGGAGCAACGGCGGCGTGGACGACGTCCCCGGCAGCCTGGTCGATCACGAACATCACCACCCGCCCGCATGACTTCTGCCCGCGGTGACGCGGCCGGTCAGCACGTGACAGAAGGTTAGGGAGCACCAGAGATGGGTTTCATCGGAACGATCCTCTACCCGATCGAATGGGTCGTGGCGTGGATCATGTACCTCGCGCACGAGGGCCTGACGCTGATCGGGTTCCCCGACGGCGCGGGTCCCGCGTGGGTGCTGTCCATCGTCGTGCTCGTGATCGTGATCCGGATCGCCCTGATCCCGCTGTTCTTCAAGCAGATCAAGGCCTCGCGCGGCATGCAGCTCCTGCAGCCGGAGCTCAAGGCCATCCAGGCGAAGTACAAGAACAAGAAGGATCCCGCGTCGCGCGAGGCAATGAGCCGCGAGACGATGGCGCTGTACAAGAAGCACGAGACCAACCCGTTCTCCTCGTGCATGCCGATCCTTCTGCAGTCGCCGATCTTCTTCGCGCTCTTCCGTGTGCTGCACGGCCTGGGACCGATCTCGACCGGCGCCCAGGACCCGATCGGGCCGATCAACCAGAGCGTCGCCGGAGACATCGAGAGCTCGACGGTCTTCGGGGCCAAGCTCTCGGACGTCTTCCTGCAGACCGACGACCTGCAGGCCAAGCTCGTCATCGCCTGTCTGATCCTCGCGATGTGCGCGACCATGTTCTTCACCCAGCGCCAGCTGACGATGAAGAACATGCCGAAGGCCGCGCTCGAGGGCCCGGCGGCACAGACGCAGAAGATCATGCTCTACGGGATGCCCTTCATCTTCGCCTTCTCGGGCGTCAACTTCCCCGTGGGTGTCCTCGTCTACTGGACGACGACGAACCTCTGGTCGATGGGGCAGCAGTTCTACACGATCAAGCGCATGCCGGCGCCCGGCTCCGAGGCCGAGCGGCTGATGAAGGAGCGCAAGGCACGCAAGGCCGCCGCCAAGGGCATCGACCCCGCCGAGACCACGACGCAGACGGCGGTGATCGAGCGGCCCAAGGGCCAGCGCCAGCAGCCCAAGCGCAAGGACCGCCAGAAGCCGCGTCCGGCCGGAGGCGCTGGCGCCACGCCGGCGCAGTCCGGCGGGACGAGCGGTCCTGGCGCGCTCACGGAGGGCGGGGACGAGAGCTCGGCGAGCGAGGGGCCGGTCGTGGGGAACGGTGCATCGACGACGTCGCCGACGAAGCCCGTCGGCCCTGCCGCAACGGGATCCGGGGGGCCTGGAAAGGCGAGCTCCGGGGCCCAGGCCAAGGGCGGTCCTCAGCCGGCCTCCGGGCAGGCCCGATCGAAGACGCAGAAGAAGCCCAGCGGGTCCGGGCAGCCGAAGAAGACGGGTGGGCGGTGACGGCTCCCGATCGTTCCGGAGCCAGGACCATGACCCCGAACCACGAAGGACGAGACATGACATCCACGGATGCAGCCACCCCCAGCAGCGAGCCGGCGGACCCGACGAAGGCTCTCGAGGAGGAGGGCGAGATCGCGGCGGACTACCTCGAGGAGCTGCTCGACATCGCGGATCTCGACGGTGACATCGACATCGACGTCGAGCACGACCGTGCCGCGGTCGAGATCGTCTCCGACGAGGCGGGCGCGCTGTCGGATCTCGTGGGTGCCGAGGGGGAGGTCCTGGACGCACTGCAGGAGCTCACGCGCCTCGCGGTCCAGGCGAAGACGGGGGAGCGCAGCAGACTGATGCTCGATGTCGCGGGCTACCGTGCGGCACGCCGTTCGGAGCTGACCGCGATCGCTGAAGAAGCGATCGAGCGGGCGCGCACGGCCTCCGAACCGGTCGCGTTGTCGCCCATGAACGCCTTTGAGCGCAAGGTCGTCCACGACGTCGTCACCGCAGCCGGTCTGCACAGCGACTCGGCGGGAACCGATCCGAACCGTTATGTCGTGATTGAGCCGGTTCAGGCCTGATCGGCTGGTTCCGCGCGAGTCGCTGGTCCGGACGAGATCATTGTCGTGAGTGCTGACCATCGGCCGACCTTCGGGCCGAACCACAACGAGGAGCGCCTGGTGACCGAGCTACCGCCGGAGGAGTCGTTCGTCGACACCGCACTTGCCGAGTCGACAGAGGTCCGTGAGTTCTTCGGCTCGTCCTACGACCAGGTAGCGCGGTTCGCGTCTCGGCTCGCCGCCGAGGGGGAGCTGCGAGGGCTCATCGGCCCTCGGGAGCTGCCCCGGCTGTGGGAACGACACATCGTCAACTCGGCCGCGGTCGTCCCGTTCATCGACGACGGCGCATCGATCGCGGACGTCGGGTCCGGCGCGGGTCTCCCTGGTCTGGTGATCGCCATGATGAGGCCCGCCTCGTCGGTGGTGCTGATCGAACCCATGGAGCGCCGGTGCGAATGGCTCTCCGAGATGGCTGCGGAGCTGCAGCTGTCGAACGTCGAGATCAGACGCGGTCGCGCGGAGGAGTTCCACGACGCGTTCGAGGTGCAGTTCGTGACCGCACGCGCGGTGGCAGCCTTGGACAAGCTCTGCCGCATGTGTCTCCCGCTGGTCGCCCGAGGCGGTCAGATGGTGGTGCTCAAGGGACAGAACGTCGATCGCGAGGTTCCTGGCGCGCTCAAGGTGACGCGGAAGCTCCGGGCGGAGGCTCCGGAGGTCCTGGACGCGCAGACCGTCGCCGGCGTCGAGACCACGAAGGTCGTGCGCATCCGCCGTCCCTGAGTCCGACGCTCCGTCTGCGAGCGGTAGTCCTCGCCCTTTCCGGTGGCCGGTGCGACCGGGTGGCTGTCGGTGCCAGGCGTCGTAGAGCTCGGCCCACACTGTCCTGGCGCGGGCAGTCCGCGGGCTGCGTCGTCCGGCACCTGTGGCGGCATGGCTCTCCGCACCACACCGCGCCGCCTCGTCGGGAGCGGTGGTTGCAGGGTCGGCTAGCGTCGTGATGGTCCGGAAGTCGGTCCCCCTGCGTGGGGCGCGTGCCGGGTGCGACGGGAAACTTCTGTCATGTCCCGGGCGTGTTCCACGTGAAACATCGAGGCCGTCCCCGGGACTACAGGTCCATGGACACGCCGGCGATGGTCGAGCGCCCCGTGGGCTCGATCGGTTCCGGACAGCACAGCGCCCGGGCGCAGAGGGCGATCACCGGTCACCTCTGTGGTGACGGCGCGGCTCTCCGCGGAGCGCCGTGAGGGCGGTCGAGGAAGGTCACCCGACGATGAGCTGGTCTCCGCCGCATGGATGACGGGCCGAGAACCATCGCGTGGCGGTCTTCGTGCGCGTCGCGAGTTGAGTCGGGGTGGGTCGGCCTCGCAGAGTGTGGGAGCCGGTCCGGGAGCGTCGACGTGCTGCGGGGGAGAGGTGCCCTGTGTGGCAGGCACGGCGCGGTGTGTCTGAGGGGATGTCGCGGCGATTCGTGCCGGGTCGCGCGCACCGTCGCAGCTCGGACGATCCATGAGGCGCGGCGGACACGACCACACCGAATAGTCGCCCGCGAGCTCTCAGGCCGAGATCCTCGCGCACTGCCGGTGCGATCCCTGTCGTTCCAGGTGCCCGCACTCGTGCGTGTTCCTGCGTCGGCGGGTCGTCGAAGCATGGGGAAGGCGGAGCCGTCGGGGGACGCAGGCATGGGCGGCGGCAGGGGCGGAGTCCGGATCAGGAACAGCTCGTCGGGAAGACACGGCTGCGGCTGGCCCGCTGCTACAGCGGATACGCGTGGCGCGCGTCGGGGGACGTTGCCGTGTGGGGTGGACCCAGGTCGAGAGAGAACGTCGGCCGCGCAACGCTTGAGGTCGTCCCGCGGAGCTCCCGTGGAGCGCGGCTGGCCCGGCGCGGGCCGGTGCATCGTGCCCGGAGCTTCCCGTTGGCGACGCGCACGTGCCACGAGAATTCGGTCCGCGTTCTCGTGTGTAGGTGACCGGGCCGGTGCCGCCAGAGTGCGAGGATAGGCACACCCGAATGAAGGAGACGGTAGTGACTGACGGCTTCGACGAGCCTGACGGCGCCTGGTCCGGAGAGCGTGATGCGGGGACCGTTTCACGTGAAACATCCGACCATCGAGACGACGAGCGTCGCGCAGCCTTGATGGCCAGCCTGCCGTCGGTCGACGACTCGACACCGTTGGCCGCGCAACTGAGCGTGGATGCGCGCCGACGGATCGAGCTGCATGGACGGACGTTCGAGAAGCCCGCCGCCACGAGAGTCATCACCATCGCGAACCAGAAGGGCGGCGTCGGCAAGACGACCTCGACGGTCAACCTCGCCGCCGGCCTGGCACAGGGGGGGATGAATGTCCTGGTGATCGACAACGACCCACAGGGGAACGCATCAACCGCGCTCGGTATCGAGCATCGCGCCGGCACCCCCTCGGTGTATGAAGTCCTGGTGGAGGGGCAGCCTCTCGCGGAAGTCGTGCAGAAGTGCCCGGATCTCCCGTCGCTGTGGTGTGTGCCCGCGACGATCGACCTCTCGGGAGCCGAGATCGAGCTTGTCTCGCTCGTTTCACGTGAAACACGCCTCCGGCGCGCGGTAGATGACTACCTGCAGGCCCGCGTCGACGAGGGCCTCGAACCCATCGACTATGTGCTCGTGGACTGCCCGCCCAGCTTGGGGCTGCTGACGGTGAACGCGTTTGTCGTGGGGCGCGAGGTGCTGATTCCGATCCAGTGCGAGTACTACGCGCTGGAGGGCCTGACTCAGCTGCTCAGAACGATCGAGATGATCAGGCAGCACCTGAACCCGGATCTCCACGTCTCGACGATTCTTCTCACCATGTACGACGGGCGCACCAACTTGGCACAGCAGGTCGCGGAAGAGGTCAGGTCGCACTTTCCCGAGCAGACGCTCAAGACGTCGGTCCCGCGCTCGGTACGCATCTCCGAAGCACCGAGCCACGGTCAGACTGTCATGACCTACGACCCGGGATCGAGCGGAGCCCTCGCGTACCTGGAGGCGGCTCGTGAGCTGACACGGCGGGGGCCCGTTCGCGAGCCGATGCGTGGTGACCTCGTACGAGCGCGCGCGGGCCAGGATGACGAGCATCACGACAGGGCAGCGGAACAGCGGCCCACGGCGATCCAGGAGGACGCACGATGAGCGAACGACGTCGGGGACTCGGTAGGGGCCTCGGGGCGCTGATCCCGACGAGCGGTGATCGGGACCGTCCCGTGGATGTCTTCTTCCCGTCGAACAAGCCCGTAGCCGAGCCTGCCGAGCCCGCGGCGGTGCTGACACTGGACCCGGAGGGGCGCAGCGCGAACGACGACACCGCGGGTGCCGGTGGCGGGCATGACGGCGGCCGCACCTCCGCACCGTCTGACCAGGCGCCATCCGTGGCGGTCTCCGACGGCTCCGCGACGTCGGGGCCGGATTCGACGGGCCCGTCGAGCGACGACGACGCCGAGGCGGGCACCGTCACAGACGTGCCTGGGGCAATAGCGGTCTCCTCCAGCACCGACGGTGGCCAGCGCGCGGGCGTCGTAGACGCCGTGGGCTCGGTGAGCGCTGTCGACGACGGTGTTTCACGTGAAACGGCCGACGGCGACGGCTCGGGCGAAAAGTCTGGTTCGGGCGGGATTGATGTTTCACGTGAAACGACCCCTCCGGTCAGTCGGGAGGCCGGGAGCACGGAGGAGGGGTCCCATGCGGGCTCCGGCGGATCGGCATCAACCCCCGGTGCTGAATCCGCAGGGCGGGCCGTCGAGGGTGACAGCGGCCTCGTCCCGGTCCCCGGCGCGACGTTTGCGGAGCTCCCGGTCTCCCAGGTGCACCCCAACGCCCGACAGCCCCGCACCGTCTTCGACGAGTCGGAGCTCGACGAGCTGGTCGGGTCGATCCGTGAGATCGGTGTGCTCCAGCCCGTGGTCGTGCGTCCTGATCCCGCCGAGGACGGCACCTACGAGCTGATCATGGGGGAGCGGCGCTGGCGCGCGACGCAGGCGGCCGGGCTCGACGTGATTCCGGCGATCATCCGTGTCACGGACGACTCGGACATGCTGCGGGACGCCCTGCTGGAGAACCTGCACCGCAGCGCGCTGAACCCGCTCGAAGAGGCGGCGGCGTACCGCCAGCTCCTCGACGACTTCGGGTGCACGCACGACGAGCTCGCGAGCCGGATCTCGCGCAGCAGGCCGCAGATCTCGAACACGCTCCGCCTGCTGCGTCTGCCCCCGCTGGTCCAGCGCCGCGTCGCCGCCGGCGTGCTCTCGGCGGGCCACGCGCGGGCCCTGCTCGGGCTGACCGACGGGGCAGCCATCGAGCGGCTCGCGCAGCGGATCGTTGCCGAGGGGCTCTCCGTGCGTGCGACCGAGGAGATCGTGTCGCTCGGCGGTGGGGAGGAGAAGCGGGCTTCGCGGGCTCCACGCGCCGGCCAGCGCTCGGAAGCGATCGAGGAGCTGTCCGGGCGGCTCTCCGACCGGTTCGAGACCCGGGTCCGGGTCAGCCTCGGGAAGAACAAGGGTCGTCTGACGGTCGAGTTCGCCTCGGTCGACGACCTCAACCGGATCCTTGACCGGATGGCCCCGGACGATCCAGGTCTGCTCCGGAAGTAGTGTCTACCAGGCATCGCTGCAGGTCAGAGCGGGATGCTGCAGTGCGGGTGGCCCCGGTCCGAACGGCGGACCGGGGCCTCCCGCGTCGACGGGACCCCGCTGCGTCGCGACAACCGCACGGGTCCGGCGGTCAGCGCGTCAGGAGCTCAGCGCCGCGGCCACGAGGCCGCCATACACGTCGGCGAGCGTGCGGTCCGACGCACGGACGGCCTGCGGCAGGAGTGACGTCTCCGTCATCCCGGGCGCGACGTTGACCTCGAGGAAGTGCGGCACGCCGGCGTCGTCGACGATCATGTCGGTGCGGGAGAGGTGACGCAGGCCGAGCACGCGGTGCGCCTCGACGGCGACGCGCGCCGCACGCTCGGCGACCGCAGGATCGAGCCGGGCGGGCGAGAAGTACTCGGTGCGGCCGGGGTTGTACCGTGCGTCGTAGTCGTAGCTGCCGTCCGTGACGATCTCGACGGCGGGCAGCGCCCGCGGGCCGGCGTCCGAGGGCCCCGCGCCGTCGTCGATGACGCTCACGGCGATCTCCGTACCGACCACCGCTCGCTCGATGAGGGCGACGCTCCCGTAGGCGAAGCACTCGACCATCGCGCGGGGCAGCTCCTCCGCGCGGCGGACGAGCGTGACCCCGAGGGCGGACCCGCCGTGGGTGGGTTTCACGACGAGCGGCAGCCCGAGACGGGCCACCACCCGGTCCAGCACCGCGCGCGCGCCGAGCTCTCGGAAGAGGGTCTGCGGGAGGGTCACGAAGTCCGGCGTGGAGATGCCGACGGCCGCGACGGCCCCCTTGGCGATCGTCTTGCTCCATGCCACGCGGCTGGCGCCGGGGCCGGTGCCGACGTACGGGAGGCCCAGCGCGTCCAGCACGTCGCGCAGCGAGCCGTCCTCACCGCCGGCGCCGTGCAGGAGGGGCCAGACGGCGTCGGGCCGGTGCGTCTCGAGGTACGGCAGCAGAGCGGCGTCGAGATCGCGCACGCTGACCTCCATGCCGCACGCACGCAGCACCTCCGCGACCCGGCGCCCGGAGCGCACGGAGACCTCGCGCTCGTGCGACATCCCTCCGGCGAGGACGACCAGGTGTCGACCGTCGAGGGTGGCTGACGACGTGTTCACGATGACCTCTCGGGCGGTGATGTTCGGACGGGCGTGCGCTCGGAGGGGACGCCCGGAGCGCGACGGGGCAGCGGCCCTGGCGCGCGGCGGCCGACCTGGGTCAGGCGAGGTCGGGGGCGGGGTTCTCGACGTCGCGAAGGTCGGGGTCCAGCGCGACTCCCGTGCCGAAGAGCTCGACCAGGTCGCGCTCGGCGCCGACGACGCCCGCGAGCCGGCGGACGCCCTCGCGGATGCGCTCCGGGGTCGGGAAGCAGTACGACAGCCGCACGTGGTCCGCACCCGTCCCGTCCGCGTAGAACGCCGTGCCCGGCACGTAGGCGACACGCGCCGTCACGGCGCGGGGGAGCATCGCCCGGGCGTCGATGCCCTCGGGTAGGCGCACCCACACGTAGAACCCGCCGTCGGGCACGTTCCACGACGCGTCGGGCAGGTGCTCGCTGAGCGCGCCGATCATCGCGTCGCGCCGCGTGCGGTACATCTCGCGGAACTGCTTGATCTGCCCGCGCCAGTCGGACGACTCGAGATAGGCGGAGATCGCCAGCTGCGAGGCGTTGGAGGGGCACAGGATCGACGACTCGCTGGCGAGCACGAGCTTCTCGCGGACGGCGTGGGGTGCGATGACCCAACCCACCCGGTAGCCCGGGGCGAAGGTCTTGGAGAAGGACCCGAGGTACAGCACGCCGTCGTCGTCGAGGGACCGCATCGCGGGGAGGACGTCGCCGTCGAAGCCCAGCAGCCCGTACGGGTCGTCCTCCACGACGAGCACGCCGTGGCGCCGGGCGATCTCGAGGACCTGGGGGCGGCGCTCCGCGGAGAGGGTCACGCCCGCGGGGTTGTGGAAGTTCGGCACGCTGTAGAGCAGCTTGACGCGCCTGCCCTCGGCGGCGAGCCGCGTCAGGGTGGCGTCGAGCTCCGCCGGGACCAGGCCGTCGGCGTCCATCGGCACGTGGACGACGTCCGCCTGGTAGGACCGGAAGACCCCGAGGGCGCCGACGTAGGAGGGGGCCTCCGCGACGACGACGTCGCCCGGGTCGACGAAGATACGGGTCACGAGATCGAGGGCCTGCTGCGAGCCGGTGGTGACGACGACGTCGTCGGGGTGCGCCTCGATGCCCTGGGCCCGCACGACCTCGACGATGTGCTCGCGCAGCCCCTCGTCGCCCTGGCCGGAGCCGTACTGCAGGACGGTGGTGCCGCGCGTCGCGACGAGCCGTCGCATGGTGTCGGCGATCGCGTCGAGCGGGAGGCCGTCGAGGTAGGGCATGCCGCCCGCGAGGGACACGACCTCGGGACGGTTCGCGACGGCGAACAGTGCGCGGATCTCCGACGCGCGCATGCCGTGCGCGCGCTCGGCGTACGACCCGAACCAGGGGTCGAGGCGCGTGCCGCCCGTCGCGCCCGGTCCCGCTGCGCCGCCGGCGCGCGCGCCGGCCGCTGCCGCCACGGGGGTGGGGGTCGGCGCGATCGGGGCGTTCTCTCCAGGCGCGTTCGTCACCGGCCCAGTCTCGCACGGGCCGTCGCGTGCTCCGCGGTCATCCTGCGCGGGGCGTGTGAAGACGCCCCGGCGTGCGACGACGCCCCGCGAAGGAGGAGGACCTCCCGTGCGGGGCGTCGGACGTGCGTGGCCGGGGCGTCGCAACGCGACGAGGCGTCAGACGAGCAGAGCGTCGATCTCCTCGGCGATGGTGCGCTTCGGCCGGCCCCCGACGAGCGACTTCACGAGCTCGCCGCCCTGGTAGAAGTTCAGCGTCGGGATGGACACGATGCCGTAGGCGGCGGTGACGGCCTGGTTCGCGTCGGTGTCGAGCTTCGCGATCTTCACGCGACCGGCGTAGTCCCGGGCCAGCTCCTCGAGGATCGGTGCCACCTGGCGGCACGGGCCGCACCAGGTCGCCCAGAAGTCCACGACGACGGGCACGTCGGACTCGAGCACCTCGGCGCGGAAGGTGTCGTCGGTGACCGCGACGGTCGCGGCTGCGGTGGTGGTCATCGGATCTCCTCCAGTGCCTCGGGCAGGCCCTCGGGGTTGGGCACCGCGGGGGTCCCCGCGACGTCGGCCTCGCCGGCGGAGTCGGCGAGCGCGGTCAGGTACGCCTGGGCGTCGAGCGCCGCGGAGCAGCCCGTGCCGGCGGCGGTGATGGCCTGGCGGTAGAGGTGGTCGACGGCGTCGCCGGCGGCGAACACGCCGGGGACGCCGGTCCGGGTCGTGGGGTGCTCGACCTCGATGTAGCCCTCGGGGTTGAGGTCGACCTGGCCCTTGACGAGGTCGGTGCGCGGCTCGTGGCCGATGGCGACGAACAGGCCGGTCGCGTCGAGCGCGCGCGTCTCGCCGGTGACGGTGTCGCGGAGCGTGAGGCCCGTGACCTTCGTGTCGCCCGCGATGCCGACGACCTCGGAGTTCCAGGCGAACTCGATCTTGGGGTCCGCGAACGCGCGGTCGGCCATGATCTTGGACGCCCGGAGCTCGTCGCGCCGGTGCACCATCGTGACCTTCGAGGCGAACCGGGTGAGGAAGGTCGCCTCCTCGACGGCGGAGTCGCCCCCGCCGACGACGACGATGTGCTGGTCGCGGAAGAAGAACCCGTCGCACGTGGCGCACCAGGAGACGCCGCGGCCCGAGAGCCGCTTCTCGTCCTCCAGGCCGAGCTCGCGGTACGCGGACCCGGTCGAGAGGATGACGGCGCGCGCACGGTAGGTCTCGCCGTTGACGGTCGTGACGGACTTGACCGGTCCGTCGAGGAAGACCGTCTCCGCGTCGTCGTACTCCACGAGCGCGCCGAACCGCTCGGCCTGGGCACGCATGTTCTCCATGAGGTCCGGGCCCATGATGCCCTCGGGGAACCCGGGGAAGTTCTCCACCTCGGTGGTGTTCATCAGGGCGCCGCCGGCGGTGACCGAGCCGGCCAGGACGAGGGGCGCGAGGCCGGCGCGCGCCGCGTAGACGGCGGCCGTGTACCCGGACGGGCCGGACCCGATGATGACGAGGTCGTGGACCTTCCCCGTTGACTGCTCGCTCACGTGTGCTCCTTGGTGGACGTCGGTGCTGCTGGGGGAACGCGCGGCGGTGCCTGCGTGTTCCGGAGGGTCAGGAGACGAGGATCTCGTTGAGCTCGACACGGTTCTTGCCGCCCGACGTCTGGGGCAGCTCGGGGAACCAGAGCACGAACGTGTCGGCCTCGGTCGCGTCGAACGACAGCTCCGTCTCGCTGGAGAACGCCGCGGTGGCGAGCACCTTGCCGTCGGTCGGCTTGTCCGCGCTCGTGGCCCGGACCTCGACCTTCCCGCCCGTGTCGTTGGTGTCGAGGATGATCGTCGACACCTTCGCCTTCTCCTTGAGGTGGATGGCGTACCCCACGCCCGACTTCATCCCGTAGGTCGGGTCGGAGTACGTCCGGGTGAACCAGAACGTCTCGGGCTGGCCGTCGTACGCCTGCGGCGCGTCGTCGGGGTGCTCGCCCTCGGAGTCGCCGGCGGCCTCCCCCTCGGGGTCGAGAGCCTCTCCGGAGTCGATGACGGGGCGCACCTCGGGCGTCTGGGTCGGCGTGGGCGACGGCTCGGGAGCCGGTGACTCCTCCGGCTTCGCCGAGTCCTTCGAGTCGCGCGGCTGCTCCGTGCGGGCCGCCGCGCCGTCGCTCTGGATCGGGGGCTCGTAGCCGCCGAAGACGGAGTTCAGGGCCCAGACCAGGCCGAGGACGACGACGAGGGCGACGACGACGAGCGTGATCCACGTGGGGTCGAAGCGACCGCCGCCCGCCTCCGCGCCGGCCGCGGCGGGGACGGGGCCGCCGGGCGGCCGTCCGCCCGGGCCCTGCGCCTGGGCGGCGTACTGGCCCTGCGCCGGAGCCGGACCCTGCGCCGGGACCTGGCCCGTGCCCTGTCCCTGCATCGCAGCGGCAGCGGCCGGCGACCACGGCGGTATCTCCGCGGTCGGGTAGGGCTGCTGGGGCCACGGCGCCGCGCCCGCAGGGGTCGCGCCGCTCGGCGGGAGGGAGGGCGGCATGGCGCCGGTCGGGGGAGCGGGGGGTGCGCCGTGCGTGGCTGCGGCACCGACCGCCGCGGCCCCGCCGACGGCGGCCGCGCCGTGCCCCCGTGAAGCCTGCCGACCGCCCGCGCCGCGGCCGTGCACCGACGTGCGCACGGGGGGGCGGGCCGGGTCCGGCGCGGCCGTCGGCGCCGCGGGCTGCTCGAAGGTCTGCCAGGGCTGGAGCGCGGCGACGAGCTGCCCCGGCGTGCGGGGGCCGTCGGTCGAGCGGGTGGTCAGGGTGCTCCGGCACAGGTCGGCGAGCCAGTCGGGCGTGTCCTCGGGGAGGTCGGGGACGCCGCCCGTGGTGCGCACCGCGGGCAGGGGACGGGCCGTGTCCGCGGTGAGCCACGGTGCGTCGAGCGGCTGGCCGGCCCAGCGGGCGGTGACGAGGTAGTGCAGGAGCGCCACGAGGTCGACCGTGTCGGTGCGGGAGGTGGCGTCCGGGTCGGACTGGTCGGCGCCCGCGATGCCCGCGTCGAGCCCGAGGCCCGTCAGCACGACGCGGGTGCCGTCGACCCGGACTGCCTCGGGGCGCAGCGCGAGGTGGTGCACGCCGCGCTGGCGCGCGGTCTCGAGCGCGGTGGCGACCTCCCCGACGATGGAGCGCGCCTGCTCGGGGTCGCAGAGGCCGCGGTCCACCAGCTCGGCCAGCGTGGCGCCGCGGAACTGCTCGGTCACGACGTAGGAGATGTCGCCCTGCGTGCCGACGTCCAGCACGCGGGTGATCCGCGGGTCGGCGACGAGCGCCGCGCGGCGGGCCGAGTCGAGCGCGATCGGGGCGACGGCGCCCTCCACGACGGCGACCTGGACGGGCCGGTCGAGCACCGCGTCCCGCGCGGTCCAGGACTCGACGCCCCGCAGGTCGGACGTCGCACGGTCGGCAAGACGGTAGCGCGCGGCGAGCGTCGTGCCGGGACGGAGCGTGCTCACGGAACCTCCGGGATCGGTGGCCGGGACGGCCGGTCGTGGTCCCGACCATGGTACGGGGAGTGCAGGTCAGCGCCGCCTCAGACGGGCCAGGACGGGGGAGACGACGCCGGTCAGCTCCTGCACGCGCAGCGCGCGCAGGACGACGACGTAGACGACGGTCATCACGAGGCCCACGGTGACCGTCACCGCGAGGGCATAGGTCCACGACAGCCCGAAGAGGTCGCCGAACGCCGCCTTGACGAGCAGGCCCGCGCCGGCGGCGACGAGGGTCGCGACGGTCACGCGGGTGAGCAGGCTCAGGATGCGGGTGCCGTCGATGCCGTCGAGCCGGCGGCGCAGCCCCACGGTGCGCAGGAGCACGACGGCGAAGTTCGCGATCGACATGGTGGCGGACAGCCCCACGACCCACCACTGCCCGGGGAGCACCAGGGTGGACAGCCAGCCGAGCCCGACGAGGATGACGGTGCGGATCGCCTGGATGACGAACACCGAGCGCCCGTCCTCGAAGGCGTAGTACACCCACTTCATCAGGGCCATGCCGCCGAGCGGGGCGAGGCCGACCGCCATGGCGATCAGGACCTGGCTGACCACCACGGCCGACGCCGCGTCGACGGACGGCAGGAGCAGCTTGGTGATGGGCAGGGCGAGCACGATCATCACGGCGGTCGCGAAGATGGTGAAGACGGACGTGATCCGCAGGCCGCGCGAGAGGTCGGAGCGGACCAGCGCCACGTTCCCGGCGGCCGCTGACGCGCTCATCCGCGTGAACAGGGCGGTCGCGATCGAGACGGTGACGAGCGAGTGGGGCAGCAGGTAGATGAGCAGGGCCTGGGAGTAGGCCGCGGGACCGGCGACCGCGAACGCCGACGGCGCGCTGGTCACCAGCCCGGTGACCAGACCTTCGCGTGCCGGGTCGTGGAGGTAGCTGCCGAACCCGTCGGCAAGGGCGGCCGACGGCGCCCCCGACGCCAGGCGGGTCTGGTACCAGACCCCGAGCTGGTCGAGCATGACCATGCCGAACGTCCAGCCGGCGACGGCGCCCACGGAGCGCAGCCCGATGCCGTGCAGCCCGAGCCGCACCCGCCACCGGAACCCCGACCGGTACAGGGGGACGAGGAGCACGACGGCCTGGCCCACGATCCCGGCGGTCGCCGTCCCGGCGAGCAGCGCGATCTTGGGCGCGTCCCAGGCGCTGAGGTTGTCGACCTGACCGGTGGCTGCGGGACCGTAGATCGCGATGAAGGCCGCGAACCCCGCGATCGAGATGACGTTGTTCAGCACCGGCGACCACATGTACGGCCCGAACTGGTGGCGGGCGTTGAGGACCTGGCCGAGCAGCGCGTACAGCCCGTAGAAGAACAGCTGGGGGATGCACCAGACGGCGAACGAGACGGCGAGGCCGAGCTGCGCGTCGGACCAGTCGGCGGAGGCGTAGACGCGGACGACGAACGGCGCGGCGGCGGTCATCGCGAGGGTGATGACGAGCATCACCAGCGAGGCGAGCGTGAGGAGCTTGCCGACGTTCTCCTCGGGGTTGCGGCCGCGGTAGATCCGCACGATCTGGGGGACGAGGACGGCGTTGAGCACGCCGCCCGCGAGGATCGCGAACAGCATGTTCGGGATCTTGTTGGCGATGTCGAACGCGTCGGCCGCGAGCCCGGTGACGCCGACCGCGGCGACCAGCAGCATGTTCCGCACGAGCCCGAGCGCGCGGGAGACGGCGGTGCCGACCGCCATGACGAGCGAGCTGCGCCCGAGGCTCTGGGCCGGGGGCAGGGTGCCGGAGGCGGCCTCGTCCGAGCCGCCGGTCTCCGGGGTGCCGGTGACGACCGGCTCGTCGGGATCCTCCACCGCCTCGGACCGCTCCTGGCGGACCTGGGCGTCCTGCGGCTCCAGGGGCGCCTGCGCGCCCCGGGGGCGGGCGTGCCTCATCGGGGGTCCTCCGGGTCGTGGGGGACGGCGGCGGCGCGCGTCGAGGCGCGGCCGCGCCGGACGGAGCGCCAGACGCCGGCGACGAGCAGGAGGCCGAGCAGGGCGGCGATCACGGCCGTCCCCACGGTCGCCCACGCGGCGCGCAGGCGCACGTCGAAGGTCTGGTCGGCGCCGACCTGCGCGCCGTCGGCGGCCTCGAGGTGCGCGGCGGCGCTGATGTTGCCGCTGCCGACGGCGGTCACGGCGACCTCGACGATCTGCTCGGTGCCTGCCGCGACGGTCGCCGTCGGGGCGGAGCCGACGCGCAGGCGGGGGTCGTCGGGGGTCAGGACGACGGTGACGGTGGCGTCCTGGGGCAGGTCGTTGCGCACGCGCACGGGCAGCCCGCCGGAGTCGGTGATCAGGTTGATGGTGCTCCCGGGGACGATCTGCACGCCGTCGACGACGTCCTGCGCGGCGGCGAGGGCCGTGTCGACCGCGGTGTCGCGCGTCGCGGGCGCGCCGCGGAAGGCCACGGACGTCGGCGCGACGAGGAGGCGGTCGACGGGCGCGGTCAGCGCCGCCGGGTCGTCCACCACGGCGGCGACGCCGGCGACGTCCTCGTGCTTGCGGGCGAGGGAGCGCAGGGTCGCGGTGGAGATCTCGCCGGGGTCCGGGCTCGCCTGGGGCAGGGGCGCGCGGGCGTCGTCGGACGAGTCGGCGGCGAGCAGGTCCTCGACCGGCCGCAGGGTCACCCACGGCGTCGTCGTGAGCGCGTCCAGGGCGGCGTCGGCCGCCGTCGGGTCCGGGTCCCAGTCCCGGGGGAGGGTCACGAGGACGTGCCGCGTGTCCGAGGGGCGCTCGGCCGCGATCGTCGCGGTCTCGGCCATCAGCCGGCGCTGCTGCACGAGCGGTGTGCTCCCGGCGTCGGGCGCGGCCTCCGACGCGGTGCCGACGAGGGTCCCGAGGACCGGGTCGGCGACGAGGACCGAGGCGTCACCCGCCGTCGTCCCGACCGCGTCCCGGGCCGACGGCGTCCCCCCGGAGCCGGGGACGGCGGCGGGCGTGCCGTCGTCGGACACGACCAGGGGGCGGCCGGCGCGGACGGACGTGGTGACCGAGGTGGCGTCGGTCGAGACGGGCCAGGCGAGGTCGGTGCGCCACGCGCCGAGGACGGCCGAGGGGCGGTCGGCGGGGAGCGGGACGCCCGCGTGCGCATAGGCGGAGACGTCCGGGTCGAACGCCGGGAGGGCGAACAGGTCCCGGCCGCCCGCGCCGTCCTGGAGCCGCGAGACCCAGGACGTCGCCGCGGCGTCGTCGGCGTCGTGGGCGGCGTCGACGAGCGCCGGGTCGGCCGCCCACGCGAGCTGGGGACGGTCCTGCGTCGCGGCGAGCACACGGTCGAGGCGCGAGCCCGGCGCGACGGCGGCGACGGTCGAGGCGCGGGCCTCGTCGTCGTCGGGCGCGGACGGGGGCCCGACGACGGGGACGGCGACGCTCAGGTCCACGGTGGGGGGCGCGACCGTCTCGGGGTCCCAGACCACGAAGGTGCGGGCCGCCGCGACCGGTCCACCGGCGTCGGACACGACGACGGCGAGGCCCTGGGCGCCCCACGACGTGTACCGGCCCAGGCCGAGCTGCGCCCACGAGACCTTGAACGTGACCGACGCCTTGCCGCCCGCGGGGACGGCCTTGAGCGTCTTCGCGGTGACCTCGCGCCCGTGCGGCTCGTCGGGGTCGGTCGAGTCCCAGGCCGCGACCCAGTCGCGCGTGTGCGCGGCGGAGTTCCGGTCGATCCCGAGCAGCGCGGTGGGAGTCTCGAGCGCCGCGTCGGACCCGTTGCGCACGACGGCGGTCACGGTGAGGTCGTGGCCCGAGGTCAGGACGTCGGGCGTCGCCTTCGTCAGGGTCACGGTGACGTCCGTGGCTGCGGTCGCGGCGGGGGGTCCGGTGGTGGGCGCTGCGGAGGCAGGTGACGCGGCGGCGCGCGGGGACGCCACGGCACCGGGCGCGAGCGCGGGCAGGAGGACGGCGACGCAGGCCAGCAGGGCGACGACGAGCGCGAGCGCGGCGCGAGGGACCATCGCGCCGCCGACGGGGATGGCGGTCATGCGAGGTCGGTGCGGTTCCGGGCGTCGCGGTTCACGGTCCCGCGCACGAGCGGGACGTCGGTCTGGCCGCGCAGGACCTCGTCGGCGGCGAGCGCCAGACGGCGCTCGTTCGGGTACGAGAGGCGGTCGGGCAGCTCGGCGAGGGGGATCCAGGCGGCGTCCTCCGCCTCCTGGTCCGGGTCGCCCTCGACGGAGATGACGCCACCGGTGGCGTGCAGCAGGAAGTGGTGGACGACCTTGTGCACGCGGCGGTCCGCGCCCGCGAACCAGTAGTCGATGGTGCCGAGCGGCCCGTCGACGACGCCGACGATGCCGGTCTCCTCCTGGATCTCGCGGACCGCGGCCTCCTCGGCCGTCTCGCTGCCCTCGAGGTGGCCCTTGGGCAGGCACCACTCGAGGCGCCCGCCGCGGTTGCGCCGGGCGATCACGGCGACGTTCGCGAGCCCGCTCGCGAGGTCGACGACGATCCCCCCGGCCGAGACCTCCTCCACCACGGGCAGCGGTGCGGGCGCGGGCGCGACGACCGGCGGCTCCTCCGGGTCGCGGTGCAGACGGAGCCCGCCCGGGGGCGCAGGAACCCCCCGGTTCTCCGGGGAGGGCGCGGGCGAGGACATGGCGTCACCTTACCTACCGCGCCTGACCTTCTGTGCTTGCCCGGTGGGTCCACCCCGCCCGGCCTCGGTAAACTCGTCGGTCGTGTCCTCCTCCGCGCAGCTCCCCGAGCCCGTGCCCGCCCTCCCGCCGGGCGCGGCGGCCTCGTTCGCGTCGACCGAGCGGACGGCGGTGGAGCTCGGCGAGCTCTTCCGCGACGCGGGGCACGAGCTCGCGCTCGTCGGCGGACCGGTGCGCGACGCGTTCCTGGGCCGCACCAGCAACGACCTGGACTTCGCGACGTCGGCGCGTCCCGACGAGACGCTGGCGCTGCTCGCCGCATGGGGGGACGCGCACTGGGACATCGGCAAGGAGTTCGGCACGATCGGCGCCAAGCGCTACGCCGCCGGCGCGCGCGGGGGCGCGCGTGCGGGCGGGCTCGCGCCCGACGACGTCGTCGTCGAGGTGACGACGTACCGCACGGACGAGTACGACCCGGCGTCCCGCAAGCCGCTCGTCGCGTTCGGCGACACCCTCGAGGGCGACCTCTCGCGTCGGGACTTCACCGTCAACGCGATGGCGGTGCGCGTCCCGGGGATGGAGTTCGTGGACCCGCACGGCGGCATGGCCGACCTCGCGGAGCAGATGCTGCGGACGCCGATCGCGCCGGAGCGCTCGTTCGACGACGACCCGCTGCGGATGATGCGGGCCGCGCGGTTCGCGGCTCAGCTGGGGTTCCACGTGGAACCGGCGACGGCCGAGGCGATCGTCGCGATGGCAGGGCGCATCGAGATCGTCTCGGCCGAACGCGTGCAGGTCGAGCTGTCGAAGCTGCTGTGCGCGCCCGAGCCGCGGCGAGGGCTCGAGGTGCTCGTCGACTCGGGGCTCGCGGCGCACGTGCTGCCCGAGCTCCCGGCCCTGCAGCTCGAGATCGACGAGCACCACCGGCACAAGGACGTCTACGACCACTCGCTGATCGTGCTCGACCAGGCGATCGCCCAGGAGACCGCGCCCGACGGCGTCGTCCCCGGCCCGGACCTCGTGCTGCGGCTCGCGTCGCTGCTGCACGACATCGGCAAGCCCGCCACGCGCCGGTTCGAGGAGGGCGGGGGCGTCAGCTTCCACCACCACGAGATCGTCGGCGCGAAGCTGGTCGCGAAGCGGCTGCGGGCGCTGAAGTACGAGAAGGCGGTCGTCAAGGACGTCTCGCGGCTCGTCGAGCTGCACCTGCGCTTCCACGGGTACGGCGAGGGGCAGTGGACGGACTCGGCGGTGCGCCGCTACGTGACGGACGCCGGCCCGCTGCTCGAGCGCCTGCACCGGCTGACGCGCGCGGACTGCACGACGCGCAACCGGCGCAAGGCCAAGCGTCTCTCGGACGCCTACGACGACCTGGAGCGCCGCATCGCCGAGCTGCGCGAGCGGGAGGAGCTCTCCGCCATCCGCCCCGACCTCGACGGGGGCCAGATCATGGCGACGCTCGGGATCGCGCCGGGGCCCGTCGTCGGGCAGGCGTACAAGCACCTGCTCGAGCTGCGGATGGAGCGGGGCCCGCTGGGCGAGGACGTCGCGCGCGAGGAGCTGCAGCGCTGGTGGGCGGCGCGGGACTGAGCGACCGGCGCTTCGTGTCGATCTGCCGCCGGGATCCCGCCGCCGGGCTCCCGACCGCCGGGCTCCCGCCGCCGGGCTCCCGCCGCCGGGCTCCCGCCGCCGGGCTCCCGCCGCCGAGCGCGTCATATGTCGGCCGGTTCGGCGTTCTGGACCCACTGAGGGCGCGTTCGGCGGTGGTGCGCCGGGCCGAGATGGGCGCGTCAGCGGGTCGCGCGCTCGCCGCTGGGCAGGCCGTAGTCGGTGTTCTCCACCGAGTCCGGGTCGTCCGCGGACGTCGGCTCGTGCTCGTCCGGCGCCGCCGCCGGCTCCGGGGTGAGGTCCTGCTCCTCCGGCGCGGGGCGTCGGAGCCAGAACGCGGCGACCACGGCCACCACGAGCACGGCGGCACCCCAGGCGAAGGCGCGGGCGACGCCTCCGGCGAGCGCCGTCGTCGGGCTCGCGCCGTCCTCCCCGAGCGCGAGGGACGTCGTCGTCAGCACGGCGACGAACAGCGCCGTGCCCGCAGCCCCGGCGAGCTGCTGCACGGTGCTGATGGCCGCGGAGCCGTGGGAGTACAGGTGCGGGGAGAGCGCGGAGAGCGCCGCGGTGAACAGCGGCGTGAAGACGAAGGCCAGACCGAGGCTGAGGACGACGTGCGCGCCGAGGACGTACCAGGTCGAGGTCTGCGCGTCGACCATGGCGAGCATGGCGAGGGACGCCGTCACCGCGACGGTGCCGGGCACCACGAGCGGGCGCGGCCCGACGCGGTCGTAGAGGGAGCCGACCGTCGGGCCGAGGAGGCCCATGAGCAGCCCGCCGGGAAGGACGAGGAGCCCGGTGGCGAGCGGCGTCATCCCGAGGACGTCCTGCAGGTACAGCGGCAGCAGGATGATCGACCCGAACAGCGCGACCATGGAGACCGCCATGATCGCCAGCGCCACGGTGAAGTCGCGGGCGGCGAAGACGCGCAGGTCGAGCAGGGCCTCGTCGCCGCGCTGCAGCGCGAGCTGGCGCCACACGAACAGGGCCAGCGCCGTGGCGCCGCCCGCCAGCGGCACCCACACGGGCACCACCGTGGTCGCCTGCGCGGCCTCGCCGAGGCTCGAGAGGCCGTAGACGAGGCCGCCGAACGCCGCGGCGGCGAGCAGCAGCGACCACGGGTCGAGCCGGGTGGAGCTGCGCTCGGCGGTGTCGCGGACGAACACCGCGCCGAGCACGAGGGAGACCAGGGCGATCGGCAGGACGACGAGGAAGATCGTGCGCCAGCCGGACACCTCGAGCACCGCGCCGGACAATGTCGGGCCGAGCGCCGGGGCGGCCGACATGACGATCGCGACGTTGCCCATCACACGCCCGCGGGAGCGCGGCGGGACCACGGTCATGATGGTCGTCATCAGCAGCGGCAGCATGATCGCGGTGCCCGACGCCTGGACCACGCGGCCCGCGAGGAGCATCGGGAACCCGGGGGACATCGCCGCCACGAGGGTTCCGGCGCTGAACAGCGCCATCGCCAGGACGTACGCGCGGCGGGTCCCGAGGCGCTGGATCACCCAGCCCGTCGCGGGGATGACGACGGCCATGGTGAGCATGAACGCCGTCGTCAGCCACTGGCCGACGGCCGGCGTGATCCCCAGCTCGTCCATGATCGGGGGCAGCGCGACGCCCATCGTCGTCTCGTTGAGGATCACCACGAACGCCGACAGCAGGAGCAGGGCGACCACGACGACGTCCTGGCGCGGCATCCGCGTCGCCTCCGGGGCGGGGGCCGCGGGCGCGGTGACGGCGGGGGAGACGGCCGTCGTCGTCGGCTCGGTCGAGGGGTGCATGGCTCTCCTGGTGGCGACCGCGCCCTCCGGGACGCCGGCCTACGAGCGGGTGTCGAGCGGCTGCTCGGGGCGGGTAGGTCGATCTTGCTGGCACAACCGCGCCGGGGGCCAGCGGATTCCCGGCGAGGGGCCCGGGGACGGCTCCGGCGGTGGGGGTCAGGCCGTGTGGCGGACCACCAGGACGCAGAGGTCGTCCTCGAGCGAGCGGCCGGTCATCGCCCCGACCAGCAGGTCGCGGATCGCGGACGCGTCGGCGCCGCGGGGGAGCGCGCCCGCCGCCGCGACGAGCTCCGCCAGGCCCTCGCGCTGGCCGCGGTCGCGTCGCTCGACGAGCCCGTCGGTGTAGAGCACGAGCGTCGCACCGGGCTCGAGGCGGACGGCCGCCTCCGTCGGGGCGTGCAGGTTCGTGATGCCGATCGGTGTCGTCAGCGCCTCGTCGAGCAGCGTCACGGTGCCGTCGGGCGCCAGGAGGAGCGGGGGCAGGTGGCCCGCCCGCGCGTAGGTGACGGTCCGCGCGGCGGGCTCGCCGGCCGCGGCGGGCGAGACCCGCAGGTACGCGCACGTGGCGATGTCCGCCATGCCGAGCCCCCGGACGAGCTGGTCGAGGCCGTCGAGCACCTCGAGCGGGGACGCGCCGGACCAGGCGCGCGAGCGCAGCACCGAGCGGAGCTGGCCCATCGAGGCGGCCGCCTCGATGTCGTGCCCGACGACGTCCCCCACCGCGAGGCCGACCGTCCCGTCCTCGAGGGGGATCACGTCGTACCAGTCGCCGCCGACGTCGGCGCGCGCCGTCGCGGGCACGTACGCGGCCGCGCAGTCGAGGCCGGGCACCGGCGTGAGCTCGGGCAGCATGCTCCGCTGCAGCGTCACCGCGCGGCTGTGCTCGCGGGCGTAGAGGCGGGCGTTGTCCAGGGCGAGGCCGCTGCGCGCGCCGACCGCGGTGATGTCGGCGACGTCGTCCCGCGTGAAGGCCTGGTGGGTCTTGCCCGAGACGATCGTCAGGACGCCGAACGGCCGGTCCCGCCCGCGCAGGGGCACGACGATCGACGTGCCCAGCCCCAGCGTGCGCAGCGCCTCGAGCTCGAGGGGCTCGACGCGGCTCGGGATGTCGGCGAGGTCGTTGTGGAACGGCGCGGGCAGGTAGTCGTTGCCGACGGCGACGACGTGGTTGATCATCGGCGACTCGCGCAGCCAGCGGGTGCTCTGCTCGAGTGCCAGCGCCGCGCCGGCCTTGGCCGCGTCGGCGGCGGCAACGTGGATCCGGGCCACCGCGCCGCGCTCGTCGAGGACGGCGACCAGGCACCAGTCCCCGAAGTGCGGCGCGACGAGCTCGGGGAGCAGGGCGGCTCCCTGGCGCTCGTCGAACAGCTCGACGAGCGCCTGGGTGATCGACGCGAGCAGGGACAGGCGGGTGTTCTGCCGCTCCGCGAGCGCGTGCTCGCGCTCGCGGGCCTGCTCGTCGAGGACGCGCTCGCTCACGTCGGCCTGGATCCCCACGTGGTGGGTGATGCGGCCGTCGTCGTCGCGGACGGGCGCGACCACGAGCTGGTTCCAGAACCGGGTGCCGTCCTTGCGGACGTTCAGCACGGTCTCGGCGACGGGCCGGCCCGCGGCCACGGCCGCGGAGATGCGCTGCACGGCGGCGCGGTCGACGTCGTCGGCCTGCAGGAAGCGGCAGTTGCGCCCGACGACGTCCGCGGCCAGGTAGCCGGTGGTGCGCTCGAACGCCTCGTTGACCCAGACGACCGGGTTGTCGGGCAGGCTCGCGTCGGAGATCGCGAACGACAGGTCGCTGCGCACGGTGGAGCGCAGGTGGAGCTCGGCCGGGAGGGCGGCGGACGCCGTCGGGCGGTCTCGCGTGGCGTCGGCCGGCGGGCATGCAGGGTGCATCGGGTCCCCGGTTCGTGCTGTGCGCAGGCCGTGGTCTCGACCGTGCGACGACGCCGTCAGCCGCGCGTCCTGGGGGATTGTGGCTGGTCGGTGGCCCTCTTGTCCACATCGGCGCCCGTCGCGAGGGCCGGCGTCGGCACGTCGGCCGGGGAGCGCGCCCCGAACAGTCCCAGGGCCGCGGCGAGGAGGCCGTACGCGACGGCCAGGAGGACGAACACGGTGGCGGACCAGCCGGTGTCCGGCAGGGTGACGGCGGCGAGCGCCGCGGCGCCGACGAAGGCCGCGTTGTAGAGCATGTCGTACAGCGAGAACGCGCGGCCGCGGTACTGGTCGACGGTGTCGCGCTGCACGATCGTGTCGACGCAGATCTTGGTGCCCTGCGCGGCGAGCCCGAGCAGGACGGCGCCCACGAGCATGGTCGTGCGCGTCAGCGAGACGGTCAGGAGCAGCTGGCTGACGGCGGCGAGCGACAGCATCATGACCATCCACCGGTGCGGGCCGGTGCGGGGGCTCAGCGTCGGGGTCGTCAGCACGGCGATGCCGAAGCCGAGGCCCGACGCCGCGAGGACGGTGCCGAACGTCGTCAGGCCGGCCTGGGTGTCCGCCGGGTCGGAGAGCAGGTTGCGCGAGATGAGGATGCTCGCCACGAACGTCACGCCGTAGACGAACCGGTGCGCCGCCATGACGAGCAGCGCCTGGCCGGGGGTGCGGCGCAGCCACGCGTACCGGGCGCCGTCGGCCAGCCCGCGGGCGACGCGCACGAGCTCGTTGCGCACGTCCGGGCCGGTGGCCGTGCGCAGCGGGCCGAGCTGGTCGCGGCCGAGGCGCAGCGCGAGCACCGCGGCGGTGCCGAACACCAGCGCGGAGACCGTCAGCGCGATCGCGTCCTTCGCGCGGCCCGGGTCGAGCAGCAGCCCGAGGACGAGGCCCAGCCCGCCGCCGAGCCCCGCGGCGACGGCGCCGAGGGTGGGCGCCAGGGAGTTCGCGGTCAGGAGCAGCGGGCCGTCGACGACGCGCGGCTGGGCGGCGGACAGCGCGGAGAGCAGGAACCGGTTGACCGAGAGGTTCACCAGCGCCAGGACGTAGACCCACGGCCCGACGCCGGAGGTCACCATGATCGCGGCGATCGTCAGCGTCAGGACCAGCCGCAGCGCGTTGCCGTACGCGAGCACCTGGCGCCGGCGCCACCGGTCGAGGAAGACGCCGGCCCACGGCCCGACGATCGTGAACGGCGCGAGCAGGACGGCGAACGCCACCGCGACGTCGGCCGCCGTGCCCTGCGACTCGGGGGAGAAGAAGAACAGCGTCGCGAGCCCGACCTGGAACATCCCGTCCCCGCACTGGGAGACCAGGCGCACCGTGAACAGCCGCCGGAAGCCGCGCAGGCGCAGCAGCTGGTTCAGGTCGCGGAGCACGGGCACGGGGCCCATCCTCCCACCCGCCCGACGACGGAGGGCCGGCGCCACCGTGTCGGTGGCGCCGGCCCTCGGGTCGAGCGGTGGAGCGGGTCGGTGCTCCGGGTCAGCGCTCGATGTCACCGGCGATGAAGGCCTCCAGCTGGGCACGGCCCAGGGTGTCCTCCATCTGCACCGGCGGCGACTTCATGAAGTACGTCGAGGCCGAGAGGATCGGGCCGCCGACGCCGCGGTCCTTGGCGATCTTCGCGGCGCGCACGGCGTCGATGATGATGCCGGCCGAGTTGGGGGAGTCCCAGACCTCGAGCTTGTACTCGAGGTTCAGGGGCACCTCGCCGAACGCGCGGCCCTCGAGGCGGACGTAGGCCCACTTGCGGTCGTCGAGCCACTGGACGTAGTCCGAGGGGCCGATGTGGACGTTGCGGTCCTCCTTCTTGCCGCCGAGGGGGCCGGTCAGGTTGGAGGTCACGGCCTGCGTCTTGGAGATCTTCTTCGACTCGAGGCGGTCGCGCTCGAGCATGTTCTTGAAGTCCATGTTGCCGCCGACGTTCAGCTGGTACGTGCGGTCCAGCACGACGCCGCGCTGCTCGAAGAGCTTCGCGAGCACGCGGTGCGTGATGGTGGCGCCGACCTGCGACTTGATGTCGTCGCCGACGATCGGCACGCCGGCCTCCTCGAACTTCGCGGCCCACTCCGGGTCGGACGCGATGAACACGGGCAGCGCGTTGACGAACGCCACGCCGGCGTCGATGGCGCACTGGGCGTAGTACTTCGCGGCGACCTCGGACCCGACGGGCAGGTAGCAGACGAGGACGTCGACCTGCGCCTCGCGCAGCGCGGCGACGATGTCGACCGGCTCCGCGTCGGACTCCTCGATGGTCTCGCGGTAGTACTTGCCGAGGCCGTCGTTCGTCACGCCGCGCTGGACGGTGATGCCCGTCGGCGGGACGTCCGCGATCTTGATCGTGTTGTTCTCGGAGGCGTTGATCGCCTCGGCGAGGTCGAACCCGACCTTCTTCGCGTCGACGTCGAACGCCGCCACGAACTCGAGGTCGGAGACGTGGTAGTCCCCGAACTGCACGTGCATGAGCCCGGGCACCGTGCTGGTGGGCTCGGCGTCGCGGTAGAAGTGCACGCCCTGGACCAGTGACGATGCGCAGTTACCGACGCCAACGATGGCGACGCGGATGGAGGTCATCCTCGCTCCTTGATGTTCGTGCCGGGACGCGGGACGTCGTCGGCGGTGGTGTTCTTCTCGGTGGTGCGACCTGTGGAGGTCTGAGGACCGTCGTCGTGCGGACGGCGCCGGTCGCGTTCTGTGGTGATGAGCCCGTCGAGCCACCGGACCTCGCGCTCGACCTGTTCCAGGCCGTGGCGCTGCAGCTCGAGGGTGTACTCGTCGAGGCGTTCGCGGGTCCGCGCGGCGGACTCCCGGACCGCCTCGAGGCGCTCGGTGAGCCGGGTGCGCCGGCCCTCGAGGATCCTCAGGCGGGTCTCGGCGTCGGTCTGCGCGAAGAACGCGAACCGGACGTCGAAGCTCTCGTCCTCCCAGGCCGCGGGGCCCGACGACGCGAGCTCGGTCTGGAGGTGCTCCTTGCCCTCGGCGGTGAGCTCGTAGACGATCCGGGACCGCTTGCCCGCGAGGGCGTGCGGCGGGACCGCCGTGGACTCGGTGCCGACGATGAGGCCGCGCGCGACCATGCTCTTGAGCATGGGGTAGAGCGACCCGTACGAGAGGGCGCGGAACGAGCCGAGCAGCACGTTGAGGCGCTTGCGGAGCTCGTAGCCGTGCAGCGGCGTCTCCGTCAGCAGACCGAGGATCGCGGTCTCGAGCACACCGGAGCCTCGGCGCACTGATTCCTCCTCGGAAAGGGACGGGGGGCCGTGCTGGACGGCGCTGGACGATCGACTCGATGTATCGAGCCGATACATCGTCATGCTAGGTGTACCAGATCGAGGGGCCTTTGCGCGAGTACGGGCCGGGGGTGTGAAGAACCGGCGAACGTGTCGCACGCCTCCGGTAGAACTGCGGGCGGGGGCCGGGGGGCCGCCGGGGCGAGCGTCTAGTGTTCCCTGTGGTCCGCCGCGCCCCCCGGCCGGCGACCGGCCCCGTCGTCCCACCAGGAAGGTCCATCGTGGCGAGTCCCGCGACGCGATCCAGCGCCCCCACCCGGCGCCGTCGCTTCTTCGACTACCCGCGCGCGCACGTCACGGGCTTGCGCCGCTGGCTGCCCTCGTGGCGCGTCGTCGTCGGCACGGTCCTGGCGGTCGTCGCGCTGGTCACGGGCGTCGTCATCGCCGCGTGGGCCACGACGGACGTGCCGAAGGAGCTGCCCAGCGCGCAGGACCAGTCGAGCACGCTCTACTTCTCGGACGGCACGACCGAGATGGCCTCCTTCTACGTCGACGGGGGCAACCGCGCGAGCGTCTCCTACGGCGACCTTCCCAAGTACGTGGGCGACTCGGTCGTCGCGTCGGAGGACACCACCTTCTGGACGAACCAGGGCGTCGACCCCAAGGGGATCGTCCGCGCCGCGGTGAACAACGTCCGCGGCGGCGGGCGCCAGGGCGCCTCGACCCTCACCCAGCAGTACGCCGAGCGGTACTACACGGGCACGACGACGAGCTACGCGGGCAAGGTCAAGGAGGTCCTGCTGGCGCTGAAGATCACGCAGGACCAGCCCAAGCAGGAGATCCTCGAGAACTACCTCAACACCATCTACTTCGGCCGCGGCGCGTACGGGATCGAGCAGGCCGCGCAGACCTACTACGGCATCCCCGCCGCGGACATGACCGTCTCCCAGTCGGCGCTGCTCGCCGGGATCATCCCCGCGCCGTCGTCCTGGGACCCTGCGTCGAACCCGGAGATGGCGGAGCAGCGCTGGAACCGCGTGCTCGACCACATGGTCACCGACGGCTACCTGACCGCGCAGGACCGCAAGGACGCGACCTTCCCGAAGACGCTCGACAAGAAGACCCAGAACCGCTACAAGGGCACCAACGGGTACCTCGTGCAGATGGCGCGCGACGAGCTCGTCAAGAGCGGGCGCTTCACCGAGGACGACCTCGACACCGGCGGCTACAAGATCGTCACCACGGTCGACAAGGACATGCAGAAGCAGGCCGTCAAGGCCGCGCAGTCCCTGCCCGACGACGCCGACAAGAACATCCGCGTCTCCCTCGTCTCGACCGACCCGAAGACGTCGGGGATCCGCGCGCTCTACGGCGGCCCGGACGCGGTCAAGCAGGCGTACAACACCTCGACGCTGGGCGCCGCGCAGGCAGGCTCCACGTTCAAGCCGTTCACGCTCATCGCCGGCCTCGAGAACGGCAAGACGCTCCAGGACAGCTACAACGGCAACGACCCGCAGCAGTACGGCGACTGGAAGGTCACGAACTTCGGCCACGAGAGCCTCGGGTCGAACACCAGCCTGCTGCGGGGGCTCACCTACTCCGTGAACACGGTGTTCGGCGGGCTCAACGTCGACATCGGGCCGGACAAGACGGCCGACGTCGCGAAGCGCCTCGGCATCACGGAGAAGGTCGACCCGGTCCCGTCCAACGTCCTCGGGATCACCCACGTGCACGGCGTCGACCTCGCCAACGCGTACAACACGATCGCCGACGGCGGGCAGTACAGCCCCGTGCACATCGTCGACAGCGTCTCGACGCGCGCCGGCGAGACCGTGTTCACGGGCGCGAAGGCGCCCAAGCGCGTCGTCGACCAGGACATCATCAACGGCGTCACGTACGCGATGACGCAGGTCGTGCAGGAGGGCTCGGGCCGCGAGGCCCTCGCCCTGGACCGTCCCGTCGCCGGCAAGACCGGCACGTCGAACAGCAACCGGTCGGCGTGGTTCGCCGGGTTCGTGCCCCAGCTGACCACCGTCGTCGGGATCTACCAGGTCTCCGACGACGGGAAGTCGGAGGAGGAGATCCAGCCTTTCGGCGAGTGGAAGCAGCAGGGCCGCACCATCACCGGATCGACGTTCCCGGCCCGCGCCTGGACCGAGTACATGCAGGCCGTGCTGAAGGACGAGCCCGTGGAGGACTTCCCCGAGTACGTCGCGCCGACGCCGACCTGGTCGCCGGAGCCCGAGGAGACCCAGGAGCCGCAGGAGACCCAGGAGCCCGAGGAGACGAAGTCCCCGGAGCCGAAGGAGATCGAGACGGTCGACGTGCCGGGCGGGCTCGTCGGGACGGACAGCGGCTCCGCGTCGGGGGCCCTGAGCGCCGCCGGGCTGAACGCGTCCATCACCGAGGAGTACTCCGACCAGCCCAAGGGCACCGTGCTGCGCGTGCTGGGCAAGAGCTCGGTGCCGGCCGGGTCGACGATCGGGCTCGTGGTGTCCAAGGGGCCGGACCCGACGAAGGTCGAGCCGAAGCCCGAGCCCACGCAGACGCAGGAGCCCGAGGACCCGCAGCCCACGCCGACGCAGACGGACGACGGCGGCGGCGACGGTGGCGGCGACGACCAGGGTGACGGCACCGGCGACAAGCCCGGCGACAAGCCTGGCGACCAGGCGAAGAAGGCGTTGTCGAGGCTGGTCGGCGACTGACGTCGTCGGCCGCCCCGGATCTCATCGGGAGCACGCCGCGCGAGCGGGTATCCTTGATGACTGCTGTGCCCGCGTCCGGGCGGCCGACCTGGCCCGCCGGCGCACGGGACCCACGCAGCGCACGCAGAACCCTCCTGTCACGGAGATTCCGTGACCGCAGAGTCCACAGGAGGTGGGTTGAACATGCGTAAGTACGAGATGATGGTGATCCTCGACCCCAGTGTCGAAGAGCGCACCGTCGCACCGTCCCTCGACAAGTACCTCTCGGTCATCACGACCGACGGCGGTTCGGTCGACAAGGTCGACATCTGGGGCCGTCGGCGCCTCGCGTACGAGATCCAGAAGAAGTCCGAGGGCATCTACGCCGTCGTGGACTTCACCTCGACCTCGGACACCGCCAAGGAGCTCGACCGTCAGCTCGGCCTCAACGAGGTCGTCCTGCGGACCAAGATCCTGCGCACCGACGCCAGCTGAGACCCCGCGTCCACACCCCCGCACACGTCGCAGCGCCTGTGTCCCAGCCTCGTGGTTGGGTAGGCGCAGCAGACGAGCCCCGCAGGGCACCCCTACCTAAGGAGTTGGCATGGCCGGCGACACCATCATCACGGTGATCGGAAACCTGACGGCAGACCCGGAGCTCCGGTTCACGCCGTCCGGTGCTGCCGTCGCCAACTTCACGGTGGCGTCCACGCCCCGGCAGTTCGACCGTCAGAGCAACGAGTGGAAGGACGGCGACACGCTGTTCATGCGCTGCTCGATCTGGCGCGAGGCTGCCGAGAACGTGGCGGAGTCCCTGACCAAGGGCATGCGTGTGATCGCCCAGGGCCGTCTGGTCCAGCGGTCGTACGAGACGCGCGAGGGTGAGAAGCGCACGGTCGTCGAGCTGCAGGTGGAGGAGGTCGGACCTTCTCTCAAGTACGCCTCGGCCAAGGTCACGCGGGCCCAGCGCTCGGGTGGCGGCGGAGGCGGCTTCGGCGGCGGCAACGCCGGCGGAGGCAGCAGCAACGGCGGCGGTGGCTTCAACGGAGGCGGCCCGTCCGGCGGCGGACAGAACAACGACCCGTGGGCCACGGCAGGCCCCGCCTCCTCCGGTGGCGGGTTCTCCGACGAGCCCCCGTTCTGATCGCCGCTCACCCCCCAGATCATCTGACCGGGTCGCGCCGAGCGCGGTCCGGTGACCAGAAGTAAGGAGCAACACCATGGCAAAGCCTGTGGTGCGCAAGCCCAAGAAGAAGGCCAACCCGCTGAAGACGGCGAAGATCGAGACCGTCGACTACAAGGACACGGCTCTTCTGCGCAAGTTCATCTCCGACCGCGGAAAGATCCGCGCTCGCCGCGTGACCGGCGTCTCCGTCCAGGAGCAGCGTCAGATCGCCCGTGCCGTCAAGAACGCCCGCGAGATGGCTCTCCTGCCGTACTCGTCGTCGGCACGCTGATCAGGATCAGGAAGGAATACTCATGGCCAAGCTGATCCTCACGCACGAGGTCACCGGTCTCGGTGAGCCCGGCGACGTCGTCGACGTCAAGGACGGGTACGCCCGTAACTACCTCGTCCCCCGCAACCTCGCGACCCCGTGGTCCAAGGGCGCCGAGTCGCAGGTCTCCGCGATCCGCAAGGCGCGCAAGGCCCGCGAGATCGCGTCGCTCGACGACGCGAAGGCCGCCCGTGACTCGCTCCAGTCGAAGGCGGTCGTCGTGACCGCCAAGGCGGGCGAGGCGGGCCGTCTGTTCGGTGCCGTCACGACCGGCGACATCGCCGAGGCCGTGGCCGCGAACGGCAGCCTCACCGTCGACAAGCGCAAGATCGAGATCGGTCAGCCGATCAAGTCGGTCGGCTCCTACACGGTGTCGATCCGCCTGCACCCCGAGGTCTCGGCGAACATCGCCGTGGACGTCGTCGCCGGCTGAACCACCCGCGCCGCGCCGGCTCTGCTGAGCTGACCGGCTCGACCGGAGGCCCGGTCGCTCCCTCAGGAGCGGCCGGGCCTCCGTCGTGCGCGGCGCCGGCCGTTCGGTGCCGCCCCGACCTGGGTCGAGCACGCCATCTGTACCGTTCCCGGCCGCCGGAACGATACGGATGACGTGCTCGGCAGTCAGGGGCCAGGCCCTCGCGGCTGGGCGGCGGCTGGTCAGACCGTCGCAGCTCGGCGGCCGAGGGCCAGGCGCTCGGCTGCCGCGAGTCAGGCGCCCGTGACCATCCAGCGGCTGCCGCGCGCCCGCAGGCCGGTGGTCAGGGCCCGGGCCGCCATGAAGACCCCCGCGAAGGCGAGCCACAGCCAGGCCAGGCCCCAGGCGCCGTCGGGCGCGAACGCCCCCACGGCCAGGGCGACGGGGGCGTAGACGACGAGCGTGAGCATGCCGGCCCAGGCGAGGTAGGTGCCGTCGCCGGCGCCGATGAGGACGCCGTCGAGCACGTAGACCCAGCCGGCGACCGGCAGCAGCACGCCCGTGACCGCCATGCCGAGGGCGACGGCGGAGCGCACGCCCGGGTCGGAGGTGAACGCGAGGGCGAACCACCAGCCGCCCGCGGCCATGGCGAGGCCCATGAGGGCTCCGGCGCCGACGCCCCAGCGCAGCGTGCGGCGCAGGATGCGCCGGGTGTCCTCGACGTTCCCGGCGCCGAGCCCCTGGCCCACGAGCGCCTGCGCGGCGATGGCGAGAGCGTCGAGGGCGAACGCGGCCAGGCCCCACACCGAGCTCACCACCTGGTGGCCGGCGAGGGCGACGGCGCCGAGGCCCGTCGCGACGTACACGGTGAGCAGGATCGCGCCGCGCAGGGACAGAGTCCGTACGAACAGGGGCAGGCCGGCGCGGGCGCTCGACCAGATGCCGCCCGCGGCGGGGCGCAGCGAGGCGCCGCGCCGCAGCGCGCCGCGCACCACCACGACGCCGAGGACGGCGGCCATGGCGACCTGGGAGATCGCGGTGCCGATGCCGGAGCCGGCGATCCCCAGGCCGGCGCCGTAGACGAGGACGACGTTGAGGACCGTGTTGAGGACGGCGCCGGACGCGGCGACGTACAGGGGCGTGCGGGTGTCGCGCATGCCGCGCAGCACGCCGGTGGACGCCAGCACGAGGAGCATGCCGGGCAGGCCGAGGCAGGACCAGCGCAGGTAGACCACGGCGTGGTGGGCGACGTCGTCGGCCCCGCCCATGGCGCCGATCGCCCAGGGCGCGCCGATCCACAGGACGGCCGCGAGGACGGCGCCGAGGCCGAGGGCGAGCCACATGCCGTCGACGCCGGACTGGAGGGCCTCGCGCTCGTGCCCGGCGCCGATGCGGCGCGCGACGGCGGCGGTCGTCGCGTAGGCGAGGAAGACGCACAGCCCGACGACGGTCAGCAGCAGGGTGCTGGCGAGCGAGAGGCCGGCGAGCTGGGCCGTGCCGAGGTGCCCGACGACGGCGCTGTCCACGAGCACGAAGACCGGCTCGGCGACGAGCGCGCCCAGCGCGGGTACCGCGAGGGCGAGAATCTCGCGGTCGAGAGACGCCTGTGGACGACGGTTGTGGACGGACGACGGCCCCGGGCGTGTCGTCGGCGTGTCGCGAGATCGGTTGTCGTCCACACCCCGAAGGCTAATGTTTCTGCCGATCTCGGGGGCGTACACCCGCGACCCGGACAGTTGTCCACATGGTTATCCACGGCCTGTGCACAGCTTCACGAGCGTTGTCCACAGGCTTTGGACGTCCCTGTGGGTAGACAGGTTTGCCCGCGCCGGACGCCGGTCATATCGTCGCCCAGTCGTGTCTTCGCCGGACGCCCCGGGCACCGGCCCGCGTGTGGGTGGCGGGCGGTAGAACAGAGGTTCGACGGGCACGACGCGCGTCAGGCCACGAGGGACCGAGGGAACAGATGTCGATCGAAGAGCTCGAGGCCGGGTACGGCAACGACCGGCCGAGCGGCACGGCGTTCGACCGCACGCCGCCGCAGGACGTGCAGGCGGAGCAGAGCGTGCTGGGCGGCATGCTGCTCTCGAAGGACGCGATCGCCGACGTCATCGAGCAGGTGCGCGGCACCGACTTCTACCGTCCGGCGCACGAGGCCGTGTACGACGCGATCATCGACCTGTACGGGCGCGGCGAGCCGGCGGACGCGATCACGGTCGTCGCCGAGCTGCAGAAGCGCGGCGAGCTGGGGCGTGTCGGGGGAGCGCCGTACATCCACGACCTCATCGCCATGGTGCCGACGGCGGCGAACGCCGGGTACTACGGGCGGATCGTGCGCGAGCGCGCGGTGCTGCGCCGGCTCGTCGAGGCGGGCACGCGCATCGTCCAGCTCGGCTACGCGACCGAGGGCGGCGACGTCGACGACATCGTCAACAACGCCCAGGCCGAGGTCTACGCGGTCACCGAGCGGCGCACGGCGGAGGACTACGTGCCGCTCGCGGACATCATCGGCGGCACGGTCGACGAGATCGAGGCGGCCGGGCACCGCGGCGAGGGGATGGTCGGCGTACCGACGGGGTTCGCGGACCTCGACCGGCTGACGAACGGGCTGCACCCGGGGCAGATGATCGTGCTGGCGGCGCGTCCGGCCATCGGCAAGTCAACGCTAGGTATAGATATAGCAAGGTCGGCCTCGATCAAGCACAACATGACGTCCGTCGTGTTCTCGCTCGAGATGAGCCGCAACGAGATCACGATGCGCCTGCTGTCGGCCGAGGCTCGGATCCACCTGCAGAAGATGCGCAACGGCTCGATGGGCGAGGACGACTGGCAAAAGCTCGCCGCCACGATGGGCAAGATCACCGAGGCGCCGTTGTTCATCGACGACTCGCCCAACATGTCGCTGATGGAGATCCGCGCCAAGTGCCGACGGCTCAAGCAGCGGCACGACCTCAAGCTCGTGGTGATCGACTACCTACAGCTGATGACGTCGGGCAAGCGTGTCGAGTCGCGCCAGCAGGAGGTCTCGGAGTTCTCGCGTGCGCTCAAGCTCCTCGCGAAGGAGCTCGAGGTTCCGGTGATCGCGATCTCGCAGCTGAACCGTGGCGCTGAGCAGCGGCAGGACAAGAAGCCCGCTATGTCTGATTTGCGCGAAAGTGGCTCAATTGAGCAAGATGCGGACATGGTGATACTTCTGCATCGCGAGGATGCCTACGAGAAGGAGTCGCCGCGGGCGGGGGAGGCGGACCTGATCGTCGCCAAGCACCGTAACGGACCGACGGACGTCATCACGGTGGCGTTCCAGGGGCACTACTCGCGGTTCGTCGACATGCAAGCGTGAGCCCGATGCTGTCGAGATGCAGCCTAGATTGACCGATCCTCCACCTAGTTGAACTGCTGCCGAGATGCGGCCTACTCTGCGCAATCCTCCACTTACGCTGCGGGGCTCCTGATGATGGTGGTTCGTATGCCGTCCATCCAGGGGACCCCGGGTAGTCCCACCCATAAGGGAAGGCCCGCGATTCACAGTCGCGATGTGCCGACCCGGGGCTTGGACAGATACACCGCGCCGCTGATGTGCTGGCCGAGCTGCCCGCTCGCTGGCTCGGTCAGCTCGTATCCGGCCGACCTGTACATCTTGACGTTGCGCTCGCTGCAGCGACCGGTGAAGAGGTCGAACTGGTGCACGGAGTCCGGCGCCTGGGACTCCGCGTAAGAGAGTAACCACCGTCCGAGGCCCGTACCTCGGAGGTCGGGCGCGACCATGAGACGCCCGATTTCCCAACGTTGGCCCTCCTGGTGTGCGCGAACCGCCGCTATGAGTCTCGGTCCTTTCCGGAGGGTCCAGACATGCGTGCTCTCCACCCAGGCCTCGACGGCTTCGAGGTCTTCATGCAGCGCAGGAATCGCGAACGTGTCGTTCAGGATCGCCTCGGTCACCCAGCAGCAGCGCTGAAGCACCAGCAGCTCTGCGGCATCATCGCCCCGGGCATACCCGAGCGTGTAGCCGGCCGCCGGAACTAATTCTTCGTCAGCCACGGCCAAGAACCTAGTACCGGTCTAGCAACGGGCGCAATGCGGGTGGGATGTTTCCTGATGCGTGGGGCGGCTCGCAAACACGTGCGTTCGCACTTTCTTGCGGCCACCCGGTGGAGGTACGAGGCAGACCCGGAATTTCGGGTCCGGACCCCACCGTCGAGCGCACTTGGGTGTCCAGGGCCACCGACCGCGATCGCGCAAGGTACATCGGTGCGTCCGCGCTGCTCCGGCCGCTGGTAGCCCCGCGGCACACAAGGCCGCACTCCTCCGGTCTGGCGGGGCGGAAGGTCCGTACAGTCGGGCTCATGCCGCTGCATGACGACGAGGTCACCGTCACCGCCGCCGCCGTCCGCCGCCTGGTCACGACCCAGCACCCCCAGTGGTCGCACCTGACCGTGACGCCGGTTGCGGAGTCCGGGACCGACCACCTGCTGTTCCGCCTCGGCGACGACGGCAGCGCCGATGGCGTGCGCCTGGTCGCGCGGATGCCGAAGATCGAGTGGGCCGCGAACCAGGCGACGTCGGACGCCCGCTGGCTGCCGCACCTCGCGCCCCACCTGCCGCTGGCCGTGCCCGTGCCCGTCGCACTGGGCGCACCGGATCACGCCTACCCGTTCCCGTGGTCGGTGGTGCCGTGGCTTCCGGGCGCCGCCGTCGCCGACCCGCTCGACCCGGACGCCCGCCTCAACCTCGACCCGCACACGGCGGCCGTCGACCTGGGCGCGTTCATCACCGCGCTGCGCGCTGTCGACCCCTCCGGCGGGCCGGTGAAGGACGGCACCTCGCGCGGCGTCCCGCTCGACCGCCTGGACGACGACGTCCGGGCGGGGATCGCTGCGTCGGGAGACCGCATCGACGGCCCGGCGACGACGAAGGCTTGGGACCGCGCGCTCGAGGCCGCAGCCGATCCCGTCCCCGGCCGCTGGATCCACGGCGACCTCATGCCCGGCAACCTTCTGGTGCGCGACGGGCGGCTCAGCGCCGTCATCGACTGGGGTGCGGCCGGCGTCGGCGACCCGGCCGCCGACCTGCCGCCCGCGTGGTGGCTGTTCGCCGGGCGCGAGCGGGACGCCTTCCGTGAGGCCGCCGGCGCCGGACCCGGCGGTGAGCTTGACGACGGTGCGTGGGAGCGCGGACGCGGATGGACGCTGGTGCAGGGCGTCGCCGCGATCCCGTACTACTGGGACCGCTGGCCCGCGTTCGCGCGGGCCTCGGTGCGGCGTGTCGCCGCCGCCGTCGGGCACCCGTGAGGCGGAGACCGGCCGCCGAGACGCGGAGACATGCTGGCGCCTCATGCTCGACGTCTTCGGCCCGGCGGACGCTGCGCGACCGGTGCGCCGCGCTGGCCGAGCTCGGGGCGGGAGTCATTTGCTCCGTGGTCGCGAGCTAACGTCGTAGGCATGAACACGGCAATGAATGTCGTCGAGATCGCGCAGCGCATCGCCACCGAGGCTCACGCGGACCAGAAGGACAAGACCGGCCACCCGTACATCGGGCACCCGACTCGGGTCGCGGAGCGCACTCGCACGCCTGGGGGTGCGGACGACGCCGTAGCAACAGCCTGGCTGCACGACGTCATCGAAGACACGGACATCACGGGCGACGATCTGATCGCCCAGGGGATTCCCGCGCACGTCGTCGCTGCGGTGGAGGCGCTGTCCAAGCGGAGCGGCGAGGCACCGGAGGACTACTTCTCCCGGGTCAACGCCGAACCGCTCGCGATCCGCGTCAAGCACGCCGACCTGGACGACAACACCGACCCGGAGCGCGTCGCGCGGCTCGACGACGCCCTGCGCGAGAGGCTCGCGGCGAAGTACCTGCGGGCTCGGCAGCTGCTGTCGCCGATCCAGGACTGACGACAGGTCGCGACGACTGCGAATATCAAGGAAGGCAAAAACTCTCAAGGAGTACAAAGCGCCTGGCCGGAGCCCGTTCAGCCCGCGAGTACCTGCGCGAGCACGCAGCCAGCCTCGGCAGATGACCGGCCCTGCGGCGCGCACCTGTTACGTTCGTCCGATGCAGAGGCGGGCCGTCGAGCTCCGGGATCGCACCCGTTGAGCACGGCGACCGTCGTCGGCGGAGGCCCGGCGGGGCTGATCGCCGCCGAGGTGCTTGCCCAAGCGGGCGTGGCGGTGACGGTGCACGACCGGATGCCGTCGGTCCCGCGCAAGTTCCTCCTGGCCGGTCACGGCGGCCTGAACATCACGCACAGCGAGGACCGCGCACCGTTCCTGCGCCGCTACGGCAGCTCGGCCGACGCGCTGGCGCCCATGCTCGACGTGTTCGGACCGGCCGACCTGCGCGCGTGGTGCGAGGGGCTGGGCGAGCCCACCTTCGTCGGGACCAGCGGGCGCGTCTTCCCCCGCTCGTTCCGGGCGAACCCGATGGTCCGGGCCTGGCTGGCGCGGTTGGCCGACCTCGGGGTCCGGCTCGAGCGCCGCCACCGGTGGACGGGATGGGCCGACGACGGCGGGCTGCGCTTCGTCGACGCCGACGGCGCGGAGAGCACGGTCACCTCCGACGTCGTGGTCTTCGCGCTCGGGGGCGCCTCGTGGCCGCAGCTCGGGTCGGACGGCGGCTGGCTCGCCCCGTTCGCCGGACGCGGGGTCAGCGTGCTTCCCCTGCTGCCGGCCAACGTGGGGCTCCGCGTGGGATGGAGCGAGACCTTCGTGGAGCGGTTCGCCGGGACACCCCTGAAGAACGTCGGGCTGAGCGTCCGCGGGGCGGCCGGCCCCACGGCGGCCGGTCCCGCGGCGCGCGGCGACGCGATGGTGACGTGCACCGGGATCGAGGGCGGCCCGGTGTACGCGATCGGGGCCGCGGTCCGCCGCGCCCTCGCGACGGGCCGGTGCGTCGTCGACGTGGACCTGCGGCCCGGCCTGAGCGTCGAGCAGCTCGCGGGGAAGCTGCAGCGCCGTCGTCCGAAGGACTCGACCTCCACGTGGCTGCGCCGCGCGGTGGGGCTCGACCCCGTCGCGGCCGCGCTGCTGCGCGAGGCGGGCCCCGTGCCGAGCGATCCCGCGCGGGTGGCCGAGCTCATCCGGGCGGTACCCGTGCAGGTCAGCGCCACCGCGCCCATCGACCGGGCGATCTCCACCGCGGGCGGCATCGCCTGGGCCGAGGTCGACGAGGCCCTCATGCTGCGCCGGCTCCCGGGCACCTTCGTCGCGGGCGAGATGCTCGACTGGGAGGCGCCGACGGGCGGCTACCTGCTGCAGGCGTCGTTCAGCACGGGCGTCGTCGCGGCGCAGGGCGCGCTGGCCTGGCTCGAGCGCGCCGCACAGCAGCGCTGAGGATGCCCATGCCCGGTCCCGCGGCCGGCGCTCTGCCCTGAGCAGAAGCGCCGGCCGCGGAGGGACGGTCCGCGTACGTTGTGGACATGTGGACGTCCGCGCGAGGCGAAGACCGGCAAGAGCCCCTGTGGCGACACCTGCTCGGGGAGCGCCTGAGATCGCTCAGGCACCAGCGTGGGGAGACGCTCGACGACGTCGCGATCCGTGCCGGCGTCTCGGCGCAGTATCTGTCGGAGATCGAGCGCGGGAAGAAGGATCCGTCGAGCGAGATGATCGCGGCGGTCGCGGGCGCCCTCGACGTGACGCTGCTCGACCTGACGCAGAGCGTCGCCGAGGGACTGTGCCCGACGCCGTCGTCCGCCTCGCGACGCTCGGCCTACCAGGCGACGAACTTCGCCTTGGCGGCGTAGCCCGAGCCACGGCTCGGCGTCCCGGGCGTCATCATCGCTCGATCACGTGGTCGAGCAGCCCGAAGTCGCGTGCTCCCGTCGCGGTGAAGGTACGGTCGTGGTCGGTGCTGGCCCGCAAGGTCTCGACCTCCTGGCCGGTGTGCCGGGCAAGGACGCTCTCCAGGTCGGACCGGATGCGCAGCACCTCGTCCGCCTGAAGGATGAGGTCCGGGATGCTTCCCCTGCCCTGGGCCGCCGGCTGGTGCAGGACGACGCGGGCGTGGGGGAGAGCGGCACGCCGACCGGGCGCACCGGCGGCCAGGAGGACGGCGCCGACCGCGACGGCCTGTCCGACGCACGTGGTCGCGACCGGCGGCCGGATGAACTGCATGGTGTCGTAGACGGCCAGCGCGGCGCTGGGATCCCCACCCTCGCAGTTGATGTAGAGGTTCACCTCGCTGTCAGGGCTGCTGGACTCGAGAAAGATCAGCTGCGCGATCAGCGCGTTGGCGACACCCGCGTCGATCGCGGTGCCGAGATAGATGATCCGCTCGGTCAGCAGCTGGGAGTAGACGTCCATGATCCGCTCGCCGCGCGGGCTCTGCGCGACGACGTGGGGGATCGTGTAGGAGCTCATCGCGCGCCCTCCGTGCCGGCGCGGGCGAGGTCGGCGCGGGCGAATCCCGCGTGCCCCTGCCGTCGTGGCTCGACGTCCGCCCAGGAGTGGACGATCGTGTCGACGAAGCCGTACTCGCGGGCGTCCTCGGCGGTGTACCAGTGGTCGTGGAGCGAGTCCTCGAAGACCCGCTCGACCGGTTGTCCGGTGTCCTCGGCGATCAGCCGCAGGACCGTGTCACGGGTGTGCCGCAGGTCGTCCGCCTGGAACTCGATGTCGACCGCGGTCCCACCGATCCCGGCGGATCCCTGGTGCATCAGCACGCGCGAGTGGGGCAGCGCCCTGCGCTTGCCCGGCGTCCCCGCGGAGAGCAGGAACTGGCCCGCGCTGTAGGCGATCCCGAGCACGAGGGTCGAGACGTCGTTCGGGACGGTGCGCATAAGGTCGCGGATCGCGAGCATGGCCGGCACGGAGCCGCCGGGGGAGTGGATCCACAGCGCGATGTCGGCCGACGGGTCCTCGGCGAGGGTGATCAGCTGGGTGGCGAGCAGGGTCCCGTTGTCGTCGTCGAGGACGCCGTCCAGCACCAGGACGCGCCGCTCGTAGAGCTCACGCCTGGCTCGGTGGTCGAACATCCTTGCGCTCTCGGATTCGCTCATGAGTCCACCCTGCCTCGGTGGATCCCGCGGACGGACCGGTCTCTGCCCGGAGCAGAGCAGCTCTGAGCAGAGCCGGCGCCCAGCCCTCACGATCGGAATGCGCCCATCTCGACCACCGTGTCCACCCCGAGCCGCTCCAGGAACGCGTCGTCGTGGCTCACGACGAGCAGCGCCCCGCGGTAGGACTCGAGCGCCTCGACGAGCTGCGTGACGCTCGGGACGTCGAGGTTGTTCGTCGGTTCGTCGAGCACGAGCAGCTGCGCCGGCGGGTCGGCCAGCAGCAGCCGGGCCAGGCTCACGCGGAAGCGCTCGCCACCGGACAGCGTCGCGACCGGGCGGTCGACGCTCGCGCCCCGCAGCAGCAGGCGGGCGAGCTGGTTGCGGATCTCGCCGGGCGTGGCCGACGGCGCCACGTCGCGGACGTTGTCGAGCGCCGAGCGCGCGTCGTCCAGGCCGTCCAGGCGCTGGGGCAGGTAGCCGACGCGGTCGGTGAGCAGCGCCCCGTGGGCGCCCGACGACTCCCCGTCCGACGGTTCCTCCTGCCCGCCGCCGCGCACGAGCCGCTCGAGCAACGTCGTCTTGCCCGAGCCGTTGGGGCCCACGAGCGCGACGCGCTCGGGGCCCTGGATCACCACGTTCGTCCCGGCGCCGTCGGACAGCTCGGCCAGCCGCCGCCCGCGCGGCACGTCGGGATCCGGCAGCGTCAGGTGGATGTGCTCGTCGTCGCGTACCCGGGCGTCGGCCGCGTCGACCGCCGCCTGCGCGGCCCGCACCTTCTGGTCGAGCGTCGTGCGCATCGCGCCGGCCGAGCCCTGCGCCCGGTCCGCCCGGGCACCGGCGAGGATCTTCGGGATCCCGCCGTCCTTCTGGGTCGAGCGGGCGGTGCGGTCGCGGCGCGCGAGCTTCGTCCCGGCCTCGACGCGCTGCCGCTTCTCCACCTTGAGCGCCTGCTGCGCGGTGCGCGCCGCCTGGACGGCCGACGCCTGGGTCTGCTCCCGGTGCTCGGACCACGCGCTGTACGGTCCACCGAACACGTCGAGCGAGCCGGCGTGCAGCTCGGCCGTGGCGTCCATGCGCTCGAGCAGCTCGAGGTCGTGGCTGACGACGACGAGCGTGCCGGGCCAGGTGTCGACGAGCCCGGCGAGCCGCGCGCGCGTCGGCCGGTCGAGATTGTTCGTCGGCTCGTCGAGCAGGGTGACCGGCGTGCGCCGTACCCGCTGCCCGGTGACGGCGACGAGCATCGCCTCGCCACCGGACAGCTCGCCGACGCGGCGGTCGAGCCCGACGCCGGCCAGGCCGATCTCGTGCAGCGCCTCCTCGGCGCGGGACTCGATGTCCCAGTCGTCGCCGACGGCGTCGAAGTGCCGCACGTCGACGTCGCCCGACTCGATCGCGCGCAGCGCCGCGACGATGCCGCCGACGCCGAGCAGCTCGGCGACCGTCGTGGCGTGGCCGAGCGTGAGCGTCTGCGGCAGGTACCCGACGTCACCGATGGTGTCGATGCGGCCGGCCGTCGGCGTGAGCAGCCCGGCGACCAGCCGCAGGAGCGTCGACTTGCCGGCGCCGTTGCGGCCGACCAGGCCGGTCCGGCCGGTCGTGAAGGTGCCGCTGACGCCGTCGAGCGCCAGGGCGCCGTCGGGCCACTCGAAGACGAGGTCGTGCAGGGTGATGGCGGAGGTCGCCATAGGAAAGAGCTCCGATCTCAGGCGGCCTGCAGGGGCCGGGCGAAGGACTTGCGCAGCGACGCGGGCGCGACGAGCGGCAGCAGCGACGCCAGGAGCGTGCGCCGCAGGCCTTGGGGCGAGCGGGTGAGCTCGACGTCGACGCGGGTGCCGCCGTCGACCGGGGTCAGCTGGAACACCCAGCCGCCGCCGGGCCCGAAGACCTTGGAGTCGTGCGTCGTGATGCTCACACGGCCCCGGGCGGCGTCCCACTCGTAGCGGGCGCGCTCCCAGGCGGAGGCGGTGCCCTCGGTGACCTCGGCCCAGTCCTCCCCGCGCTCGTGCACGACGAGGTGCTCGGCGTCGATGGACGGCCAGGCCTCCGCACGGGCGGGGCTGAAGTCGGTCAGGACCCGCATGAGCTCGGGGACGGAGAGCGTGGACGTGAGGGCGAAGCGGACGACGGGCATGGTGGCTCCTCAGGGGCGGGACGGGGCGGGCGACCGGTCGGACGACCGGTCGAGAGGGTGGGACGCCGTCGCCTCGAGGGCGAGGACGAGGGTGCGCGCGTCGTACGGCCCGGTGTGCCGGTGGCCGTTGACGAAGAACGTGGGGACGTCGTCGATGTCCATCTCCGCCGCGTCGCGGGCGTCGTCGCGCACGCGTGCGGCGACCTCCGGCGAGCCCAGGTCGGACTCGAATCGCTCGGGGTCGAGGCCCAGCTCGGCGGCGCGGCGCAGCAGGTCGGTCTGCTCGTGGTGCGCCTGCTCCGCGAACATGACGCGCAGGAACGGGAAGAACGCGCCCTGCCTCGCCGCGGCCTCCGCCGCCTCCGCGGAGGCGACCGCGCGCGGGTGGATCGGGTGCGGAGCGTGCCGCCACACGTACCGGAGCCGGTCGCCGAGAGCCCTGGTGACCTCGTCGATCGCGCCGGACGCCTTGCCGCAGAACTCGCACTCGAAGTCGCCGTACTCGACGAGGGTCAGCGGCGCGTCGTCGCGCCCGGCGACGTGGTCGCGCACCGGGTCGACGGGCCGGTCGAGAGTGCGCCCCCGCTCCGCGCTCGGGCGCACCCGCTCCGCGACGCGGAAGACGACGAACCCGAGGAGCGTGGCGACCAGCGACGCGGCGAGCACCCCGACGCGGGCCTCGTTCTGCAGCATCGGGTCGTCGATCGCCAGCTCGGTGATGAACAGCGCGATGGTGAAGCCGATCCCGCACAGCGCCGCGCCGCCCGCGAGCCGGTCGAGGGTGACCCCCCGCCCGAGGTCCCCGAGCCGCAGCGCCCGCACGAGCGCGCCGGAGCCGAGGACGCCGACGAGCTTGCCGAGGACGAGGGCGACGACGACGCCCCAGGTCACCCGCGAGTGCAGGGCGTCGGTCAGGATCGGCCCGCTGAGCCGCACCCCGGCGTTGGAGAGCGCGAACAACGGCAGGATGACGAACGCGACGTAGGGCGCCCAGGTGTGCTGCAGGCGCTCGTTGATCGAGATCGACTCGCGCAGCCCGTTGGCCGCCGCCTGCGCGTACGCCGTGCTGGGCGACTGGCGGAAGGTGCGCACCAGGCCGAGGGCCTGCTCGACGGCGCGGCGGCTCGGCCGGTAGACGGGCACGAGCATCGCGATGGCGACGCCCGCGAGCGTCGGGTGCACGCCGGACTGGAGGAACCCGAGCCAGACCACCACCGCGAGGACGGCGTACAACGGGCCCTTGGCTACTGGTACGTAGCGCACGAGCCAGACGCCGAGCAGCGCCACGGCTGCGACCAGCAGCGGCCCCGGGTCGAACCCCTGGGTGTACAGCAGCGCGATCACCGCCAGTGCCCCGATGTCGTCGACGACGGCGAGCGCGAGCACGAATGTGCGCAGCCGTCCGGGGCGGCGCGGGCCGACGAGGGCGAGGACGCCGACGAGGAACGCGGTGTCGGTCGAGATGACGACACCCCAGGCGCGCTCCACGCCGGTTCCGCGCGCCACGAGCATGAACAGGAGCGCCGGGACGACGAGGCCGGCGACCGCGACCACCACCGGTGCGAGCGCGCGCCGAAAGCTCGTCAGCTCGCCGATGGTCAGCTCGCGGCGCACCTCGAGCCCGACGGTAAAGAAGAACACCGCCATGAGCGCCTCGTTGACCACGTCGTGCAGCGTGAGGTCGAGCCGCAGGTCGCCGGCACCGAGGCTCAGCGTGGTCGCCCAGAACGCCTCGTACGTGCCGGGGGAGAGGTTCACCCAGGCGATCGCCAGCGCGGTGCTCAGCACGAGCAGGAGGGCGCCGGAGCGCTGCGCGTCGAGCCTCACGGGCGCACCGCCCTCGCGGCGGCGCGGGGGCCCGGGCGCGCAGGGGAGACCGGGACCAGGGTGACGGGCCCGCGCGCCGCGCGGACGAGCCGGCGGGCGCGGGAGCGGCCCCCGAGGTCCCCGCCGCCGGTCGGCGCGGCGACGACGGTCATGGCCACCCCGCGGGTCTCCGCGGCGACGGCCTCCGCCAGCAGCGCGACCTGGCGGTGGCGGACGCCGACTCCGGCGAACGCGTCGCGGTAGGCGCCGAGCAGCGCGTCCACGTGCTCGTCGCTGCCGGCCCCGGGGCTCGCTCCCGTACCGGTCCCGCCGCCGGCGCGCGAGGGCCAGGCGTGCAGCAGCGTCAGGCCTGCGCCGCGGCGCGCGGCGGCACGGAACGCGACGTCGAGCACCGGGGAGGGATCGTGCGTGCCGTCGAGCGCGACCAGCACCCGGCCGGTGGACGGGCCGCGCTCGCGCGCGTCGGCGAGGTCGACGACGACGGCGGGGCGCCCGGCCCGGCGCAGCGCCCCCCACGCGACGGCCGGGGCGAGCGCCCGCGGGCGCGCCGCCCCGCGCCGCCGTCGGCCGACGACCACGAGCGCGTCGTCGCCGCGGACGCAGGCGAGCAGGCCCGGCCCGGGCGGACCGTGCAGCAGCTCGGTGGAGACTTCGAGCCCGGGATCGATCGCGTGCGCGTGCCCGACGGCGTCCGCCAGCTCGGCGCGGGCGACGTCGTACGCCACCAGGCCGAGGCCCGGCGCGAACGCCCACTGCCAGGGGTCGGCGGGGAACAGCGGCAGGGCGATCGTGTGCACGATCCGCAGCGCGCTGCCACGGACGGCGGCCTCGCCGGCGGCCCACTCCAGGGCGCGCCGTCCGGCGCGGGAACCGCCGAGGGACACGACCACGGGGCCGCGCGGCTCGTCCCGCACCGGGCGGCGCGCGGCCCGGGTCGGGCGCGGGTCGGACGTGGGCACGGTGTCCCTCCTTCTCGGGTGTCGTGGACGGCCGGTCGGCCGACGGCCGTCGGCCGGTGGGCGGCCGGCCCTCCTGGCTCGACGCTCCCGCGGGTCGCCGAGTCCTCGCGCCCGTGGCGGGCACTGGTCGTGGCCAGGGTGTCCCTGGGGGCCCGGTACCCACCGGCGGGTGCCGGTGGGTACCCGCGTCGGGACCCGGGGAACCCACGGGCGCGACGGTGCGGGGCCGGGGCGAGCGTGGACCGCGTATCGATCCCCACCGAGGAGGCACATCATGACCACCACCCAGCCGGCCCCCGGCACCACCGTCGCGACCCCGCCCCCGGCGGCCGCCGAGCTGCGGCTCGAGGTCGTCGTCGTCCCCGTGTCCGACGTCGCGGAGGCGACGAGCTTCTACGCCGACACCCTCGGCTGGCGCCTGGACGCCGACTTCACGGCCGCCGACGGCCTGACCGTCGTCCAGGTCACGCCGCCCGGGTCGCCCGCCGCCGTCATCTTCGGCACCGGGATCACCGCGACCGCGCCCGGCAGCATCGACGGGCTGCTGCTCGCGGTGCACGACGTCGCCCGGGCGCGCGAGGAGCTCCTCGCCCGGGGCGTCCGCGTGAGCGAGGTCTTCCACGACGCCGGCGGCGTGTTCCACCACTCCGGTGGTGAGCGGCGCATCTCCGGAGCGGACCCGCAGGGCCGCAGCTACTCGTCCTGGGCCTCGTTCGAGGACCCGGACGGCAACCGCTGGTACCTGCAGGAGGTCCGCGAGCGCCAGCCCGGACGGTGATCGCCCGGCCCGCCCCCGAACAGCACGAACCACGTCCCGAACAACCCGTCCCACCACCGGAGAGACCATGAGACGCACGCCAGCCCTGCTGTCCCTCGCCGTGTCCGTGCTCGTGTCGCTGACGCTCGGGTACGCGCCCGCCGGCAGCGCCGCCCCGCGCACGACCACGGCGTCGGCCACCACCGCAGTACCCACCGCATCAGCCGCCACCACCCCACGTCCCTCGTCGGCGGGCTGCGCGGGCCTGACGGTCCGGCCGCCCGCCGGGGCGAGCCTCGTCAGCGTCCGCACCGAGCGCGACCCCGGCGGCACGGTCACCTTCCCGGTGCAGCCGGGCTACGAGGCGGCGCCGCCCCCCGTGACGGGGGTCCCCGCGTTCTGCAAGGTCGACGTCACGCTGACGCACGGCTCGGCGGGCGACCGTGAGCTCGTCGAGGTCTGGCTGCCCGAGTCCGGGTGGTCCGGCCGGTTCCAGGCCCTCGGGGGCTCCGGCTACGCGGCCGGGAACTTCGGGCCCGACCTCGCCGCGGCGGTCAAGGCGGGCTACGCCGTCGGCTCGACCGACGCCGGCGCCACGCCCGTCACGGGCTGGACGAGCCCGTGGGCGCTGACCGGCTCCGGGCACGTGAACGTGACCGTGCTGGAGAACTTCGCCGAGCGCGCCCCGCACGAGCTCGCCCTGGTCGGCAAGGCCGTCACCCGGGCGTACTACGGCTCGTCCGCGACGTACGCGTACTGGAACGGCTGCTCGACGGGCGGCCGCCAGGGCTACATGGAGGCCCAGCGCCACCCGGACGACTTCGACGGCATCCTCGCCGGCTCGCCCGCGGTCTCCTGGGACCGGTTCGCGGTGGCCGCGCTGTGGCCGAACGTCGTGATGAACCAGGAGCACGACGTCCTGGCCCCGTGCGAGCTCACGGCGTTCACGAACGCCGCGATCAAGGCCTGCGACCCGCTCGACGGCGTCACCGACGGCGTCATCGACGACCCGCTGCACTGCGCGTTCGACCCGCGCACCCTCGTGGGGCGCACGATCGACTGCGACGGGACGCCCGTGACGATCACGGCGAAGGACGCCACGGTGCTCCGCAAGATCTGGCAGGGCCCGACGACGACCGGCGGCTTCCCGCTCTGGTACGGGCTGCCGAAGGGCGCCGAGCTGCGCAACCTCGCCGGCGAGTCGCCGTTCCCGGTCGCGGCGTCGTGGGTGCAGGACTTCGTGGCGCGGGACCGGAGCCTCGACCTGTCGACGGTGACGTACGCGCAGTACACCCGCCTGTTCGCGCAGTCGGTGCTCTTCTACCACGGCATCATCGGCAGCGACCAGAGCGACCTGTCGGACTTCCGCCGCTCCGGCGGTAAGCTGCTCAGCTGGCACGGCCTGGCCGACCAGCTCGTCCCGGTCGGCGGCACGATCCGCTACTACGACCAGGTCGCGGACCGCTCCCGCGGCCCGGTGGACGACTACTACCGGCTCTTCCTCGCCCCCGGCGCGGCGCACTGCGCGAGCGGTGCCGGCCCGGCCCCGACCGACCCGCTCGGCGCCCTCGTGCGCTGGGTCGAGCGCGGCGACGCGCCGGCGACCCTGGCCGCCGACACCACCCGCGAGGACGGGACGCCGGTGCACCGCGACCTGTGCCCGTACCCCGCCGTCCCGCAGCGCACCGTCACCTCGGCGGGTCACTCCGCCGGGACCGTCACGCGCGACCGCTGCGTCTCCCCGGCACCGCACCGTGCCTGACCGCACCGTGCCTGACCGCCCCGCCTCGCCCGCACGAAGGAGCAGCACCATGCCCGCACCCATGTCCGCACCCACCGTCGTCCTCGTCCACGGCGCGTTCGCCGGCTCGTCCAGCTGGGACGGCGTCGTCGAGCGCCTGCACCGGCACGACGTCCCGGTCGTCGCCGTCGCCAATCCGCTGCGCTCCCTGAGCGGCGACGCGCAGTACGTGCGCGACGTCGTCGCCTCGATCGAGGGCCCCGTCGTCCTGGTCGGCCACTCCTACGGTGGCGGCGTCGTGACCGAGGCCGCCTCCGGGAACGACGACGTGGTCGGGCTCGTGTTCGTCGCCGCGTTCGCTCCCGACCACACCGAGAGCGCCCTGGAGCTCTCGGGCCGGTTCCCCGGCAGCACCCTGGGGGACACGCTGACCTCCTACCCGGTCGGCGACGGCACCGAGCTGGCGATCCGGCAGGACCGGTTCCCGGAGCAGTTCGCCGCCGACGTCGACCCCGGCACCGCCGCGCTGATGGCCGCCACCCAGCGGCCCGTCCTCGAGGCGGCGCTGACCGAGGGGCTGGCGACGCAGGAGCCGGCGTGGCAGCACGTGCCGTCGTGGTTCGTCCTCGCCGAGGAGGACCGCAACATCCCCGCCGAGGCGGTGCGGTGGATGGCGGGGCGCGCGCAGGCCCGCGGGCTCGTCGAGATCCCCGGCGCCTCGCACGCGGTGGCCGTCTCGCACCCGGGCGAGGTGGCCGACGTCGTCCTGGCCGCCGTCGCCGCGCACCTGGCGGTCCCGGCGAGCTGAGCGGTCCGCAAGAACGAGCGCAGGCCGTGCGGGCACCCCTCGGGGTGTCCGCACGGCCTGCGCTCACCGGGAGCCCGTCACCGGGAGCCCGTCACCGGGAGCCCGTCACCAGGGAACGGGGCCGGCGTCGTCGTAGAAGCCGCCGGAGGGCGCGCCCGGCCCCACGGTGGCCCAGCGCACGATCGCCCGGGCGCCCTCCTCCGTGCTCTTCGCCCCGCGGAAGCCGTTGAGGTCCGTGGCGGTGTAGCCGGGCGTCACCGCGTTGACGAGCACGTGGCGCAGCTCCGGGTCGGCCCGGAACGCCTGGGCGTACTTCACGGTGAGCATGTTCACCGCGGCCTTCGCGGCGGAGTACACGAACGACTCGTGCGACGCGGCGAACATCGATCCTTCCTGCGTCGTGGCCGCGAAGCTCGCCGAGTCGCTCGAGACGTTGACGACGCGCGGCGCCTCCGCCCGGCGCAGCAGCGGGAGCATCGCGTGCACCACCCGCACGAGCCCGACGACGTTCGTCTCGAGCTCGGCGCGCGCGTCGTCGGCCGCGACGTCGAGCGCGTGCCGGCGCACCAGGACGCCGGCGTTGTTCACCAGCACGTCGAGGTGGCCGTGCTCGGCGTCGAGGCGTGCCGCCGCGGCGGCGACCGACGCGTCGTCGGTGATGTCGAGGACGAGCAGGCGGGCGTCGAGCCCGTCGGCCTGGAGCCGCAGGACGGCGTCGGCGCCCCGCCAGGGGTCCCGGCTGCCGACCAGCACGGTCATGCCGCGCTCGGCGAGCCGGCGGGCCGTGGCCAGGCCGATGCCCTTGTTCGCGCCCGTGACCAGCGCGACCGGCCTCGTGGTCATGGTCCCGCTCACAGGACGGCGGGCCCGGCGCCCGGGTAGTCGGTCGACTCCGCCAGCTCCGCGCCGTCGTCGAGCGCGGCCTGCAGCTCGGCGAGCCGGGCGCCGATGCGGCGCCGGGCGTCGCTGCCGAGGATCAGGCGGTGGCGCGGCTCGGCCGCCCGCACGTTGCGGGCGATCGCCTCGGCGGCCCGGGCGGGGTCGCCGGGGAACATCTCGGGCCGTACCGCGGCGACGGCACGGACGAAGGCGCCCGACGTCGCGTCGTAGTCGGGGATCGGTGTGCCGGAGACGTGGGTGCGCCGCTCGATGCCCGTGCGGAACGAGCCTGGCTCGACGAGGAACGCGCGCAGCCCGATCGGCTCGATCTCCTGCCACAGCGCCTCGGTCAGCCCTTCGAGGGCGAACTTGCTCGCGGAGTAGAAGCCGTTGGCCGCGAGGCTCGCGATGCCGTCCATCGACGAGATGTTGACGATGGTGCCGCTCCGCCGGGCGCGCATGCCCGGGAGCACGAGCCGGACGAGCTCGACGGCAGCGAAGAAGTTCACCTCGAGCTGCGCCCGGTAGTCCTCCTCCCGCTGCTCCTCGATCGCGCCGAGGAAGTCGATGCCGGCGTTGTTGACGAGCACGTCGACCCCGCCGGCCCAGGTGGTCGCCCGGTCGACGGCGGCGCGACGGCGGGCGGCGTCGGTCACGTCGAGATCGACGACCAGCGCGGTCTCGGGGTAGCGGCTCGCCAGGTCGGACGGACCGTCGTGGTCCGGGCGGACGCCCAGGACGACCAGGTCGCCCAGGGCGAGGGCGTGCGCGGCGACCGCCTCGCCGAGCCCGCTGCCGGCGCCGGTGACGAGCCAGGCGAGCGGCTCCGTACCCGTCACGCGGAGGCTCCGGGGAAGTCGGCCGACCGGCTCAGCGCCGCCCAGGCGGTGGTCTCCTCGCTGCGGCGCTGCTCCTCGGCGAGGACCATGTCGACGGCTCCGGCGCCGAGCGGCAGCCGCAGCGGAAGCTCCTCGCGGTCGAGCAGGTCGACGAGCAGCCGGGCGGCGCGCACGGGATCGCCCGGCTGGGTGCCCTGGCTGCCGCGCCGGAAGTCGTGGACGGCACCGACGGTCGCCTCGTAGTCCGGCCCGGCCGGGTACATGACCATGGAGCTGCCCTGCCAGTCGGTGCGGAACGCGCCCGGTTCGACGATCACGACGCGGACCCCGAACGGGCGCACCTCGGCGGCGAGGACCGTCGAGAAGCCCTCGACGGCGAACTTGGCGGCCTGGTACGCGCCCATCCCGGGCGTCCCGCCCACGCGGCCGCCGACGGAGGAGAACTGCAGGAACGTCCCGGATCGTTGCGCGCGCAGCACGGGCAGCGCCGCGCGGGTCACGGTGACGACGCCGAACAGGTTGGTCTCGATCTGCGCGCGGAAGTCGTCCTCCGGCATCTCCTCGACGGACGCGCTGTGGGCGTAGCCGGCGTTGTTCACCACCACGTCGAGGCGGCCGAAGCGCCCGGTCGTCTCGGCCACGACGCGGCGCGCATCGTCCGCGCGCGTGACGTCGAGGGCGGTGGTGAGCAGATGGTCGGTGCCGAACCGGTCCGCCAGCGGTTCCAGCGCGGCGGTGCTGCGGGCGGTGGCGACGACGAGGTCGCCGTGCTCGAGGGCGGCGGTCGCGATCTCCCGACCGAAGCCTCGCGAGCTGCCGGTGATCAGCCAGACGCGTGTCGTGCGGTCCGGCGCTGTGGTCTCAGACATGGAACTCCTCTTCTCCGTCGGCACGTGATGGCCGACCCGCTCTCCACGGTGCTGCGGCACCCCGGCGCGTCGCGCCCGGGTGCGACCCCGGGGGGCCACGGGTGAGAGGGCCCGCGAGCCCCGCGAGCCCCGCGAGCCGCCGTCGTCCGCGCGTGCCGAGGCGGCATGAGAGCGCTACCATTCCCCCGCGGAGCGCGCGGGCCCGGCAGGTGGCGGCGGCGGATCACGGGCGGTGCTGGTTCGAAGGAGACGCACGATGAGCACGTCGACGACGGGGGCGCTGGTCGGTCGCGTCGCCGAGTGCGGCCAGCTGGACGAGCTTCTCGCGGACGTCCGGGCGGGCCGCAGCCGCACGCTCGCGCTGCGCGGCGACCCCGGGGCGGGCAAGACCGCCCTCCTGCGCCACGTCGGCCGGGCCGCTCTCGGGTGCACGGTGCTCCGGGCCACGGGGGTCGAGTCGGAGATGGAGCTCGCTTATGCGGGTCTGCACCAGCTGTGCCTGCCTTTGCTGGACCGGCTCGAGCGGCTGCCGGAACCGCAGCGCGAGGCGCTGGCCACGGCGTTCGGGCTGAGCGGCGGCACCGCGCCCGACCGGTTCATGGTGGGTCTCGCCGTCACGGGGCTGCTCTCCGCCGCGGCGCGGGAGGGCCCCGTGGTCTGCCTGGTCGACGACGCGCAGTGGCTCGACCGTGCGTCCGCCGAGACGGTCGCGTTCGTGGCCCGGCGGCTCGGCGCCCAGCCCGTCGCGCTCGTCGCCACGTTCCGGGGCGTCGTCGAGGGCGAGCCCGACTGGGGCCTGCCGGAGATGACCGTCGGCCGCCTGCCGGACCGCGCGGCCCGGATCCTGCTGCAGTCCGTCCTTCCGGGGCCGATCGACGCCGAGGTGCTGCGCCGGCTCCTCGACGAGGCCGACGGCAACCCCTTGGCGCTGACGGAGCTGCCGCACGGGCTCTCCGTCGTGGCGCTCGCGGGCGGGTTCGGGATGCCCGACGCCGGCACGCTGCGCAGCCGCATCGAGCTCAGCTACGCCCGCCGCGTCGAGGCGCTGCCCGAGCCCACCCGGCGGCTCCTGCTCGTCGCTGCGGCCGAGCCGCGCCAGGACCCGGTCCTGATCTGGCGGGCCGCCGCGACGCTGCGGATCCCGGTCGCCGCCGCCGCGCCGGCCGTGACCGACGAGCTCGTCGACTTCGGCGGCGAGGTGCGGTTCCGGCACCCGCTCGTCCGCTCGGCCGTCTACCGGACCGCGTCCGCCGTCGACCGCCGCCTCGTGCACCGCGCGCTCGCCGAGGCGACCGACCGCGACGCCGATCCGGACCGCCGCGCCTGGCACCGGGCGCACGCGACGGCCGGGCTCGACGAGTCCGTGGCGTCCGAGCTCGAACGCTCCGCCGACCGGGCGAAGGCACGCGGGGGATTCGCTGCGGCCGCCGCGTTCCACGAACGAGCCACGGCGCTGACCCCGGACCCGGCCCGACGCGTGGGGCGCGCGCTCGCGGCCGCGCTGTGCACGTTCCACGCCGGCGCGCCGCAGCGGGCCCTGCGGATCCTCGCGGCGGCGGACGCCGGCGCGGCCGACGAGCTCACCGCCGCCCGGATGCAGCTCCTGCGGGCCCAGATCTGCGCCGCGACCGGCCACGGCGACGAGCACCGGCTGCTCGACGCCGCCGAGCTGCTCGAGCCGCTGGACAAGGACCTGGCCCGCGAGACGTACCGCGACGCGTCCTACGCGGCGCTGAACGCCGGTCGCCTCGCGCACGGCGACGGGATGCGCGAGGTGGCCGAGGCGGTCCAGGCGGCGGTGGCGCGGGCGACGACGCCGGTCGACCAGCGCCCGGCGATGGCCCGGCTCGTGGAGGGGCTCGCGTCGATCGTGGTGGACGGGTACGCCGTCGGCGCCCCTGTGGTGCAGAGCTCCCTCGCCGTGGTGCGGCGCGAGACGCTGCCCACGGAGGTGGCGATGCGCTGGCTGCCGCTCGCGGTGCGCATGTGCCACGACGTCTGGGACGACGACGCGTGGGCCGAGCTCGCGGACCGCGCCACCACCCAGGCGCGCGACAGCGGCCAGCTCCGGGTGCTGCCGGTGGCCCTCATCTCCGGGGTCGCGCTGCGGTTGTTCGAGGGCGACCTCGCCGCGGCGACGGCCCTGGCGGAGGAGGTCGAGGTGGTGGCGGCCGTCACCGACCGCCCGGCGCCGCCGTACGCGCCGCTCGTCCTGGCGGCGTGGCGCGGGTCGGACCACGAGACCGAGGCGCTGCTCGCCGACGAGGCCGTCGAGGCGGCGACGCACCGCGAGGGGCAGTGGATCACGACGTGCGCGTGGGCGGGCGCCGTGCTGCACAGCGGGCGCGGCCGGTACGACGAGGCGCTCACCGCGGCGCAGCGGGGCGCGGCCCACCCGGAGGAGCTCGGGATCGCGAGCTGGAGCATGGTCGAGCTGGTCGAGGCTGCCGCCCGGGCCGGGGTGCCCGAGCGCGGGCGTGCCGCGGCCGCGCGGCTGACGGAGATCGGCGAGGCGTGCGGCACGGACTGGGCGCTCGGCACCGCCGCCCGCAGCCGCGCGCTCCTGACCGAGGGGCCGGAGGCCGAGGCCGGCTATCGGGAGGCCGTCGAGCGGCTCGCCCGCACCCGGATCCGCTGGATGCTGGCCCGGACGCAGCTCGTCTACGGCGAGTGGCTGCGCCGCGAGGGGCGGCGCACCGACGCGCGCGAGCAGCTCACGGCGGCGCACGACCTGCTCGCCGACATGGGCGCCGCGGGCTTCGCCGAGCGGGCGCGCCGCGAGATCGCCGCCACCGGTGCGACGGCCCGGCGCCGCTCGGTCGAGACCGCCGTCGACCTCACGGAGCAGGAGGCGCAGATCGCACGCCTGGCGGCCGAGGGCCGGACGAACCCCGAGGTCGCCGGCGTCCTGTACATCAGCCCGCGGACCGTCGAGTGGCACCTGCGCAAGGTCTACTCGAAGCTCGGCATCACCTCGCGCAAGGAGCTGGCCGGCGCGCTGGCCGCGACCCCCGCCCGCGCCGCGGGCGCCCGACCCGCGGCCCCCGAGGAACTCCACTGATCAGGACGAGGCGAGCGCCCGCAGGACGTGAGCAACGAGCGACGCGAGGTAGCCGGCGTCCGGCATGTCGAGGTGGAAGGCCAGGCGGTGGTAGAGCGGGCCGTAGAGCAGGTCCAGCGCGACGTCGAGGTCGGCGTCGGCCGGGAGGTCGCCGGCGTCCTGCGCTCGACGGAGCCGGTCCTTGAACGCCGCGATGCGCGGTTCGATGAGGCGGTCGCGCAGCTCGCGGCCGAGGGCCGGGTCCTGCAGCGCCTCCGCGATCAGCCCGACGGCGGGTGACGTCAGCGGCGGGGTGAGCAGCCGGACGACCTCGGTGAGCAGGGCGTGCAGGTCGGCGGCCAGATCGCCCGTGTCCGGGGGGGCGACGGCGGTCGTCGCGGTCGCGTCGAGCAGCTCGAGGACGACGGCGCCCTTGGACGTCCACCACCGGTAGATGGTCGTCTTGCCGACCCCGGCGCGGGCGGCGATGGCCTCGATCGTCAGGCGGCGGTAGCCGCTCTCGCGGCAAAGCGCTTCCGTGGCGGCGAGGATCGCCTGCCGGCTGGCCTCGCTGCGGCGCGTCGCGCCCGGTCCCGTGGACATGCCCCCATCGTAGCGATACGGAACGTCTCGTCTTGACACTCGGGCGGACGCTCCGCATGCTGGAGCGCAACGCTACGTATCGTCCCAAAGCCGGGGCGTCGTCCGACGGAGGGATCGATCATGACGTTGCCCTGGGGTTACCTGGTGACGGTCGGGCTCGTCGGCTGGTGCACCTTCTTCGCCGTCGTCGCGCCGCGCAGGCCCCACCCGGTGGCGATGATGAGCTGGTGGTTCGGCCTGGTGGTCAACGAGGTGCCGTTCCTGGCCATCGTGCTCCTGGTGGCGTCCACCGTTCTGGCCGCCGCCGAGGGCGACCTCGACCCGGTGGGCGCCAGGGTGGCGGCGGCGGTCGCCGCCGTGGTCGTCCTCGGGCTCGCCGTCGCCGCCTGGCGGGGCGTGCGGAGCGACCGCGCCGTCGGACGGGCGCTCGCACAGGGGCTGGGACCCGGGTGGCGCGACCAGGTGCGCGTGCCCCTGCGTCGCCACCGGCCCTGGGTCCGTATCCTGCTGCTCCCCTTCGTGCAGTGGCAGCACGACGTAGAGCGCATCCGCAACCTTCGCTACGGGGACGGCGGCCGTCAGAACCTCCTCGACGTGTACCGCCGTCGCGACGCGCCGCAGGGCGCACCGGTCCTGGTCCACCTCCACGGCGGCGGCTTCACCACGGGGAAGAAGAGCCGTGAGGCGCGACCTCTCCTGAACCACCTCGCGAGCCGGGGGTGGGTGTGCGTCAGCGCCAACTACCGGCTGAGGCCCCAGACGACCTTCCCCGGTCACCAGATCGACGCCAAGAAGGTCATCGCCTGGGTGCGCGAGCGCGGCGCGGCGTATGGCGCCGACCCGTCGAGACTGTTCGTGGCGGGCAGCTCGGCCGGCGCGAACATCGCCGGCGTGTGCGCCCTGACGCCGAACGACCCGATGTTCCAGCCCGGGTTCGAGTCGGCTGACACCACGGTGACGGGTGCGGTCCTCCTCTACGGCTACTACGGCCACTACTTCGGCGAGGAACCCGACGGGGCGCCACCCCTGCTCGAGCCGCAGGGGTACGTCCACGCCGGCGCCCCACCGTTCTTCGTCGCCCACGGGACCGCGGACGGCTGGGGAACCGTCGAGGGCGCCCGGCACTTCGCGACCCGCCTGCGCGCCGCGGGCGGCACCGTCGTCTACGCCGAGCTGCCCGGGGGCCAGCATTCGTTCGACGTCTACCACTCCCCGCGCTTCGAGGCCGTCGTGGACGGCGTCGAGGCGTTCGCCGCCCACGTCATGGCCCGGCCGGCGCCCGCGGCCCCAGGGGTCGCGGGGCCGCGCGTCAGGACCCCTCCGGCCAGCTCGGGGCGGGCCGGTTGAACACCATCGGCCCGTAGAACGCCACGTCGGCGGCCTCGATGCCGTCCCCGACGCTGCGGGGGCCCCGGTAGGCGGTCGAGCCGCCCCGTGGCGTGCGGTCGGCCCGGAGGATCTCTTCGAGGAAGCTCATGAGGTGTCCCTTCTCGTGGGTGGCCGGTTCGGCCCGTTCACGAGGACGACGAACGCCGTCGGGCGAGATCGACACGTCCCGCGGGACGTCTTTCGGCGCTCATGCCGGCGACGCGCGACCGGCCGCGTGGTCGGCCAGCACGGCGTCGACGACGCGCCGGTCCCACGCCGGGTTGCCCCAGGCACAGGTGCCGAAGTCGTATCGGCGTAGGGCTCGACGGCACGTGCCCGGAGCATCGACCGCGTCGGGCGGTGCCGCGCTGGGCCTCGTTGCCCGATTGGCTGGGCGGGTTCATCCCACGTGTTCCGGCGCGCTCGGGAGTGCGGAGGTGCCGCGAGGCTGGGTGGGAGAACGTGCCGAATTGAGGATCGCCGCGGAAACCAGGTCACGGATCTCGACGTCGGTGAGGTTGTGGTCACGCGCGATCGTGACGAATCTCTGCGCGGCTTCCGTGACGGCGGCACGGTCGAGCATGGCTGGAGGTGCGGTGACAAGGGTGCCGATGCGTCGCCGGGTCGTGACCAGGCCCGCGGCCTCGAGGTCGCGGTACGTGCGGGCTATGGTGCCCGGCGCGATGCCGAGGTCGTTCGCCAAGGCTCGTACCGTGGGCAGTCTTTGCCCGTCCGTGAGCTCACCAGCGGTGATCAGCGCCGCGATCTGCGAACGGACCTGCTCATAGTGCGGTGTCGTGGACGTGAGGTCGATCGTGATGGCGAGGCTCATGCCCGTGCTTCCGCGGGCTCGGATCCGGCCGACGCTGGGGCAGGATCGCGGGCGGGCCACAGCGCGAGCACGAGCGCGGCGACGGCTGTCGCCAGCGCGAGGACGAGCACCATGTTCCCGACGGTGATGTATCCCTGGCTCACCGGCGCAGGCGCTCCTCCTCCGCTCCCCAGGCCGAGCCACCGGAGGGCGAGACCCGCGAGGGCGACGAGACCGGTGAGAGTTAGCCCTAGCATCAGCTGCACCGTGCGCAGGATGCTCCGAGCGGCCCGACGCCGGAGCCACATGTCCCATTCTTCCCCGACATCTTCGACCGCCGGTCGCGACGCGATCAGGCGAAGCACCAGCTCGGTGACTACTAGCACTGCTGCGGCGGCGACGAGAATCGGAACGGTCCACAGCCAGCCGGGGAAGGGCCCGACGGTGTGGGCCCGGTAGCCGTCGATCACGCGGGAGAGTGAGCGTGGTCCGGAGGCCATGACGCCGAAGAGCAGCGACACCGCGGCGAGGGCAGCGAACCAGACGATGGGCGCGTGGTACAGCCGACCTGTGGTGATGTCGCTCGTGGTGCGCGCGACCAGCCGGGCGTGGCGTTCGGCGCCACGGGGCTTCGGCCATGTCAGCTCGCCGATGGCGTGAAGCGCGAGGAAGCCGAGCAGCGACGCGGTGGGGAGCAGTGCAGCCACGCGTCCCACGAGTCCCGGCAGGACGCCGCCGTAGCGGTTCAGCACCGGGATCGCGACGGTGCCGAAGACCAGCAGGAGCGTCGCGACCACGCGCGTCAGTGCTGCATGCCGCAGAGCCCTTCGTCCGACGGTCGTAGGCGCGACCGCGCGCTGCCCGTCCCACCACAGTGCCGCCCCGGCGGCGAGGCCGACGACGCCAAGAATGATGACCAACGCGACGGCGCGGGGGAGGCCGAACATCGGATCCATGATCACTCTCCTAGAGTATTGATCATGAACTATGAACTATCGGCCAAGAGGCGTCAACCCATCATGAAGATCCGTCGGAGGTTTGACGGCGACGTGCCCTGGCAACTCCATTGAGCAGACCTTGTCGACGAGCGCCGCGCGGACTGCCCGCCGGAGCCGGTCAGGGCAGTGCCGCGAAGAGCCCCGCGTTGAGGAAGTCGGCACCGAAGGTTCCCTCGACGTCGTCGCGCACGCCGCGCAGCTCCATGGGCTGCAGGCCGGAGAAGATCCGCCGCAGGTCCTCGAGCAGGAACGCCGACCCGCCCGCGGTGTCGCCGCTGGTGAGGATCTCGGTGTCCGACGGCGCCGGCTGCCGCTCCTGGGAGAACGCGACGATGCCGTAGCGGCCGCCCGCGGCGAGCAGCGGCAGGACCCGCTCGAGGTAGGTGGGGCGGCGGTGCGGTGCGACGTGGTGGAAGCAGCCCGAGTCGTAGACCAGGTGGAACGGGCCCGGCGGCAGCGGGTCGCGCAGCACGTCCAGGGCGCGCACGCTCATGGACGGCGGCAGGGTGGGGCGGACGTCGTCGAGCACGGCCGCGGCCAGGTCGACGCCGACGACGTCCGCCCCGCGCTCGGCGAGCCACCGGCCGTTGCGCCCGTTGCCGCAGCCGACGTCGAGCACGCGCGCCCCGGCGACCTCGCCCAGCAGCCCGTCGATGGTTCCGATGCGCACGGGTGGGGATCCTCTCCGTCGGGCGCGGCCAGACGCGGCCACGGCCCCAGTCTGACTCGGTGCCACCTCTTGTCGCCCCCGCGCTCGCGTGCCACCGTGGACGGATGACACACCCCGAGGGCCCGGCAGGAGTGTTCGACCGGGTGGCCGACACCTACGACGCCGTCGGAGTCCCGTGGTTCGGGCCCATCGCCGCCGGACTGGTCGCCGAGCTCGACGTCCGCCCGGGCGAGCGCGTGCTCGACATCGGCTGCGGGCGCGGCGCCGCCCTGCGCCCCCTCGCGCTCGCGACCGGGCCGGCCGGGCGGGCCGTGGGCATCGACCTCGCCCCCCGGATGGTCGAGCTGACCGCCCGCGACCTCTCCGATCTCCCGCAGGTCACGGTCGCGGTGGACGACGCGCGGGCACCCCGGCTCCCGGCGTCGTCGTTCGACGTGGTCTCGGCGTCGCTCGTCCTGTTCTTCCTGCCCGACCCGGCGGCCGCGCTCCGTGCATGGGCCGGGCTGCTGGTCCCGGGCGGGCGGCTGGGGATCAGCACGTTCGGCGCGCAGGACGAACGCTGGCGGCGGCTCGACGAGCTGTTCGTCCCCTACCTCCCGCAGGCGCTGCTCGACGCGCGGACCAGCGGCCGCAGCGGCCCCTTCGCGTCCGACGCCGGCGTGGCGGCACTGCTCGAGGGTGCGGGCCTCGAGGGCGTGCGGACCGTCGGCCGGACGGTCGAGGCGGTCTTCCGCGACCCCGACCAGCTCGTCGAGTTCTTCTGGTCGCACGGCCAGCGGGCCATGTGGGAGGCGGTCCCGCCGGAGGAGCGCGACAACCTCCGCGACCGGATCGTCGACCTCGCCCGCTCGATCGCCGACGCCTCCGGGCGCCTCGCCCTCGGGCAGGAGGTCCGCTGGACGCTGGGCGCCCGGCCCGCCGCCCGCTCCTGAGGGCGGCCGCGCCCGGGGCGCCCCGCCGGGCGAGTCCCGCAAGGGTGTGCGGACACTGGCGTACCCGCTCGAGGAGGTCCCCGTGCCCGACACCCGCATCGACTCCGCCACCCGCGCCGACGCTCGCTCCGACGACCCTGCCGCGCACGAGCCGATCCCGCGCCTGCCGGTGGTCGACAGCTCGCTGGCGCTCGCGGCCGACGGATACCGCTTCGTGTCCCGCCGGGCGGACCGCCTCGGGGTCGACGCCTTCCGCACGCGGCTGCTGCTGCGGGACGTCGTCTGCATGCGTGGTCCGGACGCCGCGCGCCTCGTCTACGAGGGCGGCCGGTTCGACCGGTCCGGGTCGATGCCGACGTCGGTCAAGCACCTGCTCCAGGACGACGGGAGCGTGCAAGCGCTCGAGGACGTGGCGCACCGGCACCGCAAGGAGGGGTTCGTCCGGCTCCTGCAGGGCGGCCCCGAGCAGGACCTCGCGCTGCTGCTGCGCGAGGAGCTGGGGACTGCCGTCCGCCGCTGGCGCGGCACGGGGGACGTCCGGCTGCACGACGTGCTGCCCGACGTGCTCGGCCGGGTCGCGCTGCGCTGGGCGGGCATCCCGGTCGAGGGGACCGGCGGGCGCAGGGCCGAGCTGTGGTCCATGGTCGAGGGCGCCGGGGCGTTCGGTCCCGCGAACTGGGTCGCCCGGGCGCGGCGGCGACGCACCGAGGCGTGGGCCCGCGAGCTCCTCACGGGCGCCCGCACCTCGGGCGGCACGGGCACCCCGCTGGCCGACGTCGCGGCATGGACCGACGACGCGGGCCGCCCCCTGCCGCTCGAGGTCGCCGCCGTCGAGCTGCTGAACCTGCTGCGGCCCATCGTGGCGGTGGCGCTGTTCGTCGAGCTCGCCGTGCTGGCCCTCCTGCGCGAACCGGGTGCGCGCGCGGAGCTGACGTCGTCGTCCCCGCCGGACGACGACGCCGTCCGCGACTTCGCCGCGGAGGTGCGCCGGCACGCGCCGTTCTTCCCGGTCATCGGCGCGCGGGCGCGCAAGGACGTCGAGTGGCGGGGAGAGGTGCTGGCGGCCGGGACGTGGGTCGTGCTCGACCTGTACGGGACGAACCACGACGCCCGGCTGTGGCCGCACCCGACCCGCTTCGACCCGGGCCGGTACGCCCGCGGCCAGGGCGACCGCCGGGCGATCGTCGCCCAGGGCTTCGGCTCGTACGACGACGACCACCGCTGCCCGGGGGAGCCGGCGACGGCCCGGATGGTCGAGGAGGCCGTGCGGGTCTTCCTCGAGCTGGACTGGGAGCCGGTCGTCGGCCAGGACCTGAGCGTGCCGCCCGGGCGGATGCCCGCGCGGGTCGCGGACGGGGTGCTGATCCGCCTCGCCTGACGCGCGCGCCGTCGGGCGAGGCGGTCACCCTCAGCGGGTCCCTTCGCGCTCCGGGAAGTCGGTCGAGAGAGTGAGTGCCTCCCAGGCGTCGAGGTCCAGGCCGACGGCGTCGCGCCCGGCGCGCACCACGCGCAGGGCGTCGGAGCCGAGGACGAGGTGGGCTGGCGGGCTCGGCTCGTCGATGATGCGCAGGACGGCTGCGGCGGCTCGCGCCGGGTCGCCGGGCTGGCGGCCGTCCGCCTGCTGGCGTGCGGCGCGGAGCGGTGCGAAGAGGTCGTCGTAGTCGGGGATCGACCGTGGGGCGCGGACCATCGAGCGCCCGGCCCAGTCGGTGCGGAAGGAGCCGGGCTCCACGGCGGTGACGTGGATGCCGAAGGCGGCGACCTCCTTGCCGACGGCCTCGAGGATCCCTTCGAGAGCGTACTTGCTGCCGCAGTACGCGGAGACCCCGGGAAAGCTCGCCAGCCCGCCCATGGAGGTGACGGCCAGGACGTGCCCGCGGCGGCGCCCGCGCATGAAGGGCAGGACCCCCCGCACGGTGGCCGCCGCGCCGAAGACGTTGACGTCGAACTGGGCGCGCAGGTCCGCCAGGGACGTCTCCTCGAAGGTGCCCTCCAGGCCGTAGCCGGCATTGGCGATCAGCACGTCGATCGGGCCGACGCCCTGCTCCACCTCCTCCGTCACGGCGGTCACGGCGTCGTCGTCCGTGACGTCGAGGAGTCGCGCGTGGGCGCGCTCCGGGTGCAGGGCCGTGAACGCCTCCGCGTCGGCGTCCTTGCGGACGGTACCGACGACGGTGTGTCCGGCCTCCAGAGCGGCGGTGGCGAAGGCGCGGCCCAGGCCGCTGCTGGCCCCGGTGATGAGCAAGGTCTTGGTCGTGCGGGTCATGCCTGATCCTCCCTGTAGAGGACGAGGTGCTCGTGGAAGAGCACGCCGTCGCGGATGTCGCCGGTGGCGGTGAAGCCGGTGTCGTCGACGTAGTCGATGTGCGGGCCGCTCGTCGTGTAGCGGCCGGTGTAGGCGCTGCGGCGCGTGCCGCGAGCCTCGTCGTAGCGGCCGTCGGCGCGGAGCTCTTGCCGGATGTGACCGTCGGCCGTCACCCACATCCCGACGACGTCTGCCGCCTCGTCCGTCCTTGCTCCTGGCTGTCGATGTCGCACGGGGCCTTCTCTCGTCTCGCGGGGGGTCTCCGACAGCCTGCGCGGCCTCGGCCGCGCGAACCAGGACAGGCGCTGCCTGGGTGCGGTGCACCCAGGCATGCGCAGGGCGGGCGGCCCTACCCTGGGCCGGTGACCACCAACGCACTCGGAGACTTCCTGCGCGCGCACCACGCTCGTCTGCAGCCCGCCGACGTCGGCCTCGCCTCCTACGGCGTGCGCCGGGTCGCCGGGCTGCGCCGCGAGGAGGTCGCCGTGCTGGCGGGGATGAACGGCGACTATCTGGCTCGCCTCGAGCAGGGTCGCGAGCGTCGTCCGTCCCCGCAGATCCTGGACGCTGTCAGCCGGGCGCTGATGATGGACGACGACGCGCGGGCGCACCTGTTCCGGCTGGCGGGCACGACGCCGCAGGCCGAGCGGCCGCAGCCCCGGGATGCGGTCAGCCCCGAGCTGCGCCAGCTCTTGGACGGGTACCCGAGCGCCGCAGCGTTCGTCCTGAACCCGGCGACGGACTTCCTGGCGACGAACGCTCTGGCGGACGCGCTCTTCTCGCCGTTCCGGACCGTGGACAACCTCGCCCGCATGACCTTCCTCGATCCCGCCGCTCGAAGCTTCTTCTCGCCCTGGGGGCGAGCGGCCGGGGCTGTCGTGGCGGAGCTGCGGCATGCCCTGGGCATCGACCCCCACTACGCCCGGCTGCACGACCTCGCGAGGTCGCTGGCCGGGGCGAGCGAGGAGTTCGCGACGCTGTGGAGCTCGCACGACGTCCACGGCAAGACCCGCGACGGCAAAGAGCTCCTTCACCCCGACGTCGGCCACCTGGCCGTCACGTTCCAGACCTTCGACGTCCGGGGCGCCACCGGCCAGCAGCTGGTGGTCTACCAGGCCGAGCCGGGGAGCCCGAGCGCCCACGCCCTCGCCCTGCTGGGCAGCCTCCACGCCACGCGCCACGCCGAACCCGCGGCGGAGCGTTGACCCGCGGCTCCTCGCAGCGAGCGGCGCCGCCGACCCGTGACGCGCGGGATCAGGCGGCCTCGAGGACCTCTTCGGCGCGCTGCGCGCTGCCCTCGTCGAGACCGCGGTCGATCGCGCGCCGCGAGGCGAGCCACAGCACGAGGCCGACGAGGAGCACGGCGGCCTCGGTCACGGTCAGCGCCCAGATGATGCCGGGCAGGCCGAACCAGAGGTTGCCGAGGATCACGACCGGGATGAACAGGATGCCCTGCGTCGCGGACATCACGGTCGCCGCGCCCGCGCGCCCGGTGGCCTGGAACAGCGAGGTGATCAGGCCGGTGAAGCCGTTCGCGATCATCGCGACGAGCTGCGCCGTGAGGATCGTGGCGCCGATCGTCAGGACCGACGGGTCGGCGACGAACGCGGAGAACACCTGGTCGCGCAGGACGAACAGCACCGTGGCGGAGACCAGCGTGATCGCGCCGACGGCGATCGCGGACCCGCGCAGGGCCGCCGTCAGACGCGCCCGGTCGCCCTTGCCGAACGAGTAGGCGAGCAGCGGCAGCACGCCGAGCGTGATGCCCATGACGAGGAACTCGGGGACCTGGGCGAGGCGGACGGCGACGCCCATGGCGGCGAGCGGGCCGTCGCCGTACGCCGCGGCGAGGTTGTTGAGCACGAGCGAGGTGACGATGAGGAACCCGGCCTGCAGCAGCTCGCCGACGCCGACGCCGAAGACCGGCTTCAGCACGGCGGGGGACAGGGTGAACCACCGCGGCGCGAGGCTCATGTGCTCGCTGTGGCGGTGCAGCCAGGTGGCGAAGTAGACGATGGTGACGAAGTTCGACAGCCCGATCGCCAGCGCAGCGCCCGCGACGCCCCAGGGCAGGACGAGGATGAACAGGACGTCGAAGAGGAGGTTCGCGACGGTCGAGGCGACGAGTCCGATCATCACCTGACGGGCGGCGCCCTCGGCGCGGACGAGCTGCTCGAGGCAGAACGCCGCGGCGAGCACGGGCACGAAGGCGAGCATGACGCCGACGAAAGCCGTCGTCGCCGGCACCGCGGCGGGGGTCGCGCCGAGGAGCGCGACGAGCGGGTCGAGGAAGACCAGCCCGAGGCCGCCCAGGACTGCGCCGACGATCACCGAGCCCCACACGGCGAACGACGAGACGTGCTTGATCTGGCCGGCCTTGCCCGGATCGTTCTCGGCGGCGCCGAGCAGGCGGGAGACCAGCGCGCCGCCGCCGACGCCGAACACGCCGCCGACCGCCATGACGAGCGCGAGGATCGGGGCCCCGAACGTGACGGCTGCGAGCAGCGCGGTGTCGTGCAGCGAGCCGATGAAGCCGCTGTTGATGACGTTGTAGACGGCGCTGACGATCATCGCGGCGGCCATGGGGACGCAGAGGTGGATCAGCGCACGGGTGATCGGTGCGGCGGACAGGTACCAGCGGTTGGTGCCGACGCCGTCGGACGGTGCGACGGGTGCGGAGGCTTCGGGGGTCGTGGTGCTCATGGCTGCTCCTTTTCGGGCAGGCTCCCGCCCACGCCGGAGGGTGCCGGCGCGGCGGGGAGAGGTGCTGGGGGGGTGCGCGGTCGGGCCGCGCGGTGGCGGGTCAGTCCCGGCTGGGCTGGGGGATCTCCGCGGTGATCGTGGTCAGGAGGGCGTGCAGGGTGGCGCGCTCGGCCTCGTCCAGCGGGGCGAGGATCGTCTCGTCGGCGGAGGTCATGGCGGTCTCGAAGCCGGCGATGAGCTCGGTGCCGGCCGGCGTCGCGTGGACGAGCTTGGTCCGCGCGTTGCTGGTCGGCGTGCGGCGCTCGATCAGACCGCGGCGCTCGAGCCCCTGCAGGAGGCTCGAGACGCTCGCCGGGCTCGTCCGGCTGACCTGCGCGATGTCGCGCTGGATCGCTCCCGGATTCTGGACCAGGTAGCCGAGCACGAACGCCTGCTCGTGGCTGAGGTCGCGCTCGCGGATCCAGTCCTCGCCGACCTTGCGCTGGGCCCATCCGATCCAGCGCATCAGCTCGAGGCTGCTGACGGTCCTGTCCTCGTTCACGTCCATACTGAGAACTCTAACCATTTGATCTCGAACAGTCAACCATCGAACATCTGCCTGAGGGACCAGGCTCCGCAGCCGTTCAGAGATCGACGCGCGTTGAGAGGGTCGTCGATCACGGACGCAGCTACGGGAGCGTGTGAGCGGCAAGCACCAGTCGGCTCAGCCAGTCCGCGAAGCGTCGTTCCGATGACGCCGCGCGTTCCACGTGGCCGCTCTGCATGCCCGACAGGACGGCCGGCATCGCCAGCCGTCCTGTCGGGTTCGTCGAGCTGGGTCAGCTCACCTTCTTGATCTCCTTGAACCCGTCGAACGAGACGACCGAGCCCTCGACATCCTTGACCGTGAGGTTCACGTTGCCGGCGTCCCCGTTGTTGATACCGATGACGTCGTCATTGCCCTTGGTCTGGGTGATCGTGCCGAGCACCATGATGGCGTCCGTGTCGACGGTGCCGACGTACTTGCCGGGGTCGATCTGCGGGCCGACGAGATAGTCACCGTTCTTGATCGTGTCGACCTTCTCGCCCGGAACATCGGCGGTGTTCACGATGTCCTCGCACCCGGAGAATGACACGTCAGTACCTGGCTTGTCGGTGACCGTGAAGATCACGTCGCCCTCGCTGCCGTTGTTGATGCCGATGACGTCGTCGTTGTCGGCCGTCTGCGAGATGGTGCACAGTGCGATCACGCCTTCGGTGGTGTGCGCGCGGTACTGGCCCGGTTCGATATCGGTGCCCACGATGTAGTCGCCGTCCGACAGTTCCGGTTCTGCGTCCTCGGCGGGAGCGTCCTTCTTCGAGGCGTCCTCGTCCTTCGCATCCTCGTCCTTCGCGTCGTCGGCCGCGACGTCGTCGGCTGCCGGCTCCGACGCCGTGGTCCCCGCCGGCGTGTCGGCCGCAGGAGTCTTGTCGTCCCCTCCGCCCGAAGTGGCAACGGAAATCACAATGATCAGAACGACGACTGCGCCGACGAACGTGAGGAACTTGTGGCGTGCGAACCAGTTGCGGTTCGCCTTCTTCACGGCCTTGGCCTCTCGGGCGGCTCGCTTCGCCTCGGCTTTCGACTGCGGAGCGGGCTGACCAGTCGGCCTCTGAATGTCGCCAGGGGTGTTGTCGCTCATGCGTGTGACGCTCCAGAAAGTCGTGTAGCTCGGCAGGGCGCTGCCGGGACGAGTGCGATCCTCTCGTTGTCTGTGCCAGAGCCTGAGACTTCGACGGTGGCCCGAGAGAACTAAAAAGTACCAATTAATGAAACCGGGCACCAAGGTGAGGAGTGAATTTCACCCGCTGCATGAATCCAAAGATCTCACCCGGGCGAATTATCGAACCGGCACGCTCGGGTCCCGTTCGTCCGGCTTGACGAGCCGGGCGGTCGCGGTCACAGCTGGCGGTGCATGACGTGCAGCCCGACGAGCCCCAGCACCGGGTGGTCGAACGCCCTCGGCACGGTCGCGATCACCTCGAACCCCAGCGACCGCCACAGGCGCACCGCGCGCTCGTTGGTCTCGACGACGGCGTTGAACTGCATGGCGAGGTAGCCGTCGGCCCGCGCGCCGTCGAGCACCGCGGCGGCGAGCGCCCGCCCGACGCCGCGCCCGGCGGCGTCCTGCCCGACGACGAAGCTCGCGTTGGCGACGTGGGACCCCGCCCCGGGGTGGTTGGGCAGGTACTTGGCGGTGCCGAGCACGGTGCCCCGGTCCTCGGCCCGGGAGCTCACCGCGACGAGGACGCGGGCGCGCTCGGCGGACATCCACGCCGCGAGGGCCTCGGGCTCGCTGATGTCGCGGGGGTAGGTGTAGGTCTCGCCGGCCTGGAAGACGGGCTCGAGCACGCGCCAGATCTGGGTCCAGTCCTCGACGGCGGCTGCACGGACCTCCACGTCGGCGCTCACGGACCCGACCCTAGGCGCCGCGGCTCGTAAGATCGTCGCGGACGTCCTCGAGGACCGTCGCGTCCGCGTCCGCGTCCGCGTCCGCGTCCGCGTCGGCACCCGGTGCTCCGCCTCCGCCGGGACGGGGCCGCGCGGCGCCCGCCGCGAACGTCGCGACCACGAGCAGCGCCACGACGACGAGCATCGCCTCGCGCAGCCCGGCATGCTGGCCGACGAAGCCCAGCAGGGGCGGCCCGACGAGGAACGCGAGGTAGCCGCTGGTCGCGACGGCGCTCACCCGCTCGGACGCGCGGTCCGGGTCGTCGCCCGCGGCGGAGATCGCGACGGGGAAGCCGAGCGAGGCGCCGAGGCCCCACAGGGCGACGGCGATGCCGGTGACGACGGCGTCCGACGCGAGCACGACGGTGAGGATGCCGACGACGGCGAGCACGGCGCTCGTGCGCAGCACGGGCGCGCGGCCGAACCGGACGACCACGGGGCCGCCGAGGAAGCGCCCGACGGTCATCGCCGCGGCGAACCCGGCGTAGACGAGTGAGCCGGTCGTCGCGGACACGTCGTGGCCGTCGACCATGAGCAGCGGGAGCCAGTCGTTCGCGGCGCCCTCGGCGAACGCCATCGCGAGGACGACGGCACCGATGAGCACCAGACGGCGGTCGCGCCACACGCTCGGGCGTCGCCCGCCCCGCCCGTGCGACGTCGTCGCCGCGGGGGCCGCCGCGCGCCCCGTCCCGGCGGGGATGCCGGGCAGCGCGACGAGGGCGAGAGCCGTCATCGTCCCCGCGGCCACGAGGAGGTGGGCCGCCGGCGGGACCGCCGCGGCCGTGAGCGCGATCCCCGCCAGCGCGCCGACGACGGTGCCCAGGCTGAAGCTGCCGTGCAGCATCGGCAGGACGGGCCGCCCGGTGACCCGTTCGACGTCGGCGCCCTCGATGTTCAGGCCGATCTCCCCGAGGCCGCCGCCGATGCCGAAGCAGAGCAGGCCGGCGAAGACGCCGGTACCCGAGGACCCGGCCGCACCGAGGCCGACGAGCGCGGTGCCGCTCAGCACGGCGACGGTGCCGACGACGAGGACGGGACGCGCTCCCCACCGGCGCACCAGCGGCCCGGAGGCGAGCACGCCCGCCATCGAGCCGACGGAGAGGCCGAAGAGGATCAGGCCCATCTCGGCGGTGGACGCGCCGAGCGCGTCGCGCACTGCCGGGGTGCGGGTCACCCACGAGGACATGCCGAGCCCGACGACGAGGGAGAGGGCGAACAGCGAGAGGCGGCGTCGGCGTTGGGCAGGCATGTGTACGATCGTACGCTAGGTGTACGATCGTCCACATGACGAGCACCGACTACTTCGCCGACGACCCGCGTACCAACCGTGAGCGCATGCTCGCCGGCGACCTGTACATCGCCGACGACCCGGACAACGAGCGGATCACCCAGCGCGCCGTGACCCGGCTCGAGGACTACCGCGTCGCCGTCGCGGCAGCCGAGCCCGACGCCGTGCGGATCCTCGCCGACGTCCTGGGGGAGCTCGGCGAGGACGCGTTCATCCGCCCGCCGCTGTACGTCGACTACGGCGAGAACATCCGGGTGGGGGCGCGCACGTTCGCCAACTACAACCTCATGGCGCTCGACGTCGCCCCGATCACCATCGGCGAGGACTGCCAGATCGGACCGAACGTCCAGCTGCTGACCCCGACCCACCCCGTCGACCCGCAGCCGCGCCGCGACAAGCTCGAGGCGGCGAAGCCGATCACCATCGGCGACAACGTGTGGCTGGGCGGCGGCGTGATCGTGTGCCCCGGCGTGACGATCGGCGAGAACACCGTCGTCGGCGCGGGCGCCGTCGTGACGAAGGACCTGCCCGCGAACGTCGTCGCCGTCGGCAACCCCGCCCGCGTGATCCGCGAGAACATCTGACCTATGAACGTGCCTGACGCCGCTGGTCCCGCGGCCGGGGCGGCGCACCGGCCGCGTCGGTTCGACCCGGCGCGCCGTGACCGCATCGTCGACGCCTGCCTCGACGTCCTCGCCGAGGCGGGCGTCGCGGGAACCTCGCACCGAAAGGTCGCTGCGGCCGCGGACGTCCCGCTGGGCTCCATGACCTACCACTTCGACGGCATGGAAGAGCTGCTGCACGAGGCGTTCGGGCAGTTCACCCAGGAGTTCGCCGCCACTTTCGAGCGGCGCATGACCGGTGCCCAGGACCGGGACTCCGCCGTCGAGGCCGTCGTGCAGATCGTCACGCAGGACGTGTTCGCCAGCCGGCGCGACCTCGTCCTCACCCACGAGCTCTACGTGCTCGCCGCCCGCGAACCCGCCTACCGCGTGCTGACCGACGAGTGGATGCGCCGCAGCCGGGCCGCGCTGGAGCGGCACTTCGACCCGGCGACCGCCCGGCTCCTGGACGCCCTCATCGAGGGACTGACGCTCCACCGGGCCCTCGCCACGGGTCCGCACGAGGACATCGACGTCGCCGAGGCGGTGCGCCGCATCACGACGCCCGCCGCGCGCTGAGCGCTTGGGGACCCGCTCTGTCGGTGGCGGCGTGCAGCATGGGGGACACGGAGGACCAGAGCCCGCGCCCGGAGGTCGTCATGAAGCCCGAACCGCGCACCTATCCCCACGGCGTGCCGTCGTGGATCGATCTCGAGCCGCCCGACGTGGACGTCGCGCTCGCGTTCTACGGCGAGCTGTTCGGCTGGTCGTTCACCGAGAAGCTCCCGCCGGGCGCGCCGGGGCGGTACGTCGTCGCCTCCGTGGACGGCACCGACGCGACCGCGGTCGCCGCGATCGCGTCCGATGACGCACGCGCCGGCTCCGGCGCGTGGAGCACGTACACGGCGGTCGACGACGTCGACGCGGTCGCCGCCCGGGCCGCCGGCCTGGGCGGGGAGGTGCTCTCCGGCCCGGAGACGGTCGGCCCGCCGGGCGAGCCGGCCGGGCGGACGGCGGAGCTCCGCGACCCGCAGGGCGCCGTCAGCCGGCTGTGGCAGGCGGGCACGAGGACGGGCGCGCAGCGCGTCGACGAGGCCGGGGCGTGGGTGTTCAGCTTTCTGCGTACGCCGGACCGGGAGCGGGCGCTCGCGTTCTACGGCCCGCTGCTCGGCTGGGAGCGCAGCGACGAGCTCGGCGCCGGCATGATCCGCGTGCCCGGGTACGGCGACCACCTCGCGCGCACCAGCGACCCGGGCATCCACGAGCGCCAGTCGTTCGCGCCGCCAGGGTTCGCGGACGTCGTCGCGGGGGTGGAGGTCGACGACGGCCCCGCGCGCTGGGACGTGTTCTTCGCGGTGGCGGACCGCGACGACGCGGCCGCGGCGGTCGAGCGCGCGGGCGGGACGGTGCTGTCGGTGTCCGCGAGCGAGTGGACGCGGGACGCCGAGGTCCGCGACCCGCAGGGCGCCGTGCTCGTGCTCTCGCAGTTCGTGCCCCCGGACGGCTCGTGAGCGGCAGGGCCGACGTGGCGGACGTCTTCCGCACCGACCGAACGGCGGGGAGCCATGGATCTGCAGCTTGACGGCCGGCGAGCGTTCGTCAGCGGTTCGACGCGAGGCATCGGGTACGCGATCGCGCGGGCCCTGCTCGCGGAGCGCGCGACCGTCGTGATCAACGGACGCACCGGGCCCGCGGTCCAGGACGCGGTGGACCGCCTCCGGCGCGAGGTGCCCGGGGCGACCGTCTGCGGGGCCGCCGCCGACCTCGCCGACCCGGCCCGGGCGAAGGAGCTCGTCGAGGGGCTGGGTGAGGTCGACATCCTGGTCAACAACGTCGGGCGCTTCGACCTCTCGTCCTTCCAGGAGACGCCCGACGAGGAGTGGCAGCGCTACTTCGACCTGAACGTCATGAGCGGGGTCCGGCTCTCGCGGCACGTGCTCGGCGGCATGCTGGAGAGGAACCGCGGCCGGATCCTCTTCATCAGCAGCGAGTCCGGGGTCGACGTCCCCGCCGACATGGTTCCCTACGGGGTGACCAAGGCGGCGATGCTCGCCCTCGCCAACGGGCTCGCCAAGCTCACCCGGGGGACCGAGATCACGGTGAACACCATCCTCGGAGGTCCCACCTACTCCGACGGCGTCGCGCAGACCGTCGAGCAGCTCGCGCGATCCCGAGGGATGGCGGCCGAAGACCTGAAGGCAGCCCTCGCCGGCGGCAACCGGACCTCGCTCCTGCAGCGGTTCATCGAGCCCGACGAGATCGCGAGCCTCGCGCTCTACCTCGCCAGCCCGCTGTCCTCCGCCACGAACGGGGCGGCGGTCCGCGCGGACGGCGGGGTCCTCACCACGACGACGTAGAGCGCTCTGCTCGGACGCCGACAGGTGGGAGCGGCTCAGCCGGAGCACCGACGTCGACTCCTGACCCGCGTGGTCGCCCGCGAGGGGCGCCGCGTCCGGGAGCGCCTAGGGTTTCGTCTACGCGCTCGTACCCCGAGGAGACCCATGGGACGGCTCATCTACTCGATGATCACCTCGCTCGACGGCTACGCGAAGGCGGCCGAGGGCGACCTCGGCACCGGGGCAGAGGACCCGGAGGTGCACACCTTCATCGGCGACCGCTTCCGGTCCGTCGGCACGTTCCTCTACGGCCGGCGGATGTACGAGACGATGGTCTTCTGGGAGACCGCCGACCAGGACCCGGACGCGCCGCCGCACATCGCGCAGTACGCGCGCGACTGGCAGGCCGCGGAGAAGGTCGTGTACTCCACGACGCTGGGATCGGCATCCAGCGCGAGGACCAGGATCGAGCGGACGTTCGACCCGGAGGCGGTGCGCCGGCTCAAGGCCGAGTCCGACCACGACCTCAGCGTCGACGGCCCGAACCTCGCGGCCCAGGCGATCGCGGCCGGCCTGGTCGATGACTACCACCTGTTCGTCACCACGAGCGTGATCGGCGGCGGGACGAGGTTCTTCCCCGACGGTGTGCGGCTCGACCTCGAGCTGGTCGAGGAGCGAGCCTTCCCGACCGGGCTGATCTACGCGCACTACCGGACCCGCTGAGCCGCGCCGGGCGGCCCGTCATCCCTCGTCGGCGGGATGCGCGACCAGCCTCGCCGCGGCGACCGCCGCGGCGGCGGCCCACGCCTGGGGCACCCCGGCGTGGGCGTAGCGCACAGGCACCGGGAACTCCTCGCGGCCGAACCCCGCGAAGAGCTCGGGGAGCCGGCCGTCGAAGGCCGACGCCGCGTCGTGGAGCTCTCCGGCGACGATGCGCGCCTCGCGGGTCATCCCCGACTCGTGCATGCCGACCGCGGCGAGCATCGTGTCGTGCGGCCACACGGAACCGTTGTGGTACGACGTCGGCGCGTACGGCGCCTGCCCGGCGGCCAGGGTCCGGATCCCGAACCCCGTACGGAACTCGGGCGCCATCAGCCGGTCGGTCACCGCCCGGGCCCGCCGCGGGTCGAGGATCCCGCTCCACAGGAGGTGGCCCGCGTTCGAGGCCAGGGCGTCGACCTGGCGGCCGTCACCGTCGAGAGCGAGCGCCGGGAACTGCACGTCGTCCATCCAGAAGCGCTCGACGAACCTGGTGCGGAGCTCCTGGGCGAGCCGGTCCAGCTCGTCCGCCCACGCGGCGTCGCCCCAGACCGTCCGGGCGAGGCGCGCGGTGTCGGTCAGGCCCCGCCACGCGTAGCCCTGCACCTCGCAGAGGGCGATCGGGCCGTCCGCGAGCGTGCCGTCGCGGAAGACGACGGCGTCGTGGGAGTCCTTCCAGCCCTGGTTGATCAGACCCTCGGGATCCGGCCGGTACGTGACGAAGCCGCCGCCGTCGAGGCCGCCCGGGCCGCGGAGCCAGGCCACGGCTGACCGGGCAGCATTCTGGAGCCCGTCCGTGCGGGCGCTCTCCGGGTCCAGGGCGCCCAGGGCGACGAGGAACAGCGCCGTCGCGTCGACCGTGCCGTAGTAGCGCGCGTAGGGCACGAGGCCGAGGCGCGCGAGGTCTCCGACCCGCACCTCGTGCACGATCTTCCCGGGCTGCGCGAGCCGCTCGGGCTCGTCCGACGACGCCTGGGTCGCGGCCAGCGCGCGCACCACGTCCCGCAGCAGCTGAGGCCGCTCGTCGTGGGCGAGCAGCGAGGCGATGATCGAGTCGCGTCCGAAGAGCGTCATGAACCAGGGCGCTCCCGCGGCGGGGACGGCGAGCCCGTCCACGCCGGGGCAGGGCATCACCAGGGCGTCGAGGTCGTCGAGCGCGCGGGACGCCGCACCGGGCGCCGCAGCCGCGCCTGAGGGGGCGCCGGCGGCGGCCGGGGGCTCGCCCGCCCGTCCTGGCACCGACGCGGTGACGTCGATGGTGACCGAGTCGCCCGTCTCGAGGCTCAGGTCCCACTCGAGGACCGACTCGTCCCCGGCCCGGACGTGCGAGGGGGCGGGCCGGGCAGAGACGACGGTCGTGTGCTCGAGCGACGTCGCGCCGTACGAGACGGTCGCGGCGAGCACGACCCCGTCGCGTCGAGGGACCGCCGTGCGCGCACAGGTCACCGGGTAGGTCCGTCCGTCCGAGCGCACGGCGAACTGGTCGACGAAGTCCGCGCCGACGGTCAGGAGGAGGCGCACGCGGGCGGGTCCGGGTGCGGTCCGCGTGACGCGCCACCGCTCGACCAGCCCCTCGTGGCTGACCTCCTGGTTGCGCACGACCAGCACGTCGGTCGGCTGGTTGCGGGTCGTGGGCGGCACCAGCGCGGTCGAGCGCCGCGACGACCCGGCCGTCGCCCCCGCCACGACGAGCGAGGACGCACCGTCGGGCACGCCGCCCGCCAGGTGCCACGTGCTGACATGGCGGACGTCGTCCAGATAGAGGCCGTGCGTGGCACCGGCAGAGGGCCGGACGTCGCCGGACCCGTCGGTGAGCAGCATGGTCCCGGCGCGGACGAGGATCGAGTCGGAGGTCACGGCCGGCCCTCCCTCCCTGCCACCAGGTCCAGGACGAGCGCCGCGGTCCAGCTGAACGCCCGGGTGCCGTGTCCCGCGCCGGTCCACGGGTCCACGTACTCGGGGAAGCCCTCCCGCGAGGCGACCCGGGCCATCGGCTCGACGTACCGGTCGGCGAGGTCGTCCAGGCCGTGCGCGCGCAGCCCCTCCAGGAGGAGCCACATCATGTTGAACCACGCCGGCCCGCGCCAGTAGAGCTCAGGGTCCATGTCGGGCGCGGTGGCATCGTAGCTCGGCGCCATGAGCGGTCGTGAGGTCGAGGCCACGTCGAGGAAGCGCGGTCCCAGCGCCGTCCGGAGCAGCGCGTCGCTGCGCCCGGGAGGAAGGATGCCCGGGGCGAGGAGGGGGAGGAGCCCGCCGACCGTGGCCTTGCGCACCTGATCGCCGGAGCGACGGTCCAGGGCGACGTAGATCTCGAGGTCGGGGTCCCACAGCCCCTCGAGCGCCTCGGCGATCCGCGCGGCCCGCGACCGGTGAGGCGCCCCGTCGAGGCCCAGGACTTCGGCGATGTCCCCGAGGGCGAGCTCGGACCGCGCCCAGAGCGCGTTGGTCGTCGGGTCGTCGACGACGAAGGGGTGCCCGGGATCGGCGTCGTCGCACGCGTGGTCGCGATAGCGCTCGGCGAGCCAGAAGTACTTGCCGTACTCCTTGCCGCTGGGCCGCTCGCCCTCTGACGCGTGCTTCAGGTCGGGACGGTGCATCGCCGCCCGCGGCTCGTCGGGGACGCCCGCGAGGACCTCGTCCCACAGCGGCGAGTTGTCGGTGCCGGACTCCCAGGGGTGGACGACGGCGACCAGGCCGTCGTCGGACGCCCTCCTGTCCTCCAGGTACCGGTGCCACGCGACGAGCCGCGGGTAGGCGCGCTCGAGGAAGCGGCGGCGCGCCGACTCGTCGGGGTCCTGGCTGTGCACGAGCCAGGCCGCCCAGGCGTGCACCGGGGGCTGGACGAGCCCCGTCGTCGGCACGGCAGGGCTGCCGGGCAGGTCCGCCGACCGCCAGAACGTCGCGCTGGGCGCGTAGTCGTCGTCCCGGCGCGTGTCGTAGACGATCTGCGGGAGCCGTCCGTCGGACCACTGGCCGGAGAGCAGGCTGTCCAGCTCGACCTGGGCCCGACGGGCGGAGAGGTGGCGGAGGCCGACGGCGATGAACGCCGAGTCCCAGCTCCACTGGTGCGGGTACAGCCCCGTCGCGGGCACCGTGTACGCGCCGCCCCAGTTGTCCTGCAGGATCCCGGCAGCCGCCCGGGCAGCCTCGCTGGTGGCGCTCGCGGGCGCGAGGGCGGTGCTCACGCGAGATGCCGGCGCAGGAGCGACGGGACGCGGGGCAGGACGACCTCGGCCGGTCCCGACAGCCGCGACTCGACCGCGACGGGACCGACGTAGCCGGAGGACCGCAGCGTCGACATCTCCAGCGCCCAGTCGACGTGCCCGGCGCCCGGCTCGAGCCGGTTGGAGTCCGACGCCTGGACGTGCGCGACGTACTCGACGGCGTCCGCGAGGGAGCGCGCGGGATCGGCCTCCTCGATGTTCATGTGGTACGTGTCCGGCGCCAGCCGGAAGGCGTCGTTCCCCACCTCCCGGCAGAGCGCCACGCCCTGCGCGATGGTGTTGACCATGTGGTCCTCGTACCGGTTCAGCGGCTCCAGCAGGATGCGGGTCCCGACGGACGCCGCATGCTCGGCCAGGCGGCCGAAGGCGTCGACGAGCTGGGCGGTGTCGTCCTCCGGGGAGCGCGGCGGCTCGAACGGGGGGAGCCGTCGCGAGAACATCCCGTACGAGGCCGGCGTCATCGCGCCGACGCCGCCGAGCTCGGCCATCACGGTGAGCTGGGACGTCATCTGGCGCACGGCGTCCTCGGCGAGGTCGCGGTCGAACGCGCCGACGAAGTGCGACATCTCGACGCACACGGTCGGCATGAGGACGCCGTTCGCGTACGCGCGGCGCAGCTCGGGCAGGCGAGCCTCGAGGGCGTAGTCGCCCTGGCCGCGCAGCTCGAGGCCGTCGAACCCCCACGAGCGTGCGACGCCGAACTTCTCCTCGACGTCGCGGCCGGGGACGTGCTGCTCCTGGACGAGGATCGGGTGGGTCGTGGTCCGCTGCTCGGCGCTCATGCGTCCAGCACCACCTGGAGCGCCGCGGCGCCGTCGGTGTCGAGCAGCTCGTAGGCCGCCGCCGCGTCCGTGATCGGGAACCGGTGCGAGATCAGCTCCCGGACGTCGGGCGTGCCCCGGTGGAGCAGGTCGACGACGGTCCGCTGGAGGCGCGGCACGTCCCAGCGTGCCGTCAGGCGGGGCGGCACCCCGCCGATCTGGGACGCGACGATCCTGACCCGGTTGTGGTGGAACTCGTCACCGAGCCGCAGGCCGTTCGCCTCGCCTTGGTAGAAGCCCGAGGCGACGACGGTGCCGTCGGGGCCGACGACGCGGGTCGCGGACTGGAGAGCCGCGTAGCTCCCCGAGAGCTCGATCGCCACGTCGACGCCCGTGCTCGAGGTGATCTCGCGGACCTGGTACGGGAGCTCGGGCCCCGGGGAGAGGACGTCGTCCGCGCCGAAGGAGCGGGCCACCTCGCGACGGTTCGCGATGCCGTCGACGGCGATCACCCGTGCCCCGGCGAGCGTCGCGAAGCGGGTCGCGAGCAGGCCGATGACGCCCTGGCCGAGGACGACGACGGTGCTGCCCGGGTTCAGGTCCGCGGCCAGCACCGCGTTGAGCGCGATCGCACCGACGCGGACGAAGCAGCCGGCGACCGGGTCGAGCCCGTCGGGCAGCCGGTGCCCCCGCAGGGCGTCCTGGCTGAGGACGCCCTCGGAGCGGTGGCCCCAGATGCCCCACACGACGTCCCCGACGGCGACGTCGTCGTCCTGGGGCGTCCGGGCCGGGTCGGCGGCGACCTCGACGACCTCGCCCACCTCGGAGTAGCCCCAGCCGTCGAGCGGGTAGCCCGGCGGCGTGGCGGTGGCGGCGTCCTGGAACACCCGCTGGTCCGGGTCCCAGGTCGAGGTCAGGTAGGGGTTCGTCCCGCGGTAGGCGGTGAGCTCGGTACCGGCGGAGATCCCGGTCGCGACGGTGCGTACCCGCACCTGGCCGGGGGTCAGCGGCTGCGGGCTCGTCTCGATGATCTCGACGCGGTGGGGTGCCGCGAAGCGCACGACCTGTGTCACGTAGCAGTCCGTTCCTGCCCCGTCCGGGGCCACATATCGAAGGCGTCCTTGCTAGTTCAGCATAGCGGATGATCAGAAGTGCTAGCCTGCTACCTCGGTGCTCAGCGGTGAGCGCCGCACCGGAGAGGAGAAGCGATGAGCGCACCGAAGAGTCGGCGCGGGCTCAGGGCGGTCACGTGCGCCGTGATGGCGACCGCCGTCGCGGTCGGGACCGTGGGCTGCACGCCCGCCGCGCAGGACCACGACGACGACACCCTGACGGTCTGGTCCCTGGAGAACCTGCCGGACCGCGTGGCGGCGACCCGGGCAAACCTGGACCGGTTCACGAAGGAGACCGGGATCCACGTCAAGCTCGTGGCGGTCGACGAGACGCAGATCCCTCAGCTGCTCCAGTCCGCGGTCCTGTCCGGCGACCTCCCGGATGTCATCGGCGCGCTCCCGTTGGCGTACGTGCGTGAGATCGACGATCTCGACCTGATCGACACGGCGACCACCGACGGGATCGTCAAGGACCTCGGCGCCAAGACCTTCGATGCTTCGGCGATGACGTTGACCTCGGACGGTGACCGGCACCTCTCGGTGCCCTCCGACGCGTGGAGCCAGATCGTGGTCTATCGCAAGGATCTCTTCGCCCAGGCGGGGCTCGAGCCCCCGACGACCTACGAGGCCATCGCGAAGGCCGCTCACAAGCTCACGGCCGACGGCCGCTTCGGCATCACGCTGGCGACCGATCCCACCGATCAGTTCACGACGCAGACGTTCGAGGCACTTGCACTGAGCAACGGCTGCCAGCTCGTCGACAGCTCCGGGAACGTCACCCTGGACAGCCCGCAGTGCCAGAAGACCTGGGACCTCTACGGCGACCTCGCCACCAAGGGGTCACCGCGGGGGACGCAGTCCGTCGACTCGACCCGCGCGACGTACTTCGACGGCGGGGCGGCGATGGTGGTGTGGTCGACGTTCCTGCTCGACGAGCTCGCCGGTCTGCGTAACGACGCGGCGCCGGCGTGTCGCGAGTGTGCCGACGACCCCCAGTGGCTCGCCGAGCACTCGGGGATCGTCACCGGTATGTCGGGCCCTGACAATCCTCAGGGCTCCACCTACGGGGAGATCACCTCGTGGACGGTTCTGCAGGGCGCCGATCCTGGGCGAGCTTCCAGGCTCGTGAAGTACATGATGTCCGACGGCTACCCGGACTGGCTCGGGATGGCTCCGGAGGGCAAGGTGCCGGTCCGCACGGGGGACGCAGAAGATCCGCACCGGTTCATCAACGCGTGGGAGAAGCTCGAGGCGGGCGTCGACACGAAGAAGCCGCTGTCGGACATCTACGACAGCAAGACCATGCAACAGCTCACGGTGGCGCCCGGGAAGATCGACAGCTGGGCGATCCCGCAGGGGCAGGGGCAGCTCCTCGGCCCCGTGGCCGCCCAGCTTCCGATCGCCAAGACCGCGAGCGAGCTCGCCTCGGGGCAGCTGACGTCCCGCGAAGCCGCGCAGCAAGCACAGCGTGAGGTAGAGGACATCCAGAAGGAGAGCGACCGATGACCACGACGGCATCGCCCGTGAAGCCCCGGCGGTCTCTCAGCGCGCGTCGCGAGGGCCGTGATGGCCTGGTGATGATCGCGCCCACCGCGCTCATCGTCGTCGTCATCATCGTCGTCCCGATCATCTGGAACGTGGTGCTGGCGTTCCAGGACACGTCCCTGAAGACCATCGCGGAGCACGGGGTGACCGGCTCGCCAACCCTCGACAACGTCCTCGCCGTGGTCACCGCTCCCAGCTTCTGGTCGTCGCTGTGGACCACGATCATCTATTCGGTCGGCGCGACGGCCGGCTCGGTGGCCCTCGGCCTCGCGGCAGCGCTGGCCTTCCGTCGGCCGTTCCGTGGCCGTGGGCTCGTACGCACGTTCATGCTGCTGCCCTATGTGGCGCCGGTGGTCGCTGTCGCGTTCGTCTGGAAGGTGCTGCTCAATCCTCAGTACGGCCTGCTCAATGCCTGGGGGACGTCGTTCCTCGGATGGAATGCACCGATCGACTTCCTCGGTCAGCGCCCGCTCGCACTGATGACGGTGATCTTCTTCGACATCTGGCGCTACTTCCCGTTCGCCTTCATGTTCTTCACGGCCCGGATCCTCGCGATGCCCAACGAGATCGAAGAGGCCGCTCGTGTCGACGGCGCGACGCCGTCGCAGGCGTTCCGGCACATCGTCTTTCCGCAGCTCGTGACAACGATCGCCCTGCTGTGCCTGCTGCGCCTGATCATGACCTTCAACAAGTTCGACGACGTCTATCTCCTCACCGGCGGCACCGCCGGGACGGAGATCGCACCGGTGAGGGTCTATGACCAGCTCACGGGCAACCTGGACATCGGCGGCGCGGCGGCCAACGCCCTCGTGCTCGCCGTCATCCTCGCGGTGTTCCTCACCGTCTACATGCGCTTTTTCGGTCGGAAGGGGCAGGACGCATGAATCGGCTCGCCTTCGAGCTCAGGCTCTGGCCCGTCCTGCGATGGGCGTTGATCGTCTTCCTGATCGTCATCACGGTCTTCCCCTTCTACTACATGGTGATGCTCAGCTTCGTCCCGATCGAGCAGCTGCTCACCCACCCCGGCCGGCTGTGGGTCCCGGTCCAGAGCTTCACCGCCGACACGTACGCGGAGGTCCTGCGGAGCGAGGACGACGGCGGTCAGGGATTCGCCCACTTCATGCGCAACTCGGCGATCGTCTCGTTGTCGTGCACCGTCCTGACGCTCGTCGCCGTGATCCCGGCGGCGTACGCGGTGTCCCGGCTGCGGTTCCGCGGCCGCGACACGATCGGGGCGATGTTCCTGGCCGTGTACATGTTTCCGGCGATCGTGATCGCGATCCCGCTGTTCGTCGGTTTCACCAAGGTGGGTCTCGGCGCCTCGCTGGTCGGGCTCGTCCTGGTGTACATCGCGCTCACCCTGCCGGTGTCCGTCCACATGCTGCGCTCGTACTTCGAGACGATCCCCGAGTCGATCGACGAGGCGGCCAAGATCGACGGCGCGAGCCGGTGGATGATCCTGCGCCGGATCACGGTCCCCCTCGCCATGCCGACGATCATGTCGACGGCGCTGTACATCTTCATGATCGCGTGGAACGAGCTGCTGTTCGCCCTGCTGTTCCTGGTCACGGACCGCGACAGCTGGACGGTCTCCCTGGGGCTGACGCAGCTCGCCAACGGCATCGAGGTGTCGAAGACCGTGCTCATGGCGGGGTCGGTCCTGCTCACCGTCCCGGTCGTGCTGCTCTATGGTCTGGCGGAGCGTGCACTGACGGAGGGCCTCACGGCCGGCGCGGACAAGGGCTGAGGGGCGGGAAGGGTCGTGATCTTCGGACCGGGAGACGTGCTGGACCTCGTGCGCGACGGGCGGGCGACGACGCGTGGCGAGATAGCCCAGATCACCGGGCTCTCCCGGGTGACCGTCGCACAGCGGGTCGACGCCCTGCTCGAGGCACGCCTCGTGGAGGGGATCGGCACCGGGGACGCCACGGGCGGCCGGCGGCCGGTGCGCCTGGCCTTCAACGCGGACGCCGGGCGCACGGGGGTCGCGGTCGTGGAGACGGCGCACGCCGAGGTCGCGGTGACCGACCTGGCTGGCACGATCCGGGGACGCGAGCTCCTCGACGTCGACGTCGCGGACGGGCCCGAGGTGACGTTGCGGAGGGTGTCCGTCGCGCTCGCGGCGCTGCTCGGCCGGGACGCGGACCGGCCCCTCCTGGGCGTCGGTGTGAGCCTGCCGAGCCCGATCGACCCGTGCAGCTCCCGCCCGAGCGAACCTCCGATCCTCCCCGGCTGGGACGCCTTCCCCGTCGCGGGGCACGTCGCGGAACAGCTGGGGCGCCCCGAGGTCCCCGTCGTGGTCCGCAACGACGCCGACGTGATGGCGTACGGGGAGTTCTCGCGGCTCGCCGAACGACCCCGGTCGCTCTTCCTCCTCAAGGTCTCGACGGGCATCGGCGCCGGCATGGTGTTCGACGGGAGGATCTTCCAGGGCGACGACGGCGCGGCCGGCGACATCGGCCACGTCAGGGTTCCGCAGGCCGAGGGCGTGCGGTGCCAGTGCGGCGCGACCGGCTGTCTCGCGGCCGTCGCCTCCGGACGAGCGGTGGCGCGCCAGCTGCGCGACCGTGGCCACGCGGTGCACTCGGGCCGTGACGTCCAGGCGCTCCTCGCCCAGGGCGACCCCGATGCCGTGCGCCTGACCCGTGAGGCCGGTCGCACGATCGGGGGGGTGGTCGCGACCGCGATCACCCTGGTCAACCCCGGCCTCCTGCTGCTCAGCGGCGACCTCGCGTCGCCTGCCCTGCTGAGCGGCGTGCGGGAGTCGCTCTACCCGGCGACGCTGCCCCGGGCCACCCGGCACCTGGGAGTCCACCTCGGTCACCTCGGGGGCGACGGGAGCCTGGTGGGCATCGCCGGGCAGGTGGTCCAGCAGGAGCTCTCCCCGCAGTCCGTCAACGAGAGGCTCGCATGAAGGACGTCGACCGGCCGGTCTCCGTGGGCCTCGTCGGGACCGGGCACTGGGCCCGCACGATGCACGCGCCGATGCACGCCGGGGACGGGCCCACGCGGCTCGCCGGGGTGTGGGGTCGCGACCCGCGCAGGACGGCCGCGATCGCGGCCGAGCACCAGGTGCCGGCCTTCGGGACCTTCGACGAGCTCCTCGAGTCCTGCGAGGCCGTCGACTTCGCCGTCCCGCCGGCCGTGCAGGCCGAGCTCGCACCGGTCGCGGCCGGTCGAGGCCGCGCCGTCCTGCTCGAGAAGCCTCTCGGTCTCAGCCTCACCGAGGCCCGGGACGTCGCCGGCGCCGTGGAGGCCGCGGGTGTCGCGAACCTCGTCGTCCTGACCAAGCGGTACCACCACCGCACGAGGGCGTTCCTCGAGGAGGCCGCGGCGCTCCGCGGCCACGGGCCCGTCCTCGGTGCGTCCTCGCGCTACCTGCACGGCGGGTTCCTGCAGGGGTCGTTCGCCGCGGGCGACGGGACGACGTGGCGCTCAGGGCCGTTGGGCGCGCTGCGCGACCTCGGGCCGCACGTGCTCGACCTGCTCGACCTCGCCGTCGGCCGGATCGCCTCCGTCCGGGTCGACCAGAGCGGCGACGCCTTCACGACGCTCACGACGTGGCACGACGAGGGGCCCGTCGCCCAGACGTCCCTCTCGGGCCACGTGGGCACGGACGCGGTCCTGACCGACGTCGACGTGTACTCCTCGGCGGGGGTCGCCCGCTACTCGACCGCCGGCATGGACCACGGCGAGTGCTGGGCGACGGTACGCGCCGAGTTCGCCGCGGCGGTGCGCCACGGCGCACCGGTCACGGTCGACGTGCACCGGGCCGTCCAGGTCGCGGCGCTGGTCGACGCTGCGGAACGCTCGTGGACCTCGGGCGGCCGGGTCGACCTTCCGCCGGCGGTCTGACGAGGCCGAGACCCGCGCCTACCAGGGCAGCACGCCGTACCCGCCGTCGCCGTCGCCCTCGGTCGTCCACAGGTGACCCCACAGGATCCCGGACGGCCCGTCGTCGGGCAGGGTGGCGAGGTGGACGCTGGCCTCCGCGCCCTGCTCGACGGTGCGTATGCCGCGGTGGTCGTTGAAGTCCGTCGAGGTGAAGCCGGGGTTGGCGGCGTTGACCTTGATCGGGGTGTCCTTGAGCTCCTTGGCGTACATCGCGGTGAGCATGTTGACCGCGGCCTTGGACGACGGGTACTGCGCGGAGGCCGGCATCGCGAACAGGGGGCTGGTCTCGGACGTCTGCGAGCCGATCGAGCCGACCTCGCTGGAGACGTTGACGATCCGCGCGGCCGGCGCGCGGCGCAGGAGCGGGAGCATCGCGTTGGTCACCCGGACGAGGCCGAGCACGTTGACCTCGTACACCGCCCGCATGTCCTCGAGCGACGTCTCGCTGGGCTGCGCGCGCCGGCGCGAGATCGTGGCGGTGCCCGCGTTGTTGACGAGCACGTCCAGGTGCCCGTGCTCCGCCTCGATCGCCGCTGCGGCCCGGGCCACCGACCGCTCGTCCGTCACGTCGAGCTGGACGGCGCGGGCGTCGGCCCCGCCCTCGCGCAGCACGCGGGCGGCATCCTCTCCGCGGGCCTCGTCGCGTGCGCCGATCAGCACGGTGAGGCCCTGCGCGGCGAGCTGACGGGCCGTCTCGAGCCCGATCCCCTTGTTGGCGCCCGTGATCAGGGCGATCGTCGTGGTCATGCCTCCCACGGTACGTCCGCTGCCTGGACGAGGGATGGGGCGTTTACTGGGGGTCGAGGCAGCGCAGCACAGACGAGGGGGTGGCTATGGGTCCCAGGTCCGTCCCGCAGCCCGCGCTCGAGCGGATGGTGGCGTTCGGCGCCCACCCGGTCGTCGTCGGCGTCGTCCCCGACCAGGACCCGCTCGTGGTGCGCACCGCGGTGTCCCTCGCCCGCGCGACCGGGGCCCCGCTGCACCTGGCCTACGTGGACACCAGCCGGTACACGGTCGAGGAGCGCCCGGACGGTTCCGTCCTGCACGCCGCGGTCGACCCGGACGCGCCCGACGACGCCTGGCAGGACACCGAGCGCGGGCTGCGGTCCGCGCTGGGCAAGCTCCTGCGCGACGACGCCGTCGGCTGGGACCTGCACTACCTCGCGGGCCGCCCGGACCGGGCGCTGACCCACCTCGCGCGGGCGGTCGACGCCGCGGTGATCGTCGTCGGGACCCGGGCCCCGGGTGCGGGGAACCGGTTCCGGGAGGCGATGGAGGGCTCGGTCGCCGCGCACCTCGCGCACCACCAGCACCGTCCCGTGCTCACCGTGCCGCTCACGGTCGTGGACTGGAAGGAGATCCGCGCGCCCTGGGCGGGGTGACGCGGAGGCTCAGGCGCCGTCTGCGGACGCGACGCGGTGAGCGCTCCTCAGCGCCCGACGGCGCCGCGCGCCCCGGGCGCGGACGGAGCGTCCGCGCGCCCCACCCGGCCCGCGACCCATGCGGCCGCGAGGGCGAGCGCGACGCCCACGAGCGTCTCCCCGACGCGCTCGACGAACCAGTGCTGGACCCCGGCCTCGTCCCGGGCGACGAGCATGGACAGGACGACGGCCGTGGTGAAGGCGGGCAGGACGTACCACCGGCTGCCCGACGTCGCCGTCGCGCACACGATCGCCGCCGTCGCGACGAGCGCGACCACGAGCGGACCGGGGTCGAGGGCGCCGACCGTGCAGGCGACCAGGGCGCCCACGAGGACCGACGCCGCGCGGCCGACGCCCCGCGAGCGCAGCAGGTCGACCCGGGGGCGGCTGACCAGGAGCGCCGCCGTGCAGGCCCAGCCGGGGTGGTCGATCCCCGCGGCGAGGCCGAGGGCGGCGGCCGCCGCGCCGGCGGCCCCGATCTGGATCCCGTAGCGGAGCATCAGCGCGCGCGACGGCACGGGCCGCGGCGCGCGCGGCGGCGCGGCGCTCTCGGGCCACAGCAGCGAGACCAGCCACGCGTAGACGGATCCTGCGAGCAGCAGGAGGGCGGCGCCGACGGCGGCCGACGGCGTCTCGCTCAGCCCCGCGCCCACCAGGGGCAGGCCCAGGGCGAGCACGAGCGGGGCGAGCCGCCGGGCCGGGCGGGCGGTGGCCAGCGCGGCCAGGACGCAGAGAACGAAGATCGTCGCCACCGCGAGGACGGGGGTCCCCGCGACGAGGGACCCCAGGATCATCGACAGGCCCGCCAGCGCGCCCACGAGCACCACGAGCGCGCGGCGTCGCCGCGGGCCGCGCAGCCCGAGCGCGGCGGCGGGCAGGACGCCGACGGCGAGCGCGAGCCCGGTGGCGGGGTCCAGCGCCGTCGCGACGGCGCCGGGGACGGCGTAGGCGAGACCGAGGGCGGCGCCCCGCCACGACCAGGCGATCGCCGGCCGCACGGCCGCGCGCGGGCCCGGGGTCGACGTCATGGCCGAAGCGAAGCACGGGAGCGCCCGGCGCGCTCGCGGTCCCGGATTCGGCGCGACGATCAGGCGTCGGGCACTATATGTGCGGCCGTGTAGACGCACGCGGTCGCGAGAGCTCGCGATGAAGGTGACAGTGGACGACGAGAACGCGCCCGCCGGTGGGGTCCGGGTCGCCCCGGACGGTGTCCGGTGGGAGATGTGGGGCGAGGTCGACGCCGCCGTGCAGCGGCGCGTCACGGACCTGCTGGGGGACCATCTCCGGCGGACGGGCGACGAGACGCTTACCGTGGAGATGAGCCGGGTGACGTTCATCGACTCCGGCGGCCTGCGCCTGCTCTACACGGCGGCGGAGACGAAGCCGACGCCGCCCGTGCTGGTCGGCGCACCGGACCGGGTGGTCGACCTGCTGCGGATCAGCGGCGTGGACGGCCTGTTCGTCCTGACGGACTGAGGGAGGCGGACGATCGTGGACACGAGCTTCACCGCGGCGCGCGCGCCCGAGGGCTTCCGCGAGGTGCGCTCGTGGCCGCTCTTCACCGTCGACGAGCTCACGGCGCTGCGCGTCGAGCTGGGCAGCACGCTGCCGGGCGGCCCGCGGGTCAGCATCGAGGACGTGCCCGAGTCGGTGGTGCTGGTCGCGAGCGAGCTCGCGACGAACGCCCTCAGCCACGGGCGCGGCCCGGCGACCGTCCGGCTGTGCGAGTGCGACGGGGAGATCCTGCTCGACGTCGTCGACCGCGCACCCGACCGCGCGCCGGAGATCGCCTCGGGGCGGCCGACGGGCCAGGGCGGCTTCGGGCTGCGGCTCGCGGCGCGGCTCGCCGACGAGGTGGGCTGGTACCGCACCCCTCACGCCAAGCACGTGTGGGCGCGGTTCACCGTGCGCGTCGGCGCGCGCAGCGTCAGCGCCTGACCGGACAGCGCCTGACCGGAGGGCGCCAGGCCCGGAGCGCTCAGTCGCGCCGGACCACCACGACCGTCGCGTCGTCGTCCGAGGTCGGGTCCCGGACGAGCGTCAGGAGCGCTCGCGGTTCCGTCGTCCGCCCGGCCGCGGACCGCAGCCGCTCCAGCGACTCGAGGATCGACTCGTCGCGGCGCTCCACGAGGCCGTCGCTGTAGAGCAGCAGCGCGCCGCCGGGCGGCACCTGCGCCGTGCCGGTGCGGTTCTCGCGCTGACCCACCCCGAGCGGCGGCGTGCCCAGGACGTCGGAGACCGTCGCGGGGGCGTCCGTCCCGGGCGACGTGACGATCGGCGGCAGGTGGCCGGCGGTGACGTACTCGACCTCGCCGGACGCGGGGGACACGACCGCGACGACGAGGGTCGCCACCTGCCCGGGGAGCGTCAGGCGCACCAGCCGGTCGACCTGCTCGACCGCGACCACGGCGGGGCTGCCGGTGACGAGCAGCGCGCGCAGCGCGTTGCGGAGCTGGCCCATCGTGGCCGCCGCGGGAAGCCCGTGGCCGGAGACGTCGCCGACGACGACCACGAGCCGCCCGTCCTCCAGCCGCAGCGCGTCGTACCAGTCGCCGCCCGCGTGCCCGCCGCCCGACGGCGCGTACAGCGCGTCGAGCGTCCAGCCCTCGACCTCCGGCAGCTGTGTGGGCAGCAGCGACCGCTGGAGGGTCGCGGCCGCCCGGATGTCCCGGCGCCCGCGCAGCAGCAGGCCCTCGCCGAGGTAGCCGCGCAGCGACGTCGCGACGTCGACCTGGTCCTCCGCCCACGGCTCGCTGCGCCCGCGCACGACCTCGCGCCACAGCGCGAACGACTTGCGCGGGGACAGGCGCACCGTCTCGCCCTCGCGGCGGGCGATGGCCTTGTTGTGCGGGTCGCCGCCCCAGTCGACGCTCTGCTCGACCTCCCCGCGCAGCCACACGGCGACCGCGCCGCCGGGGACGACGAGCGCCAGCAGGCCCGCGGCCCCGGGCACGATCGCGGCGATCTCCGGGGCGGTGCGGCCGAGCTCGTTCGTGGCCAGCACCTCGTCGCCGCGGTCCGCCAGCGCTCGCGCGAGCCGCTCGCCGGTGGCGTCGTCGGGCACGTCGCCCAGGCGGCCCACGCGCCCCTCGGCGACGACGAACGCGCCGTCGGCCGGGACGAGGTCCAGCAGGCCGGGGGTGCCGGTGAGCGCGGCGGCGAGCGAGACGTCGTCGTCCCGCGTGACGGCGACCAGGCGCGCGAGGACGCCGGCGGAGAGGCGGGCGGCGGCCGCGCGGTCGTCCTCCGCCTGGGTCACGAGCCGGACGGACAGCACGGAGCCGAGGAACTCCGCGGCGGCGCGCGCGGCGTAGGAGGGGGCGTGCGCCCCGGAGTAGTGGTGGCAGGCGATCAGGCCCCACAGGCGCCCGTCGCGCAGCAGCGAGATCGACATCGAGGCGCCGACGCCCATGTTCTGCAGGTACTCGACGTGGATCGGGGAGACGCTGCGCAGCGTGCCGTAGGTGAGGTCGAGCGGCTGCCCGGTCACGGGGTCGTCCGTGGGCACGACGGGCGCCGGCGCGTAGCGCACGTCCGAGATGAGGCGGATCCAGTTCTTCTCGTACAGCGCCCGGGCCTGCGCCGGGATGTCCGACGCCGGGTAGTGCAGCCCGAGGAACGCGTTGAGGTCCGCGCGCCGCGCCTCCGCGGCGACCTCGCCGTTGTACTCCGCATCGAAGCGGTAGAGCATCACCCGGTCGAAGCCCGTGAGCTCGCGCACGCGGCGCACCGCGACGTCGTACAGCTCCTCGAGCGACGCCGCGCGGTCGAGCTCCGCCAGGGCGTCGCGCACCGGCTCGAACGTGCTCGTGTACGTCAGGGAGGCGTGGCTGGAGAACGGCTCGAGCTCGAGCACCAGCACGGGGGGCCGGGCCCCGGTGGCCGATCCGGGCGTGCGGTGCAGCATCGCCTCGAACCGCTCGGCGACGCCGTCCACCGTGATCTGGACCTCGAGCGGGTTGTGCAGGCGGGGGTCCTCGACGTTCGCCACGTGGTCCAGGAGCACCTGGGCGGCGTCCGGCCCGATCGCCGCGGCGAGGGGTGCGCCGAGCACCTGCTCGACGCCGACGCCGAGCAGGTCGGCGACGTTCGCGGAGCACTGGGTGACGACGGCGTCGTCGGTGCGCAGGGCGAGCAGGACCCCGCGCGGCTGGATCCGCCCGGGGACGTGGATGGGCTCGCGGGCGCAGTTGTCCAGGTCGACGGCCTCGCCGGGCGCGAGGAAGCCGCTCTCGGCCATCGGGTCCTCCGGTCTCTCGGTGCGGCCCAGGATACGAGGCGCGGCGGGGAGAGCCGCGACGCCCTCAGCGCGCGGACGCGCGCGGCTGGACGCCCAGGGCGGCGGCCATCTCCGGGGAGGTGCGCGAGACGATGACGCGGGCGGCCTCGCCGAGCGCCGCGAGCTGGCCGTCGCCGAGGGCGTCGACGACGAGGCGCCGCGCCTCGCGGACGTGGCCCGGCGCGGTCTCGCGCAGCTTCGCCAGGCCCGCGTCCGTGAGGTGCGCGCTCGTGCGGCGTCCCGCCTCGTGGCACTCGACGCGCTCGACCCAGCCGGCCCGCTCCAGCCGCGAGACCCCGTGCGAGAGGCGCGACGGGGAGCTCTGTGTCATCACCGCGAGGTCCGTCATCGGCAGCATCCCGCGCTCGGACGCCTCCAGGCTGACGAGCACCTGGTACTCGAAGGTGTTCATGCCGGCGTCGCGGCGCAGCTGCGCGTCGAGCGCGGCGGGGAGCGTCATCACGAGCGCGATGAGGGACTTCCAGTCCTCGACCTGCTCGCTGGTGAGCCACGGGGTCGCGGTGCCCGCCTCGGTGCCCGTGTGCGTGCCTGCTGCCGGGGTCATGCGGTCCATCCTAGCGCTATTTGAACATTCAACACGACTCGGCCTAGGGTGATGTTGAACATTCACACCGGCGCCCCGGCGCCTGTCCCGAGGAGCACCCCATGACCGTCCTTCGCGTCGACGCCAGCATCCAGGGCCCGCAGTCCGCGAGCAGCGCGCTCGCCGACCTCGTCACCGCCGAGATCACCGCCGCCCGGCCCGAGGAGACCCTGGTCACCCGCCACCTCGGCGCCGACCCGCTGCCCGCCACCGCCCTGGGCGCGGCGGTCGGCGGCGCCTGGACCCCCGAGGAGGCGCGCACCCCGGAGCAGGTCGAGGCGCTCGGCCTCGCCGCCACCGTGACCGGTGAGCTGCGTGAGGCCGACGCCGTCGTCCTCGCCTTCCCGCTGTACAACTGGGGCGTCTCGCAGCACGCGAAGGCCTGGATCGACCTCGCGATCGCGGGCGGGGAGCTCGGCGACCGCCTGCTCGACGGCACCCCCACCGTGCTGATCACCACCCGCGGCGGCGCCTACGGGCCGGGCATGCCCAAGGAGGAGTGGGAGCACAGCATCGGCTACCTGCGCCGCATCCTCGTGGACGTCTGGGGCGCCGACCTGACCGTCGTCGAGCGCGACCTCACCCTCGTGGGCGTCAACCCGGCGATGGACGGGCTCCGCGAGGAGGGCGCGATGGCGCTCAAGGCCGCCGAGAGCGCCGCCGCCGACGCGGGTCGCGTGCTCGCCGCGCGCTGACGGGGGCGCGGGCGCCTCCAGTGCCTCCCGCTGCGCTGCGGCACGGCCGGGCTTCACCCGGCGCGCGCGCATCAGCGGACGGGCAGACCCGCTCTCTCCAGGTGGGCACGGCCGACGACGGCGCGGCCGTCCCGGGCCCGCCGCCCCACGGTGGGCCCGTGACCACCAGGAGGCGCGTGATGGACGAGATCTTCCGGTTCATGCTGATGCGGCCGGCCGACCGCCCCGACGAGGCCGAGGTCGCGGTGCTCGCGCCGGTCGAGCTCGACCGGGCCCAGGGCGCCGGCGCGGCGCGCCGACAGGCGGGGACCTATCTGGCCTCCGGTCACGCGGTGCGCCGCAGCGACGAGCTCGAGCACGGCGCGCTCGCGCTCGCGGTGCGGGCCCTGCTCGCCACCGGTCCGCGGCCGCGCGCCGACGTCGAGGAGCTGGTCGACGAGCGCACCGGGGGCTCGCTGCACGATCTCCTGGGCACGGAGTCGTTCGGCACCGAGGAGGGGGCGCTCGCGGACACCCTGGTCGCCACCAAGCTCGTCTCGGCGTCGGCAGGGTCGGACGCGCGCGGGCTCGCCGCGGTCGCCCAGGGCTTCGACGCGCTCCGCCGTGCGGCGGAGGCCGCCGACGGGAGCCCGGTCGGGCTGCGCCCCCTCGCGATGCCGACGTTCGGTGAGAAGCCCGCCCCGGACCCGTCCTTCCCGACCCGGCACGTGCCGCCGACGGAGCGCGGCGGGGCGCCGTCGTCCCTCCCGGACCGCCAGGAGACGGAGGCCGAGCGCGAGCTCGCGCAGGTCGAGGCGACCATCGCCGACCTGCGGCGCCTGCGGGCGGCGGACTTCCGGGCGCCCGCGCCCGCCGGCGTGCAGGGGGACGAGAGCGGGCCGGCGGCATCGCGCGGCGAGCGCGCCGCGCCGACGACCGCGGGCACCGTGGCGACCTGGCGGCTCGAGGCCCGGGCGGTCGAGCGGCTCCGGGCCCCGGCCCGCTCGACGCTCTCCCGGCTGGACGTCTCCCTCGAGAGCGCCGGCCTCCCGGTCGCGCTGCAGACGCTCGCGGCGCGGCGCGAGGAGCTGCTCGGCGAGGTGGAGCGTGTCCGGCTGGCCGACTCCGCCGCACGGCGCGTGACGAAGATCGGCAGCTCGTTCCTCGCGAACGCACCGGTCTCCGGCTACGTGGGAACCCCGGGGACCGCGATCCCCACGGGCCACGGCGCCGTGCACCCGGTCGGGATCGGGGACCTGCTGCTCGTCAAGCAGCACGTGCTGCGGTACGAGGGCGGCGAGATCGCGCACGTGGAGAACGTGCTGCGCTCGGAGCACCTCTCGCGCGAGACGCGGCGCCTCGACCGGACGGAGACCACGGTCCTGGAGGAGTCGGAGACGACGACCGAGCAGGAGCGGGACACCCAGACCACCGACCGGTTCTCGCTCAAGCGCGAGACCGAGCAGACCCTCCACGAGGAGAGCGAGCTCAAGGCCGGCGTGGCGGTGACGGCGAAGTACGGGCCGTTCGTCGAGGTCAAGGCCAACGCGGACTTCGCGACCAAGAGCTCGAGCGACGAGGCGACGAAGCAGGCGTCCGAGCTGAGCAAGGACGTCGTGGCCCGGTCGGTCAGCAGGGTCACCGATCGCGTGCTGCAGAGGCGCAGCACCACCACGACGAGCGAGTTCGAGGAGCGGTACAGCCACGGGCTCGACAACACCGCGGGGGACGCGAACATCAGCGGCGTCTACCAGTGGGTCGACAAGGTGCTCCAGGCTCAGGTCTACGACTACGGCAAGCGGATGCTGTTCGACCTGACGCTGCCCGAGCCGGGCACGGCGTTCGTCGTCGCGCAGAGCACGGACGCGGCCGACGACGGTCAGCACCTGGTCGAGCCCGCGCCCTTCACGCTGCGCGCGGACCAGATCAACGAGGGCAACTACCGCCTGTATGCCCAGCGGTACGACGTCACGGGCCTCGAGGCGCCCCCCGAGCCGTTCCGCACCCTCTCCAAGCCGTACGACGGTGTGCTCCCCGAGGACCCGCACGAGCAGTCGACGTCGGAACAGCTGTCGATCGACGACGGCTACCGCGCCAGGTTCGCGTACGTGTCCTCCGCCTACTACTTCTACGGCGGCGCGGTGTGGGCGGCCGTCGTCGGCTCCACGGTCGTCGACGTGCTGACGGGCAGCTACGTCGACATGGACGGCGAGGTGGGCACCGTCTCGATCTCCTTCTACTCCCGCCAGGTGCGGCAGCTGGCGGCGACCGTGCAGATCTTCTGCGAGCGCACCGAGCGGGCGATGCAGACGTGGCAGCTCAAGGCGCACGCCGCCATCGTCCAGGGATACCTCGCCAAGCAGCAGGCGTACGAGTCGGCGCTCGCCGAGGCGGCCGCGCAGGCCGGCGTCGTCGTCACGGGACGCAACCCCGGATGGAACCGGCGGATCGCGACCACGGAGCTGCGCAAGCAGGCCCTGACCCTGCTGACCGCGCAGCACTTCGACGCGTTCGGCGCGCTCGAGCTCTCCCCGCAGGGCTACCCGCAGCCGAGCCTCGCCCGTGCCCAGGCGCAGATGCCGTACGTGCGGTTCTTCGAGCAGGCCTTCGAGTGGGAGCACCTGGCGTACTTCTACTACCCCTACTTCTGGGGCTGGAAGCCCGCCTGGGGACGGCGGATGCTGCTCGACGACGTCGATCCCGAGTTCGCGGACTTCCTGCGGGCCGGTGCCGCGCGCGTGGTGTTCCCCGTGCGCCCGGGGTTCGAGGCCGCCGTCGCGCACTACCTGGAGACGGGCGAGATCTGGGACGGCGGACAGGCGCCCGACGTCTCGGACCCGCTGTACGTGCCGATCCTCAAGGAGATCCAGGAGGCGCAGGGCGCGCCGGGCGCCGAGACCCCGCACGGCGAGCCGTGGCTCGTGCGCCTGCCGACGACCCTCGTCGCGCTTCGCCAGGACGACGCGCTGCCGTCCTGGACGAAGGTCGGCGAGGACTGGCAGCCGGTCGCCTGAGGAGCCGGGGCCATGCAGCAGGTCGTCCTCGTCGCGGGAGTCGACTACGAGTTCGCGGGGGTGGACTTCCGCGTCTTCACGACGAACCGCCGCCGGTTCCTCGAGCGGCGCAACACCGCCCGCGAGGACCTCCGGTTCGTCACGATGGACGTGCGCACGGGCGAGACCGAGATCCGCGACGTCACGTTCCCGGGCGGGCGACGCACCGAGGCGGTCTCCGTGACCAGGAGCCACGACCCCGTCACGCGGGCGAGCTACGCCGCGCCGGCCGGCGGGCACCCGCGGTTCCGGCCGGGCCAGTGGCGGGTCCTGGGGGTCGACGACGTCTACGCCACGGTCCGGCAGATCGGTGCGGCAGCGCCCGGCACCCTGGCCGAGCTGAGCTTCTTCAGCCACGGCTGGATGGGCGGACCGATCCTCGTGAACTCCTTCGACGACCGCTCGTGGTCGTTCACCTTCCCGGTGGTCGGGTCCGGCACCCCCGTCACCGTCGACCTCGTCGTCCCCTCCACGGCGCGCGACCCCGACGACCGGGACGCGCGACCGCGGCTGGACTTCGTCGCCCCGCAGATGGACGCGGCCGGGCTCGGCCTGTTCCGCGCGGCCTTCGCGCCCGACGCCGTCGCCTGGCTCTGGGGGTGCGCCTTCCCGCGCGTCCTGCACCGCGCGCTGACCGCGATCGAGCGGGCGCCGGGCTTTCGCGACAGCGGCACGGACCCGGAGACCGTGCTGACCCTCACGAGCCCCCTCGAGGCGGACGACCGAGCCTGGCTGGTGAGCAACCTCGGCGCGGCGCTCGACCCGTCGTCGACGGCCACGCGGATCGTGGTGCGGTTCAAGCACCTGACCCACCTGATGTGCCGGGCGAACGGTGCCGGGTACGCGCAGGCGCTCGCCGACGCGGGGAACGTCCACGTGCACGCGGCGCCGCTGGGCACCTACGCCGAGTACGACACCGGCGGGGACCGGCTGATGAACGTGCACGCGGGGTTCGCGGCGCACCTCCGCTTCTACCGGAACTACCTCGGGCTCGCGTCCGACGCCGAGAAGCGGCGGTACTCCGTGTACGCGCCGGGTCGCACGTGCCCGCCGCCGTGACCGGGGCCCGGCTCGTCCCGGGCCGGCCTCAGGCGTCCTCGACGTGGACCGCGAGGAGCGCGACGTCGTCGTCCTCCACCGAGTGGAGCTGGGCGGCGAGCACGACGTCGCACAGGCGTTCCGGGGAGACGTCGCGCATCGCGTCGACCGTCGCCCGCATCCGGTCCAGCGACCGCGGCAGCGGCTCGCCGTGGCGCTCCACGAGCCCGTCCGTGAAGAGCAGGAGCGTGGCGCCCGGTCGCAGCAGCGTGACGTCGTCGTGCCGGGGCCGCGGGAGGTCGAGCCCGAAGAGGTGGTCGCCGCGGACGTCGAGCAGCTCGGCGCGGCCGTCGTACCGGCGCACGAGGAGGGGCAGCGCCCCCGCTCTCGACCAGGTGAGCTCGCGGGTCCCGTCGGGTCGGGGCGTGCCCAGCGCGGCCACCGTCACGGCCGCGAGCGCGTCGACCCCGAGCCCCGCGGCCACGCGCTGCGCGCGCTCGAGGATCTGTGCCGGCGAACCGTCCGAGTCGTAGGCGACGGTCCGCACGATCCCTCGGAGGTGGGCCATCGTCGCCGCGGCGCCCACGTCGTGCCCCGTGACGTCGCCGATGACGACGACGGTGCGGCCGGACGGCTGCACCACCGTGTCGTACCAGTCCCCGCCGACCCGGATCTCGCGGGTGGCGGGGCGGTACCGCACGTCCACGGCGAGACCGGGCGTCGCGGGCGGCGGGGTCAGGACCGACTCCTGCAGCTCGAGCGCCGCGACCCGCTCCTGCGCGACGGTGTCGCGATAGCGCTGCACGGTGCTGCGCAGCGCGATCTCTCGGTTCTCCCGGTCGAAGCCCGCGACGGCGTCCGCATACGTGCGGTGGGGGCCGGGTGCGTCGTCGTCCGCGCGGACCTCCTCGACCCGGACCAGGAGGGCGTCGACGTCGCCGACGGGGCCGAGCACCGGCAGGACCATGGCGAACCAGTACCGCTCGCGCTCGTCGCCCGTCGCCGGGTCCGGCAGGTCCCAGCGGGTGGGCGCGCCGATCTCGGGGCGTCGGCTGCGCAGCGCGCGCCGGCACGCGTCCGCGACGACGGGCGCCCGGTGCCGACGGCCCGGCAGGCTCCCGAGCATCTCCAGATAAGGGCGACCGGCGATCGCCGCCAGCCGCAGGCCGGTCATCTCCAGGTACGCCTCGTTCGCGTCGAGGACCACGAGGTCCGTCGACAGCACGATCTTCGGCGCGGCGAGCGCGGTGAACACCGCGTGGTAGTCGAGGCCTCCGGCGGGCACGGGGGCGTCCGTCGTCTCCATACCCCTCACCCTTCCACCCGCCTCAGGCGGGCTCGACCCGCAGCGTGGTCGCCGTCGCCTCCGGATTGGTGATCGCGAGCACGTGCGGGCCGTCGCCGTACTTCGCGTGGTAGGCCGCGTCGATCGCCGGGTCGTGCTCGTCGTCGCGGCCGAAGGTCACGTCCGCCTGCACGTCGCCGGCGTCGAGGCGGCCGGTCCCGGTGCGCCGCACGTCCTGGTACCAGGCGCCCGAGACCCCGCGCACGGACCGGACGTACAGGACGCCGTCGACCACGACGGACCAGATGGTGCGGGACGCGGCCAGGGTGCCGTCGTCCTGGTGGGCGGCGACGTGGATCTCGTCGACGCCGTCGATCGCGGCGAGGTCGTCAGTGTTCCAGGTGGGCATGGTGCCGCTCCGATCGGTCGGGTGCGTCGTGGTTCCAGCGTCGCGCGGCCGGCGGGGACCCGCACCCGCGCCGGCCGGGGCCGTCAGGCCTCGGGGATGTCGCGGCCGAAGGACTCGAGGGTGACGTCCTCGGGCTCGGGGCCGCCGCGCACCCCGGTGTCCAGTGCGTCGATCGCGGCGAGCTCGGCGACGGTGAGCTCGAAGTCGAAGACGTCGAAGTTCTCCGCGATGCGGTGCGGCGTGACGGACTTGGGGATGGCGGAGCGCCCCTGCTGCAGGTGCCAGCGGAGCATGACCTGCGCCGCGCTCTTGCCGTGCTCCTCGGCGATCGCGACGATCGTCGGGTCCTTCAGGGTGCTGGTGTGCTCGCCGTCGCGGTAGAATGTGATGCCGCCGATCGGCGACCAGGCCTGCGTCAGGATCCCGTTGCGCTCGTTCGCCGCGAGGACGTCGGGCTGGCGGAAGTAGGGGTGCACCTCGACCTGGTTGACCGCGGGGACGGTCGCGGTGGACTCGAGCAGGCGGTCGAGGTGGTCGGGCATGAAGTTGCTGACGCCGATGGCGCGGACCTTCCCGTCGGCGACGAGCGTCTCCAGGGCCCGGTAGGCCTCGATGGTGAGGTCGAACCGGCTGGGCAGCGCCTGGTGCAGGATGAGCAGGTCGATCGTCTCGACGCCGAGCTTGGCGGCGGACTTGTCGAAGGCGTGCCGGGTCGCGTCGAAGCCGTAGTCGCTGATCCACACCTTGGTCTCGAGGAAGACGTCGTCGCGGTCGAGCCCGGAGCGGCGCAGCGCCTCGCCGACGCCGGCCTCGTTGCCGTAGGCGGCGGCCGTGTCGATGTGCCGGTAGCCGGCCTCGAGCGCCGCCTCGACGGCGGGCACCGTCTCGTCCGGCGGCGTCTGGAAGACGCCGTACCCGAGGGCGGGCAGCTCGACGCCGTTGTTCAGGGTCAGGAAGGGGATCTCGTGTGTGGTCATGCCCTCCACGCTAGGCACGGTCCGCGGAACTCGGGAGGTTCTGCTGGTACCCCGCTGGGCGGTAACGCCAGTACCTCCCGCCGCGACCGGCTCGGACGTACCGTCACAGGCATGGACATGAAGGCCGAGACCCGCGAGTTCCTCGCCACGCGTCGTGCCCGGATCACGCCGGACAAGGCGGGTCTGCCCGCCTACGGGGGCAACGGCCGCGTTCCGGGCCTGCGTCGCGAGGAGGTCGCGATGCTCGCGGGGGTGAGCGTCGACTACTACACGCGCCTGGAGCGCGGGAACCTCGGCGGGGTGTCCGAGGAGGTGCTCGAGGCGCTGGCCGAGGCGCTGCAGCTCGACGAGGCGGAGCGCGGCCACCTGTTCGACCTGGCCCGCGCCGCGAACGCCTCCGGTGCCGCGCGGTCCCGGGCCCGGCGCGCCGCCGCCCCGGCGCTGCGCCCGGTGGTCCAGCGGATCCGGGACTCGATGGACGCCATGCCGGCGTTCGTGCGCAACGGCCGGCTCGACGTCCTCGGCGCGAACGCGCTCGGCCACGCCCTGTACGCGCCGCTGTACGACTCGCCCGAGCGGATAGCGAAGAAGCCGGTGAACACGGCCCGGTTCCAGTTCCTCGACCCGGCGGCGGCGCGGGCGTTCTGGGGCGCGAAGACGGACCGCCTGGCACACGATGCCGTCGCGATCCTGCGCGCCGAGGCGGGCAGGAACCCGTACGACAAGCAGCTCACCGCCCTCGTCGGCGAGCTGTCCACGCGCAGCGAGGACTTCCGCCGGCTGTGGGCGTCGCACGACGTGCGCTACCACCGCACCGGGACGAAGGTCTTCCACCATCCCGTCGTCGGCACCCTCGAGCTCGACTACGAGGCGCTGCTCCTGCCTGCCGACGCCGGGCTCCAGCTCAACGTCTACACGGCCGTGCCCGGGTCGCCGTCGGAGGACGGGCTGAAGGTGCTCGCGTCCTGGGCCGCGACTGCGGCCGCCGAAGCGCTCGAGCTATGACCTGCTGCGGGCCACGCGCCGTCGTCGGTCCAGCCGGGCCCATTCGCGAGCGGCGAGCACCTGGAACGCCACAGTGATCAGAATCAGCAGGACCAGCACGATGGTCGGCGGGGCCGGGGTCACCAGAGTGATCACCACGGACCCGAGCACCATCGCCTGGTGCGCGACTGCGCGGCCGAGCGCTGGTGCAGGGTGCGCGTTCGCCATGATCGCACCGTAGGACGTCAAGGCTTCGATCTCCAGTACGTCGGGGCGTCGATCGGCACCACTGATCCAGCGGTTGCCCGCCGGCCGTGCGCTGCTACCGTCGCCGTGACAACGCTGTCAGCCGCGCGACCGGCCCCGGGCCTGGTCGGCGCGGCGAACGAGAGGACCAGAGGTGTGCCGATGACGCCGCATCATGCTCGCCGGGCGCTGCTCGCGCTCCTGACCACCGCGTGCCTGGTGGCGGGGCTCGGAGCGACCGCCGCCCTTGGCGACCCGCCCGAGCGCGACGGCTGGCACACGAGCTGGTCGCAGTCGCAGCAGCGCGTCTCGACGAAGAGCTTCGACGACCAGTCGATGCGGATGGTCACGCACCTGACCCAGGGCGGGGACGCCGTCCGGATCCGGCTGCAGAACCAGTTCGGGACCGGCCCGGTGATCATCGACCAGACGTCGCTCGCCAGGAGCGCCGGGGGTCCGGCGATCGTCGCCGGGACCGACCGGGTGCTGACCTTCGGCGGCAAGGAGAGCGTCACGATCCCGGTGGGCGGCGAGGTCTGGAGCGACCCGACGTCCCTGGCGACCGGCGCGCAGGACGACGTCGCGGTCACCTTCTACCTGGCCAGGCCGACGGTCACGAGCCTGCACGACCGGGCCGGGCGCACCAACTACGGGGCGCCGGCCCGCTCGGGGAACCGCAACGCGGAGGTCTCGGGCGCGTCGTTCACGGAGGCGCTCCCGTGGACGTACTTCGTCAGCGCCGTCGACGTGATGAATGCCGACCTCGCGGGCACGATCGTTGCCTACGGCAGCTCGGTGGTCGACGGCGTCGGCAGCGAGAACTGCGGTCCCGGCTGCGACGCGTTCGGCAAGGACCGGCGCTGGACGGACGACCTCGCGCGGCGCGTGGCCACGGAGCTGCCCGCGTCGCAGCAGGTCGCCGTCGTGAACGAGGGGATCAGCGGGACGACCAGCGCGCCGGAGTGCAACCGTGACGGGCTCGACGGCGTCTCCCGGCTCGACCGTGACGTCCTCGCGCTGCACGGCGTGACCGGGGTGATCTTCTACTACGGCACCAACGACATCGCGAACGGCTGCTCCGACGCGACGATCCTGGCCAGCTACCGCACGATCTTCCAGCGGCTGCACGACGCGGGCATCAAGGTCTTCGTCACGCCGATCACGCCGCGTCCTGGGTACACGGCCCGGATGAACGACTACCGCGACGCGGTGAACGCGTTCGTCCGGACGGGCGGCGACTGCAGCGGGACCTGCGACGGCGTCCTCGACCTCGACGCCGTGCTCCAGGACCCGGCGAACCCGGACTCGATCGACCCGCGGTACGACAACGGCGACGGCATCCACGCCAACGTCGCCGGCCAGCAGGCGATCGCCGACTCGATCCCGCTGGAGCTGCTCGCCGCCGCGGGCGCGCCGGCGGACCCCGCGATCACCGCGCAGGTGGTTCCGCGCTGCGTCGGGGACCGGCCCTACCTCGCCGTCCGGGCGCTGAACGGCTCGGGCGGACCGCGCGACGTCGAGATCGTCACCGCGTACGGGTCGAAGAGCTTCTCCTCGGTGGCGCCGGGCACGAGCGCCTACCAGTCGTTCGCCGTCCGTGGCACGACGGTCGGTGGCACCGTGCAGGTCCGCAGCGGCGCGCCCGGCGACGTCCACGACGGTGCGACGTCGACGCTCCCCTACGAGGCGCCCGACTGCTGAGGAGGCGTCGACGCGCAACCGGGCGCCGCGTCAGTCCCGCGAGACGACGACGCTCGCGCTGTGGCCGCCGAACCCGAACGCGTCGACGAGGGCGTGCCGCGCCGTCGTCGGCCGCGCGGACCCGGTGACGACGTCGAGGTCGATCGCCGCGTCCTGCGCGTCGAGGTTGAGCGTCGGCGGGACGAGGCCCTCGCGCAGCGCGTGCAGGGCGACGAGCACGCCCAGCGCCCCGGACGCGCCGAGCAGGTGCCCGGTGGCGCCCTTGGTCGCGGTGACGGCCGGCGGGTCGCCGAGCGCCGCCCGGAGGGCCAGCGCCTCGTTGCGGTCGCCCACGGGGGTCGAGGTCGCGTGCGCGTGCACGAGGCCGACGTCGGCGGGGGAGAGTCCCGCGTCGCGCAGGGCGAGGCCGATGGTGCGCGCCTGGTTCACGGGGTCCCCGGCGACGATGTCGAAGGCGTCCGACGTGACGGCCGCGCCCGCCACCGCGCCGTAGACGGTGGCCCCGCGCGCACGGGCGTGCTCCTCGGACTCCAGCACCAGGAGCGCCGCGCCCTCGCCCATGACGAATCCGTCGCGGCCGGCGTCGAACGGGCGCGACGCGCGGTGCGGCTCGGCGTTGCGCCGCGACAGCGCCCGCGCCTGACCGAACGCGGCGAGCGGGAACCGCGCCACGCCCGCCTCGGCGCCCCCGCAGACGACGACGTCCGCCCGCCCGTCGAGGATCATCGCCCGCCCGGCCGCGATCGCCTCCGATCCGGCGGCGCACGCGCTGACCGGGGCGAGGGCGCCCGCCCGCGCGCCGAGGGCGATCGACAGCCAGGCCGCGGGGCCGTTGGCCATGAGCATGGTCACCGCGTGCGGCGAGACGCCGCGGTGCCCGCCCTCGTCGAGGGCGCGGGCCTGCGCGAGCGTGCTGGTGATGCCGGCGTTCGCGGAGCCGACGGCGACCGCGAGGCGGTCCCGGTCGACGTCGGGCGCGCCGGCGTGCTGCCACGCCTCGCGCCCGGCGACGAGCGCCAGCTGCTCGGCGCGGTCGGTGCGGCGCAGCTCGCGCACGGGCAGCGACTCCGCGAACGCGTCGTCGACGCGCGCCGCGATGCGCACCGGCAGGTCGCGGGCCCACGCGTCCTCGATGCCGCGGCCGCCACCCTCGCCGCGCACGAGCGCCCGGCAGGTCGCGCTTGCGGTCAGCCCCGTCGGCGTCACCGCGCCGTACCCCGTCACGACCGCCCGTGTCATGGGCACCCCTCGCGATCGGTCCCGCCGTCGTGCGCGGGAGACCTGCCAAAGGACCATCCCACCCGAATGATGGTGCTTTGTCCTGCGCACGGCGGCTACCCGCCGAGACGTCGAATTCCGCCCCGGTTTTTCCGGTTCCAGGGGCGGAACTCGACATCTCGGCGGACGCGGGACGGCGAGCGGCGGGCGCGGGTCGGAGGACCCGGCATCGATGCCCCATGATGTGCTGGCCGCACACCTGGAGAACCCGGAGAGATGATGATCGTCGCGTACTGGATCCTTGCCGTCCTGCTCTGCGTGTTCTACCTGTATGCCGGCGGGAAGAAGCTCACCCAGAGCCGCGACCGGCTGCGCCCGATGATGGGCTGGGTCGACGACCTGCCGCTCGGGCTCACGCGCACGATCGGGGCCCTCGAGGTGCTCGGCGCGATCGGTCTCGTGCTGCCGCCGCTCGTCGGCGTGCTGCCGCGGCTCGCGGTCGCCGCCGCGGTCGGGTTCGCGCTCCTGCAGGTCGCCGCCGCGACGCTGCACCTCTCGCGCGGCGAGCGGCAGGACGTCTGGCTCAACGTGGTGCTCCTCGTGCTCGCCGCCGCGGCGGCCTGGACGGGCACGGCGGTCTAGCGGCGGACACCGGGAGCCGGCCGGGACCAGGCGCTCCTGCGCCTGTCGCCCGTGCTGTCCCGCAGCGCCACGCCGGCGCATGATGGCCCGATGGAGCTCGAGGTCACCGGGGCGGTCTGGTACTGGCGCGGACCGTCCCCGTACCACTTCGTCACGGTGCCCGACGACGCGGCCGAGCGCATCGGCGAGGTCGCCGGCCTGGTCTCGTACGGCTGGGGCGTGATCCCGGTGACCGCTCGGTGCGGCGGTGCGACGTTCACCACGTCGCTGTTCCCGAAGGACGGTGGGTATGCCGTCCCGCTCAAGGCCGCGGTGCGGCGCGCCGAGGGGATCGAGCTCGACGACGTCGTGACCTTGCGCCTGGAGATCGCGGGCCCCTGACCGCGCTGGCGATCCTGACCGCCGAGAAGTCGATTTCGGCCCCCGATTCTTCGAATCTGGGGGCCGAAATCGACTTCTCGGCGGGTGCGGCGGGTGCCGGGGGACCGCCGGGGACTCAGCCGGCGAGCGCGGCCTCCTCGAGGGAAGCCACGTCGTCGTGCGCCCGGTCCGGGGTGCCCTGGCTGCCCGCCCGGCGGGGGATGAGCAGCACGATCACCGCGCCGACGGCGGCCGCGGCCGCCCCGATGACGAAGCAGAGCGAGAACGCGCCCTCCGTCGGCACGGCGGGCGTGCCCGGCGCGAGGGTCATGGTGCGGCTCGTGAGCACGACCGCCATCACGGCCCCCGCGACCGTCGTCCCGACGGACCGCATGAGGGTGTTCACGCCGACGCTCGACGCGCCCTCGCGCGCGGGCACGTTCGTGAGGATCAGCGTGGGCATGGCGGCGTAGCCGATCCCGACGCCCGCGGACGCGACGCACGAGGCGACCATGAGCTGCCAGGGCGCGCTCATCATGAACAGCGCCACCACGTAGCCGAGCGAGATGACGAAGGCGCCGAGCGCGAGGGTGACCCGGCCGCCGAACCCGGTGAGCAGACGGGCGGAGACCGGCGCGAAGGCCATCATCATGAGGCCGGCGGGCGCCATCCACAGGCCTGCGGCGAGGATGCTCTGGCCCAGACCGTAGCCCGTGGCCTCGGGCAGCTGCAGCAGCTGGGGGACCACGATCGACTGCGCCATCATCCCGAAGCCGATGAGCACGGCGGCGAGGTTGGTGAGCAGCACGGGCCGGCGGGCCGTCGTGCGCAGGTCGACGAGGGGGTCGTGGTGGCGCAGCTCGTACCAGCCCCAGACCAGGAGCACGACGACGCCGCCGGCGATCATCGCGACCGTCGAGGCCGCGCCCCAGCCCCAGTCGTTGCCCTTCGAGACGCCGACGAGCAGGGAGACGAGCCCGACGGCGAGCCCGAGGGCGCCGAGCCAGTCGATGCGTGCCGGGTGGGCGTCGTGCACGTTCGGCAGCACGGTGGCGGACAGGACCGTCACGACCGCGGCGAGGACGACGGAGACCCAGAAGAGCAGGTGCCAGTCGAAGTCCTGCGCGAGCCAGGCCGCGAGCGGCAGGCCGAGCGCGCCGCCCACGCCGAGCGTCGCGCTGACCCCGGCGACCGCCGTGTTGCGCATGTTCTCGGGCGCGATCTCGCGGACCATGCTGATGGCGACCGGGATGTAGCCCATCGCGACGCCCTGCAGCGCGCGGCCGACGAGCACCGGCCCCGCCGTGTCCGAGACCGCGCAGACCAGCGAGCCGACGAGGAGGATCGCGGCGGAGGCGACCAGCACGGGCTTCTTGCCGAGCACGTCGGCGAGCCGGCCGGTGACCGGCATCGCGACCGCGCCGCCGAGCAGCGTGGCCGTGACGACCCACGAGGCGGTGCTGATCGAGGTGTTCAGCAGCTCGGGCAGCTCGCTCTGGATCGGGATGACGAGGGACTGCATGAGGGCGGCGCAGAGGCTCGCGAAGCAGAGCACCGCGATGACGGGCACGGCCCGCGTCGCGGCGACGACCCCCGAGGGCGGGGTCGGCTGGCTGGTGTTCATCGTGGTCCTGTCCGGTGGGAGATGTGTAACCTACACAAGTACCTGTGTATACTACACACTCGGGGACGGCTGCGTCCAGGTCGACGAGGAGGATGACGGTGACGAGCACCCAGCCGAGGGGCGAGGCCGGCACGGACGGGACGGGCGCGGACGAGGCGTGGACCGCTCCGGGCACCGGGAGGGACCGCGCCGTCGCGGGGATGCTCATGGTCCTCGGCCAGCATCAGCGGGTCTCCGAGCAGAACGCCGCGCTCGGGACGGCCGACCTGCGGCTGCTGTGGATGTTCGCCGACCGCCGGCCCCGCACGCTGCGCGAGATCTCCGAGACGCTCCGGCTCGAGCAGTCGACCGTGAACCGGCAGGTGCACGTCGCGCTGGCCGAGGGGATCCTGCGCCGCTACCGGGAGCCGGGCCGCGCGGCCTGGCTGATCGAGCCCACCGACGACGGGCTGCGCACCTTCGAGACGGACATCGTCAGCGCGCTCGGGGCCTTCGAGCAGGGCCTCGCGGCGCTGGGCGACGACGGCGCCGGGCAGTTCCTCGAGCTCCTCGAGGGGTTCGTGACGGCCTACGGCGCGGCGGTGCAGGAGCGTCGGCCGGGGACGGCGTCGTCGGCCGACGCCTGACGCCCGCCCTCGCCCGCCCTCGCCCGCGCTCGCCCGCCGAGACGTCGAATTCCGCCCCGAGATCTGCCAGTTCAGGGGCATAGCTCGACGTCTCGGCGGATCTCCCGGTGGGAGACTGGTGCCGTGCGCATCACCGCGAAGGTCGACTACGCCGTCCGGCTCTGCGTCGAGCTCGCCGCCCGCGGCGAGGGCGGCTACGTCAAGGCCGACGAGCTCTCGAGCGCCCAGGGCGTCTCCCTCGCGTACGTGCTGGGCATCCTCAACACCCTCAAGCAGGCGGGCATCGTGGAGAGCCGGCGCGGGGCCGACGGCGGCACCCGGCTCGCGGCCCCGGCGTCCGAGATCGTGGTGGCGGACGTGATCCGGGCGATCGACGGGCCGCTCGCCACGGTCGGCGGCCGGCTGGTGGAGTCCGTCGAGTACGAGGGTCGCGCCACCGCCGTCCGGGACGTGTGGGTCGCGCTGCGCGCGTCCCTGCGCAGCGTCCTGGACACCGTCACCCTCGAGGACGTCGCGTCCGGCCGGCTCCCCGAGCCCGCCGCGTCGCTCCTGGCGGACGACGGCGCGTGGGCCACCCGGCCGCACGGGCGCGACACGGAGCGGGCGGGCGTGCGCCGCCCCTCCTGACCTCGCCGGCGCCCCGCTAGCCCCCGCTGACCCCCCGCTGACACCTCACGCGTTACATCGGGTCGCTGGACGGAACGCTTCTTGAGCAAAGCACTCAACAAACCTACAGTCGAGCCATGACACCGATCACGGACACCTCGCCGACCTCCCGGACCCCCCGCACGGCGCCCGCCGCCGGCGTCCGCACCCTGCGCGCCGTCGCGGCCTCCGCGGCCGCCGTCGCCCTCGCCGCCGGCCTCTCCGCCTGCGGGACGGCCGACGCCGCGACCACCTCCGGCTCCGGCGCCGACGGGACCACCACCCTGCGCTACCAGGGCTCCGCCGGCTCCGTGACCTACCCCGAGCTCGCCCAGGACCTCGGCTACTTCACCGACGTCGACCTCGAATGGGTCGGGGACTCGACGAGCGGGCCGGCGTCCATCCAGGCCGCCGTCACGGGGGACACCGACTACGGCAACGCGTTCAACGGCGCGATCGCCAACCTCGCGGCCTCGGGCGCCAAGATCACGTCCGTCGTCTCCTACTACGGCGCCGACGACAAGACGGCGACCGGCTACTACACGCTCGCCGGCAGCCCGATCACGGAGCCGAAGGACCTCATCGGCACGAAGGTCGGCGTCAACACCCTCGGCGGGGAGTACGAGTTCGTCCTGCGCGAGTGGCTCGCCCGCGGCGGCCTGACCCGCGACGAGATCGACAAGGTCCAGCTCGTCGTCGTCCCGCCCGCCAACACCGAGCAGGCGCTGCGCCAGAAGCAGATCGACGTGGCCGCGCTGCCCAACGTCCTGCAGGACATCGCCGTCGACCACGGTGGCGTGACCCCGCTGTTCACGGAGGACGAGCTCTTCGACTCGTTCGCTCTCGGCTCGATCGTCTTCCGGGACGACTTCGTCGCGGAGCACGAGGACGCGGTGCGCGACTTCGTGCAAGGCACGGCGCGCGCGATCCGCTGGGCCCAGACCACACCGGTCGACGAGGTCCAGGACCGCTTCCGCACGATCCTCACCGAGCGCGGTCGCGGCGAGCCGACCACGTACGTCGACTACTGGAAGTCCTCCTCGATCCCCGCCGCGGGTGGTGTCATCGACCCGGACGAGATCAGCATCTGGGTCGACTGGCTCGTCAAGGACGGCCAGCTCACGAAGGGGCAGATCGACCCGGACGACCTCTTCACGAACGACTTCAACCCGTACGCGAACGGCACCTATCCGGCGGACTCCGGGCCCGACGGCGAGAAGGTCGCCTCGTGAGCGCGCTCGCGCCCACCACGTCCGGGCTCCGGTTCGCCTCGGTCACCAAGGAGTTCCCCGTCCGGGGCGGGGGAACGCTGACCGCGCTGAGCGAGCTGGACCTCGACGTCGGTGCCGGAGAGCTGCTGACCGTCGTCGGGCCCTCGGGGTGCGGCAAGTCGACCCTGCTCGACATGGTCGCGGGACTCAGCACCCCGACCAGCGGCACGATCGAGGTGCACGGGCGCGAGATCCGCGGCCCCGGTCTCGATCGCGGCATCGTCTTCCAGCAGTACGCGCTCCTGCCGTGGCGCACCGCGCAGGCGAACGTCGAGCTCGGGCTGGAGGCCAAGGGCGTCCCGCGCAGGCGGCGGGGCGCGATCGCCCGGGAGCACCTGGACCTGGTCGGCCTGACCGGCTTCGAGAGCCGCTACCCCCACGAGCTCTCGGGCGGCATGAAGCAGCGGGTCGCGATCGCCCGCAGCCTCGCGTACGACCCGGAGGTCCTGCTGATGGACGAGCCGTTCGCCGCGCTCGACGCCCAGACCCGCGAGTCGCTGCAGGACGAGCTCCTGCGCATCTGGCGCGCGACCGACAAGACGATCGTCTTCATCACGCACGGCATCGACGAGGCCGTCTACCTCGGTCAGCGCGTCGTCGTGCTCACCCCGCGGCCGGGCCGGATCCGCGCCGTCGTCGACGCGGACCTCCCGGCGCCCGACGGCGTCACGGACCTGCGCTCGACGCCCGAGTTCGTCGCGCTGCGCCACCGCGTGTGGGAGGCGCTGCACGCCGCGGACCCGGCGGACCAGGTCCCGGACCCCGCTCCCGCCGGCCCGGCCGCACCGACCCGCACCCTGGAGGTGGCCCATGTCTAGCGCCCTCGAGACCCGCCCGGCCGTCGCGCCGCCCGATGCCCCCGCCTTCGCCGACCCGCCCACGCTGGGGCGGCGCTCGGTGCACGACGTGGCGCGGCTGGCCCCGGCCGGCCGGCGGCTGCGCTCCGGGGCGGCGCGGGCGGCACGCGCCTCCGTCGCGCTCCTCGCGTTCCTGGTCCTGTGGGAGCTCGCGCCCCGCCTCGGGTGGGTCGACCCCGTGTTCCTCCCGCCGTTCACCCAGGTCGCGCAGACCTTCGCCGGTCTCGTGGCCGACGGGACGCTCGCGACGAACGCCGGCGCCAGCCTGGTGCGGGCTGGCGCGGGGTTCTCGATCGCGCTCGCGGTCGGCATCCCGCTCGGCCTGGTCATCGGCTGGTCGAGCCGCGCGGCGCAGTACCTCAGCCCGTTCTTCGAGGTGTTCCGCAACACGGCCGCGCTCGCGCTGCTGCCCGTGTTCATCCTGATCCTCGGGATCGGGGAGTCGTCGAAGATCGCGATCGTCGCCTTCGCCTGCACCTTCCCCGTCCTGCTCAGCACCATCGCCGGCGTGCGGTCGGTGGACGGGCTCCTCGTCCGCTCGGCCCGGTCGCTCGGGCTGCGCGGCACCCAGCTCTTCCGCAAGGTCGTCCTGCCCGCGGCCGTCCCGACCATGTTCACCGGCATCCGGATGGCGGCCACGGGCTCGATCCTCGTGCTCATCGCCGCGGAGATGGTCGGGGCGCGCAGCGGGCTCGGCTACTACATCACCGCGATGCAGTTCAACTTCCAGATCTCCCAGATGTACGCGGGGATCCTCGCCATCGCGATCGTCGGCGTCGCCATCAACGGCGGCCTCGTGCTCGTCGAGCGCCGCCTCATGCGCTGGCGGCCCTGAAGGCCGCCGCGCCGCCGCCCGACCTGCCGACCGTCGTCGTCCGTCCCGAGCCCGAGAGGCCACCATGACCGTCCAGCCCTCCCTGCACCTGAACCTCTTCATCTACCCGTCCGGCCACCACGCGGCCGCGTGGCGCCACCCCTCGACCCGGCCCGAGCGCCTGTTCGACGCCGAGTACTACGTCGAGCTCGCGCAGCGGGCCGAGGCCGCCCGGTTCGACTCCGTGTTCTTCGCGGACTGGCCCGCCCTGGGCAGCCCCGAGCACACCTCGGCGGGCACGCTCGACCCGATCCTCACGCTCGCCGCCATCGCCTCGCGCACCGAGCGGGTCGGGCTCGTGGCGACCGCGTCGACCACCTACGGCGACCCGTACACGCTCGCCCGGTCGTTCGCCTCGCTGGACCACCTCAGCAACGGTCGCGCGGGCTGGAACGTGGTGACGACGTCGGCGCCCGACGCCGCGGGGAACTTCGGGCTCGCGGCCCACCCCGACCCGGAGGTCCGCTACGCACGCGCGGACGAGGTGCTCACCGCCGTGACGCGGCTGTGGGACTCGTGGGACGAGGACGCGATCCTGCTCGACCGTGAGTCCGGCCGCTACGCCGACCCGGCACGGATCCACCCGGCCGCGTTCGTCGGCGAGCACGTCCGGGTCGCGGGCGCGCTGACGGTTCCCCGCACCCCGCAGGGCCGGCCCGTGCTCGTGCAGGCCGGCGCGTCCAACACCGGGCGGGCGTTCGCCGCGCGCTGGGCGGAGGCGATCTTCACCGCGCACCAGCGGATCGAGGACGCCCAGGCGTTCTACGCCGACGTCAAGCGCAGCGTGCTGCGCGAGGGGCGCGACCCGGCGCGCGTCGCGATCCTGCCGGGCATCAGCCCCGTGATCGGCTCGACGGAGGAGGAGGCGAGGTCGCTCGAGAAGGAGATCGACGATCTCGTCGTGCTCGGCGCGGCCGCGGCCCAGCTCGGGTCGTTCCACGTCGACCTCGGTTCCCTCGACCTCGACGACCCCGTGCCCCTCGAGGCGTTCGCGGACGCCGGCACGGTCACGGACAACCGGGCGAGCCGGCTCCAGGTCGTCGCGGACATCGTCCGGCGGGAGCGTCCGACGGTGCGCGAGCTGCTGCGCCGCCTCGCCGGGGCGCGCGGGCACCGCGTCGTGGTCGGGACCCCGGTGCAGGTGGCCGACACCATCGAGGAGTGGTTCCGCTCGGGCGCTGCCGACGGGTTCAACGTCATGCCCCCGCTGCTGCCGAGCGGGTTCGAGGTGTTCGCCGACGAGGTCGTGCCGATCCTGCAGCGGCGCGGGCTGTTCCGCACCGAGTACGAGGGCTCGACGCTGCGCGAGCACCTCGGGCTGGAGGTCCCGGACGCGCGGGCCGAGCGCGCCGAGCGGGCCGAGAGCGCTGCGCCCGCCGGGCGCCCGACGCCGGAGGACGTCCGATGAGTGGGGGCGTGGTCGTGCTGGTCGGGAACCCGCGGCGGCCGTCGCGGACCGCCGCCCTCGCCCTCGACGCGGCGCGGCGCATCGCCCGCCACGACGAGATCGGGGGCGAGGTCACGGTCGTCGAGCTCGCGGACCTCGCGGCCGGGCTGCTGCCCGGGCCGAGCAGGGCTGCCGACGACGCTCGCCGCGTCGCCGCGTCGGCCGAGCTGCTGGTCGTCGCGACGCCCGTCTACAAGGGCGCGTACACCGGACTGCTCAAGGTCTTTCTCGACGGGTTCGGACCCGCGGCGCTCGACGGCGTCCGGGCCGTCCCGGTGGTCGTCGCCGCCGGCCACGGGCACCTCACCGCGGGGGACCGGTTCCTCGCCCCCGTGCTCGAGGAGCTCGGGGCGAGCGTGGCGCCGGCCCTGACGGTCCTCGAGGCGGACCTGCCCGCCTCCGGCTACATCATCGAGGGCTGGCTGGCGTCCGGGGCGCTCGCGCGGCGGGAGCTCGTGCGATGACCGCCGTCGACGTCCGGGAGGTCCTGGTGGGGGTGCCCGTGCCCGCTCCCGCGGGCGTCGCGCCGGACCGGTTCCGCGACGTGTTCCGCGGCCATCCCGCGGGCGTCGCCGTGGTCACGACGCGGGTCGGCGGGCAGGTCGCGGGCTTCACGGCGACGTCGGTGATCTCGGTCTCCGCCGAGCCGCCGCTGGTGGCGTTCTCCCTCGCCCGGGGCTCGAGCTCGTGGCCGCTGGTCGCGCGGGCGAGCACGGTGGCGATCAGCCTCCTCGCCGAGGGGCAGGAGGAGATCTCCACCCGGTTCGCGACGAGCGGCATCGACCGGTTCGCGGCGGGCGGGTGGCGGCCTCTGGCGAGCGGGGAGCCGGTGATCGACGGCGCTGCGGCCTGGCTGCACGCCGACGTCGTCGACCGGGTCGCGGCCGGGTCGAGCCGGCTCGTCGTCGTGCGCGTCGTCGGCTGCGAGAGCTGGCCCGGGCGGGCCCCGCTCGTGTTCCACGACCGGGGCTACCGCCGGCTCGCGGGGTTCTGACGCCCGCTGCGCGGCTCGCCCCGCGCACCCCTGCCCCGTCCGCCGAGATGTCGAACTCTGCCCCTGATCCTTCGGATCCAGGGGCAGAGTTCGACGTCTCGGCGGTCAGGGGCGGCGGGCATCGAGGACGCGGCGCAGCGTCTCGAGGTCGGCTCGGACCGCGGCGACGTCCCGCGCGAAGTCCTCGTCGCTCGCGCCGGCCCGCCGGACGGTGAAGATCACCTCGGAGCCCCCGGGCGCCGCGACGGCCCGCAGCGGGTTCGACGTGACGCGCCCGTCCGGCATCGTCACGTCGTGGTCGAGCACGCCGAGATCGTTCCCGGGTGCGAACGCGATCTCCACGCGGCCCATCGGCGAGTCGGCGAACCAGCGGCCGCCCTCCTGCACGACGCCCGCCGCGAGCCCGGCGGCCCACTCGGGCAGGTGCGCGGGGTCGACGACGTACGTGTACACCTCGGCAGGGGAGCATTGTACAAAGACGCTGACGTGCCGTGACTCCTCGTGCCGTGACTCCTCAGGCGGCACCGGTCGTCCCGTCGTCGGGCACGGTGGCGATCGCGTCGATCTCGACGAGCGCGCCCTCCCGTGCCGGCGCGACGCCCAGCACGGTCACGGCGGTGCGGCGCCCGCCCCACACGGTCGCCGTCGCGGCGTAGCCGTCCGTGGGGTCGACGCCGGGGTCGAGGTAGATCGTCATGCGCACGACGTGGTCGGCGTCGGTGCCCGCCGCCTCGAGCACGGTGAGCAGGTTGCGCAGCGCGAGCTCGGTCTGCGGACCGAGGCCCTCGACGAGGGCGCCGTCGGCGTCCACCCCGTTCTGCCCGCCCACGTAGAGGGTCCGCGCGGCGGGCGCGAGCATCCCCTGCGTGAAGGCGGGGCTGCGGTAGAGCGCCGGCGGGTCGACCGGCGTCGGGCGAACGTCCATGGCTGTCTCCGTCCCTGGGTGCGCGGCACGCCTGCGCGACGTGCCTGCCGCTCCGATCGTCCCACCGGGCCCGCCACCCCACCATCCGCCGCGGAGCGGCCCCCTTCCCACCGCCGAACGCGTCATGAGTCGGCCCAAACCGCCCGGCGGGCCGACTCATGACGCGTTCGGCGGTGGACCGGGTGGTCTCTCTCACGGTCCCCGGCGCCGGGGTCGCCCCGGCCCGCGGGTAGCATCGACAGGTCGCGCAGGACCGTCATCGGCCCGGACTCCGCGTGACCGAGCACACCACCGGATCGAGCCGCACCGCGTATGACGACGTCCCTCAGCCACGGCCCTGCGGCGGAGCCGCGTCCGCTCGGTGCCCTCGACCCCCGGCGCCTCGCCCACCCGGCCTCGCCCGTGCGCCTGAGCCACCCCCTCGTCCGCACGGCGGTCGAGGTCGCGCTCGTCGTCGGGTTCTTCCTCGTCTACGAGCTCGGCCGGCGGCTGGCCCGCGGGCGCCAGGCCGAGGCGTTCGAGCACGCCTCGGCCGTCCACCACCTCGAGCGCATGCTGCACCTGCCGTCCGAGGCGGCGATCCAGGGCGCGATCCACTCGGCCCAGGTCTTCCGCCTGGCCAACCACTACTACGTCTCGATGCACTTCACGGTCGCGGTCGCGTTCGTGGCCTGGGGGTTCCTGCGCCGGTCGAACGACGAGTACCGGTGGGCGCGGAACCTGCTCGCCGTCCAGACCGGCGCGGCCCTGGCGATCCACGTGGTGTTCCCGCTGGCGCCGCCGCGCATGTTCCCGCAGTGGGGCTTCGTGGACACGATGCAGGTCTACGGCCCGTCCGCCTACGGCGGCGCGAACGACGCGATCGCCAACCAGTTCGCCGCCATGCCGAGCCTCCACATCGGCTGGGCCGTGCTGATCGCCTACGTCGTGGCGCGGACGTCGTCGCGCCTGATGGCGGTGCTGGCCGCGCTCTACGCGGCCACCACGACAGTCGTCGTGATCATCACGGCCAACCACTGGCTGGTCGACGGCGTCGTCGCGGTGGCGCTGCTCGCGGTCGCCGCGTGGATCGTCCCCGGTCCGCGGCAGCGCGTGTCAGACGACGGCGGCACGCCTCGCTGACGCGGCGGTGAGCCCGTCGAGCGCGGCCAGAGCCTCGCGGACGTGCTCGGCCATCGGTGTCGGCGCGGCGGCGTCCTGTGCGACCCAGCGCGCGAACGCCGCGGAGAACGCCGCGACCCCCGTCGCGGCGGCCAGGCGTGCGGGCAGATCGTCGACCCCACGGCCGCGCAGCGCCTCGGCGGCGGCCTCGGTGAGGGCGGCCATCTTGAGCAGCTCGCGCTCCTGCAGGCTCTGGTTGGCCGCCACCACCGTCGCTCGGCGGCGCGCGTGCTCGCGCCGCTCGTCGAGCACCGCGCCGGCGCGCACCACCGCTGGGCCGACGGCGTCGAGCGGACCGGCGTCGTCGGGCGCGGCGCCGATCGACTCGACCACCGTTCGCTCGAGGAGCGAGGAGCCGTCGAAGAGCACCTCGCGCTTGTCGGCGAAGTAGCGGAAGAAGGTGCGCTCGGTCAGGCCAGCGCGCTCGGCGATCTCCGCCACCGTCGTGCGTTCGAACCCGTGCTCGATGTACAGGTCGAGCGCGGCGCGCGCGAGGCGCCCGCCCGCGTCCGGTTCCCAGCGTGCCATGGCGCGAGTCTACCGATCCGCCGGACCCTGATGACAGACGCTGACATCGGGTCTATCCTGATGACAGGCGCTGACATCAACGGCGCGACATCCTCACGAACGAGAAGGAGACCACCATGCGCGTGTTCGTCACCGGAGCATCCGGCTGGATCGGCTCGGCCGTCGTCGACGAGCTGCTCGCCCACGGCCACGAGGTCCTCGGCCTGGCGCGCTCGGACGCGTCCGCCGCGGCGCTGGAGGCGAAGGGCGCGCAGGTCGCGCGCGGAGACCTGGAGGACCCGGGCTCGCTTGGGGCCGGGGCCGCGGCGGCCGACGCCGTCGTCCACCTGGCCTTCAAGCACGACTTCTCCGACTACGCCGCCGCCGGCCGCACCGAGCGCGCCGCCGTCGACGCGATCGGCGAGGCGCTGGCCGGTACCGGTCGCCCGCTCCTGCTCGCCTCCGGGGTCGCCCTGCCCGGTCTGGGGCGCCCGGTGACGGAGGACGACCCCTCGCCGTTCGTCGGACCGGACGCGATGCGCGGCGGCTCCGAGGCTCAGGCCCTGGGTCTCGCCGAGCGGGGCGTGCACCCGGTAGCGCTGCGGTTCTCGCCGACCGTGCACGGTGACGGCGACCACGGGTTCGTCTCCGCCCTCGTCGCGGTCGCCCGGAAGAAGGGTGTCTCCGGCTACGTCGGCGACGGCGCCCACCGCTGGCCCGCGGTGCACCGGCTCGACGCGGCGACGATGGTCCGGCTCGCCCTGGAGAAGGCACCGGCCGGGGCCGTCGTGCACGGCGTGGCCGAGGAGGGCGTGCCGACGCGGGACATCGCCGAGGCGATCGGCCGGGGGCTGGGCGTTCCCACCGTCTCGGTCACGCCCGACGACGCGGCGGAGCACTTCGGCTGGCTCGGCGCCTTCTTCTCGCTCGACGTCCCCGCGTCGAACGCGAAGACGCGCGAGCTGCTCGGCTGGGAGCCCGTGCACCCGACGCTGCTGGAGGACCTCGCCTCCGGCTCGTACTTCCGCGAGGCCTGAGGCGCGCCGACCGCCGTCGGCGACCCGACCGCCGTCGGCCATCCACCGCCGAACGCGTCACCTGTGGGTCGAAACCGCTCCGCGGGCCGACTGATGACGCGTTCGGCGGTGGGAGCGACCGGTTGACCTCGAGCGCGCTCGAAGGTGAAGGATCGGGTGCATGAAGCTCGGAGCACACCTCTACCGCTATGACGCGGTCGCCCCGCAGGACCTGCGCCACGAGCTCGCCGACACGGCGGGCGCCGCCGAGGAGGCCGGTCTGTCCTGGCTGTCGGTCATGGACCACTACTTCCAGATGGTGCGGGCGGGCTTCCCGGCGTCCGACCCGATGCTCGAGGCCTACACGACGCTCGGGTACCTGGCCGGGCGCACGGAGACCGTGCAGCTCGGCGTGCTCGTCACGGGCGTGACGTACCGCCACCCGGGGCTGCTGGCGAAGATCGTCGCGACGCTCGACGTGCTGTCGGGCGGCCGGGCGACCTACGGCATCGGCGCGGCCTGGTACGAGGAGGAGCACGAGGCGCTCGGCGTGCCGTTCCCGCCGCTCAAGGAGCGCTTCGAGCGGCTCGAGGAGACCGTGCAGATCGCGCGCCAGATGTACGACCCGGAGAACGACGGCCCGTTCGAGGGCGCCCACTACCGGCTCGCGCAGACCCTCTGCTCGCCGGGGCCGCTGAGCCGCCCGGAGATCATGATCGGCGGGTCGGGCGAGAAGAAGACGCTGCGGCTGGTCGCGCAGTACGCCGACGCCTGCAACCTCTTCGCCGAGACGCCCGACGAGCTCTCGCACAAGCTCGACGTGCTGCACCGGCACTGCGACGACGTCGGCCGCGACCCCGCGGAGATCCGGGTGACCACGCTCGCCGCGGGCGAGGAGCTGATGCGCGACGACGTCGACGCCTTCGTGGACGCGATGCGCCCGTTCGCGGAGCGGGGCGTGGACACCGTGATCCTGCGCCCGCCGGAGACCTCGCCCGCGGCGTGGGTCCGCGACAAGGTCGCGCCGGCGGTGGGCCGGGTCGCCGAGCTCGGCTGACAGGCCGAACGCGTCATCTGTGGGTCGAGACGGCCCAAAGGGCCGACTGATGACGCGTTCGGCGGTGGCGGGGTGGCGCCGGTGGCGGTGGCGTGCGAGCCGCTGTGGGCAAGGTCTCAGGCCCAGTGGGTGCACTCGGTGCACCGATGCACCTAGTGTCGTCGCATGTCCTCCGACGAGCCCACGGAGCCCGACCGGCGCGCGCGCCTGAAGGCCCGCACGCGCCTCGCGATCGTCGACGCCGCCGCCGCGCTCATGGCGGCCGACGGCCCGGACTTCTCCGTCGACGAGCTCGCCGTGCGGGCCGACGTCGCCCGGCGGACCGTCTTCAACCACTTCGACTCGCTCGACGACGTCGTCGCCGCCGTCGGCGCACGGTCGTTCGAGGCGATCGTCGACGCCCTCCTGCAGTCCGAGCCGGACCCCGGCGCGAGCCTGCAGGACGACGCCGCGGGCGCCGTCCGGCGCGCGGACCTCGTCGGCCCCATGGCCGCGCTGAGCCGGGGCTTCGGTCTCGTGCAGCCGGACCTCGCGACGGGCGCGCCGACCTGCGTCGCCGACACGGCGGACGTCCCGCCGCGGGCCGCGATGCTCCTCCTGCGCTCGCTCGCCGAGCTCAACGACCGGTTCGTCGACGAGCTCCTGCTGCGCCACCCCGGCCGGGAGCGCCTCGACGCCGACCTCGCGGTCGCCGCCCTGCTGAGCGACCTCGTCGTCCTGCACCGGTACTGGCTCGCCGCGACCGCCGGGGCCACGGACGCGGCGTCCCGCGCGACGTGGTCCGCGCTCCTGGACCGGCTCCGTCCCCGCACCGCTCCTCCGTCGACCCCTGACTCCTCGACTCCTGACTCCTCGACTCCTCGACCCCGCCCCCACGGCGGGTCCTGATCGGAAGGCTCCCATGGCAGAGCTCCTCTACCGCCTCGGCCGCGGCGCGGCCCGCCACCTGCGGGTGGTCATCGCCGCATGGCTGGCCGTGCTCGTGCTCGCCGGCGTCGGCTACGTCGTCGGCCACGGCACGCTGAGCGACAGCTTCAGCATCCCCGGCACCCCCACCCAGGAGGTGACCGACCAGCTCGCGAAGGAGATGCCCGCGGCCGCGGGCGGGACCGGGACCGTCGTCCTGACCACCGACGACGGCAAGGCGTTCACCGACTCAGAGCAGAAGCAGATCTCGGACGCCGTCACGGAGGTCGGGAAGATCGACGGCGTCGAGGACGTCGTCGACCCGTTCCAGACGCAGGCGCAGCGCGAGCAGCAGGCCGCCAAGCTCGACGACGGCAAGTCGCAGATCGCGGACGGCGAGGACAAGATCGCCGACGGCCGTGCGCAGGTCGAGCAGGGCCAGCAGCAGATCGACGACGCCCGGGAGTCGCTCGCCGCCGCCCCCGCCGCGCAGGCGGAGGAAGGGGCCGCGCAGCTCGACGCGCAGCAGGACGCCCTGGACGAGCAGTCGAAGACCCTCGAGAAGAACGCCGCCGACCTCGACGCGCAGAAGACGCAGCTCGAGCAGGGCGAGAAGCTCCTCGACCTGTCCTCGGGGATCCGCACCGTCTCGGAGGACGGATCGGCGGCCGTGGCGACGGTGGTCTTCTCCGACGCCCAGCTCGACATCCCGCAGGCCACCAAGGACGACGTGATCGACACGTTCACGGACGACGTCGCCTCGATCGACGGCGTGGGTGTGGACTTCGGCTCGGACATCGCCCAGGAGACGCCGGCGTTCATCGGACCCGGTGAGGTCACCGGCCTGGTCGTGGCCGCCGTCGTGCTGCTCGTCATGCTCGGCACCCTGATCGGAGCCGGCCTGCCTCTGCTGACGGCGCTCGTCGGCGTCGGGATCGGCGCGATGGGCGCGCTCGCGCTCTCCGGGATCGTGCAGATGTCGTCCGTGACGCCGGTGCTCGGCCTGATGCTCGGCCTCGCCGTCGGGATCGACTACGCGCTGTTCATCGTCAACCGGCATCGGCGCCAGCTCAAGGAGGGCTACGACGTCGTCGAGTCCATCGGCCTCGCGAACGGCACCTCGGGCAACGCCGTCGTCTTCGCGGGCACGACGGTCGTCATCGCCCTGCTCGCGCTCAACGTCACCGGGATCCCGTTCCTCGGCCTCATGGGCTCGGTCGGCGCCGCGAGCGTCGCCATCGCGGTGCTCGTCGCGATCAGCCTGACTCCGGCGCTGCTGTCCGCGATCGGGATGCGGATCCTCTCGCGCAAGGAACGGGCGGCGCTTCAGCCCGCCCACCCGCACCCCGCCCACGCCGACGACCACCCGCACCCCGCGCACCTGGCGGGGACGGTGCCGTCCGGCCCCGGCACGGCACCCGTCAAGCCCATGCGCACGATCGTCGCCGTCGGGCGCGTGGTCGTCGGGATCGTCCTGCTGGCGGTCGTCGCGATCCCGTCGTTCAGCCTGCGGATCAACCTGCCCGACGGGTCGTCGCAGCCGCCGGACTCCACGTCCTTCCAGGCCTACACGACGGTCGCCGACAAGTTCGGGCCCGGCACCAACGGCCCGCTGCTCGTCGTCGCCGACCTGCCCGCCCCGGTGTCCGACGACGACACGACGGCCGTCGAGCTCGGCATCGCCGAGCAGCTCGGCGCGCAGGACGACGTCGAGGCCGTCGCCCCCGCCGGGACGTCCGACGACGGCTCGGTGATCGCGTTCCAGGTCCTCCCCTCGGGCGGCCCCACGGACCAGTCGACGGAGGACCTCGTGCACACCCTGCGCGACATGTCGCCGCTCGACGTGGACGGGGTCGACGGCGACGTGACGCTCGGGGTCGCGGGAGCGGCCAGCGGCAACATCGACATCTCCGAGAAGCTGTCGGACGCGCTGCCGCTGTACCTGGGCGTCGTCGTCGGGCTGTCGCTGATCATCCTGATCATCGTGTTCCGCTCGATCCTGGTCCCGGTCATCGCGACCGCCGGGTTCGTGCTGTCGTACTACGCCGCGCTCGGCGGCGTCGTCGCGATCTACCAGTGGGGCTGGCTCGCAGGCGTGTTCGGGGTGGACCACCCGGGCCCGATCCTGAACTTCCTGCCCACGATCCTCGTCGGCATCCTGTTCGGGCTGGCGATGGACTACCAGCTCTTCCTCGGCTCCGGCATGCGCGAGGCGTACGCGCACGGGGCACCTGCCAGGGTCGCCGTCGTGCAGGGGTTCCGCGCCGGGCGGTCCGTCGTGACGGCCGCCGCGATCATCATGATCTCGGTGTTCGGCGGGTTCATCTTCTCGGACGACGCGATGATCCAGCCGATCGGCTTCGCGCTGGCCTTCGGCGTGCTCGTCGACGCGTTCGTGGTGCGCATGCTCGTGATCCCCGCGCTCATGCACCTGCTGGGCCGGGGCGCGTGGTGGATCCCGCGCTGGCTCGACCGGATCCTGCCGGACGTCGACGTGGAGGGCGCCAAGCTCGAGCGCAAGCACCCGCACGCGGAGGAGCCCGCGGGGAACGTGGAGACCGCGGGGCGCGCGGGCTGACCGACCCGCGCACCCCTTCGCCGAGAAGTGGGGGGGGGGGGCGGGGGGGGGGGGGGGTGGGGGGGGGCGGGGCGGGGGGGGGGGGGGGGGGGGGGGGGGGGGGCGGCCGGGGGGGGGGGGGGGGGGGCGGGGGGGGGGGGGGGCGCGGGGGGGGGCGGGGCGGCGCCCCCCGCCCCGAGGGGCGGGGGGCGGCCGGCGCCCCCCCCCCCCCCCCCCCCCGCCCCGATAACGCCCCCCCCCCCCCCCCCCCCCCCCCCGCGGCCCCCCACCCCCACTTCTCGGCGGTCAGGCGGTCAGGCGACCGGCCCGTCGAGCTCCTCGAACGTGGCGACGCTCGGCGCGCGCTCGTCCCGCAGCCGGGCCGCGACGTCCTCGGCCCCGCGGAGCGCGCGCAGCACGTTCCCGCTGGTGAGGCGGCCCAGGTCTTCGTCGGACCAGCCGCGCTCCGCCAGCGCCGCGAGCAGCGCCGGGTACCCGGACACGTCCGCCAGCTCGGGCGCGAAGCCCGACGCCCCGTCGTAGTCGCCGCCCAGGCCGACGTGCTCGACGCCGGCGACCTCCCGCACGTGCTCGACGTGCGCGACGACGTCGGCCAGCGTCGTGGTCGGCTGCGGGTGGCGCGCCGTCCACCGCTCCATCCACGGCTCGAACTCCCCGAGGTCCGTGAACCGCACGCCCTCGGCTGCCGCCGCCTCCGCGGCCTCGGTGTGCCACTGCGCGACGGCGGGCGTGACGAACTTGGGGACGAACGTCACCATGCACACGCCGCCGTTGGCGGCGAGGCGCGCGAGGACGTCGTCGGGCACGTCGCGCGGGACGTCGCAGACGGCGCGGGCGGAGCTGTGGGAGAAGATCACCGGCGCCTCGCTGACGTCGAGCGCCGCCCGCATCGTCCCGGCGGAGACGTGCGAGAGGTCGACGAGCATCCCGAGCCGGTTCATCTCGCGGACCACCTCGCGACCGAACGCGGACAGCCCGCCGTGCGCCGACGGCGCGTCGGTCGCGGAGTCCGCCCACGGCACGTTGTCGTTGTGGGTCAGGGTCAGGTACCGCACGCCGAGCCGGTACAGCGCGCGCAGGGCGCCGAGCGAGCAGTCGATCGAGTGACCGCCCTCGGCGCCCATGAGGCTCGCGACCCGGCCCTCCGCCCAGGCGGCGACGACGTCGTCGGCCGTGGTCGCGAGCGCGAGCTCGCCCGGGTGGCGTGCGACGAGGCGGTGCACGAAGTCGACCTGCTCGAGGGTCGCGGTCACCGCCTGCCCGCCGGCGAGCCGCGCGGGCACGTACACCGACCAGAACTGCGCCCCGACGCCGCCCGCGCGCAGGCGCGGCAGGTCCGTGTGGGTGCGCCCGGCGGTGCCGCCGGCCAGGTCCAGGGCGCGCGGCCCGTCGAGGGCGTACGCCCCGAGCTCGCGCGCGGCCCAGGGCAGGTCGTTGTGCCCGTCCCAGACGGGGTGCGCGGCAAGGACCGCGCGGACCCGGTCGTCGGCGGAGTCGGCTGGGGTGGGGGTCGGTCGGGTCTCGTCCATGCGGGCGACGATACGTCCGGCGTAGCATGGACGGGTCTTCAGCACGGGAACGATCGAGGGGCGGGCGGATGCACGGCGTCGTCGCGGGTTGCGGGGTGGCCTTCACGGCCTGCTCGGGCCCTGCCCTGGCCCGCGCCGCTCTCTGACCCTGGACATCCCGTACCTGTGCACCGCCTCCGCGGCGGTCGGCACGGTGCGCGCGCGCCAGGGCGACGGGGCGGTCGTGGGTCGCCGGCGACCCCACCCCCCGACCTGGAGACCGAACCCCGATGAACCCCCTGAACGAGAAGCAGATCCGCGCGTCCTTCGTCAACGCGTCCAAGCGCGAGGCGGCGCAGGCCACCCTCCCCGACCTCGACGCGATCGACTGGGAGAGCCTCGACTACCTCGGCTGGCGCGACCGGAAGGCGCCGCTCGCGGCGTACGCGGTGCTCGAGCTGGACGGCGCGCCCACCGGCGTCCTGCTGCGCGCCGGCGACCCCAGCCCGGACGGGCGCCGCCGCAAGGCCGTGTGCGCGTGGTGCGAGGACGTCGTCGTGACCGACGACGTCTCGCTCTACGTCGCGCGCCGCGGCGGGGCGTCGGGCAAGCGCGGCAACACGATCGGCACGCTGGTCTGCACGCAGTTCGTGTGCTCGGCGAACGTCCGGCGCACGCCGACGCGCACCGAGGCGGGCAACGCCACGGCGGCGGAGGAGATCGTCGAGCGGCGCATCGCCGGGCTGCGCGAGCGCTCCGCGCGGTTCGTGGCCGAGGTGCTGCGCACGCGCTGACCGGGCGGGCCGGCCCAGGTCCGCCCGGGCACGCCCCGCCCCGCCCGCCCCGCCCGTCCCGCCCGTCCGCCGAGACGTCGAATTCCGCCCCTGATTCTTCGAACCCAGGGGCGGAATTCGACGTCTCGGCGAGGGAGTTCCTGCCGCGAAGTGATTAATCCACCATCTTGCGCAACCAGTTGACAGCGGTGTCATCGCGGCCCACACTTTCGCTATCGATCGACCGCACCACGCCGAACCCCGCCCGGATGCCGCGCACCGCAGCGCCGCATCCGGACGGGTGCCCCGCACCGACGCGGGGCCCGCCGACGCCCACCCCGAGGGTGACGGAGGCGGGATCGCACAGCGGGGCGAGGACGAAGGGGTACCACGACGATGTCGGACTCACCTGCGAAGACCGGGCTCACGCGCCGGCACTTCCTCGAGGTCAACGCCACGGTGCTGGCGAGCGTCGCGATCGCGACCGCGGTGCCGGGGGCCGCGCAGGCCCTGGTCCGCGCGCCGCGCGCCGAGGGCGCGCTCGACCTCGCCGCCGACCGCCCGGTCAGCGTCTCCTCGACGGCGCACGCCCCGACGCCGGCGCAGTTCGCCGTCGACGGGCTCGCCGAGGTGGGCGTGCGCGGATCCGGCTGGCGCGCCGCCGACGGCGCCGAGCAGTGGATCGCCGTCGACCTCGAAGGGTCATGCACGATCACCGGCGTCCGCCTGGTCTTCGAGGCCAAGGAGGGCGACAAGGCCTTCGTCGGCGCCTCGGGGGACAACCCGCGCGCGGGGACCGACGGCTCGGAGATCCTCTCCAGCTACGCCAGCTCCTTCCGGATCGAGACCTCGACGGACGGGAAGGCCTGGACGCCGGTGTACAGCACCACCTCGTCGACGGGCGGCGCGGTCGACGTCACGCTCGACGCCGCGGTGACCGCCCGGCACGTCCGGCTGACCAGCCTGCAGCTCTCGACGACCAACCCCCTCGGCCTCAACGGCTTCCAGGTCTTCGGCACGAGCGGCGCCGAGCGCCCCGACGCGACCGGCTGGACCCGCTGGGGCAGCGACGACACCCCCGCCCCGGCCCTCGAGGTGGCCGACGACGGCACCGTCCCCGTGGAGTCCGGGTGGCGGCTCACGCTCGACGACTGGGCCGGGCCGGACGACGGCGCGGCCCTCGCCACCGTCGGCGTCGACACCAGCGCGTGGCTGCCCGCGACCGTCCCGGGGACGGTGCTCGCCTCGCTGGTCGAGCAGGGTCACCTGCCCGACCCGGTGTTCGGTCTGGACAACCTCAACGTGCCCGAGGCGCTCTCCCGGCACGCCTGGTGGTACCGGCGCGAGCTCGAGGTCCCGGCCGCGCTGGACCGCAGCAGCGGGCGCCACGTCTGGCTGGAGCTCGACGGGATCAACCACCAGGCCGACGTCTGGCTGAACGGCACCAGCCTCGGCACCCTGGTTCACCCGTTCTCGCGCGCGGCCTACGACGTCACTCAGGCGCTCGCGGCCGCCGGCCCGCAGGCGCTCGCCGCGAAGATCAGCCCCATGCCGAAGCCCGGGAGCCCCGGGGACAAGGGGGAGGACGGCGCCTCGTACACCGACGCCGGCTCGGGCACGGTCAACCAGGCCTCGCCGACGTGGCTCTCGGTCACCGGCTGGGACTGGATGCCCGCCGTCCGCGACCGCGCGAGCGGCATCTGGAACCACGTCCGCCTGCGGTCCACCGGCGCGGCGCGGATCGGCGACACCCGCATCGACACCGCGCTGCCCGACCTGCCGGCGACGTCCACCGCCGAGCTGACGGTGACCGTTCCCGTGCACAACGCGGAGAGCGGGAGCCGCCAGGTCGAGGTGCAGATCGCCGTCGGCGGCGCGACCGCGAAGCGGACCGTCACGGTCCCGGGCGGCGGGACCGCGGACGCGACGTTCGCCCCGGCGGACTTCGCCGCCCTGCGCCTGCAGGACCCCGAGCTGTGGTGGCCCCACGGCTACGGCGAGGCGGCGCTGCACGATCTCGACGTGACGCTGCGCGTCGGCGGCACCACGAGCGACGAGCGCACGGTGCGGTTCGGCATGCGCCAGATCGACTACGACTACGACCCTCCCTTCGCGGTCGAGAACGGCAAGGACCGCGCCGAGCAGACCGTCGAGCTCGACCGGCAGACGGCGCGGTACCTGCGAATCGTGGGCGACAAGCGCTCGTCCAGCTGGGGCATCTCGATGTGGAGCCTCGCGGTCCGCGACAGCGCGGACGCGGCGACGGACCTGGCGCGGGGGGCGACGGCGACGGCGTCGTCCGTCGACCAGCCGGGGCACGAGGCGCCGCTCGCGGTCGACGGCGACCCGAAGACCCGCTGGTCCTCCGCCTACAAGGACGGGGAGTGGATCCAGCTCGACCTGGGCGCGGCGACGACGTTCGACCGGGTCGAGATCGCCTGGGAGTCGGCGCTCGCGTCGCAGTTCCGGGTGCAGGTCTCGAGCGACGGGAAGTCCTGGACGGACGTCACGAGCGTCGACAACGGGGCGACGCCGCTGCAGATCAGCGTCAACGGCGTGCGCGTCCTGTGCCGCGGCGGGAACTGGGGCTGGGACGAGCTCCTCAAGCGCGGTGCGGACGGCCGCATCGACGCGATGGTGCGCATGCACCGCGACATGAACTTCACGATGATCCGGGTGTGGCTCGGCACGAGCGACCGCGAGGAGTTCTACGACGCCTGCGACCGCTACGGGATCCTCGTGTGGAACGACTTCCCGCTCGCCTGGACCCTCGACCCGCCGGACCACGCGGTGTTCGTCGAGCAGTCGCGCGACACCGTCCTGCGCTACCGCTCGCACCCGTGCCTCGCGGTGTGGTGCGGCGCCAACGAGGGCACGCCGCCCAAGGAGGTCGACGACGGGCTGCGCAAGGCCGTGACCGATCTGACGCCGCTGCTGTACCACCCGAACTCGCGCGAGGGCATCGTCTCGGGCGGCGGGGCGTACTGGTACACCTCGCCCGAGGGCTACTACACCGGCGCCGGGTCGTGGAACAGCTTCGGCTTCCACACCGAGGTCGGGCTGCCGACGGTCTCCGTGGCGGCGAGCATGCGCAACCTTGTCGGCACGGGCCAGGAGTGGCCCCCCGGTGACGCGTGGTGGCTGCACGACTGGAGCACCAAGGGCGCGGCCAACCCGAACGGGTACAAGGACGCCATCGAGAGGCGCCTCGGCGCCGGGACGAGCCTGGACGACTTCTGCGCCAAGGCGCAGTTCGTCAACTACGAGAGCATGCGCGCCCTGTTCGAGGCGTGGAACTCGAAGATGTGGAACCCGTCGTCGGGCCTGCTGCTGTGGATGTCCAGCCCGGCCTGGCACAGCACGGTCTGGCAGACGTACGACTACGACCTCGACGTCAACGGCAGCTACCACGGGGCACGCAAGGCCTGCGAGCTGCTGCACGTCCAGGCGGACGCGACGGACTGGACGGTGCGCGCCGTGAACCAGACGAGCACCGCGCTGGAGGGCGCCTCGGTGACCACCGAGCTGTTCGGGTTCGACGGCACGCGCCTCGCCGACCCCCGGACGGACGACGGCGTCGACGTCGCCCCGTCGTCCTTCACCGCCCTGGCGAAGGTCGCGTTCGGCGCGAGCCTGCCGGCCGCCCACCTGCTGCGCCTGCGCCTGCACGACGCCGACGGCACCCTGCTCTCCGAGAACGTGTACTGGCGCTACCGCAAGGACACGGACATGCAGTCGCTCAACGACGTGGGCCGCACGACGGTATCCGCGGAGGCGACCTGGGACCGCGCGGACGGGACCGGGGCGGTCACGGTCCGCAACACGGGTGCCAGGATCGCCTCGATGGTGCGCGTGTCGCTGCGCGACCGTGCGTCCGGCGAGCGCGCCCTGCCGGCGTTCGCGAGCGACAACTACGTCTGGCTGCTGCCGGGCGAGGAGCGCACGCTCACGCTCGAGCACGCCGCCTGGACCGGTCGCGGCGGGGCGATGGACGTCGTCGTGGAGGGCTACAACCTGGCCACGACGACGACACCGGTCGTCACGGTCGACGTCGACCCGCGCAAGGTCGGCGCCCTCGCCTACCTCGCGGTGCGCGTGCTCAACGGGGGCGACGCCCCCGTCGACGTGACGGTGACGACGCCCTTCGGGAAGAAGTCCTTCTCCTCCGTCGCGCCGGGCAAGAGCGCCTACCAGTCGTTCAACACGCGCGGGGGCTCGTTCGAGGCCGGCAGCGTCACCGTGACCACGAAGGTCGCCTCCGGAGCGGCCGCCTCGATCACCGAGCAGGTCGCCTACCCGGCGTCCGACGCCTGACCGGCACCCGTCCGCCGAGACGTCGAACTCGGCCCCTGATTCTTCGAATCCAGGGGCCGAGCTCGACGTCTCGGCGGGTGCGTCTCGGGCGGCGCGTCCTCGTCGACGACCGCCGCCGCGAGCCGCGCGAGCTCGGCGCGACCGTCGTCGTCCAGCGCGGTGGTCAGCGCGCGGACCCGCCGCTCGATCTCGGCCTCGCCGGCACGCGCGATCTCGCGACCGGCGTCGGTGAGCGCGACCTGGACCGCCCGTCCGTCGCGGGTGGAGGGGGAGCGCCGCACGAGACCGCGGCGCTCGGCGCGGTCGACCAGCCCGGACGTGCTCGACCGGTCGAGGCCGAGGTGCTCGGCGAGCTCGCGCATGAGGGGCTCGCGGTCGCGCAGGATGCCGAGCATCCGGGTCTGGACGACGGACAGGCCGTGCTCCGCGGCGACGTCCGCCAGCTCAGCCTGCACGCGGAAGGAGAGCTGCACGAGCCCGTCCACCAGGCCGGTCGGGTCGGTCGCGTCGGTCATGACACCCAGGGTACTTGATCTAGTACGTGGCACGAACTATAGTAGTTCGTATCGCGTACTACTTCGTCTCCGAGGAGAGGCCCGTGACCACCATGCACGCCGCCGTCGTCAGCTCGTTCGACCGCCCGCCGCGCTACGAGGAGCACCCCGCGCCCGTGCCGGGCGACGGTGAGGAGCTCGTCACGATGCTCGCGGCCGGTCTGCACCCGCGCGTGCGCTCCGGCGCCGACGGCAGCCACTACACGAGCCGCGGCGCGCTGCCGATGGTCCCGGGGGTCGACGGCGTCGGTCGCCTCGCGGACGGGCGGCACGTCTACTTCGTCGCGGACGACTCGGCGGGCGGCACGATGGCCGAGCAGGCCGTCGTGGACCTGCGCCGCTCGGTCCCGCTGCCCGACGAGGCGGACCCCGTCGTGGTCGCCGCGGCGATGAACCCCGCGATGTCGTCGTGGGTGGCGCTGCGCCGTCGCGCCGGCTTCCGGGCCGGGCAGAGCGTGCTGGTCCTGGGCGCGACCGGCAGCGCGGGCCGGATGGCCGTGCAGGTCGCCCGCCACCTCGGCGCGGCGCGCGTCGTGGCCGCCGGCCGCGACGCGGAGCGCCTCGCGCTCCTGCCGGGCCTCGGCGCCACGGAGGTCGTCTCGCTCGTCGGTGACCCCGCGGAGGTCGCCGAGCGCCTCGGCGCGGCCGCCGGCGACGTCGACGTCGTCCTCGACTACACGTGGGGCGCCCCGACGGAGGCGGCGCTGCCCGCCGTCCTGACCCACCGCACCGACCGCGGCGCGCCCCTGGACTGGATCCAGATCGGGTCGACGGCCGGCGCCGACATCACGCTCCCGTCGTACGTCCTGCGCGCCGCGAACCTGCGGATCTTGGGCAGCGGCCAGGGCTCGGTCACCGCCGCCGGGATCGTCGCGGAGCTCCCCGCCCTGGTCGACGCGCTCGTCGCCGGCGCGCTGACGGTCGAGGCGGAGCCCGTGCCGCTGGAGCACGTGGAGGCCGCGTTCACGGCGCCCGCCGAGGGTGCCCGTCGCGTGGTGGTCACGATGTAGCGCTGCGTGGTGGGCGTGGCGCAGCGGCGGCGTCCGGACATGCCGCGGTGCTGGCGCAGGAGCTTCTTGACGGGTCTGCCCGCGGTCCCTACGCTCCTCGATATGACAGCGTTGTCGCCCCAGGCTGACGCCCCCAGGTCTCTCCGACCCGCCCGTGCCGCCCGGTTCCGCCGCGCGGCTCTGCCCACGGTGCTCGCGATGCTGGTGTCGGCCGTCGTGGTGCCGCTCGCCGCGCCGGCGAGCGCTGCCGAGGCCGCCGCTCCCAGCGACTACACGCAGTACGTCAACCCGTTCATCGGGACGGACGGCGACCACGGGCAGGACGGGCCGGGCGCCTTCGCTCCGTACGGGCTCGCCACCGTCACGCCGACGACGACGCCCGGCAACCACGTGGGGTACGAGTACACCGCGAGCGACCTCCAGGGCTTCACCAACCTCGCCCTCGACGGCGTCGGCGGCGGGGGTGGCGCCGGCGACGTCCTCGTCGTACCGACGTACCAGAGCTACACCGCGCGCCCCTCGACCAGCAGCTACGGCAAGACCATCCGGACCAGCGGGGGTGCCAAGGACGAGTCGGCCACGGCGGGCTACTACCAGGTCGGCCTCGACGAGTCCGGCAAGGACATCGACGCGCAGGTGACCGCAGCGACGCGGACAGGCGTCCACGACTACACCTTCGGATCCGCGGGCCACGCCGCCCTCGTCGTCGACCTCCAGCACACGGGGAACGGGCGCAAGGCGACCGACCTCGAGGTCGGGACGAGCCCGGACGGCAACACGACGCTCTCGGGTTCCTTCACCGGGTACTTCTACCGGTCGTCGTACAAGCTCTACTACTACGCGGAGACGACGGCCCCTGCCTCGTCGGTGCAGACCTGGGGCGCGGGCGGCCTCAGCTCCACCGCGACCACGCAGGACGGCACGGACATCGGTGCCGTGCTCAACTTCGACGCCGCGGCGGACGAGCACGTCGGCCTCCGCGTGACGCTCTCGCCCATCAGCACCCGGCAGGCGCGACGCGACGCGGCCGTCGAGGTCGGCGGGAAGTCGTTCGACCAGGTCCGCGCGGCGACGAAGGCGGAGTGGAACGACCGGCTGGGCAAGGTGGACGTCGACGCGACCACGACGAACGACCCGACGGGTGACCTCAAGACCCAGCTCTACTCGCACCTCTACCGGCTCGCCGACTCGCCGATGAACGCCACGTCGACCGACGGGACGTACCGCGGCGCGGACGGCGCCGTCTATCGGGCGGACGGGTACACGCACTACGACTCGTGGTCGCTGTGGGACGACTTCCACAAGTACGCGGCCGTCGCGTCCGTCTACCCGGACGTCTACCGCGACGTCGTGCAGTCGCTCGTCGACCTGTACGCGGAGGTCACGACGAGCGGCAAGGGCTCCGTCGCGAGCCTGCTGCAGTCGGTGCCGACGGTCCGCTGGGAGCGTGCCCCGGTCGTCGTGGCGGACGCGGTCTCGAAGGGGGTCCGGCTGCAGGGCCTCGAGAAGGCGTATCCCGCGCTCGTCGCGCAGACCGGAAGCCCGGCGAGCCTGACGAACCTCGACTCCGTCGACGGCGGTCTCCTCGGCTACTCCTACGACGCGTACGGCCTGTCGGTCATCGCCGGCGCGATCGGCAAGAAGGGCGAGGCCGTGCACTACCGCGACGAGGCCGCCCGCTGGGCGAAGGACTTCGACGCGGACGCCCTGAAGGACGACCCCCACGCGACCGCGGCCACCGGGGTCGCCGCCGGCGTCGACGACGTCGGCATGCTCATGCCGCGCTCGAGCAACAGCGACACGGCGAGCTTCACGACGAAGGACCCGGAGAACTACCCGAACAGCGGGCTCTACCAGGGCACGCCCTGGCAGTACAACTGGTACGACGCCCAGGACCTCGGCGGCATGGTCGACCTGATGGGCGGCCAGGAGAACGCCGCGAAGGCCGTGAACTTCTTCTTCGGCAACCAGGCCCCGGACGACTGCTCGCGCAACCTGCACCTGTACGCGAACGAGATCTCCGTGCACGCGCCGTTCCTCTTCAACGTCGTCGGACAGCCCGCGCAGACCCAGGACTGGACGTACCGCACGGTCACCGAGCCGGTGTGCGTGCGCTACAAGGCGGACGGCAACGGCGAGACGAGCCCGGCGAAGCGCAGCGTCTTCCAGAACGCCCCCGACGGGATGCTCGAGACGATGGACAACGACGCCGGCACGATGTCCGGGTACTTCGTGTCCAGCGCGATCGGCCTGTACCCCGTGATGGCGGGCGGCGACTCGTTCCAGATCACCACGCCGATCTTCGACAGGACGACGATCCACTACCCCGGTGGCAAGGACCTTGCCGTCGAGGCGCCCGGCGTCAGCGCGGAGAACCACTACATCCAGGACGCGACGCTCGACGGTCGGCCGCTGAACCGCACGTGGCTCACCGCCGCCGAGATGAACGCGGGCGGCGTGCTGCACTTCACGATGGGTTCGAGCCCCTCGTCGTGGGGCGCCGACGGCATCGACGCCGACTCGGTGAACGACCACGTCTCCAGCGCGCTCTACCACCCGTCGGACGACGTCGCGACGAGCACGCAGGTGTTCGACGAGGCCGCCGCGAACGACGGTTCGATCGACGACCCGGTCTCCGTGTCCGTGACCGGGGCGACGGTCGCCGGGGCGGTCGGCTCCGACCTGACCTCGCAGGTCACGGCCACAGGCGTGCCCGAGGGCCTCGCGCTCGAGGCGACCAAGACCGGCGCGAGCACCCTCGACCTCACGCTCGCCGGCAGGGCCGAGCGGCACCTCGTGGACGACTCGACCGACGACCTCGAGGTCACGCTCGGTGCGGGCGCCTTCTCCGGCAGCGCCCCGAGCGCCGACGACCGCGCGCTCGCGCTCAAGGTGCGCTTCGCCGGCTACGACATCACGCCGAGCACGACCGACGTCACGGCGGGGTCGGACGGGGCGGTGCGCAGCACCGTCGACCTCACCCTCAGCGGTGGTGTCACGTTCGCCGGCGCGACGGGCTCGGTGCTCGGCGCGAGCGCGGTCGCCTTCCCCGGGCTCGACCCCGGTGTCACCGCGCAGGTGAAGACGACCGGGCCGACCACCGCCGCGGTCACCTTCCAGGGGACTCTCGAGAGCACGTCGAGGACGCACTTCACGCTCCGGCTCGCCGACGCTGCGCTGGCCGGCGCCACGGCAGCCCAGGTGACGGGCGCCGGCACGACGGCGCTCGTCCCGTTCGTCCTGTCGCCCGCGTCCACGTCGCGCGCAGACCTCCAGGCGCTGTACGACGATGCGCGTCTGGTGACGGCGGACCACTACTCGGCGGCATCGTTCGCGGTCCTCGAGTCCGCGGTCGAGGCCGCGCAGGCGGTCCTTGCCGACGTCGCCTCGTCGGAGTACGAGCTCTCCACGGCGCTCGCGGTCCTGCAGGCCGCGAGCGACGGTCTCGAGATCGGCGGCGACGGCTACCGGCGTCTGGAGGCCGAGGACCACGACCAGTGGTCCGGTGGCACGCTGAAGACCGAGAGCGGTGGCAGCGGGACCGACGTCGGCGGCGTCGCTCCCGGGTCGTGGCTCGCCTACCGCGGGCTCGACTTCTCCCGGTCGACGCTCGCGTCGTTCGTGATCGACTACGCGCACAACCCCGGCACCGCGTCGGCGAGCTCCGCCGTCGAGATCCGCACCGGCTCACCGACGGGCCCGCTGGTCACCACGATCTCGCTGCCGACGACCGGCGGCTGGTCGAGCTACACCGCGCTCACCCATGACTTCACCGCCGACGAGGTCGCCGCGCTCGCGGGCAGCAACGACGTCTACCTCGTGTTCACCGGCAGGCTCGCCGCGGGCCAGAGCTGGGTGGCGAACGTGGACTGGGTGCAGTTCCAGGCGGAGGCGGACACTGCCGAGACCTCGAAGACCGTCCAGTTCGAGTCGATCCGCACCGGCTACGGCATGCTGAACGCCGCCGGCTCCGGCCTCGTCCCCGGTACCGACTACTCGGGTGCGGACCTCAAGACCGAGGCCGGGAGCGTGGGCGGTCAGCTCGCCGGCACGAAGGACGGCGCATGGGTCCGGTACCGGGACGTGGACCTCGGTTCGCGGGACGCCACGTCGCTCAGCGTGCGCTACGACGCCCCGACGACGAAGGTGGTCGACGGCCGGCTCGCCGTCCACGTGGACTCGCGGTCGGGCGACCCGCTCGTCGTCGTCCCCCTCCCGTCCACCGGTTCGGGCTGGGGCACGTACGGCACGACCACCGTCGCGCTCCCGGCGGAGCTCACCGGCCGCCACACGATCTACGTCGACCTGCAGAGCACGCCGACGGCGAGCCAGCCGTACGTCGGCAACCTGGACTGGTTCGCGCTGGGCTACGCCGTCGACAAGACGGCGCTCCGGGCGGCGATCGCCGAGTACAGCGACCGCACCTCCGACGGCGACCTGTACCTCGCGACGGACTTCGCGGTCTTCACCCGGGCGTTCTCCGCTGCTCAGGCGGTCGCCGCGGACCCGTCCGCCACGGCGGAGCGGGTCTCGACGGCGCTGCGCCGGCTGACCCTGTCGGCCGACCAGCTGCGGTGGAAGGTCGTCAAGCAGGTCGAGGTCACCGCGGTGAGCCGGTGCGTGGGTGCCAACGCCTACGTGGCGGTCCGCGCGAGCAACGGCGGCTCGACGCCGGTCGACGTCGTGCTGAGCACGCCGTTCGGCACGAAGACGGTCGCGGGCGTGAAGCCTGGAACGAGCGCCTACCAGTCGTTCAACACCCGCACCGGCACGCTCGAGGGGGGTACGGCCACTGTCACGGTGACCGCCTCGTCGGTCGGCACGGGAACCCAGCAGGCCACCTACGCCCCGGCGGGCTGCTGAGCGCGGCTCGCTACGGCGCGGCGCGCCTCGACCGTCGTGCGCGCATCCTCGGCCACGAGGTCGGCGTTGAGCCCGGCGCCCGCCATGAGCCCTTCGCCGGCGGAGACGACGACCATCGCGCTCAGGTCGCGCGCGTTGCCCGCGGCCCACACGCCGGGCACGTCGGTGCGACCCGTCGGGTCCGTCGGGATCATCCGGCCCATGGGGTGCTCGGTGAGCTGCCCACCGAGGCGCCCGTAGAGCTCGCCGCGCACGACGAACCGCGGTGCGACGACGAGCGCGTCGACCGCGAAGTCCTCCGCGGCGAGCCGGACGCTCAGCCCGGCGCCGTCCCCCTCGCCGGCCGAGCCGACCTGCTCGACCCGCCCGTCGACGACCCGCACGCCCAGCGCGGCGAGCTGCTCCCAGGTCTCGGGCTCCGGGTCGTCCATGCCGTCGAGGAACAGCGTCACGTCGTCGCTGAGCTGGCGGAACAGGAGCGTCTGGTGGACGCTCGCCGGCCCGGCGCCGAGCACGCCGATGCGCCGGCCGCGCACCTCCCAGCCGTGGCAGTACGGGCAGTGCAGCACGTCGTGCCCCCAGTGCTGGGCCAGCCCCGGGACGTCGGGCAGCTCGTCGACCAGTCCGGTCGCGAGGAGCAGGCGCCGGGCGCGCAGGACGGCGCCGTCCGCGAGCTGCGCCTCGAAGGTGCCGTCGGCGCCGCGGCGCGCGTCGACGACCTCCCCGGCGCGGACCTCGACGCCGTAGGCCTCCGCCTCGCGGCGGCCGGCCGCGAGCAGGTCCCGGGGCGCGACGCCCTCGTGCCCCAGCACGTTGTGCGCGCCCTCGGCGGGTGCGTTGCGCGGCTCGCCGGCGTCGACCACGACGACGGACCGCAGCGAGCGGGCCAGCGTGACGGCGGCCGCGAGACCGGCGGGGCCGCCCCCGACGACGACGACGTCGTAGCGGTCGGGGGGCGCCGTCGGGCCAGGGACAGCGTCGGCGGGGGAGGGCGTGGTCAGAGGTCCGCGGTTCATGGTCATGGCTCCACGCTAGACCGGTATTGCGTACATGACATAGACTCTTGCGTATGACGCAAGAGATGGACCTCGACGCCGTGATCCGCCAGCGCATCCGCGGTCTCCGCCAGGCCCGCGGCTGGTCGCTGGAGGCGCTCGCGTCCCGCTGCTTCCTCAGCCCGTCGAGCCTCAGCCGGATCGAGACGGGCGGGCGCCGCATCGCCCTCGACCAGCTCGTCCCGATCGCGCGGGCGCTCGGCACCACCCTCGACCAGCTCGTCGAGTCCACGGAGGACGAGGACGTCGTCATCCGTCCCGAGGCGGAGCACACGCCCGGGATGACGACGTGGCTGCTCTCGCGCGAGCGCGCCGTGCAGGGCGTGACCGTGGCCAAGATGCGGATCACCACCACGCGCCCGCGCCCCGACGCGCTCGGCGTGCACCCGGGGCACGAGTGGTTCACCGTGCTGTCCGGCGTCGCGCGCCTGCAGCTGGGGGAGCGGGTGCTGCTGGTCCGCGAGGGGCAGGCCGCGGAGTTCTCCACGATGGTGCCGCACGCCATCGACGCCCACGAGGGCCCGGTGGAGATCCTCACGATCTTCGACCACGACGGCGAGCGCGCCCACCTGCGGGGCGTCAAGGGCGAGGCGCCCGCTCACTCCCAGGAGAATGCGGGCGGGAGCACGACGACGACCACGGCGGCCCAGGCGGCGAGCACCGGCAGGTAGTCGGTCTGCCACCGCTCGAGCGCGGCGAACGCCCGCCGTCCGCGGACGAACCCGAGCGCGAGCCGGGCGGCCCGGGCGAGGTTCACCAGCAGCACCACGTTGAGCCCGATCGCCGCGACCTTGTTGGGGCTCGGCCCGAACTCGGCGATGCGGCCCGCCATGGACGCGAGCATGAGGACGTCGACCGCCAGGGCGCCGACGACCAGCGCGAGCTGGAGCCGGTCGAACGCCCCCGGCGGGTCGGCCGGCTCGCGCGCCGAGAGCGCGTAGAGGACCAGCCCGAGCACGAGCACGAGCATCACGTCGACGAGGATGAGGAGCTGGCGCTCGACGTCGACCCCCGGCCGCACGACCACGACGGTGACGAGGAAGACGAGCAGCATGAGCGTCGTCAGCGGGGTGAAGACGCGGGTGAGGACCGGCGCGATGTTCTCGACGACGCTCTGCTTGGCCTCCACGAGCCAGGCCGCGACGAGGACGGCGCCCGCCGCGCCGCAGGGCACCACCCACTCGGCCAGCACGGGGAACGCGTCCATGCCCATCGCCTCGAACCCTGCGCCGGTGAGGCCGACGAGCAGTCCGCCACCCAGCGCGATGAGCGTGAGGTAGACGACCCACTCGCCGGTGAACCGGACGAAGTCCATGCGTCGCCGGTCCGAGCGCCACTCGCCGCCCACGTAGGCGAGGCCGACCGCGAACCACAAGGCGACGGGCAGGTGGATCGCGACCAGCACGAGGGTCGCGCTGTCGGACGCCATCGGGTAGGCGTTGACGAGCACCGCGGCGAGCACGAACGGCGGCGCGAGCAGCCGCAGCCCGCGCGCGACGCCGAGCCCGCGGCTCCAGGCGAACCACCCGGCGAGGAACGGCCACACGAGCAGCGAGGTGTTGCGCAGGTAGAAGCCGGCCAGGGTGTCGCCGTCGAGGGGGAGCAGGGACGGCAGCTTCACGGCGAGGCCGGCGAGCACCGCCAGGACGAGGGCGACCCCGAGGCCGCGGCGCCCCTGGGGGCCGGACGGCTCGTCGCGCACGAGGACGAGCTGCTTCCACAGCCGGTCGGCGTGCTCGCGGGCGAACTCCCGGGAGACGTCGTCGAGCCGCCCCATGCGCCGCACGGCGACGAGGAACGCCTCGTCGTCCGAGAGCCCGGACGCCTCGAGGCCGTCGACCAGGCCCCGCAGGTGGTCCTCGAGCTCGTCGACGTCGGCGTCGCCGATCGCGCTGCGGCGCTCGACGTAGCGGCGCCAGCGGGCGATCTGCCCGTCGAGGTCGACGGGTCCGGCCGTGCGCTCCTCGGCGGCGCCCATCAGAGCGCCCCCGCCGGCGCCGGGCCCGCGAGGGTGCCGCCCGCGCCGTCGGCCGGGGAGGCCAGCTCCTGCCAGACCCGGCCCAGCGCGGCGGAGACGACCTCCCACTGGCGGCGGCGCTCGGCGAGCGCCTCGAGGCCCGCGGGCGTGACGGCGTAGTGCTTGCGGCGGCGGCCGGTGGGCGCCGCGCCCCACGACGACGTCACGTAGCCGAGACGGTCGAGGCGGTGCAGGAGGGGGTAGAGCATCCCGTCCGTCCAGGTCATGCGGCCGGCGGAGAGCTCCTCGACCCGGCGCAGGATCGCGTAGCCGTAGGACTCGCCCTCCGCGAGGATCGCGAGGACCAGGGGGGTGGCGGACGCTGCGACCAGGTCCTTGTCGACGTGCACGGGGGCCTCCGGAGGTGCGGTCTTGCGGGGGATCTATACATAGCACAACAAGGCATAGCGCCTCAAGGTACTGCGGCCTATCGTGAGCCGCATGGACATCGAGATCGTGGACGAGCCCACCCTGGCGGTCGCCGTGCGCCGCGCGACCCTGCCGATGGACCAGCTCCGGGGGTTCTTCGACTCCGCGTTCGGGGCCGTGGCCGCGGCGGTCGGCAGCAGCGACGGGCAGATCGCCGGCCCTGCGCTGTCCTGGCACGCCCGCATGCCCGCCGAGACCGTCGAGCTCGCGGGAGGCTTTCCCGTGTCGGGCCTGGCCCCGGGCCCCCTCGCCGACGGCGTGGAGGTCATCGAGATCGCGGGCGGGCGCGCCGCGATGGCCACGTACGTCGGGCCGTACGAGGGCCTCGGTGCCGCCTGGGAGACCGTGATCGGCTGGGCGGCCGCGCGCTCCGAGACGCGGCGCGGGGACCTCACCGAGATCTACCTGACCCAGCCGGTCCCCGGCGGCGACCCGGCGGCGAACGAGACGTGCCTGGTCCTGCCCCTCGCGTGAGACCTTGCGCGACGCCGGCCGAGGGGCCGGGGCGTTCGAGCAGCCGCCCGCACGGCTAGGCTCGGCGTCGTCCCGCTCCGTCCCCGGAAGGCCCCGCCGTGCGCACCTCCCGTCTCCTGTCCACCGCCGTCGTGCCCGCCGCGGCGGTCGTCGCCCTCCTGCTGGCCGGATGCTCGTCGGACGACGGCACGGGTGCCGCCGCCACGTCGTCGGGCACCGCGAGCGCGAGCTGCGCCCCGGGCGACCTGCCGACGCTGACGGGCGGCACCCTGACCGTCGGCGCGAGCGACCCCTACGAGCCCTGGTACGTGGGCGACCCGAGCAGCGGCAAGGGCTTCGAGTCCGCCCTCGTCTACGCGGTCGCGGACGAGCTCGGGTACGCGAAGGACGACGTGAGGTGGACGTCGGTGACGTTCGAGCAGATCGTCAGCCCCGCGATCAAACCGTTCGACCTCGCGGCCTACCAGACCACCATCACCGACGACCGCAAGAAGGCCGTCGACTTCTCCAGCCCCTACCTGACCACCCGGCAGGGCGTCATCGTGGCCGACGACGGGACGTACGCCGACGCGACGACGCTCGCCGACCTCAAGGGCGCCAAGGTCGGGGTGACGGCGTCGCAGACGTCGCTCGACGCGGCGAAGGCGGCGTGGGGGGACGACGTCGACGTGGTGCCGTTCAACGCCGCGGGCGACGGGATGACGGCGCTCAGCTCCGGCACGGTCGACGCGATGGTGATGGACGTCGACCAGGGCGTCGCCGCCTCGACCGTGTACTTCCCGGGCACCGCCGTGATCGGCACGCTGCCGCGGGTGGGCGAGCCGGAGCAGCTCGGCCTCGTGCTCGACAAGGACTCGGACCTGACGGCGTGCGTCTCGCAGGCCGTGGACACCCTCGACGAGAACGGCACGCTCGACGACCTGCGCACGACGTGGCTGCACTCCGACGACGTCCCCGAGCTCTCCTGAACGGGCGGGCCGGGCGGTGAGCGAGCAGGGCGGCGCGCCGCCGGGTCGGCAGGGCGGCGCGCCGCCGGGTCGGCAGGGCGGCGCGTGGGTCCCGTCGGAGCGCGCCGCCGCCCGCACGGCGTTCCGCCGGGCCCAGCGGCGCCGGGCGCTGCTCGTCGCGGGGGTGGCGACCGTCGTCGTCCTCGCCGCGGTGGTCTACGTCGTGACCACCGCCCCGGGCTGGGAGCGGGCGCGCGAGGCGTTCTTCTCCCCGGGGCGCGCGGTCGAGGTGCTGCCCGAGGTCGCGCAGGGGCTGTGGCTGAACCTGCGGGTGTGGGTCGTGGCGAGCGCCGTGGGGCTCGTCGTCGGGCTCCTGCTCGCGGTGGTGCGCACCTCCCGGATCCCGGCGCTGTTCCCCCTGCGGATGCTCGCGGTCGCCTACGTGGACGTGTTCCGCGGGGTGCCGCTGCTGCTCGTGCTGCTCCTGGTGGGGTTCGGCCTGCCGGCGCTGCGGCTGCCGTGGCTGCCCGTCAGCGCGGCGGTCCTCGGCGGGCTCGCGATCGTCCTGACGTACACGGCGTTCCTGGCGGAGATCTTCCGCGCCGGGATCGAGTCGGTGCACCCGTCGCAGGTGGCCGCCGCCCGCTCGCTCGGGCTGAGCCGCGGCCAGGCGGTGCGCCACGTCGTCCTCCCGCAGGCGGTGCGCCACGTGGCCGCGCCCGTGGCCGGGATGCTCGTCTCGTTGCAGAAGGACTCGGGGCTGATCTCGATCCTCGGTGCGGTCGACGCGATCCGCGCGGCGCAGATCGCGACGACGGGCGACTACAACTTCACGCCCTACGTCGTCGCCGGCCTGCTCTTCGTCGCGATCTCGGTGCCGCTGACCCGGCTGGTGGACGCCTGGTCGGCCCGCCAGGGCTGGCGCGGGCAGCTGAGCGGCGTCGCCGGTGCGGGAGCGCTGCGGTGAGCGCCGGGGTGAGCGCGCCCCTGCTGTCCCTGCGCGGGGTGCGCAAGACCTTCGGGACGGGCGCCGAGCAGCGCGCGGTGCTGGACGGGATCGACCTCGACGTCGCCGAGCACCGCTGCGTCGTGCTGATCGGGGCGTCGGGGTCCGGCAAGTCGACGCTGCTGCGCGTCGTCGACCTCCTCGAGGACGTCGACGACGGCCAGGTGCTGCTCGACGGGCAGGACGTCGCGGACCCGTGGGTCGACGCCGACGCCGTGCGCGCGCGGCTCGCGCTCGTCTTCCAGCAGTACAACCTGTTCCCGCACCTGCGGGTGCTGGACAACCTCACGCTCGCGCCGCGGGTGGCGCACGGGCGCCCGCGCGCCGAGGCGGAGGCGGAGGCGCGGCAGATGCTCGAGCGGGTCGGCCTCGCGCACAAGGCGCGCGCCTACCCGGACCAGCTCTCCGGTGGTGAGCAGCAGCGCGCCGCGATCGCGCGGGCGCTCGTCGGGCGGCCCGAGCTCCTGCTCCTGGACGAGGTCACGTCGGCGCTCGACCCGGCGCTCGTCGGTGAGGTGCTCGACCTGCTGCTCTCGCTGCGCTCCGAGGGGACGACGATGCTCGTCGCGACCCACGAGATGGGGTTCGCGCGCGACGTGGCCGACGAGGTGGTCTTCCTGCACGACGGCCGCATCCACGAGCGCGGCACGCCGCAGCAGGTGCTCGACGACCCGCAGCGCGAGCGGACCCGGGAGTTCCTGCGCCGGCTGCGCTGACGCCGGGTCAGCGCCGCGTGAGCTCGAGCACCGGGATGACGCGCGAGGTCTTGGCCTCGTAGCCCTTGAACCCCTCGGACATGGCGGTGAACCGCGCCCAGCCCGCGTCGCGGGCGTCGCCCTCGAGCTCGGTCACGTGCACGTCCACCGCGCCGTCCTCGGGCGTCTCGATGACCGTCTCCGGGTGCGCGAGGAGGTTGTGGTACCAGTCCGGGTTCTTGTCGCTCCCGGCTGCCGACGCCGCGAGCAGCCAGGTGTCCGGCGAGGTGCGGACGGCGGCGAGCGGGTTGACGCGCTCCGTGCCGCTGCGCGCGCCGCGGTGGTGCACGAGCACGAGACCGCGGCCGAACCCGGCTGTCTCGACGCTGCCCCCGTTCGCCCGGAACTCGTCGATGATCTGCTGGTTGAAGTCCGGCACGGTGGTTCTCCTGTCGCGGGTGATGAAGCCTCTCGCGGGGGGAACGCATCCGGTGGAACGGTATTCCGCGCGCCGCCTTCCGTCGGCGGTGCCTCGAACCCGTGTTCCACTGATCGGCACACGCGGTGCCGCTCGGCGGCAGTTCTTCCTAGCCTGGAGAGACTGACCAGGAAAGAAGGAACGATGATACCCACCGGGTTGATCGACGTCCACGCCCACTTCGTCACCGACCGCTACGTCGCGGCGGCCCGCGCCGCCGGGATCGAGCACCCCGACGGCATGCCGGCGTGGGCGACGTGGTCGCTCGAGGAGCAGCTCGAGCTCATGGAGCGGGGCGGCATCGCCAAGGCCTACCTGTCGATCTCGTCCCCCGGGGTGCACCTCGGTGACGACGCCGCCGCGCGGGACCTCGCGCGCGAGGTCAACGAGTTCGGTGCCGGCCTGCGCCGCGAGCGCCCCGACCGGTTCGGCCACTTCGCCTCCCTGCCGCTGCCCGACGTCGACGGTGCGCTGGCCGAGGCCGTGCACGCGCTCGACGTCCTCGGCTCCGACGGCGTCGCGATCGAGACGAACGCGCACGGCTCCTATCTGGGGGACCCGGCGAACGAGCCGCTGTGGGAAGAGCTCGACCGCCGCGGCGCGCTCGTCTTCGTGCACCCCACCTCGCACCCCGGGGTCGAGGACGTCTCGCTCGGCCGGCCCCGCCCGCTCATGGAGTTCCTCTTCGACACCGCCCGGGCCGCGAGCGACCTCGTGTTCGCGCGGGTCCTGCTGCGCTACCCGAACATCCGGTGGGTGCTGACGCACACCGCCGGCGTCCTGCCTTTGCTCGTCGACCGGATGGACACGTTCCGACCCATCCTTCTGCCGGACTTCGTCGACGACCCGTCGGTGCGCGAGCAGCTCGGCGGGATCTGGTACGACATCGCCGGTGCGCCGTTCCCCCGCGCGGTCCCCGCGTTCGAGGCCGCGTTCGGCACCGACCGCCTCGTGTACGGCAGCGACTACTGCTGGACCCCGCTCGAGGCGACGCTCGCCCAGGTGCGCTCGATCGACGCGGCCGAGCCGCCGTCGGACGGCGACACCTGGCGCGACCTGACCGGGCGCAACGCGACGCGCCTGCTGGGTCGATGACCGCGGCCGTGCGCCAGGCCGGCGCGATGGACGAGATCACGGCGTGGCACCTCGACCGCCGGGGCTACCCGGTGAGCACCGACATGCTCGGCGACGACCGTCCCGAGGAGCGCGACGCCTACTCCGCGCGCACGCTGGAGTGGCTCGACGAAGGGAGCACCCGATGACCACCACGCTCTTCACCGACGTCCGCGTCTTCGACGGCGACGGGCTCACCGAGCCGGCCACCGTCCTCGTGCGCGACGGCGTGATCGCGGCCGTGACGCCGGGCGGCTCGCCCGCAGACCTGCCCGACGGCGCCGTCCCCGAGGACGCGGAGAAGGTCGCCGGCGAGGGGGGCACCCTCCTGCCGGGCCTGATCGACGCGCACCTGCACGTCAACGGCCGCAAGGACCTCGACGCGCTCGTGCAGCACGGCGTGACCACCGGGTTCGACATGGCCTCCTGGCCGGCGGAGCTCACCGCGGCGATGCGCGCCGAGCAGCACACGGCGGGCATGATCAGCGCGGGTTTGCCGTTCATCGGGCCGGCCGGGCCGCACTCCCACTTCGGGATGCCCGACGGCGCGGTCGTCACCGACCCGGCCGACGTCCCGGCAGGCGTCGCCCGTCGCGTCGGGGAGGGCTCGGACTGGATCAAGGTCGTCACCGAGGACCCGGGCCAGGGCGGCCCGGAGCCGGAGGTCGTCGCCGCCGTGGTCCAGGCCGCGCACGCGGCGGGCCGACGGGTCGTGGCGCACGCCAGCCACCTCGGGGCGTTCACGATGTCGCTCGACGCTGGCGTGGACGTCCTCACGCACGTGCCCACCGAGGCGGCCGTGGACGCCGACGTCGCCGCGCGCATGGTCGAGGGCGCCCGGATCGCGATCCCGACGCTCAGCGTCTCGAAGACCCTGACGTCGATGCGACCGGCGCCGGGGGTGAGCTACGACAACGCCCGGGCGTCCGTCGCCGCCATGCACGAGGCCGGGGTACCGGTCCTGGCCGGCACGGACTCCGTCGACCAGCCCGGCGTACCGTTCTCGATCCCGCTGGGCTCCACGCTGCACCAGGAGCTCGTGCTGCTCGTCGACGCCGGCATGACGCCGGTCGAGGCGCTCCGGGCGGCCACGAGCCTGCCGGCCGAGCACTTCGGTCTCGCCGACCGGGGGGCCGTGCGCGAGGGCCTGCGCGCCGACCTCCTGCTGGTCGGCGGGGACCCGACGAGCGACATCACCGCGACGCAGGACGTGCGCGGGGTATGGGTCGGGGGGGAGCGGCTGCGCTGAGCGCGCCGGGGGCGCCGGGCGTCAGAGGGTGACCGACGTGCCCACGAGCACCAGCTCGGAGGTGTGCGTGCCCGCGACCCCGACGCCGCCCGGGCGCGGGACGAACCCGGGCAGGTCCTCGAGGCCCTCGCCACCGCCGAAGAGCCGCAGGTCGAGCGGCGCGGCGGCGTGCGTCGTCAGCACGACCTCGACGCCGTCGGCCGGCGGCGCGTAGAACCGGGCGTCGAGGTGCCCGCCCTCGACGGGGACCTCGCGCCCCGCGACCGTGGCGGTGTCCACGCCGCCGCCCACCACGTCGACGTACCGCACCTCGCGGCCCGGGCGCAGCCGGAAGGTGACGGTGCGCTCTCCGGCTGCGGTCTCGTCGGAGACCACGCGTGCGCTCGGGACGGGCAGGTCCGCCGCCGTCGCGGGGCCGGTCCACACGTCGCCGGAGACCATCGGGAACTCGGCCGAGACGTCGGTCTGCTCCGTGACGTAGCGCGACGTCCAGGGGCTCGGGCTCCCCTCGGCGGAGATCCACCGCGCCTGGCCCGTGTCGGCGTCCAGCGCGTACATGAGCTGGGTCGGCTCCGGGTGGGCATCGTCGAAGCGGTCGACGACGAGGCCCGTCGCCGTCGCCGCGACGGCCAGGGCCGCGCACGCGCCCACGAGCGCCGCCCCCGCCCGGCGCGCGCCGGGCAGGACGAGGGCGAGCACGGGCACCACGGCGACGCCCAGCAGCGCCGCGCACACGGCCGGTGCCGCGCCCGTCGCGAGGCCGAGCGCGGGGAAGAAGAGCAGGGTGACGGGCACGAGGACGAGGACTGCGACGCCGGCGCCGACCGTGACGGCCGCGACCCGCCCGCGGGCGTCGCGCACCCGCGCGGCGACGAGCCCGGCGGCGGCCCCGGCGAGGGCCGGCAGCGTCGCGAGGTACGCCCCGCCCGGGGTGAACGCCGCGAGCGCGACGCCGACGAGCGCGAGCCAGGCGAGCCCGCCGACCGCGAGCGCGGGCGCGCCCAGGCGCCGGCGCAGCGCGACGAACCAGCCGGCGACGACGGTGGCGACGACGCCCAGCAGCGCGACCCGGAACCACCCGGGACGCCACGGGTCGAGCATCTCGCCGTAACCGGGCCGGACCGCGACGAGCAGCATCCAGAACAGCTGGGCGGCGACCGCCGAGCCGAGGATCGGCACCAGCGCGGACGCGAAGCCCCAGGCGAGGCGGCCCGGCGTCGTCCCCCCGCGGCGCAGCGTGACCGCGCCGAGCGCGGCGACCCCGAGCACGGCCAGCGCGGCGAGCGGCCACACGAGCCAGCCGGGGTAGCGGGCGAGGAGGTCGCCGGGCAGCGGGAAGTAGGTGGAGTCGGTGGACGACGGCGTGGCGAGGGCCGCGGCGTCGGCGTCGCCGAGGCTGCGGACCAGGGCGAGGGCGTTGGACCCCTCGTGCTGCAGGCTGGCGAGGTCCATGGTCCCGGGGCGGTCCTGCGGTGCGTGGTAGACCGCGGACCCGTCGATGTAGGCGGTGTTCAGGCCGGTGAACCGGTCGGCGTCGAGGAACGGGGAGAAGTCCGTGTCGTTCGGCAGGATCCGGTAGACCTCGACGGCCATGGACGTGCCGACGGGGTAGGGCACCTTCGCGTACTCGGACACGAGCGCGGCGTTGCCCCGCGAGGTCTCGAACATGATGGCGGGGCCGGAGGAGCCGCGGGCCTCGAAGTTGAGCACGATCCCGCCGTCCGACGCGCGCGGGTCCGAGTGCTCGAACGCCTCGGCGCCGCACAGGCAGGCCTCCTCCGCGTCGGTGAAGACGAGGACGACGTCGTTGCGCAGGGCCGGGCCCGTGGTGAGCGCGCGCACGGTCTCCAGGAGCGTGGAGACGCCCGCGCCGTCGTCGTTCGCGCCGTGCGAGACCTCGGCGGAGTCGTAGTGCGCGACGAGGAAGACCGGGGCGGTCGGGTGCGTGCCGGGCAGGGTCGCGACGACGTTCTCCACCCGGGCGACGCGGCTCTGGTCGCCGAGGCTGCCGTCCTCGCCGACGGAGTCGGTGACCTCGGGGTCGAGGCCCAGCCCGGTGAGGGTGGCCACGACGTGGTCGCGCACCGCGGTGAGCGCTGCGGAGCCGTGCGGGTGGACCTCCTGGCCGATCTCGCGCACGTGCGCGAAGGCACGCTCGGCGCTGAACTCGTCCGCCGGGGCGTCGGCGGCCACCGGCGCCGGCGGGCGGACCGCGAGGACGGCGAGGAGCGTGAGGACGGCGAGCAGGAGGAGGCCGGCGAGCGTCGTCGCTCGCGTGCGGGGCTGTGTCACCGGCGAAGGGTACCCGTCCCCGGGTACGACGCCGGACAGCGCTGTACGTTGGCCGGGTGCCCAGCAGCCCGGGACGTCCGCAGGACGCCCCTCTCACGTCGTCGGCGAGAGCGTTCCTGCGCCGGCTGACCGCCGCGACCGGCGGGGGCATGTTCCTCGACGGCTTCGTGTTCGCCGCGATCGCCGCGGTCATCGCCAGCGGGACCTTCGTCGCCGACCTCGACCTCTCGGCCTCCCAGCTCGGCCTCATCTCCGCGTCGACGCTGGTCGGGACGATCATCGGCGGACCGTTGATCGGCTACCTGACGGACCGCATCGGGCGCAAGCCGATGTTCATCGCCGACCTGCTGATCTTCCTGACGTGCGCGCTGCTGATGCTCGCCGTGACCGAACCGTGGCACATCATGGTCCTGGGCCTGTTCCTCGGTGCCGCGATCGGCGGCGACTACTCGATCGGCTCGCCCCTGCTCGGCGAGTTCACCCCGGCGCGCAAGCGCGGCCACTACCTCGGGCTGCTCGAGATCCTCTGGAACGTGGGCTACGTCGTCTCGTTTCTCGTCGGGTTCCTGATCCTGCGGTCGGTGCCGACGGCGTGGCACGTCGTGCTCGCGAGCGCGGCCGTCCCCGCCGCCGTCATCCTGCTGCTGAGGCACGGGCTCCCGGAGTCCCCGCGGTGGCTGATCTCCCGGGGGCGCGCGGACGAGGCGCGCGCGATCCTCGCCGAGGTCGGCGAGCGCCCCGAGAGCGACGAGTTCAAGGACGAGCAGCAGGACACCAGCACCCGGTGGACGCTGCTGTTCGACAAGGAGTACCTGTCGCGCACGGTCTTCGCGTGCGTGTTCTGGATCTGCATCGTCGTGCCCTACTTCGGGCTCACGTTCTTCCAGTCCGAGGTCCTGCACCTCATGGGCCTCGAGAGCCCCGTCGTGGGCGCGCTGATCGGCACGTGCGTCGCGCTGGTCGGCGCCTCGGTCGGCTGGTTCCTCGTCGACCGGATCGGGCGTCGGGCGATCCTGCTGACCCCGATGTTCGCCACCGGCGTGTTCCTCGCGATCGTGGCGCTCGGCGACATGCTCGACCTCCCGGTGGCGATCACGGCGGTCTGCTTCTTCGGCTACCTGCTGTTCTACGGGGTGATGAGCATCCTGCCCGGCGTGTACCCGCTCGAGCTGTTCCCCACCCCGGTCAGGACCTCTGGCATGGGCTTCGCCTCCGCCGCCTCGCGGGTCGGTGCGGCGGCGGGGACGTTCCTGCTCCCCGTCTGCCTGGACGCCTTCGGGCTGCCGCCCGTGCTGATCGCCCTCGCGGTGGTGTGCTTCGTCGGGGGCGTCGTCTCGCTCGTCCTGGCGCCGGAGACGGCGGGCAAGTCGCTCACCGAGACGGGCAGCCGCGCCGGGACGGGGCGCGACATGGCCCGCCCGGGCGCCCGCCCGGGCGCGGGCCGGGGCAGGGCGCTAGGTTCGACCCGGTCCTGACCACCCCACCGAGGAGGAGACATGGCGACGTTCACCGTGTGGAAGTTCGACGACCCGGAGGGCGCGACGCGCGCGGCCGCGACCCTGAAGGAGACGGGGTCGGAGCACCTCGTGACGGTTGTCGACCACGCGACCGTGAGCTGGCCCGCGGGCGCGGACAAGCCCAGCACCCACCACAGCCACGAGGACGAGAAGCGCGGCACCGGGTGGGGCGCGTTCTGGGGGCTGCTGTTCGGCGTCCTGTTCTTCGTGCCGCTCCTCGGGGCGGCCGTCGGTGCCGCGGTCGGGGGGATCACCCGCGCCACGGCGGGCGTCGGGATCGACGCCGACCAGATCGAGCGCATCCGCGCGGGCATCACGCCCGGCACGTCGGCGCTGTTCGCGGTGACGGAGAACGGCGACCTCGACCGGGTGGGTGAACGCTTCCACGGCTTCCAGGGCACGCTCGTGGCCACGAACCTCACGCCGGCGGAGCGCGCGACGCTGCTCGAGACGTTCGGCTGAGCCGGGCGGTGTCCGACGACCTCCTCCTGCGCATCCACAGCCCCGAGTTCCGCGCGATGTCCGAGCGCGTGCTGCGCGCCACCGAGCTGACCTCGCGGCTGAACGTGCTGCCGTTCGAGGACGAGGAGGGCAAGGCGCGGCTCTTCGAGCTGATCCTCGGCCGGCCGCTCCCCCCACGCGTGACGATCTACCCGCCCTTCTACACGGACCACGGCCTGAACCTCGAGCTCGGTGAGCGGGTGTTCGTCAACCAGGGCTGCACGTTCCTCGACTACGCGGGCATCCGGCTCGCCGAGCGCGTCATGGTCGCGCCGAAGGTCACCTTCATCACCGTCGGCCATCCGGTGGACACCGAGGACCGCCGGGTGTGGCTGACCGGCGGGCCGATCGACGTGGCCGAGAACGTCTGGATCGGCGCCGGCGCGACGATCCTGCCGGGCGTGAGCATCGGCCGTGACTCCGTCATCGCCGCAGGATCGGTCGTGGCCGACGACGTCCCGGCCCGCAGTCTCGTGGCCGGCACCAAGGCCACGACGCGTCGCACGTGGTGATCCGCCGCGCCGGCGCCGGCGCCATGCAGCTCTCGTGGAGGTCTCGCGCACATCGTGCACATGCCGGGCGCCCGCGGGGAGCGGTGCCGCTAGGTTGACGGCAGAGCTGGCGACCCTGGGAACCGGGAGGCGACGTGACCGTCCGACGCAGCATCGGCCTCGGCGCCGCAGCCGTCGGTGCCGTCCTCGTCCTGGCTCTCCTCGCGCTCGTGGTCGCCCTCGTCGTCCGCGCGGTCGTCGCAGGCCATCCGGGCGACCTGAACATCACCAACGACAGCGACGAGGCCGTGACCGTCTCGACGGGGGACGACGAGGTCGAGGTCACCGCCCAGGGAGCGGTCTCGATCCTCGACCACGGCTGCACCGCCGGGGACGTCACCCTCACCTTCCCCGACCGCGACCCGGTGGTCGTCGACGGCCCGGTGTGCCCGGCGGACACGATCGTCGTCCACGAGGACGGGCGCGTCGGCCTTGACCCCGGCCCGGCGGCCCGGACGCCCGGCCCGTCGGGCGGCTGAGCGCGCCCGCTTCCGATCAGGACTTGCCGGGCTCAGCCGCGGCGCAGCTGCTTGGTGATCGAGCGCTGCTTCTTCGCGGTCAGGCGACGCTCCTGCGAGCCCCGGGTCGGTCGCGTGGGCCGGCGCTTCTTCGGCGGCGGCGCCAGGGCGTCCGCGACGATCGCGACGAGCCGGTCCGCGGCGGCGGAGCGGTTGCGCCGCTGCTCGCGGTGCTCGGCGGCCGTCACGGTCAGCGCCCCGCCCACGAGCCGCGGGCCGAGCCGCTCGGTCAGCCGCTCGCGCTGCGCAGCCCCGAGCACCGCCGAGCCGGCGACGTCCCACGACAGCTCGACCCGTGAGTCGGTCGTGTTCACGCCCTGACCGCCGGGGCCGGAGGCGCGCGAGAAGCACCAGGTGAGCTCGGCCCGCGGGATCGTCAGGGCGGAGGTCACCGGCAGTCCGGCGCGGACGGGGGCGGGCACGGCGTCAGACCCAGCCCGCCACGTCGACGCCGCCCGGCACGTCCGCGCCGGGGTCGTAGGGCGTGCGCGTGAACCGGAACGAGGCGAGGTCCAGGTGCGAGACGGTCCCGTCCGCGCGCCGCACCACGCGCAGCGGCTCGCCCGTGTGGTAGCCGTCGAGGCCGACGAACGCGTCGTCCGACACGCGCGCGAAGCGTGAGCCCCGGCCCTTGCCGGGCTCGCCGAGCACGAGGTGCTCGCCCGCGAGCCGCGCCGTCGTCGTCGACGGTCCCCAGTGCCAGGTGCCGACCAGGTCGAGCAGCTCCCCGTGCCCGCCCACGGACGCGGTCCACGCCTCGACGGGTGCCGGCTCGAGCTCGGCCAGCCGGTCGAGCAGGTCCGAGCGCAGGGGCCCCACGGCCGGGCTCGTGGTCGTGTTCGTCAGGACGACGGCGCCGTCGCCGCGCGCCCCGCCGTCGTCGGGACCGCCCGCGTCGAGCCGCACCCGCAGGCCTGCGAGGAACCCCGGCATGGACCCGCCGTGCCCCGCGTACCGGACGCCGTCGACGTTCCACACCTGCCAGCCGAGCCCGTGCGCCCCCGTCCACGGCGCGCCCGGCTCGTCGACGACGTGGTGCGGCTCGCACATCTCGGCCAGCGTGTCTGCGTCGAGCAGCCCGGCGGTGTCGCCGCCGAGGAAGGTCGCCCAGCGCGCGAGGTCGCGCACCGTCGTCCACAGCTGGCCGGCGGGGGCCATCGCTCCCGCGTCGTGCTCCGGCTCGGGGAGCAGCACGTCCGCGAACGGGTGCACCGCGAGGCCCTGCGCCGCGCGTCCGGCGGGCCGCGTCGTCGTCCGTCCCATCTCGAGGGGGAGCAGCAGGTCCTCGCGGACGACCTCGGACCACGACCGCCCGTGGTGCGACTCCAGGACGCGGCCGAGGGCCGCGAACCCGACGTTGGAGTAGTGGAACCGCCGCCCGCCGCGGAAGCGCTGCTCGACCGGCGTCGCGGCCAGCGCGTCCCAGTCGCCGCCGGGCGTGCGCTCCCACCAGGGGCCCGGGGTCTCGGCCTGCACGCCGGCGGCGTGGGAGAGGAGCTGCTCGATCGACGCCGCACCGAGGCGCGAGCCGGGGACGTGGTCCTCGAGGCGGTCCGACAGATCGAGGCGGCCGGCGTCGCGCAGGCGCAGGACGGCGACGGCCACGAAGGTCTTGGTGATGGAGCCCATGCGGTACTGGGTGTCAGCGCCTGCGCTCCCACCGCCGCCCCGCCCGTCGAGCGTGCCGAGGGCACCGCTCCACGAGAGCGCGCCCCCCCGCACGACGCCGGCCGCGACCGACGGGAGGCGCCCGTCCCGCTGGGCGACGGCGAGCAGGTGGTCGAGGGCGGCGGACGTCCGTGGGTCGAGAGGCACGTCCGCCACCCTAGCGACGCGCGGTCGGGCGGTCAGGCCGCCGCCGGGTGGTCCGCCCGTCGCGCCGCCCGGCCCGCGGGGGCCCGACGCACGGTCGCCCCGGCGGGGACGATCGCGTCGTCGTCCACCACGGCCCCGGGCTCGACGTGGGCGTCCGGCCCGAGCCGGGCGTGGTTGCCGACCCGTGCTCGTGGGCCGACGGCGCTGCCCGGCCCGAGGTGGACGTACTCGCCGACCGTCGCCGCAGCGCCGACGACGGCGCCGTGGTCGACCCAGCTGCCGCGCCCGACCCGGGCGCCCGGGCGCACGGCCGCGCCCGCCTCGACGTACGCGCCGGTGGCGACCGTGGCGTCGTCGGGCACGCTGGCCTGCGGCGAGACCAGGCCGCCGCCGGGCTGGTGGCGGACGTAGCGGACGATCTCCCCGCGGTCGTTCTCGAGCTCGACGCGTCGTGGTGCGCGTGCCATGGCAGACCTCCTCGCCGGTGGTGGTGCCCCGGGGACCGTCCGGCGGTCCGCGCCGGGGCGTGTCGTGCTGACGTCTGACATAACGCGTCCCGGGTCCGCGAGATTCCGGTGCGTGGGTCTCACGGGAGTGACGCCCCCGAGGCACCGTGCTCACGCAGGTACTCGCGAAGATAGGGGATGGCGAAGTCGACGTACCCGTGCGAGACGGACCCGATGATTCCTGCACCGATCAGGCGTGACCGGTAGGTGCTGACGTAGGACGAGGTCTCAGCGAGCCTGGAGGCCAGGTCGGATGCCTTGGAGGGGCCGTCGTCGACAGCCATCGCGAGCAGGAAGGTGCGGTCGACCGCAGAAAGGTCCGCGAGCGCCGTCTCGTGCACGGTCGCTCCGAGCCGTCTGCGGGCTGCGTCGACACCGGCGGCTGCGCTCGCCATGTCGATCCGGTCGGCGACTGCCTTGCGCCAGAGGTGATAGCCGACGAGCTGGACCAGGAACGGATAGCCGTTCGTCGCCCTCGCCGCCAGCTGCAGCGCGTCGTCCGTGATGCTTCGACCATTCGTCTCGATCGTGGCCCGCAGCGCCGCCGCGACCTCGGGGACGGGGACGTCGGCGAGGATGATCGGCATCGCCCGGCGGACGAACGTGACGCCGCGGTCGTTGAGCAGCTCGGACACGGCCGAGGGGAGACCGGCGAAGGCGACGGCGATCTGGCGGTCCTCGCGGACGAGATGCTGGGTCACGATCGAGAGTGCGCGGAGCTCGTCGAGCGCACCGTGATGCATCTCGTCGACCGTGATGAGCAGCCCCGTCTCGTGCTGAGCGAGAACGTCGAGCAGCAGTCCCGCTTCCCGACGCAGGTCGGACTGGACCGCAGGCCGCTCGGAGAAGGCGATGCCTCCGGCGCCGACGGGCAGGTCGATCGCCGTGATGCTTCGGTGGCGCTCCGGGACGCGGTCGAGCCGGTCGCGATGATCGGAGATCGCCGTCACGAGCCGTGCTGCCATGCCGGTGCTGGCGGTGTCGGCGACCGTGACCCAGCCTTCGCGCAGCGCCGCATCAGCAAGCTCGTTCAGCATGACGGTCTTGCCGACACCACGAGCGCCCGTCACGCGGACGAGTCGCCCGGGCGCGCCCGGGCCGTCCCGGAGAGAGTCGGAGAACTCCTCGAGGTCGGCGTCGCGCCCGATCAGGACCGGGGGTGTCGCGCCTGCTGTCGGTTTGAACGGATTTCTGGGGGCGGGCATGGTGGCCTCCGGGTCTTTGGATCTCTATGCAACTTTAGGATCTTTTGGAAATCGCTGCATCTGGCGATCCGGCGGGCCGCTGCGGGCTAGCCCGCAGCGTGTCCCGGCGTGCCGGTCGCGGCGCGGACCGGTACCACGGGGGGATGGACACCGACTCGCAGAACGCCGGCACCGACGCACCCGTCGCCGTGCTCCTCGACGTCGACGGCACGCTCGTCGACTCCAACTACCTGCACGTGGAGGCGTGGACGCGCGCGCTGCAGGACGTCGGGCGCGACGTCGCCGCGTGGCGCGTGCACCGCGCCATCGGCATGGGCTCCTCCGAGCTGCTCGAGGCCGTGCTCGGGGACGACGCCGACGCGGTCGCCGAGCAGGTCAAGGACGCGCACTCGCACTACTACGCGGGCGCCGCGGGCCGGCTGCGGGCGGTCGACGGTGCCCGGGACCTCGTGCGCACCCTCGCCGCCCGCGGGATCCGGCCCGTGCTCGCCACGTCCGCCGCGCCCGACGAGCTCGAGCGGCTGCGGGACGTGCTCGACGTCGAGCAGGAGCTGCACGCCGTGACCGGGGCGGGCGACGTGGACGCGGCGAAGCCCGCCCCGGACCTGGTGCAGGTCGCCCTCGAGGCCGCGGACGTCCCGGCCGGGCGCGCGGTGCTCGTCGGCGACACGGTGTGGGACGTCGAGGCCGCGGGCCGCGCGGGGGTGGCGTGCGTCGCCGTGCGCAGCGGCGGCATCGGGGTGGACGAGCTGCGCGAGGCCGGCGCCGTCGCGGTGTACGACGACGTCGCGGACCTCCTCGCGCACCTGGACGAGAGCCCGCTCGTGCGCCTGGGCGGGTGACCGGTCAGGGCACGATGTGCCCGCCGGCGCGGAACAGCTCGTACCACTCGGCGCGCGTCAGGGGGACCTCGGAGCCCTGCGCGGCGGCCGTCACGCGCTCCGGCGTCGTCGTCCCGAGGACGACCTGCATCCGCGCCGGGTGACGGGTGATCCACGCGGTCGCGATCGCCATCGAGGGGACGTCGTACTTCGCGGCGAGCCGGTCGATCACGGCGTTGAGCTCGGGGTGCTTGTCGGACCCGAGGAACACGCCGTCGAAGAAGCCTGCCTGGAACGGCGACCACGCCTGGACGGTGATGTCGTTCAGGCGGCAGTAGTCGAGGATGCCGCGGTCGCGGTCGATCGACTGGTCCTCGCCGAGCATGTTCGCGGAGACGCCCTGCGCGACGATCGGCGAGTGCGTGATCGACAGCTGCAGCTGGTTGGCGACGAGCGGCTGCTCGACGAACTTCTTCAGCAGGTCGATCTGGCCGGGGGTGTGGTTCGAGACGCCGAAGGAGCGGACCTTGCCGGAGGCCTCGAGCGCGTCGAACGCGCGGGCGACCTCCTCGGGCTCGACGAGCGCGTCGGGGCGGTGCAGCAGCAGCAGGTCGAGGTACTCGGTGCGCAGCGCCTCGAGCGAGCCCTCGACGGACTCGACGATGTGCTCGTAGGAGAAGTCGAAGCCGTCGGGCGGGACGATCCCGCACTTCGTCTGGATCGTCCACGTCTCGCGCTCGGCGCTGGACAGCTGCATCGCCTCGGCCCAGCGGCGCTCGCAGGCGTGCATCGAGCCGCCGTAGATGTCCGCGTGGTCGACGAAGTCGATCCCCGCGTCCCGCGCGGTCCGGGCGAGCTCACGGACCTCGTCGTCGGACTTGTCGGCGATGCGCATGAGGCCGAGCACGACGTTCGGGGCGGTGATCTCGGTTCCGGGCAGGGTGAAGGTCTTCACGGGGGTCCTCTCGCGGGGTGTCGGCGTACCGCGTCGATCCTGCCACCGCGGCGCGGGAGGCGTCGGGCGGGGGCGCTCCGCGGACCCGGGCCGGCACAAAGTGCATCAAGCGTCCGGCAGGACATGCATCAGGGGCTCGGCAAGACAGACATGCATCAGAGCGGTGCGAGAGGGCGCTCGAGCGAGGTCTGCGGTGTGGAGATCAGGGCCTCCAGCAGCGTCGGCCGTGTTCCGTCAGATCATTGACGGAAAAATCGGCCTCCCCTACGGTCAGGATCACCAGGCCCTGGACAGCGCTGTCAGGCCGACATGCTGCGCACGACCAGGCACCGCTTCCTGCCGACGGCCACCGACGGCCCCGGCAGGGCACGCTTCGAAGGAGAAGCACCGATGCGAAGAAGACGAGTGGTTCAGGCGGCCGCGGCCGTGCTCGCGGCGGGGGCGCTCGCCGTCCCGGCCGTCGGGATCGCCGAGGGGGCTCCGCTCCCGTCAGCGCCGGCAGTCACGCCGGCCGTCACCGCGGCCGTCGCTGCTGCCGACGCGCCGGCCGGGACGTACGAGAACCCGGTGAGCGCGGGCGTCGTCGACACCTTCCCGGACCCGTCGATGATCCGCGGCAAGGACGGGCGCTACTACGCCTACGGCACCCAGAACCCCGTCTTCGACAGCGCGGGCGAGGCCGGCGAGCGCATCGTGCCCGTCCTCGTCTCGGACGACATGGCGCACTGGCAGTACGCCGGCGACGTGTTCCCGCAGGGCGCCCGGCCCGGGTGGTGGCCCGGCGACTCGCGGATCTGGGCGCCGGACATCCGTTACGTGGACGGCAGCTACCACCTGACGTACGGGCTCTCGAACGGCGGGATCGGGCTGTCGACGGCGCCGACGCCGACAGGCCCGTGGACGGACCGGGGCGCGGTGGTCGCGCACGGCTCCGACGGCGGCTGTCCGTCCGGGACCATCGACCAGGCGATGTTCACCGACGACGACGGCACGCGCTACCTGTACTGGGGCAGCTACGACGTGCTGTGCGTCTCCGCGATGACCGCGGACGCGACGGCGCTCACCGGCCCCGTGACCCAGATCGCGGCGGGCCGCCGCGCGGAGGGCTCGTTCGTCGTCCGCCACGGCGACCACTACTACCTGCTGTACTCCGACGCGGGCTGCTGCGACGGCGAGTTCAGCGGCTACACCGTCAAGGCGGGCCGCTCCACCAGCCCGCTCGGCCCGTTCGTCGACCCGGACGGGGTCGACCTCATGGCCTCCTCCAGCAAGGGCGGGATCGTGCTCGCGGGGAACGGCAACGGCTTCGTCGGGCCCGGCCACAACGCCGTCCAGACGGACCTCGCCGGCCAGGACTGGATGGTCTACCACGCCATCGACGAGAAGGACCCGAACTTCGGCCTCGTCCCCGGCGCGCCCGGCAACCTCTCGAAGCGGCCGCTGATGATCGACCGGCTCGACTGGATCGACGGCTGGCCCGTGGTGAACGCGGGCGCCGGGGCGTCCGCCGGGCCGCAGCAGGCCCCGGTCACGACCTGGGACGTGGGCTCGACCTTCGACGACCTCACCGGCTGGGACGCCACGGACGCCTCGCCCGCCACGGAGGCCGACGCCGGCGGGTACGTCGCGCTCGACGGCGGCACCGTGCGCAGCCGGGCCACCGTGGACGGCGACGTGCGGGTGCAGGGCGACGTTCGGCTGGCCGACGCCGGCAGCGTGAGCATCGGGCTCGACGGCTCCGGCACGGGCGCCGACGTCACCGCGTCTCTCGACGCCGCCACCGGCGAGCTCGTCGTACAGGGCTCCGGCGGTGCCGCCAGGGCGCCGCTGCCCGCGGGCTTCTCGGCGACGTGGGCGACGCTGAGCGTCGAGGTCCGCGGCGGCGAGGTCACGGCCTCGCTCGCCGAGGACGCGGCGGGGGAGCCGCTGGCGACCGTGACGACGTCGTCCGCCGGGGCGGTCGACGGCGCGGCCGTCGTCGCGTCGTCGACGGGCGCGGCGGACGTGGACAACCTCGGCGCGGCCGCGCTGTCCACGCCGGTGACCGAGCGCGTCCCGGACCCCCGGGTGGGTGAGCTGCTGCCCGCATACTCGGACGACTTCGACGGCTCGGGCCGTCCCGAGACGGGTGACCCCGCGTGGCGCTGGGTGCGCGGCGGTGCGTCCCAGGCGACCCTCACGGGCGGGCGGCTGTCGTGGCCGACGCAGGGGGCCGAGCTCTACCGCACCGACAACAGCGCCTCGGTGCTGCTGCGCGACGCGCCGGAGGGCGACTTCGTCGTCGAGACGAAGCTCGACCTGCCCGCGCAGAGCGCCAACCGTCAGGCGGGCCTGCTGCTGTACGCGAACGACGACAGCTTCGTGAAGCTGGTGCACTCCGTGCTCCCGCTGAGCCGGATCAACAGGTCCGCGCAGGTCACGGAGTTCACCAAGGAGGCACCCCGCCCGACGACGGTCCCCGCGACGGCCGTCTTCTCCGGGCCGATGTTCGGCCCGGCCCCGGCGGACACGATGTGGATGCGCCTGAAGTACCACCACGACGTCGAGAACGGGGAGCACGAGGCCCGCATGGCCACGAGCACGGACGGGTCGACGTGGACGTGGGGCGGCACCTGGACGTGGCCCGACGGCCAGCCCGTGCAGATCGGCCTGGTCTCGATGAACACGGCGGGCGCGACCGCGAGGTTCGACTACGTGCACACCTACGCGGTCGCCGACCCGGTGCCGGACCCGCAGGTGGAGGTGACCGCCCAGGCGCGGTGCGTGGGGTCGAGCGCGGTGCTCGCGGTGCGGGCGCTGAACACGGGCGACGCGCCGGCGGGGGTCGCGATCGCGACGCCGTTCGGGTCCAAGCCCGTCGCGCAGGTGGCGCCCGGGCGCAGCGCGTACCAGTCGTTCGCGGTGCGCAAGGGCACGGTGCCGGCGGGCGAGGCCACGGTGACGGTGACGCGCCAGGGCGGGGAGCCGCAGCCGGTGGTCGCGGCGTACGACGCGGTCAGCTGCACCTGAGCGTGAGCGTCCGGGGCCGGGCGGCGAGCGTGCCGCCCGGCCCCGGGCGTGCTGAGGTGGTGGCACATCACCACCGGCGAAGGAGCCCGCCATGATCCACCGCATGCTCGCCCACTGCACCGTCACCGATCTCGACCGTGCCGAGCGCTGGTACACGGCGCTGTTCGAGCGCGGCCCCGACGCCCGCCCCATGCCCGGCCTGGTCGAGTGGCACCTCGGCGACAGCTTCGGCCTGCAGGTGTGGTCCGAGCCCGACCGCGCCGGGCGGTCGACGGTGGTGCTCGACGAGACCGACCTCGACGCCGCTGCCGCCCGGGCCGCCGACGCCGGCATCGAGCACGACGGTCCCCAGCCGGGCGGCGGGGCACGCATCCTGCAGCTCAGCGACCCCGACGGCAACCGCGTGGTCCTCACCGGGTCCTGACGGCCCGGCGGGCCAGTGACGAGCGGGTGCCGGACGATGAGCCGATGCGACGACACGGAGCACGCGCGGCGGCACGACGGACGGCTCAGCGGCAGCTGCAGCGGGTCGCGGCCGGCGCCGCCGCGACCGGCGCGATGACCGCGTGGCTGCTCGCGGCGCAGGCCGCCGGGCTGCTCGAGCGCCAGCCCCCGCGCCTGATCACCGACCATCTGCTCCCGCACGGGGACCGCACCCCGGGGCACGCGGCGACGATGCTCTCCCACGTCGCGTACGGCGTCGGCGCGGGCCTCGCCTACCAGGCCCTCGTGCCGCGGTCCCGCCGCGACGCCCTGACCGGTGCCGGGTACGGGATCGCCCTCTGGGCCGCCGGCTACGAGGGGTGGGTCCCGGCGCTGGGCATCCTGCCGCCCGCGCACCGGGACGACCGCCGCCGGGCCGCCACGATGCTCACCGCCCACCTCGTCTACGGCGCGTCCCTCGGACGGCTCAGCCGGTAGCGCCGCCGGAGGAAATCTTCCGGACGTCCGGAAGATAGTTCTGTCGGGTTGTTGACGGAATAATTCGGGCATCCCAGGATCGTGCGCATGACACCGCACGACGACGTGTACGGGCCCGTCCGCCAGCAGCACCAGGCGCGCGTGCTCAAGGTGCTGCGGGCCCACGGCGCGTGCACGCGGGCGGAGCTCGCCGAGCGCGTGCGCCTCTCGCGCAGCAGCCTCTCGGAGATCGTCGGCGACCTGATCGCCCGGGGCGCGATCATCGTCTCCGCGACCGACGCGGGCTCGCGCCGGGGGAGCGGGCGGCCCGCCGAGCGCCTCTCGCTCGACCCGGGGTCGGCCCAGTACGTCGGGATCGACCTCGGCCACCGCCGGGCGCACGTCGTCGTCGCCGACGCGGCGCACGAGATCATCGGCGACGCCGGCCTCGACTATCCGGAGACGTCCACCTGGGACGAGCGGCTCGACCGGGTCGTCGCGCTCGTCGCCGAGCTCGGCCGGGACCAGGGGCTGGGGTTCGCCGCGCTGCAGAGCGTCGCGGTCGGCGTCGTCGGCCCGGGCAACGCGCGCTGGCCGGGCGCCCAGGAGCGCCAGGACGTGCGCGGCCACGTGCACCGCCGGATCTCGCAGGCGTACGGCGGGGTCACCGTGATCGTCGGCAACAACACCCGGTTCGCGGCGCTGGCCGAGGCCTCCGTCGAGGGCCGCGGCAGGGCGAAGGACCTCGTCTACGTCCGGCTCTCCGAGGGCATCGGCGGGGGAGTCGTCGTCGGCGGCAGGCTCGTGCCCGGCTCGGGCGGCGCCGCCGGCGAGCTCGGGCACGTCACCGTCGTCCCGGACGGCGCGGTCTGCCGGTGCGGGCGCCGCGGGTGCCTCGAGACCGTCGCGACCGCGCCCGCCGTCCTCGCCGCCGCGCGCGCCGCGGGCCTCGTCGTCGACGACCTGGCGGCCCTCGGCCGCGCCGCGGACGCCGGGGACCCCGTGGCGGGGCGCATCGTGCGCACGGCCGCGGGCCACGTCGCCACGACCCTGCTCGCTGCGGTCCAGCTCCTCGACCCCGCCCAGGTGGTCGTGGGCGGGCGGGTCGCGCGCGAGCTGCCGCGGTTCGTCGACCACGTCCGCGAGGAGATCGACGCCGACCTCGCGCCCTCGTGCGGGCGGCCGGTGCTCGTGCGGGCCGCCGTCCTCGACGACGACGACGGCGCGCTCGGCGCCCTCGAGGTGCTCTACCACCAGAGCCCGCTGATCGCGGGCGACACCGATCTCGCCGGTCCCGGCCCGGGGCGGCAGCACGCGAAGGAGCTGCACATGAGACAGACAGCGACGACGTCGGCCTGGGTGGTGGGGGCGTGACCGGCGTCGCGGTGCTCCCGCGCCGCCGGGCCGCGTCCGGGCGCCAGGGCGCCGGGGGCGGCCGGCGGATGCTGGTCCTGAACATCGTCTCGGTGCTCTTCGGCATCGGCGTGTGGTGGCTGCTGTCCGCGACGGTCGAGAACATCCCGTCGCCGCCCGCGGTCGCCGAGCGCGGCTGGGAGCTCCTCGCCGACGGGACCCTCGAGGGCGACATCCTCGCGAGCCTCACCCGCGTGATCGCCGGGTTCGCGATCGGCACCGCGCTCGCGATCCCGGTCGGGTTCCTCATGGGCTGGTACTCGACGGTGCGCGGGCTCGCGGAGCCGTACATCCAGTTCTTCCGCACGATCCCTCCGCTCGCGATCATCCCGCTCGCCATCGTGCTCATGGGCATCGGCGAGACGCCGAAGATCTTCGTCATCGCGCTCGCCGCGTTCCTCGTGTGCGTCATCTCGGCGTTCCAGGGCGTCGTCGACGTCGACAGGACCCTGATCAACGCTGCCCGGGTGCTCGGCGCGGGGGACCGGACCATCTTCCTGCGCGTCGTCGTGCCCGCCTCGACCCCCTTCATCCTCGTCGGGATGCGGGTCGGGCTCGGCTCGTCCTGGGCGACCCTCGTCGCCGCCGAGCTGATCGCCGCCCAGCAGGGCCTGGGGTTCCGCATGCAGAACGCGCAGGTCTACTACGACCTCCCGACGATCTTCGTCGGCCTGATCACCATCGGGATCCTCGGCCTCGTGATGGACCGGATCCTCCTCTTCGCAGAACGGAAGCTGACCTCGTGGCAGGAACGACGATGACCCCGGACCGGCCGACCGCGAGCACGGAGGGCGCCCCGCCGAAGATCTCCGTCGACGCGGTGAGCAAGGTGTTCCCCGTCAAGGACGGCGAGTTCGTCGCCCTCGACCGCGTGTCCCTGGACATCGCGGAGAACGAGTTCGTCACCGTCGTCGGCCCCTCCGGCTGCGGCAAGAGCACGCTGCTGAACGTGCTCGCCGGGCTCGAGGAGCCCTCGGGCGGCCGCGCGACCGTGGACGGCGTCGAGGTCGACGGCCCGGGGCCCGAGCGCGGCGTGATCTTCCAGCAGTACGCGCTGTTCCCGTGGCTGACGGTGCGCAAGAACGTCGAGTTCGGGCTGCGCACCGCCGGGGTGCCGGCGCGCGAGCGGGCCGAGCGGGCGGACCACTTCATCCGGCTCGTCGGGCTCGAGCAGTTCGCCGACGCGCTGCCCAAGACGCTCTCGGGCGGCATGAAGCAGCGCTGCGCGATCGCCCGCGCCTACGCCGTCGACCCCTCGATCCTGCTCATGGACGAGCCGTTCGGCGCGCTCGACGCGCTGACCCGGGTGCGCCTGCAGGAGCAGCTGCTCGAGACCTGGAGCCAGGACCGGCGCACGGTCGTGTTCATCACGCACGACGTCGACGAGGCCGTGTTCCTCGCCAACCGCGTCGTCGTGATGGCCGCCCGCCCGGGCCGCATCCAGGAGGTCGTCGACGTCGACCTGCCCTATCCCCGGACCGAGGACGTGCGCCTCAGCCCGGAGTTCGGCGAGCTGCGCAACCGCGTGTGGCACGCCGTCTACCACCAGTCCACCTCGCTCGCCCAGCCGTCGACGACGACGGCCTGACCCCCAGGAGCACCACATGTCCAGCACCAGGAACGCCGCCCGCCTCGTCGCCCTCGTCGCCTCCGTCGGGCTCCTCGCCACCGCCTGCAGCGGCGGCGACGACGCCGGGTCCGACGGCGCCGACGGCGGCTCGACCACCGACGTGAAGTTCGGCTACATCGGCGACTTCAACGGCGCGAGCCTGCTCGCCGTCGCCGAGGACCAGGGCTACTGGAAGGAGAACGGGATCTCGGCGGACACCTCGGTGTTCACCGACGGCCCGACGCAGATCCAGGCGCTCGGCGCCGGCGACCTCGACTTCGGCTACATCGGCCCCGGCGCGATGTGGCTGCCGGCCTCCGGCAAGGCCCAGGTCGTCGCGATCAACACCCTCGGCAACGCCGACCGCGTCTTCGCCCAGCCCGGCATCACCTCGCTCGCCGACCTCAAGGGCAAGAAGGTCGCCGCCCCCGAGGGCACCTCGGGCGACATGATCCTCACGCTCGCGCTGCAGTCCGTGGGCCTGACGAAGGACGACGTCGACTTCGTGCCCATGGACCCCGCGACGATCGTCTCGGCGTTCGGCTCCGGGCAGATCGACGCCGCCGGCCTCTGGTACCCGATGCTGGGCAACATCAAGAAGCAGGTCCCCGACCTCGTCGAGCTCGCGAAGAACGAGGACTTCGCGGACACGGTCTCGTTCCCGACGGCGTTCGTCGCCGGCAACGACACCGTCAAGGACGACCCGGACACGGTCGAGGCCGTCGTCGCGGCGCTCAAGGAGGCCACGGACTACCGGGCCGAGCACCCGGAGGAGACGGTCGCCCTCACCGCGAAGATGCTCAAGGCGGACGAGGCCGACGTCGAGGCGGACGCGGCGAACTCGAAGACGATGAGCTCGCAGGAGCTGGACTCCCTGACCGAGGACGGCACGGTCGGCACCTGGCTCGACGGGATGAACGACTACTTCGTGGAGGCCGGCAAGATCACCGAGAAGAAGGACCCGACGACCTTCTACACCGGCGACCTGTACACGGAGGCCGGGAAGTGACGTCCCGCCCCAACATCCTGTTCCTCATGACCGACCAGCACCGGGCCGACACCCTCGGCGCCTACGGCAACGACCGGGCGAGCACCCCGGCGATCGACTCCCTCGCGGCGTCGGGCACCCGGTTCGACCGGTGGTACACGCCGTCGGCCATCTGCACGCCCGCCCGGGCGAGCCTGCTCACCGGGCAGGCGCCGTTCCGGCACAAGCTGCTCGCCAACAACGAGCGCAACGTCGGCTACATCGAGGACCTCCCGCAGGACCAGTTCACGTTCTCCCAGGCGCTGCGCGAGGCCGGGTACAGCTGCGGGCTCGTCGGCAAGTGGCACACGGGCACCGAGCGCGAGCCGGCCGACTTCGGGTTCGACGGCGTCCACCTGCCCGGGTGGCACAACCCCGTCGACCACGAGGACTACCTCGCCTACCTCGCGGAGCGGGACCTGCCGCCGTACGCCATCAGCGACCGGGTCCGCGGCACGCTGCCGAACGGGGGGCCGGGAAACCTGCTGGCGGCGCGCCTGCACCAGCCGGTCGAGGCGACGTTCGAGCACTACCTCGCCACGCGCGCGATCGAGATGCTCGAGCGGTACGCGGCGCAGCGCGAGGCGGACGGCACGCCGTTCTACCTCGCGCTGAACTTCTTCGGTCCGCACCTGCCGTACGTGGTGCCGGACGCCTACTTCGACCTCGTCGACCCCGAGACCGTGGAGCTGCCGCGCTCGATCGCCGAGACGTTCCAGGGCAAGCCCCCGGTGCAGAAGAACTACAGCGACCACTGGACGTTCGACACCATGCCGATCGAGGTGACGCGCAAGCTCATCGCGGTCTACCGGGGCTACGTGACGCTGATCGACGAGCAGGTCGCCCGGGTGCTCGCGGCGATGGACCGGCTCGGCCTGACGGACGAGACGGCCACGTTCTTCACGTGCGACCACGGGGAGTTCACGGGCTCGCACCGGCTGCACGACAAGGGACCGGCGATGTACGAGGACATCTACCGGACGCCGGGGATCGTGCGGATCCCCGGCGGCCCGGCCGGGCAGGTGCGCACCGAGTTCGTCAGCCTCATGGACTGCACGGCGACGATCCTCGAGCTCGCGGGCGTCGAGGACCGCTCGGGCGCCTGCGACTCGCGCAGCCTGGTGCCGCTCGTCTCGGGGGAGGACGTGCCGTGGGACCAGGAGATCGTCTGCGAGTTCCACGGGCACCACTTCCCCTACCCGCAGCGCATGCTCCGCGACGCGCGCTACAAGCTCGTGGTCAACCCCGACTCGACCAACGAGCTCTACGACCTGCTCACCGACCCCGACGAGCTGATGAACGTCTACGGGCACCCCGAGATGGCACCGGTCCGCTCGGACATGCTGGGGCGGCTGTACCGGCGCCTGCGGGACCGGGGGGACAAGTTCTTCCACTGGATGACGTCGATGTACGACGTCGGGGAGGTCTCCTACGACCCGACCATGAGCGGTCTCGACGAGTCGACGTACCGCGCGGACGAGGCCTCCCCGCACGGCGAGCCCGCGGCCCGGGGCGGGGGAGGCGGTCGCGCGTGACGTCGTCGGGCACGGCCGGGCGGCCGAACGTCGTGCTCGTCCTCACGGACGACCACGCGAGCCACGCGATCGGCGCCTACGGGTCGCCGGTCGCGCGGACGCCGCACCTCGACGCGCTCGCCGCCTCGGGGGCGCGGCTCGACCGGTGCTTCGCCACCAACTCGCTGTGCGCGCCGAGCCGCGCGTCGCTGCTCACCGGCACGTACAGCCACGTCAACGGCGTGTCCACGCTGCTGACGCCCATCGACGCGAGCCAGCCGACGTTCGTCTCACAGCTGCGTGCCGCGGGGTACCGGACCGCGATCGTCGGCAAGTGGCACATGGGCGACGGGCCGGGGCACGACCCGGAGGGGTTCGACCACTGGGACGTGCTGATCGACCAGGGCGAGTACCTCGACCCGACCTTCCGGTCGGCGGCGGGCCTGCGCACCGAGACCGGCTATGCCACCGAGGTCATCACGGACCTCGCGCTCGCGTGGCTCGACTCGGTGGATGCCGACGGCGGCGGCCCGTGGTGCGTGCTGGTGTGGCACAAGGCCCCGCACCGGCCGTGGGTCCCGGACCCGCGCCGCGAGGTCCGCGCCCTGCCCGACCTGCCCGTCCCGGAGACGTTCTTCGACGACCACGCGGGCCGCAGCGACTCGGTGCGGCGCGCGGAGATGAGCATCGCCGAGCACCTGACGGCCACGGACCTCAAGCGGCCCGTGCCGGACGGGCTGAGCGCGCCCGAGCAGGCGGCGTGGAGGTACCGGCGGTTCATGGAGGACTACCTCGCGTGCGTCGAGTCCGTGGACGACGGCGTGGGGCGCATCGCGGGCTGGCTCGCCGACCGCGGGCTCACGGACGAGACCCTGCTGATGTACGCCTCCGACCAGGGCTTCTTCCTCGGCGACCACGGCTGGTTCGACAAGCGGCTCATGTTCGAGGAGTCGATCCGCATGCCGTTCCTCGTCAGCTGCCCGGGGCGGGTCCCGGCGGGCTCGGTGCTCGGCGACATCGTCACGAACGTCGACGTCGCGCGGACGGTGCTCGAGGCGGCCGGCGTCGAGGCGCACCCGCGGATGCAGGGGCGCAGCTTCTGGCCGCGGCTCGTCGGGCCCGGGGACGGGCACGGGCCCGACGGCCCGGAGCCCGAGGGGATGTACTACCGCTACTGGGAGCACGACGACGTCGACCACCACGCGCCCGCGCACTACGGCTACCGGACCGCGACGCACAAGCTCGTCTACTACTACAACGACGGGCTCGGCATCCCCGGCACGAGCCCCCACGTACACCCGCCGGAGTGGGAGCTGTACGACCTGGTCGAGGACCCGCGCGAGCTCGTCGACGTCTCCGACGACCCGGCCTACGCGGACGTGCGGGCGGAGCTGGAGCGCGCGATGTGGCGCGAGCAGGCGCGCGTGGGTGACCGGCCGCACCCGAGCCAGGCACGGCCGGCGGGCGTCTGACGGGGAACCTGCGCGCCGCCGCGCAGCAGCGTCCCGGTGCGGGCAGGATCAGGCCATGACCGAGGAGACGGCCGCGCCCGTTCCCGTGCTGGTGGCCGACGGCCTCGTCCTCGTGGGCGACGCCGACGTCGGGCCGTTCGCGCTCACGCTCGCACCGGGCGCGCTCGTCTCGGTCCCGGTCGCCGACACCGAGACGCGCGACCTGCTGGCCCTGACGCTGGCCGGTCGGCTGGCGCCCGCCGCGGGCACGCTGACGCTCGACGGCTCGCCGGGGCTCGGCTGGCTCCCGGGCCTGCGCCTGTACGAGGACCTGGCGCGGGTCGAGGAGGTGCTGCGCGACGGCCGGCGGATCCTCGGCGTGCGCACCACGCGGGACGAGGCCGCCCGGGCGCTCGTGGACGCAGGCCTCGCGGGCGTGGCCCGCACGCCCGCCGAGCGGCTGCGACCCGTGGCGAAGGCGACGCTCGGCGTCCTGGTCGCGGCCGCGCCGCGCCCGCCGGTGCTCGTCTCGGTCCTGCCCGCCGGGCGGGACGACGACGTCGCCGCCTTCCACGCCGTCGTCGGCGCCGCGCGCGAGGCGGGGACCGCCGTCGTGGTCGTGACGACCGGGACGCCGCCGGACCGTGGGAGCCCCGTCGGCCACCTGCACGGGCGGCACGCGAGCGAGGCGGTCGCGTGACGACCGCCGGCCTGCTCCTGGCGAGGTTCTGGCGCGAGCGCTTCGCCGTCGTCGTGCTCGTGGGGGTCCTGCTGGTCCCCGCGATCTACGGCGCCGTCCTCGTCTGGGCCTACTGGGACCCGTATGCCCGCTCGGAGCGGATCCCCGCGGCGCTGGTGAACCTCGACGAGCCGGTGACCGTCGGCACGGAGAAGGTCGCCGCGGGCGACGAGCTCGTCGACCAGGTGCTCGACGACGGCGACCTGGTCTGGACGACGACGGACGCGGCGGCGGCGCAGGCGGGCCTGCAGGACAAGACGTACTACGTCGTCCTGACGATCCCGCGGGGCTTCTCCGCGCAGATGGCGTCGTTCGCGACGTCGGAGCCGGTGCGCGCCGAGCTGCGCGTGACGACGGACGACGCGGCGAACTACCTCGTCGGCGTGCTCGCGAAGGACGCCGTCACCTCGGTCCAGGGGGCCGCCTCCAGCCAGGTCCAGGCCGGGTACCTCGACGTCGTCTACGACGCGGCCGGCAGCGCGAAGGACGACGCCGGGTCCCTCTCCGCGGGTGCGGACGACCTCGCCGACGGGACCCAGGACGCGTCCGACGCCGCCGGCGACCTCGCCGACGGTGCCTCGGCGGTCGCCGCGGGCGTGCAGCAGGTCGCCGACGCGCTCGCCGAGGTCGACGACGGCGTGCAGGGTCTGCCCGACGCCGTCGCCGGGCTCGAGGACACCGCGCAGAAGATCGCCGACGGCGCGGGCACGGTCGACGACTCGGCGGCGAAGACGGTGGCGGACCTGACGGCGATCCAGGACCAGCTCGCCGACGCGGGCCAGGACGACCTCGCGCAGGCCGTCGGCCAGGTGGCCGACACGGTCCGCCAGACCGCGGTCCCGGCCGCGGACCAGGCCGCCTCGGACGCGGACGACCTGGTGGGCGCCGCGGGCGACCTCGCCGACGCCGCCGCGAAGGCGGTCTCCGACGCCGACGCGGCGGACGCCGCCGCCGGCGACCTGGCCGACGGTGCGGGGCAGGTCGCCGACGGCGCGGCCGACCTGCACACGGCGCTCTCCGACCAGCTCGCGCCCGGCGCCGCGCAGCTCGCGGCCTCGCTCGACCAGCTCGCGAGCCTCGACCCGCCCGTCACCGACGCGGACCGCGCAGCGTTCACCCGGGCGCTGTCGCAGCCGGTGTCGGTCGAGCGCACCGCCGAGAACCCCATCGGGCACTTCGGCGACGGGTTCGCGTCCTACTTCGCCGGGCTCGGCCTCTTCGTGGGCGCGGTGTTCGTCTTCCTCGTCCTCGCGCCGCTCGACCGGCGCACGCAGCTCTACCGGGGCTCGCCGTGGCGGGCGGCGTGCGCGCCGTTCCTCGCGGGGGCGGCGATCGTCGTCGCGCAGGCCCTGCTCCTGTTCGCGGCGCTGCTCGCGGTGGGGCTGCGGGCCGACGCGGGAGCCGGGCTGCTCGGCATCCTCGTCGCCTCGGGGCTGAGCTTCGTCGCGCTGCTGCAGGTGCTCAAGGCGGCGTTCGGGCTCGTCGGGGAGTTCCTCGGCGTCGTCGTCCTCGTGCTGCAGGTCGCCGCGGGGGAGGGCGCGTACCCGATCCAGACGTTCGGCTCGTTCTTCCAGGCCCTGCACCCGTGGCTGCCGATGAGCTACACGAACGACGCCGTCCGGCGGACGGTCGCCGGCGGTCCGCTCGGGCCGTGGCTGTGGACCGACCTGGCGGTGCTGCTCGGCGTGGGCGCCGCGTGCCTCGCCCTGAGCGCCTGGGTGGCGCGGCGCCGGCAGCGGATCACGCTCGCCGAGCTGCGGCCCGTGGTGGAGCTGGCCTGAGCGCCGATCCCCTGAGACGACGCAGCCGGCCGGCACGCCCCCGAGGGGCGCGCCGGCCGGCTGTCTCGCCTGCGGACCGTGCCGCAGGTCGCGCGTCGCCGGCGCGCTACTCCAGGTGCGCCTCGTCGGCGTCGGCGCCGGGCCGCGGGACGACCAGCGGCCGCAGCCGCACCCAGATCAGGAACCCGGCGGAGACGACGATCAGCGCCACCCCGGTCCACAGGTTCAGGTTGAACCCGGCGTCCATCTCGAGGTCGGCGTCGGACGCCGTCAGACCCATGATGAAGATGACGACGCCGTAGATCCCGAGCAGGACGCCCACGATCGTGCGGATGTCGAAGGCGCGGACCGCGCGGGCGTCCTGCGCGTCGGCGCTCTGCCTGATGCTCTCGGACGGGGACTTCTCGTCAGACGACATGGTGGCCTCCGATCAGTGGAAGATGATGTTCAGGGCGACGACGAGCACGAGCGAGATCCCGGCGAGCCGGGTCGGGCGCCGGTACCAGGGCAGCAGGTGCTCGTCCGGGTCGACGCGGTCCTCGCGCGGCGTCAGGGAGTACACGAGACCGCGCAGCTCCTTCTCCGGCTTGGGTTGGGTCGCGAACGTGACGAGCACGCTCACCACGATGTCGACGACGAACGCGGCGCCCGCGGCGACGAAGCTCGCCCCCTGCCCGGAGAGCGGGATGGCGCCGATGCTCAGCGGGCCGAGCGCGTCCTCGCTCAGCACGGCCACGAGGACCGCGCCGATGGTGCCGCTCGCGAGGCCCGCCCAGCCGGCCGTCGACGTCATCCGCTTCCAGAACATGCCGAGGATGAACGTGGCGAACAGCGGGGCGTTGAAGAACCCGAAGAGCGTCTGCAGGTAGTCCATGAGGTTGGAGTACCCGGAGGCGAGGAGCGCGGTGAAGATGGCCACGACCGTCGCCACGACGGTCGCGACGCGGCCGACGGACGTGTAGTAGTTGTCCGGCTTGTCCTTGCGGACGTACTGCTGCCAGATGTCGTAGCTGAACACGGTGTTGAACGCGGAGATGTTCGCGGCCATGCCGGCCATGAACGACGCGAGCAGGCCGGCGATCGCGATGCCGAGCATGCCGTTGGGCAGCAGGTCGCGGATGAGCAGGAGGATCGCGTCGTTGTAGGTGACCGACCCGTCGCCCTGCCCTTCCTTGAGCTGGGTGATCTGCGGGACGAGGACGCTCGCGATGATGCCGGGGATCACGATGATGAACGGGATGAACATCTTCGGGAACGAGCCGATGATCGGGGCGCTGCGGGCTGCGGACATCGAGTTGGACGCCATCGCGCGCTGGACCTCGACGAAGTTCGTGGTCCAGTACCCGAAGGACAGGACGAACCCGAGGCCCATCACGATGCCGATCACGGACCACACCGGCGAGTCGAACCCGGTGAGCGCCTCGCCGGGCCACGACGAGAGCATCGTGTCGCCGGCGGGACCGGCCTCGACCTGGTCGACGAGCCCACCGATGCCGCCGACGCGGTGCAGGCCGGCGATCGTCAGGGGCGTCAGCGCCGCGACGATGACGAAGAACTGCAGGACCTCGTTGTAGATCGCCGCGGACAGGCCGCCCAGGGCGGTGTAGGTGAGGACGACGGCGCCCGCCGCGATCAGCGAGACCCACAGCGGCCAGCCGAGCAGGGCATTGACGATCGTGGCGAGCAGGTAGAGGTTCACGCCCGCGATGAGGAGCTGGGCGACGGCGAAGCTGATCGCGTTGGTCAGGTGCGCACCCGTACCGAACCGCCGTCGCATGAACTCGGGGACGGACCGGACCTTCGACCCGTAGTAGAACGGCATCATCACGACGCCGAGGAACAGCATCGCGGGGACGGCGCCGATCCAGTAGTAGTGCATGGTCGCCATGCCGATCTGGGCGCCGTTGGCCGACATGCCCATGATCTCGACGGCGCCGAGGTTGGCGGAGATGAACGCCAGCCCCGTCACCCAGGCGGGCAGCGACCGCCCCGACAGGAAGAAGTCGAGGCTCGTCGAGACCTGGCGCCGGGCGAGGAGCCCGATCCCGAGGACGAAGACGAAGTAGAGGGCGACGAGCCCGTAGTCGACGGCACTGGCGTCCAGCTTGAGGACGTCGTCGGCTCCATGCAGGATCACGGAGAGTCCTTTCGTGCGGCGGAGGCATTTGCTTGCTGGGGGCGACCTCGCCCCTCCGCCGCACGACGTTAGACCCTCGTACGGAACTCGCGAACCGAGCGTTCAGGTGCTGAACGCCGGGTCGTGTCGCTCACGCCGCCGCGAAGACGTGCCGCGGGGCCCTGCGCAGCGGGAACCACATGCGGGCGCGCAGCTTGTTGCCGCGGGTGAGCGTGCTGAACGGGACGGGGGTGCGGCCGGCGTCGCGGACGGTCTGCTCGAGGTAGTCGCGCAGCTCCCAGACGTCGACGGGGTCCGAGGGCCCCGTCGTGCCCAGGGTGGCGTCGAGACGCTCGGGCGTGTACCCGAGGTCGGCGGCGACCTCGGCCGCCGTCAGGCCGGTGAGCTCGAAGTTCGCGCGCAGCTCGCTGCGGGTCCGGGCGAGCTCTTGGGTGGTGAGTGACATGCTCTTCCTTCGGGGATGTGCGGTGGGTCAGGCGATCGAGCCGGCGGCCGGGGGGACGCTGGCGTCGAGTGCTGCGAGCGTGGAGGCGTCGAGGACGATGTCGCCGGCGGCGACGTTCTCCTCGAGGTGGCCGACGGACGTCGTGCCCGGGATGAGCAGGGTGCGCGGGGAGCGGTGCAGGAGCCAGGCGAGGCCGACCTGCGACGGCGTGACGCCGAGCGCCTGCGCGGCGGTGCGGACCTCCGGGACGTCGACGACCTTCGGCATCCCGGGGAAGGCGCTGCCGAGCGGGAAGAACGGGACCCAGGCGATGCCCTCGGCCTCGCAGAGCTCGAGCAGCTCCTCGTCGTCGCGGGCGACCAGGCTGTAGGGGTTCTGCACGCACGCGACGCCGGCCGGGAGGGCGCGGCGCAGGGTCTCGAGCGTGACGCTGCTGAGGCCGAACGCGCCGACGAGGCCCTCGTCGCGCATCGCGGTCATGGCGGCGAGCTGGTCGTCGAGGTCGACGATCTGGTCGTCGGGCACGGGGATGCTGACGCGACCCTCCATGCGGCGCAGGTTCACCACCGGGATCTGGTCGACCCCGAGGCTGCGCAGGTTGTCCTCGACGCTCGCGCGCAGCTCCGCCGGCTTCTGGGCGGGACGCATGGGGGCGGGACCGCCGGAGTGCGGGTCGGCGCCGATCTTCGAGACGATCGTGACGCCGTCCTCGGGGCGCAGCGCCTCGCGCAGGAGCCCGTTGGAGAGCCCGTCGCCGTAGAACTGGGCGGTGTCGACGTGGTCGATGCCGAGCTCGACCGCGCGCCGCAGGAGGCTGACGGCCGCGTCGCGGTCGCCGCGGAGGCGCTCGAGCTGCATGGCGCCGTAGCCGACGCGGGCGACGGCGTGGTCGCCGAGGGGCGCGGAGCCGCCCGGGCGGGGGGCGTTCGAGCTGCTGGACGTGGTGGTGGTGGACATCGTCGAACCTCGGTCCGTGTGAGACGATAGAGAAAAGCGGAGGTTACTCCGCTTCAATCACGATAGCACTACCGGAGGGTCCTCCGCTATGGGAACGCCCAGTTCCGTCCGCCCGCTGCGGGCCGACGCGCAGCGCAACCGGGACCGGCTGCTCGCCGTCGCCCGCGCCGCCTTCGCCCGCGCCGACGACTCCGTCCCGCTCGAGGGGATCGCCCGGGAGGCGGGCGTCGGTATCGGGACCCTCTACCGGCACTTCCCGACGCGCGAGGCGCTCGTCGAGGCCGTCTACGCCGCCGAGCTCGACGACCTCGTCGCGGACGCCGCCCAGCTTCTCGAGGAGCTCGACCCCGAGGAGGCGATGCGCGCGTGGATGCGCCGGTACGCCGGGTTCGCCGCCGCCAAGCGCGGGATGATCGACACCCTCCGCGCCGGGTGGGCGTCGGGCCGGATCACGACGTCCGCCACGCGCGCCCGCATGACGAGCGCGGTCGGCGCGATCCTCGCGGCGGGGGCGAGCGCCGGCGTCCTGCGCGACGACGTCGACCCCGGCGACGTGATCACGATGGTGCTCGGCGTCTTTGTCGCCGTGGGCGGCGACGGGGCAGGGGGCAGCGCGGCGGGGCGCGGCGCGGAGAGCGCCGCGCGGACGGCGCGGCTGCTCGACCTCATCGTCGACGCGGTGCGGGCGCCGCGCGGCTGACGGGTCGCCGCGCGCACCTCAGGAGCGGCGTCGGGCCAGCAGGAGCGTGATCCCCAGCAGGAGGAGCGCGGCCGACGCGACCGCGGCCGGGACCGTCGCCGCCGAGCCCGTGGCGGCGAGCCCGCCGGTGTCGGCGGGGCCCGTCACGCCGTCGGCGGCGAGGTTCGGGCCGTCGGCGGCCGCCGCGAACGACGCCGTCGCGGCGGGGAGCGCGGTGGCGGTCGCGACGGTGGTCGGCGTCTCGGTCGGCTCGGTGCTCGGCGTCGGCTCCGCGGTCGCGGACGCCGTGGGCGTGGGCGCCGGCGTGGGTTCCGTCGGCGTGGGCTCGGTGGGCGTCGGCGTCGGCGTGGGTTCCGTCGGGGTGGGCGTCGGCGTGGGCTCCGGGTCCGGTTCCGTCAGCGTGAAGGCCGGGACGACGACGTCGTCGCAGCCGACGGTGACGCTCGCCTGCGCCGGCTCGACCGTCGCGTCGGAGCCGGCGGCCGGCTCGAGCGTGACGACGTACTCGCCGGGCGCGACGTCGTCGAACGCGTACGCGCCGTCGTCGGCGGCCGTGGTGCGGACCGCGGCGCCGGCCGCCGGTGTGAGGACGACGGCCGCGCCGCCCGCGCCGGGGCCCGTGGCCGTGCCCCGGACGGCCCGGGGCACCGTCACGTCGAGGTCCGGGGCGGTGACCTCCGCCAGGTCCAGCACGCCGAGGTCCCGGGGCGTGCTCGCGGCGCCCGCGGGCAGCGTGCCCGGGTCCACCCGCACCGTGTAGCCGACGCCGCGCGCGAGGGGGCCGAAGGCGTAGGAGCCGTCGTCGCCTACGGCCGCCGTGGCGACGACGGCCCCGTCGGCGGAGAGCAGCTCGACCGACGGCGGGTCCTCGAGCGGGCAGGCCGGCGCCACGGCGCCGGTGATCGTGCCGCGCAGCGTGGCGAACCAGGTCTGGTACGCGGGGAGCCCTTGCTTCTGCGTCGACGTGATGGTCAGCGACGTCAGCGGCACCGTGGGGACGAAGAACGCCGCGGCGCCCTGGGTGTCGCACCGGGTCGCGTCGATGGTGGGGCACAGCGGGTCCTCGACGGTGACCGACGTCGCCGCGGGCACGACCGTGGGCGTCGCGTAGGGCGCGGCCTGCCCGGAGCAGCTCGACGAGCGGGGCGAGGCGGCGCAGTAGCTGTACGGCGGCCCGAAACCGAGGTCGGCGGCGGCGACCGGGAGCCCGTCGGCGCCGAGCGCGCTGACGACCAGCCGCTCCGCGTCGACGTCGCCGAGGTTGACGCCCCACGTCCCGACGGGGGTCGGGGTCGCGAACGTGTAGGTGGTCGTCGAGGGCGACGTCGGGTTGTCCGCGTACGGGCGCAGGCTCAGGTACGGCTGGTCCCGGCTCGGGCCGAACGTGCCCGCGAACGGGGTGCCCAGCGGGAGCCACACCGTGGAGCCGGAGACGACCGGCGGGCTCGGGGGTGTCCGCGAGTCGCTGGCCAGGGTGACGGCCGGGAACCCGGTCGCCAGGTCGACGGTGCCCGCGTAGCTGTGGTTGGTGCCGGTGAAGGTCCACGAGGCGTAGTCGGTGTCCGTCGCCGCGACCGCGCCGAGCGGTCCGAGGATCCCGATCGAGCCGACCGACACGGTGCCGGCCAGCGCCACGGCCAGCGCGGCGACGAGCCCGCGGCGCGCTCGAGGCCGTTGCCGCACCGCCGACCGCTGACCAGTCATGAGGGCTCCTGACGCGTCGGTCCGCCCGCCCCAGGGCCCGGTCCTGTTGTACTGCCCCGCGAGCCGGTGCGCACCCGGGGGCGGACCGTGCGGTCAGCCCCGTGCGGCAACCATCCCCTCCAGCGCGCTGCGCACCGTCGCCGTCGGGCGGCCCAGCAGGTCGGTCAGCGTGGGGTCGACGACGTCGAACTCCCCGCGTCGCGACGCCCGGAACAACCCGAGCGTGAACTCGGCCGCCCTCTGCGGCATGCCCTTCGCGACCGCCGCGGCCGTCCACTCGTCGTCGGGGAGGACGACGCGGGTGATCGTCCGCCCGGTGAGGTCGGACAGCTCGCGGGCGACGTCCGCGAGGTCGAGCGTCTCGGTGGCGGTCAGCGGCGGGGTGATGCCGTCCAGCGTCCCCTCGGTGGTGAGCGCGGTGACGGCGGCCTCGGCGAGGTCGGCGTGCGCGGTCCAGGAGACGGGGCCGTCGGCCGGCAGCGCGAGGGTGCCGGACTCGAGCGCGTCGCCGACGTAGTAGCCGAGCGTGCTCGCGTAGAACCCGTTGCGCAGCGACGTGAAGGGCACGCCGGCCCCGCGCAGGTGCTCCTCGGTCGCGGCGTGGACGGGCTGGGGGTCGAACAGCGAGTCCGGCGACGCGGCCTGGTGGCTCGTGTAGAGCACGCGACCTGCCCCCGCGGCGCGGGCCGCGTCGACGGCGGCGCGGTTCGCGGCCACGGCCGCGTCCCCGGTCATGCTCGCGGAGACGACGAGCACCTGGTCGGCCCCCGCGAAGGCGTGCTCGAGAGTGGCGGGGTCGGTGAAGTCGCCCGTGCGGACGCGCACGCCGCGGACGGCGAGTCCGGCGGCCTTGTCCGCGTCGCGGACGCTGACGCCGATCTCGGCGGCCGGGAGCCGCGCGAGCAGCTGGTCGACGATCTGGGATCCGAGGTTCCCGGTGGCACCGGTGACGACGATCATGGGGCACTCCTGACTATCGATGAAATCATCGATACGTTATCAGCGATATGCGCTTGATAACAAGTCGCTGCTATCGTTGATCCATGAGCGATGCGGACGTCACCGGGACGCGGGCCGGCGTGCGTGCCCAGATCGTGGAGGCCGCGGCGCGGCTCCTGCGCGAGCACGGCGCAGCCGCCGTCACGACCCGCGGCGTGGCACAGGCCGCGCGGGTCCAGGCGCCCACGATCTACCGGCTGTTCGGTGACAAGGACGGACTGCTCGACGCCGTCGCCGAGCACGTCATGGCGACGCACGTCGCCGCGAAGGCCGCGAGCGTCGCCGCGACGGGCGGCGCGCCCCAGGACCTGCTCGCGGACCTGCGCGAGGCGTGGCAGGTCAACCAGGACTTCGGGCTCGCCAACCCGGAGCTCTACGTGCTCCTCAACGCCCCGGGACGCGCCCGCCCGTCGCCGGCGACCGAGGCCGGCATCGACGTGCTGCGCGCGCGGGTGCGCCGGCTCGCCGCCGCCGGGATGCTGCGCGTGGGCGAGCGCCGTGCCCTCGAGATGATCCACGCCGCGGGGTCCGGCGTCGTCCTCACGCTGCTCGGGCAGCCGCCCGGGGACCGCGACCTCGCGCTCGCCGACGCGATGTTCGACGCCGTGGCCCGGGCGGTCCTCGTCGACGTGCCGCAGGCGCCTGGGGAGCACGACGGCGACGCGGTCACCTCCGCCGCGGTCGCCCTCGGGGCCGTCGTGCCCCGGCTACCCGGGCTGACCGGCGCCGAGCGCGGGCTGATGGCGGAGTGGGTCGACCGTGCCGTGACCGGTCTCCAGGACGCCGGTCCGCGCCCCTGAGACCCGCTCGCGCGAGGCGCGCGCCGGCCGCACGTCGCGCGGCGACAGGTGGATCCCCGCGACCATGCAGCGCACCGACCCGCCCGCGAGCTCGATCGTCGGGATGTCCAGGGCGAGGATCGGCGTCGTGCGCTCGATCGCCCGGCGCTGCGGCGCGGTGAGGCTCGCGGCGGCCCGCGTCGACATGACGAGCACGCGCCCGCGCCGCCCGCGCACCTCGATGGCGTTCCCGGCGAACTCGCGCACCTGCCGCTCGTCGAGGGCGACGACGCGCCGCCCGGACGCGCGCAGCCGCTCGGCCACGAGGCGCCGCTGCGCGGGCGCGGTGATCAGGTCGAGGCCCACGAGGGCGACGTCCGTGGCGATGCACATCAGCACGTTCGTGTGGTAGATCGGCGTCCCGTCGCCGTCGGCCGCGTCCACGACGAGCGGCTCGTACCCGAACTGCGAGCAGAAGCGGAAGAGCGCGTCGGGGTTGGCCCGGTGCGAGCGCGCCGTGTACGCGACGCGGTCGAGGTGGTCGAGGACCATCGCGCCCGTGCCCTCGAGGAAGACGTCGTCGTGCTCGAGGGGGGAGTAGTCCACGACCTCCTGGACGCGGTAGGTCCGGGCGAGCAGGTCGACGACGTCGGCCCGCCGCTCCGTGCGCCGGCTGGGGGAGTACATCGGGTACAGCGCGACCCGCCCGCCCGCGTGCGTGGAGAACCAGTTGTTGGGGAACACGGCGTCGGGCCGGTGGTCGTCGGTGTCCTCGAAGACGTGCACGCGCACGCCGGTCGCGCGCAGCGCGTCGGCGACCCCGGTCGCCTCCGCGTACGCGTCGGCGGCGAGGGCGGCGGCGTCGCGCGTCGGGTCGGTCGACTGGAAGGCGTTGTCCGTCGTCGTGGCCGGGTTCGGGGAGAACCGGTGCGGTCGGACCAGGACGACGGCGGACGGCGCCTGGGCCGAGGGCGGCGTCCTCACACCGTGACCATCGCCGGCGCGAGGAGCGAGAAGAGGTCCTTCGGGTCCGCGGGCTCCGCCACGAGGTCGATCTCGGAGACGTACCCCGTGCCGCGGGTCGCCTCGTAGGCGTGGCACAGCGCGGAGAAGTCGGCGATCGCGAAGCCCACGGAGTCGAAGAGCGTGATGTCGCCCTCCGAGGTGCGCCCCGGTGCGGCTCCGGTCAGGACCGTCCACAGCTCGGTGACCGGGAAGTCGGCGGGTCGTTGCTGGATCTCGCCCTCGATGCGGGTCTGCGGCTCGTGCTCGACGAACACGCGGGCGCGGTCGAGGATCGTGGCCTCGAGCTCGGTCTTGCCCGGGCAGTCGCCGCCGATCGCGTTGAGGTGCACGCCCGGGCGCACCATCGCGTCGGTGAGCACGGCGGCGTTCGTCTTGTCCGCGGTGCAGGTCGTCACGACGTCCGCCCCCTCGACGGCCTCGGCGCCGCTCGCGCACACGGCGACGTCGAACCCGAGCGGCGCGAGGTTCGCCCGGAGCTTCGCCATGGCCCGCGGGTCGGTGTCCCACACGCGCAGGGTGGAGATGCCGAGCGTCGCGCGGAACGCGAGCGCCTGGAACTCCGCCTGGGAGCCCGCGCCGACCATCGCCATCGTCGTGCAGTCGCGCCGGGCGAGCGCCGTCGCCGCGAGGGCCGACGTCGCGGCGGTGCGCAGGGCGGTCAGCAGCGTCATCTCGGCGAGGAACCGCGGGTAGCCGGAGGCGACGTCCGCGAGCACCCCGAAGGCGGTGACGGTCTGCAGCCCGCGCGCCGGGTTGTCCGGGTGGCCGTTGACGTACTTGAACCCGTAGGTGCTGCGGTCGGCCGTCGGCATGAGCTCGATGACACCGACGGCGCTGTGGCTGGCCACGCGCGGTCGCTTGTCGAACTCGGGCCAGCGGCGGAAGTCGGCGCGCAGGCGCGCCACCAGGTCGGCCAGGACGTGCTCGACCCCGGTCTCGGAGACCCACCGCGCCATGCCTGTCACATCGAGAAAAGCCACCATGTCGCCCACCTCCGCGCTCGCACCGGAACCGCCGTGGCTCGAGGCTAGGCCTGGGCGATATGCACGGACAATGCGCAGAAAGTACTACCGCAGCGGAAGCAGTGCGCACACGGTGGTGCCTCGGCGTACGGTGTGCGCATGGCCGACCTGGACGACCTCGACCGCCGCCTGCTCGCCGCGCTGCGCGCCGACGCGCGCGAGCCGGTCGCGAGCCTCGCGCGCCGGCTGGGCGTGACGCGCGCGACGGTCAACGCCCGCATGGACCGGATGGTCGCGAGCGGCGTCATCGCCGGCTTCTCCGTGCGCGTGCGCGAGGGACAGGAGCCGGACACCCTGCGCGCGATCGCGTTCGTCGAGGTGCGCGGCCGGGACACCGACGACGTCATCCGCACCCTGCGCGGGGTGCCCGGGATCCAGTCGATGCACACGACCAACGGCGGGTGGGACCTGGTCGTCGAGCTGCGCACCGACTCCCTCGCGAGCTTCGACCGGCTGCTGGCGACGATCCGCCGCACGGAGGGCGTGGTCAACAGCGAGACGAGCATCCTGCTGACGTCCGTCCTCGGGTGACGCGCCGCACTACCCTGGCCGGATGAGCGGCGTCGTGCACACGGACTACTCCGGGGACGGGCTCGACGAGAGCGCCCTCGCCGCCACCCCGCTCGAGCAGGTGGCCCGCTGGCTCGCCGAGGCGGAGGCCCGCCAGGCGGAGCGCGGCGACGTGCCCGAGCCGCGCGCGCTGTCGGTGGCCACGGTCGACCGCGCCGGGCGGCCGAACGTCCGCACCGTCCTGCTGCGCTTCCTCGACGGACGCGGCCCCGGGTTCGTCACGGACCTCGGCTCGGCGAAGAGCGTGGAGATCTCCGCGACGGGCGGCGTCGCGGCGTCGCTGACCTGGCCGTCGATGTACCGATCCGTGCGCTTCCGCGGGACGGCGACGGCCCTGGGCCGCGACGAGGTCGCCGACTACTTCGTCGCGCGGCCGTGGGGCTCGCGGATCAGCGCCTGGGCGTCGCACCAGTCGCGGCCCGTGCGCGGGCGCGCCGAGCTCGAGGCGGCCTACGCCGGCGCCGCCGCGCGCTTCCCGGACACCGGTTCGCCCGACGACGTCCCGGTCCCGGACGGGTGGGGCGGCTGGCGCGTCGCGTGCGACGAGGTCGAGCTGTGGGCCGGCCGCCGCGACCGGCTGCACGACCGGCTCGTGCTCGCGCGCGTGGGGCCCGGCGGGCTGGACGACGCGGCGGCGTGGGCGGTGCACCGGCGTCAGCCCTGACGCAGCGCCCGCCGTCCGGGTCACCTACCGTCGTCGCGTGCCCACCGTCCTCGAGCCGTCGTTCCTCGCCGCCGCCGGGACGTCGTCGTCCACCGCGCCGTTCCTCGCCGCCGCCGGGACGTCGTCGTCCACCGCGCCGTTCCTCACGGTGCTCGCCGGGCTCGGCTTCGGGCTCGGGCTGATCGTCGCGATCGGCGCGCAGAACGCGTACGTGCTGCGCCAGGGCCTGCGCGGGGAGCATGTCGGGATGGTGGTGGCGATCTGCGCGGCGTCCGACCTCGTGCTCATCGCGGTGGGCGCCGCGGGCGCCGGCGCCGTGGTCGCCGCCCACGAGACGGTGCTGGTCGTGGTGACGGTGCTGGGCGCCGGGGTGCTGCTCACCTACGGGGTGCTCTCGGCGCGCCGGGCCGTGCGTCCCGGTTCGCTGGAGGCGAGCACCGACGGTGCCGCCGTGCCCGCCGCCGCGGTCGCGACCACGACCCTCGCCCTGACCTGGCTCAACCCCCACGTCTACCTCGACACCGTCGTCCTGCTCGGGTCCGTGTCCGCGACGCACGGCGACGGGCGCTGGTGGTTCGCGGCGGGCGCCGCGCTGGGCAGCGTGCTGTGGTTCTCGGTGCTCGGCTTCGGCGCCGCAGCCCTGCGGCCGGTGTTCGCGCGGCCGGCCGCCTGGCGGGTGCTCGACGCCGCGATCGCCGTGATCATGGGGCTGCTCGCGGTGACGCTGCTGCTCGGTCTGCGCGGCTGAGCGACGCCCGGGGTCGTACCCTGGCCGACGTGGACGCGGAGACCGGGACCGAGCGGGCCGGACACGCATCGTGCTGCGCGCCGGCGCGGGTGCAGGACGTCGCGCCCGGGCGGACGCCGGCCGTCCGCGGCGCCGACGGTCCCGGAGCGCGCGCGGGCACGGCTGCGGGCGCGGCCGGCGCCCCGGGCCACGCCGTCGAGCAGGTGCCGGTCCCGGCGCAGACCTTCCGGATGGGCGACGCGCACGGCGACGGCCGGTGGCCCGACGGCGAGGGGCCGGTGCACGAGGTCGCGCTCGACGCCTTCTCGATCGACGCGACGAGCGTGACGAACGCCGACTTCGCGCGGTTCGTCGCGGCCACGGGGTTCCGCACCGAGGCGGAGGGCTTCGGCTACTCCGCGGTGTTCCATCTCGCGTTCACGGGCGAGGAGGGTGACGTCCTCGGCGCGCCGGCGCAGACGCCCTGGTGGTACGGGGTCCGCGGGGCGTCGTGGCGCGCGCCCGGGGGGCCGGGCTCCGGCGTCGAGGGCCTCGAGGACCACCCGGTGGTGCACGTGAGCTGGAACGACGCGCAGGCGTACTGCGCGTGGGCGGGCCGCCGGCTGCCGACCGAGGCCGAGTGGGAGTGCGCGTCGCGGGGCGGCCTCGACGGGGCGCGCTACCCGTGGGGCGACGACCTGCCCACCGACCCCTGGGCCTGCAACATCTTCCAGGGCAGCTTCCCGGCCGAGAACACCGTCGAGGACGGGTGGCTGACGACCGCCCCGGTGCGCAGCTACGCCCCGAACGGCTACGGGCTCTGGCAGACGGTCGGCAACGTGTGGGAGTGGTGCGCGGACCGCTGGGCTCCCGACTACTACGCGGCCTCGCCGCGCCACGACCCGCGCGGCCCGGTGAACGGCGACCAGCGCGTCATGCGCGGCGGCTCGTACCTGTGCCACGACTCGTACTGCAACCGGTACCGCAACGCCGCCCGGTCGTCGAACACCCCGGACTCCTCGACCGGCAACACGGGCTTCCGTACCGTCAGTGCCCGTCCCCCCGCGCCGGCTCCGGGCGTGCGTTCCTAGCGCCCCGCGTCCTCGGCGATCCGCTCCAGCCGCGCGACGTGCGCGGACCAGCCGTCCGCCGCCAGGTCCGGGATGTTCGTGTTCGCCACGCGCAGCCCGACGGCGCCGTCGATGCCCTCGCGCAGGATGTCGGCGTGCCCGGCGTGGCGCGCGGAGTCGACGGCGACGTGCACGATCACCTGCTCCAGGGTCACCGTCGCGCGCTCGGCCGGCCACCACGGCACGCGACCGGTGGCGTCGAGGTCGAGCTCCGCGATCGTGGTGTCCGCGAACGCGCACGCCCGGCGGTAGAGGTCGACGATGCTCGCGACCGACTCGTCCTCGTTCGCGAACATGTCGGCGTTCGCGTCGTCGTCGGCCTCCCAGGTGAGCTCCGCCGGATCGGGCCACGGGCGGGCGAACACGTCCCCGAAGTAGCCGATCTCGATCGCCGCACAGTGCTTGACGAGCCCGAGCAGGGAGGTGCCCGTCGGCGTGCGCGGCCACCGGGCCTCGCGCTCGTCGAGGCCGTCGAGCTTCCACAGCAGCGCCTCGCGGGGCGTGCGGAGGTATCCGTGCAGCATCTGCTTCTTGGCGTCGGTCATCGGAGCGTCGGTCATCGGAGCGTCGGTCATCCGGGAGTCGGTCATGGCGCCAGTGTGGCGGGCGCCACCCACACCGGCCCGGCGGCGGCGAAACCTTGCTCGACGGGCAAGGTTCCTTGCGCCGGGGGCCCGTCGGCGCCCACGCTGGAGGGATGGAGAGCAGCGAGGACTTCTGGGAGAACCACTATCGGCGGCTGAGCGAGGGGTGGGGCGCCCGCCCGAACGCCCGCCTGGTCGAGCTCGTGGGCGCGCTGGCGCCCGCGCCGGGGCGCGCCCTGGACCTCGGCTGCGGCCACGGGGCCGACGCCCTCTGGCTCGCCGGGCGGGGCTGGGCGGTCACGGCCGTGGACGTCTCGGCGACCGCCCTCGACCGCGTCGCGGCGGCGGCTCAGGCGGCGGGGCTCGCCGACCACGTCTCCACCGAGCGCCACGACCTGTCCGTCAGCCGGCCCGAGGGCCCGTTCGACCTGGTGACGGCGAGCTACTTCCAGACGCCGCTGGACGTGCCCCGGGCGCCGATGGTCCGGGGCGCCGCCGCGCTGCTCGCGACCGGGGGCCTGCTGCTCGTCGTGGACCACGGTTCTGCGGCGCCGTGGTCGTGGGACCCGGACGCGACCTTCCCGACGCCCGAGGAGACCCGCGCGGGCCTCGACCTCGGCGACGGGTGGGAGACCGTGCTCCTCGACGCGCCGCAGCGCGTCGCGAGCGGTCCGGACGGCGCGACGGCCACGGTCACCGACCTCGTCGTGGTGCTGCGCCGGCGCTGACCGTCCTCAGCCGCGCGTCGCGGCCCGCGGCGGCCACGGCACGAGCATCGAGGTGCTGCGGCGGTAGTCCTCGAACCCGGGGTTCCGGCCGGCCGAGATGCTCTCCGTGAACACCGTCGACCCGACGAACAGCAGGGTGAGCAGCACCGCCCCCGCGACCGTCGCCAGCCACGCCGTGCCGGCGGCGAGCGCCCCGAAGGCGAAGACGACCCACCACTGGCCGACCTCGCAGAAGTAGTTGGGGTGGCGGCTGTACCGGTACAGCCCGGTGCGCAGGACGCCGTCGGCGCGCCCCGCCGCCTTCGCCCGGTGGAAGTCCCACCGCTGCTGGTCGGCGACGCTCTCCCCGGCGAGCAGGACGAGGAAGGCGAGCGTCGCGACGACGTCGGCCGGTCCCAGCGGGCCCGGGTGCTGAGACGCCGTCCAGGCGGGGAGGGTGATGAGCAGCAGGAGGGCGTTCTGGTACGCCGCGATGAAGACCAGGTTGAACACCTGGAAGCGCCAGCCGGGCAGGCGCTCGCGCAGGATCCCCCAGCGGTAGTCCTCCCCGCCGGGCGCGTACCCGCCGCGGCGCGCGAAGTTGAAGGTCAGCCGCGCGCCCCAGACCGTGACCAGCACGGCCATCAGGGTGACCCGGGCGTCGTCGGCGTCCGCGGCGAACACCCACAGGTACGCGACGGGGACGATCGACCACAGGCGGTCCACCCACGAGTACTCCCGCGTGACCACCGACGCCAGCCAGCACGCGGCGGTCACGGCGGCGAAGATCCACAGGTTCACGGTGAGGGCGTCCACCCCACCCACGCTAGGGGCCCGACGGCGTCCCGTCCCCCCTGGGCACGGCGCGCCGACGACTATCCTGGCGCCGTGCCCTCCCCGTCCGCAGGTCCGCTGCGCCTCGTGCGCGCGCTGCTCGTCGCGGCGGTGACCGTGGCGCTCGGGGAGGCGGCGCACGTCTCGGGCGGCGGCACGCTCCCGCCCGCGCTGGTGACGCTCGCGCTCGTCGCGGGCACGCTCGCGGTGACGGCGCGGGTCGTCGGCCGGCGGGTCGGCGGGATCACCGCGGTCGCGCTGCTCGGCGCCGGGCAGCTCGTGGTGCACGCCGTGCTCGGCGCGACGGGGTCCATGGGCTGCATGGCCTCCGGGGCCACGGCTGCGCTCGCGCGCTCGGCCGAGGCTGCCGCGATGCCGGGGATGGCGGGCATGGCCGCCCCCGCCGCCCACGCCGCGCACGCCGCCGGCACGGGGTGCGCCGCGGGCGGCGCGCTCGCCGCGGCACCGGACCCGCGCCTGATGCTCCTGGCGCACGTCGCCTCGACCCTGGTCACGGCATTCCTGATCGCCCGCGCCGACCGCGCGCTGTGGTGGCTCGTGGAGCTGCTGCGCCCGCTGTTCCGCGCCCTCCCGGCCCCGACCACGGTGCCGGCCGCGCGCCTGACGCAGCCGTCCGTCGCCCGCCGCGCCGCGCGGGACGCATGGCGGGCCGTCGTGTCGCCGCGGGGGCCGCCGACGGCCCTGCGCGCGTCCACCTGCTGAGCCTGCGGGCATCCGTCGGTCGGCGCGCTCCGAACCTCGACCGACCCTGCGGCCACGCCGCACCATCATCAGGAGCCTCGCCATGCCCAGAACCACCAGGACCACCACCCGCTCGGCCGTCGTCGCGACGGCGGCGGGCCTCGCCCTCGCCCTGTTCCCCGCGGCGGGCGCCTCCGCGCACGTGCGCGTGACGCCCGACGAGACGGCGGCGGGCGGGTTCTCCGTCCTCACGTTCCGCGTGCCCAACGAGTCGGCGACCGCCGAGACCTCGAAGGTCACGGTCGACCTGCCGACGGACACCCCGTTCCTGTCGGTCTCGACCAAGCCGGTGCCCGGCTGGACCGCCAAGGTCGAGAAGGCGAAGCTCGACGAGCCCGTGGAGTTCTACGGCACGAAGCTCACCGAGGCCCCGTCCGAGGTCACGTGGACCGCGGACAAGGGATCGGAGGTCGCCGACGGCCAGTTCCAGGAGTTCGAGGTCTCGGTCGGCCCGCTGCCCGACGCCGGCACGGACGTCCTGCTCCCGGCGCACCAGACGTACACCGACGGCAGCGTCGTCGACTGGGACGAGCCGACGCCTGCCGGCGGCGAGGAGCCCGAGCACCCCGCCCCCGAGCTGACGACCACGGCGGCCGAGGGCGACGACGCGGCCGGCGCCGGCGACGGGGCGACCGCCGCCGCGGCGTCGTCGGGCACCGCTGCCTCGTCCGACGAGTCCTCGCCCGACACCGCGGCGCGCGTGCTCGGCGGTGCCGGGCTGCTGCTGGGCCTGGCGGCGCTGGTCGTCGCCGTGCTCTCCGGGCGTCGTCGGGCAGGGAAGGGCCAGGCGTGAGCCGGGCCCGGCGCCTGCGCGACGGCGCCCTCGCGCTCGGCCTCGCGGGGCTGCTCGCGACGGCCGGGGCGAGCGCGGCGCAGGCGCACGACGTCCTCGTGAGCACGGACCCCGACGACGGGTCGACGGTGGACGCCGCGCCCGGCACGGTGTCCCTGACGTTCGACCAGCCGGCGCTCGCGGTCGGCACGCAGATCGACGTCTTCACCCCCGACGGGACCGACGTCAGCGTCGGCGACGCGCAGGTCGTGGACAACGTCGTCAGCCAGGACGTCGGCGGCACGCTGCCGGCGGGCGACTACACCGTGCAGTGGCGCGTGGTCTCCGCCGACGGGCACCCCATCGACGGAGAGTTCTCGTTCACCGCGTCGAAGGACACCTCGGTCGCCGCGCCCGCCGCGTCCGGGGGGCCGTCGCGCGCGCCGGAGGCGGCCGGGTCCTCGGCCTCGGCGGGTGCCGGGGGCGCGTCGGTGGACTCCGCCGCGGACGCCGCGTCGTCGGGCGCCCCGGTGGTGCTGCTGAGCATCCTCGGCGTCGTCGTCGTCCTCGGCGCCGCCGTGGTGGTCCTCGCGGTACGCCGGCAGGGCCGGGGCGGAGCCTGAGCGGGCGGCGCGGGCGCGAATCGTTTCGGTGCACCGGGCCCCGGCGGCTATCGTGGGGCGCCGGAGCGTAGGTGAAACGATTCGGCCCGCGCCTCCCGCGCCCGCGCCGTCGTCCCGAAAGAACACCATGAGCACCGCACACCCCTACCTCGACCCCACGCTGCCCGTCGCGGAGCGCGTCGCCGACCTCGTCGGCCGGATGACCCTCGAGGAGAAGATCGGCCAGATGATGCAGCTCTGCGCCGAGGAGGACCTCGAGGACATGGTCCTGCGCAAGCACGTGGGCTCGATCCTGCACACCCCGCCGGACCGGATGGCCCGGGCGCACGCCTACGTCGCCCAGACCCGCCTGCAGGTCCCGCTGCTCGTCGGCGAGGACTGCATCCACGGACACTCCTTCTTCGCGGGCGCCACGATCTACCCGACGCAGCTCGGCATGGGCGCCACCTGGAGCGCCGACCTGCTCGAGCGCGTCGCGCGCGCCACGGCCGTCGAGGTCGCCTCCACCGGCACGCACTGGACCTTCTCGCCCGTGCTCTGCATCGCCCGCGACCTGCGCTGGGGCCGCGTGAGCGAGACGTTCGGCGAGGACCCGTTCCTCATCGGCGAGCTGTCCTCCGCGATGGTCCGCGGCTACCAGGGCGAGGGGCTCGACGACCCGACCGCGATCCTCGCGACCGCGAAGCACTTCGCCGGCTACTCCGAGACGCAGGGCGGGCGCGACGCGAGCGAGGCCGACATCTCCCGGCGCAAGCTCCGCTCGTGGTTCCTGCCGCCGTTCGAGCGGGTCGCCCGCGAGGGCTGCCGCACCTTCATGCTCGGCTACCAGTCGATGGACGGCGTCCCCGTGACCGTCAACGACTGGCTGCTCAGCGACGTCCTGCGCGGGGAGTGGGGCTACACCGGCACGCTCATCACCGACTGGGACAACGTCGGGCGCATGGTCTGGGAGCAGAAGATCCAGCCCGACCACGCGCACGCCGCCGCCGCGGCCGTGCGGGCCGGCAACGACCTCGTGATGACGACGCCGCAGTTCTTCCAGGGCGCGCTCGACGCCGTCGGGCAGGGCCTGATCGCGGAGGCGGACCTCGACCCGGCCGTGGGTCGCATCCTCACGCTGAAGTTCGAGCTCGGGCTCTTCGAGGACCCGCGCCACCCCGACGCCGAGCGCCAGGCCGCGGTCGTCGGCTCCGCGGAGCACGCCGGGCTCAACCTCGAGGTAGCCCGCCGCTCGCTCGTCCTGCTCCGCAACGACGGCACCCTGCCTTTCGCGGGGGCTACCCGGACGGTCGCCGTCGTCGGGCCCAACGCCGACGACGCCGACACCCAGCAGGGCGACTGGGCCGGCTCGTCCGGCCAGGCGCGCTGGATCCTCGACGGGCACCCGCGCGAGATGTCCGAGACGGTGCTCGACGGGTTCCGCGACCAGGCGCCGGACGGCTGGACCGTCACGCACGCGCGCGGCGCCGACATCCTCACGGTCGGCCCCGACCCCGAGGGCGCGTTCTTCCCGGACGGCCAGCCGCGCCCGCAGGTCGTCGTCCCCGCGGAGCCCGACGACGCGATGATCGCCGAGGCGGTCGCCGCCGCCGAGGGGGCGGACTACGTGGTCGCCGTCGTCGGCGACCGGATCGAGCTCGTGGGCGAGGGGCGCTCGACGGCGACCCTCGACCTCGTCGGCGGCCAGGTCGCGCTGCTCGACGCGCTCGCGGCGACCGGGACCCCGATGGTCGTCGTGGTGATCGCGTCGAAGCCGCTGGTGCTGCCGGCGTCGGCGCGCGGGGCGGCGGCGATCGTGTGGGCCGCGAACCCGGGCATGCGGGGCGGGCGGGCGGTCGCCGAGCTCGCGCTCGGGCTGATCGAGCCGTCCGGGCGCCTGCCGATCTCGTTCGCCGAGCACGTGGGCCAGCTGCCGGTGTTCTACAACCAGCTCCCGGGCCAGCACGGCACGCGGTACGCCGACCTGACGCAGCGCACGCCGTTCGCGTTCGGCGAGGGCCTGAGCTACACCACCGTCGAGTACGCAGACCTCGAGGTGCTCACGCCGCAGGTCTCGGCGGGCGGCACGGGGGCCGGGGAGAGCGTGCGGGCGCGGGTCACCGTGCGCAACACCGGGTCGCGGCCGGCGCTCGAGACCGTGCAGGTCTACGTGCACGACGTCGTCACCTCCGTCACCTGGGCGGAGAAGGAGCTCAAGACGTTCCGCCAGGTCGAGCTCGCGCCGGGCGCGAGCGAGGTCGTCGAGATCGAGGTGCCGGTCGCGGACTGCACCCTGGTCGACGCCGCCGGGCGCCGCGTCGTCGAGCCGGGGGCGTTCGAGCTGCTCGTGGGGCCGTCGTCGCGTGACGAGGTGCTGCTGCGCGCGGGGTTCACGGTCTCGGCCTGACGGACGCCGGCGGGCTGCCGCATGACGGCTGCCGCTTGCCGCCTGCCGCGCGACTGCTTCGCTGAACTCGCCGAGTTCGATGCGTACGCGCGAGTTCGATGCCGCCGGGGTCGAACTCGCGCGGCAGGGTCGAACTCGCGGGCGGGGGCGGCCGGCCCGAGGTGCGAGCGCCCGGCGCAGCGTCGACCGTGAAGGTGTCGGGGCGCCGCCGGGGCGTCCCGCACCGACGAGACGGAGGACGCGATGAACGGCGTGGCCGTGCTGAAGGACCTGTTCGGACGGATCGGACCGACCGTGACGCATGCCGTCGACGGCCTCGACGAGGACGCCCTGACGGCCCGCATCGACCCCGAGGCCAACACGATCGCCTGGCTGGCGTGGCACGCGGCCCGCGGCCAGGACGTGCAGGTGGCCGACGCCGTCGGGCGCGAGCAGGTCTGGACCTCCCAGGGGTGGGCGGAGAAGTTCGACCTGCCGTTCGACGACGACGCGATGGGCTACGGCCAGTCGCCCGAGGAGGTCGGGCAGGTGCGCGTCAGCGCGGAGCTGCTCAAGGGCTACCTCGACGCGGTGCAGGACGAGAGCACCGACGCCCTGTCGTCCCTGAGCGACGCCGACCTGGACCGCGTCGTCGACGAGGACTGGGACCCGCCGGTCACGCTCGGGGTGCGGCTCGTGAGCGTCGCGGGCGACTGCCTGCAGCACGCGGGCCAGGCGGCGTACGCGCGCGGGGTGCTGGAGCGCTCTGCCCGCTGAACCGCTCTGCCCGCTGAACCGCTCTGCCCGCTGAACCGCTCTGCCCGGCGGGTGAGATGTCGGCCGGACGCTGCCGGTGGTGCGCCGGCGGCCTAGGCTCGAAGGATGGCTCACCGCCGCCGCCGGGCGGCCGCCGGGCACCCGGTCGTGTTCGAGCTCGTCGTCGCCGACGAGGCGCCGGAGCGCGCCGGGCCGCGGGAGCCGTCGTCGGTTCCCGGTGCAGCCACTGATGCCGACCGAGCCGCCGACCGCACGTGGCACGCCTGGCGGCTGGGTGTCCCGGTCGGGCTCGTCGGGCTGGTCGGCGCCGTGCTGCTCGTGGGCGGGATCGTCGACGCCGGGCGTGACGAGGGTCGTCTCGGGCAGGCCACCGCGGCGCTGGCCCCGCTGCCCGCGGAACCCGCTCCGACGTGGACCGTGGACGTCGCCCTCGACGGCGTCGTCGAGCGGTGGGGCGCGCTGGTCACGCTGCACGAGGGGACGGCCGTCGCCCGGGACGTCGCCACGGGCGAGGAGCGCTGGAGCGCGCGCGTCGGCGACGGCGCGGACTGCGGGCAGGTCGACGGGCGGGCCCCCGCGACGCCGGGCACCGACCCGCTCGTGTGCGTGGCGGGCGCCGGGGGCGAGCGCACCGTCGTCGTCCTCGACCGCGACGGCGAGGAGGTCGCGCGGCGCGACCTGACGGTCGGCGGCGGCTCCGTCGAGCCGGGCGCCGACGGCACGGTGCTGGTCGCGCGCCGCACGGGCGAGCCCGTCGACGCCCGGGCGCTCCTGCCCTACGGGTGGACGGCGGACGAGCAGGTCGAGGTCCCCGGCGGGCGGGGCGCCGACGTCGTCGCGCAGGACGCGGTCACGGGCGAGGAGCGCTGGCGTACGAGGCTGGCGTTCCTCGCTCCGGCGAACATCTGGGAGTGCGTCGGGTTCAGCGACGACACGGCCGTCGTGGACGTCGACCGGCTGGAGGTGAGCACGGTCGGCGGCCTGGTCCACGTCGACGGCTGCGGGGTCGGGGCCGACCTCACGAGCGCGGGCGTGCGGCTGGACGTGCCCGGGTCGCCCGACGCCGTCGTCCCCCTCGAGGACGGCACGTACCTGCGGACGGCGCCCGGCGACGGGACCGGGTCGGGTCCTGTCCGGGGCCGCGGCGGGACCGGGGCCGGTGGCGACGTCGTCCTCGACGGCTCCGGCGAGCAGGTGTGGCGCGCGCCCGGCTCGCTGCTCGTGCCGGGCGCCTCGGACGGCTCGAGCGCCCGGACGCGGCTGGTGCGCACCCAAGACGGGCTGGCGGCGTTCGGCACGGACGGGGCCGAGCGGTGGCGCGACCTGCAGGACGCGGACCGCGTCCTCGTGCAGACGGTCGACACCGCCGTGCTGCTCGAGGGTGGCGACGTCACCGCCGTCGACCTCGCGACCGGCGAGCGCCGCTGGGAGCACGAGGTCGACGACGGCTGGCAGGTCGAGAGCGCCTTCACCGACGGCGACCGGGCGGTGCTGTGGACGACGTCGGCGGGGAACCTCGAGGGGGAACGGTCCCGCGTGACCGCGTACGACCTGGGCGACGGCGACCGCGCGTGGCGGGTCGGCAGCTCGCGGATCCGCGAGTCGGTCGTCGCCGTGGACGGGTCGCTGCTGCGGGTCACGGACGACGGCGTGGCGAGGCTCGGCTGACGGGCGCACGCTGGGTGCGCACACGCGACGGTGACGGCGAGAGGCTCCACGATGACCGACGACACGGCTCCGTGGGAGCCGCCGTTCTCCGGGCCGGCCGACGCGCAGATCGTCGCGGCGCTCGACCGGCTGCGGGCGACCTTCCGGTGGAAGGCCGACGGGCTCGACGCCGCGGGCCTGCGCGCGCGGGTCGGTGCGTCCGCGCTGACCCTGGGCGGGCTCCTCAAGCACCTCGCGCTCATCGAGGACCACTGCTCCGCGGTGAAGATGGCCGGGGAGCCCCTCGGCGCCCCGTGGGAGGGCGCCGGCGCGCCGGACGACGAGTTCGTCTCGGCCGCCGGCGACGCGCCGTCGGACCTCTACGCGCTCTGGGACGGCGCGGTGGCCAGGTCGCGGGCGCGCCTCGCCGCGGCGTCGGGCGACAGCGGTCTCGACGGGCCCGCGCACGTCACCGGGCCCGGCGGGGAGCCGGTCAGCCTGCGTCGCCTCGTGTGCGACCTGGTGGAGGAGTACGGCCGGCACACCGGGCACGCGGACCTGCTCCGCGAGGCGGTCGACGGGCGCGTCGGCGAGGACCCGCCCGACGCGTGGCGTCCGGTCGGCGCGGTCGGGTAGGCGGACTTCACCCGGCACCTCTCGACGCCGGCCCGGCCCGTGGGTAGGTTCGCGCCGTGAGCCCCCGACGACGTGCCTCCCGCGACGTGGCGGGCGCGCGGGGCGAGCCCGTCTCGTTCGACCTCGGCGGCCTGGCGGACGACGCCCCCGCGGTCGTGGCCGCGCCCGCGCCCGGGACGGCCCCGTCCCGCGGCGGCCGACGGCGTCGGCGCGCGCTCGTCGTGGTCGTCGCCGCGGGCGCGATCGTTGCCGCGGGCCTCGTCGTGGTGGCGGTGGTCGGGGACGACCGGTCCGAGGCACGCCTGGTCGCGGCCCCCGGAGGGCTCCTGCCGCTGCCGGACGCCCCGGCCGAGACGTGGTCGGTCGACCACTGGAACGGGGAGGGGCTCGTGGACCGGGGGTCGACCCTGGTGCTCACCGGCGGCAGCCTCACCGCCCTCGACCCCGCGACCGGCGCCGAGCGCTGGCACCTCGAGACCGGCGGCCCCACCTGGTGCGGCGGGTCGGCGGGCCGCGACCCGCGGCCCGGCGGCTGGCCCCTGACGTGCGTCTCGCGCGACGGGGACGACACGCGCGTGACGCTCGTGGACGAGGGCGGCACCGTCGTCGGGCGGCGCGACGTGACGTTCCCGGCGGACCTCCCGCTCGCCGCGCTGGCCGACGGCGGCGTGGTGTCGGCCGAGCGCGTCGGCAAGCCGCCCGCCGGCGGCGACGGCTTCGAGTTCGACTACGAGGGCAGCACCCACCCGAGCACCCTGCCCGCCGGGCGCGACGTGCTCGTCCGCGCGACGGACGCCGCCACCGGCGAGCCGCGGTGGGAGCGGACCGTCCCGTACGTCGAGCCGCAGGACGCCTGGCCGTGTGCGGACTGGAGCGGGGAGACCCCGGTGGGCGACGTGTCCGTCACGCAGCTCCAGGCGGTCGGCGGCGTCGTCCAGGTCTCCGGCTGCGGGGTCGACGCGGCGTTCTCGCAGGACGGCACTCGCCTCGACGACCCCGCGACGCCCGACCGCGTCGAGGCCCTGGCCGACGGGACGATCCTGCGGACGCTGCGGGACGACGCGGGGGACCGGCCGATCAGCCAGGAGGTGCTCGACGCCGCGGGCGAGGTCCGCTGGGAGGTGCCGGGCCAGGCCATGGTCCCGGCGGCGACCGACGGGACCGACGGGCCCGGGCAGGGGACGTGGGTGGTGGAGGACGGCGCCGCCCTGTCCGCCTACGACGCCGACCACACCCGGCGCTGGTCGGAGCGGACGCACGTGGACAAGGTGCTCGTCCAGGCGTCGGGCCTGGTCGTGGTGGCGCGGCTCGGGATGCTCGTCGGGCTCGACCTCGCGACCGGGCAGGAACGCTGGCGGACGGCGCCCGAGGCGGACCCCGCGGGCAGCGAGGCGTTCACGGACGGGGCCTCGGCCATCGTCACGTCGGCGATCGAGGGGCGCGTCGACGAGGACGGCGAACCGGTCACGGACGGCACGCTCGACCGCTCCACCAGCGACGCGACCGGTCCCGTCGGGACCCGCGTGACCGCCTACGACCTGGCCGACGGATCGGTGCGCTGGACCACGACGGCGCCCTCCGGCGCCGACCTCGAGGCGGTCGACGGGCACCTGCTCTCGATCGAGCCGCGCTACCTGCGGGGGCTCGGGTGAGCCCCCGGCGCGGCGGGTCCGGCGGGGGCACGGTCGTGCTCGACCTGAGCGACCTGCCCGACGACGGCGGCGGCGGCGGGAGCGGCGGCGACCTGCCCGGCGAGGGTGCCGCGCCCGGTCCGCGCCCCCGCCACCGGCGTGCCCTGCTCGCGGCCGTCGGGGGCGCGGTGGTCGTGGCGGTCGCGCTCGGGACGGTCTCCGTCGTCGCGGCGCACCGCGACGAGGCGCGGCTGGTCTCCGCGGCGGGCGGGCTCCGGCCGCTGGACGACGCGCCGGGCCGGACGTGGTCCCTCCCCGTGTCCGGCGACGCCGGCGTGGTGCACCGGGACGGCACGGTCGTGCTCACCGGTGCGGGCACGGACGGGAGCGAGGACTCCGGCATCGAGGCGGTCGACGCCGCGACGGGCGCGGTGCGCTGGCGCGTCCCGGTCGGCGGGTCCGCCACCTGCGACGACGGGATCGGTCCCGGCGGGGACGCGGGTGACGCCGCGGGCAGCGGCTGGCCGATGACGTGCGTCGGGCTCGACGGGGACACCGCGACGGTGACGCTGGTGGGCGAGGACGGCACCGTCGTCGGGCACCGGGAGGAGGACGTCACGGGCGACCGCCCGCTCCTGCCGATCGCCGGGGGAGCGCTGGTCACCGCGGTCCGGGTCGGCGACCCGCCGGAGGGCGGGGAGGGGTTCGCGTACGACCTGGACGGGGCGGAGCCGAGCGAGCTGCCGCCGGGGCGCGACGTCCGGGTCACGGTGACCGACGCCGCCACCGGCGCCGAGCGCTGGTCGCGGACCCTCCGGTACGCCGAGCCGGACGACCCGTGGCGCTGCGTCGTCTGGACCGACGACGACCCCGTCGGCGACGTCGCGGTGACAGACCTGTGGGTCTCGGGCGGCGTCGTCCAGGTCTCCGGCTGCGGCGTCGACGCCCAGCTCACGCCGGACGGCGTGCGGCTCGACGACCCGGCCGTCGACGACAGCGTCCAGCCGCTCGGGGACGGGACGTTCCTGCGGGAGGCGACCAACGTCACCAGCGGCGTCGTCACGGCGCAGGAGGTGCTCGACGGTGGTGCCCGGGTGCTGTGGGAGGTTCCCGGCACCCTGCTGGTGCCCCTGGCGTCGGACGGGACGGGGGCCGAGACCCGCCTCGTGCTGGGCGACGGCCGGCTCACCGGCTACGGCCCGGACCACCGCGCGCGCTGGAGGTCGCCCGTCGCCGCGGACGCGGTGCTGGTGCAGACCGCCGACGTCGCCGTCGTCGCCGCGGCGCTGCGCCTCGTGGCGGTCGACCTCGCGACCGGCGAGACCCGCTGGACGCGCGAGCTCCAGGAACCGGTCGACGGCTACCAGGCGTTCACCGACGGGAGCTCCGCGATCGTCACCACCACGCTCATGGGGCGTCCGCTCGACGGCGGCGCCGGCGACGGCGCACCGGTGGACGTGGACTCCGGGGAGGTGACCGGTCCCTCCGGGGTCCGGGTCGACGCGTACGACCTGGCGGACGGCGCCGAGCGGTGGACCGTCACCGAGCCGCCGGACCGGAACCTGGTGGCCGTGGCGGGCAGCCTCCTCGCGGTCGACGGGCGCAGCGTCTCGCGGCTCGGCTGAGCGGTGCCGCCGGCGCGGGCACGCCCGGGCCGGCCGCGGCTCAGTCCTCGATCAGCCCGCCGCCCACCCAGGCGCGCAGCGCCGCGACGTCGCCCGGCGTGAGCTCCATGCGGGCGCCGCGGCACAGGCCCACGACGTTGTCCGCGAACGCGGCGGCGAGGTCGGCGGCGCTCGGGCTGTCGCCCAGCTCGGTGCCGCCGTAGAGGATCCCGGAGATGACGAAGTTGACCGTCGAGCGTCCGACCGGCACGCCCGCGTCCTGGCAGGCGTTGCGCACGCGGCGCGAGGTGGCGGCGCGCTCGAAGGGGTGCGCGGCGACGTCGTCGGCCAGCGTGGTCAGCAGGGCGCGGTAGTTCTCCGCGCTGAGGCCCGGGACGTCGGTGACGTTGATGACCTGGCGCTGCAGGGCGCTCGGGTCCGTGTCGGCGACGGCCGCGCCGGGCAGGTCGGCCTCGCCGAAGCGCTTGGCGTCCCACACGTGGCCCGGCGGCCGCGAGGACGCCCCGACCTCGGGCACCTCCTGCGCCAGCCACGCCGCGAAGCCGCCGGTGCCGCCCCAGCTGTCGTCCGCCACCGACGGGTCGGCCTTCTGCGCCGCCTGCGCGACGGAGCCGAGCGTGAGCGGGCGGTCCGCGGACAGCACCCGCTTGAGGACGGCGCGGCGCGCCACGGGGCTCAGGGGCGCGGCCGGGGGAGCGGTCGCCTTCGGCGGGGCGGCGCGCTCGGGCACCACGATCTCGGACGGCTCGAGCGGGCCGGTCCCCGACGCCTTGCGGCTGCGGGAGCCGCTGGCCCGGGACGTCTTGGGCTTGCTCGCGGTGCCCGACGGCGTCGTGGTGGCCCCGGCGGTCCCGCTCGCCTCGGCGGCCTCCGTGGCCTCGAGGGTCTCCGTGGCGTCGAGGACGTCGCCGGTCTCGGCGGCGGCTGTGCCCGCGGACGCGCCGGTGGCACCCGCGGCGGAGGTGCCGGCCGACGTCGTCGTCCCCGACCGGCGGCCCCGGCCACCGCGCGAGCGGGACGGTGCCTGCGCGGGGGCGGGCGCGGGGGCGTGGTGCTCGTCGTCGCCGTCCGTGGAGGCGCCGGTGACGAGCTCGGCGAGGTCGTCGGCCGTGATGACCGTGTCCGCGACGGCGCGGTAGGCGCTGGCGGCGGGGCTCGCGGTGATGATCGTGACGCGGCGGTCGTCGGCCCGGCAGCGCTGGGCGAGGGGCGTGAAATCGGCGTCGGCGGAGACGATGACGATCTCCTCGTAGCGGGTCTGGGCCGCGAGGGCGTCGACGGCGTCGAGCACGAGGTTGATGTCGGCGCTCGACTTGCCCTGCTGGGTCAGCGACGGGCAGTCGACGACCTGGAAGCCGGCGCGCGTGAAGTTGGGCCGGAACTGCGAGAACACCGACGGGTTGAGGTAGCAGGAGCGCACGAGGAACCGCCGCGTGAAGTCGCCGTCCGCGTCGCTGCCGGTCTCGAGCTCCGACAGCCAGTGGCCGGGGTCGCTCGCGAAGGCCTCCGCGGCGGCGGGGTCGAGGCGGCGCAGGCCGATGTAGACGTTGTCGAAGTCGACGAACATCGCTGCGCGCAGGTGGCGGGTGGTCTCGGTGGCGCCCGAGGGGGACGTGCTGGGGGAAGTCACGTGCGCCATCATCCTCGGTCCGGGCGGCGGGGGCCATCTCGCCCGGACGGTCAGGCCTGCGCGCCGCGCACCTGCTCGAGATAGCTGCCCATCGTCTCGGGGTCCGACGGGCTGTCCTCGACGATCTCCCGCACGACGACCGGCTGCTGCAGGGGCACGCCCCCGGGCCCTGGCACGGCCGAGACGCGCGCGGCGATCTCGAGGGCCCGCGCCTCGGACGGGACCTCGACGATCTGGTAGCCGGCGACCCACTCCGCGATCTCCGCGAACGGGCCGGCCGTGACCATCGGCGCGCCGCCGTCGCTCGTCACGATCTTCGCCACGTCCGGCCCCGCGAGGATCTCTCCCCCGACGAGCTCGCCGGAGGCCCGGAGCTCGTCGTTCAGCGCGGTGTAGTGGTCGAGGTGGGCCTGGACCTCCGCGGGCTCCCACCGGTCCATCGGGGTGTCGATCACGCCGGGCTGGAAGTTCACGGCGAGCAGGTACCTGGTCATGTCGCTCCTCGGTCGGGCCGGTCGGGCCGGCGCCTGGGTGGCGGCCGGTCGGCCGCTCATGGGGACGACGAACGGCGTCGGCCGATCTCGACAGGTCGGGCCGCGCTGCTCTCGTCAGGGGTGGGTCTGCTCGACGGTGGTTCCGGTCAGCGTAGGGCGCCCGGCCCGGCCCCGCGCGAAACGTGCTGGTAGCACGCGCGTGTGAGGATGACCGCCGTCGTCCACCACCCCCGGGCGGCGCACCGTTCCCGTCACCACCCCGGAGGGAAGCCCGATGACCGACCCGCGCCCCGAGACCCCCGCTCCGCGACCGGCCCCCTCGCCGCCCGACGGCGTCCGCCACTCGCTCCCCGAGGACGTGCTGGGGATCCTCACGGGCACGTTCGTCGTCTCGCTCGGGCTGTACCTGCTCGGGTCGGTCGGCGCCGTCACCGGCGGGACCGCAGGCCTGGCGCTGCTGCTCGGGTACGCGGTGGACGTCCCTTTCGGGGTGCTCTTCGTCGTCGTGAACCTGCCTTTCTTCGTGCTCGCGATCTGGAAGAAGGGCTGGGACTTCACGATCCGCACGGGCCTGTCGATCGTGATCGTCTCGGCGCTCAGCGCGCTGCACCCGGCGATGTTCGGCGCGACGCACGTCGATGCCGTCTACGGGGTGCTCGCGGGGAACGTGCTCGCCGGCATCGGGCTGCTCATCCTCTTCCGGCACCGCTCGAGCGTCGGGGGGTTCGGGATCCTCGCGCTCGTGCTGCAGGACACGGTCGGGTGGCGCGCGGGGTACGTGCAGATGGTCCTGGACGCCTGCGTGGTGCTCGCGGCGTTCGCGGTCGTGCCGCCCTCGACGGTGCTGCTCTCGGCGTGCGGCGCGGTGCTGCTCAACCTGGTCCTCGCGCTGAACCACCGGCCGGGGCGGTACACGGGGCACTGAGCACGGTCGCTACGAGGCCTTCGTCTCCGGCACGACGTCGTCCGACGCCGTCGTGTCGCCCCGGCCGTGCCGCACCACGTCGAGCAGGATCACGGTGACCGGCGCGGAGAGCATCGCGCCGAGCAGCCCGGCGACCGCCGCGCCGACGATCGTCGAGCCCAGGTTGACGATGGGGTGCAGCCGCAGCCGGTCCGAGGTGAGCTTCGTGAGCACGAGCGTCTGGACGACGTTCTGCACGACGAGGATGACGGCGAGCAGGATCACCGCGTCGGCCGTGCCCTGCGAGCCGAGGGCGATGAGCACGGCGAAGGCGCCGGAGAAGATCGCGCCGAGGTAGGGGATGTAGGACGTCACGAACGTGACGAGAGCGATCGCCACGACGAGCGGGACGTCGAGGACCGCCGCGGCGACGCCGATGAGCACCGCGGTCAGCGCGCTGGACGTGGTGATCGCCCCGAAGTACCGGCTCAGCGTCGTCGCCGCCTCGTCGACCACGACCTCGCCGGGTGTGGAGGCGACGCCGACCTTTCCCGCCACCCACCGGCGCAGGCCCGCCCAGTCGACGAGCACGAAGTAGAGGAAGAACGCCGCCACGAAGGTCCCGACGAGGAACGCCGTCGCGCTCGAGAACGCGCTGCCGAACCAGCCCGCGATCCCGCCGATCATGCTGGTCACCGTGCCGCCGACGTCGACCGTGCCGAGGTCGAGCCCCGTGACCTGCGACTCGAGCTGGTCCAGCCCGGTGGTGAGGCGGTCGGCGATCTCGGCGCCCTGGTCGGCGATGCCGGCGACCGTGAGCCAGACCGCGAGCGCGAGGACGGCGGCGATGCCCACGAGGACGACGAGCGCCCCGGCACCGCGCGGCACCCGGTGGCGCTCCATCGCGTCGACCGCGGGGTGCAGGAGGATGCCGAGGACGGCCGCGACGACGAGCGGCACCACGAGCCCGGACACCGCGGCGAGCGCGACGTACCCGACGACCGTCGCGGCGGCGATCCCGACGAGCGCCCACGCCGCGCGGCCCGCCCGCTGCAGGGGCCTGGTCGACGGCGCCGGGCCCGCCCCCGGTGATGAGGTCATCGGGGGATCAGGCCACGTCGTCCAGGAACCGCAGCACGCGCTCCTCGAGGAGCACGGCCGACTCCTCGTCGTACTCCGGCAGGCTGTCGTCGGCGAACAGGTGGCCCGAGCCCGGGTAGAGGTAGAGCTCGGCGACCGGGACGGCGTCGACGATCGCGCGGGCGGCGTCGAGGTCGCCCGCGTCGACGAACAGCTCGTCCTCCTCGGCGCCGTGGATCTGCACCGGCAGGTCGACGGGCCACTCGGAACCGAGCTCCGACGGCGTGATGCAGCCCGAGAGGAGGATCGCGCCCTTCGCGCCGGGCGTCGTCTGCGCGAGGATCTGCGCGGGCATCGCGCCGAGCGAGAAGCCGGCGTAGACGACGTCGTCGGGCAGGTCGTCCGCGGCCGCGCGCCCGCGGTCGGCGATCGTCGCGAACCCGATGCGGCCGGCGTGGTCGATGCCCTCCTCGAGGTCCTCGAACGTCTCGCCGTCGTACAGGTCCGGGGTGGTCACGGTGTGCCCGGCGCCGCGCAGGCGCTCGGCGAAGGCCTTGACGCCGTCGGTGAGGCCCTGCGCGTGGTGGAACAGCACGACGGTGGTCACGGGTCGCTCCTCGGGTGGTCCTGCGGACGGCGCGCGCGGGTGCGGTCTCGCCTCGGGTCACCGTAGCCCGGCGCGGGCCGCGGCGACAGCACGGGACGTCGGCGGGGCGGTGTCGGGCGCCGGGGCGATGTCGTGACGATCGTCACAGCATGCATCCGGCCGGGGGGTCGGCTCCGAACCCAGGTCGAGCCCCGACGCGAGGAGGCCGCGATGACCGACGACGAGCTCGAGCACGACCACGCCGCGCTGATGCGGACGCTGGACCGCCTGGAGGGCGGCGGGGCGCGCATCCCCTGCCGGGCCGCGCCCGTGCGGAGCTCGGTGATCTGGATCTCGGAGGACCCGGCCGAGCAGGCGGTGGCGGCGGCGCGCTGCCAGGGCTGCCCGGCGCTCGAGGAGTGCGACCGGTTCGGCCTCGCGCACACGCGCGAGGGCGGGGTCTGGGGCGGGCGGACCGTGGCGGAGCGCCGGGCGGTGGCGCGGCGGCTGCGCCGGGCGTCGGCGGCCTGACGTCCGCTCCGCCGAGCCCGCCCACCCCGCGGAGCCCGCCCACCCCGCCGAGCCCGCCCACCCCGCGGAGCCCGCCCACCCCGCCGAGAAGTGGGGGGGGGGGGCCGGGGGGGGCGGGGGGCGGGGGGCGGGGGGCGGGGGGGGGGGCCCGGGGGGCCCCCCCCGGCGGCCCCCCCCCCCCCCCCCCCCCCCCCCCCCCCCCCCGTCCCCCCCCCCCCCCGCCCCCCCCCCCCACTTCTCGGCGGACGCGGCGCACCCGTCCTGGCGTGTTGCCGGCGACCGGCGTACCGTCCCGGGCGGGCACGAACCGGCGGCCCAGGTGACGCCGACCACAGACTCCCGGACGGACGGAGCGTCGCATGCACCTCGACGATCGAGGACTCCAGGACCGCCCGGTCGCCGCGGGGGAGCGGACCGTCGTCGTGCACGCACGCGAGGTACGCGTTCGCGAGACGGGCGACGCGAGCGGGTCGCCGGTCGTGCTGGTGCACGGGATCGGGCGCAGCCTCGCGGACTGGGACGCCCAGCACGCGCTGCTCGCGGACGGGCACCGGGTGATCAGCCTCGACCTGCCGGGGTTCGGGTTCTCGCAGGCGCCCGACGGGCCGGTCTCGCTGGGGTCGTCGGCCGCGGCGCTCTGGGGCGCGCTCGACGCGCTCGGGGAGGAGCGGCCCGCGCACCTGGTGGGCAACTCGCTCGGCGGTGCCGTGGTCATGCGGGCGGCGGCGGACGCCCCGGGGCGGGCCGCGAGCCTGGTGCTGGCGGACCCGGCGGGGTTCAGCCGCGGCGTGACGCCGGCGCTGCGCGCGGTGGCGGTCCCGGGCGTGGGGCGGTGGCTGCTCTCTCGCTCGGACGCGCAGACGCTGCGCCGGACCGAGCGGTCGCTGTTCGTGGACCCGGCGCTGGTGACCGACGAGCGCCTCGCGCACGCGGCGGCCGTGGCCGTGCGGCCGGAGCGGCTGCGGGTGTTCGCGGAGGCGGCCGGGGAGCTCGGGACGGCGTTCGGCGTGCGGGGGCCGTGGCGGCGCGAGCTGCTCGGGCGGGTGGCGCGGCTCGAGCTGCCGACGCTCGTGGTCTGGGGCGAACGGGACCTGATCCTGCCCGTGTCCGGCCTGGCGGAGGCCCGGCGCGCGTTCCCGTGGGCGCAGACCCATGTGTTCGCGCAGACGGGGCACATGCCGCAGATCGAGCGGGCGGAGGAGTTCGCGCGGCTCGTGCGCGGGCTGGTCGACGCGGTCGACCGGGACAGCTGACCTGACCGGAAGCAGTCGTCAGCAGCGGGCTGCCCGGCGCTCGACCTCGGGGTCGAAGGTCGTGCCGTCGTCGAGCGTCATCGCCGCGACCTCGTCCACCCAGGCGGGCGTGTCCTGCCCGAGCGTCGCATCGGCGCGCACCTTGAGGCGGGCGGCGATGATGTCGGTGCCGGTCACCTGCCGGAGAAAGCGTGTCTCGGGAGTCGTCGCGCTCATCGTTCCTCGCCTCCCTCGGGTGTCGATCGGGTCTCTCGGGTTCCATGGTGCTCCGACGGCACGAGGTCGACCAGACTCGCGGCGGAGAGTGCGGCGATGAGTCGCGCCTCCTCCGGTCCGCGGCCCACTGCGTCCGCCGCCACCGCTCCGCGCGCCGGTCGGCCTCTGCGCGAGGGACCGGAATCCGAGCGCGATCCAGTTTCCCGTGTCCACCACGACCTCCTCCCGACAGCTCGGAAGGTACCGCCGGCCTCGGACACGCGGGCCGCCGTGGTCGAGCGCCGAGGGTGCGTGCGGCGTCCCCCGAACTACCGTGGCGGTCATGCCTGACCTGCTGATCTTCGACGTCAACGAGACGCTCTCGGACATGTCGCCCATGGCGCGACGGTTCGAGGACGTCGGTGCTCCGGCCCACCTCGCCACCTCGTGGTTCGCCGGACTGCTGCGCGACGGTTTCGCGCTCGCGGCGGCCGGCACCGAGGACACGTTCGCGCACGTCGCCGCGGAGGGGCTGCGGGCCGTCCTGGCCCCCGTGCCGCTGGACCGCGGGGTCGACGACGCGGTCGCGTGGATCATGGACGGGTTCGCCGGGCTCCCCGTGCACGACGACGTGCCGGACGGGATCAGGGCGCTCAGCGGCCTCGGCCTCCGGCTGGCCACGCTCACCAACGGCTCGACTCCGTCGCGGACTCGCTCCTGGGCCGGGCCGGCGTCCGCGAGCACTTCGAGCGCCTGCTGTCGGTGGAGGACGCGAGGCGCTGGAAGCCCGCGCCCGAGGCGTACGCCTATGGGGTCGAGGCGTGCGGTGTCGACGCGGCGCAGGCGATGCTCGTCGCCGTCCATCCCTGGGACATCGACGGGGCAGCGCGTGCCGGTCTCGCCACGGCCTGGATCGACCGCAGCGGCGGCCACTACCCCGGGTGCTTCACGCCCCCGGACCTGCGGGTCGCGTCCGTGACCGACCTCGCCGAACGCTTGCGCTGACCCGCTACCGCCGACCGGCCCCCGAGGCGAACCCGAGCCACGTGTGCCGGTTGCCCGCCCAGCACCAGCCGACCTTCGGCGCGCCGCGGTTCTCGCGACCGTCGCGGCCCGTGCCGTTGGAGATCCACAGGGCCGGTGTCCGGGCGTCGAGCCGGCCGTCCGGCCTGCGCACGCGCGAGCCGATCGTCATGTAGCAGTGGTTGCGCTCGACGACCGCGGGCGCCTGCAGCGCCCAGTGGATCCCTTCCGCGAGCGTGAGCGGCGTGCGCCCCGCGCCGGAGATCGCGGGCAGCGCCTCGTCCGGCGACCAGCCCGCCATCTCGTCCCCGCGGTCGGGAAGGTCGACCGCGTAGACCGGGCTGCCCGGAAGGGTGAGGCCCTGGACCGGGGCGAACCGGTCGACGTCGGTCATGTCGACCACGACGAAGCCGGGCTTCTCGCCGAGCCGGAGCAGGGGCGCGAGGGCCGACGGCGGCGCGAGCGCCGGGTCGACGGCGAGCAGCGCCGGCACGGTCGGGTCCGCGACGGTGAGCGCGGCGGCGGCCTGGCGCAGCGCGTCGGGGTCGAGTCCCGCGAGGGTTGGCACCCCGAGCTCGATCAGGCGCTCCGCCTGGTCGAGGAGCGCGGGAAGGGCGGGGACGGCGTCGGACGTGGTCACGGGGCTCCTGGGGTGGGGGAGGGGGAGAACGCGCCGGCGCGCGGCTCCTATTCCGGCGAGTGTCACGTTCGGCGGCCGTGCGGACGACGCGCGGCCGCGGAACGTGACGCTCGGTCCCCGGATCCGTCAGGCGACGGCCCGACGGCGTCCCTCGAGGACCTGGGACAGGCCCACCACCAGCAGGCCGCACAGGGGCACGACGAGCAGGCCCACGCGCAGGCTCGTCGCGTCCGCGATCAGCCCGACCAGCGGCGGCGAGACGAGGAAGCCGACCCGCATCAGCCAGCTCACCACCGCGAGGCCGGTGCCGGGGCGCAGGCCGGGCAGCTCGTCGGCCTCGTGCATCGCGGCGGGCACGAGCGTGGCCGTGCCGAGCCCCGCGGCGGCGAACCCGGCGATCGTCCCGGGGATCGTGGGCAGCGCGAGCGCGAGGCCCATGCCCACGAAGATCAGGGCGCCGCCGGCGCGCGCCACGGCGCGCTGGCCGTAGCGGTCCACGAGGCGGTCGCCGACGGCGCGGCCGACGAACTGCGCGCTCATCATCGCGACGTACCCGAAGGCGGCGACGGCCGCGGCGGCCCCGAGGTCGCCGTGCAGGTAGACCGCCGCCCAGGAGGAGCCGGAGTCCTCGACGAGGGTGCCGCAGGTCGCGACGAGCACGAGCGCCACGAGCACGAGCGTGCGCGTGGTGGGCGACGCCCCGGCCCAGCGGCTGCGCGCGACGTGCACCTCGCCGTCGGGCAGGACGTCCCGCTCCGGGCCGGGCAGCAGGAAGCGGTAGCAGGCGAGGGCGACGGCGCTGAACAGGACGGCCGAGATGCCGAGGTGGACGCCGCGGGGGAAGTCGGCCGCGACGGCGGCGGCGCCCATGAGGCCGCCGGTCACCGCGCCGATGCTCCAGACGGCGTGGAAGGAGTTGATGATCGAGCGGCCGTAGCGGCGCTGGACGCGCAGCCCGTGGGCGTTCTGGCCGACGTCGGTCATCGCGTCGGCCGCGCCTGCGACGAACAGGGCGATCGAGAATGCCCACCAGGTCGGGGCGATGCCCGCCAGCAGCACGCCGGCGCTCGTGACCAGGGTCCCGGCGACCGCGACGCGCGAGGAGCGGAACCGGCGGATCGCGGCGCCCGCGGCGAGGCCCGCCACGAGCGCGCCCGCCGGGAACGCGGCGATCGCCACGCCGTACAGGGTGTTGGAGAGGGCGAACTCGGTCTTGATCCCGGGGTAGCGCGGCAGGATGTTCGCGAAGATCGCGCCGTTGGTGAAGAACAGGGCCGCGACGGCGATGCGCGCGCGGCGGTCCGCCAGGGTCGGTCGCGTCGTCGTCGCCGCCGACGGCGTGGCTGAGCTCATGGCACGACCGTACCGGTCCGGTGAGGCGCGGTCGAATCGTTACGATCCGCGCGGGGGTGCGGCTGGCGGGAGCCCGCCGTTCCGCCGAGACGTCGAATTCCGCCCCCGATTCTTCGAATCTGGGGGCGGAGTTCGACGGCTCGGCGGGTGGGGGCGGTCAGGGGTGCTCGCGCAGCCACGCGAGCACCTGCTCGGCGTGCGCGTCGGGCGGGAACACGGGGTAGAACACGTGCTCGACGACGCCGTCGCGCACCACGAGCGTGAACCGGCGCAGCAGGCGCTCGCCCCCGGCGTCGAACGTCGGGAGGTCGAGGGCCGCGGTGAGCCGGCCGCCGTCGTCCGACAGCATCGAGAACGGCAGGTGGAGGCGATCGACGACCTCGCGCTGGTAGTCCGTCGGCTGGGTCGAGAGCCCGTGGACCGCGGTGGCGCCGGCGGCGAGCAGGTCGCGATGGTGGTCGCGGAACGCGCAGGCCTCGGGCGTGCAGCCCCGGGCGCCGGGGATCGAGTCCCAGCCGTCGGGCGGCGGCGTCCCTGGGCGCGACGTCAGGGGGTACGCGTAGACGACGACGCGTCCCGGGCCGAGGCGGTCGAGCGGGACGCTCGTGCCGTCCGTCGCGGGGAGGGTGATCGCGGGCAGGAGCGCGCCGCGCAGGTGGTCGGTCGCGCCGTCGTCCACGGGGGTCGGCGGCGTCGCGGGGGTCGGGGGCACGGCGCTCAGTCTCGCGCACCCCAGACCGCCGAGACGTCGAATTCGGCCCCTGATTCTTCGAATCGAGGGGCCGAATTCGACATCTCGGCGGGCGGGCGGGCGGACCGGCGGGCGGGCGGACCGGCGGGCGCGTCAGTCCTGCGGCGGGCGGGCCGTCGAGCCCCGTACGATCAGCTCGACCGGCAGCCCGTGGCCCGGGAGCTCGTCCTCCTGCTCCCCGGGGTGCAGGTCCTCCATGAGCAGCCGCACCGCCAGCCGGCCCTGGCCCCGCGGGAACTGCGCCACGGTCGTGAGCCCGAAGAACGCGGCGAGCTCGTGGTCGTCGATGCCCGTGATGGACACGTCGCGCGGCACCACCATGCCGAGGTCGCGCGCGGCGAGGACGGCGCCGATCGCCATCTCGTCCGAGCCGGCGACGATCGCCGTCGGCCGCCCGGCCGGGTCGCCGAGCAGCTGCTTCGCGGCGCTGTACCCGGTGTCGATCGTGTAGTCGGCGGCCCGGTAGTAGCGCGTCGGCGCGTGCAGGCCGGCCGCCTCCATGGCGTGCGTGAAGCCGAGCCGCCGGCTCAGGTTCAGGCCGAACGCGCCGTCGTCCTCGAGCGAGCCGCCGAGGTAGGCGATCCGCGTGTGCCCCAGCGCCACGAGGTGCCCGGTGGTCAGGCCGGCGACGACCTGGTTGTCGATCGACAGGGTCCGCACGCCCTCGAGCGGCCCGCCGACGCCGACGAGCGGCTTGTGCAGGGCGTGCAGGCTCTGCACCTCCTGGTCGGTGAGCTCGAGCGCGACGGCGATCACGGCGTCCACGCGCTGGCGGAGCAGGAACTGCTCGAACACGCTGCGCCGCGACGCGGGGTCCTGCCCGAGGTTGTACAGCGTCAGGTCGTACCCGTGCCGCATGAGCTCCTGCTGCGCGCCCTCGATGACGGCCGAGAAGTACCAGCGGTCGAGGAACGGCACGACGATCCCGACGTTGCGGGTGCGGCCCGACGCGAGGCTCGACGCGCTGGACGAGGCGACGTAGCCGAGCATCTGCGCGGCCTCCGCGACGCGCCGCCGGGTCGCGGCCGAGACGTGCCCGTTGCCGCTGAGCGCGCGCGAGACGGTCGCCTCGGAGACCCCGGCCTCCCGGGCGACGTCCTTGATGCTGGCCATGGCTCCCTCGTCCTACGGTCCCGCCCGGTTCCCCGCTCCGTCCCGCCCGTCCCGGCGCGCTGGGCGGATCGTACTAGCCGCGCGCCGCGACCCAGACGGTGGTGTCGGTGGGCACGCCGCCGCCGGCGAGGGGCCCGCTCGCGGCGAGCAGCGCGCCGTCGGGCAGGGGGACGACGCCGTCGCCCAGGTTCGCGACGACCGTCACGTCGCCGTTGCGCAGCGCGACGACGTCGTCGGGCCAGCCGTCGAGCCACTCGACAGCGCCGGTGCCGAGCCCGCGCGCGGCGCGGGCGGCGAGCAGCGTCCGGTAGAGGTTCAGGGTCGAGGCCGGGTCGGCGGCCTGCACGTCACGGGCGAGCCGCGACCAGCCGGCGGGCTGGGGGAGCCAGCTCGCGCCGGTGGGCCCGAAGCCGAACCCGGGCGCGTCCGCCTCCCAGGGCAGCGGCACGCGGCACCCGTCGCGGCCGTAGCGCTCGCCGCCGGTGCGGAACCACGTGGGGTCCTGGCGGGCGTCGTCGGGCAGGTCGACGGCCTCGGGGAGCCCGAGCTCCTCGCCCTGGTAGACGTACGCCGAGCCGGGCAGGGCGAGCATGAGCGCGCTGGCGGCGCGGGCGCGGCGCAGCCCGAGCTGCTCGTCGGGGAGGGCGGGGCTCGCGGGGCCGATGCCGGCGCCCTGCGGGTTGTCGAACGTCAGGGCGAGGCGGCTCGCGTGCCGCACGACGTCGTGGTTGGACAGCACCCACGTGCTCGGCGCGCCGACGGCGGCGAAGCTCGCCAGCGACCCGTCGACGACGGCCCGCAGCGCGGGCGCCGACCACGGCGTCTCGAGGTAGGCGAAGTTGAACGTCTGGTGCAGCTCGTCGGGCCGCACGTAGCGGGCCAGCCTGCTCATCGGCGTCACCCAGGCCTCGCCGCACAGCGCCCGCTCGCCGTCGTAGGTCTCCACGAGCTCGCGCCAGTCGCGGAAGATCTCGTGGACGCCCTCCTGGGCCCAGTACGGCGGGGTGTCCTGGCCGGCGTCCCCGCCCATGCTCCCGGCGTCCGGCGCCGGCACGTGGTCGGGCAGGCCGGGCGCCTTGACCATGCCGTGGGCGACGTCGATGCGGAACCCGTCGACGCCGCGGTCGAGCCAGAACCGCAGGACGTCGCGGAACTGCTCGCGCACCCAGGGGTCCTGCCAGTCGAGGTCGGGCTGCGAGGAGTCGAACAGGTGCAGGTACCACTGGCCGGGGGTCCCGTCGGGGTGCGCGACGCGGGACCACGCGGGGCCGCCGAACACCGACTGCCAGTTGTTCGGCGGCAGGTCGCCGCCGGGGCCGGTGCCGTCGCGGAAGACGTAGTGCCCGCGCTCGGCGGAGCCCTCCGGGGCCGCGAGCGCCGCCCGGAACCAGGCGTGCTCGGTGGAGGTGTGGTTGGGGACCAGGTCGACGACGACGCGCAGCCCCAGCCCGTGCGCCGCGCGCAGCAGCGCGTCGAAGTCGGCGAGCGTGCCGAAGACGGGGTCGACGTCGCAGTAGTCGCTGACGTCGTAGCCGGCGTCGCGCTGGGGCGAGGTGAAGAACGGCGAGAGCCACACGGCGTCGACCCCGAGGTCGCGCAGCGCGGGCAGGCGACCGGTGATGCCGCGCAGGTCGCCGACGCCGTCGCCGTCCGCGTCCGCGAACGAGCGCGGGTAGACCTGGTAGATCACGGCGTGCCGCCACCACTCGGTGGCCGTGCGGGCGGGCGCGGGGGGCGTGCGGTCGAGTGTCGTCACGAGTGAGCTTCCTTGGTCGTCCGTGGTGGCGGACGTGCGTCGGGCACCTCCGCGATGAAGCGGGGCGAGCGTAGCCCACAACTGGAAGCGATTCCATAAATCTCCGGGAAACCGGGATCCAGCGCTCTTGGAGGGTTGCGCCGATCCTCGAGGACACGTTGCGATAACAAGCGAAACTCGCGGTCACATGACCCTTGCGCCGCCTGGAAGCGCTTGCTATACATGTCCCACTCGCACCAGGGAGAACGACCTCCCGGCCGACGCGCCGGCGGATCCGTTCCCGCCACACCAGGAAGGCACACCAATGAAGGTGACCAGACGACGCTCGTGGTCGGGGGTCGCAGCGATCGCTGCGCTCGCGGCCGTGACCACGCTGACCGGCTGCTCCTCCTCGTCGTCGGACGCCGCGTCGTCCGACGCGAGCGGGTCGGCCTCGGCCCCCGCGGCCGGCGGCTCGATCACGATCTGGCTGGACGCCGAGCGCGCGCCCGCGCTGAAGCCGATCGCCGACAAGTTCAAGCAGGACACGGGCATCGAGGTGAAGATGGTCGTCAAGGACTTCACGACCGTCGACCAGGACTTCATCAGCCAGGTCCCCACGGGCAAGGGCCCGGACATGATCGTCAGCCCGCACGACAAGCTGGGCGCGTACGTGCAGAACGGCGTCGTCGCGCCGCTCGAGCTCGGCGACAAGGCCTCGGAGTTCGCGGACGCCGCGATCCAGGCCGTCACCTACGACGGCGACGTCTACGGCCTGCCGTACTCCATCGAGAACGTGGCGCTGCTGCGCAACACGGCCCTCGTCACGGAGCCGGCGACCAGCTTCGACGACGTGGTCGCCAACGGCCAGGCGGCCGTCAAGGCCGACGCGAAGGTCAAGTACCCGTTCCTGCTGGGGCTCGACCCGAAGCAGGGCGACCCGTACCACATGTACCCGCTGCAGACGTCGTTCGGCTCGTCCGTCTTCGCCCAGAACGACGACGGCACGTACGACGCGAGCAAGCTCACCCTCGGGGACGACGCCGGCCAGAAGTTCGCCGCCGCCGTCAAGACGTGGGGCGAGGAGGGCGTGCTCAACGCCAACATCACCGGCGACATCGCGATCGACGCCTTCACGAAGGGCCAGTCGCCGTACTACCTGACGGGCCCGTGGAACGTCCCGGCCATCAAGGAGGCCGGCATCAAGTACGCGATCGACCCGCTGCCCTCCGCGGGCGGTCAGCCGGCGCAGCCGTTCGTGGGCGTCAACGCCTTCTTCATCAGCTCCCAGAGCAAGAACAAGGTCGCGGCGACGAAGTTCCTCGTCGACTACCTCAGCACCAAGGACGCCCAGGAGGCCCTGTTCGACGTCGGCGGCCGCCCGCCGGCGCTGACCGCGGCCTACGACGACGTCGCCGCGTCCGACCCGGACGTCAAGGCGTTCGGCGACATCGGCCTCACGGGCGTCCCGATGCCCGCGATCCCCGAGATGGCCTCCGTCTGGGCCGACTGGGGCGGCGCGGAGCTGCAGCTCATCAAGGGCGACGGCGACCCGGCGCAGGTCTGGACCAAGGCCGCCGACAACATCGAGGCGAAGATCAAGTAGCGACGTCTCAGGGCGGGGTCCGGGAGACCGGACCCCGCCCCGCGTCCGGCGAAGGAGCTGAGCACCACCATGGCGAACCAGGTCACCGCGGCACCGCCCGCGCCCCCGCGCGGCTCACCGCGCCTGAACGACGGGCCCCCGCCGCGCCGCGGCCGGCCCGCCCTGACCGGGGCGGGCACCTTCGCGGTCCTGGCCAAGATCGTGCTGCTCGGCGGTCTGGACGGGCTCGCGGTGGCCGGCATCGTGGTCATGGTCGGCCTGTCGATGTGGGTGCCGGTGGTCGTCACCGTGGTCGTCACCGGTCTGATCAACTGGATCTACCTCGGCCGCGGCCGGCGCCTGCCGGCGAAGTACCTCACGCCCGGCGTCGCGTTCCTGCTCGTCTTCCAGGTCGGCGTCGTCCTGTTCAGCGGCTACATCGCGTTCACCAACTACGGCGACGGGCACAACGGCTCGAAGGACGACGCGATCGCGTCGATCAGCCGGGCCGGGCTCGAGCGCGTCCCCGACTCCCCGGCCTACCCCGTGACCGTCGTCGAGAAGGACGGCGACCTCGGCCTGCTCGTCACGGACCCTGACTCCGGCGAGGTCGAGGTGGGCACCGCGGACGAGCCGCTGACCGTCGTCGGCTCCCCGCTGACCGACGCGACCGGCACCGCCACGGGCGCGCCCGGGTACACGACGCTCACCCTGGCCGACGTGCTCGGGCGCCAGGGCGACGTCGTCGACCTCACGGTGCCGATCTCGGACGACCCGGGCAGCGGCTTCCTGCGCACCGACGACGCGAGCACCGCCTACGTCTACCGCTCGGCCGTCACCTACGACGCGGCGACGGACACCTTCACCGCGACGGACGGGACCGTCTACCGCGACGGCGGCGACGGGGCCTTCGTGTCCGACGACGGCACGGCCCTGACCCCCGGCTGGAAGATCGGCGTCGGGTTCGACAACTTCGTCCGGGCCTTCACGGACGACCAGATCTCCCAGCCGCTGCTGCGCGTGACCGCGTGGACGTTCACGTTCGCGATCCTCTCGGTGGCCTCCACCTTCGCGATGGGGCTGTTCCTCGCGCTCGTGCTCAACCACCCGCGCATGCGCGGCGTGCGCTACTACCGGGTGCTGGTGATCCTGCCGTACGCGTTCCCGGCGTTCCTCTCCGGCCTCGTGTGGGCGGGCCTGATGAACCCGGAGTTCGGGTTCATCAACCAGGTGCTCCTCGGCGGGGCCGACGTCCCCTGGCTGACGGACCCGTGGCTGGCGCGGTTCAGCGTGCTGCTGGTGAACCTGTGGCTGGGCTACCCGTACATGTTCCTCGTGTGCACGGGGGCGCTGCAGTCGCTGCCGGGCGAGCTCGAGGAGGCGGCCCGCGTCGACGGCGCCGGCCCGTGGCGGGTGTTCCGGGCGATCAAGCTCCCGCTGCTGCTCGTCTCGACGGCACCGCTGCTGATCGCGTCGTTCGCCTTCAACTTCAACAACTTCAACGTCATCTACATGCTGACGCGCGGTTGGCCGCGGTTCAGCGACACGACGCTGGACGTCGGCTCGACGGACCTGCTGATCACGATGGTCTACAAGATCGCGAACGGGCAGGGCGGAGGCCGGGACTTCGGCCTCGCGAGCGCCCTGTCGATCCTCATCTTCATCCTGGTGGCGCTCGTCTCGGTCGTCGCGTACCGCCGGACCAAGGCACTCGAGGAGATCCACTGATGGCCACCACCGAGGTCACCGCTCGCCCCTCCGGGCCCGCCGGACCCACGCCGCCGCCGTCGTCCACCGGGCGGGCGAGGCGTCCCTTCAGCCTGGGCCGCTGGTTCCGCGACACGGGCTGGCGCCACCTGGTCGCGCTCGTGCTCGTCGTGTTCGCGGTCTTCCCGCTGCTGTACGTGCTCAGCGCGTCGTTCAACCCGGGCGGCTCGCTCGTCGGCTCCAACCAGCTGTTCTCGACGATCGACCTGAGCAACTACGTCGACCTGTTCACCGACCCGAGCCAGCCGTTCGGCCGCTGGTTCGTCAACACCCTGGTGATCGCGAGCGTCACCGCCGTCGCCACGGTGTTCCTCGGGGCGCTCGCCGCCTACGCCTTCTCCCGGATGCGGTTCCGGGGCCGGCGGGTGGGCCTGCTCTCGCTGATGCTCGTCCAGATGTTCCCGCAGTTCCTCGCGTTCGTGGCGATCTTCCTGCTGCTGTCGTCGATCGGCGACGTGTTCCCCGCGCTGGGCCTGGGCACCCACCTCGGGCTGATCATGGTCTACCTCGGCGGCGCGCTCGGGGTGAACACCTACCTGATGTACGGGTACTTCAGCACGGTGCCCGTCTCGATCGACGAGGCCGCGAAGATCGACGGGGCGGGCCACGCCCGGATCTTCTTCACCATCGTGCTGCGGCTGGTGGCGCCGATCCTCGCGGTCGTCGGGCTGCTGTCGTTCATCGCGACGAGCGGCGAGTACGTCATCGCGAGCCTCGTGCTGACGGACCCGCAGAGCCAGACGCTCGCCGTCGGGCTGTACATGTTCGTCTCGCAGGCGTTCTCCAACAACTGGGCGATCTTCGCCGCCGGGGCCGTGCTCTCCGCGGTGCCGGTGATGGTCGTCTTCCTGCTGCTGCAGAAGTACATCGTCGGCGGGCTCACCGCCGGCAGCGTCAAGTAGGCAGCGGCGCACCGTCCCCGGTTCGACCTGACGAAGGAGTCAGTCATGAGAAGCCGTCCCCGCGCCCTGCGCGCGGCATCCCTGCTGGGCCTCGGCGCCCTGCTGGCCGCGGGTCTCGCGGCCGGGCCTGCGACCGCCGTCGTGCCCGCCGCGGCGCCGACCCCCACCCAGGTCGTGGTCGCCGGCGACCACAACAGCGAGATGGGCTGCGCCGGGGACTGGCAGACGGACTGCGCCGCGGCGCAGCTGACGCTGCGGGACGACGGCGTCTTCGCCGGGACGTTCGACCTCCCGGCCGGCACGTACCACTTCAAGGTCGCGATCGACGGCACCTGGGACGAGAACTACGGCGCGGGCGGCGTGCCCGGCGGCCCCGACATCGCCTACACCACCGACGGCGGCGACGTCGCCTTCTTCTACGACCCCGTCACCCACCACGTGTCGAACACCGCGATCGCGCCGGTCGCGACCCTGGCCGGGAGCTTCCAGTCCGAGCTGGGCTGCCCCGGCGACTGGGCGCCCGACTGCCTGCGGACCTGGCTCGAGGACCCCGACGGCGACGGCGTCTTCACGTTCGCGACCTCGTCGCTGCCCACCGGCAGCTACGAGGTGAAGGTGGCGCACGGCACGAGCTGGGACGAGAGCTACGGCGAGGGCGGGGAGGCAGGAGGGGCGAACATCGCGTTCAGCGCCAGCGCGGGCAAGCAGGTGGTCTTCTCCTACGAGCTCGCGACGCACCGGCTCTCGATCGACGTCACCGACCCGCCCGCGGCCGGCACCGGCCAGGAGCGCGCGGTGTGGGTCGACGCGGGCACGGTCGCCTGGCCGGCGGACCTGCTCGGCGGCACCGACCCCTCCGACGCCTCCTGGGGGCTCTACTCCTCCGAGGAGGCCTCGCTCGCCACGTCGGACGGGGTGGTGACCGACGGCGGCGAGCCGGCCGACGGCGTCGGGCTCGCCTATGACGCGGCCGGTCTGACGAAGGACCAGCTGGAGCGCTTCCCCGCGCTCGCGGGCTACCTCGCCCTGCACCCGCGGGACCTGTCCGACGACGGCGCCCGCGCCGCGCTGACGGGTCAGCTCCGGGTGGTGCAGCGCTCGGGGAGCGCGGTCACGGCCTTCACCGGCGTGCAGGTGCCGGGCGTGCTGGACGACCTCTACGCGGGCGCCGCCCGCGACCGTGCCCTCGGCGCGACCTGGGGCGCCGGCGGCGCGGGCCGGGGGACGGCGTCGCTCGCGCTGTGGGCGCCGACGGCGCAGGACGTCACCCTGCTGCGCTGGGCGGCCGGTGCGGGCGCGGGCGCCGACGCCGAGCGCGTGCCCGCCGTCCGTCAGGAGGACGGGTCGTGGACCGTGCGCAAGGCGGGTCGCGCGGGGGACTCCTACCTGTGGGAGGTGCGGGTCTACGCCCCGACGGTGGACGCCGTCGTCACCAACCGCGTCACGGACCCCTACTCCGTCGCGCTCACCACGAACGCCACCCGGTCCGTGCTCGTGGACCTCTCCGCCCCGGCGACCCGGCCGGCGCAGTGGTCGAGCACGCCGTCGCCGGTGGTGGGCCGGGCGGTCGACCGCTCCATCTACGAGCTGTCCGTGCGCGACTTCTCGATCGGCGACACGAGCGTGCCGGAGGCCCTGCGCGGGACCTACGGGGCGTTCGCCGTCGACGGTTCGGGGACGGAGCACCTGCGGGCGCTCGCCGCGGCGGGCATGAACACGGTCCACCTCCAGCCGACGTTCGACTTCGCGAGCGTCGACGAGGACCGGGCGGCGCAGGAGACGCCGGGCTGCGACCTCGCGTCGTACGGCCCGGCGTCCGAGGAGCAGCAGGCCTGCGTCGGGGCGGTCGCCGGGGACGACGGCTTCAACTGGGGCTACGACCCGGTGCACTACTCGGTGCCGGACGGGTCGCTCGCGGCCCACCCGGAGGGCGCGGCGCGCGTCGCGGAGTTCCGCACCATGGTCGGCGCGCTGCACGCCGACGGCTACCAGGTCGTCCTCGACCAGGTCTTCAACCACACGTCCGCGAGCGGCCAGGCCGACGCGTCCGTCCTCGACCGGGTCGTGCCCGGCTACTACCAGCGGCTCGACGCCGCCGGCACCGTGCAGACGGCGACCTGCTGCCAGGACGTCGCGACGGAGCACGCCATGGCCGAGAAGCTCATGGTCGACTCGGTCGTCACCTGGGCGAAGGACTACAAGGTCGACGGCTTCCGGTTCGACCTCATGGGGTTCCACTCCGTGGCGAACATGGAGGCGGTGCGCGACGCGGTGCACGCGCTGACGGCCGCGAAGGACGGCGTCGACGGGTCGGGCATCGACGTCTACGGCGAGGGCTGGAACTTCGGTCCCGTGGCCGACGACGCCTACTTCCCCCAGGCCCGGCAGGGCAACCTGGGCGGTACGGGGATCGGGACGTTCAACGACCGCCTGCGCGACGGCGTCCGTGGGGGAAGCCCCGTCCAGGCCGACACCTTCCGGCAGCAGGGGTTCGGCAGCGGTTTGTCGACCGACCCCAACGGCGACGCGTCGAACGGGTCCGCCGCCGAGGCGGCGGCGCTGCTCGGCCACGACGAGGACCTCGTCAAGGTCGGGCTCGCGGGCAACCTGGCGGGCTTCGCGTTCACGGGCTCGGGCGGCGAGCGTGTGCGCGGCGACGAGGTCGACTACGGCGGCCAGCCGGCCGGGTACGGCGAGCAGCCGGACGAGAGCGTCGCCTACGTCGACGCGCACGACAACCAGACGCTGTTCGACGCCCTCGCGGTGAAGCTGCCGCAGGCCACGTCGATGGCCGACCGGGTACGCATGCAGACCCTGTCCCTCGCGACGGCGACGCTCTCGCAGTCCCCGTCGATGTGGCTCGCCGGCTCGGACCTGCTGCGCAGCAAGTCCCTCGACCAGAACAGCTACGACTCCGGCGACTGGTTCAACCGGGTCGACTGGACGGGACGGACGAGCACGTTCGGCTCGGGCCTGCCGCCGGCGGCGGACAACCAGGTGCACTGGGCGGTGGACGCGCCGCTGCTCGCGGACCCCGCGCTGCGCCCCGGCGCCGCCGCGACGGCCGCAGCGACGGCGCAGGCGCAGGACCTGCTCCGGCTCAAGGCCTCCACCCCGCTGTTCCGGCTCGGCACGGCCGCGCGCATCGAGCAGAAGCTCACGTTCCCGGTCGCCGCGCACCCCGGCGTGATCGTCATGAGCATCGACGACCTCGTGGGCGAGGACGTCGACCCCGCGCTCGACGGGGTCCTCGTGGTCCTCAACGCCTCGCCCGACGCCGTGACGGAGACGGTGCCGGCGCTCGCCGGCCGCGGCTTCGCGCTCTCGGCCGTGCAGGCGGGCGGCGCGGACCCGGTGGTCAGGAGCACGGGCTGGGAGACGTCGTCGGGCACGGTGAGCGTCCCGGCGCGGACGGTCGCCGTCCTGACCCAGGCGACCGCCGTCGTCCCCGACGGCCCGCCGGCCTGGACGAAGGGCGCGGTGTACACCGCGGGCGACGAGGTGACCTACCAGGGCGCCGTGTACCGCGCGGGGTGGTGGACGCAGGAGACGCCCGGTGCGTCGCCGTGGGGCTCGTGGCAGGAGATCGCGGAGACGGGCGGCGTCGCGCGCTGGACGGCGTCGCGGGTCTTCGAGGCGGGCGACGTCGTGACCTACGACGGGCACCGGTACGAGGCCCGCTGGTGGACGCGCAACCAGACGCCGGGCGCCTCGCCGTGGGGGCCGTGGACGCGGCTCTGACGGACCGGGTCCGGCGGTGCACCCCGCCGAGACGTCGAATTCGGCCCCTGATTCTTCGAATCGAGGGGCGGAATTCGACGTCTCGGCGGACGCGCGGCGGGTTGTGCGCCGGGCCCGGTTGCTCCTAGAGTCGCGTCGGGCGTAGTGACACGAGTCAGCGCCTGCCCTCGACGGAGAGGAACGAGCCCCATGTCATCGACCGACACCCCGCGGCACCGACGCCGCAGGAGCGCACCGGCGATCGCCGCGGCGACCGCGGTGCTGATCGCCGCGACCACCCTGACGGCCGGCGCCGCGCAGGCCGCGCCGCGCCAGACGATCGACCCCAAGAACCCCGACTTCGGCCCCAACGTCACGATCTTCACGCCGAAGACCCCGCAGGCCGAGATCCAGGCGAAGATGGACGCCCTGCACGACAAGCAGGTCGACGCGGAGACGAGCAGCGACCGCTACGGCGTCTACTTCGCGCCGGGCGAGTACGGCTCGGACGCCGACCCGCTGCAGTTCGGCGTCGGCTACTTCACGGAGGTCGCGGGCCTCGGCGAGTCGCCCGACGACGTCACGGTCGACGGCGCGATCGAGGTGCGCAACCGCTGCCTCGAGAACGGCGGCACGTCGAACTGCCTCGCGCTCGTCAACTTCTGGCGCACGCTGGCGAACCTCAAGCTGGACGTGAACACCGCCGGCCAGGGCGGCTGCGAGGCCACGGCCAACTTCTGGGCGGTCTCCCAGGCGGTCTCGATGCGGCGCCTCGACGTCCAGGGCCCCGTCTCGCTCATGGACTACTGCACCGCGGGCCCGCAGTACGCGAGCGGCGGCTACATCGCCGACTCCCGCTTCGACACCCAGGTCGTCAGCGGCTCCCAGCAGCAGTGGCTGACGCGCAACAGCGTGCTCGGCGGCGGCTGGTCCAACGGCGTGTGGAACCAGGTCTTCTCCGGGGTGGTGGGGGCGCCGTCCGAGGCGAGCTTCCCGACCGAGCCCTACACGACGCTCGACAAGACCCCGGTCAGCCGCGAGAAGCCGTACCTCTTCGTGGCCGACGACGGCACGTACAACGTGCGCGTCCCCGCGGCCCAGAAGAGCTCGAGCGGGGTCTCGTGGGCGGACGGCACGACGCCGGGCCGCACGGTGCCGATCAAGGACTTCTACATCGCGAAGCCGGGCGACTCCGTCGCGCGGATCAACCTCGAGCTCGCGAGCGGCAAGAACCTCCTCCTCACCCCGGGCATGTACGACGTGGCGAGCAGCATCAACGTCGTCCGCCCGGACACCGTGGTGCTCGGCATGGGCCACGCGACGCTGACCGCCGTCAACGGTGCGACGCCGCTGACGATCGCCGACAGCATCTCGGGCGTCGTCGTCGCGGGCGTCTCGATCGACGCGGGGCCCACGAAGTCCAAGACCCTGCTGCGCGTCGGCCCGACGTCCAAGCCCGCGCTGATCACGAAGATCGACGCCCTGCGCGACCGGCTCTGCGTCAACCAGCGCTACGCGAAGATCGACCCGCGCTGCACCACGGGCTCCAACCCGGTGACGCTGTCCGACGTGTACTTCCGCGTCGGCGGCGCGCACGTCGGCAAGGTCGACACCGCGCTGGAGATCAACTCCGACGACGTGCTCATCGACCACACCTGGGTCTGGCGCGCCGACCACGGCGTCGAGGGCTTCACCAACGGCGTGAACGGCGACACGGACCGCTGGCGCACCAACACCGGCACCAACGGCGTCATCGTCAACGGTGACCGGGTGACGGCGACGGGCCTGTTCGTCGAGCACTTCCAGCAGCACAACACGATCTGGAACGGCGAGGACGGCACGGTCGTGCTCTACCAGAACGAGCTGCCGTACGACCCGCCGACGCAGGCGGACTGGACGCAGAAGGACGGCACCCTCGGGTACGAGGGCTACACGGTGTCCGACGGCGTGCAGCGTCACCACCTGTACGGGGCCGGGGTGTACGTGTTCAACCAGAACAACCCCTCGATCGTCACGGAGAACGGGTTCTCCGTGCCGGACGCCCCGGGCGTGCAGCTGCACCACATCATGACGGTCAACCTCTCCGCGGGGACGATCAACCACGTGGTGAACGGGGTGGGCGACGCGGTGCCGCCGTCGACCTCGGGCGTGCCGGAGTACGTGACGGACTACCCGGCGAAGTAGCGCCCGGTCCCGGCCCGGCTCGGGCCCGCCGAGACGTCGAACTCGGCCCCGGATACTTCGGAATCAGGGGCCGAGTTCGACTTCTCGGCGGGGTCAGACCGTGCCGCGCGCCACGATGCGCACCGGGTCGTCCGGCCACCCGGGCGCCTCGACGCCGTCGAGCTCGGCGAGGACCACCCGCGCGAGGTGCTCGGACTGCGCCGCGGCGGGCTGGGCGACCGTGGTCAGCGGCGGCGTCGAGAGCCGGGACGCGGGCACGTCGTCGACCCCGAGCACGGCGAGCTCCTGCGGCACGACGACGCCGCGGGCGTGCGCCCCGGCGAGGACGGCGAGGGCGACGTCGTCGTTGTACGCGGCGACCCCGGTCACCCCCGCGCGGCGCCAGCCGCCGACCGCCTCGGCGGCGGGCACGTCCGCGGCCACGGGACCCGCGACCGGCGCGGGCAGCCCGTGCTCGGCGCACCACGCGCGCACGCCCGCCAGCCGCTGGGCGACGAACCCGGCCAGCCGTGCGTCGTCGGACGTGGCATAGGCCAGCCGCCGGTGCCCCGCGTCCGCGAGGTGCGCCGCCTGCAGCCGCCCGAGGTGCTGCTGCCCGGCGTCGAACGCCTGGCGCGACTCCTCGCCGGCGCCGACGACCTGGATCCCGGCCTGCTGCATCGCCCGGACGTCCTGCTCGGCGAACGGCGCCAGGCCCACCGCGGCGCGTGGCGTCACGGCGCGCCACAGCTCCGCGAGGGGGCGCGAGTCGCGGTGGTGGTGGACCAGGACGAACAGGCCCCGGGCGGCGAGCGCGTCGGTCAGGTGGTCGAGCATGGTCTCGACGGTCGGCCCCACGGGCCAGTCCGGGAGCACGCACACGACGAGGTCGCTGCGCCCCCGGCGCAGGGTGCGGGCGGCGGCCGACGGCGCGTACCCCAGCTCCGCCGCGACCGCCTGGACCCGCGCGCGGGTCTCGCGGGAGACGGAGACGCCGTCGGACGGCCCGAGCCCGTTGAGGACGTAGCTGACCGTCGTCCGCGAGACGCCGCTCGCACGGGCGACGTCGGCGCTGGTGACTCGCGGCACGGGGTGCTCCTCCTCGAGCAGGGGCGGTGATGACCTGCACCCTATCGGGGCGCGGCCGGCATGTACGGTGGCTCGCGCCGGCACCCGAGCGACCGAGGAGAACCGATGAGCCGCAGTCCCGCCGTCCGACGGGCGTCGCTCGCGCTCGCCCTCGGCCTCGCCCTCGGCGGGACGCTCGCCGGGTGCGGGTCGGACGACGCCGCGGCCCCCGACCCGAGCGCCGCGGCCTCGACGGACGCGGCGCTCGTGCAGCAGTACCAGGACCTGCTCGACCACGTCGGCGACTCCTACACCCGGCTGCAGGCCGTCCAGCAGGAGGGCGCCGTGAGCGAGGACCTCTCGGCCCGGATCGACGCGACGCTCGCCTCGACGAAGCAGCTCACGCAGGCGCCGGAAGCCCTGACCGCGGCCGACGGCACCGACGCCCTCCAGGCCGCGAACGACTCCCTGACCTCGTCGATCAGCACCGCCCAGGCGATCTCCGACGAGATGGACGCCGAGCTCGCGGAGGCCGAGCACGGCCGGGGCGACGCCGCGGCGGCCGGGTACGACGACGCGCTCGCGGACGCGAAGCACGAGAAGAAGAAGGCCCACGCGCTCCTCGACGACCACTCGTACACCGTCGAGCACTACGCCACCGACCCCGAGATCGCCCTGCAGGACGCCGAGAACGGCATCGACCAGGACGACATCGACCTGCGCCACGTCACCGACGCGGACGCCGACCTCGACCGCACCGACGCGGGCGCCGTCGAGGACGCGACGACGGAGCTGCAGCGGATCGCGAAGAGCTACGCGGCGCACCGCGCGGCGTTCACGGACGCGTACCACGACTACCAGGGCTGACCTCCGGCCTGCCCTACCCCCGACCGGTGGGTCTCCTCGGTGTCCGCGCGGCCCCCGGCCCGCCTAGCCTCGTCCTCATGAGCGCCCCCACCGACGCGTCCCGCGGCCTGCCCGACGCGTCCCCCGGCTCCTACGCCGCCGACCGCGACCTCGTCGCGCCGGCGTTCGCGTCGGCTGCCGGGTTCTGGCTCGCCCCCGTCACCGCCGCGAGCTGGCGGGCGCTCGCACAGGTCGTCGTCGCCTTCGTGTGGCTGCTCCCGGCGGGGATCGTGGTCGTCGTCCTCGTGAGCGTCTCCGTCGGGCTGGTCCCGGCGCTCGGGGTCGGCGTCCCTCTCCTGGGCCTCTCGCTCATGGGGACGCGCGGCATCGCCGCGGCCGAGCGCGCCCGGCTGGCCGCCCAGTGCGGCACGCGCATCGCCCGCCCCTTCTACCGCCCGTCGCGCCGCCCCGGCTGGTGGCGCCCGACGACGTGGTGGGCCGTCGCGACGGACGGGCGCACCTGGGCGCACGTCCTGTACGCGTTCGTCGGGATGCTCGTCGCGTGCCTCGCCTTCGCGCTGACCATCGGCCTCGGCTCCGGGGCCGTCGCGGCGCTCGCGTTCCCCCTCTACGGGCGGGGGACCAACGTCGCTGGCTGGTTCGACGCGCCCTACCCGGTCGTGGCGACGGCGGCGGCGCTCGTCGGCGTCGTCCTCGCCTGGATGTCGTGCCTCGCGGCGCAGGGCGCCGCGCTGCGCCATGTCCGGATGGCGCGGGCCATGCTCGGCCCCTCGGAGCGGGACGCGGCGCTCGCGGCCGCGCGGGCGGCGCGGCGGGCGGCCGCCGCCGCGGAGGGCCGTGCCGTGACGCTCACCGAGACCCGCACCCGCGCCGTCGACGCGGCCAACGCGGAGCGCCGCCGCATCGAGCGCGACCTGCACGACGGCGCCCAGCAGCGTCTCGTCGCCCTGGGGGTCGAGCTCGGCACCGCCCGCCGGGCCGCCGCGCGCGACCCGCAGTCGGCGGTCGCGGCGCTCGACCACGCCCACCGCGAGGTCAAGGAGACGCTCGCCGAGCTGCGCGACCTCGTGCGCGGCATCCACCCCGCCGTGCTCACGGACCGCGGCCTCGACGCGGCCCTCTCGGCGCTCGCCGCGCGCAGCCCGGTCCCCGTCACCGTCGTCGTGCCCGACGCCGCGTCGCTCGGCCGGGCGGCGCCCGGCGCCCAGGCGGCCGCGTACTTCGTGGTGGCCGAGGCGCTGACCAACGTCGCCAAGCACGCCGAGGCGCGCGCGGCGCGGGTCGAGGCGAGCGTCGTCCTCCCCGACGGGGACGGCGCCGTCGCCCGCCTGCGGGTCGTCGTGACCGACGACGGCCGGGGGGGCGCCCGCTCGGCGCCCGGCTCGGGTCTCGACGGGCTGCGCAGCCGCGTCGCGGCGCTCGACGGCGCCGTCGACCTGACCAGCCCCGAGGGCCGGGGCACCCGACTGACCGTGGAGCTCCCGTGCGCATCGTGATCGCCGAGGACTCGGTCCTCCTGCTCGACGGCCTGACCCGGCTCCTGCGCGCCGAGGGTCACGAGGTGACCGGCTACACGACGGCCGACGACCTCGTCGCCGCCCTCGGCCCGGGCAGCTGGTGCGCCGCGGACGCGGACCCCGACCCGGACCCGGAGGACCTCGCCCTGCCGGCCGACGTCGTCGTCACCGACGTCCGGATGCCGCCGACCCACACCGACGAGGGCCTGCGCGCCGCCGTCCACCTGCGCAGCCTGTACCCGCGCCTGCCCGTGCTCGTGCTGTCCCAGTACGTCGAGCAGCGCTACGCGACCGAGCTCTTCGCGGGCGACGTGCGCGGGCTCGGGTACGTGCTCAAGGACCGCGTGGCGGACGTCGACGAGTTCCTCGACGCGCTGCACCGCGTGGCCGGCGGCGGCACGGTGATCGACCCGGACGTCGTCGCGCAGATCCTGGCCCGCACCCGGCGCTCGGGGCTCGAGGTGCTGACGCCGCGCGAGCGGGACGTGCTGGGCCTCATGGCCGAGGGCCGCTCGAACGGTGCGATCGCGGAGCGCCTCGTCGTGGGCCTCGCCGCCGTCGAGAAGCACGTCACCTCCATCCTGACCAAGCTCGGGCTGCCGCCGGACTCGGACGACCACCGCCGGGTGCTCGCCGTCCTGCGCTGGCTGGAGGACCGACCCACGAACGGGGCGAAGCCATGACCGCGACCCAGGACCAGACGCCGGCCGCCGCCGCGCCGCCACGGGAGCCCGCCGGCCCGCCGCGGCGCGGCCCGGGGGCCCGCGCGCTCGCGTGGCTGGGCGGCACCGTCGGCGTCCTGCTCCTCGCGTGGGGCGGGTTCCAGCTCGCGGACTGGGCGTCGGCGACGTCGACGTCCGCGACCCGTTCCTATGCCGCGGCGCCCGTCGTCGAGCTCGTCGCCGACGGCCACGTCACGGTGCGCGGCGGCGCCGACGAGACCGGGGTGTCGGTCGAGAGCACCGCGCGCTCGGGGTTCAGCGGCCCGACGTACTCGGCCGAGGCCGCGGGCGACCGGCTCGTGGTCTCGCACGAGTGCGGCTGGTGGCCGTCGAGCGGCGTGTGCCGGGGCTCGCTGGACGTCGTCGTCCCCGAGCGCACCGAGGTGGTGGTGCACAGCTCGAGCGGCGCGGTGCGCGCCTCGGGGCTCGTCGGGCGGACCCGCCTGAGCACGAGCGACGGCCGCGTCGAGGTCTCCGACGTCGTGGGCGACACGACCGTCGAGACGAGCAACGGCCGGGTCCAGGCCGGCGACGTCGACGGGAACCTCGACGCGCGCTCGAGCAACGGCGCGATCGACGTCTCCGGCGTCACGGGGGACGCGGTGCTCGAGACGAGCAACGGCCGCGTGGACGTCGACGACGTGGCGGGCGACGTCGACGCGGAGTCCAGCAACGGCGACATCACCGTGCGGGGAGCGGGCCACCCGGTCGTGCTGACCATCGAGACCTCGAACGGCGAGCGGACCGTCGAGGGCGCCACCGACCCCTCGGCGCCGGTTCGGGTGCGGATCAGCACCTCGAACGGGGACGTGACCTACCTGGACTGAGGCGCGCGCCGCGCCGTCGGGCGCGCCGGGGCAACGGGTGGTGGATCATGACCCCCGAACGCCGCAGACCGCACGCCGAGAGCACGCCACCGACGAGGAGCACGCCGATGAGCTCGCCCCAGGGCCTGACGCCCGCCACCCGCACGCTGCTGAGCCTGGCGGCGGCCGTCGTCGTCCTCGCTGGCGTCCACGTCGCCAGCGGGATCCTCGGCCCGCTGCTGCTCGCGGCGGTCATCGTCATCATCGTCATGCCGCTGCAGGTGCCGCTCGAGGCGCGCGGCTGGCCGCGGTGGCTCGCGACGACCGTGGTGATCGTGGCCGCCTACCTGATCCTCGCGGTCCTGCTCGCGATGCTCGTGTACGCGGGCGTGAAGTTCGGCGGCCTGGTGGGCGACTACCTGCCCCAGCTGACCCAGACCGTGAACGACCTCGACGACACCCTGCAGTCGTTCGGCGTGCAGGGCGACATCGCCGGGTACGTGACCGACTTCTTCGACCCGACGCGGCTGCTGGCCATCGCGACGTCGGTCAGCGGGATGGTCTTCTCGATCGGCGGAGCGTTCTTCTTCATCCTCGGCTACGCGATCTTCATGGCGGCCGACGCCGCCCGGTACGGCACCGCGGGACAGACCTTCGGGCTGACCCGCGGTCCGGTCATCGCGCGGGCCGCGGCCTACAACGTCGGCGTCCGGCGCTACTTCGTGGTCAACGCGACCTTCGGTGCGATCGTCGCGGTGATCGACGGGCTCGCCCTGTGGGCGCTCGGCGTCCCGGCGCCGGCCGTCTGGGCGATCCTCGCGTTCGTCACGAACTTCGTGCCGAACATCGGCTTCATCCTCGGCCTCGTGCCGCCCGCCGTCATGGCGCTGGTCGTCGGCGGCTGGCCGCTGGCCGTCGCGGTGATCGCGCTCTACTGCGTCGTCAACGTGGTGCTCCAGGTGCTGGTGCAGCCCAAGTTCGTGGCCGACACGGTGAGCCTGAGCCTGACGCTGAGCTTCATGTCCGTGGTGTTCTGGACGTTCATCATCGGCCCGCTCGGCGCGATCCTCGCGATCCCGCTCACCCTGCTCGTGCGCTCGTTCATCCTCGAGCCCGACCCGAGCAGCGGATGGCTCCGCTGGCTCTCGGGGGACCCGGACGCGCGCGACCCGGAGCCGGGGAGCACGGACGACGGCGAGAGCGTCCGCGCTGCGGAGGGGCCGACGGGGCCGACGGGGCCGGCGGCGGCGGAGCCCGAGGAGCCCGGGACCGCGGGCGCGACCACCTGACGGCAGCGCCGCAGCGGCCCCGGGCGTGCTCCGGTTGCGCGGTTGACCGGGGCTCGTAGGGTCGGTCGGGTACTCGTGGTCCGTGCCCATGCCGCCGGACCGCGGACGACCAGGCGGCACCGCAGCCGCCGACCGGCACAGAACAGGAACGATGATGATCCTGAGACGATCCCTGGCCACGGTGACAGCGCTGTCTGTCGGCCTGCTCGGCTACGCGACGACGGCCACCGCGGCGAGTCCACCACTCCAGAGCTCCGCAGCGGCCGGGGCCGGCGCGGCAACCGTCACCGCCGCGTCGTCGGCCGTACCCGCAGCAGCCCCGGCCGCCGCGAGCCCGTCCGGCGCGCCCGGCGACTGGACGGACCCCGCCAACGGCGACCCCGAGTGGAACAACAACATCGAGACGTTCGCGGTGAACGCCGAGCCCGCGCACGCGACCCTGATGCCGTACGCGGACCTCGACCAGGCGCTCGCGGGCGACCGCACGGACTCGCCGTACCGGCAGTCCCTCGACGGCACCTGGAAGTTCCAGCACGTCGACGCGCCGGCGGACCGCCAGCTCGACTTCTACGACACCGACGTCGACGACAGCGGCTGGGACGACATCGACGTCCCGTCGAGCTGGCAGCTCGAGGGGTACGACGCCCCGATCTACACGAACATCACCTACCCGTTCACCGGCAAGAACGGGAACTTCGAGAACCCGACGCCGCCGCACGCCCCGACCGAGGTCAACCCGGTCGGCCAGTACAAGCGCACCTTCGACCTCCCCGAGGCGTGGGACGGGCGCGAGACGTTCCTGCACTTCGACGGGGTCTCCTCCGCGTTCTACGTCTGGGTCAACGGCAAGAAGGTCGGCTACCGCGAGGACTCGCACGACGCGAGCGAGTTCGACATCACCGACTACCTGCACGCGGGGAAGAACGACGTCTCCGTCGAGGTGTACCGGTGGTCGGACGGCTCCTGGATGGAGGACCAGGACATGGTCCGCCTGGCGGGCATCTTCCGGTCGGTCTACCTGATGTCGACGCCGCAGGTGCACCTGCGCGACTACTGGATCACCACGCCGCTGAACGCCGACTACACCGGCGGGAGCCTCGACGTCACGGCCAGCGTGCGCAGCTACGGCGATGCCGCGGCCGCCGGTGACTACTCGGTCGAGACCCAGCTCTACGACGCCGACGGCTCGCCCGTGTGGGAGGAGCCGCTCGTCCAGCAGGCCGACGTCGCGGGCGCCGACCCGGGCACGGACGCGACGTCGCAGAAGTCCAAGCCCGTGGACGCCCCGGAGCTGTGGTCGGCCGAGCACCCGAACCTCTACACGGCGGTGCTGTCCCTCAAGGACCCGGACGGGAAGGTCACGGAGCAGATCTCCTCGCGCGTCGGCTTCCGCGAGTTCGCGATGAAGGACGGCCTGATGAAGATCAACGGCCAGCCGATCTCGTTCCGCGGGACCAACCGCCACGAGGTCGACCCGGACCACGGGTACGCGCTGACCGAGGCGGACATGGTCCGCGACATGAAGCTGATGAAGAAGATGAACATGAACTCGGTGCGCACCTCGCACTACCCGAACGACCCGCGCTGGTACGAGCTCGCCGACGAGTACGGCCTGTACGTCATGGACGAGACGAACCTCGAGACGCACGGGGTGAGCGACACCTATCCGGGGAGCAACCCCGCCTGGCTGCCCGCGATCCTGGACCGCACCCAGAACATGGTGCACCGGGACAAGAACCACGCGTCGGTCGTCATCTGGTCCCTCGGGAACGAGGCGGGCAGCGGGAACGACTTCAAGGCGCAGCGCGACTGGATCAAGTCCTACGACCAGACCCGCCTCGTGCAGTACCAGGGCGACAACCGGCCCGAGGTCAGCGACGTCCGCTCGCAGATGTACGAGCAGCTCGACCAGGTCGAGCGGCGCGCGAAGGACACCACCGACACGCGGCCGTACATCATGCAGGAGTACGCCCACTCGATGGGCAACTCGAGCGGCAACCTCGGCGCCTACTGGGACATCGTGCGCAAGTACCCGATCCTCCAGGGCGGCTGGATCTGGGACTTCGCGGACGAGGCGGTGCGCTGGCCCGAGGAGGCGACCGAGACCGTCACCGAGTCCGGACCCAGCGCGCTGAAGGCGACGCTCACGTCGGCGTCGTCGTTCGACCCGGCGACCGGCCTGGCCGGCGGCGCCGCGTTCCTGGGCGACGACGACATGCACCTCGGGGGCTCGTTCTCCCTCGAGGCGTGGGTGACCCCGGCCTCGACCACGGGGGACCAGCCGATCGTCATCAAGGGCGACACGGAGTGGGCCCTGAAGCAGACGAACGACACGATGGAGTTCTTCATCCACAGCGCGAAGGACAGCTGGGTCGCGGCGACCGCGAACCTGCCCACCGGGTGGGTGGGCGCCGAGCACCACGTGACGGGCGTGTTCGACCGCGCCGCCGGCAGCCTGACGCTCTACATCGACGGCAAGCAGGCGGCCACGAAGGCGACCGCGGCGGTCCCGGACGACAACGGGAACCCGTTCGCGATCGGGTTCGACGCCACCCGCACCGACCGGGTGTTCTCCGGCACCGTGCGCGACGCCCGGGTCTACGACCGGGCGCTGACGGCAGCCGAGGCCACCGACGCCGACCGCGACGCGGCGGACCCGCACCTGCGGTTCTGGTTCGACGCGGCGACCGCCGACCACGAGGTGACCGAGCCCGAGCCCGGGGCCACCTACCTCGCCTACGGCGGGGACTGGGGGGACAGCCCGAACGACAACAACTTCATGGCCAACGGCATCGTCTCCGCCGACCGGGTCTGGAACGGCAAGGCCGACGAGGTCAAGAAGGTCTACCAGGCGGTCAACGTGTCCGCGGGCGACGACGTCACGAAGGGCCAGGTGAAGGTCACCAACGAGAACCTCTTCACCAACGTGGACGAGCTGGACGGCCGCTGGCGGCTCGTCGCGGACGGGAAGACCGTGCAGCACGGCGACCTCCCCGCGGACCAGCTCGACATCGCCCCGCTGTCGTCGGGCACGGTGACCGTCCCGTTCGACGTCCCCGAGGACGTCGCGCCCGGCACCGAGTACTTCCTCGAGCTGGAGTTCGACACCACGGCGGACTCGCCGTGGGCGGACGCCGGCTACGCGGTCGCGACCGACCAGATCCCCGTGGACCTCGGCTCGCCCGACGTCACGCCGACCCCGCTGGCCGACGCCGGTGACGTCGCGGTCGACGAGTCGGACGACGCGGTCGACGTCTCCGGCGACGGGTTCGACCTCACCGTGGACAAGGAGACCGGCACGATCTCGAGCTACACCGCCGGCGGCAAGGACCTCGTGGGCTCCGGCCCGGAGCCGAGCTTCTGGCGGGCGCCGACGGACAACGACCTCGACAACTTCGGGGGCCGCAGCGCCACCTGGCGTCACGCGGGGGACAACCGCACCGTGACGTCCGTCGACGTCACGCCCGTCGCCGACCAGGCCGTGCGGATCGCGGTGAAGGGCACGCTGCCGACCACGACGGAGTCGACCTACTCGACCACCTACACGGTGTTCGGCAACGGCGAGGTGAAGGTGGACAACGCCCTGCACCCGGGCTCGTCGAGCCTGCCGCAGATCCCGGAGGTGGGCACGATGCTCACGCTCCCCTCCGACCTCACCCACGTCGCCTACTACGGGCGCGGGCCCGACGAGAACTACGTCGACCGCGACCGCGGCTCCGACGTCGGTCTCTACGAGAGCACGGTCGGGGAGATGGGGACGGACTACATCCGCCCGCAGGAGGACGGCGAGCGGACCGCCACGCGGTGGGTCTCCCTCACGGACGACGACGGCGCGGGGCTCCTCGCGTCGGCGGAGCCGACGATGGAGTTCAACGCCTCGCACAACACCCCGGAGGACCTGTCCCAGGGCGCCCGGCACCCGTACCAGGTGCCGGCACGCGACGACGTCGTCCTGCGCCTGAGCGACGCGCAGATGGGTGTCGGCGGGACGTTCTCGGAGACGCAGGACAAGTACCGGCTCTTCGCGGACCACGACTACGCCTTCACCTACCGGCTGCGCCCGATCACGGCCGGCGACGACGCGACGACCCTGTCGCGCCGGCCCACGTCGACTGAGCCTGCTCCCGCGGTCGACCTCGACGTGACCGCGGTGGCGCGCTGCGTGGGGGCCAACGCCTACGTCGCGGTGCGGGCCACGAACGCGGGCGACGCTCCGGTCGACGTCGTGCTGACGACGCCGTTCGGCAAGCGGGCCCTGGCCGGGGTGGCGCCGGGCAAGAGCGCGGCGCAGTCGTTCAACAGCCGGTCCGGGTCGCTCGACGCGGGCGAGGTCACGGTGACGGGGACGCCGGCGGGCGGTGGCGCGGGCGGCACGGCGGCCACCGAGCAGACCGCGGCGTACGAGGCGGTGAGCTGCGGCTGACGCCGGGTCGCGGCTGACGGTGAGCCGCGACCGACCAGGAAGGACCTCGCACTGCACGGCCCGGCATAGGCTCGGGTCGTGCAGTGCGACTACTTCGACGCGTGGCGGTGCCGCTCGTGCACCCTCATGGGCCGGCCGTACGCGGCGCAGCTCGCCGACAAGGACCGTGCCGCCCGGGACGCGCTCGGCGAGCGCCCCGGCCTCGCCTGGCTCGCGCCCCACGCGAGCCGGGAGTCGGGGTTCCGCACCAAGGCCAAGATGGTCGTCGCAGGCACGGCCGACGCCCCGACGCTCGGCATCCTCGACGCGGACGGCCACGGCGTCGACCTGCAGGACTGCGGCCTGTACACCCGAGGGATCCACGCGGCGCTGCCCGTGCTGGCGGCGTTCGTCGCCCGCGCCCGCCTCACGCCGTACGACGTCCCGGCGCGCCGCGGCGAGCTCAAGCACCTGCTCGTGACCGAGTCCCCGGACGGGGAGCTGATGGTCCGGTTCGTGCTGCGCTCGCAGGAGCCGGTCGCCCGCCTGCGCAAGCACCTGGGGTGGCTGACGGGCCGGCTCGCCGGCGTCGCGCCGCTCGCGGTCGCGTCGGTCAACCTTCTGCCCGAGCACCGCGCGGTCCTCGAGGGCGAGCGGGAGATCGCGCTCACCGAGGCGCAGTCGCTGCGCATGCGGGTGAACGGGCTCGACCTGCACCTGCGGCCGCAGTCGTTCTTCCAGACCAACACCGAGGTCGCCGCGGCGCTCTACCGCCAGGCGCGGTCCTGGGTGGACGCCGCCGCCCCCGCCCGGGTCTGGGACCTGTACTGCGGGGTCGGCGGGTTCGCGCTGCACGTCGCGGGGCCGGGACGGGAGGTGACGGGCATCGAGGTCAGCGCCGAGGCGGTCGCGAGCGCGCGGCTCAGCGCGCACGACGCGGGGCTCGCGGGGGTGACGTTCTCCGCGGGCGACGCCACGTCGTCGGGCACCTGGACGGACCTGCGGGCGGACGACGGCGTGGCCGCCCCCGACCTGGTGATCGTCAACCCGCCGCGGCGCGGGCTCGGGCCCGAGCTGGCGGAGCGCCTGGAGCGCTCCGGCGTGCGGCGCGTCGTCTACTCGAGCTGCAACCCCCAGAGCCTCGCCCGCGACCTCGACGCGATGGCGACCCTGCGCCCGGTGCGCGGGCAGGTGTTCGACATGTTCCCGCAGACGGGGCACGCCGAGGTGCTCACGCTGCTCGAGCGGGCCTGACCGGCCGTTTCACCCGCGGGGGCCTGTGCGCGGCGGCCGGCAGGCCCTACGATCGCGGGCGTCAGTTCCTTCGAGCCCCAGGTGGCCATCATGTCGTTCGGCGACGCCGTGCGTTCCGTCCTCTCCCAGTACGCCGGTTTCAGCGGGCGCGCCCGCCGTTCCGAGTACTGGTTCTTCTACCTCGCCGTGATCATCGTCGAGATCGTCGTCGGCATCGTGGACAACGTCCTCGGGACGGGCGGCCTCCTCACCGGGCTGGTCCTCCTGGCCTTGATCCTGCCGAGCCTCGCGGTCGCCGTCCGGCGCCTGCACGACACCGACCGCACGGGCTGGTGGATCCTCATCGGCCTGATCCCGATCGTCGGCACCATCGTGCTGCTCGTCTTCTACGTCAGCGACAGCACGCCGGGCCCCAACCGGTTCGGCCCGTCGCCCAAGCAGGTGGGCGCGCCCGTCTGGTGACGCACCCCACCCCGCCGAGACGTCGAGCTCGGCCCCCGATTCTTCGAATCCAGGGGGCAGAGCTCGACGTCTCGGCGGAAGCCGGAACCGATCGAAGGAGACCTGTGCCCAGCCCTGAGACCCCCGAGGCCACCCAGACCCCCCGGACGCCCGTCGGCGTCATGCTCCCGCGCGACCTCCCGGTCGCCGAGATCCTCCCGTTCGCCCGCCGGGCCGAGGAGCTCGGCTTCGACGAGCTGTGGGTCGTCGAGGACCTCGGCTTCCGGGGCGGCCTGGCCCAGGCCGGCGTGGTGCTCGGCGCGACCGACCGGATCACCGTGGGCATCGGCATCCTGCCCGTGGGCGCCCGCAACGTGGCGTTCGCCGCGACCGAGCTGAACACGCTCGCCGAGCTGTTCCCGGGCCGCGTCCTCGCGGGCATCGGGCACGGGCTGCCGCTGTGGATGCGCGAGGTCGGCGCGTGGCCCCGGAGCCCGCTGACCCTGCTCGAGGAGTACTCGCAGGCGCTGCGCACCCTGCTGCGCGGCGAGCGCCTGACCGTCGAGGGCCGGTACGTGCAGGTCGACGGCACCCGGCTCAAGACCCCCGCCCCCCAGGCACCCCCCGTCCTGCTCGGCGTGCGGGGCCCGAGGTCGCTGGCGGTCGCCGGTCGCGCCGCCGACGGCGTGGTGCTCGCCGAGCCGGCCGCGCCCGCCTACGTGCGGGCCGCCGTCGGGCACGTCGGCGCCGACGGGCCGCACGCGCTGGTGGCCTACAACTTCGCGGTGGTCGACGACGACGCGGCGGTCGCGCGGGATGCCGTCCGCCCCCTGCTGGAGTGGGTGGGCGACGCCGACTGCGCCCCGCACGTCGCGCCGCTGCCGTTCGCGGACGAGCTCGCCGCGCTGCGGGCCTCGAGCGCGACCCGCGCCGACTTCGTCGCCGCGATGCCGGACGCGTGGGTGGACGAGCTCGCGCTCGTCGGGTCGCCCGAGCGGGTGCGCGCCCGTCTCGCGGAGATCGCGCAGGCGGGCGCCACGAGCACGGTGCTCATCCCCGTCGGCGCGGACCGGGTCGCGGCCCTCGACGCGCTCGCCCGCGCGCTGTGATGGCCGACATCACGCTGCGCCCCGTGACCGCAGCCGACCTCGACCACTTCGAGGCCGAGCGCTCCCGCGAGGGCGACGGACCGTTCCAGTGGTTCGGCCACCGCGCGCCGCGCGCCCTGCGCGAGCGGTGGGAACGGGACGGGCTCCTGTCGCACGACGGCGGGGTCCTCGCCGTCGAGCACGACGGCGGGTGCGTGGGCCGCGTGGAGTGGTTCCCGAACTTCTGGGGCCCGCGGGAGACGTCGCGCTGCTGGACGATCGCGATCGGGATCCTGCCGGGATGGCGTGGCCGCGGGATCGGCACGGCGGCCCAGCGCGCGCTCGTCGGATACCTCTTCGACCACACCCCCGTCGAGCGCGTCCAGGCGTTCACGGACGTCGCCAACCTCGCGGAGCAGCGGGCCCTCGAGAAGGTCGGGTTCCAGCGCGAGGGCGTGGTCCGGCGCGCGCAGTGGCGCGAGGGGGCCTGGCACGACCAGGTGCTGTACTCGGTGCTCCGGGACGAGCGCTGACGTCCCGTCAGAGCCGCACGGCCGGCACGTCGCGGCGCAGGTAGGCCCACGCGACCACCATGCACAGCGCTCCGTTGAGGAGCGCCATCGTGACGTCCGTCGGGGCGTGCATGCCGCGGTACAGGCGCGCGGTCGCGACCAGGAACGGCATCAGCACGCACACCACGGTCGCGACCCACCGCAGCGCCGGGTGCGTGATCCGCTGGGCGAGCATCGCGAGCGTGAACCACAGGGCGGCCGACGCTCCGGTGTGGCCGCTCGGATAGCTCGTCGTGGGCGGGGAGTCGTCCAGGTGGGAGACCTCGGGGCGGCCCCGGCCGACGACCGCGGCCGCGAAGAAGAACACGACCGCCTGCAACGACACGGCGAGCGCCGGCACCAGCGCGAACCACCACTGCCGGGAGCGCCACCACAGCAGGAGCGCGGCGATCACGGTGATCGCGATGACGGTCTGCGTCATGCCGGCGCCCGAGAGCACGGTCGAGACGGGCGTCAGCGCCGAGGTGCGGTGCGCCGCGAACCACCGGTCCACGGAGTCCTCGCCGCGCAGGTCCCCGAGCGGGCCGACGATCAGCAGCCCGACCCCGGTGACCAGCGCCCAGAGCGCCGCCGCCGGCAGGACGCCCCGCACGACGACGTCCCGCGCCACCTCGCGCCCCGTGGGTCTGGAGGGGTCGAGCTCGTAGCGGTGGACGAACGTCGTCATCGGTTCTCCTCGTGGTCGGTGCCGGGCGCGGGGTTCCACCCGCGGTACCCGACGTAGGACGCCGTCGAGACGGCGGCACCCAGAAGGGCGCCGGCGACGACGTCGGACGGGAAGTGCACCCCGACGAGCACCCGGTCGAGGCAGGTCGCGACAGTGAGGCAGCCGGCGAGCACGGGGACGACGACGCGTCCGCGCGGTCCCAGCAGCGGCCACACCAGCAGGGTGAGGGTCACGGCGGCGGTGGCGGAGGCGGCCGCGTGGCCGGAGGGGAAGCTCGACCCGGGGGCGTGCGCGACGGCGTCGTCCACGACCGGGCGGGCGCGGCCGGCGAGCTCCTTGGCCAGCGCCGCGATGCCCCAGGAGGCGAGCTGCGTCCCGAAGGCCCACAGGGCGCGGGTCGCGAGGCCGTGGCGGCGCCACACCCACAGGCACACCACGCCGCCGGCGACGACGACGGCCCAGGGCGCCAGGACCTCCTGGTAGACGAGCAGCGAGCGCTCGAGCGCGGGGTGCTCGCGGGTGAACGCGGTCGCGGACTGCACGGCGGACTCGTCGAGCCTCAGGAGGGTGTCGTTCTGGGCGCGCACGAGCCACCCGATGACGAGCACGGGGACGCACGCCGCCACCCCGAGGGCGGCGGCGCGCAGGAGCGCGCGGGTGCGCACGGGGCGGGCAGGCATCACGGGAGGGTAGCCCGGCGGGGGCCGGTTCGCCCGCACCGGGCCGTCGCGCCCCGGCGGCGGGAATGGTGGAAGGATCTCGGCTCGAGGACGGTTCGAGTTCTCGGGCCCCGCAGGTCAGGTGCCGCGGAACGAGGACGGGAGGTCGGCGTGGACGCGATCCACTGGCTGTTCGACGCGCAGATCCACATCGGCGACCAGGTGGTGCTCTGGCGCGAGGTGATCGGCAACCTCTTCGGCCTCGCCTCCGCACTCGGCGGCATGCGCCGCAAGGCGTGGGCGTGGCCGGTCGGCATCGCGGGCAACGTGCTCCTGTTCACCGTGTTCATGGGCGCGCTCTTCGACACCCCGAACCCCGTGAACCTGCTGGGCCAGGCCGGGCGCCAGGTGATGTTCGTCATCGTCTCGGTGTACGGCTGGCACCGGTGGCGCGGCACTCGGGGCGCCGACGGCGCCGGTGGTGCGGAGGCGAGCCCCGCCGTCGTGCCCCGCTGGGCGGGCTGGCGCCAGCGCGTGCTCCTCGTCGTCGCGCTGGTCGGCGGGACGCTCGTGCTCACGCCGATCTTCCGGGCCCTCGGTTCGTACGAGCCGGTGTGGTCGGACGCCTGGATCTTCGTCGGCTCGCTCCTCGCCACGTACGGCATGGCGCGCGGGTGGACGGAGTTCTGGCTGGTGTGGGTCGCGGTCGACGTCGTCGGCGTGCCCCTGCTGTTCAGCGCCGGCTACTACGCCTCGGCGTTCATGTACATCTTCTACGGGGCGTTCACGCTCACGGGGTTCTTCGTGTGGTGGCGGGTGCAGCGGCGTGCGGTGTCGTTGGGGGACCCCGAGGTGGAGGCGCTCGGCGCCTGAGGGCGCTGAGGCGCTCGGCGCCTGAGCGGCGTCGGCTACTCCGCCGGCATGCCGTGGTCGTCGGCGTGCGCGACCTTCGGCAGGAGGAACACCACGGGCACGCAGGCCGCGACGATCGCCATGACGACGCCCAGGGTGAGCGTCATCGCGTGCGCGAACCCGCCGTCGACCGCCTGGAAGAACACGGTCGTGACGATCGCGGAGCCGATGCCGGTGGCGATCTGCTGGATCGCGGTCATCGTGCCGGACGCGCTGCCGGCCTCCTCGGGAGAGAGGTCGCCGAGCGCGAAGTCGAAGATCGTCCCGTAGCCGGCGCCCATCCCGAGCCCGACGACGAACACCGCCGGAACGAGCTGCCAGACGGTGAGGTCGACGCCGTCGGCCCGCACGAGCAGGAACATCCAGGCGGCGCCGACGAAGGTGAGCGCGACGCCGATGAGCACGAGGTTGCGCCCGAGCCGGTCCCCGAGCCCCATCCCGGCGCCCGCCGCGACCATGATGCCGAGGGTCAGGGGCAGGATCGCGAGGGCGGTGGCGCGCGGCGCGAGCCCGAGGCCCTGCTGGAGGAAGAGCGAGATGACGAAGGTCAGCCCGCTCGTGACGGCGAAGAACGCGAGCCCGGTCAGGATGCCGGCGACGAACCCCTTGTTGCGGAACAGGCTGGGGCGCAGGAGCGGGTTCGCGACGGTCGCCTGGCGCCGGGCGAAGAGCCCGAGCGCGACGAGCCCGACGACGATCGCGACGACGGCGAGGACGGACCAGCCGGCGTCGGCGCCCTCGACGAGGCCGAAGAGGATGCCGAACATCGCGAGGCCGAGCAGGCCGGAGCCGACGCCGTCGATGACGATCGATCGGTCGCCGGAGTCCTTCGGCAGCAGGCGGGCCGCGAGCACGATGCCCACGGTGCCGAGCACGAGGTTGATGAGGAACACGGGCCGCCAGGACAGGTCCCACAGGTCGGCGCTGATGATGAACCCGGCGAGCACCGGGCCGCCGACCGCGGCGATGCCCAGCAGCGGCCCGAAGAGGTTGAACGCCTTCTTCATCATGTCGCGCGGGAAGGTGCGGGCGATGATCGCCATCCCCTGGGGCAGCAGGAGCGCGCCGAACGCGCCCTGGACGGCGCGGCTGACGAGCAGCATCGCCGGGTCGAGCGCGAACCCGCAGGCCGCCGAGGCGAGCGTGAAGCCCGCCATCCCGATCAGGAACAGCCGCCGCTGGCCGTACTTGTCGCCGAGCCGGCCCCCGAGGACGAGCAGCGTGCCCATGGCGAGCGCGTAGGAGGCGCCGAGCCAGGAGACGAACGAGGCGCCGCCGCCCAGGTCGGTGGCGATGGTGGGTGCGGCGATGGTCGTCACGGTCGAGTCGACGAGGTCGAGGGCGTCGGCGAGCAGGACGACGCCGAGGATCGCCCAGAGGGCGGCGCGGGTGAGGCGGGCGGCGGTCGAGGCGCCGGCCTGCGCGGGGGTGGGTGCGGTGGTCATGGATCCAGTAAAGCGCAGTCGATACGAAAGTGCAATGACTACGTGTTTGACTCGGATGCGTTTCCGGGTTCGGTCCGCGTTCGCAGCGGGTGCGCCGTCGCTACGATCGGGGCATGGACGACATCGCCACGCTCGGGCGCCGGGAGCGCAAGAAGCTCGAGACCCGCCGTGCGCTGGCCGCCGCCGCCGAGCGGCTGTTCCTCGAGCGCGGGTACGACGCCGTGACCGTCGCGGACGTCGCCGCCGAGGCGGACACCGCCGTCACGACGCTCTTCAAGCACTTCCCGGCGGGCAAGTCCGGGCTGCTGTTCTGGGACGACGGCGAGCGGGCCGACGCCCTGGTCGCGGCCGTGCGCGAGCGTCCCGCGGGCACGAGCCCCCTCGGGGCGCTGCGGCAGTTCATGACGAGCCGCGGGGTGTTCGACGTCGCACCGTCGGAGGACGAGCGGCGCGTCATCGAGCTCGTCCTCTCGACCCCCGAGCTCTGGGGCCGGGCGCGGGAGATGTGGGTGGCGTGCGAGGGGCCGGTCGCCCAGGTGCTCGCGGAGGTCGCCGGGGGACCGGGGCGCGACGGTGGGCCGGGTGGCACGCCGGACGCCGCGACGCGTGCCCTGGCCCGGATCGTTCTCGAGGTGCCCGACGTCGCGAGCCGCGACCCCGAGCCGCTCGCCGCGCTGCACGCGATCTTCGACCGGCTCGAGGAGGGCTGGCCCGCGTACGCGGTGTGACCGGGTGTGACCGGGCGCTACCGTCGTGCCGTGACCGAGGAGAGCGCCGACCCGCACGCCACCGACCCGCACGCCGACGACACGAGGGCCGACGACACGCACGCCGTCCGCCCCCGGCGCCTCCTGCTGCACGGTCTCGGGCTCTCCGTGCGCGGCAACGCGCAGGCGTTCGGGTACTCCGTGACGGTGACCGCGACGTTCGGGGCGGTCGCCGTGCGGCTGGGCGACCCGACGAGCCTGCAGATCATGGGCTTCGCGCTGTGCGCGGTGCTCGCGTTCTCGCTGCTGAACGTCCTCGTCGCGCTCCAGATCCGCCGGGACCCGAGCGAGGCCGTCCCCGAGCCCGCCCGGGTGCTGCTCATCGCGACGGCGTCGGACCTGCTCGCGGTCGCGGCCGCCGTCGGGAGCGCGATCGGGGTCACGGCGTGGCTGGCGGGCGGGGTCGCCTGGTTCGTCGCCCCGCTGTGCTCCGGCCTGGTCTACGTGGTGGTCCAGTCGGCGGAGCTCGCCGTGGGCCTGGCCCGGGCCCAGGCGCAGTAGCGCTCGCCTGCCCGCCGAGAAGTCGAATTCCGCCCCGAGATCTTCGATCTCTGGGGCGGAATTCGACTTCTCGGCGGACGGGGCGCCACGGGTCAGAGGTTCGCGGGGCGCAGGACCAGCGAGATGCCGTGGGCGATCTGCACGTTGCCCTTGTTGAGGTCGAGCTGCGAGCGCACGAGCCACGGGTCGAGGTCGTTGCGGTCCTTGTCCTGCAGGAACGCGATCCCGTACTTCGTGCTCAGCACGCGGACCGTGACGTCGCCACCCTGCGCGGTCGTCAGCCGTGCCCCGTTCGAGGCGAGGGCCGTCGCCGAGTCGACGGTCGCGCCCGGCACCACGTGGTAGAGCAGGACCTGCTCGACGGCGTCGATCCCCGCGGCCCTCGCGATCGCCGTGAGCACCGAGGCCTCGCTCGTGTACCAGCGGTGGGTGAGGTCGAGCGCGAACAGCTGGAACGCGCGGTCGTTCGGGAGGAACGCCGTCAGCGGGACGGTGCCGTCGGCGAGGACCGCGACCGGGCTGTCCGGCTTCGCCTTCAGGACGGCCGCGACGGCCTGGTCGAGGACGTCGTAGTCGTACCAGTTCCGGTCGAAGGTGTCGCCGTCCGAGGCCAGGACCTCGGCGAGGCTCGTGGTCCCGGACGGCGCGGCGGCGCTCGCGGCGGGCGCGAGGCTGATGCCCGCACCCACGACGAGCGCGGCGGTGGCGGCGGTGATGGTGCGACGGAGATTCATCGTTGACTCCCGGCGTGGATCGACGGCAGCGGCCCGTGGGCCGTGCCGGGCACCGGTGCGGTGCCTCGCCGGGATACTTCGCGCGCGCGGGACCGAACGGATGCACCCCGCCCGGCGAGAAGTCACATTCCGCCCCGGAACGTGCCGAATCCGGGGCGTAATGTGACGCCTCGGCGGACGACGTACGGGGCGAGGGCGGGGCAGCATGAACGGCGGGGCAGGCATAAACGAGGACTGGTGGATCTGCCGCACGTGCGCGGTCGAGCACGCGACCCGGCCGGAGGTCTGCGCGATCTGCGCGGACGAGCGGCAGTGGGTCCCGGCGTCGGGGCAGGCGTGGGCCACGCTCGCGGAGCTGCAGGCCGAGGGTCGCCGTGCGGACGTCGCCGAGCTCGAGCCCGACCTCTTCTCGATCACGTCCGCGCCGCCGGTCGGCATCGGGCAGAGCGCCAAGCTCGTGCGCACGCCCGCCGGCATGCTGCTCTGGGACCCGCTGGGATTCGTGGACGACGACGTCGTGCAGCGGGTGCGCGGGCTCGGCGAGGTCGTGGCGATCGTCGCGAGCCACCCCCACATGTTCGGGGTGCAGGTCGAGTGGAGCCGCCGGCTCGGCGGCGTCCCGGTCCTCGTCGCCGAGGCCGACGCCGGCTGGGTCGCCCGCCCCGACCCGGCGGTCGAGACGTGGTCGGGCGACCTCGAGGTGCTGCCCGGCGTCACGCTGACCCAGCCCGGCGGGCACTTCCCGGGCAGCGCCGTGGTGCACTGGGCCGCCGGCGCGGAGGGCCGGGGCGTGCTGCTCGGCGGGGACACGATCATGGCGAACCCGGACCGCACCTCGGTGAGCTTCATGCGCAGCTACCCGAACCGCATCCCGCTCTCGGCCGCGGTCGTGCGGCGCGTCACCGACACCGTCGTACGGTTTGACTTCGACCGGCTGTACAACAACTTCGAGGGCGTCGTCCCGTCGGGCGCTCGGGACGCCGTCCGGCGCTCCGCGGACCGGCACGTCGCCTGGGTCCGCGGCGACTTCGACCACCTCACGTGAGCGCGCCGCGGGCCGTGGTCCCGCGACCGGTGACCCCGCAGGGGCTGGTGGCGCACGTGGCCGAGCGCATCCTGGCCGCCCCGGTCCCGCAGGCTCCGCGGAGCCCCGGCGTCCTGCGCGTCCTGCTCGACGGTCACCCCACGACGCGCCCGGGCGACCTGGCCGACGGCCTCGTCGAGCCGCTGCGCGCCGCCGGCCGGCCCGTCGCGCGGGTCCGGGTGGACGACTTCCTCCGGCCGGCGTCGCTGCGCCTCGAGCGGGGTCGCGAGGACCCGGACGCCTTCCTCGAGGAGCGCGTCGACGTCGCGGCCCTGGACCGCGAGGTGCTCGGACCGCTCGGGCCCGGCGGGGAGGGCCGGTACCTGCCGAGCCTGCGGGACGCGGCGACCGACCGGCCGACGCGCGCCGGGTACCTGACGGCGGCGCCCGGCACGGTCCTGCTCCTCGACGGCGCCCTGTGCCTCGGGCTCGGGCTGCGCGTCGACCTGACGGTCCACCTCGCCGTCCGGGAGGCGACGCTCGCGCGGCGCGTCCCGGCGTCGGAGGCCTGGACGCTGGCCGCCTGCGCGCGCTACCGCCGGGAGGTCGAGCCGGAGCGGGCGGCCGACGTCGTCGCGCGGGTCGACCATCCGGACCGCCCCGCGCTCGTGCTCGGGTGAGCCTCGTGCGGCATGCTGGGGGCGAGCCACCGAGGGAGGGCCCATGGACTATGCGCTGATGGCGATCGCCGGCGTCCTGTGCATCGTCGCGGTCACGGTGCTCGCACCGCGCGCGGGGGTGGCCGGGCCGCTCGTGCTCGTCGTCGTCGGCGTGCTGGCGAGCTTCGTGCCCGGGATCCCCGCGATCGAGATCGAGCCGGAGGTCATCCTCGCGGGCGTGCTGCCGCCCCTGCTCTACGCGACGGCGGTCTCGATGCCGACGATGGAGTTCCGGCGCGACTTCGCGTCGATCGGCGGGCTGTCCGTGGTGCTCGTGGTGGTGAGCTCGGTCGCGCTGGGGTTGCTGTTCTGGTGGCTGATCCCCGGCATCCCGCTCGCCCTCGGGATCGCGCTCGGGGCCGTCGTCAGCCCCACGGACGCGGTGGCGACCCAGATCGTCAAGGGGCTCGGCGTCTCGCCGCGGATCGTCGCGGTGCTCGAGGGGGAGAGCCTGCTCAACGACGCGTCGGCGCTCGTGCTGCTGCGCTCGGCGGTGGCCGCGCTCGCGGTGAGCGTCTCGCTGCTGGGCGTCGCGTGGGACTTCGTCGTGTCGGTCGTGATCGCGGTGGCGATCGGTCTGGTGGTGGGCCTGGTGAACCTGCGGGTGCGCCACGCGGTGCGCCAGGAGGCGGCGAGCACCGCGGTCTCGTTCGTCGCCCCCTTCATCGCCTACATCCCCGCCGAGTACTTCGACGCGTCGGGCCTCGTCGCCGCCGTGACGGCGGGGATCGTCACGGGCATCGGGGCGATCAAGTACCTCCGGCCCCAGGACCGGATGGCGGAGCGCGCCAACTGGCGCACCGTGCAGCTCCTGCTCGAGGGCGGGGTCTTTCTCGTCGTCGGCTTCGAGCTCATCGGGACGGTCGACGACGTGCGGGCGTCGGACGACAGCGCCTGGACGGCGCTGTGGATCGGCGCGCTCGCGGCGCTCGCCATCGTCCTGCTGCGCGCGGTCTACGTGACGTTCCTCGTGGCGAACGTCCGCCGCCGCGCCCGCCGGGCCGAGGACCTGCGCGAGCGGCTGCCGGCGCTCGCCGAGCGCATCCGCACGAGCGACGCGCCCGACGAGCGGATCCAGCAGGCCAAGCGGCGGGTGCGGCGCAAGGTCGCCGACATCGACTACGTCGCCGCGGTCCCGCTCGGGTGGCGCGAGGGCACGGTCCTCGTCTGGGCCGGGATGCGCGGCGCCGTGACGGTCGCGGCGGCGCAGACCCTCCCGCTCGACGTCGACCAGCGGCCGTTGCTCCTGCTGATCGCGTTCGTGGTCGCGATCGGGACGCTGTTCGTCCAGGGCGGCTCGTTGGGCCTGGTCGTCCGGTGGCTCGGCATCGGCGGGGCGGAGACGTCGGACGACGACGAGCGGGTTCGTCTCATGCAGCTCCTGCGGGACGCGGCGCAGACCGTCATCGACGCCTCGCCCGTCCGGCGCGCGGACGGGCGGCGCTACGACCCGCGCGCCGTCGAGCGGGTCCGGGAGATGGTCAGCCGCAAGCAGGACCCGGTGACCGGAGAGGTGACGTCGGGGCCGTCCGACGAGGGCCCTGCCCGGGTGTCGGACGGGCCGTCGGCGACCGGTTCCCGGGAGCTGCTGGTCGCGCCGGCGGCCGGCACCGGCCCGGACGCCCGGAGCGTCACGGGGCCGCAGGCCGACGACGTGCGCAAGCAGTACCGCGAGCTGCGCCTGCGCACCATCGAGGCGCAGCGGGCCGCGCTGCTGGAGGCGCGCTCGCTCGGGACGTTCAGCTCGGCGGCGCTGCAGGGTGCGCTCGACATGCTCGACGCCGACCAGATCAGCGCCGAGCTCCGCGGCGGTCCGCTGTCCGACGGCGAGCAGTCGCGATAGCTCAGCGGCTCACCGCGGGGACGTCGGGCGTCAGGCGCCCGTCGAGCAGGTGCGCCCGCGCCGCGACGTCGCCGAGCGTCGACTCGTCGTGCGTGACGAGGAGCGTGGCGGCGCCGATGTCGCGGGCGAGCCCCGTGATCAGCGCCACCACCGCCGCCCCGCGCTCGTGGTCGAGGGCCGACGTCGGCTCGTCGACGAGCAGCACGTCGGGGGCGCCGACGAGGGCCCGGGCGATCGCGACGCGCTGACGCTGGCCGCCGGAGAGCTGGCCCGGGCGCTTGTGCATCGAGGACGCGAGCCCGACCTCGTCGAGCAGGGCCACGCAGCGCTCCCGGCCGGCGGAGGGCCGCCGCCCGCCCAGGTGCCCGAGCAGCTCCAGCTGCTCGAGCGCGGTCAGGGACGGGATCAGCTGCGGCTGCTGGAAGACGAAACCGATCCTCTCCAGCCGGGTACGGGTGGCGTCGTCGGCCGCGGTGCCGGTCCCGAAGACGGGCGCGGGCTCGTCCCCGAACCGGACGGTGCCCGCCGTCGGGCGCGTCAGTCCGCCCGCCACGGCGAGGAGGCTCGACTTGCCCGACCCGGACGGGCCGAGCAGGGCCGTCACCGTGCCGGACGGCACGGTGAGGGAGACGTCGTCGACCGCCGTGAGGGTCGCGTCGCCGTCGGGGTAGACGAGGGTGATGTGGTCGAGGTGCAGGTCCATGGGGTCTCCGGTGGGGTCAGCGGGCAGAGAGCGCCGCGTGCGGGTCGACCCGCGTGATCTGGACGATGGCGAGGGCGGCGCCGACGACGCCGAGCACGATCAGGGCGGCGGCGGGGACGAGGAGCGTGGCGGCGCTGACGGCGACGGGCACGACCGGGGACAGGAGGACGGCGGTGGCCGCTCCGAGGAAGGTCCCGACGCCGACCCCGATGAGCAGGATCACCAGCGCCTGACCGATGGCGTCGCCCAGCAGGTACCGGGTCGAGGCGCCGAGCGCCTTGAGCACGGCGACGTCGCCGCGCCGGCTCACCGTCCACACCGAGAAGAAGGCGCCGACGACGAGCGCGGAGATGCCGAGCAGGAACGCGACCATCAGGAGCAGCGACCCGTGCTCGGAGGAGTAGGAGCTGATCGCGCTGCGGGAGTCCGCGAGCGACTCGGTGGTGGTGCCGATCGCCCGGTCGGCGTCGGCGAGCGCGGAGTCGCTCGTGCCGTCGGTGCGCAGGGCGACGACGGTCGCGACGGTCCCGGCGTCCGCGCCCGGCGCGGTGTGGGCGCCGAGGGCCTGCCAGTCGTCGAGCGACGTCCACACGACGGGGGTGTGCGCGTAGGCGGCGTCCGAGTCGAGCACGGCGGAGACGGCCAGGTCCAGCGTCCCGGCGGCCAGGGCGTCGCCGACCCCCGCGCCGAGCGCGTCGGCGGCGCCCGCGGACAGGACGACGGCGCCGGGCTCGACGGCGCTGCCGGGGTCGTCGTGGTCGGCGTCAGCGGGCACCAGGGCCGAGCCCGGCCGCACCCCGAAGGCGGTGACGCCCGCGGTCGTCGCGTCGGACGTGGCCCGGGTCGTCGCGACGCCCAGGGGCTCGGCGGCGGTGACGCCGTCGACGTCGGACCAGGCCGTCCACTGGTCGCTCGTGACCTGCGAGCCGGTGAACGTCGGGCCGCCGCCCGGGCCGGCGGGTGCGGCGTCGGCCTGCTCGGTGAAGGCGAGGTGGTCCGCGGGCAGGCCGGTGACGGCCGAGGTCGAGTCGTCCGCGAGGCCCTGGGTGAGGGAGGACAGGAACACGACGAGGTAGGTGATCAGGACGATGACGGCGGACATGAGCAGGAACCGCCCGCGGGCGAACCTCAGGTCGCGGAGCGCGACGAACATCGGGCCTCCAGGGCGGTCGGTGCCCGGGCTCCTGCCCGGGCGTCGGGTCCTACGCTCCCGCGGTTGCCGAGGTTCGGCATCAGGTGCGCGGACGAGGTGCCCGGGCCGGGCGGACGACGCCGGACTCCACCTTTCGGCCGATGCGTCGCCCCGGGCGGTGGCTAGGTTGGTCGGCATGACCTCCGTCCCCGGCGCCAGGCACGGGATGCTGTCGTCCGTGCGCGGGATCTGGCTCGGGCTGGACGTGCTGACGGTGGTGCTCGTGGTAGTCGCGGTGGCGCAGGTCGGCGCCGACGGCGGGGCCGCCGACGAGGCGTGGCTGCCGTGGACCGCGAGCGTGCTGGGCGTCGCGTTCCTGGCGGTCTACGCCTGGGGCCGGTGGGCGGTGCGGCTGCCCGGCGGCGCGTGGATCCTCGCGCTGACCGTGCTCTGGGCGCTGATGCTCGTGAACCCGTGGGCGCTGTGGGTCGCGTTCCCGTTGATGCTCCTGCAGATGCACGTGCTCGGCCCGCACCGGGGGGTCCTCGCGGTGGCGGCGACCGTCGTGCTGGCGGTGGGCGCGCGGTACGTCGTGCTCGGGCACGTCCACGTGGGGGACGTCGTCGGCCCGGTGATCGGGGGTGCCGTGGCCGTCGGGGTCGTGCTCGGCCTCGAGGCGCTCGTGCGGGAGTCGCAGGAGCGGCAGCGGTTGCTCGACGAGCTCGCCGACGCCGAGCGGGAGAGGGCGGTCGCGGAGGAGCGCGAGCGGCTCGCCCGCGACATCCACGACACCCTCGCCCAGGGCTTCTCCGCGATCGAGCTGCAGCTGCGGTCCGCCGCCGGGCCGGGCGTCGAGCAGGCCCGGGCGACGGCTCGTGAGAACCTCGCCGAGGCTCGGCGGTTCGTCCGGGAGCTCTCGCCGCCCGACCTGGAGGGGGCGACGCTCGTCCTCGCCCTGCAGCGGGTCGCCGCGCGGGTCCCCGGCCGGGGCGGCCCGGAGGTCGACGTGGTGGTCACCGGGGAGCCGCAGACGCTGCCGGTCCCGGTCGAGACGGCGCTGCTGCGCGTCGCGCAGTCGGCGCTCGCGAACGTCGTCCAGCACGCCGGCGCCTCGCGGGCGGCCGTGACGCTCAGCTATCTCGGGGACGCGGTCGCGCTCGACGTGGTGGACGACGGCGTGGGCGGGGCGCTCGACGAGGGCTTCGGGATCGCCGCGATGCGCTCGCGGGTCAGGCAGCTCGGCGGGAGGCTGGCGCTGGAGTCGGAGCCCGGCTCCGGTACGGCGCTCGCGGTGACGCTGCCCGTCGCCGGCGACGGTGTCGCCTGCGAGGAGCGGGGAGGGTCGTCGTGATCGACGTCGTCCTCGCCGACGACCACCCCGTGGTGCGGGCCGGACTGCGTGCGGTGCTCGAGACCGAACCGGACGTGCGGGTCGTGGCGGAGCTGGGGACCGCGGAGGAGCTCGTGGCCCGGGTGCTGCGGCGCGACCCGGCCGACGTGCTGCTCGTGGACCTGCGGTTCGGCGAGGGGCGCCTCGGCGGGGCCGAGGCGACGCGGCAGATCGTCGCGGCGGGCGGGCCGCCCGTGCTGATCCTCACGACCTACGACTCGGACGCCGACATCCTCTCCGCCATCGAGGCCGGCGCGGCGGGGTACCTGCTCAAGGACGCGCCGACGGCCGAGCTCGTGGGCGCGGTGCGGGCGTCGGCCGCGGGGGGCGTCGCGCTGGGACCCGCGGTGCAGCGCCGGCTGCTCGGACGGGTCCGGGCACCGGGCGTCTCGCTGACGGCGCGGGAGCTCGAGGTGCTCGGGCTGGTGGCCGAGGGCCGCTCGAACGAGGCGATCGCCCGGGAGCTCTTCCTGTCGGTCGCCACGGTGAAGTCCCACCTTGCCCACGTGTACGACAAGCTGGGCGCCGGCTCGCGCACCGCCGCGGTGGCGACGGCGCGCAGGCGCGGCATGCTGCGCTGAACCCGGGCGGCACGGCGACCCGGAGGTGTGGTGGCTCAGGCGCGCGCGGGGAACGCCCGCGGCGCGAGGAGCACGACGACGATCGCGGCCGCGAGGATCACCGCGCCCACCCACGGCAGCCCGTCGAGCCCGACGCGGTCGAGGGCGAGCCCGCCGAGCGCGGCGCCGAGGCCGATGCCGAGGTTGGCGGAGGAGTTGACGAGCGCCCCCGAGACGTCGGGGGAGGCGCCGCGCGTGCGGATCGCGGCGGCCTGGAGGACGGCGGGCATCGACCCGAAGGAGCCGAGCCACACGACGCCGACGACGAGGACCCCGGCGAGCCCCGGGTAGACGAGACCCAGCGCGGCGAGCCCGCCGCCGACGCCGACGAGCGCGCCGAGCAGGCCGGCGCGCGGGCGGGAGTCGACGGTGAGGCCGGCGTACCAGACCCCGAGCAGCCCGACGGCGCCGAAGCCCAGGAGCACGGGGCCGACGGCCCCCTCGGAGAGCCCCGCGCCGAGCAGGATCAGGGAGACGAACGTGTAGACCGCGTACTGCCCGAGGAACGTGAGGCTGTTCACCGCGGAGACGGCGGCGAGGCGCCCGCGGCCGGTGCGCGGCGCGGCGGCGGCGTCGCGCTCCGGGTCCCCGGAGCGCACCGGCGGCAGCATGACCAGGACGAGCGCCGCCGCGACGGCGCAGGCGAGCGCGAGGACGGCGAACGCCGTCCGCCACCCCAGCGCGGTGCCGAGCGAGGTGGACAGCGGGACGCCGACGACGAAGCCGGCCGAGCCGCCGACGGTCGCGATCGTCAGGGCCCGCCCCGTGAACTCGGGCCGGACGAGCCGCGAGGCGTAGCCGATGCTGATGGAGAAGAAGACGGCGTGCGACACCCCGCCGATGGCGCGCCCGGCGGCCACGACGCCGAACCCCGGGGCGGCGGCGACGACGACGTTCGCGACGGCGTAGGCGAGCAGGGTCCCGAGCAGCAGGGGCTTGCGGGGCAGGCGGCGCGTGAGGATCGTCAGCGGGACGGCGAGGGTCGCGACGAGCAGCGCGTAGACGCTCACGAGGAGACCGGCGGTCGCCTCGGCGACGTCGACGCCGTCGGCGATCTGCGGCAGGAGCCCGACGGGGAGGACCTCGGTGGTGATGGCGACGAACGTCGCCACGCTCAGTGCGACGAGCCCGCGGTACGCCGCCTGGACCGAGCCCGGCTCGTGAAAGGCGCGTGGAACGATTCGAGAGGTGGGCACCGGCCCAGTATCGGGCCTCCGGCGTCGGGGTGCCCACACCCTCGATCATGCATGCATGAACGTATGCAAGCCGTAGGATGACTCCCGTGCCGCACGACAACGCCACCGATCAGGGGCCCGCTGTGCCCCCTGTGCCCCCTGTGCCCGCTGTGCCAGCCGCCGAGCGGGCCTACGCCCACCTCAAGTCGCGCATCCTCTCGGGAGACCTCCCGGGCGGGACGCTCGTCAGCGAGGTCCAGGTCGGCGAGGCGCTCGGCCTGAGCCGCACCCCGGTGCACGAGGCGTTCCTGCGGCTCGGGGCGGAGCGGCTCCTGACCCTCTCGCCGCGGCGCGGGGCCGTCGTCGTCCCCGTCCCCGCCGGGGAGTCGCGGGACGTGCTCGAGGCGCGCGAGGCGCTCGAGGCGGGCGCGGCGCGTCGGCTCGTCGAGGACGGGACCACGGGCGCCGTCCTCCCGCGGCTCACGGAGGCCGTCGCCCTGATGCGCGCCCAGCTCGCGTCGGGGGACGTCGACGGGTTCGCGGCGGCGGACGACGCCTTCCACGCCGCCGTCGTCGACGGGTCCGGCAACGCGCTGGTGGCCGACTTCTACGCCCGCCTGCGCGACCACCAGCACCGGCTGCGCCAGGCGCTGCTGCGCGAGTGGACGCGCGACCTGCAGGGATCGCTGGACGACCACGTGGAGCTGCGCGCCGCGATCGAGGCCGGGGACGGCGAGAGGTACCAGCGGGTGCTGCGCCGGCACGTCGCGCGATACCGGGGCGCGCTGTGAGCGGGCAAGACACTGTGAGCGGGCGGGGCGCTGTGAGCGCGGCGCGGCCGTGGCGGGTCGTCTTCTGGCTCATCTTCGTGTGCTCGTACGCCGGGAACCAGTTCACGCCGCTGCTGCTCATGTACAAGCAGGTCGACCACTACTCGACGACCGTCGTCAACGAGTTCCTCGGGGTGTACGTCTTCGGCCTCGCGCCCGCGCTGCTGCTCTCGGGGGCGCTCTCGGACCGGCACGGGCGCAAGCCCCTGATGTACGCCGGGACCTGCGCGGCGCTCCTGGCCAGCACGTTCCTGGCGTTCTCCGAGTACGGGACCGCGGGGATCTTCGTGGGCCGGTGGTTCGCTGGGGTCACGGTCGGTGTCGCGATGGCGGTGGGCAACAGCTGGCTCAAGGAGCTGTCCCAGGCGCCGTACGACCCGACGGCGGACGTCCAGTCGGGCGCGCGGCGCGCCTCGCTGGCGTTCACCCTGGGTTCGGCGGTCGGCGCGCTCGTCGCCGGGCTGATCGCCCAGCTCTCCGACCTCGGGGCGTGGCTGCCGTTCGTCATCCACATCGCGGTCGCGGCGCCGTTCCTGTGGCTGATCCGGCGGGTTCCGGAGACGAGCCGGACCGGAGGCGCGCGCGGGTCGTTCTGGAACCAGTTCCGGATCCCGGCGGCCGGGCACCGCAGGTTCCGGCGCGTCGTGCTCGTCGCGGCCCCCTGGATCTTCGGCGGTGCGGCGATCGCCTACGGGTACGTGCCCGTGCTGCTCGCGGACGCGTCGGGGGAGTGGGGGCTCGGCTACGCGACCCTGCTCACCTGCGTGACCCTCGTGGTGGCCGCGCTCGTGCAGCCGGCCGCGAAGCGGCTCGACACGCCGTCGAGCGCGCGCGGGCTGGTGGCCTGCCTGGCGGCGACCGTCGTCGGGCTCGCGGTCGTGGTCGCCGCGGTCGCGCTCGACTCCCTGGTGCTCGGCGTGGTCGCGAGCGTCGCGATCGGCGTCGCGATCGGGATCGGGCTCGTCTCGAGCCTGCTGGAGGTCCAGCGGATCGCGGACCCCGAGGATCTCGCCGGCCTCACCGGCGTCTTCTACGCGGTGTCGTACTGCGGGTTCCTCGCGCCGGCGGTGCTGTCCGCGCTGTCGGGGTGGGTGGCGGTGCCGGTGCTGCTCGGCGTGCTCGTGGTGCTCGCCGTGCTGACGACGGTCGCGCTGCTGCGGGCGTACCGGAGCCATCTGCCGACGGGGCACGGGCGGTGGCCGCTGGGCAGCGACGGCAACGACGGCAGCGACAGCAGCGACGGCAACGACGGCGGGAGCGTGGCTGGCGGGGATCCCGTACCGTAGCGCTCACGCAGAAACCTTCCATGCGGAAGGTTTCTCGGGGGTCGCACCGGCGCGGCCCTTCCCCGGTACGCCGGGGGGCGAGCACCACGAAGGAGTTCCCCATGACGACGACGTCACCACGCCTGCGGCGCCTCGGCGGCCTCGGCAGGCTCGGCAGGCTCGGCAGGCTCGGCACGGCAGGCCTCGCCTGCGCGGCGGTCGCGGCCGGGCTGCTCACAGCGGCCCCAGCGGCCCCGGCGGCCGCGACGGTCCGCCAGCCGCAGCTGGAGAGCAGGTCCGCCGACATCCTGCGGGTCGACGGCAAGAAGTTCCGCGACCTCGACGGCAACGGGCGCCTGACCCCGTACGAGGACTGGCGGCTGAGCCCCGAGCGACGGGCGAAGGACCTCGTCGGGCGCCTCGACCTCGAGGAGAAGGCGGGCCAGCTGATCCACGGCAGCCTCGCCGGGACCGGGACGTACGACCGCGCCGCGTTCGAGGCGCTCCTGGACCAGCACGTGACCACCTACATCTCCCGGCTCGGCGTGGACGCGCGCACCCTCGCCACCGAGCACGACGATCTCCAGGCCGCAGCCGAGGCGCAGCCCTTCGGCATCCCGCTGATGATCAGCACCGACCCGCGGAGCGGCTTTACGGTCACCGCGGGGCAGACCGTCGCGAGCGGCGACTTCTCCGCGTTCCCGGACGCGATCGGCGTCGGCGCGGTCGACTCCCCGCTCCTGACGCGCGCGATGGGCGACGTCATCCGGCGCGAGTACCGCGCCGTCGGCATCACGGAGGCGCTCTCCCCGCAGGCCGACATCGCGACCGAGCCCCGGTGGAGCCGCATCAACGGGACCTTCGGCTCCACGGGCGAGCTCGCCAGGCGGCACGTCGGCGCCTACGTCGCCGGCCTGCAGGGCGGGGACGACGGCGTCGGGCGGGACGGCGTCGTGACCGTCGTCAAGCACTGGGCGGGCTACGGTGCGCAGGTCGACGGGTACGACAGCCACTACTACTACGGCCGGTTCGCGGCGTTCCCCGGCAACAACTTCGCCGAGCACCTTGTCCCGTACGAGGCGGCTTTCGCCAAGGACGCGGGCGGCATCATGCCCACCTACTCGATCCTCAAGGACCTGAAGATCGACGGGAAGACGGTGGAGCAGGTCGGGGCCGGGCACAGCGAGGACATGCTGGGCCTGCTGCGCGACGGCTACGGGTTCGACGGCGTCATCACGAGCGACTGGGGCATCACGGGCGACTGCCCGCAGGCCTGCGAGGACAACCGCCCGCCGAGCTTCTTCGTCGGGCCGTGGGGCGCCGGCATGTCGTGGGGCGTGGAGGACCTGACGCGGGCCGAGCGGTTCGCCAGCACCATCAACGCCGGCGTCGACATCGTGGGCGGCGACGACCACCCCGAGTACATCGTCCAGGCCGTCCGGCAGGGGATCCTCGCCGAGAGCCGGGTCGACGAGGCCGCGACGCGGGTGCTCGCCCAGAAGTTCAGCCTCGGCCTGTTCGAGGACCCGTACGTCGACCCGTCGGCTGCCGACCGCGTCGTCGGCAACCGGCTGCACCAGGCGCTCGGCGAGACGATGCAGGCCCGGTCGCTGACCCTTCTGAAGAACGACGACCGGACGCTCCCGCTCGAGGTGGCGAACCAGCGGGGACGCAGCGGTCACGGCGTGCGCACCGTGTACCTCTACGGCGTGCAGCCTGCGGCCGCGCAGAAGCTGGGCCTGCGGGTGGTCGCCGACCCCGCGGACGCGGACGTCGCCGTCGTGCGCCTGTCGGACCCGAAGGCCGGGGCCGACCTCACGGGGCTCGACTTCACCGGTACCGAGGGGGACTACCAGGCCCTCGTGGCCGCCGACGAGGCGGGCGCGACGACGATCGCCTCGCCGCAGCTCTCGCGGCCGCTCATCCTCGGGAAGGTGCTGAAGCACTCCGACGCGGTCCTCGCGAACTACGGGGTGTCCGACGACGTCCTGCTCCGTACCGTCGTGGGCCGTGCCCAGCCGAGCGGCAGCCTGCCGTTCGAGCTGCCGTCCAGCATGGCGGAGGTGGCGGCCCAGCTCGGTGACGTCCCGGACGACACCGCCCACCCGCTCTTCGAGCGGGGCTTCGGCCTCTCGTACCGCGGCGGGCACCGCTGAGCGACGGCGCCGCAGCACGGCAGGTCCGGCGAAGTGGTCGACAGCTGATTCGCTGATGCGGTGATCCGCGCACGAGCTGTGGCGGTGGGACCGAGCCCCGGACCCACCGCCACAGCTCGTGGTGCGCCACCGGGCTCCGCGCGGGCACGGCGGTGCTCGGTGCTCGCCGCGCGGTGCTCGCCGCTCGCCGCTCGCCGCTCGCCGGCGATCCACGGTGGCCCTTTCCTCGATGCCGGACCCGGTCGGCGCCTTCGCCCCCCTGGGCTCAGAAGGGTGGTGGTGGTCCGGGGTCGGGCGGTCCGGGGTCGGGTGGTCCAGCGGCTCGCTCGGGCGGGCGTTCGACGGCGGTATCCGGTGCTCGTTCGGGGGGTTGCCCGGGCTCGGTCGGTGACCCTCGGTCGGGGTGTGGCCGGTGGTCGTAGCGTTCGGGTGGTCGGTGGTAGGTGTGGCCGGTGGGCGCGGTCCAGGTCGTGGTCCCGTCGGGGCGGGTGCTCACGGTCCACTCGCCGTGGGTCTTGAGGCGGTGGTGGTGGCGGCACAGGGCCTGGAGGTTGGACGCCCGGGTCTGGGGCTCGGTGCCCGGGCCGGTGCCGGGTTCGTAGGGGTCGATGTGGTCGAGGTCGCACCGGTCGGCCGGGACCCGGCACCCGGGGAAGCAGCACGTGACGTCGCGGGCCTCGACCGCGGCCCGCAGGGACCGGGCGGGCCGGTAGGTCGTGGACCCGGCGTCCAGGAGGCGCCCGTCGGCGGGGTCGGTCAGCAGCCGTTGCCAGGTCGCGTCCGCCGCGATCTGCCGTGCCACGTCCGCGGGCACGGGCCCGTACCCCGCGATGTGACCAGGAGCGTCGTCCAGCCCCGCGAGGGTGGTGAACGGCACCGTCACCAGCACCCGCGCCCGCCCACGGACCCCCGCACCCCGACGGGCGCCGCTGTCGGGGCGGTGATCGGTACCGGCGTCCGGGGTGCCGCAGACCTGGTCGAGCAGGGCGTCCGCGCGGCGCTGGTCGGCGCTGCGGGCATCGGCGGGCAGGGTGCGGGCGAGGTCGTCGACCGCGGCGTAGAGGGCTTGGGCGTCCTCGGCGGGCAGGTAGGCGCTGATCCGGGCCATCGCGTCGGGCAACGGTTCGTAGAACACCCCGCGGCGCCGCTTCTCGCCCTCGCGGCGCGCCTGCGCCGCGCCCGGGTCGTGCTCGATCTCCGCCCGCCGGGCACGCTCGCGCAGCCGGGGTGCGGTCAGGGACTCGGCCTCACCCACCAGGGCGGCCACGAGCCGCACCCGCTCGTCCACGGGCACGGTCGGGGCCGCCTCGATCAGGACCCGGGCGCGCCGTTCGCAGATCCGCCCCGCGGACAGCGCCGCGCCCACGCTGGGGTGGACCCGCAACCCCACGGCCAGGTCCACGCTCCGGGCCGCCACGGCCCGCGTCGTGGTCAGGGCCGCAGCGACCTCGTCGACCGCGAACTCCGCCCCCCGCGAACCGCGCCTGCGTCCCAGCAGCTCGTCGACGTCCGCCGCCTGCGCGGCCGTGGCCCAGGACAGCAGACGCTGCCACGCCACGATCCGGTCCACGACCTCCTCGTCCGAGCATCCCGACACCTCACCGGCCGCGAGGCGCCGGGCGAGCTCTGGCCCCGGCGCCACCTCGTGCACCGGCAGCAGAGGCACCGGAACGGGTGTGGGTGCGAGGACAGGCACGGGCGCGGGCGCTGGTGCGGCTGCTGGCGCTGGTGCGGGTACGGGCGCGGGTACGGGCGCTTCCAGCGGGAAGGTCGCAGCCGACTTCCCGTCACCCGACGGCCGCCACCCAGCCACGATCCGCGCGAAGGCGACCTCGACCACCGACTGCTCCACGCCGTCGGCCACCGCCCCGCCCTGTTCGAACATATGTACAGACTAGAACCAGCCACCGACACTCATCGCGCCCCCTCCACAACCCCCAGGCCCAGGCCGCGACCGCTCACCGACCGGTCGGGTCCACCCGGCGCAGCACGACGGCGAGGAGCCGGGCGAGCTCGCGACGGTCGTCGTCGTCCAGGTCGGAGATCGCCTCCTCCTCCCGGCCGACCTGCTCCGGGAAGAGCCGGTCCACCAGCGCCTCTCCGGCGGCGGTGAGCGAGACGAGGACCCCACGACGATCGTGCGATGCCGCCGCGCGCTCGACGAGCCCGGCGCGCTCGAGGTGCGCGAGCCGCTTCGTGACGGACGCGCCCGGGGCGCGCTGGATCGTCCGGATCTCGCCTGGCCGCAGGGGGCGCCCGGCGCGCGCCACGGTCGTGAGCACGTCGAGCTCCTGCCGGGAGAGGTCGTGCTCGGCGAGCGCGGCGTCGGTCTGCGCGGTGAGGAGCGCGGCGATCCGCGTGATCCGCGCGGTGACCTCCGCCGCCGAGGCGTCGAGGTCCGGCAGCCGCCGCGCCCACTGCTCCCGCACCCGGTCGACGTAGTCCATGGCCTCACCCTCGGATCGAATCTTGTTTCCAGAGTAGTTTACCCGTGAACTAAACTCGGGGACGATGCCGACCCAGACCCCGCCCAGGACCCAGACCCGGCCCAGGACCGCCCGCGCCCGTACCCGCACCGCCGTCCGGGAGGTCCTCGACCCCGCCCACGTCCGCACCGCCCTGCGCCCGCCGACCCCCGGCCCGGCCCCGTGGCGCTCCGGCCTCCCCGCCGCACTGCGCTGCGGGACCGCCGTCGCCGTCGCCCTCGCGGGCACCGCCGCCCTCGGCCACCGCGAGCTCGCGGGGTTCGCCGCCCTCGGCTCGCTCGCCGTCCTCTACGGCCGCAACGACGGCCACGGCCGCCGGGCGCGGCTCGTCGCCCTGGTCGGGGCGGTCCTCGTCGCCGCGATCAGCGCGGTCGGCCTCGTGGTCGCGCTCGGGGCGCCCGACGCCGTCGCCCTCGCCCTGGTCGCGGTGCTCGCCGGCGGGACGACGGCGCTGCTCGCCCGGGTCGCCGCCGGCCCGCCCGGCGCGACGATCGTCGTCTTCGCGGCCGGCGCCGGTCTGGCCGGACCGCCCGACCTGCACGACGTCGTCGTCCGCGGCACCGCCGCGCTCGCCGGGGCGGTCCTCGCCTGGCTCGTGGCGATGTCCACGACCGTGCCCCCGGCGGTGCGCCCGCTCCTGCGCCGCGCTCACCGCGACGCCCCGCCACCGGTCCCGGGACGGACCCCCGCCCGGCTCGTGCCCCGGGACCGGCCCCCGCTCCTCGCGCCGGCCCTGAGGGTCGCGGCAGCGAGCGCCCTCGCGGCCTGGGCGGCCGAGGCCGTCGGGTTCGGCCACCCCGCCTGGGCGGCGGTGGGCGCCACCGCCGCGCTCCAGGGCACGACGACGGGGCACGTCGTCGTGCGCGCCCTCCAGCGCGCGGGCGGCACCGTGGTCGGCGCGCTGGTCGCCTGGCCGCTGCTGGCAGCCGGCCTCGGGTTCTGGTGGTCAGTCGCCGTCGTGGTGGTCCTTCAGGTGGTGACGGAGCTCGTCGTCGGGCGCCACTACGGGCTCGCGATGCTCTCCATCACCCCGATGGCGCTGCTCATGACCTCGCTCGGCGCGTCCGCGGTCACGGGCGCCCTGGCCGCCGACCGCGCGCTCGACACCGCGATCGGCGCGCTCGTCGGCGTGGTCGTCGTCCTGCTCGCCCAGGCGGGCCACCGGGGGATGCCCGCGCCCGCGCACTAGGGTGAGCGCCGTGACCGACACGACGCCCCGCGCCCGTTCCTGGCGCGCCGTCGCCACCGGACCGGTCGGCGTGTGGGCCGCGTTCGTCGTCGTCCACACGTATCTGCTCTGGGACGTCACGAGGTTCCGCGCCCAGCTCGAGGGCGACGTCGACCTCTACCGCTCCTGGGCGGTCTCTGGCCTGCTCGAGGGCGTCTGGCCCGTGCTCTCGACCGACTGGGTCTACCCGGTCGGCGCACTGCTCCCCATCACGCTGCCGGGCCTGCTCTCCCTCGACCTCGAGGCCTACCGGGTCCTGTTCGAGCTGCTCGTGGTCCTCCTCGACGGGTTCGCGGTCGGCGCGCTGCTGCGCGCCGGGAGGGCCTCGCGCGGCGGGACCGCGGGAGCCTGGTGGTGGCTGGTCTTCCTCGCGGCGCTCGGGCCCATCTCCGTGATGCGCCTCGACGGCGTCGCCGCCCCGCTGACGGTCCTCGCCCTCGTCCAGCTCCTGCCCGGCCCGGCGCGCCCCGGCGGCCGCGTGGGCCTGACCGCCGTGCTCGCGACCGTCGCGGCCTGGGTCAAGGTCGCGCCCGGCGCCGTGCTGATCCCCCTCGCCCTGACCGTGCGGCGCCCCTGGCGGCGCGTCGTCCTGCCCGCCGCCGTCGTCTCCGTGGTGGTGGTCGGCCTCGCCCTGCTCGGGGGAGCCGGCGCGCGGGTGCTCGGGTTCTTCGGGCAGCAGGACTCGCGCGGGCTGCAGGTCGAGGCCGGCGCCGCGACCCCCTTCTCGCTCGCCCGGCTCTGGGACGACTCCTACCGTGTCGTCTACGACGCCCCGCTCAAGGTCCTGGAGATCTCCGGGCCCTCGACGCAGTGGTGGGCCGACGCCCTGAACCTCGTCCTGCTCGTCGCCGTCGCCGCGGTCTCGTTCGGCACGTGGCGCGCGGCCGTGCGGCTGCGGCGCGCCGTCCCCGACGGCAGCCTCCTGCCCGACGGCGTCGCCCGCCGCCCGCTCGACCTCGAGCTGGTCCTGCTGTCCACCCTCGCGCTGACCCTGTGCCTGTTCGCGTTCAACAAGGTCGGCTCGCCGCAGTACGTCGCGTGGTTCGGGCCCCCGGTCTCCGTCGCGCTCAGCGCCGTCGGCCTCGCCGGGTCACGGATCGCCTGGCGCCGCACCTGGGACGTGCTCGCGGTGGCGTTCGTCGTCGTCGGGCTGCTCACCCACCGCCTGTTCCCGGACCACTACGACGACTTCCTCGCCGCGCAGCCCCTCGACACCGTGCTCGCGGCGCTGCGCAACCTGCTCGTCCTGGCGCTCGCCGTGGGAGTCGGGTCCGTCGTGGCGTTCCGGGTCCGGGCGCCCGGCGCACGGGTCAGGAGCGGCCCGCGATCTGGATGACCGCACGGGTCACCGCCGCCGTTCGCGCACCAGCTCCCGCCCGACCTCCGCCACGGACCTCGCCCCGACCAGCCCGAGGGTCAGGTCGAGCTCGGCGACCACGTCCCGCACCACCTCGGCGACCCCCGCCCGGCCGGCGAGCGCCAGCCCGTACACGTGCGGGCGGCCCAGCGTCACGGCGTCGGCCCCGAGCGCCAGCGCCACGAGCACGTCCGCGCCCGTGCGGATCCCGCTGTCGAGCAGCACCGTCGCGTCCGGCCCGACGGCGTCGCGCACGTCGACGAGCGCGTCCAGCGAGGCGACGGACCGGTCCACCTGCCGGCCCCCGTGGTTGGAGACCATGATCGCGTCGGCGCCCAGGTCGAGGGCCCGTCGGGCGTCGTCGGGGTGCAGGATCCCCTTGAGCACGATCGGCAGCCGGGTGCGCCCGCGCAGCGTCGCGAGGTGGTCCCACGAGAGCGCCGGGTTGGAGTACACGTCGAGGAAGGTCTCGACCGCGGCGCGCGGGACGGGGGAGCGCAGGTTCGCCCGGACCGGGCCCGGGTGCTCGCGCGCGATCGAGAGCAGCGAGCGGACGGCGGCCAGGGTCGGGCGAGGGTTCCGGCCCGACGACGCCGTGCCCGACGACGCCGTGCCCCGCGCCCCGAGCCGCTCCCGGACGAGCTCCGCGAACCGCGGGTCGGAGGTGTACTGGGCGATCCCGATGCCGCGCGCGAACGGCAGGCTGCCCAGGTCGAGGTCGCGCGGGCGCCAGCCCAGCACCGTCGTGTCGAGGGTGACGACGAGCGCGCCCGCGCCGATCGCCTCGGCGCGGCCCACGAGGCTGTCGACCAGCGCCTCGTCGCGGCTCCAGTAGAGCTGGAACCAGCGCGGCGCCGAGCCCATCACCTCGGCGGTGCGCTCCATCGGGCTGCTGCCCTGGTTGGACAGGACGTACGGGACCCCGGCGTCCGCCGCGCCGCCGCCGATCAGCAGGTCGGCGTCGCGGCGCACGAGGCCGGCCGCGCCCACGGGTGCGAGGAGCACCGGCGCGGGCAGGCGCGTGCCGAGCAGCTCCACCGACAGGTCCCGTCCCGCGGCGCCGCCGAGCATCCGCGGCACCAGCTCCCAGCGGTCGAACGCCGCGCGGTTCGCCGCGACCGTGCGCTCCGCTCCGGCGCCGCCCGCGACGTACGCCCACGCGGTGCGCGACATCCGTCGGCGGGCCGCCGCGGCGAGCGCGTCGGGGTCCGTCGGGACCGCGGGCCGGCGTCCCAGCACCCCCGCGCGGTAGACCTCGTCCTGCCGGGTGCGCCCGGGGCCGTCGCTCATGCGTGCCATCCTCACGGCCCGTCCGCGCGCTGTCGAGGGCCCGCGGGCGGTCGTAGGCTCGGACGGTGAGCGAGCAGGACCCGCTGCGCCACGCGGCGCAGTACCGGACGGAGCGGGACGACGGCGCCGTGCCGCGGTCCGACCCGGACGACCCGGCGGCGGCCCGCGCAGCCGAGGCCCGCCGTGCCCGCGACCGCGCGGCGACCCGGCACCTGTGGGTCGAGCGGCAGATCCGCGAGGCCATGGAGCGCGGCGAGTTCGACGACCTCCCGCTCGCCGGCAGGCCCATCCCCGGCCTCGACTCGCGCGACCCCGACTGGTGGCTCAAGAACCTCGTGCGCCGCGAGAACATCACCGGCGTGGCGCCCGAGGCGATCCAGCTCCGCAAGGACGACGCGGTGCTCGACGCCCGGCTCGACGGGCTCCTCACGGAGGCCGAGGTCCGCGCCGCCGTCGAGGAGTTCGACGCCCGGGTCGTCGCGGCGCGCCGCCAGCTCCTCGGCGGCCCGCCCGTGGTCACGCCGCCGCGGGACGTCGAGGGAGAGGTCGCACGCTGGCACGAGCGCCGTCGCGCCCGGGACGCCGCCCGCCGCGCCGCGGCCGAGGCCGCGCGGGCCGCCGAGGCCCGGCGGCTCGAGGCCGAGCAGGAGGCCCGGCGTGCCGCGCGGGCCCGCCGCCTCAGCGGCCGCTGGTGGCGCCGGACGCGCTGAGCTCGCGCTGCCCGGCGTCCCGCGGCTCCTCGGCGTCCCGCGGCTCCTCCGCCCGGATCTCCCGGACCACCTCGCCGGCGGCGGCGTGCCGGCCCGGGTGCCGCGACTCGGCGACCCGGCGCGCGCGGCGGGCGGAGAGCACGGCGTGGCTCGCGAGCCCGAGGAAGACGAGCGCGCACGCGACGCCGCTGACGAGGAAGTTCACGTCGATGCCGTGCGGCGTGGGCCGGCCGTCGGCCGCGAGGTGGGTGGCGATGATCGCCCCCGCCACGGCCGAGCCGACGGCGCCGCCGACCGTCCGCAGCACCTGGTTGAAGCTCACCGCGCTGCCGAGCTCCTGGACCGCGACCCCGCGGGCGATGAGCCCGGGCATCGCGGCGTACGTCGTTCCGATGCCGAACCCGAAGACGAGCATGCCCCCGAGCAGCGCCGCGACCGTGTCGTGCGTGGCGAGCAGCACGAGGTTCGCGACCGTCACGAAGGCGGCCCCGATCGGCAGGAGCATCGTGAAGCTGATGCGATGGGCGAAGCGCCGCGCGAGGCGGCTCGCGAGCTGGCTGCCGACCGAGACGGGGAACATGACGAACCCGGCCCAGAACAGCGGCATCGCGACCCCGTAGCCGGTCTCGGCGGGCGCCTGGGCGATGAGGCTGATCACCGACATGCCGATGTACATGGACCCGCCGATGCTCAGCGCCGTCGCGTTGGCGAGCAGCACGTCCGAGCGTCGCAGCAGGTCGAGCCGGATCAGGGGGTGTGCGGTGCTCACCTCGCGCCAGACCCACAGGCCCAGGACGACGGCGGCCCCCGCGAGCATGGCGAGCGTCGTCACGGACGCCCAGCCCCAGTTGGGCCCCTCGCTGATGCCGAGCAGGAGCAGCGCCAGCCCCGCGCCGAGCAGCAGCGCCCCGGGGGTGTCGAACGGCGAGCGCAGCCCCTGGGTGTCGGGCCCGCGGGGCACGGCGACGGCGACGACGACGATCGCGCTGACGACGAACGCGGCGGCGAACCAGAAGGCGTACTGCCACGCGAGAGAGTCGGCGATGATCCCGGTCAGCGGGTACCCGAGGCCGATGCCGGTGGCGACGGTCACGGACAGCGACGCGATCGCGGGCTGCACCTTCTCCGGTGGGGAGTAGCGGCGGGCCAGGGCGATGGTCATCGGCGTGATGGCGTAGGACAGCCCCTGCAGCGCGCGCCCGACGAGCAGGACCGAGAACGTCTGCGCCGTCGCCGCGAGCACCGAGCCGACGAGGATGATCGCGAGGGTGGTGAGCAGGATGCGCTTCTTGTGCGGCCCGTCGCTCAGCCGTCCGAGCACGGGCGTGGCGACCGCGCCGACGAGCAGGTTGACGGTCAGCGTCCACTGCGCGGTGCTGACGGAGACGCCGAAGGACTGCGCCAGGGTCGGGACGAGCAGGAGCCCGAGCGAGCTGATGATCGCGGCGGACAGGGCGGCGTAGACGAGCGCGGGGACGAACCTCCGGCCGGCGGTGGGGGCCGCCGCGTGGCGGGCGAGCAGGTCAGGCACGGTCCGTGTCCTCCTCGGTGAGCCGGCGCAGGACGGGCAGGGCGGCGGCGAGCGCGGCCCGGTCGCCGTCGTCGAGCCGCGCGGCGACCGTGGCGGCGAGCCAGCCCTGGGTGGCGTGCCGGTCGCGCTCGATCTCCTCGAGGCCCGACGACGTGATCGTGACCGTCAGGCGGCGGCGGTCGGCCGTGTCCCGGGTGCGGGCGACGAGGCCCCGCTCGGTGAGGTCCGCCACGATCGCGGCCATGGACTGCGGCGTGATGCCCTCGGCCGCGGCGAGCTCGGACGACGTCGCGCCGCCGCGCGCCGAGAGCGCGAGGAGCACCCGCGACTGCCCGAGCGGGAGGGTCTTCTCGGCCAGCAGGCGGCGGTAGATCGGCCCGAGCGCGGCGCGCAGCTCGAACGCGAGCTCGGAGGCGGTGGAGGGCGCGGGGGACGGCGCGAGGGCGGGTTCGGGGGACGGCACCCGCCGATCGTACAGGCGAACTGATCAGCCTCCCTGAACAGTGTGACCGGGGTCGCAGCGGCTCCGGGTGGTTACGCTCGAACCATGACCCTCACCGTCCCCGCCCTCGCCGCCCCGACCCCCGGCGCGAAGTTCGAGCGCACCACCGTCGAGCGGCGCGACCTCGGCCCGCACGACGTCCTCATCGACATCGCCTTCGCCGGCATCTGCCACTCCGACATCCACCAGGCCCGCGAGGAGTGGGGCAAGGGCATCTTCCCGATGGTCCCCGGCCACGAGATCGCCGGGACGGTCGCCGCCGTCGGCGACGACGTGACCCGCCACTCCGTCGACGACCGCGTCGGCGTCGGCTGCTTCGTCGACTCCTGCCGCGAGTGCGAGGCCTGCCTCGCCGGCGAGGAGCAGTTCTGCGCCAAGGGCGCGGTCATGACGTACAACGGGCGCCAGTACTCCGGCGAGGAGACCTACGGCGGCTACTCGACGCAGGTCGTCGTCGACGAGCGCTACGTCCTGCGCATCCCCGAGGGCATCACCCTCGACGTCGCCGCGCCGCTGCTGTGCGCGGGCATCACCACCTACTCCCCGCTGCGCCACTGGGGCGCCGGGCCGGGGAAGAAGGTCGCCGTCGTCGGGATGGGCGGGCTCGGCCACATGGCCGTGAAGATCGCCCACGCGATGGGCGCCGAGGTCACGGTGCTCAGCCACAGCCTCTCGAAGAAGGCCGACGGCGAGCGCTTCGGCGCCGACCACTACGTCGCGACCTCCGAGGAGGGTGCGCTGAAGGGCCTGCGCACGTCCTTCGACCTGATCATCAGCACCGTCGGCGCGGACCTCCCGATCGACCAGTACCTCGCGACGCTGCGCCTCGACGGGGCCATGGTGTTCGTCGGTCTGCCGCCCACGCCGCAGTCCTTCCGCGTCGGCTCCCTCGTGGGCGGGCGGCGCAGCCTCGCCGGCTCGAACATCGGCGGCATCCGCGAGACCCAGGAGATGCTCGACTTCTGCGCGGAGCACCACCTGGGCGCGGAGATCGAGCTGGTCCGGGCCGACGACGTCGACCGCGCCTACGAGCGCGTCGTCGCCTCGGACGTCCGCTACCGGTTCGTCATCGACACGGCGACGATCCCGGCGGACTGACCCGCGTTTCACCCGAGCGGGCCGGTATCAGGCGCCCGCGCCGCTCGCTCTCTCCGAGGACAGCGACGCACCCCGCGTCGCTGTCCTCGAGGAGGAGAGCAACCATGCCGTCACCGCGCGCAACAGGTCTGGTGCATGATCCCGTCTCGCTCTGCGCCGTCGCGCCCAGCCCCGAGCTCCGCGAGAGGCTCGACGCCGAGGTGGCCAAGGTCCGGGGCCGGAAGTCCGTGCCGGTCTCGGGCCTCCTCGGGATCGCCCGCTCGCCACGTCCCCTCGGTTTCGACGACGGGACGTACATCCCCCCGAGCGAGTTCCCGCTCGGTACGGCCGCCTCGACGATCCGCTCCGCGCTGCTCGACCGGGCGCCGCTGCGGGGGTCGCTCCGGGTGATCGTGGTGCTCGTCGACTTCAGCGACAAGCACATGGCCGCGACGGCCGACCACTTCCGGGAGCTGTTCTTCTCGACGGGAACGCTCGCGACCGGGAGCGTGCGCGACTACTACGCGGAGGCCTCGCACGGACTCGTGGACCTCGCCGGGGAGGTCGTGGGGCCCTATCGGATGCCGCACACCCTCTCCTGGTACGCCAACGGCAGCTTCGGCATCGCCCGTCCCTCGGGTACCACCCGCGCGCGCGACCTGGCGCGCGACGCGCTCGCTGCCGCCGACGCGCACGTCGGGTTCGGTCCCTACGACAACGACCACAACGGTTACGTCGACGCGTTCGTCGTGGTGCACGCGGGCCAGGGCGGGGAGCAGACGGGCAACAGCGGGGACATCTGGTCCCACAAGTGGGTGCTCCCGTCCGAGGTCTCGACCGACGGCACCAAGGTCTACGCCTATCTGACGATCCCCGAGGACGCGAAGATCGGCGTCAGCGCGCACGAGCTGGGACACCTGGTCTTCGGGTGGCCCGACCTGTACGACACGGACGACACCTCCGAGGGCGTCGGCAACTGGTGCCTCATGGGTGGCGGGTCCTGGAACGGCGGGGGCGACACCCCGGCGCACCCGAGCGCGTGGTGCAAGGTCAACCAGGGCTGGGCGTCCGTCTCGACCGTGACCTCCTCCGGGGCGGTCTCGGTGCCGGACGTGAAGACCGGCCACCGGGTGCACCGGCTGTGGAAGGACGGCACGTCCGGGCCCGAGTACTTCCTCGTCGAGAACCGGCAGCAGTCGGGGTTCGACGCGCAGCTGCCCGGGGGCGGGCTCCTCGTCTGGCACATCGACGAGAACCAGAGCGGCAACACGGACGAGAACCACTACAAGGTGGGGCTCGCCCAGGCCGACGGGGCCCGCGACCTCGAGCTGGCGCACAACCGTGGCGACTCCGGCGACCCGTTCCCCGGGTCGGGGAACCGCACGTCGTTCACGGCCTCGACGACGCCGTCGTCCCGGTCGTACGCCGGCGCGGCGACCTGCGTCTCCATCACCGGGATCTCGGCGCCGGCCACCACGATGACCGCGACGTTCGCGGTCTCCTGCGGCAAGGTCCTGCACAAGGAGCTCGTCAAGGAGACGAAGGAGCTGCGCAAGGACGTCGTCAAGGAGACGAAGGAGCTGCGCAAGGACCTCGCGAAGGAGCTCTCCAAGGACCTGCGCGACACCAAGCAGGTCGCGAAGGAGACCAAGGACCTCAAGGACCGTGCGGAGGTCAAGACCTTCGACCGGCCGCGGCTGCCCCTGCGCGGTCCGGCGGGGACAGACGCCGGCGGGGCGGTCGGCCCCCTGGGCGCCGTCGGTGCCGGCGACGCGGGGCTCGGGCTCGACGCGCTGCTCGAGGCGCTGGCCGCCGTCGAGGAGCGGCTGGCGGTGCTGGAGGCCGGTCCGGGGGCCGGGGGAGGCGGTGGCGAGGTGCCGGTGCCCTTCATCGGCGCGGACCTGCGGCCCACGCTCGTCGGGCAGGGCGACGCGACGGCCGACCAGGCCCTGATCGAGGCGATGGAGCGGGGCGATGCGAGCGCCAAGCGGCAGTTCGACACGCTGCCGCCCCAGGTCTGACGGGGTCCCGGCCGTGCTGACGATCGTCGCCGACGCGTTCGACGGCGGCGCGCTCCTCGTGGCGCGCGCCGCCCGGCGCCGGGGCACGCCGGTGACCCTCTCCACCCCGGCGCAGCTGGTGCGCCGCGGATGGGCTCACCGGGTCGACGCGCACGGGCGCCCGCGGCCCGAGGGTCGTGGGCACGGCCTGCTCTGGGTGCGGGTCGCTGCGGTCTCCCCGGCGCCGTTCGCCGCCGCGGCGGCCGCGGACCGCGACTACGCGACGGCGGAGGCGACCGCCCTCGTCGTCTCCTGGCTGTACGGCCAGGGGAGCTCCGTCGTGAACCGGCCCACCGGCGCCGACCTCACCGGGCCGGGCTGGGACCGGCCCGCCTGGGTGCGCGCGGCGGCACGGGTGGGGCTCCCGGTCGTGCCTGCCCGGCTCGGGGCCCCGTCCCCGCTGCCGGCGGGTTCCGTGCTCGAGCTGGTCGTCGACGGGCGTGCGGCGCCCGGGGCGTGCGGCGCGCGCCAGGACCTGGCCCCCGGGGTCGCCCGGCTCGCCGAGGCGGCGGGGTGCCGCCTGCTGGGCGTCGTGTGGTCGGGCGGTGCCGTCGCCGACGCGACGCCCTGCCCGCCGGTCGACGCGGTCGGTGCCGAGGCGTTCGCGCGGTGGTGCGCCGCCGAGGCAGGGTCCGAGCGGCGGTGGTCGGCGTGATCGTCCTCCTCGGCCGCGCGGACGACGACCCGCTCGTGATGGTCGCGGCCCGCCTCGCCGAGCGCGGCGCAGCGGTCACCACGATCGACCAGGCGATCCTGGGCCGGTGCCGCGTGGACCTCGTGGCCGACGCCGACGGTGTGCACGGCACCGTGCGCCTGCCGGGGGCGTGGTTCGACGTCGCGGAGGTCACCGCGGTCTACGCCCGGCCCCTCGGCCTGCCCCGGCTGCCGAGCGAGCAGCAGCGGCGGGCAGAGCTCTGCGACGCGGCGCTCCTGTCCTGGCTGGACGTCACGGACGCGCTCGTCGTCAACCGCCTGGAGCCCGCGCAGACCAACGCGTCGAAGCCGCTGCAGCAGCAGCTCGTCGCGGAGTGCGGCCTCGAGGTGCCGTCGACGCTGGTCACCGACGACCCGGCCGCGGTCGAGGCGTTCGCCGCCGAGGTGGGGCCGCTCGTCTACAAGTCGGTGAGCGGCGTGCGCTCGATCGTCCGGCGCCTGAACCCGGGCGACGACCTCGCCCGGGTCCGGCACCTGCCCACGCAGTTCCAGGCGGTCGTCCCCGGGACGGACGTGCGGGTGCACGTGGTCGGGCAGGCCGCGATCGCCGTGGAGATCGAGAGCGACGCCGACGACTACCGCTACGCGCGCTCGGGCGGGAGGTCCGCCGAGCTGCGCCGGACCACGCTGCCCGACGACGTCCGGCGCTCGTGCGTCGAGGTGGTCTCCCGGCTCGGTCTGCCGCTCGGGGGCGTGGACCTGCGGCGCCGCCCGGACGGCGGCTGGGTGTGCTTCGAGGTGAACCCCATGCCCGCCTTCAGCTGGTACGAGGCGGAGACGGGCGCGCCGATCAGCGACGCCGTCGCCGACCTCCTCCAGGCGGCCTGAGCGGCGTACGGTCGCTCGCGTGCCCATCATCGAGAACCTCACCCGCGTGACGGGGCGGGCGCGCGCCGCGAGGCCGGACGCGGCACGACCGGGCTACACGCTCCTGACCCTCGCGGTCGACTCGTCGGATCCGGTACCGGACGTGGCGGACCTCGTCGGCCCCGGCGTCGTCGGGACCGATCTCGACGTCTCGGTGCGGGACCCCCTCCTCGCCGCCCTGGTCGAGGGCTCCGCGGTGGAGCTCGTGGTCGCGAGGACGGGAGACCCGGCGGTGCTCGCGCGTCCCCATCCGCTGCCGGGGCAGATGGTGGTGGACGGTCGCGAGGTCACCGGCTGAGCCGCCCGTGCTCGTGGACCACGAGCGCGACGTCGTCCCGGGCGCCGGCGGGCAGCAGCGCGTCGACGAGGGCGCCGGCCAGCCCGGCCGGGCCGTGCCGGGCGAGCAGCCGCGGCACGGTCGCCACCAGCCGGCCGAGCCCGGCGTCCAGGGTCTCCTCGCGCCGCTCGACCAGGCCGTCGGTGTAGAGCACCAGCGTGTCGCCCTGGGCGAGCATGGTGCGGGCGTCGGGACGCGCCCCGAGGTCCACGGTCAGGGGCGTGCCCCGGCCGCCGTCGAGCAGGCGCGCCCCGCCCGTCCCGGACACGACCGCCGGCAGGTGCCCCGCGCTGGAGTAGACGAGCTCGCCGGTCGCGGCGTCGACCACGCCGCACAGCACCGTCGCGAACGCCGCGCCGGGCACCGTGCGCGCGACCCGGTCGAGGCCCTCGAGGACGGCGCCGGGCCGGGCGCCGGCGAGCATCAGGGCGCGGGCCGCGCTGCGCAGCTGACCCATGACGGCCGCGGCCCCGAGCCCGTGCCCCACGCAGTCGCCCACGACCACCCCCGTGCGCCCCTGCCCGAGGTCGACGACGTCGTACCAGTCGCCGCCGACGAGCAGGCGCCCGTCGGCGGGGCGGTACAGGGTGTGCCAGCCGGGCCCGAGCTCGAGCGCCGGGAACAGGGAGGCCTGCAGCGCGTCGCTCCGGTCGCGCAGCTCGCCGACCTCGCGCAGGTGGCCGAGCGTCGCCGACAGGGCCGTGCCCACGGTCGTGGCGACGAGCTGCAGGAACTCCTCGTAGCGCTCGTCGAAGGGCCGGCGCGGGCTCGGAGCCAGCACCACCGCGCCGACCCGGCGTGACGGGTGGGCGGCGAGCAGGGGCGCGACGAACGTGCCGTCGACGACCGCGCTGATCCCCGTGGCGACGATCTCGGCGACCATGACGTCGTCGACCAGGTCCGTGGGGTGCGTCGACGCGACGAGCGTCGGGATCGGACCGGTGGTGACGTACAGGTCGGTGTGGGCGACGTCGTCCGAGGCGTCCAGCACCTCGGTGACGGTCCGCGTGAGCCGGCCCACGTCGTCGGGCAGGGCCTGCAGGCGCGCGGAGAGCTCACCGAGCGTGCGCATGCGGCGGCGTTCGACGACCTGCTGCGTGGTCTCCGTGGCGATGTCGATGGCCCCGCGCACGGTGCCGTCGGCGTCGCGCAGCGCGCTGTAGCCGAACGTGAACCAGGTGTCCTCGACGTACCCCGAGCGCTGCATGACGAGCGGCTCGTCCACGCACCAGACCGGCTCGCCCGTGGTGAGCACCTGGTCGAACAGCGGGCCGATGCCGTCCCAGATCTCCGCCCAGACCTCCGCGACCGGGACGCCCATCGCCAGGTCGCGCTTGTGGGTGCCGAGCATCTCGCGGTAGCCGTCGTTGTAGACCATCGTGAGCTCCGGGCCCCAGACGAGCATCACCGGGAACCGGGTCGCGAAGCACAGCTCCACGGCGGAGCGCAGGCCCGCGGGCCAGCCCGACGGGTCGCCCAGCGGCGTCGCCGCCCAGTCCACGGCGCGCGCGAGGCCACCGGTCTCGGAGCCGCGGGTCGCCGCGGCGAACCACGCGTCGTCCACCCGCGAGAGCCTAGCCTCAGCGCGCGAGGCGCTCGACGACGGCCCCGTACAGCGGCGGCACCGCGCGGGCCAGGGGGACGATCGCGCCGCGGGCCGGGGACGTCGCCGCGCGCACGAGCGCGCTGGTGAGCACCCGGTAGTCGCGGGTCGCGCGCGACCAGGCCCGCTCGTACCCGGCCGGGTCCTCCAGGTGCCCGACGACGGCCCGCGCCTGGGCGAGCCCCACCCGCAGGCCCTCGCCCGTGAGGGCGTCGACGTACCCGGACGCGTCCCCGACGAGGCGCACCGGGCCGAGGGCGCGCCGCCGGGTGTCCTGGCGCAGCGGCCCCGCGCCCCGGACGGGGCCCAGCGGCTCGGCGCCGCGCAGGTGCGCCGCCAGCCCGGGCAGCGCCGCGAGCTCGTCGTCGAACGCGGTGCCGCGCGGGCCCAGGAGGGCGACGCCGACGACGTCGGGCGCGACCGGCGTCACGTACGCCTCGACGCGCGCGCCCCAGTGCACCTCGACGAGGTCGGTCCAGGGGGCGACCCGGAAGTGGCGGCGCAGGCCGAACCGGCGCCCGCGGGCGCGCGGGGGGACCTCGAGGTCGAGCAGGCGCCGGACCGTCGAGTGCAGGCCGTCGCACGCGAGGACGTGGCGGGCATGGATCTGGTGGGCATGGATCTGGTGGGCATATATCTGGTGGGCATGGACCTGGTGGGCGCCGGAGCGCTCGCCGTCGGCGCGCAGCGTGACCCCCGCGCCGTCGGCGCGCAGCGTGAGGGCCTCGACGCGGCCGGCGACGGTCGCGGCGCCGAGCTCCGCCGCCCGCCCGGCCAGCGCGGCGTGCAGGGTGGTGCGCCGCACGCCGCGCCCCGGGCCGCCCGCGAACCGGTGGTCCGCGACGAGCGCGCCGGCGCGGTAGCTGATCCCCGCGAGGTCGTGCCCCGGGGGGTCGACGCCGAGGCGCTGCACCGCGCGCAGCGCCCCCGGCATGAGCCCCTCGCCGCAGGCCTTGTCGACCGGCGCCTCCCGCGGCTCGACGACGACGACGCTCAACCCGGCGAGCCGCGCCTCGATCGCGCACGCGAGGCCCACGGGCCCGCCGCCGACGACGAGCACGTCGGGGCCGTCCGGGGCGCCGTTCACAGCACGGGCCGCCGCGCGCGCTCCAGGGCGCGCTCCTCGACGGGGATCCGGAAGCCGAGCAGCAGCCAGGCGTTCAGGACGGTGAACGCCAGCGCCGTGAGCCACGCCGTGTGCACCAGCGGCAGCGCGAACCCCTCGACGACGACGGCCACGTAGTTAGGGTGCGGGATCCACCGGTAGGGGCCCTTCGCCACGAGCGCGAGGCCGGGCACCACGATGACCCGCGTGTTCCAGCGCGGCCCGAGCGTGGCGATGCACCACCAGCGCAGGCCTTGGCTCGCGAGCACGAGCGCGAGCATCGGCCAGCCGAGCCACGGCAGGAACGGGCGGTCGGCGACCACGACCTCCGCGACGCAGGCCACGAGCAGGGCCGTGTGCAGGGCGACCATGGGGCCGAAGTGCCGGCGGCCGGACTCGACGCCGCCCCGGGCGAACGACCACCGCGCGTTGCGTGTCGAGACCACCAGCTCGGCGAGGCGCTCGACGGCCGTCAGGGCCACGAGCACGAGGTAGGCGACGGGCATCAGCGGGTGCCCGTCGCCGGCGCCGCTGCAGTATCCCGGCGCAGCAGCACCAGCTCGGCGCTCACCCCGGGACCGAACGCCATGAGCACCGCGTACCGGCCGGGCGCGGGCGCGTCGTCGGCGGTGGTCGCGGCGAGCACGTGCAGCACGGACGACGACGACAGGTTGCCCTGGGCGCGCAGGATCTCGCGGGTGCGGGCCACGTCGGACTCGGCGAGGCCCAGGGCGTCGCGGACCGCGTCGACGACCTTGGGGCCGCCGGCGTGCACGACCCACGCGCCGACGTCGGGCACGTCGAGCTCGTGCGCGGCGAGCAGGGACTTGACGTCGGCGGCGAGGTGGGAGCGGATCACGTCCGGCAGGGCGGCGGAGAGCACGATGCCGAAGCCCGTGTCGCGCACGTCCCAGCCGAGCTCGTCCGTGGTGTCCGGGTACAGGCGGCTGCGCGAGTCGAGGACCCGCAGGGCTGGCGGCTCGGCCCCAGGCTGCGCGATGCGCTCGGGCGCCGTGCCCTCGTACGCCTCGCCCGCGAGCACCACGGCCGCCGCCCCGTCCCCGAACAGCCCGCTCGCGACGAGGTTCGCGGTGGAGTCGTCGCCGTGCTGGAAGGTCAGGGAGCACAGCTCGACCGAGACGAGCAGGACGACGTCGTGCGGGTGCCCGACGAGGTGGTCGTGGGCGCGGGCCAGACCGACGGCGCCGGCGACGCACCCGAGCCCGAACGACGGGAAGCGCCGCACGTCCTCGCGCAGGCCGAGCCGCTGCACGAGCAGCGCGTCCAGGGAGGGTGCGGAGACCCCGGTGACGGACGTGAACAGGAGGAGGTCGACCTCCTCGGGCCGCACGCCGGCGGCGGTCAGCGCGTCGCGGCACGCCCGCTCGGCCAGCGCGGTCCCCTCCCGGACGAACAGCGCGTTCGCCGCCCCGAAGGAGGTCACGCCCGCGTACGCCTCGAGCGGCAGGACCAGGTGCCGGGTCTCGACGCCGGCGGAGGCGTGCAGGCGCTCCATCAGCGCGCGGCGGCGCCCCGGAGGGGTGACCAGCGGACCCAGGGCGGCGGTGACGGCGCCCTGCGCGCTGCGGTGCTCGGGCAGTACCGGCCCGACGGCGAGGACGCGCGACATGCCCGAATCGTCGCACCGGGCCGGGCGGCTCGCGCGCGGGGTCGGGCGCCGCTCGCCCGTCCCCGGCCGAGCGGCTAGCGTCCCGAGCATGACGGCGGTCGGGGTGCGCGCGCGGGGTCTGCTCGTGGCGACCCACGCCGGGCCGGCGGCGGTCGTCACCCTCCTGGCCCTGTCGCTCTCCGTCGGCATCGGCTCGGGCGTGGGCACCGCGACCCTCGTGACGCTGGCGGTGCTCGCCGGGCAGGTCTCGGTGGGCTGGTCCAACGACTGGCTGGACGCGGGGCGGGACCGCGCCGTCGGGCGCACCGACAAGCCGTCGGTGGCGGGCGCCGTCACCCCGGACCTGCTGCGGACCTGCGCCGTCGCGGCGCTCGCGGTGTGCGTCGTCCTGTCGTTCGCGACGGGGTGGGTCGCGGGGTCGCTGCACGTGCTCGCCGTCGCCGGGGCGTGGTCCTACAACGCGTGGTTCAAGTCGACCGTGCTGTCGTGGCTGCCGTACGCCGTCTCGTTCGGGCTGCTCGCCGCCTTCGTGGTCGCGGCGCCGCAGGACGGGCGCGTCGTGGCCTGGTGGGCGGTGCTCGGCGCCGCGCTGCTCGGCGTCGGCGCGCACGTGGCGAACGTCCTGCCGGACCTGGAGGACGACCGTGCGACCGGGGTGCGCGGGTTCCCGCACCGGCTCGGACGGCGGGGGGCGAGCGTCGCGGCGCCGGCCCTGCTCGTGGCCGCGAGCCTCGTCGTCGTGCTCGGGCCCGAGCGGGTCCCGGGCACGGTGACGGTCGTGTGCGGCGTGCTCGCGCTGGCGCTCGCGGTGGCCGCCGGCGTCGTGGGCGCGACGCGTCCCCGCAGCCGGGCCCCGTTCGCGCTGAGCATGGGCGTCGCGGCGCTGTGCGTGGTGCAGCTGGTCGCCGCGGCGCCGTACGTGGCGGTCGCGTGAGCCTGACCCACGGCCTGGTCCCGATGCGCGGGCGGGACCCGCACGAGCCGCACCGGGCGTCGACCCCGCTGGAGCTGCTCTTCGACCTCACCCTCGTGGTCGCCTTCGGGGCCGCGAGCGACGAGCTCGCCCACCTGCTCTCCGAGGGCTACGTGGCGAGCGCCCTGCTCGGGTTCGCCGTCGCGGTCTTCGCGACGTGCTGGCCGTGGGTGAACTACTCGTGGTTCGCCTCCGCGTACGACACGGACGACTGGGGCTTCCGGCTCCTGACGATGGTCCAGATGCTCGGGGTGCTGCTGGTCGCGCTCGGCCTGCCGGAGTTCTTCGAGTCGGTGGCGCTGCGCGAGAGCCCGGACAACGCCGTGGTGATCGCGGGGTACGTGGTGATGCGCGTGGCGATGGCCGCCCTGTGGCTCCGGGCCGGCCGGAGCGACGCGGCGCGGCGCTCCGTGTGCCGCACCTACGCCCTGCTCATCGTGCTCGTCCAGGTCGGATGGGTCGCCTCCGGGCTCGTCCACCTGTCCTTCGGGGTCGAGATCACCATGGCCGGTGCCCTCGTGGTGCTCGAGATGGCGGTCCCGGTCGTGGCGGAGCGGCGGGGGACGACGTCGACCCCGTGGAACCCGCACCACATCGCCGAGCGGTACGGCCTGCTCGCGATCATCGCGCTCGGCGAGGGGGTGCTCGGCACGACGGCGTCGATCTCCGCCGTCGTCCAGGAGCAGGGCTGGTCGGCCGACGCGCTGCTGGTCGGGTTCGCTGGCGTCGCCCTCATCTTCGGCATGTGGTGGGTGTACTTCCTCGTGCCGTCCGCCCAGGTGCTGCACGCGCGGCGCGACCGCTCGTTCGTGTGGGGGTACGGCCACATGCTCGTGTACGGGGCGATCGCGGCGGTCGGGGCCGGCCTGCACGTGGCGGCGTACTTCGTCGAGGGGCGCACGGAGCTCGGCGAGACCGGGACCGTGCTGGCGGTCGCGGTGCCCTGCCTGGTGTTCGTGGTGCTCGTCTTCGCGCTCTACGGCTACCTGCTGGCCTCCCTCGAGCGGCTGCACCTGGTGCTCCTCGCGGTCACCGCCGCGGTGCTGCTGGTCGCGCTCGGGCTCGCCGCGGCCGGGGCGTCGCTCGTCGTGGCCCTGCTCGCGGTGGCCGCCGCGCCCTGGGTCACGGTCGTCGGGTACGAGGCGACGGGGCACCGGCACCCCGGGGGCGACCTACCGTAGGACCGAACGAACGACGCATCATCGAGAGGACCCAGCATGACGAGCCCCACCCCCAGCACCGGCCCCGTGGCCGTGGTAACCGGAGCGAGCAGCGGCATCGGCGCGGCGACGGCGCGGGCGCTCGCGGGCGCCGGCTACCACGTCGTGCTCGGCGCCCGCCGCGTCGAGCGGCTCGAGCAGGTCGCCGCGGAGTGCGGGGGCACCGCCGTGGCGCTCGACGTGACCGACGACGCGTCCGTCGCCGCGTTCGTCGCGCAGGTGCCGCGCTGCGACGTCCTCGTGAACAACGCCGGCGGCGCCAAGGGCACCGACGCGGTCGCGGACGCGGACCTCGAGGACTGGCGCTGGATGTACGAGACGAACGTCCTCGGCACGGTGCGCGTCACCAAGGCGCTGCTCCCGGCGCTCCTCGCCTCGGGCGACGGCCAGGTCATCACGATCGGCTCGACCGCCGCCCGCGAGGCCTACCAGGGGGGTGCCGGGTACAACGCCGCGAAGTTCGGCGTCGCCGCGCTCTCGCGCGTGCTGCGGCTCGAGCTGCTCGGGCAGCCGGTGCGGGTCAGCGAGATCGACCCGGGCATGGTGCAGACCGACTTCAGCCTGGTGCGCTTCAAGGGCGACCAGGAGAAGGCGGACGCGGTCTACCGCGGCGTGGACGCGCTGACGGCCGACGACGTCGCGGAGACGGTCCGCTGGGTCGCGACCCGGCCCTCGCACGTGAACATCGACCAGGTGCTGATGATGCCGCGCGACCAGGTCTCCGCGAAGGTCGTCCACCGCACCGAGGCCTGAGCCCGGCGCAGCCCGGCGCTCAGCGCCGCGCGCCGGGCCGTCGCGCCTCGCGGGCGGCGAACCCGAGCGCGACGGCCGTGACGACGGCCGCCGCGAACGGGCCGACGGTCTTCACGGTGTCGTCGATCGTCAGCCCGATGAGCCCGTCGAAGGCCTGCACGATCGTCATGGCGCCTCCGACGACGAGCAGCACCCGCGTCGAGCGGGCCGTGAGCACGGCGATCGCGGCGGCCGCGAGGGCGACGCTCCGGCTCGCGGCGTACAGGGCGTACTCGTCGCTCGCCCCGTCGGCGATCACGCCCGCCACGGAGTACCCGAGGCTGACGAACGCGCTGACCAGCGTGACCGCCGCGGCGACCCAGAAGGCCGGCCCGAGGGTGGGGGCGGCCGCGCCGCGGGCCGTGGAGGAGGTCATGCGGCCGAGCCTAGGGCTCGTCGCGGCTCAGGGCGCCGCGAGCAGGTCGTCCAGGTGCGCGTACCCCTCGCTGAGACCGCCCTCCATGCCGCTCGCGATCATCCCGTCGCGGTCCTCGACGGACTCGAACACGGCGTGCGAGCGGGTGCGCGTGCCGCCGCCCTCGAGCGGCTCGAACGTCAGCCGCTCCAGGCTGGCGTGCCCGGGGTAGCCCCCGAACTCGAAGGTCTGGGTGATCGACTCGTCGGGCACGACGGAGTGGAACGTCCCGTGGAAGGCGTACGCCTCGCCGTCGGGCCCGCGGTGGGAGTAGGCCCACGAGCCGCCGGTGCGGGCGTCGTAGTGGTCGATCTCCATGGTCAGGCGGTCCGGCCGGAGCCACTGCGCCACCAGCGAGGGGTCCGTCCAGGCGCGGAAGACGGCGGCGGGCGGTGCGTCGAAGTCGCGGACGACGTCGATGTAGGGCAGGCCTTCGGGGGCGGTCACGGTGGTGGGGTGCGTGCTCATGGCTTCTCCTCGGTGGACAGCAGCCGGTCGAGGCTGCGGAAGCGTCGCTCGGCGGCGAGGCGGTACCGGTCGATCCAGCCGGTCAGCGCCTCGAGTGCGGCCGCGTCGAGATGGCACGGTCGCTTCTGGGCGTCGCGCGTGCGCGTGACGAGCCCGGCCTCCTGCAGCACCCGGACGTGCCGGGAGACGGCCTGCGTGGTGATGGGGAAGGGGGCGGCGAGCTCGGTGACGGTCGCGGGACCCCGGGACAGGCGGGCGACCATCGCGCGCCGGACCGGGTCGGCGAGAGCCAGGAAGGCCCGGTCGAGCCGCGCCTCGTCGGTGCTCGTGGCCATGGGCACGGGTCCCCTCCTCTCTTCATCAACCCATCGGTTGATCAACGGATATGTTGATCACGGTACGCCGCCGGCGCCACCCCCGCACGACGGCGCCCGCCCGTGATCATCGACACGCCCGCACGGTGCGGGCGGCCCGTCGGGGTCCGCCTAGGCTCGGTCCGATGAGCACGGAGAACGGATGAGCACCGAGATCGAGAAGGCACGGAAGAAGGCCGAGAAGGCCTGGCGCCGCGCGCAGAACGACGCCGGCGGGATCGACGGGTTCTTCAGCCGGCGGCGCATCGACGCCGTCGAGGGCGCGGGCGCGCCGGAGCCGCGCCGCGAACGCCGCGAGGCGCGCCCGGCCGAGCGCGACGAGGGTTCCTGGGGCCTCGGGCACAGCGCCTGGTAGGCGTTCCGCGACCGCTCGTGACGTCGGTCACAGTACTTGGACGAGTGTCCGGAACCCGCCATAGTGGGAGCAGCCCCTGACCACCTCTGCGCTGCAGCTCCTGCCGCGGCACCGGCGAAGGACCCCGATGAACCGACGCACGATCCTCCCCGCACGCGCGCGCACGTGGATCGCGGGGTCGACGGCCGCGGTGCTGCTCGGGGCCTCGGCGTTCGCGGGCGCCGTGGTCACGGCGGGCCCCGCCGCCGCGGACCCGCCGAGCGGCGGCACGGCCGTGACGGACGAGACCTTCGAGGGCTCGACGGTCACCGACCCGGCGTGGACCGTGCAGGGGGACGCCTGCCTCACCGGCACGCCCGAGGGCCAGGCCGCCCCCGCGGACCAGGCGCAGATCCCGGACTGCTCCGCCCACCAGGTCGTCGAGCAGCAGAACGGCCCGCACCCCGGTCCGCCGACGGTGGGCGGGACGCCCGGCTACCTGCAGATGACCGACGCCGCCGGGTTCGCCCGGGGCAGCATCCTGTACAACACGCCGCTGCCCTCGTCGGCGGGCATCTCGTTCACGTTCGACAAGTACCAGTACGGGGGCACGGGCGCCGACGGGATCGGCTTCTTCCTCGTCGACGGCGCCACCGACCTCACCGCGCCCGGCGCCGACGGCGGCAGCCTCGGCTACGCGCAGCGCAACGGCACCCCCGGCATCGGCGGCGGCTACCTCGGCGTCGGCATGGACTCCTACGGCAACTTCTACGACGACGGCGAGGCCCGCGGCAACCAGTGCCCGGCCGGCCAGCGCTCGACGAGCTTCACGGAGGGCCCGGCGGCGCCCAACGTCGTCACGCTCCGCGGCCCCGGCAACGGCACGACCGGCTACTGCTTCCTCACCTCCACCGTCGAGCAGCCGGTCGTGGACCCGGAGCGACCGGTCAGCACCCTGCACGGCAGCCTGCGCGGTGACACCCTCGAGGCGTCCGAGCGCACCATCAACGTCCAGGTCACCCCGAAGACCGGTGACGAGGCGCCCCAGGTGATCGTCCAGGTGCAGTACGCGCCGGGCGGCCCCTGGGTCGAGGAGCTGCGCACCGTGGCGCCGAAGGGCACGCCCTCGACGTACAAGTTCGGCCTCTCCGCCTCGACCGGCGGCTCGACGGACATCCACCTGGTCCGTGGCGTGAAGGTGCGCACCATCGACCCGCTCAACGAGCTCAACCTCGAGAAGGCGGTCGACCGGTCGGGCGAGCCGCTGCCCGCCGTGATCACCCCGGGCACGAAGATCCCGTACGTCTACACCGTGACGAACGCCGGGCAGGAGCCCGTCTCGGCGCTCTCGATCACCGACGACAAGATCGACACCGGCGACATCACGTGCCCCACGGACCCGCTGCCCCCGGCGCCCGCCCAGGGGTCGACCGTCACGTGCCACGGCACGTACACGGTCACCGCGGCCGACGCGGGCTCGGACGCGGTCACGAACGTGGCCACGGCCCACGGGACCGCCCCGGTCGCGGGCGACGTGGACTCGAACGACGCCACCGTGACGGTCCCGCTCACCTCCGCGCTCACCCTCGACAAGTCGGTGACGACCCCCGGCCCGTACGCCGTCGGCCAGGACGTGCAGTACTCCTACGAGGTCACGAACACCGGCGGCTCCGCGCTGCGCGGGGTCGCCGTCACGGACGACAAGCTGCCCGGTGCCGACCAGGTGGTCTGCGACGCGGGGGTCCTCGCCGCGGGCGCGTCCACGACCTGCACCGGCACCTACACCGTGGCCGCGGACGACGTCGACGACGCCGGCGAGGTCACCAACACGGCCTACGCGACCGCGGAGACCGCCCTCGGGCAGCAGGTCACCTCGCCGGAGGACCGGGCGACGATCGGCGTCGCCACCGACGTCGCCGTCACCAAGACGGTCGACGACGACACCCCCGTCGTCGGCGACGACGTCACCTACACGGTCACCGCGACGAACGACGGGCCCAGCCTCGCGCAGGACGTGGTCGTCACCGACGACCTGCCCGCCGGCCTTACCTTCGTCTCGGCCGCCTCGCCCGACGCCGACCCCGTCGACTACGACGAGGACACGGGCGCCTGGTCCGTCGGCGACCTCGAGCCGGGCGACGCCGCGACGCTGCACCTGACCGCGACCGTCGGCGCGGGGTCCGAGATCACCAACACCGCGACCCGCACGGGGATGGTCCAGCAGGACACCGACCCGAGCAACGACTCCGCGTCCGCCACCATCGACCCGGTGACGCCGACGCTCGACATCGCGGTGCACAAGTCCGTGCTCGACGCCGACGGCGCCCCGCAGCCCCGCGCGGACGTCCCCGCGGGCTCGCCGGCCACGTTCCGCGTGACCGCGACCAACGACGGGCCGTTCGACGGCACCGGCGTGACGCTCACCGACGCGCTGCCGCAGGGCCTGACCTACGACGCCGACGCCTCCGGGGGCGACGGCACGTACGACGCGAAGACCGGGACCTGGACGATCGGCGACCTCGCCGAGGGCGACACGGCGACCTACGACTTCGTGGTCGGGACGACGCGGCTCGGCGACTTCACGAACGTCGCCACGCTGAGCGCCTCGACGCCGTCCGACACGGACCCCGACAACGACACGGCGTCCGCGACCCTCACGGTCCGCGGGCCCGAGTCCGATCTCGGGGTCACCAAGTCCGTCGACCCGGCCGAGGGCGTCGTCGTCGGCGACACCGTGACCTACACGGTCGAGGCGACGAACCACGGCGACGAGACGGTCGGCAAGGTCGTCGTGCGGGACGAGGGCCCGAAGGGCGTCGACGTCGTCCCGGGCTCGGCCGACGTGACCCAGGGCAGCGTCGACGACGCCGTCCGGCGCTGGCAGGTCGGCACCCTCGAGCCGGGGCAGACGGCTCGGCTCACCGTGCAGGGCACCGTCACCGGTCCGGGCACGCACACCAACACGGTGACGATCGACTCCCGCGCCGCGGGCTTCGTGGACACCGACCCGGACAACGACTCCGACTCCGCGGAGCTCGCGACCACGAAGGCGCCGCTCGACATCGCCGTGACCAAGAAGGCCGCCGCGGTGACGCCCGGCGTGCCCGTCTCCGCGGTGCCGCTGGGCGACCAGGTCGCCTACACGATCACGGCCACGAACCTCCCGGCCGAGGGCGACGCCGGCCGGACCGCGACCGGCCTGGTGCTGAGCGACGTCTTCCCGGACGGGATGACCATCACCTCCAGCGACACCCAGGACGGCACGTTCGACCCGTCGTCGGGCGACTGGACCGTCGGCACGCTCGGGGCGAACGACACCGCGACGCTCACGGTCACGGCGACCGCGGACGCCGTCGGGCCGCAGAAGAACGTCGTGTCCCTGAACCACGTGGACCAGCGGGACACGGACCGCTCGAACAACCGGGACACGGCGCGGGTGAACGTCGTCGCGCTCTCGGACCTCGTGCTCACCAAGGACGTCTCGACGCCGACGGCGCAGCCCGGGGACGGCGTCGACTGGACCGTCACGGTCCGCAACGACGGGCCGGACGACAACAGCGACGTCACCGTCGCCGACCCGGGCCTCGCGGCCGGGGGCGCCGCCGAGGTGACCGACGTCGACGCGCCGGACGGTACGACGTTCGACAGGGCCACGGGCACCTGGACCGTCGGGGACCTGCCCGACGGCGCCTCGCGCACCCTCACGGTCGGCGTCGTCGTCCCCGCGGGGGCGTCCGGCACCGTCCGTAACACGGCGCAGATCGCGAGCCACGCGGTGCGGGACCCCGACCGCTCGAACGACAAGGACTCCGCGGTCTACCGCGTCCCGGTCGCGGACGTCGCGGTGACCGAGGCCGTGGACCGGCCCGTCGTCGCGGTCGGCGACACGGTGACGTTCACGGTCGACGTCGACAACCTCGGCCCCGACCCGGCCGAGGCGGTGGACGTCGACGGCGTCCTGCCCGACGGCCTGACCTACGTCTCCTCCGAGGCGACGGTCGGCTCGCTCGACACCGGCACGTCCGTGTGGACGGTGGGCGACCTGGACGTGGCGCGCGCGGCGAAGGACGAGCCCCAGGCGCAGCTGACGGTCGTCGCGACCGTGGACGAGGCGGCGACCATGACGAGCACCGTGAAGGCGCCCCGCGACGGGAGCCACCCGTACGACCCGGTGCTCGTGAACAACGCCGACTCGGCGACCGTCACGGCGGCGGCCGCGACCGCGGACCTCGCGGTGACGAAGTCGGTCGACCAGCCGCAGGTCGGCGTCGGCGGCACGGTGACCTACACGCTCGGGGTGACGAACCTCGGGCCGGGGACCGCGACCGACGCGACCCTCGAGGACCCGTTCCCGGCCGGCGTCGTCCCGACGGCCGCGCACGTCACGGGTGAGGACGGCGCGGGCGACGGCCGCTCGTGCACCGTCGAAGGGCAGGACGTCGCGTGCGACCTGGGCGACCTCGCCGTCGGCGACGACGTCACCGTGACGGTGACCGCGACGGGCGCGAAGGCCGGCGAGCACACGAACACGGCGACGGTCGCCACGACGGCCCTCGACCCGGTGGCCGCGAACGACACCGCGTCCGCCGACCTGACGGTCGTGGGCGACGGCGGCCCGACGCCGGGCGGCGGCGGGTCGGACGGCGGCTCGGGGGGCGCGGGCGGCAGCCCCGACCACCTCGGCGTCACCGGTGCGGACGTGCTCCCGTGGCTCGCCGGGGCCCTCGTGCTGCTCGTCGTGGGCGGCGGCCTGGTCGTGGTCTCGCGGCGGCGGCGGGGCTGAGCGTGGCTCGTGAGCTGACGGGCGGCGCGTAGGCCATACTTGGTCGGCCGAGCGCGCCTGCGCGCCGGCCGGGACGCTGCCGTCGGCGCGGACCGTGGCACGCACGATCGGCACAGCCATGGCGACCATCACCCCGCAGTCCCTGCCCCACCGCGACGAGGAGCCGGCGGTGCGGCCGCCGGAGATCCGGCGCCGCTTCTGGGGCCTGGTCCCGGACAACCAGCGCCGTAGCCTCGCCGAGCTCACGGACCGGCTCGACCTGGACTCGGGCGACACCCGCGCGAAGCGGTCGGCCTTCTGGGCCATGCTCGTCCTGTCGGGCGTCATCGCCGTCGCGGGCGTCATCACGGACTCCACGGCCACGGTCATCGGGGCCATGATCATCGCGCCGCTCTCGACGCCCATCCTCGGGATCGGGCTCGGCATCGTCACCGGACGGGGCCGGCAGATCGGCCGGTCGCTGGTCTACGTCGTCAGCGGCGTGGCGCTCGTCGTCCTCATCGGCGTGCTCGCGGCGCTCGTGCTGCCGGACGGGTCCGACGTCCTGTCCAACCCGCAGGTCACGGGGCGCACGTCGCCCGGGCTGCTCGACCTCGTCGCGGCCTTCGCGACGGGCTTCGCGGGGTCGATCGCGCTCTCCCGCCGCGACCTCGGGGACGTGCTGCCCGGTATCGCGATCGCCATCTCCCTCGTCCCGCCGCTGGGGGTGGTGGGCGTCTGCCTCGGGGAGGGCGCGCCTGCCCTCGCCGTCGGCGCCCTGCTGCTGTTCACTTCGAACGTCGTCGCCCTGGTCATCGCCTCGACGGTGGTCTTCACCGTCGCCGGCTACCCGCGCGAGGCGGTCGTGGTCCGCGCGGCGACGGCGGAGGGCACCCGGCGCCGCCGCCGGACGTACGTGATCATCGCCCTGGTCGCCGTGGTGGTCGCGGTGCCGATGGTCGCCAACACGGTCAGCGTCGTCCTGCAGTCGCTGTGGACGGTGCAGGTCCAGGGCGCGGCGGAGCGCTGGCTCGCCGACACCCCGGGCGCGAGCGTCGAGGACGTGACGTGGCAGGCCGACCAGGTGCTCGTCTCCGTGCGCAGCCCCGCGGACCTGCCGGACGTCGACGCTCTCCAGGACCGGGTCGACGAGCTCGTGCCGCTCGACCCGGACGTGGTGGTGCTGCACACCGTCGGCGAGCGGGTCACCGAGGCGCCGTCGGGCGACTGAGGCCCCTCAGAGCCCGACGGTCTCGTTCTCGCCGCCCTCGAAGCGCTTCCCGGTGACCTTCGCGCGGACGAGGCTCACGGCGGTGACCAGGCGACCGCCCGGGGCGTCCCAGTACTCCGCGGTCTCGGCGTGCAGGCGCAGGAGCACCACGCCGGGCGTCTCGGGGCCGTCGGGGAACCATGCCTCCGCGGACGGGCCCCAGTGCTCGCGGATCGCGTCGAGGTCGCGGACGACGGCGAGCCGCCCCGAGACCGACAGCCACGACGAGGACGTCGAGAACGCGGCGTTCGCCCGGGCGTCGTGCGCGACCTCACCGGCCGTGTGGGCGTGGGCGTCGGCGAAGAACCAGAGGTCGGCGTCCTCCTCCGTGGCCTGCACGCCCATGGGGCGGCTGACCAGGGCGCCGTCGGCGTCGAGCGTGGTGAGCATGGCGATCCGGGCGTCCCCGACGATCGAGCGGACCGTCTCGCGCTGGGCGTCCGTGGCCTCGGCGCTCACGCCGCGAGCTCCTCGTCCACGGCGGCGAGGAAGTCGTCGAGATCGCGGGGCGTGCGCGACGTGATCAGCGTCCAGCCGCTCGCCGGGCAGGTCTTCACGGGCTCGTCGACCCACTCCGCGGCCCCCGCGTTGCGCAGGTCCGGGGCGAGGGAGGCGTAGGACGTGAGCGTCTTGCCCTCGACGACCCCGGCGTCCACGAGCAGCCACGGGCCGTGGCAGATCGCCGCGACGCTCCGGCCGGAGGTCGCGAACTCCTTCGCGATGCGCCGCGCGTCGTCGTCCTGGCGCAGCGTGTCGGCGTTGATCGTGCCGCCCGGCACGAGCAGCAGGTCGTATCCGGACGGGTCGACGTCGGCCAGGGTCGTGTCCGGCGTGACCGTCCGCCCGGGGTCCTTGTCGCCCACGAGCGTCTCGACCGCGTCGGACGTGGCGGCGGCGACGTCGACCACCGCGCCGCGCGCCCGCAGGTGCTCGACGGGGACGACGAGCTCGTCCTGCTCGACGCCGTAGTTCGTGACGACGGCGAGCACGCGCCGTCCTTCGAGGGTCTGCTCGGCCGGTGCCGGCGGTGTCTGTGTCATGCGTCGAGCGCACCACGCGCCCGGAGAGCTCGCACGCCGGCCTGCTCCGCGCTGCGCGGTGCGGCTCTGCGCGGTGCTGCTCAGCGCGGTGCTGCTCAGCGCGGCCCGGTGGCCAGGGGAACCAGCACCTCGCCGAGGACGCGGTCGAGGAACTCCCGGTCGGCGGGCAGGCCCGCGATCACGCGGTGGTAGGACACCATGGCGGGGACGACCGCCGCGAGGAGGTCCAGGTCGCGACCCGGCGGGACCTCGCCGCGGCGCTCCGCGCGCTCGAGCAGCCCGCGCATCAGGCGGACCTTCGACGCGACGGCGCGCTCGTGGACGGACTGCGCGAGGAGGGGCTCGCGGCGGACCTCCGAGAGCAGGGCGGAGACCAGCGCGTCGTCGGTGTCGTGGTGCATGAGGCGGCGGGCGGCGTCGAGATCCCCGCGCAGGCTGCCGGTGTCGGGGACGTCCTCGACGCCCAGCGTGGGCTTCGCGCACGCGACGGCGTCGACGACGAGGTCGGTCTTCGAGCCCCACCGGCGGTACAGCGTGGCCTTGCCGGTCCCGGCCCGCGCGGCGACCGCGTCCATGGTCGTGCCGTCGAAGCCTCGCTCGGTCACCAGGGCCCGGGCGGCGTCGAGGATGGTCGCGTCGAGGGCGGCGTCCCGCGGGCGCCCGCGGCGGCAGACCGCGGGGCCGGCTGCTGCGGCCTCCGCGAGGATGCTCCCGCTCGTAGGGTTCGTGCCCGCCGTCGTCGCCGAGTCCACCTGAGGTTCCGTCCCTGTCTCTCGTCCGCTGACTCTCGTCCTGCTGCTGCCGTCCATCATACAGAACTCCCCAGTTTCGAAACTCACGGGTTCTGTATTAGGCTGGACGTCTCGAACCCCCAGTCTTTCCCCCGGAGCGCACCCATGCCGTCTGCCCACCCCAGCCACAAGGCCACGACCACCGCCGTGCCGCACCGGCGCCGATGGTTCGTCCTCGCGACCGTCGCCCTGGCCCAGCTCATGGTCGTGCTCGACGCGACCATCGTGAACATCGCGATGCCGTCCGCCCAGGCCGACCTCGGCTTCAGCGACAACAACCGGCAGTGGATCGTCACCGCCTACGCGCTCGCCTTCGGGAGCCTCCTGCTCCTCGGCGGGCGGCTGTCCGACCTCGTCGGCCGGCGCCGGACCCTGCTCATCGGTCTGGTCGGCTTCGCGGGCGCCTCGGCGCTCGGCGGCGCGGCCGGAAGCTTCGGCATGCTCGTCGGCGCCCGCGCCCTGCAGGGCGTCTTCGGCGCGCTGCTCGCGCCGGCCGCCCTGTCGATCCTCACGACGACGTTCACCGACCCGAAGGAGCGCGGCCGCGCCTTCGGCGTCTTCGGGGCGATCGCCGGGATGGGCGGCGCCGTCGGCCTCCTGCTCGGCGGGTACCTCACCGAGAACTTCAACTGGCGCTGGAACCTGTACGTCAACCTGTTCTTCGCCCTCGTCGCGTTCATCGCGGCGCTCGTCCTGCTCCCGAGGCACGAGGAGACGCGCCGCCAGAAGCTCGACATCCCCGGCGTCCTGCTCGTGACCTCGGGCCTGTTCGCCCTCGTCTACGGCTTCTCCCGGGCCGAGCCCGAGGGGTGGGGCTCGCCCTGGACCTGGGTCCCGCTCGCCGCCGCCGTGCTGCTCCTCGCCGGGTTCGTCGCCAGCCAGCGCCGCAGCCCGCACGCGCTGCTGCCGCTGAGCGTCGTCGCCGACCGCGACCGCGGCGGCTCGTACGTCGCCATCCTCGTGGCCGGCTCGGGGATGTTCGGCGTGTTCCTGTTCCTGACGTACTACCTGCAGTCCTCGCTCGGGTACTCACCGATGGAGACCGGCTTCGCGTTCCTCGGCATGGTCGTCTCGATCATGATCACCGCGCAGGTGTCCACGAACTGGGCCCTCGGCCGGTTCGGCCCCAAGGTCCTCGTGCCCTTCGGCCTGACCCTCTCCGGGATCGGCCTCCTGTGGTTCACCCAGCTCGGCGCCGACAGCACGTACGCCTCCGGGGTCCTGCCCGGTCTCGTCCTCATGGGCATCGGCGCCGGCTGCACCATGCCGCCGGCCTTCCAGCTCGCGACGCTCGGCGTGGACCGGGAGCACGCGGGCGTGGCGTCGGCCATGGTCTCCACGAGCCAGCAGATCGGCGGGGCCATCGGCACGGCGGTGCTCAACACGCTCGCCGCGACGGCGGCCGCCACCTACGTCTCGTCGCACCTGCCGGCGTCCCCGGCCGTGGCCGCGGAGGCCGCGCTGCACAGCTACGACGTCGCCTACCTCTGGTCGGCGGGGTTCTTCTTCGTCGGCGCCGTGGTCGTCGCTCTCCTGTTCCGCACCAAGGCCCGCCGCGCGCGGTTCACGGAGCAGCGCGATGCCGCCGCCGCCGGTGCCGTCCGTGGCGCGCACCGGGCCGAGCCGGCGGTGACCGTCGACAGCCCGGAGGACCGCGCCGGCGAGCCCGTGGCCGCGGGCTGACTCAGGCGGTCCGGGGCGTGCGCGGCAGCCAGTCGAGCACGTCCCGGACCTGCCGGTCCCACAGCCCCCACTCGTGCTCGCCGGGGCCGAGGTCGGCGGTGACGGGGACGCCGAGGCGCTCGGCCTCGGCGAGGAAGGCGCGGTTCCCGTCGAGGAGCTCGTCCTCGGTCCCGCAGGCGACATAGAGCGCGGGGAGCTCCGGTGCGCCGTGCCCCGCGGCCTGCTGCTGCGCGCGCGTGCGCAGCAGGTGGAGCAGGTCGCTGTCCGTGCCGACCGGGGAGCGGCCGCCGAGGACGAGGTCGAAGACCTCGGGCCGCCGCTCGCGCACGTCGTCGTCCGCGAGGTCGAGGACGCCCGAGAGGCTCGCCGCGGCCGCGAACTTGTCGGGGTGGCGCAGCGCCCAGCGCACCGCCCCGTACCCGCCCATGGACAGCCCCGCCACGAAGGTGTCCTCGCGGCGCGCGGACACCCGGAAGAAGGCGTGGACGACGCGCGGCAGCTCCTGCGTGAGGAAGGTCCAGTACCGCCGCCCGTGCGCCTCGTCGTGGTAGAAGCTCCGCTCCACGCGGGGCATGACGACGGCGATCCCCCGGTCCGCGACGTAGCGCTCGATCGAGGTGCGGCGGGCCCAGGTCGTGTCGTCGTCGCTCAGCCCGTGCAGCAGGTACAGCACCGGCGGCAGGGCGACGTCGGGGTCCGCGGCGGCGCCGGCCATGCCGATCTGCTCCTCGGTGCGCTGGGGCAGGATCACTGTCATCGAGGTGCTGACCCCGAGGACGTCGGAGAAGAAGTCGCAGCGCATCAGGGCCATGGTCGTGAGGCTATCGCCGGTCAGCCGTGGGCGAGGAGCACGGCGCGACCGGCGCTCGCGAGCCGCGCGGCGACGGCGTCGGGCCCCCCGACGTACCCCGCGACCATCGCGCCGTCGCGCAGCATCATGAGCTCCTCCGCGACGTCCGCCGGGTGGTCGACGCCGAGCTCGGCCGCGAGCCGGCGGAAGGTCTCCGTGTACCAGGCGCGGTGCGCGGCGATCACGGCCCGCACGGGGTGGTCGGCGTCGGGGTGCTCGGCGGCGGCGTTGATGAAGGCGCACCCCCGGAACCCCGGCCGGCACGCGAGCTCGCCGGCGAGCGTCGCGAGGAAGCGCAGCGTGTCGGCGGGGCGGCCGGGGTTCGCGGCGCAGGCGCGGTCGATCAGCGCCCGCTCCCGGGCACCGGTGGCCTCGAGGGAGGCGACCACGAGGGCGTCCTTGGTGGGGAAGTGGCGGTAGAAGGTGACCTTCGAGACCCCGGCCGCGGCGATGATGCGGTCGGCGCTCACGGCGCGGACGCCGTCGGCGTAGAAGAGCTCGGTGGCGGCGGCGAGGATCCGCTCCCGCGCGGATCCTCCGGGGTCTCGCGGGCCACCGGCGCCCGACGACGTCACAGCACCGGTCGCTTGCATCGCACCCGCCTCCGTGGTCTCGTAGTAGACGAACTAGTAACTCTACCGGAGGAGCGCACCATGGCAACCATCTACACCGCGATCGCCACCGCCACGGGCGAGGGCCGCAACGGCCGCTCGCGCACCGACGACGGCATCCTCGACGTCGAGCTCGCGGTTCCGACCGAGATGGGCGGCGCGGGCGGCGCGACGAACCCGGAGCAGCTCTTCGCCGCCGGGTACGCGGCGTGCTTCCACTCCGCCCTCAAGCTCGTCGCGGGCAAGCAGAAGGCGCCGATCACCGACTCGGCCGTCGTCGCCGAGGTCGGGATCCACCCGCTCGAGGTCGGGTTCCAGCTCTCGGTCGCCCTGCACGCCGAGCTCGGCGGGGTGGACCAGGCGACGGCCGACGCGCTCGTGGAGGCGGCCCACCAGGTCTGCCCGTACTCGAACGCGACGCGCGGCAACATCGAGGTCACGGTCGACGCGACGGTGGCCTGACCGGCGTCCCGCCGGCCCCTCACCGACCTTGCCGAACCCTGGCTCCGCCGCGGCTCAGCCGCGGCGGAGCTGGCGGAACATCGGGCAGTCGAACGGGTCGCGGGCCTTGAGCCCGACGGTGTTCAGGTACCGCACGACGATCAGGTACGAGGTGCGCAGGCGGGTCTCGGTGTACGGCATGCCGAGCCGGGCGCAGTGCTCCTTCACGAGCACCCGGGCCGCCATCAGGTGGGGGCGGGGCATGCTCGGGAACAGGTGGTGCTCGATCTGGAAGTTGAGCCCGCCCATGAGCAGGTTCATCCGTCGTCCGCCGATGATGTTGCGCGACGTGAGGACCTGCTTGCTGAGGAAGTCGAGCTTCGAGTCGGCGGGCAGGATGGCCATGCCCTTGTGGTTCGGAGCGAACGAGGCACCCATGTAGACGCCGAACACCGCACCCCAGACGCCGAAGAACGCGAACGCCAGGCCCAGGGGGAGGGCCCAGAAGACGAGCGCCCCCACGATCACGAGGCGCGCCGCGATCGTCGCGAGCTCCTGGACCTTCTCGCGCGACGGCGGCGAGGCCAGCAGGGAGCGGATCGAGACCAGGTGCAGGTTCGCGCCCTCGAGGGTGAGCAGCGGGAAGAACAGCCACCCCTGGTAGCGGTGGATCCAGGTCAGCCAGGTGTCGCGCATCGTGGTCGCGTCGTCCTCGGTGAAGACGATCGTGTCCATCGCGATGTCCGGGTCCTTGCCCACCTTGTTCGGGTTCGCGTGGTGGCGGGTGTGCTTGGACATCCACCACGAGTAGCTGATGCCGACGACGCCGTTCGCGAGCAGCCGGCCCACCCGGTCGTTCGTCCGGCCCGACTCGAAGACGACGCGGTGCGCGGCCTCGTGGGTGAGGAACGAGAACTGGGTCATGACGATCCCGAGCGCTCCGGCCACCAGGAGCTGGAACCACGAGTCCCCGAGCAGCACGAACCCGGCGACGCACCCGGCGAGGGCGAGGGTGAGGACCCCGGCCATGACGCCGTAGAACACCGGGGTCTTGCGGAGCAGGCCCGCCTCGCGGACCGCTCGGGAGAGCTCGGTGTAGGTGCTCGTGACGTTCCGCGCCGAGCCGCTGCGGGGCGTCGTCGGGCGGAAGCCGGGGGTGACGGTGGTCATGCGGGGTCCTCGCTGTCGCAGCTGTTGCACGGTGTCGACTTCCCAGCCGTGGTCCACGAGCGGCGTGCCCGCACATGCAGATCTGTCGATCGTAGGCGGGGGGCGCACGCCGCACAGGGGGGACAACCCACCTCTTGTGGGTGGGAGACGTGTGGGTGCTGTGCCTGCGGCGGCGCTCAGCCTGCGGCGGCGAGGGGCCGGGGCGCGGGGAACAGCGCCCAGACGTGCTTCGCGGTCTCGGTCGAGAACCAGCCGACCTCGCGGGCGAGGCGGTCGGCCACGCGCAGGCCGAAGCCGCCGCGGCCGGCGGGCCGCTGTCCCGCGACGTGCGGCGCCGCGGCGGGGGCGCCGTCGATCACCTCGACGAGGTACGAGCGGCCGTCGCTGCGCAGGCGCACCAGCGCGGGCGTGCCGCCGTGGCACAGCGCGTTCGCGGCGAGCTCGCTCGAGACGAGGACGATGTCCTGCGCGGTCTCGGCGGGGGGATCGGCGCGGGGGTCGCGCTGGAGCGCTGCCCCTGTCCCCGCTGACCCTGTCCCCGCTGCCGCGGTGCCGGCCGGCTCCGCGGTCAGCGACCGCAGCGCGGAGAGCATCGACTCGCGGAAGCGGGAGAGGTCGTCCGTGCCCCACACGCTCCAGCACCGCAGCTCGGCGAAGCCGTCGGGGGCGGGGCGGGAGCTGATCGCTGCGGACACAGACGTCTCCTCACGGCCCCCGGCTGATACGTGTCACGGAGAACCGCAGGGACACCGAGCTGTCCCTTCACCCGTGCTGACCCGTCCAGGATGCACGATGCGGGCGCCCTCCGCAGAGGGACCTCGGGCGGTGTGGACGAGGCGGTCGCGATCTCTGGCGGGGACGTGGCACGGGGCGATACCGTCGAGCATGGTTCAGCGGGAGATCGTCGAGACACGGGTGATGGACGCTCCGCGAGACGCTGTCTGGCGTGTCGTCACCGACACCACGAACGCCGCGCAGGTGCTGCGCGGCGTCGAGAAGATCGAGGTCCTCGAGGGAGAGGTCTACGAGGTCGGGCTGCGATGGCGCGAGACGCGTCGCATCCTCGGCAGGTCCGCCTCCGAGGAGATGGAGGTCGTGGCCGTGGAGCCGGGCGTCTCCACGCGCATCGAGGCGTGGAGCTCGGGCGTGCGGTACACCACGATCTTCGAGCTCCAGGCGATCGGCCCGAAGACGCGGGTCGTCGTGCACTTCCGCGGTGACCCCACGGAGGAGGCGGGCGCCGTGCAGAAGTCGCTCGTCAAGCTCTTCGGCGGGATCGGTGCCATCGCCACCAGCGCAGGCCTGCGCCGCGACCTCGGCGACATCGAGGTGGCAGCGGCGGGCACGCCCAACGAGATGGGCTCGGCGCTCCAGGGCTGATCGCGCCCGTCAGAACGGCGGCGGCAGCGGCGGCTCGGGCGCCCGCACGGCCCGAGTGTCCGCTCGGCGCGGTGCGCGACGGCTGTGGAGGGGCGGGAGAGTCAGGCGACCTGAGCGCGCAACCAGGCCACGTCGTCGGGCGCCGTGGCGTGGGTCTCGCACACGACGGGGGCGTCCGCGGCGCGGACCAGGTCCACGAGCACCTGCGGGTCGATGGTGCCCCCGGTGAGCGCCGTGTGCCGGTCCTGTCCGGAGTCGAAGGCGCCGATGCTCCCGTTGGCGTGCACCAGGTCGATGCGCCCCGTGATCGCGCGGATCGCGTCGACCGCCCCGGCCAGGTCGATCCCGCCCGCGTGCGCGTGGCAGGTGTCGAGCGTGAGACCGACCTCGGCGCCGCCCTCCGCCGCCGTGACGGCCGCCCAGAGCTGCTCGATCCGCTCGAGGCGCCGCGCCATGGAGTGCTCGCCGCCGGCCGTGTTCTCGATCAGGACCGGCACGTCCGTCTCGAGCGCCTCGACCGCCTTGCGCCAGTTGTCGAAGCCCTTCGCCGGGTCGTCGGCGGCGGTCACGTGCCCGCCGTGGACGACGACGCCCGCCGCCCCGATCTGCGCCGCGCCGTCCATGATCTTCTGCAGGAGCTTGCGCGACGGGATCCGGATGCGGTTGTTCGTCGAGGCCACGTTGATGACGTACGGGGCGTGCACCACGAGCCGCAGGTCTGCCGCCGCCGCGTCCGCGCGCAGCGCGTCGGCCCCGCCGGGGTACGTGATGTCGCACCCCTTCCAGGACTGGGGGTCGCTCAGGAACACCTGGGCGACGTCGGCCCCCATCTGCTGGGCCTGGGTGATCGCGTCCGCCTGGTCGACGTGGGCTCCGATGCGCATGTGCCGAGCCTAGGCGGTGCCCGGCGCAGCGCCACGCGCCCGCGCGCCGAGCGCGCGAGGATGAGGCGATGAGCGCCCCGTCACCTCTCACCCGCCCCGCCCCGCGCACCACCCACGAGGTGCGCAACCAGCCGCCGCCCCGCACCGAGGTCGACGAGTACGCCGCCGCGCCCGTGCTCCGCGAGGGCGTCGCCGCGTTCGGCGCCGCCTGGGCCGAGGAGCACCTGACGCAGGTCGGCAGGCTCGTCGGCTCGGCCGGGTTCCAGGCGGACGCCGAGGCGGCGAACGTGCACGAGCCGGTGCTGCGCACCCACGACCGCTGGGGCCACCGCGTCGACGAGATCGACTACCACCCCGCCTACCACCGGGTGCTGGGGGCCGCCGTCGGGCACGGCGCCCACACCAGCGCCTGGGCGGAGCCGCGCCCCGGTGCGAACGTGGCGCGCGCCGCCGTCTTCGGGCTGTTCGCCCAGGTCGAGCCCGGCCACGCCTGCCCCGTCTCCATGACGCACGCGGCCGTGCCGTCCCTCGCGCACGCGCCGGCGCTCGCGGACCTGTGGCGGCCGCGGCTCCTGTCCCGCGGGTACGACGGTCGGCTCGCCGCGCCGGCGGACAAGCCCGGGGCGCTGGTCGGGATGGCGATGACCGAGAAGCAGGGCGGCAGCGACGTGCGCGCCAACACCACCGTCGCCGTCCGGGCCGACGCCGCGGGCGGGGACGGCGAGGTCGGGACCTACCTGCTCACCGGGCACAAGTGGTTCTGCTCGGCGCCGATGTCCGACGCCTTCCTCGTGCTCGCGAAGGTGGCCGACGCCGCCGCGCCCACCTGCTTCCTCGTGCCGCGCGTCCTCGAGGACGGGGCCCGCAACGTCTTCCGGGTCCAGCGGCTCAAGGACAAGCTCGGCAACCGGTCGAACGCCTCGAGCGAGGTCGAGCTCGACGGGACCGTCGGGCACCTCGTCGGCGAGGTCGACCGCGGGGTGCGCACGATCATCGAGATGGTCGGGCGCACGCGCCTCGACTGCGTGCACGGCTCCGCCGCGGGCATGCGGCAGGGCGTCGCCGAGGCGCTGTGGCACGCCGAGCACCGGGCGGCCTTCGGCGCCCGACTCGTCGACCAGCCGGCGATGACGGCGGTGCTCGCGGACCTCGCGCTCGAGTCCGAGGCGGCGACACTGACGTCGCTGCGCCTCGCGGCCGCGTACGACGCCGGCGACGCCGTCGAGGCCGAGCAGGAGCGCGCCTTCGCGCGGCTGGCCACCGCGGTCGGCAAGTACTGGGTGTGCAAGCGCGGCCCCCACCACGCCGCCGAGGCGATGGAGTGCCTCGGGGGCAACGGGTACACGGAGACGTTCCCGCTCGCGCGCCGGTACCGCGAGCAGCCCGTCATGGCGATCTGGGAGGGCTCGGGGAACGTCATCGCGCTCGACGTGCTGCGGGCGATCGCCCGGGAGCCCGCGTCGCTCGAGGCGTTCCGGGCCGAGCTCGCGACCACCGCGGGCGCGCACCCGGTGCTCGACGCGCACACGGCCCGCACCGACCGGCTCGTGCGGGACGCCGTCGCCGACCCGGGCGGCGCGCAGGGGCAGGCGCGCCGCCTCGTCGAGGCGATGGCGCTCGGGCTGCAGGCCTCGCTGCTGGTGCGCCACGCGCCGTCGGGCACCGCGGAGGCGTTCGTCGCGGCCCGGCTGGGGGAGGAGCGGGCGCACGGCTACGGTGCCCTGCCGCGCGGCACGGACCTGACCGCGGTCCTGGCGCGCCACCGCGCGCCCTGACGAGACCGCCCGGGCCCGCCGAGCCTTCCCGCCGAGACGTCGAACTCTGCCCCCGTTCTGGCCAGAACAGGGGCAGAGTTCGACGTCTCGGCGGACGTCGGGCACCGGGCCGCGGGTCGGCATGTGAACGCGCCGTCTGCACGAAACACGGTGCCGCTACCCTCGTGACCGTGACTGACACCGAACCCACCCCGGACCCGTCGGGAGCCGGCCGCGGCCTGGCCCGGCACGACGTCCCGGACCAGCTGCGGGACGACGTCCGCCTCCTCGGCGGCCTGCTCGGGACCGTCCTCACCGAGTCGGGCGGGCAGGCGCTGCTCGACGACGTCGAGCGGCTGCGCGAGCTCGTCATCGAGGCGTACGACGAGTACGACCCGTCCGGCGAGAACCAGGGCGCCCTCGAGGAGGCCGAGGGCCTCGTCGCCGGCTTCAGCCTCGAGCGCGCCGAGCAGGTGGCCCGCGCGTTCACCTGCTACTTCCACCTCGCGAACCTCGCGGAGGAGTTCCACCGCGTGCGCGTCCTGCGCGAGCGCGAGTCGCGGACGACGACGGTCGTGGCCGCGAGCGACGACAGCCTCCCCGCCGCGTTCGAGCAGCTCGTCGGCGAGGTCGGCCACGACGAGGCGCTGCGCCGCGTGCAGGCCCTGGAGTTCCGCCCGGTCCTCACGGCCCACCCCACCGAGGCGCGCCGCCGCGCCGTCTCGCAGGGCATCCGTCGCATCTCGCGGCTGCTCGAGGAGCGCGACACGCTGCACCTCGGCGGTCCGTCGCTCGCCGAGAACGAGCGCGCGATGCTCGCCTCGATCGACGCCCTCTGGCGCACGTCGCCGATCCGCGCGGCCAAGCCGACCGTGCTCGACGAGGTCAAGACGGCGCTCGGCGTCTTCGAGTCCACGATGTTCGAGACCTTCCCGACGGTCTACCGCCGGCTCGACGACTGGCTCCTCAAGGACCAGGCGGGACGCCAGGAGCCGCTCGCCCGCCCGTTCGTGAGCCTCGGCAGCTGGATCGGCGGCGACCGCGACGGCAACCCGAACGTCACCTCGGAGGTCACCCGGGCCGCCGCGGCGCTCGCGTCCGAGCGCGCCGTCGCCGCGCTGCGCGGCTCCGCGGACGAGGTCGTCGCCCGGATCACGCTCGACCAGGACGGCACGCCCGCCTCGCCGGCCCTGCTCGCGCTGCGCCAGCGCCAGCGCCAGCTCTCGCCGGAGGCGAGCGACCACGCCGACGCCGAGTCGCCGAGCGAGCCGCACCGCGCGGCCCTGATGTTCGTCGCCGCGCGCCTCGAGGCCACCCACGCCCGCGACGCCGACCTCTCCTACCCCTCACCGGAGGAGCTGGAGGCGGACCTGCGCGTGATCCAGGAGTCGCTGCTCGCGGCCGGGGCGCCGCGTGCCGCCTACGGCTCCCTGCAGAACCTCCTGTGGCAGGTGCAGACCTTCGGGTTCCACCTCGCCGAGCTCGAGGTGCGCCAGCACTCGCAGGTGCACGCGGCCGCGCTCGCGGACCTCGAGGAGCACGGCGTGCACGGCGACCTGGCGCCCATGACGCGCGAGGTCCTCGACACCTACCGCGCGATCGGCTCCGTCCAGAAGCGCTACGGCATCCGCGCGGCGCGACGGTACGTCGTCTCGTTCACGCAGGCCCCCGAGCACATGGCGGCCGTCTACCGCCTCGCCCGGTACGCGTTCCCGGACCCCGCCGACGCCCCCGTGATCGACGCGGTCCCGCTGTTCGAGACCTTCGACGACCTGAACAACAGCGTCGACATCCTCGAGTCGATGCTCGAGCTCCCCGAGGTCCAGGCGCGCCTGGCCGAGAACGGCCGCAAGGTCGAGGTCATGCTCGGCTACTCGGACTCGTCCAAGGACGTCGGCCCCGTCTCGGCGACCCTCTCGCTGCACGACGCCCAGCAGCGCATCGCGCAGTGGGCCCAGCGCCACGACATCGCGCTGACCCTCTTCCACGGCCGCGGCGGTGCGCTCGGACGCGGCGGCGGCCCCGCGAACCGCGCCGTGCTCGCCCAGCCCCCGGGCTCGGTCGAGGGACGCTTCAAGCTCACCGAGCAGGGCGAGGTCATCCTCGCCCGCTACGGCGACAAGGACATCGCCGAGCGGCACATCGAGCAGGTCGCCGCGGCGACCCTGCTGCAGTCGGCGCCCTCCGTGGAGAAGCGCAACGCGGAGGCGACGGCGCGGTTCGCGGACATGGCCGCCGAGCTCGACCGCACCTCGCGCACCCGGTTCCACGAGCTGGTGCGCGCCGACGGGTTCCCGCAGTGGTTCGCGGAGGTCACCCCGCTCGAGGAGGTCGGCCTGCTGCCGATCGGCTCGCGTCCCGCCAAGCGCGGCCTCTCGGTCAACTCGCTCGACGACCTGCGCGCGATCCCGTGGGTCTTCTCCTGGTCGCAGGCGCGCATCAACCTCGCCGGCTGGTACGGCCTGGGCACGGCGCTGCGGGACTTCGGCGACGTCGAGGAGCTGCGCCGCGCGCACCAGGAGTGGCCGCTGTTCGCGACGCTGCTGGACAACGTCGAGATGTCGCTCGCCAAGACGGACGCGCGCATCGCCGAGCGGTACCTCGCGCTCGGCGACCGCGCCGACCTCGCCGAGATGGTGCTCACCGAGCTGCGCCTGACGCGCGAGTGGGTCCTGAAGATCACGGGCAGCCGCTGGCCGCTGCAGCAGCGCCGGGTCCTCGGGCGTGCCGTCCAGCTCCGCTCGCCGTACGTGGACGCCCTGTCGCTGATCCAGGTACGGGCGCTCGCCGCCCTGCGCAACGGCAACGACGACGGCCTCAGCGAGGCCACCACCGACCAGCTGCGGCACCTGCTGCTGCTCACGGTCAACGGGGTCTCGGCCGGTCTGCAGAACACCGGCTGACCGGGCCCGCCCGTGCCCGACGACGGGGCGCACCCTCCGCGCGAGGGTGCGCCCCGTCGTCGGGCCGGCCGGCGTGCCCTAGGCGGCGCCGTCGGGCGCGGAGATGACCTTGAACGGCGAGCCCTGCGGGTCCGCCAGCACCGCCATCCGGCCGTACGGGGAGTCCTCCGGTGCCATCGACACGCTGCCGCCGAGCTCGACCGCCCGCGCGACCGCCTCGTCGGTGTCCTCGACGAGCAGGTACACACTCCAGTGCGAGGGCTCGTCGCCCAGCCAGGCGGAGGCGTCCATGATCCCGGCGTGCTGCTCGCCGTCGACCTGGTCCACGCAGTACCGGAACTCGTCGCTGTCCCCCTGGACCTCGACGGACCAGCCGAACGCCTCCTCGTAGAAGGCCACGGCGGCGCGGTAGCCCGTGCTCAGCAGCTCGTGCCACGCCGGTGCGCCCGGCTCCGCGACGACCGCGAACCCGGGGTGGCCGCGCGGCTCCCACACGGACACCGCCGCGCCCGACGGGTCCCGCACGCCCGCCATGACGCCCTGGCCGGGGACGTCGTGCGGCCCCCAGAGCACGGTCCCGCCCGCCGCGCGCACCCGCTCGAGCGTCGCGCGCGCGTCGGCGGAGCGCAGGTAGACCGCCCAGCCCGGCGCGCGCGACGGGTCGGGCACCGGCCCGACGCCGGCGACGAGCTCGCCGTCGAGCGTGAAGCTCCCGTAGTGGCCGACGTCGGCCCCGAGGTCGGTGTGCTCCCAGCCGAAGAGCGCCGTGTAGAAGGCGACGGTCGACCCCAGGTCGCGCGTCGCGAGATCGTTCCAGACGGGCGCCCCGACGGGCACCTCTGAGCGTGCGGGCACGGGCGGGCTCCTTCGCTGTCGCTCACGGACGGTCCGGCGGACGCTCGACGACGCTACCGGCGCGGGTGCGCGGCCGCGCGCCGGCGGGGAGTCCCTCAGCCCACCCCGAGGTACGCGACCCAGGTCCCCGCGAAGGCCAGCGCGGCGCCCGACCACGGGTACGGCCAGGCCGGCCTCACCGTCCGGTAGCGCGCGACGGTGAGGCCGGTTCCGCCGACCACGCCGACCGCGACCATCAGCAGGCCGAGCAGCACGACGGCGTCGAACCCCTGCGCGAGCGCGGCGCGGTAGGACGGGAGGGTGCCGAGCGTGGAGACGGCGACGGTCGCGAGCGCGACGACGCCGAGGAACACGCTCGCGCGCTCGCCCCCGGAGCGCGGGGTGACGCGGGGCAGGTCACCGGGGCTCATGGCGCCCAGGATGCCACGGGCGCGCGGCCGCACGAGAGTGGAGGGATGAGCACCTCGATCGACACCTCCGCCCACCTGTCCCTGCCCGACGTCCCCACGCAGCTGTTCGTCGGGGGCCGATGGCGCGACGCCGCCTCCGGGGAGACGTTCACGGTCGAGGACCCGGGCAACGGCGACGACCTCGCCCGCGTCCCGGACGCGGGCGTCGAGGACGCGACCGCCGCGCTCGACGCGGCCGTCGCGGCGCAGGCCGGGTGGGCCGCCACGGCCCCGCGCGAGCGCGGCGAGATCCTGCGCCGCGCCTTCGAGACCGTCACCGAGCGGATCGACGAGCTCGCCGCCGTGATGACCCTGGAGATGGGCAAGTCCCTCGCGGAGTCGCGCGCCGAGATCTCCTACGCCGCGGAGTTCTTCCGCTGGTACTCCGAGGAGGCCGTGCGGATCTCCGGCCGCTGGTCCACCGCGCCCGCGGGCGGCTCGCGCCTGCTCACCATGAAGCAGCCCGTCGGCCCGTGCCTGTTCGTCACGCCCTGGAACTTCCCGCTCGCCATGGGCACGCGCAAGATCGGTCCCGCGATCGCGGCGGGCTGCACGATGGTGGTCAAGCCGGCGTCCGCGACCCCGCTGAGCATGCTCGCCCTCGCGGGCATCCTCGCCGAGGCGGGCCTGCCGGACGGGGTGCTGAACGTCGTCACCACCCGCTCGTCGGGCGAGGTCTCCGGGACGCTGCTCGCCGACCCCCGGCTGCGCAAGGTCTCGTTCACCGGCTCCACCGAGGTGGGGCGGCGCATCGTCGAGCAGTCGGCGCAGAACCTCCTGCGCGTCTCGATGGAGCTCGGCGGCAACGCGCCGTTCCTCGTCCTCGAGGACGCCGACCTCGACCGCGCCGTCGAGGGCGCCATGCTCGCCAAGATGCGTAACGTCGGCGAGGCGTGCACCGCCGCCAACCGGTTCCACGTGCACCGCTCGGTCGCCGACGAGTTCGCCACGCGGCTCGCCGAGCGCTTCGACGCCCTGACCCTCGGCCACGGGACGGCGGAGGGCACCGACGTCGGCCCCCTCGTGGACGACGCGACGCGCGAGAAGGTCGAGGAGCTCGTGGGCGACGCCGTCGAGCGGGGCGCGGAGGCGGTCGTCGGCGGCGAGCGGGTCGACGGCCCCGGCTACTTCTACCGACCCACCGTGCTGACGGGAGTGCCCGACGGCGCCCGCATCCTCCGGGAGGAGGTCTTCGGCCCCGTCGCGCCGATCAGCGTGTTCGACGACGAGGACGAGGCGGTGCGCGCCGCGAACGACACCGAGCTCGGCCTCACCGCGTACCTGTTCACGCAGGACCTCGACCGGGCGATCCGGGTGAGCGAGCGTCTCGAGACCGGGATGGTCGGTCTCAACGCCGGCATCGTCTCCAACCCGGCGGCGCCGTTCGGCGGCATCAAGGCCAGCGGGTTCGGGCGCGAGGGCGGGGCCGAGGGCATCGAGGAGTACCTCGAGACCAAGTACGTGGCGCTGGCGGTCCCGGAGCGCTGACCGGCCGTCAGAGCCTGAGCCCACCCGCCGAGATCGATGCTGGCGCGCGAGTTCGACCCCGCGGCATCGAACTCGCGCCGGTGCATCGAACTCGGTGCCGGACGCCCCGGTCGCGGACGGCCGTCAGAGCGTGAGCCGGCCCGGGTCGAGCCGCTCGACGCCCGGGACGGCGTCGAAGTCGCGGTCGGGGGAGACGAGCGCGGCGAACCCGTGCTGCAAGGCCGTCGCCGCATGCACGGCGTCGCGCCCGCCGAGGCCCGCCTGCTCGACCAGGTCGACGGCCCGGGCCAGCACGTCGGCGTCGAACGGGTGGAGCACGCACGCCGCGGCCGCGCCGCGCGCCTGGGCGACGGCAGCCGCCCGGTCGCCGCGGCGGAGCCGGTGGTGCAGGAGCTCCTGGACCATCTCGACGCTCGCGTGCAGCTCGACGTCGCCACGGGCGGCGGCCTCGAGCAGCGCCCTGCACGGGCCGCGCATCGCGTGCTCGCCGCCGAGCGCGTACGCGAGCACGGCCGTGTCGACGAACAGCCGGCGAGGCGGTTCGGGGCGGGTCACGCGAGCCGCGCGTCGACGTCGTCGGCCAGGTGCTGCTTGGACCGCGACCAGTCCGGCTCGGCGGGCGTGTCCGAAGGCGCCGCGTCGAGGAGGGCCCGGGCCGCCACCGCACGGGCGTCGGCGTCGGACGCGAAGTGCGCGTCGATCGCCTCGCGGACGACCGTCGCCACGGAGGCCCCGCGGCGGGTGGCCTCGTTCTCGAGCAGGGCGTACCGCTCGGTGTCGATGAGGATCTGCAGGCGCCGCTCGAGGACCGACATGCTCATACCGTAGCAGGAGCATGGCCACGGGGCGGGGAACACCGTGGACCGCCGCGGGGTTGCCGAGCCGTGACCCAGCAGCAGACCACGGGCGTCGGCTTCCGGTCCGAGCGGGGCCCGGTGCTGATCGCGCTGATGGTCTCGACCGGGCTGATCGCGATCGACGCCACCATCCTCGCGACCGCCGTCCCCTCGATCGTCGACGACCTCGGCGGGTTCGCCGAGTTCCCCTGGCTCTTCTCGGTGTACCTGCTCGCTCAGGCGGTCTCCGTGCCGATCTACGCCAAGCTCGCCGACACCGTCGGGCGCAAGCCGATCCTGCTGCTCGGCATCGCGCTGTTCCTCGCGGGCTCGCTCCTGTGCGGGTTCGCGTGGTCGATGCCCGCGCTCATCGCCTTCCGGGTGGTGCAGGGCCTCGGCGCCGGGGCGATCCAGCCGATCGCCATCACGGTCGTGGGCGACATCTACACGGTGGCCGAGCGGGCCCGCGTCCAGGGCTACCTGGCCAGCGTGTGGGCCGTCTCGTCCGTCGTCGGCCCGACGCTCGGGGGCGTGTTCTCCGAGCTCGGGATCTGGCGATGGATCTTCTTCGTCAACGTGCCCGTCTGCGTGGCCGCCGCCTGGCTGCTGGCCCGCAGCTTCCACGAGGACGTCGAGCGCCGCCCGCACCGGATCGACTGGTCGGGCGGCGTCCTGCTGACCACCGGCCTGACCCTCGTCATCCTCGCGACGCTCGAGGGCGGCGAGGCGTGGGCGTGGGACGCGTGGCCGAGCCTCGCCGGCTACGGGCTCGGCACCGTGCTGCTCCTCGCTTTCGTCCTGGTGGAGCGGCGCGCGCCCGAGCCCGTCCTGCCGCTGTGGGTGTTCTCGCGCCGGCTGCTGCTCTCGACCGCCCTCGTCGCGCTCGGGGTCGGGGCGGTGCTCATCGGGCTCACCTCGTACGTGCCGACGTTCCTCGAGGGCACGCTCGGCGTCTCGCCGCTGACGTCCGGTCTCGCGCTGGCCGCGATGACGATCGGCTGGCCCCTCGCGGCGTCGCTCTCGGGTCGCTTCTACCTGCGCATCGGGTTCCGCAGCACCGTGCTCGTCGGGTGCGCGCTCGCCGTCCTCGGCGCGGTCCTCATGGCCTGGCTCTCGGGGACCCCGTCGGTGGCCTCGGTCGCGGCGAGCACCTTCGTCGTCGGCCTGGGTCTCGGGCTCGTCGCCGCGCCGAGCACCATCGCGGCGCAGAGCAGCGTCGGCTGGGGCGAGCGCGGCGTCGTCACGGGGACGAACATGTTCTCCCGCTCGATCGGCAGCGCCGTGGGCGTGGCCGTCTTCGGTGCGCTGGCGAACGGGGTCCTCGCGCGCAGCGGCGGCGGGGCGTCCGACGCCGGGGCGGTGCAGGACGCCTCCACCGTGGTCTTCGTGGGGGTCGCCGTGGCCGCCGTCGGGATGACGGCGGCTGCGCTGCTCATGCCCCGCACGACGCCGGCCGCGGAGCCGCGCTGAGCCCTCTGGCGTGCGTGGCGAGAGTTGCTGTGGGCACACTTCAAGTCGCGGCCGGGTCTCGATACTCCCTCGAGATGTAAATTTCCTGATAAATCCTGATGATTCGCTGTGTGATCCACGTCATTCGCGCTTATGTTTGGCGCGGTCCCCGCGTGCGGGGGCGGTCATGACCCGGCGACAGGCACACCACCGCCCGCCGTCGGATCTCCCTCAAAGCGGAGGTTCCACCGTGCAGAGAAGAGTCATCGGAGGCCTCGTCGGCCTCTCGCTCGTCGCGACCAGCGTCATCGGCGCCGGCGCGGCCTTCGGGTCCGACGGGGCATCCCCTCCCGTCGCGCCGGAGTCCGGGCAGGCGAAGTCCGACAACCTGCCCAACCCCCTCGCGGACAAGCAGAGCGCACTGCGCCAGTCCGCCGTCACCGGCGTCCTCGACGGCGACCTGAAGACCCAGAAGATCAACGGCAGCACCGTCGTCAAGGTCGGCGAGACCGTCGCGGACAACGCCGACGCCGCGGCGTCGGCGAGCGCGCAGAAGCTCGGCGCCCCGGCGTCGGCCCAGGCGAAGGCGGACGCGAAGGCCGCCAAGAAGGCGAAGGCCGGCGCCGCGACGAAGAAGTCGCAGTACGTCGAGCTCTCGCGGGAGAAGACGGACAAGATCTTCGTGATCCTCGCGGAGTTCGGGAACGAGCGTCACCCCGACTTCCCCGACGAGGACACGGACCCCGACACACCGGGGCCGATCCGCTTCGACGGCCCCCTGCACAACGAGATCCCCGAGCCCGACCGCACGAAGGACAACTCGACGGTCTGGCAGCCCGACTTCGACCAGCCCCACTTCCAGGACCTGTACTTCGGCAAGGGCGACTCGCTGAAGAACTACTACGAGGAGCAGTCCTCGGGTCGCTACAGCGTGAACGGCGAGGTCACCGACTGGGTGAAGGTGCCCTACAACGAGGCGCGCTACGGCCGCACCGACCAGGGCGCGTGGGCGCTCGTGGCGGACGCGTCGAAGGCCTGGTACCAGGAGCAGATCGACGCCGGGCGCTCGAAGGCCTCGGTCGAGGCCGAGCTCGAGTCCTACGACCAGTGGGACCGCTACGACGTCGACGGCGACGGCAACTTCAACGAGCCCGACGGGTACATCGACCACTTCCAGATCGTGCACGCCGGCGGTGACGAGGCGGACGGCGACCCGACGTACGGCGAGGACGCCATCTGGAGCCACCGCTGGTACGCCTACAACGTCTACCCGGGCCAGGGCGGCGCCGACGGCTCCGACCTCGGCGGCACGCAGATCGGCGACTCCGACATCTGGATCGGCGACTACACCGTGCAGCCCGAGAACGGCGGCCGCAGCGTGTTCGCGCACGAGTACGGCCACGACCTCGGTCTGCCGGACGACTACGACACCGCCGGCGGCACCAACTCGAACGAGTGGTGGACGCTGATGGCGCAGAGCCGTCTGCGGTCCGCGACGGACGCCGGAATCGGCGAGCGCGCCGGAGACATCGGCGCGTGGAACAAGCTCCAGCTCGGCTGGCTCGACTACGAGGTGGTCCCGGCGGGCAACACCCGCACGCTGAAGCTCGGCCCGCAGGAGTACAACACGACCGACGCCCAGGCGGCCGTCGTCGTGCTCCCGAAGAAGAAGGTGACCACGCAGCTCGGCGCGCCCGCGACCGGGACCAAGCAGTTCTACTCCGGCACCGGCGACGACCTCGACGTCTCGATGAGCCGGTCGGTCGACGTGCCGGCCACCGCGGCCACGCTGAGCTTCCAGGCGAGGTACGACATCGAGAAGGGCTACGACTACGCCCTCGTCGAGGTCGACTCCGGCTCGGGCTTCACGCCGCTGCCGACCTCCGCGTCCACCGTCAAGCAGAACAACGGCATCGACGGCACGAGCGACGGCTGGGACACGGTGACCGCGGACCTCTCGGCGTATGCCGGGACGACGGTCGACCTGCGCTTCCGGTACGTGACCGACGGCGGCGCGGCGGGCAACGTCCAGTCGCTCCCCGACGGCTTCTTCGTGGACGACATCACCCTGGGCGGTCTGGCCGAGGGTGCCGAGGACGGCGGGGCGACCTGGTCGTTCGACGGGTTCTCCGTCGTCGGCGCGTCCACGACCGCCGACTTCTCGAACTACTACGTCGCCGGCCAGCGGGACTACGTCAAGCACGACCAGTACCTGAAGACCGGCCCGTACGACTTCGGGTACGGGGCGGCGGCGCCGGACAAGGTGGACAACTTCGCCTACCAGGACGGCCTGCTGGTCAGCTACTGGGACACCTCGGTGGCGGACAACAACACGAGCGTCCACCCGGGCAGCGGTCGCAACCTGATCATCGACGCGCACCCGCAGCCGTTCTACCAGCTCACCACCGGTCAGCCGTTCCGCGGGCGCGTGCAGGTCTACGACGCGACCTTCGGGCTCGACAAGGCCGACTCGATGACGCTGCACGTCAACGGCGCGCCGAACTACGTCCGTGGCCAGGCCGCGGCGCCGACGTTCGACGACACCAAGCAGTTCTGGTACCCGGAGCTGCCGGGCATCGGCGTCAAGCTGCCGGCCGCGGGCGTGAAGATCAAGGTGCTGCAGGACGAGGGCACCAGCATGAAGATCAAGGTCAGCTGACAGCGGTCGGTCTGACGGTGCGGTAGCCGCACGACGACGGCGCCCGGGGAGCCTCCCCGGGCGCCGTCAGTCTGTCGCGAGCGCCGTGAGCACGCGCTGCACGCTCGACCCGAGGCCCCAGCGCTCGGCCAGGGAGCCGAGGGCGGCGGGGTCCGCGGGGGCCGACGGCAGGGCGTCGGCGACGTCCCCCAGCGGTGCGTCCGGGGCGACCGTCACGACGACGGGAGCGGCCTCGAGGTAGTCGGCGGCCTCGACGAGCCGGCGGCGCTGGGTCGCGGTCAGCGTCCGGTCCGCCGGGTCGTCCCGGGCAGCGAGCAGCCCCGCGAGGTCGCCGTGCCGCGCGAGGAGCGCGGCCGCCGTCTTCTCCCCGATGCCCGGCACGCCGGGCAGGCCGTCGGACGGGTCGCCGCGCAGCGTGGCCATGTCCGCGTACGCCCGGCCGGAGGCGACGCCGTACCGCTCCGCGAGCCGGGCCTCGTCGACCACGTCGAGGTTCCGGATGCCGCGCGAGGTGTACAGGACCCGGACCCGGGCGTCGTCGTCCACGAGCTGGAACAGGTCCCGGTCGCCGGTGACGACGTCGACGGGGGAGCGGGCGCCGTCGGCCTCGCGGGCCACGAGGGTGCCGATGACGTCGTCGGCCTCGTAGCCCGGGCAGCCGACCCGCGCGACGCCCAGGGCGGCGAGCACCTCGACGATCACCGGCACCTGCGGGACGAGCGCGTCGGGGACCTCCTCGACGCTCGCGCTGCCCGCGCCGTGGGTGGGCGCGGGGTGCGCGGAGCCGTCGTCGACCCGGACGCGGTGGGCCTTGTAGGAACCGATCGCCGCGACGCGGAAGGCGGGGCGCCAGTCGTCGTCCCAGCAGGCGACGAGGCGCGTGGGGCGGTGCTCGGTGACCAGGGTCGCGACCATGTCGAGCAGGCCGCGCACGGCGTTGACGGGGGTGCCGTCGGGCGCGCGGAGCGAGTCGGGCACGCCGTAGAAGGCGCGGAAGTACAGCGAGGCGGTGTCGAGCAGGAGCAGCTTCTCGCGGTTCTCGGCCATGGCGCCAACCTAGCCGGTCGGCCGTGGCCCCCGTCCCGGGGGGGGGGGGGGGGGGGGGGGGCGGGCGGCCCGGGCGGGGGGGGGGGGGGGGGGGGGGGGCGGGGGGGGGGGGGGGGGGGGGGGGGGGGGGCGGGGGCCCGGGGCCCCCCCCCCCGCGCCCCCGCCCCCCCCCCCCCGGCCCCCGGCCCCCCCCCCCCCCCCCCCCCCCCCCCGGCGCCCGCCCCCCCCCCCCCCCCCCCCCCCCCCCCCCCGCGGGGGGCCCCCCCCCCCCTTCCCGCCGGACGGGGTCCGGCGTCAGCGCGCCGGCTCGAGCTCCCGCTCCCGGGCGCCCGACGGCGTCCGGCCGCCTGTCTCGTCGGCGACGGCGTCCTGATCCGCCGCGACGCCGTCGTCCTCGACCTCGTCGTCGCTGAACAGGTCCTCCGTGCTGGAGGACTCGTACTGCTCGAGGTCGATGATCCCCTCGCGCTTGGCGACGACTGTCGGGACGAGCGCCTGGCCCGCGACGTTCACCGCGGTGCGGCCCATGTCGAGGATCGGGTCGATCGCGATGAGCAGCCCGACGCCCGCGAGCGGCAGACCCAGCGTCGACAGGGTCAGCGTCAGCATGACGAGCGCGCCCGTGAGCCCGGCGGTCGCGGCCGAGCCGACGACGGAGACGAACGCGATGAGCAGGTAGTCGGTGATCGTCAGGTGGATGTCGAAGATCTGCGCGACGAAGATCGCCGAGATCGCCGGGTAGATCGAGGCGCAGCCGTCCATCTTGGTCGTCGAGGCGAGCGGCACCGCGAACGACGCGTACTCGCGCGGGACGCCGAGGTTGCGCTCCACGACGCGCTGCGTCACGGGCAGGGTGCCGATCGAGGACCGGGAGACGAACGCGAGCTGGATCGCCGGCCACGCGCCGCGGAAGTAGCTCATGACCTTCAGGCCGTTCGAGCGCAGGACCAGCGGGTAGACCACGAACAGGACGACGAACAGGCCGGTGTAGATCGCGAGCGCGAAGGTCGCGAGCGGCGCCAGCAGGTCCCAGCCGTACGTGGCGATCGCGTTGCCGATGAGGCCCAGCGTGCCCAGCGGCGCGAGGCGGATGATCCACCACAGCACCGTCTGGATCACGGCGAGCGCCGAGCGGTTCAGGTCGACGAACGGGTCGGCCTTGCGCCCGACCTTCAGTGCCGCGATGCCCACGACGAGCGCGACGACGACGATCTGCAGCACGTTGAAGGAGATCGACGTGGTCGCGCCGGTGGTGGCGCCGTCCGTGCCCGTCTGCAGCTCGGTGCCCGCGCCGATGCCCAGGAAGTTGCCCGGGATCAGGCCGTCGAGGAAGTCCATCCAGGTGCCGCCACCGTCGGGCGCGGAGCCCTGGTCGGGGCTGAGCGAGGAGTTGTTGCCCGGCTGGAACAGGAGCCCGAGGCCGATGCCCACGGTCACCGAGATCAGCGCCGTGATGGCGAACCACAGGAGGGTCTGGCCGGCGAGCCGCGCCGCGTTCGTGACCTTCCGCAGGTTCGCGATCGACGCGACGATGGCGGTGAACACGAGCGGTGGGACGACCGCCTTGAGCAGGGTGACGAACGAGCTGCCGATGGTGTCGAGCGTGGTCGTCAGCCAGTTGGGCGACTCGGCGTCCGTGCCCGCGTCGACGGGGCCCATCGAGAGCGCGAGCCAGCCCAGCAGGATGCCGAGGACGAGGCCCAGGACAATCTGGACCGAGAAGGACGGGAGCCGCAGCCAGCGGGGGCGACGCCGACGCGGGGGCGCGGCGACGTCGTCGGGCGCTGCGGTGTCGGCGGGCGCTGTGCTGGGCGGCGTGGCGGGGACGGAGCTGTGCGTGGAGGGCACGGCGCAACCTTTCGAGAGTGCGTGCGGACCTTGTCAGACCTCAGCCCCGCCAGGGCGGGGCGAGGGTCTGACAGGTCGGGGAGGAGGGGACCTGTCAGACGTGGGCCCCGCTATGGCGGGGCGAGGGTCTGACAGGTCGGGTGCCGGGGCGGGCGCAGCTCAGGGACGAGGAGCGCGCAGCGCGGCACCGGCGCGTCAGCGACGCGCGGGAGCAGGGGTCAGCGACACATCGCGCTGGCGACCCGGTGCAGGTCGACGGCGCGGCGTTCGGTCAGGTGCCACGTGATCACGTGGAGGACTCCCTGTCAGTCAGTCAGTCAGTCAGTCAGTCAGTGCTGGTGCGTGGTGCTCGCCGAGGGTAACCGGCGAGGCACCCGGATCCTTCCCGCGTCCGCATCCTGGGGCCCGACGACGCGGCTAGGCTCGGCATGCACCGCACCCGAACCGCACGGCAGGAGGACCGCATGTACCGCATCCCGTCGCGGCCGCAGTCCGGCCGCCGCCGACCCGCCGCCGCAGGGACGGACGCCGGCGCGCCCGCCCCGACCGCCGAGATCACCGAGTACCGCGGCGGCGTCCCGGTCTCCGCCGAGCAGCAGGCGACCGAGCACCCCGGGCCGCAGACGGTGGCCGCCGCGATCGAGCACGCCACCCGCACCGGGTCCATCGCGCTGGTCACCTACGACCACCCGGACGAGACGGAGATCACGGCGCTCGCCGAGACGCTCTCCCTGCCGCCGCTGCTGGTCGAGGACCTCATCCACGGCAAGCAGCGGCCCAAGCTCGAGCGGCACGGGGACGCGCTCTTCGCGGTCGTGCGCGCCGCGGCGTACCTCGACGACCAGGAGGACGTGGTCCTCACCGAGCTGCACGTCGTCCTGCAGGGGCGCACCGTCGTCGTCGTGCGGCACGGAGCCGAGCGCGGCGCCCCCTGGCCGACGATCGACCACACCCCCGTCCCGCCCGAGGTCCTCGACCTCGGCCCCGAGTCCTTCCTGTACGCGATGCTCGACCAGGTCGTCGACGGCTACGGGCCCGTCCTGGACGGCATCGAGGTGGACGTCGACGAGATCGAGCGGCAGGTCTTCACCGGCGACGACGCCGCCCCCGAGCGCATCTACCGCCTCAGCGGCGAGGTCATCGACCTCCAGCGCGCCGTCGTCCCCCTGCGCGCCGTCGTCGCCCGCCTGCGCCGCGGGTTCGACACCCACGCGGTGCCGCGCGCCCTGCAGGACTACCTGCAGGACGTCGACGACCATCTGCAGCGGGTCGCCGAGCACGTCGCCGAGGTGCGCGACAGCCTCGAGCGCATCCTCACCGTCAACGCCACGCTCGTCGGGCAGCGGCAGAACGAGGACATGAAGCGGATCTCCTCGTGGGCCGCGATCCTGTTCACCCCGACGCTCGTCGCCGCGATCTACGGGATGAACTTCGCGTGGATGCCGGAGCTCGCGTGGCACTGGGGCTACCCGGCCTCGATCGTGCTGATGCTGGTGCTCGGCCTCGGGCTGTTCTGGGCGTTCAAGCGCCGCGGCTGGCTCTAGCTCGCCGCGTCGACCCGCTGCAGGAACTCGTGCATCAGCGGCCCGGCGGTCGTCGACCCGCTCGTGCCGTTCTCGACCATCGCCGCGACCGCGAGGTCGTCCTGGATCGCGATCATCCATGCGTGCGATTTCGAGCCGTCCCCGTACTCGGCGGTCCCGGTCTTGGCAGCCAGGTCCCCGGGCAGGTCCTGCAGGTCGGTCGCGCTGCCGTCGGTGACGACCCCGCGCATCAGCTCGTGCAGCGTGCCCGCCTCGTCCTTCGTGAGGGCCGACGGCGCGGGGGTCGCCTCGGGCGTCGGGGTCGCCGACGCGCCGGGGGTCGCCGCGCCGGCAGCATCGCCGTCCGGCCGCACCAGCACCGGCGAGACGCGCTCCCCCGCCGCCACGCTCGCCGCGAGCGTCGCCATGGACAGCGGCGACGCGAGCACCTTGCCCTGCCCGATCATCGACGCCGCGTGCGTGGTGCCCGTCGAGTCCGCCGGCACGTCGCCGAAGTACGCGGGCACGCCCAGCCCCGGGGCCACGACCCCGAGCCCGAGATCGGCTGCGGCGTCGTGCAGCGCCTGCTGGTCCACGGTGCCGGCCTGGGAGATCATCGCCGTGTTGCACGAGTGCGCGAACGCCTCGCTCAGGGGGATGTCGCCGATCGAGCTGTCCGGATAGCCGGGCACGTTCTGGAACGTGCGGCCGTCGACCGTCAGCGTCTTCGTGCACGGGACCTTTGTGTCGGGGGTGAGCCCGGCCCGCAGCATGCCGAGCGTCGTCGCGACCTTGAACGTCGACCCCGGCGCGTACTGCCCGAGCGTCGCCGTGGACATCCCGTCGCTCCCGGCGCTCGCGGCCGCGAGGACGTCGCCCGTCGGCACGTCGATCGCCACGATGGCGCTGGGCGAGTCGGGCTCGCCGAGCACCTGCTCGGCGATCTCCTGGTCGTCGACGTCGAGGGTCGTCTGCAGCGGGGTCCCCGGCACGGGGTCCGTCGAGAAGACCTCGCGCGTCGTGCCGGCGCTCCCGTCGAGCTGCTTGCCGCCGACGGCGGTCACGCTCACCCCGGGCGTCCCGCGCAGCTGGTCGTCGTAGGCGGCCTGGATGCCGGAGAGGCCGACGACGTCGCCCGCCTCGATCGCGCCGTGCGAGGCGTCGACGACCTCGGCGGTCGCGTCGCCCGCGCGCCCGAGGACGGGCGCCGCGAACTCGCGGGTGGGCGCGAGCGGCTGCTCGTCGGGTATGGACGACGCCCCGGGGACGTCCTCCACCGCGGAGAAGTCGTCCCGGGCCTCGGGCTCGCGCAGCGTGACGAGCTCGACGAACGCCTTGGGGCCGGCGGCGGCGACCTTCGCCGCGAACGCGTCGGGGTCGTAGCCGAGGCCGGACGCCAGGTCGCGCGCCGACTGCTCCTGGCCGGCGGCGTCCACGTGGGTCTTGTCGATCCCGAGGTGCGCGACCTTGCGCTCGGTGACGATCGTCGCCCCGTCCTGCCCGACGACGTCCGCCCGGGGGGGCGCAACCCGCGTGCGGTGCAGGGTGTCGCCCGCCTTCAGGTCGGGCGCGAGGTCGTCGGTGTCCCAGGCGACCTCCCAGCGCGGGGCGGCGTCCGAGGCCCCGTCGCCGTCGTCCGGGCCAGGTTCGGCGAGCTCGAGGTCCACCACGGTCGAGTAGGTCCAGGGCTTCGCCGCGGACACGTCCCAGGTCCAGTCGAGCGTCGCCGTGGCGGTCTTCGGCCCGTCGCCCTCCGCGTCGTGGACCACGACCGTGCCGACCTTCGCGGTGCGCGGGGCGTCGCCGAGGCCCGCGAGCACCGCGTCCCGCTCGGTGGTGACCGTGCCGGCGTCGGTGTCCGTGAAGCGCACGGCGTCGAGCGCGTCGGGGTCCGTGCTCGCGAGACCGGACGCGAGCGCCGTCGCCACCGGCTCGGGCGCGGGGTCGTCGGCCGTGCAGGCGGTCAGGCCCAGCCCCAGGACGGGGGCGAGCGCGACCGCCCAGGCGGTGCGCCGCCGTCGGGCACCTCGCGGGGCTCGACGGGCTCCACCGACAGGACGTGCAGCCATGCGTCTCCCCCTGCGTTCCGACAGCCGGCGCGGTGCGGGCGGTTCGCCCGGGCACAGGTTAGCGGGCCAGGGCTCCCGCCATGCGCTCGACCGCCTCGGTGAGGATCGCCGGGGACGTCGCGAGGTTGACCCGCACGAACCCGGCGCCGCCCGTGCCGAACCCCGCGCCCTCGTTGACGGCCACCCGTGCCCGGTCGTGGAAGAAGCGCGCCGGGGCGCGCGAGACGTCGTCGGGCATCCCCCGGCAGTCGAGCCAGCCAAGGTACGTGGCCTCCGCGGGCGCGTACCGGGCGTCGGGCAGGTGCCGGGCGACGAGGTCGCCGAAGAGGGCCTTGTTCCGCGCGATGCCGGCGAGCGTCGAGTCGAGCCAGCCGACGCCGTCGCGCAGGGCCGCGGCGTGCGCGATGACGGCGAGGTGCGAGACGCCGTGGTTCGCCTCCTCCGGGATGCGCGCGAGGTCCGCGGCCGCGCCCGGGCCGCCGACGACCACGGCCGTCCGGAGCCCCGCGAGGTTCCAGGCCTTGGACGCGGAGAGGACGGCGAACGCGTCGTCCGCGCCCGGGACGGTGAGCAGCGGCGTGTACCGGGGGCCGTCGGTGCCGAGGTGGCCGCCGACCGGGGCGTGGATCTCGTCCGAGACCACCCGCACGCCGTAGCGGGCCGCGAGCGCGAGGACGCCCTCCAGCTCCGCCGGAGTGTGCGCGACGCCGGTCGGGTTGTGCGGGTTGCACAGCAGGTAGACGGCGCGCCGGCCGGCGCCCGAGCCGCGCCCGAACACCCCGGCGCCGGTCGCGCTCGCGAAGGCGGCCTCCAGGGTGGCGGGATCGATCCGGCCGTCGGCCGCGAGCGGGGCCTCGACGATGCGCCGGCCCTCGTTCCCGGGGAAGCCGTAGAAGGGCGGGTAGACGGGCGGGGAGACGACGACGGCGTCCCCCGGCCCGGTGAGGACCTTGATGACGTCGGTGAGCCCGCCCATGACGTCGGCGACCGCGCGGGTGCGCGCGACGTCGAGGGTCCAGCCCCAGCGCTGCTCGGCGAAGGCCGCGAGCGCCTCGGCGTAGGCGGGGCCGAAGTCGTAGCCGGTGTCGCCGTCGCGCAGGGCCCGGCCGATGGCCTCCTGCACGGCCGGGGCGATCGTCACGTCCATCTCGGCGACCCACAGGGGCAGCACGTCCGGCTCGTACGCGCGCCACTTGACGGACGTCCGACGGCGGAGGTCGTCGAGGGTCAGCTCGTCCAGGGGGGTGTGCAGGTCGGTCGCCGGGGCGTCAGGGGTGTCGATGGCCACGCGACCACGCTACCCCGCGCCGGGGAGCTCCCCCGGGGTGCCGCCGGGGTGCCGCGGAGGCCCCGCGGAGGCCCCGCCGAGAAGTCGAATTCCGCCCCAGAAATCCGAGATTTCGGGGCGGAATTCGACTTCTCGGCGGGTGCGGGGCGGGCGGGCGGGTGCGGGTGCGGGGCGGGCGGGCGGGTGCGGGTGCGGGGCGGGCGGGCGGGTGCGGGGCGGGGGTCAGACGACGCCGAGGCGGGCCAGCGGCTCCACCAGCTCGCGCTCCTCGTAGGACAGGTGCGAGAGCAGGGTGTCGCTGAGCAGGTCGACGGCGGCGCGCAGGCCCGCGAGCCCCGCGGCCTGGTCCTCCTCGCCGACCATCGCGACGAGCGCCTGGTCGACCGCCTCGAGCACGTCGTGGATCGCGACGTGCTCCTCCTCGAGGCGGTCCACCACCGGGCCGAGGCGCGGCTCGAACCGCCGCAGGCTCGGGAACATGCTGCGGTCCTCGATCGTGTGGTGCGTCGTGACGAGCCGGCAGTACGACTCGCAGTAGGTGCCGAGCGTCCAGCTGTTCTGCCGCATCGTCATCGTGCTGATGTGCGAGCGCGCCGCGCCGACGCTGATCGCGCCGGCCTCGACCTGCCCGATGAGCTCCTCGACCTGGGCGAGCTCCGCGCGCAGGTGGTCGTGGATGTCGACGAGCTGCTGGCCGGTCGCGTTCTCGTGCGCCGTGTACTCGTGCCCCTCGGGTGCGGCGGGCGCCGTCGGGCGCGTCGACTCGTCCCAGACCTGGACGACGCTGCGGCGGGTCCCGTCGTCGGGCGTGGGGGTGACGGTGAACCCGCCGCGCACGCTCACCGTCCCGCGCGCGTCCTCGACGCCCCGGGACCCGTCGGCCTCCGCCACCGCCGCCGGGTCCTCCTTGGTCGTCGCTCCGCCGGTCAGTCGTTCCGCCTCGACCTGCTCGCGCACGGCCGGGGCGACCTCCTGGGCGAACCGACGGATCACGTCGGGGTCGTCGCCCGCCATGATGAACGCGCTGATCCCCTGGCCCAGCGCGAGGTCCGCGAGCTGCTCCGCCCAGACCGTCGCCGGACCCTGCAGCAGGCCGCGCCCCGACCCCGAGGTGAAGCGCCCGGCGACGTTGTACAGGCGGCGGACGTCCGACGGCGCCCGGCCGGCAGCGAGCGCCGCCTCGTCGATGCGGGCGTGGGCCTCCGGGAGCTTCTCCGGGCCGAGGTACATCATCGACGGCAGCCAGCCGTCCGCGAGCCGGCCCACGAGGCGCTGCATGCGCGGCCCGACGGCGCCGACCCAGATCGACATGTCGTGCGCCGGGGCGGGGCCACGGTGCGCGCCGTGCACGTCGTAGACGTCGCCGCGCTCCTGGACGGCGCCGGTGGCGCCCTCGTCCCAGAGGGCCCGGACGATCCGGACGGCCTCCTCGACGGAGGCGACGGTCTCGCCCGGCGTGCGGCGCGGGCCGCCGTTGGCCTCGATCGCGTCCCAGAACGCACCGCCGCCGAGGCCGAGCTCGACGCGCCCGCCGCTGAGCAGGTCGAGGGCGGCGTGGCTCCGGGCGAGCACCGCGGGCGGCCGCAGCGGGAGGTTGGCGACGTTGAGCGCGACCCGCACGTTCACGGTCGTCGCGGCGATGGTCGACAGCAGCGTCCACGCGTCGAGGAACCGCGCCTGGTACGGGTGGTCCTGGACCGTGACGAGGTCCAGCCCGACCTGGTCGCTGAGCTGCCCGAGCCCGACGACGCGCTCGGGCGCCGAGGCGTCGGGGGTGAGGAAGCTGCCGAACAGCAGGTCGTGGCCGTAGTCCATGGTTCGGACACTATCCCTGGATGACACGTCAACCAAACGGTAGGCTGGCGCGATGACCACCACCTCCACCCGCGCCGAGCCCGGCGCCGCCGCGACCGCCGCCGACGTCGGCTCGCTCGACCCCGTCGAGGAGCGCGCCTGGAGGTCCTACCAGCGGATGCAGATGCGCGTCGGCCAGCATCTCGCGCGCGAGCTCGCCGCCGAGGCCGACCTCTCGGACGCCGACCTCGCCGTCCTGGCCGCCCTCGACGTCCGGCCCGGCGGCCGCCGGCGCACCATCGACCTCCGCCGCGCCGTCGAGTGGGAGAAGTCCCGACTGTCCCACCAGCTGCGCCGCATGGAGTCCCGCGGGCTCGTCGAGCGCGAGGCGGCCGCCGACGACGGCCGGGGAGCCGACGTCGTCCTCACCCCCACCGGGCGCGCGGCCGTCGCCGCGGCCCGCTGCAGCCGGGCCCGGTCCATCCGCCGCCACCTGCTCGCGCACCTGACCCCCGCGCAGGTCGCCGAGCTCGCGGAGATCGCCGACACCGTGAACGCGGGGCTCGACGCCGCGTGCCCGGCGGCGGCCGACCGGGAATGAATCACGCCGAGCACGTCGTCCGTCGCGGATCCGACGTCGGGAACGGCACCGATGACGTGCTCGGCACCCGGGGTGGACCGGTCTAGGCTCTGACCTCGTGCCGGTCCTGACGCGCGTGGTCGCCCGCCTGCGCGGGCTGCACCCCGCGCAGGTCATCGTGCTCGGCTTCTTCTCCGCGCTCGCGGTCGGCACCGCCGCGCTCATGCTGCCGGTCGCCCGCGCCGGGCGCGGCGGCGCAACGTTCATGGACGCGCTGTTCACGGCGGCGTCCGCCGTCTGCGTCACCGGGCTCTCGACCGTCGACGTCCGCACGTACTGGACGGGGTTCGGCGACGTCGTGATCCTCCTGCTCGTGCAGGTCGGCGGGCTCGGCGTGATGACGTTCGCGACCGTCCTCGGCATCGTCGTGGCCCGGCGCATGGGCCTGCGCACGCGGCTCACCGCCGCGAGCGAGACGAAGACGGAGCAGATCGGCGGCGTCCGGGGCCTGGCCACGCGGATCCTCACGACCGCCCTGCTCTTCGAGGGCGGGGTCGCCCTGGTCCTGTGGCTGCGGTGGTGGGTCGGCTACGGCGAGAACCCCGTGCACGCGCTCTGGCTGGCGGTCTTCCACGCCGTCTCGGCGTTCAACAACGCCGGCTTCGCGCTCTTCTCCGACAACCTCATCGGGTACGGGACGGACCCGGCGATCCTCCTCCCGCTGTGCGTGGCCGTCATCGCCGGCGGGATGGGGTTCCCCGTGCTGCACGAGCTCCACCGCACCTTCCGCCGACCCGTGCACTGGACCATGAACACGCGGATCGTCGTCGTCGTCTCCGCCGTCCTCCTCGCGGTCGGCACCGGGTTCTTCCTCGCCGTCGAGTGGACCAACCCCGCGACCCTCGGCGGGCTGGGCCTCGGAGGCAAGCTCCTGGCGGCGTTCACCCAGTCGACGATGGCGCGCACCGCGGGCTTCAACAGCATCGACACCGGCGCCATGACGTCGACCGGCTGGTTCGGGACGGACATCCTCATGTTCATCGGCGCCGGCCCCGCCGGCACCGGCGGCGGCATCAAGGTCACGACGTTCGCCGTCCTGTTCTTCATCATCCTCGCCGAGGTCCGCGGGGACGTCGCCGTCAACGTCCTCGGCCGTCGGCTGCCCCGCTCGACCCACCGCCAGGCGATCAGCGTCGCCCTGCTCTCGGTCGCGGCGGTCGTCGGTGCGACGATGGTGCTGATGATGCTCGAGGACTTCGGGCTCGACCGGACGCTGTTCGAGGCGATCTCGGCGTTCGCCACGGTCGGGCTGTCCACGGGCATCACCGCCGACCTGCCCGCCCTCGGTCAGCTCGTCCTCGTCGTCCTCATGTTCGTGGGCCGGCTCGGCCCCATCACCCTCGCGACGGCGCTCGTCCTGCGCCGCCGCACCCGCCTGTACGAGCTCCCGAAGGAGAGGCCCATCATTGGCTAGGGGACAGTGGTTCGGTCAGCGCCCCGCGGAGCGGCTCGCCGACGCCGACTCGGTGGCCGTCATCGGCCTCGGCCGGTTCGGCCGCTCGCTCGCCCGCGAGCTCGTCGCGACCGGGACCGAGGTGCTCGGCATCGACTCCGACGAGGAGGTCGTGCAGAGCCTCAACGGCCAGCTCACGCACGTCGTGCGCGCCGACTCGACCAAGGACGAGGTGCTGCGCCAGCTCGCGGTGCACGAGTACGACCGCGCCGTCGTCGGGATCGGCAGCAACATCGAGGCGAGCCTGCTCACCACCTCCCTGCTGCTGCGCTACGACAGCGTGCAGATCTGGGCCAAGGCGATCAGCCACGCGCACGCCCAGATCCTCGAACAGCTCGGCGTGCCGCACGTCATCCGCCCCGAGCACGACATGGGCAAGCGCGTCGCGCACCTCGTGCGCGGCTCGATGCAGGACTTCATCGAGGTCGAGGACGGGTTCGTCATGGTCCGGACGACGCCGCCCGCCGAGTTCGTCGGGATCCCCCTCGGCACGTCGAACCTGCGGCCGAAGTATGACGTGACGATCGTCGCGTTCCGCCCCCAGGGCGGGACGTGGACCTACGCGAGCAACACGACCGTGCTCACCGAGGACGACACGATCATGGTCGCAGGCGACGTGAAGAAGGCGGAGGCGTTCAGCCGCCTGCGCTGAGGGCCCGGGCCGGGACCGCCGGTCACGTCCGGCCCGGGCGGTTCGTCGAGCAGTCGACGGATCGAACCGGAAGGGTGTGCCCCGTGGGACAGACGGAGATCTTCGAGGGAGAACGGACGCGCCTCGTCGGCATCGCCGCGCGGGTGCTGGGAGACCGCACCGAGGCCGAGGACGTGGTGCAGCAGGCATGGCTCCGGCTGCACCGGACCGACGCCGACATCGAGAACCTTCCCGCCTGGCTGACCACGGTGACCACCCGGCTGTGCCTGGACAGGTTGCGAGCACGGGTGCCCGCACCGGTCGGGGAGGTCGCGGAGTCCGCGACCTCCGCGGGGACTCCGGACCCGGCCGACGCCGTCGCGCTCGCCGCCACCGTGGGCGCCGCCCTCCAGGTGGTCCTCGACCGGCTCTCGCCCCAGGAGCGGGTGGCGTTCGTGCTGCACGACAGCTTCGGCTTCGAGTTCTCCGCGGTCGCCGCCGTCCTCGGCACCACCCCCGTCGCGGCGCGGAAGCTCGCCTCGCGCGCCCGCGCGAAGGTCGCCCAGCCTGCGCACGAGGACGCGCTCGCCACCTGGGAGGTCGTCGACGCGTTCATGGCGGCCGCGCGGGAGGGCGACTTCGACCGGCTGCTGCGGCTCCTCGCCCCCGACGCGGTGGTCACGGCCGACGACGCGGCGATCCGGGTCGGCACGCCGGGGCGGATCGAGGGGCCTCGCGAGGTCGCGACGTTCTTCGACGGCAGCGCCCGGGCGGCGCTCGCGGTGTTCGCCGACGACCGCCCCGGCGCCGCGTGGTTCCACCGTGGCGAGGCGAGGGTCCTGTTCGACTTCGCCGTCTCCGGTGGCCTGGTGCGGGGCATCACGTTCCGCGCCGAGCCCGAGGTGCTTGCCCGGGTGGTCCGCCGGGACGGTGCGGAACGACAGCGACGACCCGGACAGCCACGACCCGGGCAGCACTGAGCGGTGCTGGTCACGTTCGCGGCGTGCCGATCGTCGGACAGACGAGCACCATCGACCGCAGGCACGAACCGGCCGCGACGCGGTCCGGACCACACCGAAGGAGACGGAACGATGAAGACCATGACCTGCCGCCAGCTCGGCGGCTCCTGCGACCTGGAGCACCACGGCGAGACGGCCGACGACGTCATCAACGCCCAGGACCAGCACCTCAAGGAGACCCGGAAGGCGGGCGACGAGAGCCACCGCGAGGCGAGCGACGCCATGCGGGGCCGCTGGATGCACCCGAAGAAGTCCATGGGTTGGTACAACGACACCAAGGCGGCCTTCGCGGAGCTCCCCGAGAGCTGACCGCGGGCCCGCCCCACCGCCGAGCGCGTCATCTGTCGGCCCGATCGACGTTCTCGACCGACAGATGACGCGCTCGGCAACGTGTGGGTCAGCGGCAGCTGACCGCGTCGTAGTCGGCCGTGACGTCCGTCGTCACGTCCTGACCGTCGACCGTGCCGGTCGCGGTGACCGTCACCGACCCGCCCTCGATCGACCCGGCACGCGAGTTGAACGACTGCGACGCGCTCTTGCCCGGCGCCACGCCCGCCACCGTCGTCGACCCGAACGGGGTCTGCAGCCGCAGACCCTGCACGACGTCGTCGGTGTTCGTCGCCCGCACGGCCACGTAGGCGTTCTGCCCCACGCACCGCCCGACCGCCGTCACGTCCACGGCGAGCGCGGGCGCGTCGTCCGCGTCGAGCGCGGCGACGTCGGCCGCCGGCAGCGCGCGCTGCCAGGCCCGGACGTCGTCGACCGCCCCCGGCCAGAGGTCCGCGGCCCTGCCCCCGGCCTTCCCGCGACCGACGGCGAAGGCGCCCGACGTGGCCGGCCCGCTCGCCTGGCTGAGCACCTGCTTCTGGGCGACGCCGTCGACGTACAGCGTGTACGTGCCGGCGTTGGCGTCCCGCACGCCGACCAGGTGGTACCAGCGACCCTTCTCGGGGACGGCGTCCGCGAGCGCCCGGCCCTGCTCCGTCGAGAACGCGAACCGGCCGTCCGCGGCGGAGTACTGCAGGAAGAAGCCGCTCGTCGTGGTCCCGTCCTGGCTGACCGCCGTCGCCCACGAGCCCGTGGACGCGAGGTTCACCCGCGCGGAGACCGTGAAGCTGCCCGAGGTGTCGAGCACCGGCCCGCTCGTGGCCGCGCTCTGCGCCTTCCCGTCGAACGTGAGCGCGGTGCCCCCGCCCGCGCCGGTGCCGCCAGGAGCGCCGGCCGTCCAGGACGGCCCGCCGGCCAGCGCCAGGTCGTGCCCGCCGCCGGAGGAGTCCGCCGCGACCGTCCCGCGGCCCTCGTCGAGCGACCACGCGCCGACCGGCGCCGTCGGCCCCACCGGGTACGCCACCCGCAGGCTCTGGCGGGTGTGCGTGCTCGCGGCGCCGCCGGGTCCGGTGTAGGTCGCCTCGGCCCGGACGTCCGCCGTCGCGCCCGACGCCGCCCCGGCCGGCGGGGTGACGGTGAACGCCCAGTCCGCCGTGCCGCCCGCGGGCACCGCCCCCGGGGCGCTCCCCACCGGTGCGCTCGTCCACCCCGCGGGCAGGGCGAGCGACGCCGCCGCGTCGGCGAGCCCCTCGCCGGTGGTGTCGCGCACCGTCACGGTGACCCGCGTCGGTCCGTCCACGGGCACCGGTCCGGCCGCCGACGCCGGACCGACGCTCACGTCGGCGTCCAGGCTCGACGCCGACCACGCCTCCAGCTCCGTGACCCCGACGAACGCCCCCGCCGGGTTGGTGAACAGCAAGCGCAGCTGCGTCGTCGTCACCTGCGGGAAGGTCACGTCGTTCGGACCGTTGCCGACCGGGGCGTCGCTCGCGCGAGTCTGGTCGGGGACGTCCGTCCACGCGCCGTCGTGCAGGTACTGCAGCCGGTACCCGGCCGCCGGGCGCACGCCGCCGCCGTCGGAGTACCCGGACCAGCGCACGTGCGAGACCGGCGTCGGGACGCCGAGGTCGACGCCGTACCAGTCCTGGGCGTTCGGCGAGGAGTAGTTGGTCCACCGCGTGCTCTGCGGCACCTCGTCGTACCAGGTCTTGCCGTCGATGCCGTTCCACGCGTCGTCCGAGCGCCAGGTGTACGAGGCGATCGGCTTCGGGTAGCCGGTGCGCAGCGCGTTCGCGGCGTCGTTCACGACCCTCGGCGCGTCCTGGCCCGGCGCGGGCAGCGTCTCCCCGACCGTCACGGTCGTTCCCTGAACCGTGTCCGACGACGTGACGAGCCGCCCGTCGACGTACACCTTCAGGCCTGGGCCCTGTCCATAGTGCGAGCCGTCCTCGTCCCACAGCACGCTCACGTCGTGCCCGTGGTACGGGGCGTTCTCCACCGCGAAGTGGTCCCAGTCGGCGGGCACGAGCGGGTCGATCCGTAGCGTGTCGTCGGCCTGCGGCTGGAGGCCGAGCAGCCCCGAGAGCACCAGGTCCGTGTACGTCGAGTGCAGGTAGTCCTCGCTGTGCGCCTGCCCGTCGTAGATCCAGCGGTCCTGGTCGGCCGAGTGCGCCTCGGCGACGTAGGGCTTGCCGTTCTTGTACTGCGTGCGCGCGTAGGTCTCGAGCGCGTCGGCGTAGTCGTCGCGGGTCACGACGTCCTGCACCGGCCCGTCCTGCAGCAGGTTCGCGAGCCCGGTCAGGGTCTGCGACGTGGAGAACGGCCAGCTCGGGCCGTCCCAGTGGCAGCAGCCGTCCGAGCCGTCCGTGTACCAGGGGCTGCGGCGCTCCGCCGTCGTCGGCCCGAAGGGCGCGGCGAAGCCCTGCGGGTCGAGGAGCTGGGACCACGCGGCGCTCGTCCCGTCGTCGGCCGCGCCGAACTGCCAGGGGACGTAGCCGATCTCCTCACGGGTGTCGAGCAGCTCGTGGTCCGGGTTGTCCTCGCGCGGCATGGCGAGGTAGAACTGCCGCTCCGGGTCCCACAGCCACTTCTTCATCGCGGCCTTCAGCGCTCTGGCCTTCGCCGCGTACTCCGCGGCGGTCTCGTCGTCCCCGACGAGGCGCGCGATGTCGCTGATCGCGCTCGCGTCGCCGTACTGGTAGGAGTTCAGCGTCGGCCGGAAGCCGTCGCCTCCGTGGTACGGGTCGTCCGACTGCGCGGACGAGGCCGAGAGCTCCATCGCGTCCCACACCGGCACCGACCAGTACAGGCCGAGGTCCTCGTCGAACTGCCCGTCCCAGCCGGCGTACTGCTTCTTCAGCTCCGGCAGGAGGTCGGCGAGGCCGTCGAGGTCGCCGGTGACCTTCGCACGGCCGTAGGCCGCGCTCGCGACCCAGAAGCTGTACTGGTGCGCCCAGTCGGTGGTGTCGGGGTTGAACGTCTCGGTCGCCGGCTTGGCGCCCGCGCCCGGACCGGTCAGCCAGAACTTCGTGTAGTCGTCGAGGTACTCGCGGTCGCGGACCCAGCGGCCCTCGGTGATCTGGTGCCCGGCCGCCGCGTCGATCGCCTGGTAGGGCGCGGCGTACCCGCAGCAGTCGAGGAACTCGGTGAGGATCCACCCGTCGTCCGGGTTCGTGTACCGCAGGTGCTCCTTCCACACGCGCCATCGGTAGTAGTAGACGTCCTGGATCTTCTCGTCCGGGAGGTCGACGAACGGGATGTTCGACTCGTACCAGTCCGGGTCGTTCATGCCCTCGAGGTACGAGGCGTGGTCGAGGAAGTGCGTGCCCTGCCCGACCTCGGGCGGTGCATCGGCCTCGGCGGCCACCGCCCCGAAGGACGGGAGGGTCGCGGCGAGCGCGACGGCGAGCACGGCGGCGGTGCCGGCGCGGCGCCCGCGGCGTGGTGGGACGGGGTGGTTCGGCATGGCGACCTCGATGTCGTCGTCGGGATGGCGCCGAGCGCGCCATCCGTCGGTCCCCCGGCTCCGGAGGGCCGACAGATGACGCGCTCGGCGGTGGTGCTGTGCGGCTCAGGTCAGCGGCAGCTGACCGCGTCGTAGTCGGCCGTGACGTCCGTCGTCACGTCCTGACCGTCGACCGTGCCGGTCGCGGTGACCGTCACCGACCCGCCCTCGATCGACCCGGCACGCGAGTTGAACGACTGCGACGCGCTCTTGCCCGGCGCCACCCCCGCCATCGTCTTCGACCCGAACGGGGTCTGCAGCCGCAGACCCTGCACGACGTCGTCGGTGTTCGTCGCCCGCACGGCCACGTAGGCGTTCTGCCCCACGCACCGCCCGACCGCCGTCACGTCCACGGACAGGTCGGGCGTCTCGGCGCCCTCGCCGTTCATGACGTCGACGACCTCGTCCGCGCTCAGCGCGCGGTCGAACGTCCGGACGTCGTCGATCGAGCCCGGCCAGTAGTCCACGGGGTTGCCGTGCCACTCGCCGCGCCCGATGGTCAGCGGGCCCGACGGGTCGAACCCACCGCAGACGGACGACTGCCCGACCTGCTTGCCGTTGACGTAGAGCGTGAGCGTGTTGGTCGCGGAGTCGCGGACGCCGGTCACGTGGTACCAGCCCTTGCCGACCGGGTCGACCTCGTAGGTCGCCCGCGGCTCGCCCTCGTAGGAGAACGCGAACACGTTCTTGCCGTTGTCGTTCCCGTACTGGAGGTAGAAGGCGCTGTTGCCCGTCGCGTCGTCCTGCGCAGCGATCGTGGCCCAGTTGTTCACCTTCTTGTCGAGCTGGACCCACGCGGAGACCGAGTAGCTGTTCTGCGTGTCGACGACCGGGCCCTTCGTGGCGAAGGCGTCCTTGGTGCCGTCGAGCTTGACCGCGGAGCCCGCGCCACCGTGCCCGGCGACCCACTGCGGGTTGCCGACGGCGGTCGCCGTCGCCCCGCCCACGGAGTCCTTCGCCGTCGTGCCGGAGCCCTCGTCGAGGTTCCACCAGCCGGTGCCCTTCAGGCCGGGCGTGCCCGGGTCGACGTCGTCCGAGGTCCGCTCGGCCGCGGCGATCACCTTCTGGTTGACGTCGCGGACCTGGTCCCCGTCCATCTTGAGGACCTTGCGGTCGTAGGTGTAGAAGCCGTTGAGCTCCCCCTCGACGTCGCTGATCTCCGTGTACACGGAGCCCGACAGGTAGCACTGCGCCGGCCGGACGAGCGCCTCGGTGTTCTGCACGTACGCCTTGGTCAGCGACGCCTTGTCGGTCACCTCTCCGTAGGGGTTGACCGAGCCGCCGGGCCACATGTGCCCGAGCACGCTGAGCGAGAACCCGCCGTGCTCACCGTCCATCGCCGCACGGGTGGCGTCCGGCTTGGGGAACGCCGGTCCCGTGTACTGGTGGTAGTCGATCATGTCGCCCTGGCCGGAGTCGCCCTTGGACGAGCAGCAGTTCACGCCGGAGTGGCCGTCGACCAGCCGGCTCGGGTCCTGCGCCTTGACCGACTTGATGATGCGGCCGGTGTCGGTGAGGTTCCACTCGCCCCAGCCCTCGTTGAAGGTGACCCAGCCGATGATCGAGGGCACGGACTTGTGCTGCTCGATGATCTCGTGGTTCTGGGCCTCCCACGTCTGGCGCGCCTGCGCCGTCACGCCGGCGTCGTTGAACCAGCCGCTCGGCATGTCCTGCCAGATCATCAGGCCCATCTGGTCGGCGTGGTAGTAGAACCGCGCCGGCTCGACCTTGATGTGCTTGCGCAGCGTGTTGAAGCCGAGGTCCTTGTGGGCCTGGATGTCGAACTTGTACGCCTCGTCCGACGCCGGGGTGTAGAGACCGTCGGGCCAGAAGCCCTGGTCGAGCGTCGACATGAGGAACGTCGTCTTGTTGTTGAGCTGGACGCGGTTGACCCCGTTGACCTTCGTCACCTGGATCTTGCGCATGCCCACGTACGAGCCGACGCTGTCGCTCGCCGCGCCGTCCGTGAGGGTCACGTCGACGTCGTACAGGTACGGGTCGTCCGGCGACCACAGGTGCGCGTCCGGGACGGGAAGGGTGAGCTCCTCGCCCGGCGCTCCGCTGACCGTGCCGACCTCGTCGCCGTCCTTGTCGCGGGCGACGGCGGTGACCGTCGCGTCGTCGGACGCCGAGGCGGACTTCACGGTCAGCGCGACCGTGCCGTCGTCGATGTCGGGAGTGGTCTGCACGGCGTCCACGGACGCCGTCGGCACCGGCTCCATCCACACCGTCTGCCAGATGCCCGACGTGGGCGTGTAGAAGATGCCGCCCGGGTTGTTCGTCTGCTTGCCGACGGCCTGCTTGGTCCCGTCGGTCGTGTCGACGACGCCGACGACGACGTCCTGCGGGCCGGTGCCCTGCAGCGCGTCGGTGATGTCCATCGAGAACGCCGTGTAGCCGCCCTCGTGGGTGCCCACCTGCGTGCCGTTGACCCACACGGTCGCCGCGTAGTCGACCGCGCCGAAGTTGAGCATCAGGCGGTTGCCGTCACCGACGTCCCAGCCCTCCGGGACCTCGACCGTGCGGTGGTAGAACATGTGGTCCTCGCGGCGCTCGATGCCCGAGAGCTGCGACTCGACCGCGTACGGGACGGTGATCTTCTCGTCGTAGGAGACGTCGGCGGGGGTGTCCCCTGCCTCGGCCCCGGCGAAGTCCCACTGCCCGTTGAGGTTCTGCCAGTCGTCGCGCGTCAGCTGCGGGCGCGGGTACTCCGGCAGCGGGGCGTCCTTGTCGAAGTCGTCGGCCCACGGGGTGGTGATCCGGTAGGTCGAGCTGTTCTCGACGGGGAAGTTCAGCGCGGGCACGGCCTCGCCGCCGACGGTGAGGTCGCCCTCGCCGTCGTAGACGAACCGCGGGTCGTCGCCGCGGCTGATCGCGGCCGCGAGGTCCGCGTGCAGGACGTCGCCCGAGGCGCTCGTCGCGTCGATCGGCCAGCTCGTGCCGTCGACCGTCAGGCGCACGTGGTCCGCCAGGTCGTCGGCGCCGCCGACCTCGTCCGCGAAGGTCACGTCGAGGCCGGTGCCGTCCTCGTCGACCTCGCCGAAGGCGGGGAAGCTGTCGTAGTCCTCGGGCAGCGAGAAGGCGCTCGCCGGCACGACCTGCTTCTCGAGGCCGTCCGTGGACCAGGACAGGTGCATGTTCGCCCCGCCGGTGGCCTGGAACATGTCCATCCGGAACGAGTAGGACTTGCCGGCCTCGAGGGTGATCGTCGTGGACTTCTGCTCGATCTCCCAGTCGTTGACCCAGTGGTCGAGCAGCTGCTTGCCGTCGACCCACAGGCGCATCCCGTTGTCGCCCTTGGCGTAGAACGTGTACGTGCCGCTCTTCTCCGGCGTGATGCTGCCGGTCCAGCGCGCGCCGGTCTGCTCGCTGCGGCCCGTGAGGTCCTCGAAGGTGCCGGTGAGGCTGCCGAAGTCGATCTGGCGGTCGATGACGGTGGCCTTGAGGTTGGCGTCCGTGAGCTGCCAGTCCGGCGTGGTCGTGACGAAGTAGTCACCCTTGAGGCCCGCGCGCAGGTCGGGCTGGTCCGCGGTGGGGGCGACCGCCCCCGTGGCACCCCCGGCCGAGCTCGGCGCGGCCGCGACGGCCACCCCTACCCCCAGCGGGATCGTCAGGGCGGTGGCGACCACGGCGGCCATCGTGCGTCCGCCCGGTCTCACCCCCCGTGCCAGCGCTGTCAGTCGAGACATCGTCCACTCCTCGTCGAGTCTGATGGATCTCTGGTGCTCCGGGGCCGCGCGCGTCGTCCGCAGGTCCGCGCCCGAGCGACGTCGCTCCGGCGAGGGTGGTCCCCGCACGACCCTCCGTCGGGTCGTCGGTCCATCACACACGTTCGTTCACAAATGCGCAAGAGTTAGCACGGCGAGCGGGCGAGGAGGCCCGCAGCGGCACTGAACGGCCCGCATCGGGCACGACACATCCGAGGGATGTTGCCTATTGTTCGTTTACCGAGCCGACGTGCGGGCCCGCCGAGGTCAGCGGTCGACGCCCGCCGGCCGCACGACGCCCTGCCAGTCCTCGGGCACCAGGTCGGGCACCGAGGCGTCCACCTCGCCCGACCACGCGCGGCACTGCGCGACGGCGTCCGCCAGCAGGTCGTGCAGCACGGCGTCGGTGTCGAACACGTAGGCCTCCGCGAGCGCCTGGACCGCCACCGCGACGATGCTCGGGGCGGCGTCGCGCACGAACCTGCTCGTGCGCACCCGCCCGCCCACGCAGAACTGCTCGGCCCACGCCGTCGTCGTCGGGAGCGCGTCGAGAACCTGCGCGGACCGGTCGGTCCGCGAGCCCGGCGCCCGGCCGTCGAGGTCGTCGAGCATCCGCTCGCAGCCGAGGACCGCCACCGCGAGGGTCTGCTGACGGTCGGCCGGCGCCACGGGGAGCGCCGTCTGCGCGGCGAGCAGCGCGATGCGCACCGCCCACCGCGGGTCGCTGCTGTTCAGCCCGATCACGGACGGCACCAGCGGCGCCAGGCGCGGTCGTCCCGCGTTCGACGTCAGGTCGTTCACCGCGCGCGCCAGCATCGCCAGCAACGGGTGGGTGCACGCGGGGTGGTCGGACCACTTCTCCCCCGCCAGGTAGGACGCGAGCTCCATGAAGCACGCGCCCCGCTTCGGGTTGCGGTGCTTGCCGCGTCCCAGCATCGGAAGCATGTCGAACGAGTCGGTCAGGGTCACTCCGGTCACCCCCGGGCAAGAGAATCTCGTCCGTCCAGTGTGCGACCGTCCCGGACGCCGCGCAACGGGTCGGGCCCCCGGGGCGGATACTGTGGCGCATGACCGACGCGACGGCGCTGCACGACCTGCTCGAGACAGGCCTCGGGCGCGCGCAGCCCGACCCGTCGTTCGACCGCTTCGCCCGCCTGGTCCAGCGCCAGCTCGGCGTGCCGACGGCGCTCGTCTCGCTCGTCATGGACGACGAGCAGGTGTTCCCCGGCGCGCTCGGCCTGCCCGACGAGATCCAGCGCTCACGACGCACCCCGCTGAGCCACTCCTTCTGCCAGTACGCGGTGGCCGACGACGCCCCGCTGGTCGTCAACGACGCCCGCACCCACGACCTGGTCCGGGACAACGGCGCCGTGCTCGACCTCGACGTGATCGCCTACGCCGGGTACCCGATCCACGACCTGCGCGGCCGAGCCGTCGGCGCCCTCTGCGCCATCGAGCCGGAGCCCCGCGTCTGGACCGAGGAGGAGCTCGCCGCGCTCGCCGACCTCGCCGAGGCGTGCACCGCCGAGCTGCGGCTGCGCGCGGAGCGCGAGCGGGCCCGCCGCATCCAGCACGCCGCGGTCCGGGCCAACCGGCAGAGCCGGGCACTGCTCATGCTCAGCGAGGCCTTCGCGGACGCGACCTCGCTCGAGGACGTCGAGGAGACGCTGACGCACGTCGCCACCATCGGCCTCGGCGCCCGCTGGACGGGGCTCGCGCTCGCCGACGCCACCGGCGCCGCCCTGACCTTCACGTCCAACACGTTCCACCCGCCGGGCGAGGTGCACGAGCCGCTCATCGTGCCCGTGGACGACGACTCGGCCGTCGCCACCGCCGCCCGGACCCAGTCCGTCCTCGCGTTCCGCGACGCCGCCCACGCCGCCGAGGAGTTCCCGGCCGACCGCATCGACCCGGGCACCGGCGCGCGGGTCCTCGTGCCGATGCTCTCGGGCAAGCGGACCGTCGGCGTCGTCGTCATCGTCTGGGAGGCGGCGCACGAGCCCGACGACGACGAGCGCTCGGTCGAGCGCGCCCTGGCCCGCTACACCCTGCAGGCCGTCGACCGGGTCCGCCTGCTCGAGGACCGGCGCGAGGTCGCGACCACGCTGCAGACCGCGATGCTCACCCGCCTGCCCCCCGTCCCGGGTCTCGAGCTCGCGGCCACCTACTCTCCCGCCGCGCGCGTCGACCAGGTCGGCGGGGACTGGTACGACGCCGTCGTCCTCGACGAGCACGCCACCGTGCTGATGATCGGCGACGTCACCGGGCACGACATGCGCGCCGCCGCCCAGATGGGCCAGCTGCGCTCGATGCTGCGCTCGTTCGCGTGGAGCCAGGACGAGTCCCCCGCGACGCTGCTGCGGCTGCTCGACCGCGCCAACGACGGCCTCGGTCTCGACGCGACCGGCACGGCGCTCGTCGCGCGGCTCGACCGGACCCGCGGCTCGCGCAGCTACACGCTCACGTGGTCCAGCGCCGGGCACCTGCCCCCGCTCGTGCTGCGCGCGGACGGCACCGCCGAGATCCTGCACGGTGCCTCCGACCTGATGCTGGGCGTCGTGCCGATGACCCCGCGCACCGACCACGTCGCCGAGCTGCACCGCGGCGACACGCTCGTGCTCTACACGGACGGCCTCGTCGAGGACCGCACCGCGCCCACGGGCACCGACACCGAGTCCGTCCTCGCCTCGTTGCGCCAGCACGCGGACACCCCGACCGGCGCGCTGCCGAACTCCGTGGTGCGCGGCGTCGTCGGGCAGGGCCAGCGGGACGACGTGGCCGTGCTCGTCGTGCGCGTGCGGGCGGGCGTCGCCGAGCGGGCCACCGCGACACGGAGCCCGGTCCGTCGCACCCGCTCCGTCGCGCCGGGCCCGGCGTCCACGGGCCCGACCCGCCGCTGGGTCGACGACCTCCTCGAGAGCTGCGCGGTCAGCGCCCGCGTGCGGCGCGACGCGATGCTGCTGACGAGCGAGCTCGTGACGAACGCGCTGCGCCACGGCCTCCCCCCGGTCGAGATCAGCGTGCGGGTCGACGACGCGCGGGTCCGGGTCGCCGTCTCCGACGCGTCGCCCGAGCACCCCGTCGTGCGCGACCCGTCCCCGTCGGAGTCCGGCGGCCGGGGCATGCAGCTGGTCGCCCGGTTCGCCACGCGGTGGGGCGTCGTGAGCCGCGCCCGCGGCAAGTCGGTGTGGTTCGAGCTGCGCCGGGACCCCGGCAGCGCCCCCGAGGCGCTGCCGGTGCGCCACTGATGCGGGCGGCGGGCGGCCCCGCGGACGCCGCGCGCCCCGCGCACCTGACGCCCGCGCTCGTGGCCCTGGTCGCGGCCGGCGGCGCCGTCGGGACCGCCGGGCGCTACGGTCTCGCGCTCGCCCTGCCGGTCGCCGCGGGCTGGCCGCTGCCGACGCTCGTCGCCAACGTGCTCGGCGCGTTCGCGCTCGGCGCGCTGCTCGAGGCGCTGCTCGCGCCGGGCACCGAGACGGCGCGTGCCCGGCGGGCGCGGCTCGGGCTCGGCACCGGCGCGCTGGGCGGGTTCACCACCTTCTCCAGCCTCGCGTTCGAGGTCGAGCGCCTGCTCGCGGACGGCGCGGTCGCGACCGCGCTCGGCTACGCGGGCGCGACGCTCGTGCTCGGCTACGCCGCGTGCGTGCTGGGCGTCGGGTGGGCAGCACGCCGCCGGCGCGGCCGGCGCCGCCGGGAGACCGGGGCCGCCTCGTGACCTTCCTGCTGGTGATGCTCTGCGGCGGGCTGGGCGCCGCGACCCGGTTCGTGGTCGACGGCGCGGTCCGCACGCGCCTGCGCACGGCGTTCCCGTGGGCGACGGTCACGGTCAACGTCAGCGGCTCGCTCCTCATCGGGGTCGTCATGGGCGCCGTGCTGTTCCACGGCTCCGGCGAGGGCTGGCACCTGCTCGTCGCCACGGGCTTCTGCGGCGGCTACACGACGTTCTCGACGGCGATGGTCGAGACGGTCCGGCTCGCGCAGTCCGGCCGCGCGCGGCTGGCGGCGACCAACGCGCTGGGGACGCTCCTGCTCGCGGTCGCGGCGTGCGCGGCGGGGCTGGGCCTCGCCGCCCTCCTCTGAGCGCGGCGCGTCAGAGGTCGTCCCCGATCACCGAGAGCACGTTGCCGGCCGGGTCCGTGAACCACGCGATCTCCGGCCCGCTGCCGCCGGGGTCCGGGTCGGGCCCGCCCCGGAACACCCCGTCGTCGTCCACCTGCATCGGCGTGCCCTCGTAGGTCTCGAACTCGACGCCGCGCGAGCGCAGCTCGGCGACGGCGGCCGCGACGTCGTCGGCCACGAGGTTGAGGACCGTGAAGCTCGCGGGCACGTGCGCGGGGCCCTTCGGGTAGATCAGGACCGTGCGCCCCGGGCCGAGCGTGACGCGCAGCATCTGCTCGCCCTCGACCCGCAGCCCGAGGACGTCGGCGTAGAAGCGGCGCGCCGCCCCGACGTCGTCCACCGAGAACCCGCTGAACCCTGTGCTGAACATGCTGCCTCCCCGGCACCGTCGTGTGCTCCCATCGTGCGGCCCGCCGTGCGAGGCTGCCTCCCGTGCCGTCCTACCGCGTGACCCTCGCCGTCGGGCTCCTGAACCGCTCGACCGACCCGGCCGACGTCGTCCCCGCGGCCGCCGCCGCGGCGGCCGGCCTGGCGACGGTCGAGTCGAGCGACGTCGGCGTGGTCCGGGGGCGGGCGCGGGTCACCGTCCGCTTCACCACCGACACGGACGGGGCGGCGGCGCAGGTCGCCCAGGCGGTGTACCACCGGGTCGAGGAGCTCGCCGAGGCGTCACCGCCGCGCGTGACGCGCCGCTGGGGCAGCCGTTGGCACCCGCTGCGCTGACTCCCGGCCCTCCCCCCGCCCGCCGCACTCCGCCGAGAAGTGGGGGGGGGGCCCCCCGGCCCCCCCCCCCCGGGGGGGGGGGGGGGGGGGGGGGGGGGGGGGGGGGCCCCCCCCCCCCCCGGGGGGGGGGCGGGGGGGGGCCCCCCCGGCCCCCG
>NZ_RKIJ01000011.1:55321-430012 GCF_003752595.1 Cellulomonas sp. PhB143 | reverse complement strand
TCAACGCTCGAACACGATCTTTAAGCGACACATGTTGCCCCACAGCACACCTCCGAGTCAGAACCCGGTGTTGCACTGACCACTAGAAACCGCCGAAGGATCGAGGGGCAGAATTCGACGTCTCGGCGGGTCGGCGGGTGGAGGCGGTGGGCTCAGCGCCCGGTGTAGTTCGGCGCCTCGACCGTCATCTGAATGTCGTGCGGGTGCGACTCCTTGAGCCCCGCGGAGGTGATGCGCACGAAGCGCCCCTTCTCCTGGAGCTCGGGGATCGTGTGCGCGCCGACGTAGAACATGGACTGGCCGAGGCCGCCCACGAGCTGTGTCGCGACGGCGCCCAGGGGCCCGCGGTACGGGACCTGCCCCTCGATGCCCTCGGGGACGATCTTGTCGTCGCTCGCGACGTCGGCCTGGAAGTAGCGGTCCTTGGAGTAGGACACCTTCCCGCGCGAGGCCATCGCGCCGAGCGACCCCATGCCGCGGTAGTGCTTGAACTGCTTGCCGTTGACGAACACCAGCTGGCCCGGGCTCTCGTCGCAGCCGGCGAGGAGCGAGCCGAGCATCACGGTGTCCGCGCCCGCGACCAGCGCCTTGGCGATGTCCCCGGAGTACTGCAGGCCGCCGTCGCCGATCACGGGCACTCCCGCGGGGCGGCACGCCAGGGCGGCCTCGTGGATCGCGGTGACCTGCGGGACGCCGACACCCGCGACGACGCGGGTGGTGCAGATCGAGCCCGGGCCGACGCCCACCTTCACCGCGTCGACCCCGGCGTCCACGAGCGCCTGCGCGCCGGCGCGGGTGGCGATGTTGCCGCCGATGACCTGCACGTGCGCGAAGGCCGGGTCCGACTTGAGCCGGCGGATCATGTCGAGCAGCAGGCGGGCGTGGCCGTTGGCGGTGTCCGCGACGAGCACGTCGACCCCCGCCTCCGCGAGCGCCGTGGCCCGCTCCCACGCGTCGCCGAAGAACCCGATCGCCGCGCCGACGCGCAGCCGCCCCTCGCCGTCCTTCGTGGCGTTCGGGTACTGCTCGGACTTGACGAAGTCCTTGACCGTGATGAGCCCGCGCAGGTGGCCGGCGTCGTCGACGAGCGGCAGCTTCTCGACCTTGTGCTTGCCGAGCAGCGCGGCGGCGTCGTCGCCGGCGATCCCGACCGGCGCCGTCACGAGCGGCATCGGCGTCATGACCTCCCGCACGCGCAGACGGTCGAAGTCGCCGGCCGGCACGAAGCGCAGGTCGCGGTTGGTGATGATGCCGAGCAGGACGTCGTCGGCGTCCACGACCGGCAGGCCCGAGACCCGGTACTGCCCGCACAGGCGGTCGAGCTCGGTCAGCGTGGCGTCCGGGCCGACGGTGACGGGGTCCGTGACCATCCCCGACTCCGACCGCTTGACCCGGTCCACCTGGTGCGCCTGGTCGGCGATCGAGAGGTTGCGGTGCAGGATGCCGATGCCGCCCTGGCGTGCCATCGCGACCGCCATCCGCGACTCGGTGACCGTGTCCATCGCGGCCGAGAGGAGCGGCACGGCGACGTCGATCTCCCTGGTCAGGCGCGAGGTCGTGTCGACCTCGCTGGGGATCACGTCCGTCTCGTTCGGCAGGAGCAGGACGTCGTCGTACGTCAGGCCCAGGAAGCCGAAGGGGTCCGGCAGGCCGGAGGCGGGTGCGGGGCTGGGGGTGGTCGAGTCCGTCACGCCCGCCAGTCTACGGCGCGGACCCGGGGCACCCGGGGCGGTCAGCCGGCGATCGCCAGCACCTCGTGCAGCAGCCCCGTGAACGAGCGCACGCGGAGCACGTTGGCCGCCAGCGGGATGTCGACCTCGGCCGCGTCGTGCGACATGCCGACGAAGATCGGCAGGTCCGGGTTGGCCGCGTGCGTGGCGTCGACGACGTCGAGCTCCGGGCGCGGCAGCGACGAGACGGCGACGACGGCCGCGGGACGGACCATCGTCACGATCTCGAGCGACCGGTGGGTGTTGGCAGGCCCGGTGACGATCCGCGCGGTCCCGCCCCGCGCGGCGATGGCCGCGGCGAGCGCGTGCGCCGCCAGCGGCAGCCGCTCCTCGGGCGCGGCGAAGATCAGCACGATCTTGCGCATCCGGCTCGGGTGGTTCGCCGGCGGCGCGCCGGCCGCGACCGCGGCGTCCTCCCGCTCGCGCGCGGAGCGCCGCAGGGCGTGCAGCGTCGCGTTCGCCAGCAGCACCGCCGGGTCCTCCCCCGGGCCGGCGAGGACCGTGCGCTCGCGCAGCCGCCGGAACGCCGGCTCGACGAGGTTGGGCCACCACACGCCCGGGTCGATCTCGGGGCCGATGCGCAGGAGCTCGTCGCAGGCCCGCTCGTCGTAGGCGATCGCGGCATCGACGATGTCGGAGACCGTGGCGCCGGCCGGGGCGGCGAACGTCATCGGGACGTCGAGCCGGCCCGGGGACGCATGGCCCGCAGGCTCGGGGCCCGCGGAGCCACGCTGGCCCGCTCCACCCTGCACCGCCCGGAGCAGCGGGCGACGCGGCGTCGCCTCGGCAGGTTCCGCCGCCCGCGCGCCCCGCCCCTGCGGCGCACCGCCCGCCGGCCGGTCCTGCGCGGCGACGTCGGGCGCGTCGTCGCCGGTAGGGCTCGAGCCGCCCGTCGATCCGCTCGTCGATCCGCTCGTCGATCCGCTCGTCGATCCGCTCAGGTGCGGGACGTCGCCCCAGGGGTCGATCCGGGAGACGTCCGCCTCGAGCGCGGCCTGCGCGGCGTCGACGGGGGCGACCCCCTCGATGGTCAGGCCGCGCATCACGAGGAGGCGGGCGACGTCGTCGCCGGTGTACCGGCGGTGGGAGCCTGCGGACCGGCCGGACGGTCCGAGGCCGTAGCGCCGGTCCCAGGTCCGCAGCGTCGCGGGGGCGACGCCCAGGCGTCGTGCCACCGCCGCCACCGTCAGCGACGGACCCTTGGCCGGCTGCTGCGCAGCTCCGACGTCAGGTCCGTCTGCCGGTCCACCGTCGTCGGAGATCTGTCCGCGAGGTGTCATGGGTCGATTGTGCCGACCCGCGTCGCCCGGTGCCACCCACGGACCCCCCGGCGGGTCGGCCCACGACCCGGTCCTGGGGCCGCCCGGCGCGACCGCGCCACCGATCGCGCCAGCGCCTGGACCGATGAACAGCCTATGAACAGCATGTGATCGCACACATGATCTTCACCAGCCCCTTGAACAACTTCTGCAACGCTTGTAGGTTGTCCGGCATGACGGAGATCTCGAGGTTGCCCGGTCCGGTGATGGAGCTGTGGGAGTGGCAGTACCAGGGTGCGTGCCGCGACGTGGACGACACCCTCTTCTTCCACCCGGAGGGCGAGCGGGGCTCCACCCGTCGCCGTCGCGCGGAGGCGGCCAAGGCGATCTGCCACTCCTGCCCCGTGATGATGCAGTGCCGCGAGCAGTCGCTGCGCGTCCGGGAGCCCTACGGCGTCTGGGGCGGGCTGTCCGAGGACGAGCGCAGCGCGATCCTCGCCCAGCAGACCGGCTGACCCCCAGCAGACCTCGAGCGTGCGAGAGCCCCCGTGACCGTCGGTCACGGGGGCTCTCGCGTGCAGTGCGTCGGGAGCGTCAGCTCACGACGACGGCGAGCACGTCGCGCGCCGAGAGGACCAGGAGCTCCTGGCCGTCGTACTTGACCTCGGTGCCGCCGTACTTGCTGTAGATGACCTTGTCGCCCACGGCGACGTCCACGGGGACGCGGTTGCCGTTGTCGTCGACACGGCCCGGGCCCACCGCAAGGACCTCGCCCTCCTGGGGCTTCTCCTTGGCGGTGTCCGGGATGACGAGACCGGAAGCGGTCGTGGTCTCGGCCTCGAGGGCCTTCACGACGATCCGGTCCTCGAGCGGCTTGATGGAGACCGACACGTCGGACCTCCCCTTTCGCGAGAGAACTGCAACGGATGGGTGTCGCACTCCCTGAGCCGGCCGCCGTCGCGGGGGTCGACCTGCCTGGGTGGTGCCCGGGTCGGCACGGGGTGCGGCGTAGACGCCGGACCGCGACGACCCATCGCCAAATCTAGGTGGCGGTTAGCACTCGGTCAACACGAGTGCCAACGGTGCGCGGCTCGCAGCGGCGGGGCGGCCCCGCGGCGGCGTGCAAGGATCGTGCCCATGGACGCCGAGGCCGCCGAGTCCCTGACCAAGCTCCTGCGCCCCGAGGGCTGGGCGCTCCTGAACGCGCTGCCCCCGTACGACCCGCACCAGGCGATGGCGCTCGCCGCCGGCCTGCGCGCGAAGGGCGTCGACCCCGGCCTCGCGGCCGCCGCCATGACGCAGTCCCGGCTGCGCGCCAAGGGCCGCGAGAAGTTCGGCGAGTTCGCCGACGGGATGCTCTTCACGCAGGCCGGGCTCGAGCAGGCGACCCGGCTCGTCGTCGCGGCGCGCCACGCCCAGCGCTACCTCACGGCCGGGGTGACGCACGTGGCCGACCTCACGTGCGGGATCGGCGCCGACGCCATGACCTTCGCCGGGATGGGCCTGCGCGTGCTCGCGGCGGACGTCGACGAGGCCACGGCGTCGGTCGCCACCGTGAACCTGCGCCACCACCCCGAGGCCGTCGTCCGGCACGCCGACGGGCTCACGCTCGACCTCGCGGCCGAGGGCGTCGACGGCGTCTACGCCGACCCCGCCCGCCGCACCCGCTCGGGGTCCCGCATCGTCGACCCGAAGGCGTACGCGCCCCCGCTCGACGCGGTCTGGGCCCTGCGGGACCGCGTCGCCGCCGTCGGTATCAAGGTCGGCCCCGGGATCTCGCACAACGGCCTCCCCCAGGACGCCGAGACCCAGTGGGTCTCGGTCGACGGCGACGTCGTCGAGGCGGGGATCTGGTTCGGGCCCCTCGCCCCCGACGGCCCCGGCCGCAGCGCCCTGGTCCTGCGCCAGGTCACGGGGCCCGACGGCGCCCCGACCACCCTCGCGCGTGCCGTTCGCCCCGGGGCTCTCTCCGGCGGGCCCGACGACGGCCCCGACCTGGTGCCGGACGTCGGCGCCGTCGGGCAGTACCTGTACGAGCCGGACGGCGCGGTGATCCGGGCCGGTCTCGTCGCGTACGCGGCGCAGGACCTGCACGGCCGCCTGCTCGACCGGACCATCGCGTACGTCACGACGGACGCCCCGGCGCCGGTGCGGGAGAACGGGCTCGCGGCCGGCCTCGCGACGGGCTACCGGGTGCTCGACACGATGCCGTTCGGCCTCAAGCGGCTGCGCGCCTACCTGCGCGAGCGCGGCGTCGGCCGCCTGACCATCAAGAAGCGGGGCACCGCCGTCGTCCCCGAGCAGCTGCGCAAGCAGCTCGACCTGCGAGGAGACGGGGAAGGCACGATCATCCTCACGAGGGTCGGCGGCGCGCAGCAGGTGCTCGTCGTCGAGCCGCTCGCGCGGACGACGCACGGCACGGGTCCGGGCGCGGGTGCGCCGGACGATCAGGGGGACGCCGCATGACCGGCCGCAGCAGAGATCTCAGCCTCCCGTTCGCGAGCTCCGACCGCTCGACGATCGGGCTCGAGTGGGAGCTCGCCCTCGTCGACAGCGACTCCGGAGACCTGCGCCAGGTCGCCCAGACCGTGCTCGACGGCCTGCGCGGCGCCGACGGGTCGCCGCACGCGAACGTCACCCAGGAGCTGCTGCTCAACACGGTCGAGGTGATCAGCAACCCGCGGCGCACCGTGCGCGAGGCCGCCGACGACCTCGAGCGCTCGATCGCCGACATCCGCGCCATCACCGACCCGCTGCGCGTCGAGCTCATGTGCGCCGGCACGCACCCGTTCGCGCGGTGGGACCACCAGAAGGTCACGGACAAGCAGCGCTACAACACGCTCATCGACCGGACGCAGTGGTGGGGCCGCCAGATGCTCATCTACGGCGTGCACGTCCACGTCGGCATCGAGGACCGCGACAAGGTGCTGCCGATCCAGCGGGCGATGCACTGCTTCTTCGCGCACCTGCAGTCCCTCTCCGCGTCGTCGCCGTTCTGGGGCGGCAAGGACACCGGCTACGCCTCGAACCGGGCGCTGATGTTCCAGCAGCTGCCGACGGCGGGGCTCGGCTTCCAGTTCGACGAGTGGTCCGAGCTCGAGCAGTACGTGGGCGACATGATGCACACCGGCGTGATCGACGGGTTCGACGAGGTGCGCTGGGACATCCGGCCCTCCCCCCGGTTCGGCACCCTCGAGATGCGCATCTGCGACGGGATCACGAACATCACCGAGCTGCGCGCCACCGCCGCCCTGACCCACTGCCTCGTGGAGCACTTCTCGACCATGCTCGACGAGGGCAAGGAGCTCCCGTCGCTGCCCGGGTGGTTCCTGCAGGAGAACAAGTGGCGCTCGGCCCGCTACGGGATGGACGCGATCATCATCCTCGACCGGTCCGGGGACGAGGGCCTGGTGACCGACGACGTCGCGCGCCTGATCGACGAGCTCGCCCCCGTCGCCGAGCGGCTCGGCTGCGCGGCCGAGCTCGAGGACCTGAAGATCACGCTGCGACGCGGGGCGTCCTACCAGCGCCAGCGGGCGGTCGCCCGGCGCAACGCGGGCGAGCTGGACGCCGTCGTCGCCTCGCTCGTCAAGGAGATGCGGGCAGGCAAGCCGGTCTGAGCGCGGTCGGACGGACCGGTCGGACGGACCGGTCAGACGGACCGGTCAGACGGACACCGTGGTCAGCGGCATCGACGAGTCGACCCCGATCGACAGGTCCGACGGCGCCACGCCTGCCCGGACCACCGCCGAGCCGAGCGCGGCGATCATCGCGCCGTTGTCGGTGCAGAAGCGGATCGGCGGGATCCGCAGCTCGATGCCCGCCTCGGCGCACCGTGCCGCCGCCATCTCCCGCAGCTGGCTGTTCGCGGAGAACCCGCCGCCGACGACGAGCGTGCCGACGTCGTGCCGGTGGCACGCCGCGATGGTCTTGGCCGTGAGCACGTCGGCGACGGACTCGGCGAACGACGCCGCGACGTCGGCCACCGGGACCTCCTCGCCGGCGTCGACCCGCGTCTCGACCCAGCGGGCGACGGCGGTCTTGAGCCCGGAGAACGAGAAGTCGTCGGCGTGAGCGGCCTGGTCCTTGCGGGCCGTCAGGCCGCGCGGGAAGCGGATGGCGGTCGGGTCCCCCTGGCGGGCCAGGCGGTCGATGTGCGGGCCGCCCGGGTACGGCAGCCCGAGCAGGCGCCCGACCTTGTCGAACGCCTCGCCCGCGGCGTCGTCGAGCGTGGAGCCGAGCTCGGTGACGGACGTCGCGACGTCGTCGACCAGGAGCAGCGACGAGTGCCCGCCGGAGACGACGAGCGCCATCACGCGCTCCGGGAACTCGCCGTGCACGAGCTGGTCCACGGCGGCGTGCCCGATCACGTGGTTCACGCCGTAGAGGGGCCGGTCGAGCGCGAGGGCGAGGGACTTCGCCGCGGAGGCGCCGATCGTCAGCGGGCCGACCAGCCCGGGACCCGCGGTGACCGCGACGGCGTCGACCTGGGCGAGCGTGCAGCCGGACTCGGCCAGCGCCCGCTCGATCGTCGGGACCATCGCCTCGAGATGGGCGCGGGACGCGACCTCGGGGATGATGCCGCCGTAGCGCGCGTGCTCGTCCATCGACGAGGCGACGGCGTCGAACAGGAGCTCGTTCCCCCGCACGAGGGCGACGCCCGTCTCGTCGCAGGAGGTCTCGATGCCGAGGACGAGGGGATCGCCGGATGCCATGCCCCGAGGATATCCGGCCGCGGGCGGAGGCCGGTGTCGGCGACGTCACAGCCAGGACGGGAACATGGTTGACCCATCAACCCGTTGAACCGAGCATGACCACGGACACCCTCTCCCCCGCCACCGACGCGCCCGACGAGCTGCTCTCGATCGACGCGCCCACCGCCGACCTCCTCTTCCGCGAGGCGCGGACCGTCGTCCGCTTCGACGACGGCCACGTCAGCGACCAGCAGGTCCAGGCCGCCTACGACCTGGTCCGGTGGGGCCCGACCGCCATGAACACCCTCCCCCTGCGCCTCCTGCTCGTGCGCACCCCCGAGGCCCGCGAGCGCCTGGTGAGCCACATGGCCGAGGGCAACAAGCCGAAGACGCTCGACGCCCCGCTGACGATCGTCGCGGCCGCCGACCCGAACTTCCACGAGCACCTGCCCGTCCTCGCCCCCCACGTGCCGGGCGCGCGCGAGATGTTCGAGGGCAACGGCCCGGAGGGCCGCGCGCCGATGGCGACGCAGTCCACGCTGATCCAGGTCGGCTACCTCATCGTCGGGCTGCGCGCGGCCGGGCTGCACGTCGGGCCGATGAGCGGCTTCGACACCGCCGGCGTCGACGCGGAGTTCTTCGCGGACAACGGCTGGAGGTCGCAGCTCGTGATCAACGTCGGGACGCCCGCGTCCGAGGGTGCCTCGTACCCGCGCCAGACGCGCCTCGGCTTCGACCAGGTGTCCGCGGCGGTCTGACCCGCCCGCCCGCCCCGCGCGCAGGCCCGGCCCGCCCGCAGGCCCGGCCCGCCCGCCCGCCGAGAAGTCGATTTCGGCCCCTGATCCGCCCGGATCAGGGGCCGAATTCGACTTCTCGGCGGTGTCGGGCGGCTTCGGGGAGGGTCAGGCGCCCGAGGCGCCCGTCGCGACCGGGCGCCGCGGGTCGCCCGACCACTGCGACCACGAGCCCGGGTACAGCGCCGCCTCGACGCCGACCGCCGCGAGCGCCGCCGCCTCGTGCGCCGCGGTGACGCCGGACCCGCAGTACACCCCGAGCGGCGGCGCGTCCCCCACGCCGAGCGCGGCGAACCGCGCCCGCAGCGCGTCGTCCGGCAGGAAGGTCCCGTCGTCGGCGAGGTTCGCCGCCGTCGGCGCGCTCACGGCCCCGGGCACGTGCCCGGCACGCAGGTCGACGGGCTCGACCTCCCCGCGGAACCGCTCGGTCGCCCGCGCGTCGAGCAGCAGGCCCGACGACGCGACCCGCGCCGCGCCGTCCGCGTCAAGCACGGGCACCGACCCCGGGCGCACGACGACGTCGCCGCGCTCCGGCGTGACGTCGTACCGCTCCGTGGGCAGGCCGGCTCGCCGCCACGCCGCGATGCCGCCGTCGAGCATCCGCACGTCGGCGTGCCCGGCCCAGCGCAGGAGCCACCAGGCGCGGGCGGCGGACATGCCCCCGACCGCGTCGTACGCGACCACTGGCGTCGCCGGGCCCACGCCCCAGCGCCGCGCGGCCGCCTCCAGGTCGTCGGCGGCCGGGAGCGGGTGACGTCCCGCGGACCGGCTCGCCGGTGCGGCGAGCTCGGTCTCCAGGTCGACGTAGACGGCGCCCGGGACGTGGGCCTCCAGATAGCTCTCGAAGCCGTCGTCCCGCCCGAGCGCCCACCGCACGTCGAGGAGCACCGGCGCGCCGGGCGGCAGGGGACGGACCTGCGAGGACGCGGCGCGGTCGGGGTACCCCGGCGCCACGCCCAGAGCGCGGGCGAGCGCCGCGACGCCCACCAGCACCTGCTCGCGCGCGCTCACGCGCCCACCGGCCCCGGGGCGCCGGCGGTTCCCGGGCGCCGCCCCGCGGGCGGTCCGCCCGCCACCGGCACGGCCCGCGCCGCCCGGTCCGCCGCCCCGGGCGAGGCGACCCCCTCGGGCGGGGCCAGCTCGAGCCGCATCGTGTAGGCGTCCGTCCCCTCGGGCCAGTAGTACTTGCGCCGCACGCCGAGCCGGACGAACCCGTACCCCTCGTACAGGCGCAGCGCCGGCGCGTTGTCGACGGCGACCTCCAGGAGGACCGCCTCCGCGCGCAGCACCCGCGCCCGGGCCAGGAGCGCCTCGAGCAGCGTGCGCCCGACGCCCCGCTGCTGGAGCTCCGGGTCGACGCCGATCGTCATGACCTGGACGACCTCGCCGTCGAACCACAGCCCCGCGTACCCGACGACCTCCTGGGGTCCCGCGGCGTACGGCCGCACCGGCTCGGCCGCGACGTACCAGCGGCCCAGGCCCCCGAGCTCCTCGGCGAGCATCGCGTAGCTCCACGCCCCGCGTCCGAAGAGCTGCTGCTCGAGCCGCTCGACGCGCCGCAGGTCGCGGGCCTCCAGCGGCCGCAGGCGGATCTCGTACGGCGTACGCCGGTCCTCGGGCGCCGTGCCGTACGCGGGGGCCGCCTCACCGGGCGGCGCGCCCGCGCCCGCGTCCCGGGTCGTCACGGCACAGACCCCTCGTCGGCCGGGCCGCCGACGGCGATCGCACGCTTGCGCGGGGCCGGCACCTGGACGTCGGGCCGGCGCAGGTACAACGGCGCCGTGCCGACCTCCTCGCCCGCGTCCCGCCGCGCGAGCGCGAGGCGCGCGAGGACGACGGGGTCCGGGACGAGCGGGGCGTCGTCGGCCGCGTCGAGGACGTCGGGGTACAGCGCCGCACCCTGCCCGACGACGGTCGCGCCGTCCGCGAGCCCCGCCAGGTCGGCGGCCGGCCCGACGTCGTACCCGTCGGTGCGCTCCAGGACGGGAGCGCCGTAGGGCCCCTCGTGCGCGCGGACGAGGAAGCGTGCCCAGTAGACCTGCCGACGCCGCGCGTCGCTCGTCGCGAGGACGGCGTCCCCGGCGCGCAGTCCGAGGTCGGAGACCGCCTGCGCGGCCACCGCGTCGAGACTCGCCGCCCCGAGCAGCGTCGCGCCGCGCGCGAGCGCGTAGGTCCGCGCGGTGACCAGCCCGACGCGCAGCCCCGTGTAGGGGGCGGGGCCGGTGCCCGCGACGACCGTCGTGACGTCCGACGGCGCGGCGCCGACCTGGGCGAGGAGGTCCACGATCATCGGGGCGAGGAGCTCGGCGTGCCGGCGCTGCTCGTGCACGACGCCGGACGCGAGCCGCGCACCGTCGTCGTCGAGGAGCGCGGCCGCCACGGCTGCGGAGGTGTCGATCGACAGGATCACCCCGCCAGGATACGGCGCGGGGCTCAGCGCACCAGACGCTCCAGGTCGACGTCCGCCCAGCGCCGCCCGAGCGCGCGCAGGCGCACGTGGCGCACCCCCGCCTCGAGGTCCTGCTCGCCCTCGGCGACTCCGCCGCGAGGACGCTCGACCGCCACCTCCAGCCGGTCCTCGGCCAGCGCCTCGGCGAGGCCGCCGCCCCACTCGACCACCGTCACGGCCTCGTCGAGCGACGAGTCCAGGTCGAGGGCGTCCAGCTCGTCGAGGCCGCCCAGCCGGTACGCGTCCACGTGCACCAGGGCGGGCCCGCCCGCGAGCGGCGGGTGCTCGCGGGCCACGATGAACGTCGGCGAGGCGACCTGCCCGCGGATGCCCAGGCCCGCGCCGATGCCCTGCGTGAGGGTCGTCTTGCCCGCGCCCAGGTCGCCCGTGAGGACCACCAGGTCGCCCGCGCGCAGCTCGCCCGCGAGGCGGCGCCCGAGCTCCCGCGTCGCGTCGGCGTCGGGCAGGTCCACCGACGTCGTCCTCGGCTCGTTCACGACAGCCACTCCTTCTCGGTCTCGGTCTCGGTCTCCGTCACGCCGCCACGGACGTGCACCCGGGGCACCCGGGCCCCGACCCGGGTGACGATCTCATAGCTGATGGTCCCGGCGGCGTCCGCCCAGTCCTGCGCGGTGGGCGCCCCCCCGCGTGCGAGGCCCGCGCCGGGCCCGAACAGCGTCACGACGTCGCCGGCGCGCTCGGTGGCGTAGGGCCCGAGGTCCAGGACGAGCTGGTCCATGCACACCCGCCCGGCGACCCGCACGACCCGGGCCGCGCCGTCGGACCCGAGCTCGTCCGGACCGCCCCCGACCAGCACCGGCCCTCCCGGGTGCGCCGGGAGGTCGCCGGACGCGTGGCGCGGGACGCCGTCGGCGTACCCGAGGGGCACGACGCCGAGGGTCGTCGCCTGCGTGGTCGTGTACCGGTGGGCGTACGAGACACCCTGCCCCGCGTCGACGCGCTTGACGTTGGCCAGGCGGGCCTCGAGCGTCATCGCGGGCGTCAGCCCGTAGTCGCCGGGCCCGCCGAGCTCCGGGACGGGCGAGAGCCCGTACACCGCGATGCCCGGCCGCACGAGGTCGTAGTGCATGCGCGGCGCGGTGAGCGTCGCCGCGGAGTTCGCGAGGTGGCGCACCTCGAGACCGGCGCAGGCCTGCTCCACGAGCCGGACGGCGTCGTCGAACACCTCGGCCTGGCCCAGCACCGTGGGGTGGGCCGGCTCGTCGGCGAACGCGAGGTGCGACCAGACCCCCACGACCCGGACGACGCCTTCCCGCTCCGCCGCGACGGCGTCGGGCAGCAGCCGCGCCAGGTCCGCGGGCATCAGGCCGTTGCGCCCCAGGCCCGTGTCGACCTTGAGGTGCACGCGCGCCGTCCGGCCGGTGGCGCGCGCCGCCGCGACCACCTCCGCCAGGGCCCAGCCCGCGTGCACCGAGACGTCCACGTCCGCCGCGAGCGCCGCCGCGAGCGGCGCGCCGGGCGCGTACAGCCAGGTCAGGACGCGCGCCTCGCAGGGCGCGACGCCCGCGGTGCGCAGCGCGACGGCCTCCGGGACCTGGGCGACGCCGAGCCAGGTGGCGCCGCCGGCGAGCGCGGCGCGCGCCGAGGGCACGAGGCCGTGGCCGTAGGCGTCGGCCTTGACGACCGCCATCACGTGCGCGGTGGGTGCCGCGGACGCGAGGGCCCGGACGTTGCCGGCGATCGCGTCGAGGTCGACGACGGCGCGCGCGGGCGGCGCGTCGTCGCCGGGATGGTCGGCGCGGGCCGGGAGGTCGTCGGGCGCGGTGCTCACGCGCCCGATTCTCTCACCGGCCGGGCCCGGGCCAGCGTTCCAGCGTGCGCCGCGACACGAACCGCCGGCGTTCGCCGGTGAACGGGTCGGTGAGCTCGAGGGACCGTGCCAGCAGCTGCAGCGGTTCCGAGAAGTCGTCGGGCGCGCGCTCGCGCAGCTCGGGGAAGAAGTCGTCGCCGAGGATCGGCACGCCGAGCCCGTGCATGTGCAGCCGCAGCTGGTGGGTCCTGCCGGTGCGCGGGGTCAGGCGGTAGCCCGCGAGGCCGCGTGTCTCGTCGACCGCCTCGAGCTCGACCCGGCTCTCGGCGTTGGGCTCCCCCGGGACCTCGTACGCCCGGGGGGTGCCCCGCACCTTGAGGATGCGGCTGCGCACGGTCGCCGGGAGCTCGAGCGCGGGGTCGAACGGCGCCACGGCCGCGTACTCCTTGCGGACCTCCCGGTTCGCGAACAGGGTCTGGTACGCCCCGCGCGCCTCGCGGCGCACCGTCAGCACCAGCACCCCGGCCGTGGCGCGGTCGAGCCGGTGCGCGGGCGCGAGGCCGGGCAGGTCGAGCTCGCGGCGCAGCCGCACGAGCACGGACTGCGTCACCCACGACCCGCGCGGCATGGTCGCCAGGAAGTGCGGCTTGTCGACCACGAGCAGGTTCTCGTCGCGGTGCAGGACCTCCACGTCGAAGGGCACGTGCGGCTCCCCCGCCGGGGGGTCGCGGTACAGCCAGACCACGGCGCCCGCCCGGTAGGGGGTGCGTTCCGTGACGGGCGCCAGCAGCTGGTCCAGGACCTCGCCCGCCGCCACCTTCTCCGTCAGGCGCTCGGCGTCCCGCGGGAACCGGGCCAGCAGGTGCCCGACGACGGTCGCGGGCCCCGGCGCACCGCCGGACGCGTCGTCCGGGTCGCCGGGCGCGCCGGCGGCGGGCAGCACGACACGGGTCGGGTCGAGCCCGTCGCGCAGCGGCGGGACCAGCGCCCGGTGACGGGTCGTACGTCGGGCGGCCACGCCTCACCGTACCGGCGGAGCCTGCGCTGCCGGCGCCGCGCCGGCGGCGCCGAGGCGGACGACGACGTCTGCCCGCTCCCGCGTCGCCGCGACCAGCCGCGCGTTCGTCTCGTCGGGGCCGAGGACCCACGCCTTCGCGTCGCCCGGCGCCTTGCCGTGCGCCGTGTGGCGCGCGACCAGCCGGGCCCGGCGGACGTCGTCGGGCAGGTCGACGAACCAGGTCTCGTCGAGCAGGTCGCGGACCGGCGCCCAGCGCTCCCCGAGCAGGAGGTAGTTGCCCTCGACGACCACGACCCGCACCTCGCGGTCCACGCGGACCGCTCCCGCGACCGGGTCCTCGACCTCGCGGCGGAACTCCGGCGCGTACACCGGCCCGGGCGCGTCCTCGCGCAGGCGGCGCAGCAGCGCGACGAACCCCTCGGCGTCGAACGTGTCGGGGGCACCCTTGCGGTCGCGGCGCCCGAGGCGCACCAGCTCGGCGTCGGCGAGGTGGAACCCGTCCATCGGCACGACGACGGCGCGTCGCGCCGGGCGCGCCGGTGCCCCCTCGACCAGCTCGTCCGCCACCGCGGAGGCGAGGGTCGACTTGCCCGCCCCGGGTGCGCCGACGACCCCGACGAGCACGCGGCGCCCGCGTCCCGCCGCCAGCAGCGCGGCCGCGCGGCCCGCGAGAGCCGGCGCCGCCGCGCCGTCGGGCAGGCGGAGGACGGCGCTCACTCGTCCTCGTCGTCGCGCAGCAGCTCCGCCACCACGGCGGGCACGGCGCGCGCCACGTCCAGCGCCGAGACGGGGCCGCCCGGGTTCGCCGCGCCGCCCGCGACGCCGTGCACCAGGGAGGCCGCCGCCGCGAGCCGCGCCGCGAGGTCCGGCTCGTCGACGCACTCCTGGGGGTACGCGGCCAGCAGCGTGCCGAGGATCCCCGAGAGCACGTCGCCGGAGCCCGCGGTCGCGACCCAGCCGGACGCGTCGGCCTGCGAGTACACGACCCCCGGGCCGACGACGACGGTCACGCCGCCCTTGAGCAGCACCGTCGCGCCGGTCAGCTCGTGCGCGCGCCGGGCGTGCCGCAGCGGCTCCGCCTCGACCTCGTCGCGGCCCGCGCGCTCACCGAGCGCGCGCAGCAGGCGCGACAGCTCTCCCGCGTGCGGGGTCAGGACCACGTGCGCCGACAGGCGCCCGCCGTCCTGCACGCGCGTCGCCACGAGGTCCAGCGCCCCGGCGTCGACGACGACGGGCACGGGTGCGCGGTCCTGGTCGGGATCCCCCGCAGCGGCGTCGAGCGCCTCGCGGGCACGGGCGAGCTGGCCCGCGTCGTCGCCCGCGCCCTCGCCCGGCAGCCCCGGGCCGACCGTCCACGCCTGCACCCGGCCCTCGGCGGGCACGACCTCGGGGCGCGCCGCGAGGACGGACGCCGCCACGGCGTCGGGCCCGACGTAGCGGACCATCCCCGCACCGGTGCGCACGGCCGCGGTTGTCACGAGGACGGCCGCGCCCGGGTAGGTGGGCGTGCCGGCGACGACGCCGAGCACGCCGCGAGAGTACTTGTCGTCCGTCGGCCCGGGGACCGGCCACAGGTCCGCGACGTCACCGAGCTCGAGTCGCCGCAGGACCGGTTCGGCGCCCTGCTCGGCGATGGGCTGGCTCAGGCCGAGGTCCACGAAGTGCACGTCGCCGGCGAGGTGGGCGGCCGGCGGGAGCAGGAGCCCCGGCTTGGTCGCACCGAAGGTCAGCGTGACGTCGGCCGGGAGGACGGGCCCGCCCACCGTGCCGTCGTCCACCCCGATGCCGCTCGGGGCGTCCACCGCGACGACGACCGGGCGCGGGCGCTCCGTGCGCCCGGTCCGCGGGCCGCCCCCGAGCGTCGCGATGGCCGTCCCCTTGCGGGCGCGTCCCGGGCCGGTGCTGGTGCTGGTGCGGGCCACCTCGAGGGTGCGGGCGAGCTCGTCGGCGCCGGTCAGCGAGCGCACGAGCTCCAGCGCCACGCCGCGCAGCGGCCCCGTCGCCCCGATGCCGACCAGCCCGTCGAACACGAGGTCGCAGGCCAGGACGTCGGCGATCGTGCTCGACCAGTCCGGGCTCGTCGGGCCGGCGGACAGGTCGACGACGCGCCCGCCCGCCTCGCGCAGGGCCTCGAGGCCCTCCGGGTGGACACGCTCGCTGATGCACGCGGCGACGACGTCGGCCTCCCGCGAGGCGAGCACGGCCCCCGCGTGCAGCGCGTCGCCGCCGTTGGCGCCGCTGCCCACCAGCAGCGCCACCCGGACCCCGGGCAGCGCGTCGAGCTCCTCGCCGCTGCCCGTGGGCAGCAGCGCCGGGGTCGACGTCGTGGCGAGCATGAACGCGGCCATCTGCATCAGCGGCACGCCGCTCTCCAGCAGCGGGACCTCGGCGGCTCGGACGTCCTCGGCGGACCAGGCTTCGATCATGCGCCCATCCTGCCCGCACCGCCGCCGGCGCGCGCAACCGCGCCGTCCCGCCGGGTCGGCCGGGGACGCGCACGTTAGGTTGGGGCCATGGAATTCGGACTCTTCATCCCGCAGGGCTGGCGGCACGACCTCGTCGGCATCGACCCCTCCGACCAGTGGGAGACGATGCGCTCGCTCGCGCGGCACGCGGACACCGCGCTCGCCGGCAACGGCCTGCCCGGGGACCGTCCCGCGTTCGCGTCGGTCTGGGTGTACGACCACTTCCACCCGGTCCCCGAGCCGACCACGGAGGCGACCCACGAGGCGTGGACCCTCATGGCGGCGTTCGCGGCGAGCACCGAGCGGGTCCGGCTCGGGCAGATGTGCACCTGCATGGCCTACCGGAACCCGGCCTACCTCGCGAAGGTCGCGGCGACCGTCGACGCCGTCTCGGGCGGCCGCACCGAGATGGGCATCGGCGCCGGCTGGTACGAGCACGAGTGGCGCGCCTACGGCTACGGTTTCCCCGGGGCCGGCGACCGGCTCAAGGCCCTCGACGAGGGCGTGCAGATCATGGCGCAGGCATGGCGCGAGGGCTCGGCGACGTTCTCCGGCGAGTACTACACGGTGGACGGTGCCCTGTGCCACCCGCAGCCGCTGCAGCACGGCGCGGGGGACGACGTCGGCCCCTCCATCCCCCTGTGGATCGCGGGCGGCGGCGAGAAGCGGACCCTGCGCACCGCGGCGCAGTACGCGCAGTACACGAACTTCGTGGGCGACCCCGAGGAGTTCGCGCACAAGTCGGCGGTGCTGCGCGAGCACTGCGCCGACGTCGGGACGGACTTCGACGCCATCACCCGGTCGGCGAACTACAACGTCGTGATCGGCGAGGACGAGGCCGAGGTGGCGGACCGCCTCGCCTGGGTCGAGGACCACTACCGCCGCGTGGTGCCGGGCAGCGCGGACGGTGAGATCGAGTCGTGGCGCAACGGCCCGCTGGTCGGGACGCCCGAGCAGATCGTCGAGCGGCTCACCGAGCTGCGGGGCCTGGGTATGACGTACGCGATCACGTACTTCCTCGACGCCGCGTACGACCGCTCGGCGATGGACCTCTTCACGCGCGAGGTGGTCCCGGAGCTGCAGTCCTGACTGCTGCCCCCTCTCTTTGACGCCGAGCACGGGGTTGGTGCCGGATCAGCTGCGCTGATCGGGCACCAACCCCGTCGTCGTGGGGCGGGGATCCCTTGCTCGACGTTGTCCACAGGCGGTGGCCGCCGCCGGGCCGTCTATCTCGAGACCCGCACGGGCGACCGATCAGGTCGGATGGCCTCGTGCGACGACGACGCAAGGACGCCCCATGTCGACGTCCTGCGCTTCACCGCGCGCGACCTGGGAAGGATCGGGTCGACGGTGCGTACCGTCCTTGGCCGTTGACCCACCTGTCCTCGGTCGTCGACCACGGGGTTGCCGTCCCCCGACCACGGTCTTGGCGCCCGATCACCGGTCCGGGTCCGGCGACAACCCCGTGGTCGACGAAGGCGCGGAGGCGGGGCCGAGGCGTCAGGCCTCCGCGACCACCATCGCCGACGCGATGCCCGCGTCGTGCGAGATGCTCAGGTGGAAGCTGCCCACGCCGAGCTCCTGGGCGCGCGCCGCCACGGTGCCGCGGATCTCGACCTCGGGCGGGCCACCCGGGACGCGGTGCACGGTCGCGTCCTGCCAGCGCATCCCCCCGGGGGCGCCGAGCGCCTTCGCGATCGCCTCCTTGGCGGCGAACCTCGCCGCGAGCGACGCCGCCGGCAGGTCGCGCTCGGCGGGCGTGAACAGCTTCTCCCGCAGGCGGGGCGTGCGCTCGAGCGTCGCCATGAACCGGTCGACGTCGACCACGTCGATCCCGACGCCCACGATCATCGGATCCCCTCCCGGTCCTGCGGCTCCACGAGGTGGCGCCACCGGAACCACTTGCGCTCCAGCGCCTCGTCGAGGTCGACGTCGAAGCGCCGCGCGAGGAGCATGAGCTGTGCGAGGACGTCGGCGACCTCGGCGCGGAACGACTCCTCCATGCCTGACGCGTCGCCGTCCGTCTCCCGCACCCGGGAGCGCCCGGTGAGGCTCAGGTAGGCCTGCGTGAGCTCGCCCACCTCCTCGTGCAGCTTGAGCAGCAGCCAGTCGTCGGTCCGCTCGACGCCGTAGCGCCGGGCGTAGACACGCGAGACGACCTCGACCTCGTCGACCGCGGCGGAGAGCTCCATGTGCTGATCATGCCCTTTCCGTCCCGCGACCACGGCCCCACCGCCGGATCGGCCGCGCCGTTGCGGCGGCAACCCCGTGGTCGGCCGGGAGGGCCAGGGGCTACTCGACGGTGACCGACTTGGCGAGGTTGCGCGGCTGGTCCACGTCGAGGCCCTTGGCCGTGGCGAGCGCCATCGCGAAGATCTGCAGCGGGACCGTCGCGAGCAGCGGCTGCATGAGGGTGGGGGCCTGCGGGATCCAGAAGATCTCGTCCGCGTACGGCAGCACCGCCTCGTCGCCGTCCTCGGCGATGACGAGGGTGCGTGCCCCGCGCGCCCGGATCTCCTGGATGTTGGAGACGACCTTGGAGTGCAGCGAGTCCCGGCCGCGCGGCGACGGCACGACGACGAAGACCGGCTGGCCCTCCTCGATGAGCGCGATCGGCCCGTGCTTGAGCTCGCCCGCGGCGAAGCCCTCGGCGTGGATGTACGCGAGCTCCTTGAGCTTCAGCGCGCCCTCGAGCGCCACCGGGAACCCCACGTGCCGGCCCAGGAAGAGGACCGAGGTGGCGTCGCGCATCGACAGCGCGGTGGCGCTGACGTGGTCGCCGCGGTCGATGACGGCCTGGATCTTGCTCGGCATGTCGCGCAGCTCGTCCATGAGGACGGCGATCTCGTCGGGGAACTTGTTGCCGCGCAGCTGCGCCAGGTAGAGACCCAGCAGGTAGGCGGCGGTGATCTGCGAGAGGAAGGCCTTCGTCGAGGCGACCGCGATCTCCGGGCCCGCGTGCGTGTAGAGCACCGCGTCGGACTCGCGCGGGATCGTCGAGCCGTTGGTGTTGACGATCGAGACGACCTTGGCGCCCTGCTCACGCGCGTGGCGGACCGCCATGAGCGTGTCCATCGTCTCGCCCGACTGGGTGATCGCCACGACGAGCGTCTTCTCGGTCACCACGGGGTCCCGGTAGCGGAACTCGTGCGCGAGCTCGACCTCCACCGGGATCCGGCACCAGTGCTCGATCGCGTACTTCGCGACGTGCCCCGCGTAGGCCGCCGTCCCGCAAGCGACCACGATGATCTTGTCGACCGAGCGCAGCACCGCCTCGTCGATCTTCAGGTCGTCCAGCACCAGCCGGCCGTCGAGGTCCGTCCGCCCGAGGAGGGTGTCGCCGACGGCCTGCGGCTGGTCGTGGATCTCCTTGTCCATGAACGAGCCAAAGCCGCCCTTCTCGGCGGCGGCGGCGTCCCAGTCCACGCTGTAGCGCTTGCCCTGCGCCGGCGCGCCGTCGAAGCCGATGACCTCGACCGCCGAGGGCGTGATGGTCACGACCTGGTCCTGGCCGAGCTCGAGCGCCTCGCGGGTGTGCGCGACGAACGCCGCGACGTCCGAGCCGAGGAAGTTCTCGCCGTCCCCGAGCCCCACGACGAGCGGCGAGTCGTGCCGCGCGCCCACGACCGTCCCCGGGTGCTCGGCGTGCACGGCGAGCAGCGTGAAGGTGCCCTCCAGCATCCGGGCGACCTCCGTCATCGCGACGGTGAGGTCCTTCGAGGAGGCGTACGCGCGCGAGATCAGCTGCGCGGCGACCTCCGTGTCGGTGTCGGAGAGGAAGGTCACGCCCTCCGCCAGCAGCTCCGCCTTCAGCGCCGCGAAGTTCTCGACGATCCCGTTGTGGATGACGGCGAGCCGCCCGCCGTCGGCCAGGTGCGGGTGGGCGTTGCGGTCGGTCGGGCCGCCGTGCGTGGCCCAGCGGGTGTGCCCGACGGCGGCGCTCGCGTCCGGCAGCGGGTTCGCCTCGAGCTCGGCGAGCAGGTTGGCGAGCTTTCCGGCCTTCTTCGCCGACGCGACCTGCGGCGACCCCGGCCCGACGAGCGCGACGCCCGCCGAGTCGTACCCCCGGTACTCGAGGCGCCGCAGCCCTTCGAGGACGACGTCGAGGGGTCGCCCGGACACCTCGGAAGGACCCACGTAACCCACGATTCCGCACATGGTCGGGGAGTCTATCCCGGCCCCGCGGAGCCGCGGCCGGTCGACCGGCCGGCCGACGAGGTGTCCGGGCCGCCCGCCATCGGGCACAATCGGCGGCGTGCCCATGACCCCGGACCCGACGGACCTGCCCGGCGCGGGGTCGCGCCCCGTCCCCCGGCCCCGTCCGGACCGCCCGACCTTCGCGGCCGAACCGGTCAGCACCTACGTCGACCTGGACCGCGCCGCGTGGAGCCGGCTGTCGGAGTCGACCCCCCTCCCGCTGACGCACGTCGACGTCGAGCGGCTGCGCGGCCTCGGCGACCCGATCGACCTCGACGAGGTGGACGCGGTCTACCGCCCGCTCTCGCGCCTGCTCAACCTCTACGTCCAGGCCACGTCGGGCCTGCACGACGTCACGTCGACGTTCCTCGGCGAGCACCCCGTGCGCACGCCGTACGTCATCGGCGTCGCCGGATCCGTCGCCGTGGGCAAGTCCACGACGGCCCGCGTGCTGCAGGAGATGCTGGCGCGCTGGCCGGAGACCCCGCGCGTGGAGCTGGTGACCACCGACGGTTTCCTCTACCCCAACGCGGAGCTCGAGCGGCGCGGCCTGCTCCAGCGCAAGGGCTTCCCCGAGTCCTACGACCGCCGCGCGCTGGTGCGGTTCCTCACCCGCGTCAAGTCGGGCCAGGCAGAGGTGCGGGCACCGGTGTACGACCACCTGACGTACGACATCGTGCCCGGAGCCGAGGCCGTGGTGCACCGGCCCGACGTGCTGATCGTCGAGGGTCTCAACGTGCTCCAGCCGTCGCGCCCGGGACCGGGCGACGGGTCGACGGTCGCCGTGAGCGACTTCTTCGACTTCTCGATCTACGTCGACGCGCGCACCCGCAACATCCGCCAGTGGTACGTCGACCGGTTCCTCAAGCTCCGCCGGACGGCGTTCACCCAGCCCGAGTCCTACTTCCGCCGGTACGCCGACCTCAGCGACGAGGAGGCGACCGCGACCGCGAAGCACATCTGGGACACGATCAACGCGCCGAACCTCGAGCAGAACGTGCTCTCCACCCGGGGGCGCGCGACGCTCGTGCTCACCAAGGGCCTCGACCACGCCGTGCAGCGGGTCCGGCTGCGCAAGCTCTGAGGCGACCCGTGCCCGCCGGTCCGCCCGGCCGGCGCGTCAGCGCTCGCGGGAGGTCGTCTCCGGCTGCCGCTCGGGCTCGCCGGCCTCGACCGGGAGGCGCACCGCGGGCAGCTCGGGGATCGGCGTGACCGGCGCGTGCCCGTGCCGGGTGGTCCACCACGTGACGACCCGGTCGAGCACGAGCCCGCTGACGATGCCCACGGCCACGCCGACCGCCATGGCGAGCAGCGTATTGTGCCCGAGCCACTGCGACGCGAGGATCCCGATGCCGAGGGAGTAGACGCCCCAGACGACCGCCGCGATCCCCGAGAAGGCCATGAAGCGCTTGCGCGGGAACCCGACGGCGCCGGCGGACATGTTGACCGCCACGCGCCCGATCGGCACGTAGCGGGCCGCGAGGATGAACGACGCCCCGCGGTGCGCGAGGGCGTGCCGGGCCCAGTTGATGACCCGGCGCCCGCGCTCGGTGCGCATCATCGGCAGGCGCTCGGTGCCGATCGCGCGGCCGATGGCGTACGCGACCTGGTCACCGAGCCAGGCGCCGACGACGGCGATGAGCAGCACCGCCCACAGCTCAGGGCCGCCCGACCCGGCGGCGACGGCGAGGGTGATGACCACGGACTCGCTCGGCACCGGCGGGAAGAACCCGTCGATCGTCACGAGCGCGAGCTCGGCGGGGTAGATCCACAGCGACGAGGAGAGCACGAGCACCCAGGACTCGACGTCCTGCAGGAACTCCGTCAGCGGGTTGTGCACGAGGCCTCGGTTCGTCGTCGTGGCGCGCGCCTCGGGCGCGGAAAGCGCGGGGCGGGCGTCGGGTCGGCGGGGTCCCAGGATACGGAGCCCCGTCCGGCGACGGCATCAGGGATCGCCCTGGGAACGACCCTGACGCGAGCCTCGCACGCGGGCGGCGCCGGGCGTGTGCTCAGGGGATGGAGAAGCCGAGGATCTTCGCCGCCGACGACGGGTCCGCCTCCTGCGCCCAGAAGCGCGCCATGTTCTCGTCGTCGCTGAGCGAGCGCGGCTCGGCGCGGTCGAGGTAGATCTCGCCGCGCAGGTGGTCGGTCTCGTGCTGCACGATCCGCGCGGGCCAGCCCGTCAGCACCTCGTCGAGAGACTCGCCCGACTCGTCCTGCCCGGTCAGCCGCACGGCGTGGTGGCGCGTGCGCACCGCGTGCCACCCGGGCACGCTCAGGCACCCCTCGTAGAACGAGCGCGTCGCGTCCGACGCCGGCGCGTAGGACGGGTTGACGAGCGTGCGGTGCGGCACGGCCACCCGCTCGTGGGGGTCGTCGGGGTCCGAGGGCCCGGGGTCGCGGACGACGGCGACCGCGAGGCCGATGCCCACCTGCGGCGCGGCCAGGCCGACGCCCGGTGCGTCGACCATCGTGGCGTGCATCGCGGTCAGGAGGTCCGGCAGCAGGTCGCCCAGCTGCCCGGTGTACGGGGTCGCGACGGCGCGCAGCACCGGGTGCCCGGCGTGCACGATCGGCAGCAGCCCGTCGGGGTTCGCCTCCAGGAAGCGCGCGACGGCGTCGCGCAGCCCGGCGTCGACCGTCCCGGTCCCGGGCCCGGCCCACGGCTGCCGCGGACCCGCGGCGGGGCCGGGGCTCGTCACAGCGCGAGCCTCTCCCGCACGACGACGGTGAGCTCCTCGGCGACCGCGTCCGCCTGGGACTGCGTGCCTGCCTCGACCATGACCCGGACCACGGGCTCGGTGCCCGACGGACGCAGCAGGACGCGTCCGGTCGTCCCGAGCCGCGCCTCGGCGGCCGCCACCGCGTCGAGCAGGACCTCGTCGGTCGCGGCGCGCGCGCGGTCGACGCCCCGGACGTTGACCAGCGTCTGGGGCAGGCGGCGCACGGCGGACGCGAGGTCGGCGAGCCGCGCACCGGTCTGCTTGACGCGGTCGGCCAGGTGCAGCGCCGTGAGCACACCGTCGCCGGTGGTCGCGTAGCGGGACATCACGATGTGCCCCGACTGCTCCCCGCCGAGGGTGTAGCCGTTGGCGCGCATCTCCTCGAGCACGTACCGGTCGCCGACGCCGGTCTGCACGGTGCGGATGCCGGCGTCCTGCATGGCGAGGATCAGGCCGAGGTTGCTCATGACCGTGACGACGAGCGTGTCGTGGGCCAGCCGTCCCGCCTCGTGCTCCGCGACGGCCAGCACGCCCATGATCTGGTCGCCGTCGACGAGCACGCCGGCGTGGTCGACCGCGAGGCACCGGTCGGCGTCGCCGTCGAAGGCGACGCCGAAGTCGGCCTCGGAGGCCACGACGACGGCCTGGAGCTGCTCCGGGTGGGTCGAGCCGCACTTCTCGTTGATGTTGCGCCCGTCCGGGCTGGCGTTGACGACGACGACGTCGGCGCCCGCGGCCCGCAGCGCGGCGGGACCGATGTCGCTCGCGGCGCCGTTCGCGCAGTCGACGGCGATGCGCAGCCCGCTGAGCGGCTTCGTGTACTCGTCGGCGCCGATCGTGGAGACCAGGTGGGCGACGTAGCTCTCCCCCGCGCGGCCCGAGTCGGTCATGATCCGCCCGACCTCGGCCCCGACCGGGCGCTCCCACGGCTCCTCGAGCCGGGCGGCGATCTGGTCCTCGACGACGTCGTCGAGCTTGACGCCGCCGCGCGCGAAGAACTTGATGCCGTTGTCCGGCATGGCGTTGTGCGAGGCGGAGATCACGACACCGAGGTCGACGTCCGACGTGGCGGTCATGTGGGCTACGCCCGGGGTCGGCAGCACGCCGACGTTGATGACGTCCGCCCCCGCGCTCGCCAGGCCGGCCGCCACCGCGGCGCTGAGGAACTCGCCGGAGACGCGCGGGTCGCGACCCACGACGGCCCGCGGCCGGTGGCCCTCCAGCTCCCCCGAGGTGCCGAGCACGTGCGCCGCCGCGACCCCGAGGTCGAGCGCGAGCTCCGCCGTGACGTCCCTGTTGGCGAGCCCGCGCACGCCGTCCGTGCCGAACAACCGAGCCATGAGTCCTCCGTGCCGAGTGTGCGTGGCGCCGCCGGGCGGCGGTCCTGCCGGGTGCTGCGCGTGCTGCCGGGTGCCGGTACACCGACGGCCCCGGCGGACAGAGGTCCGTCGGGGCCGTCGGTGCTCAGCGCCGGATCAGCGCTTCGAGTACTGCGGGGCCTTGCGGGCCTTCTTGAGCCCGGCCTTCTTGCGCTCGACCGCACGCGGGTCGCGCGTGAGGAACCCGGCCTTCTTGAGGGCGGCGCGGTTGCTGTCCTCGTCGATGGCGTTGAGCGCGCGGGCGATGCCCAGGCGCAGCGCGCCAGCCTGGCCGGCGATGCCGCCGCCGCTGATGCGGGCGATGACGTCGAAGCGGCCCTCGACGTCGACCAGCTTCAGCGGGTCGTTGGCGATCTGCTGGTGGAGCTTGTTCGGGAAGTAGTCCTCGATCGTCCGACCGTTGATCTTCCACTGTCCGGTGCCGGGGACGAGGCGGACGCGAGCGACCGCCTCCTTGCGGCGGCCCAGGGCCGCTCCCGGTGCGGTGATGCTCTGGCCGGCGCCCACGGGCGCGGCGCTCTCAGAGGTGTAGCTGCTGGGGGTCTCGTCCGACGTGTCGGTCTCGACGGTGGTCTCGGCCACTGGTGTGTCCTCGCGTCCTAAAGAATTCTGTGGGAAGTCGGCAACGCGCTCGGCGCGTCGGTCCAGGATCGTTACTGCGCGACCTGGGTGATCTCGAAGGGCTTCGGCTGCTGGGCCGCGTGCGGGTGCTCCGACCCGCGGTAGACCTTGAGCTTGCCGAGCTGAGCGGCGCCGAGCGAGGTCTTGGGGAGCATGCCGCGCACGGCCTTCTCCACAGCCCGCTCGGGGTTCTTCTCGAGCAGGTCGCCGTAGGCGACGGCCCGCAGGCCACCCGGGTAACCGGAGTGGCTGTAGGCCATCTTCTGCTCGCGCTTGTTGCCGGTGAGGGCGACCTTGTCCGCGTTGATGACGACGACGAAGTCGCCGCCGTCGACGTGCGGGGCAAAGGTGGCCTTGTGCTTCCCACGCAGCAGCGTGGCGACATGGGTGGCGAGGCGGCCCAGGACGACGTCGGTCGCGTCGATGACGTACCAGTCACGCTGGACGTCGCCGGGCTTCGGGGTAAACGTGCGCACGGTCGTAGCCTTCGTTTCGTGTCTCGATGTCTTCTTCGGCGCAGAGGACTGCGGCCGACGAGTTCGTTGTCGGTGCTCGATCAACCGGGCTGCGTCAGACGGCGAGTGGGAGAACACGCGTGACGTCGGATTCCGAGCGGGAAGCACAACGGCTGTCAACGATACCGGCACGGGGCGGGGGCGGTCAAAAGGGCCTTCGTCACACCGCTCGTGCCGGGCGCAGCGGACGTGCGTCGCCCGGTCGGCGGTGCCACGGTGGAGCCATGAGCACCGACACACCGGCCACGAGCCCGGAACCCGAGCAGACGACCGAGGGCGACACCGACCAGCTCTCGGCCGAGGACACGCTGGTCGACCGGGGCGTGCAGGATGCCCTGGACGAGGGCTACTCGCCGCCGGACCGTCCGCGGTCCAACCACCACGGCGAGACCGCGTGGGAGGAGTCCCACGGCGAGACGTTCGACCAGCGCCTGGCCCAGGAGGAGCCGGAGGACGACGGCAGCGGACCCCGCGCGGACACCACGCGGGCCGGACGCCTCGCCGAGGACCCGGACGCCGCCGAGGGTCGCCAGAACGACCTCTACGCCGACGACGCGGGGATCGACGGGGGCGCGGCGGGGGCCGAGGAGGCCTCCGTGCACGTCGTCGACGAGATCTGAGCCCGGTCGGCGGCCGGCGGGCACCCGCTCACCGGTCGTCGACCTCCTCGTCCATCCGCCGCGCCCGCACCGCGTCCGCGCGCCGGGCCAGCTCGCCGTCCGGCGGGTAGGCGACGCCCTCGAGCACCAGGCCGTGCGCCCGGGCGCGGCCCGCGTCGCCGGTGCGCCGCCGCTCGGCGAGGACCTCCGCGGGGAATCCGACCGGGCGGCGCCCCTCCCCGACGGCCAGCGAGGCGCCGACCAGGGACCGCACCATGTTGTGGCAGAACGCGTCGGCCCGGACGTGCGCGACGAGCAGCCCGGCCTCCGGGCCGTCGGCCACGCGCTCCCAGCTCATCCGGGTGAGCTCACGGATCGTGGTCGCCCCCGGGCGGGGCCGGCAGAAGGCGGCGAAGTCCCGCAGACCGAGCAGGGGCTGCATGGCGGCGTGCATCGCCTCGACGTCGAGCGGCAGCCGGTGCCACAGCACCCACCGCCGCCGCAGCGGGTCGAACAGCGCGGGGTCGTCGGCCACCCGGTAGGTGTACCGGCGGTGCAGCGCCGAGAAGCGCGCGTCGAACCCGTGCGGCGCGAGCCCGGCCCGGTGCACGACGACGTCGCCCGGCAGCACACCGCCGAGCCGCGCCACGAGCGACTGCCCGGGGGTGCGGGCGGAGCGTCCCGGCAGCGCCAGCCACCGGTCTCGCGCGACGTCGACGTGCACGACCTGGCCTCGCGCGTGCACGCCCGCGTCCGTGCGCCCCGCGACCGTCACGCGCGGTCCCGCCTCCCGCATGACCTGTGCCAGGGCGAGCTCGAGCTCGCCCTGGACGGTGCGCAGCCCGGGCTGCGCGGCCCACCCGGAGAAGGCCGAGCCGTCGTAGGCGAGGTCGAGCCGGACCCGCACCACGTCGTCGGCGGCCGGCGTCCCGGGAGGCGGTGTCCCGGCGGGCGGCGATGGCACGGGGACGTTGTCGCTGGTCGGCACGGCACCACGGTAGCGGCGCCGCGGGGGGCGCCGCGCCGCCGGCGTGGCTACCGTGCAGGCATGAGCGAGGACCACGCGCCGCACGGCACCCGCACCCTGTCCGTCGACTGCGGCGGGGGCTCCATCAAGGCGAACGTGCTCGACGCGTCGGGCACCGCCCACGCCAGCGCCGTCCGGGTGCCGACCCCGTACCCGCTGCCGCCCGACCGACTCGTGGAGACGATCGCCGGCGTCGCGCAGACCCTGCCCGACGCCGACCGCGTCACCGTCGGCATGCCCGGCATGATCCGGCACGGCGTCGTGGTGCACACCCCGCACTACGTCACCCGGTCCGGGCCGCGGAGCCGGGTCGACCCCGCGCTGGCCGCCGCCTGGGCGAGCTTCGACGTCCGCGCGGCCCTCGAGGCCCGGCTCGCGCGGCCGACGATCGTGCTCAACGACGCCGAGGTGCACGGCGCGGGCGTCGTCGCCGGGTCGGGCCTCGAGCTCGTCCTGACGCTCGGGACCGGGCTGGGCTCCGCGCTGTTCGACGGCGGACGCGTCGCACCGCACCTCGAGTGGTCGCACGCGCCCCTGCGGCGCGGCACCACCTACGACGAGTACGTCGGTGACATCGAGCGGCACCGGCTCGGGAACGGGCTGTGGTCGCGCCGGGTCGTCACCGTCGTCGAGGGCCTGCGCCCGGTGTTCCACTGGGACCGCGTCTACGTCGGCGGCGGGAACTCACGGGCGATCACGCCCTCGGCGCTCGAGCGGCTCGGGGACGACGTCGTCGTCGTCCCCAACTCCGCCGCGCTCGTCGGCGGGTCGCGCGCCTGGGAGCTGCGCACCAGCTGAGCGGGCACGCGCGGCCCGGGCGTCCGCCTCGATGCTGTCGGCCGCCTCGAGGACGACCCGGCTGAACGCCACCGGCGCATCGAGGCTGACGAGGTGCTTGGCGCCCGGCAGGACGACCAGCCGGACCGGTGCCCCGCTCGCTCGGGCCGAGCGCACGAACGCGCCCTCCTGCAGCCGGAAGTGGTCGAGCCGCCCGTTGACGACCCACACGGGCGACCTGCCCTGCGCGAGCCGGTCCAGCGGCGAGCACCGCCCCGTCTCCGCCAGGACCGCGCTCATCGCGTCCAGCGCGAAACCGCCCTCCGCGAGGTCCGCGCGCCCGGCGCGCGGCACCGTCGCGTCGACGAGCGCGCGGTTGAGGCGCTCCCCCGAGTCCGGCCACGACTCGATCCAGCGGGCTGCGCGGAGCCAGGGGCGGCGCAGGGGCGAGGCCGTGTCGGTGCAGCAGGAGGCCGCGACGAGGCCGGCCGACTGCTCGGGCCGCTGCGCGCGGTGCTCGATCGCGACGTAGCCGCCCAGGGAGAGACCGACGACCAGCGCCCGCCCACCGACGTCGTCGACCGCCCGCGCCACGGCGGCGACCGCCGCGGCCAGGGTGAACGACTCCCCGCGCAGCGCCCCGTGCCCGGGCAGGTCCACCGCCAGCGCGCGGCGCCCCGACCGCTCGAGGGCGCCCACCTGGGCCCGCCACATCGTGCGCGACGTGCGCGCACCGTGCACGAGGACGACCGGCACCCGCCCGTGCTCCGCGCCCATGCGCCGACCGTACGGCGCGCCGCGCGGGTGCGCCCCCCGGACACAGCGAGGGCCCGGCCCGAGAGGTCGTCTCGGGGCCGGGCCCTCGGTGAGCGGGGCCGATGTGGTGGTCGGCTCGCGCTCAGTCCTCCGTGGAGGAGCTCTTCTCGTCGGCCGGCGTCTCGTCGGCGGCCTTCGTGGCCGGCTTCGACTTCGACGTCACCGGCTTGTCCGCGGACCGCTCGGTGGCCTTGGTGGCCTCCTTGACGACGGCCTGCTTGGCGCTCACGGGCTCGGTCACGAGCTCGATGACGGCCATGGGGGCGTTGTCGCCCTTGCGGTTGCCGACCTTCGTGATGCGCGTGTATCCGCCCTGGCGCTCGGCCATCGTCGGCGCGATCTCCGTGAACAGGGTGTGCACGACGCCCTTGTCACGGATGACCGTCATGACCCGACGACGGGAGGCCAGGTCGCCACGCTTGGCGAACGTGATCAGGCGCTCGGCCAGGGGACGCAGGCGCTTGGCCTTGGTCTCCGTGGTCGTGATGCGGCCGTGCTCGAACAGCGCGGTGGACAGGTTCGCGAGGATGAGGCGCTCGTGAGCCGGGCCTCCGCCGAGCCGCGGGCCCTTGGTGGGGGTAGGCATGCTGATGCTCCTTGAGATGCAGGGTCACGGGACCGGACGGACCGGCCCCGCACGTCGTCAGTAGTTCTGGTCGCCCGAGAAGGTGTCGTCGTCGGACTCGTAGTAGTCGGCCTTCGACGGGTCGAAGTCCAGCGGCGAGTCCTTGAGGGCCAGGCCGAGCTCGGAGAGCTTCTCCTTGACCTCGGTGATCGACTTCGCACCGAAGTTGCGGATGTCGAGGAGGTCGGCCTCGCTGCGGGCGACGAGCTCGCCCACCTGGTGGATGCCCTCGCGCTTGAGGCAGTTGTACGAGCGGATCGTGAGGTTGAGCTCCTCGATCGGCAGCGCCAGGTCGGCGGCCAGCGCCGCGTCCGTCGGCGACGGGCCGATCTCGATGCCCTCGGCCTCGACGTTCAGCTCGCGGGCGAGCCCGAACAGCTCGACGAGCGTCTTGCCGGCCGACGCGAGCGCGTCGCGGGGGCTGATCGCCGAACCCTTGGTCTCGACGTCGACGACCAGCTTGTCGAAGTCGGTGCGCTGCTCGACACGGGTCGCCTCGACCTTGTACGTCACCTTGAGCACCGGCGAGTAGATCGAGTCGACCGGCACGCGGCCGATCTCGGCGTCGAACGACTTGTTCTGGTTCGCGGACACGTAACCGCGGCCACGCTCGACGGTCAGCTCGATCTCGAGCTTCCCCTTGTCGTTGAGCGTCGCGATCTCGAGCTCGGGGTTGTGGATCTCCACGCCCGCCGGAGGAACGATGTCGGCAGCCGTGACCACGCCGGCGCCCTGCTTGCGCAGGTACATCACCACGGGCTCGTCGTTCTCCGAGGAGACGACGAGGTTCTTGATGTTCAGGATGATCTCGGTGACGTCCTCCTTGACGCCGGAGACGGTGGTGAACTCGTGGAGCACACCGTCGATCCGGATGGAGGTCACTGCCGCGCCCGGGATGGACGAGAGCAGCGTGCGACGCAGCGAGTTGCCGAGCGTGTAGCCGAATCCCGGCTCCAGAGGCTCGATGGAGAACCGCGAACGGTTGTCCGAGACGACCTCTTCGGTCAGCGTGGGGCGCTGTGCGATGAGCACTAGTTCGTTCCTCTCAGTGTGCGTCCGCTATTTGACGCATCACGGTGGTGCAGGTCCTGCAGCCCGCGGGTCTCGGTCCACCCGTCGAGCGCACCGACGTCGCCGCCCCGCGCAGGGCGGGGCGGCGACGTCGAGGTGTCAGACGCGGCGGCGCTTCGGCGGGCGGCAGCCGTTGTGCGCCTGGGGCGTCACGTCGGAGATCGAACCGACCTCGAGGCCGGCGCCCTGGAGCGAGCGGATCGCGGTCTCGCGACCGGAGCCCGGGCCCTTGACGAAGACGTCGACCTTCTTGACGCCGTGCTCGGCGGCCTTGCGCGCGGCGGCCTCGGCGGCCATGCCGGCCGCGTACGGGGTCGACTTGCGCGAGCCCTTGAAGCCGACGTCGCCGCCGGAGGCCCACGCGATCACGGCACCGGACGGGTCCGTGATCGAGACGATGGTGTTGTTGAACGTGCTCTTGATGTGCGCCTGGCCGAGCGGGACGTTCTTCTTGTCCTTGCGGCGCGGCTTGCGACCGGCGGTCGCGCGAGTCTTGGGAGGCATAACGGGAAATCTCCTGGTCTGAGGTCGTCGGACCGGGGCGGGCCGCGCGGGCCCGCACCACGGACTGCTGCTTAGCGGGCCTTCTTCTTGCCGGCCACGGTGCGCTTCGGGCCCTTGCGGGTACGCGCGTTCGTCTTCGTACGCTGTCCGCGCACGGGCAGGCCGCGGCGGTGCCGGATGCCCTCGTAGCAGCCGATCTCGACCTTGCGGCGGATGTCGGCGGCGACCTCGCGGCGGAGGTCGCCCTCGAGCTTGAAGTTGCCCTCGAGGTGGTCACGGAGCGCGACGAGCTCGGCGTCGCCGAGGTCCTTCACGCGGAGGTTGGGGTCGATGCCCGTCGCGACCAGCGTCTGCTGGGCGCGGGTACGGCCGACACCGTAGATGTAGGTGAGCGCGATCTCGAGCCGCTTCTCGCGGGGGAGGTCGACGCCGACAAGACGTGCCATGCGTTCTGGCTCCTGTTGCTTCGTCCGGAGGTCTGGTGCACCGCCCTCCCGCTGCTGCGGGCCCCGGCCTCCGGGCCGAGGGTTCCCCCGACCGGTCCTCGCGGACCGGCGGGTTCGTGGCTGTGCACGTCGTGGTGGCGGTCTGGGACCGCCGGGTGGTCGGGGACGCCCCCGGCACCGTGCTGCGTCGGGCTGGTCAGCCCTGGCGCTGCTTGTGCCGCAGGTTGTCGCAGATCACCATGACGCGTCCGTTGCGACGGATGACCTTGCAGTTGTCGCAGATCTTCTTGACGCTGGGCTTGACCTTCATGAGGTTTCCTCCGCCGCCGCACGCGCGTCACGGTCTCCCGTGCCGCACCGACGGCGCTCGATCGAGTGGTGGTTACTTGTAGCGGTAGACGATCCGGCCGCGGGACAGGTCGTACGGGCTCAGCTCCACCACCACGCGGTCCTCGGGGAGGATCCGGATGTAGTGCTGTCGCATCTTGCCCGAGATGTGCGCGAGCACCTTGTGGCCGTTGGCCAGCTCCACGCGGAACATCGCGTTCGGCAGGGCCTCGACCACGCTGCCCTCGATCTCGATGACACCGTCCTTCTTCGCCATATCCTCCGCTAACTCTCGTCTGACTGGTCACCGCGACGGCGCGCCGCAGCGGTGTGCGGTGCAGTGCCGAGGTGGATCGCGTGCGTCGCCGACGCCGTGCTCCCCTGCCCACGCGCCCGTCGCGACGACGGGACCGGACCGGGCACCTCCTCCGGCGAGCCGGACGGCGGTGCGAGCAACAGTTCGAACGGACCACACCCAACGGACCATCCTACGGCATCGCCCCCGGGTGCGGAACCCGTGCGAGGGGCGCCCCGCCCGGGCAGCGAGGAGATCCTCCTCACACCGGCGGGCGGCCACCAGGCCTGCGGGTGCTGACCGGCACCGGCCGGCACGGCTCAGTCCGTGGGACCGGCGAGCGAGGAGACCGCGACTCCGCGGGCGCCGAGCTCGTCGGCGCCCCCGTCGCGCGCGGTGAGGACCAGGAGCCCGTCCTCGAGGAGCGCCACCGAGTGCTCCCAGTGCGCCGCCCGCGAGCCGTCCGTCGTCACCGCGGTCCAGTCGTCCGCCAGCGTGCGCGTGGTCGCGCTCCCCCGCGTCACCATCGGCTCGACGGCGACGCACAGGCCCGGACGCAACCGCAGGCCGCGTCCGCCGGCGCGGTAGTTCGGCACGTCCGGCGGCTGGTGCATCGCGGTGCCGATGCCGTGGCCGACGAACTCCTGCACCACGCCGTACGCGGCGCCGTCGGCCACCGCCGAGGCAGCCACCGAGTCCTCCACCGCCGCGCCGACCTCCGACAGCCGCTCGCCCGCGAGCGCGGCGATGCCGTCCCACATGGCGCGCCGCGTGGCCTCCACGAGGGCCGCGTCGGCCGGGTCGGCCGAGTCCGCGGATCCCGCCGGGGCGCCGTCGCCGACGACGAAGGAGACGGCGGAGTCGCCGTGCCAGCCGTCGACGATCGCGCCGCAGTCGACCGACAGCACGTCCCCCGCACGCAGCACGCGGGGCCCGGGGATGCCGTGCACGATCTCGTCGTTGACCGACGCGCAGATCGTCGCCGGGAAGCCCTCGTAGCCGAGGAACGACGGCTGGGCCCCGGCGGCCCGGATCACCTCGTGCGCGACGGCGTCCAGGTCGGCCGTCGACCGTCCGGGGCGCGTGGCGGCCCGGACGGCGTCGAGCGCGTCGGCGACGACGAGCCCGGCACGCCGCATCACGGCGACCTGCTCGACCGTCTTGAGCTCGACGCGCCCGTGGCCGAACACCGGGCCGCTCAGCCGCGCGGCCCGGCGAGCGCGCCGGCGACGCGCTCGGCGACGTCCTCGACCGAGCCGATGCCGTCGACGCGCACCAGCAGGCCGCGCTCCGAGTACGCACCCGTCAGCGGGGCCGTCTGCTCCGCGTAGATGTCGAGCCGGCGGGCGATCGCGTCCTCGGTGTCGTCCTCCCGACCCTCGATCTCGGCCCGCTTGCGCAGCCGCCCGAGCAGCTCGTCACGGTCGGCCGTCAGCTCCAGGACCGCGTCCAGGCGCACGCCGAGGTCGGCGAGGATGCCGTCGAGCTCGGTGACCTGCGCCGCGTTGCGCGGGTACCCGTCGAGGATGAACCCGTCGGCCGCGTCGGCCTGCCCGAGCCGGTCGCGGACCATGTCGTTGGTCACCGAGTCCGGGACGAGGTCGCCCTTCGCGGTGTACTCCTGGACCAGGCGGCCGAGCTCGGTGCCGCCCTTGATGTTGGCCCGGAAGATGTCGCCCGTGGAGATCGCGGGCACACCGAGACGCTCGGCCAGGAGGGCCGCCTGCGTGCCCTTGCCGGCGCCCTGCGGGCCCATGATGACCAGGCGGGCGGACTGAGGTGCGGGGCTGGTGCTCACCGGAGGAACCCTTCGTAGTGACGCTGCTGCAGCTGGGCGTCGATCTGCTTGACCGTCTCCAGGCCGACGCCGACGACGATGATGATCGAGCTGCCGCCGAACGGGATGTTCGTCTCGACGCCCAGCGCGATCAGCACCAGCGTCGGCAGCAGGGCGACGATCGCCAGGTAGACCGACCCGGCCGACGTGATCCGCGTGATCACGTAGTCGAGGTACTCCGCCGTCGGGCGGCCCGCGCGGATGCCGGGGATGAACCCGCCGTACTTCTTCATGTTGTCCGCGACCTCGTCCGGGTTGAACGTGATCGCGGTGTAGAAGAACGCGAAGAAGATGATCATCAGCGTGTAGAGCGTGATGTGCAGCGGCGCGCCCTGCGGCACGAGGTGCCGGCTGATCCACACGACCCAGTCCGCGGACGGGTCGCCGAACTGCGCGATGAGGCCCGGCACGGCCAGGATCGAGGACGCGAAGATGACGGGGATGACGCCCGCCATGTTGATCTTGATCGGGATGTACGTCGACGAGCCGCCGTACATCTTGCGGCCGACCATGCGCTTCGCGTACTGCACGGGGATGCGGCGCTGGGACTGCTCGACGAACACGACGAGCCCGATCACGAGGACCACCACGACGATCACTACCGCGAACTTGCCGAAGCCGCCGGCACCGCTGGTGATCGACCAGAGGGCGGTCGGGAACTTGGCCGCGATCGAGGTGAAGATCAGCAGGGACATGCCGTTGCCGATGCCCCGCTCGGAGATCAGCTCGCCGAGCCACATGATCAGGCCGGTGCCCGCGGTCATCGTGATCACCATGAGCGTCAGCGTCATGAAGCTGTCGTCCGGGATCACGTCCACCGGGCAGTTGCGGAAGAGCAGCCCGTTGCGCGCGGTGGTGATCACCGTCGTGGACTGCAGGATCGCGAGCGCGATCGTCAGGTAGCGCGTGTACTGCGTGAGCTTCGCCTGGCCGGCCTGGCCCTCCTTGTGGAGCGCCTCGAAGTGAGGGATGACCACCCGGAGCAGCTGCACGATGATGCTCGCCGTGATGTACGGCATGATGCCGAGCGCGAAGATCGACAGCTGCAGCAGCGCGCCGCCGCTGAAGAGGTTGACGAGGCCCAGGAGGTCGTTCTGGTCCTGGGACGCGATGCACTGCTGCACGTTCGGGTAGTCGACACCCGGCGTCGGGATGAACGAGCCGACGCGGTAGATGACGATGATCCCGATGGTGAACAGCAGCTTGCGCCGCAGGTCGGGCGTCCGGAATGCCCGGGCGAAAGCGGTGAGCACCTATCCTCCTGGCCCGCCGAGGCGGGATTAGTGCGCCGGGTGACCGGCGAGACCTGACGTCGCGGTGACGAGCGCCACAGGCACCTTAGCCCGTGGTCGCGCGAGTGCAGCAGCCGCTCGAGACGACCGGTCAGAGATTCTACGTGCTCCGCGGAGCACTCCTGACGGTCCGGGCGCCGACGTGCCGCACCCGGGTACGCGACAGGGCCGACGGCGCGTCTGCGCCATCGGCCCTGTCGGTCGATCAGTTCTCCGAGACGGAGCCGCCGGCCGCGAGGATCTTGTCCTTCGCAGCACCGGAGTACGCGTCGACCGCGACCTCCAGCTTGACGTTGAGCTCGCCCGCGCCCAGCACCTTGACGAGCTGGCCCTTGCGGACCGCGCCCTTGGCCACCAGGTCCTCGACGGTGACGGAGCCACCCTCGGGGTACAGGGACGAGAGCTTCTCCAGGTTCACGACCTGGTACTCGGTGCGGAACGGGTTGGTGAACCCGCGGAGCTTCGGCAGACGCATGTGCAGCGGCATCTGCCCGCCCTCGAACCGCTCGGGCACCTGGTAGCGGGCCTTCGTGCCCTTGGTGCCACGACCGGCCGTCTTGCCCTTCGACGCCTCACCACGACCCACGCGGGTCTTGGCCTTCTTGGCGCCGGGGGCCGGACGCAGGTGGTGCATCTTGAGGGTGGTCACGCTCTCCTCGGCCGGAGCCGTGGCGGCGGACGCCTTGGCGGCCGGCGCCTTCTTCGCGGGAGCCTTCGCAGCCTCGGACTTCGCAGCCTCGGACTTCGCAGCCTCGGACTTCGCGGCGGGAGCCTTCTTCGCCGGAGCCTTCTTGGCCGGAGCCTTCTTCTTCGGCGCCTCGGTCGCGTCGACCTCGGCGTCCTTCTTGGCGTTCTCAGCCATGATCAGTCGACCTCCTCAACCGCGACGAGGTGCGCCACGGTCGCGACCATGCCGCGGACCTCCGGGCGGTCCTCCTTCACGGCGGTGTCGCCGATCCGCTTGAGGCCCAGGGTGCGCAGCGTGTCGCGCTGGTTCTGCTTGCCGCCGATGGCGGACTTGGTCTGGGTCACCTTGAGACGAGCCATCACGCACCTGCCTCTGCTGCGACGGCCTTGCCCGCGGCCTGCGCCCGGAGCATGGCCGCGGGTGCGACCTGCTCGAGCGGGAGACCACGACGCGCGGCCACGGCCTCGGGCTGCTCCAGGTTGCGGAGCGCCTCGACCGTCGCGTGGACGATGTTGATCGAGTTCGACGAGCCGAGCGACTTGCTGAGCACGTCGTGGATCCCGGCGCACTCGAGCACGGCGCGCACCGGACCGCCGGCGATCACACCGGTACCCGGTGCAGCCGGACGGAGGAACACGACGCCCGCGGCGGCCTCGCCCTGGATGGGGTGAGGGATGGTGCCCTGGATGCGGGGGACGCGGAAGAAGCTCTTCTTCGCCTCCTCGACGCCCTTCGCGATCGCGGCGGGCACCTCCTTGGCCTTCCCGTAGCCGACGCCGACCTGACCGTCACCGTCGCCGACGACGACGAGCGCGGTGAAGCTGAAGCGACGACCACCCTTGACGACCTTGGAGACGCGGTTGATCGTGACGACGCGCTCGACGTACTGGTTCTTCTCGGCGGAGTCGTTCCGGCCGCCGCGGCGACCGTCCCCACGACCGCCCTGGCCGCCGCGGCCACCCTGGCCGCCCCGGCTGTTCGACTCGTTGGCGGCGCCCTGAGGGGCGCCGGTGGTGCTGCGCTGCCCTGCAGCCATCAGAGAATCCTTTGCTTTCGTACCGCTGAGACGGTAGTGGTCACGATCATCAGAGGGCCAGACCGCCTTCGCGGGCCCCGTCGGCGACCGCGGCCACCCGGCCGTGGTACTTGTTGCCGCCGCGGTCGAAGACGACCTCGGAGATGCCGGCCAGCTTGGCACGCTCGGCGACGAGCTCGCCGACCTTGCGGGCCTTGGCGCTCTTGTCGCCCTCGGCGGCACGGACGTCCGCCTCGAGCGTCGAGGCCGAGACCAGCGTGCGGCCGACGGCGTCGTCCACGACCTGGGCCGTGATGTGCCGCGACGAACGGGTCACGACGAGGCGCGGACGCGCCGCCGACCCGACGATCTTCTTGCGCAGGCGCAGGTGGCGGCGCCGACGTGCGACGGCCTTGCCCTTGCCCAGAACCTTGAGAGCCATCACTTACCAGCCTTTCCGACCTTGCGGCGGACGACCTCGCCGGCGTACCGCACGCCCTTGCCCTTGTAGGGCTCCGGCTTACGGATCTTGCGGATGTTCGCTGCGACCTCGCCGACCTGCTGCTTGTCGATGCCGCTGACCGAGAACTTCGTCGGGCTCTCGACCGCGAACGAGATGCCGTCCGGGGCCGAGACGACGACCGGGTGGCTGAAGCCGAGGGCGAACTCGAGGTCCGAGCCCTTGGCGACCACGCGGTAACCGGTCCCGACGATCTCGAGCTTCTTCTCGTAGCCCTGCGTGACACCGGTCACGAGGTTCGAGAGCAGCGTGCGGGTGAGGCCGTGCAGGGCACGGGACTCGCGCTCGTCGTTCGGGCGGGTCACCACGAGGGTGCCGTCCTCCTGCTCGACCGCGATGGGCGCCGGCACCGCGTGGTCGAGGGTTCCCTTGGGGCCCTTGACGGTGACGAGCGCGCCGCTGATGGTGACATCCACTCCGGCGGGAACCGGAACGGGGATCTTGCCGATACGAGACATGGCGTATCTCTCCTTTCCGAGTTCGATTACCAGACGTAGGCGAGCACTTCGCCGCCGACGCCCTTGGAGTGTGCCTGGCGGTCCGTGAGCAGGCCGGAGGACGTGGACAGGATCGCCACGCCGAGCCCGCCGCGCACGGTGGGGAGCTTGGTCGACTTCGCGTAGACGCGCAGACCAGGCTTCGAGATTCGGGTGATGCCCACGAGCGAGCGCTCGCGGTTCGGCCCGTACTTCAGCTCGATGGTGAGGTTCTTGCCCACACGAGCGTCCTCGACGCTCCAGGCGGAGATGTAGCCCTCGGCCTGCAGGATCTCCGCGATGTGGGACTTCAGCTTCGAGAACGGCATGGTCACCACGTCGTGGTGCGCCGAGTTCGCGTTCCGCAGACGCGTCAGCATGTCTGCGATGGGGTCGGTCATCGTCATTGGGCTTCAGCCCTTCCTCGCCGGGGTATCCAGCCGCCGTCCTGGGACGGGGCCGGACCTACGACGTAGTTGTTACCAGCTGCTCTTGGTGACGCCGGGAAGCTCACCACGGTGGGCCATCTCGCGAAGGCACACGCGGCAGAGGCCGAACTTGCGGTACACGGAGTGCGGGCGACCGCACCTCTGGCACCGGGTGTAGGAGCGCACCGCGAACTTGGGCTTCGCGGCCGCCTTGTTGACCAGGGCCTTCTTCGCCATGTCAGTTCTCCTTGAAGGGGAAGCCGAGACGGCGCAGCAGGGAGCGGCCCTCAGCATCGGTCGTCGCGGTCGTGACGATGGTGATGTCCATGCCACGCACGCGGTCGATCTTGTCCTGGTCGATCTCGTGGAACATCGACTGCTCCGTGAGCCCGAACGTGTAGTTGCCGTTCCCGTCGAACTGCTTCGGGGACAGGCCACGGAAGTCGCGGATGCGCGGGAGGGCGGTCGACAGCAGCCGGTCCAGGAACTCCCACATCCGGTCGCCGCGCAGCGTGACGTGCGCGCCGATCGGCATGCCCTCACGCAGCTTGAACTGGGCGATCGACTTGCGTGCCTTGGTGACCTGGGGCTTCTGGCCCGTGATCGCCGCGAGGTCGCGGATCGCGCCCTCGATCAGCTTGGAGTCCTTCGCGGCGTCGCCCACACCCATGTTGACGACGACCTTCGTGAGGCCGGCGACCTGGTGGACGTTGCCGTGGTCGAACTCCTCGCGCAGCCCCGCGAGGATCTCCTCGCGGTACTTCTGCTTCAGGCGCGGCGTCGCCGGCGCCTCGAGCGTGGTCTCGCTCATCAGATGTCCTTCCCGGAGCGCTTGGCGACGCGGACCCGAACCGTGCGGGACCGGCCGTCGCGCTCGACCTCTTCGGTGCGGTACCCGACGCGGGTGCCCTTCTTGGTCTCCGGGTCGACGACCATCACGTTGCTCACGTGGATGGGCGCCTCGACGGTCTCGATGCCACCGGTGCGGGTGCCGCGCTGCGACTGGCCCACCTTGGTGTGCTTCGTGACGCGCTGGACACCCTCGACGACCAGACGGTCGCTCTCCTTGAGCACCTCGAGGACGCGCCCCTGCTTGCCCTTGTCCTTGCCCGCGATGACGACGACGAGGTCGCCCTTCTTGATCTTGGCCATGGTCAGAGCACCTCCGGAGCCAGCGAGACGATCTTCATGAACCGCTTGTCGCGAAGCTCGCGACCGACGGGGCCGAAGATGCGCGTGCCGCGCGGCTCGCCGTCGTTCTTGAGGATCACGGCGGCGTTCTCGTCGAACTTGATGTAGGACCCGTCCGGACGACGGCGCTCCTTGGTGGTACGGACGACGACGGCCTTGACCACGTCACCCTTCTTCACGTTCCCACCGGGGATGGCGTCCTTGACGGTGGCGACGATCGTGTCGCCGATTCCGGCGTAGCGACGGCCCGAACCACCGAGAACGCGGATGCAGAGGATCTCCTTCGCACCCGTGTTGTCGGCGACCCGAAGTCGCGACTCCTGCTGGATCATGTAGTGAACTCCTGTCGTCGAGCTGGTTCTCGCCGAGCGAGCCTTGCCGAACGGATATCTGTCAGTGTCGGTACCCCGCCCCGGCGCACGCGCCGTGGACCCGGACCGGATCAGTCACTGGGGCCGCCGCGGTGCCCGGCCGGAGCCGGGCCACCGCGACGGGGTGCTACTTGGCCTTCTCGAGGATCTCCACCAGGCGCCACCGCTTGGAGGCGGACAGCGGGCGGGTCTCCTGGATCACCACGAGGTCACCGACGCCGGCAGTGTTCTGCTCGTCGTGCACCTTGACCTTCGTGGTGCGGCGGATGACCTTGCCGTAGAGCGGGTGCTTGACCCGGTCCTCGACCTCGATCACCACGGTCTTGTCCATCTTGTCGCTCACCACGTACCCGCGGCGCACCTTGCGGTTCGCCCGGGGCGCGGTGGGAGCGTCGGCCGACGCTGCGGCCGTGTCCTTCTCGCTCATTTCAGCCTCACTCACTCGGGCTCGGTGCGGTACGGATGCCGAGCTCGCGCTCGCGGATGATCGTGTAGATCCGCGCGATGTCCCGACGCACGGCCTTGAGACGGCCGTGGCTCTCCAGCTGGCCGGTGGCCGACTGGAAGCGGAGGTTGAAGAGCTCCTCCTTGGCCTTCTTGAGCTCGGCGACGAGACGCTCGTCGTCGAACCCGTCCAGGTTGCTGGTCTCCAGCTCCTTGGTCCCGACAGCCATCAGTTGCCACCACCCTCACGCGCCACGAAACGGCACTTCATCGGAAGCTTGTGCATCGCGCGGCGCATGGCCTCGCGAGCGAGAGCCTCGTCGACACCGGCCAGCTCGAAGATGATGCGGCCCGGCTTGACGTTGGCGACCCACCACTCGGGCGAACCCTTGCCGGAGCCCATGCGGGTCTCGGCAGGCTTCTTCGTCAGCGGACGGTCCGGGTAGATGTTGATCCAGACCTTTCCGCCACGCTTGATGTGACGGGTCATGGCGATACGGGCCGACTCGATCTGGCGGTTCGTGACGTACGCAGGCTCGAGAGCCTGGATGCCGTAGTCGCCGAACGCGACGGTCGTACCGCCCTTGGCCGCGCCGGAGCGCGACGGGTGGTGCTGCTTGCGGTGCTTGACCCTGCGAGGGATCAGCATGGTCAGGCCTCCGTTCCGGTCTCAGGGGCCGACGCGGCCTCCGCCGGAGCAGCGGGCTGCTCGGCGGCGGGAGCTGCCGCGGGTGCCTCGGCACCACGGTCGGCCGGACGCTCGGAGCCGCGACGCGGGGGACGGCGGTCGCCGGCACCGCGCGGGCCGCCACGGCCCTGGCGCGGAGCTGCGGTCGCCTGCTGCGCGGCGAACTCCTTCTCGGTCATGTCGCCCTTGTAGACCCAGACCTTGACGCCGATGCGCCCGAAGGTCGTGCGGGCCTCGAAGAAGCCGTAGTCGATGTTCGCGCGCAGCGTGTGCAGCGGGACGCGACCCTCGCGGTAGAACTCCGAGCGGCTCATCTCCGCGCCGCCGAGGCGGCCGGAGACCGCCACGCGGATGCCCTTGGCACCGGCGCGCTGCGCGGACTGGATGCCCTTGCGCATCGCGCGGCGGAACGAGACGCGGCTCGCGAGCTGCTCGGCGATGCCCTGGGCGACCAGCTGCGCGTCGATCTCGGGGTTCTTGACCTCGAGGATGTTCAGCTGCACCTGCTTGCCGGAGAGCTTCTCGAGCTCGCCGCGGATGCGGTCGGCCTCGGCGCCACGGCGACCGATGACGATGCCCGGGCGTGCCGTGTGGATGTCCACGCGGACACGGTCACGGGTGCGCTCGATCTCGACCTTGGAGATGCCGGCACGCTCGAGACCGGTGCTCATGAGCTTGCGGATCGCGACGTCCTCGCGGACGTAGTCGCGGTACCGCTGGCCGGCCTTCGTGCTGTCGGCGAACCAGCGCGACCGGTGATCGGTGGTGATCCCGAGACGGTACCCGTGCGGGTGAACCTTCTGTCCCACTATCGGGCCCTTCCCTTCGTGTCATCACGCGGAGCGACGACCACGGTGATGTGGCTCGTCCGCTTGAGGATCTGGCTCGCACGACCCTGCGCACGAGGCCGGAACCGCTTGAGGGTCGGGCCCTCGTCCACGAAAGCCTCCGAGACGACGAGCTCCTGCTCGTCGAAACGGGTGCTCGCGTTGTCGGCCTTCACCCGGGCGTTCGCGATCGCGCTCTCCACGACCTTGCGAACCGGCTCGCTCGCCGCCTGCGGCGCGAACTTGAGCACCGCCACGGCCTCAGCGGCCTGCTTGCCACGGATGAGGTCCACGACGCGCCGGGCCTTCTGGGGCGTGACACGGACGAACCGCGCCTGCGCCTTGGCTTCCATTGCTGTCCTGCCTTCTTGTGTCTTGACCGTCATTCGACAATCCAGTCCGTCGTCGCGACGTCGCCCGAGGGCGACGTGTCAGCGACGACGACCCTTCTTGTCGTCCTTCACGTGGCCGCGGAAGGTCCGCGTAGGTGCGAACTCGCCGAGCTTGTGGCCGACCATCGACTCGGTGACGAACACCGGCGTGTGCTTGCGACCGTCGTGCACGGCGAACGTGTGGCCGAGGAAGTCGGGCGTGATGACCGACCGACGGGACCACGTCTTGATGACGTTCTTGGTCCCCTTCTCGTTCTGCACGTCCACCTTCTTCTGCAGGTGGTCGTCGACGAAGGGGCCCTTCTTCAGGCTACGAGGCATGTCTCCAGGCTCCTATCAGCGCTTCTTGCCGGTGCGGCGACGCCGCACGATGAGCTTGTCGCTCGGCTTGTTGGGGTGACGCGTACGACCCTCGGGCTTGCCCCAGGGGCTGACCGGGTGACGACCGCCGGACGTCTTGCCCTCACCACCACCGTGGGGGTGGTCGACCGGGTTCATGACGACACCGCGGACGGTCGGGCGGACGCCCTTCCAGCGCATGCGGCCGGCCTTGCCCCAGTTGATGTTGGACTGCTCGGCGTTGCCGACCTCGCCCACCGTCGCACGGCAGCGCAGGTCGACGTTGCGGATCTCGCCGGACGGCATGCGCAGCTGGGCGTAGGGGCCGTCCTTGGCGACGAGCTGCACCGACGCACCGGCCGAGCGGGCGATCTTCGCGCCGCCACCGGGCCGGAGCTCGATGGCGTGGATGACCGTACCGGTCGGGATGTTGCGCAGCGGCAGGTTGTTGCCGGGCTTGATGTCCGCGCCGGGACCGTTCTCGATCGCGTCGCCCTGCTTGAGGCGGTTCGGCGCGATGATGTAGCGCTTCTCGCCGTCCGCGTAGTGCAGGAGCGCGATGCGCGCGGTGCGGTTCGGGTCGTACTCGATGTGCGCGACCTTCGCCGGCACGCCGTCCTTGTCGTGACGACGGAAGTCGATCACGCGGTAGGCGCGCTTGTGGCCACCGCCCTTGTGGCGGGTCGTGATGCGACCGGAGTTGTTCCGCCCGCCCGTCTTCGACAGCGGACGGACCAGCGACTTCTCCGGCTGCGAGCGCGTGACCTCGACGAAGTCGGCGACGCTCGAGCCGCGGCGGCCTGGCGTCGTCGGCTTGTACTTACGGATTCCCATGGGGATCTGTCCTCAATCTGCTCTCGTCGGCTCAGCCGAAGATGTCGATCGTGCCCTCGCGGAGGGTGACGATCGCACGCTTGGTGTCCTTGCGCTTACCGAGACCGAACCGCGTCCGACGGGCCTTGCCCTTGCGGTTGATCGTGTTGACCGACTTGACCTTGACGTCGAAGACCTTCTCGACGGCGATCTTGATCTCGGTCTTGTTCGCGCTCGGGTGCACGACGAAGGTGTACTTGCCCTCGTCCAGCAGCCCGTAGCTCTTCTCCGAGACGACCGGCGCGATCAGGATGTCGCGCGGGTCCTTCTGGATCGTGCTCTCGGCGCTCACTTCGCGGCCTCCTCGGTTGCGATGTCGTCCGCCTCCGTCGAGGTGGCGACGGCCTTCACCGAACGCCCCTTGGCGGGGCCGGCGAGGAACGCGGCGAGCGCGGCCTCGGTGAAGACGACGTCGTCCGAGACGAGGACGTCGTAGGTGTTCAGCTGGTCGGCGACCAGGAGGTGCACCCGCTCGACGTTGCGCAGCGACCGGAGCGTGAGCTCGTCGCCACGCTCGAGCACCACGAGGGTGTTGCGGCGCGGGGACAGCTGCGCGAGCGTGGCCACGGCGTCCTTCGTCGACGGCACGCCGTCGACGCCGAAGCCGGCCACCACGTGCACGCGACCCGCACGGGCCCGGTCGGAGAGGGCACCGCGCAGTGCAGCGGCCTTCATCTTCTTGGGCGTGCGCTGGTCGTAGCTGCGCGGCTGCGGGCCGTGGACGGTGCCACCGCCGGCGAACTGCGGTGCACGCGTCGAACCCTGACGGGCGCGGCCGGTGCCCTTCTGCTTGTAGGGCTTGCGGCCACCGCCGCGGACCTCGCCGCGGGTCTTGGTGGAGTGCGTGCCCTGACGGGCCGCGGCGCGCTGGGCGACGACGACCTGGTGGATGAGCGGGACGTTCGTCTGGACGTCGAACACCTCGGCGGGAAGGTCGGCGGTGCCGGCCTTCTTGCCCTTGGCGTCGAGGACGTCAACAGTCTGAGCAGCCATGGGTGTCAGGCTCCCTTCACGGCGCTGCGCACGAGGACGACGCCGCCCTTGGGTCCGGGAACCGCGCCCTTGACGAGCAGCAGGCCCTTCTCGGCGTCGACCGCGTGGACGGTCAGGTTCTGGGTGGTCTGACGGTCGTGGCCCATCCGGCCAGCCATCCGCACGCCCTTGAAGACGCGCGACGGGGTCGAGGCCCCACCGATCGAACCGGGCTTGCGGTGGTTGCGGTGCGCACCGTGCGAGGCGCCGACACCGGAGAAGCCGTGACGCTTCATCACACCCGCGAAGCCCTTGCCCTTGGTCGTTCCGGAGACGTCGACCTTCACGCCCGCCTCGAAGACCGTGGCGTCGAGCTCCTGGCCGAGAGTGAACTCGGCGGCGTCCGACGTCCGGACCTCGGTGACGTGACGGCGCGGCGTGACGCCGGCCTTCTCGAAGTGGCCCTTGAGGGGCTGCGTCACCTTGCGCGGGTCGATCTGGCCGGCCGCGAGCTGGACCGCGGCGTAGCCGTCGGAGTCCGCTGCGCGCACCTGCGTCACGACGTTGGTCGGGATGCCGACCACGGTGACCGGCACGAGGCGCCCGGCCTCGTCCCACACCTGGGTCATCCCGAGCTTGGTTCCGAGCACGGCCTTGACGGCGCGCGCGTTCTGCTGGGGGGTAGTCATGGGTTCCTCCAGCCTCAGAGCTTGATCTCGATGTTCACGTCGGCAGGCAGGTCGAGACGCATGAGCGAGTCGACGGCCTTCGGCGTGGGATCGATGATGTCGATCAGCCGCTTGTGCGTGCGCATCTCGAAGTGCTCGCGGCTGTCCTTGTACTTGTGAGGCGATCGGATGACGCAGAAGACGTTCTTCTCCGTCGGCAGCGGCACCGGACCCACGACCGTCGCACCAGCGCGCGTCACCGTGTCGACGATCTTGCGCGCCGAACTGTCGATGACCTCGTGGTCGTAGGACTTGAGCCGGATGCGGATCTTCTGTCCCGCCATGGCGTCGTCTGACTCTCTCTCTCGAACCGCTAGCTGTCCGGCCCCCGCGTTCGGGCGTGTCGTATGTTCCGACCCACCTCGACGCGCGCACCACCAGGGTGCGGGGCCGTTGGATATGCGTCCCATGCTGCGGACGAGGCCCGTGGGCCGGCGTCCGCGGCGATGAGCCGCAACGTTCTTCCGCCTGTCGTGCAGAACGTGTGTTCCGCGGGGCGCTCGATCTCCGTCGACAGCGAGCTCAACCCGCGGCTTGGCCGCAGCGCCCCGGTCGTGACCGGGGGCGGTTCAACACACTGTTCGAAACGTGAAAGAGCGTGCCCGTAACAGGCAACCTGACCATCTTGACACACGAAGGCGCCCTGGGCCAAGTCCGTGGAAGCAGTAAGACCTGTGACGTCCGTCGCTCCGGCGGTCACCAGGGCCGCCGGCGGCGAGGCCGGCCGGGAGCGGCGCTCCCCAGGTGCTCTCGACGCGTCCCCGGACCCGCCGGTCGTGCGCGGGAACGGGGCGGGGCACCCTCGGGTACCCACGACGAGGGGCCCGGCACCGACCGGCACCGGGCCCCTCGCCATCAGCCGAGCGGAGACCGACCGAGGTCGGCCGCCGCCCGGCGGTGGATCACTTGACGATCGTGGTGACGCGGCCCGAGCCGACGGTGCGGCCGCCCTCGCGGATGGCGAAGCCGAGGCCCTCCTCCATGGCGATCGGCTGGATCAGCTCGACCGACATCTCGGTGTTGTCGCCCGGCATGACCATCTCGGTGCCCTCGGGCAGCGTGATGACGCCGGTGACGTCCGTCGTGCGGAAGTAGAACTGCGGGCGGTAGTTCGAGTAGAACGGGTTGTGACGCCCGCCCTCGTCCTTGCCCAGGATGTAGACCTGCGCCTCGAAGTTCGTGTGCGGGGTGATCGAGCCCGGCTTCACGATGACCTGGCCACGCTCGACGTCCTCGCGCTTGATGCCACGCAGGAGGAGACCGGTGTTGTCGCCGGCCTGCGCCTGGTCCATCTGCTTGTGGAACGTCTCGATGCCCGTGACGGTCGTCTTCTGCGGGGAGCGGATCCCGACGATCTCGACGTCGGAGTTGACGTCGAGCGTGCCGCGCTCCACCTTGCCGGTGACGACGGTGCCACGACCGGTGATCGTGAAGACGTCCTCGACGGGCATGAGGAACGGCTTGTCCAGCTCGCGGAGCGGCTCGGGGACGTTCTCGTCCACGGCCTCCATGAGCTCGAGGATCTTGCCGACCCACTTCTCGTCACCCTCGAGAGCCTTCAGGCCGGAGACCTGGACCACGGGGGCGTCGTCGCCGTCGAAGCCCTGCGACGACAGCAGCTCGCGGACCTCCATCTCGACGAGCTCGAGGATCTCCTCGTCGTCGACCATGTCGGACTTGTTGAGCGCGACGAGCAGGTAGGGCACGCCGACCTGGCGGGCGAGCAGCACGTGCTCGCGCGTCTGGGCCATCGGGCCGTCGGTCGCCGCGACCACGAGGATCGCGCCGTCCATCTGCGCGGCACCGGTGATCATGTTCTTGATGTAGTCGGCGTGACCCGGCGCGTCGACGTGAGCGTAGTGACGCGCGGGCGTCTCGTACTCGATGTGCGCGATGTTGATCGTGATGCCGCGCTGCTTCTCCTCGGGCGCCGCGTCGATCTCGTCGAAGTTGCGCTGGGTGTTCGCCGGCAGGTCCGGGTACTTGTCCGCGAGCGTCTTCGAGATCGCCGCCGTCAGCGTCGTCTTACCGTGGTCGACGTGACCGATGGTGCCGATGTTGACGTGCGGCTTGGTCCGCTCGAACTTGGCCTTCGCCACTGGGGTCCTCCTGGGACTTGGGTAGTTGTGCCGAACGATGCAGGTACAAGGTGCACCTGCGGGGCGTGCGGGTCGCTACAGGTTGATGGTTGGTGCTGGGGTCGACCTGTGGGGACTCACTCGCCCCGGGTCTTCTTGATGATCTCTTCGGCAACGTTCCGAGGAACCTCGGAGTAGCTGTCGAACTGCATCGAGTACACGGCACGGCCCTGCGTCTTGGAACGCAGGTCTCCGATGTACCCGAACATCTCTGACAACGGTACCTGGGCGCGCACGACCTTCACACCCGTCGCGTCCTCCATGGACTGGATCATTCCACGACGTGAGTTCAAGTCGCCGATGACGTCGCCCATGTACTCCTCGGGCGTGCGCACCTCGACCGCCATGACCGGCTCGAGCAGAACCGGGTCGGCGCGCCGGATGCCCTCCTTCAGGACCTGCGAGCCGGCGATCTTGAACGCCATCTCCGAGGAGTCGACGTCGTGGTAGGCGCCGTCCAGCAGGGTGGCCTTGACGCCCACGAGCGGGAACCCGGCAAGGATGCCGTGCTGCATCGCGGACTGGATCCCGGCATCGACGCTGGGGATGTACTCGCGCGGGATACGCCCACCGGTGACGGCGTTCTCGAACTCGTAGATCTCGCCCTCCGCCATGTCGAGGGGCGCGAACGAGACCTGGACCTTCGCGAACTGGCCCGAGCCACCGGTCTGCTTCTTGTGGGTGTAGTCGACCTTCTCGGCCGCGCGGCGGATGGTCTCGCGGTACGCGACCTGCGGCTTGCCGACGTTCGCCTCGACCTTGAACTCGCGCCGCATGCGGTCGACGAGGATGTCGAGGTGGAGCTCGCCCATGCCGCCGATGACGGTCTGGCCGGTCTCCTCGTCGAGCTTGACGCGGAAGGTCGGGTCCTCCTCGGCGAGCTTCTGGATGGCGATGGAGAGCTTCTCCTGGTCGCCCTTGGTCTTCGGCTCGATCGCGACGTCGATGACCGGCTCCGGGAACGTCATCGACTCCAGGACCACCGGGTTCTGGATGTCGCAGAGCGTGTCGCCCGTGGTGACGTCCTTCAGACCGATGAAGGCGTAGATGTGGCCCGCCGTCGCGTCCTCGACCGGGTTCTCCTTGTTGGAGTGCATCTGGAAGAGCTTGCCGATGCGCTCCTTCTTGCCCTTGGTCGCGTTGAGCACCTGGGCGCCCTGCGAGACCTTGCCGGAGTACACCCGGACGTAGGTCAGCTTGCCGAAGAACGGGTGCGTCGCGACCTTGAACGCGAGAGCCGAGAACGGCTCGTTCGCATCGGGGTGGCGCTGGATCGTCACCGTCTCGTCCTTGACGTCCAGGCCGTCCACGGCCGGCACGTCGAGGGGCGACGGGAGGTAGTCGATGACGGCGTCGAGCATGGGCTGGACGCCCTTGTTCTTGAACGCCGAGCCGCACAGCACCGGGAAGGCGGCGCTGGTGATGACGAGCTTGCGGATGCCGCCCTTGATCTCGGCGACCGTGAGCTCCTCGCCCCCGAGGAACTTCTCCAGCAGCTCGTCGTCGGCCTCGGCGACGGCCTCCACGAGCTCGGCGCGGTACTGCTCCGCCTTCTCCTGGAGGTCGGCCGGGATCTCCTCGGTGTCGTACGCCTCGCCGAGCTTGGTCTCCCCGTGCCAGACGAGGGCCTTCATCTCGATGAGGTCGACGACGCCGGTGAAGTCGTTCTCCGCGCCGATCGGCAGCTGGATGACCAGCGGCTTCGCCTTGAGGCGGTTGACGATCGTGTCGACGGTGAAGTAGAAGTCCGCGCCGAGCTTGTCCATCTTGTTGACGAAGCAGATGCGGGGGACGTCGTACTTGTCCGCCTGGCGCCAGACCGTCTCGGACTGGGGCTCCACGCCCTCCTTGCCGTCGAAGACGGCGACCGCGCCGTCGAGCACGCGCAGCGAGCGCTCGACCTCGACCGTGAAGTCCACGTGGCCCGGGGTGTCGATGATGTTGATCTGGTTGTTCTTCCAGTAGCAGGTCGTCGCGGCCGACGTGATCGTGATGCCGCGCTCCTGCTCCTGCTCCATCCAGTCCATCGTCGACGCGCCGTCGTGCGTCTCACCGATCTTGTAGTTGACCCCGGTGTAGAACAGGATCCGCTCGGTGGTCGTCGTCTTCCCGGCATCGATGTGGGCCATGATGCCGATGTTGCGGACCTTGTTCAGGTCGGTCAGCACGTCAAGTGCCACGGTGAGTTCCCTTGGGTCGAGAGGTGGGTCGGGGTGCGCGGGTCGCGCGGTACGGGCCGGCGGCACGGGTGCCGCCGGCCGCCCGGGTCACCAGCGGTAGTGCGCGAAGGCCTTGTTCGAGTCGGCCATCTTGTGCATGTCCTCGCGACGCTTGACCGCGGCACCGAGGCCGTTGCTCGCGTCGAGGATCTCGTTCATGAGGCGCTCGGTCATCGTCTTCTCGCGACGTGCGCGCGAGTAGTCGGTCAGCCAGCGCAGCGCGAGGGTCGTCGAGCGCACGGGGCGGACCTCGACGGGCACCTGGTACGTGGCACCGCCGACGCGGCGGCTGCGGACCTCGAGCGCGGGGCGCACGTTGTCCAGCGCGCGCTTGAGCACGACGACCGGGTCGCCGTCGGTCTTCGCGCGGACGCCCTCGAGGGCGCCGTACACGATCGACTCGGCGGTGGACTTCTTGCCGTCGAGCAGGATCTTGTTGATCAGCTGCGTGACGACCGGGGACCCGTAGACCGGGTCGACTGCGAGCGGCCGCTTGGGGGCCGGACCCTTGCGAGGCATTAGCGCTTCTCCTTCTTGGCGCCGTAGCGGCTGCGAGCCTGCTTGCGGCCCTTGACGCCCTGCGTGTCGAGCGCGCCGCGGACGATCTTGTAGCGCACGCCCGGGAGGTCCTTCACACGACCGCCGCGCACGAGCACGATCGAGTGCTCCTGCAGGTTGTGCCCGACGCCGGGGATGTAGGCCGTGACCTCGACCTGGGAGGAGAGCTTGACGCGCGCGACCTTGCGGAGCGCGGAGTTCGGCTTCTTCGGGGTGGTGGTGTACACACGCGTGCACACGCCGCGCCGCTGCGGGGAGCCCTTGAGGGCGGGAGTCTTGGACTTCCCGACCTTCGAGGTCCGCCCCTTGCGGACGAGCTGCTGGATCGTAGGCACTACGGCTCCGTGTCTTCTCGAGCTGTTCGGTCCCGTGCGGGCCCGACGGGTGGTCTGGCGGAGCCGGTAGCGCACGGCGTCCGCGCGACGAACGACGCGTCGCGACAGCCACCAACCACCGGCTCGATGGTCCGCCCCCCGGAATGACCACCGGGGACCGGAGCACCCGCGCGCTCACATCGGCCCCTGCTGCCCGATGGCGGCGACCCGAGCCGGCTCCGGGGAGCGACGGGCACCTGCGTCTCGAGCACGTGTCAGGGCCCGACGGCGCGGGCACAGTGTCCTAGGCTACCGGGCCCGCGGTGGGAGGTCAAAGTATTCCTGCTCACACCCGGCACCTCCCCCGCTCGTCGTACGCCGTACGGCCCGGCGGGCCGGGGACGCGCACCGGCCGGTGTCGAGGCCGGCCCCGGACGCGCGCGAGGCGCGACACCCGAAGGTGCCGCGCCTCGCGCCGTGCCGGTGGACCGTCAGCGGAAGTCGCCGAAGTCCAGGTCCTCGAGCGGGATCGCCTCGCCGGAGCCCATGCCGAGCCCCGGGAAGTCGATCTCGTCGTAGCCGAAGCTCGGGTACAGCTCCGTCTTCGCCTCCTCGGTCGGCTCCACGTCGACCTGGCCGTAGCGCGGGAGACCCGTGCCGGCCGGGATGAGCTTACCGATGATGACGTTCTCCTTGAGGCCGAGCAGCGGGTCGCGGCGACCGCTCATGGCGGCCTCCGTGAGCACGCGGGTCGTCTCCTGGAACGACGCGGCGGACAGCCACGAGTCCGTCGCGAGCGACGCCTTCGTGATGCCCATCAGCTCCGGACGGCCGGCGGCCGGCTGGCCACCCTCCGCCACGGCCCGCCGGTTCGCGTCCTCGAAGCGCATGCGCTCCGCGAGCTCCCCCGGCAGGAGGTGGGCGTTGCCCGAGTCCAGCACGGTCACGCGCCGCAGCATCTGCCGCACGATGACCTCGATGTGCTTGTCGTGGATGTCCACGCCCTGGGAGCGGTAGACCTCCTGGACCTCGTCCACCAGGTGCTTCTGCGTCGCGCGCGGGCCGAGGATGCGCAGGACCTTCTTCGGGTCCACCGCACCCTGCACCAGCTGCGTGCCGACCGCGACGTGCGCGCCGTCCTCGACGAGCAGACGCGCACGCTTGGTCACCGGGTAGGCGATCTCCTCGGTGCCGTCGTCCGGCGTGAGGACCAGACGGCGCGAACGCTCCGAGTCGTCGATCGCGATGCGGCCCGAGAACTCCGCGATGGGCGCCTCACCCTTGGGGGTGCGCGCCTCGAAGAGCTCGGTCACACGGGGCAGACCCTGCGTGATGTCGTCCGCGGACGCCACACCACCGGTGTGGAAGGTACGCATCGTCAGCTGCGTGCCGGGCTCACCGATCGACTGCGCCGCGATGATGCCCACGGCCTCGCCGATGTCCACGAGCTTGCCCGTCGCGAGCGACCGGCCGTAGCACTTGGCGCAGGTGCCGACGCGCGACTCGCAGGTGAGCACCGAGCGCACCTTGACGGTCGAGACGCCGGAGGCGAGGAGGTGCTTGATGACCTCGTCGCCCGCGTCGTCGCCGGCCGCCGCCACGACCGTGCCGTCCTCGTCGAGGACGTCCGAGGCGAGCGTGCGCGAGTAGATGCTGGTCTCGACCTTCGGGTGCTCGACGAGCACGCCGTTGATCTCCTCCGCCACCGGCAAGGTCAGCCCGCGCTCGGTGCCGCAGTCGTCCTCGCGGATGATGACGTCCTGCGAGACGTCGACCAGACGACGGGTCAGGTAGCCCGAGTCGGCCGTACGCAGGGCCGTGTCCGCGAGGCCCTTGCGGGCACCGTGCGTCGCGATGAAGTACTCGAGGACGGACAGGCCCTCGCGGTAGTTCGACTTGATCGGACGCGGGATGATCTCACCGCGCGGGTTCGCCACGAGACCGCGCATACCGGCGATCTGACGGACCTGCATCCAGTTGCCTCGCGCGCCCGAGCCGACCATGCGGAACACGGTGTTCCGGTCGTTGCGCTCGAGGTTCGCGCGCATCACCGAGGCCACCTTGTCGGTCGCCTGCGTCCAGATCTCGATGAGCTCCTGGCGGCGCTCGTCGTCCGTGATCAGACCCTTGTCGAACTCCTGCTGGACCTTGAGGGCCTTGGCCTCGTGCTCCTCCAGGATCGCCGTCTTCTCGGTCGGCGTCGCGACGTCGGAGATCGAGATGGTCACGCCCGAGCGGGTGGCCCAGCGGAAGCCGGCCTCCTTGAGCGCGTCCAGCGACGCCGCGACCTCGACCTTCGGGTACGACTCGGCGAGCGCGTTGACGATCGTCGAGAGGCGCTTCTTGTCGACCACGCCGTTCTCGTACGGGTAGTCGACGGGGAGCGTCTCGTTGAACAGCGCGCGTCCGAGCGTCGTGGCGAAGACGTGCGGCTCCCCCGGGACGAAGCCCTCGGGCGCGGAGCCCTCGGCGAACACCAGGCCGTCCATGCGGATCTGCACGACGGCGTTGATGTCGAGCGAGCCCTGGTCGAACGCCATGGTCGCCTCGGCGACGGACGAGAACGCCCGGCCCTCGCCGAGCGCGGCCGCACGGTCGCTCGTCAGGTGGTGCAGACCGATGATCATGTCCTGCGAGGGCATGGTCACGGGCCGGCCGTCCGACGGCTTGAGGATGTTGTTCGACGAGAGCATGAGGATGCGGGCCTCGGCCTGCGCCTCCGCGCTCAGGGGCAGGTGGACGGCCATCTGGTCGCCGTCGAAGTCGGCGTTGAACGCGCCGCAGACGAGCGGGTGCAGGTGGATCGCCTTGCCCTCGACGAGCTGCGGCTCGAACGCCTGGATACCCAGACGGTGCAGCGTCGGCGCACGGTTGAGCAGCACGGGGTGCTCGGTGATGACCTCTTCGAGCACGTCCCACACGACCGGGCGCGCACGCTCGACCATCCGCTTGGCGCTCTTGATGTTCTGGGCGTGGTTGAGGTCCACGAGCCGCTTCATGACGAACGGCTTGAACAGCTCGAGCGCCATCTGCTTCGGCAGGCCGCACTGGTGCAGCTTGAGCTGCGGGCCGACGACGATGACCGAACGGCCCGAGTAGTCGACGCGCTTGCCGAGCAGGTTCTGACGGAACCGGCCCTGCTTGCCCTTGAGCATGTCGGAGATCGACTTCAGCGGGCGGTTGCCCGGTCCGGTCACCGGGCGTCCGCGGCGACCGTTGTCGAACAGCGAGTCGACGGCCTCCTGGAGCATCCGCTTCTCGTTGTTGACGATGATCTCCGGCGCGCCCAGGTCGAGCAGCCGCTTGAGGCGGTTGTTCCGGTTGATCACGCGGCGGTACAGGTCGTTGAGGTCGGACGTCGCGAAACGGCCACCGTCGAGCTGCACCATCGGGCGCAGGTCCGGCGGGATGACCGGGACGGCGTCCAGCACCATGCCGGTCGGCGAGTTGGTCGTCGTCAGGAACGCGTTGACGACCTTCAGGCGCTTGAGGGCACGGGTCTTGCGCTGGCCCTTGCCGGTCGCGATGATCTCGCGCAGCGAGGCGGCCTCGGCCTCGAGGTCGAAGTCCTCGAGACGCTTCTGGATCGCGGCAGCACCCATCGCACCCGTGAAGAACGGGCCGTAGCGGTCCTGCAGCTGGCGGTACAGCATCTCGTCACCCTCGAGGTCGGCGACCTTGAGGTTCTTGAAGCGGTCCCAGACCTGCTCGAGGCGGTCGAGCTCGGCGTCCGCACGCTTGCGCAGCTGCGCCATCTCGCGCTCGGCGGAGTCGCGCACCTTGCGGCGCGCGTCGGCCTTGGCACCCTCCGACTCGAGCTCGGCCAGGTCGGCCTCCAGGCGCTGGGCGCGCGACTCGATGTCGTTGTCGCGGCGGTCCGCGATCTCCTTCTTCTCCAGGTCGATCTCGTTCTGGAGGTTCGGGAGCTCCTCGGCACGCCCCTCCTCGTCGACCCACGTGATCATGTAGGCGGCGAAGTAGATGACCTTCTCGAGGTCCTTCGGGGCGAGGTCCAGGAGGTAGCCCAGACGCGACGGGACACCCTTGAAGAACCAGATGTGCGTGACGGGCGCGGCGAGCTCGATGTGGCCCATGCGCTCACGGCGCACCTTGGAACGCGTCACCTCGACGCCGCAGCGCTCGCAGATGATGCCCTTGAAGCGCACGCGCTTGTACTTGCCGCAGTAGCACTCCCAGTCCCGGGTGGGGCCGAAGATCTTCTCGCAGAAGAGGCCGTCCTTCTCGGGCTTGAGGGTGCGGTAGTTGATGGTCTCGGGCTTCTTGACCTCACCGTGCGACCAGGCACGGATGTCGTCGGCCGTGGCCAGGCCGATACGCAGCTCGTCGAAGACATTGACGTCGAGCAATGTGTCCTACTTCCTTCGTCTGCCGCCGGGTGCAGGGCCCGTGCGGCGCGGTGGAGCTATGGGGGTTCGAGGTGGCACCGGGGCCCTCGCGGGCCCCGGTGCTCCCGAGGTCAGATCTCGTCGATGCTGGACGCCGCGTTCGGGCGGCGCGACAGGTCGATGCCGAGCTCCTCGGCGGCGCGGTACACCTCGTCGTCCGACTCGCGCATCTCGATCTGCGTGCCGTCGCTCGAGAGGACCTCGACGTTCAGGCAGAGCGACTGCATCTCCTTGAGGAGGACCTTGAAGGACTCCGGGATCCCCGAGTCCGGGATGTTCTCACCCTTGACGATCGCCTCGTAGACCTTCACGCGGCCCGGGACGTCGTCCGACTTGATGGTCAGGAGCTCCTGGAGCGTGTACGCGGCGCCGTACGCCTCGAGCGCCCACACCTCCATCTCGCCGAACCGCTGGCCACCGAACTGCGCCTTACCACCCAGCGGCTGCTGCGTGATCATCGAGTACGGCCCGGTCGAGCGCGCGTGGATCTTGTCGTCGACCAGGTGGTGGAGCTTGAGGACGTACATGTAGCCCACGGACACCGGCTCCGGGAACGGCTCGCCGGAGCGGCCGTCGAAGAGACGGGCCTTGCCGTCGCCGCCGAGCATGCGCTCGCCGTCGCGGTTCGGCAGCGTCGCGGTGAACAGGCCCGAGAGCGCGTCCTCCTGCAGGCCGTCGAACACCGGCGTCGCGACCGGGCGGCCCGGCTCCGACGTCGCCGCGATCTCGGGGACGTTGTCCTTCCACGACAGGTCGGCGCCGTCGGAGCCGTCCGCCAGGGAGATGTCCCAGCCCTGCTTCGCGATCCACCCGAGGTGGGTCTCGAGGACCTGGCCGACGTTCATGCGGCCGGGGACGCCGAGCGGGTTGAGGATGATGTCGACCGGGGTGCCGTCCGGCAGGAACGGCATGTCCTCGATCGGCAGGATCTTCGAGATGACGCCCTTGTTGCCGTGGCGTCCGGCCAGCTTGTCGCCGTCGGTGATCTTGCGCCGCTGGGCGATGTAGACCCGGACCAGCTGGTTCACGCCGGCGGGCAGCTCGTCGCCGTCCTCGCGGTTGAACTCGCGGATCCCGATGACCGTGCCCGACTCGCCGTGGGGCACCTTGAGCGAGGTGTCGCGCACCTCGCGCGCCTTCTCGCCGAAGATCGCGCGCAGGAGGCGCTCCTCCGGGGTCAGCTCGGTCTCGCCCTTCGGCGTGACCTTGCCGACGAGCACGTCGCCGGCGCCGACCTCGGCACCGATGCGGATCACGCCGCGCTCGTCCAGGTCGGCCAGGACGTCCTCGGAGACGTTCGGGATGTCCCGCGTGATCTCCTCCGGGCCGAGCTTCGTGTCGCGGGCGTCGACCTCGTGCTCCTCGATGTGGATCGAGGAGAGGACGTCGTCCTGCACCAGTCGCTGGCTGAGGATGATCGCGTCCTCGTAGTTGTGACCCTCCCAGGACATGAACGCCACCAGCAGGTTGCGGCCGAGGGACAGGTCGCCCTCGTCCGTCGCCGGACCGTCCGCGAGCACCGAGCCGGGCTCGACCCGGGCGCCCTCGTCGACGATCACGCGCTGGTTGTAGCTCGTGCCCTGGTTGGAACGGCGGAACTTCGCGACGCGGTGCGTCGAGGTGGTCGCGTCGTCGTTGGCGATCGTGATCAGGTCGGCCGAGACCTCGGTGACGACGCCCGCCTTCTCCGCGACGATGACGTCGCCGGCGTCGATCGCGGCACGACGCTCCATGCCGGTGCCGACGAGCGGAGCCTCCGAGCGGACCAGCGGCACCGCCTGGCGCTGCATGTTCGCGCCCATGAGGGCACGGTTCGCGTCGTCGTGCTCCAGGAACGGGATCAGCGCCGTGCCCACGGAGACCATCTGGCGCGGCGAGACGTCCATGAAGTCCACGGCGGTGCCCGGGATGATGTCGACCTCTCCGCCCTTGGTGCGCACGAGCACGCGCTCCTCGACGAACGACCCGTCCTCGGCCAGCGCCTGGTTCGCCTGGGCGATGACGTAACGGTCCTCGTCGTCGGCGGTCAGGTAGTGCAGGTCGTCGGTCACCTTGCCCTCGACGACCTTGCGGTACGGGGTCTCGATGAAGCCGAACGGGTTGATGCGCCCGTACGTCGCGAGCGAGCCGATCAGGCCGATGTTCGGGCCCTCAGGGGTCTCGATCGGGCACATGCGGCCGTAGTGCGACGGGTGGACGTCACGGACCTCCATGCCGGCGCGGTCGCGGGACAGGCCGCCCGGGCCGAGCGCGGACAGGCGACGCTTGTGCGTCAGACCCGCGAGCGGGTTGTTCTGGTCCATGAACTGCGAGCTCTGCGACGTGCCGAAGAACTCCTTGATCGACGCCACCACGGGGCGGATGTTGATCAGGGTCTGCGGGGTGATCGCCTCGACGTCCTGCGTCGTCATGCGCTCGCGCACGACGCGCTCCATCCGGGACAGGCCGGTGCGGACCTGGTTCTGGATGAGCTCGCCGACCGCGCGGATGCGACGGTTGCCGAAGTGGTCGATGTCGTCGGTCTCGACGCGGACCTCGACGGCCTCGCCGTTCCGGGTGCCGGCCATCGTCTGCTTGTCCGCGTGCAGCGACGCGAGGTACTTGATCGTCGCGACGATGTCGCCGACCGAGAGGGTCGAGTCGTCGATCGCGGCGTCGACGCCGAGCTTCTTGTTCGCCTTGTAGCGGCCGACCTTGGCGAGGTCGTAGCGCTTGGAGTTGAAGTAGAAGTTGTCCAGCAGCGAGCGACCCGCCTCGACCGTCGGCGGCTCGCCCGGACGGATCTTGCGGTAGAGGTCGACGAGCGCCTCCTCCTCGGTGTGGACGTGGTCCTTCTCGAGGGTGTCGAGGATCGCCGGGAACTCCGCGAACTCCTCGCGGATCTGCGACTCGGTCAGGCCGAGCGCCTTGAGCAGGACGGTCACCGGCTGCTTGCGCTTACGGTCGACACGCACGCCCACGGCGTCGCGCTTGTCGATCTCGAACTCGAGCCAGGCGCCGCGCGAGGGGATGATCTTCGCCGAGAAGATGTCCTTGTCGCTCGTCTTGTCCGCGACGCGCTCGAAGTACACGCCCGGGGAGCGCACGAGCTGGGAGACGACGACGCGCTCGGTGCCGTTGATGATGAACGTGCCACGCGAGGTCATGAGCGGGAAGTCGCCCATGAAGACGGTCTGGCTCTTGATCTCGCCGGTGGTGTAGTTCACGAACTCCGCGGTCACGAAGAGCGGCGCGGCGTAGGTGAAGTCCTTCTCCTTGCACTCCTCGGCCGTGTACTTCGGAGGCTCGAAGCGGTGGTTGGCGAAGGACAGGGACATCGTCGAGCCGAAGTCCTCGATCGGGGAGAGCTCCTCGAAGATCTCCTCCAGGCCCGACTTGGTCGGGGTGTCCTGGCGGCCGGAGGCGTTCGCGGCCTCGACCCGCGCACGCCAGGCGGGGTTGCCGAGGAGCCAGTCGAAGCTCTCGGTCTGGAGGCCCAGGAGGTCCGGGACCTCGAGCGGCTCGTGGATCTTGGCGAAGGAGACGCGACGCGACGCGGTACGGTTCGCGATGGCGTCGGCGGACGGAGCAGAAGGGGTGCGCGAGGCAGCCAAGGGGGGTCCTTCCCTGCAGTTGAGAGCACTCTGCGACCGCCCGGGCGAGGCAAGGTCCCCGTCCTCGTCCCCGTCCGGCCGACGCGCACGTACGTCGGCAGGAGGAGGAGGGATATCTGAGACCGTGGGCACAGGGCAGCGCAAAGCGTTAGCATACCGGTTCCTGACAGTCGCGTCCACCCCGGTGCTGCGGCAGCCGCCGGCACCTCACCGACGCAGCGACCCGCGGCCGTGCACCCTCCGGACGCGACGAGGCCCCCACCCGACCGGGTGGGGGCCTCGTCGTGACCGGTCCGCGGTCCCGCGAGCGGGACCGCGTGGATCACTTGAGCGTGACGGTGGCGCCGGCGCCCTCGAGGGCAGCCTTGGCCTTCTCCGCGGTCTCCTTGTTGGCGGCCTCGAGGACCGGCTTCGGGGCACCGTCGACGAGGTCCTTGGCCTCCTTCAGGCCGAGGCTCGTGAGGGCGCGCACCTCCTTGATGACCTGGATCTTCTTGTCGCCGACCGACTCGAGGATGACGTCGAACTCGTCCTTCTCCTCCTCGGCCTCGGCAGCGGCGCCACCACCGGCAGCGGCCGGGGCGGCAGCGGCCACGGGGGCGGCGGCGGTGACGTCGAAGGTCTCCTCGAAGGCCTTCACGAACTCGGAGAGCTCGATGAGGGTGAGCTCCTTGAAAGCGTCGAGCAGCTCGTCGTTGCTGAGCTTCGCCATGATGGCGTTCCTTTCGGTTGGTGCTGGTCGTCGGCCCGGTCCCGGGCCCGCACGAAGCAGGGGGTGGATCAGTGGGTGCAAGCGAGCGTCGCTCGGCCGTCCCGGGGCAGGGCCCCGGCGCGGTCAGGCTGCGACGCCCTCCGACTCCTGCTTCTGACGCAGGGCATCGATCGCGCGCGCGGCCTGGGCCGTGGGCGCGGTGAACAGGTAGGCCGCCTGGTACAGCTTCCCCTTGAGCGCGCCGGCCAGCTTGGCCAGCAGGACCTCGCGGGACTCGAGGTCCGCGAGCTTGGTGATCTCCGCAGAGGTCATCGGGCGTCCGTCGAGGACACCACCCTTGATGACCAGTGCAGGGTTCGCCTTGGCGAAGTCACGCAGGCCCTTGGCCGCCTCGACCGGGTCACCGGTCACGAAGGCGATCGCCGAAGGACCCTGGAGCTCGGCGTCGAAGCCCTCGACACCCGCCTCCTTGGCCGCGATGGACGTCAGCGTGTTCTTCACCACGGCGTAGCTTGCGTTGCCGCCGAGCGACCGGCGCAGCTCCTTGAGCTGTGCGACGGTGAGCCCGCGGTACTCGGTCAGCACGGCAGCGTTCGACTCGCGGAACCTGTCCGAGAGCTCTGCGACTGCGGCTGCCTTGTCCGGCCTCGCCATGGCAATCCTTCCAGTGGTGGTGCCACCGGCCACGGGAGGCGGGAGCCTCTCGAGATCCGTCCCCGGAACGAGAAAAGAGCCCCGCGCAGGCGGGGCTCTCGGCGGCGGCGACCCTGACGGGCGCGACCTCGTGAACTTCACCTGCGCTGGTCTCCGCGCTCTGCGGGACTTCGGCCCTCACGTGCTCACCAGCCGTACGGCTGCGGGCACGGTCGAGCGACCGGCGGTCTTGGGTACCCGGACAGCGTACGGCATCGGGCGACGGGCTCCAAACGCGCGACGCGCCCGTCGGCCCTGCCCGTCGGGCCCGCCCGTCAGTCCCGCGCGGCCGGCCCGACCTCGAGAGGCCCGAAAGCCACGAGAGGCACCGGCTCGTCGACGCTCGCGACCGCCGCCGCGAGCGCGCCCGCGGGGGCGGTCCCGGCACGCAGGTGCGCGTGCAGCACGGGCATCACCGCCGCGGCGAGGTCGTCGCGCAGCGGCGCGACGGCCGCGACGACCGCACGCACCCCGTGCCGCAGCAGGACGCTCGTCAGCCCCAGGGGCTCCCCTCCCGCGCGCGTCGTCGTCCGGCCGACCTCGCACGCGGACAGCACCACGGTGGCTCCCTCGAGGTCCGCGGTCTCGAGCTCGTGGGCGAACAGCGGACCGTCGGCGAGCCGCACCGAGGAGAACAGCGGGTTGTCCGGCTCGTGCGTCCCGTGCGCCGCGAGGTGCACGACGTCCGTCCCCGAGACGAGCGCACGCGCGGCGTCGCACGTCGCGTCCTCGCCGGCGAGCACGCGCGCGCCGGGCCAGACGGCGGCCACCGCCGCCACCTCGGCGTCCGCATGGTCCAGGCCCGGCCCGGCGATCACCGCGGCGGAGGCCGGCCTCCCCCGCACCGCCGTCCGGGGCCGCACCGCGACCCAGGAGTCGACGCTCGTGGCCCGACCCGCGCGGGAGGTGAGCATCCCCCACGGCACGGTGAGCAGGTGCCGACGGGCGACGACGTGCAGCCGCCCCTCGACGCGCAGCGGCGCCAGCACCGCACGGTCGAGCCGGTCCAGCGTCCGCCGCGCCGAGGCGCGCACCGACGCCAGCAGGGCCGCCGGCGCGGTCCCCGCCGAGAGCGCGAGCAGGTCCGCCCGCGCCCGACGGACGTCCTCGAGGAGCAAGTCCAGCGGCCCGAGGTCGACGCGGCGCGCTCCCCCGCGCTCCACCCGCAGCGCCACGAGCCGACCGTCCGCCTCGACGAGGCTCACCACCGTGGTGTCCTCGTCGAGGACCGCCCGCAGCCCGCGCGCGGTCATCGGCACCGGCACCCGTGACGCCCCGTCCGTCCGCCACGACCGCGCGCGCACCTCGTCCTGGAGCGCCCGCGCCCGCCGCAGCAGATCCTCCCGCTCGGCCGCCGACGTGCCCGACACACCGAGGCCGCGCGCCCTCTCGATGAGCTCGCGCGCGCGGGTCAGCGCCGCCGCCGGTCCCGCGTCGTCCGGCGCCGAGACGCGCCCCGCGCCCGCGAACGTCGCCCGCCCGCGCTCGACGGCGTCGAACGCCACGTCGGCCCGTCCTGTCCCGAGCCCCGCCGCGACGTCGATGTTGCCGAGCCGCACGCCGTGCACGGCCGCCGCGGTCACCGAGTCGGTCGTCCCGAGGCGGGCGCGCTGCGTCGCGAGCATGCGCTGCCCGCGCCGGACGGCGGCCAGCCCCCGGCGGCGGTCCGCCGCGGCGAAGTGCACGAGAGCGCACACCGCCTCGTGCTGGATGCGCAGCGAGAGCGGCACGCCCCGCCCGCTCACGTCCGCCCGCCCGAGGACCTCGGCGGCCTCGCGCGCGTTCCCGGACCGTGCCAGCGACTCTGCCTGGAGCAGCAGCGCCGGGGCCACCACCGACGACGCGAGGCCACCGTGCTCCCCGGCACGCCGCGCCAGGCCCGCGGCGTGCCGCCCGGCCGTCGCGTACCGCGCCGCGCTCGCCGTCAGCCCGAGCGCCGAGAACCGCGACTGGTGCACCACCAGCTCGGCGCGCAGCTGCCACGGCTCGTTGCCCTGGCGCCGGAACCCGTCGCGGGCGGCGTGCGCCAGCTCCAGGGCACGGTCGGGGCGGCCGAGCTCGAGCGCGCACCGGGCGCCGTCGAGCCGCGCCTGCGCGAGGTCGACGCTCGCGCCGTTCGCGCGCAGGATCGCTGCCGCGTCGTCGAGCCGGTCCACCGCCTCGGTGAGCAGCCCGGCCTCGTACAGCACGCGGGCCCGGTCGAGCTGCGCGACGGCGTCGGGCCGCTCGGTGACCACCTGGGCGGCCTCGTCCATCGACCGGAGCGCGGACGGCAGCTCCCCGCGCAGGTACTCGAGGAACCCCAGGTTGTGCAGGGCCTTCGACCGGACGATCCGCTCGTCGATCCGCTCGGCCCGGTCGGCGCAGCCGCGCAGGTCCGCCTCGGCGCGCGCGAGGTCCCCGGTCTCCATGCGCAGCACGCCCCGGTTGAGCAGGATGACGGCGGCGTCCCGGGTGACCTCCGCGGCGTCGGGAACCGCCTCGTCGAAGGCGGCGATGGCGGCGCCGACGTCCCCGGCGCGGAGCCGCAGCAGCCCCTCCTGGGCGAGCGTGGCCATGCGGAGCCGCGCGTCGTCGCGTGCGGCGACGCGCGCCTGGTCGAGGACCTCCAGCGCGCCGGCCAGACCGCCACCGAGCTCGTAGCGGACGTAGGCGACGCCCAGCAGGATGCGTACCCGCAGCCGCTGCGCCTCGGCCGCGTCCGTCGCCCCCGCGGAGGCGACGACGTCGTCGAGCGCAGCCCCGGCCGCTCGGTAGGCGCGGGCGGCCGCCGCGGGCCGGCCCGCGGCGTCGACGTCGTGGGCGCGCTCGTACAGCGTCCGGACGCGCTCGAGGGTGGTCGCCACGTCCCCACCGTAGTCTCGATGCGGCCCGCCGCCCCGGCGGTGCGGGCACCGCTCACGGGCGCTGCGGCGCTCCCGAAGGCCGCAGGCCCGTCGCCTGCTCGACGGCGGACCAGAGCCGCACGCAGCGCCCCGGCGCCCCGGTGCCCTCCAGGCCCGCCGACGCCGGCGGAGCCCCTCGCCCCGCGAGGAGCGCGGCGAGCTCCCCCGCGAGGACCGGCGCGGCGAACGACGTCCCGCTCCAGATCGCGAAGCCGCCCTGGAAGCCCTCCGGGTCGATGGTCTCGCGCCGACCGTGGGACCAGAGCTCGCGCACGCTCCTCGACGGGGCGACCGCACCGTCCATGGTGACGGGGGCGGTGCTGACGAGCGACGCGCCGGGGCGCGTGCAGGTCACCCAGGGCCCGTCGTTCGAGAACAGCGCCGTGGTGCCGTCGGGGTTCAGCGCCCCGACCGTCAGCACCGGCGGCTGGTCCCAGCGCAGCTCGTCGGGGTCGAGCGCCCTCGGCGGGACGGACCGGCGGTCGACCCGCGGCGCGAAGGCCGCCGGATACGACTCGCGCGTCTGGCCGTCGTTGCCCGAGGACACGACGACCAGGACGCCGTACCGCCGCAGCGCGGCGAGCACCGTGCCGAGCGGCCCGTCGAGGTCCGCGTCCTCGGGCCGCTCGTGGTAGTAGCCCAGCGAGAGGACCGCCACGTCGACCGGCGCGTAGCCGGCGGCACCCGTGAGGCCGAGGACGTGCCACAGCAGGAGCCTGCGCAGCGAGCGCAGCAGGTCCCGCTCGGGGACCACGCCCGAGCCCCCGTAGACGCGCGGGGCGAGGACGACCGCGTCGGGGCAGATCTGGTGGACCAGGCCGGCCATGAACGTGCCGTGGCCGGCGACGGGGTCCAGCGGGCCGGTCAGCGGCGCCACGGAGACGCCGCCGATCTCCGGGTCCTGGTAGTCGTACTCGGGGACCGGGCACAGGCCGACGGGGGCGCCGAGCACCGTCGGGTCGCGCAGCACGACCGTCCCGCACCCGCGCTCCTGCGCGAACCACGGGTGCTTGCCCACGCCGGTGTCCATCAGCGCGACGAGCGGCCGGCGCTCGCCCTCCGGGCCGGTGAAGGCGTCCGGCCCGGGCCCGACCGCCCGGTGCGGCGCCGGGCCGACCCACGCGACGGGCTGCCTGCCGCCGGAACCCTGCGCCGCGTACTCCCCGATCCCGCCGTAGGGCATCCCCTGGACCATCGGCATGCCCTGGACCATGGGCATCCCCTGGACCATCGGCATGCCCTGCACCATCGGGTTCGCGTGCACGAAGGGCGAGGAGTCGGCGAACGCGCTCGGCTGCTGGACCGGCTGGCCGCCGATCGACCCGCCGGACGGGACGATGACGTGGTCCAGCGAGACCCGCGGCGCGTCGTCGTCCGGGCCGAGCGCCGCGCGCAGCCGCTGCACGACCTCCCAGCCGTCCGGGAGCTGCCCCGCCGTGCCCTCCGCGCGACCGAGCGTCACCGCCGTGCCGAACACCCGGGCGAGATCGGCGCCCACCTCGGGCGGCAGGCCCAGCTCGTCGACGGCGCGCCGCACCAGCGCGAGGTCCTCGTGGCTCTCCGTCTCGACCGTCACGACGTAGCCCGCCGCGCGCGCCGCACGGCGCAGGCGTCGCAGCCAGCGGGGCGAGCCCCCGCCCCCCTCGCCTCCGTCGGGGGCGCCGGGCCACCCCTGCCGCTCGCCGGACCCGCGCGCCTCGCCGGGCTCGTCCGGCTCGTCCGGTCCGTCGTCCCGCTCCGGCGGCTCGGCGGCGACGAGCAGCCGGTCGCCCACGTACCAGGTGGGGTGCGGAGAGCCCTCGTCCCGTCCGCGACCGGCCCGCACGGGGTCCAGGGCCCGGGTGCGCCACTGCAGGCTCTGCGGGGTGTCGCCGAGGCGGTGCCGGTGCCCGGGCCCGCGGCCGTCGTTCGCGTCGGTCATCGTCGTCCTCAGATCTCGATCACGGGAGAGCTCACGGCGGTGCCGTCCGGCCGCCGCACGACGAGGCTCGCCGGGCCGCGCCCCGTCCGGGTGAGGACGAACCGCCCGTCGTGGTCCGTCGTGGTGCGCCGGACCTCGCCGGGCGAGCGCAGCTCCACCTGGAGCTCGCCGGCGGGGGCGACCCACCCGTCCACGCGCACCCCGCCGTCGTCGGGCGAGAGCGTGATCATGATGGTCGCCGACTCGGAGGTGAAGGTGATCGTCCGGGCTTCCACGGGCGCCTCCCCGCGGACGGTCGCGAGCGCGGCCGGCGCGTCGACCAGCTCCAGCACCTCGGACTCGAGGCCGGCGAGGGTCGCCGTGAACAGCGACCGGAGCGCGAGCCCCTCGGGCACCGGGTCCACGGCGGCGTAGAGCCTCGCGAGGTCGGCCAGCAGCTGCTCGTCGACGTCGTCCATCGGCTCCTGCGGATCGTGGTCGAGGGTCATGAGCCCACCTCCCCGGGGGTCTCGCGCTCGAGGACCGTGCGCAGCTTCGCGAGGCACCGGCCGCGCGTCGCCCCGATGCTCCCGACGGGCATCCCCACTGCCTCGGAGATCGCGCGGTAGTCGGGCCGGTCGGCCTGGGCGACGAGCCTCAGCAGGATGCGGCAGCGCTCGGAGAGCTCGCCCACGGCCGCCCACAGCGCGCGGTCGCGGTCGGTGCGCAGCGCCAGCTCCTCCGGTCCGGGGTGCGGCGAGACGATCGCCCGGCTGGTGTCCGTCGCGTCGTCGGGCAGCTCCGTCGTCAGGCGCGTCTGCGCGCGGTAGCGCCGGACCACGTCCCAGGACGCGCGCCGGGTCGTGACGAGGAGCCAGCTCAGCACGGCCTTGGGCTCGTCGATCGTGTCCACGTGCCGCACCAGCGCAGCCCAGGTCGACTGGACGACGTCGTCCGCCAGGTCCCGCGGCACACCCTGCGACCGCGCGGTGTGCCACAGCAGCGGCGTCGCCTCGTGGACGAGGTCGGCCAGGCGCTGGCTGCGCCCCTCGCGGTACTCGAGCAGCGCGAGCGCGGCACGGTCGCCGAGCGACTCGCCCGCGGGGGGTGCGCTCGGCCGGTCGTCGGCACGCTCGGTCATGGCTGGCTCGGACCCCCTCGGAGAGCGGCGGCACGGCCGGATCGGTGGACCAGACGATCGTAGGGCCGTCCCCGACGTCGGGCCAGGTCTGACCATCGGAACCACCCTCCCCGCGCGTCGGCGGCCGTGCCCCGCGCACGGTCGCTCAGCAGGAGGGAGCCGGCCGGTGGCGTCCTGATACATCCCGCGCGCCCCGGGAACGCGCGAGGCCCGCCACCCTGACGGGTGACGGGCCTCGTGCTGCGGCCGTACGGCCGAGGAGCTCCGGTCAGGAGTCCTCGCCGAGCAGCTTGGTGGTCTTCGACTGGTCGAGCGGGATGCCCGGGCCCATCGTCGTCGCGAGCGTCGCCTTCGTGATGTAGCGGCCCTTCGACGAGGACGGCTTCAGACGCAGGACCTCGTCGATCGCGGCGCCGTAGTTCTCCACCAGCTGCTTCTCGGTGAACGAGACCTTGCCGATGATGAACTGCAGGTTGGCGTGCTTGTCGACGCGGAACTCGATCTTCCCGCCCTTGATGTCGTTGACGGCCTTCGTGACGTCCATGGTCACGGTGCCGGTCTTCGGGTTCGGCATGAGCCCACGGGGGCCGAGCACCTTTCCGAGACGGCCGACCTTGCCCATGAGGTCGGGCGTGGCGACCGCGGAGTCGAAGTCGGTGTACCCGGCCGCGACCTTGGCGATCAGGTCGTCGCCGCCGACCTCGTCGGCCCCGGCGGCGAGGGCCTGCTCGGCCTTCTCACCGTTGGCGAAGACGATGACGCGGGCGGTCTTGCCCGTGCCGTTCGGCAGGTTGACGGTGCCACGGACCATCTGGTCCGCCTTGCGGGGGTCGACGCCGAGGCGGAACGCCACCTCGACGGTCGAGTCGTACTTCGTCGAGGCGATGTCCTTCGCCAGGCGCACGGCCTCGAGGGGCTCGTACAGGCGGTCGGTGTCGATCTTCTCGGCGGCGGCCCGGTAGGCCTTGCTGCGCGTTGCCATCTGCTTCTCCTTCGTGTGAGCAGTCGTGGTCGTCGGGTCCGCGCGGACCCTGCCACTGGCCGCCCGGCAGGTGCCGGGCGGGTCCTACGGGTGCGGGGCTCAGCCCTCGACGGTGATGCCCATCGAGCGCGCGGTCCCGGCGATGATCTTCGCGGCGGCCTCGACGTCGTTGGCGTTGAGGTCCTCCATCTTGGTCGTGGCGATGGCACGGACCTGCTCGCCCGTGATCTTGGCGACCTTGACGGTGTGCGGCGTCGCAGAGCCCTTGTCGACCCCGGCGGCCTGCTTGATCAGCTCGGCGGCCGGCGGCGTCTTGGTGATGAACGTGAACGAGCGGTCCTCGTACACCGTGATCTCGACCGGCACGACGTTGCCGCGCTGCGACTCCGTCGCGGCGTTGTAGGCCTTGCAGAACTCCATGATGTTCACGCCGTGCTGACCCAGCGCGGGGCCGATCGGCGGGGCGGGCGTCGCGGCGCCGGCCTTGATCTGGAGCTTGATCAGCCCGGAGACCTTCTTCTTGGGGGGCATGTCTGTTTCCTTGCTCTTGAGTGGTGGGCCGACGCCGTGGGCGATGACCCGGTTGCAGCGCTGTCGGTGCGGGGCGAACCGCTCAGATCTTGGTGACCTGGTCGAACGACAGCTCGACCGGGGTCTCCCGGCCGAAGATGGAGACGAGCACCTTGAGCTTCTGGGTGTCGGCGTTGATCTCGGAGATCGTCGCGTCCAGCGTCTCGAAGGGGCCGTCGGTGACGGTGACGGACTCGCCGACCTCGAAGTCGACCTCCATCGGCGCCCGGGCCTTCGTGGCGGGCTGCCCGGCGACGGGCGCCTCCTCGAAGACCGGCGCGAGCATCGAGAAGACCTCGTCCAGCGTCAGCGGGACCGGCTGGTGGGTGTGCCCCACGAAACCGGTGACGCCCGGCGTGTGCCGGACGGCGCCCCACGACTCGTCGGTCAGGTCCATGCGGACCAGGACGTAGCCGGGGATGCGGACGCGACGGACGATCTTCTTCTGCGCGTTCTTGTACTCGGCGACCTCTTCCATCGGCACCTCGACCTGGAAGATGTAGTCCTCCATGTTGAGGGACTGCGTCCGGTTCTCGAGGTTGACCTTCACGCGGTTCTCGTAGCCCGCGTACGAGTGGATGACGTACCAGTCGCCCGGCTGCATGCGCAGCTCGCGACGGAACTCCTCGGCCGGGTCGACGGGCGCCGGCTCCTGCGCGGCGTCGTCGTCCGCGGCGACCTCCTCCTCGGAGGGGTCGGCCGCGGCCTGCGGCTCCTCGACGGCCTGCTCGTCGGAGACCTGTTCGTCCCCGGCCTGCTCGGGCGCGTCGGACACGGCCGGAGCGCCCTCGGCGCCGGGCTCGAGGTTCTCCGACTGGTCCAGCGAATCCTGGGACACGAACGACCTGCTTTCTCGACGTTGACCTGCTGTTGAGACGTGAGCGACCCGCCCGCGTGCTGCGGGCCGGCACGACCGGGGCGCGACCGCCGGTACGGGGCGCTAGTCCCCGAAGACGAGGAGCGTGAGCCGTCCGATGCCGTAGTCCAGGGCGGTGATGAAGCCCATCATGACCACGAGGAAGACCAGCACCACGGCGATGTACGTCCCGAGCTCGGACCGGGTCGGTGCGACGACCTTGCCGAGCTCGGCGACCACCTGGCGCACGAACAGGGCGATGCGCCCGAAGAATCCCGGACGGGAGTCACCGTGACCGCGCGGCGCGCCTGCGCCGGCGTCTCCGGTGCCGATGGCGCCGGACGTCGATTCGCTCACTGCTCATCCCCACTCGGTGACGCGGACAGGTCGTCGTGCGGGACCGGACGGCGCCTCGCGGAACCGGCCGCTCCGGATGACGCTCGCCACCGGACCGCGACGAGGATGCCGTGGGACGAGAGCTCGCGCCGAGCAGGGTAGACAGGACTCGAACCTGCAACCTGCGGTTTTGGAGACCGCTGCGCTACCAATTGCGCCACTACCCTTCGAGATCGACGTCCTTGCCGCGCCCCGTCGCGCCCAGCCGGGGCGCGCTCGATCATGGTGGACGTCAACCACCGAGGGACAACTGTACGCGACGCACGCCTCCGGGTCGAACCGCCTCGGCGCGGGCGGTGGGCACGCGCCGGCGACGGGCGCGCGTGCCGGGACGGCGACCACCGGGGGTGCAAGGATGCACGGGTGCGCGACCTCACCACGCTCCCGAAGGCCCACCTGCACCTGCACTTCACGGGATCGATGCGCGCCGGCACGCTGCGCGAGCTCGCGGCGCGGTACGGCACCCGGCTGCCGGGCGCCCTCCTCGACGGCGACCCGCTGCGCCTCCCGCCGACGGAGCGCGGATGGTTCCGGTTCCAGCGCCTGTACGACGCGGCGCGGGCGTGCGTGCGCTCCGAGGCGGACATGCGCCGGATCGTCGACGAGGCGGCGGCGGACGATGCCGCCGAGGGCTCCGGCCGCCTGGAGATCCAGGTCGACCCCACCTCCTACGCCCCGTTCGTCGGGGGGATCACGCCCGCCGTGGAGATCGTCCTCGACGCCGCCCGCAAGGCCAGCGCGACCCACGGGACGGAGGTGGCTGTCGTGGTGGCCGCCTCCCGGATGCGGCACCCGCTGGACGCCCGCGTGCTCGCGCGCCTGGCGGCGCAGTACGCCGGTGACGGGCCGGGCGAGGTGGTGGGGTTCGGGCTGAGCAACGACGAGCGCCGCGGGGACACGGCCGAGTTCGCCCGCGCCTTCGCGATCGCCCGGGACGCGGGCCTGGCCTCCGTCCCCCACGGGGGCGAGCTGCTCGGGTCGGTGCACGTGCGCCAGGTCCTGACCACGCTCGCGCCCGACCGGCTCGGTCACGGCGTCCGTTCCGCGGAGGACCCCGACCTCCTCGACGAGCTCGTCGGGCGCGGCGTCGCCCTGGAGGTGTGCCCCGCGTCGAACGTCTCGCTCGGGGTGTACGACGACGCCGCGCGGGTCCCGCTCCCTCAGCTCGTCGCCGCCGGGGCGACGGTCGCGCTCGGCGCGGACGACCCCCTGCTCTTCGGTTCTCGCCTCGTCGCCCAGTACGAGACGGCGCGCCACGTGCACGGCTTCTCGGACGACGGTCTCGCCGACCTCGCGCGAGCGTCGATCCGGGCGAGCCGAGCCGGGGAGCCCACCCGCAGGCGGCTCCTCGACCGGGTGGACGACTGGCTCGCCGCACCCGCGACCACGCCGGCACCGTCGGACCCCGCCGCGGCCCGACGCCCCGAGCCCGTCCCCCGGAGGTTCCCGTGACCGAGCTGCCGATCGCGATCGACGCCGACGGCACCGGCTCGCCGTACGAGCAGGTCCGCGACCAGGTCCTCGCGCACGTGGCGGCCGGGACGCTCGCTCCGGGAGACCGGCTGCCCACCGTCCGCTCGCTCGCCGGGCGGCTCGGTGTGGCGCCGGGGACGGTCGCCCGTGCCTACCGGGAGCTCGAGTCCCGCGGCGCCGTCGTCACCCGCAGCCGCGCGGGGACCGTCGTGGCACCGTCCGCGGTGGCGGCCGACGTGGGCCTGCGCACCTCCGCGGAGCGGTTCGTCGCGGGCGCGCGGGAGTCCGGCACCCCGGACGAGCAGATCCTGCGCGCCGTGCTGGCGGCGCTCGAGGCGGAGGCGGTCGCGGGGTCGGAGGACGCGCCGTGAGCGCCGGGGCGGCGCTCGCCGCGCTGGTCGTGATCGTCCTGGTCGGGCTCGGCGTGGTGGCGCTCCTGGTCGTCGCCGCGGTGCTCGGCGCCCGGGCACTCGCCCGTCGCCGGGTGACGGACCGGGCGCGGGACGCGGCTCCCGGGCGGGACGACGCGACACCGGGCGGACAGCCCTCCGCCTGACGCGACGGAACGGCTCCCCGGTCGCCGGTCGCTCTGGTCACGGCTGGTCACGGCTGGTCACGGCTGGTCACGGCTGGTCACGGCTGGTCACGGCTCGGTCTCGACACGCCTGCCCGCGCGAGGCCGGGGGCGTCCCGGCCTACGCTGTGGCCCCGGACGGACGGAGGAGGCTCCCGTGCCCCGCGACGACTCGCAGCACCACGCCCGCGCGCACCGCGCCCGGCTGGGCGTGCCCTCGGCCGCGCTCGTCGCAGCCCTGCTGCTCGCAGGGTGCGGCCTGACCGGCACCGGCACCCCGGATCCCGGGACCCCGTCGCCCACGGCCGCGACGTCGTCGTCCACCGCGGAGGCCGCCTCCCCGTCTCCGGAGCCGACCTCCCCGCCGACGCCCACGCCGACCCCGAGACCCACGCCGAGCGCGAGAGCCACGCCCGCACCCACGCCGACCCCGAGAACCACCGACGAGCCCGCACCGTCCCCGTCCGTGAAGCCGTCGCCCGCGCCGTCACCGCGCGCCACCGCGAGCCCCTCCGCGGAACCGACCGAGGAGCCCGACGACGGCGTCCTACGAGCCGGCGACGCCGGTGCGGACGTCACGGCGCTCCAGCAGCGGCTCGTCGACCTGGGCTACTGGGGTACCGCTGTCGACGGCAGCTTCGGCAACGGCACGACGCAGGCGGTCTGGGCGTTCCAGAAGGCCGCGGGGCTCGCACGCGACGGCGTCGTGGGCCCCGCGACCCAGGCGGCGCTCGACCGCGGCGTCCGGCCGAAGGCGCACAGCTCGTCGGGCCACGTCGTCGAGATCGACCTCGACCGCCAGCTCGTGCTCCTGGTCGACGACGGAGCGGTCCGCCGGATCCTCAACGCCTCCTCCGGCTCGGGCGAGACGTTCGAGACGCAGGGCGCCACCTACCGCGCGCGCACGCCGCGGGGCACGTTCGCGGTGTACCGCCAGATCGACGCGATGCACGAGTCGACCCTGGAGCTGGGCTCCATGTACCGCCCGAAGTACTTCACCGGCGGCATCGCGCTGCACGGCTCGGGATCGATCCCGCCCTACCCGGCCTCGCACGGGTGCGTGCGCGTCTCGAACGGCGCCATGGACTACGTCTGGGACCGCTGGGGCGCTCCGGTGGGTACGAGCGTCCTCGTGTACTGAGCGCCGACGGCGCGAGCTAGAGGGTCAGGCCCACCAGGACCGGCTCGGGCTCGAGCGCGACCCCGAAGGCGTCGAGCACGCCGTCGCGCACCGCGCGCGCGAGCGCGAGCACGTCCTGCGCGGTCGCACCGCCCCGGTTCGTCACGGCCAGCGTGTGCCGCGAGGACAGGCGCGCCACGCTGTTCTCCCCGTGCACGCCCCACCCCTTGGAGAACCCGGCGTGTTCGATGAGCCACGCCGCCGAGGTCTTGACGAGCGAGGGGTCGATCTCGCCCAGGCTCGGGCCCGTCGTCGATGCCGGGCGCGAGGAGCGCACCGGATAGCGCGGGGCGTCGTCGGGCAGCAGGTCGCCGTCCTCGGCGCGGATCACCGGGTTCGTGAAGAACGAGCCGGCGCTCCACCGGTCGTGCTCAGGCTCGGGACCGGCGTCGAGGAGCATGCCCTTGCGTCCGCGCAGCTCGAGCACGGCGGCGCGCACGTCCCGGCCGGGCGCCCGCTCTCCGACCTGGACGCCGAGCGTGCGCGCGAGCTCGGGGTACGCCACGGGGGCGGAGAGCGAGCCGAGGCGCATCTGCAGCGCCACGTCGAGGACGACGTAGCGGGGCGTCGGGAACCACGGCCCGCCGTCGGCCACCTGCCGCATGCTCTCCTTGAGGACCGACGACCGGTACGCGAAGCCGAGCTCGCCCACGGAGAGCGTCCGCACGCGGCGCTCGTGCCTGTCCCACGTCCGGACCGACGCGACGACGCCCGAGACCTCCTGGCCGTAGGCGCCGATGTTCTGCACGGGCGCGGCCCCGAGGGTTCCCGGGATCCCGGACAGCGCCTCGACGCCGACCCACTCCTGCTGCACCGACTGCGCGACGAGCGCGTCCCAGTCCTGGCCGGCCGGCGCGTGGAGGCTGGCGCCGCCGCACGAGTCCTGCGCGTCGACACTGATCCCCGTGCGGACGTCCCGGACCACCAGGCCGCCGAAGCCCTCGTCGGCGACCAGGAGGTTGGACCCGCCGCCGACCACGAGGAGCGGCACACCGGCGTCGTCGGCGGCGCGGACCGTCTCGACGAGCTCGGCCTCGGTGGACGTCTCGACGTACCTGTCGGCCGGCCCGCCGACGCGGAGCGTCGTGAGGTCGGCGAGGTTCGCGGAGGTGCGTACCGGGTCGGCAGAGGTCTCGGGCGCAGAAGTCACCCGTCCATGCTAGTCGGCCGCCGGCCCACGGACCGCGGCGTGCCCTCGTCCCGGCGCCCCTGTCCACGCGTGGGACCTTCCCGTGTCCAGCGGCGCGGTGTGGTTGCCCAACCGGTCACGCTCAGAGACGCGGAAGCGCGCCAGGCGCCGTTGGAGCCATGCCTCGGGCAAGGAGGGAGCACGGTCGCGGGGCACGAGCAGGTCGACGCCGACGAGCCAGTCGGTGTGCGGGTAGGCCGCGAGCTCGAGCTCGACGAGGTCGCCCCGCGCGAGCTCCTCGAGGATGTACTGGCGGGGCAGGGTCGCCCAGCCGAGACCCGCCGTGGCGAGCTGCACGAGCGAGGCGTGACCGGCGACCTGCCAGGTCTGCGCCGTGCGCAGGTACTCGGTGGTGGGCTGTGCCTCCGCCTGACCCCGGACCACCAGCCGCCGGTGCGTGCGCAGGTCCGCGAAATCGACCGTCGGCGAGGCCGCCAGCGGGTGGTCGCGGTGGACGACGTGCACGAGGATCAGCTTGCCGAGCTGACGGAACGCGACGGTACCGGGGTAGTCGGGCTGCGCGAACGCCACACCCAGGGCGGCAGCCCCCGACGCCACCGCGTGCGCCGCCGAGGTCTCGTGGGGGTCGTGGATGGTCAGGTTCGTGTACGGGAACACCTTCGCGAGCTCCACGAAGACCGGCGCGAGGATCCGCGTCGGGACGTCCACGCTGACGGTGACCGACGTGGCCTCGCGCAGTGCGAGCGCGTCGGCGTGCCGCTCGAAGCCCGCACCACGCTCGACGACCGCCTCCGCCTCGACCAGCAGCCGTACCCCGGCCTCGGTGAGCGTCGGGCTCCGCGTCGAGCGGTCGAAGAGGTCGACACCGACGTCGATCTCCAGGTTGGCGACCGCGGCCGAGACGGTGGACTGGCTCTTGCCGAGGTGGCGCGCCGCTGCGGAGAACGATCCGGCCCGGGCGGCCGCGACGAAGCACTCGAGACGTTCGAGGGTGATGCGCATGGGCGCAACATATCGGAAATGACGATGGGAGGTGCTTAGGGCTATCGGAGGCTCCGGCCATAGCGTCCGGGGACGTCGCCCGCACCGCGACGCCCGCCACGGGCTCACGGCCCTCGAACCACGGGACTCATCATGACTTCCACCCGCATCCCGCCCGTCTCCGCTCCCGACGTCCGGCGCACACCCGACAGCCCGCCGGGGCGTGACCCGGTCGACGAGCGCCTGCCTCTCGGCAGGACGCTGACCCTCGGGCTGCAGCACGTGCTCGTGATGTACGCCGGTGTCGTCGCCGTCCCGCTCGTGCTCGCCCAGGCGCTCGGGCTGTCTGCCGGACAGACGGTGCTCCTGCTGAACGCCAACCTGCTCGTGGGCGGGGCGGCGACGCTCGTCCAGACCCTGGGCCTGTGGCGCTTCGGCGCGCGGCTGCCCCTCGTGCAGGGCGCATCCTTCATCGCGCTCTCGCCCATGCTGCTCATCGGGCAGGAGCACGGGCTCACCACCGTCTTCGGGTCGGTGATCGCCGCCGGGGCCGTGACGATCGCCGTCGCGCCCTTCATGAGCCGGCTCGTGCGGTTCTTCCCGCCCGTCGTCATCGGCGTCCTCATCACGGTGGTCGGCATCTCGCTGATGCCTGCCGCCGCCGGCTGGCTCGGGGGCGGCCAGGGCAGCGACGACTTCGGCTCGCTGCGCAACCTTCTCCTCGGCCTGCTCACCGTCGTCGTGACCGTCGTCCTGCACGCCTTCGGCCGCGGGCTGGTGCGCAGCCTCGCGGTCCTCGTGGCCCTCGTCGTCGGCACCGGCGTCGCCGCCGTCGCAGGCGCGACGGACTTCTCCCACGTCGCCGACGCCGGCTGGTTCGGTGTCGCGAGCCCGCTCGCCTTCGGCGCGCCGCACCTGGACCTGGCCTCGGTGCTCGTCATGTCGCTGGCGATGCTGGTGATCCTCGCGGAGACCACAGGGAACGTCCTCGCCATCGGCACCATCACGGGCTCCCCCATCACCCCGCGTCGCCTCGGGGCAGCCTTCCGGGCGGACGGGCTCTCGACCCTCGTCGGCGGGTTCCTCAACGGCTTCCCGCTGAACGCGTTCAGCCAGAACACGGGACTCATCGCGATGACCGCGGTCCGGTCCCGGTTCGTCGTCGCGGCGGGCGGCGGCGTGATGATCGCCCTCGGGCTCTTCCCCAAGGTCGGTGCGCTCGTCGCGGCCGTGCCTCCGGCCGTCCTCGGCGGCGGGGCGATCGTGATGTTCGGGATGACGACGGCGGCCGGCATCCAGGAGCTGGCGAGGGTGCGCTACACGGGCACGAACAACGCGCTCGTGGTCGCGGTGTCGGTCAGCGTCGGCGTGCTGCCGATGGCGATGCCCGAGCTCTTCGCACAGTACGACGGCCCCGTGGCGCTGGTGCTGCAGAGCGGGATCTTCCTCGGCGCGATCGCCGCCGTCCTCCTGAACCTCGCTCTCAACCGCGAGGATCGAGCGACGCAGGGCATCCCCGGACCGCGGAGCGGCGAGGCCGACGACCTGACGGCCCACGAGCTCGACCTGCTGCGCCGGGCGATGCGGGTCGCAGAGACGTCGCGGGCGGAGGGCCGGCACCCGTTCGGCGCGATCGTCGTGGACGGCGACGGCATCGTCGTCGCCGAACGGGGGAACAACTCCCTCCCCCCGGCGGGCGACCCGACGCAGCACGCCGAGACTGCCGCGGTCGCCGCGGCCGCTCGCACCCTCAGCTCCGCCCAGCTGGCCCGGGCCACCCTCTACACGAGTGCCGAGCCGTGCGCGATGTGCGCCGGAGCGGTCTACTGGACAGGGATCGGACGGGTCGTCTACGCGCTGTCGGAGGAGCGCCTCCTCGGCCTGACCGGCGACAACCCGGAGAACCCGACGTTCGCCCTGCCGTGCCGAGAGGTCTTCGCCCGCGGCCAGCGCCACGTCACCGTCGTCGGCCCCCTCCTCGAGGAGGAGGCCGCCGCGGTGCACGACGGCTTCTGGAGCTGAGCCGCGCGCCGCCCGCCGAGACGTCGAGCTCGGCCCCCGGATTCGGAGAATCAGGGGCCGAGTTCGACGCCTCGGCGGAGGGGGCGGAGGGGGCGTCAACCTTCGCGCACGGTGCCCACGGCGTCGGGCAGCGGCCGCACCGCCCCCATGGCGAACAGCCCGAGCACGAGAGGCACCGTGATGATCAGCAGCGCCTCGCGGTAGCCCACCTGCTCCGCGAGGAAGCCGATGAGCGGCGGTCCCACGAAGAACGCGGAGTACCCGATGGTCGCGACTACGCTCACCCGGCCGGCGGCCCGGCGCGGGTCGTCCGACGCGGCGCTCATCCCGACCGGGAAGCCCAGCGCCGCACCCATCCCCCACAGGACGACGCCGCACAGCGCCACCCACAGGCTCGGGACCAGCGCGAAGACGACGAGGCCGACGATCGCGAGTCCCGCCGAGAGGCGCAGCACCGGCACACGCCCGTGCCGGTCAAGCAGGCCCGTCCCGAGCAGGCGCATGCCGGTCATCGCGCTGAGGAACACGGCCAGGCCGACCGCGCCGAGCGCGTCCGCCGCGTCGAACCCGTCGACGACGGCGAGACCGACCCAGTCGTTCGCGGCGCCTTCGGTGAGCGCGGCCGCGAGGACGACCAGACCGATCATGAGCGTGCGGGGCTCTGTCCAGGCGCTCGGGGCGCGACCCGCGGCCGGGGCGCGCTCGGGAGACACGCCCGCGGCCGTCGCCGGGTCGGCACCCGCCTGGTCGCCCGGGTGCGCGGGGTGCGCCACCTCCTCGGGCGGCAGGAAGCGGCGCACGGCGAACGCGACGCCGACGAGGCCTGCGAGCACCGCGACCAGCAGGTGCACGGTGATGCCGACGTGCCCCCAGGCGGCGAGCGCGCCCAGGCCGGCGCCGGTGACGGTGCCGAACGAGAAGGCGGCGTGGAACTGGGGCATGATCGCGCGGCCGAGGCGCTGCTCGACCGCGGCACCCTCGAGGTTCATCGCGGCGTCCCACACCCCGGTGCCGATCCCGGTGAGCAGCAGCGCGCACCGCAGCAGCCCCACCGACCCGAGGTCGACGCACAGGACCGCGAGGACGAGGCCCGTGGTGTTCACGGCCGCGAAGCCCAGCACGGCGCGGGACGCGCCGATCGCGTCGACCACCCGGCCGGAGAGGGGCAGGGCGATGATCGAGCCGATCGCGACGAAGAGGAGCGTGAGCCCCATCTGCGCCTCGCTGAGCCCGAGGACGTCGCGCACGGCGGGCAGCCGCGACGCCCAGCTCGCGAACGCGAAACCGGCGAGGAAGAAGACCGCCACCACCGCCCAGGTGGCGCTGCGCAGGCGCGGCTCCGGGCGCGACGTCGATGCTCCACGTGCAGCGTGGGCAGTGCTCATCGGGGCTCCTCAGCGCGCCGCGGGCGCGTCGTCCGGCGGGTCGGGACGAGTCCGTCCCGGCGCCTCGAATCGTTTCGAGGCGACGCGGAGATTCTGCTAGTAGGCTGGCGCAGCCGTCAACCGGCCGCACCACGGACCAGGCCGACGGCGCCTGCGACGGAGGCCGAACGCCTCGAGCGGAAACGAAGGAGATCGATGGCCGGCCCCGCACGTCCCACGCTCGCCCGGGTCGCCGAGCGCGCCGGCGTCTCGGTCTCGACCGCCTCCCTCGCCTTCTCCGGCGCGGGACCGATCTCGCCGGAGACGAGGGACCGCGTCCTGCGCGCCGCCGACGAGCTCGGCTACACCGGTCCCAACCCGCTGGGCCGCCAGCTGCGCTCCGGCCGCTCCGGGATCGTCGGCGTCGTCATCGGCGACCAGCTCAAGCGCAGCTTCCGTGACCCCGTCGCGGTACAGGTCCTCGACGGCCTGGTCTCCACCCTCGGCGCGCACGGCCTCGGCGTCCTGCTCATCCCCGGTATCCCGGGGCACGATCCCGCCTCACGGGTCGTCGACCCGCTCATCGAGACCGCCGCCATGGACGTCGGCGTCCTCGTGTGGGGCGTCGGCCGACAGGACCCGACCCTCGACGCGTTCCAGCGCCGCGGCGTGCCCGTCGTGATCGGCGAGGGCCGGCTCGTGCCGGGCGCCCCCGCGGTGACGCTCGACGACCGCGTCGGCACCGCGCAGGTCGTCCAGCACCTGGTGGACCTGGGGCACGAGCGGGTCGCCGAGATCTCGCTGCCGCTCGACAGCTCGGGCGCGCAGGGCCCGGTCGACGCCGCGCGGCTCGCACAGGTGGACAGGACCCCCACCGCGAACCGCCTCGCCGGCGTCCGCGACGCCGTGGACCCGGTCGTCACCTGGGAGACCGAGGCCTCCCTCGTCGAGCACGGCAAGACGGCGGCCCTCGCTTTGCTCTCCGCCCCGGACCGCCCGACGGCGATCGTCGCCCACTCCGACCTCCTGGCCGGGGGCGCGGTGCTCGCCGCGCACGAGCTCGGGCTGGACGTGCCGGGCGACGTCTCCGTCGCCGGCTTCGACGGGCTCGACCTGCCGTGGCTCGCCCCGACCGTCCTGACGACCGTGCGCCAGCCGCTCGCGGAGAAGGGCGAACGGCTCGGCGAGGCGGTCATCGGGCTGCTCGCGGGCGAGGCACCCGAGGAGGTCCGCCTGCCGGTCGAGCTGAGCGTCGGCACGACGACGGGCCCGCCGGCGCGTCAGAGCCGGACGACCGCCTGAGCCTTCATCAGCACGCGCGCGCCGTCGTACGTCACGGCCAGGTCGATGCGGACGGTGCGCGAGGCGAGGTCCACCGCGCCGACGGTGCCGAGCACCTCGACCGTGGCCGCGCCCGGGTCCGGGACCGGGACGGGGCGCGAGAACCGGGTCTGATAGTCGATCACCGCCCCCGGGTCGTCCGCCCAGTCCTCGACGAGCGCGACGGCGGCGCCCATCGTGAACATGCCGTGCGCGATGACGCCCGGGAGCCCCGCCTCGGTCGCGACGCGCTCGTTCCAGTGGATCGGGTTGCGGTCTCCCGACGCGCCGGCGTACCGGACCAGCCGGGCCCGGTCGACCTCCACGGTGCGCGCACCGACCTCGTCGCCGACGGCGAGGGACTCGATCTGCGGACGGCTCATGCGACCTCCCCCCGGACGGCGAGCGTCGAGACCACGGTGGCCACCGGCTCTCCGCCGTCGGCCGCGGAGATCTCGCACCGCGTCGTCACCATCGCCAGGCCGCGCCGCTCGACGATCGAGTCCACGTGCAGCACGGTCACGAGCTCGTCGCCCGCGACGATCGGCCGGTGGTGGGTGAAGCGCTCCTCGGCGTGCACGACGCGGGAGAAGTCGATACCGGCCGCCTCGTCCTGGACCAGCTGGGCCTCGGCCCGCTGGGCGAGCACGACGGCGTAGGTGGGCGGCGCGACCAGGTCCGGATAGCCCGCACCCCGCGCCGCCACGAGGTCGTGGTGCGCGGGGTGCAGGGAGCCGAGCGTCGCCGCGAGCTCGCGCAGCGCCTCACGGCCGACCGAGTACGGCGCCGTCGCGGGATACTCGCGACCGGCGTAGTCGGTGTTGATCGTCATCGATCGGTACGGACCGTGCCTCAGCGGGTCTCGCGGTGCGCGGTGTGCTTGCCGCAGCGCGGGCAGAACTTCGCCAGCTCGAGGCGGTCGGGGTTGTTCCGACGGTTCTTCTTGGTGATGTAGTTGCGCTCCTTGCACTCCACGCACGCGAGCGTGATCTTGGGGCGAACGTCAGAGCTCTTGCTTGCCACGGTAGTGCCACCTCTCGCGCCTTCCGGACGGCGCTACGAACGTGCGAACCGTCCGGCGCCGGCCGCCGGACGATATGGGTCAGGAATGGTAGCGGGGGCGGGGCTCGAACCCGCGACCTCACGATTATGAGCCGTGCGCTCTGACCAGCTGAGCTACCCCGCCGCATAGGACGACGAACGGAGCACGGCCAGTATCGCAGCCGTACGCGCGCACGTCATCACAGAGCCCCGAAAGGGAATCGAACCCTTGACCTTCTCCTTACCATGGAGACGCTCTGCCGACTGAGCTATCGGGGCGGCGCAGGAAACTCTACACGGCTTCGCGCGTGGCACGAAATCCGCGAGATCCTGCGGCTGCGGAGGTCCGAGAACCCCCGGCGGGCGGTGACGGCGACCACAGCCGGGGCCGTGGTCGCCGTCGTCCGACCGCCTGTCGGCGGGTACGGGGCTCGGCTAGACGCGTTGAGCACGCCGCAGCAGCTGCTGGGACGTCGCCACCACGAGCAGCACCGCGCCGCTCGTCACGGCCTGCCAGTTGGAGTCGGTGAGGCCGAGCCGGTTGATGAGGTTGGCGATGACCTGCAGCAGGAGCACGCCGACGACGGTGCCGACGACGCTGCCCGCGCCACCCGTCAGGAGCGTGCCACCGAGCACCACCGCGGAGATCGCCGTGAGCTCCATGCCGACCCCCAGGGTCGTCACTCCCGACGCCGTGTAGGAGGCGGTGAGCAGGCCGGCGAGGCCTGCGCACATGCCCGAGACGACGTACGTCATGACCTTGACGCGGTCGACGGGCATGCCCATCAGGACCGCCGCCTCCTCCTGGCTGCCGATCGCGAGCAGCGTCGCGCCGTACGTCGTCCGGGTCTGCACGAGCACCCCGACGAGCACGAGCACCACGACGAGCCAGACGGTGTACCGCACGCCGAACAGCTCGCTGCGCGCGAGCCGCAGGAACGCGCTGCCCGTGGGCACCTTGTTCGTGACCGAGCCCTCGTCCGTGACGAACAGCAGGAGCCCGCGGGCGAACAGCAGGCCCGCGAGCGTGACGATGAACGGCGGCAGCCCGCCGCGGGCGATGATCAGCCCCTGCACGAGCCCGATGGCCCCGCAGACGACCAGCGGCAGCACGATCGCCGCGACCACCCCGTACTGCGACGCCCACGCGGCCACGACGCCGCCGAGCGCGAACACCGAGCCGACCGAGAGGTCGATCCCGCCCGTGAAGATCACGAGCGTCATGCCCAGCGCCACGATCGCCAGGAACGACGCCTGGAGCGCGATCTGGCTGAAGGACGCCGCCGAGGCGAACGTCGGGTACGCGAAGCTCATCACGACCACGAGGAGCACCAGGACGACGAGCGCCCCCTGCTGCTGGGCGAACCGTGCGGCGCGCGCCTTGCGGCGCACGCCCCTCACCTCGTCCGTGACCGGCCCGTCGGCCTCCGGGTCGATGCCGGGGTTCGTCTCCATCGTGACGCTCATGATCGCGCCCCCTTCCTGCCGATCTGGACGTACACGGCGAGGATGACGACCGCGGCCTGGATCATCTGCGCCATCGAGTCGGGAATGTTGTGGCTGATCAGCGTGGAGGTGATGAGCTGCATCACCAGAGCCCCGGCGACCGTGCCGAGGATGCGCACGCTGCCGCCCGAGAGGGGCGTCCCGCCGATGACGACGGCGGTGATGGCGCTGAGCTCCATCAGCAGGCCGATCTTGGTGGGGTCCGAGGCCTGCGACCGGGCGGCGAGGATGACCCCTGCCACCGCCGCGAGCAGGCCGCTGACCACGTAGACCGTGATGAGCACGCGCGAGACCGGCAGGCCGGCGAGCAGGCTCGCCCGGCGGTTGCCGCCGATCGCGACCACCTGGCGGCCGTAGGTGGTGCGCCGCACCAGGAACCCGACGACGAGCACCGCGGCCAGCGCGACGAGCACCGTGTAGGGGATCGTGAGGAACGACCCGGTGCCGAGCGCCACGAGGCCCGGGTCGTCGATCGACTTGATGGACCCGCCGATCACGATCGCCAGCCCGCGGCCGCCGATCATGATGCCGAGCGTCGCCACGATCGGCTGGACGCCCACCTTGGCGATCAGCACGCCGGCGACGAGACCCGTGACGGCGCCGATGCCGACACCCACGACGATGGCCCCGACGGTGCCGTAACCGAGGTACAGCGGCATGAGCGCCGCGGACAGCGCCATCACCGCCCCGACCGACAGGTCGATGCCCTCCGTGCCGATCACCATCGCCATGCCCAGCGCGACGATGACGACGGGCGCCACCTGCACGAGCTGCAGGCGCAGCGACCCCTCGCTGACGAAGTGCGGCGTGATGATCACGTTGATCACGACGAGCACGAGCAGCGCGAGGTAGACGCCGTTGCGACGCACCCACTCGCCGTCCACGCGTCGCCGCCGCGCCGGCGTCGGCTCCTGCACGCCGGACTGCTGTCCCCCGGTCCCCCCGGCCTGGGCCGTGGGCGGGGCCGTTGCGCTGCTCACCGTTCCTCCTCGTCGGTAGCGCCCTGCGGCATGTCGGTAGCGCCCTGCGGCATGTCGGCAGCGCCCTGCGGCGCGTCCGTCGCGCCCTGGGGCGTCGTGTCCTCGTCGGTCAGGCCGAGCACGGCCACGACGTCCTCCTCCGTGTACTCGTCGCCGGCCATCGCCGCGAGGAGCCTGGCGTTCGTGATGTCCTGCCCCGAGAGCACCTCGCTCACGCCGCCGTCGTGCAGCACGACGACCCGGTCGGTGCCCTCCATGAGCTCCTCGACCTCGCTGGAGATCATCACGACACCCAGGCCGCGCTCGGCGAGCTCGCCGATCAGCGCCTGCACCTCGCGCTTGGCCCCGACGTCGATGCCGCGCGTGGGCTCGTCCAGCAGGAAGACGGTCGGCTCCGTGCACAACCAGCGGGCGAGCAGGACCTTCTGCTGGTTGCCGCCCGAGAGCTCGCGCACCTTCTGGTGCGGGCTCGACGCCTTGATCTTGAGCCGCTTCATGAAGACGTCGACGAGGTCGTCCATCTTCTTGTCGGAGACGACGCCGAAGCGCGAGACCCGCGACAGGACGGCGAGCGCGATGTTGTCGCGCACCGAGAGGTCGGGGACGACGCCCTCGGCCTTGCGGTCCTCCGAGAGGAGGGCGATCCCGGACCGCAGCGACCTCGGGACGTCGCCCCGCCGCAGCTGCTTGCCGTCGACGGAGACCGTCCCGCCCTCGGTCTGCAGGGCGCCGTAGACCGCCTTGACCGTCTCCGAGCGGCCGGAGCCGAGGAGGCCGCCGAGCCCGACGATCTCCCCGCGGTGGACGTCGAGGTCGACGTCGTGCACGCGGTGGCGCGCCTCGAGCCCGCGCACCGAGAGCACCGGCTCGCCCTCGACGACGTGGCTCTCGCGCGTGAACCCGGTGGAGCTGCCGACGACGTCGTCGATCGTGCGACCCAGCATCAGCGACACCAGGCCCGAGCGGTCGATGTCCTCGATCCGCCCGGTGTGCACGACCTCGCCGTCGCGCATGATCGTCAGCGCGTCGCACAGGGCGAAGAGCTCGTCGAGGCGGTGGGAGACGAAGACGATCCCGACGCCCTGGTCCCGCAGGTTCCGGGCGACGCCGAACAGGGTCTCCACCTCGCGGGGCTCGAGCGACGAGGTCGGCTCGTCCATGATGACGACCCGGGCGTCGACGCTCACCGCGCGGGCGAGGGCGACCATCTGCTGCACGCCCAGGCCGAGGCGGCCGAGCTCGCCGGTGACGTCGACGTCGATGCCGAGCCGGCGGACGAGCTCGCGCGCCTTGCGGTGCATCGCCTTGATGTCGACCGTGCCCCAGCGCGTGCGGGGCTCTCGCCCCAGGTAGATGTTGCGCGCGACGCTCAGCACCGGGACCAGGTTGACCTCCTGGTACACGGTGGCGACGCCCGCGTCCTGCGCCGCGGCGGGTGACGCGAACTGCACGTCCTCGCCCAGGAAGCGCAGCTCGCCGGCGTCCGGCTCGTACACGCCGGTCAGCACCTTGATGAGCGTGGACTTCCCGGCGCCGTTCTCGCCGATCAGTGCGTGGATCTCGCCCGAACGGACGGTGATGTGGGCGCCACGCAGCGCGTGCACGCCCCCGAAGGACTTCCGGACGCCGGTGGCGTCGAAGAGGACCTCGCCGGCGCCACCTCCCCCGTCCGTCGGCAGGGCCTTCTCGGTGGCTGTCAAGGTCACGATCTCCTCGATCTCATCTCGATGTTCCGGGAGCCGCAGGACGGTGCGCCGGGACCTGCCCGGCGCACCGTCCTCGTGCGGGTCCGATCAGAACGCGCCTGCGACGCCGTCGGCGGCGTTGCTGGAGTCGTACTCGCGGTCCTCGATGATGACGTCCTCGGGGATCGCGTCACCGCCGTAGAACTTGTCCAGCGTCTCGAAGGCGAGCGGGCCGAAGCGCGGGTTGGACTCGATGACGGCGTTGTACTTGCCGTCGGCGATGGCCTGGACCGCGTTCTTGGTGCCGTCGATGGAGACGATCTTGACGTCCTCGCCCGGCTTGAGGCCGGCCGACTGGATGGCGGTCTCGGCGCCGAGGCCCATCTCGTCGTTGTGGGCGTAGATCGCGTTGATGTCCGGGTTGGACTGCAGGAGCTGCTCGGTGACCGACTGGCCCTCGTCACGCGCGAAGTTCGCGGTCTGCTGGGCGACGATCTTCAGGTCGGGGTACTTGGCCTTGACCTGGTCGACGAACCCGGCGTTGCGCTGGTCGGTCACGTTGTTCCCCGAAGCGCCGAGGAGGATCGCGACGTTCGCCTTGCCGTCGGTGGCCTTGTTCATCGCGTCCGCGGCGCGCTTGCCCTGCTCGTAGAAGTCCGAGCCGAGGAACGAGACGTAGTCCTTGCAGGACTCGTTGGTGAGCTTGCGGTCGATCGTCAGGACCGGGACGCCGGCGTCGCGCGCCGCGTTGAGGGCCGGGTCGAGGCCGTCCGAGTTGACCGGGGCGACGATGAGGACCTGCACGCCCTGCGTGAGCATGTCCTGGATGTCCGAGATCTGCTTGGGCAGCTCGGCGTTCGCGTTCGTGACGATCAGCTTCTTGACGCCGACCTTCTTGGCCTCGTCCTGGATGGACTTCGTCTCCGCCGCACGGAAGGCAGCCGCGTCGGGCTCCGACTGCGAGAAGCCGACGACCGCGTCCTTGAGGTCCAGCTTGTCGACGCCGTACTTGTCGATCGTGCAGCCGTCTCCCGAGGCCTCGGTGGCGTCCTTGACGACCTGCTCGCTGTCCTCGTCCGCCGAGGAGCTCGAGCTCGCGGTGTCGTCGGATCCCGCCGCGTCGTCCCCCGAGTTGGTGCAGCCCGTGAGCAGCACCGCGAGGGTGGCGAACGTGGCAGCACCCATCACCGCGCGCTTGCGGATGTTCGTGTTCATCTGTCTGTCTCCCTTGACCGTGGACGTCACCTGCGACATCGGCACTACTGTGACGGACGACTCAACAGAACACAACACTTCCCACCGCATATCAACACGTCGTTACAGAATCGAGACAGGCTCGAACGACGAAGACCCCGGACCGAGGGTCCGGGGTCTTCTGGGGTGGCAGGTGAGGGATTCGAACCCACGAAGTCGATGACGGCTGATTTACAGTCAGCTCCCTTTGGCCGCTCGGGCAACCTGCCGGTGTGAACTTGTCGCACCCCGCCGCACGGGACCGTGCTGCGGGAGCCAGGCAACAATACATGCGGGCGCGCCCGGAGCGAAAATCCGCCCGGGCACCCAGTACCGGCGCCAGGACGTGCCGACGGGTGTCGGTGGCCGTCCGTACGGTGACGGCATGACCTTCGCGAACGTGGGCACCCTCGAGGCCGCGCCCGGTCGGCGGGACCAGCTCGTCGCCCATCTCACCCGACGCAACCACCTGCTCGCCGAGGCGGGGTGCCTGCTCTACGAGGTCGGCATCGACGACCGCGACCCGGACACCGTCGTCGTGATGGAGCTCTGGACGAGCTCGGCAGCGCACCGGGCCTCGCTCGACCTGCCCGAGGTGCAGGCCTCCGTGGCCGCGGCGCGGCCGCTCCTCTCCGGCACCTTCGGCGGTCTCCGGTTCGACGTGCTCGGCTCCCCGCTGCGCGACGACTAGCGTGGGGCGGTGAGCACCTCCCCCACCGTCCCTGTCCGGGACGCCCGGCCGACGTCGTCGCCCCCCGACCGCTGGGGCGTGCCCCTGGGCGCCGGCGCCTATCTCCTGTGGGGCGGGATGCCGCTGTTCTTCCCGCTGCTCGAGCCCGCGGGGGCCCTCGAGATCATCGCGCACCGCGTCGTGTGGAGCCTCGTGTTCTGCGCGCTGCTGCTCGTCGCGACGCGCTCGACCCGCTCGATGGTCCCCGTGCTGCGCAACCGCCGGACGTTCGCGCTGCTCGCGCTCGGCGGCGTGCTCGTCGCGACGAACTGGACGGTGTACGTCTACGGCGTCCTGCACGACCACGTGCTTGACGCCGCGCTCGGGTACTTCGTGAACCCGCTCGTGACGATCCTGCTCGGCGTCCTCGTGCTCCGCGAGCGCCTGCGCCGGGCGCAGTGGGTCGCGCTCGGCATCGGGGCGGTCGCGGTCGTCGTCATCACCACGGGCGTGGGCGGGTTCCCCTGGATCGCGGTCTCGGTGGCGGTGACGTTCGGCCTGTACGGGCTCGTCAAGAACCGGGTCGGGCGCAGCGTCGGCGCGCTGCCCGGCCTGGCCACCGAGACCCTGGCCCTGGCCCCGCTCGCGCTCGCCTACCTCGGGTGGCTCGCGGTCGAGGGCACCGGGACGTTCACGACCCAGGGGACGGCGCACGTGCTGCTCCTCATGTCCTGCGGCGTCGTCACCGGCGTCCCCCTGCTGCTGTTCGGCGCCGCCGCGCGCCGCATCCCGCTCAGCGTCGTCGGGATGCTGCAGTACCTCACGCCGGTCCTGCAGTTCCTCGTCGGGCTGCTGGTCTTCCACGAGCCGATGCCGACCTCGCGGTGGATCGGGTTCAGCCTCGTCTGGCTCGCGCTGCTGGTCCTGACGACCGATGCGCTGCGGGCCCTGCGCACCACCCGCCTCGCCGCGCGGACCGCCCCGCGCGCCGCCGCACGCACTACCGTGGGAGCCGAACCAGGGGCCCGCCCCGACGACGTGACAGAAGGAGACACCCGTGGCTGACTCGTCCATGGACATCGTGAGCAAGGTCGACCGCCAGGAGGTCGACAACGCGCTGAACCAGGCCGCGAAGGAGGTCTCCCAGCGCTACGACTTCAAGAACGTCGGCGCGTCCATCGCCTGGAGCGGCGAGAGCATCCTCATGAAGGCGAACTCCTCCGAGCGGGTCCTCGCGATCCTCGACGTCTTCCAGACCAAGCTGGTCAAGCGCGGCATCTCGCTCAAGGCCTTCGACACCGGGGAGAACGAGCCCCAGGTCTCCGGCAAGGAGTATCAGCTCGCGGGGTCCCTCAAGGAGGGCCTGGCGGGCGACAACGCCAAGAAGGTCACCAAGCTCATCCGGGACGAGGGGCCCAAGGGCGTCAAGACGCAGATCACGGGCGAGGAGGTCCGCGCGACGAGCAAGTCCCGCGACGACCTCCAGGCGGTGCAGGCCCTCCTCAAGGGTGCCGACCTCGACTTCGCGGTGCAGTTCACGAACTACCGGTAGGCGGGGGCGGCGCGCCCGTCGGGCCCTCCTCGATCGCCCGCTCGACGGAGCGCGCCGCGCCCTGGCGGTCCTGCGCGATGTCGTCGCGCAGCCGGCGGATCTCGTCACGCAGCTCGCGCACCTCGGCGCGGGTCGCCGCGGAGTCCTCGTCGCCGAGCTCCGAGACGCGCTCGGTCAGCCACGACGCGAGGGTGGCCGTGACGATACCGACGAGCGTGATGCCCGTGGCCATCAGCGCGATCGCGACGAACCGGCCCGTCACCGTCACCGGGTACGTGTCCCCGTAGCCGACGGTGGTCATCGTGACGACGGACCACCAGATCCCGTCGCCGAAGCTGGAGATCGTCGAACCCGGCGCCCCGCGCTCCGCGTCGGTGATCGCGAGCCCGCCGCAGAGGATCACGAGGCTCGTCGCGCCGACGGCATAGGTCACCACACGCCCGCGCAGGCTGCTCGCCGTCGTGCGGTTGAGGATGCGCAGCAGCGCGAGCAGCCGCAGCAGCCGCAGGGGACGCAGCACCGGCAGGACCAGGATCGCGAGGTCCAGGAGGTTGTGCCGGACGAACCACCAGCGCCGCCGGCTCAGCACCAGCCGCACGACGTAGTCGACCCCGAAGGCGATCCACGTCGCCCCGTTGAGGAACGCGCAGACCAGCCGCAGCGTCGACCCGATGTCCGGCCACACGATCGGGATCGCGTACGCGACGAGGAACACCACCGCCGCCGCCGCGAGCGGCCACTGCGTCCGCTCCTCCCACCGCTCCACCCGGTCCATGGGCCCACAGCCTGCCAGGTCCCGCGGCCGGGCCCCAAGCCGCCGCGCTTGCCCGCCGCCCGCGGGGAGCCCAGGCTGGGCCGGTGCGCATCTTCCCGTCGGTCGGCGCGCCGGCCACGCTCGCCGCGCTCGCCGTCGTCGTGGCCGGCGCCTGCACGGCCTGCACGGGGACGACGACGCCCGGTGGCGGCGGGGCGGCGGGCACCGGAGGAGCCGGCGGCCCGGCGGCGACCCTCGCGTACGGGGACGCGCCGGAGCAGGTCGCCGACCTCTGGGTGCCCGACGGCGCCGCGGGCTCCGGCCGGCCCTGGCCCGTCGTCGTGCTCGTGCACGGCGGCTACTGGCGTGCCGGGTTCGACCGGTCGCTCGAGAGCTCGCTCGCCGTCGACCTCGTCAGGGACGGCTACGCCGTGTGGAACGTCGACTACCGCGGCGTCGGCGCGGGCGACCCGGCGTCCGAGGGGGGGCTGGCCCGCCACGTTCGACGACGTCGCCGCGGCGACGGACCTCCTCCCCCGCGCCCTCGACGAGGCGGGGGTCGCGCGCGGGACCGTCGCCGTCGTCGGGCACTCGGCCGGCGGCGCCCTGGCGCTGTGGCTGGCGGCACGCGGCTCCCTGCCCGACGGCGCGCCCGGCGCCTCCCCCGTCGTCGTCCCCGACCTCGTGGTCAGCCAGGCGGGCGTCGACGACCTGACGGAGGCCGCGGAGCAGGGGGCGGGCGGCGGGGCCGTCGAGGACCTGATGGGCGGGACTCCCGCCGCGGTCGGTGACCGCTACGACCTGGCCGACCCCGCCCGGCTCGTGCCGCTCGGCGTCCCGACGCTCGTCGTCACCGGCGCCGACGACACCACGGTGCCGCCCGGGCTGACCACCGCCTACGGCGAGGCCGCCCGCGCCGCGGGGGACGACGTGACCGTGGAGGTCGTCCCCGGCGAGGAGCACCTGGACCAGCTCGACCCCGCGTCGCGGTCCTGGCGGCGCACCCGGGAGTGGCTGGACGCGCGCGTGGTCAGCCCTCGGCCGCGCGACCCTTCGCGATCGCGATCATCTCCTCGCGCGGGACGACCTTGATGCGCTCGCGGCCGTGCGGCTCGCCGAGCGCCCGCTCGAAGGCGTCGAGCGCCTGGAAGCCCGTCCACTCGACGTGGTCGACCCCGCGCTCGTCGAGGAAGCCGAGGATCGCGTCCGGCTCGCCGTGCGGGGCCGTGCGGCCCTCGTCGGCGGCGGCGGTGACGTCCTCCACGAGGTGGCGGACCGTCTCGGAGGCGTCGGACTTGGTGTGCCCGATGAGCCCTACCGGGCCGCGCTTGATCCACCCGGTGGCGTAGACGCCCGGGACCTGCTCGCCGTCCATGTCGACGACGCGTCCCTCGCGGTTGGAGATGACGCCCTTGAGGTCGTCGAACGGGATCTCCGGCAGCGGGGACCCGAAGTAGCCCACCGCGCGGTAGACGGCCTGCACCGGCCAGTCGTGCGTCTCGCCGGTCCCGGAGACCGTCGCGTCCCCGTTCAGGCGCGTCCGCTCGGTGCGCAGGCCCACGACCCTGCCGTCCTCGCCGAGCACCTCGACGGGGGCGTGCAGGAAGTGCAGGTGCAGGCGGCGCGAGGCCTTCATGTCGGCCGGGTCCTTGAGGGTCCAGTCCGTGAGGGTCTTGACGACCTGCTTCGTCTGGTTCGAGGAGCCGATGGCGGCCATCGACCCCTCGTCGAAGTCGAAGTCCTCCGGGTAGACGACCACGTCGACGTCGGGCACGTGGCCCAGCTCCCGCAGCTCCAGCGGCGAGAACTTCACCTGCGCGGGCCCGCGGCGGGCGAAGACGTGCACGTCCGTGACCTCGGACGCCTTCAGCGTCTCGTAGACGTTCTGCGGGATCTCCGTCGGGAGCAGGTCGTCGGCGTGCTTGGCCAGGACGCGGGCGACGTCGAGCGCGACGTTGCCGGCCCCGAGCACGGCGATCTCCTTGCCCTGCAGCGGCCAGGTCCGCGGGACGTCGGGGTGGCCGTCGTACCAGGAGACGAAGTCGGCGGCGCCGTGCGAGCCCTCGAGGTCGATGCCCGGGATGGGCAGGGCCGCGTCCCGGATCGAGCCGGTCGAGAAGATCACCGCGTCGTAGAACTGGCGCATGTCGTCGAGCTTGACGTCCACGCCGTAGTCGACGTTGGCGATGAGCCGGACGTCGCCGCGGTCCAGGACCCGGTGCAGCGCGGTGATGATCTGCTTGATCCGCGGGTGGTCGGGGGCGACGCCGTAGCGCACCAGCCCGAAGGGGGCGGGGAGCCGCTCGAAGAGGTCGATGCTCACGTCGAGGTCGGTCTTCGACAGGATGTCCGAGGCGTAGATCCCGGCGGGACCCGCTCCGACGACCGCGACGCGCAGGGGACGGTTGCTGCTCACAGAGACGTGCGCCTTCCGATCGGGGTGGCTCGTTCCGGCATCGAGTCTACGACTGACTAAGCCGACCCTCACTATGCCGACGGCGGACGGCACCGGGTAGGTGCCGTCCGCCGGACGGTCGAATGTAACGGGGCGTCGTCAGCCGCGGATGCCCTGCGCGAGCTGGGAGTCCACGTCGCCGAGGGTCTGCGCGGCCTGCTTGAGGAACGTCGCCATCCCCTCGATGCCGTTCACCGCCTGCACCGTGCCGTGCGTGAACTGCTCGTACGAGGTCTGGAAGGCGCCCGACGCCTGGTCGGTGACGAACCCGCCGTTGACGAGGTTGTCGACCTGCGCCTTGAGGTCGTGGAGCAGGTCGGTGACCTGCTGCTGCCCGGCGGTGAGCCGGTCGGCGGCGCTGTTCATCTCGTCGAAGGTCACGTTCACGTTGGCCATCTGCTTCTCCACTTCGTCGTCGCAAGCCCCCTTGGCCTGCTTGTTCACACGGACAAAACTAGCTGTCGGTCCCGATCGGCGACATGGGGAGAACTCCCCGGTCGGCCCGGCTGCCGCGGCTCACGCCAGCGACTCGGCCGCCCCCAGCGGCTTGCCGGCGCGCCGGTACTGCGTCGCCGCCGCGAGGCCCACGACCAGCAGCAGGGCGCCGACGACGCCCAGCGCCTGGACGGCTCCCGTCGCCTCCGCCACGTCGTCCGCCGACCCGAAGTCGTCGCCCAGGCTCTCCAGCAGGCTGCCGACGACGGCCGCCGCCGCCAGGAGCAGCGCCCCCGCCGCGCACACCCACAGGTCCAGCCGGAACCGGAACGTCACCCAGCGCCAGAACGGGGAGACCCGTCCCGTCGGGGCACCGCCCCGCATGCTCGCCGCGTGCGCGGCGGCCCAGCGGCGGAAGGCGACCTTCTTGACCAGCGACCCGGCGGTCGCCCCGAAGAGCGCCGCCGCACCGAGGCCCCAGAAGGCCCAGGCCGTCGGATAGCCCTGCAGGTCGTCGGAGTCGACCGCGCCGACGGCCCACGAGGAGACCGCCAGCATGCCGACGGCGAGCACGGCCTCGAGCGCCAGCCACCCGACGTGCCAGCCGTACCCGATCGGGACGACCTGGGAGACGTTCGTCGCGCTCGGCAGCACCCGCCCCCGCGGCTCGCCCGACCGTGCCATCGAGCCACGGCGGTCGATGTCGCCGATCCAGAGCGCCGCGGCTCCGACCAGCAGCCCGACGATCGTCAGCCACCAGGCCGCCGTGCCGAGCACCTGCCACGCGCCGCCCTCGGGAGCGTCGCCGGTGCTCGCCAGCCGGGCGAAGTACACCGCTCCGCCGCCGACCACCACGAGGGCGATCACGGTGACGAGGACGAGCCCGAACGCCCACACCGGGCCCCCGCGCAGCCGCCGCCAGGCCGCGCCCCCGACCGGGACCTCGACGTCGCGCGGCAGGGTGGATGGTTCGTCGTTCACTCTCGGGCTCCGTTCGTGGTCTGCGGCCCCGCCGCGCGCTCCGTCCGCCCGCCGCGGAGACCGAGCGGTGCAGCCGCACCGCGGGGCTCGAGGCCGGCCTCGGTCCACCGCAGCGAGTCCGTGATCTCGTCGAAAAGCGTGGCGAACGGCTCCGCCGACGGCAGGTCCGGGGCGTCGAACCGTAGCAGGAGCAGCCGGTCCCCCGCGGGGTACGGGATGCGGTACTCGATCCTCAGGGTCAGGTGGTCGTCGCCGTCGTGCTCGCCGCGGACCGTGCGGGCGACGCGCGCCACCGGGCCGATCGTCTGGGTCTCGACCTCGGCGTCGGGGAAGGCCTCCTGCAGCGCCCCGGTCAGGTCGCCCTCGGCGAGGAGCCCGGCCGCCGCCTCCGGCCACCGCGCGTCGATCCCGAGGAGCGCGACCGGGAAGGGCACGCCCGGGAGCAGCTCGAGCGAGAAGAGGTAGGAGTGCGCGCCCATCGCCGCCGCGTCGCTCGCCGAGCCCACGATCTGCCCGATCGCGTCCCGGCGCAGCCGCGCCAGCCGGTCCGCCCGCCCGACCTGCGTCCGCACGAGCCGCTTGACGCTCTCCCGCGTCGTCGCGGGGTCGTCCAGCGGGACCGAGACCCACGTCCCCGGCAGGACGAGCCGGAACGCTCCGGCGCCGGACGTCGTCTCGCGCGTCATCGCCGGTCCTCGACCACGAGGCTCAGCCCGTCCAGCACGGCCAGCGCCTGGGCGGGAAGGTCGTCGAACTCGACGAGGCTCGAGCTCAGCACCGTAGCCTCCAGGACGTCCGAGCAGCCCGGCGCGAGCACACCGAGCACCGCCCGTTCCTCGAGGACCGCGTCCGGCGACCCGTCCTCGCGCGCGACCTCCACGACGGCGTGCACGCCGCGCACCGCGCCCGCCGGCGTGTCGCCCTCGACCGCGCGCAGCGAGCGCGCCAGCACCCGGGGGTCTGCGGTCAGCCGGGCGACGAGCTCGTCCTCGTAGGCCTGCGCCCCCGCGAGCGCCGCGTCCTGCACCGGCGCGAGCACGAGCATCGCGGCGGCGCCCCCCGACCCCGGGCGCGGCACCCAGACCGCCGCCCGGGCCGCCGGGTCGCCGAGCCCCGCCAGCGAGCTCCCCACCGCGCAGAGCTCGTCGACGAGCGCCGCGCGCACGACGTCGGCCGGGGCGGAGCGGTCCGACGGGTCGCGGGCGCCGTCCGGGCCCCCGTCCGGGGCTCCGTCCGCCGCGACGCCGGCCGGGCCGTCGTCGTCCGATGCCACCAGCAGCCCCGCGAGCTCGGCGGCCCATCCCGGGACGTCGTCGGCCGGGACCCCGTACCAGTCCTCGGGGAGCCGGAGCGTCGAGCCGGCGATCCGGCCGGGCCCGCGTGCGCCGCCCACCTCGTGCCCCGCCGTCATCGCGTGACCCGGACGCCGAGGTCGATGGCGTCGCGGACGATGTTCACGCCGCCGGGGACGGCGTCGTAGCTCCCGCCCCACTCCTTCAGCACCGGCTTGGAGCCCTCCGTCGCCGCACCGAGCTGGTCCCCGTGCGCCACCGCACGGTCGACCGAATCGACGACGCGGTGCAGGTCGTTCGCGTCCTTGGCCACCGCGCCCACGGTCACGGCGCCGAGCTGCACGTACGACCCGCGCGTCATCGCGTCGCCGTTCTGCGCGGCGAACTTGAGCGCCGAGGCGACGTCGCCCTTGCCCGCCAGGCGGTCCGAGACGGCCTTGTACGGGTTGGGGAAGGCTTCCTTGGTGGCGGAGCCCAGGGCGCTGCGGGCCGCCGCGCCCTTCGACGCCGAGCGCTGGAAGGTCTCCATCGCCTCCTTCTGCGCCGAGCTGCGGACGAACGGCGACCTGAGGATCGAGGCCGCGCGCCCCTTCGTGCCGGGGCTCAGCGTGCGGTAGGCCGTGGTCAGCTCGTCACCGAACCGCGAGCGCGCGGCGGTGGGCCCCACCCGCTGGGCCACCCGCACGACGCCGCGCGCCTTGATCGACTTCGCGCCCACGGCGATGAGCTTGCCGCCGAAGAGCGAGACCGCGCCGAGCGCGACGGTGGTGAGGAACGACCCCCAGCCGATGTCGCCCCGCGCGAGCTTGACCGCGGACTCCACCACGGACAGGAGGGTCCCGATGGCGGCGAGGACGAGCAGCGCCTCACCCAGCCCGGGCACCCACGCGAGGAAGATCGCGAGGACCCCGGCGACGTCGCACAGGATCTTGAACCCCTCGTAGAGGTAGCCGGCGACCGCCTTGATCTTGTCCCAGCGGCTGTCCTCGAGCCCGTTAACGTGCTCGCCGTCGACGACGTCGCTGATCCTCGTGATCGCCGTGCCCGCGGCGGTGTCCTTCGCCTCGTGGGCCTCCTCCCAGCGCCCCTGGGCGGCGGTCAGGGCCGACTCGGCGTCCCCCACGTCGCCCGTCGCCGAGGTCAGGGCGGTCTTCGACGCCGTGACGTCCTCCGGGGTCGCGGTGACCGACAGCTCCTGGAGCTGGTGGTCCCAGCGCGCCGAGGCCTCCCGGTCCTTCGCGGTCTGCAGCTCGCCCTCGAGGCGCGAGATCTCCGTCACGGCGGTCTCCGAGAGCGCCTTCTGCCGCTCGAGCGCGCTCGCGTAGTCCGCGAGCGCGACACCGGTCTCGCGGTAGCGGCGCTCGGCCTTGGCGATGTCCCCGGAGACCGAGTCGGCCAGCGAGCGCGTGGCGTCCATCGCGAGCGAGCGCTGGTCGATCTGCTGGGAGATCGCGTCGAGCGTCCGGGTCGAGCGGCCGATGGCGTCGGCGATCTCCTCGTAGCGCCGCGCCTTGGCACTGAGCAGGGCAGGGTCGCCGTCGAGCGGCTGGTAGCGGGTGTCGCTCATGATGCGGCGGCCTCCTCGAGGGACCGGGCCAGGTCGGCGTCGACCTTCGTGAACGCGTCGACGATCTGCGACAGGATCTGCTGGAGGTTCTCCGCGTTCTCGAGCATCTCCTCGCGCTTGATCTTCCACTTGTGGCTGAAGTCGTGGACGCGGTCGCGCAGCTCGTCGTGACCCGTGGCGTCCGCGGTGGCGTCGGCGTTGTCGTTCGCGCCCTTGAGCTCGCCGACGACCGCGACGAGGTCGTCCCGGAGCTGCGTCAGCTCCGTCATGTCGAGCTGGATGTCGTACCCGCTCACGCGTGTTCCCCCAGAGGTCGTGCCGGTCGTGTTCTCGTAGCCGTACGGAGGCTACCGAGACGGTCCGCAGGTCGGCCATGGGGAGAACTCCCCTCCGGGCCGCCGGGCGTCGCCGCGGTCACCCGAGCACCCACGGCGTCTGCACCCGGACGAACTTCCCGCGCGCCACCCATACGCCGCGGCCCGGGGGGAACTCCGCCCTCTGCGCGCGGGGCAGGCTGGTCCGCAAGATCGTGTCCCCGTCCATCGGGTCGGGGGCGAGGATCAGGCCCCGCCGCACGTTCTTGACCTCGGCCAGCAGCGGCCAGGTGGACGTCCAGGTGGACGTCTCGCCCTCCGCCAGCAGCAGGTGGTCGCTGCGCCGGACCGCCTTGATCAGGTCCACGAGCGGCTTGTCGGCGGGCGACTGGAGGTACTCGTTGATCCCCTCCACGGCGACGACGATCCGTCCCTCGGTGTCCTCGTCCTCGACCGCGGCCAGCAGGTCCTTGGCCAGGCGCGCGACGTCGTCCGCCTCGGCAGCGACGCCCGCCCAGCCGAGCGCGCGGCGCAGGCCGCTGCGCGCCGGGCCCACCAGGTAGCACCGCGTGCCCGGGTCGGCGCGGACGACGCCGAGGACCATCGCCGCGAGCGCGTTGCTGCGCCCCGAGGCCGGGGGCCCCGCGACGAGCGCGACACCGCTCGGGTCGAACGCGAGCGGTTCCAGGTCGACGCCGTCGAGCCCGAGCACGGGGCGGCCGGCCACGGACGCCGGCAGGTCCTCGACCGGGTACTCGGTGGGCAGGGCCCGCACGGGGGGCGCCTCCGGGATCCCGGCCCGGCGCATCGAGCGCGCGAACCGCTGCGTCAGGAGCGCCTGCTCGGAGACCGACGACGTCCCCCCGATCACGGCGACCTGCGCCTCCCCGCCGTCCACGATCGCGCGGCCGGGCGGCGACGTCGGCCCCAGGATGTCGCGCGGGGCGTTGAAGGAGACGTAGCCGTCGTCCGCCAGCCGCAGGATCACCGTGCGCTGCACGAGGGACCGGACGTACGTGGGCACGGCGCCCGCACGGTCGGCCGTGAACGCCACGTGGATGCCGAGCTGGCGACCGTCCGTGAGGACGTCGCGGAAGACCTCGAACCACTCCGCCCGGCCGGCACCCGTCTCGAAGTCGTCCCGGAACGCCGGGAAGCCGTCGATCAGCACGAGGATCCGCGGCTCGTCGTGGGCGCCGGTGATCTGCCGGTACTCCGTGACGCTCGACGCCGAGACGTCCGCGAACCGGGGTGCGCGCCGTTCGAGCTCCGTGCGCACCATGCGCCACAGGCCCACGACCCGCTCGGTGTCCTCGCCGCGCACGACTGCGCCCACGTGGGGCAGGGACTCGAGCATGCGCAGCGAGCCGGCGGCGAAGTCGAGCGCGTAGACCCGGACCGGGCCGCCCCGCGGGGTGATCCCCGCCGCCGTCGCCAGCGAGCGCAGCGCCGTGCTCTTGCCGGCGCCCCCCGTGCCGAACACGGCGAGGTGCCCGTCGGTGTCGGGCGTGAAGTACACGGGCACCTGCGCCTGGCGGTCCGGCAGGTCCGCGACGCCGAGCAGGAGCTCCGAGTCCCGACGCTGCGGGAGCCGCGTGACGTCGTAGGCGTCGGCCAGCTCGTCGAGCCACGGGCGGCGCGGGTCGCTCAGACCGGCCGCGCGGTGCGCCTCGCCGATCCGGGCGACCAGCCGCTGCTGGTCGTTCGGGCCGAGCTCGGACTCGTCGCCCGGGACCCGCACGTCCCGCACGGGCTCCTCCCAGCGCACCTCGGCACCGAACCGGAGCCACGCGACCTCGATCGCCGTGCGGGCGGGCTCGCGCGAGGTCCAGCCGCCCGCGTACCCGCTCTGGAACGCCTGGAGCCGTCCGGGCCCCGTCTTGACGACCCCTCGCCCCGGGACCGCGGGATCGAAGTGCGCGGCGTCCTTCACGTCCACGACGTCGACCGAGTCCGACTCGTCGGCCATGCGGAGCGCGACCCGCAGGGGGGTGTTGGCGCGCAGGTTGTCCTTGATGACCCCGGCGGGACGCTGCGTCGCGAGGATGAGGTGGATGCCGAGCGAGCGGCCGCGCTGGGCGACGTCGATCATCCCGTCGACGAACTCGGGCACGTCCCCGACGAGCGCGGCGAACTCGTCGACGACGATGACGAGCGCCGGCGGGGTCTCCGGGTCCCCGCGCTTCTCGAGCTCGAGCAGGTCCTTCGCCTTCTTGCGGTTGAACAGGTGCTCGCGATGGTGCAGCTCCGCGCGCAGGCTGGTCAGCGCGCGCGTCACGAGGTGGGGCGAGAGGTCCGTGACGAGACCGACGCAGTGCGGCAGGCGCACGCAGTCCGCGAACGCCGAGCCGCCCTTGTAGTCGACGAACAGGAACGTCACGCGGTCGGAGCTGTACTCCGCGGCCATGCCGAGCACCCACGACTGGAGGAACTCGCTCTTCCCGGCACCCGTGGTCCCGCCGACCAGGGCGTGCGGGCCCTGGGACCGCAGGTCGAGGTGCATCGGGTCGATGCCCGCGGAGCCGACGGTCGCGCGCAGGCTGCCCGCCTTGCCCCGCGCGGGCGCACGCCCCGGCGTCCGGTCGTAGACCGACCCGTTCTGGCGCCAGCGGTCGACGACGGCGTCGGCCGACTCGAAGACGTCGTGCCCGAGCAGGCTGGCGACGGAGATCGACCGGGGAAGGTCCGTCGCGTCCTCGTTGCGCGCGCCCGCGTCGAACACCGGCGCCATGCGGCGGCCGTAGTCGGTCGCGGCGCTCGGCTCGACCGTCTCGGGCACCAGGTCGTCCACGGTGCGCCCGAGCCGCACGAGGCCCCCGTACGCCCGGCCGTCGTCCTCGAAGCCGACGAACGTGCGGCACGCCGCGGGCAGCTCGCGCACGTCGCGGGCGACCCACAGCACGAAGACCCCGGCCTCCGGGCCGAGCTCCATGAGCTGGACGAGCCGCGCCCGCTCGACGTCGATGTCGTCCGTGACCACCACGACGACGGCGGGGAGCGGGGACCCGGTCCCCTCGGCGGTCCCCGACCCGCCGACGTCGGCACCCCGCTCGACGGCGGCGTCCTGGGCGCGGACGGCACCCCGGCGCGCCGCCGCGCCGGACCCGCTGCGGCGCGCGATGAGCTCCTCGAGCTCGGCCACGAGCGCCGCCGCGCTCGCGGTGCTGTCCGCCAGGTGCGGCCCGCCGAGCGGGCTGTGCACCGACGAGGTGTGGGGCAGCCACTTGAGCCACTGGAGCGGACCCGTCCAGGCGGGGCTGACCAGCCCGGCGACGACCAGCTCCGCGGGCGAGTGCAGCGCGGTGAGCTGGACGAGCGCCGCGTCGAGGCTCCCGACCGTGTGCGCGGGCGGACCCGCGAAGCCGATGGCCCCGGCGTCGGTCAGGTTCTCCACCACCGGCACGGACCCGATCGTCGAGTAGCGCACCTCGAGCGCGTCGATGCGGGCCTGGAAGTCGGGCAGGTGGGCGCGCTCGTCGCGCACCGCGATGGTGTTGCGCGACGGCATGCGACCGGTGCCGAGCCGGACGTTCAGGAACGACCAGTGCTCCGGGCGGCGCGTCCACAGCAGCGCGCCGCGCCGCATGGCCTCGGCGTAGACGAGCGGCATCGCGGGAGCCTCGCGCAGGCGGACCGAGCGCTCCCGCTCGCGCTCCGCGCCGAGCTTCGCGTGCAGCGCCTCGAGGCGCTCGTCGAAGACGCGCACGTCACGCTCGAGGCGGCGCTTCTTGCTCTTTCCCTGCATGAGGAAGTTGCCGACGAGCATCAGCGGGGTGAGCACCACGAACAGCAGCGACATCGGGTTGCTCGTGATGGCGAACATGCCGCCGCCCATGAGGATCGGCGCGAGCAGGGCGAAGAGCGGGAAGTCGCGCGGGTCCTGCTCGGCGGGCACCTCCGGCGCCTCGTAGGTCGCGCCGGTGTAGCGCTCCTCGACCCGTGGCGACCGGTTGAACGGCACCGGGCCCGGGCGGGCCCGCACGCCGGTCACGCCGCCCGGCGGCGCCGTGCGCCGCACGACGACGACGCTGTCCCCGAGCACGAGGCGCTGGGCCGAGGTGATGCGGACGCGCGGGACCAGGCCGCCGTCGACCACGATCCCGTTCGCCGCGCCGAGGTCGACGACCTCGATCGACTCGCCCACCTCGATCCGGGCGTGCCGCTTCGAGACCTGAGGGTCCTCGAGGACGATCTCGTTGCCGGGTGCCCGGCCGATGCCGACGGTCCCCTCGCGCAGCTCGAACCGCAGCCCCGCGTCCGGGCCCTGCTCGACCTCCAGCGAGCCGCGCACCGGCGCCGCGCGGTGCTCGCGGCGCACCGCGTCCGGCTCGACCAGCGAGACCACGGCCCCGGAGCCGATCCAGGCCTCCCCCAGGGCGGCGTCGGGCGGCAGGACCGTCGGCTCGTCCTGGCCGGGCAGCTGCGCCCGGAGCGTCGGCGCTCCGGACGGCGCCGTCCCCCGGGGGTCGAGCCGGGCGATCGTCCGGGCGACCTCCGAGATGGTGGCCCCGGCGTCCGCCGTGACCACGATGTCGTCGCGCGTGCCGTCGGGCCGCGCGAGGGTGACGTTGACCTTCACCGGTCGTCCCTCCCACGCCTCGCCGCGAGCGAGTAGCAGCGCTCCGCCCCGAGGGCGGCGACGAGCGCCACCCCGGACAGGGGCGCCACCAGCGCGTCGCCCAGCGCCGGGAGGACCCCGAAGAGCTCACCGGTGCCGCCGCCCGCGCCGACGAACGTCGCGGCGACGACGACCTGGAACAGCGCCGTGCCCACGGCGACCACGACGCCCGTGGCGATCCCGGGGCGGTAGCGCCCCGGCGGGACGCTGCCGGCGAAGGCGCCGAGGAACAGCGCGCACGCGAGGATCCCCGCGCCGACGCCCGCGACCGCCGCGCCGCGCGACGCGTCCGGGCCGGCGACCGCCGCCGGGTCGAGCCCGAGGAGCGCCCACGCACCGAGCTCCACGAGCGCGAAGCCCGCGACACAGAGGGCCGCGGCCACGCCGAGCCGCACCCGGGCGCTGCGCGTCCCGGTCCCGCCGCTCACCGGCCCTCCTCGCGGCCGTCCGACGTCGCGGCGTCGTCGTCGTCCAGCAGGGCGAGGTCCGCGGCGGTCACCAGCCGGGAGGCGACCGCGTACTCGACGAGCCGGGCGCGCCGGTTCGTGGCGTGCGAGCCGGGGCCGCCGCGCAGGCCCTTGACCCCGATCCGGTCGAGCTTGTCGCACACGGTGTCGAGCTTGCGGTTGAAGGCGGTGACGGGCTGGCCGAGGCGCGCGGCAGCCGCCGCGGACGACGGGATCTCGGAGAGCCCCGTGCCCTCCCGGCGCAGGATCGCCTCGGCGAGCGCCACGATCACCTTTTTCTGGCCGCGGGAGAATCCGACCATCCCGATGGTGGTCGCGCCGCCCTCCGGGTCGTCGCGGTGGACCTCCTCGTACGGCGAGCCCTCGAGCCGCAGGCCCAGCTCGTACGTCGTCGGGCCCGCGGTGAACACGACAGTCGTCGTCGGGAAGACGATCGGCAGGCGCGTGCCGGGCGCGAGCCAGGACTGCACCCCGCCGATGGTGTCCGTGACGGTGACCGAGGTCCGCGAGCCCACGTTCACGAGCCACCAGATCTCGGACTCGCGCACGAGGCGCAGGAGCTGACGGTGCAGGTACGGGTTGTCGTCGATCTCGAGGTCGCCCTCGCGCCCGATCTCGAAGGTCCCGTCCGGGTCGGGCCGGAACCACTCGCCGCAGAACTCGACCGAGAGGTCGCTCATGCCTTCTCCTCCACGCACGCCTGCTCCTGCTCGGCGGACATCCGCCCGTCGCGGACCACGGAGACCGCGACGCAGGTCGAGCCCGAGGGGTCGGCGGGCACGGTCGTCGCCGTGTCGTCGACGAGCTCGGGCGCCTTCTGGTCCACCTTCTCGAGCACCGTGACCGCGTACTCGTCGCCCTTCTGAGGATCCGGGTTCTTCCAGGTGAACCGGACCGTGCCGTCGCCGGCGGCCTTGCCGCTCAGGGCGGAGACCGACGGGACGAGGTCGCCGAGGTTGTCCGCCGGGGCCTGGGCGTCGCCGTCCGTGCCGGAGCCGTCGTCCGCCGCGGCGGACGAGCCGGTCCCCGCGTCGTCGGGCGCCTGCGAGGAGCCCGGAAGCACGACCAGCGCGACGACCGCGGCCGCCACGACGACGGCCGCGCCGACGAGGAGCGCGACGCGCGAGCCGTGCCCGGGACCCTCGCCCGGCACCGCGGGTGCGTCCGCCGGGCGGTGGACCGTGCTCTCGAGGTGCTCGTCAGCCACCGCGTCGTACGCGGGCTCGGGCGCGGCGGCCCGGGCCGGCGCCGGCGCCGCAGGGGCGCCGGGCGCGAACGACGGCGACGGCGCGTGCGGGTCGATCGTCACGACCTGCCGCAGCCGCGTGCCCGCCTCGTCCTCGTCGTCGTCGGGCTCCTGGACGACGCCGGAGTCGTCGAGCAGGTCGATCGGCGTCACCGCCAGCGACAGCTCCGTCTGCACGGCCTGCAGCGCGCGGGCGAGCGCGAGGGCCGACGGGTACCGCGCCTGCGGCGACTTCGCCATCGCGGTCGCGAGCACCCGCTCGAGCGACGGCGGGACGTCGGAGCGGCCCAGCGGCGGCAGCGGCGTGCCCTCGATGCGGCCGACGAGGTCCGCGCTCGTGTTGCGCCCGCCCGGGACCTCGAACGGCGAACGGCCCGCGAGCAGGGAGTAGGTCGTGGCCGCGAGCGCCCAGACGTCGGTGGCGACCCCGCTCGTGGGCTGCTCCGCGAACGACTCGGGCGGCGACCACGGGATCGACATCCCCTCCGCGAGGCCCGCCTGGTCGACGGTCGCGGAGATGCCGAAGTCGGTGAGGACGGGGTGCCCGTAGTCCGTGACGAGGAGGTTCGCGGGCTTGATGTCGCGGTGCAGGATCCCCGCGCGGTGCGCCGTCTCGACCGCCCCCGCGATCAGGACCGCGGTCCGCAACGCCTCGGGCACGCCCAGCCGCTCCGTGCGGTACCGCGCCCCGAGGCTCGGCCGCGAGCAGTACTCCATCGCCATGTACGGCCGGCCGTCGTCGGCGACGTCCGCCTCGTACATCGTGACGATGGACGGGTGCGTGGAGAGCGTCGCGAGCAGGTCCGCCTCGGCGTCGAACGCCTCGCGCTGCGTCTGGCTCGACCACTCCTGCAGCAGCACCTTCACGGCGACCCGGCGCCGCGGGCGGTTCTGCTGATAGCAGTACACGTCGGAGAACCCGCCCGAGCCGATCACCGAGACATAGGCGTAGCCCTCGATGTCGGGCGGGGGCGCGGGGGCGCGTCGGCTGCTCATGCGAGACCCTCGAAGGTCAGCGTGACCCCGTCCCCGAGGTCGACGACGTCGCCCGAGGACACCATCTCCGGGACGCCCGGGTGCAGGCGCCGCGGCGGCTGGCCCGCACGGTGCAGCACGGTCCCGTTGGTCGTGTCGAGGTCGTCGACGAGCACGTGCCACCCCTCCAGGCGCACCTCCACGTGGGAGCGCGAGATGTCCTGCTGGGGGCTGTCCACCGTGACGAGCCGCGGCAGGTCGGCGGTGCCGGAGCGCGTCGAGCGCGGCCGGCGGCCGAGCACGACCGGCCGGTCGAGGTCGACCGTGCGCCCGTCGGAGAGCCGCACCACGCCCAGCGCCGGGCGCGGGACCGTGGTCGACTCCGCGTCCAGCGGGCGGGCGCACACGCTGCACGACGTCCGCGTGGGCGGGTTGGCGTGGCCGGACGCGCAGGTGCGGGCCAGGATCGTCGGGCCGTCGGCGGGCGCCGGCACGGGTGACGACGCGCGCCCGTGGTCCCCGGCCGCGGCGCGCATGCGGGCGATGACCGAGGAGTGCACGGTGCTCCCCTCGAGGTCGTCGTCGGCCGGCAGTGCCGGTCCCGCCGGTGCCGCCGGTGCCGCCGGTCCCGCGGGTGCGGGGCCGGACCACTCCCGCGGGACGCCGGCGATCAGCCCGGTCGCGGCGGGCGCGGGAGACGCTGCGGCCGCGGGAGGCGCCGCCGGCGTGGGCGTCGGCGCGGCCGGAGCGACGCCGACGGGGTCGATCGTCTCCTCGGGGATGATCGTCTCGTCGTCGTGCGACGGCTCGTGCGCCGGCTCGTACGGCTCGTCGTCGACCTCCTCCGGGGGGCGGACGGCGGCGCGCTCGACGGCGCTGTGCACGGTCTCGCCCCACAGGTGGGTGTACCCGTCGAGGTCGTCGTCCGCGGCGTCGGCCGCCGCGGGCGCAGCGGGCTCGACCGGCGCGACGGCGACTGCCGGCTCGACAGGGACCACCGGCTCGACAGGGACCACGGGCGCGACGATGGTCGGCGGACCGGCGTCCGCCGAGACGTCGAATTCCGCCCCGAATTCTTCGAATTCAGGGGCGGAGTTCGACGTCTCGGCGGGCTCGGTCACGGAGGCGCAGACCTCGCGCGCCCGCACCACGCCCGCGACCAGCGGCAGCTCCAGCGTCCCGGCACCTCCGGCAACCCCGACGTCCGGGCCCGCGCCCGCGCCCGGGCCCGCGAGACGCACCGTGACCTCGACCGCGTCCTCGAACCGGCGCTCCACCCAGGTCAGCGCGCCGTCTCCCGCGACGACCTCCGGGCCGTCCCCGGTGGTGACGACGGCGACGACCGGGCCGCGGACGGCGACGTGCACGCCGTCCCCTGCCCGCACCGCGAGGCCGAACGCGGGGATCCGCGTCAGGCTGGCCGTCCCTGCGAGCGCGCGCAGCAGGTCGGTCGCCCCCGCGGCGCGGGACACCTCGCCCCACAGCGCGCCGACGTCGACGCCGTCGCGGCGCGCGGTCAGCAGCACGAGCGTCGGGCCGCTCACCAGGGCGAGACCGTCCCCCGGCAGGTACGTCGCGGTCATCCTGGTCCCTCCTCGGTCCGCCGGCCGGTGCGCGGCAGCGTGTCGTCCCCGGCACCGGACCGCTCGTGGTTCCGCGGCGCCGTGACGGCGCCCGCGTCGTCGTCCTGGCCGCGTGCGACATCGACCACGACCACCGTGATGTTGTCACGGCCGCCCGACTCGAGCGCGGCGCCGACCAGCGCGTCCGCCGCGGCCTGCGGCGCGGGGTGCTCCAGGAGCAGCTCCACGATCCGCGCGTCGTCCACCTCCCCGGTCAGCCCGTCGGAGCACACGAGGATGCGGTCGTTCATGACGACCGGCACGTACCAGCAGTCCGGCTCCGGTGGCGGCCACGAACCGAGCGCGCGTGTGACGACGTGCCGGCGCGGGTGGGCGGCCGCGGCCGCGGCCGTGATCAGGCCGGCCTCGACGAGCTCCTGGACCTCGGAGTGGTCGACGCTCAGCTGCTGGAGGGTCCCCCCGGAGAGCTGGTAGGTCCGTGAGTCCCCGACGTTCACGACGAGCCAGTACGGGACGTCGTCGTGCTCGACGACGACGACGCCGCTGAGGGTGGTCCCGGCGCCGCGCCCGGGCGCCGACTCGATCGCGCGGACGCGCGCCTGCGCCTCGTCCAGGCGGGCGCGCACCACGTCGACGTCGACCGCCGCGCCGCGCGCGAGGGCGCGCAGCGACTCCACGGCGGTGGCGCTCGCCACCTCGCCGGCGTCGTGGCCGCCCATGCCGTCGGCGACGAAGAACGCCGAGCGGTCGGCGAGGAACGAGTCCTCGTTCAGGGTGCGGCGCAGCCCCCGGTGCGTCGCCGCGCCCCAGACGAGGTAGGTGGACGTGCCGGTCGCCGTGCTCACCGGACCACCTGCCGGACGACGAGGCGGCGGTCGCCGACCTGGACGGCGCTCCCCTCGGAGAGCGGGACGCGCACGCCGGGCAGGGCCGCGGCGGGCTCGCTCCCGGGGCGGACGACGAACGTCCCGCTCGTCGAGCCCCGGTCCACGAGCCACGGGCCGCCGTCGATCCCCAGCTCGAGGTGCGTGCGCGAGACCGTGCGGTCGCGCAGGGTGACGACGTCGGGGTGCTCGGCGTCCGGTGCCGGGCTGCGGCCCAGGAGGGTGGGGCCGGCGATGCGCGCGCGGCTGCCGTCCTCGAGCTCCAGCTCGAACTCGACCGTGCGGCGGTGGGCGCCGCCGAGCTGGGTCCGGTCGTCGATCTCGTCGGGCTCCTCGGCCGGTGCGCCCGGCACCCCGGTGATCAGTCCCGCGCCCGGGGCAGCCCACGGTCCCGCCGCGGGCGGCGACGCGGGCGGGGCGGCCCACGTCCCGGCGTCGGGCACGGTGGGACCGTGGGGACCGGCGGGCACGGCCGGCTCGGGCCGCGTCACGCCGGACGGCGCCGCGGAGGACGGGCGCGTCGGGCGCGGACCGAGGTGCAGGACGACCGAGCGCGCGGCCTTGTCCTGCCAGCCCTGCCGCGCGGGCCCGCGGTCGAACAGGGGGCTCAGCAGCACGAGCAGCTGCCCGGCGACCGGCACGACCTGCGCGACCCAGAGGATCGCCCAGCGCAGGACGCCGCGCCCCGCCCCGATCGGCGACGCGGTCGCGGCGTCGAGCGTGCGCAGACCCAGCGCCAGGTTGCCGAGGGTGCGGCCCGTCGTCCCCTCCCACACGCCCAGCGCCAGGAGCCCGAGGACCTCGGTCAGCGCACCCGCCACGAGGACCGGCGCCGGGAGCGTCGCGGAGACCTGCGTCTCCACCGCGCCGGACAGGGCCAGCACGGCGACGACGAGGCCACCGAGCACGCCCACCGCGAGCAGGTCGAGCACGAGGGCGACCACCCGCCGCCCCGTCCCGGCCGGCAGGTCGCCGGTACCGGGCAGATCCAGGGACAGATCGACGGGCAGGTCGACGGGAACGCTCGGCGCCCGCGCGGGCAGGGGCTCGGTCGTGGTCGCGAGGCGCGGCTCGGGCGCCCGCCGGCCGGCCGGGGTCCGCGGCGTGCCGCAGACCCCGCAGAAGGTCTCCGCGGGCTCGCACGCGGCGCCGCAGGCCGCGCAGGTCAGCTCGCTCATCGCTCCCCCGCCTCCCGGTCGGCGCGGTCCCGGCGCCCGCCGGGCCGACCCTCACGGCCCTCCGCCGGCCCGCGCCGCAGCGACCGCAGCGAGAGCGCCGCGCGCCAGCGGTCGCGCCGTCGGACGCTCCCGTACATGCCCTCGACCACCGCGTCGACCTGGCCCCAGTACGCCGCGGCCTCCTCCGCGGCGACCGCGCCCCCGCCGAACACTGACGCGTCGGCGCCGGCCGCGAGCGTCGCCGTCGCGCCGTGCGGCACCTGGGAGAACGTCTCGCCCAGCACGGTCGCGCCCTCGCGCCGCGTCGCGCCGCGCGGCACCGGTCCGCCCAGGTCCGTCGCGACGTCGAGCACCTCGCTCCACCCGCCGCTGAACCGGTCGACGGCGCTGGCCGCCTCCCGCCGCCGGGTCCGGCGCCGGGACTTGAGCAGCACGATCGCGGCGGCCGGCCCCACGAGGACGGCGAGCGGCACGACGACCGCCGCGGCCACGGCCGCCGCGGTCCCCCAGGCGAAGGCGTCGGAGTCGGCGTCGTCGTCGTCGGTGTCCTTGTTCGTGGCACCGGCCTCCTCGGACTCCGGCTCCTCCGGCGGCTCGGGGTTCTCGAGCACCGGCGGCTTCGGGACCTGCTCGCTCTTGGGCTCGGGCTGGACCTTGTTGTCCTCGTCGGGGACGACGTCGATCGGCACCCAGCCGTAGCCCTTCACCGGGATCTCGGCCCAGGCCCGCACGTCGCCGCCCTGCGCGACGAACGGCTCGCCCTCCTGCCAGTCGTCGTCGCCGGGCACGAACCCCATGACGACGCGCGCGGGGATGCCGGCGGACTGTGCCATGAGCGAGAACGCGACCGCGAACTGCTCGTCGTCGCCCACCATCTCGTCGTCGGCCAGCAGCTCGTCGATGCGCTCGGCGGAGTGCCCCGGGCGGGACGCCGCCTGGCCCTCGAGGCCGTGGGAGTAGATGCCGCCGGAGACGAGCGCGTCGCGGATGTTCAGCGCCTCCTTGACGGGGTCCGTCTCGTCGGCGACGAACTGCTCGGTCTTGCCGCCCACGGAGTCGGGGACGTTCGTCGGGCGCGGGAGGTCGCGCTCCTCGATCGTCGCGTCCGCGAGCTGGTCGTCGCTCGGGGCCGGGGGGACCAGGACGTGCATCGCGTACGAGTCACCGCCCCGCAGGCCGCTCGTGGCGAGCGTCGTGCCCGTCGTCGAGTTGTAGTAGGTCGAGCCCTGCAGCGCCTCGGCGTCGGCGCCGCCGTAGCTCACGCCGGTCACGGCGCCGACGTCGGGCACCCACACCCCGGAGTAGTCGTCCACCGTGACGTCGACGGTCGCCGCCCTGCCGGCCGCGTCGGACGCGATCCGGTCCCCCGCCCGGGAGTAGACGCCGGAGCCGGGCTCGCCGTCCGAGACGTCGTAGACGACGCCGTTGTAGGTGTCGAGGGTGGCGAGCCGGACGCGGGCGCCCGCGGGCAGGCCGTCCACCGTGAAGAGGTCGTCGTCCTTGAGGTCCTTGACGTAGTGGCGGAACGCCACGAGCGGGCTGACGTACTGGTGCAGGTCCGGCGGGGGGACGACCACCTCGCGCAGCGCGCTGCGCTGGGCGGGCAGCACGAGAGGGACCACGAGCACGGTCAGGGCCGAGGCGACCGCCAGGAGCGCGACGCCGGAGCGCAGGCGGTGGCGGCCGAGGCGCCGGGAGGCGGCGCGAGCCGCGTCGCTGACCTCGGCGCGGGAGAGCAGCCGGGCCTCGGTCGCGCGCCAGGACGCCCAGAGGAGCCCGACGACGCCGAAGACCAGGCCCTGGGCGACGGGGTAGGCCGCCTCGATCGTGCCGAGCAGGATCACCACGGTCATCGCCGCGGCGAGGGGCACGAGCGCCCACGCGGCGTGCCGCGCCCGCCACGCGACGGTGGCGCCGAGCACGCCGGCCAGCAGGGTGAGCACGAACGGCAGCAGCAGCAGGTCGGGGAACGAGCCGAGCGGCGGGACGTTCGTCAGCGTCGACTTCCAGACGTCGACCGCACCGGTGGTGAGCTGGTGCAGCGTGTCGAGGGTCGGCACGACGCCCGCGACCGTCGTGCCGGGGAAGACGAGCGGCCCGCCCACGAGGAGGTAGGCCACCACCGTCGCCGCCGCGACCGTGACCGCGGGCCAGCGCCGCACCGCGCCGAGCCACGCGAGGGCGAGGCCGAGCACGCCGCCGACGACGGCCGGCAGCAGGTAGGACGCGTCGCCCCAGGCGGGCCCGAGCCCGACGACCGCACAGGCGAGCAGGACCGCGACGGCCAGGCCGTCGATCGCACCGACGGCGCGCAGCGCGCGCGGGCGCTGCAGCGCCTCCGGCTCGGCACGCCGGCGGGCGGGCGGCGGGGCGCCACCCCACGCGGAGGCGGACCCGGGGCCGTCGCCCGCCCCCGCCCCGCGCGACCTGCGCGGGCGCGCGGCACGGGTCTCGTGGGCGAGCCGATCCTCCGCGGTGCCGTGCTCCGGCGCCATCAGTCGTTCACCCGCCGCATCGCGAAGGGGAGGTCGTCGAGCGACCCGAGCGTCAGGACCGTGAGGTCGCCGATCCGGTGGCGGCGCACCGGCTCGCCCGGCACGCACTGGACCGAGACGGCCCGGGCGCCGCCGGGCAGACGTACCGACGCGGCGCGCAGGTCTGCCGCCGCCACCCGCGACCCGGCCACGAGGACCACCATGGACGCGTCGGCGAGCGCGACGCGCTCGGTGCGGACGAAGTCCGCGAGCCGGTGGTCGCCGTCCTGGGCGTCGATGCCCGCGAGGTCGTCGAGCAGCGGCGTGCGCGCGTCGCCGCGCAGGCGGCGCCGCGGCGTCAGGAACGTCACCCGGCGGTCCTCGCGGATGGCCTGGAGGCCGAACGAGCCCGACGCGCTGACCGCGAGCTCGAACTCGTCCGGGCTCGCGTACTCGTCGGCGCGCGTGGACAGGACCACGGCAAGCTGCGAGCGCCGCGTCTCCTCGAACTGCCGCACCACGAGCTGGCCGGTGCGGGCCGTCGTCTTCCAGTGGATGTGCCGGCGGTCGTCGCCCGGGACGTAGTCCCGCAGGGCGTGGAAGGACATGTCCGAGTCCGACAGGTCGCTCGTGACCCGGCCCTCGAGGTCGTGCATGTGCCCGACCGAGGATCCCGCGAGCCCGACGACGCGCGGGTGCACCACCAGCTGGCGGGGCTCGTTCCACACGACCTCGCGCCGCAGCAGCCCGAAGGGGTCGGAGCGCACCGACCGGACCGGGCCGACGTCGATCACCGCACGCCGGCTGGTCGGTACCCGGAAGACGTCCTCGTGCTCGTCGCCCGCGCGCAGGCGCGGCACGGGGAAGCTCGCGACGCCCCGGCCGACCGTGAGCTCCATGACCGACGGCAGCACGGGGCGCGCCGACGCGTTGCGCACCCGCAGCGTGCCGACGGCCCGGTCACCCACGGTGACGCGGTGCTGCGCGAGCTCGACGGTGACCACGTACTGGAGCCTGCCGAGCACGAACAGGACCGCGCTGAGCAGCACGAGCGTCGCGAGCACGGCGACGGTGAGCACCTCTCCCCAGCCCCACCACAGCCCGGCGACCCAGGCGAGGACGGCCGTCAGGACGACCCCGGTGCCGAGGCCGGAGACGACCTCGCCGACGCGGGTGGCGGCGGCGAGTCGTCGCGCCTGCCCCGCGAGCCGCGCGGCGAGCGCGGCCGCACCCGCCGCGGCGTCCGCCGTGCGGGCGCGCGTGACCTCCAGGACGCTGCGTGCGGACATGTCAGACCGACGCCCTCTGCTGCGGCGGCGCGACGAGCGCGAGGACCTCGTCGATCGCCTGCACGTCGGTGGCGCCCGCGAACTCGGCCTCGGGGTCGAGGACGAGGCGGTGCGCCCACACCGGGCGCGCGAGCTCCTTGATGTCGTCGGGCAGCACGTAGTGGCGCCCGTGACCGGCGGCGAGCACCTTCGCGCAGCGCACGATGGCGATCGCGCCGCGGACGCTCACGCCGACGCGCACCGTGGAGGCCTCGCGGGTCGCCTCGGCGAGCCGGGAGACGTAGTCGAGCAGCGCGGCGTCGACGTGCACGGACGCCGCGAGCTCCGCCATCTCGCCGACCGCCTGGGTGGTGACGATGGGCTCGAGCGTCGCGCTGCGGTCCCGCACCGACGCCCCGGCGAGGATCTCGACGGTCGCGGCGTGGTCGGGATAGCCGAGCGAGGTCTTGACCAGGAACCGGTCGAGCTGCGCCTCGGGGAGCCGGTAGGTGCCGGCCTGCTCGATGGGGTTCTGCGTGGCGATCACCATGAACGGGCGCCCCGCGGAGTGCCGCACGCCGTCGACGGTGATGTGCCCCTCCTCCATGACCTCCAGGAGCGCGGACTGCGTCTTGGGCGAGGCGCGGTTGATCTCGTCCGCCAGCACGATCGACGCGAAGATCGGGCCCTGGTGGAACTCGAACCGCCCGGACTTCTGGTCGTAGATGGTCACGCCCGTGACGTCCGAGGGCAGCAGGTCCGGCGTGAACTGGATGCGGTTGTGCGTGCCCTGGACGCTGGCCGCGATCGACCGCGCGAGCGACGTCTTGCCCGTGCCGGGCGCGTCCTCGAGGAGCAGGTGGCCCTCGGCCAGCATGCAGGTCATCGCCAGGCGCACCACGGCGCGCTTGCCGAGCACGGCCTGGCCCACGTTGTCGACGATCCGGTCGAACGTCTGCGCGAACCAGGTCGCCTGCTCGGGGGTCATGGTGCTCATCAAAGGGTTCCTTCGGGGGTCTGCGCGGGCTGCGCGGGGACAGGGGTCTGCGGGACTGCAGGCGGGCCGGCGGTCACCACGGCACCTCCTGGACGCGGGAGTCGACCTTGCCGTTGACCAGCACGCGCACGGGATTTCCCTTGAACCCGTACCAGCACATGAGGTCTCCGGTCGTCCCGTCCCCGCCGATGTGGAACGGGTTCTGGTAGCCGCCGCCGACGTCGGTCCACGAGCTGCCGTGCTTGTCCTGGCACACGAAGCTGTAGTCGCCCTCCGGCCAGTTCCGGTACTCGACCCGGAAGTGGTAGCTGTCCGAGTACCCCTGCGCCAGGCTGCCGTGCACCACGTGCGCGCTGGGCTCCCCCGGCGTCTGCGACGCGCTCACCGTCGACGTCCACCCGCTCCAGCCCGCGGCGTTGTGCGCACGCACCTTGAGCGAGAACGTCGTGGAGTACTTGGACGGCGACTCGACGGACTTCCGGTCGCCCGAGCCGTTCCCGGCGCTGCCGGACCACTCGTACTTGTCGATCGACAGCCCGCCCTTGTCGCTGGGAGCGCCCCAGGAGAACGTGCGGGTCGTGCCGCTGCCGGAGGCCTTCAGACCGGTCGGTGCGCTCGGCACGTCCTTCGTCGCGATCGCCTTCGACGTGCCCGACGACGCGGACCCGGCCTGGTTCGCGGCCGTCACGGTGAACGTGAGGCTCTTGCCGAGCGGCATGTTCCCGAACGTCGCCGACGTGCCGGTCGTGGTCTTCGTGGTCCCGTTGCTGGCCTTGACCGTGTAGGTCACGGCGTTCCCGTTGGCCTTCGCGGCACCCCACGAGACCGCGACGTCCCGGACGCCGTCGGACAGCCTCGCCGTCGGCGTGCCGGGCTTCCCGGGCTTGCCGAACGGCGTCACGGCGTTGGAGGCGCCCGATGCCGCACCCTTGCCCGCCTTGTTCTGGGCCACGACGGTGAAGGTGTACTTCTTGTCGACCGCCAGTCCGGTGAACCGGGCGGTGTGGGTGCTCCCGTCGACGGTGACCGACTTCGCGGAGCCGCCGGCGGAGGTCACCGTGTACTGCTTCACGGCGTCGCCGTTGGCCGGGGCGCCCGCCCACGTCACGTCCACGACGCCGCCGTCGACGGCCGAGTCCACCCGCGCCGCCGCCACGCCGGTCGCCTTGCCGGGCGGCCCGGCCGGGGTCTGCGAGGCCGACGCGGCGCTCCACTCCGACGGGTCGGGCGCGCGGTTGACCGCCTGCACCCGCACCGTGTAGGCGGTGCCGTTCGCGAGCCCGGACCAGACGATCTTCTCCCCGGTCACGCCGGTCTTCTGCGCCGCCCCGCTCGGCGGTGCGGGGGAGATCTGCAGGTTCACCGAGGTGATGGGCGACCGGTCGGCGTAGGCGGCGTTCTGCCACTCCACCGTGACCTGCTTGTCGCCGAACGTCAGCGTCGGCGCCGACGGGGTGTCCGGCTTCTGGTCGGGACGCGCGACCGCGGAGGCCGGCGAGGCCTCCGAGTCGCCCACGGCGTTGGTCGCGACGACCGTGAACGTGTACTCCTTGTCGTTCGTCAGACCGTCGAGGGTGCACGTCGTGGTCTCGCAGTCGAAGGTGTCGCCGAGGCTCGAGCGCACCGTGTACCCGGTGATGTCGGCGCCGTTGTTGTTCGGCGGCGTCCACTGCAGCACCACGGTCCGGCTGCGCACCTCCAGCACCTGCGGGGTGGCGGGCGTCGCCGGGCGTCCCTGGACGGTGAGGCGGACGCGCCCGTCGACGAACCGGTCCGGGTCGCCGGTGGCGTCCTTGACCTGGTACCGCACGACCATCACGCCGACGAAGTCCGCGTCGGGCGTGACGGCGACCTTGTCGCCGTCGACGACCGCTCCCCCGGAGCCGGTCTCCGTCGAGGCGGTGACGATCTCGAGGTCCTTGTCCGGGAACGGGTTCGCGTCGTTCGCCAGGACCGGCACGACCGTCTTCTCGCCCTGGTGCGCCTCGGCGACCACGTCGTCGTTCGCCACGGCGAGCTGACGCGTCGACGCGACCACCGTCACGCCGAGCGAACCGTCGACCGGCGGGTTCTTCCCGTCGGAGACGGTGTACGCGACCTCGCCGGAGGACCCCTTCGGGGTCTCGGGCGTCGCCTGGACGTGCACCCGGGAGCCCTCGAGGGTCAGGGAGACGCCCTTCGGCGCGGCGCCCGTGATGCGGAAGGTGAGCCCGTCGCCGTCGGGGTCGTCCGCGAACCGGGCGAGGTCCACGGAGGACTCGTCGCCCGCCGCGGCCTCGACCGTGGGGCTCCCCGGCGTCGGCGGCAGGTTCTTCGCCGGCAGGACCGTGACCGGGAGCGTCAGGGCGGCGACGGCCCCGTCCGGGTCGTCGGCGCTCGTGCCGTCCGTGACCTCGAAGCTCACCGCGCCGAGCCCGGGCGTCCCCTCGGCGGCGTGGTAGGTGAGCGTCGTCGGGCCGTCGACGGTGACGGACCCGCCGAGGCCCTTGACCTTCTTCTCCGAGGTCAGGCGCACGGAGCGGCCCTCGGCCGCCACGACGTACCGGCTCAGGTCGATCTTCAGGTCCTCGCCCGCGGCCACCTGGGGCTTGGGCACGCCGGGCCGAAGCACCGGCGGCTGGCGGTCCTTCACCGCGGCATCCTCGTCCGCGCTCAGGACCGCGGGCACGGTCACGAACGCCTGCCCGGTGAGCCCGTCGACGTCCGTGACGGTGTAGGTGATGACCTGCCGGTGCGTCGTCAGCGGGACGTCGAGCACGCCCTTCGCCGAGGCCTTCACCGCGGCGTCGCCGGTGGTGACCTTCAGCTCCGTGGCCGTGCCGTCCGGGTCCTCGTCGTTGTCCAGGACCGGGACCTTCACGGACGTCTTGCCGAGGGTGTCCTCGACCGCGACGACGTCGTCCTTCGCGACCGGACGCTCGAGCGGTGCCTTCGTCGAGGTGGTCACGGTGATCGCCGCGGAGGCGCGCGCGCCGAAGGTGTCCTCGACCGAGTAGTAGAAGCTGGTGGTGCCCTCCTCCTCCGGGGTCGTGACCACGACGCGGCCGCCGACGACCTTCGCGTGCAGCGCCTCCCCGCCCTCGAGGGTGCCGGGCACCAGCGCCGGCAGGTCCCCGTCGGGGTCCGTGTCGTTGCGCGTGGCGGGGATCGAGACCGTGCGGCCCGGCCGGAGCGTGACCAGGTCGTCGACCGCGACCGGCGGCTGGTTGGTCCGCGGCGGCTGGGCGATGCCCACCCGCACCGTGGCCGTGGCGGTCGCGCCGCGGCTGTCCGCGACCGTGTACGTGAAGGAGTCGGTGCCCGCGGCGTCCTTGCTCGCCTCGTACTCGATGCGTCCGTCCTTGATGCGGGCGATGCCCTGCGACGGGGCCGAGCCCAGCCCGGTCAGCGCGACGGAGTCGCCGTCGGGGTCCGCGCCGTCCAGCTTCAGGTCCACGGGCACGACGTCGCCGGCGAGCACCCGCGCCTGCACGTCCGCCGGCTGCGGGGCCTGGTTCTTCTTCTCGTCCCGGATGTGGATCGTGATCTGGGCGGAGTCCTCCTGCCCGTTCGGGTCGCGCACCTTGTACACCGGGTACACGTCGCCGGCCTTCGCGCCGGCCCGGAAGCGGACCACGTCGCCCGAGACGAACGCGTCCCCGTACACGGGGTCGACGCCCTCGGCGAGCTCCGGCTCGAGCTCCAGCCTCAGGGCGTCCGGGTGCGTGTCGTTCTTGAGCACCGGGATCGTCACGACGTCGCCGGTGTGCACCGTGACCTCGTCCTCCGCGGCGTCCGGCGGGCGCAGCGCGCTCGGCTCCGGCACCGGGATCACCGACACCTGGCCGTTCGCGGTCTGCGAGCCGTTGGACGCGACGTAGCCGATCTTCACGGGCTCGTCCAGACGGCGCGTCTCGGTCACGCGCAGCACCTGGTGGGCGAGCACCGCGACCGTGACCCCCGCGTCGTCGGGCACCGAGACGGACTGCACCACGAGGACCCCGCCCGCGGGGTCGGAGTCGTTCGCGAGCACGTCGACGAGCGTCGAGCCGCCGGCGGGCAGCAGCGCCCGGTCGGAGACCACCACCGGCTCGGCGTCCTGGTCGTCCGGGTCGACGACGTCGACCCGGACCAGTCCCGTCGTCGTCGCCGGCCCGTCGGTGACCTGGTACGTGACGTCGTACGAGCGTGCCTCGTCGGCGACGAACCGGAAGGTGCCCGCGTCCGGCGCGGGCGTGACCTGCGCCGGGAGCGCCTCGCTGACGTTCGCCAGGCGCAGGGCGTCCCCGTCGGGGTCGCGGTCGTTGCGCAGGGGCTTGACCGTCACCGGCTCGCCCTTGGCCACGACGACGTGGTCGGCGACCGCGATCGGCGCGTTGTTGGTGTCACCGGTCACGTCGACCCACAGCGTGCCCTCGACCACCGGGCCGACGCCGTCCGCGACGCTCAGCTTCACCCCGTGCCGCCCGGTCGAGCCGCCGGTGGCCCGGAACTCGACCTTGCCGTCGGGGGTCGCGGTGACCTGGTCGCCGTCCGTCGTCGCCGCCGCGCCGGCGAGGTAGAGGTCGTCACCGTCCGGGTCCTTGAAGAACGGCAGGACGTCGATGTCCCCCGTCCCCCCGCGCGAGACCGTCAGCACGGGCTTGCCGGTCTGCTCGGGCGGGCCGTTCTCCCCGTCGGGCGAGACCTTGAGCTTCACGGACGCCGTCGCCTTGCCGCCGCGGCCGTCCGAGACCACGTACTCGAACGACGAGCTGCCGCGGGCGTCGTCCGGGACGACGACCTGCAGCGCCGCGCCGTCGAGCACGCGCTCGACCCTGCCGGTCGCCGGCTGCTCGCCGCCGACCGCCGCCGTCATCACGTCACCGTCCGGGTCGACGTCGTTCGCCAGCACCGGCAGGAGCGTCGTGCGCCCTGGCCGGACGCCGAACGAGTCGTTCGTCGGCCTCGGCGCGCGGTTCTTCTGGTCCCGGTTCAGCTGGAACTGGTCCACGACCTCGGGCGTCGAGTCCTCGGCGTCCTTCTGGTCGCCCTCCTCGGTCTGCTCGGGCGTCTTCTGGTCCCAGTCGTCGACGATCTTGAACTTGTCCGCCGGCAGCCAGAGCTTTCCGGAGGCGAGGTCGTTGAGCACGATCGCGTCGCGGTTGACCCGGTACTCGAGGTCGCCCTGCGGGTCCAGCCCCTCGATCGTCCGCTCGACGTCGGCGTCGGTGCCCGGGCAGTCGCGCACGACCTGGCCCGTCTGCGCCCACGCCCCGTAGACGCAGTCGCCGAGGTGCACGGGGGCCGCGGGACGCCCGGACGCGGGCCGCACCGTGGCGTCGCCGCCGTCCAGGGGCTGGGTGACCAGCGCGTTCTGCGTCGCGACGAGGACGACGTCCGACCCGGCGCCCGGCTGCTGCAGCCGGGCGCTCGCCGCGTCGTCGACCGGGACGCCGTCGCCGCCCGGCAGGAGCAGCGTCGAGGACGTCCGGTCCAGGACGACGACGTCGTCGCCCACCGACGTCGCCGCGACCTCGTCGCCCGCCGAGACGTCCAGCGCGTCGCGCTCCGGGTCGTCCGGCCGCCCGTCGTTCGTGGTGATCGTCACCGACTCGCCGGCCTTCGGGTCGACGGCGTGCACCGTGCCCGACGCGTCGACGGTGATCGCGCCGCCGTCGCCCTCGAGCCTGGTCGTGGGGTGGCCCTTGGTGGGGTCGAAGCCCGCGAGCGCGGCCAGCGGCATGACCCACAGCCTGTGCGACTCGTCGTCGAGGACGGCCAGGGTGTGGTCCCGCATCGCGACCTGCGCGCCGGCGGGCAGCTTCGCGGCGGGGCCGAGCGAGAGCCGCGCGACGTCCACCTGCGAGGCGCCGCCCGTACCGCTCGCGGCCATGACGACCTCGTTCGCCTGCTGGAGCACGTCGAACTGCGGGCTCGGCGCGAGGAGCGTGCCGTCCATCGCCTGCGACGCCGTGTTGAACCGGCCCAGCTCACCGTCCGAGGACCGCGTCACCCACACGCCGGAGTCGTTGAGGTCGACGTCGGCGGTCGCCTCGCCCTGCGACGTCACCGCGAGCGTCACCAGGACCCCGGAGAAGACGGCGACGGTGGTGACCGAGGCGACGGTGCGGCCCCGGTTCCTGAGGCGGTGAAGGCTGACCACTGGTGCTCCGACGATCGTCACGCGACGCGACCGACCCCCTGTGCGGGTCTCCGTACGGACGGTGCCCCGGCCGATCGCGGGGCAACAGTAGCCGGAGGGCACCGCATGAGAAAAATCACCCGTCGGCGCCCTGGTGCCCCTACACGGGGTCGTATACGGACGTACCGGGAGATATCAGGACGCGCGGTCCGCGAGCGCCTCCGCAAACGTGACCATCGAGTCCTTGACGGCTCCGGGCGGCAGCGCCGCGAGCTCGTCGACCGCCGCGGCGGACCACGCGACCGCCTGCGACCGGGTCTCGACCAGGACCTCGTGCGCGCGCAGCCGCTGCACGACGTCGTCCAGCGCGGCGTCGTCGGACAGGTCGCCGTCGAGCGCCCCGACGAGCGCGCGGTCGGCGGCGTCGGACCCGCCCGCCGCGACGCGCCGGCGCAGCAGCAGCACGGGCATCGTGGGGACGCGCTCGCGCAGGTCCGTCCCCGGCGTCTTGCCGGACTCCTGCGCCGACGACGTCAGGTCGAGCACGTCGTCCGCGAGCTGGAACGCGACGCCGAGCTTCTCGCCGTAGGCGGCGACCGTCTCCACCACGTCCCGCGGGCAGCCGGCGAACATCGCCCCCAGGCGCGCCGAGGTCGCCAGGAGCGAGGCCGTCTTGTCGGCGAGGACCTGCAGGTAGTGGGCGACCGGGTCGGCACCCGGGGGCGGTCCGACCGTCTCGTGGAGCTGACCGAGGCACAGCCGCTCGAAGGTGTCCGCCTGGATGACCACGGCCTCGGGGCCGAGCGTCGCGATGGTGCGCGACGCCCGCGCGAACAGCAGGTCTCCCACGAGGATCGCGACGCTGTTGCCCCAGACCTCGTGCGCGCTCGGCACGCCGCGCCGGGCCGGCGCCGAGTCCATCACGTCGTCGTGGTAGAGCGTCGCGAGGTGGGTGAGCTCCACGCCGACCGCGGCCTCGACGACGTCGGGGCCGGGGGTCCCGAGCTCGGAGGCGAGCAGCGTCAGCGACGGGCGCAGCCGCTTGCCGCCCGCGACGACCAGGTGGCGCGACGCCGCGTCCGCCAGCTCGTCCGCCTGGGTCACGGTCTCGCGCAGGCGCGCCTCGACCTCCTCCAGGCGGTCCGCCACCCGCGCCGAGAGCTCGGGGTCGACGAGCGAGAAGGTTGCCGCGGCGGCACGGGGAGCAGGCGTCACGGATCAGAATCTACCGCTCTAGCCGAGCAGTCCGAGAACCGAGGACGGGAAGACGCCCAGGCCCAGGACACCGGCCGCGCACAGGACCAGCGCGACGAGCACCGGCGCGCGGGGGCGCAGCGCCGTGACGGCGTCGGCCCCCTCCCCCTCCTCGGGCGACGTGAAGTACATGAGCACGATGATCCGCACGTAGAAGAACACCGCCACGGCCGAGGCGAGGACGCCGACCAGCGCGAGGACCCAGGAGCCGCCGGCGACCGCGGAGGAGAAGACCCCGAACTTCGCGACGAAGCCCGCCGTCAGCGGGATGCCCGCCATCGACAGCAGGAAGAGGGAGAAGAGCGCCGCGAGCCACGGGCTGCGCCGCCCGAGGCCGACCCACTGGGACAGGTGGGTCGCCTCGCCCAGCACCACGGGTGCCTCGTCCGCCGTCGGCGCCGCGGGCGAGGCGCCCGGCTCGGGCGCGGTCGCACCGGACGCCCCGACGAGCTGCTCGGCGCGGGCCGTGGACGACGACGTCTCGCGCACCAGCGTGACCACCGCGAACGCCCCGACCACCGCCAGCCCGTAGGCGAGCAGGTAGAAGACGAGCGACGAGAGGGCCGAGCCCAGCGCGTCGCCGTCGGCGGCCGCGAGCATCCCCACCACGCCGACGAGGATGAAGCCGGTGTGGGCGACCGCCGAGTAGCCGAGGATGCGCTTCATGTCGACCTGCAGCAGGGACACGACCGTGCCGACCACCATCGAGGCGATCGCGGCGGCCCAGAGCGCGACGACGAGGCCGTCGTACGCGTCGGGCAGGCCCGCGCGCATCCCGGCGCCCACCACGACCAGGACGCGGATCATCGCGCCGAACGCGGCGGCCTTGGTGCAGGCCGCCATGAAGCCCGTGACCGGGGTGGGCGCGCCCTGGTAGACGTCCGGCGTCCACAGGTGGAACGGGGCGGCACCGACCTTGAACAGCAGACCGGCGAGCACGAAGAGCGCCCCGACGAGGGCCATCGCGCCGACGCCGTCCGGCCCGCTCGCCGCCTGCCCGAGCGCCTGGCCCAGGTCCGTGATCTTCACCGAGCCGGCGGCGCCGTAGAGCAGCGCGGTGCCGAAGAGGAACAGCGCCGAGGCGAACGCGCCGAGCAGGAAGTACTTGAACGAGGCCTCCTGGCTCAGCAGCCGGCGCCGGCGGGCGGTCGCGGTGAGCACGTACAGCGGGAGCGAGAGCACCTCGAGCGCCACGAACATCGTCAGCAGGTCCCCCGCGGCGGGGAAGATCATCATGCCGCCGGTCGCGAACAGCGTCAGGGGGAAGACCTCCGTCTGCTCCAGGCCGCGGCGCTGGGCGAGGTCCTCGTACGGCGTGCCCGGCACCGCGGCGGCCGACGGCGCGAACGCGTCCTGGCCGGCCGCGCTGCGGTCGGCGATCACGAGGACCGCGACCGCGGCGAGCACCACGACGACGGCCTGCACCGAGGCGCCGAAGCCGTCGAGCTGGTAGGCGCCGCCGAGCACGGACCGCCCGCCCTCGGTGCGCACCGTGTGCCACAGCACGGCGATCGCCACGAAGGCCCCGACGAGGGCGGCGAGCGCCAGCGTCAGCTGGGTCGCCCGCCGGGCCCGGGCCGGCACGAACGCCTCGACGAGGACGCCGACCACGCCGGCGCCGAGGACGACCAGGACCGGCGCCAGCGCCGCCCAGTCGACCGTGGGTGCGAAGAAGCTGCTCACGAGTCACTCCCGTCGGTGGTGCCGGCCGAGGCCGCCGCAGGTTCGGTCACGCCGATCGTCGCCATCGTCTGCTCGGCCGGCGCGCGCACCAGGTCGAGCGCCGGGGCGGGGTACAGCCCGAGCACGAGCAGGGCCGCGAGCAGCGGCCCGACGACCCAGCGTTCGCGGGCGACGAGGTCCGGCATCGTCTCCAGCCCGTCCCGCACCGGCCCGGTGAAGACGCGCTGGTAGGTCAGCAGCACGTACAGCGCCGCGAGCACGACGCCGATCGTCGCCACGACGGCCGCCGGGCCGTTCGACGCGTACGTGCCGAGGAACACCATGATCTCGGAGACGAACGTGGACAGGCCCGGCAGCGAGAGCGCCGACAGGCCGGCGACGAGGAACGTGCCCGCGAGCACGGGCACCACCTTCTGCAGGCCGCCGTAGTCGGCGATCCGCTGCGAGCGTTCCGGGTGGCGCGCGACGAGGAACCCGGCGACCAGGAAGAGCGCGCCGGTGGAGATGCCGTGGTTGAGCATGTAGAGCGAGGAACCGGACACGCTCAGCCGGGTGAACGCGAAGATCCCCAGGACGATGAAGCCGAAGTGCGACACCGAGGTGTACGCCACGAGCCGCATCAGGTCCTTCTGGCCGATCGCGAGGATCGCGCCGTAGAGGATCGAGACGACGGCGAGCACGATCACCACCGGCGCCGCCCACCGGCTCGCCTCCGGGAACAGCGGCAGGCACAGGGTGAGCATGCCGAACGTGCCGACCTTGTCGAGCACGCCCACGAGCAGGGCGGACGTGCCCGCCGGGGCCGACTGGGCGGCGTCGGCCAGCCAGGTGTGCACCGGGAACAGCGGGGCCTTGATCGCGAAGGCGAGGAAGAACCCGAGGAACAGCAGCCGCTCGGTGCTGCGCCCCATGTCGAGGCCGACGAGGTTGTCCGTGAGGAAGCCCTGCTCGCCGCCCGGACCCTGCTGGTACAGGGCGATGACCGCCACGAGCATGACGAGCCCGCCGGCGAGGGAGAAGATCAGGAACTTGATCGCCGCGTACCGGCGCTGGGCGCCGCGCCCGAACGCCCCGATCATGAAGTAGACCGGGATCAGCATCGCCTCGAACAGGACGTAGAAGAAGAAGACGTCCCGCGCCGCGAACACCGCGACCATGAAGGCCTCGAGCACCAGGACCAGCGCGAGGTAGCCGCCCGTGCGCCCGATGCCGCCGTCGGGGGCGAGGTTCTCCCGCCACGCCGCGCCGACCACCAGGGGCACCAGGCCGACGGCGAGGGCCACTAGCAGGAGCGAGACGCCGTCGACCCCCACCGCATAGCTCACCCCGAGCTGCGGGATCCACGAGTGCGTCTCGGCGAGCTGGTACGTCTGCGCGTTCGACGTGTCGAACTGGGTGAACGCCCCGACGAGCACGGCCACCTCCACGAGGGAGAACCCGAGGGTCACCCCTCGCACGCGGGTCCGTGCCGCCGTGGCACCCAGACCGAGCACCACGAGGGCACCCACGAGCGGCACGACGACGAGCGTCGTCAGCCAGGGGAAGTCGATCACTGCGGTCCCTTCCTCAGCTCGCCAGCGCCAGCGCGACGACGACGATCACGATGAGGCCACCGAGCATGATGGCCGCGTACGAGCGGACGTACCCGTTCTGCGCCTTGCGCCACGCCCCGCTCGCCCAGGTCAGCGCGCTGCCGATCCCGAGGAACGAGCCGTCCACGAGCTCGCGGTCCGCGTACACGAGCGTGCGCGTCAGGTACTGCCCCGGACGCATCACGACGTCCTCGTTGACGGCGTCCTGGTACAGGTCGCGGCGCGCCGCGCGGGTCAGCACCGAGCCGTGCGGCGGGGTCACCGGGACGTCCGCCACGGTGTACTGGCGCCAGGCCAGCGCGATCCCGGCGAGCACGAGCAGGAGGGTCAGGACGACGAGGAGCCAGACCGGCAGGACGGGCTCGCCGTGCTCGGCGTGCCCGGTCACCGGCTCGAGCCAGGTGACGAACGTGTCGCCCCAGGCGAGCAGGCCGCCGAGGGCCACCGAGCCGACCGCGAGGACGACCATCGGCACCGTCATCAGCCGCGGCGACTCGTGCGGGTGGCGCACCGGGCCGTCCTGCGGGCCCGCGCCGCCGACCGAGCCCGAGCCGTCGTTCCAGCGGCGCCGGCCGGTGAACGTCATGAAGAACAGCCGCGACATGTAGAACGCCGTGATCCCCGCTCCGAGCAGGGCGACGAGGCCGAAGACCCAGGCCCGCCACTCCTGGCCGTCGACCGGGACGAACGCCGCCTCGATGATCTTGTCCTTGGACCAGAAGCCGGAGAAGGGCGGGACGCCGAGGATGGCGAGCCACCCGAGGCCGAACGTCACGAACGTGACCTTCATGAAGCGCGACAGCCCGCCGAACCGGCGCATGTCCACGCCGTCGTCCATCCCGTGCATGACGGACCCGGCGCCGAGGAAGAGGCCGGCCTTGAAGAAGCCGTGCGTCACGAGGTGGAAGATCGCGAAGGCGTAGCCGATCGGTCCGAGCCCGGCGGCGAGGACCATGTACCCGATCTGCGACATGGTCGACGCCGCGAGGGCCTTCTTCAGGTCGTCCTTGGCCGAGCCGACGACCGCCCCGAAGAGCAGGGTGAGCGCCCCGACGACGACGACGACGAGCCGCGCGTCGGGCGCGCCGTCGAAGACCGGGGCCGAGCGCACCACGAGGTAGACGCCGGCGGTGACCATCGTCGCCGCGTGGATCAGGGCGGAGACGGGCGTCGGGCCGGCCATCGCGTCACCGAGCCACGCCTGCAGCGGCACCTGCGCCGACTTGCCGCAGGCCGCCAGCAGCAGCACGAGGCCCATGGCGGTGAGGATCCCGGTGCCCGCCGTCGGCGCCTGGTCGAAGACGGTGGCGAAGTCGACCGAGCCGAACGTCGAGAGCATGAGCATCATCGCCACGATCAGCCCGATGTCCCCGACGCGGTTCATCACGAACGCCTTCTTCGCGGCCACCGCGTTGGGGCGCTCGTGGTACCAGAAGCCGATGAGCAGGTAGGACGCGAGGCCCACGCCCTCCCAGCCGACGAAGAGCAGCAGGTAGGAGTCCGCGAGCACCAGGACGAGCATCGCCGCGACGAACAGGTTGAGGTAGCCGAAGAAGCGCCGGCGGTTCGGGTCGTGCTCCATGTACGCGACCGAGTAGACGTGGATCAGCGCGCCCACGAAGGTCACCAGCAGGACGAAGGTCACCGACAGCGGGTCGATCCGCAGCCCCGCGCTGACGTCGAGCGTGCCCGCCGGGATCCAGCGGTACAGGTGCTGGTCGTAGACGCGCTCGGCGGCGTCGAGGCCGGTGAGCCCGACCAGCAGGACGAGGCCGACGACGAACGCCCCGGCGGTCGTGAGCACGCCGAGCCAGTGGCCCCAGCGGTCGCCGCGGCGCCCGACGAGCAGGAGCACCGCCGCGCCCACGAGCGGCAGGAGGATCACCAGGGGGGCGAGCTGCAACGACGACGGGACGTCCGTGGAGACCGCCGAGGCCTGCGCGGGCAGCGAGGCGAGGGGCCCGAAGGGCATGACGGACGGCGACTGGGCCAGGAACATCGGTGCCCCTTCAGTTCTTCAGGAGGTTGACGTCGTCCACCGAGGCAGACCGGCGGGAACGGAAGATCGCGACGATGATCGCGAGCCCCACGACCACCTCCGCGGCGGCCACGACCATGACGAAGAACGCGATCACCTGGCCCTGCACGTCGCCGTGCATGCGCGCGAACGTCACGAACGCGAGGTTCGTCGCGTTGAGCATCAGCTCGACGCCCATGAAGACGATGATCGCGTTGCGGCGCAGCAGCACCGTGGCCGCACCGATCGAGAAGAGGATGCACGAGAGCACCACGTAGTGGGTCAGCTCCATGTCAGCGGTCCTCGCTCTCGCGGTCGGCGGGCCCGGCGGGTGCCGCGCCGGGCGGCTGCGCCTCCGGCGGCCCGTCGCGCAGGCTCAGCAGCGTGTGGTCCGGCGCGTGCTCGACCATGACCTCGCGCTCGGCCTCGAGGATCGAGCCGGCCGACCGCTCCTGGCCGCGCACCCGCAGGATCCGCGAGACCGAGTCCGGGATGGGCCGGCCCTGGGCGTCGAGCGCCGGGACGTCCATCGCGTTGTGCTGGGCGTAGACGCCGGGGGCCGGGAGCGGCGTGACCCGCCCGCCCTGGGGCAGCCGGGCGAACTTCTCCTCGGCGACCTCCCGCTGCCCGCGGTGGCGCTCCAGCCGGCGCCGGTGCGTGAGCACGAGCGCCGCGAGCGCGGCCGTCACGAGCAGGACCCCGACGACCTCGAACGCGAACACGTAGTCCGCGAAGAGGATCCGGGCGAGCGCGACCGGGTTGGTGACCTCGTCGGCGGGCAGCCCCTGCGCCGGCGGGAACGCGACCTGCGCGACGACGCCCACGAGCACCGCGGCGAGCCCGAGGGCCAGGACGACGCCCACCAGCCGCTGGCCCTTGATCGTCTCGACCAGCGAGTCGGACGAGTCGACGCCGACGAGCATCAGCACGAAGAGGAAGAGCATCATCACGGCGCCGGTGTAGACCACGATCTGCACCGCGCCGAGGAACGGCGCCTCCTGCGCGACGTACAGCACCGCGAGGCAGATCATCACGAACACGACCGCGACGGCGGCGTGCACGGCCTTGCGCGCGAAGAGCAGCCCGAGCGAGGCCAGCACCATCAGCGGCGCGAGGACCCAGAACAGGACGTCCTCCCCCGTGCTCATCGGGCCACCCCCTCGGCGGCGCTCGGCGCGGGGCCACCGGCGGGCGTCCCGTCCGGGGCGGGGGCCGCGGCGTCCGGCGCGGGGGCGTGCTCGCGCACCCACTCCTCCTGCGCCGGAGTCGGCCCGGTGACCTCGCCGCGGTAGTACTCGGTGTCCGTGGTGCCCTCGACCATCGGGTGCGGCGCGGGGAGCATGCCCTCCTGCAGCGGCGCGAGCAGGTCCTGCTTCTCGAAGATCATCTGCTCGCGCGTGTGGCTCGTGAGCTCGTAGTCGTTGGTCATGGTCAGCGCGCGGGTCGGGCACGCCTCGATGCACAGCGCGCAGAAGATGCAGCGCAGGTAGTTGATCTGGTAGACGCGGCCGTACCGCTCTCCCGGCGCCATGTGGCCGCCGTCGGGCAGGTCGGCGTTGTCCGCTCCCTCGACGTAGATCGCGTCGGCCGGGCACGCCCAGGCGCACAGCTCGCAGCCGATGCACTTCTCCAGCCCGTCCGCGTACCGGTTGAGCTGGTGGCGCCCGTGGTAGCGCGGCTGGGGCGGCACCTTCTCGCGGGGGTACTGCTCGGTGACCACCGGTCTGAACATCGAGGAGAACGTCACGCCGAAGCCGGCGACGGGCGCGAACAGCTCCTTGATGCCCGACGGCTTCGGGATCAGCGACTCGTACGGGGTGGGGGCGTCGTCAGCCACGGGGTGCCTCCTCGGTCGTCGTGTCGGGGACGGTCGTCGTGTCGGGGACGTTGACGACGTCGGCGGGCCGGCGTCGAGGGGACGGCGGGAGGCTCTGGCCGGGCAGCGGCGGCACGGGGAACCCGCCCGCGAAGGCGTCGAGCTCCGGCGGCGCCGCACCCGCGGCGCCCGCCCCGTCCGGCGTCTTCTCCTTCTCCGGCCAGAACCACAGCACGACGAGCAGGACGACGGCCACGGCACCCGCGCCGATGAGGAACCCCCGGGTGTCGACGTCGCCGAACTCGCGCACGCCCTGGGCGACGGAGAGCAGCACGACCCAGCCGAGCGCGAACGGGATGAGGATCTTCCAGCCGAACTTCATGAACTGGTCGTAGCGCAGGCGCAGCAGGGTGCCGCGCACCCAGACGAAGACGAACATGAAGGCCCACATCTTCACGAGGAACCAGAGGATCGGCCACCAGTCCTGGTTGAACATGCCGTCGTTGACCGCGGACAGCGGCCACGGCGCGCGCCAGCCGCCCATGAAGAGGGTCGTCGCGATGGCGGAGACGTTGAGCATGTTGATGTACTCCGCCAGGAAGAACCAGGCGAACTTCATCGACGAGTACTCGGTCATGTAGCCGCCGACGAGCTCTCCCTCGGCCTCGGGGAGGTCGAACGGGAGGCGGTTCGTCTCGCCGATCATCGAGATGACGTAGATGACGAAGGCCGGCAGCAGCGGCAGGAACCACCACAGCTGGCGCTGCGAGTCGACGATCTCGGACGTCGACATCGAGCCCGACATGACGAAGACCGTCACCAGCGACAGGCCCATCGCGAGCTCGTAGCTGATCACCTGGGCGGTCGAGCGCACCGAGCCCAGGAGCGGGTACGTCGACGCGGACGACCAGCCGCCGAGCACGATCCCGTACACGCCCAGCGAGGCGCAGGCCAGGATGTAGAGCACCGCGACGGGGAAGTCCGTCAGCTGCGCCGGGGTGACGTAGTCCGTCCACGGGATGCGCACCGCGGGCCCGAACGGGATCACGGCGAAGACCAGCACCGAGCAGAACACCGAGATCATCGGCGCGAGCAGGTAGACGAACTTGTCGGCCGCGCGGACCGTGATGTCCTCCTTGAGCAGGAGCTTCATCGCGTCCGCCAGGGACTGCAGGAGGCCGAACGGCCCGTGCACGTTCGGGCCCGGGCGCAGCTGCATGCGCGCCACGACCTTGCGCTCGAACCAGATGGCGACGAGCACGCTCGTCAGCAGGAACGCGACGATCAGCACCGCCTTGACCAGGTAGGTCCAGCCGTTGTCCTGCGAGAAGTCCGCGGCGACCCCGGCGATGCCGGGCGTCTGCGTGGGCACGGTCATCGCTGCTCCCCCTCGTTCGCGGTGCGGCCGTCCCCGCGGGGGGCGGCGGCGCCGGCGGACCCGATCCTGACCGTGTCGCCGGGCGCGGCGCCCAGCGACTCGTGCACCGCGCTGCCCGGCGAGCGCATCGGCACCCAGACGACGTGGTCGACCATCTCCGTCACCGCGACGGGCAGCGTGAGGGCTCCGCGGTCGCTGGCCACCGTGACGAGGTCGCCGTCGGCGAGGCCCGCCGACGCGGCCGTCGCGGCGGACAGGCGGGCCACCGGGCGCTTGGCGGTGCCTGCGAGGAACGCCTCGCCGTCCTGGCCGCGCCCCGCGTCCAGCAGCATGCGCCAGGACGCCAGCACCGCGGTGCCGGGCTCGACCGCCGGCGGCTCCAGCGCGTCGAGGTCCGGGGCCGCGACGCGCGCGCCCGTCCACGCACCCAGGCGCGCGAGGTCGGCCTGCACCGCCTCGCGCGTCGGCAGGCCGAGCTCCGCGCCGAGCGCCGCCGCGAGGGCGTCGAGGACCCGGTGGTCGGCCATGGCGGTCGACTCGAGCACCTGCCGGAACGGTCGCGGGCGACCCTCCCAGCCCAGGTACGTGCCGGCACGCTCCGTCGGCGCGGCGACCGGCAGGACGACGTCGGCCGCCTGCGTCACCTCCGACGCGCGGACCTCCAGCGAGACGACGAACGACGCCTGGGCGAGCGCGCGCCGGGCGTGCGCCGGGTCGGGGAGGTCGGAGACCTCCACGCCGCCGACGACGACGCCAGCGAGCTGCCCGACGGCGAGCGCGTCGAGGATCTCCGCGGTCGAGCGCCCCGGCTCCGCCGGCAGCGCCCCCACGCCCCAGGCGCCGGCCACCTCGGCGCGCGCCGCGGCGTCCGCGGCGGGCCGCCCGCCCGGCAGGAGGTTCGGCAGCGTGCCGGTCTCGACACCCGCGCGCTCCCCGACGCGGCGCGGGATCCACGCGACGCGAGCCCCGGTGCGCCCCGCGAGCCGCAGCACCGCGCTGTACCCGCCGGCCACGGAGGCGAGCCGCTCCCCCACGAGGATCAGCGAGCCCTCGGCCGCGAGCGCCTGCGACGCCTGCGCCACGGCCTCGGTGCCGTCCGCGCTGCCGTCCGCGGCGCCGTCCGCGATCCCGTCGAGCCACTCGGCCTCGGTCCCGGGGGCGGCCGGGAGCAGCGTGCCGTCCATCCGCTCGAGCCCCCGCGTCGTGAACGGCGCGACGGAGAAGACCCGCACGCCGTGGCGCTGCGCTCCCTTGCGCAGGCGCAGGAACGGCACGCCGGCCTCCTCCTCCGCCTCGAGCCCCACGAGCAGCACCGTGGGCGCGTGCTCGAGGTCGGCGAACGTCACGCCGATGCCGGAGCCCGCGACGGTGGCGGCCAGGAACTCGGCCTCCTCGTCGCTGTGCACGCGCGCCCGGTGGTCGACGTCGTTGGTGCCGAGCGCGACGCGGGCGAGCTTCGCGTACGCGTACGCGTCCTCCACCGTGAGCCGGCCGCCGGGCAGGACCGCGACCCCGCCCGCCTCCCGGGCCGCGGCGAGGCCCTCGCCGGCGAGCTCGAGCGCCTCGACCCAGCTCGCGGGCCGCAGCGCTCCGCGGGTGCCGTCCTCGGCGAGGTCGCGCACCAGCGGCGTCGTGAGGCGGTCGGGCGCCGACTGCCAGTGGAACGCGAAGCGGTCCTTGTCGGTGATCCACTCCTCGTTGACCGCGGGGTCGTCGCCCGCCAGGCGGCGCAGCACGACGCCGCGCCGGTGGTCGACGCGGACCGCGGACGCGCTCGAGTCGTGCTCGGCGACCGACGGCGTCGAGACCAGGTCGAACGGGCGCGAGCGGAACCGGTAGGCGGCGCTGGTGAGCGCCCCGACCGGGCAGATCTGGATGGTGTTCCCGCTGAAGTAGGACGAGAAGGTCGCCCCGGACTCGTCCGCGATCGCCGCCCCGACGGGCACGTCGGCCCCGGGCGCGTCCCCCGGGGGCTCCGCGAACCCGAGGACGTCCTCGTCGAACCGGCCGATCTGCTGGGCGGCACCCCGCTTCTGCAGGTCGATGAACGGGTCGCCGGCGATCTCCGCCGAGAACCGCGTGCACCGCTGGCACAGGATGCAGCGCTCGCGGTCCAGGAGGATCTGGGTGGAGACGGCGAGCGGCTTGGGGAACGTGCGCTTGGGGTCCACGAGCCGCGACGTCGGCCGCCCGTTGCTCATCGCCTGGTTCTGCAGCGGGCACTCGCCGCCCTTGTCGCACACCGGGCAGTCGAGCGGGTGGTTGATCAGGAGCAGCTCCATGACCCCGTGCTGCGCCTTGTCCGCCACCGGCGACGTCGCCTGCGTGCTGACGACCATGCCGGGGGACGCGGTCAGCGTGCACGAGGCCTGGGGCTTCGGCATCGGCCGGAGGGTGCCCTCGCGGTCCGGCGCCGAGACCTCGACGAGGCACTGGCGGCACGCCCCCGCCGGCTCGAGCAGGGGGTGGTCGCAGAACCGCGGTATCTGGATCCCGAGCTCCTCCGCGGCGCGGATCACGAGCGTGCCCTTGGCCACGGTCGTCTCGATCCCGTCGATCGTGAAGGTGACCTCGTCCGACGGCGCGGGTCGCTTCTCCCCGCCCGCCGCGGCAGGGCCGGTGGTCGTCGTGGCGGTCATCGGTGCGCCCCCGCCCCGGTCAGCGCGCGCTGCTCCCGCGGCGCGTGCTCGAAGAGCGCGGACCTCGACCGGTCGAAGGGGCACGCCCCGCCGGTGATGTGCGCCTCGTACTCCTCGCGGAAGTGCTGGATGCTCGACGTGATGGGCGAGGTCGCGCCGTCGCCCAGGGCGCAGAACGCCCGGCCGAGGATGTTGTCGCAGACGTCGAGCAGCACGTCGAGGTCCTCCTGCGTCCCCTGCCCGGCCTCGACCCGCAGCAGCACGGCCCGCAGCCAGTAGGTGCCCTCGCGGCAGGGCGTGCACTTGCCGCACGACTCGTGCGCGTAGAACTCCGTCCAGCGCGCCACGGCCCGCACGACGCACGTCGTCTCGTCGAAGATCTGCAGGGCGCGCGTGCCGAGCATCGATCCCGCGGCCCCGACGGACTCGTAGTCCAGGGGCACGTCGAGGTGCTCGGCCGTGAACAGCGGCGTGGACGAGCCGCCGGGCGTCCAGAACTTCAGCTCGTGCCCCTCGCGCACCCCGCCGGCCATGTCCAGCAGCTCCCGCAGCGTGATCCCGAGCGGGGCCTCGTACTGCCCGGGCCGGCGCACGTGGCCCGACAGGGAGAAGAGCCCGTGCCCCGTGGACCGCTCCGTGCCGAGCCCCTTGAACCAGTCGGCGCCCCGCGTGACGATCCCGGGCACGCTGGCGATCGACTCGACGTTGTTGACCACGGTCGGCCGCGCGTACAGGCCGGCGACGGCGGGGAACGGCGGCTTGAGGCGCGGCTGGCCGCGCAGGCCCTCCAGCGAGTCGAGCAGCGCCGTCTCCTCCCCGCAGATGTACGCGCCGGCACCGGCGTGCACCGTGACGTCGAGGTCGTAGCCGCTGCCGAGCACGTCCTTGCCGAGCAGCCCGGCGGCGTACGCCTCCTCGACGGCGCGCAGCAGGCGCCGGTAGACGTGCAGCACCTCCCCGCGGACATAGACGAACGCGTGGTGGCACCCGATCGCGAAGGACGTGATCGCGACACCCTCGACCAGCAGGTGGGGCGAGGCGAGCATCAACGGGATGTCCTTGCAGGTCCCGGGCTCGGACTCGTCGGCGTTGACGACGAGGTACCGCGGCCCGCCGTCGTCGGGCGGCAGGAAGCTCCACTTGAGGCCGGTGGGGAACCCGGCCCCGCCGCGGCCGCGCAGGCCGGAGTCCTTGACGAGCGCGACCAGGTCGGCCGGCTCGCGCCGCAGCGCCTGCTCGAGGCCGGCGTACCCGCCGCCGTCGCGGTAGGCGTCGAGCGTCCACGAGCGGTCGGCGTCCCAGCCGTCGCTCAGGACGGGGGTGAGCGGAGAGGTCACTGGTCTGTCTCCTTCGACTCGTCCACCTCGTCGGACGGCGGGGGTCCGCCGGGCGAGACGTCGTCCGACGTCTCGGGCTCGCGCTCGGCGCTCGAGCCCTGCTCGCCGACCGCGGGGGTCGCCTGCCCGGGCGCGTGCGGCGCGGACTCGCTCTCGACGGCCTCGGGCGCGGCGGCGCCGTCCTCGCCCGAGCCTGCGCCGCCCTCGTCCGTCTCGGGCCCGGGCGCCGCCCAGCCGTTCTCGCGGGCGAGGCGCAGCCCCACGAGCGTCGCGTCGCCCGCGCCGACGCCCTCGTCGGCGCGCCCGTCCGGGAACCCGGCCAGGACCCTGCTCATCTGGCGGAACGAGCACACGCTCGCCGCGCCGCGCGTGGGGACCACGGGGGCGTCGTCGGCCGTCAGCCGGTCCGCGAGCTCCCGCGCGGAGTCCGCGGTCTGGTTGTCGAAGAACTCCCAGTTGACCATCACGACCGGCGCGTAGTCGCAGGCGGCGTTGCACTCGACCCGCTCGAGCGTGATCTTGCCGTCCTCGGTCGTCTCGTCGTGCCCGACGTCGAGGTGCTCGCTGAGGGAGTCGAAGATCTCGTCTCCCCCCATCACCGCGCACAGGGTGTTGGTGCACACGCCGACGGTGTACTTCCCGTTCGGGTGGCGCTTGTACTGGGTGTAGAAGGTCGCCACGGCCGAGACCTGCGCCGCCGTCAGCCCGAGCTGCTCGGCGCAGAACGCGATGCCGTCGCGCGAGACGTAGCTCTCCTCGGACTGCACGAGGTGCAGCATCGGCAGCAGCGCGGAGCGCGCCCGCGGGTAGCGGGCGACGATCGCCGCGGCGTCGGCGGCGAGCCGCTCGTACGTCGCGGCGTCGTAGGTGCAGCCCGCCGCGCGCACGGTCCCGGGCTCGACGGGGCCGGGGGCGCCCTGGGTCTGAGCGGTCATCGGTCGACTCCTCCGAGCACCGGGTCGAGCGAGGCGACGGCGACGACGACGTCGGCGACCTGGCCCCCCTCGCACACCGCGGCGACAGCCTGCAGGTTGTTGAAGGACGGGTCCCGGAAGTGGGCCCGGTACGGGCGCGTCCCGCCGTCGGAGACGACGTGCACGCCCAGCTCGCCGCGCGGCGCCTCGACGGTCTGCCACGCCTGTCCCGCCGGGACCCGGAAGCCCTCCGTCACCAGCTTGAAGTGGTGGATCAGGGCCTCCATCGAGTAGCCCATGATCTCGCGGATGTGCTCGAGCGAGTTGCCCTGGCCGTCGGTGCCGATCGCGAGCTGCGAGGGCAGCGCGATCTTCCTGTCCGCGACCATCACGGGCTGGCCGTCCGTGGCGTCGAGCCGCTCGAGGCACTGCTCGACGATCCGCAGCGACTGGTAGCACTCCTCGATGCGCACGACCGCGCGGCCGTAGCAGTCCGCGTCGGACGACGTCGGCACGTCGAAGTCGTAGGTCTCGTACCCGCAGTACGGCGCCGTCTTGCGCACGTCGTAGGGCAGGCCCGCCGAGCGCAGCACGGGCCCGGTCATCCCGAGCGCCATGCAGCCCGTCAGCGACAGGTGCCCGGTGCCGACGAGGCGCGCCTTGAAGATCGGGTTGGCGAGCATGAGGTCGCCGAGCTGGACGAGGTAGGAGCGGAGCTTCGGCAGGACCGACCGGACCTGGTCGGCGAGGCCGACCGGCGTGTCCTGGACGACGCCCCCCGGCCGGACGTACGCGTGGTTCATCCGCAGCCCGGTGATGGCCTCCAGGAGCCGGAGGATCTCCTCGCGCGCCGTGAAGCCGAGGGTCATGATGGTCGTCGCGCCCATCTCGTTCCCCCCGGTGCCGAGGCACACGAGGTGGGAGGAGACGCGGTTGAGCTCCATGACGAGCACGCGGATGATGCTCGCCCGCTCCGGGACGTCGTCGGTGATCCCGAGCAGCTTCTCCGTGGCGAGGCAGAACCCGGTCTCCTGGAAGAGCGGCGCGAGGTAGTCCATCCGGGTGCAGAACGTCACGCCCTGCGTCCAGGTGCGGAACTCCATGTTCTTCTCGATGCCGGTGTGCAGGTAGCCGATGCCGCACCGCGCCTCGCGGACCGTCTCGCCGTCGATCTCCAGCATGAGGCGCAGCACGCCGTGCGTGGAGGGGTGCTGCGGGCCCATGTTGACGACGATGCGCTCCTCGCCGAGGTCGGCGGCCTCGGCCGCGATGTCGGCCCAGTCGCCGCCGGACGCCTCGAACATCGGGGCGTCGTCGAAGCCCGCGTCCGGTCCGGTCGCGTGCGGGGCCTGCGCCCCGGTCGAGGTGCTCACGAGTACGACCTCCTCTGGTCTGCCGGGGGCACCGTCGCGCCCTTGTACTCCACGGGGATCCCGCCCAGCGGGTAGTCCTTGCGCTGCGGGTGCCCGGGCCAGTCGTCGGGCATCTCGATCCGCGCGAGCGCGGGGTGGCCGTCGAAGACGAGACCGAAGAAGTCCCAGGTCTCGCGCTCGTGCCAGTCGTTGGCCGGGTAGACGCCCACGGTCGAGGGGACGTGCGGGTCGGCGTCCGGGGCCGAGACCTCGAGCCGCAGCGAGCGCCCGTGCGTCACCGACGTCAGGTGGTAGACGGCGTGCAGCTCGCGGCCCGCCTCGTGCGGGTAGTGCACCCCGCTGACGCCGAGGCTGAGCTCGAAGCGCAGGTCCTGCTCGTCGCGCAGGGCCTGGCAGACGGCGACGAGGTGCTCGCGGCGCACGTGCAGCGTGAGCTCGGCGTGAGGCCCGGGCGGGTCGACGACGACCTTCTCGACCGCCGCGCCGAGCGAGGACCCCGACTCGGCGAGCACCTCGCCGAGGAGGTCGACGACGTCGTCGAACCAGCCGCCGTAGGGACGCGCCGCGGGGCCGGGCATCGCGACGGGGCGCACCAGGCCGCCGTAGCCGCTGGTGTCCCCCGTGCCGTGCGCGCCGAACAGCCCGTGGCGCACCTCGACGACCTCGAGCGGGCCCGGGCCCTCGCCGCCGGAGACCGGCAGCCCGGCGCGAGGGCCGGAGACGTCGTCGGTGTGCGGGGCGTTCTCCGTCATCGCAGGAGCCCCTTCATCTGGTGGGTCGGGGTGGCCTCGAGCGCGGCGGCCTCCGCGGCCCGGGCCGCCTCGACGCGGTTGGCACCGAGCGGCGTGGAGCCGATCTGCTCGTGCAGCGCGAGGATCGCGTGGACGAGCATCTCCGGGCGCGGCGGGCAGCCGGGCAGGTACACGTCCACGGGGACGATGTGGTCGACGCCCTGGACGATGGCGTAGTTGTTGAACATCCCGCCGCTGCTCGCGCACACGCCCATGGACAGCACCCACTTGGGGGCGGCCATCTGGTCGTAGACCTGGCGCACGACGGGCGCCATCTTCTGGCTCACCCGGCCGGCCACGATCATCAGGTCGGCCTGGCGCGGCGAGGCGCGGAAGACCTCCATGCCGTAGCGCGACAGGTCGAAGCGCGAGGCGCCGGCCGCCATCATCTCGATCGCGCAGCACGCGAGCCCGAACGTCACGGGCCACAGCGACGCCTTGCGGAAGTACCCCGCGAGGTCCTCGACCGTCGTGAGCAGGAACCCCGACGGTGCCTCTTCGATACCCATGCCGCTACCTCCGCCTCGTCCGTCCGGCCCGTGCCGCCGTCAGTCCCACTCGAGCCCACCCCGCCGCCACTCGTAGACGAACGGGACCGTGATGAGCACGAGGAACGACATCATGGCGACGAGCCCGAACGTGGCGAGCTCCGCGAAGTCCAGGGCCCACGGGTAGAGGAAGACGACCTCGATGTCGAAGACGATGAACGTCATCGCCACCAGGTAGTACTTGATCGGGAAGCGCCCGCCGCCGACGGCGTGCGGCGTCGGCTGGATGCCGCACTCGTACGCCTCGAGCTTGGCGCGGTTGTAGCGCTTGGGCCCGATGACCGCGCTGGCCGTGACGCCACCGAGCGCGAGCACGGCTCCGATCCCGATGATGAACAGGAGCGGCACGTAGGGATTTGTCATCGATGATCTCCTCGTGGGGTGGCGTCGGCGCGGGTCATGAGGCGGGGACCACCCGCGTCAGCCCCGCGATGACCCGGTCGACCCAGTCACCGCCGCGGGGCTCGTAGCAGTCGGACAGCAGCTTGAGCACGAACTTCATGACCACCGGCCGCGGGAGCCCGTAGCGCGTGCACAGCCGCATGATCTCCGGGTGCTCGATCAGTCGCACGAAGTACCGCCCGAGCGTGTAGTACCCGCCCAGGTCCTCGCGCATGGTCCGCGGGTAGCGGGCGAGCGCACGCTCCCGCGCGGCGGGCGTCGAGCGGGTCCGGGCCTGGGCGATCACGTCGGCCGCGACCCGCCCCGCCTGGAGCGCGTAGGCGATGCCCTCGCCGTTGAACGGGCTGACCATGCCGCCGGAGTCGCCGACCAGGAGCATGCCGCGGGTGTACAGCGGGCTGCGGTTGAAACCCATCGGCAGCGCGGCGCCCCGCACCGGCGCGATCTGGTTCTCCGGGGTGAAGCCCCACTCCGCCGGGGTGTTCGCCATCCACCGGGCGAAGAGGTCCTTGTAGTCGACGCCCGCCCGGGACTGGCGCGCGGGGCTCGAGCTGACCGAGCCCAGGCCCACGTTCGCGGTGCCGTCGCCGAGCGCGAAGATCCAGCCGTACCCGGGCAGGAGGTTCGACCGGCCGGGCTCCCCGTCCCACAGCTCGAGGTGGCTCTCCATCCACGCGTCGTCGTGGCGAGGAGTCGTGAAGTAGGTGCGGACCGCGACGCCGACGGGGCGGTCCTCGCGCTTCTCGAGGCCGAGCGCGGTCGCGAAGCGGGACGAGACGCCGTCGGCCGCGACGACGACGGGCGCGCGGTAGGTGGTCTCCTCGCCCGTGCGGCGGCCCGCGTCGTCGACCGCCCGGGCACGCACGCCGACGACGCGGCCGGTGCGCTCCTCGAGCAGCGGCCCGGTCACCGCGGTGCGCTGGCGCAGCTCTGCGCCGGTGCGCACGGCGTGCTCGGCGAGCGTGTGGTCCAGGTTCTGCCGCGAGCGCGCGAGCCCGTACGACGGGTAGGACGCCAGGTCCGGCCACGGCAGCTCCCAGCGGCGCCCGCCGGCGACGACCCGCAGGCCCTCGTTGCGGATCCAGCCGGCGTCCACGCCGGTGGGCACGCCCATCCGTACGAGCTCCGCCACCGCGCGCGGTGTCAGCCCGTCGCCGCAGATCTTGTCGCGCGGAAAGGCGGCCTTCTCGAGCAGCAGCACCGACAGCCCGGCGGCGGCGCAGTAGTGCGCGGTCGCGGAGCCTCCCGGTCCGGCGCCGACGACGATGACGTCGGCGTCGTCCCTGCTGGTCGCCTGCACCTGTGCTCCTCGCTACCCCGGGAGGGCGTCCCGGACCCGGCCTCGGCGCCGACTTTGTGAAGTGGCGCACAACGATCGTTCACACCATAGCCACGACGTCTCCAGATGTGTACCAAGGGCACCCTTCCCTGCCGCTCAGGCCGGGCGGGCACCCCGGTGCAGCGCCACCACGCCGCCCGTCAGGTTGCGGTAGGCGACCCGCTCCCAGCCCGCGTCGAGCATGGCGTGGGCCAGGCCGTCCTGGTCCGGCCAGGCGCGGATCGACTCGGCGAGGTACTCGTAGGAGCCGGCGTCCTTGGTGATCAGGCCCGCCACGACGGGCAGCGCGCGCACGAGGTACTCGGTGTACACCGTCCGGAACGGCGCCCACGTCGGGTCCGAGAACTCGCAGATCACGACGCGGCCGCCGGGGCGCACGACGCGCAGCATCTCGCGCAGCGCCGCGTCCGTGTCGACGACGTTGCGCAGCCCGAAGGAGATCGTCACGGCGTCGAAGCTGGCGTCGGCGAACGGCAGCGCCGTCGCGTCCCCCGCGACGAACGGCAGGTCGGGGCGGCGCGCCTTGCCCTCGGCGAGCATGCCGACGGAGAAGTCGCAGGGCACGACCTCGACCGCGTCGGCCGCGAACGGCTCGCTCGAGGTGCCCGTCCCGGCGGCGAGGTCGAGCACCCGCTCCCCCGGCATCGCGGCGACCGCGTCGACCGTCAGGCGCCGCCAGCGGCGGTCCTGCCAGAGCGAGAGGACGTCGTTGGTGAGGTCGTAGCGACGGGCGATCCCGTCGAACATCGAGGCGACCTCGGAGGGCTGCTTGTCCAGGCTGGCGCGCGACATGCGCCCATCGTTCCACGCGGGCGGTGCCGTGGGCGCCCGGCCCTCGCGGCGCGGCTTACCCTGAACCCTGATGACAGCCGAGCACCCCGGACCCGCGCGCGGCACCGCGCCCGCGGCACGCCCGACGCCCCAGCAGCTGGTGGTCCGCACCGTGGCCGTCGACGACCTCCCGGACGGGACGGGCGCCCTCGTCGACCTCCTGCCCGACGACGCGCCGCTCGCCTGGGTGCGGCGCGGCGACGGCATCGTCGGGTGGGGCGAGGCGCTGCGCCTCGAGTCCTGGGGTCCCGGACGGTTCGCCGACGCCGAGGCCGCCTGGCAGGAGGTCCTCGCCCACGCCGTCGTGCGCGACGAGGTGCGCCTGCCCGGCTCGGGGGCGGTCGCGTTCGGCTCCTTCGCCTTCGACGACTCGCCCACCGACCCCGACGCCCTCGACGACCCGGTGGCCGACGACGCGGTCCCGGCCGGGGTGCTCGTCGTGCCCCGCGTCGTGGTCGGGCGCCGCGGAGGCACGACGTGGCTCACCACGATCGACGCCGACGGGTCCCTCACCAGCGCGCCGGGCGGGCACCTGCTCGACGCCACCGGGCGGGCGCCCGTCGGGACGCCGGGCGCGGTGCGGACCACGGCCGGCGCGCAGGCGCCCGACGACTGGAAGGCCGCCGTCGAGGAGGCGACCGCCCGCATCCGCGCCGGGCGGCTCGACAAGGTCGTGCTCGCGCGCGACGTGGTCGCCCGCACCGAGCGCCCGGTCGACGCGCGCCACCTGCTCGGGCGGCTCGCGACGGCGTACGAGGCCTGCTGGACCTTCTCCGTCGACGGGCTCGTCGGCGCGACGCCCGAGCTGCTGGTGCGCTCGGAGAAGGGCCTGGTCACCTCGCGCGTGCTCGCGGGCACGATCCGCCGCTCCGACGACGTCGACCGCGACGGTCCGGACCCCGCGCTGTTCCTCGCCCGCTCGTCGAAGGACCTCGAGGAGCACGAGTACGCCGTCCGCTCGGTCGCCGACGCCCTCGCGCCGTTCTGCTCCTCCATGAACGTCCCGGAAGCGCCGTTCGTGCTGCACCTGCCCAACGTGCTGCACCTCGCGTCCGACGTCACGGGCGTCCTCGACACCCACGGGGCGCAGGGCGCCGCACCGACGAGCCTCGCGCTCGCCGCGGCCCTGCACCCCTCCGCGGCCGTGTGCGGGACGCCGACGACCGCCGCACGCGACCTGATCCACGAGGTCGAGGGCCTGGACCGCGGACGGTACGCCGCGCCCGTCGGCTGGCTGGGCGCGGACGGCGACGGCGAGTGGGGCATCGCGCTGCGCTCGTGCGAGATCTCGCGGAACGACCCCCGGACGGTGCGGCTGTTCGCCGGCTGCGGCATCGTCGCCGCGTCCGACCCGGCCGCCGAGCTCGCCGAGTCCGAGGCCAAGCTGGAGCCGGTGCGCTACGCGCTGGGGGCGGACGGCCGGTAGGCGCCGCGACCCCGCGGAGCGGGCGGTCCGGGCCCGAGCGGGTGAGATCGCCAGGACCCCGCCGCGCGGGCGTCGCCCGCTGATAGTTTCGTCCCGTGCCCTCGCCCCCGCGCCTCCCGCCTGCCGACGGTCTCGTGGTGCGGCGCGCGACGACCGGCGACCGCGAGGCCGTGTGGCCCCTCGTGCGTCACGTCCCGGGGGGCGCTCCCCCGCGCGAGGCCTACGACCGTGCGTTCGGGACCCTGACGAACCTGCTGGACACCTGCCTCGTCGTCGCGGAGACCCCCGACGACGGGCTCGCCGGCTACCTCCTGGCCGACCACCGCCACACGCTCGCGACGGGCGGCCCCGTCGTGTGGGTCTCGGAGGTCGCGGTGCTGCCGGCCGTGCGCGGCCGTGGTCTGGGCCGCGCGCTCGTGCACGCGGCGGAGGAGTGGGGCCGCACCGGCGGCGCCGCGCGCGTCTGCCTCGCCACGTCCGGCGCCACCGGCTTCTACCGGGCGCTCGGCTACACCGAGGACACGACGCACTTCGGCCGCGCCCTGCCCTGACGCGCCCGGCTCCCCGGAGCCCGAGAGGCCCGCGGCGTCCCTCGGGCGCCACGGGCCTCTCGCGGGAGCGGTCGGGTCACTGACCCTCGAACAGCTTCTGCAGCCAGTCCGGCACGTTGTTCGGGTTGGTCGGGTCGGTGCCCTGGTCGCCCTGCTGGCCGTCCTGGCCCTGCTGGCCGTCCTGACCCTGGTCGCCCTGCTGGCCGTCCTCGCCCTCCTGGCCCTGCTGGGCGTCCTGCTGGTCGGCGCTGGTCGCGAAGGTGACGTCGACCTTCTCGGTCTTGCCGTCGCGCACCAGCGTGAGCGTCGCCTTGTCGCCCGCGGACCGCTCGCGCACGTACCCCGTGAGCGACTCGGCGCCGCTGACCGCGTCGCCGTCGATCGCGACGATGACGTCCCCGGTCTTGATCTTCGCGTCCGACGCCGGCGAGCCGTCGGTGACGCTGACGACCTGGGCGCCGCGGCGGGTGACGCCGTCCGCGGTCGCCGAGGTGTCCTGCAGGCTCACGCCGAGGAACGCGTGCTCCGCGGTCCCGTCGTCGATGAGCTGCGAGCTGACGTTCTTCGCGAGGTCGGCCGGGATGGCGAAGCCGAGCCCGATCGACCCGGACTGGCCGCTGGTCGAGCCGCTCGAGAGCGACGCGATGGACGAGGTGATGCCGATGACCTGGCCCTGCGCGTTGAACAGCGGCCCGCCGGAGTTGCCCGGGTTGATCGCCGCGTCGATCTGGATGGCGTTCGTGACCACCTGGTCGCTGCCGTCCTCGCCGGACGCCGAGACGGGGCGGTCCACCGCCGAGACGATGCCGGTCGTCGCCGTGTTCGCGAGGCCGAGCGGGTTGCCCACCGCGAGGACGGGCTCGCCGACCTGCACGTCGTCGGACTCGCCGACCGTGGCCGGCTTGAGGTCCTTCGGGGCGTCCTTGATCTGCACGACCGCGAGGTCCGTCGTCGGGTCCGTGCCGACGATCGTCGCCTCGTAGAGGCGCCCGTCGCTCAGGGTCACGCCGACGCTCTGGGCGCCGGAGACGACGTGGTTGTTCGTCAGCACGTGGCCCTTGTCGTCGATGATGACGCCCGAGCCCTCGGCACCGCCCTGCTGCGTGGTCACCTGGATCGCGACGACCGACGGCGACACGGTGGTGGTGACGGCCTCCCAGTCCGGGTTGTCGGCCGTCGAGCCCTTGAGGCTCGTGTCCGACTTCGAGGCCGACGACGAGCCGACGTCCTGCAGCGAGGCCGACGACGCGTCGTCGTCGAACGCGCTGCCGATGGCCGCGGTGCCGATGCTCGCCAGCAGCGCGCCGCCGACGGCCGCGACCGTCACCGGCAGCCAGATGCTGCGCTCGCGGGGAGACTTCGTCGTGGTGGTGCCCGCACCGCCCTGGCCCTGCCAGCCCTGCTGCTGGCCCTGCTGCTGGCCCTGCTGCGCGTAGGGGTACTGGCCCTGCTGGCCCTGCTGGCCGTACTGGCCCGGCTGGCCGTAGCCGTAGCCGCCCTGCTGGTGCTGGGTCGGCTGGCCCTGCGGCCGGTGCGCGTACGGGTCGTGCTGCGGCTGCTGCTGGGTCTGCTGCTGCTGCGGGTGGTCCTGGGCGTACGCGCCGTAGCGCGGCTGCTGCGGGCCCTGCGGCTGCGCGGGGCCCTGCGGCTGCGCGGCCTCGATCGGCTGCGTCTCGGCGATCTGGGGGTGCTGGTCCGCGCCGTCGGCACGCACGTCGCGGTGCTGGTCGTCCGGGGTGCTGCCCTGAGCCGGCTGGTCCGGCGTGCGGTCGTCGCTCATCACATGGCCTCCTTGATTCGTGACCCACTCAACACCCCGTGCCTGGAGCGCGGCTTGAGCATTCCTGGGAGTTGTCTAGGAATCGCCGACGGCGGCGCGCAGCCGCTCCCCCAGCGCGCGGCGGTCGTCGCGCCGCACCGGGACCGAGACGACGTCGACCCCGCGCACCGGCCGCGCCAGCGCGCGGCGCAGCTCCTCGCGGTCCCCGACCCGCAGGTGCGCGACGCCGTAGCCCGCGCACAGCGCGGCGAGGTCGGCGCCGTGCGGGGTGGCGAACACCCGCTCGAAGGTGCGCGCGGCGCCCTGCGACCCCTGCGCGACCCCGCCCTGCTCGAGGGTCGCGAAGATCGACCCGCCGTCGTCGTCGACCACCACGACCCGCAGGTCGGGCACGGGCTCGTCCGGTCCGCGCAGCAGCCCGCCGACGTCGTGCAGGAAGGTCAGGTCGCCCATCAGCGCGAGGACGGGACGGCCCGCGCCGAGCGCGACACCGCTCGCGGTCGAGACCGTGCCGTCGATCCCGGCGAGGCCGCGGTTCGCGACGACGGGCGGCACGGGTCCGGTGCCGACGGCGAGGTCGAGGTCGCGCACCGGGGTGGACGAGCCCACCACCAGCACCTGGTCCGCGCCGCAGGCGGCCAGCACGTCCTCGGCCACGGCCGGCCCGCCGAGCGCCCGCGCCGCCTCGCGCCGCACGGCCTCGGCGGCCCGGGCCCCGGCGTCGCGCCACTCCCGCAGCCACGCCTCCGGGCCGCGCGCGCCGGCGAGCCAGACGTCCGGCGGGCCCGGGAGCACGAGGTCCGCGCCCCGCGCCGCGTCCGGCCACGGGGCGCCGCCCGGCGCGACGACGACGACCGTGACGTCCGGCCGGCCGAGCAGCGTCTGGACCGGCCGCGAGAGCGTCGGGCGCCCGACGACGACCGCGCGCGCCACCCGCCCGCCGAGGGCGGTGCCGAGGAGCAACCGGTACGCGGCGACGTGGTCCGGCCCCCCGGCGGCGCCCGACGACGGCTCCGCGAGCAGGGGCCAGCCGCGCGCCGCAGAGAGCTCGCGCACCCACGGGCCGGCGCCGTCGCCCGCGACGAGGACGGTCGCCGGCTCGTCCGCACCCGTGCGCACGAGGTGGGCGACGTCGTCGGGCACCTCGACGACCGGACGGGCGGGGACGACGACGGGGCGCCCGGCGGGACTCACCGGCGCCTCGCCGCTCGCGGCGTCCTGCGGCACCGGGACGAGCGGGTCGCGGTAGGCCACGTCCAGGTGCACCGGGCCGGGGTCGCCCGTGCGCGTCCCGAGCGCGGCCGTGAGCGCCCGCGCGAGCACGGCGCGCAGGTCGCGCTCCTCGCCGGGGCGCCCGTCGGGGGCCGGGACGTCGACGGCGTGGCGCACCGCGGAGCCGTACAGGCCCACCTGGTCGGTGGTCTGGTTCGCGCCGGTCCCCCGCAGCTCGTGCGGGCGGTCCGCGGTCACGACGACGAGCGGCACCCCGCCGTGGTGGGCCTCGAGCACGGCCGGGTGCAGGTTCGCGGTCGCGGTGCCCGACGTCGTCACGACCGCGACGGCGGCCGGCTCGCCGGCCAGCGCCGCGCCCTTGGCGAGCCCGAGCGCGAGGAACCCGGCCGAGCGCTCGTCGACGCGCACGTGCAGGCGCACCTCGCCGCGCACCTCGGCGTCGGCGAGGGCGTAGGCGAGCGGTGCGCTGCGCGAGCCCGGGCACAGGACCACGTCGCGGACCCCGTGCGCGAGGAGCTCGGCCACCAGGACGCGCCCCGCGAGCACCGCGGGCGGCTGCCGCACCGCGCCGGCCTCCGGCACGCCGCTCACCGGGGCACCGCGCTGGGCGCCGCGCGTGCGGCGAGCGCCTCGACGCGCTCGACCCGCTGCGCCCACCACCGCGCCGTCGGGTCGTCCGGGTCGAGCGCCACGGCCGCGAGCGACGCCGCGTCCGGCACGGCGCGGCGGACGGCGATCGCCCCGTCGACGGGCTCGAGGCGCTCGGCCACCGCGTCGTGCTCGAGGAGCTGCGTGGTGGCCAGCCCGCAGGCGTACGGCAGCTCGGGCAGCGCCGCCGCGAGGGCGAGGCCGGCGGCGATGCCGACGGACGTCTCGATCGCCGAGGAGACGACCACGGGCAGCCCGACCCGCTCCGCGAGCTCGAGGCACGCCCGGACCCCGCCGAGCGGCTGGACCTTGAGCACGACGACGTCGGCGGCCTCGGCGCGGACCACGGCGAACGGGTCCTCGGCGCGGCGGATCGACTCGTCGGCGGCGACCGGGACGTCCACGGCGCGGCGCACGGCGGCGAGGTCCTCGACGCCCGCGCAGGGTTGCTCGACGTACTCGAGCCCGCCGGCGGCCCGGTCGAGCCGCGCGACGCGGGCGCGCGCCTCGTCACGGTCCCAGGCACCGTTCGCGTCGATCCGCACGCGCCCGCCGGGCCCGATCGCGTCGCGCACCGCCTCGAGGCGGGCGACCTCCGCGGCGAGCGGCTCGAGGGAGCCGTCCGCGAGGCGCTGGGCGACCTTGACCTTCGCGGTGCGGCAGCCGGCGGACCCCGTCACGACGGCGTGCGCGCGCTCCGGGCCGACGGCCGGGACGGTGACGTTGACGGGGACGCGGTCACGCACCGGCGCGGGCCAGCCGACGTCCGCGGCCTCCCGGGCGGCGCGCCACCAGGCGAGCGCCTCGGCGTCGTCGTACTCGTGGAACGGGGAGAACTCTCCCCACCCCGCCGGGCCCTGCAGGAGGACCCCGTCGCGGGCGTCGAGCCCGCGGAAGCGCAGGCGCAGGGGGGTGCGGTAGACGGTGACGGGCACCCGTCCAGGGTAGTGCGCGCCGTCCGGGCGTCGCGTCTCAGGCCTCGCGCCCCGCGAAGGCGGCGACGCGCTGGTAGGCGTTCGCGCCGTCGGGCGCGGGCCGCTCGGGGCCGAAGGCCTCCCCGCGCGTCTCGGGCGTCAGGTTCGCGCGCATGAACGCCAGCCCGCGGTCCGCGACCTCCGGGTCGAGGTCGCCGGTGGGGCGGCCGAGGGCGGTGGCGAGGTCCCAGGTGTGCACGGCCAGCTCGGCGCACACCCAGTCCGTGCCCTCCTGGCCGCGCGCCGCGTCCAGCACGTCGTGCGCCTGCGCGCGGAAGGCGCCCGCGGGGTCGCCCCCCGCGGCGGGGGCGGGCGCCGACCAGTCGACGCTCTCGCCCCGCAGCATGCGCGCCATCCCCGCGCTCGAGGTCAGGACGTGGTCGACGAGGTCGGCGACGGTCCACCGCTCGCACGGCGTCGGGTCGTCGCGCACGTCCGGGCCGACGGCGTCGAGCAGGGCGGCGAGCTGGTCCAGGCCGTGCGTCAGGGCCCGTTCGTCGGGGGTCTGCCCGTCGGAGGCCTGCCCGTCGGGGGTCTGGTCGTCGGGGGCCTGGCCGTGAGAGGAACCGTCGTCGGTCGTCATCGTCCGAGCCTAGGTCGCGGCGGCGGCGCCGCCACCGGACGCGAGCACCTGCTCGACGAGCTCGATCGCGAAGGCACGCACGTCGCGACCCTCGGCGAGCGCGGTGACCGCGGCGCCGTCGATCACCGCGACCAGGAGCGGCGCGGCCGGGGCGACGCCCAGCACGGCGGTCAGCTCGACGAGCGCCGCGTCGAGCGCGACGCGGCCGCGGGCGTAGGCGGACTCGAGCGCGACGCTGCGGCCCGCGCCGACGAGCTGTTCGTAGAAGCCGCGCACGGCGGTCCGGTCGCCGACGGGCAGGGTGGCGTCCACGAGGATCTCGGCGCTGCGCCGCCGGCCCGCGGAGGTGTCGCCGACCTCGCCGCGCCCCACCGCCTCCCGGGCGACGCCGAGCTGGCGCGTGGCGCCGGCGGCCCAGTCCGCGGAGAGCAGCGCGCCGGCGTCGGCGACGATCTCGTCGAGGCCATCGAAGTAGTAGGTGGTCGACGCCAGCGGCACCCCGGCCTCCGCGGCGACGGCGCGGTGGCTGAGAGCCGCGGGCCCGTCGCGCAGGATGATGTCGGCCGCCGCCCGCACGAGCTCCGCGCGCCGCCTCTCCCCGCGCGCCTGGCGCCGCGGCCGGTGCGGCGCAGCGGGGCCGTCGTCGGTCATCAGTGCCCTCCCCCGGCCAGGTTGAGCCCGACGACGCCCGCGACGATCAGCACGAGGGAGACGACCTTGAGGACCGAGAGGCTCTCGCCCAGGAGCACGACCCCGAGGACCGCCGTGAGCGTGGCGCCGATCCCGACCCACACGGCGTAGGCGGTGCCGACCGGCAGCGTGCGCAGGGCGTAGGACAGGCCGAGCATGCTCGCCGCCAGGAGGACGACGAACCCGACGCTCGGCCACAGCCGGGAGAACCCCTCCGACGCCTTGAGGCTCAGGGCCCAGCCCGCCTCGAGCGCGCCGGACACCACCAGGACGATCCACGCCACGAGGGCCCACCTCCGAATCAATAGTGGTACGAGCGTACCACTATAGTCGCGGACGCCGGCCGATACGCTGGCCGGGTGAGCGACCTCCCCCGCACCGTGTCCGAGACCTTCGACCCGACCCGCTGGCGCGAGGTCACCGGCTTCGAGGACCTGACGGACCTCACCTACCACCGCGGCGTCGACCGCACGGGCCCCGACGGGGAGCGCGACCTGCCGGTCGTCCGCATCGCGTTCGACCGACCGCTGGTGCGCAACGCGTTCCGCCCGCACACGGTCGACGAGCTCTACCGTGCGCTCGACCACGCGCGCATGACCTCCGACGTCGGGACCGTCCTGCTCACCGGCAACGGCCCCTCCCCCAAGGACGGCGGCTGGGCGTTCTGCTCCGGCGGGGACCAGCGCATCCGCGGACGCTCCGGCTACCAGTACACGACGGCGCCCGACGGCGGCGGCGCGGCCGAGAGCGCCGACCACGTCGACCCGGCGCGTGCCGGGCGCCTGCACATCCTCGAGGTCCAGCGCCTGATCCGCACCATGCCCAAGGTCGTGGTCGCCGTCGTGGACGGCTGGGCTGCGGGCGGGGGCCACTCGCTGCACGTCGTCGCCGACCTGTCCATCGGCTGCCGCGAGCACGCCCGGTTCAAGCAGACCGACGCCGACGTCGGCTCGTTCGACGGCGGCTACGGCTCCGCCTACCTCGCCCGCCAGGTGGGACAGAAGCGCGCACGGGAGATCTTCTTCCTCGCCCGCGAGTACTCCGCCGACGACGCCGAGCGGTGGGGCGCCCTCAACGAGGTCGCCGAGCACGCCGACCTCGAGGACCTCGCGATCGACTACGCCCGGACCATCGCGGGCAAGTCGCCCCAGGCGGTGCGGATGCTCAAGTTCGCGTTCAACCTGCCCGACGACGGCCTCATGGGCCAGCAGGTCTTCGCCGGCGAGGCCACGCGGCTGGCCTATATGACGGACGAGGCGGTCGAGGGGCGCGACGCGTTCCTGCAGCGCCGCGAGCCCGACTGGTCGGGCTTCCCGTACGCCTTCTGAGGCCGCCTTCTGAGCCTCAGCCGACGGAGTAGGCGCCGCTGCCCGTCGGGACCAGCTCGATCCACACGGTCCCCGGCGCGAGCTCGACCGGGTCGCCCGCGGAGTCCTTGAGCACGAGCGGCGCGGCGGCGCTCTTCTTGGACCAGGCGATCCTGAGCGACCGGCCCCCCGCGGCGACGACGCCCTTGCCGCTACCCACGACCACGGTGTCCGGGACGGGCGCGCCGGCGGGGTCCTTGTACTTCGTGTCCACGACCTTCACCCCGAGAGTGACGACGTTCGTGGCACCGAGCCGGTCACCGCCCGGCGTGATCGCCGGCTCCGAGCCGTCCGAGCGCAGGTAGCGCTTCGACTTCGCGTCCCACGCCCAGGCCGAGGTCTGCGCCGGCGAGAAGCGCGCGGTGACCCGCGTCGCCGGCGTGCCCTCGGTGACCACGTCGGACTGTCCGGCGCTCTCCGCGAAGGCGAGCTGGGCCGGCGGCGGGGAGTCGTGGCGGGAGTCCGCCTGGGCGTAGAAGTCGTGCGGGTCGGCGTACACGTTGTGCGGCGCCGAGCGGCTGCGGTCGCGGTGGAAGCCCGGGTCGCCCTTGTCCATGACGATCGACTGGATCCCGGCGCGGTCGACCGCGCGCAGGAAGACGGGCTGGCCGCCGGTGTAGACGAGCGGCCCGCGCAGCGGCTCGACGATGTTCGGGTCCATCGGTCGCACCGAACGGATCGGGCCCACGCTGCCCGGCACCCGGGACTGGTAGACGACCGCGAACCGGGTGATTCCGCCCTCCACGACCTCTTCCCAGACGACGTCCGCGGCGTCGAGCCCGCTCTGCGGGCGGGCCTGCGGCGAGTTCTCCACCTTCACGGCGAGCGCCGGCCGGTCCGCGACCCTCTCGGTCGCGACACCCGTGAGCGGCCAGACCGTCCGCGGGCTCGGGGTCGGCGCCGCCACCTTGTCCACCGAGGTGTCCGGCGACGCCGTCACCGTCGGCGCGGGTGCCGGGTCCTCGCCGGAGCACGCGGCGAGCGGGAGCACGAGGGCGGCGAGGGCGGCGAGGACCGCGCCGCGCGGCACGGCGCGGCCCCGCGCGACCCGGGACGGGGATCCGGTGCGGCGGTGCATGGGTCTCCTTCCGCCCGCCGGTCGACGGGGCGTGTGCGCGACCATCGTAGGGGCCGTCCTACGCTGGGGCCGTGCCTCGTCCGCCCCGCGCGCCGCGCCCCGTCGTCGACGCCCCCGGCGACCCCCACGACCTGACGGCCGCGGTCGCCGCGGCCCTCGACGGCGGCCCGGTCGTCGCCGGCGGCCCCGACGCGGTGCGCGCCGGGCAGGCGGCCGCTGCCCGCAGGGGCCTTCCCGGGGACACCGCCCTGCTCATCCGCACCTCCGGGTCCACCGGAGCTCCGCGCACCGTGACCCTCGGAGCCGGGGCGCTGCGCGCGGGGGCGGCGGCGACGCACGCGCGCCTCGGCGGACCGGGCCGGTGGCTGCTCGCCCTGCCCGCCTCGCACGTCGCCGGGCTGCAGGTGGTGGTGCGCTCCGTCGTCGCCGGGACGACGCCGGTCGCCGCGCCCGCGGGCGCGGCGTTCACCCCCGGGCTGCTCGCGGACCTCCTCGACGACCTCGGCGCGGGGACCCCGCCCGACGGCGCGGGGAGCGGCGGGCGTCGCTACGCCTCGCTCGTGCCCACCCAGCTGCACCGCGTCGTCGAGGCCGCGGCGTCCGCCGGCCCGGGCGGCACCGACGGCCGCCGGGCGCTGGCCGGGCTGCGCACCGTCGACGCCGTCCTGCTCGGCGGCGCCGCGCCGCCCGCGCCGCTCGTGCGCCGCGCCCGCGAGGCGGGCGTGCGCGTCGTGACCACCTACGGCATGACCGAGACGTGCGGCGGCTGCGTGTACGACGGCGTCCCGCTCGACGGCGTCGAGGTGCGCACCGGGGCGGGCGGGGTCCTGGAGATCGCGGGGCCGGTCCTGGCCGCGGGCTACCTCGAGCCCGACGCGACCGGCTCGAGCTCGTTCCACGCCGACCCCGCGACGGGCCGGCGCTGGTTCCGCACGAGCGACCTCGGCACCGTCGAGCCGGCGGGCGCCACGACGCGCGTCACGGTGCTCGGGCGGGCCGACGACGTCCTCATCACCGGCGGCGTCAACGTCGCCCCGGCCGCGGTCGAGGCCGCGCTCGCGGGGCTGGACGAGATCGGCGAGGTCTGCGTCGTCGGCGTCCCGCACCCGGAGTGGGGCACGAGCATCGTCGCGGTCGTCACCCGGTCTGCCCCGTCGACCGCCGCACCGCCCGCCGTCACCGCCGAGATGGCGAGCTCCGCCCCGAATTCTTCGAACTCTGGGGCGGAGCTCGCCATCTCGGCGGACGGGGGTGCGGCGCTGCTCGAGCGGGTCCGTGCCCGCGTCACCGATACCCTGGGGGCGCCCGGAGCACCGCGGCGCGTGGTCGTCGTCGACGAGCTGCCCAGCCGCGGGCCCGGCAAGGTCGACCGCGCCGCCTGCGCTGCTCTTGCCCGTGCAGCCCTTGCCCGCGCCACACCGGCAGCCGAGAGAGACGAGAACCGCGCATGACCACCACCGCCGAGTGGATCCAGGGCGCCCGCCCCCGGACCCTGCCTGCTGCCGCGTCGCCGGTGCTCGTCGGGACCGGCGCCGCCCTGCAGGTCGACGGCTTCGCGCTCGTCCCGGCGCTGCTCGCGCTGGGCGTCGCGCTCGCGCTGCAGATCGGCGTGAACTACGCCAACGACTACTCCGACGGCGTGCGGGGCACGGACCTCGACCGGGTCGGGCCGCTGCGGCTGACGGCCTCGGGCACCGCGCCGGCTCGGCAGGTCAAGGGCGCGGCCTTCGGGGCGTTCGGCGTCGCCGCGCTGCTCGGACTCGGGATCGTGCTGATCACCGGGCACTGGTGGCTGCTCGCCGTCGGCGTCGTGTGCATCCTGGCCGCCTGGTACTACACCGGCGGGCGCCGGCCGTACGGGTACAGCGGGCTGGGCGAGGTCGGGGTCTTCGTCTTCTTCGGGCTCGTCGCGACCGTCGGGACCACGTACGTGCAGGCGGACGAGGTCCCGTGGACCGCCTGGGTCGGCGCCGTCGGGATCGGCCTGATCGCCTGCGCGATCCTCATGGTCAACAACATCCGCGACATCCCGACCGACGTCGTCGCCGGCAAGCGGACGCTCGCCGTCCGGCTCGGGGACGCCCAGGCGCGCCGCGCATACACCTCGATGCTCGGGCTGCCGATCGTGCTGGCCGCCGTGTGCGCCGCGGAGGCGCCGTGGTCGCTGCTCACGCTGCTCCTGCTCGCGCCGGCCGCGCTGCTGTCCGTCACCGTCCTCGCGGGAGCCCGCGGGCGCGCGCTGGTTCCCGTGCTGGCGGGGACGGGGTTCTTCGAGCTGGGCTACGGGGTGCTGCTGGGGCTCGGGCTCGCCCTCTGACCTGAGGCGGGCCGTCAGCCGTTCAGCGCTCGGTCGGCGCGTCCTCGCTCAGGGCGTCGGCTGCGGCGTCCTCGGCCGCGGCGTCCTCGTCCAGCTTCTCGCTGAACCGGGAGCGGCGCTCCTTGCGCCGCTCGACCCGCTCGGCCATGTATCGGGAGGCGGCGTCGCGCGGGCGCCCGAGGAGCAGATAGGAGAGCATCAGGGCGATCGCGGCGGCTACGAGGACGACGAGCCAGCCGCCCATCCCCGCAAGCCAGAGCCCGACGAGCGCGACGACGAACAGCGCGATGCGCAGCACGGAGTAGATGATGAGGGGCACGAGTTCAGCCTAGCTCGGGTCACCGGTCACCGGTCACCGGTCACCGGTCACCGGTCACGGGTCACGGGTCACGGGTCACGGGTCACGGGTCACGGGTCACGGGCAAGGCATACGGCGTGGAGAGATGTGGGGATTCACCCCCGGCTGGCGGTAGCCATGCTCGACGCACGCGGCCACCCGCCGCGCACTCAAACACCCTAATATCCTCGATCATGAACCCGCCCGACGCCCCCTGGCGGAGCACGTCACACGCTATCCATTGGGTTCCATATCGCGAATATCGCGACCACAATGACAATTAGAGCTATCGCCGCGTTGGTCGCAGCCTGAAACGATTTCGAGTTCCCGATGAGATCAATTCTGTGCAGTGCCGCCTTCGGCGAGGCCTTGAGAAGCTTTCGCTGCCGAACACAATACAGGTGCCCACACGCGCCCACGATCCAGGGGGCGAAGATGAGAAAGTACACGATTGCCATCGGGACAGGCAGCCAACCTATGAATCCGCCAGCAATACATGAGGGAATGCCCACCAAGAGCGATCCGAACCAGAAGAATTCCGTGGTCATCTCGATAAACTCAGCAGGCGCCATCGCGTCCGGGGTCGCGGGTAGGTCGATTCGAAACACTTTTGAAGCGATCCACCGCCCTGCGAGCCCTTGCCCTCTACAGAGATTCAGAACGCCAGACGTGAACACTTCCACCCACCTGCTTCGCGGGCAGAAGACGCTCCATACTGAAGGCGATCAGAGTGGCGCGACCAGTGAGATCGACGATTCCAGGACGGGAACGCCCTCTGTACCTCCTGGACCCTAAAGTGAGGGCTTGCCGGCTCGAACGTGTCACACCGCGTGCGTTGCGAACCGCCGGTGCCGACCGCGCCGCGTTTCCATGGTACTTCATGGGGCATCCGTCGCCACCCCTACCAATTCCCTTCCAACGACCCATTAGTTCGGCACGCCGAGATAAGGCCCCAGAAATGGCGCCATTTCACGAACAAGTGCCGCATAGGCAACCGCTGCCGCCATAAATAGCGGTAGGGTGCACACCCATGACATCCGGACAGCACGGCGAATGCAGAGATCCTCCTTCGGGATTACCATTCCTTCAGCCGTCGCCCCGATTTTCCAAGCATTGATCCTGCGGCTGGCCCGCATGAAAGACTTGCTTGACGCGAAGATCTGTAGAACCGACGCTCCGTACGCGATAGTTCCGTAGTCCCCCTTGGGCGTGCTAACAATCACGCCGTTGGAACCGGCCACCTCGTCAATTAAATCAGCTGGTATCCGTGTCACCACAAGAAGGCTTAGCAATTCAAGAGTTCCTCCGTCCGCCTGAATACGGGAGGTTGCTAGCGCGCCCATGAGCCAAGCGACCGCCCCGAAGAGGATTGCGTATCCGATGTAGGGATCAAATGAACGGCTTGCTCCAGCTTCCGACATCGGCACCACCGTCGCTATAAACGCGAAGATTAGCGTTGCGAGTACAGAACCTACGAACAGCGAGACGCGTGGACCCGCTAGCGGCACCTTCCTAGCCATGATTCACCACCTACCGCGCGAGAGCCTGCCAAAGCGGTAGCTCGCGTACGTAAAGGAGCCTCCCACAACACCGTTAAGAGCCACGTTCCGTGCCGTATGCCGATATCCCGTCCGTACACGCGAGTGCCGCCCGAGCGCCCTTCGAACGATGGCACCACCACGCCAACTTCCAGAAATTGACCGGCCCACCACTCCACCCGCCAAAGCATAGGCGCTGTCGCGGATCGCAGCGTGCCGATCCCAAGACCAACCTCGCCGCCTCGAATGGTGTATTGCGGTGATTCCCGCCGTCGCAACGCTTGCAACGAGGCACGCCCCGGCGCTTAACACCAAGCAACCAGCAAACGCTGCAACCTGCAACATTCCGCGCCAATGTCTGGAAGTATAGCTTCGGTGACCGAAGAGTCTGAAAGCTCCGTTGAGGTCATAGCTGTTGATGGGGTCTTGGGGGTAGGCGTAGGCGGTGGTGTTGCCTCCCGCGACGGGATCGGTCGAGGTGAACTGTCCCGTGGCCGGGTTGTACAGGCGTGCACCCATCAGGAGCAGGCCGCTGGCATCGGTGGCCCGCTGCTTCGCGCCGAGGTACCCGTAGTTCAGGGCCCCGGTCACGCCAGCTGTAGCACTTGCACCGCCGGTCAGGGTCCCGTCGCCCGGCGCGGTCCCGGTCAGGTCGGTGCACTGGGCGCCGTACTCGTCGAAGACCAGGACCGGGGAGGACAACAGCGCCACGTCCCCGCCGGTGGGGACCGTGACCGTGGTGATCGTGTCCCCGTGCGGGTCGGCAAGGTCCAGGCTCACGTTTCCACCGGTGATGTCGAAGCCGAGGTCGCCACCGATCGAGGACCCGTACACGCTGACCACGCCGGCCCCCGACCCGGTGCTCTGGGTCGCGAACGAGGGGCTGTCCCCCTCATCGCCGTAGTCACGCACCGTGCTCACCGCCTCAGCCCCCGGCGCGGTCGTCGTCGACGTCGAACGCCGACCGGCCGGGTCCAGGGCGTACGCCGTGCGCGTCCCGTCCTGAGTGATGGTGCGCGCCGCGTCGCTGTCGTCATACCCGATGCTCACCGCACCGGCCGCGAGCACCTGCCCGGACGCCTCGGCGCCCAGCGCGGCCGGGGTGTCCCCCGCAGGCAGGGTCGTGACCCGGCCCAGCTCGTCATAGCCGTACCCGACCGCGGCCGTGTCGCCCGCCACGCTCGTCTGCGCCCCGTCCTCATCGGTCGAACTCACGACCGTGTGCACCGCAGCGGACCTCACGACCCGGTCCGCACCGTCGTAGGACCAGGCCTTGGTCACCGTGGACCGCACCGGCGCACCCGCGTCCTGGCACCCACCACCCACGGTCCGTGCGCCCTGGCCCGTACGGTTGCCGTCCGCGTCGAAGGCGTACGTGCGTTCCTGGCACACGCCCTCACGGTCATCGGTCACCGACGTCAGCCGCCCCGCGTTGTCATACCCATAGCCCAGGGCCCGCCCCACGCTCTGATACTGCTCCGAACCCGCAGCACCGATACCCGCGTTGGTCTCCACCCCCGTGGTGCGGCCCTGGACGTCCGAGGCGACCGTCCAGGTCAGCATCGCCGCGCTCGAGCCGTCCACCGCACGACCGTCGTACGCCAACTCCGACAGCTGCCCGTCACGCGAGTACGTGCTGGTCTGGTTCACCCCGCCCGGCAAGGACTGACTCACCACGTCCCCGACCACGTCATACGTCGCCCCGTAGGCGACCGTCCGCGTCCCGGCCGTGGTCACCTGCCCTGTGGTGTTGCCCGCCGCGTCATAGGCGAAGACCGTCGAGGACTGGCTGTCCGCGACGCTCGCCGGCGACCCGGCACCATCAGACCCGGAGGCCCGGTACGTCGTGGCTGTGCGTGCGCCGGCAGCGTCGGTGTAGGTGACGGTCCGCCCCCACGCGTCATAGCTCGTCGAGGTACGACCGGTCTCGGCGTGCGTGGCCGGGTCCTGCGTGGCGGTGTAGTCGACCAGGCCCGTCGCCGGGTCGTAGTGGGTGACGGTGTCCTCGACCGGCGTCGAGGACGATAGGCCCACCACACCGGTGTGCACACCGGTCGTGCGACCGGCCGCGTCGAAGCTGGTGGTCGTCGTGCGCGTCACCGCGCCCTTGACCTCGGTCTCGACCTGCGCGGCGCCCCACAGCGAGTACTTCGCGGTCGTGTCCACCGGGACGCTCGCGACAGGTTCGCCGGTGGTGGTCTGGCACGCCAGACCGGCCCACTGCGGGCGTGCCCCGCACGTTCCGCTGCCGCCCGCCGTGTAGTAGGTGCTCAGCTGGGTGCCGGCGGTCGTGGTCGAGCTTGCGACGTCGTTCGCCCCGACGCTCTTGACCACGCGCCCCTCGGTGTCGAAGAGTGTCGTGGCGGTGATCCCCGCACCGGTCGCGAAATCGGTGACCGTGGTCGAGCGGGTCGCTGAACCCAGCACCCACCCCGAGGTGGCGCCCGTGACCGACGCGCCGTCGACCGGGTCGTACTTCGTCACGGACTTGGCGATCACCGCCTCCCCCGACCCCGGGACGGTGTCGGTGGCATCGACGGTCGTCGTGGTGAGCGTGGTCGCCAGGCCCCAGGCCTGACCGGTGGTCGGGTTGACGCCGAAGTTCGGCGCGCCCTGGTCGTAGTCGGTGTGGGCATGGGTGCGCTGGTCGTCGTCGGTTGCCGGCGACCACACGTCCACGGCCTGCGTCCCGGCGGGAACCAGCACCGCGGTCGGCGCCACGGTCCCCTTGCCGTCCGGTCCGTCGGCCTTCGTGGTGCTGCTGCCCGTCACGGACTGCAGGGTGATGTCCGTCGTGTTGTATGTGCTCACGCTCGCGTAGGAGTCCAGGTCGTCGCTGTCCAGGGCGCCGCCCTGCCCTGCGGCCAGGATGCCTGCGATAGCGCGCTGGTCCCACGACTTCCACACGTTCTCGTGCTCGTCGTAGACCGTCTCGGTGTACGCCCAGCCCCCGGCACCGGAGCCCGCGGTGTTGATCACGCGCCCATCCGCGTTCGTGTACTGCAGGTCCGCGTACGGCCAGTCCGCGGCGTTCACCGCTGCCGGGCTCGAGCCGCCCACACCGCTGCGGTCGGGGCCGAACACCGCCGCACCGTAGGTCGGTGCCTGGACCTGGCCCCACCGTCCCACACCCACGCTCGGGTCGTCGGTGTCGGTCGGCCGCATGTCTGGCAGGCCGCTGACTCGCCCGGTGGGGTCGATCGAGTACACGAACCGGGCGATCTGCTCGGTCCCGGCCGAGCCGTCCGCCTTGGCGCGCGAGACGGACAGCAGGCCGGTGCTCGTCGTGGCGGCCGTCGACGCCGATCCGCTCGGGGACGCGGCGCTCACCGGCCCGTAGGTCATTGTCGAGGGAGCCTGCCCGGCCGGCGTCAGACGGGTCAGCAAGGGCTGTCCCGTCTCCGAGGTGCCCGCGTAGGCGTAGCCGGTGATCAGGTGGGTGCGCGGGTCGGTGACCGTGGCCAGCTGTCCCGCCGCGTTGTACGCATACGTCGCAACATCGACGGTGCTCATGCCCGCGCCACCGCTCTTGTCCGGGTCGTAGGCGACGTAGGAGATCTTCGCAACGACGGACTTGGTGCCCGAGCCGACGGTGAGGTTCTGGTACGTGATGTCCAAGGCGTGGCAGCCCGCGGCCAGGGCCGCCTGGAACGCGGCGCTGCACGTCACCCCGGCCGGCGCCGGAGCGAGGATGCGCCCGATCTGGCCGGCGCCGACCTGCCCGGAAGGGATCCGCACATACTGGGTCGAGGCCGGATCCGCCGGGTCCTTGACCGACGTCACCTGCCAGTCACCACCGGTGAACGCGAAGTTCGTCACGACCCCGTCCGAATCGGTGAACGTCATCGTCTTCGGCGACCCGGCAGCCACCTTCAGCACACCGCCCGCGGTCTTGGTGTCCTGGTCCGCGGGCAGGTAGGTACCCACCCACTGGGCCCCGCGCGAGGTGCTGTTCTGCTTGTAGATCAGCAGGTCCCCCGCATCGGAGATCAGGGCGACGGTGCCGTCGACCGTGGTGTTGTCCACCACGTCCCAGCCGCCCATTCCTACGTCTGCCCCGTCGAACGACGCCGTCCAGCCCGGCCCGAACACCGAGTCCGCGTCGGCCCCGGCCAGGGAGGAGTACGTGCGCGAGATCGACAGGTTTCCCGAGTACCCGGGCACGTCCGCGTCGGTCTCGCTCGTCTGGAACTCACCGGTCCACAGTGCCACCTGTCCCGGCCCCGCGTCCGCGACCGGGTAGTCCTCGCCGAACGCCGATGGGATCCGGGTGACGGTCGGCTTGTTCTTCGCGTCCGCCGCCGCGTTCCACGTGCACTTCGTCGTCCCCGAGGAGTAGGTGATACAGACCTGGACCTGCAGCTGCAGGGTGCGCCGGTCGTTGCTCGCGGCCGCCGCGATCTGCCCCGCAGAGACCGCCTTGGAGTAGGAGACCGCCGTGTCCTTGGCAAACGTCACCGCCGAACCGTCGATCGCGCTCCACCCGGCGGTCGATCCGTTCACGGAGCCGTCGCCGGCACCTGCCGCGCCGCCCGCCACCCGGTAGTACGCGGTCGCGGTCGCGGTCCCGTTCGCGTCCGCAGGCCCCGCAGCCTTCACGGTGAGCTTGTCGGTGGTCTTGGTCCCGTCCACCGGGGACGACAGACCCGCCCCACCCGACCCGAACGTGAACGCCGTCGCCGCCGAGGTCCACCCCGCCCTGTCCACGGTGCGGAACTGCACCTTGTGCGATCCGGTCGGGGTCCACTTCCACGTCGCCTTCGGCGTCGAGGTCCCCAATCCCGAGGACACCGCGAGGTCACGCCAGTCGGTGTCGTCGTCGACGAGCTCCTGGAACCCGACTACGTCTGGGTTCCCCCCGGTCAGGGTGAACGTGTTCGACGCCGGAGCCGGATCCGTCCAAGCACCGTTCGCGAAGGCGCTCGAGGCCACACCCGGCGCCGACGGCCTGGACGTATCGACCGTGAACGGGCTGATCGCCGCCGACGACTTCGACGTCAGCGACCCGTCACTGGCCCACACCCGCGCCGTGTAGGACCGGCCGTTGGTCAGCGCCGCGCCGCCCGTACCGACCGTCGAGACGCCACCAGAGGCCACCGACGCACCCGCGACCTTGTTCCAGACCAGGCTCGTGCCGTCCAGGACGTCGAACAGCCCACGCACGTTGCCCCCGTCAGCGTCCGAGACCGTCGCATAGAACGATGGCTTGGTCGTCTTGACGTACAGCACCCGGTCAGGATCCGAGGAGTTCGGGTACCACACGTACTGCCCCGACGCGTGACGCGTCGTGCTCGGCGTCTTCGGGTATGAGTTGTACGTGACGGTCACCGTCGGCTTGCCGGACGAGGCGTCCGCGGAGTTGAAGATCTTCCACCCGTAGGAGTCGGTCTCGTCCGTGGCCCGCAGCGCCATCGCGTGAGAGCTGCCCCCGTTGTCCGCCCACGCCTGCGCCAGGGACGTGATCGACACGCTCGACCACCCAGCAGCACACGAGGACGAGTACCCCATCGTCGACGACGACGACGCCCACTTGTTCACCAACGCCGGCTGGTTCGACCACACCGTCGAGGTCGACGCGATCGCCGAGGACCACACGTCCCACTGCCGTGCGCTGCACGAGTAAGAGTGGTTCTGCCACAGCTTCAACGTCGCAGAAGAGACCTTCGTACCCACGATCGGGTCGACATGCACATGGATGAACGACCGTGCCTTCGTCGTACCCCCGTCATAGGTCCCCAACCGAAGCTCACCATCTGAATACTTCGGCGTCGACGCGCTCGACTGCACATAGGTGTCGAACGACACCGCGAGCGAGACCGACGGGTCGACCACCACCGGGAACACAGTGCCCGGATCGGCCAAGTAGTCCGCGACACTCGCCGCGCCCTGGCCACCGTGCTCGCCGGCGCCGGCCGACGTCAGATCGATCCGCGCCGCCGCGCCCTTCGCGCTCACCTCCGTCGCGACCGGCACCTCCGCACCCATCGCGTCCGCCACGTCCACTCCGGCGGATACCGGTGCCGCGGCCGACTCCGCCGCCCGGGTCTGGGCCCGGCCCTGCGCCGTGCCGGTCCACAGACCCGGCTGCGCCGCCGAGTCGAACGCCACCGTCACCGGGTTCGCCAAGGTCTGGTCGTACCTCGCATCCCACATCATCGGCTGCGTGACGCCCGCAACCCGCTCACCATCGCTGGTGACGAGCCGGGCCACATCACCGTCGGACGGGTCGGACTCCTTCGCGACGACCTTCGACGACGCCGCAGCCTTGCCCGTCGCCTTGACGGTCGTCGACAGCTCCACGGCCGCAGGATCTACCGGCCGGTCGGCGATCACGAAGAACTGCTCGACCCCGGTCCCGGTCACATCCACGACCATGTCCACGCCCGGCTGCACGTCCGCGAACGTCGCCCGAGGACCCTCGACCGTCGGCGCAGGAAGGTCACCCGGATACGTCAGCTGCGACATCACGCCCGTGCCCGGGTCCGTGAACGAGGCCACCACCGACGCCCCACCAACAGCCGTCGTGGCACCCGAGACCCTGATCGCACCCGCCTGAGCGACCGGCGCATACGACCCGTCCGTCCCTTGGACCAGCGTCGAGTCCTGCGCAGCCCAGTCGTCCAACGACGTACCGTCCCCACCCGCACGCACCCACACCGGACCCGTCGCCGACGACGTCTGCCATGTCCCGTCCGGCAACGCGAACGTCGATGAATCCGTCGTCCGCGCAGCGAGGTTCTCCACCCGCTCCCCCGCCAACCGGGCATTGACCGACGCGGTCACCGCATCCGGAGCCGGGCACACCAAACACAGCAGAGACCACACCCATCGGGCGCACCCCTTCACAATCCCTACGGCACCCCCGGCGGGTGACACGCACAACCAGAACCCACACCACAAGGCGGGCCCCAGAGCGCTCACACGAGAGGCCTCGGATCGCGATGGTGAGCAAAAGGTACGCGCCCCAGGCAGACATTGACAACCAGCGGACCACGACGGTCCCGCGTCCCGTCCCGTCACATCCCCGTCAGCCGTCCGCCAACCGGCGGAGGAACCACCGAGCCCCCGGGCGCATATCCTGGAAGGATGCTCCGCGTGCTGTTCGTCCTCGTCCTGGTCGGCCTCGCCGTCTACGCCCTCGCAGACTGCGCCGACAGCGACGAGCAGCAGCGCGGCGGGATCCCCAAGGGGTTGTGGTACGTGCTCATCGTCGTGCTGCCGCTGTTCGGCCCGCTCGCGTGGATCGTCTCCCGGCGCAGCCGGTCGGCCCGCGTCGCCGGGCCCGGATACCCGGCGTCGGGCACCCCGGGCACGCGTCCCGGCGGCCGTCGGCCCCGACGCGGCGGGCGCCCGGTCGCGCCGGACGACGACCCGGACTTCCTCTGGAAGCTGGACCAGGAGCGCCGGCGCCGCGCGCAGGGCGGCGACGAGGCGTCGGGCACGCCCGGCCCCGAGGGACCGGCCGACCCGGGCGACGACGACGCCCCGCAGGACCCCGGCGCCGAGCCCCGCTGACGGGCCGGCGCCCGGGCGAAGGGCCCGCTCAGTTGTCCTGCGGGAGCCCCGCGTACGAGTGCAGACCGTTGAAGATCAGGTTGACGCCCGTGAAGTTGAACAGCACGCACGCGTACCCGACGATCACGAAGTAGGCGGCCCGGCGGCCGGACCAGCCGCGCGTCGTGCGCGCGTGCAGGTAGGCGGCGAAGACGACCCAGACGACGAAGCTCCAGACCTCCTTGGGGTCCCAGCCCCAGTAGCGGCCCCACGCGTGCTCGGCCCAGATGGCGCCGCCGATCACCGTGAACGTCCAGAGCACGAACGCGACGGCGTTGAGCCGGAAGCTGAGCACCTCGAGCTGCGTCGCCCCCGGCGTCGTGTCGAGCCACGCCCACCCGCGCCGGTTCAGCACGGCCGAGCCGTTGTCCCGCGAGTCGCGCAGGAGCTGGAGCACGGACGTGACGAAGGCGACCGTGAAGATGCCGGTCGCGGTGAGGGCGACACCGACGTGGATCACGAGCCAGTACGACTGCAGCGCCGGCTGCACGCCCTCGGCCACGACGTAGAGGCGCACCTGGGCGAAGACGAGGAACAGCGTCGCGAGCCCGGTGACGAAGACGCCGAGGAACCGGACGTCGCGCCGCAGGTTCACGCCGAGGAAGACGCTGAGCGCGACGAACGAGCCGACGAGCGTGAACTCGTACATGTTCGCCCATGGCGCGCGCCCGGCCTCGATGCCGCGCACGACGATCGCCACCAGCAGGAAGGCCCACGCGAGCGTGGTCGTGGCCATCGCGATGCCGGCGGCGCGTGAGCGCCGGCGCCCGCCGTCGGGCGCCGCGGGCAGCCCCGGCCCGTCCGACCTGGCCGGCGCGGCGGGCGCCTTCGCGCGCACGGCCACGGAACCCCCGCCGGCCCCCGCGGCGAGCGCGGCGTCGGAGGTCTTCGCACCGGCGGGCACGGGTGCGCCCTTCTGCGTGGCATCAAGGGTGGCGGCCCGGGCGGCGTCGCGCGCCTCGACCACGCGACCCGAGAGGGCCGCGAGATCCCACGCGAACGAGACGAGCGCGATAGCGAGCGCTGTCGCGGCACCCCAGACGAGCATCGTGCTCAGGTCAGACGTCATCGGTCGCTCTCTCCTCGTTCCTGCTCTGCGGGTGGTGCGGGCTCCTCGGGGGCACCCGGCGGGTCGGACGCTCCGGGGAGCGCCGCGACGAGCGAGTCGACCTCGTTCTGCAGGCCGGCGTCGTCGTGCCGCGCGAGCCCGGCGACCGTGATCACGGTACGCCCGTCGGGTCCGGCCCCGCCCGTCACGCGCAGCCAGACGCGGCGGCGCGGGACGAACAGCGACAGGATGAGCCCGCCGAGTGCCGTGAGCGCGAAGGTCAGCACCCACACCAGCGACGGGTCGTAGCGCAGGTCCAGGCCCACGTACCGCGGGAGGGAGTCGAACGTCATCGTCCCCTTCCCGTCGGGGAGCTTGACGGTCTGGCCCGGCTGGAGGATCAGCGAGACGCGCTTGCCGTCCTTGTCCGTCGCCGCGGTCATCTTGTCGGTGTCGAGCCGGTAGACGTTCTGCGGGACGCCGTCGTCCAGGCCCAGGTCCCCGGAGTACACGTCGAGCACGAGCCGCGGGTTGTACGGCTGCGGGTAGAGCGAGAGCGCGCCGGCGTCGCTGATCTCCGCCGTCGGCAGGAGGAACCCCACGAACCCGAGCTGGTCGAGCCCCGGCGAGACGTCCGGGACCTTGATCACCCCGCGGGAGGTGTAGACGTTGTCCTGCGGCACGAACGGCACCGGTCCGGAGAACGCGACCTGGCCGTCGGCGTCGCGCACCGTGACCGACGGCGCGAAGCCGTTGCCCTGCAGGTACACCTTCGCCCCGCCCTCGGTGAGGGGGTGGTTGACCTTGATCTGCTCCTTCACCGGGTCCTCGCCGGGCTCGGTGACGGTCACGTGCGCCGTGAAGTCGCGCGGCTGGGCCTCCGCGGTGAACTTCGCGTCGAAGGAGTCCAGGCGCATGGTGAACGGCACGAGCGTGCTGGGGCGGAAGAGCTTGCCGTTCTCGAACGAGTCGTAGTCGACGACGGCGTTCGCGAAACCGCGCCCCTCCGTGAGGATCGCCTGACCGCGGTAGTGCAGGAGCTGCCCGGTCGCCACGGACACGAGCAGGCCCACCAGGGCGAGGTGGAAGACGAGGTTGCCCGTCTCGCGCAGGTAGCCGCGCTCGGCGGCGACCGTGCGCACTGGCGCTTCGGGCGTGCCCGACGGCGCCTCGGCGACCACCCGGAACCTCGGCAGCCAGCGCAGCCGCCCGCGCAGGTGCCCGACGGCGGCGCCCACCACCTCGTCGACGCCCGCGTCGGTCGTGGCCTCGGCCCGCGCGGGGAAGCGGTCGAACCGCCGCGGGGTGCGCGGCGGCCGGGCCCGCAGCTGCTTCAGGTGCGCGCCGGTGCGCGGCAGGATGCACCCGACGAGCGAGACGAACAGCAGGATGTAGATCGCCGAGAACCAGACCGAGGAGTACACCTCAAAGAACCCGAGCCGGTCGAGCCACGGCCCGAGGGTCGCGTGGTCGTCGAGGTAGCGCTGCACGGCGCCCGCGTCGAGCCGCCGCTGCGGCAGCACCGAGCCCGGCACGGCGGCCGCCGCGAGGAGCATGAGCAGCATGAGCGCGACGCGCATGCTCGTCAGCTGGCGCCACGTCCAGCGCAGGGTGCCGCGCACGCCGAGCGCGGGCAGCGCCGGGCCGCTCTTCGGCGCGGCGGGCGGGGTGTCGCTCGCGCCCGCGCCGCGACCCTCGGTGAAGACGTCGTCGACGCCCTCGGGGCGATAGCCCCTGGACTCCGTCGTGTCGTCGGTCCTGGCCATCAGATCACCGGCTCGAATCCGCCGACCCAGCCGGCCATCTGGGCGCTCCAGGACTGCCACACGCCGGTGACGAGCAGCAGGCCGAGCACCACGAGGAGGGCGCCGCCGGTGCGCATGATCGCGACCCGGTGCCGGCGCATGAACGCGACCATCCGCTGCGAGGACTCGAGCCCGAGCGCGATGGCGAGGAAGGGCAGCCCGAGGCCGAGGCTGTACGCGAGCCCGAGGACCGCCCCCCGGCCCACCGACCCGCCGTCGAGCGAGAGGGCCATGACGGCCGCGAGCGTCGGGCCGATGCACGGCGCCCAGCCGAGGCCGAAGACGAAGCCCAGCACGGGCGCGCCCCACAGGCCCGCGCGCGGCGCGACGTGGAACCGGCGCTCACGCTGCAGGAACCCGAAGGCGCCCATGAACACCAGTCCCATGACCAGCACGACGACGCCGAGCACCCGCAGGATCGCATCCTGGTGGGCGAGGAGCCGGGAGCCGGCAGCGCCCGCCACCACGGTCAGCGCGACGAAGACGACGGCGAACCCGGCGACGAACAGCGCGACGCCGCCCACGACGCGCCGCCGCGACGCGCGCGAGGGGGCTGGTGCGCCCGCGCCGGGGGCGCCGGCGGTCGCGGGGACCGCGCTGGCGCCCGCCATGCCGCCGACGTACCCGAGGTAGCCGGGCACCAGCGGCAGCACGCACGGCGAGGCGAAGGAGACGAGGCCGGCGAGCAGCGCCACGGGCACCGCGAGGAGGAGGCTGCCGGAGTACGCGGTCGCCGCGAGGTCGCCGCCCACGATCAGGAGTCCTCGGCGAGGACGTCGTCGACCAGCGAGTCGAGCGTGGACGCCTCGGCCTCACCGATCACGCGCGCGGCGACGCGACCGTCCTGGTCGAGGACGACGCTCGTCGGCACGGCCTGCAGCGGGACGGTGCCCTGCAGGGTCGCGACGGCGCTGCCGTCGGTGTCCGCGATCGAGGGGTAGGGCACGGCGAAGGTGCGCTCGAAGGCCTGGGCCGCCCCGGCGTCGTCCACCCCGTTGATGCCGATGACCTGGACGTCGTCGCCGCGGTCCTTCGCGAGCGCGACGAGCGTCGGCGCCTCGGCGCGGCAGGGTGCGCAGCTCGCGTACCAGGTGTTGAGGACCACGACCTGCCCGCGGTGGTCCGCGACGTCGACCGGGTCGCCGTCGAAGTCCGTGCCGGAGAGCTCGACCGGGTCCGAGCGGTCGTCGGGCTCCCAGGTGCGCACCGAGCCGTCACCGGAGACGTAGCCCTGCCCGACGACGTCGCTGCCGCCCCCGCCGGTCACGCCCGAGTCCTGGGTGCACCCGGCGAGCAGCAGCCCGGCGCCGAGGAGGCCGAGCACGGCCGCACCACGGGCACGCGAGGCACCGCGGCGCGCAGGGGTGCCGGCGGCTCGGGTCATGCGTGCAGGCTCTCCGACGTTCCTGGGCGCGTGCTGAGAAACCCGGGCCCCGCGGGGGTGCGTGTGACGCACCCCTCAGGCTCCCGCGGTCCGGGCCGCGCCGGGCAGCAGGTCGGCAGCCGGCTCGGTGTAGCTGAGGCCGACGAACCGGCCGTCCTCGAAGCGCAGCGAGGTCAGCGAGGCGAGCGAGCACTGGCGCCTGCGCGGGTCGTGCCACAGGCGCCGGCCCTCGATGCTCAGGCGCGTGACCCACACCGGGAGCTGGTGGCTGACGAGCAGGACCTCGCGCCCCTCGTGGGCGCGCCGCGCGTCCTTGACGGCGGCGGCCATGCGCGCGACCTGCGCGGTGTACGGCTCACCCCACGACGGGCGCAGCGGGTTCCACAGGTAGCGCCAGTGCTCGGGGTGGCGCAGGGAGCCGTCGCCGACGCCGAAGGTCATGCCCTCGAAGTGGTTGCCCGCCTCGATCAGCCGCTCGTCCGTGCCGAGCTCGGCCCCGAGCGCCTCCGCGACCGGCGTCGCGGTCTCCTGCGCGCGCTGCAGGGGCGAGGCGACCACCGCGGCGACGTCGAACCCGTTCGCCGGGTCGGCGACGTGCTCGGCGACGCGCTGCGCCATGGCGCGACCGCGCTCGGAGAGGTGGTAGCCGGGGATGCGCCCGTAGAGGATGCCGTCCGGGTTGTGCACCTCGCCGTGGCGCATGAGGTGGACCGTCGTGGTGACCATGCCACCAGTGTCCCAAACACTCGGGGCGGCCGGGGACGTTCGACGGACGCCTGCGCAGACCGCTCAGCAGACCCCGTCCTCGCGGCACCGGGCGGTGACCGCGTCCATGGCCTCGCCCAGCGTCCGCAGCTGGTCCGGGGTGAGCACGTCGACGAGGTAGCGGCGCACGGCGGCGACGTGGGCCGGCGCCTCGGCGACCAGCGTGCGCCGGCCCTCCTCCGTCAGCGTGCACAGGACACCGCGCCGGTCGCCGGGGACCGGCCCGCGCCGCACGAGCCCGCGGTCCTCCATGCGCCGCACCGTGTGGGTGGTGCGGCTGCGCGAGTGCGCCAGCCCGTCCGCGAGCGAGGACATGCGCACCGACTCCGTGGGCGACTCGGAGAGGCGGACGAGCACCTCGTACTCCTCCAGGGAGACGCTCAGGTGCGCGTCGTGCTCGCGGCCGATCGCGTCGTGCAGCCGGGCCCGGCCCTCCAGGTAGCGCCGCCACGCGAGCTGCTGGTCGGCGTCGAGCCAGACCGTGCTCATGGGTGCCTCCGCCCGTCGCTGCCGTGCGCTCCGTTCTACCAGGCGCCCGCGGGCCCCGCCCGGGAACAGATCGGGGTTGCGTCGCGTTGCCCCGGCGTCCATAGTTGAACCTTCAACGACTCAGAGGAGACCACCATGACCACGACGCTCCCCGGCGACCTGACGGCCGGCACCTACACGATCGACCCCACCCACTCCCTCGCGACCTTCAGCGTCCGCCACGCGGGCATCTCCAAGGTCCGCGGCACGCTGGCGATCACCTCGGGCACCATCGCCGTCGGCGAGACCGTCGAGACCTCGACCGTCACCGCCGAGCTCGACGCCGCCTCGGTGAACACCGGCGACACCAACCGCGACGAGCACCTGCGCGGCGCCGACTTCTGGGACGCGGCCAACAAGCCGACCTGGACCTTCACCTCCACCGCCGTGACGGCCGACGGCGCCGACTTCGCGATCGCGGGCGACCTCACCGTCAACGGCGTCACCCGCCCCGTGACCCTCGCGACCGAGTTCACCGGCACCGCGACGGACCCCTTCGGCAACCCCCGCGCCGGGTTCGAGGCCAGCACCACCATCTCGCGCAAGGACTTCGACCTCACCTGGAACGCGGCCCTCGAGGCCGGCGGCGTCCTGGTGGGCGACAAGATCACCATCGCGCTCGACCTGTCGGCCATCAAGCAGGCCTGACGCCCCGCCCCGTCAGGGGCCCACGAACCGGACGCCGGCGACACCCCCTGGTCGCCGGCGTCCGTCGTGCCCGGGGCGGCGGCGCGACGTCAGATCGCCGGCGCGACCGTCCCGGCCGCCGGCAGCCCCGCGCGCGCCTGGGCGTGGAAGGCGAGGATCTGCAGCTCGCTCGCGACGTCGATGCCGCGCACGTCCACGTGCTCGGGGACCTGCAGCGTGAGCGGGGCGAAGCTGAGGATCCCCGTGACCCCGGCGGCGACCACGGCGTCCGCGGCCGCCTGCGCCGCGTCCCGCGGCACGGCCAGGATCGCCATCGACACGGACTCGCCCGCGACGACGCCGGCCAGCTCCGCGACGTCGCGCACGACGTCGCCCGCGACCGTCGTCCCGATCACCGTGGGCGAGGTGTCGAACAGGCCGACCACCTCGAAGCCCCGCCGCGTGTACCCGGTGTAGTTCGCGAGCGCGTGGCCGAGGTCGCCGATCCCGACGATGACGACGCGGTGCACGCTCTCGATCCCCAGCGTCGCCGTGATGAACCCGATGAGCGCCTCGACGTCGTACCCGACCCCGCGCGTGCCGAACGACCCGAGGAACGACAGGTCCTTGCGCAGCTGGGCGGACCCCACGCCGGCGAGCCCGGCGAGCTCGGCCGACGACGTCGTCGGGACCCCGCGCTCGAGGAGGCCGTGCAGCGCCCGCAGGTACCGCGGCAGGCGGCCCACCGTGGCGGGCGGGACGTCCGGCCCGGTCGTCGCGTCGTCGCGGTCCACGTCGTGCTCCTGCCTCGCTCGTGCGGAAGTTCACATGCTAGCGCGTCGCTGCTCCTCGCGGCCGCGCCAGCGCGCGGGCGAGCCGCCCCTGGTCGACCGTCCAGAAGGCGTGCTGCACGCCGTCGACCACCGCGACCGGCAGGTGCTCCCCGTGCTCGGCGCGCAGCGCCGGGTCGGCGGCCGCGTCGACGTCCACCTCGGCCCACCGCTCCCCCGCGTCGGCGCACACGCGCCCGACGACGGTGCGCGCGTCCTCGCACAGGTGGCACCCCGGGCGGGTGTAGAGGATCACGCGAGGGACGGCGTCGGGCACGCGGACCAGCGTAGCCCGCGACCCCCTACGCTGGGTCCCATGACCGACGTCCCCGGGCCCGCCGCCGCCCCGGGCCCGGTGACCGCGGCCTTCTTCGACGTCGACAACACGATCATCCGCGGCGCCTCGGCCTTCCACCTCGCCAAGGCGCTCTACCGCCGCGAGTTCTTCGGGCTGCGCCAGCTCGCCGTGATGGCCGTGCACCAGGCCCGCTACCTCGCCGTGGGGGAACGCGCCACGCAGATCGCCCGCGTGCGCGAGCGCGCCCTGTCCATCGTCGCCGGGCACACCGTGGCCGAGGTCGTGGCGGTCGGCGAGGAGGTCTACGACCAGGTCCTCGAGCTGCGCATCTTCCCCGGCACCAAGCGGCTGCTCGACGAGCACCTCGCGGCCGGGCACGAGGTCTGGCTGGTCTCGGCCACGCCGCTGGAGATCGGCGAGCTCCTCGCCCGGCGGCTCGGGGCGACGGGGGCGCTGGGCACCGTCGCCGAGCACGACCACGGCGTCTACACCGGGCGCCTCGTCGGCCCCATGATGCACGGCCGGGCGAAGGCCGAGGGCGTCGCCCGGCTGGCGCAGGAGCGCGGCATCGACCTCGCCGGCTCCTACGCGTACGGCGACTCGCTCAACGACGTGACGATGATGCAGGCGGTCGGCAACCCCTGCGTGATCAACCCCGACGCCCGCCTGCGCCGGCACGCCGCGCGGATCGGCTGGCCCGTGCGGGAGTTCCGCGGGCGCCGCAACCGGGCCGCCCGCCGGGGCGCGACGACCCTGAGCTGGGCCGGCGCCGCGTGGGCGGCGGGCATGGTGCTGCGCTCCGTGCGGCGCTCGCTGCGCGGCCGGCGAGCCTGAGCCCTCACGCGCGTGGCCCGCACATGCGTCGAGCCCGGTCCCCAGGGGGGCCGGGCTCGTTCCGCAGGTGCCGCTACTTCTTGTTGCGGCGCTGGTGGCGCGTCTTGCGGAGCAGCTTGCGGTGCTTCTTCTTCGCCATGCGCTTGCGGCGCTTCTTGATGACGGAGCCCATGGGTTCCTCGCAATACTCGTCGGGAGTCGGTCGACTCGAGTCGTGATGACCGGGTCATGGATCCCGGTCGGGGACCCGACCGTGAGAAGTCCGTCGACATCCTACCCGCTGCACCGCCGGGCGGTGAAACCGCTAGTGGTGGGGGTCCAGCCCCAGCAGCGGGAACGCCGCGCTCCGGGTCGCCTGGACGGCCCGGTCGAGCTCGACGCCCGGGTCGTACCCGGCCGACCACGGCGCGAACTCGACGTCGGGCCAGTCCATCGTCGTCGGCAGGACGTCCTCGGTCATCTCCTGCGCCCGCGCCCGCCACGCGGGCGGGACCGGGGTGCCCGGGGCGAACGGCCGGTGGGCGGCCTCCGCCAGGACGCCCGTCCAGGCGAACGGCACCACCCGCACGACGGCGTAGCCCCCGCCGCCGAGCGCGACCCACCGCCCGCCGCAGAGCTCGTGGGCGAGCTCGTGCACCCAGACCGCCGCGGTGCGCTGCGCCGCGACCGACGTGCGCAGGTCGGACAACGGGTCGAAGCGGTGCGAGTCGCAGCCGTGCTGGCTGACGATCACCTCCGGGGCGAACGCGCGCAGGGCGTGCGGCAGCACGGCGTCGATCGCGCGCAGCCACCCGGCGGCGTCCGTCCGCGGCGGCAGGGCGAGGTTGACCGCCGAGCCGGGCGCGCCGGGGCCGCCCGTGTCCGTCGCGAAGCCCGTGCCGGGGAAGAGCGTCATCGGGTTCTGGTGCACCGAGAAGGTCAGCACCCGCGGGTCGTCGCGGAACGCGAGCTCGACGCCGTCGCCGTGGTGCGCGTCGAGGTCGACGTAGGCGACCCGCTGCGCGCCGTCGTCCAGCAGCCGGCGCACCGCCCCCGCCGCGTCGTTGTAGACGCAGAACCCGGCCGCGGCACCGGGCATCGCGTGGTGCATCCCCCCGGCGACGTTGATGGCGTGGGTCGCCGCGCCCGACCAGACCGCCGCGGCCGCGTCGCAGGACGCGCCGTAGATCCGCGCCGAGGCCTCGTGCATCGCGGGGAACACCGGGTCGTCCTGCGTCCCGAGGCCGAGGCTCTCGTCGGGGACCGCGCCCGCGGAGACCGCGCGCACCGCCGCGATGTAGGCGGGCTCGTGGATCCGCGCGATCGTCTCGTCCGAGGCGATGACGGGCTCGACCACCGTCACCCCCTCGGACGGCGCGAGGCCCAGCTCGCGGACCAGGGCGATCGTCAGGTCGAGCCGCACGGGGGACATCGGGTGCTCGATGCCGAAGTCGTAGTCCAGGAAGTCGTAGGTCCACAGGAGGCGGACCGTCTCCGGCGGCGGAGGCACGTCCGGCACGGACGGGGCGGCGTCGGGCATGGTTCACGGTACCGCCGATCCGTGCCCGGGACCGGTGATCGTGGCAGAGTTGCGGCGAGCGAGCGACCGCCCGTGCACCGCGACCCGGAGGACCGATGGCCCACAGCGTCACGACCCGCGTCTTCGCGGGTCGCGAGCTCATCGACCGCCTCGCGCGGCAGGCGCCGGCGCGGCTCGCCGTGACGGTCTTCGCCGGGGTCATCGTCGTGTTCACGCTGCTCCTCGCGACGCCGTGGGCGACGGCGTCGGGGCGGCACGCGCCCTTCGTCGACGCCCTGTTCACCGCCACGTCCGCGGTGTGCGTGACCGGGCTCGTCACCGTCCCGACCGGCACCTACTGGTCGGAGTTCGGGCAGGTCGTCATCCTGCTCGGCATCAAGATCGGTGGCCTCGGCGTGATGACGCTCGCCTCGATCCTCGGGATGGCGGTCTCCCGCCGCATCGGCCTCACGCAGCGGCTGCTCACCGCCGCGGAGACGAAGACGACCCGCCTCGGCGAGGTCGGCTCGCTCGTGCGGGTCGTCATCGTCACCTCGACGGCCCTCGAGCTGTCGATCGCCGTCCTGCTCTTCCCGCGGTTCCTCGTCCTCGAGGACAGCCCCGGGCGGGCGGCCTGGCACGCCCTGTTCTACGGCGTCTCCGCCTTCAACAACGCCGGATTCATCCCGACGGCGGAGGGGCTCGCCCCGCACACGAGCGACTGGCTCCTGCTGGTGCCCATCCTGGTCGGGGTGTTCATCGGCTCGCTCGGGTTCCCGGTGATCCTCAACGTCCTGCGCTCCCGCCGCGGGCGGCACCGCTGGAGCCTGCACACGCGGCTGACGCTCACCACGAGCGCCGCCCTCGTCGTCGTCGCCACCGTCCTGTTCGCCGCCTTCGAGTGGACCAACCCCGGGACGCTCGGCCCGCTCGACTGGCCGACCAAGCTGCTGACCTCCCTGTTCGCCGGGGTGATGCCGCGCTCGGGCGGGTTCTCCACCGTCGACGTCGGCAACATGAACGAGTCGAGCTGGCTGATCACCGACGCCCTGATGTTCGTCGGCGGCGGCTCGGCCTCGACCGCGGGCGGCATCAAGGTGACGACCCTGGCCGTCATGCTGATCGCGATCGTCGCCGAGGCCCGCGGCGACCGCGACATGGACGCCTTCGGGCGGCGCATCCCCCGCGACACCCTGCGGCTCGCGATCGCGGTGACGTTCATCGGGGCGTCGGCCGTGCTGATCGCCTCGATCCTGCTGCTCGAGATCACCGGGTGGACGCTCGACGTCGTCCTCTTCGAGGTGATCTCCGCGTTCGGGACGGTCGGGCTGTCCACCGGCGTGACCGGGACCCTGCCGATCGCGGGCAAGTACGTGCTGGTCGCGCTCATGTTCGTCGGACGCACCGGCACGATGACGTTCGCCGCGGCCCTCGCGCTGCGCGACCGCCGCCGCATCGTGCGCATGCCCGAGGAACGCCCGATCATCGGCTGACGGCCACACCGCGCCCCGCCCCCGCCCAGACCACCGACGTCCCGCCCACGAAAGGCCCTCCCCGTGCCCGACAAGAAGGCTCCGGCCAAGAGCTCCGGCGTGCTCGTGATCGGCCTCGGCCGGTTCGGCACCGCCCTGACCTCCACGCTCGAGCGCCTCGGCCAGGACGTGCTCGCCGTCGAGCGCGACCCCGACCTGGTGGCGCAGCACTCGGGACAGTTCCCGCTCGTCGAGGCGGACGCGACCAACCCGACGGCGCTCGAGCAGCTCGGCGCGAACGACTTCCCCGTCGCCGTCGTCGGCGTCGGGACGTCGCTCGAGGCCTCCGTCCTGATCACCGGCAACCTCGTCGACCTCGGCACCCCCCAGATCTGGGCCAAGGCCGTCTCCGCCGAGCACGGGCGCATCCTGCAGCGCATCGGCGCCCACCACGTCGTCTTCCCGGAGGCCGACGCCGGGAACCGGGTGGCGCACCTCGTCTCCGGCAAGCTGCTCGACTACATCGAGGTCGAGGACGGGTTCACCATCGTCAAGATGCGCCCGCCGCGCGAGCTCGAGGGGTTCACGCTCGCCCAGTCCAAGATCCGCGAGCGCTACGGCGTGACGATCATGGGCGTGAAGTCGCCGGGCGAGGACTTCGTCTACGCCGTGCCGGAGACGCGGATCATGGCGAACGACCTGCTGGTCGTCTCCGGCCACGCCGACCTCCTGGAACGGTTCGCGGCGCGGCCGTAGCGCGCTCCGGCGGGCCGCACGGCAGACTGACCGCGGGGTCGCCGCGCCCTCCCGGGCACGGACGGCGAACGGAGCGGGTCGACGGGCCGGAGGTGGACGGGACCGATGGAGAGCGTGCTGCTGTGGGCGGCGCTGCTGGCGGGCGTCGTCGTGCTGACCCCGCTCGCGGACCGGCTGCGCGTGCCGCTGCCGGTGCTGCTGACGATCTTCGGCCTCGCGCTGCCGCTGCTCCCGTTCGTCCCGAACCTGCGCATCGACCCCGACCTGATCCTGCCGGTCGTCCTCCCGCCCCTGCTCTTCGCCGCGACCCAGCGCTCCACCGCCCACGAGTTCCGCTCGAACGCGCGCCCGATCCTCCTGCTCGCCGTCTTCCTCACCCTCGCCTCGGCGGGGCTCGTCGCCGTGCTCGCGCACGCGGCGGGCCTGCCGTGGGGCATGGCGTTCGTGCTCGGCGCCATCGTCGCCCCGCCGGACCCGGTGGCGGCGACCGCCGTCGCCCGGCGCCTGCGCCTGCCCGGCCGGGTCGTCACGGTCCTCGAGGGCGAGGGCATGTTCAACGACGCCACGGCGCTGGTGCTCTACAACGTGGCCGTGGCCGCCGTCGTCACCGGCGAGATTTCCGCGGGGCGCGTCGGCCTGGACCTCCTGCTGGGCGTGGTGGGCGGCGTCGTCGTCGGACTCGTGGCGGGATGGCTGGGCCACCGCGCGCTGGGGCACCTGCACGACCCGTTCCCCGAGACGCTCGTGACCCTGGCCCTGCCGTTCGCGGCCTACCTGATCGCCGAGGAGCTGCACGGCTCCGGCGTGCTCGCGGTCCTGACCCTCGGGCTGCTGCTGCGGTCCGTCAGCCACACGTCGGTCACCTCCGGGGGGTGGCTGCTCGGCCGGTCGGTGTGGGAGTTCCTCGACTACGTCATCACCGGCATCGTGTTCGTCCTCATCGGGTTCGAGCTCACCTACGTCATCGAGCACAGCCCCGTCGCCGGGTCGGCGCTGCCGCTCGCCCTCGGGGTCGTCGGCGCGCTGATCGTGCTGCGCCTCGTGTGGGTCTGGGTCTCGGTGCTGGTGGTGCGGCGCGTCACCGCACGCCGCGACCTGCCCGACACGTTCACGAACCGCGAGACCGCCGTCGTCTCCTGGGCCGGCATGCGGGGCGTCGTCAGCGTGGCCGCGGCGCTCGCGCTGCCCCTCGTGACCGACGACGGCGGCCTGGTCGCCGACCGGGACAAGGTCGTGTTCGTCGCGCTCGTGACGGTGCTCGCGACCCTCGTGCTCCAGGGGCTCACGCTCGCCCCGCTGGTGCAGCGGCTGCACGTGGGCAGCACCGTCGACGAGGCGCACGAGATCGCCGCGCTGCGCGAGCGGGCGTCGCGCGCCGCGCTGGACTCGGTCCGTGCGGACAGCACCTACCCGCAGGCGGTGCGCGACGCCGTCGCCCACCAGTACGAGGGCTACCTCTCGGCGCAGCAGGCGCTCGCCGACGCACGCTCCGCCGGCGGTGACGAGGACCTGGGCGTCAAGGTCGACGAGCTGCTGCGCCTCGCGAACGAGGTCGAGCGCACCCTCGTCATCCGCGAGCGCAACCACGGGCAGGTCAGCCCCGAGGTGGCGGACGAGGTGCTGCAGGACGTCGAGGCGCGGGCGGTGCGGGACCTCGACTGACCGCCACCCGCCCCGCACCGCCGGGCACCGCACCGCCGAGACGTCGAACTCGGCCCCTAGATTCGACGGATCAGGGGCCGAGTTCGACGTCTCGGCGGGCGGCCCCCCCGGCGGGGCGGTGCGCTCAGAGGCGCTCGAACGGCGCGACGATGCGGCACGCGAGCAGCCGGACGTCGACGTCGCGGTCGATGGTGATCCGCACCAGGTAGCCCTGGACGGCGGTCACCGCCGCGTCGGCGATCGCGTCCGCGGCGGCGTCCGGCGGCGTGACCTCTGCGCGCGCGGGCGCCTCGCACCAGGGCAGCACCGCCGTCCGCACCAGCGCGCGCAGGGCGAGGAGGCTGGTCCGCGCGATGTCCTCGAGCTCCGGGTCACGCGGCACCTCGGCCCAGATCTGCAGCAGCGGCTGGGCGCGGGCCTCGTCGCGGCTCGGCCGGAGCAGGTGCGCGAGGACGCTCGCGGGGGTGCGCTCGGCGGGCAGCTCCTCGCCGACGGCCTCGACCAGGTCGTCCAGCGCGCGCGAGGCGGCGAACCGGACGAGCTCGGCCTTGTTCGCGAAGTTCGAGTAGACGGAGCCGGCGGAGGAGCCTGCCTCGCTGATGATGTGCGCCATCGATGTGCCGCCGAAGCCTTCGCGGGCGAAGCAGCGCATCGCGGCGGCCGCGATGTCGTCCCGTCGTCGCTGGCGCGAGGCATCCGTCAGTCGGGGCATGGCACGAGCGTATCCATCGCCCGACCTCTCGACAAACAGAATGTGTGTTCTGTATAGTGAAGGCACCGGATCGACGAGAGAAGAAGGAGATCACGATGAGCGCGAACCAGAAGATCTACATGCCGTCGACGCCGATGACGCCGGAGACCGGCCGGTACGGCATCCTCACCGGGTTCGACCCCGGGACCCGGACGCTCGAGGCGGGCTTCCGGATCGCCCCGCAGTTCGCGCCGCTGACCACCGACGTCGTGCTCGACAAGGACGTCCCCGTGACCCTGCGCGACGGCGTGACGATCCACGTCGACGTCTTCCGTCCCGTCGGCTCCGAGCCGGTGCCCGTCATCATGGCCTGGAGCCCCTACGGCAAGGGCCAGGGCACCTCGCCCAGCGTGATGGGCGTGTTCGGCCTCGTCGGGCTGGACAACTCGATCGTGTCCGGGCTGGAGAAGTTCGAGGGCCCCGACCCCGCCTACTGGTGCGCGCGCGGCTACGCGATCTGCAACCCCGACATCCGCGGCGTGGTCGACTCCGAGGGCGACAGCGTCCTGTGGGACCGCCAGGAGGGCCGCGACGCCTACGACCTGATCGAGTGGCTGGGCGTCCAGGACTGGAGCAACGGCAAGGTCGCCATGAGCGGCACCTCCTACCTCGCCGTCTCGCAGTGGTTCACGGCCGCCGAGCAGCCGCCGCACCTCGCGGCGATCAACCCCTGGGAGGGCGTCAGCGACGTCTACCGCGACCTCGTGCTGCGCGGTGGGATGCCCGACCACGGCTTCGCGCGCCAGCTGCGCGACTTCAGCTTCTGGGGCAAGGGCCGCAAGGAGGACATCATCGCGGAGGCCGACGAGCACCCCCTGGCGGACGAGCTGTGGGCCGAGAAGGTCCCGGCGTTCGACAAGATCACGGTGCCCGCCTACGTGGTGGCCAGCTACTCCAACACCCTGCACACCGCGGGGACGTTCCGCGCCTGGCGGCGGATGGCCTCGCCGGACAGGTGGCTGCGCATCCACAACAGCCAGGAGTGGCCCGACTACTACGACGAGACCAACCGCGAGGACCTGCGCCGGTTCTTCGACCACTACCTCCGCGGCGAGGACAACGGCTGGGAGAGCACGCCGCGCGTGCGCTACTCCGTCCTCGACCTCCAGGGAGCCGACCGGGTGGACGTGCCCGCCGGCCAGTTCCCGCCGGCCGACGTCGCCCCGACCCGGTTCTACCTCGACGGGAACACCCGGGGACTGTCCACCACGGCTCCCACGACCGAGGCGACCGCGGGCTACGCCGTCGGGTCCACCCCGGACGACGTCTCGTTCGTCACCCGGTTCGAGGAGGAGACCGTCCTGGTCGGCTACCCGAAGGCGCGCCTGTGGGTCGAGGCGAAGGGGTCCGACGACATGGACCTGTTCGTCCTGGTCCAGAAGCTCGACCGCTTCGGCACGCCGCTGCAGCAGTTCACCGTGCCCAACCAGAACGCCCGCGTCCACGACGTCACCGACCGCGGCGGCTCGATCCTGCGGTACAAGGGCTCCGACGGGCGCCTGCGCGTCTCGCTGCGCCTCCTCGACGAGGCGCTGTCCACCGACGACGTCCCCGCGCACACGTTCGACCGTCCCGAGAAGCTCTCCGCCGGCGAGGTCGTGGACGTCGAGATCGACCTGCTCCCCGTCGGGCTCGCGTTCCACCCGGGCGAGCAGCTGCGCCTGATCGTCAGCGCCAGCCCGATCCTGGGCACGATGATGCCCGCGATCCGCGAGTACACGTCCGCCGTCAACCACGGACAGCACGTCATCCACACCGGTGGCGAGCACGCCTCCTACCTGCAGCTCCCCGTCCAGGCGGGCTGACCCGCACCGTCGCCCACCGCCCCGCCGGGCACCGCACCGTCGCCCACCGCACCGCCGAGATGTCGAATTCCGCCCCTAGATTCGAAGAATCAGGGGCGGAATTCGACATCTCGGCGGACGGGCGGGCGGGCGGGGGCCGGCGGGCGGGGCGGGGGGGTCGGCGGCTACAGGCCCTGGGCCATGCGGTGGTAGACCTGGTTCCAGCGCAGCTCGCGCTGGAACCCGCGCGGCGTCGTCGTCTCGTCGATCAGGGCGAGCTCGACGCCCGCGATCTCCGCGAAGTCCTCGAACGCCTCCCGGCCGAGCGCCGTCGTCATCACCGTGTGGTGCGCCGCGCCCGCCATGAGCCACGCCTCGGCCGACGTCGCGAGGCTCGGCTCCGGCTCCCACACCGCCCGCGCCACGGGCAGATGGGGCAGGTCGTGGCCGGCGTTGACCACCGTGACCACGTTCGCCGTGAGCCGGAACCGGTCGCGCAGGTCGCTCATCGCCACCACGAGCGCGGGCCCGGGGTCGGTGTCGAACACGAGGCGCACCGGGTCCTCGCGGTCCCCGATCCCCAGCGGGTGGATCTCCAGCCGCGGGCGCGACGTCGTCAGCGACGGGCAGATCTCGAGCATGTGCGCGCCGAGGATGCGCTCGGCGCCGGGCACCAGGTCGTACGTGTAGTCCTCCATGAGGCTCGCGCCGCCGGGCAGCCCGTGGCCCATCACCTTCGCGACCCGCACCAGCACCGCGGTCTTCCAGTCGCCCTCGGCGCCGAACCCGTAGCCCTCGGCCATCAGCCGCTGCACGGCGAGGCCCGGGAGCTGGCGCAGGCCGCCCAGGTCCTCGAACGTCGTCGTGAACGCCGTGTGCCCGCCCTCGGCGAGGAACGAGCGCAGGCCGATCTCCTGCCGAGCCCCGTAGCGCAGCGACTCGTGCCGCGCTGCCCCCGCCCGCAGCTCCGGGACGACGTCGTACAGCTCCTCGTACGTCGCGACGAGCGCGTCGACGTCGGCGTCCGCGACGGACTCGACGCGCTCCACCAGGTCGTTGACGCCCCAGGTGTTCACGGAGACGCCGAAGCGGATCTCCGCCTCCGTCTTGTCCCCCTCGGTCACCGCGACGCCCCGCATGTTGTCGCCGAACCGGGCGAGGCGCATGTGCTGGGCCGCGTCCCACCCCGCGGCGGCGCGCGCCCACGTCCCGACGCGCCGCTGCACGTCCGGGCTGCTCACGTGCCCGACGACGGTCTTGCGCGCCACGCCGAGCCGCGTCTGGACGTACCCGAACTCGCGGTCGCCGTGGGCGGCCTGGTTGAGGTTCATGAAGTCCATGTCGATATCGGCCCACGGCAGCTCGACGTTCGCCTGCGTGTGCAGGTGCAGCAGCGGCTTGCGCAGCGCATCGAGGCCGCGGATCCACATCTTCGCGGGCGAGAACGTGTGCATCCAGGCGACGACGCCCAGGCACCCGTCGTCGGCCCCGGCGTCGAGCATCGCGCGCAGGATGGCGTCGGCGTCGGTGAGCACCGGCTTCCACACGACCCGCACCGGGACGTCGCCGGCCGCGCCGAGCTGAGCCGCGACCGCCTGCGACTGCTCCGCGACCTGCCGCAGCGTCTCCTCGCCGTAGAGCCCCTGGCTCCCGGTGAGGAACCAGACCTCCTTGCCCTCGAACGGGTCGTTCATGCGTCGCGCCTCTCTGTGTGGTCCTGCTGTCCGTACACGCCCTGGTACCTCGCGTACAGCGAGTCGATGTCGCCCTGCGCGATCGGCACGGTCTCGCCGAGCTGGCGGGCGACGTGCACGGTCCGGGCGACCTCCTCGCACATCACCGCCGCCTTGACCGCGGCCCGCGCGTCGGGCCCGATCGTGAACGGCCCGTGGCCCCGCATGAGCACCGCGGGGCTGCGCGAGCCGCGCAGGGTCTCGACGATCCCCCGGCCGATCGAGTCGTCACCGATCAGCGCGAACGGCCCCACGGGGATGTCGCCGCCGAACTCGTCGGCCATCATCGTCAGCACGCACGGCACCGGCTCGCCCCGCACCGCCCAGGCGGTCGCGTAGGTGGAGTGCGTGTGCACGACGCCGCCCACCTCGGGCAGGTGGCGGTAGACGTAGGCGTGGGCCGCGGTGTCCGACGACGGTGCGCCGGTTCCCTCGACCAGCTCGCCGTCGAGGTCGCACACCACCATCGCCTCGGGCGTCAGCTCGTCGTAGGTGACGCCCGAGGGCTTGATCACCAGCAGGTCGTCCGTGCCGTCGCCGCCCGCCCGCACACGCTCCGAGACGTTGCCCGCGGTCCACACCACGAGCCCCCACCGCGGCAGCTCGGCGTGCAGCGCGGCCACCCGGACCCGGGCGGCGTCGACCGCCGCGCGCAGCTCCTCGTTCATCGCTCCTCCGTGGTTCCCGCGGGAAGCGCTGCGACGGCGGCCCGCTCGGCGTCGAGACCGGCCTCGAACCGGTCCAGGTAGACGGCGAACCCCGCGACGTCGTCCGCGTCCGGCTCGGCGGTGACGGTCTGCGCGGACGCGAAGACCCGCTCGCGCAGGAAGGTGTCGAGATCGGCGCCGGCGCCCGCGCCCAGGTAGGAGGCGAGCACCGCGATCCCCCACGCGCCGCCCTCGCCGGCGGCGCTGCCCACCGTCACGGGGACGTCGAGCGCGGCGGCGAGCAGTCGTTGCGCGGCGCCCGCGGTCCGGAACATCCCGCCGTGGGCGTACAGCGCGTCCACGGCCACGCGCTCCTGCGCGAGCGTCCGCATCCCGAGCGCGAGCGTCGCGAAGGCGGTGTCGACCTGCACGCGCGCGAGGTTGGCGAGCGTCAGCCGGCTCTCCGGCGTCCGCACGAGGAGCGGACGACCCTCGTCCAGCCCGGTGACCGGCTCGCCGGACAGGTAGTTGTACGCGAGCAGGCCACCGCCGTCGGCCTCGCCCTCGAGGGCGGCGCGGAACAGGGCGCGGAAGACGTCGTCGGGCGCCGCGGGGCGGCCGAGCGCGGCGGCGAGCTCGCCGAACAGCCGCGCCCACGCGCCGAGCTCGTCGGCGCCGTTGTTGCAGTGCACCATCGCGACCGGGTGCCCGGCGGGCGTGGCGACGACGTCGATCTCCGGGTGGACGCGGTCGAGGGGCTTCTCGAGCACGACCATCGCGAAGATGCTGGTGCCGGCGCTGACGTTGCCCGTGCGCGGGGCCACGGAGCAGGTCGCGACCATCCCGGTGCCCGCGTCTCCCTCGGGCGGGCACAGCGGGACCCCGGCGCGGAGGGTCCCCGTCGGGTCGAGCCACGCGGCGCCGACGGGCGTCAGCCGCCCCGCCTCCTCGCCGGCGGCCCTGACCTCCGGCAGCACGTCGGCGAGCCGCCACGGCACGCCGTGGCGGGCGGCCAGCGCCTCGTAGGCGTCGAGCATCCGCCGGTCGTAGCCCCCCGTCCGCGGGTCGAGCGGGAACATCCCCGAGGCGTCCCCCACCCCGAGGACCGAGCGCCCGGTGAGCCGGCGGTGCACGTACCCGGCCAGGGTCGTCAGCGACGCCACCTGCGCGACGTGGGGCTCGTCGTCGAGCACGGCCTGGTAGGCATGGGCGACCGACCAGCGCCGCGGCACGTTGTGGCCGAACGCCTCGGTGAGCTCCTCGGCCGCACGGCCGGTGGTGGTGTTGCGCCAGGTGCGGAACGGCACGAGCAGCGCGTCCTGCGCGTCGAACGCCAGGTAGCCGTGCATCATCGCGGAGACGCCGAGCGCCCCGAACGTCGTCGGGCGGACGCCGTAGCGCTCCTCGGCGTCCGCGACGAGGCGCGCGTAGCACTCCCGCAGGCCCTCCTCGACGGCGTCGAGGGAGTACGTCCACGTGCCGTCGACGAGCCGGTTCTCCCAGTCGTGGCTCCCCGTGGCGAGCGGGGTCCCGTCCTGGCCGACGAGGCACGCCTTGATCCTCGTCGAGCCGAGCTCGATCCCGAGCGCGGTCCGCCCGGCGGCGACGGCCTCCCGGCCGTCGTTGCTCTCGTCCTGCTGCCCCATCGCCGCGTGCTCCACCCTGGGTCGACCGTCGTCCGGGCTGCGCCGCCCGGATCGCACTTCTTCGTGTTAACGCTCACATCGTGCCGTCTCCCGCCCTGGAGAGCAAGTCGCTCAGCCCGTCGGCGGCGCCGTCGAGGACCGGACCACGAGCCGGGGCGCGATCGCGACGTCGCGCGCGACCGCGACGTCGCCCAGCGCCGCGACCAGCACGTCCAGGCACTCGCGCCCCAGCTCGTCGAACGGCTGGCGGACGGTCGTCAGGGCGGGCACGAGGTACGCGGCGCCCTCGACGTCGTCGAACCCGACGACCGAGACGTCGTCGGGCACGCGGACGCCACGCTCCCAGAACGCCCGGAGCAGACCGAGGGCGAGCTGGTCGTTCCCGGCGAACACGGCGGTCGGGCGCGCGGCGCCCGTCCTGTCCGCCAGGCCCAGCCCGGAGCGGTAGCCGCGCTCCGCGCTCCAGTCCCCCGCGGCCAGCAGTCCCGCGGTCCCCAGGCCGGCGTCCGCCATCGCGTCGCGCCACCCGAGCACCCGCTCGCGGGCGTCGAACCAGTCGTCCGGACCGCTCAGGTGCATGATCCGCTCGTGCCCGAGCGAGACCAGGTGCTCGGTCGCGAGCCGCGCCCCGGCACGCTGGTCCACCGCCACCTCGAGGCCCGTCCCGGCACCCTCGCGGGCGGCGACCAGCACCACCGGCACCGGCGAGCTGAACGAGTCGACGGCCGCGGCGACGTCGTCCTGCGGCGCGATGACGACGATCCCCTCGACACCCTGCGACATGAGGTGCTCGAGGACCGTGCGCATGGCCTCGCCGTCGTAGCTCGCGAGGGCCGCGACGCTGACGAAGTACCCCGCGTCCCGCGCCGCGCGCTCGATCGCGAACAGCGTGCTCGTCGGGCCGTAGAGCGGCGAACCGGTGGTGACGACCCCGATCGTCGCCGACCGGCTCGTCACGAGCGCGCGCGCCGCGCTGTTGCGCCGGTAGCCGAGGGACTCGATCGCCGCCAGCACGCGGGCCCGCGTCTGGGGACGGACGCTCGGGTGCCCGTTGAGCACGCGGGAGACGGTCTGGTGCGAGACCCCCGCGACCTGGGCCACGTCCGCCATCGCGGGCGCGCGGCGCCGTGCGGCGACCACGCGGGCTACTTTGCCCCGGCCGTGCCGGAGACCCCGGCGGCGAGCTCCGCGGAGATCTCGGCGGACCGGGCGCGGGCCGCGGTGAGCGCGTCCACGAACGCGGCCCGGACCCCGCCGCGGTCGAGCTCGCGCAGCGCCGCGATCGTGGTCCCGCCGGGCGAGGAGACGTTCTCCCGCAGCACCGCCGGGTGCTCGCCGGTCTCGTCCGCCATGCGCGCGGCCCCGAGGACCGTCGCCGTCGCGAGCCGGCGCGCCGTCGCGCGGGTCAGGCCCATCAGCGTGCCGGCCTCCGCCAGCGCGTCGAGGACGTAGAAGACGTAGGCGGGCCCGGAGCCCGAGAGCGCGGCCACCGCGTCCTGGTCCTTCTCCTCGACCCGGAGCACGAGCCCCGTCGCGGCGAGCAGGCGCTCGACCAGCTCGAGGTGCTCGTCGCCCGCCGCGCGGCCGCCGCTGATCGCGCTCACGCCGGCGCCGATCGAGGCGGGCGTGTTGGGCATGACGCGCACCACCGGCGTGCCGTCCGGCAGCAGCGCCTCGTAGACCGAGCACGGCAGGCCGACGGCGACGCTCGCCACGAGCGCCCCCGGCCGCAGCGACCCGGCGACGTCGCGCAGGAGCCCCGCGACGTCCTTCGGCTTGACCGCCACGAGCACGACGTCGGCCTCCGCGGTGGCCGCGGCGTTGTCCCCGCTCGTCCGCACGCCGTACCGGTCCGCGAGCTCGGCGGCGCGCTCGGGGCGGCGCGCGGTGGCGACGACGCCCCGGGGCGACCAGCCCGAGGAGAGCATCCCGGCGAGCACCGCCTCGCCCATCGTCCCGGTGCCGAGGACCGCGACGGTCGGCTCGCTCCGGTCCGTGCGCTCCGTGTCCGTGCGCTCCGCGCTGTCGGCGTCGCTCATCAAGGTCCTCTGCTCGTGTCGGCTACAGCGGGTACGCCGCGTAGACGTCCGCCATGTCGGCCGACGGCCCGGAGGCCCGCAGCACGACCGTACCGTTGCGCCACACGACGGTCGACGTACCCGAGCCGTCGTCCACGCGGACGTACGTCCCCGCGACGTCCTGCCCCACCAGCACGTCGCCGCTTCCGACCGGGTCGCCGAGCGACGCGGTCGCCGCCTCGTAGGCGTCCGCCGCGTCGTCCTCGTCCGTCCACTGCCCGACGTCGACCGTGACCTTCGCGGCGCCGGAGCCCTCGCCGTCCGCGTAGACGACCCGCCACGCCTCGTGCGGGTCCTGCTCGTCGAACGCGGTCGAGTCCCCCTCGGAGACGAGCGCGAACCGCAGCACGTGGTCGGGGAGGGCGAGCGCCAGCGCCGTGTCGTCCTCCGCCCGCGCCGCCGGGGAGATCGCCGGCGTCGGGGCGGCCGACGGCGTGACCGTCACGGCCGGCGCAGGCGCCGCCTCGTCGTCGGACGTCGCGAAGCCCGGCCAGACGAGGGCGAGCAGCGCGAGGACCACCAGCACCGCGACGACGAGCCCGCCCAGCACGACCAGCCGGCGCCGGCGGTAGACCTCCGGCGCCACGGGCGGTCCGGGCCGGGGCGGTGCGGGCCGGGGCGGTGCGGGCTCGCTCATGCGTTCTCCTCGCGGGGGGTGCGGGTGCCGGGTGCTGGTGCCGGCGGCGCGGCCAGCCTAGTGGGCGGCGACCGGGGCCGCGGGGAGGCTGTCGGGGGCCGGGGGTAGCGTCCACGACGTGAAGACCACGACGACGTCCGCCCGCGCCGCGGGCCGCCCGGCCCGCCCCGCGTACCGGTGCTCGGAGTGCGGCTGGACCACCTCCAAGTGGGTCGGCCGCTGCGGGGAGTGCCAGGAGTGGGGCTCGGTCGTCGAGGCGGGTGCCGCGCCGTCGGCTCCGCGCACCACGGCCGTGGCGCCCACGCGCTCCCCGGCCCGCCCCATCGGCGAGATCGACGTCGAGGCCTCGCGGGCCACGCCCACCGGGGTGGGCGAGCTCGACCGCGTGCTCGGCGGCGGGCTGGTGCCCGGTGCCGTCGTGCTGCTCGCCGGCGAGCCGGGCGTCGGCAAGTCCACGCTCCTGCTCGCCGCCGCGAAGAACGTCGCCGAGGGGCCCGACGGCGGTCCGGCCCGCCGCGTCCTGTACGTCACCGGCGAGGAGTCGGCGGGGCAGGTGCGCCTGCGCGCCGAGCGGATCGGCGCGCTCGCGCCGGGTCTGCTCCTCGCGGCGGAGACGGACCTCGCCACGCTGCTCGGCCACGTCGAGGCCGTGGACCCGGACCTGCTGGTCGTCGACTCCGTGCAGACCATCGCCTCGGGCGAGGTGGACGGCGCGCCCGGCGGCGTCTCGCAGGTGCGGGAGGTCGCGGGCGCCCTGATCGCCGCCGCCAAGGAGCGCGACCTGCCGGTCATCCTCGTCGGGCACGTCACCAAGGACGGCGCGGTCGCCGGCCCCCGCACCCTCGAGCACCTCGTCGACGTCGTGTGCCAGTTCGAGGGCGACCGCCACTCGCGCCTCCGGTTCGTGCGGGCCAGCAAGAACCGCTACGGCCCCACCGACGAGGTCGGCTGCTTCGACCTGTCCGAGTCCGGCATCGTCGGCCTGCCCGACCCGAGCGGGCTGTTCCTCTCGCACAGCGCGGCGCCGACGCCGGGCACCTGCCTGACGGTGACGCTCGACGGGCGGCGCCCGCTCGCGCTCGAGATCCAGTCCCTGGTCGTGCCGAGCCCCCTCGCCAACCCGCGCCGCACCACGAGCGGCGTCGAGTCGAGCCGGCTCGCGATGATCCTCGCCGTGATGCACCGCCACGCCGGGGTGCGCCTGGGCGACCACGACGTCTACGTCTCCACGATCGGCGGGGCGCGCGTCGCCGAGCCGGCCGCCGACCTCGCGATGGCGGTCGCGACGATCTCCGCGCGGGAGGACGAGCCGCTCCCCCCGGGGACGCTGGCGGTCGGCGAGGTCGGGCTCGCCGGCGACATCCGCCCGGTCACGGGCCTCGAGCGCCGGCTGAGCGAGGCGGCGCGCCTCGGGTTCACCCGCGCGGTCGTGCCGGCGCGCTCGGAGGTCCGCGCGCCGGCGTCGATCCAGGTGCTGCACGCACACCACCTCGCCGAGGCGGTCGAGCTCGCCCGCTCCGGCACCCCCGCACGGCGCTGATCTCGACCGGGTCACGGTCCCGCGCGGCGCCGCCGCAGGCCGGTCGCCGCGGCCCGCGCGGCCGTAGTATCGGACCGTGCCCCAGACTCCCGCCACGCCCGACGGCCGCCTCCGCGAGACGCTCGCCCGCGTCGCCCCGGGGACCGAGCTCCGCGACGGCCTCGAACGCATCCTCCGCGGCCGTACCGGCGCGCTCATCGTGCTGGGCCTCGACGACGTCGTGGAGTCGCTGTGCTCCGGCGGGTTCGTGCTCGACGTCGAGTTCTCCGCGACGCGGCTGCGCGAGCTGTCCAAGATGGACGGCGCCGTCGTCATCGACGACGGGGTCACCAAGATCCTGCGGGCCGCGGTGCAGCTGCTGCCCGACTCACGCATCGCGACCACCGAGTCCGGGACCCGGCACCGCACCGCGGAGCGCGTCGCCAAGCAGACGGGCCTGCCGGTCATCTCCGTGAGCCAGTCCATGAAGATCGTGGCGGTCTACCTGGACAACCAGCGCTACGTCCTCGAGGACTCCGACACCATCCTCGGCCGGGCGAACCAGGCGCTCGCCACGCTCGAGCGCTACCGGGCACGCCTCGACGAGGTCAGCGGCACCCTCTCGGCCCTCGAGATCGAGGACCTGGTGACGGTGCGCGACGTCTGCGCGGTGGTCCAGCGCCTCGAGATGGTCAGCCGCATCTCGGACGAGATCGCCGGGTACGTCGTCGAGCTCGGCACCGACGGCCGGCTCCTCGAGCTCCAGCTCGACGAGCTCATCGGCGGCATCGGCACGGACCGGGACTTCGTCATCCGCGACTACGTCGACCTCGTGCGCAGCGGGTGGACCATCGACGACGTCAAGGACCGCCTGCGCGAGCTCACCTCCACCCAGCTCCTCGACCTCAGCCAGATCGGGCGGGTGCTCGATCTCCCGGGCGCGGGCGAGGCGCTCGACGCCGCGGTCGCACCGCACGGGTACCGCCTGCTGTCGAAGGTGCCGCGGCTGCCGACCGTCGTCCTCGACCGGCTCGTCGACCACTTCGGCAGCCTGCAGAAGATGCTCGCCGCCGGCGTCGACGACCTCATGGCCGTCGACGGCGTGGGCGAGCAGCGCGCCCGAGGGGTCCGCGAGGGCCTGTCCCGGCTCGCCGAGTCGAGCATCCTCGAGCGCTACGTCTGACGCGCGCCGGCCGGCCTGGCGTCAGTCGTCTGCCGTCGGGTCGGCGCTCGGGTCTGCCGTCGGGTCGGCGCTCGGATCGGCGCTCGGGTCGGCCGTCGGGTCGGCGGTGGGCACAGCCTTCGGCTTCGGCTCGAGCGCGATCTCGAGCGGCGGGCTCGCGGCACCCTTGACGCCGGCCAGGCTGGCGGCGACGTCGTACCGGCCCGCGCCGACGGCCTCACGATGCTCGTCGGCGCAGCCGCCCGACGTCGTCCGCCGGTCCCACCGGTAGGTCTGCGTGTCCGTGTCTCCGCGGCCCAGGAGCAGCGTGCGCTCGCCCTTGCCGCAGTCGGCGGTCGAGTACACGGCCTTCCCGCCGGTGCTGATGACGAGCGGGCGCCCGGTCGCGGACGCCTCGACGAGGCACGGGGTGCGCCCGACGTGGGTGACCCGCACGGTGAAGGACGGGTTCTGCGAGGGCGTGTAGCTCGTCGCGCCCGAGGTGACGGAGAGGTCGACGTCGTCCGCGGTGCAGGCCTCGGGGGCGCCCGGCGGCGCCGGGGTCGGGGGCGCCGTCTTGACCGGCTGCACCCCCGCGGCGTCGTCGGCCCCCGCGGCGGGGAGCGCGAGCCGCACCGCCGCGACCACGACCACGAGGAGCGCGACCACCACCGCGAGCGCCACGAGCCGCCGGACCCAGAACACCCGTGCGGCGGGGCGGGGCGGTCGGGGCGTGCTCACGGTGTGCTCCTCGGGCTGGTGACGGCTCGGTCTGCGGGGGTGGCGGCGGCCGCTGCCCACGCTACGTCGCGGGCGCGCCCGTCCGGGGCAACCTCGCCGAGAGCCGGCCGACCGGGGCAGAATGGGCGCGCCATGCTGCACGCCACCGACCCGCACGCCGGGCTCCGCACCGCCGTCGTCGACTGGTTCGCCGCCTCGGCGCGCGACCTGCCCTGGCGCGCGGCCAACCGGACCCCCTGGGGCGTGCTGGTCAGCGAGGTGATGCTGCAGCAGACGCCGGTCGTGCGGGTCGAGCCGCGCTGGCGGGCGTGGATGGACCGCTGGCCGGAGCCCGCCGACCTGGCCGCGGCGTCCACGGCCGACGTCCTGCGGGCGTGGGACCGGCTCGGGTACCCCCGCCGCGCGCTGCGGCTGCAGGAGTGCGCGCGGGCGGTCGTCAAGCGGCACGGCGGCGGGGTGCCCGACGACGAGGCGGCGCTGCTCGCCCTGCCGGGAGTGGGGACCTACACGGCCGCGGCGGTCCTGGCGTTCGCGTTCGGCCACCGCAGCGTCGTCGTCGACACGAACGTGCGGCGCGTGCTGGCCCGGGCCGTCACGGGCACCGCGCTCCCGCCCCCGTCGCCTCGCGCGGCCGAGCTCGCGCTCGCCGCCGCCGTCGCCCCGCGGGACCCGGCGGCCTCGGCCCGCTGGGCCGCCGCGTCGATGGAGCTGGGGGCCGTGGTCTGCACGGCGCGCGCCCCCCGCTGCGACGCGTGCCCGGTGCTGCACCTGTGCGCCTGGCAGGCGGCCGGCGCTCCCGCCGACGAGCACCGGGGCCGACGGCGCACCCAGGCCTGGGCGGGCACGGACCGTCAGGTGCGGGGCACGGTGATGGCGGCGCTGCGCGGGTCCCCCGGCCCGGTGCCGCGCGCGAGCGTCGCGGCCCTCTGGCCCGACGCGGCCCAGCTCTCGCGGTGCGTCGCGGGCCTCGTCGAGGACGGGCTCGTGGAGCAGGAGGGCGCCGCGTACCGGCTGCCGGGCTGAGCGGTCAGGGCCCGAGCGGTCACAGGTCGACGAGCATCCGCGTGTTCCCCAGGGTGTTCGGCTTGACCCGGGCCAGGTCGAGGAACTCGGCCACGCCGTCGTCCCGCGAGCGCAGGAGCTCGGCGTACACGTCGGCGGAGACGGGGGTGCCCTCGATCTCGCGGAACCCGTGCGCGGCGAAGAAGTCGACCTCGAAGGTCAGGCAGAACACGTGCGCGATGCCGAGCGCGCGCGCCCGCTCGAGCAGCGCGTCGAGCACCAGGTGCCCGACGCCGCGGCGGCGGCAGGAGGGGTCGACGGCGAGCGTGCGCACCTCGGCGAGGTCCTCCCACATGACGTGCAGGGCGCCGCAGGCGACGACCTCGCTCCCCGCCACCGCGCCCGCCGCCCGCTCCGCCACGACGAACTCCTGCACCGCCTCGTAGTACCCGACCCTCTCGCGGGCGAGGAGGATGCGGTCCGCGGCGTACGGGGTGACGAGCGACCCGATCCGGCGGACGTCGGCGGGCAGCGCGGGGCGGACGGTCAGCACGTCGTGCGGGTCGGTGGGCACGTTCTACCTCCGAAAGGGTCGGTTCTGAATAAAGATACCGTCCTCCACACAGTGATGCAGCAGGCGGGTCATCGGCGCGCGACCAGCCGGCCCGCCGTGACCTCGTCGACGACCAGGTGGGTGACCGCCCGGGCGTTGAGCGCGGCCCGCAGCGGGACCACCTTGTTGTCCCCCGCCACGACGCAGACCCGGCGCGGGACGCGCCGCAGCTCGACCGGCGTCGGGCCCGTCGCGCGCTCGTTCAGCGCGATGTCGCTGTAGGAGCCGTCCGCGCGCAGGAACACGGTGCACACGTCCCCCACCACGCCCTCGGCGTCGAGGGTCGCGATGTCGTCGGGCTCGAGGTAGCCGGAGGAGTACACGTGGCTGGGCAGCCCGCCGGACAGCGCCCCGACGGAGAAGAGGGCGATGTCCGCGCGGCGCTGCACGTCGAGCACCCGGCGGATCGAGCGCTCGCGCCACATCGCCTGCTTGGTCTCGGCGAAGTCGAAGAACGCCGGGACCGGGAAGTAGTGCTCGGTCGCCTGGAACGCGCCGGCGAACGCGGCGATGAGGTCGCTCGCGTAGCTCACGCCGGTCGTGCGCGTGTTGGCCGCACCGTTGAGCTGGACGACGGCGCTGCCGCGGGTCGGCTTGCTGGTCAGGTTGTGGGCGATCGCCGACAGCGTGGTGCCCCACGCGACCCCGAGCACCGTGTCGGAGTCGAACCACGTGGCGAGCAGGCGCGCGGCCGTGATCGCCACCTGGTCGAGCCGCTGCAGCTGCGAGGCGCGGTCCGGGACCGGGACCACCCACGCCTCGATGCCGTAGGTGCTCGCGATGCGCTCGCCCAGGGCGGAGGCCGGCCCGTGCGGCGGCCGCACCGTGATCTCCACGAGGCCCGTCTCCCGCGCCCGCTTGAGCAGGCGCGAGACCGTGCTGCGGGACGTGTGCAGGTGCTTGGCGATCGCCGCCATCGTCAGGTCCTGCAGGTAGTACATCGACGCCGCCTGCAGGACGTCGCCCTCGCTCTCCATGCCACCCTCCGACCGCTCCACGCAACCGCGTGCACATATGTGCACGGGGTTTGCGACAACGTGCTCCGAGTGTGACCTTAGAACAGACGCACCGCTGACCGAGAGGATCCTCATGGCTTCCGTCCGACTCACACCCGAGTCCCGAGCGCAGTCGCTCGCCGCTCTCGAGGCCACCTCCGAGCCGCAGCACGAGCTCGACGTCCTCGTCATCGGCGGCGGCGTGACCGGCGCGGGCATCGCGCTGGACGCGGCGACACGCGGCCTGTCCACCGCCGTCGTCGAGGCCCAGGACTGGGCCTCGGGAACCTCGAGCCGCTCCAGCAAGCTCGTGCACGGCGGGCTGCGCTACCTGCAGATGCTCGACTTCCACCTGGTGCACGAGGCCCTCACGGAGCGCGACCTGCTCCTGAAGACGATCGCCCCGCACCTCGTCAAGCCCGTGCCGTTCCTCTACCCGCTCGAGCACCGGGTCTGGGAGCGCGGATACGTCGGCGCCGGCATCGCGCTGTACGACACGCTCGCGAGCATCGCCCCGGGCAAGCGCGCCCTGCCCCTGCACCGCCACCTCACGCGGTCCCAGATGTCCCGCAAGTTCCCGGACCTCGCGCACGACGCCGCGATCGGCGCCGTGCAGTACTGGGACGCCGCGGTGGACGACGCCCGCCTCGTCAGCACGCTGGTCCGCACCGCCGTGTCCTACGGCGCGCACGCCGCGTCCCGCACGCAGGTCGTCGAGCTCACCAAGGGCTCGACGGGCACGGTGAACGGGGCCGTCCTCGTCGACCTCGAGTCGGGCAAGGAGATCGCCGTCCGCGCACGCTCGGTGATCAACGCCACGGGCGTGTGGACCGAGGACACCGAGGCCCTCGCCGGCGACGAGGGCGGCCTGAAGGTGCTGGCCTCCAAGGGCGTCCACATCGTGGTCCCGCGCGAGCGCATCAAGGGCCGCGTCGGGCTGATCCTGCAGACCGAGAAGAGCGTCCTGTTCGTCATCCCCTGGTCGCGCTACTGGGTGATCGGGACGACGGACACGCCCTGGGAGCAGGAGCTCACCCATCCCGTGGCCACCTCCGCGGACATCGACTACGTCCTCGAGCACGCCAACGCCGTCCTCGCTCAGCCCCTGACCCGGGAGGACATCGTCGGTACCTGGGCCGGCCTGCGCCCCCTGCTGCAGCCGGGGACCAAGGAGGGCACCGGATCGGCGAAGGTCTCGCGCGAGCACACCGTCGCGAGCCCGACCCCGGGCCTGACCGTCATCGCGGGCGGCAAGCTGACCACGTACCGGGTGATGGCCAAGGACGCCGTCGACTTCGCGATCGGCCAGCGCGCCTCGGCCCTGCCGTCGATCACGGACGAGATCCCGCTGACCGGCGCGGTGGGCCTCGCCGCCGTCCGCCGCCAGGCCCGCACCTGGGCGCAGGAGCTCGGCTGGAGCCACGCGATGGTCGACCACCTGCTGCACCGCTACGGCTCGAACCTCAGCGAGATCGTCGACGCGTGCCGCGCGGACCGCTCGCTGGCCGCCCCGCTCGCCGAGGCCCCGGCGTACCTGCGCGCGGAGATCGCCTATGCCGCCACCCACGAGGGCGCGCTGCACCTCGAGGACGTCATGCTGCACCGCACGCGCCTGAACTACGAGGTCGAGAACCGCGGCCTCGGGGCCCTCCCGGAGATCGCCGACATCGTCGCGCCGGTCCTCGGGTGGGACGAGGCGACGAAGCAGGCCGAGGTCGCCTCGTACACCGAGCGGGCCCGCGCCGAGGCCGCGGCCGAGCAGGAGACCGACGACGCCGCGGCCGAGGTCGCGCGCCTGGCGGCCGACGACGTCGCACCGCTGCTGCCGCTGCGCACCAGCTAGACCGCACCACCGCACGACCCGCACCACCGCACGAGATGCCCCACCCCCGCCGGCACGGCTGCCGGCGGGGGGACGACGAGGTCCGAGAGAGAAAGTGAGTCCGACGATGGATGTCTGGTCCGACCTGATGGTCCCCGAGATTCTGGGCACCGGGATACTGACGCTGCTGGGTGGCGGCGTCGTCGCCAACAACATCCTGCCGAAGAACAAGGGGTTCGGCGGCGGATGGCTGATGATCAACTTCGGCTGGGGCATCGCGGTGTTCGCCGGTGTCTACGTGTCGTTCAAGTCGGGTGCGTACATCAACCCGGCCGTGGTCCTCGGCACGTGGGCGAGCGGCGCCGACGAGTTCGCCCCCGGCATCCCCGTGACCGCCGCCAACGGGTTCTACTACGTCGTCGCCGAGATGGCGGGCGCCGCGATCGGTGCGCTGCTCGTCTTCCTCGCGTACAAGAAGCACTACGACGAGGACGCCGACCCGGCGACCAAGCTGGGCACGTTCTCGACCGGCCCCGAGCTGCGCAGCTACGGCTGGAACCTCGTCACCGAGGTCATCGCGACGTTCGTCCTCGTCTTCGTGATCCTCAGCTTCGGCAACTCGCCCGTGGACCTCGGCCCGCTCGCGGTCGCCCTCCTCGTGGTCGGGATCGGCGCGAGCATCGGCGGGCCGACCGGCTACGCCATCAACCCGGCCCGTGACCTCGGCCCGCGCATCGCGCACGCCCTGCTCCCGATCCGCGGCAAGGGCACCAGCGACTGGGCGTACTCGTGGGTCCCGGTCATCGGCCCGTTCGCGGGTGGCGCGCTCGGTGGCCTCCTGGCCGCCGCCGTCGCCTGACAGACGCCCCGCCGAACTCCAGCACCACCACGAGAGAAGGACTGACTGACCATGGCTGACTACGTCCTCGCGATCGACCAGGGAACCACCAGCTCCCGGGCGATCGTCTTCAACCACTCCGGCGAGATCGTCGCGACGGGACAGCTCGAGCACGACCAGATCTTCCCGAAGGCCGGGTGGGTCGAGCACAACCCCGAGCAGATCTGGAACAACGTCCGGGAGGTCACCACCCTCGCCATGACCCGGGCGAACGCCACGCACGACGACATCGCCGCCGTCGGCATCACCAACCAGCGCGAGACCGCGGTGGTGTGGGACAAGACCACGGGCAAGCCCGTGTACAACGCGATCGTCTGGCAGGACACGCGCACGCAGAAGATCGTCGACGAGCTCGGCGGCGACGACGGCCCCGAGAAGTACAAGTCCGTCGTCGGGCTGCCGCTGGCGACCTACTTCTCCGGCCCCAAGGTCAAGTGGATCCTCGACAACGTCGAGGGTGCGCGCGAGAAGGCCGAGGCCGGCGACCTGCTGTTCGGCAACACCGACACCTGGGTGCTGTGGAACATGACGGGCGGCGTCGAGGGCGGCGTGCACGTCACCGACGTCACGAACGCCTCGCGCACGATGCTCATGGACCTCGACACCCTCTCGTGGCGCGAGGACATCGCGGCGGACATGGGCATCCCGATGTCGATGCTCCCCGAGATCCGCTCGTCCTCCGAGGTCTACGGCCACGGCCGCCCGCGCGGTTCCGTGCCGGGCGTGCCGATCGCCGGCATCCTCGGCGACCAGCAGGCGGCGACGTTCGGGCAGGCGTGCTTCGAGGTCGGGCAGGCCAAGAACACCTACGGCACCGGCAACTTCATGCTCATCAACACCGGCACCGAGAAGGTGATGAGCAAGAACGGGCTGCTGACGACGGTCTGCTACAAGATCGGCGACAACGACCCGGTGTACGCGCTCGAGGGGTCGATCGCGGTGACCGGCTCGCTGATCCAGTGGCTGCGCGACAACCTGGGCCTGTTCGAGGACGCCCCCGACGTCGAGTGGCTGGCCGGCAAGGTCGAGGACAACGGCGGCGCCTACTTCGTGCCGGCGTTCTCGGGGCTGTTCGCGCCGTACTGGCGCTCGGACGCGCGCGGCGCGCTCGTCGGTCTCACGCGGTACGTCAACCGCAACCACGTCGCCCGCGCGGCGCTGGAGGCCACGGCGTTCCAGTCGCGCGAGGTCATGGACGCGATGAACGCGGACTCCGGCGTGGACCTGAAGGAGCTGCGCGTGGACGGCGGGATGGTCGCGAACGAGCTGCTCATGCAGTTCCAGGCGGACCAGATGGGCGTGGACGTGGTGCGGCCCCAGGTCGCCGAGACCACGGCGCTCGGTGCCGCGTACGCGGCCGGCATCGCCGTCGGCTTCTGGGACGGCGAGCAGGACGTCATCGACAACTGGAACGAGGGCAAGCGCTGGACGCCGTCGATGGACGACGACGAGCGCGAGCGCCTCTACCGCAACTGGAAGAAGGCCGTCACCAAGACGATGGACTGGGTCGACGACGACGTGGAGAAGTAGCCGCGCCGCACGCCTCCGCCAGACCTGTCAGACCCTCGCCCGGCTCCCGCCTGGCGGGGGTCTGACCCGTTCGGTGAGACACCGACGGCGCGGCCGGACGGGCGACCCTACGATGCTCGCGAAGGCGTCCCCCGAGGCGTCGCCTCCCACCGAGAGGACTCGCGTGTCCCCGTCCGGCCCCCTGCTCCGAGGGGATCGTGCACCGTCGGCACGGACCCTCGTCGACGTCCTCGACGCCACGGCCTCCCGGCACCCCGACGCCCCGGCGGTCGACGACGGCGCGCGCGTCTGGTCCTACGCGGAGCTGTCCGCCGAGGTGGGCTCCCGGGCGCGGGCGCTGGCCCGGCACGGCGTCCGGCGCGGCGACCGGGTCGGGGTCCGCGCGACCTCCGGCCGGGCCGACCTCTACCTGTCGATCCTCGCGGTCCTGCGGGCGGGCGCCGCGTACGTGCCCGTCGACCGGGACGACCCCGAGGAGCGCGCCGAGCTCGTCTTCGGCGAGGCGGGCGTCGTCGCCGTGGTGGGCGACGACGGCGAGATCGCCCCCGGCCTCGGCGTCGCGGCACCCCGACGCCCCGGCGGCGCCTCCGGCCCGGCCGCGCCCGCCGCCCCGGCCGCCCCGCGCGCCACGGACGACGCCTGGATCATCTTCACCTCCGGCTCCACCGGGACGCCCAAGGGCGTGACCGTCACCCACCGCAGCGCGGCGGCGTTCGTCGACGCCGAGGCGCGGCTGTTCCTCCAGGACGCACCCCTGGGTCCGGGCGACCGCGTGCTCGCCGGCCTCTCCGTCGCGTTCGACGCGAGCTGCGAGGAGATGTGGCTGGCCTGGGGCCACGGCGCGTGCCTCGTCCCCGCCGACCGTGCCCTCGTCCGCACCGGGCTCGACCTCGGCCCCTGGGTCGCCGAGCGCGGGATCACCGTGATCTCGACCGTGCCCACGCTGGCCGGCCTGCTGCCCGCGGCGGACCTCGCGCGCGTGCGCCTGCTGATCTTCGGCGGCGAGGCCGTCCCGCCCGAGCTCGCCGCCCGGCTCGTCGGGCCCGGGCGCGAGGTCTGGAACACCTACGGCCCGACGGAGGCGACGGTGGTCGCCTGCGCCGCGGTGCTCGACGGCGTCGGGCCCGTCCGGATCGGCCTGCCGCTGGACGGCTGGGACCTGGCCGTCGTCGACGAGGCCGGGGAGCCCGTCCCCGCGGGCGCGACCGGCGAGCTCGTCATCGGCGGCGTCGGGCTCGGGCGCTACCTCGACGCCGGCAAGGACGCCGAGAAGTACGCGCCGCTGCCCTCGCTCGGCTGGGCGCGGGCCTACCGCTCGGGCGACCTCGTGGTGGCCGACCCCGACGGCCTGCTGTTCGTGGGGCGCGCCGACGACCAGGTGAAGGTCGGCGGCCGGCGCATCGAGCTCGGCGAGATCGACTCGGCGCTGCTCGACGCCCCGCAGGTCTCCGCCGCGGCGGCCGCCGTCCGACGTACCGACGCCGGCAACCAGATGATCGTCGGCTACGTCGTGCCGGCCGATCCCGGCACCTTCGACGGCCGGGCGCTGACCGCCCACCTGCGGGAGGTGCTGCCCGCCGCGCTGGTGCCGCTGATCGGCGTCGTCGGTGAGATCCCGACGCGCACGAGCGGCAAGGTGGACCGCGACGCGCTGCCGTGGCCGCTGGCCGGCACGCCGGCGGGTGCGGGCACGCCCGGCGGCACGGGCGACGGCGCGCCGGCCGACCCCGCCGAGCTGGGCGGACCGACCGCCACCTGGGTCGCCGCGCGGTGGGCCGCGGTCCTGGGCGTCGCCCCCGCCGCCTCCGACGAGGACTTCTTCGACCTGGGCGGCGGAAGCCTCACCGCGGCGCAGGTCGTCTCCGCCGTCCGCGAGCGCTACCCGTCCGCCACGGTCGCCGACCTCTACGCCCACCCGACGGTCGCCGAGCTCGCCGGCCATCTCGAGCGTGCGTACGGGCCGGCCGACGGCGCCCGGGCCGGGTCGGGCGCGCCCGCCGGCCCCGTGCCCACCACGCCCGTCGGGACGCAGGCGTTCCAGCAGGTGATGCTCCTGCTGCTCCGCGTGGTCTCCGGTCTGCGCTGGGCGGCCTGGACGGCGCTCGCCGTGGCCGGTGCCCGGTGGGCGACGGACGTGGGCCTGCTCGCGGCGGGCTCGGCCGCCGGCAGGCTCGCGGGGGCCGTGCCCGCGGTCCCGTGGGTGGCGGTGCTGCTCGTCTGGCTGCTGCTCGTCACGCCGGTCGGGCGCCTCGGTCTCGCCGTGCTCGGCGCCCGCCTGCTGCTGCGGGGCGTGCGCCCGGGCGACCACCCGCGCGGCGGCTCCGTGCACCGCCGGCTCTGGCTCGCCGAGCAGCTCGTGACCGCGCTCGGCGGCCTGACGATCTCCGCGGCGCCGCTGGTGGGCCTGTACGCGCGGGCGCTCGGCGCCCGGATGGGGCGCGGCGTCGACCTGCACACGCTGCCGCCGGTGACGGGCATGCTCTCCGTCGGGGACGGCGCGGCCGTGGAGCCGGAGGTGGACCTGTCCGGGCACTGGCTCGAGGGCGACGTCCTGCACGTCGGCCGGGTCACCGTCGGGCCCGGCGCGACCGTCGGGGCGCGCAGCGTGCTGCTGCCCGGCGCACGGGTCCGGCGCGGCACGGACGTGGCCGCCGGCTCCGCAGTCGTCGGGTCCACCGGGAAGGACGAGTACTGGGAGGGTTCCCCCGCCACCCGCCGGCGCAGCCAGGTCCGGCACCCGTGGCCCGACGCGCGCCCGCCCCGGGGCACGAGGTGGCTGGTGCTCTACGGCGTCGGCGGCGTCGTGCTGGCGCTGCTGCCCGTGGCGGCGCTCGCCGTCGGCGTCGCGGTCCTGCTCGGCGGTCCGGGGCCGACCGGGCCCTCGACGCCGTTCGCCGAGCTCGGTGCCGCGGCCGTACGGCTACCGCTCGCCGCGCTGTGCGCGTTCGCCGCGTACGCGCTCGGGACCCTCGTCCTCGTCCGGCTGCTGAGCGTGCGGATGACGGAGGGCTGGCACGCCGTCCGCAGCCGCGTCGGGTGGCAGGCCTGGTGCACGGAGCGCGTCATGGACTCCGCCCGCACCGCCCTGTTCCCCCTCTACTCCAGCGTCGTCACGCCCGGCTGGCTCCGCCTGCTGGGGGCGCGCATGGGCAAGCACGTCGAGGCGTCCACGGTGGTGGGCATCCCCTCGATGATGGAGGCCTCCGACGGCGCGTTCCTCGCCGACGACACGATGGTGGCGCCGTACCAGCTCGGCGGCGGGTGGATGCGCGTCGCCCGCGCCAAGGTGGGCCGGCGCGCGTTCCTCGGCAACTCCGGGATCACGGCGCCCGGCCGCTCCGTCCCGAAGAACGGGCTGGTGGCGGTGCTCTCCGCCGCCCCGCACAAGGCGCGCAAGGGGTCCTCGTGGATCGGCAGCCCGCCGGTGCTGCTGCGCCGCCCGGCCGCCGACGACGCGGACGAGGGCCTCACCTTCGACCCCAGCAGGCGCCTGCTGTGGGCGCGCGGCGGCGTCGAGGTGCTGCGCCTGCTCGCCGTCGTCGCCTCCGCCGCGCTCTCCGTCCTGGTGGTGACCGCGGTCCTGCAGGCCGCCCGCGCATGGGGGTGGACGGCGGCCGCCGTCCTCGCCGGACCGGTGCTGCTCGTGGCCGGGCTGGCCGCCGCGCTGCTGACGTCGGCCGTGAAGTGGCTGCTGGTCGGCCGCTTCCGCGCCGGCGACCACCCGCTGTGGAGCGGCTTCGTGTGGCGCAACGAGCTCGCCGACACGTTCACCGAGGTCGTGGCCGCGCCGTGGTTCGCCGACCACGTGCTCGGCACGCCCCTGCTGACGGGGTGGCTGCGGACCATGGGGGCGCACATCGGCCGAGGCGTGTGGTGCGAGACGTACTGGCTGCCCGAGGGCGACCTCGTCACGCTCGGGGACGGCGCCGCCGTCGGGCGGGGCACGGTCCTGCAGACCCACCTGTTCCACGACCGGGTGATGAGCCTCGACGCCGTGGAGGTCGGTCCCGGGGCGACGGTCGGCCCGCACTCGGTCGTGCTGCCGGCGACCCGGCTCGCGCCGGGGGCGGTCGCCGGGCCCGCGTCGCTCGTCATGCGGGGCGAGGTGCTCCCGGCCGGCTCGCGCTGGCACGGCAACCCCGTCTCGCCATGGCCCCCGGCGACCACCGCACCGGTCGACTAGGCTCACGCGTCATGCTGCCCAGCCGCGCCACCGCCCCGGACCCGTACGTCCCGCACCACGGGGCGCGGGACTTCGTCGTCGACCACTACGGGCTCCGGCTGCGCTACCGCGTCGAGCCGAACCGGCTCGAGGGCGTCGCGACGCTCGACGTCCGGGCGCTGGAGCGGCTCGAGGACGTGCACCTGGACCTCGTCGGGCTCCGGGTCTCGCGCGTGGAGGTGGACGGCGAGCGCGTCCGGTACGCCCAGAAGCGGCACGGCCTGCGCGTGCGCACGCCGCGGCCGCTCGAGGCCGGGGGCACCGCGACGGTGGAGGTCAGCTACGCGGGCAACCCGTCCCCCGCCGGCGGCCCGTGGGGCGACGTCGGGTGGGAGGAGCTCAGCGCGGGCGTCCTGGTCGCGGGGCAGCCCACCGGCGCACCGACCTGGTTCCCGTGCAACGACCACCCGGGCTACAAGGCCACCTACGACCTGACGATCACGACCGACTCCCCGTACACGGTGGTCGCCAACGCGCCGGTGCACCGCGTGACGCGCCGGGCCTCGACCCGCACCTGGACCTTCGAGCGCACCGAGCCGATGTGCACGTACCTGGCCACCGTGCAGGTCGGCCCGTACGACACCGGGCGCCTCGGCCGGCACGCGCACGTCGCGCGGACCGCCGACGCCGCCGACGACGTCGCCCACGACCTCGACCGGCACGACGAGCTGTTCGGGCTCTTCGAGGACCTGTTCGGCCCGTACCCCTTCGCCTCCTACACCGTCGTCGTCACGCCGGACGACCTCGAGATCCCCCTCGAGGCCCACGGCGCGTCCGTCTTCGGCGCCAACCACCTGGACGGCAGCCGCGGCTCGGACCGGCTCGTGGCGCACGAGCTGGCGCACCAGTGGTTCGGCAACAGCGTCTCGGTGCGCACGTGGCGCGACATCTGGCTCAACGAGGGCTTCGCGTGCTACGCCGAGTGGCTGTGGGCCGAGGCCTCGGGCGGTCCCGACGCCGACGACCTCGCGCACGAGCACCACACCCGCCTGGCCCAGCTGCCGCAGGACCTCGTGCTGAGCGACCCCGGGCCGGAGCTGATGTTCGACGACCGGGTCTACAAGCGCGGCGCCCTGACCCTGCACACCCTGCGGCTGACCCTCGGCGACGACGCGTTCTTCGCCCTGCTGCGGACGTGGACGGAGCGCCACCGCCACGGGCACGCCACCACGGACGACCTGCGCGCCCTGGTCCGGGAGAGCGCCGGTGCCGCCGGGTCCCCGGCGGGCGCGGCGGACGACCTGCTGGACCGGTGGCTGGACGAGACCGCGCTGCCCGGTCTCCCGGCGCGGGACGCAGCACGCCGCTCGATCAGGGGGCGCGCAGGACGACGGCCGTGAGCACAGCGCGCACCGGGCCCGTCAGGACCTGCTCGGACCACCCCGCCGGGCGCGGCGTCCGCCCGGGCCCGCGCCAGCGCACGACGCGCGGCGGCGCGCCCGGCGGGCCGAGCACCAGGTCGGCAGGCTCCACCGCGAGGCCGTGACCGGTCGCCTTGAGCAGCGCCTCCTTGCGCACCCAGGTGCGCGCGAGGTCCTCGGCGTCCGGCGGCCCGCCGCCGACCCGCTCCCGCGGAGCGAGCAGCACCGGCGCGACGGGTGCCCGCCCGACGGCGGCGACGTCCTCGACGTCCACCCCGCACGGGCCGTCCGCCACCGCGACCGCCAGCCGGGTGGCGGTGTGCGCGACGCTCACGTGCCGGCCCCGGGCGAGGGCCGCGACGACCTCGGGCTTGCCGTGGTCGGTGCCACCGCAGGTGGCGCACCGGCGCGCCAGGGCGACGTCGCCGGCGCCGAGCCGGAGCCCCGCTGCCGCGAGCGCCTCGCGCAGCAGCGCGTCCCGCGCAGCCGGGTAGCCGGGGGCACGCGGCCCGGCGGGCAGCGGCGCGGTGCGCACGAGCAGGACGCTCACCCGGCGCGACCCGGCGCCCCGGGCTCCGGCGCGTGCCGCTCCAGGAACGCGTACACCTCGGCGTCGTCGACTCCCGGGAACGCCCCGCGCGGCAGGGCCGCCAGGACCTGCTGGTGCATGCGGGCGCTCGGCCACGCCGCGCCCTCCCAGCGCGTCGACGCGACCTCCTCCGGGCGCCGGCAGCACGCCTCGTCCGGGCACGTGGAGACCTTGCGCACGCGGGTCTCGCGGCCGCGGAACCACGTGGCGGACGAGAACGGCACGCCCACGGTGATGGAGAACTCGCCCCCCGCCGTCGTCCCCGTCTGCGTCGAGCACCAGAAGGTGCCCGCGGGGGTGTCGGTGTACTGGTAGGACTCCGTCGCGCGGTCGCGGCGCTCGAGGGCCTCCCGCGCCGCCCACCGCCGGCACACGAGCTGGCCCTCGATGGCGCCCGTCACGTCCGCGGGGAGCACGAGGCCGTCGTTGGCGTAGGCGCGGAACAGCGCGCCGTCGTCGGCCACGCGCAGGAAGTGCACGGGGATGCCGAGGTGCGCCGTCGCGAGGTTCGTGAAGCGCTGCGCCGCGGCCTCGTGGGTGACGCCGAACGCGTCGCGCAGGTCCTCGACCGCGAGGTCCTTCGCCTTCTTGCGCTGCCCGAGGAACTCGACCGCCGCCCGCTCGGGGATCAGGCAGCAGGCGGCGAAGTAGGTGATCTCGACGCGCTGGCGCAGGAACTCGGCGTACGACGCGGGCCGCCGGTGGTCGAGCACCCGGTGCGCGATCGCCTGCAGGGCGAGCGAGCGCAGGCCGTGACCGCCCGGGATCGAGGCGGGCGGGAGGTAGATGCGGCCGTGGTGGAGGTCGGTGACGGTGCGCGTCGAGTGGGGCAGGTCGTCGACGTGCAGGATCGTGAAGCCGAGCTGCTCGGCCATCCGCGCGACGGTGCGGTGGGTGAGCGGGCCGACCCCGTAGCCGGCCGCGCGCGTCATCCGCTCGGCGAGCCGCTCGATCTCGGGCAGGTAGTTGTCGCGCGCCTGCCGCTCGAGGCGGAGCTCGGTGTTGGCGCGCCGCGCCTCCTCGGGCGTGGCCACCGCCTCCGTCGCGCGGCGGGTCAGCTCCCGGTGCAGGCCGACGAGGTTCTCCAGCACGGGCAGCGGGAGCCGGCCGCTCGCCCGCACGGCCGGGAGCCCGAGGGTCGCGTAGAGCGGGCCCCGCTGCGCGCGGTCGAGCTCGATCTCGAGCCCCGCGCGGCGCGACGGGGCCGCGTCGGCCAGGAGGTCGGCGACCGTGACGCCGAGCGCGGAGGCCACCTGCTGGAGCAGGGACAGGCGCGGTTCGCGGCGGCCGTTCTCGATCATCGACAGCAGGCTCGGCGCGACCCCGACGGCGGCGCCGAGCGCGTCGAGGGTCAGCCCGGCGGCGGTGCGGAAGTGGCGCACGCGGCGCCCGAGGGTGACGAGGTCCGTGCCCTGCGGCGCAGGGGCAGAAGGATCGTGACGCGGATCACGGGGCATCGCTTCACGATACGTGAAGATCAGCGATTCTTCACAGCCCGAGAGCGGTGAAGTGGCGGTGGTTGCGGGGCAGAGTCGAGACACCAGCCGACCACTGCTCAGCCCCGGAGGACCCGATGACCGTCAGCGCGAACCCCCGCCGCACGCGACTGCCCCACGGGACGACGGAGCCCGCCCCGTCGGACTACCGCGAGCCCCGCGGCGGCGTCGACCCCGTCCTCGACCCCGAGAGCGCGTTCCGGGCGTCCGGCGCCGTCCGCGCGACCGAGTGGGTGCGCAGCGTCGCCGACCTCACCGAGCCCGACCGCGTCGTCTGGTGCGACGGCTCCGAGGAGGAGCGCCGCGGGCTGCTGGAGCTCATGGTCGAGAGCGGGACCCTCCTGCCCCTGGACCCGGAGCTGCGGCCCGGCAGCTACCTCGCCCGCTCGGACCCGGACGACGTCGCCCGCGTCGAGTCGCGCACCTTCATCTGCTCCGAGCAGCAGGCCGACGCCGGCCCGACGAACAACTGGGCCGACCCGGGCGAGATGCGCGCCGAGCTCCGTGACGTGTTCGCCGGCTCGATGCGCGGCCGGACCATGTACGTCGTGCCGTTCTCGATGGGGCCGGTCGGCGGCCCCCTGTCGCAGATCGGCATCGAGATCACGGACTCGCCGTACGTCGTCGTCTCCATGGGCACCATGACCCGCATCGGCAGCGACGTCATGGACCTGGTCGACGCCGGGGCGCCCTACGTCCCCGCGGTGCACTCCGTCGGCGCGCCGCTGGAGGACGATGCGGACGATGTCGCCTGGCCCTGCAACGCGACCAAGTACGTCGTCCACTTCCCCGAGAGCCGTGAGATCTGGTCCTACGGTTCCGGGTACGGCGGCAACGCGCTGCTCGGCAAGAAGTGCTTCGCCCTGCGGATCGCGTCCGTCATCGGTCGCGACGAGGGCTGGCTCGCCGAGCACATGCTCATCGTCCGGGCGACGTCCCCCGCCGGGCGCGCCTACCACCTCGCCGCGGCGTTCCCGTCCGCGTGCGGCAAGACGAACCTCGCCATGCTGCGCCCGACGCTGCCCGGCTGGACGGTGGAGACCATCGGCGACGACATCGCCTGGATGCGCCCCGGCGCCGACGGCAGCCTGCGCGCCATCAACCCCGAGGCGGGCTTCTTCGGGGTCGCGCCCGGCACCGGCGAGACGACCAACCCGAACGCCGTCGCGACGTTCGCCCGCGACACCATCTTCACCAACGTCGCGCTGACGGACGACGGCGACGTGTGGTGGGAGGGCCTGACCGACACCGCGCCCGCGCACCTGACCGACTGGCGCGGGCAGGACTGGACGCCGGCGGACGGCGCCGCCGGGCGCCCCGCCGCCCACCCGAACTCCCGCTTCACCGTGGCCGCGGCGCAGTGCCCGACCATGGCCGACACCTGGGAGGACCCGGCGGGCGTGCCGATCGACGCGATCGTCTTCGGCGGCCGTCGCGCGACGAACGTCCCGCTCGTCGCCCAGGCGTTCGACTGGGCGCACGGGGTCTTCATGGGCGCCACGATCTCGTCCGAGCGGACGGCCGCGGCCGAGGGCGCCGTCGGCGAGCTGCGCCGCGACCCCTTCGCGATGCTGCCGTTCTGCGGCTACGACATGGCCGACCACTGGGCGCACTGGCTGCGCGTCGGCGCCTCGCTCGACCCCGCGCGCCGGCCGAAGATCTTCCAGGTCAACTGGTTCCGCAAGGGCGAGGACGGCTCCTTCCTGTGGCCCGGGTTCGGCGAGAACGCGCGGGTCGTCGCGTGGATCGCCGACCAGGTCGACCGCTCGCGCCGCCTGCGCACCGACCGCGGGGCCGTGCGCACGCCCGTCGGGTTCGTCCCCGCCGAGGGCGCGCTCGACGTCGTCGGGCTCGACCTGCCCGACGGCGCCCTCGACGCCCTGCTCGACGTGGCGCCCGGGCCGTGGCTGGCCGAGGCCGACCTCACCGAGGAGTTCTTCGACCAGTTCGGCGACCGGGTCCCCGACGCCCTGCGCGACCGCCTCCAGCGGCTGCGCGCCGACCTGCGCGCCGACCTGAGCGCGAGGTAGCATCACCGGACCCACCATCGATCGGCGATCGAAGGTTCCGGGCCCGTCCGCCTCCGGGCGGTGACGATCCGGCCACCCACCGAGGGTGGCCGGGACAGGGCACCGGGCGGCGCACCCGCGGGGAGCGCCGCCCGCCCCTGGTCGCCACCGCACCCACGGAGGAACGGCAATGACGGACCACCTGCTCATCACCCACGCGCACCTCGTCGTCGACACGGGGTACGAGATCGCCGACGGCTGGGTCGCGATCGCGGACGGGACGGTCACCGCCGTCGGCCCCGGAGGCTCCGAGCCCCCGCTCGCCGAGGGCGGCCGCACGATCGACGCCGCCGGGCGCCTGGTCACGGCGGGCCTGATCAACACCCACCACCACATGTACCAGAACCTCACGCGCGCGTTCGCGCCGTCGGCCGACGGGTCGCTGTTCGAGTGGCTCACCACGCTCTACCCCGTGTGGGCCGGGCTCGACGAGGAGTCCACCTACGTCTCGTCGTACCTGGCGATGACCGAGCTGCTCATGGGCGGCTGCACCACGTCGATGGACCACCACTACGTGCACCCGCGGCCACGGCTGATCGACGCGCAGATCCGCGCCGCCCGGGAGATCGGGTTCCGGTTCCACGCCACGCGCGGGTCGATGACGCGCAGCGTCGAGGACGGCGGGCTGCCGCCGGCGAGCGTCGTGCAGGACAAGGACGCCGTGCTCGCCGACAGCGAGCGGCTCGTGACGACGTACCACGAGCGCGGCGCCGGCGCGATGATCCAGGTGGCGCTCGCCCCGTGCTCGCCGTTCTCCGTGCAGAAGGACGTGATGATCGAGACGGCGCAGCTCGCCGAGCGCCTCGACGTGCGCCTGCACACGCACCTCGCCGAGGACCACGACGAGGACGCGTACTGCCTCGAGACCTACGGCATGCGTCCGGTCGACTATTTCGAGGAGGTCGGCTGGCTGACGGACCGCTCGTGGGTCGCGCACTGCGTCTACCCGGACGACGCCGAGATCGTCCGCCTCGGCGCGGCCGGGGTCGGCGTCGCGCACTGCCCGAGCTCGAACATGATGCTGGCCGGCGGGACCGCGAAGGTGGCCGAGATGCGCGCGGCCGGGCTGCCCGTGGGGCTCGGCTGCGACGGCTCGTCGTCGAACGACGCCGCGTCCCTGTGGCTCGAGGCGCGCACCGCGCTGCTCCTCTCGCGCTACCGCCAGGGCCCGGGCACGCCGACGGCGCTGAACGCCCGCGAGGTGCTCGACGTGGCGACCCGCGGCTCCGCCCGCTGCCTGGGCCGCGACGACATCGGCCACCTGCGGCCCGGCGCGTCGGCGGACGTCGTGGTGTGGGACGCGCACGAGGTCTCGCTCGCGGGGGCGCACACCGACCCGGTCGAGGCGTGGCTGCGCACCGGCCCCGCCCGCGCGCTGACCACGGTCGTCGCGGGGAAGGTGCTCGTCGACGGCGGGGAGCCGCGGCTGGCCGGCCTCGGGGACGCGCTGACCGACCACCGGCGGGTCTCGCGCCGGCTGCAGCGGCTGGCGGACTGAGCCGCCGGGGCACCCACCCGCCGGGGCACCCACCCGCCGGCGCACCCACCCGCCGGGCACCCACCCGCCGAGAAGTCGAATTCGGCCCCTGATCCGAAGGATCCAGGGGCCGAATTCGACTTCTCGGCGGGGTACGGGCCGGCATGCGGGGGCACAGGCGGCCCCGGGCGAGGTGCGAGGATGAGGCCGTGAGCCCCGACCCCTCCACGCCCGTGCCGCACCTGGCGTTCTTCGAGCCGCGCATCGCGGGCAACACGGGCAACGCCATCCGCCTCTCCGCGGTCACGGGCAGCACGCTGCACCTGGTCGAACCGCTCGGCTTCGACCTCTCGGAACCCAAGCTGAAGCGGGCCGGCCTCGACTACCACGACCTGGCCTCCGTCGTCGTCCACCCGGACCTCGACGCCCTGCTCGCGGCGCTGCCGGACTCGCGGGTGCTGGCGTTCACGGTGTACGCCACGACGTCCTACGCGGACGTCGTCTACCGGCCCGACGACGTGCTGCTGTTCGGCCCCGAGCCGACCGGCCTGCCCGCCGAGGTGCTCGCGCACCCGCGCATCACCGACCAGGTGCGCATCCCGATGCTCTCCGGCCGCCGCTCGCTCAACCTCACGTCCAGCGCGTCGATCGTGGCGTACGAGGCGTGGCGCCAGTCGGGGTTCGCGGGCGGGGTCTGACGGCAGCGTCTGACGGCGGCGGGCCGCTGCCCCACCGCCGAGCGCGTCCTCAGTCGGCCGAGACGGCCCAACCGACCCACACATGACGCGCTCGGCGGTGGCAGCTCGACCGGTGGCAGCCCGGCGGTGGCAGCTCGACCGGTGGAGCCCCGCCGGAGCGGCGGCTCGGCCCAGGATCAGGCCAGGTCGCGCACCGCCGCGTAGCGCTCGCGCACCGCCGGCTCGGGGTCCGCCTCGTAGACCCGGGCCGACGACGTCGACCACCCCGGCGCCCGGTCCTCGCCCGACAGCACCCACCCGGCCTGGCGGGCCGCGCCGTCGGCCACGTACTCCCCCGGCTCCGGGACGGTCACGGGCATCCCGAGCACCTGCGGCGCGATCTGCCGCACGGCCTCCGACTGGGCGCCGCCGCCGATCAGGACGAGCCGCTCGACCGCGACCCCCTGATCGCGCAGCGCGTCGAGCCCGTCGGCGAGCCCGCAGAGCATGCCCTCGACGTGCGCGCGGGCGACGTGCTCGGGCGTCGCCGTCGCGAGCGTCAGCCCGTGCAGCGTCCCGGTCGCCTCGGGCCGGTCCGGCGTGCGCTCGCCCTCGAGGTACGGCACGAGCACGAGCCCGCCCGCGCCGGCGGGCGCGCGCAGCGCGAGCCGGGACAGGCCGGCGTGGTCGACCCCGAGGATGGCACGGGCCGCGTCGAGCACCCGGCTCGCGTTGAGCGTGCACGCGAGCGGCAGGTAGGCGCCGGTCGCGTCGGCGAAGCCCGTGACCATCCCGGACTCGTCGGCGCTCTGCTGCTCGGCGACCGCGGAGACGACGCCGGACGTCCCGATCGAGACGGCGACGTCGCCCTCCCCGAGCCCCAGACCGAGCGCGGCGCCCGCGTTGTCGCCGGCCCCGGGCGCGAGCAGCGCCCCGCCGTCGATGTCCGCGCCCGCCACGGACGGGTCGGCGAGGCCGCCCGCCTCGCCCGGCCCGAGCACCCGAGGCAGCACGAGGCCGTCGGCCGCGGACGCCTCGCACCGCAGCGCCAGCGCGAGGAGGTCGCGCCGGTATGCCCCGGCCCCGCCGTCGGCGGACGCGTCGAAGTACCCGGTCCCCGAGGCGTCCGACCGGTCGGTGACCAGCGCCGAGAGGTCCGGCTCCAGGCCCTCGCTGCGTGGTCCGAAGCCGGCGATCCGCCACGTCAGCCAGTCGTGCGGCAGCGCCACGGCGGCCACGCGCGCGGCGTTCTCCGGTTCCGCGTCCGCGAGCCAGCGCAGCTTGGTCACCGTGAACGAGGCGACGGGCACGGAGCCGACGGCGTCCGCCCACGCCTTCGCGCCCGGCACACCGGCCGTCTCCCCGAGCTCGCGCACGAGGTCGCGAGCGGCGCCTGCCGACCGCGTGTCGTTCCACAGCAGCGCGGGACGGATCACCTCGCCGTCCGCGTCGAGCGCCACCAGACCGTGCTGCTGGCCGCCCACGGCGAGGGCCGCGACGTCGTCCAGACCGCCCGCGGCCCGCGCCGCCTCGCCGAACGCCACCCACCACGCGGCCGGGTCGACCTCCGTCCCGTCGGGGTGCGACGCCGCCCCGGAGCGCACGAGCGCCCCGGTCGCGGCGTCGCGGACGACGATCTTGCAGGACTGCGTCGAGCTGTCGACGCCCGCGACGAGTGCGCGCGCCATCAGCCGATGAGGTGCTTGACCGCGAGCTGGTGCAGGCGCACGAGCCCGTAGCCGCGCTCGGCGGCCGCGGTGATGTCGAAGTCGTCCTCGACGCTCGGGTCGGCGAGGAAAGACTCGAGCGTCTCGCCCTCGGCGAGCGTCGGCTCGCCGAGCTCGAAGATGCCCGCGTGCTCGAACGCCGCCTGGACCTCGGGGTCCGCGCGGTACTCGGCGGCCTTGCGCGCCAGCATCGAGTAGGTCTCCATGTTGGCGGCGGCCGACTGCCACACGCCGTCGAGGTGCTCGGTGCGCGAGGGCTTGTAGTCGAAGTGGCGGGGGCCCTCGTAGCGCGGGCCGCCGTTGGGGAAACCGTTCTCGAGCAGGTCCACCGTGAAGAACGCGGAGATCAGGTCGCCGTGGCCGAACACGAGGTCCTGGTCGAAGCGAGGGCCGTGCTGGCCGTTGAGGTCGATGTGGAAGAGCTTGCCCGCGTAGAGCGCGAGCGCGAGGCCGTGGGTGTAGTTCAGGCCGGCCATCTGCTCGTGGCCCGTCTCGGGGTTCAGGCCGACGATGTCGCCGTTGTCGAGCGTGTCGATGAGGGCGATCGCATGCCCGATCGTCGGGACGAAGATGTCGCCGCGCGGCTCGTTGGGCTTGGGCTCGAGACCGATGCGCAGGTCGTAGCCCTGGGACTTGATGTACGCGGCGACGGTGTCGATGCCCTCGGCGTACCGGGCGTGCGCGGCGTGCAGGTCCTTCGAGTTGTCGTACTCGGTGCCCTCGCGCCCGCCCCACATGACGAACGTGCTCGCGCCCATGTCGGCGGCGAGGTCGACGTTGCGCAGCACCTTGCGCAGCCCGAAGCGGCGCACGTCGCGGTTGTTCGAGGTGAACGCGCCGTCCTTGAAGACCGGGTGCGTGAAGGTGTTGGTCGTGACCATCTCGCACACCATGCCGGTGTCGGCGGCGGCCTTCTTCACGGAGTCGATGTGCGCGAGCCGCTCGGTGTCGTCGCTGCCGAAGGGGAAGACGTCGTTGTCGTGGAACGTGAAGCCCCACGCGCCGAGGTCCGCGAGCCGGCGCACCGACTCGGCCGGGTCCAGCTCGGGTCGGGTCGCCGTGCCGAACGGGTCGGCCGCCGGCCAGCCCACGGTCCAGAGTCCGAACGAGTACTTGATGTCCTGGGTGTTCGCCACGGGGTGCTCCTCATCGAGTGGGCCCGGCGTGCGCTCGTCGTCGGGTCGCATTAGTTGTATGGAATAACTTATGCCGCCGCACGGGTAGGGTCAACCCCGTGGAGCACCCGACGCGACCCCGACCCGCGGCGCCCGCCGCGCGCCAGGCGTCGCTGCGCGAGCACAACCTCGCGCTCGTCGCCCGCGCGGTGCTCGACGCCGCCGCCCCGCCCTCGCGGGCCGCCGTCGCCCAGGCCACCGGGCTCACCCGGCCCACGGTCTCGACGCTGGTCGACCGGCTCCTGCGCGCCCGCGTCCTCGACGAGCTGCCGCCCGAGCAGCGGCGCACCGCGGGCCGGCCCGCGGTCCCGCTGGTGCCCGCCGCGCGCACCCTCGTCGGGATGGGGCTCGAGGTGGACGTCGACTTCGTCGGCGCCCGGGTGCTCGACCTGGCGGGGAACGTCGTCGCCGAGCGGATCGACCCCGGCCAGCTCCACGACGCACCGCCGCAGGAGACGCTCGCCCGGCTCGGCGAGATCGCCCGCCGCCTGACCGACGACGTCGTCCGGGCCGGGATGACGCTCGCCGGCGCCCAGCTCGCGCTCCCCGGCCTCGTCGACGTGCACCGCCGCCGCCTGCAGGTCGCGCCGAACCTCGGGTGGTCGAGCCTCGACCCCGTCCCGCTGCTCGGCCTGCCGTCGAGCCTCGACGTCGGCGTCGCGAACGAGGCGAACCTCGCCGGGCTGGCGCAGCTGCGACCCGCCGACCGGTCCACCACGGCGTCGTCGTTCCTCTACGTCTCGGGCGAGGTCGGGATCGGCGCCGCCGTCGTCCTCGACCGCGAGCTCTACCTCGGCCTGCACGGATGGAGCGGGGAGATCGGGCACCTCCCCGTCGACCCGAACGGGCCGCGCTGCCGCTGCGGGGCCACCGGCTGCCTCGAGCAGTACGCGGGCAAGGACGCGATCCTGCGCGCCGCCGGGCTCGCGCCGTCCGACCCCCTCGCCGCGCTGCGCGACCTGCTGGACGACGGCGACGCGCCCGCCCTCGCCGCCGTCGGCGCTGCGGGGCGCGCACTCGGGCGCGCGCTCGCCGCGACGATCAACCTGCTCGACCTCGACACCGTGCTGCTCGGCGGGATCTACACCGATCTCGCCGAGGACCTGCGCCCGGCCGTGCGCGACGAGCTCGACGCGCGCGTGCTCGCCACGCCGTGGTCCCCGACGGACCTGCGCGCCGCGCCCGTGGCGGACCGCGCCGCGCTCACCGGCGCGGCCCAGGTGGTCCTGCGCGGCGTCGTCGACGACCCGGCGCGGTTCTGCGAGGCCTGAGCGGCCCGCTCAGCGCCCGGTGCCGTCCACGGCAAACGGCTCGATCGCCGCGATCTCGTCCTCCGTCAGGGCCGGCGCATCGAGCGAGGCGACGGTGTCCTCGAGCTGACGCACGCTCGAGGCGCCCACGAGCGTCGAGGTCACCCGGTCGTCGCGCCGCAGCCAGCTCAGCGCGAGCTGCGCCAGGCTCTGGCCGCGTCCCGAGGCGATCTCGTCGAGCGCCCGCACCCGCTCGAGATAGGTCGCGGAGAGGTTGTCCGAGCTGAGGAACGGCGAGTCGGACGACGCCGCGCGCGAGCCCGCGGGCGCCTCGCCCGAGAGGTAGCGGTTCGTCAGCAGGCCCTGCTGCAGCGGGGAGAACGCGATGACGCCGATCCCGAGGTCGCCCACGACGTCGAGCAGCGACTCCGACTGCGTGCCGTCGTACCCGTCCTCGTGGGCGGGGTCCTCGACGTGCCGGTTGAACATCGAGTACGAGGGCTGGTGGATGGTCAGCGGCGTCCCGAGGTCCGCGAGGATCGCGGCGGCCTCGCGCGTGCGCGCCGGCGAGTAGTTCGAGACGCCGACGTACAGGGCCTTGCCCTGCTGGACCACCTGGTGCAGCGCGCCCATCGACTCCTCCAGCGGCGTGGCCGGGTCGGGACGGTGGTGGTAGAAGATGTCGACGTAGTCGAGGCCCGTCCGCTGCAGCGACTGGTCCAGCGACGAGACGAGATACTTCTTCGAGCCGTGGTCGCCGTACGGGCCGGGCCACATCCCGTAGCCGGCCTTCGAGGAGACGATCAGCTCGTCGCGGTAGGGCGCGAGATCCTGGGCGAGCACGCGCCCGAAGTTCTCCTCGGCGGAGCCGGCGGGTGGCCCGTAGTTGTTCGCCAGGTCGAAGTGCGTGACGCCGAGGTCGAACGCCCGGCGCAGCGTCGCGCGCTGGGTCTCCAGGGGGTTCACGTCCCCGAAGTTGTGCCACAGCCCCAGGGAGAGCGCCGGCAGGTCGAGCCCCGAGCGGCCGCAGCGGCGGTAGGTCATCGAGTCGTAGCGGTCGTCGGCGGCGAGGTAGCGGGTGGCAGCAGGCATGCCGGCCATCATGCCAGCACGCCGCCGTGCTCCAGCCAGGCGTCCGCGACCAACCGGTGGCCGAGCGGGGTGGGGTGCACGCCGTCCGCGGCCGTCGCCGCCGCGCCGTGGCGCTCGGCAGCCTCGGTCATCAGGCCGTCCAGCGGCACCAGACGGGCGCCGTGCTCCGCGGCGAGGGCCTGCACGACCGCGATCTTCGGGTCCAGGTCCTCGCGCCAGCGAGCCTGCTCGGGCGTGACCGGCACGAGGAAGGGCTCCATGAGCACGAGCCGGACCTCTGGCCCGACGGACGCGAGCACCGCTCGGTAGTCGGACTCGAACGAGGCCGTCGTCGTCGGGTCGTCCCGGTCGTAGCGCCGCCACGTGTCGTTGACGCCAACCAGCACCGTGAGCGTCGTGGGGGCGTGGACCGCGACGTCGGCGCGCCACCGGGCGCGCAGGTCGCGCGCCCGGTCGCCACCCACGCCGCGGTTGACGACCTGCGCCCCCGCGCCCGCGAGGTCCCGGGCGACCATCCGGACGTACCCGTCGCCCAGACCGTCGGCGTCGTCACGCCGGCCGCAGTCGGTGATGCTGTCGCCGACGAAGAGGTGCGTCGGCCGCTGCACGGCACCCACCTCAGCGGCGCGGGGTGTGCACGACCTGCCCGCCCCAGGCGAACCCGCCGCCGAACCCGAACAGCAGCGCCGGGACGTCGGCGGGGATCTTGCCCGCGTGCCACCACTTGGACAGGCCGAGCGGGATGCTCGCGGCGGAGGTGTTGCCGGACTCGGTGATGTCGGTGACGACGACCTTGCCGTCGAGGCCGAGCGCCTTGGCCATCGGCTCGATGATCCGCAGGTTCGCCTGGTGCGCGACCAGCACCTCGATGTCGTCGAGGTCGAGGCCGCTGCGCTCCACGATCTGGCGGGCGCGGTCGGCCGCGCGGGTGATCGCCCAGCGGAACACCGCGCGCCCGTCCTGGGAGAACGTGTCGGTGGGCGCCTCGATGAGGACCGCGGGCGTCAGGTCGCGCTCGGAGCCCCACACGACCGGGCCGACGGCCGGCTCGTCGGCGGCCTGCACGACGGCGGCCCCCGCCCCGTCCGCGGTGAGGATGCACGTCGAGCGGTCCGTCCAGTCCGTGACCGAGGTGAGCTTCTCGGCGCCGATCACCAGCGCGGTGGTGGCGGAGCCCCCGCGGATCGCCTGGTCCGCGATCCCGACGGCGTGGGCGAAGCCGGAGCACGCGGTGTTGATGTCGATGATGGCCGGGGAGCCCGACGCCGTGTCCCCCAGCTCGAGCGCGTAGGCGACGCGACCCGCCGTGTTGGGCGAGCGGTCGCGTGCCGTCGCCGTCGCGACCACCACGAGGTCGACGGACGAGGCATCGACGCCGGCGTCGGCGAGCGCCATGCGCCCGGCGTCGGTCGCCATGTCGGCGACCGTGACGTCGTCGGCCGCGACGTGGCGGGTGACGATCCCGGTGCGGGACTGGATCCACTCGTCGTTCGTCTCGACGAGCTGGGCGACGTCGTCGTTCGTCATGATGCGCTCGGGCTGGTGGTGACCGAGGCCGACGATGCGCGAACCGGGTGCTCCCGTGGGGATCAGCATGACCTGAATCATTCCCTCCAACCGGGCCAGGTCCAAACGCGCAGGTTCGTCGCGCGCCGCACCTCCCGTACCGTCGTCTCCGGAAGCGGCCCCGCGCCTGCGCGCGACCGCCCAGACCGCCGCCGACCGGAAGGACCCGCATGTCCAAGAACCCCGCCACGCTCCGCGCGAGCGACCTGTGGGTGGGCCCGTCGGCGCACGACGTGGTCCGCGGCGTCGACCTCGAGCTGGTGCCCGGGCAGCCGCCGGTCGGGATCGTGGGCTCCTCGGGGGCCGGCAAGTCGACCCTCGTCCAGGCGCTGCTCGGCGAGCTCACGCCGAGCCGCGGCACCGTCGTGTGGGGCGGCCGGACCGTCTCGCGGATCGGGCGCCGGGACAAGAAGGCGTTCCGCAGCGCGGTGCGCCACGTGGCGCAGAACGGCCTCGTCGGGATCGACCCCCGCGAGGGCGTCGGCAAGGTGCTGAACAGGGCGCTGGCCGACGCCCGCAGGGCGGGCCGCCCGAGCAGCCGCACGCCGCAGGACCTCCTCGAGGCCGCGGCGCTCGAGCCCCGCCACGCGAGCCGGCGCGTGCACACCCTCTCCGGCGGCGAGAAGCAGCGCCTCGCGATCGCCGTCGCCCTGGCGTCCCGCCCCGAGCTGCTGCTCCTGGACGAGCCGCTGTCCGCCGTCGACCCGGCGATGCGCGGCGAGGTCGCGCGACGCCTGGCCGACACCGCCGCGGCCGAGGGCACGGCGGTCCTGCTCGTCACGCACGACCTCGAGCTCGTCGAGCGCCTGTGCCCCACCGTGCACGTCCTCGCCGACGGCACGTTCGTCGCCTCGGGCCCGCTGCGGGAGATCTTCGCCGACGCCGAGCACCCCGAGGTGCGCGGGCTCGCCGAGGCCGCGCCGCTCGCCGCGCAGCGGTTCCGCTGACCGGGGCCCGGAGCACGCCATGACCGACGACGCGTCCCCCGACGACACGCTCTTCGACGTCCCCCCGGGAGCCCGCTCGACGCCCGTGCGCGTCGTGCTGCTCACGGGCCCCTCGGGCTCCGGCAAGACCGCGCTGTGCCGGCGCCTCGGCCTGCCGGTCGTGCACCTCGACGACTTCTACCGCGACGTCGACCACCCGCGGATGCCGATGCGCTTCGGGATCGTCGACTGGGACGACCCGGAGAGCTGGGACTCCGGCGCCGCGCTCGAGGCGCTGGTCGAGCTCTGCCGGACCGGGCACGCCGAGGTCCCGGTGTACGACATCCCGACGTCGCGGCGCACGGGCACCGCCCGGCTGGACGCCGAGGGCGCGCCGGTCGTCGTCGCGGAGGGCATCTTCGCCGCCGAGCTCGTCGCGAGCGCGCGGGCCGAGGGCATCCTCGCGGACGCCGTGTGCCTGGCCCGGCCCGCCGTGGTCTCCGCGTGGTTCCGGTTCCTGCGCGACATGGGCGAGCGCCGCAAGCCGCCGCTGACCCTCGTCCGCCGCGGGATCGGCCTGATGCGCGACGAGCCCCGCCTCGTGCGCGGGTGGGTGCGTCGCGGCTGCCGGCCCGTCACCCCGGAGCAGGCGGAGCGGGACATCCGCGCCCTGCTGTGACCGCGCAGCGGTAGCCTCGCGCGCATGCGCATCCTCGTCACCGGAGCCCGTGGCCGCGTCGGCCGGTACACCGTGGCCCACCTGGCCGACGCCGGTCACGACGTCACGGCGACCGACCTCGCCCCGGAACGGCCCGCCCCGCCCGACGCGCCGGACGTCCCCTACGTCCAGGCCGACCTGACCGACGCGGGCGAGGTCTTCTCGCTCGTCGGCGGCTGGACCGGGCGCGAGGGCGGCCCCAAGCAGGGGCCGTTCGACGCCGTCGTGCACGCGGGCGCGATCCCCGCACCGGGCCGCCACGCCCCGCACACCCTGTTCCGCAACAACGTCATGGGCGTGTTCGACGTCGTCGAGGCGTGCGTGCGCTGGGGCGTGCCGCGGCTCGTGAACGTCTCGAGCGAGACCGTCGCGGGGTTCGCGTTCTCCGAGCGGCCGACCCTCCCGCACTACCTCCCGCTCGACGAGGAGCACCCCCTGGAGCCGCAGGACCCCTACGGCCTCGGCAAGGTCGTCGGGGAGGAGATCTGCGACGCGGCGGTGCGGCGCTCGGACCTGCGCGTCGTCTCGCTCCGGCCGACGTGGGTCCAGGAGGAGTCGACCTACGAGCCGTTCCTCGGGCCTCTGGTCGCCGACCCGGACGCGGGCGTGACCAACGGCTGGTCGTACGTCGACGTCCGCGACCTCGCCGAGGCGATCCGCCTCGCGGTCGAGTGCGACCTGCCCGGGCACGAGGCGTTCTACGTCTCGGCGGCAGACACCGTCGGCGGTCGCGACCTGCACGCCGCCTGGCGCCGCGTCTACCCTGACGCGCCGACCGAGCTGCGGCCCGTGGACCGCCCCGACGCCGCCGGGGTCAGCAGCGCCAAGGCCGCCCGCCTGCTCGGGTGGACGCCGCGCCGCTCCTGGCGGGACGTGCTCGACGCCTCCGGCGCGCGGCGCACGACCGGCTGACCCTGCTCTTCGGCGGAACGTCATGCAGAAGTAACAGAGCCGTCACGCCACCGGCACGATCGCGTCTGACGATCGCCGTGGGAGGTGGTTGCCGTGGTCGCACAGGTCGCGCTCCGGGCGGTATCGGTCTACGAGGGGTTCTTCAGCGGCGGGGCGCGGGTGCTGCACAGCACCGTCGTCGCGGGGCTGCACCAGGACGGGCAGCGCCACGCCGCGCTGTCGATCCACGAGGAGGTCCTGCGCGAGAGCCTGCGCCAGCGCATGGTCGACGACCCGCGCTACCGCATGCTCGTCGCCGCGGGCGTCCCCGTCACCACGCTGGGCCGCGTGCCCGACGGCGGCCACGACCCGCGCACGTTCACCGACACGGAGATGGCGGTCGCCGCGCGCGCCGTCGAGGGCGCCGACGTCGTCCTGACCCTCAAGGAGCAGCCGCTGCGGCTGGTGAACCACGCGGGGTTCCCGGACCGGCCCGTCGTCGCCTGCCTGCACCGCTCCGACCCCGAGCACCAGGGCCCCGCCCTGGACGACCTGCTCGCCGCCGCAGCGTCGGGGCGGCTCGCGGCGGCCGTGTGCTGCGCGGAGTCCACCCGCGAGGCCTACGCGGCGGCCGGCGTCCCGCGCCGGCTCCTGCGCGTCGTGCCCAACGGCGTCGACCTGGCCCGGTTCGCGCCGGTGTCCGCGGCACGCCGCGCCGCGCTGCGCGGCGCCTTCCGGACGGAGCAGGACGGCGTCGTCGTCGCCTTCAGCGCGCGGTACGACACGATGAAGGACGTGGGGCTGTTCCTGCGTGCCGCGCGAGTCCTGCTGGGCGCCGACCCGCGGGCGCACGTGCTGGCCTGCGGCGCCGGGATGAGCACCGCCAACCCCGCACTGGTCGCCGACCTGGGCGTCGCCTTCGGTGACCGCCCCGACCTGCTCGGGCGCCTGCACCTGCTCGGGGTCCGGCACGACATGGAGTCCGTCTACGCGGCGGCCGACGTCGTCGCGCTCACCTCGGCGTTCGGGGAGGCCGCACCGCTGTGCCTCATCGAGGGCGCGATGTCCGGGGCCGTGCCCGTGACCACGGACGTCGGCGACTGCGCCTCGCTCGTCGACGGCATCGGCCTCGTGGTCGGGCGCGACCCCGCGGAGGTCGCGGCGGCGTGGGCGCAGGCCGCCGCGCGACGCGACGGGCTCGCCCGCGCGCTCGAGACGAGCCGCCCGCGGTTCAGCCGGACCCGCATGACGTCGGCGTACGCGCTCCTGCTCGAGTCGGTCGTCGCGCGCCAGGGCCGCCGGAGCGCCACGGCCCGGTCCCGCGCCGCCGTCCGTGCCACGATGGAGACATGAGCGCGAGGACGATCCTCTTCATCGGCGGCAGCGGTGTCATCAGCGCGGCGAGCGTCACCCGGGCCGCGCGGCTCGGTCACCGGGTCACGGTCCTGAACCGCGGCGAGTCGACCACCAGGCCGCTGCCCCCGGAGGTCGAGACCCTGCGCGCGGACGCGGAGGACGGCGCGGCCGTGGACGCCGCCCTCGGCTCGCGCGAGTTCGACGTCGTCGCGCAGTTCCGGGCGTTCGCGCCCGGGCACGTCTCCGAGGACGTCGTGCGGTTCACGGACCGGACCGGCCAGTACGTGTTCATCAGCTCCGCCTCCGCCTACCAGAAGCCGCCGGCGCGGCTGCCGGTCACCGAGAGCACCCCGCTGCGCAACCCCTTCTGGAAGTACTCGCGCGACAAGGCCGCCTGCGAGGACGTGCTCGTCGAGGCCTACCGCCGCACCGGCTTCCCGGCGACCGTCGTGCGCCCGTCGCACACGTACGACCGCACCCTGCTGCCGACCACCGGCGGGTGGACCGACGTCGCCCGGATGCGGTCGGGGCGACCCGTCGTCGTGCACGGGGACGGCACGTCGCGCTGGACCCTGACCCACACCGACGACTTCGCGGTCGGGTTCGTCGGCCTCCTGGGCAACCCGCTCGCGGTGGGCGAGGCGTTCACGATCACGGGCGACGACGCGCCCACGTGGGACCAGGTCTACCGGTGGCTCGCACGGGCCGCGGGGGTGGCCGAGCCCGAGCTGGTGCACGTCGCGTCCGAGACCGTCGCGGCCGCGGAACCCGACGTCGGCGACGGTCTCCTGGGCGACAAGGCCCACACGATGCTCTTCGACTGCTCGAAGCTCCGGGCCCTGGTCCCGGAGTTCCGCACCACGGTGGGCTACGCCGACGCCGCCGCGGAGCAGGTCGCCTGGTTCGACGCGCACCCGGACGCCCAGGTCGTCGACCCGGGCCTCGACGCCCTGTTCGACCGGCTCGTGGCGCACGCGCGTTCCGTCTGACGCGGCGCTCCCGGGCGCGCCGACCGCCGAGCGTCACGTTCCGCGCGGCCGGAGCCACTCAGGGGACGCGGGACGTGACGCTCGTCGCCCCGCGCGCCACCGCCGACGTCGTCCACCGTGCGTGCCAGCGGCCCGCCCGTCCCCGTGCGGGCTCCCCCGGCCCACCGGCACCAGCGCCGCACCGAGGATCGGGGCATGCCACGAGCCCGCGCCGTACCGCCCGCGCTCCAGGGCCGGCCCGTGCCCCGGGACCAGGCCCTCGAGCACGTCACGCGCGGGGCGCTGGAGGGACCCGCCTACCGGCGGGTCACCCGCGGCGTGTGGGCGCCGGCCGACCTCCCGGCCGACCACGGGACCCGGCTCGCCGCCGTGCGGCTCGCTCTCGGACCCGACGCGGTGCTCACCGGCGCATCGGCCGCATGGGCCCTCGGCTCCCGGCTCGCCGGCGCCGAGGACCCCGCCGAGTGCGCGCTCGCGACGCGACACGTGCGCAACCGTCCGGAGCTGGTCGTCCGGCGCGAGACGGTCGGACCGAGCGACCGCACCGACCATCCGCGGTTCGGGTTGATCACGTCCCCCGCGCGGACCGTCGTCGACCTGGCCCGTCGAGGCAGCGGTGTCGAGGCCGTCGTGGCCGTGGACTCCCTGCTGCAGGCCTGCGCGATCTCGGCGTCCGAGGTGGCCCGTGCCGTCGATCGCCTCCGCGGAGCGCGGGGCGTCCGCGCCGTGCAGCAGGTCCTGGACCTCGCCGACCGCGGCAGCGAGTCACCGCAGGAGACCCGGCTGCGCCTGCTCCTGCGGCACGCCGGCCTGCCGCACCCCCGGACCCAGCACGTCGTGTGCACCACCGACGGCGCCTTCGTCGCGCGCGTCGACCTCGCGTGGCCTCTGCTCCGCGTCGCCGTGGAGTACGACGGTGCGCATCACGACTCCCCCGAGCAGATCCGGCGCGACCGCGACCGCCTGAACCGGCTCCGCCTCGTCGGGTGGACGGTCCTCGTGGTCGACCGCCACCAGATGCGCGCGCCGTCGGCCGTCGTGGCGATGGTCGGCGCGGCGCTGCGGGACGCGCAGGGCTGAGCGGCCGGGCGCGTCGACCGCCGAACGTCACGTTCCGCGCGGCCGGAGCCACTCAGGGGACGCGGGACGTGACGCTCGGCGCGCGCCGACGCCACCGACGCACGCCGACGGCCCCGCCCCTCCGCGAGGAGGGACGGGGCCGTCGGCGTGCGGTCGGTCGGCGACCGGACCAGGGTCGGTCAGGCGCCGGCCTGCATGCCGCCCGTCGGGGGCAGGTCACGCACGTGCACGCCGCTCGGGGCCTCGAGCGCCGCCGCGGCGCCCACGCTCACGGGCCCGCGGTCCTTGTCGCCCTTGGGGACGCCGCGGAACGTGAACTCGCCGAGCAGGCCCTCGCCCTGCGCGTCGACCATGACGACCTGGCCTGCGCCGAGCTCGCCGAACAGGATCTTCTCGGACAGCACGTCCTCGATGTCCCGCTGCAGCGCGCGGCGCAGGGGCCGGGCGCCGAGCACCGGGTCGTAGCCCTTCTCCGCGAGCAGCTCCTTGGCCGCCTGCGTGAGCTCGATGGCCATGTCCCGGTCCCGCAGCCGCGCGTCGAGCCGCGCGACCATGAGGTCGACGATCTGCACGATCTCCGACTGGGTGAGCTGCGGGAAGACGATCGTGTCGTCCACGCGGTTGAGGAACTCGGGGCGGAAGTGCTGCTTGAGCTCGTCGTTGACCTTGGCCTTCATGCGGTCGTAGGAGGTCACCAGGTCGCCGCCGGCGTTGAAGCCGGTCTGGACGCCCTTGGCGATGTCCCGCGTGCCGAGGTTCGTGGTCATGATGATCACGGTGTTCTTGAAGTCGACCACGCGCCCCTGGGAGTCGGTCAGGCGACCGTCCTCGAGGATCTGCAGGAGCGAGTTGAAGATGTCGGCGTGCGCCTTCTCCACCTCGTCGAACAGGACCACCGAGAACGGCTTGCGCCGCACCTTCTCCGTGAGCTGGCCGCCCTCGTCGTAGCCGACGTACCCGGGGGGCGAGCCGAACAGCCGCGAGACGGTGTGCTTCTCCGAGAACTCGGACATGTCGAGCTGGATCAGCGCGTCCTCGTCGTCGAACAGGAACTCCGCGAGCGCCTTGGCCAGCTCCGTCTTCCCGACGCCGGTGGGGCCGGCGAAGATGAACGAGCCGCCCGGGCGCTTCGGGTCCTTGAGCCCGGCGCGGGTGCGCCGGATCGCCTGGGACAGCGCCTTGATGGCGGTGTTCTGGCCGACGACGCGCTTGTGCAGCTCGTCCTCCATGTGCAGCAGCCGCGTGGACTCCTGCTCGGTGAGCTTGACGACGGGGATGCCGGTCGACATCGCCAGGACCTCGGCGATCAGGTCCTCGTCCACCTCGGAGACGGTGTCGAGGTCGCCCGACTTCCAGGCCTTCTCCCGCTCGGCGCGCTGCGCGGTGAGCTGCTTCTCGGTGTCGCGCAGGCCGGCGGCACGCTCGAAGTCCTGCTCGTCGATCGCGGACTCCTTGTCGCGGCGCGCGTCAGCGATCTGCTCGTCGAGCTCCTTGAGTTCCGGCGGTGCCGTCATGCGGCGGATGCGCAGGCGCGCCCCGGCCTCGTCGATCAGGTCGATCGCCTTGTCGGGCAGGAACCGGTCGTTGATGTACCGGTCCGCCAGCGTCGCGGCGGCGACGAGCGCGCCGTCCGTGATCGAGACGCGGTGGTGCGCCTCGTAGCGGTCGCGCAGGCCCTTGAGGATCTCGATGGCGTGCTGCAGCGAGGGCTCGTTGACCTGGATCGGCTGGAACCGGCGCTCGAGCGCCGCGTCCTTCTCGATGTGCTTGCGGTACTCGTCGAGCGTCGTCGCGCCGATGGTCTGGAGCTCGCCGCGGGCGAGCATCGGCTTGAGGATCGACGCCGCGTCGATCGCGCCCTCGGCGGCACCCGCCCCGACGAGCGTGTGGATCTCGTCGATGAACAGGATGATGTCGCCGCGGGTGCGGATCTCCTTGAGGACCTTCTTCAGGCGCTCCTCGAAGTCACCGCGGTAGCGCGAGCCGGCCACGAGCGCGCCGAGGTCGAGCGTGTACAGCTGCTTGTCCTTGAGCGTCTCCGGGACGTCGCCACGCACGATGTCCTGGGCGAGGCCCTCGACGACCGCCGTCTTGCCGACGCCGGGCTCGCCGATCAGCACCGGGTTGTTCTTGGTCCGGCGGCTGAGCACCTGCATGACGCGCTCGATCTCGAGCGGACGCCCGATCACGGGGTCGAGCTTGCCCTCGCGGGCCGCCTGCGTGAGGTTGCGGCCGAACTGGTCGAGGACGGCCGAGCCGGAGGGCTGGCCCTCGGCCGGGCCGCCGGCGGCGACGGGCTCCTTGCCCTGGTAGCCCGAGAGCAGCTGGATGACCTGCTGGCGGACCTTGTTCAGGTCGGCACCCATCTGCGTCAGGACCTGGGCGGCGACGCCCTCGCCCTCGCGGATCAGGCCGAGCAGGATGTGCTCGGTGCCGATGTAGTTGTGGCCGAGCTGCAGGGCCTCGCGCAGCGAGAGCTCGAGCACCTTCTTGGCGCGCGGCGTGAACGGGATGTGCCCGCTCGGCGCCTGCTGGCCCTCGCCGATGATCTCGGTGACCTGCGAGCGCACGCCGTCGAGCGAGATGTTCAGGGACTCGAGCGCCTTCGCCGCGACCCCTTCTCCCTCGTGGATGAGGCCGAGCAGGATGTGCTCCGTCCCGATGTAGTTGTGGTTGAGCATCCGCGCCTCTTCCTGGGCGAGGACGACGACCCGACGGGCACGGTCGGTGAATCTCTCGAACATGGCTGCTCCTCACGAGCGGCGTACACCCGCACCGGTGGTGCTCAGGCCTGACCGCAACGACTCTATAGGCGCACAACGGGCCGCACCCCCTCCGTATGCCGATGTTCGCCAGCGGCATACCTGTGGCCGATCCGTGACCGTCCCGGGCTGCGCCGCGGCGGCCGGAGGAGGATTCTTCTAGCCACGGGCCGGCCGCACCGCCGGGGTCGCCGACACGCACCCGACCTCGTTGACCCCGCCACGGCGAGGCGGCAGGCTCGGCAGCAGAGCCGTCCGCGACCGGACACGGGGAGAACCATGGACGCCACGCCTGAACCGCCCACCCAGCCCGAGCCCCTGCCCGCGGACGGCCGCGGCGAGGACACGGCTCGCGCCCCCGGGGCCCACGGCTCCCCCGACGCCTCGTGGCAGAGCCTCGTCCGCCGCTTCGCGGCGTTCAGCGGCCTGGTCGGCGAGGTCTCGGACCCGCTCGAGTGGGGCATGGACCTGATCGAGGAGACGCTCTCGGACGCCGACGGAGAGGACCCGTCGACCGAGCGCTTCACCCGGGGCTACGTGACCTTCGCCGGGGAGCCGTTCGGCGTGGAGACCCTGCGCGAGTCCGCCCCGGCCGACGAGCGCGACGACGTCGTGCGGGCCGCGCTGAGCTCCGCGATCGCCGCGCCGCTGCACACGGACATCCGCCCGGGCGTGCCGACGGAGCACGACGGCTCGGACCCCGTCCCGACCGAGGACTTCGCTGACGCCTACCAGGACTACCGCTCCGCGATGCGGGCGGTGTTCGACGACGTGGCGCGCGCGACCGTGGAGACGTCCCCCGCGACGAGCGACTCCGGCGTCGGGCCGGCGGCGCGGGTTACCGCCCGCGGCACCACCGCCCAGTACGTCGAGGTCGCGGGCCGGGCCCTGATCGTCACCGGGCCGACCGACCTGGTCGAGCGCGTGCAGGTGGCCATGCGCCCGATCCGCAACCTGCTGCACGACGAGGACGGCCCGCGATTCTGAGGGAAAGGACCCACCCATGACCAGACTGGACCGCAGCGCGGCCGACCACCTCGAGCAGGCCCTGGTCGACGCGCACGGGCGCAGCTCGGAGATCGTCGTGCACGACGGCCCGCTGCGGCAGTCGGTGCTCGCGCTCGCCGCCGGGACCGTCCTCGGCGAGCACAATGCGCCGCCCGCCGCGAGCCTCTACGTGATCGAGGGCCGGGTCCGCGTCACGGCCGCCTCGGGCGATGTGGAGGTCGGAGCGGACGAGCTCGTGCCGATCACCCACGAACGCCACGGCGTGGAGGCGCTCGAGGACTGCGTCTTCCTCCTGACCACCGTCACCAGCGTGCCCAAGGACTGAGGCTCGGCCGGGCCGCCGGCCTCACTCGGCGCGGACGACCGTCCCGAGCGCCTCGGCGACCGTGACCGCCTGATCGATCGTGAGGACCGCGCCGCGCAGCCGCGCGCCCAGCGGGTCGAGCGCGGACAGGTCGCTGCCCCGCAGGTCCGCGCCCGTCAGGTCGATCCGGCCGAGCGAGGCGCCCGCGAGGTCGAGGTCGCGCAGCGTGGCGTCGCCGCACCGGGCGCCCGAGAGGTCGGCCTCGCGCATCCGCGCCCCGACGATCGAGACCTGGCGCAGGTCGGCGCCGCCGAGCGAGACGAACGACCAGTCGCCGCCGTCGACCTTCAGCAGCTCGAGCCGGCAGGCGTCGAACGTCGAGCCGGTGAGCTTGCACCCCGAGAACGTCGTGTCGAACAGGACGCAGCGGTCGAACGTGCAGTTCACGAACGCCGTACCGGTGTGCCGCGAGGCGTTGAGGCGGACCCCGCGGAAGGTGCACGCGTCGAAACGGGCACCCCGCGTGGTGATCTCCGTCAGGTCGCAGTCCCGCAGCTCGACGCCCTCGAAGACCTCGCCGACGACGTCACGCCCACCCCAGTCCTCGTCGCGCAGCACGCTGCCCGGCTCGACCGCGCGGGGAGCGGCGGGCTCAGCCACGCGCGTGCGGCAGCGTGTCCGTCGCAACGGCGTCGCCCGACTCGTCGCCGTGGCGGACGACGACGGTCACCTCCACGTCGTGCTCCGCCTCTCCCCGCCCGACCGCGCAGGCCAGGACCGTCAGGCCGAGCGCGACGGCGTCCTCGGCGAGCGCCGCGCGCAGGTCGGGCACCTTGCCGACGGTGTGCGCGCGCCAGGCCGCGCCCGCGGCGGTCCCCACCGAGGCCCCGTACCCGCCGACGACCATCGGCACGAGCGGGCGCGCGGCGACGCGCCGCGCGAGCGCGGCGGCCCCGAGCGCCCCGGAGACCACACGCACCAGCGGGCCGGGCGCCTCGAGCCGGCTCGGCGTCGAGGGCTGCTTGTCGCCGATCAGCTCGCCCGCCACCCCGGCGAGCGCCGCCAGGCGGGCCGCGCCGCGCGCCCGCCCGCGACCGCGCGAGGACACGACCGGCCCGGCGAGCCCGAGGGAGGCGCGCGCCCCGGCCGCGAGGCCCAGCATCCCGGAGCGCAGCAGGAGCCCGAGCGTCGGGCGCGCGGCCTCCGGCTCGTCGTCGGCCCCGAGGGAGTCCAGCACGAGGTGCGTCGTCAGCCCGTACGCGAGGTGCGGGACGGCGTCGGCCACCCAGTCCTGGCGCGACCAGGTGCGCGGGTCACTCACGCCCGTCGCCGCGGTCGCGGCGTCCGTGGCGGCCATGGCGCCGGCCCCGATCAGGACGGCGCCGGCGACCGGGCCCGTGCGGAACCCGGCGGCGCGCGCGCACGAGGCGAGAACGCCGATCGCGAGCCCGACCTTGGTCCCGGCGACCGCGCCGACGGCGTCCAGCCGGTTCTGCGCCGCGCGGCCCGAGCCGAGGAGGTCGCCGGGCGAGGGCAGCGTGCTGCCGCGCAGGGCGGCGTCGGCCCGCTCCGCCAGGGCGGAGACCGTCTGCGCGGGGACGGTCGAGGCGTCCCGGCCGCGCAGGGCCATGTCGAGGTAGGTGACGGTGCTGAGGACGGTGGTGCCTGCTGCGCCGGCGACGAGGCCGCGCCCGATGGGTCCGCTCATGGGACCACCCTTGCCCGCCGGCCCTCCCGAGGCAAACGGGTGGCCCGGGCGGGCAGACTGGGGGCGTGCCGTCGTCCGAGACCCCCGCCGCGCCCGCCCCGCAGGGCCGGCGCACGCCGCCGGGCGGGCTGATCCTCACCCCCGGCGCCGGCGCCGGGCGTGAGCACCGCACGCTCGTCGCGGTCGAGGACGCCGTCCGCCACGGCGAGCGGCCCGTGCCCGTGCGCCGCGTGGAGTTCCCGAACCGCACGGCCGGCAGGCGCGCGCCGGACCGCCCCGACGCCGCGCTCGCGCACCTGCGCGCGCAGGCGGCCGACTTCTGCGCCGAGCACGCGATCGCGCCCGAGGCGCTCGTGCTCGGCGGCCGCTCCTTCGGCGGGCGCATGTGCTCGATGTCCGTGGCCGACGGGCTGCCCGCCGCCGGGCTCGTGCTGCTCAGCTACCCGCTGCACCCGCCCGGGCGGCCCGAGCGGCTGCGCGTCGAGCACCTGCCCCGCATCACCTGCCCCGTCCTGTTCGTCTCGGGCCGGTCCGACCCGTTCGGGCGGCCCGAGGAGCTCGACGCCCACGTCGGGGCGATCCGCGGTCCGGTCAGCCGGGTCACGCTTCCCGGCGCGCACGACGTCAAGGGCAAGGACGCGGAGGTCGCGGCGGCGGTCCGCGACTGGCTCGCTAGCCTGGAGGGATGACCCGCCCGCTCGAGCGCTACGCGAGCCGCCCGTACCCCGGGACGATCCCGGAGCACCCGTACGTGGTGGTCGGCGGCCGCGTCGCGCCCCTGCGCTGGCCCGCCGCGCGGGTGCCGCTGCCGCAGGACCCCGTGGCGCTGCTGGCGTACGGGTCCAACGCCTGCCCCGGGCGCCTGGCCGAGAAGTTCGGCTCGGGGGCCGACGGCATCGTCGTCCTGCCCGCCGCGCTGCACGGCGCCCGCCGCGTCTACGCGCACCTGCCGCACCGCGGCACGCTGCCCTACACGCTGCGGGACGCGCCGGCCCACCGGGAGGCCGCGCACGTCGTCGTCGTGCCGGCCCGGCTCGGGCACGCGATGGACGTCTCCGAGGGGCGCGAGATCCAGCACTACGACCTGGCCCGGTTGGACGACGTCGTCGTGCAGGTGGGCGGCCTGCGGTGGCCGGCCCCGCTGACCTACCTCGGCAAGGCCGACCGCGGGCCGGCGTCGTGGCAGGGCCGGCCGATGGACGTCTCCGCCTGGCGGACGCCGGACGCCGACGCCCTCGTCGACGAGCTGCGCGGCGACGACGGCCTGCTGCCGGGGCACGAGGTGGTGCCGGCCGACGTCCCGCTCGCCGACGCGCGGCGCGCTCAGGACCGCGAGCTGCTCGGCGCGCTGGCGGCGCCCACGCGCCGGTGAGCACCGCCCGTGCCTAGGCTCGGGCGCATGGACACCCCGGAGACCCGCGACCCCCTCGACGGCTGGGCGCGCGGCGAGCACACCGCCGACGGCGTCGCGCACACCACCTACCGCAAGGGCACCGGGCCGGGCGTCGTGATGATCCACGAGCTGCCGGGCCTGACGCCGGAGTGCATCCGGTTCGGCGAGGAGATCGTGGCGCGCGGGCACACCGTCGTCATGCCGGTGCTGTTCGGCGAGGCGGGGGCGCCGGCGTCGGGCAAGGCCTTCCGCGGTGCCGTGCGGGACCTCTGCGTCAGCCGGGAGTTCCACGCCTTCGCGCTGCGGCGCACCAGCCCCGTCGCCGGCTGGCTCCGGTCGCTCGCCCGGGACCTGCACGACGAGCTGGGCGGGCCGGGCGTCGGCGCCGTCGGCATGTGCTTCACCGGCGGCTTCGCGCTCGCGATGCTCGCGGACGCGCCGATCGCCGCGCCGGTCCTCGCCCAGCCGAGCACGCCGTTCCCGCTCGGGCGGCGGCGGGCGGCCGACCTGGGGCTGGGGGCCGACGACGTCGCGGCCGTCCGCGCCAAGGTCGCCGGCGGCTGCCAGGTGCTCGGCGTGCGCTACGCGGGCGACCGGGCGGTCGGCACGCGCTTCGAGACGCTGCGCCGGGCGCTCGGCGAGAGCTTCCTCACGGTCGAGCCGCCGGGCGCGAAGCACAGCACCCTGACCGCGCACCGCGACGACGGCGCCGTCGAGCGGGTGCTGGACTTCTTCGACGAGAAGCTCGGCGTCGCGGGCGGGCAGACGCCCTGACCTCCGGCACGCGGGTCGCCGGCGATCAGACGAACGGGTGCGGGATGTCGTGCGTCGCATCGTCGGCACCGTTCCATCGCGGCGCTTCGGACATCCGCAGCGGACGAAGCTCGGGGGCAAACACACGGGCCACCGCCCACCCGAGGCTGCGCGCGGGCGCCGGGAGCCGCGGCGTGAGGTCCACGACCGCGAAGCGGCCGACGAGGCGGGTCCAGTCGCTCGGCGACCGGTCCGTCCGCGACGCGGCGTACCCGCCGACGTGCGACAACCATTCGTCCGCTGCGGGGACCGCGGCCTCGGACGCCCAGTAGCCTGCCCGATCGATCTCCCGCTGGATCGGTAGCGCGGGCGCCGCACAGGGACCGACGCCCTTCAGGTCGAGCAGCAGGGTCCGGATCTGCAGGGCCTCCTGGACCGCTCGCAGCGCTGCCTGACCGGGATGCGCCTCGAGGCCGAGGCCCGCACCGACGACGCCGGACTCACGATCGAGCGCGAGAGCGAGGACGACGTCCGGGCCGCCACGGGCGTCGAGCGCCACCAGATGGAACTCGACACCGGCGACCGAGAGCTTCCGGACGAGGCGAAGAGCCTCTGCGGCGCCCGCGGCAGCGAGGTTCGACGCGTCGATACGCCGCGCGCTCTCGGGCCGGTACCACCCCCGCATCGCTGCGTCACGCTCGATGCACTCCTTGCACGCGTTGCCCGTCGCCATCGCGAGACCGCCACCCGAGGCCGTCCCGGACGGCCCCGGGTCGGAGTCGTCGCCCGTGCCACGCGGCGGGTAGTCGACGGCTGTCGCAGGCACTCGCACCGCACGGCGCGTCGGGCCGTCGATCCAGGTCGCCGCGTAGCCGGCTCCCCCCTCGGCGTCCTCGGGCCAGGACATCCCGCGCGGCGCCCACGGCAGATCGTCTCCCGGATCGAGCGCGCCGGTGCCGAGCAGCGCTGCCCGCTCGACGCTCTCGCCCGCGGCACGGACCACCGTCCCGGCACGGCGCGCGCCTGCCGCGCCGACCCAGGTGATGTCGAGCGCCGCACGATCGTCACGGCGGTCCTTCATCCCGATGTCGACCGCGACCGTCCACAGGGGACGCCCGTCGCCGTCCGGCGGGAAGACCCGCACCTCCCGGGCGATGCCCATGTCAGGACTCAGGGTCGCGGCGAAGCTGGTGATACCCACTATGCCGCCACCTCGTCCGTGCGGCGTGCCGCGCCCCGGAGCACCGCGCCGACGGACTCCCGGGTGAACCGACGCGACAAAGGTCGACGGTTGCCGAACCTGGCGACGACCCGCGCGGCGACGACGTCTGCCACGTCGCTCCCCTGCGCGAGGGCCGCGCGGGCACGGCGCGCCGGGACGAGCGCCCGGACCCGGTCGACGAGGTCGACGACACCGCAGACCCCGGAGATCTCGAGCATCTCGTCCATGCGGGCCCGGTCGCCCCACTCGTCGCGACCCTCCAGCACGGCCCCGACCCATCCGGGCCAGAGCGCAGACAGGGCTTCCATCTTCGTGACACCCAGCTCCATCGACAGCTCGTTGGCGACGAACCACAGGGGGAACGGCGCAACACCCCGGCCACGGAGCGCCCAGCCGAGGTGGCTGCTCGCGCTGGCCAGTGCCCAGCTGACGAGGGTGTCCTCGCTCGGGGATCCCGCACGCAGCGCAGCAGCGGCGACCTGGCCGGTGCGCGCGACGAGGTGTCGCGCTTCGTCGTTCGCCCAGCCGATCCGCGAGTCCGACGCGATCGCGGCCCCGAGCACGCGGGTCCAGGACTCCGCCGCGCCGGCGAGCACCAGGGGACGCGGGGCGACGAGCATCGACGGTTCGTAGGCTGCTGCGACGACCGGCGAGCTCGGCATCCCGACCAAGCACTTGTACGCCGCGCCGCCTCCTTCGCTCAGCTCGCAGCACGCGACCGCCGAGACCTCGGCTCCGGTGCCGAACGTGGTGGGTGCGCAGACGACGGGCATCGGCGACCAGAGCTGTTCGGGGATCGCGCACAAGCCGCCGAGGCGCGCACGCGCGAGCAGAAGCTCGAGCAGGTGCTCCTGCGGGGCGCAGGCCGACGCCAGCTTGGCCGCGTCGATCGCGTTACCGCCTCCGACGACGATGATCGAGTCGGCGCCCTTCTCGCGGACGAGGCGGGTGATCCTCCGGACCTCGTCCCAGCCGACAGCGGCCCGCACGACGACCTCGGCCACCGCATCGACCGAGAACCGTTCGCGAGCCGTCACCGCGACGGCGTGGTCGAGGATCACGACGGGCCGGTCCCCGGCGTGCTGGCCGATGGCCCACGGCAACGACCCGCTCCCGACGGACTGCCCCGGAGGCCGCGAACGGTCGACGACCGACGGTCCGGTCACGACGTGGCCGCGAGGAGCTCGCCGATCGTCCCGTCGACGCGTGCCAGAAGGTCGTCCACGGTCGACTGCTCCATCGTGAACGCCGGCATGATCTGGATCGCCGACGGCGAGGGTTGGACGATCACCCCGTCGCGTCGACAGGCCCGCACGAGCTGGTAGACGTCGTCGGAGCTCACCGGACGGCCGTCCGGCCCGTCGATGTGCACCGCCCACATCGCCCCACGGCCGCTCGCGCTGAGCCGAGGCGAGGCCGCTGCGATCTCACCGACCCCGGCCTCGAGTCGGACCGCCAGGTCGCGGACGGTGCTCGCCACGTCGAGGCGCTCGAACTCGTCGATCGTCGCGAGCATCGCTGCGCACGACTGCGGAGAGCCGGCTTGCGTCTCTCCGTGCCAGAAGATCTCGTCGTGCGTCGCGAGGACGCCGAGGATCCGGTCCGAGACGAGCACCGCCGAGGCGGCGCACGTTCCGTTGGTCAGCGCCTTGCTCAGGACCATCATGTCCGCCGCCTGAGCCCAGGTCCCGCTGCTGAAGCGATCACCCGTGCGGTAGAAGCCGGTCGCGACCTCGTCGGCGACGAGGAGGAAGCGATGCTGGCGCCGGAAGGCGAAGAGCCGCTCGAGCATCTCGTCCGACAACGGCAGGGCACCGGACCCGAGCACCGGTTCGACCACCACCGCGGCGATCTCGGGACCGAACCTCCGCATCACGATCTCGAGGGCCTGCGGGTCGTCGTGCGGAACCTTGATGTGCAACCGCTCGTCCACGTCGTAGACGTCCTGGAAGAGGTAGGCCCCGCTCAGCGCCATCGAGCTGCTCGTGATCCCGTGATAGCTGCCGACGAGGCTCACCACGCGCCGCGCCCGCAGCCCGCGCTCGTGCTTCGCGACCTGCCGGCTGAGCTTGACGACGGCATCGAGCGCCGCGCTGCCCGACGTCGAGTAGAAGACGGAGGCGTACCTCTCGGTACCCGCCAGGTCCAGGAGGCGTTCCGCGGCCTCGCGGGCGTAGGAGCTTCCCCGCCGGAAGATCGGGAGCGCGGAGGCGGCACGGTTCGCGCGGTCGATGGCCTCGGCCACCGCGGCGTTCCCGTAGCCCAGGCTCGCGTTCCAGATTCCGCTGATCCCGCAGATCGCGGACGTCCCGTCCGCGAAGTCGACGGTCGTCCCCCTGGCGCCGACCGCTTCGGCCTCCCCCCACTGGCGAGGTGGCAGGAAGAACTCGAAGTAGGGCGAGCGGCCTCGTGCGGGCCTGGGGGCAGCGACGACGAGCCGGTGGTCTCCGATCCGGGCGTCGCGCGTGCGCGGGTCGATCTCCAGCTCGTCCATGACGTCGAAGCCCGCGTCTCCCAGCTCACCCAGCAGCGTCTCGTGACGGAGGAGGTTCGTCGCTACCGCGTGCTCCCCGACAGGTCTCCCGTCGCGCAGCTCGATCAGCGTGGAGGTCAGCATGCCGGCCGCGGCGTCGAAGTCCTCGCGCAGCCCGAGGTCCTCGAAGACCTGGTGGTACGCCCCGGCCTCGTCCGCTGTCGGCGGCACGCGCAGGGTGACGAGGAACTGCCCTCCGGGTTCGAGCCACCGGCGCACCCGGGCGAAGAGCGCTGCGCGCTCAGCAGCGTCGAACAGGCTGATCGACGTCGTCCCGAGGACGACCTTGTCGAACGTCTCGCCCGGGGCCCAGTCCCGGAGGTCGGCGCAGACGGTCGTCAGTCGCTCGTCCCCACCGGCACGCTCGTCGAGCAGCGAGAGCAGTGCCGCCGAGTTGTCGACGGCGACGACCGACGCGCTGACGGCCAGCAGGGGCCGGGTGATACGCCCGGAGCCGCACGCGAGCTCCAGCACCCGGTCCTGCCCACGGCGGACGGTCCGCAGGATCTCGCGCAGCTCCGACCGGTCGCTCTGCACGACGCGGTCGTAGAGCTCGGCACCTCGGCCGCTGTACATGGTCGCCAGCGCTGCGGGCTGAGCCATCACAGCGCCCGGTCCGCCGACGCCGGGAGGAACCGTTCCAGGGCCAGAGCCTCGAGCACCCGCTCGGAGCCTTCCGGCGCCCGGCCGGCGTCTCCACCGTCGCCCGTGCCGGCGCGGGCACAGAGCGTCTGCTCCACGACCGTGGCGACGGCGTCCGGGACTCGATCGATCCTGCTGGTCGCGATGTCGACCACATAGCTCGACGCGTCGTCCGAGGCGACGAACACGGAGTCCGTCCGCCCCGCACCCACCGACCCGACCTTCCCGTCGTAGCCCGCGACGGAGACCTCGCGCCCGAGCCGCGCCCGGAGCGCCCGCACCACCTTCGCAGCGCCGAGGAAGCGCGCGATCTCGCCGGCGTCCTCGGCAGGGGGAACGTGGTGGGACGGGTCGATGGAGCCGTCGGCCGAGACGACCCGCCCCCCGGGGCCGTCCCGGAGCGTCCCGTCGGCGCACAGGAGCAGTCGACGGGGCGCGTCGTCGTCCGGCAGCAGCGGTTCGAGCCACCGGCGCTGGTCGACGACGGTGGCCAAGGCCGTCGTGAGGTACGCCGGCAGCACGCCCGTCGCACGTGCTGCGGCGAGATCGGCCCGCAGAGCCGCCAGGTCGAGCTCGTCGACGACGGCGAACGCGGTCGGCACGGAGATCGAGACGTACGGAGCGGTCGCGTAACCCTCCGTCTGGACGATCATGTCGTCGAACAGGCAGAGCTCGCCGCCCGCGATCTCGAGCGCCCCGTCGTAGCGGACGACGCGGTGGCCACCGATCTGCGAGACCGTCCCCTCGACGTCGTCCTCCGACACGAAGACCGCCGCGTCGATTCCCAGAGAGACCCGAGAGGCGAGCTCGACATCTGCTCCCGTCTCGAGCAGGAGGTCCCTCGCCCCCGCGACGGCGCGTTCGCCCTCCAGCCACAACCGCAGCCGGTCGGCATCGCCGCTCGCGCTCTTCACCGCGTCCTTCTCCTGCACTTCGACATCCACTGCTGCACCTCTCCTGACATGTGAACCCTGCTCATTCCTGACGTTCTCCGATCCGTCCGACCGGCTCTGCTCCGGGCGTCCGGCACGCGAGCTCGGTCGCGCGACGCACCACCGTGCCGAACCGACGACGCACGACGTCGCCGATCGCGGCACCGTGGCGCCGATCGACGAACGGCGCAGCGAACCCGACGATCCATCCGGCCGTGCCTCCCGGCACGGCGCACGGGACGAGCCACGAAGGCACCGGGCCCGACCCGCCGGTCATCGGCACCCGTGCGGGGGTGGCCCGGCCGCAGCCCTCGAGCTCGTCGCCCCACCGCCCGAGATCCTCGGCGAAGCTCTCCTCGGCACCGCTCCTCGCCTCCCTCGCGAGCTCTGCTGCTGCCTCGCTCGACGGCATCCGGGCTAGCGGCAGAGCGACCCGGTGGCGCAGGGAGCCCCGACGGGTCCCCGGTGCGAGCCGGATCGACGTCGTGATGGTCCGGAGCGGGCGGAACCGCGCTCGTTGCGACGCGAGCCGCCACCAGAGGTCCCAGTCCTCCAGGCCGCCCCTCGCGGCACGCCAGTTCGTCCGGGGCCCGACGAGAGCACGCAGGTGGACGACGCGCGTCGGCTCTGCGAACGGGTCGATCGTCGCGATCTCCGGGTTCCAGATCTCACCGGAGCGGGACATCGCCGGCTCGGCGTCTCCCGGCCGGTGGTAGTCCGCGCCCGCGACGACCACCGTCGACGTGTCGACCAGGGACCGCAGGGCGACCTCGAGGTGGGCGGGCCGCCACACGTCGTCGTGGTCCACATAGGCGATCGCCCGGCCCCCCGACCGTCGCATCAGCGCGCGCCGCACCGTCCCGGGATCACCCGTGTGCTCCAGCCGGACCAGGCGGACACGGCGATCGGAGCGGGCATATCCCTCGACCAGCTCGCCCGTGCCGTCGGTGGAGCCGTCGTCGCCGACGAGGAGCTCGAGGTCTCCGTGCGACTGTGCGAGCACGCTCTCGATGGTCGCCGCCAGGGTCGAGGTGCCGTTGTACGTCGGGCACAGGACCGAGACGCTCCCGCCTCCCGCCGACCGTTCCGGCGTCATGACGAGAACGCCCCCTCCCAGATGTCGACGACCCGCTCGACGACGGTCTGCGCCGGCAGGTCCAGCACGGCCGTCGCGGACCCGGTCGGCGTCCCCGCGAGGGCGCCGCGGAGCGTGTCCGACGGCACGGTGTCGACGCACAGCCCGTCGATGGTCAGATCGGTGCCCTCGACGGGGACGACGGCGGCGAGCGGGATCTCGCACGGACTCGTCGGGCCCAGGGTCGTGGCGTCCGCGAGCCGGGGACCGCTCACGACGCCGGTCCGCCGGATCGTGGCTGCCAGACCGTCGGAGGCTTGCGGCACGTCGTGAGCCAGCACTCCCACGGTGATCCGGCCCGGCTGCGCGAACACCCCACCGCTCACGTGGCGTGGGATCTGGACGAGCGTGAGCACGGCGACGAGGGCGACCGCCGCGACAGACCACACCGCGAGCGCCCGCGGACGACGCACCTCGGACCGCCAGACGGCCCTGACGTGGGCCCAGGAGCGCACCGCGAGCCATGCGAGCACCGTCGCTCCGAGGGCGATCTCCGCCCACAGCGCGACCGCGCCCAGCGAGCTCAGGTACATGCCGATCGCGCCGATCGCGCCGACCACGAGCACGAGCGGGAACACGACGCACGCCGCACCGAAGAGGAGGCCGCCCGGGCCCAGGGACCGCGACGCCGCGGGGCGTCGACGTCCGTACAGCACCGCGGCCAGCCACTCACGGAAGGCCGCGATCGACCGGTCGCGCAGATGAGGACGGTCGAGGTAGCCGGCGAGCGCGACGTAGCCGTCGAGCTTGACGAACGGGATCAGGTTGAACACCCAGTAGAGGATGTTGAAGAGCGCGAGGACGGCGAGGACCACGGACGGGTCGCCGTCGAGGGCGAAGGACGCCAGGGCGGCACAGGCGGCGAGCACGCCCTGCGACATCACGCCCGCGAGAGCGACCCGCACGCGAGCGTGCCGCTCGATCGACCAGCTGTCGCGCACGTCGCAGAAGAACGCCGGCGCGAGGTAGAAGAACATGAACCCCAACCGGTGGGTCTTTCCTCCGTGCGCGATGAGCACGGCAGCGTGCGACAGCTCGTGCACGAACATCGAGACCAGCAGCCCCACAAGCAGCCACGCGTAACCTCCGACCGACAGCCGGGAGTAGAGAGGCCCGTCCGTGTCGGCGAACAGCATCGCCACCGCGAGCGCGCCGAAGCCGTTGGCGGCGGCGACCACGGTCCAGGTCGACCGCGCTCGAAGGGCGCGGGCGACGCGACCGTCGGCCGCGACGAGGCGAGACGGGTCGAAGAGCGTGAGCTGGACGGTCGCGGGCGGCCGCACCTGGAGGCGCCGCAGGCGAGCGGGAGCGCCCGCGATCGCGGGGATCCCACCGATCGTGACCAGGGTCGTGCGGAGGTTGGCCTCGGAGACCTCGAGACGTCCGGACAGCTCGCCCAGGCTCTCGTCAGGGGCCCGCTGGATCTCTGCGAGCACGGTCCCCACCGCTGACGGAACCCGGAGAACGGGCCCCTCGGTCGTCGACAGGAGGACGCGCCCTTCGCCGTCGGACGACGAGAGCGTGACCCGCTGCAGCCAGGCCCGGTCGGGGGCGAGCGCGGTGTCGCCGCTCATCACTGCGCGAGGTCGGTCTTGCGCAGGCGCCAGACCGCCAGCCCGGACAGCACGACCAACCAGACGACGTACCCGACGTACCCCCAGCCGGCCGAGAGGATCTCGTCGGTTCCGGAGGTGTCCTCCAGCATCGCCTGTCCCAGCCCACCGGGCAGGAAGCGGCCTACGGAGGGGATCAGCTGGATGAGATAGGTCTCGAGCAGGAGCGTCCAGGCGACGAGGACGATCACGGCGACGAGAGAGCGGCGCACCTGCCACGCGACGAGCTGGCCGAGATATCCCGCGAACACGGTCGAGAAGACGATCCCCAGCGTGATGACCGTGGCGTCGTGGCTCCAGACGAACCGGCTTCCCGCGCCGGGGAGCGCGAGCCATGCCGTGATGACAGCGGACGCGGCGCCGAGGACGCCGAACGCGAGCATGGCGGGAGCGACGACGGTCGCTCTCGACCCGAGGAGGCGGTTGCTGCTCCCGACCAGGAGCTGGACCCGCCCGACAGCACGGCTCGTGAAGTCTCGGGTGACCGACAGCGCACCGAAGATCATCGCGAACAGGCTCGCTCCGAACCCCAGCCCGACGAGCTTGATGGTCTGAGCCTGGTCGGACACCGCGCTCGACGCCGCGTCGCCCATCTGGACCGAGGTCCCGTAGACCGACAGGACGTTGAGCCCGACCGCGATGAAGAGAAGGGAAGGAAGCGCCGCGCTGCGGCTGAAGCGCAGGAGCTCTGCACGCAGGATCATCACGCGAGCACCTCCTTCCGGTCGATGGTGTCGAGGTACCAGTCGTCGAGCTCGTCGTCCGCCAGGTCGGGGAGCTGCCCGTCGAAGCGAAGCGTGCGGTTGATCACGACGACGCGATCGGTGACGCGCCTGACCTCGTTGAGCTGGTGGCTCGAGACGATCGTCGTGCGACCGGCCCGCGTGCGGGCTCGCACGAGCTCGCGGAGCCACCGCGCCGCCTCGACATCGAGCCCGTTGGACGGTTCGTCCAGGATCAGCACGTCGGGGTCGCCCACGAGGCTCGCGGCGATCGCGACTCTCTGACGCTGACCGGTGGACATCCGCGAGACTCGGCGCTTCGCGAAGCCTGCGATGCCGTACTCCTCGACCGCGCTGGTCGCCGTCTCCGGCGGGAGGCCCTGAGCGAGCGCCTCCCAACGGAGGCAGTCCACGGCGGTGAAGTCCGCGGAGAGGCCGGGAGGGTCGAAGACGTACGCGATCCGGTGACCGGTCTGCCCCGCTCCTGCGGGATCGCACCCCAGGACCCGGACCGTTCCCGAGGTCGGAAGACGCAGGCCCACCAGGCACGACATGAGCGATGTCTTTCCCGCCCCGTTCGGGCCGAGGAGACCGATGCACTCACCCGAGCCGACAGCGAACGAGAGGTCGTCGACCGCGCTCACGGACTTGTAGCTCTTCGAGAATCCGACCACCTCGACGGCTGGTCGGCCCTCGAGGATCAACGCTGCCGCCGACTATGGGTGCTGAGGCCGATCAGGATGCCGACCACGACGATGAGGATGGCGACGACACCGATCCCGACGCCGGTCACGACGGCCGACGTGCCCGCCAGGCTCAGGGTGACGACGAGGGCTGCGATGACAGCGGCCAAGGATCCGATCGCGGCGACGAGGGGGGTGTTGCTCTTGTCAGGATTCATGCTTGCCTACTTTCTGGATTACCTCTCCGGTTGCGGAGAGCGCTGCGCCGGTGATGACCAGGCACCGAGGGCGCTCCCCGGCCGCACCACGAACGGCGCGGCCGGGACTCTGCGCCTCAGGTGATGGCGACGCCGATGGCGATCCCTCCGCCGACGACGCCGGCACCACCGACGCCGATGGCGACACCGCCGAAGAACTCACCCCAGTTCCAGGCCGCTTCGAGCGACTCGAGCGGCTCGATGTCCGCGACGAGCGCCGCGAACGCCTGATCCGTGTCCTGTGTCTGCGATTCCATGTTTCACCCCCTCGCTCAGCCGTACGGTCGATCGCTCCGCTACTCGTCAGGTGATCGCCACTCCCACGGCGATGCCGCCGTAGAGCAGCCCGCCGCCGACGATGGCGCCGGCACCGATGCCGGCGACCCACTCGCCCCACCCGGGAGCCTCGAGCGCTTCCAGCTGCTCGATCTCTGCAAGTTCGTTGATCATTTTTCACCCCCTCTCAACGCCCCCGCAGGTCATCACAGCCGGAATTCGGCGCGCAGGAGTGACCAGATAGTGATATGTCCCACTTCGCTCGCGGCAGACCGCACGCGTCGCGACCGGCTCTCGCGCGCCCGTGGCGCAGCGACGTCGCAGCCCGACGGAGAGACCACGTCGGACCAGGTCAGACCGGGAAAAGAGGCCGAAGACCTGTCAGCGGGAGGGTGCGTCGAGCATCGGTCGTCCCTCGGCGTCGAGGAGAACGGTCAGCCCCCCGACCGCACCGACCTGGTGGAAGAGATAGCAGACACCCGTCTGCCGATCACGGAGGATCCTCGTGAGCTCGGACAACGTCCGCGTCTCGAAGACCACGTCGAAGCGCTCGTTCGTCGTGTCCATGCCGGGCATGCTAGCCGCGGGCCCGTCCCGCGGTGACCATCTCTCCCGTGCCGGAGAGTCGCCGGGTCGAGATCGCGCATGCGGAAAGCCCCCGCCGTCCCGGACCGTTGGTCCAGGTCAGCGGGGGCTTCCGTGTCGGAGCCGCCTATCAGAATCGAACTGATGACCTATTCATTACGAGTGAATCGCTCTACCGACTGAGCTAAGGCGGCGTGCACACCGACGCGGTCACGAGGGACCGCCGCAGCGAGCGAGCCAACTGTACCCAACGACCGGCCGAGACTCCAAAGCGGCCGGTCGCGAGTCAGCAGGTCTTGCCCTCGGCGGGCAGCGTCCCGTCCACGAGGTAGTCGTCGACGGAGTCCCCGATGCAGGAGTTCGAGCTGCCGTAGGCGGTGTGCCCCTCCCCCTGGTAGGTCAGCAGGCGGCCCGAGTCGAGGGTCTTGGCGAGGCCCTGCGCCCACACGTACGGCGTCGCGGGGTCGTTCGTGGTGCCGACGACGACGATCGGCGCCGCGCCCTTGGCGTGCAGGTCGAAGTCCTTCTTCACCGGGGCCTCGGGCCAGTCGGCGCAGGTCAGGCCGTTGTAGGTGAAGAACTCACCCATGGTGGGCGCCGCGGCCTCGATCTGCTTCGCCTGGGCGTCCATGAACGCCATGTCGGGGTTGCCCGGGTCGTCGAGGCAGTTGACCGCCCGGAATGCCTCCGCGGAGTTGCCGGTGTACGAGCCGTCCGGGTTGCGGTCGTTGTAGTAGTCGGAGAGCAGCAGGAACGTCGTGCCGGTGCCCTTGTCGATCGCCTCGGTCAGCGCCTGCGTCAGCAGCGGCCAGTTCGCCTTGCTGTAGAGCGGCAGCGCGATGCCGTAGAACATCAGCGTCTGGGTGAGGTCGCGGTCGGAGTCCGTCGGCAGCGGGTCGTCGAGGGCGCCGTCGAGCAGGTCCTTGATCTGCGCCATGCCGTCGTCGACGGAGCCGGTGAGCGGGCACTTGCCCGTCTGGCAGTCCTTGACGTAGGCGCGCAGCGCGTTCTCGAAACCGACCGCCTGCTGCGCGCTGATCTCGTCGGCGTCGAGCGACGTGTCGATCGCGCCGTCGAGGACCATGCGGCCCACCCGGTCCGGGAACAGCCCCGCGTACGTCGCGCCCAGCTGGGTGCCGTAGGAGAAGCCGACGTAGGTCAGCGTCCCGTCGCCGAGCGCCGCGCGCAGCATGTCCATGTCGCGGGCCGCGCTCTGGGTGTCGACGGTGGCGAGCTGCGGGCCCGTGTTCTTCTGGCACGCGTCGGCCCACGCCTTGAGCTCCGTGCGCAGGTCGGCCAGGCCGGCGTCGGTCTCGGGGAAGTCCTTGGACAGCGACTCGTCCTTGCGGGCGTCGTCGAAGCACCGCACGGGCGACGAGCCCGACACGCCGCGCGGGTCGAACCCGACGATGTCGTAGCTCTCGCGCACCGGGTCGCCGAACAGGGACTTCGCGTCGCCGACGAACTCGACGCCGGACGCGCCCGGGCCGCCCGGGTCGGTGAGCAGCGAGCCCTTGCGGTCGCCCGACGCGGGCAGGCGCTTGAGCGCGAGGTCGATGCTCCCGGAGTCCGCGTCGTCCCACGAGATGGGCGCCGCCGCCGTCGCGCACTCGAAGCCGCCGCCGCACTTCTTCCACGCGAGGTCCTGCGTGTAGTAGCTCTCGAAGCCCGTCGGGGCGCCGTCGCCGGCCGGGGCGGCATCGCTCCCCGGGGCGCTCGAGGCGGTGCCCGACGACGGGTCGACGGGGTTCTGGTCCTTGCCGGCGGGCGTGCACCCGGCGAGGACGACGACGAGGAGCGCCGCGAGCGCGCCAGCAGCAGGACGGAGTCGGCGTGGTGTCACGGCGCCACGGTATCCGCTCCCGGCGACGCCTCGTCACCTGCGCGCGTCACCCCTGGGGGCGCAGCGCCACGGTCATCGCCTCGACCGCGAGGAGCGGCGCGACGTTCGCGTCGAGGCGCTCGCGCGCCTGCCCGACGGCGTCCATGCGCCGCAGCGTCTGCAGCGGCTCGGAGTCGGCCGCGAGCGCCCGGACCGTCCCGCTCATCGCCGTGTTCACGGGCTCGACGTCCGAGCCGAGCTGCAGGAGCAGGACGTCGCGGTAGAGCGAGAGCAGGTCGAGCATCGCGCGGTCGAGGACGTCGCGCTGGTACCGCGTGGCGCGGCGCTTCTGGTCGCGCTCGAGCTCGCTGACCTGCGAGCGCAGGCGGGGCGGCAGGGTCTGCCCGGCATCGGCGCCGAGCGCCCGCAAGAGCTCGGCCTTCTCCGCGGCGTCGCGCTCCTGGGTCGCCGCCCTCGCCTCCGCCTGGGCGACCGCGACGAGCCGCCCGGCGGCGACGACGGCGTCCCCCACACCGCGGATGTCCCGGGCGATCTCGAGGATCTGGGTGCGCCGGGCGCGCGCCTCGGGGTCGCGGGCGAGTCGGCGGGCGATCCCGATGTGGCTCTGCGCGGCGCGCGCCGCCTCGAGCGCGACCTGCGGCTCGGCGCCGTCGCGGCGCTCGATCAGCCCCGCGACCGCCTCGACCGGCGGCACGCGCAGGACGACGGAGCGGCAGCGCGAGCGGATGGTGGGCAGCACGTCCTGGGTGCTCGGGGCGCACAGGATCCAGACCGTGTGGGCGGGCGGCTCCTCGATCGACTTGAGCAGCACGTTGGTGGTGCGCTCGAGCATGCGGTCGGCGTCCTCGACGATGATGATCTGCCACCGGCCCGACGACGGGCGGCGCGCGGCGCGCCCGACGAGGTCGCGGACCTCGTCGATGCCGATGGTCACCTTGTCCGTCGCGACGACCGTGACGTCCGCGTGGGAGCCGCCGAGCGTCGTCGTGCACGCCCGGCAGACGCCGCAGCCGCCGGCCTCGCACTGCAGCGCGGCGGCGAACGCGCGCGCCGCGACCGAGCGCCCCGACCCCGGCGGGCCCGTGAAGAGCCACGAGTGGGTCATCGCGCGCGGCTCGGCGACCGCGCCGCGCAGCACGTCGATGACGTGCTCCTGGCCGACGACCTCGTCCCAGACGCTCACGGCTCGACCTGCTCGCGCTGCTCGTCCGGGCCGGCATGCACGGCCTCGTCCACGACCGGGGTCAGGTCCAGGCGTGCGGCGAGGTCCACACGGATCTGGGACTGGATGTCCTCGACGTCGCCGGCGGCGTCCACGACGAGCCAGCGCCGCGGGTCGGCCGCCGCACGGGACAGGAACGCCTCGCGGGTGCGGCGGTGGAACTCCGCGCCGGCGCGCTCGAGCCGGTCGGGGGCGGCGGTGCGCCGCGCGGCGGCGACCGCGGGGTCGAGGTCGAGCAGGACCGTGGCCTGCGGCATGAGGTCCTGGACCGCCCAGCGGTTGATCAGCTCGACCCCGTCGTCACCCAGCCCGCGGCCGGCGGCCTGGTAGGCGATGGACGAGTCGAGGTAGCGGTCGGTGAGCACGACGGCGCCGCGCTCGATCGCGGGACGCACGAGGGTCGCGACGTGGTGGGCGCGGTCGGCCGCGTAGAGCAGGGCCTCCGCGCGCGCGTCCACGTGCTCGCCGTGCAGCACCGCCTCGCGCAGCACGCGCCCCAGCGACGTGCCGCCCGGCTCGCGGGTGAGCACGACCTCGCGGCCGGTGACGGCGCCGATCCACCGGCCGAGCAGGCGCAGCTGCGTCGACTTACCGACGCCGTCGCCGCCCTCGAAGGAGATGAAGTACCCGGCAGCGTCCACGCGCACACGATAGCCGCGGCGTCCGACACCCGGCACCTAGTGACAACCTTCACAAGCGCCGCTAGGCTGGGAACCCCGAGGACCGACGGGACCTGGGGCCCGGACCGGGCCCACCGCCGGGCCCCGCGGGCGGAGGAACCATGGACACCGTCACCACCGATCCCCTCACGCTCCTCGCGACGCAGGAGGTCGGACGCCTCGCCGTCAGCGCCGCCGGGGTCGTGGACATCTTCCCCGTGAACTTCGTCCTCGACGCGGGCGACGTCGTCATCGGCACCACCGAGGGCAGCAAGCTCGTCGAGCTGACCATCAACGAGCGCGTCGCGTTCGAGTGCGACTCCTGGGACGAGACCGACGCATGGAGCGTGGTCGTCAAGGGTCGCGCCCGCCGGCTGACCCACGACGACGAGATCGCGCGGGCGGAGAACCTCGGGCTGCGCACGTGGTCGGACGCGCCGACGACCGTGTGGCTGCGCCTCACGCCGGAGGTCGTCAGCGGGCGCCATCTCGAGCGCTGAGCGTCGCCCGTAGGCTCGGGGGCATGCCTGCAGACCTCTCCGCGCTCGCCGGGCGCACCTTCGACGCGATCCTCTTCGACCTCGACGGCACGCTCGTCGACTCCGTCCCCGCGGTCGAGCGCAGCTGGCGGCAGTGGGTGCTCGAGCACGACGTCCCCGACGAGGCGGGCTTCCGTGTGCCGCACGGGATCCCCGCGCGGCAGGTCGTCGCGCAGCTCCTGCCCGCCGAGCAGGTCGAGCCCGCCGTGGCGCGCCTCGTCCGGATCGAGCTCGAGGACGACGGCGGCATCGCCGGGCGCCCCGGCGCCGCGGCGGCGCTCGCCGCCCTCGGCGACGCGCGTGCCGCGATCGTCACCTCCGCGACGGGCGAGCTCGCCGCCCTGCGGTTCCGCGCCTCGGGGCTCGCGCGACCCGCGCGGGTCGTGACCGCCGACGACGTCGTGCACGGCAAGCCCGACCCGGAGCCGTTCCGGCGGGGCGCCGAGGCGCTCGGGGCCGACCCCGGCCGCTGCCTCGTCGTCGAGGACGCGCCCGCCGGGCTCGCCGCGGCGCGCGCGGCCGGGTGCGCGACGCTCGCCGTGCTGGGCACCCACGCCGCCGACGAGCTCGACGCCGACGCCGTCGTGCCGGACCTCTCGCACGTCCGGTTCGCCGTCGGGCCCGACGGCGTCCGCCTCACCGCGGCCTCCGCGGCCTCATAGCGGGTCAGACCCCCGCAGGATCGACGCCATCTTCTTGCCGCGGGCCACCTCGTCGACGAGCTTGTCCATGAAGCGGATCTGCTGCATGTGCGGGTCCTCGACGTCCTCCACGCGGACGCCGCAGATCACGCCGGTGATGAGCGACGTGTTCGGGTTCATCCGCGGAGCCCGCGCGAAGAAGGCCTCGAGGTCCGCCCCGTCGTCGATGGCGCGCCGCAGCCCGGCATCGTCGTACCCCGTGAGCCACGTGATGACACGGTCGAGGTCCTCCCTGCTGCGGTCCTTGCGCTCGACCTTCGCCGCGTAGAGCGCGTAGATGCTCGCGAAGCTCGTGCCGAAGATCCGATGACCCGCCACGGCGTCCCCTCCTTCTCGTGCTGCCGGGCCGCTCACTCCCCCGGGTAGGCGACCCCGACCTGGCGGCGCACCTCGTCCATGGTGCGTATGATCGCGAGGGTGTCGTCCCACGTCATCCGCGGGCTCTCGGTGAGGCCGGCCGCGACGCAGCGCGCGACCTCGGCGGCCTCGTACTCCTTGCCCTCGCCCGCGAAGCCCTCGTAGGTCCAGCTCACGCCGTCGTCGCGCACCACGCGGAACCCGGTCGGCGTGTAGAACCAGCCGTCGACCTCGATGCGGCCGCGCGAACCGGTGACCACCGCGCCGTTCTCCCCCACCGCCCAGAGCGAGGTCTGCAGCGTCGACTGCGCCCGCGGCCCGTGGGAGAGCACGATGCTCACCTGCCCGTCCACCCCGGTCTCCGTCAGGGCGCCGACGGCCGTGACGGCGTCGGGCGCCCCGAGCAGGTCGTGGGCGAAGGCGATCGGGTACACGCCGAGGTCGAGGAGCGCGCCGCCGGCGAGCTCCGGCGCGTACAGGCGGTGGCCCGGGTCGAGCGGGAAGGCCTGACCGTGGGCGGCGCTGACGTTGACGACGTCACCGATCTCGCCGCGCGCGATCGCGGCGCGGATCGCGGCGACGTGGGGCAGGAAGCGGGTCCACATCGCCTCCATGACGAAGACGCCCGCCTCGCGGGCGGCGTCGAGGACCTCGCGGGCCTCGGCCTCGTTGCGGGTGAACGCCTTCTCCACGAGCACGTGCTTGCCGGCCCGGACCGCGAGCAGCGCGTGCTCGTGGTGGTGCGAGTGCGGCGAGGCGACGTAGACGACGTCGACCTCCGGGTCGGCGACCAGGTCCTCGTAGGAGCCGTGCGCCCGCGCACCCGGGGCGTGCTCGTCGGCGAAGGCCTGCGCCTTGTCGGCGTCGCGCGAGCCGACCGCGACGACGCTCGACGCCGTCCCCTCGCGCACCGATCCGGCGAACACCCCGGCGATCCAGCCGGCGCCCAGCACCCCCCAGCGGACCGGGGGCGCGGACGCGGGGTCGGGGACGGAGCCCAGGAGCTCGTCGCGCTCGGCGGTGGGTGTGCTCGGGGTGCTGTGGCTGGCGGTCATGGCGACACGCTAGCGCGCGCCCCCGTCACTCCCCGGGGTAGACCACCCCGAGGCGGGCGCGGGCCGCGTCGAGGACCCGCAGCAGGTCGAGCGTCTCCTGCCACGGCATGCGCGTGCTCTCGTGGTCCCCCGCGGCGACGCACCGCGCCACCTCCGCGGCCTCGTACTGCTTGCCGTCCGGGGCGAACCCGTCGAACTCCTTGCGCCCGCCGTCGTGCCACTCCACCGTGAACCCCGTCGGGCCGTAGGCGTGCTCGGGCACGTGCACGAACCCGGAGGTCCCCCCGATCGTGACCGACGCCGGGGTACGGGTCAGGAGCGAGGACGTCGCCGTCGCGACGGCGCGCGTCCCGTACCGCAGCGTCACGGTGGACTGCGCGTCGACGCCCGTGTCCGTGAGGAAGCCGGTCGCCGCGACCTCGTCGGGCACGCCCAGCAGGTCGAGGGCGAACGCGAGGGGGTACACCCCGACGTCGAGCAGGGCGCCGCCCGCGAGCCCCGGGTCGAACAGCCGCGAGGCCGGGTCGTGGGCGAACGCCGCCTCCCGGCTCCCCGAGACGGAGACGACGTCGCCGATCTCCCCGCGCGCGACCATCGTGCGGATCGCGGCGACGTGCGGCAGGTGGCGGGTCTTCATCGCCTCCATGACGAACACCCCGGCCGCGCGCGCGGCCTCGAGCACCTCGACCGCCTCGGCCTCGTTGCGGGTGAACGCCTTCTCCACGAGCGCGTGCCGGCCCGCCCGGACCGCGAGCAGCGCGTGGTCGCGGTGGTGCGAGTGGGGCGTGGCGACGTAGACGACCTCGACGTCCGGGTCCGCGACCAGGTCCTCGTAGGAGCCGTGCGCGCGGGCGCCGGGGGCGTGCCGCTCGGCGAAGGCCGCCGCGCGCGCCGCGCTCCGGGAACCGACGGCTGCGACGCTCCCCGCCGTCGAGGTGCGCACCGCCTCCGCGAACGAGCCCGCGATGGCGCCTGCCCCGAGGATCCCCCAGCGCACCGGGGGCGCGGACATCGGGTCGGGCACGGCATCGAGCACGGAGACGACGGACATGCGTCTCACGCTAGACCCGTGCCGGCGCCCCGCGCCTGGCGGGCGGGACCCGGCCGGGTGACCATGACCCATGACCGTCCGTGCCAGCGCCCGCGGCCTCGTCAAGGTCTACGGCCGAGGAGACACGCGCGTGCGCGCGCTGGACGGTGTCGACCTCGACCTCGACGCCGCGCACCTGACCGCCGTCATGGGCCCCTCGGGCTCGGGCAAGTCCACGCTCATGCACTGCCTCGCGGGGCTCGACACCGCGACGGAGGGCACGATCGTCGTCGACGGCCAGGACATCAGCCGCATGTCCCAGCGCCGCCTGACCGCCCTGCGCCGCACCCGCGTCGGGTTCGTCTTCCAGTCCTACAACCTCGTGCCGACGCTCACGGCCGAGGAGAACATCACGCTCCCCCTCGACATCGCCCGCGCCCCGGTGGACCGCGACTGGTTCGACGAGGTGGTCGACGCCGTCGGCCTGCGCGACCGCCTGCACCACCGCCCCGCCGAGCTCTCCGGCGGCCAGCAGCAGCGGGTCGCGTGCGCGCGGGCGCTGGTCTCGCGCCCGTCCGTGGTCTTCGCCGACGAGCCGACCGGCAACCTCGACTCGACGTCCTCGGCCGAGGTCCTCGCGTTCCTGCGCCGCTCCGTCGACGAGCTCGGCCGATGCGTCGTCATGGTCACCCACGACCCGCGGGCCGCCTCCTACGCCCACCGCGTCGTGTTCCTGGCGGACGGCCGCCTCGCGGGCGACCTCCGGGACCCGACCCAGCAGGACGTCCTCGACGCGCTCGGCGGGCTCGCCCTGTGAGCCGGGCCGTGCCGTGAACCCGGCCGCACAGTGACCCGCGTCGCGCTGCGCGGCGTGCGCGCGCACCTCGTCCGGTTCGTGCTCTCCGTCCTGGCCGTCACCCTGGGGGTCGCCTTCGTCACGGGCGCGTTCGCCTTCCGCTCGATGCTCTCCTCGACGTTCGACGACATCATCGCCACCACGCTCGGCGCCGACGCCTACGTCCGCGGCGCCGACGAGCTCGCGGACGCGCCCGCGCAGGGCGGCACGGGCGGCGGAGGCACCGCCACGGGGTTCGGCACGCCGCGCACCCCCGTCCCGGTCGCCCTGGCCGACGACGTGGCCCGCACGGACGGCGTCGCCCGCGCCGAGCCCGACGTCTCGGGCTCCGTCGTCCTCGTCGGCGCCGACGGGACCGCGGTGATCACCTCCGGGCCGCCGAGCACCGCGTTCGCCGTGCAGGACGGCGACCCGGGAGTCCGCCTGACGAGCGGCACCTGGCCGTCCGGCCCCCACCGGATCGCGCTCGAGGACTCCGCCGCGCGGACCTCCGGCCTCGCCACCGGCGCCCGGACGCAGGTGGTGCTGGGCGACGAGCCGCGCGACGTCGTCGTCTCCGGGACCTTCGCGATCGAGGCGTCGCCCGCGGGGGCGATCCTCGTGGGGGTCGACGAGCGCACCGCCCTCGACACCTTCGCGCCCGACGGCCTGGTGCCGTCGGTCTCCGTCTACGCGGACCCGGGCACGAGCCAGCAGCAGCTCGTGGCCGCGCTCGCGCCCACGCTGCCCGACGACGCCCAGGTCGTCACCGGGGACGAGGCCCGGGACGAGGCGAGCGAGGGCGTCGAGCAGATCCTCGGCTTCGTGGAGACGTTCCTGCTGGTCTTCGCCGCGATCTCGCTGTTCGTCGGCGCCTTCATCATCACCAACACGTTCGCGATGTCCGTGCGCGAGCGGATGCGCGAGCTCGCGCTCCTGCGCGCCCTGGGCGCCTCGCCGCAGCAGGTGTTCCGCTCGATCCTCGCGCAGGCCGTGGTCGTCGGGGTCCTCGGCTCCGCGCTCGGCATCGTCTCCGGCGCGGGCCTGGTCGTCCTGATCCAGCGGGTGCTCGCCGCCCGCGGCATGGAGCTCGCCGGGAGCGTGCCGCTCGGCGCGGTGCCGCTCGCCGTCGCGGTGGCGGGCGGGGTCGGGGTGAGCCTGGCGGCCGCGAGCGTCCCGGCCCGGCGCGCCGCGACGGTCCCGCCGGTCCAGGCGATGCGGGACGACGTCCGCCCGGAGCGCTCCGTCGCCACCCCCGCCGTCGTCGGTGCCGCGGTCACCCTCCTCGGCGCCGCCCTGCTCGTCCTCGCCGCCGCCCTCGGCTCCTCGACCGACGAGACGCCCACCGGCCTGGGCCTCCTCGACGACCTCGACCCGCGCTGGGTGCTCGCGGCGGGCGCGGCGGGCGTGCTCGTCGGCGCGCTGGTGCTCTCCCCCGCGCTCGCGCGGCCCGTCCTCGCGGTGCTCGCGTGGCCGGTCCTGCCGCTGCGCCCGCTCGGGCGCCTCGCCCGCGGCAACGTCACCCGCATGCCGCGCCGCACCGCGAACACCGCCGGCGCCCTGATGATCGGCATGGCGCTGGTCAGCGTCACGGGGGTGATCGCCGCGTCCGCGGACGCCTCGGTCCGGTCCATCGTGGACCAGGAGATGGCCGCGGACTACCTCGTGGACTCCGCGACCTTCACCGTGCCCGCCGGCGCCGCGGACGCCGTCGCGGCCGTGCCCGGCGTCGGGGAGACCGACCCGGTGAGGCTGGCGACGCTCGAGCTCAGGAGCCGATCTGACGGGTCTGGCGGGGCAGGCGCCTCTCCCGCGGGCGTCTCGGCCGCCGGCGTGCGGCCCGGCTTCTTCGGCCGCGCGCTGGACCCGGTGACCGTCGAGGGGGACCCCGCGGCGGCCCTCGCCGACGGGCAGGCCGTGGTCCGCCGCCTCGCGGCGCGCGACCACGGCTGGGCGGTCGGCGACACCGTCTCCCTGCGCGGCGGCACGCGGGACCTCGTCGTCGGCGCGGTGATCGACAGCCAGGTCGTCACGTCCGACGTCGTCGTGCCCCAGGACGTGCTCGACGCCCTGGTCCCCGAGCGTCAGCAGTCGCTCCGGGTCGTGTACGTGACCGCGGCCGACGGCACCCGGCCGGAGGCGCTGCGCGACGGGCTCGTCGCCGCCGTGCAGCCGTACCTCGTGCTCTCCGTGCTCGACCCGGAGGAGGTCGCGTCCTCGTTCGCCGACCAGGTCACGCGCGTGCTGAACATCCTCTACGCGCTGCTCGCCCTCTCGGTCGTCATCGCGCTCCTCGGCATCGTCAACACCCTCGCGCTGTCGATCATCGAGCGCACGCGCGAGATCGGGCTCCTGCGCGCCGTCGGGCTGGGCCGGCTCCAGCTCGCCGGGACCATCGCGATCGAGGCGGTGCTCATCTCGGTGTACGGCACCGCGCTGGGCACGGCCGTGGGGATCGGGATCGGCGCGGCCCTGCCCGGCGTGCTCGCCGACCAGGGCCTGACGACGCTCGCCGTGCCCTGGGGCCAGGTCCTCGCCGTGCTCGGCGGCGCGGTCGTCATCGGCCTCGTGGCGAGCGTTTGGCCCGGGATCCGGGCCGCCCGCCTGCCCGTGCTCGACGCGGTGACGACCGACTGAGCCGCTACTTCTTCGCGGCCGCCTTCGTCGCGGCGGGCTTCTTGGCCGCCGGCTTCTTGGCCGCGGGCTTCGTGGCCGGGGCCTTGCGCGCCGGCTTCTTCTTGGGCCCCTGCGCGCGCTTCTCCGCGAGCAGCTCGAACGCGCGCTCCGGTGTGACCGAGTCGGGCGTCAGCTCGCGCGGCAGCGTCCGGTTCGTCTCGCCGTCGGTGATGTACGCGCCGAAGCGGCCCTCCTTGATGACCACCGGCTGGTCCGTCTCCGGGTCCTGGCCGAGCTCGCGCAGCGGCGGCGCCGCCGTGCGCCCGCGGCCGCGCTTGGGCTGCTTGTACAGCTCGAGCGCCTCGTCGAGGGTCACGGTGAACAGCGACTCCTCGTCCGGCAGCGTGCGCGAGTCGGTGCCCTTCTTCAGGTACGGCCCGTAGCGCCCGTTCTGCGCGGTGATCTCGGTGCCGGTCTCCGGGTCCGTCCCGACGACCCGGGGCAGGGAGAGGATCCTCAGCGCGTCCTCGAGGGTGACGGACTCCAGCGTCATGGTGGACAGCAGCGAGCCCGTGCGGGGCTTCGGCTGGGCCGCCTTGGCCCGCTTCTGCGCGGCGGCCGACAGGCTCGGGTCGACGGGCGGGAGGTCGAGCAGCTCGGTCACGTACGGGCCGTAGCGGCCCGAGCGCGCGACGATCGTCGTGCCCGTCGCCGGGTCGGTGCCCAGCTCCTTGCCGTCGTCGGCCCCCGCGGCGAGGAGCTCGCGGGCCTTGGCGAGGGTCAGCTCGTCCGGCGCGACGTCGTCGGGCACCGTGGCGCGCGGAGGGTTCTCGCCCTCCTTCACCTCGACCGAGAGGTCCTCCACGTACGGGCCGTACCGGCCGACCCGCAGCTGGATGCCCTCGCCGAGCGGGATGGAGTTGATGCCGCGCGCGTCGATGTCGCCGAGGCCCTCGAGCAGCCCGCGCAGGCCCCCGGTGGCGGCCGTGCCGCTGCCGTCGCCCCGGTAGAACTGGTCGAGCCACTCGACGCGGTCCTTGGCGCCGGCCGCGATCTCGTCGAGGTCGGCCTCCATCGCCGCGGTGAAGTCGTAGTCGATGAGCCGTCCGAAGTGCTCCTCGAGCAGGCGCACCACGGCGAAGGCGACCCAGCTCGGCACGAGGGCCTGCCCGCGGGTGAGGACGTACCCGCGGTCCATGATCGTCGAGATCGTCGACGCGTACGTCGACGGGCGTCCGATCCCGAGCTCCTCGAGCGCCTTGACGATGCTCGCCTCGGTGTAGCGCGGCGGAGCGGACGTCGAGTGGCCGTCCGCGCTCAGCCCGTCGGCCGCGAGGGCGTCGCCCTCGGCCATCCGGGGCAGGCGCGCCTCGGCCTGCTCGCCGCCGCCCTTGCCGTTCCCGGCCGCGCCGCTCCCGCCCGACGCCGCGGGCGCGTCCTGCGCGTAGCGGTCCACGTCCGAGGACTCCTCGTACGCGGCGAGGAAGCCGCGGAACGTGATGACGGTGCCCGACGCCGCGAAGACCGCGTCGCCGCGCGCGTCCGGTCCTGCGACGGGCGCCACGACCCGGACCGACGCCGTCGAACCCTTCGCGTCGGCCATCTGGGAGGCGACGGTCCGCTTCCAGATCAGCTCGTAGAGCCGGAACTGGTCGCCGCTGATCTCGCGCGCCACCTGGGCCGGGGTGCGGAACGAGTCCCCGGCGGGGCGGATCGCCTCGTGCGCCTCCTGGGCGCCCTTGCTCTTCGAGGCGTAGGCGCGGGGCTTCTGCGGGACGAAGTCCGCCCCGTAGAGCTCGGCGGCCTGCCGGCGCGCGGCGTCCGTCGCCTCGCTCGACAGCGACGGCGAGTCGGTGCGCATGTAGGTGATGTACCCGTTCTCGTACAGCGCCTGCGCCGTGCGCATCGCCTGGCGCGACGACATGCGCAGCTTGCGGCTCGCCTCCTGCTGGAGGGTCGACGTCGTGAACGGCGCGGCCGGGCGGCGCGTGTACGGCTTGGTCTCGAGGCTGCGCACCGTGAACGTCGCGTCGGCGAGCCCGGAGACGACGCCGTGGGCCGTCGCCTCGTCGAGGTGCACGACGCCCTTCGCGGCCGCCTTGAGCTGCCCGCGGTCGTCGAAGTCGCGGCCCGCGGCCACGCGCGATCCCCCCAGCTCGACGAGCCGCGCGCCGAACGCCTTGCCCGCGTCGTCGTGCCCCGGGTCCGCGAGCTCGAAGGTCCCGGTGACGTCCCAGTACTCCGCCGCGACGAACGCCATCCGCTCGCGCTCGCGCTCGACCACGAGCCGCGTCGCCACGGACTGCACGCGCCCGGCGGACAGGCCCTGACGGACCTTGCGCCACAGCACCGGGGAGACCTCGTAGCCGTAGAGCCGGTCGAGGATGCGCCGCGTCTCCTGGGCGTCGACGAGGTCCGTGTCGAGCTCGCGGGTGTTCTCCAGCGCGCGGGCGATGGCCTCGCGGGTGATCTCGTGGAAGACCATCCGCTTGACCGGGACCTTGGGCTTGAGCGCCTCGATGAGGTGCCACGCGATGGCCTCGCCCTCGCGGTCCTCGTCGGTGGCGAGGTAGAGCTCGTCGGCGTCCTTGAGCTCGCGCCGCAGCTCGGCGACCTTCTTCTTCTTGTCGCCGTAGACCTCGTAGTACGGGTCGAACCCGTTGTCGACGTCGACCGCGAACTTCCCGTACGGGCCCTTCTTCATGTCCGCGGGCAGCTCGGACGGCTGGGGCAGGTCGCGGATGTGCCCGACGCTCGCCTCGACCACGTAGTCGTCGCCGAGATAGCCCTGGATCTTGCGCGCCTTGGTCGGCGACTCCACGATCACGAGCTTGCGTCCTGCGGACATCCGTACCTGCTTCCCTCACGTTCGGCGCGCGGTCGGCGCGCGGCAGTCAACGACGTTACGCCACGGCCGCAAGCGGCGGACCGCCTCGCGGCCGCCCTGTGGACCGGTGACGCTACCCCACGCGCGGACAGGCGGTCGCCTGGCGCAGCACGAGCAGCACGGCGAAGGCCAGCGCGGTCGCGCCGACGACGCCGAACGCGCCCCCGACGTAGGCCGTCACCGTCGGGCGGGCCGCGTCCGAGGAGCCCAGCACCTGGACCGCCGACCAGCGCGCGGCCGCCAGGGCCACGACCCCGGCGATGGTGAGCAGGCCCGCCGTCGCCCACGACACGGGACCCACCCGGCCCTGGTGCGGCGGCACCGGGTCGAGGCCCGAGCGTGGTGTGCAGGCGAGCACGATCCCGCCCCACGCCACCACCACGAGGACCGCCGCGACCGCGTCGCTCGGGCGGTGCCACTGGCCGACCAGCGTCGAGACGCCGGTCAGCGCGGCGTAGGCGGCGCCGAGCGTCGCCACGAGCGGGCGCACCCCGCGCGGGACCACGACCAGCAGCGCCACGGCGACGGACGCCGCGACCGTCGTGTGCCCGCTCGGCAGCGTGTTCTCGTAGGAGTACCCGCCCACCAGGTTGTCCCGGTGCAGGACCGTGTGCTTGAGCACCTGCGTGGTCACGTTCGCCCCGGCGACGAGGAACGCGACCTGGAGCGCGAGGCCCCAGCGGCGGCGCAGCAGCGCGATGCCCATCGCCGCGGCGATGCCCACGACCACGAACGAGACGGACACGACGTCCAGCACCGGCTCGGCGTACGACCACAGCCGGCCCTGGCCGTACGTGGCGCCGTCGAACGCCATCTGGTCGAGGCGCTGACCGGCGTACGTCTCCACGAAGTAGCGCCAGACCAGCCAGACGCCCACGAGCGCCGCGAGCGCGACGACGGCCGCGACGACGCGCGGCCCGCGCGCCACCTCCGGGCGCCGCACGAGGGACGTCTCCGACGGCCCGGCGGGGGCCGAGATCACGTCGGCACCCCGTGCCGGAGAGGGACGTCGCAGGTCATGGCATCACGGTAGGCCACCGGAGCGGGTGCGAGGGTCGTCGGTGCCGGACCTCCCCGGCCCCGGCACAGGCTCACCGCACCGCGAGCTCCTCCGGGACGGGCTGCGGCTCGAGACCCGCCGCCGCGACCGCGGCCGCGTCGTGCCGCAGGCACGCCACGGACCGCTCCGGCCCGTCGCCCGGGACGGCCGGGGGGCCCAGCTCGGGCCGCACCACCGCGCAGGCGTCGAACGCGAACGCGCACCGGTCCCGGAACGGGCACCCGCTCGGCAGCGCCCGCAGGTCCGGGGGCGAGCCCGGGATGCCCGTCAGCGGCCGCTTGGGACCACGCAGCGCGGGGAACGAGCTGAGCAGACCGTGCGAGTACGGGTGGCGCGGGCGGCGGTAGACCTCGTCCGCCGTCGCCTCCTCGACGATCTCGCCGGCGTACATGATCGCGATGCGGTCGGCGATCTCCACCAGCAGGGAGACGTCGTGCGTGATGAAGACGACCGAGAACCCGAGGCGGTCCCGCAGGTCCACGATCTGCTCGACGATCTGCCGCTGCATCACGACGTCCAGGGCGGTCGTGGGCTCGTCCATGATGAGCACGCGCGGCTCGAGCGCGAGCGCCATCGCGATCATCACGCGCTGGCGCATGCCGCCGGAGAGCTGGTGGGGATAGGCGCTCACCCGGTCGGCCGCGATGCCGACCATCTCCATGAGCTCGCGCGCGCGGTCCAGGCGCTCGGCCCGCGTCGAGCGTGGCCGGTGCGCCTGGATCACGTCCATGATCTGGCGACCCACCCGGTGCACCGGGTTGAGCGAGTTCATCGCCCCCTGGAACACGATCGCGGTGTCCTGCCAGCGCGAGGCCCGCAGCGCGGGCTCGGGCATCCGCAGGATGTCCACGGGACCGTCGGCCCCGTGGAACAGCACCTCGCCCGCGGTGATCAGACCGGGCGGCGGCAGCAGCCGCGTCGCCGCGTAGACGAGCGTCGACTTGCCGCAGCCGGACTCCCCGGCGAGCCCGAGCACCTCGCCCTCGTGCAGGGTCAGGTCGACCCCGCGCAGCGCCTGCACGGGATCCTCGCCGTACCCGTAGGACACGTGCAGGTCCTTGATCTCGAGGACCGGTCGCCGCCCGCCCCGGGACGGCGGCGTCGCGACGGGCTCGAGGGTCTGGGTTCGCGCGCTCATCGCTGTGCCTCCTGGTGGTGTTCCCGCATGCTGCGGGGGGCGTCCTTGACGACGGCGGTGAAGCCGATCCGCGGACGGATCTCGCGCCGGCGCATCGAGCGGGCGGAGACGCCCGCCGAGCGCAGCCGCGGGTTCACGAACTCGTCGATGCCGAAGTTGATCAGCGTGAGCGCCATGCCGAGCAGGGCGATCAGCAGACCGGCCGGGACGAACCACCACCAGGCGCCGAGCGAGAGCGCCTGGTTCGCCTGCGCCCAGTACAGGACGGTCCCCCAGCTCCAGTCGTCGACCGGCGTGACACCGATGAACGCGAGCGTGACCTGGGAGAGCACGGCGAACGTGACCGTGCTGACGAAGCTCGACGCGATGATCGCCGTCAGGTTCGGCAACGTCTCGAACCAGACGATGCGCGCCGTCCGCTCCCCGTTCGCCCGCGCGGCCTCGACGAAGTCGCGCCGGCGGAGGGACATGGTCTGGGCACGCAGCACGCGCGCTCCCCACGCCCACCCGGTCAGGGCGAGGATGGCCGCGACGAGCAGGTTCCCCGCGTGCGGCGCCTGCCCGACGATGATGATCATCAGCGGCAGGGCCGGGATCACGAGGAAGATGTTGGACAGCGCCGAGAGGACCTCGTCCGCGACGCCGCCCAGGAATCCGGCGCTCACGCCGACGAGGATCGCCAGCACCGTGGCGATCACGCCGGCGAGCACGCCGACGAGCAGGACGCTGCGCGTCCCCACCAGGAGCTGGGAGAAGACGTCGCGCCCGAGCTGGTCGGTCCCGAGCCAGTGCGCGCCGGAGGGACCGAGGAGCAGGTCGGCCGTGATCTCGTCGGGGTCCTGGGGGGCGATCCACGGGCCGACCACGGCGAGGACCGCGAACACGACGAGGATGACCAGACCGGTCATCGCCTTGCCGCTGCGGACGAACGCGAGGCGCTGGCGCGTGGCGGCCCGAGGTGCGGAGGAGCCGTCGCCCTCGGAGCCGGGGACGTCCGCCGCGGCGGCCTCGGCGGCCGAGTCGGCGGCGCCGACGGGCATGGTGGACATCTCAGGCCTCCTGTCGGGTGCGCGGATCGAGGAGCACGTAGGCCAGGTCCGCGAGGATGTTGGCGAGCAGGACGGCGAACGTGATCACGAGGAAGATGCCCTGCATGAGCGGGTAGTCGTGGCCGCCGATCGCCTGGAAGAGCTCGAGGCCGACGCCGGGGTAGGAGAAGACCAGCTCCATGACGAGCGTTCCCGAGACCACGAACCCGAGGGACAGCGCGAACCCGGAGACCTGCGGGAGCACGGCGTTGCGGGCGGCGTAGCCGAACATCACCAGCCTCTCGGGCAGCCCCTTGGCCTGCGCCACCGTCACGTAGTCCTCGGAGGTGACCGTGACCATCATGTTGCGCATGCCGAGGATCCAGCCGGAGACGGACGCCAGCACGATCGTCGCCGCGGGCAGGATCGCGTGGTAGAGCACGGACCCGACGAAGTCCCACGACCACGTCGGGACGAGCGCGTTGTCGTAGGCGCCCCCGAGCGGGAAGACCGGCCAGGCGATCGCGAAGATCGCGATCGCGATCAGCCCGAGCCAGAAGTACGGCACCGCCGAGAAGAACGTCGTCACGGGCAGGACGCCGTCGGCCCACGTGCCACGGCGCCAGCCGATGAGGACACCGACGAGGGTGCCGAGCACGACGGCGATCACCGTCGCGGCGCCCACGAGCCCGATGGTCCAGGGCAGCCCCTGGGCGATGACCGTGGTGACCGGCGTGGGGAAGAAGGCGAACGACGTCCCCAGGTCCCCGTGCAGGATCTGGTCCCAGTACTGCACGTACTGGTCCCAGAGGCTGGTCTGCTTGTCGAGCCCGAACAGCACGTACAGGGACTGCACTGCGTCGGTGCTCAGCGAACCCTGGTAGCGGTTGATCAGCGCCTGGACCGGGTCGCCCTGCTGTGCGCGGGGGATGAGGAAGTTGAGCGTGACCGCGGCCCATGCCGTGATCACGTAGAAGATGCCGCGGCGGACGAGGAACCTCATCGGTCGACCTCCTCGGGGACGACGGCGACGGGGACGACGGCGACGGGGACGACGGCGACCGCGTGGTCGCCCAGGTCCGGCAGCTGCGCGTCGGCGGGGAGCCGGTCGCGCGCACCGGGCACCTGGTCCGCGTAGCCCCAGCACTCGACCGACCGGCCCGCGCCGATCGGGAGGAGCTCCGGCTGCACCGTGCGGCACAGCTCTGTCGCGAACGGGCACCGCGGGCTGAACCGGCAACCCGGCGGCGGGTCGACCATGTTCGGCGGCTCGCCGCGGGCGTCGGTGCGCGACAGGCCGCCGAGGTTGTCCGGGTCCGGTGCCGAACGCACCAGCAGCTGCGTGTAGGGGTGGGCAGGTGTCTGCGTGACCGACTCGCTGTCCCCCGTCTCGACCGTCCGGCCGGCGTACATCACGTGCGTGCGGTCGGCGAAGTACCGGGCCGAGGCGATGTCGTGCGTGATGTAGAGGATCGCGATGCCGAGGCGGTCGCGCAGGTCGCGCAGCAGGTTGAGGATGCCCACCCGGATCGAGACGTCGAGCATGGAGATCGGCTCGTCGGCCAGCAGGGCCTCCGGGTCGGCCGCGAGCGCGCGGGCGATGGCGACGCGCTGGCGCTGGCCGCCGGAGAGCTCGTGCGGGAACGTGTCGATGTATCGGTCGGGGGCGAGCTGGACCCGCTCGAGCAGCTCCCGCAGGGCCTGCTCGAGGGCGGCACCGCGGAGCCGGGGCTGGTGGATGCGCAGCGAACGGGTCAGGACGTAGCGCACGGTGTGCACCGGGTTCAGCGATGCGAACGGGTCCTGGAAGATCATCTGGACCCGCCGGCAGTATGCCCGGAACGCACGGCCGCGGTGGGCGGTGACAGGCGTGCCGTGCAGCAGCACCGTGCCGTCGGTCTGCACGTAGAGGCGCGCGAGGAGCCGCGCGACGGTGGACTTGCCCGAGCCCGACTCGCCGACGAGCGCGACGACCTGGCCGCCGTGGAGCGCCACGTCGACGCCGTCCACGGCGTGCACCGCGCCCGAGCGGCCGAGGCCGCGCTGCGGGAAGTGCTTGGTCAGGCCGACCGCCTCGAGGACGGGGGGCGGGGAAGGTTCGGAAGAAGGTCGGGCCTCGACGGGCCGGTCGACGACGACGTCGCTCATGGTCACCTGGGGGTAGGGCGTGCGGTGTGGCGTGCGGGCAGGGCGTGCCGGGCGGCGCGTGGTGCGCCGCCCGGCACGGTCCGGTCAGGAAGCCGGCTTCAGCTTCGTGAGGATCAGCGACACGCCGGGCGTGGTCGGCTGCGGGTTGGCGTAGTCGTCGTCGTCCGACGGCCAGCCGACGTAGTACTTGGTGGAGTACTCGGCGCCCGCCGGGCGAGCGTCGATGCCCAGGACGGGGACCTCGTCGACGTAGATCTTCTGGAGCGCGTCGAGCGCGGCCTTGCGGCCGGCGTCGTCCGTCGCGTCCGTGTACGCCGTGAACTGTGCGGCCGCGTCGTCGTTCTGGTAGCGGCCGAAGTTCCACGCGGCGGTCTCGCCGGGTGCCACGTAGTACGCCGGGTCGAACATGTTCGAGTACATCTCGTACGGCGTGACGCCACCGTTGGTCCAGTGCAGCGCCGCCTCGAAGTCACCGCTGTTGAGGCTGGCGGTCCAGGCGTCCGCGTTCGGCGTCTGGACGTCGGCCTCGATCCCGATCGACTTCAGCGAGTCGGCGATGAGCTGCAGCGAGGTGATGTAGTCGTTCCAGCCCGAGGGGTCCGACAGGGTGACCTTGACGGCCTTGCCGTCCTGGTCCTTGAGGGTGTCCCCGTCGTAGGTGTACCCCGCGTCGGTGAGCACCTTCTTGGCGCCCGCGACGTCGACCGCGTAGCTCTTGTCCTTGAACTCGTCGGCGATGAAGTCGTCGCCGGCCGGCGTCGGGATCGCCGTGACCGACGTGAGCTCGGGGAAGATGCCGGACTCGGCGATCTTCGAGGCCTTCTCGCGGTCGACGACCATGTCGACCGCCTTGCGCACCGCGACGTCGTCGAACGGCGCCTTGGTCGTGTTCAGCACGAGCATGTCGATGCCGAGCCCGGCGGGGAAGTAGGACTTGTTGTGCTCGGGGTCCTTGGACTCGTACACCTTCTCGATGTCCGAGATGAACGTCCAGCCCCACTGGGCCTTCCCGGTGGCGAGCGCCGGCGTCAGGGTGTCGTTGCCGCTGTACGAGGTGTACTGCAGCGACGGCGCCGCCAGCTTGCCGCCCCAGTAGTCGGGGTTGGCGTCGAGCGTGACGGCCTGCTGGGTCCAGGTCTTGAGGACGTACGGGCCGGTGCCGACGGGCTTCTGGTTGGTGTCCTGCGTCGGGTCGGCGATCTTCTCCCAGACGTGCTTGGGCACCACGAACATCTGCAGGACCTTGATCTGGTTGACGAACTGCCCCGTGGTGAAGGTCACCGTCACGTCGTCACCGTCCTGGGTGATGTCGCCGTAGGGCAGGCCCTCGACGTTGAGCGCGTCGTTGTCCTTGCGCAGCTGGAGCGAGTAGGCGACGTCGTCGGCGGTGAGGGGCTCGCCGTCGGACCACTTCACGCCGTCGCGCACCGTGAGGGTGAGCTGCGTGTAGTCCTCGTTCCACGTGAACGACTTCGCGAGCCACGGCACCGGGTCCTGCGCCGGGCGCGTGTCGTTGACCTGCGCGAGCGGCTCGTAGATCGCGAACGCGTACCCGAGCGAGCGGGCCGCGGACGTGTTGAGGAACGGGTTCGAGTTGTTCGTCTGGGTCTGGTTCGGCATGCCGATGGTCAGCGGCTGGGTGCCGACCGCGCTGCCGCCGTCGCTCGACGACGAGCTCGTGTCGGACGTGTCCGAGTCGCTGCCGGAGCTGCAGCCTGCCACGAGAGCGAGCGACGCGAGACCGACGAGCACAGAGGTGAGTCTGCGATTCTTCACGGGTGCCTCCTTGCACTGTTGGACGGCGCCGAGACGCCGTGTGACCGGGTGGTCGGGGAAAGCTCGAGGGGTGACGCGGTCAGCGACGCCACGGCGTCGAGCCGCAGGTCGCGCACCGAGCGGCCCACGCGCACCGCGTGGTCGCCCGGGGGTGTGGCCCACCGGCGCGCGCCGGTGTCCCAGATCTGGAAGGCCCGCCGCCGCACGGGCACGCGGGCGGTGACGGTCTCGCCCGGCGCGGCGTCGACCGTGGTGAACCCGCCGAGCCAGCGCCGCGGGCGGTCGGCGTCCGGGGCGGGCGGTTCGACGTAGGCCTGGACGACCTCGCGCCCGGCCCGCGGCCCGGTGTTGGTGAGCGTCACCGTGACGACGACGCCGGCGGGTTCGTCCGGCGCTGCGTCGCCGCCCGGCGCGACCTCGAGGGCGTCGTAGGACCACGTGGTCCAGCCGAGCCCGTGCCCGAACGGCGCGGCCGGCTCGAGCCCGTCCCGCTCCCAGGCCCGGTACCCGACGTGCACGCCCTCGGCGTAGTCGACGACGCCGTCGACCGGGATCGCGTCCGGGACGGGCACGTCCTGCGCCCTGGCGGGCAGCGTCCACGGGAGCCGCCCCGAGGGTTCGGTGACCCCGGCGAGGACGTCGGCCAGGGCCGTGCCGCCCTCCTGGCCGGGAAGCCAGGCCCACAGCACCGTGGGGGCGTCCGCCAGCCACGGCAGGAGGACGGGCGCGCCCGCGTTGACGACGACGACGGTGCGCGGGTTCGCCGCGAGCACCCGCGCGACGAGCTCGTCCTGGTTGCCCGGGAGCGCCAGGTCGGGGCGGTCGTAGCCCTCCGACTCGACCTCCTCCGTCGTGCCGACGACGACGACGGCGACGTCCGCGGCACGCGCCGCCTCGACCGCCTCGCTCAGCTCGTCCTCGGCGCTGGGCCCGGGCAGCGCATGCACCAGCTCGGCGCGGACGAACGAGGCGTACCCGACGGGGTGGACCACCTGCAGGTCGGCGGCGAGCCGCACGGTGCGCGGTGCGTCCGGACCGACCGTGACCTCGTGGACCACGGCGAACGGGTGGTTGTGGCCGGAGCTGAGCACGATCCCCGTGTCGGCGACCGTCTCGCCACTCGCGACCGGCGCACCGTCCACGCGCACGTCGTGCACGCCGACCGTACCGAGCCCGAGCCCGTGCACTCCGGGCTCGGTGAGCCGCACGTCCGCGGTCAGGCGCAGGGTGGCCGCGTCGGCGAGCACGTCCTGGCGCCAGCCGTCCCACGGCTGGCCGGCCTCCACCTCGAGGACCGTGCCGTCGACGCCGAGCAGCTCGACGCGGACGCCGACGGCCCCCGTGACGGGGTCGGTGCACAGGGCCGCGACGTCGAGCAGCGGCGGGTTGCGCCGCGGGCGGGCGCCGGCGTGCACGCTCACCTCGGTGGCGGGGAAGGCCGTGCGGAGCTCGTCCACGACGCAGGTCACCCGGTCGGGGACCACGAACGAGGACCCGCCGCCCAGGAGGAAGAGGTCGACGGCGCCGGGCCCGACCAGCGCGACCCGCGCCGCCGAGGCGAGCGGCAGCAGGCCCGCCTCGTCCTTCAGCACGACCATCGACCGCGCGGTGAGCTCGCGCAGGAGGGCTGCTGCGTCCTCCGGGGTGCCGTGCCCGACCGCGGACGCGCCCGAGGTCGGGCCCTCCGGCGCCGACCCGTCGAGGCGCAGCGCCCCGACGCGGACCGCCAGGCGCAGCAGCCGTTCCACCTTGTCGTCGAGCTCGCCCTCGGCGACCTCCCCCGACCGGACCGCCTCGAGCAGCCCGTCGCCCCAGACGCCGTCGGGCCCGGGCATCTGCAGGTCCAGGCCGCCGCGGACGGCGCCCGCGACGGAGCGGGTCGCGACCCAGTCGCTGACCACGACGCCGTCGAAGCCCCACTCGTCCTTGAGGACCCCGGTCAGGAGACCGCGGTGCTCGAGCGCGGGCGCCGACTCGTGGCCGTCGTCGACGCCGCTGTAGGCGCCCATCACGCTCCACGCGTCGGCGTCCGCGACCAGCCGCTCGAACGGCGCGAGGTAGACCTCGCGCAGCGTGCGCTCGTCGACCCGCGCGACGTAGCGCGTGCGGTCCGTCTCGGAGTCGTTGGCGACGTAGTGCTTGACGCACATGCCCACGCCCCGCTCCTGCGCCGCGCCGACGAGCGCGACGGCGACGTCGGCCGTGAGCACAGGGTCCTCGGAGTAGCACTCGAAGTGGCGCCCGCCCACCGGGGTGCGCTGGAGGTTCACCTGCGGGGCGAGCACCACGTCGACGCCGTGCCGGCGGGCCTCGGTGGCGAACAGCGCGCCGGCGCGCCGTGCGAGGTCGAGGTCCCAGGTGGCGGCGAGCGCGCTCGGCGCGGGGAACATCGCGGCCGTCGCGGCCGGCGAACCGGTTCCGCCGCGGACCCCGACGGGCCCGTCGGACAGGACCATGGGCCGCAGGCCGATGCGCTCGATCCCCGTGGTCTCCCACGTGCCGGCGCCCACCACGAGGGCGACCTTCTCCTCGAGGGTCAGGCGGGCCGCGAGGTGGCCCAGGGCCGCGCCCTCGGTCCGGGCGGTTGTCTCCAGTGACACGCTCGGGCTCCATTCGACGTCGTCGTCTTCGGATCAGGTGCGCTTACTGACAGGTCAGTAAGTTGCTGTGCGTGCCTATGCAACCACACTTACTGACGAGTCAGTAAGTGTCGCGAGGTCACAGTATGGTTGCGGCATGAGCGACGTGATCGTGCCGGGTGCCGACTCCCGGACCGCCGGCATGAGCGGGACCTCGCGCGCCCGCCGGCCGCGCAAGGCGACCGCCGAGCGTCGCGAGGAGATCCTGCGCGCCGCGATGCGGACCTTCGGCTCGAAGGGCTACCACAACGGGTCCCTGTCCGAGGTCGCGGAGCAGGTCGGCATCACCCACGCCGGGGTCCTGCACCACTTCGGCTCCAAGGACCAGCTGCTCATCGCCGTCCTCGAGTTCCGCGACCGCGAGGACGTCCAGCACCTCGAGGGCCAGCACATCCCGGGAGGGCTCGAGCTCTTCCGGCACCTCGTGCGCACCGCCGCCATGAACGCCCACCGGCGCGGCATCGTCCAGGCCTACACCGTGATCACGGCGGAGTCGGTCACGGACGACCACCCCGCGGGCGACTGGGTGACGCGGCGCTTCGCCGGGCTGCGCGACGAGCTCGCGGACGCGTTCCGCGAGATCCTGCGCGGTGCGGCGGACGCGCCGCCTGACCCGGCCAGGCCGGAGCAGTCCGACGCCGCCCTCGACCGCGCCGCGAGCGCGATCATCGGCGTGATGGACGGGCTGCAGACGCAGTGGCTGCTGGACCCGGACGCCGTCGACCTGGCGGGGACCACCGGCTTCGCCATCGAGGCGATCGTCGCGTCCGTGCTCGCCGGCGCGGAGCGCCCGGCCCCGCTCGGCTGACCCCGCTCGGCAGTCGGCACAGCCGCCGCACAGGTGCACCACAGGCGCGCCCCACCGCCGCGCGCCACGATGGAGCCATGCCCGACTCCCTGACCCGCCCGGACGGCAGCCCCCTGCGCGTCCTCGTCGTCGACGACGAGCCGAACCTCGCGGAGCTGCTCACCGCGGCGCTGCGCTACGAGGGCTGGGACATCAGCACCGCCCTCGACGGCCGCAGCGCCATCCGCCTGGCCCGCGACGTGGACCCCGACGTCATCGTCCTGGACGTCATGCTCCCCGACCTCGACGGGATCTCCGTCCTGCGCCGCGTGCGCGCCCACCGGCCCGAGGTGCCGGTCCTGTTCCTCACCGCCCGCGACGCCGTCGAGGACCGGGTCGCGGGGCTGACCGCCGGCGGCGACGACTACGTAACCAAGCCGTTCAGCCTCGAGGAGGTCGTGGCGCGGCTGCGCGGGCTGATGCGGCGCGCGGGTGCCGCCGCCGAGCGCGGGGGCGCGACCGTCGTCGTCGGCGACCTGGTGCTCGACGAGGACTCGCACGAGGTCACCCGCGGCGGCGAGGAGGTCCGGCTCACCGCGACGGAGTTCGAGCTGCTGCGCTACCTCATGCGCAACGAGCGCCGGGTGCTGTCCAAGCCCCAGATCCTCGACCGGGTCTGGAGCTACGACTTCGGCGGGCAGGCCAACATCGTCGAGCTGTACATCTCCTACCTGCGCCGCAAGATCGACGCGGGGCGCGAGCCGATGATCCACACGCTGCGCGGTGTCGGGTACGTCCTCAAGCCGGCGGCGGGCTGACGTGCGGGCCCGCGCGCCGCGGACGCTGCGGCGTCGGCTCGTGCTCGTCCTCGTCGCGGTCCTGGTCCTGTTCTCGGCGGCCCTGGGCACGACGTCGACGCTCGCGATCCGCACGAGCCTGACCGACCAGCTCGACGACTCCCTGCACGCGGCCAGCGAGCGGACCTCCCGCTTCCCGGCGCACCGCGGCGAGCAGCAGGGCGGTGAGCAGCAGGGCGGCGCGCAGGGGCTCGACCCGGGAGGCACGCAGGACCAGGTCCCGTCCCCGCAGGAGATCCCCGACGACGTCTCGCCCCCGCCCGGCCAGGCGGCCGGGACCATCGGCATCGAGGTCCGCGGCGACGGGACCACCGCGGTCGCCGGGTACATCGACGACGACGGCGCCTGGCAGGCGCTCAGCGACCCGCAGGCCGAGGCGCTCACCGGCCTACCGGCGGACGGCGCGGTGCGGACCGTGGACGTCCCCGGGCTCGGCACCTACCGCGCCATCGCCGCCGACCGGCCGGACGGCACCACGTCCGTCACCGCGATGAGCACCGCGGACCTCCAGGCGACGCTGCAGCGCTACGTGATGGTCGAGATCGGGCTCGCGGTCGCGGGGATCGCCCTCGCCGGGGTCGCGGGCACGTGGCTGGTCCGCCGTTCCCTGCGCCCGCTCGACGCGGTCGCCGACGCCGCGACGCACGTCGCCGGCCTGCCCCTCGACCGCGGCGAGGTCGCCGAGATCCCCCGGGTGGACGCTGCCCTCACGGACCCGCGCACCGAGGTGGGCCAGGTCGGCGCCGCGCTGAACCGGCTGCTCGGGCACGTCGAGTCGGCGCTGGGCGCGCGGCACGAGTCGGAGACCCAGGTGCGCCGGTTCGTCGCCGACGCCTCGCACGAGCTGCGCACCCCGCTCGCCTCGATCCGGGGGTACGCGGAGCTCGTGCGCCGCTCGCCCGACGACGTCGCACCCGGCACGCTGCGCTCGCTCGACCGCATCGAGTCCGAGTCGAAGCGCATGGGCGCCCTCGTCGAGGACCTCCTCCTCCTCGCGCGGCTGGACGCGGGACGCCCCCTCGAGCGGGCGCCCGTCGACCTGGCGGGACTCGCGGTCGACGCGGTGACCGACGCCCACGCCGCAGGACCGGACCACGTCTGGGAGCTCGACCTGCCGGGCGGGGACGACGGGGACGGCGCGGGCGGGGACGGCGCAGGCGGAAACGGCGCGGGGCGCGGTGGGGACGACGTCGTCGTGCCCGGGGACGAGATGCGCCTGCGCCAGGTCTTCGCGAACCTCGTCGGCAACGCGCGCGTGCACACCCCCGCGGGCACGCGCGTGGTCGTCGGGGTCCGCCGCGAGGGTCCCGAGGCGGTCGTCACGGTGTCCGACGACGGCCCCGGCGTCCCGGCGGCGCTCGCCCCGACGCTGTTCCAGCGGTTCAGCCGCGGCGACTCGGCGCGCAACCGCACCGGCGGGTCGACGGGGCTGGGGCTCGCGATCGTGCAGGCCGTGGTGCAGGCGCACGGCGGGACGATCGCGGTGCGAAGCAACGGCGGGGAGGCCGAGGAGGGCACGGTGTCGGCGGGCACGGGGTCGGCGGGCACGGTGTCGGCGGGCACGGTGTCGGCGGGCACAGTGGTCGAGGGCACGGTGTTCGAGGGCACGGTGTTCGAGGTCAGGCTGCCGGGCACCGCGCCCGGGGCCTGACTGCCCCGCCCGCCGCACCGCCCCGCCGAGAAGTCGATTCTGGCCCCTGATCCGAGCGGATCAGGGGCCAGAATCGACTTCTCGGCGGTCAGGCGGGGGCGAGGAAGCCGTCGCGGACCAGCCCGCGCACCGCGGGGAGCAGCTCACCGGCGAGGGCGTCGCCCGGCACCTCGAAGAGCGACGCGAGCGCCCCGAGGATCTGCCCCACGGTGAGCTCGCCGTCGCACGCGCCGACGAGCGCCGCGAGGGGCGAGGACGCGTGCACGCCCCGGCCGAGGCCGTCTCCCTGCCGGACGACGACGACGTTCGGGTCGCCGAGACCCGGCGTGTGGAACCGCTCCTCCGTGACGTCGGGCGCGACGGCGAGCCGCTCGCCGGCGAGCGCCGCGTCGTCCCGGGCCCGGAGCCAGTCGTGCGCCGCGAGGGACGCCGCGACGTGCGCCCCGAGCGGCTGGCGCACCGCGCCGGTGTGCTCCTCGAGGCGGTGCAGGCTCGGCGCGGAACCGTCCGCGGGGCGCCGCAGCGTGACGATCCCGAGACCCACCGCCTCGACGTCCCGGCTCGCGAAGTCGTCCAGCCATGCGCCGTACGCGGCCTCCCACGCGCCGGGCTCGCGGCCGGGCGTCGTCCCGCCGTCCCGGACCCAGGTCTCGGCGTACTCGGCCGGGTCGAGCACCTCGCGCTGGACCACCCAGCCGTCGAGCCCGGACTCGTCGAGCCACCGGCCCACCCGCTCGGTCCACGGCTCACCGCGCCGGTGCTCCCAGTTGCCGAGCAGCTGCGCGACCCCGCCGGGGGCGAGGACCGACCCGACGCCGGTGACCAGGTCGCGGACGACGTCGTCCCCCGCCCTTCCGCCGTCGCGGTACTCGTAGTCGGGCACGCCCCGGCCCTCCGCCCGCCGCGGGGTGATGACGAACGGCGGGTTGGACACGACGAGGTCGAACAGCTCGCCCGCGACGGGCTCGAGCATCGAGCCGCGGCGCAGCTCGGCGGACCCGGCGAGGCCGTCGAGCGCGAGGTTGAACGCCGCGAACCCGAGCGCCCGCTCCGAGATGTCCGTCGCCACGACCGCGCGCGCGTGCCGCGCCGCGTGCAGGGCCTGGATGCCGCAGCCCGTGCCCAGGTCCAGCACCCGGTCCACGGGCGTGCGGACCGTCACCTGCGCGAGCGTCGTGGAGGCGCCCCCGGCGCCGAGCACGTGGGCGGGGGGCAGCCGCGCCCCCGTGACCAGCTCGCCCAGGTCCGACGCGAGCCACCAGGACACCTCGCCCGCGGCGTCGGCCGCGGCGTAGGGACGCAGGTCCACCGAGGCCCGCACCGCGTCGTCGGGCGCCGCGCCCGCCCGGGCGACGAGGCCGAGGCGCACCGCGCCGTCCGCGCCGACGGCGGGGAGGGCACGGTCCAGCGCCGACGCCGGGACGTCGCCGCCCACGAGGAAGAGCTCGGCGAGCACGGCGGCGGGCTCGGGGGTGCCGGGCCCGGCGAGCGCGTCGGCCAGCACCCTGCGCGCCGGGACGGACTGCTCGCGGTGGAGCGCGGCGGAGGCCAGCGGGCCGAGCACCTGCTCGACCCCGTCGACGGTGTATGCCGCCGAGGTCAGGTCGTCGCGCAGCGCGGCGAGGAGTGCAGGGTCACGACCGTCGGGTGCCATGCGGCCATCCTCCCCCGGCCGCGGCGCCCGGCCACTCCCGTCACACGACGGACGCCGCCGGGACCTCGTCCTCCTGCTCGCGGTCCACGCGGGAGGCACGCAGCCGTGAGGCGACCACGGCACCGAAGGCGACGGCGGCCGCGACGATCGCGATGCCCACGCGGATCGCGGGGTTGGCGTCGGCGGGCGCGCTGAGCATGACCACGGCAGGCGCGATGAGCACCGAGACCAGGTTCATCACCTTGATGAGCGGGTTGATCGCGGGGCCCGCGGTGTCCTTGAAGGGGTCGCCCACCGTGTCGCCGATGATCGTCGCCTCGTGCGCCGGGGAGCCCTTGCCGCCGTATGCGCCGTCCTCGACGATCTTCTTCGCGTTGTCCCAGGCGCCGCCGGAGTTCGCGAGGAACACGGCCATGAGCACGCCCGAGGCGATGGCGCCGGCGAGGAAGCCGGCCAGCGGCCCGACGCCGAGACCGAAGCCGACGGCGATGGGCGCGAAGGCCGCGAGCAGCCCCGGCGTCGCGAGCTCGCGCAGGGAGTCGCGGGTGCAGATGTCCACCACGCGGCCGTACTCGGGACGCTCGTCGTATGTCATGATCCCGGGGTGCTCACGGAACTGGCGGCGCACCTCGTAGACGATCGCGCCGGCGGCGCGGGTCACGGCGTCGACCGCCAGGCCGGAGAACAGGAACACGGTCGCGGCCCCGAGGATCACCCCGACGAGCGTGACCGGCGAGATGATCTGGTAGTCGAGCATCGAGGTGACGAGCCCGGAGCCGACGTCGTCGACGTCGGCCAGTGCCTTCTCGACGGCGTCCGCGTACGAGCCGAAGAGCGCGGTCGCCGCGAGCACGGCGGTCGCGATCGCGATGCCCTTGGTGATCGCCTTCGTCGTGTTGCCCACGGCGTCGAGGTCGGTGAGGATCTTGGCCCCCTCGTCGTCCCCCGCCCCGACGGACTCGACGTCTCCCGACGCGCCGCCGGCCATCTCGTAGATCCCCTGGGCGTTGTCCGAGACGGGCCCGAAGGTGTCCATCGCGACGATGACGCCGACCGTGGTCAGCAGGCCGCACCCGGCGAGGGCGATGAGGAACAGCGACAGCCACACGGACCCGCCGGCCAGCAGGAACACCCCGCAGATCGCGGCGGCGATGATCCCGGCCGTGTACACCGCCGACTCGAAGCCGACGCCGATGCCCGAGAGGACGACGGTCGCCGCCCCCGTGCGGGACGTCGCGGCCACGTGCAGCGTCGGCTTCGACGTCGTCCCCGTGAAGTAGCCGGTCACCGCGAGGATGATCCCGGCGAGCACCACGCCGATGACGACGGCGAGGCTCGCCACGACCCGCGGGTCCGCCGTGACGTCGCCCAGGTCGGCGGTGCCGCCGAGGCCGTCGAACGACGACGGGAGGTAGAGGAAGGCGGCGACGGCGGCGAGGACGGCGCCGACCAGCGCGGAGACGTAGAACCCGCGGTAGATCGCGGTGAGCCCGCTCTCCTCGCCGCGGACCCGGGTGATCGCGACGCCGATCAGGGCGACGATCGCGCCGACGGCCGTGACGATGAGCGGGAAGACGAGGCCGTCCTCGCCCATGACCGCCTTGCCCAGGATGAGCGCGGCGACCAGCGTCACCGCGTACGACTCGAAGAGGTCGGCGGCCATGCCCGCGCAGTCGCCGACGTTGTCGCCGACGTTGTCCGCGATCGTGGCGGCGTTGCGCGGGTCGTCCTCCGGGATGCCCTGCTCGACCTTGCCGACCAGGTCCGCCCCGACGTCGGCCGCCTTGGTGAAGATGCCGCCGCCGACCCGCATGAACATCGCGAGGAGCGCGGCGCCGAACCCGAAGCCCTCGAGGACCGACGGCGCGTCGCCCTGGAAGACCAGCACGACGCCCGCGGCGCCCAGCAGGCCCAGGCCGACGACGGACATGCCGACGACGCCGCCGGTGCGGAACGCGATCCGGGCCCCCTCCGTCCGGCCGCCCGGGCGGGTCGCGGCGGCCGCGACGCGGACGTTCGCGCGCACCGCGAGCCACATGCCGAGGTAGCCGATGGCTGCGGAGAAACCGGCGCCGACGAGGAAGGCGACCGAGCGCCCCACGCGGACGCCCCCGTCGCCGGGCAGCAGGAACAGCAGGCCGAAGACCACGACGGCGAACAGGGCGAGGGTGCGGAACTGCCGGCTCAGGTACGCCGACGCGCCCTCCTGGACGGCGTCGCCGATGTCCCGCATCTTCTCGGTGCCCTCGCGTTCCGCGAGCACCTGGCGCCGCAGCACCATCGCGACGACGAGCGAGAGGACCGCGATCACCGCGATCACGCCGACGATCGTCATGCTGGTGGAGCCGAGCTCGAGCATCCGTCCTCCTTGACGAGTGCAGCCACTTCCGGACCGGAGCGTGCGCCGGCCACGCTGCCGACGCACGCCGCGAGTGTACGCGGAACGTGACCGGGGCCACGAACGCTGCACGGACCGTCGGCGGATCGTCACCGGACCGAGACCCTGGCACGTCACACTGTCTGCGTGCGGCCACGGGGCTGCTGCGAGCGGCCGCGGGTTGACCGTCGGGGGGACCGTCGGAAGGACAGGGATGGCGAGCTGGGAAGGTGCGCTCGACGCGCTCGTCGAGGCGCGCGGCGAGGCGCTCGTGACGTTCGCGACCGACGCCTGCGGGGACGCCGCGGCCGCCCCGGGGATCGTCGCCGACGCCCTCGTCGACGCGTTCTCGCGGCTGCGTCCGCCACCGCCGGCGCCCCCGCCGGCGGAAGAGGTCGTCGTCGGTCCGGTCTACGGGGCGCGCACGACCGGCGCGTCGCGACGCCCGGCGGCCGAGACCGGGCGCTACGACCTCGACCTCCTCGAGGCGCAGGTGCGCCGCGCGGTCCTGGACCGCGCCGGGCGACCGGTCGCAGGGGCGGGCGGGCGCGGCGAGGGGCAGCACGGCGGGCCCGACGACGTCCTGCACCTGACGCTCGGCGCGCTGGTGCCGGAGGTCCGCCGGCGCGTGCGGCGCCGTCGGGCGACGCGCAGGGGCCGGCTCGGCGCCACGTCGCTCGTCGCGGTCGCGGTGGTCGCGCTGGTCCTCGTCGCGCCCTCCCTCGCCGGGAGCGGCACCGGCGCGGTCCCCGCGGGCGGGGCGACGTCGTCGTCGGCGTCGTCCTTGTCCGCCACCCTCGCCCCCAGGGAGGCCACGGACGCTGCGCGGGGCGGGCTCGAGGCCGTCCCGGAGCCGGAGCCGTTGCCGGCGGGGTTCGTCGACGGCCATGTCCCTGCCGGGCTCGACGGGCAGCTGCCGGCCGGGGTCGTGTGCGGGGCCCCCGCCGTCGCCCTTGCGCCGACGACGCTGGAGGACGACGGCGTCGCGCTCGACCTCACGGGAGCGATCGACGGGCCCGGCGCGGGCGGGACGAACGTCGCGGCGGACGCGCGGGTGATCCTCGAGGGGACGCTGGCGAGCTCGCTCGGCGGTCCCCTGCTCGCGCCCCGTGACGCCGCCGTCGCGTGGGTGAGCTCGGGACGGGTCGTCGGCCTCGGCGCCCCCGGTGAGTCGCGCCCGATCGACGACCCGGGCGAGGACGGCGTCGAGCTCGCGGCGGCCACGACACTGACGGACCTCTGCGTGCCCGGGAGCAGCAAGGCGCACCCGACCCCGATGCCGGCCGGGGCCTACTCGCTCGTCGCATTCCTGCCGGTCGCACCGGCCGACGACCCGTCCACCGTCACCTGGGTGCGGAGCGCGGCGTCGCCCGTCACGCTCTCGCCCGACGGGGACCTGACGATCCGGGAGGTCGCCGAGCCCGGACCGGGCCCCGTCCCCGGCGAGGTGCTGCGCGCCACGGTGGTCGACGACGGGATCCAGCCGGACGTGCGGGTCACGTCGGTCGGCCAGGTCGTGCCCGGGACGCGCTACGCGCTCGCCACCTGGTGCTCGAGCACCGACGCCACCGGGGAGCTGCCCGTCGAGGTCGAGGCGTTCCCCGCAGGTGTCGACGGCGGGACACCGCTCAGCGCCTCGGCGACGCGCTGCGACGGCACCGTGTCCATCGCGGACGTCGGGACGCTCGACCCGCGCACGAACCTCGGCGGGTCGTTCGTCGACGGCGCCGTCGGGAGCACCCGGGGCGTCGCCGTCCTCGCGCCGCTGGACCAGATGTCCGCGGTGATGGATGCCGCAGCCGGCCGCTGACGCCGTCGGCCGCCGGGACCGGGGGCAATCGCGACCGGGGGCTGCTGGGACCGGGGGCTGCTGGGACCGGGGGCTGCTGGGACCGGGGGCTGCTGGGACCGGGGGCGCGTCAGTCGTCGAACGGCTCGGGCTCGGGCGGGTGGGTCCGGGAAAGGACGCAGAACTCCAGACCCGCGGGGTCCGCGAGCACGACCCAGGACGCGTCTCCCTGGCCGATGTCGACCCGGCGAGCGCCCAGCGCCTCGAGCCGCGCGACCTCCTCCGCCTGCGTCGTCCCGACCGGGGACACGTCGATGTGCACGGGCGTCTTCGTGGTCTTGACGTCGGCGGTCCGCAGGAGAAGGAGTGCGGGGGTCCCGGGGGCACCGGCGAGCGCGACGCCCTCCTCGTCCCGCTCGGTCACGCGGTAGCCCAGTGCCGCCGACCAGAACGCTGCCGAGGCCTCGGGGTCGGGGCAGTCCAGGCAGATCTCTCGCAGTCTCAGTCCCATGCGCCTGAGGATAGGGCGCCGGAGCTCGGGTCGCCCCTGGTCTCGCGGCCGCACACCCGGGACGGTCGTGCGGGTCGTGCGGCGCTGGGCTCGGACTGCGGCACAGGACTCGGGGGCGGCACCGGGCGCCTGGCTGACCTGCGCGTCGCGGGGTACGGGGGCCAGGGCAGCAGGATGCCGCGGGCACCGGACGCCCGCGCAGCTGGCAGAGGGCACCGAGCACCGAGCACCGAGCACCGACAACCGAGCACCGACAGCTGGAGGCTGGAGGCTGGAGGCTGGAGGCGAATAGTGGGCAGCACCCAGCGGGGCAGCACTTCCCCGGCTCAGAAGGGTGGTGGTGGTCCGGGGTCGGGCGGTCCGGGGTCGGGTGGTCCAGCGGCTCGCTCGGATGCGCGTTCGGCGGCTCGTTCGGGGGGTTGCCCGGGCTCGGTCGGTGACCCTCGGTCGGGGTGTGGCCGGTGGTCGTAGCGTTCGGGTGGTCGGTGGTAGGTGTGGCCGGTGGGCGCGGTCCAGGTCGTGGTCCCGTCGGGGCGGGTGCTCACGGTCCACTCGCCGTGGGTCTTGAGGCGGTGGTGGTGGCGGCACAGGGCCTGGAGGTTGGACGCCCGCGTCTGGGGCTCGGTGCCCGGGCCGGTGCCGGGTTCGTAGGGGTCGATGTGGTCGAGGTCGCACCGGTCGGCCGGGACCCGGCACCCGGGGAAGCAGCACGTGACGTCGCGGGCCTCGACCGCGGCCCGCAGGGACCGGGCGGGCCGGTAGGTCGTGGTCCCGGCGTCCAGGAGGCGCCCGTCGGCGGGGTCGGTCAGCAGCCGTTGCCAGGTCGCGTCCGCCGCGATCTGCCGTGCCACGTCCGCGGGCACGGGCCCGTACCCGGCGATGTGACCGGGAGCGTCGTCCAGCCCCGCGAGGGTGGTGAACGGCACCGTCACCAGCACCCGCGCCCGCCCACGGACCCCCGCACCCCGACGGGCGCCGCTGTCGGGGCGGTGATCGGTACCGGCGTCCGGGGTGCCGCAGACCTGGTCGAGCAGGGCGTCCGCGCGGCGCTGGTCGGCGCTGCGGGCGTCGGCGGGCAGGGTGCGGGCGAGGTCGTCGACCGCGGCGTAGAGGGCTTGGGCGTCCTCGGCGGGCAGGTAGGCGCTGATCCGGGCCATCGCGTCGGGCAACGGTTCGTAGAACACCCCGCGGCGCCGCTTCTCGCCCTCGCGGCGGGACTGCGCCGCGCCCGGGTCGTGCTCGATCTCCACCCGCCGGGCACGCTCGCGCAACCGGGGTGCGGTCAGGGACTCGGCCTCACCCACCAGGGCCGCGACCAGGGCCACCCGCTCGTCCTGCGGCACGGTCGGGGCCGCCTCGATCAGGACCCGGGCGCGCCGTTCGCAGATCCGCCCCGCGGACAGGGCCGCGCCCACACTGGGGTGGACCCGCAACCCCACGGCCAGGTCCACGCTCCGGGCCGCCACGGCCCGCGTCGTGGTCAGGGCCGCAGCGACCTCGTCGACCGCGAACTCCGCCCCCCGCGAACCGCGCCTGCGCCCCAGAAGCTCGTCGACGTCCGCCGCCTGCGCCGCCGTGGCCCACGAGATCAGACGCTGCCACGCCACGATCCGGTCCACGACCTCCTCGTCCGAGCATCCCGACCCGTCACCGGCCGCGAGACGGGCGGCGAGCTCTGGCCCCGGCGCCACCTCGTGCACCGGCAGCAGAGGCACCGGAACGGGTGTGGGTGCGAGGACAGGCATGGGCGCGGACAGAAGCACTGCGGCGTCGCCACCCGCAGCGGCGGCTGCAGCGGCAGGCACGGGCGCTTCCAGCGGGAAGGGTGCAGCCGGCTCCCTGCCACCCGACGGCCGCCACCCAGCCACGATCCGCGCGAAGGCGACCTCCACCACGGACTGCTCCACGCCGTCGGCCACCGCCCCGCCCTGTTCGAACATATGTACAGACTAGAACCAGCCACCGACACTCATCGCGCCCCCTCCACAAGGACCGGGCACGCACGTGCCAAGCGCCCTCAGCCGCCGATCCGTCGCGGCAACCCCTCCTGGTCCGCGAAACGCGGGCGGTGGCCGCCGTCGGGCCGCTGGCCGCGCACCGCCTGGACCACGAGCTCGGGTGCGACCAGGGGGAACAGGTGGGCCCGACGGGGCAGCGCCCAGACCTGCGCGCCCGTGCGCCGGGCGAGCTCGCGCTGCCCGCGCAGGAACGAGGTGCCCGCGAGCGCCTGCATCCCCACGAGCAGCAGCGGCGCGCGGTCGAGGCCCGCGAGACGGTCCGGGCTCTGCGCCCACAGCTCGCCGACGGTGCGCTCGTGCGCCCAGCTCTGCGAGACCTGCCCCCAGAGCCCCGGCCAGCGCGTGACGTCGCCGTAGCGCGCACGCACCTCGTCGTCGGGCATGGTGTCGTCGAAGGCGCCGGCCCCGCGGTGGTGGCCGAGGCGCCGGGCCACGCGACCCACGGCCGGCGGCGCGCCCTCGGGCACCGCTCCGCGCGCGAACCGGTCGAGCTGGTTGTCGGGCGAGAGGGGCGACGGCCCGCCGAACGGCGTCATCGGGTCCAGGAGCACGAGCTCGGCGACCTCGCCCGGGTGCCGCAGCGTCCACTCGATCGCGGTGAGCCCACCGGCGGCGTGCCCGACCAGCCCGATCCGCCCCCCGTCGACGCCCAGCTCACGCCGCACGTCGTCGACGGACCCCGTCGTGGGGACGCGCCACGCGTCGAGGACGCGGACGTCGTCGGCCGGGACGACGTCGTCCTCCGCGAGGAGCGCTGCCAGGCGCGCGTAGTCCGACGGCGCGAGGGCCAGGCCGGGCAGCACGACCCACGTCGTCGGGCGCGGGGCTGCCGGGGCGGCGGCCGAGGGGTCTCGCAGTCTCATCCCCCGACGCTAACCCGCGCGCCCAGCCGCGGTGTGCGCGTCCGCCCGCCGCTCGAGCATCGCCGCGACGCCGTCCACGACCCGGTCGAGCCCGAACGCCAGCTCCGCCGACCCCGACCACGCCTCGACGTGCGCCTCCCCCACGGCCCGCCCGACCCGCCCCGCGCGCGGGTAGGTGGCCTTGCGCCCGACCGCCCGCAGGACCTGCTCGTTGGACGACCACCACGCGTCGTCGGTCTGGCTGCTGGCCTCGCGGACCCGGAGCGCCTCGCGCGAGCGCCGCGCGGCGCTGGCCGCCGTGCTCACCACGAGCGTGACGGTGGCGTCCATGGCGAGGTCGTCCAGCCCGACACCGTCGACCGCCCCCAGCTCGATGTCGTACTTGCGGGTCTCGCCCGGGCCGAGCACCGGGCGGGCGAGGTCGACGTCGAGCAGCCACGGGTGGCGCAGCAGCAGCGTCCAGTTCTCCCGGCCGACGGCGCGCAGCCGCTCGTCCCAGGACGCTCCGGCGGCACGACCCTCGGGGTAGGTGCGCGCGAACGCGCGGTCGACGGCGAGGTCCACCAGGTCGTCCTTGTTCTGGACGTACGTGTAGAGCGACATCGTGCCGAGGCCCAGGGCCTGCGCGAGGCGGCGCATCGAGAGGGCGGCCAGGCCGCCGTCGTCGGCCAGGGCGACGGCCGCGGCGGCGATCTCGTCCGGGGTGCGCGAGGGCCGGGGGCCGCGGGGCGGGCGCCGGGCGTCCACGCCCCAGAGCAGCCCGAGGGTGCGGGCGGGGTCGCGGGAGGGGTGGGGGACGGCGTCGGGCACGGGCCCCATGCTGGCAGACTCCCCCGCCGAGACGTCGAGATCTGCCCCCGATCGGGACGGATCAGGGGCGATTTTCGACTTCTCGGCGGACAGGCGGGACAGGCGGGTCAGGCGGGTCAGGCGGGACAGGCGGGACAGGCGGGTCAGGCGGGACAGGCGGGTCGCTCAGCGGACCGTCGTGCGCGGGATCCTGCGGTCGGTCGTCGTGAGCACCACGAGGGCGGCGCCGATGCCGGCGAGCACCCAGCCCAGCTCGTGCAGGCCCGCGTCCGTGGCCTCGTCCCCGAACGTGACGGCGATCAGGCTGGAGGAGAAGATCGCCCCGAGGTACATGGCCGTGCGGTACAGCCCGGACGCCACCGCGATCTGGTCGGCCGCGGCGTTGGCGTACAGCGTCGCCTGGTTCGCGAACCCGCCGAGCCCGTTGGCCAGGCCGATCGCGCACGTCGCCGCGATCATCAGCCACACGCTCGAGCCGCTGTCCAGCGCCAGGGTCAGCGCGGACGCCGCCAGGACGGCGACGCCGGTGAGCACGAGCGGCACCCGGACCACGCCGCGCACCGACACCACGCGCGCGACGACGATGCTCACGCCCGACAGCGGGATCAGCACGAGACCGACCTGCGAGGCCGTCAGGCCCGCGGCCTCCTCCATCCACTGGCTCACGCCGTACATGCACGTGTACATCCCGAGCCCGACGAACAGCTGGCGCAGGTAGGTGCGCACCAGCGGGCCGTTGGACGCGAGCATGCGCACGTCCACGAGCGGGCTGCTCGCCCGCAGCTCGCGCAGCACGAGCAGCACGCCGAGCACCGCCGCGACCGCCAGCAGCCACCACGTCGGGTCCCCCAGGTCCCCGAGGAAGAGCAGCAGGGTGACGATCGCCCCGGCGAAGGCGACGATGCCCGGCAGGTCGAGCGCCCGCAGGGTCCGACGGCGGCCCTCGTGCCCCCCGCTCTCGAGGGGCCCGTCCTTCGCCACGCCGGCGAACGTGAACGCCAGGGTGACCAGGGCGACCGGGACGTTGACGAGGAAGAGCGCCCGCCAGCCGAAGGCCCCCGCGAGCACGCCGCCGAGCGGGAGGCCGACGACGGACGTGATCTGCGCCGCGATGGAGAAGTTGCCCAGCACCCGGCTCGGCACGCCGACGCCGCGCTCGTCGGCCCGGCGCCGGACCAGAGCCATCGCCGTGGGGTAGGCCGCCGAGGTGCCGATGCCGATCAGCGCGCGCGAGACCAGGAGCATCCAGAACGCCGGTGCGGCGGCACCGACCACCCCCGCGACGAGCAGGATCACGATGCCCGAGACGAAGACGCGGCGCGGCCCGAAGATCGTGGCGAGCTTGCCCATCGTGGGTTGCGCCACCGCGCTGCACAGGTAGAGGACCGACACGAGCGCCGACGTCGCGCCCGGCCCCTTGTGGAAGTCGACGCCGATCCCCACCAGGCCCGTCGCGAGCATCGAGCTGTTGATCGGGTTGAGCGTGGAGCCGAGGAGGAGCGGGGTGAGGAACCGCGCACCGAAGGGCTTGTCCGTGGTCGTGCTCGTGGTCCCCTCCGTCATCGCGCCGCCGCGATCCGCCGCAGGAGCGCGACGGCGCGCGCGAGCTCCGCCCTCTCGGCAGGGTCCAGCTCGGCACGCATGGTCCGCAGCAGCCAGTCCTCGCGGGCGATGCGCCCGCTCGCGTACATCTCCCGCGCCTCGGCGGTGAGCGACAGGAGCGTCTTGCGCCCGTCGCGCGGGTCGCGCTCGCCCTGCACGAGGCCGGCCTGCTCGAGCACGGCGACGACGGCGCCCATCGACTGGGGACGGATCCCCTCGGCGCGCGCCAGCTCGCTCGTGGTGAGCGAGCCCTCGCGCTCGATGCGGCGCAGCACGGAGGCCTGGGACCGGGTGAGGTCGGGGACCGTGCTCTGCGCGCGCAGCCGGCGGGTCAGCAGGCCCAGGACGACGCGCAGGTCGGAGGCGACGGCATGGTCGTCGGGCAGCCCCTCGGCCGGGGCAGGCTCGGTGGTCATGGGTCCCACGGTAGCACCAATAGGAAGGTAACTGTTCACTTTCTCGCCCGGTCCGGCCCCGAGGTGGGAGGATCGGTCCCGTGCCAGACGTCGACCACGCCCCCGCCCCGAGCTCCTCCCCCACCTCCGCGGCGCACCGCCACGTCGCCGACCTCGCCCGCTTCGTGCAGGCCTCGCCCTCCTCGTTCCACGCCGCCGAGGAGGTCGCACGCCGCGCGGAGGCCGCCGGGTTCGTCCGGCTCGACGAGCGTGCCGCGTGGCCCGCCCCGGCCGCCGGCCCGGCCGCCGGACCCGGCCGCTACGTCGTCGTGCGCGACGGCGCCGCGATCGCCTGGGTGGTTCCCGAGGCCGCGACCGCGACCACCGGCGTCACGATCCTCGGCGGGCACACCGACTCCCCCGGCTTCAAGCTCAAGCCGCGGCCGACGACGGGGAGCGCCGGGTGGTGGCAGGCCGGCGTCGAGGTCTACGGCGGCCCGCTGCTGAGCTCGTGGCTCGACCGCGAGCTGGAGCTCGCCGGCCGCGTCGTGGTCCGCTCCCCGGACGGCGGCACGGCCGAGCACCGCGTGCGCACCGGCCCGCTGCTGCGCATCCCGCAGCTCGCGATCCACCTCGACCGCGGGGTCAACGACGGCCTGACGCTGGACAAGCAGAAGCACACCCAGCCCGTCTGGGGCCTGGGCGACCTCCAGCAGGCCGACCTCGTCGGCGAGCTCGCCGCGCTCGCCGGCGTCACCGGCGCGGACGTGCTGGGGTACGACGTCGTCGTCGCCGACACCCAGGAGCCCCGCACCTTCGGCGCCGGTGCCGGGCTCTTCGCCTCGGGCCGCCTCGACAACCTGCTCTCGGTGCACGCCGGGCTGACCGCGCTGCTCGAGCACGCGCAGGACCCGGCCGCCGGCGGCCGCACCGCGGTCCTCGCCGCGTTCGACCACGAGGAGATCGGCAGCGCCAGCCGCTCGGGCGCCGGCGGGCCGTTCCTGCAGGACGTGCTCGGACGGATCGCGGACGGCCTCGGCGCGACGCCGCAGGACCGCGCGCGGGCGTTCGCCGACTCGCTGTGCGTCTCGAGCGACGTCGGCCACTCCGTGCACCCGAACTACCCGGAGCGGCACGACCCCGCCGTCCGCCCGCTCGCCGGGCAGGGCCCGATCCTCAAGATCAACGCGAACCAGCGCTACGCGACCGACGCCGTCGGCGCCGCCGCCTGGGCCGCGGCCTGCGCCGCCGCGGGCGTCCCGTCGCAGGAGTTCGTCTCGAACAACGCGCTGCCGTGCGGCTCGACCATCGGCCCGATCACCGCGACGCGCCTCGGCATCCGGACCGTCGACGTCGGCGTGCCGATCCTCTCGATGCACTCGGCCCGCGAGATGTGCGCCGTCGAGGACCCCTGGTACCTCGCGCGGGCGGTCCGGGCGGCGTTCGCCCGCGACTGAGCCGGCGGATCAGCCCTCGGCGAGCGCGATCCGGTAGCCGCGCTTGACGACGGTCTTGACGAGCGAGCGGTCCCCGGCGGCCTCCCGCAGCCGGGCGACCGCGACCTCCGCGGTGTGCGGGTCGCTCGACGCGCCCGGCAGCACGTCGAGGACGGCGTCGCGCGGGACGACGTCGCCGCGCGCCGCCGCGAGCACGCGCAGCACCTCGAGCCCGCTCGGCGAGAGCGGCAGCACGCGCCCGTCCAGCACCGCCACCCGCGAGCGGATCAGCAGGCGCCCCGCCACGGTCGACAGGGCGAGCGTCTCCGCGTGCTCGTAGTGGCCCACGAGCGCCCGCACGAGCGCCCCGAGCCGGCCGCGCTCGGGCTGCAGGCTGGCGATCCCCCGGTGCTCGAGCGGCTTGGCGGTGATCGGCCCGACCGCGGCGGCGACCATCCCGCCGGAGCGGACCCGCCCGGCCACCGCCTCGAGCACCCCCTGGTCCTCCACGGCGCGCAGCCACGCCTCCGCGCCCGGCGCGGACGTGAACACCACCGCGTCGACGTCCCCGGAGGCCGCGGCCTCGACGGACGCGGCCAGCGCCACCGGGTCCGGCGGCGGCCCCCAGCGGTAGACGACGAGGCTCGAGACCGTGGCACCCGCCTCGGCGAAGACGACGTCGAGCCCGTCCGCCCCCGCCCCGTGGTGCTGGACCGCGACGCGCAGGCCCGCGACGCCCTCGCCGAGCAGGACGTCGGCGATCTCGCCCGAGGTCTCGGACTCCGCCACCCAGTCGGCCGTGAGGCCGGCGGCCTGGATCGCGCCGCGCGCCTTGGGCCCGCGGGCCACGATGCGCGAGTCCGTCAGCACCTCGAGCAGCCGGTCCGCCAGGCCGTGGGCGTCCGCCGCCTCGACCCAGGCCCGGAACCCGATCCCGGTGGTGACGACGACGACGTCGGGCGGGTTCTCCACCAGCGCGCGGGTCCCGGCGATCAGCGCCTCGTCGTCGGCGTGCGGCACCATGCTCAGCGCAGGGGCGTGCATGACCGCCGCGCCGCGGCGCTCCAGCGCCGACGCGAGCTCCGAGGCCCGGCGGTCCGCGGTGATCAGCACCCGGCAGCCGGCCATGACCTGGCCCAGCGGGCGGACGCCCGGGCCGTCGGTCACGGGCGGGCCGTCAGCCACGCGCGTCCCCCTCCAGCAGGTCCTCGGCGGCGACGCCGCCCATGACGATCACCGCGGGCGACCGGACGCCGGCCGCGGCCGCCGCGGCGACGATCTCGCCGAGGCTCCCCCGGACGGTGCGCTGCCGCTCCGTCGAGCCGTTCTCGACGATCGCGACGGGCGTCCCCGCCACCGCACCGGCGGCCAGGGCCTGCGCCACGATCCGGCCGAGGACGGCGACCCCCATCAGGACGACCAGGGTAGCGGCCCCGTCGCGCGCGCAGGCGACGGCGAGCGCGTCGAGCCCGTCGTGGCCGCTGGTCACGTGGAACCCCGCCGCGGTGCCGCGGTGGGTCACGGGGATCCCCGCGAGCGCCGGGACGGACAGCGCGCTGCTGACGCCGGGCACCACCTCGACCGGGACCCCGGCCGCGCGGCACGCCTCGACCTCCTCGCCGCCGCGGCCGAGGACGAACGGGTCGCCGCCCTTGAGCCGCACCACGCGCCGCCCGCGCCGCGCCTGCTCGACGAGGATGGCGTTGATCTCGTGCTGGGGCACCGTGTGATGGCCCGGCGCCTTGCCGACGTCGATCACCTCGACGCCGGGCGCGAGCTCGTCGAGCACCGCCACGGGCCCGAGCCGGTCGGCGACGACGACGTCCGCCTCCGTGAGGGCGCGGCGGCCGCGGAGGGTGAGCAGGTCGACGGCGCCCGGGCCGCCGCCGACCAGGACCACCCGCCCCGGGCCGGGGGGCGTGGTCACCCGCCCGCGCCCACGTGCACGACGCCGTCGCGCACCTCGACGGGGAACGTCGCCAGGTGCACGCCCAGGCCCGGGCGGGGGGTGCGCCCGCCCGCCTCGAGGCACTCCCCCGTGCGCAGCGCGAAGACCTGCTTGTAGACCGGTGCCGCCACCGTGGGCTCGTCGCCGCGCGTGCCGACGATCCCGCGGGACATCACCTGGGCGCCCGAGTAGGGGTCGAGCTGCTGCACGGCGTGCACCGTGCCGTCGAGCAGCCGGAAGAGCGCGACCTGCACGGGTGCGCCGTCGGCCCCCTCGAGCAGGGCCGCGGACCCGCGCTCGGGGACGAGCTCCTCGAGCCGGCACACGGCGCTCACGCCCGGACCTCGATCGCCGGGCCGGAGACCAGCACGGGCCCGGTGGCGATCTCGTCGGGCGTCGCGGGCCGCTTCTGACCGCGCTCCGCGACGTACGCGAGGGTCGGGTCGGGCGTCGTCGGCGCGTTGACGAAGGACCCGAACCGGGCGAGCTTCTCCGGGTCCTCGAGCACCGCCCTCCACTCGTCCTCGTACCCGTCCACGTGCCGGGCCATCGCCGCGTCGAGGTCGGCGCCGATGCCGAGGGAGTCCTCGAGCACCACGGCCCGGACCGCGTCCAGCCCGCCCTCGTACTCCTCGACCCACGGCGCGGTGCGCTGCAGCCGGTCCGCCGTGCGGACGTAGAGCATGAGGAAGCGGTCGATCGTGCGGAGCAGGGTCGCGCTGTCGAGGTCCTCGGCGAGCAGGCGCGCGTGCCGGGGCGTCTGCCCGCCGTTGCCCCCGACGTACATGTTCCAGCCCTTGTCCGTCGCGATCACCCCGACGTCCTTGCCGCGCGCCTCCGCGCACTCGCGCGCGCAGCCCGAGACGCCGAGCTTGAGCTTGTGCGGGCTGCGCAGCCCGCGGTAGCGCAGCTCCAGCTCGACGGCCATGCCGACCGAGTCCTGGACGCCGTAGCGGCACCATGTCGAGCCCACGCACGACTTCACCGTGCGCAGCGACTTGCCGTACGCGTGCCCGGACTCGAAGCCCGCGTCGACGAGCCGCGCCCAGATCAGCGGCAGCTGCTCGACCCGCGCCCCGAACATGTCGATCCGCTGCCCGCCCGTGATCTTCGTGTACAGCCCGAAGTCCTTGGCGACCTGCCCGACGACGATCAGCCCCTCCGGCGTCACCTCGCCGCCCGGCATGCGCGGTACCACGGAGTAGGTGCCGTCCTTCTGCATGTTCGCGAGCATGTGGTCGTTCGTGTCCTGCAGCGTGGCCTGCTCGCCCGCCAGGATGTGCCCGTTGCCCTGGCTCGCGAGGATCGAGGCGACCACGGGCTTGCAGACGTCGCAGCCGCGGCCCGCGCCGCTCGCGCCCTCGGGCACCGCCCCGAAACGCTCGATGATCTCGGTGAACGTGTGCAGCTCGGCGACCCGGACGGCGTCGAACAGCTGGGCGCGGGACAGCTCGAAGTGCGCGCACAGCGCGGTCGAGACCTCGATGCCGGCCTTCTCGAGCTCGGTCGTGGCGATCTTCGTGACGAGCGGCAGGCAGGCCCCGCAGGTGGTGCCGGCCCGGGTACAGCCCTTGACCGCCGCGACGTCCGTGCAGCCGTGCTCGGTCACCGCCGCGCGGATCGTGCCCGCGGTGACGTTGTTGCACGAGCACACGCCCGCGTCGTCGGGCAGCTCGATCGCGGCCAGGCCGTTGCCGCTCCCGCCCTCGGGGAGCAGGAAGGCGCCGGGGTCGCCGGGCAGCTCGCTGCCGAGCATCGGCCGCAGCGAGGCGTACGGCGCCGCGTCGCCGACGAACACGCCGCCCAGCAGAGTGCGCGCGTCGTCGGAGAGCACGAGCTTCTTGTAGACGCCGGCCACCGGGTCCGCGTGCACGAGCTCCATCGCGCCCTCGGTCCGGCCGTGCGCGTCGCCGAAGCTCGCGACGTCCACGCCCTGCAACTTGAGCCTCGTGGCCGTGTCCGCGCCCGGGAACGTGGCCGCGCCGCCGAGCAGCCGGTCCGCGACGACCTCCGCCATCGCGTAGCCGGGGGCCACCAGGCCGAGGCAGCGCCCCTCGATGCAGGCGACCTCGCCCACGGCGGAGACCGCCGGGTCGGCCGTCCGGCACGCGAGGTCGACGACGACGCCGCCGCGCTCGCCGATCTCCAGCCCGGACTCCCGGGCGAGCGCGTCGCGCGGGCGCACCCCGGTCGCCAGGACGACGATGTCGACGGCCAGCCGGCCGCCGTCGGCGAAGTCGAGCCGCGAGACCCGCCCGGAGCGGCGGTCCGCGCGCATCCGCTCGGTCGCGGTGCCGCACCGCACGGCGATCCCCCTGTCGTTGATCAGCCGCTTGAGCGCCTGCCCGCCGCCGAGGTCGATCTGCACGTCCATCAGGTGGGTGCCGAACTGCAGGACCGTGGCCTGCGCGTCCAGCGCCCGCAGGGCCCCCGCCGCCTCGAGCCCGAGCAGCCCGCCGCCGAGCACCGCGCCGCGCACGGGCCGGGCGACCGTCCCCCGGCCCCGCTCCGCGCGGACCTGCTCGACCCAGCCGCGCAGGGCGGCGACGTCGTCGACCGTCCGGTAGACGAACACGCCCGGCAGGTCCGCCCCCGGGATCGGGGGGACGAACGCGGACGACCCGGTCGCGAGCACGAGCTCGTCGTAGCCGTGGACCCGCCCGAGGCGGTCCGTGACGGTCCGGGCCCCGCGGTCGAGGGCCGTGACGGCGCAGTCGCGGTGCAGCGTCACGCGCGGGTCGTCCCACATCGCCGGGTCGCCGAGGACGAGCTCCTCGGGGTCCCGGGCGGAGAAGTACGACGTCAGGGCCACGCGGTCGTACGGCAGGCGCGGCTCCTCGGCGAGCACGGTGATCCGCCAGGCGCCCGCCGCGTCCCGCGCGAGGAGCGCCTCGACCAGCCGGTGGGCGACCATGCCGCCGCCGACGACGACCAGGTGCTGCGGTGATGTGCTCATGCCAGCACGGTAGGAAGCCCGGGTTTCGCCTCGGTGCGTGCCCCGTTCCCGGGCCGTAACGCTTTTCTCACCGGGCCGCGGCCCGCGGTGTGAGAGCTACTTCGTCAGCACCCACGCGGTGAGGGCGAGGATACCGACGGCGCCGCTGACCAGGCCGACGACGCGGGCGCGGCTGCGCCCCGGGGTGCCGGAGCCCTCGTCCACCCGGCGGCGGCTGTCGAACGCCAGGCTCACCAGCATCGTCGCGAGGGCGACGACGACCAGGACCGGCCACACGATCGACGGACCTGCGCTCTGCGACACCTGGCTCTTCCCTCCGACGACGACGGCTTCCCGGCCCCGCAGTCTACGAGCCGTGCGCGGCGAGGGCTGGCGCGCGTCCCCCGCGGGCCCACTCGAGGATCCCGCACACGGCCTTCGTGCAGCTCCCGCACCCGGTCGTGGCGCGGGTGGCCCGCGCCACGTCGGCCAGCTCCGTCGCGCCGTCCGCGCAGCAGTCGGCGATCTGCCCCTTCGTGACGGTGTTGCACCGGCACACCACGGCGTCGGACGGCATGTGCTCGGGGGACGACGCGTGCGCGGCGTGCGGCGTGACGGACGTCAGGAGCAGGTGCGCCGGGTCGGCGGGCACGGGGGTGCGGCGCGTGTACGCCGAGGTCAGGTCGGCCGCGACCTGGGCGTCGCCGAGGCACGTCGCCCCGACCAGCACGTCGCCCGCGACGACGATCTCGACGTGCCGGCCGGACGCCGGGTCGGACAGCACCACGGACCGGTGCGCCGGGTCGGGCGCGCGGCGCGCCCCGCACACCCCCATCGCGACGACCGACAGGCCCTTGACCGTGACGACGTCGGTGCCGCGCACGCCGACCGAGCCGGCCGCGCGGGAGGCCAGCGGCGCCCCGAGCCGCAGGGCCGCCGAGGGCCGCCCCCACGTGCCGGGCAGCCGGTTCTGCCATGCCGCGGGCGGCTCGTGCGCGAGGGCCGCGAGGTGGTCGGCGAGCCGGCGGGCGTGGTCCCAGCCCTCCGCCACCAGGCCCCGGGACCCGTCCGGCGGCTGCGCGCAGTCCCCGATCGCGAAGACCCGCGGGTCGCGTCCGGTCGCGAGGTCGTGCCCGACGACGACGCCCCGGTCGGTCTCGAGCCCCGCCTCCCGGGCGAGGGCGGTCTCCGGCACCGCGCCCGCGGCGAGGACGACGAGCCCGGCGGGCAGCACCTCGCCGGGGGTGGCGGTGCGCCCGTCGAGCCGCACCCCCACGACGTGCCCGTCGACCAGCAGGACCTGCGACGGCCGCGCCCCGGTGCGCGGACGCACGCCGGCGCGCTCGAGCGTGCCGGCGAGCACCGCGCCCGCCGCCGCGTCGAGCTGGCGGTCCATCAGCCCGGGCGCGCCGTGCACGAGGGTGACGTCCAGCCCCCGCGCCGCGAGCCCCTGGGCCGCCTCGACGCCGAGCACCCCGCCGCCCACCACCACGGTGCGCGGCGCGTTCGCCGCCGCCGCGACGATCTCGCGCGCGTCGTCGAGCGTCCGCAGGGCGTGCACGCCGGGCGGCAGCCCCGCGCCCGGCCCCGTCGAGAGACCCAGCAGGTCCGGGACCCGGGCACGGGCGCCGGTCGCGAGCACCAGCGCGTCGTAGCGGTGCGCGCCGCCCGCGTCGTCGAGCACCGTCCGGGCCCGGCGGTCCATGGCGACCGCGGCGACGCCGCGGCGCACGCGGGCCCGGCCGTCGTCGGGCGCGGGCAGCGTGATCGCGGCGACGCCCGTGCGGCCGGCGACCACGTCGCTGAGCAGCACCCGGTTGTACGGCTCGTACGGCTCGGCGCCGAGCACCGTGACCCGCGCCTCGGTGGTGCGCGCGAGCAGATCGTCGACGAACCGCGACCCCACCATCCCGTGACCGATCACGACGACGTCCATGCGGGCTCCTTCTCTGCTGTCGCCGGCTCCACGCGCACGGCGCACACCTTGAGCTCGGGCATCTTCGACAGGGGGTCGACGGCGTCCGTCGTCAGCCGGTTGACGCTGCCCTCGCCCGACCAGTGGAACGGGACGAACACGGTGTCCGGGCGCACGGCGTCCGACACCCGGGCGCGGAGCACCGCCGTGCCCCGCAAGGTGCTCAGCCGCGCCGGCGCGCCGTCCTCGATCCCGAGGCGCCCGGCGAGCAGCGGGTGGATCTCGACGAACGGCTCGGGCTGGGCCGCCTCGAGCTCGGGCACCCGGTGCGTCTGCGCCCCCGACTGGTAGTGCTGCAGCACCCGGCCCGTGACGAGGTACGTCGGGGCATCCGGGCGGACGTCGTCCGACGGGCCGCGGTGGGCGACGCCGACCAGGCGCGCCCGGCCGTCCGCGGTCGGGAAGGCATCGAGGAAGAGCCGCGGCGTGCCGGGGTGCGCGGGGCCGCCCGGCCGGGCGGGCGCCGGGACCGGCCAGAACAGGCCCCCGCCGCCCGCGGCCTCGTCGGCGTCCAGACGGGCGTGGCTCAGGCCCGAGTAGTCCGCCCGCCCGCCCGCCGACGCCCGGGCCAGCTCGTCGAAGACCGCGGCCGGGTCCGTGCCGAACGCGACGGCCGAGCCCAGGCGGCGTGCGAGCTCCGCGAGCAGCCACAGCTCGGAGCGCGCGCCGCCGGGCGGGTCGAGCGCCCTGCGGCGCCTGATCACCCGGCCCTCGAGGGACGTCGTCGTCCCCTCCTCCTCCGCCCACTGCGTCACTGGCAGGAGCACGTCCGCGCGCCGGGCCGTCTCGGACGGCACCACGTCGCACACCACGAGGAGGTCGAGCGCGGCGAGCCGCTCGGCGACGCGGCCCGCGTCCGGCGCCGAGACCAGCAGGTTGCTGCCGTGCACGAACAGCGCCCGGGGGCCGCCCGGGCGCCCGAGCGAGCCCAGCAGCTCGATGGCGGGCCGCCCGGGACCGGGGATCGTCGCCGGGTCCACGCCCCACACCCCGGCCACGTGCTCGCGCGCCGCCGGGTCGGTGATCGACCGGTACCCCGGCAGCTGGTCGGCCTTCTGCCCGTGCTCCCGGCCGCCCTGCCCGTTGCCCTGGCCCGTGATCGCGCCGTAGCCCGCGCCGGGCCGGCCGGGCAGGCCCAGCAGGAGGGCCAGGTCGATCGCCGCCGTCACCGTGTCCGTGCCCTGCGTCGACTGCTCGACGCCGCGCCCCGTGAGCACGTACGCGCCCGCCCCACCCCGCGCGGGGGACGCCGCCGCGAGGCGCCGCGCGACGCGGCGCACCTCGTCCGCCCCGACCCCGCACACCGTGGCCGCGCGCTCCGGCCACCACGGCGCGACGGCCCGGCGCACGTCGTCGAGCCCCGTGGTGCGCGCCGCGAGGTAGTCCCCGTCGGCGAGCCCCTCGGCGAGGACGACGTGCGCCAGCGAGAGCAGGACCGCCAGGTCCGTGCCCGGCACCGGCGCGAGGTGCGTCCCGGCGCCGTCCTCCGTCAGGCGCGCCGTCGCGCTGCGCCGCGGGTCGACGACGACCAGCCCGCCCCGCTCGCGCGCCCGGGCCAGGTGCGCCACGGCGGGCGGCATCGTCTCGGCGACGTTGCTGCCCAGCAGGAGCACCGCGTCGGCACCCCCGAGGTCCGCCAGCGGGAACGGCAGGCCGCGGTCCACGCCGAGCGTCCGGTTCGCGCCCGCCGCGGCGCTCGCCATGCAGAACCGGCCGTTGTAGTCGATGTGCGGGGTGCGCAGCACGGTGCGGGCGAACTTGCCGAGCGCGTACGCCTTCTCGTTCGTCAGGCCGCCGCCGCCGAAGACCGCCACGGCCTCCGGGCCGCCCGCCGCCTGCGCGGACCGCACGCCCGCCACGACCCGGTCCAGCGCCTCGTCCCAGGTCGCCGGGCGCAGCGCACCGTCGTCGGCTCCGTCGTCACGGACCCACGGGTGCGTGAGGCGGTCCGGCGCCCGCAACAGCTCGGCGGACGTCCAGCCCTTCTGGCACAGCCCGCCCCGGTTGGTGGGGAACTGCCGCGGGGAGACGACGACGGGAGGGCGGGAGCCGTCGTCGTCCATCACCGGTGTGAGGGACATGGCGCACTGCAGGGCGCAGTACGGGCAGTGCGTGCGGGCCGCTGCCCGTGCGGCGGGCGAGGTCATCAGACCCGCGCCGCGCCCATGACGGTGGACCCGCGCTGGTACACGGCCCAGCACACCAGCGCCATGACGGCATAGACCCCGATGAAGGCCCACAGCGCCGGGACGATGCTCCCCGCCGCCGAGGTCGACGCCGCGAACCCGCGCGGGATGAGGAAACCGCCGAACGCACCGACCGAGCCCGCGATGCCGATGCACCCGGCCGCCGCCTTCGCGGCCGCCGCCCGCGAGGCGCGGACGGCGCCGTCGCCCAGGCCCTGCGCGCGCCGGTCCGCCGTGACGCGGAAGACCGCCGGGATCATCCGGTACACCGAGCCGTTGCCGATGCCGGTGGCGACGAACAGGAACAGGAACGAGCCGAAGAACAGCCCGAAGGAGTGGGTGCGCAGCGCCGCGATCGCGCCGACCGCGCCCAGCGCCATCGCGCCGTACGCCGCCACGGTGATCCGGGCGCCGCCGACGCGGTCGGCGAGGATGCCGCCGAGCGGGCGCGTCACCGAGCCGACGAGGGCGCCCAGGAACGCGATCGACAGGGTCACCTCGGGGAACTGGTTCTTCAGCAGCAGCGGGAACGCGCCGGCGTAGCCGATGAACGAGCCGAACGTGCCGATGTAGAGGAAGGAGATGACCCACGTGTGCCGCTGGCGGGTCGCGGCCGCGAACGCGCGCGGGTCGGTCTTCGCGGTGCCGAGGTTGTCCATGCACCGCCACGCGAGGAACGCCGCCAGCAGGACGAACGGCACCAGCATCAGGCCGGCCCGCTGCAGGCTCACCCCGGCCCCGACCGTGACGACGACCGGCACCGCGAGCTGGACGGCCGCCGAGCCGAGGTTCCCGCCCGCCGCGTTCATGCCGAGCGCCCGACCCTTCTCCCGCTCCGGGAAGAAGAACGAGATGTTCGCCATCGACGACGCGAAGTTGCCGCCGCCGAAGCCCGCGAGCGCCGCGACCGCGAGCATGGCGCCGAAGCTCGTCGTCGGGTCCTGCACCGCGAGCGCCAGCGCGATCGTGGGGACCAGCAGCAGCAGCGCCGAGACCACGGTCCAGTTGCGGCCCCCGAGGAGGGGCACAGCGAAGGTGTACGGGATGCGCAGGGTCGCGCCGACGAGGCTCGGCGCCGCGATCAGCCAGAAGAGCTGGTCGGTCGTGAACGCGAAACCGGCGTCGGCGAGCTGCGGGACGACGATCGACCACAGCCCCCACACCGCGAACCCGAGGAACTCCGCGAAGATCGAGACCCACAGGTTGCGGCGGGCGATGCGCCGCCCGCCGTCGTGCCAGAAGGTCTCGTCCTCCGGGTCCCAGTCGTCGATCCAGCGGCCACCGAGCCGGCGGCGCGCGGGTGCCGTGTCGTCGGTGGGGACGACGGCGGAACCCTCGTCGTGCGTGGTCGGAGCGGACATCGGGTCCTCCAGCGATCGGGTGGGCAGGTGCCCCCGACGCTAGGGACGGCGTGTTTCGGTGCCGCGCGGTCGTGGTTTCCCGACCGTAAGGAAGTTCGCACACGCCGCGCGGGGCCCGTGTGAGCACGCGTAGCGTCCGACGGGTGACGGACCACCTCCCCGAGCACGACGCCGTCGTGCTGGCCGGCGGGCGCGCGACGCGCCTCGGCACCCCCAAGCCCGGCCTGCTCGTCGCGGGCGTGCCGCTGCTCGACCACGTGCTGCGGGCGACGTCCGCGGCCGGGCGCACCGTCGTCGTCGGGCCCGACGACGTGGCGCGGCCCGGCGTGCTCGTCGCCCGGGAGGACCCGCCGTTCGGCGGGCCGGTCGCGGCGACCGGGGCGGGGCTCGAGTCGCTCGAGACTCTCGGCAGGGACGGCCGGGCCGCGCGAGCCTGGGTGCTGCTGCTCGCGTGCGACGTCCCCGACGCGGCGGACGCGGTGCCGGGGCTGCTCGGGTGGGCCGCGTCGCCCGGGGCCGAGGGGTACGACGGGGCGCACCTCGTGCTCGAGGGCCGCGACCAGTGGCTCGTGGGCGTCTACCGCCGCGGCGCGCTGCGCGACGCGCTGGACCGGGTGCGCGCCGGGGCGGGGACGCTCACGGGCGCGTCCGTGCGCGGGCTCCTCGGGCACCTGCGGCTGCGGGGGCTCGACGACGCGACGGGCGCGAGCCGCGACATCGACACCCCGGCGGACCTCGCCCTCCACGGCGGGACGCGCCCCGCCCTCCACCGCCGAACGCGTCATGAGTCGGCCGACGAGGCCGATCCGACCCACTGACGACGCGTTCGGCGGTGGAGGGTGCGGGCCGCGTGGGACGATGAGCCCGTGGCCCACCCGCTCCTCGACGTGCTGCTCGCGGGCGGTCGCCGCGCGGACCGGCTCACGCACGTGCGCGAGATCCCGGCCCGGGCCGGCGTGGGGGCCGACTGGCCGGCATGGGCCGACCCGTCGCTCGTCGCGGGCTACCGCACCCTCGGCGTCGAGCGCCCGTGGCGGCACCAGGTCGCCGCGGCCGAGGCCGCGTGGTCCGGCCGGCACGTGGCCCTCGCGACCTCCACCGGGTCCGGCAAGTCCCTCGCGTTCTGGCTTCCCGCGTTGTCCTCCGTGCGCGTCGACACCGCACGCGGGGTGCTCGACGCCGGCCGGGTCGAGTCCGCCGCGGGCCGCGGGTCGGTGCTCTACCTCAGCCCCACCAAGGCGCTGGCGGCCGACCAGCTCGCGGGCCTCGAGCGCCTCCTGCGCGCCGCCGACGCCCGCGACCTGCGCGTCGCCACGTGCGACGGCGACACCTCCTTCGAGGAGCGGCAGTGGGTCCAGGACCACGCCGACGTGGTGCTGACCAACCCCGACATGCTGCACTACTCGCTCCTGCCGAACCACCGCCGCTGGGCGCGGCTGCTGCGCAGCCTGCGGTACGTCGTCGTCGACGAGGGCCACGCCTACCGCGGCGTGTTCGGCGCGCACGTCTCGCTCGTGCTGCGGCGGCTGGCGCGCCTGGCCGAGCACTACCGGCCCCGCCGCGCGGCCCGGCGCGGGCTGACGTTCGTCGTCGCGTCGGCCACGACGGCCGAGCCCGCCGTGAGCGCCGGGCGGCTCGCCGGCGTCGACCCGGCGTCGGTGCTCGTGGTGTCCGACGACGCCTCCCCCGCCGGCGCGCGCACGTTCGCCCTGTGGGAGCCGCCCGAGCTCGCGGGCTACCGCGGCGCCCCGACCTCTGCCGACGCCGGTCCGGTCGACGAGGCCCCCGTCCCGACCGACCGGCCCGAGCACCCGCGCCGGACCGCGACGGCCGAGGCGTCCGACCTCCTGGCGGACCTCGTCGCGCACGGGGCGCGCACGCTCGCGTTCACGCGCTCCCGTCGGGGCGCCGAGTCCGTCGCGACCGCGACGCGCGAGCACCTGCGCCCGGTCGACCCGGCGCTGGTGGGCCGGGTCGCGGCCTACCGCGGCGGCTACCTGCCCGAGGAGCGCCGCGAGCTGGAGCAGGCGGTCCGCGACGGGACGGTCACGGGGCTGGCCACGACCAACGCCCTCGAGCTCGGTGTCGACATCTCCGGGCTCGACGCCGTGCTGATCGCCGGGTGGCCGGGCACCCGGATGTCCGTGTGGCAGCAGGCCGGGCGGGCGGGGCGGGCCGGTGCCGACGGGCTCGTCGTCTTCGTGGCCCGCGAGGACCCGCTGGACACGTACCTCGTGCACCATCCGGAGGCGGTCTTCGACGCCCCGCTCGAGGCGACCGTCTTCGACCCGGCGAACCCGTACGTGCTCGCCCCGCACCTGTGCGCCGCAGCCGCGGAGCTGCCGGTCCGCGCCGAGGAGCTCGACGCGTTCGGCCGGGCGGCGGACGTCCGGTCGGTGCTCGACGTCCTCGTCGCCCGCGGCGCCCTGCGCCGACGCGCGTCCGGCTGGTACTGGACGCACGCGCAGGGCGCGGCCGGGCTCACGGACCTGCGCGGCTCCGGCGCCGCCCCGGTCCGCGTCGTCGAGGCCGAGACGGGCCGGCTCCTGGGGACCGTCGACGCCGCCGCCGCGGACGGGCAGGTGCACGACGGCGCGGTGTACGTCCACCAGGGCGCGACGTACGTCGTCGACCACCTCGACCTGACCGACGGCGTCGCGCTCGCCACGCGCCGCGCCGTCGACCACGGCACCTGGTCGCGGGACGTGACGAGCATCGAGGTGGTCGGGCTGCACGAGACGGCCGGCGAGGAGAGTCCCGAGGCGCCCACCGAGCGCCGGTGGGGCCCGGTCACGTGGGGCGTGGGTCGCGTCGAGGTCCGCTCGCAGGTGGTCGGGTTCCAGCGCCGCCGCCTGCCCGACATGCAGGTGCTCGGGACCGAGCCCCTGGAGATGCCCGAGCGTGCGCTGCCGACGGTCGCGGTCTGGTGGAGCGTGCCCGACGGCGTCCTCGAGGAGGCCGGCATCGACGCGGAGACCGCGCCCGGGGCCCTGCACGCGGCCGAGCACGCCTCCATCGGGCTCCTTCCTCTCCTGGCGACGTGCGACCGGTGGGACCTCGGCGGGGTCTCGACGGCCCTGCACGAGGACACGGGGCAGGCGACCGTGTTCGTCTACGACGCCTACCCGGGCGGGGCCGGGTTCGCCGAGCGCGGCTACGAGCTCGGCGCGACGTGGCTGCGTGCCACGCGTGCCGCGATCGCGGCGTGCCCGTGCGAGTCCGGGTGCCCGGCGTGCGTGCAGTCGCCCAAGTGCGGCAGCCTCAACGCGCCGCTCGACAAGGCGGCCGCGGTGCGCCTGCTCGACGCGGTCCTGGCGCACGCGCCCGGCGAGCCGCGCGGCCGCTGAGCCTCCGCCCCGGCCGGGCCACCCCGGTCGCTCGGGTCACTCGGGTCATCCGCCGCGCGCGGAGCGCGGTCCCGCACGCGAGCGGGCGCTCGCCGGGCCGACGAGGCCGTCGACCAGGGCCGCGGGACCGCTGCGGGCGCGCTCGGTCCCGACCTGGACGACGCCGCCACCCTCCGCCGCGCAGCGCACGAGCCGCGCGCCGTTGCGCTCGGCCGTCTCGGCCGCGACGGGGCACGGCTCGGCGCCCCGGAGCGCCGCGGACGCCCCGGCGAGCGCCGCGAGGTCGGCCGCCGTCTGTGCCGCTCCCCGGCTCGCCTGGACCGACGCCAGGGCCCCGAGAGCCAGGCCCAGGACCACCACGACCGCCACCAGGCCGAGGACGAGGACCGTGCCCGCGCCCCGTTCGGCGCCGCCACCCGCGACTGCCCGCGCTCCCGCCCGCGGGCGCCGCGCGCTCCGCGGCGTCACGGCTCGACCCGCGCGACGGCCTCCGCCCGGGCCTCCAGGGGCCCGAGCTCCATCCCGCCGACGACGGGCGCACGCACGACCACCGTGACCCAGTCGCCGTCCTCGCTCGTCCGCCGGCTCGCCCCCGACCCGGCGAGACGGGACACCGTGGCGTCGACCGTCGCGGCGTCCTCGCCGACGGCGACCGCCCGGGCCGCGGCGCGCGCCGCGTCGGCGCACCGCATCTGGGCGGTCGCGCCCGCACCGAGCGCGAGGACGGCGACGAGCACCACCACGACCGCGGGCAGCGCGACGGCGAGCTCGGCGGTCACCGAGCCCCGCTCGCCCCGGCCGTACCGGCCTCCCGACGGCCCGGCGTGCGCCCGCCGCCCTCCCCGCACCCGCACGGTCAGCCGACCGACAGCGCGCCGCGGATGATCCCGAGCAGCAGCTCGCGCACCTCGTCGCTCTTGAGGATCGCGATCAGCAGCCCGGCGAACCCGACCGCGGCCACGGTGGCGACGGCGTACTCGGCGGTCGCCAGGCCCGCGTCGCCCGTCGCCCGCACCTGCTGCCACCGCGACGTCGTCGCCTCGCCGGACACGTCCTCCGGCCCCTGCACCGGGTGCGTGTCGTGGGTCGTCCTGGTCATCGTTGCCCCCTCTCTCGTGCCCGCACCGTGCGGGTCACGCGGCGAGCCTCCCGTGCTCCGGCGGTCCCCCGCCGCCCCCTCGAGCCGTGCCGTGGACCGGCGCCCGCAGGGGCACGCTGTGGACGACCGCACCGGCCGCGCCCGGCGGGCGGTGGCGCGCGGCCGTGGGCGGCGGCTGGACGCCCGGCTCACGACAGGACCCCGGACCCGAGCGAGATGAGCACCGGGACGATCCCGATGAGCACGAACGCGGGCAGGAAACAGAGCCCGAGCGGCACGACGAGGCGCACGCCCAGGCGCCCCGCTGCGCGCTGCGCCCGCGCCCGGACCTCGCGGCGCAGCTCGGTGAGGGCGACGTGCAGCGCGCCGGCGGGGGCGGATCCCGACTCCCAGGTCGCGCGCAGCGGCTCGGCGACGACCTCGAGGCGCTCGGGGGCGCCGTCCCACGCATCGTCCCAGCGGGCGCCGAGCACGAGGGCCCGGCCGGCACGGACCATCGCGGTGCCGTCGGGGCCGCCCACCGCCGCGCCGACGGCCCCCAGCGCGCGCGGGACGCCCGCCCCGGCGTGGACCGCCGCGCCCAGCAGCTCGAGCAGCACGGTGAGGTCGACCGGCGCGGCGGCCAGGGCGGGCTGCCCCGCGCCCTCCGCGCCACCCGGACCCGCCGGTCCCCGGGCCGCCACCGCGCGCACGCGCGCGTCCCGCCCGCGGGACGACCACGGCGCCGCGCCCAGGAGCACCAGCGCGGCGACCGCCGCCCCGTGCGCCAGCGCCGAGGCGTCCGCCCCGCTCACGGCGGGCTCCCCTCCGCCCGCGCCCGCGCGACCAGCCGGCGCGTCCACCACCAGCCCGCGCCGAGGAACCCCACCCCGAGCAGGAGCGCCGCCGAGCCGACGCCGCCGCCCAGGAGCGTGCCCCAGGGCGAGGCGCCGAGCGCCGCGCCGAGCAGCACGCCCACGAGCGGCAGGCACAGCAGGAGCCGCACGGTGGCCCGCGGCCCGGCGAACGCCGCGTCGCGCTCGTCGCGCGCCTCGGCCTCGGCGACCAGCGCCGCGCCGATCACGTCGAGCACCGTCGCCGTCGGGGCGCCCAGCTCGACGGCGAGCGCCGAGCCGGCGACGACCGCCGCGGCGCGGGACCGCGCCGCGACCGCCGCGTCCCGGCCACCGGCCCGCCGTGCCCACCCTGCCCCGCGGCGCCGACCTCCGGGCGCGCCGCCCCAGCGCGCGGCGAGGTGCGCGCCGTCGGGCACGCCGAGATCGTCGACCTCGACCCCGCAGGTCTGCTGCCAGGCGTCCCCCGGTGCCGCGCCCGCGCGCACGAGCGAGGCCACGCGGGCCACGACCGCGACCGGCTCGGCCCCACCGCCCCTCGCGTCCGTGCGCTCCGCCGGGGTCAGACCCCGCCGCGAGGTCCGCGGGACGGGCGCGCCGAGGCGCCGCACGCGCCGCCGGGGCGGGCGGGGGCCGAGCCACCACACGGTCCAGCCGACCAGCATCGCGGCGGCGACGCCCGCCGCGCTCACCGCTGCTCCCACCGTTCGGCGAGCGCCGCCCATCCCGGCCCGGCCTCCGGAGGGGCGGTACCGTCCCAGCGCCCGACGACCTCGACCGCGAGCCCTGCCGGACCGGCGCGGACGACCTGCCCGACCTGGGAGACCCAGCGCCGGCTCCCCCGGCGCTGCACGTGCAGCACCACGTGCACGGCGCCGACAGTCTGGGCCGCGACCGCCTCGCGCGACATGCCGGCGAGGGCCCCGAGCGCCTCCAGCCGGGCAGGCACGTGCGCGGCGGTGTTCGCGTGGACGGTGGCGAACCCGCCGTCGTGGCCCGTGTTCATCGCCATCAGCACCTCGCGCACCTCGCCCCCGCGGCACTCCCCGAGCACGATGCGGTCGGGGCGCATGCGCAGCGCGGTGCGCACGAGCGCCGCGAGGTCGACCTCGCCGGCCCCCTCGACGTTGGCCCGGCGGGCGGTCAGCGGCACGACGTGCGGGTGGTCGGGCACGAGCTCGCGGGCCTCCTCGACGACCACCACCCGCTGGTCCGGCCCGACCAGCGAGAGCAGCGCCGCGAGCAGCGTCGTCTTGCCCGAGCCGGTACCACCGGAGACGAGGACGTTCGCGCGCCGGGAGACGAGCCCCCGTACGAGCGGTGCCCAGCCGGCCGGCACGCTGCCCCCGGCGACGAGGCCCTCGAGCGAGGACGCCCGACGCCGCAGCACCCGCAGGGAGATCACCGCGCCCTCGCCGCAGACCGGCGGCAGCACCGCGTGCAGCCGAGTCCCGTCCGGGAGGCAGGCGTCGACCATCGGGCTGGCGTCGTCGAGCCTCTGGCCGCCGGCCGCGGCGAGGCGGACGGCGAGCGCCCGCACGGCCTCGGGCCCGGGGAAGCCCACGGCGACGCGCTCGACGCCGTCGCCGCGGTCGATCCACACGTCCTGCGGCCCGTTGACCAGGACGTCGGTGACGCCGTCGGTCTCCACGAGCCGCTGCAGCGGGCCGGCGCCGAAGAGCTCGGCCCGTGCGCGACGCCCGAGCGCGTCCACGGTCTCGCTGCCGAGCAGCCGCCCGGACGTGCGCAGGGCGTCGCCGACGTCCTGCGCGTCGCCCGACGCGATGCGCCGCCGCACGTCCCCGACCAGGCCGTCCCCCGCCGCCGGGCGCGGCTCGACCCGCCCCCTCACCAGGGCTCCGCCCGGCCGCGGGCCGGCACCGCCGGCGCCACCGGGCCCGGCACCGCCGGCAGCACGGCGAGCGCGTCGGCGAGCCGGCGTGCGAAGCGCCCGGTCGGCGTGCGCCGCCCCGTCGGCGGCCCGTACCCCGCGTCGGCCTCGCGCCGCGAGACCCGGTGCCACGGGAGCGTGTCGAGCACCGGCGCGCCGACGACGTCGGCGAGCAGCCGCTCCCCGACGCCGCCGCCGGGCACGTCCCGGGCGACGACGACGGTGCCCGGGCCGGCGGCTCCGGCCTGGGCGCGCTCCGCCAGCGCGGCCACCGCCCCGGCCACCCCACGCACCTCGAGGGGGACCACGAGGACGACGGCGTCGCAGGCGCCGAGGAGGTCGGGGGCCGCGGCGCCCGCCACCCCGGCGTCGAGGACGACGAGGCCCGCGGCGCCGCGCAGCGCCCGCAGCACGTCCGCCACGACCCCCGGCTCCCCCGGGGACCGCACCGGCCGCGTCCGGTCCGCGCTGACCACGCCGACCCCCCGCCACACCGGCAGCGCCGCGAGGACGGCGCGCCCGTCGATGTCGCCCCGCACCCCGTCGAGGTCCGGCCATCTCGCGCCCGGCAGGTCCTCGATCCCGAGGACCACGTCCAGCCCGCCCCCGCCTCGGTCCAGCCCGACGAGCACCGCGGGGCGGGCTCCGCGGTGCTCCGCGTGCGCCAGCAGCGCCGCCACCGTGCTCGTCCCGGCTCCTCCGCACGCGCCCACGACCGCGACGCACCGCGCGTCCTCGCTCCTCGTCATGCCGCCAGGGTCGACGACCGGGCGGCCCGACCTCGGCGTCCTCCGGGCACCTGTGCACGCCGCTCCTCGATGCGGAGGCTGTGGACCGCCGCGCGGGAGGTGCTGGCGAGCACGGAGGGTGACTAGGCTCACCGCGTGAGCCAGCCCCCGCGCGCCGCGGCGTTCTTCGACCTCGACAAGACGATCATCGCCACGTCCTCCGCGGCCGCGTTCTCGCGGCCCTTCTTCGCGGGCGGCCTCATCTCCCGCGGCGACGTGCTGCGCAGCGCGTACGCCCACTTCCTCTTCATGCTCGGCAGCGCGGACGCCGACCAGACGGAACGCATGCGCGCGCACCTGTCGGCGATGGTCACGGGCTGGGACGTCGCGACGGTCTCGCAGATCGTCGCGGAGACCCTGCACGAGCACATCGACCCCGTCGTCTACTCCGAGGCCGTGGAGCTCATCGACCACCACCACCGCCTGGGGCACGACGTCGTCGTCGTCTCCGCGTCCGGGGCCGAGCTGGTCGAGCCCATCGCGGCCGTCCTCGGGGCGGACCACGCGATCGCGACCCGGATGACGGTGGCCGACGGCGCCTACACCGGTGCGATCGACTTCTACGCCTACGGCGAGAACAAGGCGGCGGGCATCCGCGAGATCGCGGCGGAGCAGGGGTACGACCTCGAGGCGTCCTACGCGTACTCCGACTCGGTGACGGACACCCCGATGCTGGAGGCGGTCGGCAACTCCTTCGTCGTCAACCCGGACCGCGCGCTGCGGCGGCTCGCGGTCGAGCGCGGCTGGGGCGTGCTCACGTTCTCCCGGCCCGTCCACCTCCGCTCGCGCCTGGTCCCGCCGACGCCGGTGCTCGCGGCCGGTGCCGGCCTGGCCGTCCTGGGCGCCGCCGTGCTCGGCTGGCGCCTGCTCCGACGGCGCTGAGCGACACGCCCGGGGGCGTGGCACGCCGCTTGCGCGCCCGCCGGCCCGGGCGTCTCATGGAGGGACGACACGACGGTGGGAACCCACGCGCGACCGGTCCACGACAAGGACCTGCCGAGCGGGCTCGTCCCGGGACGGCAGCGAGAGTGCACGCCTGATATCCCCCGTCCCGCCGGTATCGACGGCGTCCCTGCGCGGGGCGCCGTCGGTGCGTCCGGCTAGAACGGCGCCCGCGCGTACTGCGGCTGCGGCACGGGGACCCGTGCGCCGGCACCGTCCCCGGGCACGACCCCCAGCTCGGCCGCGGCCCGCAGCGGCCACATCGGGTCGCGCAGCCCCTCCCGGCCGATCATCACCGCGTCGGCCGCCCCCGTCACCAGCGTCTGCTCCGCCTGCGCGGCCGTCGTGATCAGCCCCACCGCGCTCACGGGCAGGCCCGCGCCCTCGCGCACGCGACGCGCCGCCGGCACCTGGTAGCCCGGGCCGACGGGGATCTGCGCCGGCACGTTCCCGCCGGAGGAGACGTCCACGAGGTCGACCCCGTGCTCAGCGAGCACCCGCGAGACGGCGGCGACGTCGTCGACGCCCAGGCCGTCGTCGCGCCACTCGGTGGCCGAGAGCCGCACGAGCAGGGGCTTGTCCTCGGGCCACGCCGCGCGGACCGCGTCGACGACCTCGACCAGGAGACGGGAGCGGTTCTCGAGCGTCCCGCCGTACCCGTCCTCGCGCAGGTTCGACAGCGGCGAGAGGAACTGGTGCAGGAGATATCCGTGCGCGGCGTGCACCTCGACGACGTCGAACCCGGCCTCGTCCGCCCGGCGGGCGGCGTCCGCGAACTGCCGCGGGACCGCGGCGATCTCCTTCGGGCTCATCTCCTGCGGGTCCGCGAACCCGGGGTACGGCTCGGGCGACGGCCCCTGCGTCGCCCACCCGCCGTCGTCGGGCGCGACCGAGCCGCGCTGCTGCGCCCAGGGCCGGTACGTGGACGCCTTGCGGCCGGCGTGCGCGAGCTGGACGCCGATGCGCGACCCGCGCTCCTGGACGAACGCCACGACGCGCGCCCACGCGTCGCGCTGCGCGTCGTCCCAGATCCCCGCGTCCTGCGGCGAGATCCGGCCCTCCGGGACGACGGCGGCGGCCTCGGTGAGGATCAGCCCGAACCCCCCGCCGGCGCGGGCGCCGAGGTGCACGAGGTGCCAGTCGCCGGGCAGCCCGTCGACGGAGGAGTACTGGCACATCGGCGCGAGCCAGATGCGGTTGGGGATCGTCAGGCCGCGCAGCGTCAGCGGCTGGAAGAGGTGGGTCACGCCGGGGCGAACGCGTCCCGCGGCACCGACATTCCGACCTGCGGCCCTCGCCCGCGGGACTAGAGTGGCCCGCGTCACGACCTCGGCCGGCTCCCGGCCGCCCGGGGCGCACCAGAGCCGATGCGAACCGGAGGACCACGTGCCCCAGAACGAGCCGACCACTGCGACCACGGGCGAACGGACGGGTGGGACGGGTCCGGGCGACGCTCCGGCGGGTCTCGAGAACCTCCTGCACGAGACGCGGGCCTTCCCGCCGAGCAGCGGTTTCGCCGCGCACGCCAACGCGCAGCCCGGCCTGTACGACCAGGCGCGCGAGGACCGGCTCGGGTTCTGGGCGCAGCAGGCGACGGACCTCGTCTCGTGGCGCACCCCGTTCACCGAGGTGCTCGACTGGTCGCAGGCCCCGGTCGCCCGCTGGTTCGGCGACGGGCGGCTCAACGCGGCGTACAACGCGGTGGACCGGCACGTCGAGGCCGGGCACGGCGACCGCGTCGCGATCCACTTCGAGGGCGAGCCGGGCGACACGCGCACGGTGACGTACGCCGAGCTGCAGCGTGAGGTCTCCCGCGCCGCCAACGCCCTGTCCGCGCTCGGCGTCGAGACCGGCGACCGCGTGGTGGTCTACCTGCCGATGATCGTCGAGGCCGTCGTCGCGATGCTCGCCTGCGCGCGCATCGGCGCGCCGCACTCCGTCGTGTTCGGCGGGTTCTCCGCCGACGCGCTGCGCAGCCGCATCGCCGACGCCGGCGCGAAGCTCGTCATCACGGCCGACGGGGGCTACCGGCGGGGGGCGGCGTCCGCGCTGAAGCCGGCCGTCGACGCCGCGATCGCGCCGAAGGAGGGCGCGAAGCCCACCACGGTCGAGCACGTGCTCGTCGTGCGGCGCACCGGCCAGGACGTGGCCTGGACGGACCACACGGACGTCTGGTGGCACGAGGCCGTCGAGGCGGCCGACGTCCAGCACACGCCGGTGTGGGTCGACGCCGAGCACCCGCTGTTCATCCTCTACACGTCCGGCACCACCGGGAAGCCCAAGGGCATCCTGCACACGACGGGCGGCTACCTCACCCAGGCGGCGTACACGCACCGCAACGTCTTCGACCTCAAGCCCGAGGACGACGTGTACTGGTGCACCGCCGACATCGGCTGGGTCACCGGCCACACGTACGTCACCTACGGCCCGCTCGTGAACGGCGCGACGCAGGTGATCTACGAGGGCACCCCCGACACGCCGCACCAGGGCCGCTGGTGGGAGATCGTCGAGAAGTACGGCGTCTCGATCCTCTACACCGCGCCCACCGCGATCCGCGCGTGCATGAAGTGGGGCTCGGAGATCCCCGACCGGTTCGACCTGTCGTCGCTGCGCGTGCTCGGGTCGGTCGGGGAGCCCATCAACCCCGAGGCGTGGATGTGGTACCGCCGCGTGATCGGCGGCGACACGGCCCCGATCGTCGACACCTGGTGGCAGACCGAGACGGGTGCCATCATGATCTCGCCGCTGCCGGGTGTCACGGCCGCCAAGCCCGGCTCCGCCCAGGTGCCGCTGCCCGGCATCGTCGCCGACGTGGTCGACGACGATGCTCACCCCGTGCCCGACGGCGGCGGCGGGTACCTCGTGCTCTCCGAGCCGTGGCCGTCGATGCTGCGCGGCATCTGGGGCGACCTCGAGCGGTTCAAGGACACCTACTGGTCCCGGTTCCCCGGCATCTACTTCGCCGGCGACGGGGCGAAGAAGGACGACGACGGGGACATCTGGCTCCTCGGCCGGGTCGACGACGTCATGAACATCTCCGGCCACCGCCTCTCGACCACCGAGATCGAGTCGGCGCTCGTGTCGAACGAGCTGGTCGCCGAGGCCGCCGTCGTCGGCGCCGCAGATGATATGACCGGCCAGGCCGTCGTCGCGTTCGTCATCCTCCGGGGTGAGCACGCGTCCGAGGCCGAGACGGACGAGGGGTCCGCCGCGATCGAGAAGACGCTCCGCGACCACGTCGCCCAGCAGATCGGGCCGATCGCCAAGCCGAAGAAGATCCTCGTCGTCCCCGAGCTGCCCAAGACCCGCTCCGGCAAGATCATGCGGCGGCTCCTGCGCGACGTCGCCGAGAACCGGGCCGTCGGCGACGCCACGACCCTCGCGGACTCCTCCGTGATGGACCTCATCCAGACCGGCCTGGCCAAGCCGTCCTCCTCCGAGGACTGACCGCACCGGTACTCCACGCCGCCCCGGCCCGCCCCGCGCAGGCGTGGCCGCCGGCCGGGGCGGCGTGGTGAGATACGACCATGCGCACGCTCCTCGCCATCGGCACCCCGGACGACGAGGCGGCCGACGCCGTCCGCGGCCTCGCGCGGTCGGCGCGCGAGGCCGACGGCGTCGCGCCGCTCTCCGAGCAGACCCTCCTCGACCTGCGGGACGACGACGCGGACCTCACCCACGTCCTCGCCCACGACGGGGACCGGGGCGTCGTGGGCTACGCCCAGGTCGACCGCCGCGGGGAGGCGGCGACCGCCGAGATCGTCGTCGCGCCTGGCGCCCGGCGGCACGGCGTCGGGCGGATCCTGCTGCGGACGGCCCAGCGCGACGCGACGCTCCCCAGCCGGTCCGGTGCGCCCGCGCGGCGCGAGCCGCTGCGGGTGTGGGCGCACGGCGACCTTCCGCCGGCCCGCGCGCTGGCACAGGACGCCGGCCTCGTCGCGGTCCGCGAGCTCCTGCGGCTCGGTCTCGACCTGGGCGACGGTCCCGCCAGTCACGTCCCGCCGCCGCGCCTGCCCGACGGCCTCGTCCTGCGCGCCTTCTCCCCCGGGGACGACGACGACGCCTGGCTCGCGCTGAACGCCCGGGCCTTCGCCCAGCACCCCGAGCAGGGGCGGATGACGCTCGGCGACCTGCGCGCACGCCAGGACGAGGACTGGTTCGACCCCGCCGGCCTGCTGCTCCTCGAGCGGACCGGCGAGCGGGGCGGCAACGGCAGCCACGACGCCGCCGCGGCGCTCGTCGGCTCCTGCTGGACGAAGATCCCCACGGACCAGCCCGCGGGGGCGCGCGAGGGCGAGATCTACGTCGTCGGCATCGATCCTGCGGCCCAGGGCGAGGGCCTCGGCACGCTGCTCACGGCCGCCGGTCTCGCGCACCTGGCCGCCGCCGGGTGCGCGCGCGCCGTGCTGTACGTGGACGGCGACAACACCCCCGCCGTGCGCACCTACGAGCGCGCCGGGTTCGGGCGCGACGCGGTCGACGTGCAGTACGCGACGCCCGTCACCCCGAGTTCACCAAGTGGTGCCACGATGGACCGATGACCGAGTCGATCACCCAGCGCCCGCTCCCGCCCGACCTCGCGGCACACATCGCCGAGCACATCGCCGAGGAGCCGGAACACGTCGAGCCGGAGGAGGAGCACCGCCCGCTCGCCCCGCTGCCCGCGGACCGCTTCGCGGACCGCGAGGTCAGCTGGCTCGCCTTCAACGAGCGCGTGCTGGAGTGGGCGGAGGACCCAAGCCAGCCGCTGCTGGAGCGCGTGCGCTTCCTCGCCATCTTCGCCTCGAACCTCGACGAGTTCTTCATGGTCCGGGTCGCCGGCCTCAAGCGCCGCATCGCGACGGGGCTCGCCGTCACGGCGGCCTCGGGCCTGAGCCCGCGCGAGGTGCTGGCGGCGATCAGCGCGAGCGCCCACGAGCTGATGGCGCGCCACGCCGAGGTGTTCCGCGACGACGTGCAGCCGGCCCTCGCCAAGGAGGGAATCACGCTGGTCCACTGGGACGAGCTCGAGACGCGCGAGCAGGAGCGGATCCACAAGTACTTCCGCAAGCAGATCTTCCCGGTGCTCACGCCCCTCGCGGTCGACCCGGCGCACCCGTTCCCCTACATCTCCGGGCTCTCGCTCAACCTCGCCGTCGTGGTGGCGAACCCCGCGACGGGCAAGGAGCACTTCGCCCGGGTCAAGGTGCCGCCGCTGCTGCCCCGGTTCATCGCGGTGGACGCGAAGGGCCGGCCGTCCTCCCCGACCCCGACGTCGGGCACGGCGCGCAAGGGGCCGACGTCGTACGTCCCGCTCGAGGAGGTCATCGCCCAGCACCTCGACCAGCTCTTCCCCGGCATGGAGGTGCGTGAGCACCACACCTTCCGGGTCACGCGCAACGAGGACGTCGAGGTCGAGGAGGACGACGCCGAGAACCTGCTGCAGGCCATGGAGAAGGAGCTGCTGCGGCGGCGCTTCGGCCCGCCGGTCCGCCTCGAGCTCGCCCACGGCATCAGCCCGCGCATCCGCGAGCTGCTCGTCCGCGAGCTCGGCGTCACCGAGCCCGAGGTGTACGAGCTGCCCGCGCCGCTCGACCTCACGGGGCTGAACGTGATCGCCGACCTGGAGCGCTCCGACCTGCACTTCCCGTCGTTCGTCCCGACGACGCACCGGTTCCTCGCCGAGGTGGAGAGCGCCCAGCCGACGGACGTGTTCGCGGCGATCCGCTCGCGGGACATCCTGCTGCACCACCCGTACGACTCCTTCTCCACGTCCGTGCAGACGTTCCTCGAGCAGGCCGCCGCCGACCCGGCCGTCCTCGCGATCAAGCAGACGCTCTACCGGACCTCGGGCGACTCCCCCATCGTCGATGCCCTCATCGACGCCGCCGACGCCGGCAAGCAGGTGCTGGCCCTGGTGGAGATCAAGGCGCGGTTCGACGAGCAGGCGAACATCTCCTGGGCGCGCAAGCTCGAGCAGGCCGGCGTCCACGTCGTCTACGGGATCGTCGGCCTCAAGACGCACTGCAAGCTCTCGCTGGTCGTGCGCCAGGAGTCGGACGGGCTGCGGCGCTACTGCCACGTGGGCACCGGCAACTACCACCCCAAGACGGCCCGCCTGTACACCGACCACGGGCTGCTGACCTGCGACCCCGACGTGGGCCAGGACCTGACCCGGCTGTTCAACCAGCTCTCCGGGTACGCGCCGCAGTCGCGCTTCCACCGGCTCCTCGTCGCGCCCCGGACGGTGCGCACCGGCCTGATCGAGCGCATCGAGCGCGAGGCGCGGGCCGCGCGGGCCGGCAAGGAGGCCTGGGTCAAGATCAAGGTGAACTCCGCGGTCGACGAGCAGACGATCGACGCGCTCTACCGGGCCTCGCAGGACGGCGTGCAGGTCGACATGGTCGTGCGCGGCATCTGCGCCGTGCGCCCCGGCGTGCCCGGCCTCAGCGACAACATCCGCGTCAGGTCCATCCTCGGCCGCTTCCTGGAGCACTCGCGCATCTACGCGTTCGCGAACAGCCAGGGCGAGCAGATCGGCGAGGGCGCGACCGACGGCCCGGAGATCTTCATCGGCTCGGCCGACCTCATGCACCGCAACCTCGACCGGCGCGTCGAGGCGCTCATCCGCATCGCCGACCCCGACCAGGTCACGGAGCTCATGGACCTGCTCGACACCTCCATGGACGAGCGCACGGCCACCTGGCACCTGCACGACACGACGTGGGTGCGCCGCAACGCGGACGACGCCGGGCCCTACCTGGACCTGCAGGCCTCCCTCGTCAACCGCCAGCGCCGGCGCATGAGCGCGGGACGCTGATGGTCGGGGCCGTGCAGCGGGCCGCGCCGCTGCGGCCGGTGCTCGGCGCGACGCACGTCGAGCACGCGCCGGTGATCGAGACCGCCGGCGCCCTCGTGTGGCGGGTGCGCCACGGGTCGCTCGAGGTCCGGCTCATCCACCGCCCGCGCTACGACGACTGGTCGTGGCCCAAGGGCAAGCTCGACCCGGACGAGGCGTTCCAGGACGCCGCGGTCCGCGAGGTCGCGGAGGAGACCGGCCACCAGGTCGTCCTCGGCACCCCCCTGCCGGGCCTGCAGTACCTGACCGCGGAGGGCCGCGTGAAGCGCGTGCACTACTGGGCGGCGCAGCGCGCGGCCCCGTCCGACGACGCCGCCGCCCTCGCGGCACGCTCGCCCGTGCACCCGGTCTCGCCGCAGGAGATCGACGACGCGGTGTGGCTGCCGGCCGAGCGCGCCGCGGACCGGCTGACCCGCGCGGCGGACCGGGTGCCGCTCGACGCGCTCGTCGCCGAGCACGAGCGCGGGCGCCTGGCGACCCACGCCGTCGTCATCGCCCGGCACGGGCGGGCGAGGTCCCGCTCCGGCTGGTACGGCGACGAGAACGACCGGCCCCTGACCCCGATCGGCCACGCCCAGGCGTCCGCGATGGTCCCGGTGCTCGCCGCGTACGGCGTCCGGCGCATCGTGACGAGCCGGTGGCAGCGCTGCGCGGCGACCATCGAGCCGTACGCGCGCGCGGCCGGGCTCGCCACCGTCTCCAGCGACCGGCTCACGGAGGCCCAGCACGAACGCTCCCCCGGGCGCGTCGGCGCCGCCGTCCGCGAGCTGCTGGAGACCGGGACCTCGACGGTGATGTGCACGCACCGCCCGGTCCTGCCGACGGTGCTCGACGTCCTCGGCCAGCACGCGCGCCGCAGCGTGGCGAACGCGCTGCCGACGACGGACCCGTTCCTCGAGCCCGGCGAGCTGATCGTCGCGCACGTCGCGCAGACCGCGAAGGGCCCGCGCGTCGTCGCCGCGGAGCGGGTCGCCGTGCCGCTGTACTGAGTCAGGGGACGACCAGGGCCCTCAGCCGAGCAGCGCCCAGAGCAGCCAGTACATGACGGCGCCCACGAGGGCGGCGGCGGGGATCGTCAGGAGCCAGGCCCCGCCGATGTTCTTCGCCACGCCCCACCGCACCGCCGAGAGCCGCTTGGTGGCCCCGACGCCCATGATCGCCGAGGTGATCGTGTGCGTGGTGGAGACGGGCGCGTGCAGGATGAAGGCGTTGACGTAGAGCACCAGCGCGGAGACGGACTCGGCGACGAACCCGCGCGCCGGGTCGAGCTCGATGATCTTGCGTCCGAGGGTGCGCATGATGCGCCAGCCGCCCGAGTACGTGCCCAGCGAGATGGCGGTGGCCGCGGAGATCTTGACCCACAGCGGGATGCCCTGCGCCTCGTCGCGGTACCCGCCCGCGACCAGCGCCAGCAGGATCACGCCCATCGTCTTCTGCGCGTCCTGCAGGCCGTGCCCGAGCGCCATCGCCGCGGCCGAGGCGGTCTGCGCGAGGCGGAAGCGCCGGAACGTCTTGCCGGGCGAGGCGCGGCGGAAGAGCCAGAGCACCGCGACCATCACGAGGAACGCCCCGAGGAATCCAATGAGCGGCGAGAAGATCATCGGCAGCACGACCTTGTCGACGATCGCGCCCCAGTACACGGTGACCCCGGAGGCGAGCCCCACGCCCGTCAGGCCGCCGATGATCGCGTGGGTGGACGACGACGGGAGGCCGAGCCGCCACGTGATGAGGTTCCACGAGATCGCGCCGATCAGCGCCGCGAGCACGATCACCAGGCCCTGGTGGGCCGGGGCGTCCTTGATGTCGATGATCTCGTCCGCGATCGTCGTCGCGACCTCCGTCCCGAGGAGCGCGCCGACCAGGTTGAAGAACGCGGCCATGCCGAGGGCCGCGCGCGGGGTCAGGGCGCGCGTCGAGACCGACGTCGCGATGGCGTTCGCGGCGTCGTGGAACCCGTTGGTGTAGTCGAACGACAGCGCGACGGCGACGACGACGACGACGAGGGCGACCTCCACGTCCTCAGGACTCCTTGAGCGCGATCGTCTCGACCGTGTTGGCGACCTTCTCGAAGGCGTCCGCCGCCTCCTCGAGGATCTCCACGATCTCCTTGAGCTTCATCAGCAGGATCGGGTCCGAGATCTCGTCGAACAGCTGGGCGAGGAGCTTGCGGTGGATCTTGTCGGCCTGGTTCTCGAGGCGGTTGACCTCGATCCAGTAGTCCTGCAGCCCGTCCATCGCGCGCAGGCGCGGCATGGCCTCGGCGGTCAGCTCCGCCGCCCGCTCGAGGACCTGGACCTGCTCGGAGACGCGCCGCGGGAGCTCCTCGACCCGGTACAGGACGATGAGGTCGGCGGCCTCCTCCATGAAGTCCATGCAGTCGTCGAGCGCGGAGGCGAGCTCGTAGATGTCGTCCCGGTCGAACGGCGTGACGAACGTCTGGTTCAGCCGGCGCATGATCGCGTGGGTCGAGTCGTCGGCGGCGTGCTCCACCTCGCTGAGCTGCTTCGCGAGCGCCTTGCGGCCCGGGCGGTCCGCGCCGAGCAGCTCGGCCAGCAGCTTGGACCCGGAGACCAGGTGCTCGGCCGAGGCGGCGAGGAGGTCGAAGAACGAGGTGTCGCGCGGTGTCAGACGCATGCGCACGGGGAGGCTCCGGTCAGCAGGGGCTCGGGACCTGCCCAGCGTAGGGCAGGATTCACCGCGAAGACATCTCGTCGTCGCGCGCCGCCCGGGGGCCCGCCGGCACGGCGGCCGGCTCCGGTTCCGGGCGGGCCGGGCGGGACGCGCCGGGAAGAGGTGCGACGCCGGACCGGGAGCGCCTCTCGGCGCGGGGCCGCTCGAAGCGGCTCATGATGGAGCCCGGGGCTACCGCGGCCCGACGTCGCCCGACCATCGTACGCGCGACGCGCGCCCGACCCAAGGCGGGGTGGCACGGGTCCGGCTACTCGAGGAGCCCGCCGCGCCACAGCGCGGCCGCGTGCTCGAGCTCCTCCGCCGTGCGCTGCAGCGCGGAGGCGCCGCGGGTCATCCGCACCGCCGCGTCGGCGTCCGCGGCCTCGCGGGCGTCGGCGTCGTGCGCGGCCCCGCGCGCGAGGATCCGGCAGAACGAGCCGGCGCGGTCGAGCGCGACGTCGAGCTCCCCCGCGAAGACCCCGGAGAGCACGGCGTCCGCCAGCCGGCCGACCTCCTCCGGGCCCGGTCCCGCCCCCAGCCCCGCGACGACCTCGCTGACCGTGGGCCCGGCCGGTCCGCCGCCGGCCGGAGCCGCGTCGAGCCCGAGCCGGTAGCGCAGGCTCACCGTCCCGGCGTCCCGGCGCACCCACTCGCGCAGCACATAGAGCCGCCACAGCGCGCCCGGCAGCGAGGTCGCGGGGCTGTCGGCCCAGAGCGCCGCGACGGCGTCGAGGCCCTCGGTCTCGACGAGCCGCACGAGCCGGTCGATGACCGCCGGGTCCTCGGCCTCGCGCGCCCCGCGGACCAGGGCCGCGGCGGTCGTGTGCGCGACGGCGTCGCGTTGCGCCGGGTCGATCCCGCCCGGGAGCGCCTCGGCGGCGGCCGGGCCGAGCATCGCGGGCCGGCGGGGCGGGCGACCGTTCGGGTTCTGGGACTGCGTACTCATCCGTCCAGTCTGCGCCCTGACCCGGCCTCCGCCCGCCCCCGCACGCCGTCCGCCCGCCGTCCGCACGCCGTCCGCCTGTGGACGAGCGGGAATAGTTGGTAAGAGCAACTGCTTACCCTGGGGTCACCTGGCTGCACACCGCCCGCCCCTGCCCGCCCTGCCCGCACCCGCCCGCACCGGAAGAGCCCCATGACCACCACACCGCCCGACCAGCCCACGGGAGCCACGCCCGACGCGACGCGCGTCGCGACCCCCGCCCCGTCGTCGTCCACCGCGCCCGCGATGAGCCGCCGCGAGGTGCTCGAGTCCCTGTCGGGGATCCTGCTCGGCATGTTCGTCGCGGTCCTCGCGACGTCGGTCGTCTCGTCGTCGCTGCCCGTCATCGTCAACAAGCTGCACGGGTCGCAGTCGTCCTACACCTGGGTCGTCGTGGCGACGCTGCTCACGACGTGCATCTCCACCCCGATCTGGGGCAAGCTCGCCGACCTGACCAACCGCAAGACGCTGATCCAGGTCGCGCTCGTGATCTCCGTGGTCTCCGCGGCGGCGGCCGGGCTCTCGCACAACGTCGCCACCCTCATCACGTTCCGCGCCTTCCAGGGCCTGGGCGCCGGCGGCCTCACGGCGCTGGCGACGGTGCTGATCGCCGACATCATCTCGCCGCGCGAGCGTGGCAAGTACATGGGGCTGATGGGCTCGATCATGGGCGTGAGCATGGTCGGCGGGCCGCTGCTCGGCGGCGTCCTCACCGACTCGATCGGCTGGCGGTACAACTTCTTCGTCGGGCTGCCGTTCGCGATCGCCGCGATCCTCGTGCTGCAGCGCACCCTGCACCTGCCGACCGTGCAGCGACGCTCGGTGCGGATCGACTACTGGGGCGCGATCCTCATCGCCGTCGGCATCGGGACGCTCCTCGTGTGGATCACGTTCGCCGGGGACAAGTACGACTGGATCTCCTGGCAGACGTTCGCGATGGTCGGCGGATCGCTCGTCGTGCTCGCGGTCATGGTCCTCGTCGAGCTGCGCACCGCCGAGCCGTTGATCCCCATGCACCTGTTCCGCAACCGCACCCTCGTCCTCGCCGTCGTCGCGAGCGTGGCCGTCGGCGTGGCGATGTTCGGCACGTCCGTCTTCCTCAGCCAGTACATGCAGATCGCGCGCGGCAAGACCCCCACCCAGTCCGGGCTCCTGACGATCCCGATGGTGGTCGGCCTCTTCCTGACCTCCTCGCTCATCGGACAGGTGATCTCGCGGACCGGGCGGTACAAGCGCTACATGGTCGTCGGCGGCGTGCTGCTGACGATCGGCCTCGTGCTGCTGTCGACGATCGACTACCGGACGAGCTTCGTCATCGTCAGCGTGTACCTGTTCGTGCTCGGGGCGGGCGTCGGGATGCTCATGCAGAACCTCGTCCTGGCGGTGCAGAACACGCTGCGCATCACCGAGATCGGCTCCGGCACCGCGACCGTCGCGTTCTTCCGCACCCTCGGCGGCGCGATCGGCGTCTCCGCGCTGGGTGCGGTCCTCGCCAACCGCGTCTCGACGTCGATCACCGACGGGCTCGCCGCCCTCGGCGTCCCGGCCGACGCGCTGGGCGGCTCCTCGAGCTCCATCCCCGACCTGTCGGCCGTCCCTCCGGCCGTGCGCACGTTGATCGAGCAGTCCTACGGCGACGGGATCGCGGACGTCTTCCTGTTCGCCGTCCCGCTCGCGGTCGTCGCCTTCGTGGCCGTCTGCTTCCTCAAGGAGGTGCCGCTCGGCGACAAGTCCGGCGTGCAGCAGCTGCTCGAGGACGAGCTCGTCGCGGAGTCGTTCGAGGCGGGCGCCGTCGAGAACCACGTCGTCCCCGAGGACATGCTGGCCCAGGCACCTGACGTGGGGCGTCGCGGTACGGCATCATGACCGCATGAACCAGCGGCCGACGGAGTTCGAGGACCTCGAGCACGAGATCACCACGCTCGTCCGGCGGGCGGTGTCCTCGGGCACCGTCACCGCCCGACGGGTCCACCCCGACCTGGACGCGAGCGCCTACCCGCTCCTGTCGCACGTCGAGGCGAACCCCGGCGTCCGGGCGACCGAGCTCTCGCTGCACTTCGGCATCGGAGCGGCGACGGTCTCCCGCCAGCTCTCCCGGCTGGAAGAGCTCGGGCTCATCGCACGGACGACGGACCCGAGCGACTCGCGCGGGCAGCTCCTCGTGCCGACGCCGGAGGGGCGCCGCCGGGTCGCGGAGGCGCGCAGCGGCCGGGTCGACGCGCTCGCCGAGGCGCTGGCCGGCTGGCGCCCGGCGGACGTCTCGCGTCTCGCGGGGCTGCTCGGGCGCTACTCGCAAGACATCACGCGCTGGCTCCAGTCCGACCGCGACTGACCGCCCGTCCCTCGAGGCCCGAACATCACGGGACGGTCGCGACACGGCCGTGGCAGGTGTGCGGGCGTCGGTGCGTGGCTATGCTCCGGCCATGATCAAGTTCCTGCTCAGGACCCTCGTCTTCCTGCTCTCCGCCGCGGTGGGGATCGCCGTCACGTCGTGGATCTTCGACGGGTTCGACCTCGACGGCTTCGACGTCGTCTGGTCGGAGCCGCTGGGCTTCATCCTCGCCGTCGTGATCTTCGCCGCCGTCCAGGCGATCATCTCGCCCTTCATCCTGCGCGTGGCGAACCGCAACGCCCCCGCGCTCGTCGGCGCGACGGGCCTGATCAGCACGATCGTCGCCCTGCTCGTGGCGACCCTCGTCACCGACGGGCTGGTCGTCGACACGGTCCTCGGCTGGATCCTCGGGTCCGTCGTCGTGTGGCTGGTGACGATGCTCGCCACGCTGCTGCTGCCGATGCTCCTCATCAAGGAGGGCGTCGAGAAGGCGCGCGAGAACGACTGACGCACGAGCGCACGAGCGAGGCCCGGACGGATCATCCGTCCGGGCCTCGCTCGTCGTTCGCCGTCCCTGCTCGAGCCCGGTCAGGCGGGGGTGAACTCCAGACTGACAGAGTTCATGCAGAACCGGTCGCCCGTGGGCGTCTGCGGCGCGTCGTCGAACACGTGGCCGAGGTGCGAGCCGCAGCGCGCGCAGCGCACCTCGGTGCGCACCATGCCGAGGGCACGGTCCTCGATCAGCTCCACGGTCCCCTCCTTCGCCTGGTAGAAGCTCGGCCACCCGCAGCGGGAGTCGAACTTCGTGCCGGCGTCGAACAGGACGTTGCCGCACGCGCGACAGCTGTAGGTCCCCTCGCGCTTCTCGTCGAGCAGCTCACCGGTCCACGGCCGCTCGGTCGCCGCCTGCCGGAGCACCGAGAACTCCTGCGCGGACAGCTTCTCGCGCCACTGCGCGTCGGTCCACGTCACCTCGTACGTCATGCCGTCACCTCTACCTCTCGTCGAGCATCGACCAGCACCGGGGCAAACCGTGGCGCGGGGGCGGGCATTCCCGTGCCCGCCCACGCCGCCCCCACCGCCGCCCCCACCGCCGAACGCGTCATCCGTCGGCCGAACGGGCCGATCCGACCCACTGATGACGCGTTCGACCTGGCAACTCACCGCCGAGCGCGTCATCCGTCGGCCGCCACGCGAGTCAGGGCCGACGGATGGCGCGTTGGGCGGTGACACCGGAGGAGATACCGGCGTCGAGCCCGTCCGCAGGCGCCGCCGCCGCACCTGCGGTCCACCGTCACGTCGCCGCGCCCGACGACGGTCCCCGCCTTCTGGTCGAGTGCCGCCATGCCCTGGCACGCCGTCCCCGAACCGCTGGTCCGGCTCTCGCGCGAGCAGGAAGGACTCGTCTCGGTCGCGCAGTGCGTCCGCTGGGGGGTCAGCCGCGACGCGGCCGCGCACCGTGCCGCCCGCGGCATGTGGGAGCGGGTCACGACGGGCGTCTACGACGTCCGGCCCGCCCAGCCGCCGTCGGACCTCGACGGCGGACGTCGCCGGGCGGCATGGACCGGGCTGCTTGCGCTCGGCGACGGAGCGATCGCCGTCGGGCCCTGCGCGCTGGCGATGCTCGGCGTGGCAGGGCTCCCTTCGCGCATCGAGGCCCAGGTGTCCCTTCCCGGTGCAGCGGCGCGGCGGTCACGGGGCCAGGTCGCGGTGCGGAGGTTCGACGACGGCATGCAGGTCGTGCGGGTCGGCGGCGCTCGCGTGGCCGCGCCCCGCTGGGCGATCGCGCAGGCGGTTCCGGAGCTGCCACGGGCGCACGCGCTCGCCGTCCTCGACTCGGCGCTCGCGCTCGGCGTGATCGACGCCCGCGGGCTGGATCTCGCCCATGCCGTCGCCCGCGGGCGACGCGGGGTCGCGACGCACCACGAGCTGTGGGAGATCGCCGACGGCCGCGCCCAGTCGCCGCTGGAGTCGTACGGCCGGCTCGCGTGCGTCGATGCGGGGCTGCCGCCCGACACCCTGCAGCTCGTCGTCCGCGACGCGGCCGGGCGGTTCGTCGGCCGCGCCGACATGGGCTGGCGGATCCGGGGTGGGCGCTGGCTCGTCGTCGAGATGGACGGCCGTGAGATCCACGGGACGCCGGAGGCGGTGTTCGCCGACCGGGAGCGGCAGAATGCGCTCCTCGCCACGGGGCGGGTCGAGGTGCTGCGCTTCACGAGCCGCGACGCGCCCGAACGCATCGCGGCGGCCGTCGGCAACCTCTTGCGCAGGCACCGGACCGGATGAGCGCGATCCCGTCAGCGGCGACGGGCCCACCGCCGAACGCGCCATCCGTCGGCCGACATCGGCAAACGGACCCACTCAAGACGCGCTCGGCACGAGACGACACCGCCGAACGCGCCATCCGTCGGCCCGAATCAATGAATGGACCCACGGATGACGCGTTCGGCGGTGGAGCGGTGGAGCGGTGGAGCGGTCGGTCAGTCGAGCGGTAGACCGGTCAGCGCGCCGAGGGCGCGCCCGATCCGCGCGACGCGCGACCCCGGCCGCCGCGGCGCGAACGCGGCTGCGCCGCGTCGTCGGCCCGGGTCTGGGACGGGGTGGCGGGGCCGTGGCTCGAGCCGCCCGTGCTGGACGACCACGCGAGCTGCGATCCGGCGGCCCGCGGGGCGCGCGGAGCACCCTGGCCTCCACCGGTGGAGCGCCGCCCGCGGCCGCCCTGCTTCTGGCCGCCCGACGACGCGGGGCCGCCGGCCGATCCGCCCGCCGCGGCCTGCGCCGCGGTCTGCCCGCGACCGCCCTGTCCGCGCGAGCCGCTCCGGGCACGACCCTGGCCGGCGCCCGAGGACTTCGGCGCGCGCGCCGGCTGGACCTGGGTGTGCACGGGCTCGGGCTTGACGTAGGGGGCGACCTCGCCCACGAGCGAGGTGACGAGCTCGTCACCCGGCGTGACCGGCACGGGCTGGGCCGTGATGCGCGCCTTGCGCGTCAGGTCGCGGACGTCGCCGCGCTGCTCGGGGAGCATGACGGTGACGACGACGCCCTCCTCGCCGGCGCGGGCCGTGCGGCCGGAACGGTGCAGGTACGCCTTGTGCTCGGCCGGCGGGTCGACGTGCACGACGAGCTCGATCTCGTCGACGTGGATGCCGCGCGCCGCGATGTCGGTGGCGACCATGACGCGCACGGAGCCGTTCGAGAACGCCTCGAGGTTGCGCTCGCGCGCGCCCTGGCCGAGGTTCCCGTGCAGGTCGACGGCGGGGATGCCGGCGGCCGTGAGCTGCTTCGCGAGCTTCTTCGCCTGGTGCTTGGTGCGCATGAAGAGGATCCGCCGGCCCGTGCCGGAGGCGAGGGCCTCGACGACCTGCTTCTTCGCGTCCGCGTCGCGGACGGCCAGGATGTGGTGCGTCATCTTCGGCGGGGCGGAGGCGGCGTCGTCCACGGAGTGGCGGACCGGGTTGGACAGGTACAGCTTGACGAGCTGGTCGACGCCGTTGTCCAGCGTGGCGGAGAAGAGCATCCGCTGCCCGACCTTCGGCGTGCGCGCCATGATGCGCTTGACGCCCGGGAGGAACCCGAGGTCGGCCATGTGGTCGGCCTCGTCCAGCACCGTGACCTCGACGCCGTCGAGCGTGAGGACCTTCTGGTTGAGGAGGTCCTCGAGCCGTCCGGGGCAGGCGATGACGACGTCGACGCCCGCGTTGAGGGCGGTGACCTGCCGCGACTGGGCGACGCCGCCGAAGATGGTGGTGGTCACCAGGCCGAGCGTCTTCGCGAGCGGCTCCATCGTGGCGTTGATCTGGTTGGCGAGCTCACGCGTCGGGCACAGCACGAGAGCGCGCGGGCGGCGCGGCTGGCGCGACGTCGACGAGCGGTCGAGCCGCGTGACCAGCGGCAGCGAGAACGCGAGCGTCTTGCCGGAGCCGGTGCGGCCGCGGCCGAGGACGTCGCGGCCGTTCAGGGAGTCCGGCAGCGTGGCGGTCTGGATGGGGAAGGGCGAGTCGATGCCCTGGCGCGAGAGCTCGCGCACGACGGGTGTGGGCAGGCCGAAGTCGGCAAAGGAAGTCACAGGTAGAGAGCCTCTCGGGGCAGTGGGAGCAGACGCTGCTGCTCGGGGGTCGGGGTCCGCCGCACGACAATCCGGGGGGATCTCCACGACGCGGGGCGCGCAGGTGCGCTGCCCCAGGTCTTCATCCTCTCACGGACGCGCCCCGGCGGACCGTCCATGTGACCAGGGCCACCCGCCGCCAGCCCGCCGCCAGCCCGCCGAGACGTCGAATTCGGCCCCTGGTCCGCTCGGCCCAGGGGCCGAATTCGACGTCTCGGCGGGTCCGGGTCCGGACGCGGGCGTGGTTGCATGGCGGCGTGAGCTTCCTCGAGAACGTGGCCGACGTCGTCGGGCAGGTGTGGACCGCGGCGACGACCCCGGTGGCCCCGCCCTCGTCCGCCGTCGCCCTCACCGCGGCCGCGGTGGCCGCCGCCGTCGTGCTCGTGACCCCGGTCTGGCGGGTCGCACGGCACCTGGTCACCATCGCCCACGAGGGCGGCCACGGGGTCGCCGCGCTGCTCACCGGCCGCCGGCTGAGCGGCATCCGCCTGCACTCGGACACGTCGGGCCTGACGGTCTCGGTCGGCCGGCCGCGCGGGCTCGGGATGGTCGTGACGACGTTCGTGGGCTATGTCGCGCCCGGCCTGGTCGGCCTCGGCGCGGCCGCCCTGCTGCGGCAGGGCTACGCCGTCGGGCTCCTGTGGCTGCTCGTCGCGCTGCTCGCGCTGCTGCTGCTGCAGATCCGCAACTGGTTCGGGCTGTGGTCCGTGCTCGTCAGCGGCACCGCCCTCGTCCTCGTCTCGTGGTTCCTGGACGACGACGCGCAGTCGGCCGTGGCGTACGCCGTCACCTGGTTCCTCCTGCTCGGCGCCGTGCGCCCCGTGCTCGAGCTGCAGGCGGAGCGCGCCGGCGGACGCGCCCCCGGCTCGGACGCCGACGCCCTCGCGCGCCTCACCCACGTCCCCGCGATCGTCTGGGTCGGGGTCTTCCTCCTCGTCACGGCCGGGGCCGCGGTGCTCGGCGGCTGGTGGATCCTCGAGCCCGCCGCCCCTGCCTAGCCGCACGCAGCGCTGCCTGCGGGCGCGCCGCCCTCGGGCTACCGTCACCCCATGCCGCACACCTCCCGCACACGTACGCGCGCCCCACGCTCCGGCGCAGGCACGCACGCCTCCGCCCTCGCCATGGCCGGCGCCCTCACGACGACCGGGATCCTGCACCTCGTCCGGCCCCGCACGTTCGACCCGCTGATCCCCGAGGCGCTCGGACCCGCGCGCCCCTGGGTCTACGGCAGCGGCGTCGCGGAGCTCGCCTGCGCGGCCGCCGTGGCACTGCCCCGCACCCGGCGGCTCGGCGGGCTCGCGTCCGCCGCGCTCTTCGTCGGCGTCTTCCCGGGCAACGTGACGATGGCCCTCAAGTCCCGGCCCGACGCGCGCTCGGTCGCCATGCGCCCCGCCGTCGCCTGGAGCCGCCTGCCGCTGCAGGTCCCGCTCGTCGTGTGGGCGCTGCGCGTCGCGCGCGCCGCCGAGGGCCGCGAGTCGTGAGGACCCGCAGCGCCCTCGCGACGGGCGCGGCTCTCGCCGCCCTCGCCGCCGGGCTGCTCGCCGGATGCACGGACGACGACGGTCCCCCGGCGGGCGCGGACCGCACGGCCACGGACCCGTCGGGCACCGCCGGCGCCGGGCCGGACGGCGACACCGTCAGCGCCTCCGTCGACGCGGGGTCGCAGACCGCGGCGCACCTGCTCGTGCGCGGGGGCGCGAAGGCCCTGGCCTTCACCACGGACGCCGACGACGGCTCGTTGGTCTCGGCGACCGCCCACGCCTCGAGGTCCGACCCGGCGTTCAGCACCGTCGACGGCGACGACGGCGCGGTCGGCAGCACCCACGCCCTCGACGTCGACGGCGGGCAGGTCGCGGTGCGCCTGGACGCGGACGTCGACTGGACGATCGAGATCGAGGCGGGCGTCGAGCAGCTCGAGGCCGACCTGACCGGCACGACGCTGGAGGGGTTCCGGCTGGCGAACGGGGCGTCGTCGGGCACCCTGCTGCTCGGCGAGCCGGACGGCGTCGTCCCCCTCGAGCAGACCGCCGGCCTGAGCTCGCTGGCGATCCAGGTGCCCGACGACGCGGGGCTGCGGTGGACGACGTCCGCCGGGGCCGGGACGGCGGACATCCTCGGCGACACCTCGCAGGGGATCTCCTCCGGGACCGAGCTGACGACGCCCGGGCTGGACACGTCGGACCCCTACTACGACCTGCGCAGCGCGGCCGGGCTCGGGTCGCTCGTCGTCACGCACCCGTAGCCCGGCCGAGCCCGGCCGGCCCTCGCCGGCACGACGACGGGCCGCCCGCCGGGTGGCGGACGGCCCGTCGGGACCTCTGGGGTGCGCTGCGCGCGCTACGCCTGGGGCGTGAGCACGAAGGCGGGGCCCTGCGCGTTCGGGTCCGTGTCGAGCGTGAGGTTCTCGAGCGTCGGCACCGTGGCCGGCGCGACGAAGACCTTCGCGTCGCCGTTCTCGACGACGGCGTCGTCGGGCTGCGGGCTCGGGACGAGCGCGAGCTCGAAGCTGCCCGACTCGGGGGTGGACTCCGCGATGCGGAGGCCGCCGCCGTCGGGCACCCCGGCCTGCGCGGCGAGGTCGTTCACGGCGGTGCTGGCACTGTCGGTCATGGTGAGCACGAGTGCTCCTCTCGTTGCCGGGTGAGTCGTGCGGGGCGGACCCGCTGGTCTCTCGGACGTCTCCAACCAACCAACCCGGCGCCGCCGAGGCAAGCCTGGACACCGATCCGCGGTGTGTCTCTCGCCCAGCAAGACCGCACGTGACAGGCCGGGAGCGAGGGCCTACGGTGACCCGCCGCCCGGTCCCGGGCGCTCTCCGGCCCGACGGGCGATCCCGTAGCCTGATCGCCGGGTCCCGCGCCGCGCGCGCCGGGTCCTGGGCCTCTAGCTCAATTGGCAGAGCTGCGGACTTTTAATCCGTAGGTTCCGGGTTCGAGCCCCGGGGGGCCCACCCTGGTCTCGGTCCCAGGCGTCGGCCACGGACGTCGGGGACGGGCCCTCCTCGCCGGTTTCGCCCTCCGCGAATACTCGTTAGCACCGGACGAACCAGAGGCGTAGACTCGACGAGGCCCGAAAGACGGTGAACCGTCCCGGGCCGGTGGCCGGGACCGGCCGCACCGCGCGACGGGGCGCGCGCCACGCCCTCCTCGAACGGACACGCCATGCACCACGCTCTCGCCACCTCGGGAATGCTCGACCCCGCGGCCTGGCTCGACGGCGGCGGCGTAGCAGCGCTCGCCATCGTGTGCGGCGTCGTCTTCGCCGAGACCGGACTGCTCCTCGGCTTCCTCCTGCCGGGCGACACGCTCCTGTTCCTCACCGGCGTGCTGACGGTCAGCGGCAAGATCAGCCAGCCGCTGTGGCTCGTCCTGCTCGTCGTCGCGCTCGCCACCACGCTCGGCGGGGAGCTGGGCTACACGATCGGCAGGCGCGGCGGCCCCGCGGTGTTCGAGCGCCGCGAGTCCGGCCTCTTCAGCCGCGACAGCGTCGAACGGACCCAGCAGTTCTTCGACCGGTTCGGCGCGGCGACGGTCGCGGTGGCACGCTTCGTCGCCGTCGTGCGCACCTTCGCCCCCGTCGCGGCCGGCGTGGGACGGATGCGCCGCGGGGCGTTCTCCGCGTGGAACGCCGTCGGGGCGGTCTCCTGGACGGTCGTGCTCATCGTGCTCGGCTACCTGCTCGGCTCGATCCCCGGCGTCGCCGAGTTCGTCGACTCCTACCTCGACGTCATCCTCGTCGCCGTCATCGCGGTGTTCGCCGCGCCCGTCCTCACGCGGGTCCTGGTGGCCCGTCACCGGCGCCAGCAGGCCCAGGACGCGTCGGGGGCGTAACCCCCGACGGCGTGGCCCCCGAGGGCACGGGCCGGATCGACTCGCGCGCCGTCTTCGCCCAGCTCGTGCGCCCGACGGCCTGGCGGACCATCCCGCTCGCCACGACGGGATACACCAGCCACGAGTACAGCGTGTACGGCAGGACGCCGAGCACCGCCCCCAGCACGCCGCGCAGCCCGCTGCCCCGCGCCAGCAGCCCGAGCAGCCCGGGGCCGAAGGAGAGCGCGACGAAGAACACCACCACCGGCCAGTAGCGGGTGTAGAGCGGGACCCGGTAGACGACGAGCACCACGGCCAGGACCAGGCCCAGGCCGAGCGCCAGCTGGACCAGCGGCGTCAGGAGGTAGACGGCGGCGTCCAGCCGCGCGACCGCGCCCCCGGGCGTGCGGCGCACCCCGCGCAGCAGGGACAGGGCCTGCCAGCCGCCCTGCGCCCAGCGGGTCCGCTGCCGGTAGAGGCGACCGAGCCGGGGGACGCCCTGCTGCTCGACGGCGGCCCGGGTGGTCTGGCGCCCCTGCCAGCCGGCCTGGAGCAGGCGCACCCCCAGGTCCTGGTCCTCGGTGAGCCGGTCCCGCCACGGCCCCCGGTCGACGCCCAGCGGCAGGTCCCGCGTGACCACGACGGAGTCGAGGGCGCTGAGCCGGTTGAACTGGCCGTTGCCGCCCAGGTTCGCCGTCCCGAACCACGACCGCCCGAGCTGGAACACGTGCCCGAACACCGAGAACTCCACGTCCTGCGCCCACGTCAGGTACGTGCTGCGGTTGTAGATCCGCACGAGGAGCTGGACCCCGCCGACGGCGGGGTCGCCGAGGTGCTCGGCGACCGCCGCCGGCGCGTCGAGCCCGAGGCGGCCGTCGGCGTCGACCACCCCGACCACCACCCGGTCCCGCGGGAACCCCGCGTGGGCACCTGAGGCGAGGACGTGCTCGCCGACGTACCGCCACGCGTCGTCGAGCCCTGCCGCCTTGCCGTTGCGGGCGTTCGGCAGGTCGCGGCGCAGGACCGTCAGGTCCGGTCCGGCGAGACCGGCGAGGATCTGCGGGGTCGCGTCCGTCGAGCCGTCGTCGACGACGAGCACGACCTTGTGCGTGGCGCGCACCGCCCGCAGCCGCGCCACGGAGTCGGCGATGGTCACCTCCTCGTCGAGCGCGGGCACGACGAGCACCCACAGGAAGTCCGCCTCGTCCGGCACCGGTCCGCGGGGACGACGCCGCCGCTCGCGCGCAGCCGCGGTCGCGTGCAGCACCACCGTCAGCATCGAGAGGACCGCCACGACGAGCAGCGCCCAGAGGACCACCTGCAGGGTCGTCGGCAGCCCGTAGTACGGCTGCCACCACGGGGGCCTCACGGCCGCGCCCAGGGCGCCGTGCCCGCGGCGGGCTGGACGCCCTCGATGGGCTCGTCCGGCCGCCCGGGGACGAGCCCGCGCGGCACCTCGACGATCTCCTCCCGGTCGTAGCCCGCGGCGTCCAGCACGGCGGCCCGCGTGTAGCCCGCGCCGAACGGCGCGGGCGTCGGACCCTCGAAGAGGAGCTCCTCGAACGCCGCCACGATGCGCTCGACGGCGCGCCCGTCGCCGTAGGGGTTGGGCCGGGCCACGACCCGGGCGTAGTGGTCCGGGTCGTCGAGCAGACGCGCCGCGGCGTCGACGATCCGCGCGACGTCGGTGCCGACGAGCTCGAGCGTGCCCGCCTCGACGCCCTCCGTGCGCTCGGTGCTCTCCCGCGTGACGAGGACCGGGGTGCCGAGCGCGGGCGCCTCCTCCTGGATGCCGCCCGAGTCCGTGATCGCCAGGTACGCCCGCCCGAGCAGCCGCGCGAACGGCCGGTACCCCATGGGTGCCACCAGCGAGACGTTGGCGCACCCCTCGAGCACCCGGCGCAGGGTCCCCGCGACGGCGGGGTTGGGGTGCAGGGGCAGCACGAACCGCGTGCCCGGGTACCGGCCCGCGAGGACGGCGACCGCCGCGGCCACCCGCTCCAGGCCGGCGCCCCAGCTCTCGCGCCGGTGCGCCGTGACGACCACGACGCGGGTCGCGTCGTCGTGCTCGAGGTCCGCGATCTCCGGTGTCGCATAGGGCACCGCCTGCTCGGCCGCGGCGCGCAGCGCGTCGATCGCGGTGTTGCCCGTGACGAAGATCCGCCCGACGTCGATGCCCTCGCGCACCAGGTTCTGCGCGTTCCGCTCCGTCGGGGCCAGGTGGAACGCGGCGATCCTGCCGATCACCTGCCGGTTGAGCTCCTCGGGGTACGGCGAGAGCGTCGACCCGGTCCGCAGCCCGGCCTCGAGGTGGGTGACGGGGATGCGCAGGTGGAACGCCGCGAAGGCGGCCGCCACCGCGCTGGTGGTGTCGCCGTGCACCAGGCACGAGACGGGGTAGGTGTCCACGTGGCGCTCGTTCACGGACTCCGTCGGTGGGCCGAACCGCTCCTGGAGCACCTCCTCGAGGCGTTCGACCACCTCGCCGAGGAGGTGGTTGAGCGTCAGCCCCGGACGCCCGATCCCGAGGTTCGCGTCCACGGGGACGCCCACCGCCGCCATGGTCTCCTCGACCAGCCCCGGGTGCTGGCCCGTGGAGACCACGAACGGCACGAGCCGCGGGTGGTCGAGCAGCGCGCGCGCCAGCGGGGCGACCTTGATCGCCTCCGGCCGGGTACCGACCACGATCAGCACGCGGGCCACGCGCCCGCCGTCGACGACCCGGGGTGCCCCGCTCAGCGGCGTCATGGCACGACTGTAGGAGGGCGCTCCCCGCTGCGCAGGCCGGGGAGCCTGGTTCACTGGACCGGTGACCTCGCGCCCCCTCGTCCTCGGCCACCGCGGCAACGCGTCGGTCGCCCCGCAGAACACGCTCGCCGCCCTGGAGTCGGCGTACCGCTCGGGCGCCGCGGGCACCGAGCTCGACCTGCGGCTCACCCGCGACGGGCACCCCGTGGTGATCCACGACCGGACGGTCGACGTGTGCACCGACGGCTCGGGCGCCGTCGCCGACCTCACCCTGGCGGAGGTCCGCCGGCTCGACGCGGGGGTGCGCTTCTCGGCGGCCTACGCGGGCCAGCGCGTCCCGACGTTCGACGACGTCGTGCGCTTCTTCGCCGAGCAGCCGGGGTTCGAGATGCTCCTCGAGCTCAAGGGCGAGTGGACCGTCGAGCAGGTCCGCCCGGTCGTCGAGGCGCTCGACGCGGCCGGGCTGGGCGGGCGCGCCGTGCCGAAGTCGTTCTCCCTGGCGACCGTCGCCGCGCTGCGCGACGCCGCGCCCCACCTGCGCCGCGGCGTCCTGGTCGAGCACCACGCGCCGGACACGGTCCGGACGTGCGTCGAGCTCGGCGCGTGGACGTGCAACCCGAGCCACGTGCTGCTGGCCGAGCACCCCGAGCTCGTCGGCGCGCTGCACGACGCCGGCCTGCGGGTCATGACCTGGACCCCGAACGCGCCCGAGGACTGGTCACGCGTCGTCGGGCTGGGCGTCGACGCGATCATGACGGACCGTCCCGACCGGCTTCTGGGGTGGCTCGACGGCGGCGCGGGCGGGGCCGTCGCCGCGGGCGGGGCGCCGCAGCCCACCCGGTGACAGCCGGGCCTCCTGCCCCTACGCTCGGAGCGCATGACGACCGAGCCGCCGCGCACGGGTGACGAGCCCGCGGCCGAGCCGCGCGGCCCCCGGGTCTGCGTGCTCGCGCTCGAGCCCCAGCTCACGGTCGAGATCGAGCCGTCCGGACCCACCGAGCAGACGCCCGAGGTCCACGTGCACCCGGGCGGCCAGGGCCTGTGGCTCGCGCGCATGGCGTACTCCCTCGGCGCCGAGGTCGTGGTGTGCGGGCCGTTCGGCGGCGAGGCGGGCATGATCGCCGCGCACCTGGCCCGCGCCGAGCACCTCGAGCTGCGGGCCACGACCACCTCCGCGAACGGCGCGTACGTGCACGACCGCCGCGGCGGGGAGCGCCGCGAGGTCGCGGTCATGCCGCCGCACGCCCTCGACCGCCACGAGCTCGACGACCTGTACGGCACCGTCCTCGTCTCCGCGCTGGAGTCCGCCGTCTGCATCGTCACGGGCTCGAACCCACCGCTCGGCGTCCCCGCGAGCTTCTTCGGCCGCCTCGTGCGCGACCTCGACGCGTCCGACCGGACGGTCGTCGCGGACCTGTCGGGCCGCCAGGCTGCGGCGGCGGCGCAGGCGCCCGGCGCGGTCCTGAAGATCAGCCACGAGGAGCTCGTGGACGGCGGGTTCTCGGCGGACGGCTCCGAGGACGCGCTGCGCGCCGCGGCCCGCGCGCTGCTGGACGGCGGCCCGCGCGCCGTCGTCGTCTCCCGCGCCGAGAACCCGACGCTGCTGGTCACCCCGGAGCGGACGTACGCGGTGCGCACCCCGCGGATCACGACCGTGGACCACCGCGGGGCGGGCGACTCCATGACCGCGGGGATCGCCGTCGGCCTCGCGCGCGGCGCCGAGCTGCCCGACGCGGTCCGGCTCGGCGCGGCGGCCGGCGCGCTCAACGTGACCCGCCGCGGCCTCGGCAGCGGCCGCCGCGACCAGATCGAGCGGTTCGCGCACCGGATCAAGGTCCGGACACTGGACTGACGAGCCCCCGACCACCCCGAGGAGCACCGTGCACGCACTGATCACGAACGACGACGGCATCGCGTCGGAGGGTCTGGCCGTCCTGGCCGCGAGCGCCGTCGACGCCGGCTACGAGGTGGTCGTGGCCGCGCCGGCCCGCGAGTCGTCGGGGGCGAGCGCGTCGCTGCTCGGCGCGGAGAAGGACGGCCGGCTGGTCGTGGACGCCGTCGCCGCGCCGGGCCTGCCCGACGGCGTGACCTCCCTCGCGGTGCGCGCCGCCCCCGCGCTGATCGCGTTCGTGGCGGCGCACGGCGGGTTCGGCCCCAAGCCCGACATCGTGCTCTCGGGCGTCAACCGGGGCGCGAACACCGGCAGCTCGGTGCTCCACTCGGGCACCGTGGGCGCCGCCCTGTCGGCGATGACCCACGGGATCCGGGCGATGGCGGTCTCGATCGACGCCGTCGCCCCGACGCACTGGGAGACCGCACGCCTGGTGACCGACCACGGCCTCGCCTGGCTGCGCGAGGCGGAGATCCCCGGCCGCGTGCTCAACCTCAACGTGCCCGACGTCGAGCCTGCGCTCCTGCGCGGGCTGCGCCAGGCGCCGCTCGCGAGCTTCGGCGCCGTCTCGGCGCGCATCCACGAGAACGACGACCGCAACCTCACCGTGCGCTACACGGGCCTCGACGTCACCCGCGAGCCCGAGTCGGACGCGGGGCTGCTCGACCGGGGCTGGGCGACGGCGACCCTGCTGCGCGGTCCGTACGCCGACGACCGGACGCAGGTCCCCGCGCTCGGCGCGCCAGGCGCCTGAGACCCCGCGGGCGGTCAGCTCCCGCCGTCGCCCCCGCCGTCACCGCTCGCGCCGCCGCCGTCACCGCTCGCGCCGCCGCTGTCGCCGGTCGCGTCGCCGCCGCGCGGCGCGCGCCGGCCCGCGGGGTCGCGGCGGCGGGCCTCGGCGGCGTCGAGGCCGGCGAGCTCGCCGGTACCCGTCCCGCCACCCCCGTCCGGCCCGTCGTCGGGACCGTCGTCCGGACCGTCGTCCGGACCGCCGTCCGGTCCGCCGTCGGCGCCGACCGGGGAGCCGTCGCCGGCGTCCTCGTCCTGCTCGTCGCGCTCCACCGCACCGGTCCCGGACCACCCGCGCTCGGCGTTCTCCTCGCGCTGGGCGTAGACCTCCTCCCCCGGGCCGGCGAAGGCCTTGGACCGTTCGACGGCCTCCGCGCTGCCGGAGAACAGCGCGGACTCGTGCGAGACGCTGAACGTCCCGCTCGTGGGCTCGGGCGGCGTGTCCACGGCCCGGGCCGCGGCCCCGCCGGACCCACCGCCCGGGACGAGCCCGCGCAGCTCCTCCGCGCTGAGCACGCGGGTCGCGTCGTCGCTGGGCGCGGGCAGCCGCGACGCGGGCGCCCCGGCGGGCGCGACGCCGTCGGTCTCGACGCCGACCCCGGGGGCGGCCGCGTGGATGCTCACGTCCCGCTGCAGCCGGCGCAGGCTGCGCCGCCGCCGCCAGGAGGAGCGCTCCGAGCTCGCCCCGGACAGGTCGAACCGCGGCTCGCACTGCTGAGGCGTCCCGTCGGGCGCCGTGTGCGCCTCGCCGCCCGGCTCCTCGGCACCGGCGCCCTCCGACGCGCGCGCCGCGACGGGCAGGACGCCGTCGGCGTGCTCCGCGACGGCCTGCGCGTCGGAGCGCGGCGCGGCGATCTGCGGCGCCTCCGCCTTCGCCGTCGCGTCTCCCACGCGGATGCGGGGGAGCGCCTGCGGGGCCCATCGCTGGAGCCAGGCCACGAGGCCCTCGCGGACGAAGCACCGCAGGTCCCAGAGGGTCCCGGAGTCCCCCGCCGAGACGAGCGCGCGGACCTTGACGCTGCCGCCCGTCGCGTCGGTCACCTGGAGGATCCCGACCCGCTCGTCCCACAGCTCGGACTCGACGAGCAGCCCCTTGAGGACGGTGCGCATCGCGTCGATCGGCACCTCCCAGTCGAGGTCGAGCTCGACCGTACCGAGCAGCGCCGACTGGCGCCGCGTCCAGTTCTCGAAGGTCGTCGTCGTGAAGTAGGTCGAGGGCAGGATCAGCCGCCGGTCGTCCCACACGTGCACGACGACGTAGGTCAGCGTGATCTCCTCGATCCGCCCCCACTGCCCCTCGACGACGACGACGTCGTCCGACCGGATGCCGTCGGTGAAGGCGATCTGCATCCCGGCGAAGACGTTGGACAGCGTGGTCTGGGCCGCGAGACCGGCGATCACCGAGACGAGGCCGGCGGACGCGAAGAGGGAGGCGCCGGCGGCGCGGGCCTCCGGGAACGTCATCAGCGCGCCGCCGACGGCGATGATCACCACGGCCGCGATCGTCAGCCGGCGGATGACCTGGATCTGCGTCCGCGCGCGCCGGCTGTGCCGGTCGTCGGCGTCCGCACCGCCGGAGGCGATGGTGAACCGGTCGAGCATCTGGTCCTCGAGCAGGAGCGCGAGCTCGGCGAGCAGCCACGCCCCGAAGCCGATCAGGACGATCACCAGCAGGTGGTTCACGGGCGCCCGCCAGACGACGTCCTCGCGCGGCACCGAGATCTGGACCGCGACGATCAGGGCGATGACGACGAGCAGCAGGCGCATCGGGCGTCGCATCCGGGCGCTGATCCGGCGGGCGAGCGGGCGCTTGCGGCCGAGCCGGTTCATCACCACGCCGACGAGGACGGAGACCGCGAGGGCGACGGCGACGCAGATCGCGGCGGTCACGAGCGTGACGACGACGTTGTAGGCCTCTTGGGTGGCGTCGGAGATATCTGGGTCGTCCATGCGCTCCACCCTAGGAGCCCCGCGGGGCGCCTGCGCATACTGGGGTGATGATCTCGTGGAGGCGTGCGACCGACCTCAGGGACGCCGGCGTGCGGTGGTCCCCGGCACCCGGCGACCAGTTCCGCCTGCTCGTGGACGGGGCCGACGGCGACCTGTTCACGGTCAGCGACCTGACCATCGAGCCGCACGAGTTCGACACGGGGGTGATCCTCGGGTTCAACGGCACCACCGAGTGGGCGCTCGACTCGGTGGCGCTCGAGGACACCCTGTGGCACCCGCGCGAGGACCAGCTCCGGGTGCTGCTCGGTGGGGCGTTCGACAGCCTGCACCGCGACGACGGGACCGCGGACGACGGGACCGCGGACGACGACGGAGCGACGCCGCGCTTCACGGTCACCGCGAGCATCCCCGGCGCCGGGAGCGCCCGCTGCACCGAGCACGACGCCGCCGACGCCTACGCGCGGGCGGTGCTCGCGCTCGTGCACGCGTCGCGGGACTGAGATCGCCCGACCTTCACAGGATCGGCACGCGACGCACGTGGGACCGCCCCGACTTCGGCAGGGAGCACCCAGCATCGCGTCGGAGGATGGGTGCAGCGGCCCGCACGGACGAGATCGTCCCCTCTCGTCCAGGCGGGCCGCTCCGCGCGTCCGCCGACCCGAGAGCCCGCCGTGCCCTTCCCTCGCCAGACCTGCCGCACCGGTCCGCGCCCGAGCGCGCCCGCCGTGGGCACCTCGGGCGACCGCTGATGGGCCGGCACACCGCCGCACGCGCGTCCGCGTGGTCGCGCGCGTCCGCGTGGTCGCGCGCGGCGAGCAGGTCGGGCAGCACCGCGGGCAGCGCGGTCGCCGGCGCGGCCCGCCGCCACCCGATGCGCGTGGGCGCAGGGCTCGCGGTGCTCGCGCTCGGCTCGACCGGTGCGGCAGCAGCGGCCGGTGCCTTCGGCGGCCCGGCGACCGCCCCCGGCGCCGCGAGCGCCGCGCACGCCGGAGCGGTCCAGCGCACCGCGACGACGGCAGCCATCGAGGACGCGAGCGACGAGATCGCCCGCGCCAAGTACGTCGCCGACCTCCACCTGGTCCCCGACGACGACGCCGCCGCCCGGATCTCCGACGCGCAGGCCGACCTCGAGGCGCTCGTCACCGACGCCCGGGCCGACCTCGCCGGGACCGCGCCGCGCGCGGCCTCCCGCAGCGCCGAGAGCCGCGACCCGGCACCGGTCGCCGGGGCCGAGAGCGACGGGGCGCCGACCGCCGCGTCCGTCGGGACCGCGGCCGAGGTCGCGGACGCGAAGGCCACCGGCACGAAGACCACCGCCACGAAGACCACCGCCACCGAGGCGAGCGCCTCGGAGACCACCGGCACCCCCACGGCCGGCGCCGGAAGGTCGGCCGCTCCGGTCGCGACGGCGTCCGAGCCCGCGAAGCAGGCCTCGCCCGCGCCGAAGGCCTCGCCCGCGCCGAAGGCCCCGCCCGCGACCGGCGGCGTGGTGACCGCGGACGAGATCGACGACTCCGCCGCACACCTGCGCGCGATCCTCGACGCGGCGCCCGTCCAGGCGTCGGTGTCCGTCGTCCCGGCCCCGAGCGAGGCGGAGCACGCCGCCGCCGAGGCCGCCCGCCTGGCACAGCTGGCGGGGTCCACCGCCGACTACGGCAACGGCCAGATCCCGGCGAGCGCCCTGTGCGCGCCTGCCTTCGCCCCCGGCGCGCTGCTCCGGTGCGACGCTGCCGAGCGCCTCGAGGACCTGGACGCGGCCTACCGCGCGGCGTGGGGCACGGACATCGCGATCACCGACTCCTACCGCTCGTACTCCTCGCAGGTGTCGGTCAAGGCGTCGCGGGGCTACTTCGCGGCGCAGCCGGGCACCTCGAACCACGGGTGGGGCACCGCAGTCGACATCAGCCACGCCGTCGGCGGGTACGGCGACCCGCGGTACGCGTGGATGCGCGAGAACGCGCCCGCCTACGGCTGGGACAACCCCGACTGGGCGCGCTCGGGCGGCTCCAAGAACGAGCCGTGGCACTGGGAGTACACCCCCGCGTCCTGAGCGGACGGGCCGGCGGGCCCGGCGGCCGCTACCGCCAGGTCGCCGCGATCAGCAGCATCGTCACGAGGAAGCCGGTGACGAGGTTGAGCCAGAGGAACGCCCGCCACCCGGCGTTGGCACGCTCGCAGTCGTCGTCCGTCACCGAGCGGAAGCGCAGCACGTTGACGGCGTACGGCAGCGGCAGCACGGCCGCGAGCCACCCCGGCCAGGGCAGCACCGCCAGCACCGCCGCCGCGACCACGTAGGCGCCAGCGGCGACCAGCACCGTGGCGCGCGCGCCGATCACCGTGGCGACGGAGCCGATCCCCCCGGCCCGGTCCGCGACGACGTCCTGCACGGCGCCGAACGCCTGCGACGCCGCCCCCCACAGCACGAACGCGACGAGCACCGGCCACACGCTGCGGGACCCGAGCGGTGCCCCGACGAGGACCAGCGCGTACAGCAGCGGGCCGACGAAGTGCATCGCCGACGTGAACGAGTCGAGGAACGGCTTCTCCTTGAACCGCAGCCCGGGCGCCGAGTAGGCGACCACGAGGAAGACGACGGCGACGAGGACGAGGTTCGCCGCGCCGTCGGCCACCGCGAGCAGCCAGACGAGGAACGGCAGGTTGCTCCCGACCGCCGCCCACAGGATCGCCCGGTGCGTGCGGCGCGCCTCGGCGCGGGCGACGAGGCCCCCCTCGATACCGCCCTTGCGGGGGTTGCGCAGGTCGGACTCGTGGTCGAAGACGTCGTTGATCCCGTACATCAGCAGGTTGTAGGGGATCAGGAAGTACAGGGTGCCGACGACGAGCGCGGCGTCCACCCGGCCGCCCGTGGCCACGAGGTACCCGGCGGCGAAGGGGTAGGCGGTGTTGACCCACGAGAACGGCCGCGACGCCGCGAGCACCGCGCGCAGCCGCGTCCCCCGGCTCGTGCCCTCCACCGTGCGCCGCTGGTCCTCGCTCACCGCTCCTCCGTCGTCATGGTCTCCGTCGCCGTGGTCTCCTCGGCCGCGGCCCGCGCGACCCGCCGCGCGCGGCCCTCCAGCACCGTCCACGTCGCCGGGACGAGCAGGACAGCGGCCACGGGGTACGCGAAGTCCTCGAGCGGCGCACCCCAGAGCCGGACGCCGAGGATCTTGTCGGGAGCATAGGTGTAGAGGCCGGCGGCGATCATGACCGTGTCGAACACCAGCGTCAGCGCGACCATGACCGCGCCCGCCACCAGCAGGGGGCCCGAGCGCGTGCCGGGGGCGCGGCGGCGCAGCACCGGGACGCACACCGCCGCCAGCGCGACGACGACGACGACGTTCATCACGATGTTCGTCATCGCCGACCCGCCCGGGCGGCGAACCACCGGTCGGCCGCCCGCCACACGAGCAGCGTGCAGTAGCACAGCAGGGTGAGGAACACGGACTCCTCCAGCGGGAGCTCGGGCGCCAGGAGGATCCCGGTCATGTGCGGGGAGTCCCCGCGCGCGAAGACGCCCAGGGCGAGGCCGGCGACGTCCCAGACGAGGAAGGCGAGGACGCCGACGAGCACACAGACCGCGGACCGCCCGGGCCTGTCCCAGAACGCGAGCCGGTACCGCAGGTCGAGGACGGCCAGCCCGGCGAGGGACACCACGAGAGCCCCGAGGTACACGAGGCCCACGGGGTGGAAGCCGCTGCTCATGCGCCCCACCCCCGCCGGCTCGCCTCGAGGAACCCCGGGCGCAGCGGCGCGGGCAGCGGGCGCGACGACGTCTCCCCGAGCAGCCGCTTCGCGACCAGCTCGGCGCTGATCACGCACATGGGCAGACCGACCCCCGGCACGGTCCCGCTGCCCACGTGCAGCAGCCCGGCCACGCGCCGCGACCGGTCCGCGGGCCGGAACATCGCCGACTGGCGCAGCGTGTGCTCCATCCCGAGCGCCGTGCCGCGCCATGCCCGGAAAGACTCGTGGAAGTGCGCGGGCCCGACGACGCGGCGCGTGACGACCCGCGCGCCCAGGTCCGCGACGCCCGCCCACGCGCCGACCTGCTCGAGGTAGGCGTCCGCGAGCACCTCGAGCCGCTCCTGGGTGACGTCGTTCGCCCCGAGCCGCTCGTCCGCGGGGAAGGGCACCAGCACGAAGAGGTTCTCGTGCCCGGCCGGTGCCGCGGCCCGGGGCGAGCCGGGGACGTCGGTCGCCGAGGTGCGCGAGACGTACAGCGACCCCGGCAGCGGCACCTGCAGGTCGCCGACGGCGCTCGCCCGGTCCGTGCCCAGCACGTCCGCGAAGTTGCGCGGCCAGTCGTCCGTGAAGAACAGCGAGTGGTGCGCGAGCTCGGGCAGCCCGCCGCGCACGCCCGCCATGACGAGCAGCGCGGAGATCCCGGGACCACGGCGCTCCCACGCCTCGGGCGGCAGGTCCGCGTACTCGCGGGGCAGCAGCTCGGTCTCGGTGTGGTGGCGGTCGGCGCCGGAGACGACGACGTCGGCGGGGACCACCTCGCCGTCCGTCAGCCGCACGCCCGTGACGGCGCCGCGGGGCCGATGGCGCAGCCGGCCCGGGGGGCGCGGCGCCACCTCGATCGACGCGACGTCGGCACCCGTGCGCACGTCGACGCCGGCGGCGCGGGCGAGCCGCTCGAGCGCCTGGACCAGGGTGTACATCCCGCCGCGCGGGTACCGGACGCCGTCGGCCAGGTCCAGGTGGCTCATCAGGCTGTACAGCGCGGGGACGCGATAGGGCGAGGAGCCGAGGAAGACCGCGTGGTAGCCGAGCACCTTGCGCAGCCGCTCTTCCTCCACCGTCCGGGCGGCCTCGGCCGCGAGGGTGCTCCCGAGGAGGCGCGCCAGCCGCGGCAGGTGCGGGAGCGTCGCGGGCGACAGCAGGCGCGAGGGACGCTCGAAGGTCGTGTACAGGAAGCGGTGGAGCGCGAGCCGGTAGGCCGTGCCGGACCGCTCCACGTACGCGCGCACGCGTGCCCCGGCGCCCCGCTCCAGGCGCTCGAAGGCCCGGTAGTTCGCCTCGGGGTCCCGGCCGACGTCGAGCCGCTCCTCCGCCGTCGCGGCCCCCGGCTGCGCGGGCTCGAAGAACACCCGGTAGGCCGGGTCGAGCGGGACGAGGTCGAGGTGGTCCTCGACCCGCTCGCCGAAGAGCGCGAAGAAGTGCTCGAAGACCTCGGGCATGAAGTACCAGGAGGGGCCGGTGTCGAAGCGGAAACCGTCGACCTCGAGCGTCCCGGCCCGGCCGCCGAGGCTGTCGTGGCGCTCCAGGAGCGTGACCTCTGCCCCGCCGCGGGCGAGCAGCGCGGCGGTCGCGAGGCCGCCCACGCCCCCGCCGACGACCACGACCCGGCGACCGCCCGGCATCAGCCCCGCACCCCGCGCAGGGACCGCACCGCGGCGACCCCGGCGACCAGGAGCTTCTCGGCGTCGGGCACCCGCACGCGCCGCTCGAGGATCTCGTGCGGCGGGGTCGCGGCCAGCCGCACCAGCAGCCTGTCGTAGAGAGCGAGCGTGGCGGCGACGGCGGCCCGGGGGCGCCGGGGCAGCCCGGGCATCGCGGCCCGCGCGCGGTCCACGTCGCCGCGGATCTCGGCCAGCACCGCGTCCAGGCCCGCCCGGTCCAGCGTCCGCGGCGTGACGCCGGGGAAGTAGCTGCGGCCCAGCGCGGCGTCCTCGCGCAGGTCGCGCAGGAAGTTGATCTTCTGGAACGCGGCACCGAGGGCGCGCGCGCCGTCGACGAGCACGCCGTCGACGGGCACGTCGCCGTCCTCGCGGCCGCCGCGGCAGAACACCTGCAGGCACATCAGGCCGACGACCTCGGCCGAGCCGTACACGTACGCCTCGTAGCTGGCCTCGTCGTGCACCGTCGTGGTCAGGTCGGCGCGCATCGAGGCGAAGAACGGCGTCGTCTGCCGCTCGTCGATCCCGGTCGCCCGGGCCGTGCGCGCGAAGGAGTGCACGACGAGGTTCGACGACCACCCGCACGCCACCGCCCGCGAGGTCTCGGCCTCGAGCTCGTCGAGCGCGGCCCGCGCCTCGTCGCCCCGGTAGGTGTCCACGATCTCGTCCGCGACGCGGACGAGCCCGTAGACCGCCTCGATGTGCCGCCGCATGCGCGGCCCGAGCAGCCGCGTGCCGAGGCCGAACGACGTGGAGTACTCCGCGAGCACCGCGCGGCTGACCCGCGCGGCCGTGCGGTCGTAGAGCTCGGCCCCGGTCCTGCGGCTCACGCGGAGCGCTCCGTGAGCGCGACCGCGAGCCCGGCCAGCTCCGCCGCGAGGTCGGGCGGGAGCCCCTCGGCGGCGGCCACGGCGTCGGCCACGAGCGCGTCGACCCGGGTGCGCACCGCGTCGGCGGCGCCGGTCGCCTCGAGCACCGCACGGACCTCCCCGGCCCCGGACTCGTCCAGCGCCGGGTCGCCGACCCGCGCCTCGAGCACCGCCCGACCGGCGGGGGCGGCGCGCGCGTGGGCGACCGCCAGCAGGTAGGTGCGCTTGCCCTCGCGCAGGTCGCCGAGGACCGACTTGCCCGTCACCGCAGGGTCGCCGAGGACCCCGAGGAGGTCGTCGACGAGCTGGAAGGCGACCCCGGCAGCGCTCCCGTACGACTCGAGGGCGGCGCGCTCGGCGGATCCCGCCCCGGCGAGCGCGGCCCCGGACAGGAGCGGCACGACGCAGGTGTAGGTGGCGGTCTTGAGCCCCGCGAGACGCAGCGCGTCGAAGGTCACCGGCGCCGCGCTCTGCCCGGTGACGTCGAGGAGCTCCCCGGCGACGCTGGTGTGGATCGACCGGACGATCAGGGCGACGAGCTCCGCCTGCAGCGACGCCTCGACCCCGGAGCGCAGCACGACGTCGACGGCCCCCGCGAGGCCCAGGTCGCCGCCCAGGAGCGCGGCCGCGCGGACCTGGTCCTCGGTCTCGGACGGCGTCAGCCCCGCACCCAGGCGGGCGCGGTAGGAGCCGGCCAGGTTGGGCCGGCCGCGGCGCACCTCGTCGTGGTCGAGGAGGTCGTCGTGGGCCAGCATGGCCGTGTGCAGGACCTCCTGTGCCGCCGCGACGGCGGCCGCGGCGCCGACGTCGTCCCCGCCGAGCCCCAGGTAGGCCGTCAGCACGAGGCGGGGACGCACCCGCTTGCCCCCGAGCTGGTCGCGCAGGGCCGCCCACAGCTCCCCGGCGCTCGGGTGCAGGGCGCGGGCGCGCCGCACGGACCCGGCGAGGTAGTCGTCCAGGACCTGCTCCGTCTCGGCGAGCCCCGCCGCGACGCGGTCCCCCAGGCGGGCGGCGCGCGGCCAGCCCTCGGCGGGCGCCGCAGGGCCGGCGAGGCTGGCCTCGTCGCTCACGTGCACCACTCCTTCGGAAGAGATGCTCAGCATACTGAGCATCTCTTCGGCGGCAAGCGGCCGGGCCCCGGAGGTCAGACCTCGATGCGTCGGGGACCCGCCTGCCAGGCCTCCCACGCGGACGACACGATCTCGGGCAGCGCACGCTCGGCGCTCCAGCCCAGCTCCCGGGAGATCCGCTCGGGCGACGCGACCAGCCGCGGCGGGTCGCCGGCGCGGCGCGGGCGGATCTCGGGCGTCGCGTCCAGGCCCGATGCGCGGCCGATCTCCTCGATCACCTCGCGCACCGACGCACCCTCGCCCGTGCCGACGTTGAACACGTCGAACTCGCGCTCGGCCCGGTCCAGGTAGGCCAGCGAGGAGATGTGGGCGTCCGCCAGGTCGCGCACGTGGATGTAGTCGCGGATGCACGTCCCGTCCGGCGTGGGGTAGTCGTCGCCGAAGATCGCGGGACGCTCGCCCCGGGCGAGCCGGTCGAGGACCATGGGGACGAGGTTGAGGACCGCCGGGTCGCCGAGCTCGGGCCACCCCGCGCCGGCGACGTTGAAGTAGCGCAGCGCCACGAAGCGCAGGCCCCAGGCCCGTGCCGCGGCCCGGGCGAGCCACTCGCAGACCAGCTTGGTCTCGCCGTAGGGGTTGATCGGCTCGGCGTGCAGCTTCTCCTCGACGCTCGAGACCGCGGGCATCCCGTAGGTCGCGGCGCTGGAGGAGAACACCAGCCGGTCGACGCCGGCCGCCTCCATGGCGGTGAGGAGGTTCGTCAGGCCGCCGACGTTCTGCTGGTAGTACCAGGCCGGCTTCTCGACCGACTCCCCCACCTGCTTGCGGGCGGCGAAGTGGATGACGGCGTCGACCTGCTCGTCGCGCAGCGTCGTCGTCAGCAGGCCGGTCGCCTCCGGCGAGGCGATGTCGCACTCGACGAGCGTCGCGCCGCCGACGCGGTCCGCCCGCCCGGTGCTCAGGTCGTCGACGACGACGACCCGCTCGCCCTGCTCCTGGAGGAGACGCACCACGTGCGCCCCGATGTACCCCGCTCCGCCCGTCACCAGAATCGTCATGGCACCACCCTACGGCGATGTCCGGTCGTGTTCAATGGTGTTCGGACATGTTCGTTCGGTGCCCTCGGCCCGCTCCGGGCGCGGCCTCAGCCCCAGCCGAGCTCGTGCAGCCGCTCGTCGTCGATGCCGAAGTGGTGCGCGATCTCGTGGACCACGGTGACCGCGACCTCCTCGACCACCTCCTCGCGCGTCTCGCAGAACGCCAGCGTCGGGTTCCGGAAGATCGTGATCCGGTCCGGGAGCGAGCCCGCACCCCAGCCGGCGTCGCGCTCCGTGAGCGGGACTCCCTCGTACAGACCGAGCAGGGTCGGGTCCTCCGCCGGCGCGTCGTCCTCCACGAGCACGACGACGTTGTCCATCCGGTCCGCCAGCTCGGCCGGCACCAGGTCCAGCCCGTCCCCGACGGCCGTCTCGAAGTCCTCGCGCGTCATCTCCACCACGACGCCATCCTCCCCCACCCGCCACCCCCGGACGCGCGTCTTTGCGCGGCCCCGAGCGCCCGCCGTATGCTGACGCAGGCCCTCGCCGCGCCCGTGCACGCTCCCCGGAGCGCACCCAGCGACCGCGGGCCGGGCCCCCATCGTCTAGCGGCCCAGGACCCCGCCCTTTCACGGCGGTAGCACGGGTTCGAATCCCGTTGGGGGTACGACCCTCGAAGACCCTCTGACCTGCAGCGATGCGGATCGGAGGGTTTTCTTTCTCGGTCGATCCCGCCCCGGTCCGGCACGGCACGGCACGGCACGGCACGGCACCAGGACCGTCGGCGGCAGCAGCTGATCAACGTGTCGAGCGCCGTCGCCGCCGAGGCATCGCCCAGCGCCTCCAGCCGTGCGCCGACGGCGGTCTCCGCACGAGCGGCGGCGTGGCGGGCGCTCTCGCCCGTCGATCGCCGGAGCCGCCTATGACGAGAGCAGCCTCCACCGGCCTTCGGAGACGACGTCGACCGTGCCGTCGTCCACCGTGATGGCGCTCTGGTCGTCGAGGGCGTAGGCGGGTCCACCGATGCCGGCCGACCAGCGCTCCGCCTCGGCCAGGGTGTTCTCGGGGAAGAAGTCGAGGTGCGGGAAGATGGAGAAGTCCACCAGGCCGAGCGTGCGGTCGTCCGGCGCAGAGGGCCACTCCACGAAGTCGTCGCCGATACGCGGGGTCAGCACCATGCTGCCGGCACTGACCCCGACCCAGACCGTGTCGATCAGCGAGGGGATGAGGTCGGCCAGACCTGACTGCCGCATCCAGTGGCACAGGTACGTGGCCTCGCCACCGGCGACCAGCAGCACGTCGGCCGCCCGGACCCAGGGCACCCAGCGCTCCGCGCCGATCGTCGGGAGCGCAGTCAGCTCGAGGACGCCGAGCGAGCGCCAGTCCAGGGAGGTCGTGCCACCCCACGACCGCCCGTGCAGGAGGTCCGGCACCGTGGCCGGCACGCTTCGCGGGTAGCCCCATTGCGCCGTCGGCACGCAGAGCGCGGTGGCGTCGGTGAGCGGCTTGCCCACCAGGTCGACCAGCGCGTCCTTGATGCTCGCGTTGGTGATGCCCCCGGAGGTGAGGAGAAGCTTCACGATGTGTCTCCCTCGGTTGCCGGTTCCATGGCGTCCTGCATCTGGTGGCGGCTGCAAGCAGCTGATGGACGCTGATCGCTGCGAACATCCTCGCCGACCGCCCGCCAGAAGACCCGCTGCTGCCCGCGCGGAACGACTCAGATCATCGGCTCCCTCCGTACCGCCGCCCCCGGCCCCCGGACCGGATTTCGGATCTGCGCCGAGCGTGGGGTAAGGTTCTCTCGGTTCGCACGGCGGACCAGCAAGGCCCTGTAGCGCAGCTGGTTAGCGCGCCGCCCTGTCACGGCGGAGGTCGCGGGTTCAAGTCCCGTCAGGGTCGCTCGGCAGGTCGCCCGGTCATCATGGCCGGGCGTTCGTGTCAGGGCTCTGTAGCTCAGTTGGTAGAGCGTTCGACTGAAAATCGAAAGGTCACCGGATCGACGCCGGTCGGAGCCACCGCAGACGAAGGCCCCTGGGGACACCCCGGGGGCCTTCGTCGCACCCGCAGCCGCGTGAGAAGTTGCGCCTACCTGCGGCGACCTGTTGAGTTGACCCGATCGACTCCGATCGCGGAAGGGTGAGACATGAGCGACTGGGACGACGGCCGCGAGCCACCGAAGCCCTCGATCGGCAAGCTCGTCGAGAGACTCTCGGAGCAGGCCACGCGCCTGGTCCGTGCGGAGATCGAGCTCGCCAAGACCGAGCTCAAGACGAAGGTCGCGCACGCGGGCATCGGTATCGGCCTGTTCGTGGTGGCCGGCGTGCTCGCGCTGTACGGGCTGGGCTGGCTGTTCTACGCCGCCTTCGAGGGGATCGCCGTGGCGCTCGCCCCGTGGCTCTCGGCGCTGCTCCTCGGCGTCGCGATCCTCGTCGTCGTCGCGGTGCTCGCCCTCGTGGGCAAGTCGCAGCTGCAGCGGGGCATGCCGCCCACGCCGGAGAAGGCGATCAAGAGCGTGAAGGAGGACGTCGCGGCCCTCAAGGGCGGCGCGACCGACCAGCCGAAGAGCGGAGACGTCCGGTGAGCACACCCCCGTCGACCCTGGAGGCCGAGATCGCCCGCGCCCGCACGGAGCTGGCCGCGACCGTGGACGAGCTCACCACCCGGCTGCACCCCAAGACCCAGGCGAAGAACGCCGCCGACGCCGCGCGGAACGCCGGCAAGGACACGCTCGCGTTCGTGACGGGCGACGGGCTACCCGACCGGGAGCCCGCACGCGCGCGCAACGTGAAGATCGTGCTCGGCGCCGCCGCGGCCGGCGTGGTGCTCGTGGTCGTCACCGTGCTGCGCCGCCGCTCCTCCTGAGACCGACGGGCGCCGAGCGCCCGGGCGCCGACGCCGGCGGGACGCCCGCGTCCCTCACTCCTCGGGGCGGCGGATCTCCTCGCTGGCGGCGCCGAGGAGCGCCTTGACCTCGGACTCCTTGTAGCGCCTGTGGCCGCCGAGCGTCCGGATCGACGAGAGCTTGCCTGCCTTGGCCCAGCGCGTGACCGTCTTCGGGTCGACGCGGAAGAGGCTCGCCACCTCGGCGGGCGTCAACAGCACCTCGGACTCACCATGCAGGGACATCCCGCACCTCCACGACGTCGAACCGCTCCGGTGCTCACGGCGCCGTCGTGCTCGACGCGGCACCGTGCGCCAATCACTCCATTGTCACAGGATGGGGAGAATCCACGACTTGAGCGCTGGGTGAACTACCGCCCGTTTGCCCGGGTTGGGCCCCACGGGCACCCCCGAGCTCCGGTCGCGACGGCCTGGAGGCGTGCTGTGACGAGACCGAGTGGAGGGAATGCCCGTCGCCGTTGTATCGTTGCCCACGGACATACGACAGAACACTCCGGGGCCGCACGTGTGAGCACGTTGCCGCCCCGCTCCTAGTTGAGGGGGTCGGAGCCATGGGCCGCGGCCGTCAGAAGGCAAAGCACACCAAGGTTGCGCGGGAGCTGAAGTACTACAGCCCCGAGACCAACTACGCAGCGCTCGAGCGTGAGCTGGGTCATCCGAACACCGGTGTCGTCACCGACTCCCGGCCTTCCGAGGAAGACGAGGACCAGGACGGCTACGCCAACTGGTCCGACGACCGCTGACGCTGCACACGGCGCCTGCCCGCAGGCGCGCGCTGCACGCGTGCAGAGCACCCCGAGGCGGTGACGGGCTCAGGCCCGCGCCGGCCCGGGGTTTTCTGCGCGCGCGTCGCGCTCGGTAGCCGTCACTGCTCGGTAGCCGTCACGGGGTCACCGGTACCGGTCACGCCCGGTAGTCGCCCACGAGCCGCACCGCGCCGGCGTCCACGCCCTTCGTGCCTGCGACGAGGTCGCCGGTGCGCTCGCGAGCACCCTCCTCCGTCACGTCACCGAGCACCCAGGCGGGCACGCCGAGCGCCGCGCAGCGGGCCAGGGCGGCGTCGACGCCGTCGGCCCCCACGACGGCGACCATCCCCACACCGAGGTTGAGCGTGTTCTCGAGGTCCCGGCGCGGCACGCCACCGAGGTCCCGGACCGTCCGGAAGACGGCGGGCACGTCCCAGCTCGCCCGGTCGACCGTGCCCACCAGGCCCCGCGGCAGCACGCGCGCGAGGTTCGCCGCGAGCCCGCCTCCGGTGACGTGGGTGAACGCGTGCACCTGCGCGGCCTCGTCACGGGCCAGCGCGAGGCAGTCGCTCGCGTAGACGCGCGTGGGCTCCAGGAGCTCCTCGCCGACGGTGCGGCCGAGCTCCTCGACGTGCCGCTCCAGCCCCCACCCGGCGCGCGCCAGCACGGCGCGGACCAGGGAGTAGCCGTTCGAGTGCAGGCCCGAGGACGCCATCGCGACCAGCACGTCCCCCGCGCGGACCCGGTCGGGGCCGAGCAGGGCGTCGGCCTCGACGACCCCGGTGGCCGCACCGGCGACGTCGTACTCGTCGGGCTCGAGCAGGCCGGGGTGCTCGGCGGTCTCCCCGCCCACGAGCGCCGTCCCGGCGACCTCGCAGGCGGCCGCGATACCCCGCACGACGTCGGCGATCCGCTCCGGGACGACCTTGCCGCACGCGATGTAGTCGGTCATGAACAGCGGCTCGGCGCCCACCACCACGATGTCGTCGACCACCATGCCGACGAGGTCGAAGCCGATGGTGTGGTGCACGTCCATGGCCTGCGCGATCGCGACCTTCGTGCCGACGCCGTCGGTGGACGTCGCGAGCAGGGGGCGCCGGTAGGAGCGCACCGCGGAGAAGTCGTACAGGCCGGCGAACCCGCCCACGCCGCCCAGCACCTGCGGGCCCTGGGTCCGGCGGACGGCGTCCTTCATCAGCTCGACGGCCTTGTCCCCGGCCTCGGTGTCGACCCCGGCTGCGGCGTAGGTCAGGCCCTCGGTCGCGTCGGTCATGGTGCTCCTGTCGTGATGGCGGTCGGCGGGCGGCGGTCCGGGACCGGTCGCCTCACGGGTGGTCGAGCGCGCCGGCACCGCCGGCGCTCACGCTGAGGTGGCGCAGGCCGTCCTCCGGCGCGCCCAGCGGGAGCTCGGCCTGCTCGAGCAGGTTCTTGCCGAGCTGCTGCTCGGGCGGCAGCTCGATCGGGTAGCGCCCGGTGAAGCAGGCGGTGCAGAGCTGGGACACGGGCTGCTCCGTGGCGGCGATCATCCCCTCCTCGGAGATGTAGCCGAGCGAGTCGGCGCCGAGGGATGCGCCGATCTCCGCCGGGCCGAGGCCGTTCGCGATGAGCTCGGCGCGGGAGGCGAAGTCGATGCCGTAGTAGCACGGCCACCGCACGGGCGGCGAGCTGATCCGCACGTGCACCTCCGCGGCGCCCGCCTCGCGCAGCATGCGCACCAGCGCGCGCTGGGTGTTGCCGCGCACGATCGAGTCGTCCACCACGACGAGCCGCTTGCCGCGGATGACGTCGCGCAGCGGGTTGAGCTTGAGCCGGATCCCGAGCTGGCGCAGCGTGTCGGAGGGCTGGATGAACGTCCGCCCGACGTAGGCGTTCTTGGTCAGCCCCTGCCCGAACGGGATGCCCGACTCGGCCGCGTACCCGACGGCGGCCGGCGTGCCGGACTCGGGCACGGGCATCACGAGGTCGGCGTCGACGTGGTGCTCGCGGGCCAGCTGGCGGCCCATCTCCACGCGCGCGGCGTGCACGGAGCGCCCGTTGATCGAGGTGTCCGGGCGCGCGAGGTAGACGTACTCGAACACGCAACCCGCGCGCTCGACGGGCGCGAAGCGGCTCGAGCGCAGCCCGTCGGCGTCGATGGCGACGAGCTCGCCGGGCTCGATCTCGCGCACGAACGACGCACCGACGATGTCCAGCGCCGGCATCTCGCTCGCGACGACCCAGCCGCGCTCCAGGCGGCCGAGCACCAGCGGGCGCACGCCCTGCGGGTCGCGGGCCGCGTACAGCGTGCGCTCGTCCATGAAGACGAGCGAGAACGCCCCGCGCAGCTGCGGCAGCACCTCGAGGGCGGTCGCCTCGAGGGTGTGGTCGGCGTCGCCGGCGAGGAGCGCCGTGATCAGCGCGGTGTCGGTCGTGTTGCCGCGCGCGAGCTCGCCGCGCCGCTGGGCGCCGTACCGCTCGGCGACGAGGTTGACGAGGTCGGCGGAGTTGGTGAGGTTGCCGTTGTGCCCGAGGGCCACGGTCCCGTTCTCGGTCGCCCCGAGGGTGGGCTGGGCGTTCTCCCAGGTCACACCCCCGGTGGTCGAGTACCGGCAGTGCCCGACGGCGAGATGCCCGGTCAGCGCGTCGAGCGCGGTCTCGTCGAACACCTGGGAGACGAGACCCATGTCCTTGTAGACGAGGATCTGCTCGCCGTTGCTCGTCGCGATGCCCGCGGACTCCTGGCCCCGGTGCTGCAGCGCGTAGAGGCCGAAGTACGCGAGCTTCGCGACCTCTTCGCCGGGGGCCCAGACGCCGAAGACACCGCAGGCGTCCTGCGGGCCCTTCTCGCCGGGCATCAGGTCATGGTTGAGACGTCCGTCTCCGCGAGCTGCCACGCGCCCAGTGTCCCACAGGACCGCGGGGCGGCTCAGCCGCGGTCGCGGCGGCGGACGCTGCGGCGGTCGGCCAGCACGGCGAGCAGGCCCGCGACGAGGACCGTGAACGTCGTCGTGCCGAGGACGACGACGGTCAGGTAGACGCCGCCCTTGTCCATCCCCGCGGCGTCGTCCGAGGCGAGCAGGTAGAGCCCGAAGACCAGGCCGACGACGATCCCGACCAGCGCTCCGGTCCAGAAGAAGGCCCGGTAGCGGGGGGCGCGGCGCACGGTGGCGCGGTCGACGACGTCGCCGAGCTCGACCTCGGGGGCCGCGGCGGGCTCCTCGGCGGACGGGTCGGGCGTCCCGGGACGGTCGTCGGGAGGGGTGCTGCTCACGCGAGAAGGCTACCCGCGACGGGGCGCCCGCCCGGACGCGGTCCCCGCGCACCCGCACGCGCGTCGGCGGCGACGCCCTGTGCGAGGGAGGCCCCTCGCACAGGACGTCGCCGCCGACGCGTGCTCATGCCGGTCGCCGGGTCAGAACCAGCGGGCGAAGATCGTCGTCAGGAACGTGACGACCTGCCCCCAGAAGCTCTGCTGCGGCGGCGCCGGGGCGCAGTCCACCGCGGCGTACGGGGCCTGGTAGACCTCGTAGTGCCCGACGCCGTCCCAGTAGTAGGCGGCGACCGTCGCCCTGCCCGCGGCCACGGACCGCTCCTTGGTGGCGAACGTCGAGGTGACCGTCTTCCCGGGCTTGACCTTGGTGAACTTCTCGTCCCCCCAGGCCGTGGTGAGCCGGACGTCGATCGCCACGGTCCCGGTGTTGGTCGCCGAGACGGTGACGCGGCCCTTCTTCCCGACGCACTGCGACGTGGCGGACACGTCCACCGGCACCGCGTGCTGCGGGACGGCGGCCTCGACGGTGAGCGGGACCCGCGCCGTCGTCCCGCTCGGGTCGGCGACGACCCACAGGTCGTACTCCCCCGCCGCGGTGCCCGCCGGCACACCGACCGCCAGGGTGGTCGCACCGCCGCTCACCTGCGCCGTGGCCACCGGGGTTCCGGGCGCCGAGGGGTCGAACGCCCCGCCGCGCGGCACGAGGTAGGCCTTGGCGGAGGTGTTCTGCGGGCTGCCGAGCGAGGTCAGGTCCAGGTGCGTGACGTCGACCGCGGTGCTCTCGCCCGCCGTCACCGTGCCCGGCAGCGCGGGGACGACCGTACGGGTCCGGGCGAACGACGGCGCCAGGTCCTGGTGCGCGCCGAGGTAGGCCACCCAGGCGTCACGGTCGACGAGACCCGAGTCCTTGACGTCGGTGCCCTGGGTGAAGACCCGGAAGTTGTCGCCACCGGTCGCGAGGAACGAGAACGTCGCCACGCGGTACTCGCCCGCGGGGTCGAGCGGCTTCCCGTCGATCGTGACCGAGGTGACGTGGCCCCCGGGCGCCGCCGTGCCGTCCGCCGTGTCGACGGTGTAGCTGACGTTGTCCGAGAGCCCGAGCGCCAGGTACGGCCGCGACGGGCGGTTCCCCGACGCGTCGGTCTGCCACTGCTGCTCCAGCATCGTCGTGACCTGCGCCCCGGTGAGCGTCAGGGACCACAGGTTGTTGACGAACGGCAGGACCGAGTTGGCCTCCGCGTAGGTGACCGTGCCGTCCGGGGCGTAGTACAGCTCGTCCCGCAGGCCGCCCGGGTTGACGACGCCGATGTCGGCGCCGCCGCGGGACGGGTCGGCGAGCGAGTCGCGCAGCGCGTTCGCCACGGTGTTGCCGAGGGTCGACTCCGACGCGCGGTCGTCACGGCCGCCCGTGGGCGGGGTGGTCACCGGCGCGGGGACGTACACCCCGTCGACGTACGAGCCGCCCGAGAACGCCGTCGTGATGTCGGCGCTCACCGAGCCCACCTTCTGGCTGCCGACCTCCGCGGCGTGCGCCAGCGCCGCCGTGACGATGCCGGAGACCTCCTTCACCGCCGGGTACGTGGCGACCAGGTCGGCGTCCGCCGTCGTCGTGCGCGCGACGTTCTCGACCGTGTACGCCGTGACGGCGTGCGTGGCGTCGTCGAGCGTGAGCGAGACGTGCCCGACGTTCGCCCCGTAGTCGCCGGTCTGGATGATCGGGCGCGTGACGCCGTCCTCCCCCGGGACCGGCGCGTCCCAGGCGTACTGCTTGTGCGTGTGGCCGGTGAAGATCGCGGCGACCTTCGGCGAGGTCTCCTGGACGATCTTCGCGAACGCGCCGCCCTGGGCGACCTCGTCCTCGAGGCTCGCGCCGTCCGGCGTCCCCTCGCTGGCACCCTCGTGGACCGTCGCGACCAGCACGTCGGCCTCGCCGTTGGACTCGTCACCGTCGGTGAGCTGGTCCGCGACCCGGTTGACGGCGTCGACCGGGTCCCCGAAGTCGAGGTCCGCGATGCCGCCCGGGGTGACGAGCGTCGGCGCCTCCTGCGTGATGGCGCCGATGACGCCGACCCGCACGCCGTCGACCGTCTCGACCTCGTACTCCGGCAGCGCCGGCGTCGTCGTGCCCTTCTCGTAGACGTTCGCGCCCAGGATCCTGTAGTCCGCGCGGTCCTGGATGCGGCCGGTGAGGTCGGCGAAGCCCTTGTCGAGCTCGTGGTTGCCGGTCGCCGACACCGTCAGCCCGAGGGCGTTCAGCACGTCGATGGTCGGCTCGTCGTCCTGCACGGCCGAGGCGAACAGCGACGCCCCGACGTTGTCGCCCGCCGAGAGGAACAGCGTCCCGTCGGGGTTCTGGGCCTTGAGCTGCTCGACGGTCCCGGCGAACTTCACGGTGTTCGCGTCGATCCGCCCGTGGAAGTCGTTGATGCCGAGCAGGTCGATCGTCGTCGAGCCGTCCCCGTCACCGCCCGCGAGGGCGAGCCCCACGAGCAGCGGGTCGTGGTCGGAGGACCGGAACGGCGTCTCGTCGTAGAGGTTCGAGACGTTGTCGTCGTACCGGCTGTACTCGTTGGCGATCGGCTCGACCGAGTTGATGTTCCAGACGTCGGTGCCGGTCACCGCCGCGGCCGCAGCCGGGGAGGCGAGCACGTGGTCGAGCGAGCCGACGACGCCGCCGAACAGGTAGGTCGACTTCCCGGTGCTCGCGCCGAGATCGGTGTAGCCGGCCGTCTCGAGCACCTGCAGCGGGTCCTCCTTCGAGTAGGAGTTGAAGTCCCCGACGAGCAGCACCCGGTCGGTGCCGGCCGCCGCGGAGAACTCGTCCGCGAAGGCCTCCAGCGCGTGGGCCTGCGCGACGCGCGAGGCGTTGGACGCGCCCTGCCCGTCACCCTGGTCGGCGTCGGCCCCGGTGCCGGAGCCCTTGGACTTGAAGTGGTTCGCCACGACGACGACGTCCTGCGCCTCGTCGCCGGCCGCCGGCCGGAACGTCTGGGCGAGCGGCTCGCGGGCGTTGTCGAACGCGGCGTCCGTGAGGATCTGCGAGGCGCCCACCGGCTCGGCCGAGGCCGTGCGGTAGATGAACGCCGTGCGGATGACGTCCTCGTCGGCCGGCACCGCCGCGGGCGAGGGCACGAAGGCCCAGGTCCCCGCGCCGTCGGCCGCGTTCAGCGCGTCGACCAGGTGCGAGAGCGCGTCGTCGCGGTCCTTGCCGAACGCCGAGGACCGCTCGATCTCCTCGAGGGAGACGACGTCCGCCCCGAGCGCGGTGATCGCGGCGACGATCTTGGTCTGCTGGCGCCCGAGGTTCTCCGCGTCCGCGGCCCCGCGCGCGTCGCAGCCGCCGCTGACGGTGACCGGGTCTCCCGTGCGGTCCGTGTAGTAGGTGCAGCCGGTGAGCTGGTCCCCGGTCGTGGTGAAGTAGTTCAGCACGTTGAACGTGCCGATCGTCAGGTCTCCCCCGACGTCCTGCGGGTGGGCCTCGCGCGTGTCTTCGAAGGTGGCGGGCTGCACGGCGTCCGCCACGGCGGGCGTGAGCTCGGCCAGAGGCTGGAGGTTCCAGGTCCCGTACCGCTGGTCGAGGACCACCGGCGTCGTGAACGTCACGGCCGCCCCGACGCGCACGGGCGCCCCGCCGGTCAGGTAGGGCAGGGGCTTGCCGCTGTTCGCCGGGGTCGAGAAGTTCGTCGTCGCCCCGTCGTCGAGCACGACGGCGCGGGCGGCGTTGTCGGCCACCACCGCGGCCGCCTCGGCGCTGCCCGGCCGCCCGACGTCGGTCGGCTGGCGCAGCGGCGTGCCGCCTGCCGCGAGCCCGACCGAGCCGTAGTAGTTCGTCGAGTAGTTGTCGGTCACGGTGAGGTCGCCCTCGGGCGCCAGCAGCATGCTCTCGAGGGACTCCCGCTGCGCGTCTCCGGACGGCCACGGCACCACGGCGGGCTTGACCGCCTCGGCCGCCTCGTCGAGGACGGTCCAGCCGCCCGCTGCCGGGGCGAGCTCGGTGAGGTAGCCCGTCACGGTGCTGCCGGACTTCGAGGGGTACTCGGAGACCGCGCCGGTCACCTCGACGTACTCGCCGACCGTCAGGTCCTTCGCCGCGGCCGCCGAGTAGACGAAGATCCCGTCCGACGCCGTGTGGCTCGTCAGGTCGACGTCACCGCCGGTGCCCGGCGTCTGGATGACGACGCCGTTCAGGCCGCCGGTCGGGTAGGCGGCGGTCACCACGCCGCGCGTCGTGACGGTGTCGCCCTCGAGGGCGCTCTTCTCGCCCGTGCCCTGGATGTCGGCGATCGCGACGGGGTCCGTCGGGTCGACGGGCGGGTCGGTCGGGTCGGTGGGCGGGTCGGTCGGCGTCCCGGCGTCGTCGCTCGCCGCGTTCTGCGGCGTGACGTCGTCCGCGACCTCGAAGTCGGCCGAGTTGTCGTCGGCGAACCCGGTCCGCCCGAGCGACCCGCCGGCGGTGTTCGCGCGCCCGGCGGGGGCCGGCGCGACCTCGAAGGTGTTGGAGGTCCCGTAGCCGAGCAGGTCGACGACGGCGGCGTTCCCCGCCGCCGTGACGTCACCGGTGGGCAGGGTCACCCGGGAGGAGGAGGCGACGAGCGCCAGGGTGCCGCTCTGGCCCTGCGGGTTCAGCGTCCCGCGCGCGTCGGGGGCCGGGAGCGCGTCGCCGGTCTCGCCGTTGCTCGAGCCGCCGACCAGGTAGTGGCCGCCGGCGGCGATCGACCCGGAGAGCGCGACGAGGTCGGTCGACGTCCCGCTGCCCGTCCGGGCCCGGTACTGCACGGACCAGCCGTCGAGCGCGACGGCCGCGCCGGTCGGGTTGAACAGCTCCACGAACTTCGCTGCGTACGGGGCGTTCGCGCTCCCGCCGCTCAGGTACGCCTCGCCGATGACCACGTGGCCGGCGTCGGGGCCGGCCGGTGCGGCGGCGGCGCGCGCCGTGGGCTCGGCCGCGACGGCCGGCAGGGCCACGAGCCCGGCCGACGGGACGCAGAGCGCGAGGGCCACCGACGCTGCGGTCGCGGCCCTCCTCCTGGTCGTTGAGGTACGACGGCTGCTTCTCACGCCTGCTCCTTTGCGACGGGGCCGGGGTCTCCGGCTGCTGCGACGGCTGCACGACGCACCCGTCCGAGCAGCGAACAGGAGTCCGGTGAACGGCCCGTGACGTCGGTGTCACGACCCTGGAAACACCTGCCGGCCCGGGAGGTCCGACCGGTGCGCCGCAGCACGGGTGGGCGTGCGTGCGAGCACCGTAGGTCCGCGCCGACGCCGTGGCAAGAGGGCGACCGTCAGCGTGCCCGGGCGGCCTGGAGCGGGAGCAGGGCCGAGAGGTCCGCGCGGTCGCCGGACGCCGCGATGCGCCCCTCGGCCGCGGCCTGCGCCCAGGCCAGCTCGCCCGTCGCGAGGCCCAGCCACGTCGCGGGGTCCGTCTCGACGACGTTGGGCGGCGTACCGCGCGTGTGCCGCGGGCCCTCCACGCACTGCACGGCCCCCGCGGGGGGCACGCGGACCTCGACCGCGTGGCCCGGGGCGACGTCGGAGAGCTCCTCGAGCGTGAACCGCACGGCCGTGGCGATCGTGCGCCGGTCCGTCGCCCCGCCGCGCCACGCGTCCAGGGCGCGACGCCCCTCGGCGGGCTCGGTGCGTCGTCGGGCGGGCACGGCCTCAGGCCCCCGCCCGCACGGGGACGGCGGCGGCGAGCGCCGCGGCCGCGGCGCGGGCGAGCGCGGGGTCCGTCTGCTCGAACCCGGCGTCCGCCCCGCCGCCGGGGCCGCCGGCGTCGGCCACGGACCGCTTCGCCGAGAGGTGCACGGCGTCGACCCCCACCGCGACCAGGGACCCGACGTCGCCGGGCAGGACGCCGCCCCCGGCCATGACCTCGATGCGCCCGGCCGCGTGCTCCACCATCGCGGCGAGCCGGTCGATCCCCTGCCGGGCCGTGGCCGCCCCGCCGGAGGTCAGGACGCGGGTGACGCCGAGCGCGGCGAGCTCGTCGAGCGCGGCGACGACGTCCTCGACCAGCTCCACGGCCCGGTGGAAGGTCACCTCGGCGCCGTCCGCCGCCACGACCAGGCGCCGGACCGCGCGGGCGTCGACCCGGCCCGCGGGCGTCAGGGCGCCGACGACCACGCCGTCGGCCCCCACCTCGACGGCCGTCGCGACGTCGCGCTCGATGACGTCGAGCTCGCCCCGCGAGTAGACGAACCCGCCGGCGCGCGGCCGCACCAGCGGGTGCACGCCGACGTCGGGGGCGGCGTCCAGCGTGGCCGAGAGCAGGCCGGCGCTCGGGGTCACGCCGCCCGTGGCACCCAGCGCGGCGCACAGCTCGACGCGGCGCGCCCCCACCTCCACGGCGGTGCGGACCCCCGCGAGGTCCTGCACCGCGAGCTCCAGCTCGCACCGCCTCATGCTGCCCTCCGCCCGTCGTCGGACCACACCCTACGACGGGTGCGCGAGGTCCCGGCAGGTGCGCCGCGGGTCACCAGCTCCAGCCGCGCTCGCTCAGCTCGAGCTCCTCCCGCAGGCGCTCCGTCGGGTCGTCGTGCACCCCGGCGCGCAGCACCAGCCCCTGGACCGGCAGGCCGGCGAGACCGCACGCCTCGCGCAGCAGCGCGTCGTAGGCCCCCTGGACGGCGAGGTAGTGGTGGGCGCGCGCGAACAGGTCGGCGTCCGTCTCGATGCGCCGCAGCTCCGCCGCCAGCTCCGTGAGCCGGAGCTGCACGCGCAGGGCGCGCAACGGATCGACGGCCGGGGGACGCGTGCGCGCGACGACGACCGCGTGCGCGGTGACCACGAGCACCGCCACGCCGGAGACCAGGAGGAGCCACAGCATCGGAGCGATCCTTCGCCGGAGCGGACCCCTCCAGACTAGGTCCGCCCCGCCTCGGCCACCAGGGCTGGGCTCAGCCGAAGATCGCCGGCAGGCACCCGCGGTAGACGGCGTCGGCCTCGGCGAGCGGGACGGTGAACATCCCCTCGATCTCGAGCGCCTCGTCGGCGGCCACGCCGTCCTGCGACCCGCCGTCCTGCGCGGAACCGTCCACGGCGTGCCCGGTCTCGCCGAGCTTGAGGAACGGCACCCCGCGCGCCACGCACGCGTCGGCCAGCTTCTGCGCCTCCGCGCGGGGCACGGAGACGAGCGCGCGCGCCGTCGACTCCGAGAACAGGGCCTCGAACGGGGTCACGCCGTCCCGCTCGCACAGCGCGTCGAGCGAGACGCGGGCGCCGGTGCCGAAGCGCAGCGAGGCCTCCAGCAGAGCCTGGACGAGCCCGCCGTCCGACAGGTCGTGCGCCGCGGAGACCAGGTGGTCGCGGCCGGCGTTGACCAGCACGCCCGCGAGCGCCTTCTCGGCCGCGAGGTCGAGCCGCGGCGGCACGCCCCCCAGGTGGCCGTGCAGGACGTCGGCCCAGGCCGAACCGTCGAGCTCCGGGCGGGTGGTGCCCAGCAGCACGACGTGCTCGCCCGCCTCGCGGAAGCCGGACGTCGTGGCGCGCGCGACGTCGTCGAGCACCCCGAGGACGCCGACGACGGGGGTGGGGTGGATCGAGGAGTCGACACGGCCGGGCTCCCCGGTGCCGTTGTAGAGGGAGACGTTGCCGCCGGTCACGGGGACGCCGAGCTCCTGGCAGCCGTCGGCGAGGCCCTCGATCGCCTCGACCAGCTGCCACATCGCGTCCGGGTCCTCGGGCGAGCCGAAGTTCAGGCAGTCGGTCACCGCGAGCGGTCGCGCGCCGGTCGCTGCGACGTTCCGGTACGCCTCCGCGAGCGCGAGCTGCGCGCCGGTGCGGGGGTCGAGCTTCGCGAAGCGGCCGTTCGCGTCGGTCGCGAGCGCGACACCCAGGCCGGTCTCCTCGTCCACGCGGACCACCCCGGAGTCGTCCGGCTGGGCGAGCGCGGTGTTCCCCTGGACGAACCGGTCGTACTGGTCGGTGACCCAGGCCTTCGAGGCGTGGTTCGGTGAGCCGAGCACCGCCAGCGCGGCGGCCCGCAGCTCCTCGGCGGTGCCGGGCCGGGCGAGGCCGGCCGCGGTGTCCGCGTTCAGCGCGTCCATCCAGGCCGGGCGGGCGTAGGGGCGGTCGTAGACCGGTCCCTCGTGGGCGACGGTCCGCGGGTCGACGTCCACGATCCGCTGGCCGTGGTGGTCGATGGTCAGGCGCCCGGAGCCGTTGACCTCCCCGACGATCGAGGTCTCGACGTCCCAGCGGTCCGTGATCGCGAGGAACGCGTCCAGCTTCTCCGGCGTGACGACCGCCATCATGCGTTCCTGGGACTCCGACATGAGGATCTCGCCGGCGTTGAGCGACGGGTCGCGCAGGAGGACGTCGTCGAGGTCGACGTGCATGCCGCCGTCGCCGTTCGACGCGAGCTCGGACGTGGCGCAGGAGATGCCCGCGGCGCCGAGGTCCTGGATGCCCTCGACGACCTTGGCCGCGTAGAGCTCGAGGCAGCACTCGATGAGCACCTTCTCCATGAACGGGTCCCCGACCTGCACGCTCGGGCGCTTGGCCGGGACACCGCCCTCGAAGGTCTCCGAGGCGAGAATGGACGCGCCGCCGATGCCGTCGCCGCCGGTGCGCGCGCCGAACAGGATGACCTTGTTCCCGGCGCCCGAGGCGTTCGCGAGGTGGATGTCCTCGTGGCGCAGCACCCCGAGGCACAGGGCGTTGACGAGCGGGTTGCCCTGGTAGCAGGGGTCGAAGACCAGCTCGCCGCCGATGTTCGGCAGGCCGAGCGAGTTGCCGTAGCCGCCGACGCCGGAGACGACGCCGTGCACCACGCGCGCGGTGTCGGGGTGGTCGACCGCCCCGAAGCGCAGCTGGTCCATCACGGCGACCGGGCGTGCGCCCATGGAGATGATGTCGCGGACGATCCCGCCGACGCCCGTCGCGGCGCCCTGGTAGGGCTCGACGTAGCTGGGGTGGTTGTGCGACTCGACCTTGAACGTCACGGCCCAGCCGTCGCCGATGTCCACGACCCCCGCGTTCTCGCCGATGCCGACGAGGAGGTGCTCGGTCATCTCGGGGGTCACCCGCTCGCCGAACTTCCGCAGGTGGTTCTTCGACGACTTGTACGAGCAGTGCTCGGACCACATGACCGAGTACATCGCGAGCTCGGCGGCGGTGGGCCGGCGGCCGAGGATCTCGACGATCCGCGCGTACTCGTCGGGCTTGAGCCCGAGCTCGGCGAACGGCAGCGCCTCGTCGGGCGTCGCGGCGGCGTTCTCGACGGTGTCCAGCTGCGGGCGGCTCGTGGGGGCGGACGCGTCGTTCGTGGGGGCGCTCATCGGATCCCTCGTCGGTGGCGGGCGGTGCTCGGGCGGCCGGCACGTGCGCGCGGGCGCGCGGCAGGCGTGAGCACGAAGACGCCGCTGAGTTTACCGGCCGGGCGGCGCGCACCGGGACGACGCCCGCCCGCCGGGTGGCAGGCTGTGCCCGTGAGCTCCCGACCCCGCGCCGCGTCCGCGCGCGCCGCGGTCGCCCTGGCCTGCGGGCTGCTGTGCGCGGCGGCGGGCTGCTCGGCCCCCGGGGCGCCGGACGCCGGGACCGCCGCACCGACGTCGCCGTCCCGTCCGCCGTCGCCCGCGCCGCACGAGATCGGGCGGCTCGAGGTGGGCGACGTCATCGTCGTCCTGCGGGCGAGCGCGGGCACCGCGGAGGTCGCCGACGGGCCCGCGACGAGCCGCACCGCCAGGACCGACGACGCCGTCGGGCTCACGCTCGCGCTCGACGGGCCGGGCGGCGCGCGCTTCTCGCGCGACGCCGACGCGACGGTCTCCGTCGTCGGTCCGGGGGACGACGACGCCGCGACCGTCGGCGGGCTCGCCGTCACCGGCGACGACGTCCGGGTCGCGGTCGCCGACCGCGAGGTCACCGTCGGGCCGCAGGCGTCGGGGAGCCCGACGAGCCGACCCTCCGCCGAGACCCGGACCCCGCCGGCGGTCGTGGCGGCGACCGTCACGCTCGGCGCGGACGCGCTCGTGTCCGCGACGTGGGGCGAGGCCGAGGGCGGCCGCTCGCTCGCCGTCGTCCCGTCCGACTGGGCGCGCCAGGCCGGCGCCGCGGGGGCGGACGCCGTCTGGTCGGCGGTGGTGGCGGCCGAGCCCGACGCGGACACGCCCGGCATGCACGACCAGCTCGAGTGCCACGCGCTGGGCGCCACCGACAAGGCGTCGTGGAACCTCGAGCCGTGGCGGCCCGACGTCGGGTTCGTCGACACCGCGCTCGCGCGCTGCAACCCGACCTGACCCGCGCGCGGGACCGGCGCGCCCGACCCGCAGCCCGACCCGCGTGGCGGGGACAGCCGTCGCACGGGAGCATGAGGACATGACGGACAACGAGCTCGACGACGACGGTCACGTCGTCCTCCTCGTGCGCGGGACCGTGCAGGGGGTGGGCTTCCGCGACGCGGCGCACCGCGAGCTGCACCGGCTCGGGCTGCGCGGCGAGGCCACCAACCAGCCGGACGGCACCGTGCGGGTCACGGCGCGCGGACAGGTCGCCGCGCTGCGCCACCTCAACGCGTGGCTCGTGGGACCGGACGCGCCCGGGAAGGTGCTGGGGGTCGAGACCCTCGAGGTCGGCTGAGCCCCGCAGGACACGCAGGCCCGAGACGCGAGGGAGCCCTCATGAGCCAGACCGCAGGCGCGACGGACGAGCGCCAGCCGGACCTCCGGCGCGTCATGGGGCCGAAGCTGCTCCTGCTGTTCATCGTCGGGGACATCCTCGGCACCGGCGTCTACGCGCTCACCGGTCAGGTCGCCGGGGAGGTGGGCGGCGCCGCGTGGCTGCCCTTCCTCCTGGCGTTCGTGGTCGCGACCATCACGGCGCTCTCGTACCTGGAGCTGGTCACCAAGTACCCGAGCGCCGCCGGCGCCGCGCTGTACACGCACAAGGCCTTCGGCATCCAGCTGCTGACGTTCGTCGTCGCGTTCATGGTGATGAGCTCGGGCATCACGTCGGCGTCGACGGCGTCCGACGCGTTCGCGGGGTTCGTCTCCGACGGGTTCGGGCTGGACCTGGACCCGGGCAGCGGGGGCCGCGTGCTCATCGCCCTGGCCTTCATGGCGCTCGTCGCGGTCGTCAACGTCCGGGGCGTCTCGGAGAGCGTCCGGGCGAACGTCGTGATGTCGCTGGTCGAGCTGTCGGGCCTGCTGCTGGTGATCTTCGTCGGGCTCTGGGCCATGACCCAGGGGCGCGCCGACTTCTCGCGGGTCGTCGTCTTCGAGAGCGCCGACGACAAGGGCGTCTTCATCGCGGTCTCCGCCGCGACGACGCTCGCGTTCTTCGCGATGGTCGGGTTCGAGGACTCCGTGAACATGGCCGAGGAGTGCAAGGACCCGGTGCGCGACTTCCCGCGCATGATGCTCACGGGCCTGTCGGTCACGGGCGTGATCTACGTGCTGGTCGCGATCACCGCCGTGGCCCTCGTCCCGGTGGGCGACCTGTCCGACGAGTCGAAGGGGACCGCCCTCACCCAGGTGGTCGCCGCGGGCGCCCCGAACCTGCCGTTCGACACGATCTTCCCGTTCATCGGTATGTTCGCCGTCGCCAACTCGGCGCTGATCAACATGCTCATGGCCTCGCGCCTGCTCTACGGCATGGCGAACCAGGGCGTCCTGCCCCGGGTGTTCGGGCGGGTCGGGCGCTCGCGCCGCACCCCCTGGGTGTCGATCCTCGTCACGACGGCGATCGCGTTCGCGCTGATCGTCTACGTCGTCCGGGAGTCCGGCACGGAGGCCGGGGCGAGCTCGGTCGCGCTGCTCGGAGGGACGACGTCGCTGCTCCTGCTCGTGGTCTTCACCGTCGTCAACATCGCGCTGCTCGTGCTGCGCCGGGACAGCGTGGACCACGCGCACTTCCGCACGCGCGTCCCGCTCGCGGTGCTCGGCGCGCTGACGTGCGCCTTCCTGGCCGGCCCCTGGGCGCGCAGCGCCGACCAGCAGGAGCAGTACGTCATCGCGGCGGGTCTCGTGGGCCTGGGGATCGTGCTGTCGTTCGTCACGTGGCTGTACAACCGCGCGGTACGCCACCGCGGCATCGGCTTCTCGGACGTCGAGCACCTCGAGGACGACGTCGACGAGCCCCGCTGACCGCCGTCGGCGGTGCGGGGCCCGTCGGGGGCGACGCCGTCAGCGCTGTTTCGCCGCCGCCTTCTTCTGCGCCTTCTCGCTGATCGGGGCGTCCCCGCTCGCACGCAGCTCGCGGTAGTAGGCGCGCGCCTCGTCCTGGCGCTCGGCCTCGGCGCCGGAGGCGATCTTCGCCCGCAGGTGCTCCGGGCCGAACCCCCAGGCGTCGACGAGGTCCTGGGCGTGCGGGCGCAGGCGCAGGAGCAGCCGCTCGATGTAGCTCGTCACGGTGCGCGCGCGCTGCGCGGAGAGCCGGCCGTTGATCAGGTACCAGGCGAGGTGCCGCTCGACGAGCGTGAGGCCGAAGAGGTCGCGCACCCGCGTCATCACCGTGCGGGTGCCGGCGTCCTCGATCGTCGTCAGCGCCTGCGTGAACGCCTCCCAGCGCAGCAGGTCCGCGTGCGCCCGGGCCGCCTCGACCAGCTCGGACTGGTGCTCGTCGAAGATCCGCGCCGCCTCCGCGGGTGAGGCCTTCTGCGCCGGGCGCAGCGCGAGCGCGACGGCCTCGACCATCGTGTCCACGCGGTCCGTCAGCAGCGCGCGCTGGGTCTCGGTCTCGCGCAGGTGCCCGGCCGCACGGCGTGCCGAGCCCTGGTCGGCGAGCGCCTGCGCCGCGCGGCGCAGGGGCGTGCGGTGCAGGGCAGCGCTCGCCGCCCGGTCGACCACGTAGCGCGCCATGCCGCCGGGCGTGATGCCCTTGAGCTGCTTCGCGTAGTCGCTGAGCAGCCGCTTGCCGACGAGCTGGAGCAGGACCGTGTTGTCGCCCTCGAAGGTCGCGTAGACGTCCATGTCGGCGTGCAGGCTCGTGATGCGGTTCTCCGTGAGGAACCCCGCGCCGCCGCAGGCCTCGCGGGTCTCCTGCAGGGTGTCGAGCGCGAAGCGCGTGCTCGTCGCCTTGAGGGCGGCGGCCGTGGTCTCCAGGTCCTCGCGCGTCTCCGGGGTGTCCTCGTCGCCGGAGAACACCGAGTGGAACAGGTCCAGGAGGCGGTCGTGGGCGAAGTGGGTCGCGTAGGTCTCCGCGACGCGCGGCAGGAGCCGGCGGCGGTGCGTGCCGTAGTCGAGGAGGACGACCTCGTCCGTCGGCGAGGCCGCGGTGAACTGCCGCCGCTGGTTGCCGTAGGTGACGGCGATCGCGAGGCCGATCTTCGAGGCGTTCGACGCGGCCCCGTCGAGCGAGACGCGGCCCTGCACGAGCGAGCCGAGCATGGTGAAGAACCGGCGTCCGGGGCTGTCGATCGACGAGGCGTACGAGCCGTCCGCCGCGACGCTGCCGTAGCGCGAGAGCAGGTCCGCCCGCGGGACGCGGACGTGGTCGAAGTGCAGGCGACCGTTGTCGACGCCGTTGAGCCCGCCCTTGAGGCCGTCGTCCTCGCCCCCGACGCCCGGCAGGAAGTCGCCGGCGCTGCCGTCCTCGCGGACCTCGCGGATCGGGACGTAGAAGCAGTGCACCCCGTGGTTGACGCCCTGGGTGACGAGCTGGGCGAACACCGTCGCGGCCGTCGCGTGCACCGCCGCGTTGCCGAGGTAGTCCTTCCACGCGGCGCGGAACGGCGTGTGGAGGACGAACTCCTCGGTGGCCGGGTCGTAGGTGGCGGTGGTGGCAACGCTGGCGACGTCGGACCCGTGGCCCGTCTCCGTCATCGCGAACGCGCCGGGGACGGTGAGGTCCATGGCGCCGGGGAGGTAGCGGTCCTGCTGCTCCTCGACCCCCAGGTGCAGGATCGCGGAGGCGAACAGGCCCCACTGGACGCCGGCCTTGATCTGCAGCGACGGGTCGGCGGCGACGAGCTCCTCGAACCCGGCGAGGTTGCCGCCCGGGTTGTCCGAGCCGCCGAGCCGCTCGGGGAACGCGGTGTGCACCTGGCCGACGGTCGCGAGCCGGCGGCACTGGTCGAGCACGCGCTCGCGGTGCTCCTGCGTGGGCAGGCCCTCGATCTTGTGGAACGCCGGGTCGCCGGCCGCGGCGCGCGCCCGGGACCGCAGCTCCGACCAGCGCCCGAGCAGGACGCGACCGAGGCCCTCGACGTCGATGCGCTCGTCGTCCCCGGCCGCGGTCGGGGCCGGGCCCGTCGCGGGCTGCGACGTGGGTGCGCCGGTCGTCGCGTCGACGGTGCCGGCGGTGGTGTTGGTCGTCGGCTCGCTCGCGTGGCCGGAGCCGGCCGGCGTCGGCGAGGCGGCGTCGGACAGGTCGGACGTCGTGGTCATCGGTTCTCCCCGGGGTTTGCTGTGGGTGACGTGGGTGCTGTGGGTGACGTGGGTGCTGTGTCTGGTGCGGCTCCTGCGGGTGCGGTGCGGGCCGTCGGCGGGCTCGGGACCCGGTGCTCGGACAGGACGCCCACGGGGCCGAACCAGAGCCAGTCGGCGACCTGCTCGGTGAGCTCCTCGCGCGAGGGCGTGCCCGGCTCGGCGCGGTGGGCGAGCCACCACTCGCCGGCCCCGCGCACGAACCCGACCGCGCCGGCGGCCCACGACGCGGCGACGGCGTGGTTCACGTGGGCGACCTGCGCGAAGGGGCGCGCGACCAGCTCGGTGACGGACTCCAGGAACGCGTCGAGCGGCGCCGCCGCGGGGTTGCCGTCGACGTCGGTCCCGGCGATCACGCCGGTGCGCGTCACGAAGTAGTAGACGTTGGGCGACTGCTCGACCATCTCGAGGTAGACCCGGACCATCGCGCGCAGCGCGCGCTCGGGCGTGCCGGCCTCCTCCGCCGCGCGGCTCAGGGCGTGGCGCATCTGGACGCCGACGTCCTCGCCGACGGCCACCTGCAGGCCCGTCTTGTCGTCGAAGTAGCGGTAGACGATCGACTTGGACGTGCCGCACTCCGCCGCGATCTCGTCCATGGAGACGGCGGGGCCGCGCTTGTGCACGGCCTTGCGCGCCAGCTCGAGCAGCGTCGCCCGACGGGCGGCGCGGTGCTCGTCCCAGCGCGTGGAGCGGCCGTCCGCCACGGTGTCCGCGTTGCTCATGATGCCTCCGGGTGCCCGACGTCGGTGTCGTCCCTAGGCTGGTCGGGAACGGGCCGCCGGCCCGATCGACTGCCTGGGATGGTGCTGCGGGGCGGTCACCGCCGCATACCGCACCGAGAGTATCAGGTACTCTGAGTTCCGGACACCCCCGCGAGCCGGACCTCCTGCTCGCGCCGAGCCCAGGACGCGTCCTGGGCGAGCCCAGAGCGAAGGAGCACAGGCCGTGGCCACGACGCCCGAACCCGCGAGCAGCCGATCCGAGGACGCCGGAGCAAGCGGCGGGGCCGCAGGCGTGCCGCGGACCCGCGACGCCGTGATCGTCGGCGGGAACCGGATCCCGTTCGCGCGAGCCGGCGGGAAGTACGCCGCCGCGAGCAACCAGGACATGTTCACCGCGGCGCTCGAGGGGCTCGTCGCCCGGTTCGGGCTGCAGGGCGAGCGCCTCGGCGAGGTGGTGGGGGGCGCCGTCCTCAAGCACTCGCGCGACTTCAACCTGGTCCGCGAGTCGGTCCTGGGCTCGTCGCTCTCCCCGCAGACGCCCGCCTACGACCTCCAGCAGGCCTGCGCCACCGGGCTCGAGGCCGTCGTGAGCGTCGCCAACAAGATCCGGCTCGGCCAGGTCGAGTCCGGGATCGCCGGAGGCGCGGACACCGTCTCCGACGCCCCGATCGCCGTGAGCGAGGGGCTGCGCCGCGTGCTGCTCGAGGCGAGCCACGCCCGGAGCACCAAGGCCCGCGTCGCGGCGTTCGCGAAGCTGCGGCCCCGAGACCTCGCACCGCTCTCGCCGAGCACGGACGAGCCGCGCACCGGCCTGTCGATGGGCGAGCACCAGGCCATCACGACCGCCCGCTGGGGCATCACGCGCGAGGCGCAGGACGCGGTCGCGCTCGCGAGCCACCGCAACCTCGCCGCGGCGTGGGACTCGGGGTTCTTCGACGACCTCGTGACGCCGTTCCGCGGCCTGACGCGCGACCAGAACCTGCGCCCCGACTCGAGCGCCGAGAAGCTCGCGTCGCTCCGGCCGGTCTTCGGCGCACGCCTCGAGGGCACCGAGCCCTCGATGACCGCCGGGAACTCGACGCCGCTCACCGACGGCGCCTCCGCCGTCCTGCTCGCCTCGCGCGCCTGGGCAGCCGAGCGCCACCTGCCCGTCCTCGCCCGGGTCGTCGACGCGGAGACCGCCGCCGTGGACTACGTGCACGGCCACGAGGGCCTGCTCATGGCGCCCGCGCACGCCGTCCCGCGGCTGCTCGCCCGCCACGGGCTCGGGCTGGGCGACTTCGACCTCTACGAGATCCACGAGGCGTTCGCGTCCACGGTGCTGACCACCCTCGCCGCCTGGGAGGACGCGGACTACTGCCGCGAGGAGCTGGGCCTCGACGGCCCCCTCGGGTCGATCGACCGCGACCGGCTCAACGTCAACGGCTCGTCCGTCGCCGCCGGGCACCCCTTCGCCGCGACCGGCGGGCGCATCGTCGCGACCGCGGCCAAGCTCGCCGCGGCGCGGGCCGCCGAGACCGGCCGCACCGCGCGGGCGCTCGTGTCCGTCTGCGCCGCCGGCGGGCTCGGCGTCGCCGCGATCATCGAGTCGGCCGCGCCCGGCACGGAGGCCTGAACCATGACCGACTCCTACCTCAAGGCCGTCGACGGCGGCCTCGTCAAGGGCCTCGCCCAGCGGCTCGGCCTGCCGCAGCCCGTCGTCCTGCGCCGGCACGACCCGTCCGCGCCGCTGGTCCCCGGCCCCGTCCTCGTCGTCGGCGGCCGACCCGACGCGGCCGACGACGCCGATGCGGTCGCGCGGGCCCTGCTCGGCTGGGACCTGGACGTACGCCAGGCGCGCGGCGACGCCGTGCCCGAGGGCGTCGAGCGCTGGGGCGCGATCGTCGTCGTCGTCACCGAGGCGAAGACGCCCGAGGACCTGCACGACCCGGTCCTCGCCCTCGGCGCCCAGCTGCGGCGCCTCGCCCGGTGCGGGCGCGTCGTGACGGTCTCCCGCGCCCCCGGCGACGGGGACTCCCCCGCGCTGGCCGCGACCCGTGCCGGTGTCGAGGGCTTCCTGCGCTCGGTCGCCAAGGAGCTGCGCGCCGGCGCGACCGCCAACGGCGTCCAGCTGGTCGCCGGCGCCGGCGCGGGCGACCCCGCGGCGCTCGCCGCGCTGCACTTCTTCCTCTCCGGCCGCTCGGCGTTCGTCGACGGCCAGCTGCTCGAGGTCGGCGCCGGGCCCGCCTGGGACGCCACCGGGTTCGACCGGTCGCGCCCCCTCGCCGGACGCGTCGCCGTGGTCACCGGCGCCGCCCGCGGGATCGGCGCGGAGGTGGCGCGCACGCTCGCCCGCGACGGCGCGAGCGTCGTCGTCGTCGACGTGCCCGCCGCCGGCGAGGCGCTCGCCGCGGTCGCCAACGAGGTCCGCGGCACCGCCCTCCAGCTCGACGTCACGGCCGACGACGCCGGCGCACGGATCCTCGAGCACGCGCGCAGCCGGCACGGCGGCCTGCACGTCCTGGTGCACAACGCGGGCATCCTGCGGGACAAGCTGCTCGCCAACATGAGGCCCGCGCAGTGGGACGCGGTCGTCGCGGTCAACCTCGCGGCCCAGCTGCGCATCACCGGGCACCTGCTCGACGTGGGCGGGTTCTCCGAGGCCCCGCACATCGTCTCCCTGGCCTCGACGTCCGGGATCGCGGGCAACCGCGGGCAGACGAACTACGGCTTCTCCAAGGCGGGCGTCATCGGCCACACCCGGGCGACGGCGCGGCTCGTGGCGGCGCTCGGCGGCACCGCCAACGCCGTCGCGCCGGGATTCATCGAGACGGACATGACGGCGTCGATCCCGCTCGTGCCCCGCCAGGTCGCGCGGCGGGCCTCCTCGCTCCAGCAGGGCGGGCAGCCGGTCGACGTGGCCGAGGCGATCGCGTTCCTCGCCTCGCCGGGGTCCACCGGGATCACCGGGCAGGTGCTGCGCGTCTGCGGACAGAACCTGGTGGGCCGATGACGCTCGCCGCCCCCGGCGTGCCGACGGGTGCCCCGGGCGCCTACCGCACCGAGCCCCTGGCGACCACGCCCGGGCTCGGCGGGCTCTACGCGCGGGGAGCGGCGTCGTCGGGCACCATCGCGGCGCGCCGCGTGCTCCCGGGCGAGACTCCCGAGCCCGCGCTGCCCGCGGTGGCGCTGCGCGTCGAGGACGTCCCCACCGGGCCCGAGGTGGCGGCGCGCCTGGCGGCCTACCAGCGGCTCGTCGGCGAACGGGTGGGCGACGCGCTGCCCGCGGGGTTCCTGCACGTGCTCGCCTTCCCGGTCGCGACCGCCCTCATGGTCCGCGGCGACTTCCCCCTCCCCCTGCTCGGGATGGTGCACGTGGCCAACGCGGTCACCCTCGCCCGGCCCGTGGCGCTCGGGCAGCTCCTGACGGTCGACGCGTGGGCGCAGGACCTGCGCCCCCACCGGCGGGGCGTGACGGTCGACCTCGTGACGGAGGTCCGGGCCGACGGCGAGGGCGCCTACCGCGGGGTGTCGACGTATCTCGCGCGCGGCGTCTCGCTCGAGGCCACGGGCACAGACGGCGCCGAAGGCACCGCCGGCGCCCACGACGCGCAGGAGCCGGCCGGCTCCCGCCCCGGGTTCGTCCCCCCGCTGCCCACGGGCCGGTGGCGCCTTCCCGCGGGCACGGGGCGCGCCTACGCCGCCGTCTCCGGCGACCGCAACCCCATCCACCTCTCCGCGCTGAGCGCCAAGGCGTTCGGGTTCCCGCGGGCCGTCGCGCACGGGATGTACACCGCCGCGCGCGCGCTCGCCGAGGTCGGCACCGCCCGGGGCGCGGCCTACGACTGGACGGTCCGCTTCGCGCACCCCGTCCTGCTGCCCGGGACGGTCGACGTCGCGATCACCCCGGCGGCAGACGGCGCGGGCGACGGGCACGAGTACGTCGGGTGGGACGCCTGGCGCGCCCGGCGGCACTTCGCCGGGACGGTCGTCCCGCGCTGAGCCCGCGCGCTCGCCGGGTGCGAGTCCACGGCGGGCGTGCCTACGCTCACCCTGTCACTGCGAACCCGGTGCACCACCGGGTGCTACCACGAGAGGAGACCGACATGGGACTCGACGACAAGATCTCGAACGCCGGTGAGAACGCTCAGGGCAAGGCCAAGGAGGCCGCCGGCAAGGCGACCGACAACGACAGCCTCGCGGCGGAGGGCAAGGGCGACCAGGCCTCCGCGAACATCAAGCAGGCCGGCGAGAAGGTCAAGGACGCCTTCAAGGACTGACCTCGACCGGGTCGGCACGCCCGGCCCGCACGACGACGCCCCATCCGTGACTCCCTTCGGGTGGGGCGTCGTCGTGCACCGGCAGACCCTCGGCGACGTCCACCAGGGCGGTGCTGCGCCCGTCGAGCGCGTGCCGCGCGGCGGCGTCCTGCGCCCCCCGTCCCGCGAACCGCCCGTCGGTGAGCCACTGCAGCACCTCCCAGCGCCCGAGCGGCTCGGTGCCGCCGCGCAGGCGACCGGCACGCTCGCGCAGCCCACGGGCCCGCGTCCGCTCCTGCGCCGCGCGGAGCAGCGCCCGGGCGACGAGCTCCCGGCCGGCAGCCGCGGTCCACGCCGCGCGCTGCCCCTCGCTCTCCGCGGGGTCGCGGGCGGGGAGCAGGACGGCGTCGGGCTGGGCGGTGCCGAGGGTGCCGGCGGTGCCGGGCCGTCCCCCGGCGCACGCCGGCGCGTCGCCGTGCTCGCGCGGGATCCCCGAGCCCACCAGCGCGAGGACGCGCACGCTGCCGCCGCCCGCGACGCGGGGTCGGCGCTCGACGACGAACCGCGGCGCGCGCGCGAGCGCCTCGAGCCGCGCGGCGACGCCGTCGTGGACGTCGGCGCGGACCGTCAACGCGCCGATCGCGGCCGCCGGGTCGGTGGGCGAGGCCACCACGGCGTGGCGGTAGGTGCCCGGCGGCGCCGTGACCGACTCGCTCGTGCCGTCGGGGAACCGCGCGGTCGCGGTGGTCAGCGGGACGTCGATCTCGAGGATCGGCACGGGGCTCAGCCCTGGGCGGGGACGGGACCGCACCCGGCGGACTCGCCGACGAACCCGGCCGCCGCGGTCGCGAACAGCCCGGTCAGGCCGCTGCCGGCCGGCACGGGGCGCGGGTCGTCGACCACGGTCCAGCAGCCGTCGACGATCGCGTACCGCGCCCGGGGGCCGTCGGCCGCGAACTGCGCGAGCGCGGCGAGCAGCCGCTCGACCTCCTCGCCCGACGTGCCGACGCCGACCGACGCGCGGATCGCCCCGCCGTCGAGCCCGAGCCGGTGCAGCAGCGGGTGCGCGCAGAAGCGCCCGTCGCGCACGCCGATCCCGTGCTCCGCGGACAGGTACGCGGCCACGAAGCCCGGGTCGTGGTCCTGGACGGCGAAGGTCACGACGCCGACCGGGTCGCTCGCGTCGTCCCACGCCCGCACGACGGTGACACCGTCGATCGCGTCGAGACCCTCGACCAGGCGCGCCCGGAGGGCGGACTCGTGCGCCGCGGCCTCGCGGGGGTCGAGCGAGCCGAGCGCGTCGCAGGCCGCCGCGAGCGCGACCGTGCCGACGACGTTGGGCGACCCGGCCTCGTGCCGCGCCGTGCCGACGTGCCAGTCCGTCGCGTCGAGCCCGACCTGGCGCACCGCTCCTCCCCCTGCGAGGAACGGGGTGCCCGCGTCGAGCCAGTCCCGCCGGCCGACGAGCGCTCCCGCGCCGAACGGCGCGTAGGTCTTGTGCCCGGAGAAGGCGACGTAGTCCACGCCGCTGTCGGCGAGCGAGAAGCGGCGGTGCGGGACGAGCTGGGCGCCGTCCAGGACGACGCGCGCCCCCGCGTCGTGCGCGGCCGAGACGAGCGGGCCGAGCGGCAGCGACTCCCCCGTGACGTTGGACGCGCCCGTCACCGCGAGCAGCGCGTAGGGGCGGCGCGCGAGCTCCGCGCGCACCAGCTCGGTCGTGGCCGCGACGGACGCCGCGCCGGCGAGCACCGTGGCACCGCCCGTGCGCTGCCACGGCAGGAAGTTGGCGTGGTGCTCGACGTCCAGGACGAGCACGCGCCCCGGGCTGCCGTCCGCATGCGCCGGGACGCAGCCCGCGAGCAGGTTGAGGGAGTCGGTCGTGTTGCGCGTCACGATCGTCACGTCGTCGGGCCGCGCCCCCACGAACTCGCCGATCGTCCGGCGCGAGGCCTCGTAGAGCGCCGTGGAGACCTGGGAGAGGTACCCCGCGCCCCGGTGCACGCTCGCGTAGAGCGGCAGCACCTCGGTGACGCGCTCGGCGACGCTCACGAGGGCGGGGGCGGACGCCGCGACGTCGAGGTTGGCGTACGGCACCTGCCGTCCGTCGACGAGCGGGACGAGGGTGTCGGAGCCGACGACGGGCAGCACCGGGCCGAGGCCCGCGAGGCCCGGGGCGTCCTGCACCGTCCGGTCCGGACAGCTCGTGCCGAGGGTGGATGTGGTCATGCGAGTCCTCCGTCGTCCCGGGGACCGGCCGAGGGCCGCCCCGCGCTTGCTCCGCGCCGTGCGGCGGGGAGCCAGGTCGTCACCCGGGGCACCCCACCGCGAGTGGAGGGTTGCCGGCCAGCAAACCGGGGTTTCACGCTGGCGCTCATGACCTGGATCCAGGATCACCGAGGGCGCCGGGCGCGTCAAACGGCTGTCCATCACGTCTCGCATCGTGGACCCGTCGGCGGACGGGACGGCGGACGGGCGCCCCGGAGCCCTCCGGCATGACGTACGCTCCGACCACCATCCAGAGCGGCCGAGTGACCTGGCACGACGACGCCGCAGCAACCCCTCGGAGCGATCCGGGCGAGGGTGCTACCGCCACGACCGATGGAGGAGCGCAATGACGTCCCCTGACGCACGACCCGCTGCCGGCTACGCCGGCGACCTCACGCCCCGGCAGGCGTGGGACCTGCTCGCCGCCGACGAGCGTGCCGTCCTCGTCGACGTCCGCACCGAGGGCGAGTGGTCGACGGTCGGCGTGCCCGACGTCGCCCCGCTCGACCGGCGGACCACGTTCGCCGAGTGGGTCACGCCCGCCGGGCCCAACCCCGCGTTCCTCGACGAGGTCCGCGCGGCCGGGCTCGTGGCCGGGGACGAGCGTCCCGTCGTCTTCCTCTGCCGCTCCGGGCAGCGCTCGATCGCCGCCGCCCGCGCCGCGACCGCCGCGGGCCTCGGCCCGGCGTACAACGTGCTGGACGGCTTCGAGGGCGACGTCGGCCCCGACGGGCGCCGCGGGCACGCCGGCTGGCGCGCCGAGGGGCTCGCGTCCACCACCTGGGCGCCGTCGGCAGGGACGGACGGTGCCGGGGCATGAGCGACGCACAGGTCGTCGGCAGCGTCACCGGGCCCTCCGCGCCCGGCGAGGTCCCCGGAGGCTCGGGCCGCGGCCCGCTGCCCGCCGCCGCCCGGCCCGCGACGCTCGCCGTGCGCGGCGGTCACCGGCGCTCGGAGTTCGGCGAGACGAGCGAGGCGCTGTTCCTCACGCAGGGGTTCGTCTACGGCACGGCGAGCGACGCCGAGGCGGCGTTCGAGGGCAACCTCGACCGCTTCATCTACTCGCGCTACGGCAACCCCACCGTGCACGCCTTCGAGGAGCGCATGCGCCTCGTCGAGGGGGCCGAGGCCTGCTATGCGACCGCCTCCGGGATGTCGGCCGTGTTCACGTCCCTCGCCGCGCTCGTGGCGTCCGGCTCGCGGATCGTCGCCTCGCGCGCGTTGTTCGGCTCGTCGCTGGTGATCTTCGACGAGATCTTCGCGAAGTGGGGCGTGCGCACCGACTACGTCGACGGGCACGTCCTCGCCCAGTGGGAGGAGGCGCTGTCGACCCCCGCGGACGTCGTGTTCTTCGAGACGCCGTCGAACCCCATGCAGGACATCGTCGACGTGCGTCGCGTCAGCGAGCTGGCGCACGCCGCCGGCGCGACCGTCGTCCTCGACAACGTGTTCGCGACCCCGCTGCTGCAGAAGCCGCTCGAGCTCGGCGCCGACGTCGTCGTCTACTCGGCGACCAAGCACATCGACGGCCAGGGCCGGGTGCTCGGCGGGGCGATCCTCGGCTCCGAGGAGTACGTCCACGGGCCCGTGCAGACGTTCATCCGCAACACCGGGCCGTCGCTGTCGGCGTTCAACGCCTGGACGCTGCTCAAGGGCCTCGAGACGCTGCCCGTGCGTGTCGCGGCGCAGAACGCGAACGCCCTGCAGGTCGCGACGGCGCTCGAGCGCCTGCCCGGCGTCGCGCAGGTGCGCTACCCGTTCCTCGACTCCCACCCGCAGGCCGCGCTCGCGCGCTCGCAGCAGTCGGGCGGCGGCACCGTGGTCACGGTCGACATCGAGGTGCCCGCGGGCACCGACGCCGTGGACGCCAAGAAGCGTTCGTTCGCGTTCCTCGACGCGCTGCGCGTCGTGGACATCTCGAACAACCTCGGGGACGCCAAGTCCCTGATCACCCACCCGGCCACGACGACGCACCGCAAGCTCGGGCCGGAGGGGCGGGCCGCCGTCGGGATCGCGGAGACGACCGTACGCCTGAGCGTGGGGCTCGAGGACCCGCTGGACATCCTCGAGGACGTCGAGCAGGCGCTGGCCGCGCGGTAGCCGCGCCGGGCGTACGGTGGACCGACCCTGGTTGGTCGGACAGGTTCGGCGCCGACGAGATCGCCGAGATGTTCCGCCTCACCGAGTGAAGATCACGTTCGGGCTCGGGCACGCGTCGTTCACGCTCGAGCCCAGCGTCGCCCGCGGCGCCGCCCTCCGGCTCGGATTCGTCGAGCTCGCCGTCGACGGCGCCCACGCTGCCGCCGTGGCCGACCTGCCGGCGATCCACAAGGATCCGTTCGACCGCCTGCTCGTCGCTCAGGCGAGCGTCGCAGGGCTGCCGTCGCTGACCCACGGCCCCGTGGTGCCGCGCTACCCGGGTCCCGTCCGGCTGGTCTGACGCGACCGGGCTCGGAGCCACACCGCCACGGCGAGCGGCGCGAGCGACTCGGCGCCCGCCACGAGGCGCTCGGTGAGGCCGAGCGCGGCGCCGCCACCCGGGCCGCCCTGCGCCAGCTCGAGGACGAACGCGCCGAGCAGCACGACCAGCACCGCGCTCGTGCCCAGGCCCGGACCCACGCCGATGCCCCGGCCCGATGCAGGACGCCGCGCTGCGGACGCCGCCGGCCAGAGCGCCAGCGCGGCGAACCCCGTGCCCGCGGCGACGCCGTGCGCGTGCGGGTAGAGGTCGACCGGCAGCGCCGCCACCGCGGCCGTCGCGACGCCGCCCAGCGCGAGCAGCGCCCGCCCGGCCGCGGGCAGGCCGCGCAGCCCGAGGGAGGTCACGACGTGGCACGCCCCGGTCACCGCGAGACCCGTCGTCATGATCCAGGTGTCCACGGACGGCGCCGCCGCGAGCGCGCTGATCGTCTCCGCGACCGGGTCGAAGCTCTGCTGCCGCGCGGCGGCGAGCGTCCAGCCGCCGATCATCGCGACCGGCGCGACGACCGCGCTCGCGAGCGCCCACCACGGCGGGCGCACGCTCAGAGCACCAGGCCGAGGCAGAACGCGGAGTCGAAGGCGTCGTACGGCGGGAACGGCAGCACGGGCCGGTACCCGCGGCGGCGGTACGTCGCGAGCGCCTCGGGCTGGCGCGGGCCGGTGCCCAGCAGGAGCCGGGCGAACCCGCGCGAGCGCGCCGCCTGCTCGGCCGCGTCGAGGAGCGCCGTGGCCACGCCCGTGCGCCGCGCCTCGGCGCGGACGAAGACCTTGGAGAGCTCGGCCGCCCCGGCCGGAGACCCGGCGTCGGCCACCCGGACCGAGGCGCAGCCGAGCGCGCGCCCGTCCCGCGAGGCGAGGACGGTGACCAGCACGCTGCGGCCGAGCCCGGCGTCGGAGGCCGCGAAGGCCGCGGGCTCCGCGAGATGGGCGAAGTCCTCCGGGTAGCGCGCGAGGTTGGTGGTCTCGAACATCTCGCGCCGCAGGACGGCGGCGTCGGGGTGGTCCCACGCGACCTCGGCGAGGTCCACGGGCCGACGTCGCTCGCCCTGCCCCGGCGGCGCGGCAGGGACCGGCGCGCCCGGGCCGCCGGCAGCCAGCGGCTTCGCGAAGCACCGCGAGTCCGCCTCGGCCACGTACGCGCCGTAGCGCTCGGTCGGCACGTAGCCGAGGGCGAGGTACAGGCCGATCGCCTCGGGCTGGCGCGTGCCCGTCTCGAGGACGAGCGAGCGCAGACCGTGCTGCGCGGCGTGCGACTCGAGGGCGGCCATGACCGCCTTGGAGAGGCCACGACCACGGCACGACGGGTCGACGAAGACGCGCTTGACCTCGCCGGTGCCGTCCGGGTGGCGACCCCCGCGACCGTCCGGCGCGCCCGAGACGTCCCGCACCGTCCCGCAGGCGACGGGCACGCCCGCCTCGCGCAGCACGACCGTCGCCACGGCGGCGTCGCCGGTCACCGGATCGCCGACGTCGCTCTGCCCCGGCGCCACGCCGTAGGTCGCGGCGAGCTCGGCCTGCTGCACCTCGCGCAGGCGCACGGCGTCGGGGTCGTCGAACGGCACGAGCTCGAGGTCCGGCGCCGCGGCGGGCGGGGACCCGATCGCGCTCACGAGGAGACGAGCGTGGTGAGCACCGAGGTGAAGAACCCCAGGCCGTCCGTCCCGGCGCGGTGGCCTGCGTCGGACGCGGGGCCGAACCCGGCCTCGACCGCGTGCTCGGGGTGCGGCATGAGGCCCACGACGTTCCCTGCGGCGTTCGTGATCCCGGCGATGTCGCGGCGCGAGCCGTTGGGGTTGGCGTCGGCGTAGCGGAACACCACCCGGCCCTCGCCCTCCAGCTCGTCCAGCGTGCGCTCGTCGGCGACGAACTGGCCGTCCTGGTTCTTCAGCGGGACGGTGATGCGCTGGCCCGCCGCGTAGTCGCGCGTCCACGCGGTCTCGGCGTTCTCGACCGTGAGCACCTGCTCGCGGCAGACGAAGTGCAGGTGGTCGTTCTTGATCATCGAGCCCGGCAGGAGGTGGGCCTCGGTGAGCACCTGGAAGCCGTTGCAGATGCCGAGCACCGGCAGCCCTCCCCGCGCGGCGTCCACGAGCACGTCGACCACGGGGGCGAACCGGCTGATGGCGCCGGCGCGCAGGTAGTCGCCGTAGGAGAAGCCGCCCGGCAGGACGACGGCATCGACGCCCTGCAGGTCGGCGTCGGCGTGCCACAGGGCGACGGGCCGGCCGCCGGCGAGCCGGACCGCGCGGGCCGCGTCCCGGTCGTCGAGCGTGCCGGGGAAGGTCACGACGCCGATGCGCGCCGTGGCGAGGGCGGTGGAGGCCATCAGGCCGTGGCCTCGGCCTCGGTGGTCACCTCGGCGACGCGGACGACGTCCTCGATCACCGGGTTCGACAGCAGCGTCTCGGCCGCCTCGCGCGCCGCCGCGAGCACGGCGTCGGTCACCGGACCGTCGACCTCGAGCTCGAAGCGCCTGCCCTGACGGACGCCGGTGAACTGCGTGAACCCGAGGCGCGGCAGCTGCCGCACGACGGCCTTGCCCTGGGGGTCCAGGATCTCGGGCTTGGGCATGACCTCGACGACGACGCGTCCCACGGGGGCTCCTCGAGCACTCGGTACGGGGGGCGACGGGCCACGCACGGGCCGCGGTCGCCGGGATTCCGGGGTCAGTCTAGCCGCCCGCGGACGGGCGACCTCCCGCGCCGGGGCTGCTCGGGCAGCCCTGTGCGCACCGGGTGCGCGCTCGGCGGCGCAGGGTGTATCTTCGAACACGTGTTCGACGGGCGCCGGCGCTCCGCCCCCCCTGCAGCGCCGGCGCCCGCGGACATCCACGGGACGTGCCGTCAGCTCAGGGGCGCGCCCGTGATCCGCTCGAAGGCCTCGAGGTAGCGGTCGCGAGTCCGTTCGACGACGTCGTCCGGAAGCATGGGCGGCGCGGCGTCGCCCGAGCGGTCCCAGCCGGAGGCGGGCGAGGTCAGCCAGTCGCGCACGAACTGCTTGTCGAAGCTCGGCTGCGCGCGCCCGGGCTGCCACTGGTCGGCCGGCCAGAACCGCGACGAGTCCGGCGTCAGGACCTCGTCGCCGAGCACCACCTCGCCGCTCGTCGGGTCCACCCCGAACTCCAGCTTCGTGTCGGCGAGCACCACCCCGCGCTCGCGGGCGATCCGCTCGGCCCGCCCGTAGACCGCCAGCGACAGCTCGCGCAGGCGCTCCGCGGCGTCCGCGCCGATCGTCGCCGCGACCACCTCGAAGCTCACGTTCTCGTCGTGCTCGCCCTGCTCGGCCTTGGTCGCGGGCGTGAAGATCGGCTCCGGCAGCCGGGAGCCGTCCACCAGCCCCTCGGGGAGCCGGACGCCGCACACCGCGCCCCCCGCCCGGTACTCGACGAGCCCCGACCCGGTCAGGTAGCCCCGCACGACGCACTCGACGGGGAACATGTCCAGGCGACGGCACACCATCGCACGGCCCGCGACGACGTCGGGCACCAGGCCGTCGCCCGGCTCCGCCGAGACCTCGGTCGAGACGACATGGTTCGCCACCACGTCGCCGAGCTGCTCGAACCACCACAGGCTCAGCTGCGTGAGCACGACCCCCTTGTCCGGGACCGGCGGGCTCAGCGGGTGGTCGTACGCGCTCACCCGGTCGCTCGCGACGACGAGGACGACGTCGCCGAGCGGGTGCACGCCCCCCAGGGCGGGCAGGTCGGGCTCGTAGAGGTCGCGGACCTTGCCGGAGTACACGTGCCGCCAGCCGGGCAGCTCGAGCACGGACGGGGCACCGGCGCGGGTGTCCCCCGCCGCGGCGCGCGCCGCGATGTCCGTGCGGTGGTGGGAGCCGGCCAGCGAGATGCGCGCGACGCCCGCGTACGCCCGCTCCCGCGCCGCGCCGAGGTCCGCCCCCTGCCCGACGACGGACAGCACGCGGCCGCCCGCGCTCACCAGGGCGCCGTCCGCGTCGAGCGCCGTCCCGGCGTGCAGGACGTGCACCGCGTCGAGGGCGGCCGCGGCCGCGACGCCGTCGATCCGGTCGCCCGTGCGGGGCGCTGCCGGGTACCCCTGCGACGCGACGACCACCGTGACCGCCGAGCCGTCCGACCACTCGAGCGGCGGCTGCCCCGCCAGCCGGCCCTCCGCCGCCGCGAGCAGCAGCGACGACAGCGGGGTGCGCAGCCGCGAGAGCACGACCTGCGTCTCGGGGTCGCCGAAGCGGGCGTTGAACTCCACGACCCGCGTGCCGCGGCTGGTCAGCGCGAGCCCGACGTACAGGACGCCGGAGAACGGCGTGCCCCGCCGCGCCATCTCGTCGACCGTGGGCTGCGCGATGCGCGCGACGACCTCCTCGGTGAGCCCCTCGGGCGCCCAGGGCAGCGGGCTGTAGGCACCCATCCCGCCGGTGTTGGGGCCGGCGTCGCCGTCCAGCGCCCGCTTGAAGTCCTGGGCCGGGGCGAGCGGGACGACGTCGGTCCCGTCGCACACGCAGAACAGCGAGACCTCGGGCCCGTCGAGGAACTCCTCGATCACGACCCGGCCGTCGCCGCCCCGCGCGTCGAGGCACGCCCGCGCGTGGTCGAGCGCCTCGGCGCGCTCGGAGGTGACGACGACGCCCTTGCCGGCCGCGAGGCCGTCGTCCTTGACGACGTACGGGGCGCCGAAGTCGTCGAGCGCGGCGGCCACCCGGTCGAGGTCGGTGCACACGTGCGCACGCGCCGTCGGCACGCCCGCCGCGGCCATGACGTCCTTGGCGAAGGCCTTGGAGCCCTCGAGCCGCGCCGCCCGCGCGCCGGGCCCGAACACCGGGACACCGGCCGAGCGCACGGCGTCCGCGACCCCGGCCACGAGGGGCGCCTCCGGGCCGACGACGACCAGGTCGGCGCCGAGGGACGTCGCGAGCCCCGCCACGGCCGCGCCGTCGAGCGCGTCGACGGGGTGCAGCGTGGCGAGCGCCGCGATCCCGGGGTTGCCCGGCGCGGCGTGCAGCTCGTGCGGCGCGGCCCCGTCCGGGCGGGCCTCGTGCGCGAGCGCGTAGGCGATGGCGTGCTCGCGGGCACCGGTACCGACGACGAGGATCTTCACGGGCGCCGAGTCTACCGAGCGGCGGGCCCGACCCGGGGAGCCGTCCGCGGCCCGGGCCGCCGCCGGCTCAGCGACCGTGGATGAGGTCGTGGACGCCGATGATCTCGTCGCGACGCGGGCCGACCCCCACCGCGGAGATCCGCGCGCCCGACATGTCCTCGAGCGCGCGCACGTACGCCTGGGCGTTGGCGGGCAGGTCCTCGAAGGTGCGGCACTGCGAGATGTCCTCCCACCAGCCGGGCAGCTCCTCGTAGACCGGCTTCGCGTGGTGGAACGCGGTCTGGTCGATGGGCATCTCCTCGTGCCGGACGCCGTCGACGTCGTACGCGACGCAGACCGGGATCTTCTCCAGGCCGGTCAGCACGTCGAGCTTGGTCAGCACGATGTCCGTGAGCCCGTTGACGCGCGAGGAGTACCGGGCGATGACGGCGTCGTACCAGCCGCACCGGCGCGCGCGGCCCGTCGTCACGCCAAACTCGCCGCCGGTCTTGCGCAGGTACTCCCCCGCGTCGTCGAACAGCTCGGTGGGGAACGGTCCCTCGCCGACCCGCGTCGTGTACGCCTTGATGACGCCGATCACCGAGTCGATGCGGGTAGGCCCGACGCCGGAGCCGGTCACCGCGCCGCCGGCCGTCGCGTTCGACGACGTCACGAACGGGTAGGTGCCGTGGTCGACGTCGAGCATCGTCGCCTGGCCGCCCTCGAAGAGGACGGTCTTGCCGGCGTCGAGCGCCTCGTTCAGCACGAGGCCGGTGTCCGCGACCATCGGCTTGAGGCGCTCGGCGTGGATGAGGAGCTCGTCCAGCGTCTCCTGCACCTCGATCGCACGCCGGTTGTAGACCTTGACCAGCAGGTGGTTCTTCTGGTCGAGGGCGCCCTCGATCTTCTCGGCGAGGATCTTCTCGTCGAACAGGTCGGTCATGCGCAGCCCGACGCGGTTGATCTTGTCCGCGTACGCGGGCCCGATGCCCCGGCCCGTCGTGCCGATGCGACGCTTGCCGAGGAACCGCTCGGAGACCTTGTCGATCGTGCGGTGGTAGTCCGCGATGACGTGCGCGCCCTGCGAGACGAGCAGCCGCGAGACGTCGACGCCGCGCGCGATCAGGGCGTCGAGCTCCTCGAACAGCACCTCGATGTCGACGACGACGCCGTTGCCGATGACGGGCACGACGCCCGGCGAGAGGATCCCGGAGGGCAGGAGGTGCAGCGCGTACTTCTCGTCGCCGATCACGACCGTGTGGCCGGCGTTGTTGCCGCCGTTGAACTTCACGACGTAGTCGACGCGCGAACCGAGGAGGTCGGTCGCCTTCCCCTTGCCCTCGTCTCCCCACTGGCCCCCGACGAGCACGACGGCTGGCATGCGATCCCTGCTTTCCGTTCAGACGGTGGTGGTGCTGTGACGGGCCGCGGCCCGCGTCCGAGCGCCCTGCGGCGCGCCGACCGCGACGAGTTTACAAGTCTTTGACCAAGCGGGGCGGCGGGGGCTCAGCGCAGCGCGCGGACCTCGTCCGCGGACGTCCCGGAGTCGAGCAGCAGCTGCGTGCACCGCTGTGCCTCGGGCTCCTCGCCGATCGCCTCGGCGGCGTCCGCGAGCGCGAGCACCGCCCGCAGGATCCCCTGGTTCGCCCGGTGGTCGGCCGGGATCGGCCCCTGCCCGCGCCAGCCCGCTCGTCGCAGGGCGTCGAGCCCGCGGTGGTAGCCCGTGCGCGCGTAGGCGTAGGCCGCGACCGGGTCCCCCGCGTCGAGCGCGCCCTCGGCGAGCACCGCCCAGACGTACGACGACGCCGGGAAGCGACGTGCGGCGTCGTCCACCGGCACCCCGTCCTCGAGCGCCCGGCGCGCCGCGAGGTCGGGGTGGTCGTCGCCGAGGCGGACCGGCGCCGGGCCGTCCAGGAGGTTGCGACCGTGGACCGGGGGGTGCGCTGCGTCCGTCATGGGCACGATTCTCGCAGGTCGAGACCGGCGCCGGGGGGCGCCCGCCTGCGCGGGCACCGCCCGGTGTCTACAGTGCAGGCATGATCCAGGTACAGGCATGATCGAGATCGCCACGTCCCCGGCGACGACCACCCTCGTCATCAGCGGGGACCTCGATCTCGCCGAGCGGGACCAGTTCCCCGAGATCGCCGCCCGCGTCGTCGGGCTGCGGCGCCAGCTGCTCGTCATCGACATGTGCCGGGTCACCTTCATGGACTCCACGGGGGCCGCGTTCCTCATCTCGCTGGCCGACTCGGGCCGCAAGCGTGGCGGGGCGACGGTGCTGCGCGGGTGCGACGACCGCGACCTGTTCGTCCTCGAGGTGTGCGGCGCGCTGGAGCTCTTCCGGATCGACACGGACCACCACTGCGCGCCGACGCCGCCGGCCGGGGTCCACCCGGAGGCCTGAGCCCCCGCCCGCTCGGCCCGTCCGGTCGCCCCGTCCGCCGAGACGTCGAATTCGGCCCCGAGATCTGCGATCTCAGGGGCGGAATTCGACGTCTCGGCGGGACGATCCAGCGGGACCGGGCCGGCGGAGCCGGGCCGGCGGGACCAGGCGGCCGTCAGGTGCGGGAGAGCCCCGGGACGCCCGACGACGGTCGCATCCGCGCCCAGACGATCTTGCCGCTCGGCGACGGCCGCCAGCCCCAGTCGGCCAGCCGCTCGACGATCTGCATGCCGAACCCGCCGGCGCGGTTCGCATGGCCCTCCCCGGCGATCGGCGGCGCGGGGTTGGAGTCCTCCACCTCGATGCGCAGGCCCTCGCCCGTGTCGAACAGGCGCAGGGCGATGTGTCCCCACCCGTGCAGCACGCCGTTGGCCACGATCTCCGAGACCACCAGCTCGGCGCTCGCCGCGTCGGACACGCCCCACGCCAGGCACGTGCGCCGCACGGCGTGCCGGGCCCGGGCGATCGAGGCCACCTCGCTGGGCAGCAGCCAGCGCCGCGTGCGCGGGCTCGTCACGCGGGCGGCCGCGTCGCCGTCGGGGTCCGGCACCCGCACGACGACGACCGCGACGTCGTCCTCCGGCGCCTCCGCGAGGCGCGTGAGGAGCTCCTCGCCGATCCCGGCGGCGTCGGTGGCCTCCACGAGGGCGACCGTCTCGACGAGCGCGTCGAGGCCGACGCGCAGGGCACGGTCGCGGCGCTCGATGAGGCCGTCGGTGTACAGCAGGAGGGTGTCGCCCGGGTAGAGGGACGCCTGCGCGGTCGCGCGCGGGCGCGCACCGAACCCGATCAGCGGGCCTCCCGCGTCCCCGAGCTGGGTGACCATCCCGTTGCGCACGAGCAGGGGCGGGAGGTGCCCGGCCCGGCTGTACTCCAGGAGCCACGCCGCGGGCCGCGCCTCGGGCCCGTCGCCCCCCGGGCCCTCGCCGTCCGCTCCGTCGGCGGACGCGCCCCGGCTGAGCGTCCCGTACACCAGGCTCGCCGACCGCGGGATCCGCATGCCCGCCACGAGCGCGTCCACGCGCTCGAGCACCGGGCCCGGCGTCCGGCGTTCGTACGCGTAGGACCGCACGACCGAGCGCAGCTGGCCCATGGCCGCCGCCGCCTCCACGTCGTGCCCGACGACGTCCCCGATCACCAGTCCGACGACGTCGCGGGTCACCTGCAGGACGTCGTACCAGTCGCCGCCGACCTGGGCGTGCTCGGAGTTGGGCGCGTAGTACGTCCAGACGTCGAGGCCGTCCACCTCCGCCTGCTCGGGGAGCATCGCCCGCTGCAGCGTCTCGGCGAGGCGGTGCTCGCGCGCGTACAGGCGCGCGTTGTCGATCGCGAGCCCGGCGCGGCGGCCGGTGACGTGCAGCACCGAGCGCACGTCGATCACCCCGGCGTCGCGCTGATGGCGGGGCACGACGACCAGGACCCCGAGCACGTTCCGGCGCCCGGGCACCGGGTGGACCTCGATCGCCCGGCCCCACAGGCCCTGCGGCAGGCGCCGCTCGAGGTCGTCCGCGAGCCACCGGGACGCGGAGCCGCGGGGCTCGTCCGTCGCGAGCTCGAGGAGCACCGGGTCGCGGGCGATGCCGTCCAGGACCCTCTGCACCGGGTCGGCGCGGGTCTCGCCGCCCAGGTGCGCGGGGCGGATCACCCCGCCGGGCCGCACGGGGTCGCCGAGGGCGTCCGTCTCGTCCGCGCCCGCACGGCCGGCGTGCCGGGCCGCGGTGCCCGAGCGGTGCGTGCGCCCCCGGCCGGACGGCGGCGCCGTGACGTCGATCCCCTCGGCGAACTGCAGGCCGCCGTCGTTGAGGTAGAAGCCCGCCCACGCCACGACGGTGCGGCTCAGGCGCTCCGAGATCTCGCCCAGCACGTCCGGGCGCTCGAGGTCGGCCAAGAGCTCGGAGACCTGCGCGATGGCGTCGAGGCCGGTACGCGCCCCGCGCTCGTGGGCGAGGGACTCCGCCTGGGCGGCGTGCTGCTCGTAGTGGCCGGACTCGTCGACCACGACGCCCACCCAGTGGTCGGCCCCCGTCCGGGGCCCGGGGACGGGGTCGACGAACACCCGCGTCCACAGGGGGCGGCCGTCGCTGCGCGTCGCCTTGACCGTGTGCGTGGCGGGGACCCCCGCCCGGACCGCGTCGCGCAGCGGGGCGAAGTCGACGTCGTCGGACAGCAGGCCCTCGAGCGCGTCGGGCCCGCGGCGCGCGATCTCGTCCGTCGTGAAGCCGCTCAGCCGGGCGAAGGCGTCGTTGACGAAGAGGACGGGCATGGCGTCGGCGTGCGAGCCGGTCACGAACATGGGGACCGAGCTGTGCTGCGCGACGCGGCCCGCCACGTGCTCGGGCAGGGTCGCGTACGGGTCGGCGGAGCCCTGCGTCTCGCCGGACATCTCGCTCCCCTCACCCGACCACGCGCGAACCTGCTGTCCCGAACGGTCATTCAACCGTAGATTGGTCACCTGTGAGCGCCGGGACGTCCCGGTCGAGACGGAGAGGAGCACCGTGGACGAGGGTCACCTGCCCCCTGGCGGGAAGAACAGCACCGTGGACGAGACCGCCGGCGGCACCAGCACGCGCCTCCCGACACCGACGCCCGCCCCCGGCGATCCCGCGACCGTCCACGTGATCGTCGGCTCCTCGCGAGCCCGCATCGTCCTGTCGGGCGAGGTCGACGCCGATCTCGCGGCCGACCTGCAGGAGGCGTCCGCCCACGCGGAGGCGACGAACCTCCCGGTGGAGATCGACGCCCACCACGTGACGTTCATGGACTCCTCCGGGGTCGCGTTCCTCGCCCGGCTCGCCTCGCGCAGCCCGCACACCGTGCGGGTGCTGCGCGCCCCGCCGACCGTCCGCTTCCTGCTGGAGGTCACGCGCATCGGCGAGCTGCTCGACGTCGTCGACGACGACCCCGGGTTCGAGGTCGAGGGCAGCGTGTCCGCGATCCGGCCCCAGGGCCCGACCGGCTGACGCGTCCCGTACGCACGAGGGCCCCGCACCGCACGATGTCTCGTGCGGTGCGGGGCCCTCGTCGTCCCGGGGGACGTCACATCTTGTTGCCGGCGGAGCGCAGCTGCTGCGCGGCCTCGACGATGCGCGCGGCCATGCCGGCCTCGGCCTTCTTGCCCCAGGCGCGCGGGTCGTAGGCCTTCTTGTTGCCGACCTCGCCGTCCACCTTGAGGACGCCGTCGTAGTTCTCGAACATGTGCGAGACGACGGGGCGCGTGAACGCGTACTGCGTGTCCGTGTCGATGTTCATCTTGATGACGCCGTTGTCCACGGCCTCCGAGATCTCCTCGGCCGTCGAGCCGGAGCCGCCGTGGAACACCAGGTCGAACGGGTTCGTCTTGCCGATCTTCTGGCCGACGCCGTCCTGGATCTCCTTGAGCAGCGACGGACGCAGCTTCACGGCGCCCGGCTTGTAGACGCCGTGCACGTTGCCGAACGTCAGGGCCGTGAGGTAGCGGCCCTTCTCGCCGGACCCGAGCGCCTCGACCGTCGCGAGGCCGTCGGCCACCGAGGTGTAGAGCTTCTCGTTGATCTCGGCCTCGTGGCCGTCCTCCTCGCCACCGACGACGCCGACCTCGATCTCGAGGATCGTGCGGGCCGCGACGGAGAGCTCGAGGAGCTCCTCGGCGATGACCAGGTTCTCGTCGAGCGGCACGGACGAGCCGTCCCACATGTGCGACTGGAACGTCGGCAGGCCGCCGGCCCGGACCTGCTCGGCCTCGAGGGCGAGGAGCGGGCGGACCCAGGAGTCGAGGTTCTGCTTGGCGCAGTGGTCGGTGTGCAGCGCGATGTTCACGCCGTAGCTCTTCGCGACCTCGGTCGCGTACGCCGCGAGGGCGAGCGAGCCGGAGACGCGGTCCTTGATCGTCGACCCGGAGGCGTACTCGGCGCCGCCGACGGAGACCTGGATGATGCCGTCCGACTCGGCCTCGGCGAAGCCCTGGATGGCGGCGGTCACGGTCTGCGACGACGTGATGTTGACCGCGGGGTAGGCGAACGAGCCTGCCTTCGCGCGGTCGATCATCTCGGCATAGACCTCGGGGGTTGCGATGGGCATCTGCGGATCTCCAATGGCGAGAACGTGGTGGAGGACGGCGCTGTCTCCCGGTACGGCCCGATTTTCTCACGGACGGGAGCCCGACGGCGTAGCGGTCCCGGCGGGTGGACGCCCGGGTCCCGCCTCAGGGAGCCGGGTCGGCCGGGACGACGGCGTGCCGGCGCACCCACGCGTGCATCGCGACGGCCGCGGCGGCGCCCGCGTTGATCGAGCGCGTCGACCCGAACTGGGTGATGTGCAGGACGACGTCGCACGCCGCGAGCGCCTCCGCCGTCAGACCCGTGCTCTCCTGGCCGAGGAGCAGCACGCACTCGCGCGGGAGCTCGTGGAGCTCGATCGCGACGGACCCCGGGACGTTGTCGACGCCGACGAGCGGGAGCCCGCGACCGCCGTCGTCCCGGGGCGCGGACCTCGCCCAGGCGACGAGGTCGGCGACGTCCGCGTGGTGGCGCACGTGCTGGTACCGGTCCGTGACCATCGCGCCGCGCCGGTTCCAGCGCCGCCGCCCGACGACGTGCACCTCGGCCGCCGCGAAGGCGTTCGCCGTGCGCACGACCGAGCCGATGTTCAGGTCGTGGTGCCAGTTCTCGATCGCCACGTGGAACGGGTGGCGGCGCGTGTCGAGATCGGCCACCACGGCCTCGACGGTCCAGTACCGGTAGGGGTCGACGACGTTGCGGCGGTCGCCGTGCGCGAGCAGCTCGCGGTCGTAGCGGGGGTCGTCCGGCCAGGAGCCCTCTCCCCCGGGCCACGGGCCGACGCCCACCTGCTCGGCGCGGGGGGCCTGCTCGAGGGTCTCGTCCCGCGGGTGGCGAGGGGCGTCGTCGGGGCGAGGGGCGTCGTCGGGCACGCGCCCATTCTCCCGCCCGGATCCGCCGAGACGTCGAATTCCGCCCCCGATCTGGCCAGATCGGGGGCGGAATTCGACGTCGCGGCGGGCCCGTCGCGGCGGGCCGGGCTCGGCGGGGAGGGGGGCCGGC
>NZ_RKIJ01000011.1:0-55315 GCF_003752595.1 Cellulomonas sp. PhB143 | reverse complement strand
CCCGCCCCCCCCCCCCCCCCCCCCGCCCCCCCGCGCCCCCCCCCCCCCCCCCCCGCCCGCCGCGCGGGGGGGGCCCCCCCCCCCCCGCCCCCCCGGGCCCGTCTCGGCGGGCCGGTCTCGGCGGGAAGGGGGTCAGGCGGGCGTCGCCTCCAGCTCGACCACGGCCCAGGACAAGGCCGGGAGCGTCAGGCGCGCGGTGCCGCCGTCCGCCGAGACTCCCTCGAGGGCCTTCATCCCCACGGCCTCCTGGCGGTCGCGCGTGTTGCTGGTGTGCCGGTCCGCGCCGTTCGGGACGGTCAGCACCTCCGCGCGCGTCACGCGGCCCAGGCCCCACCCGCGCAGCGCGACCTCCACGTCCGCGGCCTCCTCAAGACCACGGTTGGCGAGGAAGAGGGCGACCCGGCCGCGCTCCTCGTCCCAGGTCGCGCTGACGTCGACCGTGTCGACGTCGCCGAACCGCGCGGTCTCGTGCCGGTCGGAGGACACCTGGGCCCGCAGGATCTCGCCCCGCGCGAGCTCCGCCGTCCGCGCGAACGGCCAGAAGATCGACTGCCGCCACGCGGGCCCGCCCGCCTCGCTGCGGATCGGCGCGATGACGTTCGCGAGCTGCGCCTGGTTCGCGATCTTGACCCGGTCGCCGTGCCGGAGCAGCGAGTTGAGCAGCGTCCCGACGACGACGGCGTCGGTCACGTTGTACTCGTCCTCGATGATCCGCGGGTGCTCGCGCCACACGCCCGACCGCTCGATGACGTGCGGCTGGTCCTCGGAGTCCTTGCCCGTCTGGTACCAGACGTTCCACTCGTCGAACGAGAGGTTGATCCGCTTGCTGTGCTTGCCCGCGGCCCGCACCGCGTCGGCCGTGGAGACGACGGACTCGATGAAGTGGTCCATGTCGACCGCGCTGGCCAGGAACGACGCGTGGTCCCCCTCGTGCTCCTGGTAGTAGGCGTGCAGGGAGACGTAGTCGACGTGCTCGTAGGTGTGCCCCAGGACGGTCTGCTCCCAGGCGCCGAACGTCGGCATCCCGGACCCCGACGACCCGCACGCGACGAGCTCGATGGACGGGTCCACGAGCCGCATCGCCTTGGCGGCCTCCTGGGCCAGGCGGCCGTACTCGTCGGCCGTCTTGTGGCCGATCTGCCAGGGGCCGTCCATCTCGTTGCCGAGGCACCAGAGCCTGATGTCGAACGGGTCGGCGTGCCCGTTCTTGCGACGCAGGTCGGACAGGTACGTGCCGCCCGGGTGGTTCGCGTACTCCACGAGCTCGCGCGCGGCGTCGACGCCGCGCGTGCCGAGGTTGACCGCCTCCATGATCTCGGTGCCGGCCGCGCGCGACCAGTCCACGAACTCGTGCAGGCCGAAGGCGTTCGTCTCGACCGTGTGCCACGCGCCGTCGAGCCTGCTCGGCCGCTCGGAGACCGGGCCGACGCCGTCCTCCCACCGGTAGCCCGAGACGAAGTTGCCGCCCGGGTAGCGCACGACGCTCACGCCCATCTCGCGCGTGAGGTCGAGCACGTCGGTCCGGAAGCCGTTCTCGTCGGCCGCGGGGTGGCCGGGCTCGAAGATCCCGGTGTAGACGCAGCGACCCATGTGCTCGACGAACGAGCCGAAGATCCTGCGGGGCACCTCGCCCGCCGTGAAGTCGCGGTCGAGGGTGACGCGTGCGCTGGTCATGCTGCTCCTGGGGTGGTGAGTGTCGGGTGTGCGGGGCCGGGGCTCACTGGCCGCCGAAGCCGGTGGTCGAGATGCCCTTGACGATCTGCCGCTGGAAGAACAGGAAGACGATGATCAGGGGCAGGGCGGCGAGCATGGCCGAGGCCATGTTCTGGGCGTACTGCAGGCCGTAGGCGCTCTTGACGGTCTGCAGGCCCACGGGCAGCGTCATCAGCGACGAGTCGCTCGTGACGATGAACGGCCAGAGGAAGTTGTTCCAGGCGGCGATGAACACGAAGATCGACACGGCCGCGAGGATCGGCCGCGACAGCGGCAGCACCACGGACCAGAAGATCCGGAACCGGCTCGCGCCGTCGATCCGCGCCGCGTCCTCGAGCTCGATCGGCACCTGGTCGAAGAACTTCTTGAGGATGAAGACCATCGCCGGCGCGATCACCTGCGGCAGGATGATGCCCCAGTAGGTGTCCACCAGGTGCAGCGTGAGCATCTGGTAGAACAGCGGCACGATCAGCACCTGCGGCGGGATCACGAGCGAGGCGATGATGACGAAGAACAGCCACCGCCGGCCCTGGAAGTCGATCCGCGAGAACCCGTAGGCGGCGAGGGCGGAGATGGCGACGGTGATGAGGGTGATCACGGTCGAGGTGAACAGGCTGTTCCACGCCCACAGCGGGATGTTGCCCTCGGAGAGCACCGAGGAGTAGGCGTCCCAGCGGAACCCGTCCTCGGGGATCCACGAGGCCGACGCCGCCGCCGACGCCTCGGACTTGAGCGACGTCGCGAACGCCCAGAGGAACGGCACGATCCACGCGAGGGCGAGGACGATCAGGAGGACGAGCGCCAGCAGGCGTGACGGGGCGAGCATGCGCTCTCCCGGGAAGAGGCTCTCGCGCAGGCGGCTGGGCTTGCGGGCCGGCGCCTGCCGGTCGCCACGGGTCAGCGTCGACGTGGACATCAGCCGTTCCTCCGGTTCGTGATGCGGAACTGCACGAGCGAGACGAGCACGATCAGCGCGAAGAAGATGTACGAGATCGCCGACGCGTAGCCGAACCGGTAGCCGGTGAACCCGACCTCGAACACGTACTGGACGATCGGGCGGGTAGCGCCCGCGGGGCCGCCGTTGGTCATCATGTAGATCTGGTCGAACACCTTCAGCGAGGCGAGGACCTGCAGGATCAGGACGAGCACCGTCGTCGGCCACAGCTGCGGGATCGTGATGCGGAAGGCCTGCTTGATGCGGCTTGCCCCGTCCAGGGCCGCCGCCTCGAACTGCTGCTCGGGGATGTTCTGGATCGCGGCCAGGTACAGCAGGAAGTTGAACCCGATCGTCCACCACAGCGTCGTGACGACGACCGAGATCATGGCCCAGCTCTCGTCCTGCAGCCAGGCGATCGGTTCGACCCCGAAGTTCCCGAGGAAGTCGTTGACCAGCCCCAGCTGCGGGTTGTACATCCAGATCCAGAACTGCGCGACGACGGTCGACGCGAGCAGGTACGGCATGAAGAAGGACAGGCGCCAGAACCACTGCCCGGGCACCTGGTGGACCAGGAGCGCGAGCCCGAGCGCGACCACGACGAGCGGGATCGTGGACAGGACCGTGAACCAGACGGTGTTCCAGAGCGAGTGCCACATGACGGGGTCGCTGAACGCCTCGGCGTAGTTGTCGAAGCCGATGAGCTGACCGTTCGCTCCGGTCAGGCTCTCGCCGGTGAAGCTGAGGTAGAGGCCGTGGATCATCGGCCAGACGAGGAAGAGGGCGAAGAGGACCACGAACGGGCCGACGAAGAGCCAGCCCCTCCAGTCCTTCTTCCCCGCGCGGAGCGACTGCGGCTCCGCGGCGGCCTCACGGACCGCGCCGCCCTCGGCGGGCGTGGTCATTGCTGTGGTGGTGGACACGATCGAACTCCTTTGTCGATGCGCGAGGTACGGGGTGGTCGGCCGCTCAGACGGGGTTGGGCTTGGCCATGAGCGCGTCGATCCGCGCGACGAAGGCGTCGAGCCCCGCCTGGGGCGAGCTGCCGTTGAGGAGCACGCCCTGGCAGGTCTCCAGGAAGAAGTTCTGGAAGTCCGAGCCCGACCCGGTGAACCACGCCTCGGGGTCGTAGTTGAGGATCTCCGCGGCCGGGGCGTAGTGCGCCTGCGGGAGGAGCTCCTGGTACTCGGTGCTGTTCACCACCGGCTGGAAGGCGGGGATGTGACCCGCCTGCGCCCACCCGAACGAGCCCTTGAGCAGGGTGGTGACGAAGTCGTAGGTGGCCCGGGTGCGCTTCTCGTCGCGGTCCGAGACCGGGAGCGTGAAGGCGTGCGAGTCCGCGTAGGCCGCCGGCGTGCCGAACAGCGTCGGGATCGGCTGGGCGTCGAACGCGATGCCGGAGGCGAGGACCGTCGGCAGCTCCCAGACGCCGGTGAAGAGCATCCCGCTGTCGCCGCTGAGGAACTCCGACAGCGCCGTGCCGTAGTCGCCCGACGGCGTGCAGATGGTGCCGTCGAGGAGCGTCTGCATGAACTCGAACGCCTTGACGCCGGCGTCGGTGTCCACCTGGGCGCTGGTGCCCGAGAGGTCGAACTGCGCGTCCTGCTGCTTGAAGAACGTGTACCAGAGGCGCCACATCTGCGCGCCGTCGGCCAGATACCCGTAGGAGAGGCCGTGCTTGCCGGTGACCGCCTGCATCGCGCGCGCGACGTCGACGAACTCGTCGGTGCTGGTGATCTTCTTCAGCTGTCCGTCCGCGCCGAGGGCACCGGCCTGCTCGGCGACGTCCGTGTTGTACATGAGGATGAACGGGTGCGCGTCCAGCGCGATGGAGTACTGCTTGCCGTTGAGCGAGCCCTTCTCCCAGACCCGGTCGACGTAGTCCGTCTTCTGCACGCCGTACTCGGCGAGCAGGTCGAGGTCCCACGGCTCGAGCAGCCCGCCCGGGGCGTAGCCCGGGACGCGCGAGGCGTGCATGATCGCCGTGTCCGGGCCGCGCCCGCCGACGCTCGCCATGGCGAGCTTCGTGTAGTAGGGCGCACCCCAGGCGAGCACGGTCTGCTTGGCGTCGAAGTCCTTGCCCTGCGCGTTGGCCTTCTCGACGAGCCCCGCCATGGTGACGCCGTCGCCGCCGCTGAGCAGGTGCCAGAAGTCGAGCTGCTCGACGCCGGACGCCGTGTCCGTGGGCGAGGCGCAGCCGCTGAGCGCCGAGGCGATCGTGACGCCGCCGAGCGCCGCCATGCCGCCGAGGAGCACGCCGCGCCGGCTCGGTCCCTGCCGCTGTTCCGGTCCTCCGGACCGTGATCTGGTCTCCACGATGTCCACTCCCTTGTGAGAACAACCACAGTGTTGTCGGGAGGAACGTTACATCGTTGGAATGGTGAAGCACACCCCCGACACGGACTATTCTCCGCCCGGCGCGCCGGTGCTTGCCCGCCCGACGACGGCGTGCGGCACCACCACGGAGCGGCGCGGCGCGTCCGGATCGTCGATCCGCACGGCGAGCGCGGTCAGCGCCTGCACCGCGAGCTCGCGCTTGTCGAACGCGACCGTCGTCAGCGGCGGGACGGCCAGCCGGCCGTCCGCGACGTCGTCGAACCCCGCCACCAGGACGTCGTCGGGCACCCGGACCCCGCGCCGCCAGAGGGCGTTGAGCGCCCCGACCGCCAGGGAGTCGGTGAAGCAGAAGTACGCGTCGGGCGGCTCGGGGAGCTCGAGCGCGCGATCCACGGCGGCGACGGCCTCCTGCGCCCGCCAGGCCCGGACGCCGATCTCGAGGGCCGGGTCCCAGGCGACGCCGGCCCTGCGCAGCGCCTCCCGGTAGCCGTCGGTGCGCTGGCGGGCCGCCGCCGTGTCGAGGCCCGTCGGCGCCCCGACCACCGCGATCCGCCGGGCGCCCCGCGCCAGCAGGTGCTCCGTCATGTCGCGCGCGCCGCCGACGCTGTCGACCTGGACCTGGTCCACGCGGTCCTGGACGACCTCGCCGATGATCACTGTCGGCGGCAGCACCCCGTCGGTGTCCGCGCTCTCGGCGACGGCGCTGTCCGCGAGCGTGACGGGGTTGAGCACGAGGCCGTCGACCAGGTGGGAGCGCGCGCGGGAGAGCAGGTCGCGCTCACGACGCGGCTCCGCGGCCGTCTCCTCGATGTGCACCGCCCAGTCCAGGCCGTGCGCGACCTCGACGAAGTGGTGGGCGAACTCCGCCGAGTACGGGGTGCTCAGGTCCGGCAGCGCGAGAGCGACGACGCCCGAGCGGCCGTTGCGCAGCCCGCGCGCGCTGAAGTTGGGCACGTACCCGAGGTCCTCGATGGCGGCCTCGACCCGCTCCCGCGTGGCCGGGCGCACGAACGCCGTGCCCGTCAGCACGTTCGAGACGGTCTTGGGCGAGACCCCCGCCTGTGCCGCGACGTCCTTGACCGTAGGTCGCACGCCCGTACCCCGTTCCTGTGTGGTTTCCCCACATCTCAGCACGTCACGGGTCGCCGTGCCGCCCGTGACCGGCCGCCGGCCGGCCCGCCCCGCCCCGCACCGTCTCCACGGGACGCTCACACCCGGGCCGGAGGGTTCGCCGACCGGCCAACTAGGCTGTGCGGCGTGCCCCTCGACCTCCTGACCTCCGGTGCCGCCGCAGGCCTGCACGCGGACACGCTCCATGCGATGGCGGGCGGGCACCTGCCGACGCTCGGCCCCGACTGGCTCGACGCCCCGACGCTCATCGACCGTTTCGGGGCGTACGCGCTGTGGGGCATCATCGCCGTCGTCTTCGTCGAGACCGGGCTGCTGTTCCCGTTCCTGCCCGGCGACTCCCTGCTGTTCACGGCCGGGCTCCTCGTCGCCCAGGACGCCGTCTCCTTCCCCCTGTGGGAGCTGTGCCTCCTGCTCTTCCTCGCGGCCTTCGGTGGCGACCAGCTCGCCTATCTCATCGGCAGCAAGGTCGGCGTGCGGCTGTTCCGGCCCGACGCGCGGGTGCTCAAGACCGAGTACATCGAGAAGGCCCACGACTACTTCGAGCGCTACGGCGGACGCACCGTGCTGCTCGCGCGGTTCGTGCCGATCGTGCGCACGTTCGCGCCCGTCGCCGCGGGGATCAGCAGGATGCGCTACCGGACCTTCGTCGCCTACAACGTCGTCGGTGCCTTCGTCTGGGGCGTGGGCGTGACCCTGCTCGGGTACTGGCTCGGCAACGTCACGTTCGTCAACGACCACATCGAGCTGATCCTCGTCGCGATCGTCGCGGTGTCGCTGGTGCCCGTGGCGATCGAGATCCTGCGCGCCCGGCGCGGCGGCGGCGACGCGCCCCGCCGCGACGACCCTGACCGACCGCGCCACGCCCGACCGGAGGCCTGACATGACCGACCCGCAGCGCACCATCACGAGCTGGCTCACCGACATGGACGGCGTGCTCGTCCACGAGGGCCGGGCGATCCCCGGGGCACCGGAGTTCGTCCGCGCCCTGCGCGACGCCGAGCGCCCGTTCCTCATCCTCACGAACAACTCGATCTTCACGCCGCGCGACCTGCGCGCCCGGCTCGCGACGTCGGGCATCGACGTCCCCGAGGAGTCCATCTGGACGTCGGCGCTCGCGACCGCGCAGTTCCTGCACGACCAGATCCCGGGTGGCAGCGCCTACGCCGTCGGGGAGGCGGGCCTGACCACCGCGCTCTACGAGGCCGGGTACACGCTCACGGAGTCCGCCCCGGACTACGTCGTGCTCGGGGAGACGCGCACCTACTCCTTCGAGGCGATCACCAAGGCCGTCCGGCTGATCAAGGGCGGGGCGCGGTTCATCTGCACCAACCCCGACACGACCGGCCCGTCCCCGGAGGGCCCGCTCCCGGCGACCGGCGCGGTCGCGGCGATGATCACCGCGGCCACCGGCCGCGAGCCGTACTTCGTCGGCAAGCCGAACCCGATGATGTTCCGCTCCGCGCTCAACCGGATCGACGCCCACTCCGAGACGACGGCGATGATCGGCGACCGGATGGACACCGACGTCGTCGCCGGCATCGAGGCCGGGCTGTACACCTACCTCGTGCTCAGCGGGTCCACCGGCCTCGAGGAGGTCGAGCGGTTCCCGTTCCGGCCGAGCGCCGTCGTCGACTCCGTGCAGGATCTCGTCGACCGGGTCTGACCGGCCGGCGCCCGTGGCGGAGGGTCAGCGCAGCGCCTGGTGGAAGTCGGCCAGCGTGAGCGTGCCGCCCGTGTTCGAGACCAGCGCGATCTCCGGGTCGGTCAGCGACGGCAGCGGGATGACCGACGGCGGCGGGCTGTCCGGCGTGTAGGAGACGGGGATGCCGAGCAGGCGCCCCGCGAGCCTCGTGCAGTACAGGACGACGTCCGTCTCGATCGACATGGTCGACGCCGTGGTCAGCACGCCGTGGCCCTGCGCGTCCACCGCGTCGAGCGAGAAGCCGGGGACCTCGACCTTCTTCGCGGTGAACGTCATGACCTCCACGGTGCTCCCGTCGGGGCGGGTCAGCGTCGTGTTCCCCGCGTAGAAGGAGCTCGTCAGCCTCAGGGCGTCGCCGGTGAGCGACCCCTCGCCGAGCTGCGGCTGCGGCATCGCGTCGGTCTGCTCCAGCTCGGGCGCCGGGGTGGCTTCCGCCGTCGGGGCGGCCGTCGGGGACGGTGTCGCCTCCGCGGTCGGGGCGCTGGTCGGGGTGCTCGACGACGGGTCGACCGTCCCCGGGTCCTGCGCCTCGTCGGCGGTGGCCGGGTCGTCCTGGCCGGTCTCCGGGGCCGCGGTCGCGCCGGACGACGGGGCGTCCGGCGCCGGGTCCTCGGCGGGGCCCTCGGTCGGCTCGTCGGTGGGATCGGCGGTCGGCTCGTCGGTCGCCGTGCCCGTGGCGTCGTCGGCAGAGCCGTCGGTGGCGGACGGGCACAGCGGACCGAGCAGGGTGCACAGCGGCCCCTCGGCGTGCAGCGACCCGGCGTGCAGCGCGGCGGGCGCCCCGGCCCCACCGAGCCCGGTCGCGAGCCCGGCGACGACGGCGACCGCGCCCCAGGCGTTGGTCCGCCGCGAGGCCGCGGTGTAAGGGCGGACCGTGGCGGGCAGGCTCACGGCCGTCCCGTCGGCCTCGGCGGTCTCGTCGGTCCGGCCGGCTCCGTCGTCGCCGTCGGTGCTGCCCCGCACCGCGGGGAAGAGCGCGTCCACGCCGCTCGGCTCCGCGGACCGGTGCCGGGGCGTGCCCTCGAGCACGGGCTCGCGGGCAGGCGCGGCCGGCAGCTCGGCGGTGTCGTCCGCCGGCGCAGGCGCCGCGGAGGCGTCGGCCGCGGGGGCGACGGCTACGCCGTCGGCCGGGACGTCGTCGGGCACCGCGGGGCGCCGCGGGAGCCACGACACCGCGACGACGCCGCCCACGACCCCGAGCAGCATCCCGACGAGGAACCCACCCAGGTTGACGCCGACGATCGAGTAGACCGCGAGCACCATGGCGATCACACCGTAGAAGACCCGGTGGACGGGCATGGTCCACAGCAGGACCCCGAGCAGCACCAGGACGACCGGGATGATCGTGGCCTGCATGCCCGCGACGCCCACCTGGACGTGCAGGTTGCCGAGGTCGAGCTGCCCGGAGAAGAACAGCTCCACGCCGGACAGCAGGACCAGCAGGCCGCCCCAGAACGGGCGGCCGCGGCGCCAGGTGCGGAACCTCGCGCGGACGCCCGGCATGGCCGGTCCGGGCGTGCCGTCGGCGTCGCGCACCTCGTGCGTGCCGCTCGTCTCGCCCGTGGTTCGTTCGGTGCTCACCTGCGCTCCTTCGTCTGCTGCGTGCTGCCCGTGCCCTGCCCGGCCCGCGTCCGGGGCGTCGCGACCGCTCGGTCGCGACGCCCCGGGACGGGGTCAGGTCAGAAGCACTCCTTGCCGTTGGTGAGCTGCAGGTGCAGCCCGTTCAGGGCGAAGGTCCCGGCTGTGGTGCTCCAGGCGGTCTGCTCGAGGCCCTTGATGTTGATCTTCGAGGCGTCCTGGGCGAAGTCCCCCTTGGTGCCCTTGGCCTTCGTGTTGACCACCGAGGCGTCGACGCCGATCCGGATGTTCGTGAACGTCGCGTCGCCCTTGAGGTCGGTCATGCCGAGCTGCATGTCCTTGGCGGTCGCGGGCTTGCCACCGCCGCCGGCAGTGATCAGCAGCCCGAGCTTGCCGAGCGGGGTGTCCGTCACCACGGACTGGCACAGGTCGGCCAGGCTCGCCGTGCCGATGTTGGAGATGGCGACCGGGTGCGGGGCACCCGAGGCCTCCTGAGCGACGCCCGAGTACTGCGAGAAGTCCGTGCCCTTGAGCTCGGACGCGGCGACCTTGAACTGGCTGCCGGAGACGGCGAAGGCGACGGGCACCGCGCCGCTGGCGACGCCGCCCATCATGACCGTGACGGCGAGCGTCGCGGGCACCGCCGCGAGTGCGACGCGACCCCGGCGCGTCCGCGTGAGACTGCTGATCCTCATGAATCCTCCTCGATGCATGACCGATCGACACCGCGCCGACCGTCGGGGACGCTACCGGGCTTACTGAACGCGCGTCAATAGCCGACCTGCCGTGAGTCAGTAACGGTTCGGGCACGGGCGGGACGTGGCTATGCTCGGTCCATGGCGGAGGAGCGCAGGACCAGGCTGACTCCCGACGAGCGCCGGGCCCAGCTGGTCTCGCTCGGCGTCGCCGCGCTGGCCGACCGGCCGCTGGAGTCCCTCACCATCGAGGACCTCGCCGCCCGGGCCGGTGTCTCGCGCGGGCTGCTCTTCTACTACTTCGACTCCAAGCAGGGGTTCCACCGCGAGGTCGTGCGCGCCGCGCGGGACGGCCTCCTGCACGCGACCGAGCCGTCGCTCCAGGTACCCCCGCTCGAGCGGCTGCGCACGACGCTCGTCAACCTCGTGCGCTTCGTACGCGAGCACGAGGCGACCTTCTTCTCCCTCGTGCGCGGTGCCGCGAGCGGGGACGCCGCCGTCCGCGAGGTGACCGAGCAGGCGCGCGAGCTGCAGGCGGCACGGCTCGCCGCGGTCTGCGACGAGCTCGGCGTCCAGGCGTCGCCGAGGCTGACGCTCGCGCTGCGCGCCTGGGTGGCGTTCGCCGAGCAGCTGCTCGTCGACGGGGCGATCGGCACGGACATGCCGGCGGACGAGATCGTCGAGCTGCTCGAGCAGAGCGCGCTGGGCGCGATCGCCCTTGTCGATCCCGCCCGCTCCCCCGCCGCGCCCCCGGGCCGTCCGTCGTTCCGCTGAGAAGTCGAATATCGCCCCTGATCCGTCCGGATCAGGGGCGATATTCGACTTCTCGGCGGAGGGGTGCGGTGCGCCCGGCGGAGGGGTGTCAGGACAGGCCGAGGTCCGCCAGGTCGTAGAGGTAGCGGTACGGCACCCCGAGCGCCTCGATCTTCTCGCCCGCGCCCGTCGCGCGGTCCACGATCGTCGCGCACCCGAGCACCTGGGCGCCCTGCGCCCGCGCCGCCTCGATGGCAGTGATCGGCGACCCGCCCGTGGTGGTCGTGTCCTCGAGCACCACGACCTTGCGGCCCGCGATGTCCGGCCCCTCGATCTGGCGCTGCATGCCGTGCGCCTTCGCCGCCTTGCGGACCACGAACGCGTCGAGGTCCTGGCCGCGCGAGGCCGCCGCGTGCAGCAGGGCCGTCGCGATCGGGTCCGCGCCCAGGGTCAGGCCGCCGACGGCGTCCACCTCGGCCGTGCCCAGGCCCCACTCCTCGAGAGCGTCCAGCAGCACGTGCCCGATGAGCGGCGCGGCGCGGTGGTGCAGCGTCGTGCGGCGGAGGTCGACGTAGTAGTCGGCCTCCTTGCCGGAGGACAGCGTGACCTTCCCGTGCACGACGGCGAGCTCACGGATCAGCTCGCGCAGCTGCTCGCGCGGCGGCGGGCCGAACGCGGCGGACGGGTCGGCGGCAGGACGGACGGAGGGATCCTGGGGTGTCGAGGTCACGCCGCCAGCGTATCGGCCGACCGCCCGCGCGAGCGCATCGCCCGGCGCGGGCCCCGCTCGAACGCCCGCACCGCGGCGCGCGGCGCGACCCGCAGCAGCGCCGACGCGAGGGTGTACCGCAGCGACGGCGTCGAGATCACCGCCCCCCGCCGCACGTCGGCGAGCGCCCGCGCCACGACGCGCCCCGGCTCGAGCCACGCGACCTCTGGGAAGGTGTCCGTGCGCAGGCCCGCCCGCTCGTGGAACTCCGTGCGCACGAACCCGGGGCACAGCGCCGTCGCCGTCACGCCCGTGCCCTCGAGCTCCACGGCCAGCCCCTCGGTGAACGTCTTCACCCACGCCTTGTGCGCCGAGTAGGTCCCGGTCGCCGTGAGCGCCGCGACCGACGACACGTTGAGCACCGCGCCCCGCCCGCGGCCGACCATCTGCTCGACGGCCGCCTTGCTCAGCACCAGGACCGCACGGACCATCACGTCGAGCGCTGCCTGCTCCGCCGCGAGGTCTCCCCCGACGACGCGCTGGTGCAGCCCGTAGCCCGCATTGTTCACGAGCAGACCGACCGGCCTGCTGCCCGCCTCCGCGACGGCGAGGCGGGCGGCCACGCGCGCCACGTCGTCGGGCACCGAGAGGTCTGCCGGGAGCACCTCGACGTGCACGCCCGCGGCAGCGCGCAGCTGCCCTGCGAGCCGGTCGAGCCGCTCCGCGTCGCGCGCGACGAGCACGAGGTCGTGGCGCGCCGTCGCGAGCTGCCAGGCGAGCTCGAGGCCGAGGCCGGCGCTGGCGCCGGTGATCAGTGCTGTCCCCATGCGGTCACCCTACGGGGACGGGAGGACGGCGGGAGCGCGGCGGGACGGGCACCGTCGGGCCGCTAGCCTGACCCGGTGCGCATCGCTACCTGGAACGTGAACTCCGCCCGGACCCGCGCGGACCGGATGCTCGCCTGGCTCGAGCGCACCGGGACCGACGTCCTGGCCGTGCAGGAGACCAAGTGCCGCGACGACCAGTTCCCGTACCTGCCGTTCGAGGCGGCAGGGTACGAGGTCGCCCACCTCGGGCTGAACCAGTGGAACGGCGTCGCGATCCTCTCGCGGGTCGGGATCGAGGACGTCGAGCGCCACTTCCCGGCGCAGCCCGCCTACGGCGACCCGGGCGTCGTCGAGCCCCGCGCGATCGGCGCGACCTGCGGCGGCGTGCGGGTGTGGAGCCTGTACGTGCCCAACGGCCGCGAGATCGACCACGCGCACTACGCGTACAAGCTCGAGTGGCTCGCGCGGCTCGAGGAGGCCGCGGCGGCGTGGCTCGGGCAGGACCCGGCCGCCCAGGTCGCGCTCATGGGCGACTGGAACGTCGCGCCCTTGGACACCGACGTGTGGGACCCGTCCCGGTTCGTGGGCCGTACCCACGTCTCGCCCGCCGAGCGCGACGCCTTCGCGGCCTTCGCCGCCGCCGGCTACACCGAGATCACCCGCGAGCTCGTCCCCGAGGTGAACCGGTACACCTACTGGGACTACCAGCAGCTGCGGTTCCCGCGGAACGAGGGCATGCGCATCGACTTCGCGTGGACGACGCCGGCCCTGCGCGCCCGGGTGGACCGCGTCACCATCGACCGGGACGAGCGCAAGGGCAAGGGCGCCTCCGACCACGTGCCCGTGGTCCTCGACCTCGCCGGCTGACGGTCGGTGCGGGTGGCCCGACGACGCGGCTACCGTTGCGCCATGAGCACCCCGACGTCGCCCCAGGGGCGAGACGAGCACCGCCCCCAGGACGACGACCCCTACGCGCCGCCGAGCCCCGACGTCGACGAGCGGCCCCAGCCGCGATACGGGCAGTACGCGCCCGAGCCGAGCGCCCAGCAGCCGTCCGGGACCGAGCCGCCGGCGCCGTACGCGCAGCCCGGGCCGTACGGGCAGGCGCCCTACGGGTCGCAGCCGTACGGGTCGCAGCCGGCCTACGGGAGCCAGCCCTACGGTTCCCAGCAGTACGGGGGCCAGCCGCCGTACGGGGGCCAGCCGCCCTACGGCCAGGATCCCTACGGTCGGCCCGGCTATCCCTACCAGCCCTGGACCGCGGCCCCGCGGAGCAGCGGCATGGCGCTGGCCGCGATGATCTGCTCGATCGCCGGGCTGCTGACGTGCGGCGTGTCCGGCGTCGTCGGCCTGGTGCTCGGCATCGTCTCCCTGCGCCGGATCACCCGCGAGAACCGCGCCGGGCGTCCCCTCGCCGGCCGGGGCATGGCGATCACGGGCATCGTCGTGGGCGCCGTGTTCATCCTGTGGTTCGTGCTCGTGCTCTCCACCGGCGTCCTCGCCGGGTTCTCGGAGGGCTGGGACCAGGGCATCCAGCAGATGGACGACGGCGGCGCGTACAGCGACCTCTGACCTGTCGCACCCCTGATTCCAGCCGCGTCCGCGAAGCCGCGCTTCTCGAGGAACCGTCGCGGGCCCTCGGCGACGACAACCGCCGGTCGGGACGCCATCGTCCGGGCATAAATTCTTGAGGGCCTGGAGTGCGAGTCGGATGGTCGTGCTGCGAACGCGGCCCCCACCACCGTCGACTGCCGCTGACGACATGACCCATGTGCGGCGAAAGTGACGGTCCATGCCTGCTAGTCTCCGCAACCAGGCGCCGCAACCAGGCGCCGCAACCAGGCGCCGCAACCAGGCGCCGCACTCGCGCCGCCTGGGCTCTCAAAGATGAGGTGCACTGATGAAGCGGAAGAATCTCTATGCCGGCGCACTCGTGGCGGCAGTGCTTGCCATGGGTGCGTCACCGTCCATGGCCGCGGAGCACGTGGCGTACGCCCCCGATGGCGGGTCTCGAGCCCACAGCATCGACAAGGTCCTGTACGTCAAGGACACCAAGGCCGATGGCCACCAGGCGTTCGGATACGCCAATGACGAAGACCACCGCCTGGACAACGCCTCGGGCTACAACTCGACCGTGAAGCGCACCTACGCCTCCACGATCACGGCCGTCCGTGCGTGCACCAACATCCAGAACCTGCCCGACTCCTGCAGCGCCTGGAAGTGATCGCCGCCGTGGGGCTCTCGTCAGCGGCTCTCGACGTCGAGGGCCTCACGGCCACGCTCGGCCGACGACCGGTGCTCACGGGTGTCGATCTGCAGGTCGCCGGTGGCCGCTCGGTCGCGGTGATGGGTGACAGCGGCAGCGGCAAGAGCACCCTGCTGAACTGCATCCTCGGGCTGGTACGCCCGACCGGTGGCAGCGTGTCGGTCTGCGGCCAACAGGTCCGCTCGGGACTCTCGAGCAGGGCCGCACGTCAACGCCGCCGCTCGGTCGGGGTCGTCTTCCAGTCCGGCCACCTGCTGCCCGAGCTCGACCCCGTCGAGAACGTCGCGCTCGCGGGTCTGCTCGCCGGCCTCCGCCCGCAGGACGCGGCCCGTCGCGCCCGTGCCCTGCTCGACCGTCTCGGCATCGACTGCTCCTCCCGTTCGGTGCTGGAGTACTCCGGCGGAGAACGCCAACGCATCGCCGTCGCCCGAGCCCTGATCAACGAGCCGCCCCTGCTCATCGCCGACGAACCCACAGGCTCGCTCGACCCGACCAACCGCGACACCGTCTCGGACCTGCTCTTCACCCTGCCCGCCACCGTGGGCTGCGCCCTGGTGGTCGTCACCCATGACCCGGTCGTGGCCTCCCGGGCCGAGAGCACCTACCGGCTCACGGATGGACGCCTGGTCACCGAGGCTGGCCTGACCGTGTCGGGGCGGGCGTGAACGCCATCGGCCCCTTCGCGCTAATCGCTATCGGCCGACGGCTGGGCGGGCGCGGACTGCTGGCGCGCCTGCGCTTCGTCGTGATCGCCCTCGGCAGCCTGCTGCTGACGCTCTCGCTGTCCACGCTCGTCGTCGCCCACGGCACGGCGCAGCTGACCGCGGAACGGTCCCAGGCGGTCAGTCCCGAGCTGGTCGAGGACGCGTCCCACGCGCGCGCCCTGTATTCGGTCGCCGGGTTCGACTCCGTCGGTGACGAGCCGGTGACCGTGCTGCTCATCGCCCCGGTGGGCAAGGACGCGCCCCTGCCCGCTGGGGTGAACCAATGGCCCAGGCCGGGGCACGCGATCATCTCTCCAGCGTTGGCCGACGCCCTCAGCGCGCACCACAGCCGACGATTCGGTCCCGTCGACGCGATCATCTCTCCCGAGGGGCTGGAAAGGCCGAACGAGCTGCGCGTCTACCTGCGCCCACCCGCGGGTGCCGACACCGCCGGCGCGGAGATGATGCCCGTCACCGGATTCGGCGGCCAGACCGACAACTCCATCCACGGGGCCGGTTTCCTCTACGCGGCGAAGCTCTCGCAGATCGACCTGATGCTCGTGGTGTGCCTGACCCTGCCCGCGCTGGCCTGCCTGTTCCTCGGCGCGATCACCGCCAGCACGGCGATGCGGCGCCGCTCGACCGTGCTCAGCGCCCTCGGCGCCGACCGGGCCCGCTCGATGCTCATCGGTCTCGGTGAGCACTGCGGCGCCCTGGCCGTCGGGACCGCCGTCGCTGCAGCGACCGTCGGGGTCGCGACGCTCACCGGAATCCGCCTCGACGTGCTCCACGCCGACTACCCGGCCGCGGACCTTCGCACCATGGCGGCCCCTCTGGCCCTCGCGGTCGTGGTCGGTGCCCTGCTCGCGACCGCCACGGTGCTGGCCACCCGCGAGATCGGCCGCCGCTACCGCACCCGCGACCTTCTCGGGACCGACGACCGACCCCCGATGCTCCAGGCGGTCCTGGCTCCCTGCGTCGTGACCGCCGTCATCTGGCTCACCGCCCAGTCCCCGAACGCCGCCCTGCGCATATACGTCCTCGCGCTCGGGACCGTCGCGGTCGCGCTCCTGCTTCCCGCGCTGGTCTCGGCCGTGCTGCACCTGATCGGCAAGACCCTGACCGCGACCGGGTGGAGCGTCGGCGGCCCCGCACTGCTCACCGGCGGTCGCGGTCTCGAGCGCTTCCCGACCCGCACCGCGAGGCTCGCCGCAGGGGTGTGCTTCGCGATCCTGCTCCTGGGCCAGGTCCAGCTCTGGGCCAGCACGCTGGGTGCCCAGTACTACGCGGCCGAGGCCGGACGCGACATGTACGGCACCACCGTGGTCAGCGCCACCATCTCTCCCACCGCGCCGGGCCTGTCGAAGTTTCTTACCGCCACCGCCGCGACCGCCGCACCGGTGTGGGAGGTCACGAACGTCGACGACGCCTTCGCCACCACCCACCTGGTCACCACCTGCCGGACAGCGACCCTCCTCGGCGCGCCGTGCAGCGCCACACCCGAGCCCGTGCCCCCCGACAGCTCGCACCCGCAGCTCGACCGGATCATCCAGCTCTCCGGCTCCGAGCAGGTCACCCTGCAGACGTCCCGCAGCGGCCTGCCGGCGATCCCCGACGGCGGCGGAGCGACGCTCGACCTCGTCGCCCGAGACGGCACCGACCTCTCCCTCGACACGCTCAACCGGGCCGCCTACGCCACCGTCCCGGGCGGGCTACAGCTCGACACACCCGAGCACGGATGGATCATCAGCGGCGAGATCAACCACAACCGGGGCCGGTGGGCCACGCTCTACGGCATCGCCGGGACTCTGGCCATCGCACTGGCCACCGCGTGCCTGCTGGCCCGTGACGCCGTCGACTCCGGACGCCGCGTCATCCCGCTCAGCGCCGCCACCGGCCGCCGGTCCTGGCTCCTCGGCCTTGCCCTGATCCGCACCACCCTTCCCCTGACGGTGGCCGGCATCGCGGCCGCGTGCGCGTACTACCTGCTGCCCGCCGGCATGACCGTCGATTCCGGGCTGATCACCGGCGCCGTCTACTTCAACCCCTCGGTCGGGCTCGCCGTCGCCATGGCGCTCGTACCCACCCTCGTCGGGCTGGTCATCGCCGTGATCGTCGGCCAGAGCCAACGACGCGACGTCGCACGCTGGCGCCCTGACGAGTAGGCCGACGAGTACGCAGGATGTAGAGCCCCCGGGGTCGATCACCCGAGGGTGACGACCACCTGCACCACGGAGCCCTCGGGCTGCACCGGCACCGGCCGCGCCGGGTCGTGCCCGACGCCGTCGACCGTCACCGAGCGCACGCCCTTCGAGACGTGGTCGGGGTTGCGGACCTCGATCTCGTAGACGGCTCCGCGCCACTCGCGGCGCACCTCGAACCCGCCCCAGTCCTTCGGGACGCAGGGGTCGACGACGAGGCCGTCGAGACCGGGCCGCACCCCGAGCAGGTGCTTCGTGGCGGCCGTGTACATCCACCCCGCCGTGCCGGTCAGCCACGGGTTCTGCGCCTTGCCGAACCACTCGTGGTCGCGCCCGTAGAGGAACTGCACGTAGGCGTAGGGCTCGGCGCCGCGGACCTCGATGTCGTCGTTGCGGTGGTACGGCAGGATCGCGTCGTAGAAGGCCATCGCCTCGTCCCCGCGGCCCAGCATCGCCTCGGCGATGATCGGCCAGGCGTTCGGGTGGCTGAAGATCGACGCGTTCTCCTTGATGCCCGGGTACACGCGCGTCACGAACCCGACCGTGTCGTCCACCTCGGTGAACGCCGGCCAGACCAGGTGGTTGCCGTACGGCGAGCCGAGCAGCTCACGCACCGAGTCCATGGACCGCTCGCCCCGCTCCTGCGAGGTGATCCCCGCGATCACGGGCCACGCCTGGTGCTCGAGGAAGATCTTGCCCTCGCGGTTCGTCGCGGACCCGACGGTGACGCCGTCGCGCGTGAAGCCCCGCACCCACCAGTCGCCGTCCCACAGCTCGCGGTCGGCGACGTCGGTGATGCGGGCGCGCTCCGCCTCGTACCGCTCGACGTCCGCCGCGGCCGCGGCGTCCCCCGCCGCGGCGCGGTGGCGGGCGACCTCGAGGAACGCCCCGATCGCCCACGCGTGCAGGAACGTCACGAGCGCCGTCTGGCCGCCGCCGAGGTTGAGGCAGTCGTTCCAGTCGGCCCGCAGCCCCAGGGCCACGCCGTTGGCGCCGACCTGCCGCGTGGAGAAGTCCAGCGCGCGCGTGAGGTGCTCGTAGACCGTGGCGGGCGTGCCCTCGGCGAACGGGACCACCTCGTCGAGGAACGCGAGGTCCCCGGTCTCCTTGACGTACTCGACGACGGACGGCACGAGCCACAGGTGGTCGTCCGAGCACGTGTCCTCGAGGCCGTGGATCAGGTCGGAGCGGTCCGGCGTCGGCACGACCGTCGGCGAGGGCACGTCGGGGTGCCGCTCGGCGTCGGGGTCGAAGCTCTTCGGGTCGAACAGGTGCAGGCCGTACCCGGCCTCGGTCTGGGCCCGCAGCAGCTCGACGATCCGCTGCCGGGACCTGCCCGGGTTCGAGTGGATGACGCTCATGACGTCCTGGGCGGTGTCGCGGTAGCCGAGCCCCGCGCGCCCGCCCACCTCGACGAACGACGCGAACCGCGACCAGACCACGCACGTCTCCGCCTGGAGCAGCGTCCACGTGTTGATCATCGTGTCCATGCCCTCGTGGGGAGTGCGGATGCGCAGCCGGTCCTGCTTCGCGGTCCAGTACGCGCGCAGCCGGGCGCGCTCGGCGTCGACGGTCGCGAGGTGCGAGTACTTCGCCTGCAGCGGCCGGCCCGCGGCCTCGCGCGAGCCGTACCCGAGCAGGTAGGCCAGGCGCCGCGTCTCCCCCGGCTGCAGCGTCACCGTGTGCTGGAGCGCGCCGCAGTGGTTCTGGGTGGTCGCCGACGTGCCGGACCCGTGCCCGCGCTCGATCGCGAGCGGGTTCGACTCGTCGCGGTACGGCCCGATGAAGGAGTCCCGCAGCGAGTCGTACGACGACGGGGTCTCGCTCGAGCCGAACCAGTGGAAGGTCCACGGCTCGTAGTAGAAGTCGTACTCGACGATGCCGTCCGCGTACGAGGAGCCCGACGCGTACAGCGACATCTGCAGGTTCTCGTTGTCGATCGGGATGGTGTGGAAGCTGAACTCCACGTACCCGGCGACGGTCAGCTCGCGCGCCTGGTCCGTGGTGTTGGTGAGCTCGACGTCCCACACCTCCACGTCGTCGTCCAGGGGGATGAACACCGTCTGGCGGGCGTCGATGCCCTTGTACCGGGCCTCGAAGGTCGAGTAGCCGAGGCCGTGCCGGGTGGTCCAGCGGCCGGCGCCGCCGTTCGGGTCGAGGGGCGCGCCGTCGTCGGCGAGCGGCTTGCCGACCGGCTGCCAGGAGATGGACCAGTAGTCGCCGTCGGCGGCGTCGCGCAGATAGACGTAGTGGCCGGGCCGGTCGAGCGGCACGCCGTTCTGCCGGAACCGGGTGATGCGCCCGTGTTGGGAGGACCGGAACCAGGAGTACCCGCCCGCGTTGTGCGAGAGGACGGTGCACAGGTCCTTGGTGCCCAGGTAGTTGGTCCAGGACACGGGGACGTCGGGGCGCTCGACGACGTACTCGTCGCGGGCGGTGTCGAAGTGGCCGTAACGCATGCGGTGGGGTCCTCGCTGACAGCTCGGGCGGGCGGGGCGGTGGAAGGCTGGTCGGGGCCGGGCGCTCAGACGCCGGCAGTGACGAAGCCGCGGAGCCAGTCGAGCAGCTCCTGCGCCTTGGCGGGCGAGTCGGCCTCGACCGCCATCCGCAGGACCGGCTCGGTGCCGGAGAACCGGAGCAGCGCCCAGTTGTCGTCCTCGAGATAGATCTTGGTGCCGTCCAGGTGCGAGACCCGCACGACGGGGTACCCCGCCACCTCGGTCAGCGGCTCGGCGTGCAGGCGCCGCGGGACGGCCACGCGCATCTCGGGGGTGGCGGGGACATCGGCGTCGGCCGTCCAGAGGCGGCCGGTGATCGCGTACACCGTCTCGCGCAGCTCGGAGATCCGCTTGCCCGTGCGCGCCAGCATCTCGGCGACCAGCGCGCACGCGAAGATGCCGTCCTTGCCGAGGATCCAGCCGCGCACGGTCAGGCCGCCGGACGACTCGCCGCCGAGGACCGCCCCGATCTGCGCCATGCCGGCGGTGACGTGCTTGAAGCCGACCTTGCACTCGAGGGACTCCTCGCCGAGGTGCGCGGCGAGCCGGTCCAGGAGGTGCGTGGTCGACAGGTTGCGCACGACGCCGCCCTTCTCGCCGCGGACCTCGTGCAGGTACCAGTACAGGAGCAGCAGCAGGTCGTTGCTCGAGATGTACTCGCCCGTCTCGTCGACGATGCCGATGCGGTCGGAGTCGCCGTCGGTCGCCATCCCGAGCCCGTAGCGGCCGCCGCCCTCGCGGATCATCGCGATCAGGGCACTGAGCCGCTGCAGGTCCGGGGCGGGGGCGACGCCGCCGAACAGCGGGTTGTGCGACTCGTGGATGAACTCGGCGCGCACCCGCATGTCGCCCAGGATCGTGCCGAGCGTCAGCTGGCTCGTGCCGTACATCGGGTCGACGACCACCTGCAGGCCCGAGCCCCGGACCGCGTCGACGTCGATGATCCGCTCGATCGCGTCGACGTACGGGTCGGTGAGCACACGGTCCACGACCATGCCGGCGCGGCGCGCGAGCGCGACGTCGAGGGTGATCACGTCGTCCACGCTCATCGCGTTCGCCTCGTCCTGGTAGGCGTCCGTCTCCTCGTCGAGCGGCAGCGAGCCGTCGCGGCGGAAGACCTTGACGCCGTTCCACTCGGGCGGGTTGTGGCTCGAGGTGACGATGATGCCCAGCGCGGCGTCCAGATAGGGCGCGGCGAACGTCACGAGGGGGGTGGGGACGTCGTCGGGCAGGAGGACGACGGGGATGTTGTTGCCGGCGAAGACCTCCGCGATCGCCTCCGCCGACTCGCGCGAGAGGAACCGGCGGTCGCCGCCGACGACGACGCCGTGCGACTCGAGCCCCTGGCGCACCACCGAGTTCGCGATCGCCTGGGCGAGCCGGCGCACGTTCGCGAGGGTGTAGCCCTCGCCGATGACGGCGCGCCAGCCCCCGGTGCCGAAGACGATCTGGGTGTCGGTGTTCTTCTTGGGCACGAACAGCCGCTTCAGCACGATGTCCGCGGCCTGGGCCAGCTCGGCGTCGGTGTTGATGCCGCGCACCTCGTCCGTGTCGTAGATCCGGTAGGACGAGACCCGCAGGCCGCGGGAGATGACGCGGCGGGCGAGCTCGGTCAGGCGGTGCTCGCCGTCGGCCGTCATGGCCTCGAGGGCGCCGAACAGCAGCGCGGGCGCCGCGACGTACGCGCCGACGTTGATCTCGGTGAGCGTGCCCTCCGCGGGGGTGCGGTCCTCCGGCTCGAGGATCGCGGTGATGTCGTCGTCGCTCCGCTCGATGCGCCCGTAGCCGGGCTCGGGCCGCTCGACGACGGCGGTCAGCAGGGACAGGTGGGCGTCCGTCAGCGCGTGCCGCGTCAGCAGGCCGCGCAGCGACTCGGTGCGCAGCAGGGGCGTGTCGGCGTAGGCGACCAGCACGGTCGCGGCATCGACCTCGTCGCCCAGCACGTGCCCGACGGCGGTGCGGGCCGCGAGCACGGCGTCGCCGGTCCCGCGGGGCGTGAGCTGGGTGACGTACGTGAGGTCGTCGCCCAGCAGGGCGCGCACGCGGGTGTCCCCCGGCGCGACGACCACGACGATCCGGGCGGCGGGCACCACGGTGCGCACGGTGGCGACGGCGAGCTCGACGACGGTCGAGTCGCCGAGGGTCTGGGTGAGGATCGCGCGGGAGGCGTCGTCGTGGCCGGCCGCCAGGACCACCGCCGCACGGGGGGCCGCCGAGGCGGGCGGGCCGGGCTGCGGGGTGGTGTGCGTGCGGGGCATGGGCCGTCCTCGGGTGTCGGTGCGGCGGCCGGGCCGTCGCCGTGACGTGCGGGAACCTCGATCATAGCCCTTTAGTGTGCCGTCCTTGCAAACTCTCCGGGCGGGCTCTGCGGGGCCGGGGGTGCGGGTCGCCGGGGCCCTCGGCCGCGGTCCCGGTAGCGTGCCGTCATGACGTCGCCCACCCCAGCCATCGAGGGGCCCGAGGCGTCCGAGGCGTCCGGGCGGACCGCCGACCCGGCCGCGGTGGCGGCCCTGTGCCTGGCGGTCGTGGTGCCGCCCGCCGGCGTCGCGCTCGGGGTCGTCGGGCTCCGGCGCGCGCGACGCGACGGGCGGCCCGGCGCCGGTCTCGCGGTCGCGGGGATCGTCGTCGGTGTCGCGGTCACGCTGTTCTGGGTCGTGACGATCGCCGTCGGGGTCGCCCACGGCCGCGCGACGACGCCGCTCGACGGCGACGTCGCCGCGCCCGTCTCCGCCCACGCCCGCCGGCTCGTCGTCGGCAGCTGCCTGGGACCGGTGCCCGACGACGCCCGGGTGACCCGGGTCGACGTCGTCCCCTGCGCCGCCCCGCACTCCGCCCAGGTGCTCGCGCGGACCGACTGGACCGACGACACGCTCTGGCCGGGGGCCGACGGGGTGCGCTCGGCGACCTCGCGCGTGTGCGGCGCCGACGAGCTCACCGCGGACGGCGTCGACCCGGGGGACGTGGACCGGTACGAGCGCCGGGTGTGGACGCCGAGCGAGGCGTCCTGGCGCGACGGGGACCGGACCGGGCTGTGCGTCGCGACGCCGACGGGCGGCCCGGAGCGGGGCTCGCTCGTCGACCCCCGCTGACCGGAGGGTCGGCGGGGGTCGACGGGCGACGTGGTCCGGGCGTCAGCCGACGAGCAGGTCGTGGCGCAGCGAGAGCTGCTCGAGCAGCCCGACGTGGACGCCGCTGAACAGGTAGCGACCGAAGGTGCCGTACCGCTGGTGGACCTCGTCGAAGCCGGCGGCGAGGTACTGCGACCGCACGTCGAGCAGGGGGCGGTAGATCTCCGCCTGGGCCGCCGGGAGCTGGGCGAGCACCGCCGCGTTGGCCTGCGCGCGGTAGTCGTTGCTGGCGAGGTAGTCGGCCTCGACCGTCTCGCGCGGCACGCCGAGCGCGGTGAGGATCGTCGCGGACGCCCAGCCCGTGCGGTCCTTGCCCGCGGTGCAGTGGAAGAGGATCGCGCCGCGGTCGTCCGCGTGGTCGAGCACGGTCGTGTAGGCCGCGCGGGCGGCGTCGGAGGAGACCATGGTGCGCTCGGCCTCGACCATGAGCCGCTCGGAGTCGGTGGCGGAGGTCGGGGCGAAGCTCGCGGTGGTGCCGAGGACGTCGAGGTGCACGTCGCGGGCGCCGGCCGGGACGCGGTCCGGGGCCGCCGCGACCTCGTCGTCGGTGCGCAGGTCCATGACCGTGCGCACGTCGAGCCCCTCGAGGACCGTCAGGTCGGCGTCGGTGAGCCTGTCGAGCGCGTCGGACCGGTACATCTCCCCCATCTCGACCCAGTGCCCGTCGGCGGTGCGGTACCCGCCGACGTCCCGCAGGTTCGCGGTGCCGTCGAGGCGCACCAGGCGGTCGGCGAGCGTCAGCCCGTCGCCCCGGCTGGGCTCGAACCGGAACCAGCGGCGGTCGGCGTCGCCGAGCCCGCGCAGCGTCACGCTGCCCGTGGCCTCGCCGTGGGCGACGGCGTGCCGCAGGTCGATCGCGTCGCGCGACGCCCCCGTGTAGACGGTCACGCGGGTGCCCCGGGGCGCCGACCAGGTGAGCGTGAAGGTGCCGTCGCCGTGGTCGGTGACCTGCGCGGCGGTGAAGGGGATCGTGGAGGGGCCGAGAGCGGAGCCGTGCAGCGCGGCGAGGGACGAGGCGGAGGAGACGGCCGCGGCGGGCACCGCGGGCGCGGCGGTCGCGGCGGGGGCGGCGAGGGCGGACAGGGTCAGGGCGGAGGCGGCCAGGAGGGCCGCGCGGCGGATCGTCGACATGCGCACACCGTTGCCTGCGGCAGCGACCGAGGGGTGAACGACCGGCGTCCGGAGGGCCACCGCCGGTCGACGGATCGGCGCCCGCGGGCCGAGCAGGATGGACGGCGACCGGCCGGCGACCGGTCAGCCGGCGCCGCGCAGCATCAGGCGCAGGTGCGCGCCGAACGCGTCGGCCATGTCGAAGGAGGACCTGGTGCCCCGCGCGAGGAGCCACTGGACCTGCAGCCCGTCCATGACGGCGATCATCGCGCGGGCGAGACCGACGGTGTCGGTGCTCGCGGGCACGCTGCCGTCCGTGACCCACCGCTCCGCCTCCTGCGCGAACCGGCCGACGATGCGGGCGTAGCGCCGCTCGAAGTACGCGTGCGCCGGGTGGTCCGGGCTCGTCGCCTCGGCGGAGAGCACCGCGTACAGCTCGACGATGCCGGGGCGCTCCTGGTTGTGGCGCACGAGCCGCACGAGGTTCTCGACGTACCCCCGGCCCTCGGCGTCGTCGTCGAGGAAGACCTGGGCGTCCTGCTCGTCCCGGTGCGCCAGGACCTCCTCGAGCAGGGCCTCCTTGGTGGCGAAGTGGTGCAGCAGCCCGGGGTGCGAGAGCCCGACGCGGGCCGCGATCTCGCGCAGCGACGCGGAGTGGTAGCCGACCTGGCCGAAGAGCGTCGTGGCGGCGTCGACGATCTCCGCGCGCGTCCGGCGACCCTTCGCGTACCCGCGCCGCGGGACGCCGTCCACCGGCTCGACGGTCTCGGCGGTCATCTGCGGCTCCTTCGCTCGGTCCGTGCCGAACGTACCCGACCGCGCCCGGAACGCCCCCTTTCGCACGGACCCTTCACGAAACTGCCCGCGAAAGGGCGCCCGAGGGCCTTGCGCGGGGTCACGGGATGGTTACGGTGGACGGGCTGCCCGCACCAGCGAGCAGCCCCCGGACCACCACGCCGAGCGCTGCCACCGGTCCGGGCACCCGTGAACCATGGCAGCGGCGGGGGACCCACGTCCTCACCGGGCGACCTCGGTCGTCCTCGGGGTGAAGCTGCGCCCGCGCAGCCGGTCCAGACCTCGGACCGAACCCGACAGCTCACCTCGCAGGCGACGAGAGGCCCACCATGTCGAGCACGCCCCTGCCCGGTGCCCCCTGCCCGGACACCCCTCACGCCAGCCGCACCGCGAGCCATGCCGCGAAGCCGCCCGCACGCCGTACCCGCCGCCTGACGATCTCCGCGGTCGTCGCCGCGCTCCTCGTCGGCGGCACCGCCGTCGCCGCCCAGCCCGCCACCGCGGCCCCCGCGCCGGCGTCCGCCGCCCAGGTGCACGCCGGGGTGCTCGCCGCGAGCACCGCGGCGCACAAGCCGTACCTCAAGGTGGCCCGGACCGGCAGCAAGATCGTCTACACGAAGGGCTCGCCCAAGCTCTACGTCCGCGCGACCTACCGGGGCCACGCCGTCCGCGGCCACGCCGTCGTCAAGGTCAGCGGCAAGACGGTCAAGACGCTGCGCCTCTCCAGCACCGGGCGCACGTCGTACCGGCTCTCCAACCGGATCAAGCCGGCGGTGCACGGCAAGCGCACCGTGCGCGTCTACGTCAACCCCTCGAGCGGCCAGGGGCTGAAGCAGACCAACAAGGCGTTCACGGTCCACACCTACCGCTACGGCTCGCGCGTGCTCAACGTCGCGTCGAAGTACCGCGGCGTGAAGTACCGCTACGGGGGCTCGACCCCGAGCGGGTTCGACTGCTCCGGCTTCACGCGCTACGTGTACAAGAAGGCCGGCGTCAAGACGATGCCGCACTCGTCGTCCGCGCAGCGGCACGCGGGCAAGCGCGTGTCGAAGTCGCACGCCCGCGCCGGCGACCTGATCTGGAGCCCCGGCCACGTGGCGATCTATGCGGGCGGCAACACCATGATCGACGCGCCGCGCCCGGGCAAGACGATCCAGTTCCGCCAGATCTGGCAGAGCAACCCGACGTTCGTCCGCGTCAGCAGCAAGGCGATCACGGTCTGACGGCGCCCGCCGCTGACCCCCGGCCCGGGCAACCCGCCGAGACGTCGAACTCCGCCCCTGAAATCGGTGATTTCGGGGCGGAGCTCGACGTCTCGGCGAGTGGGGGCGTCAGGCCCGGGTGGCCTCCGGCAGCGCCACCCGCAGGTCCAGCCCCGCCTGCGCGGCCCCCGGTCCCTCGGACCCGGCCGCCGGGCGGTCGACGACGACGGTCGCGCCGTCGGGCACCTCGCCGGCGAGCAGGAGCCGGGCGAGCCGGTCCCCGATCTCCCGCTGCACGAGGCGGCGCAGCGGGCGCGCCCCGTACGCGGGGTCGAACCCCTCGAGCGCGAGCCACTCGCGCGCCGCGGCGGTGACGTCGAGGACGATCCGCCGGTCCGCGAGGCGCTCGGCGAGCCGCGTCACCGCGATGTCGACGATCCGGCCGAGCTCGGCGAGGTCGAGCGCGTCGAAGACCACGACGTCGTCGAGCCGGTTGAGGAACTCCGGCTTGAAGCTCGCGCGGACCGCGGCCATCACGCGGGCGCGCTTCTCGTCCTCCTCGAGCGTCGGGTCCACGAGGAACTGCGAGCCGAGGTTCGACGTCAGCACGAGGATCACGTTGCGCAGGTCGACCGTGCGGCCCTGCCCGTCCGTGAGCCGGCCGTCGTCGAGCACCTGGAGCAGGACGTCGAAGACCTCGGGGTGGGCCTTCTCCACCTCGTCGAGCAGCACGACCGAGTAGGGGCGGCGCCGCACGGCCTCGGTGAGCTGGCCGCCCTCCTCGTAGCCGACGTACCCCGGGGGCGCACCGACGAGCCGCGCGACCGAGTGCTTCTCGCCGTACTCGGACATGTCGATGCGGATCATGGCGCGCTCGTCGTCGAACAGGAAGTCGGCGAGCGACTTGGCGAGCTCGGTCTTGCCCACGCCCGTCGGGCCGAGGAACAGGAAAGAGCCGGTGGGCCGGTCGGGATCGGCGACGCCTGCCCGCGAGCGCCGGACGGCGTCCGAGACGGCGGCGACCGCGGCCCGCTGGCCGATGAGGCGCTCGCCGATGGCCTCCTCCATGTGCAGGAGCTTCTCGGACTCGCCCTGGAGCATGCGCCCCGCCGGGATGCCGGTCCACGCGGACACGACCTCGGCGATCTCGTCGGCCCCGACCTTGTCGGCGATCATCGGCGCCTGGGGCTCCCCCGCCGGGTTGTCAGACCCTGGCGCCGCCCCACCGGATCCTGGGTCTGACAGGTCGGCGGGTGCAGCGGCGCCCTCGGCCCGCTCCGCGGCCTCGAGCTGCGCCTGGACCTCCGGGATCTCGCCGTAGAGGATCCGCGCGGCGGCCTCCAGATCGCCCTCGCGCTGCAGCCGGTCGGCGTCCGTGCGCAGCCCGTCGAGGCGCGCGCGCAGGTCGCCCACCCGGTTGTGGCTCGCCTTCTCCGACTCCCAGCGCGCGGTGAGCGCGGCGAGCTCCTCGCGACGGTCGGCGAGGTCCTTGTGCAGGCGCTCGAGCCGCTCGCGCGAGCCCGGGTCGTCGGCGTCCTTGAGCACGACCTCCTCCATCTCGAGGCGCGTGACGGCGCGGCGCAGCTCGTCGACCTCGACCGGCGAGGAGTCCATCTCCATCCGCAGGCGCGACGCCGCCTCGTCCACGAGGTCGATCGCCTTGTCGGGCAGCCGCCGGCCGGTGATGTACCGGTCGGACAGCGCAGCCGCGGCGACGAGCGCCGAGTCGGCGATGGTGACCTTGTGGTGCGCCTCGTAGCGCTCCTTGAGGCCGCGCAGGATCGCGACGGTGTCCTCGACGCTCGGCTCGCCGACGAAGACCTGCTGGAACCGGCGCTCGAGCGCCGGGTCCTTCTCGATGTGCTCGCGGTACTCGTCCAGCGTGGTCGCGCCCACGAGGCGCAGCTCGCCGCGCGCGAGCATGGGCTTGAGCATGTTGCCGGCGTCCATCGAGGAGTCGCCGCCCCCCGCCCCGGCGCCGACGACGGTGTGCAGCTCGTCGATGAAGGTCACGACCTCGCCGTCGGACGAGGAGATCTCCTCGAGGACCGCCTTGAGGCGCTCCTCGAACTCGCCGCGGTACTTCGCGCCGGCGACCATCGCGGCGAGGTCGAGCGAGACGAGCCGCTTGCCCTGCAGCGACGTGGGGACGTCGCCCTCGACGATGCGCTGCGCCAGACCCTCGACGACGGCCGTCTTGCCCACGCCCGGCTCCCCGATGAGGACGGGGTTGTTCTTGGTGCGCCGGCTGAGCACCTGCACGACGCGCCGGATCTCGGAGTCGCGGCCGATGACCGGGTCGAGCCGGCCGTCGCGGGCCCGCGCGGTGAGGTCGACGCCGTACTGCTCGAGAGCCTTGTAGGTACCCTCGGGGTCCGGGCTCGTGACGCGACCGCTGCCGCGCACGGCGGGCAGGGCGGCGCGCAGGGCGTCCGGCGTCGCGCCCGCCGCGGCGAGGATCTGCGCGGCCGGCGACGACCCCGCGGCCAGCCCGATCAGGAGGTGCTCGGTCGAGACGTACTCGTCGCCGAGGCCCTGCGCCTCCGACCCGGCGAGCTCGAGCAGCGTCGACGTCGCCCGCGACGCCGTCGGCCTCGCGACCGCCTCGCCGCTCGCGGCGGGCAGTGCCACGAGCTGGGCACGGGTCTGCCGGCCGATCGCCTGGGCGTCGGCACCCACGGCGTCGAGCAGCCCGCCCGCGATCCCGCCCTGCTGGGCGAGGAGCGCCGCGAGCAGGTGCACCGGCTCGAGGCTGGGGTTCTTCGCGGCCGACGCGCTCTGGATCGCGTCGCCGACCGCCTGCTGGGCCATCGTCGTGAAGCGGGTGTCCATCCGGTCCTCCTGTGCTCGTGCCTCGCTCGTGCGCCGCGCCCGTCCCGGGTCCTCGCAGTCCGAGGTCCTCGCAGTCCAAGATCCTCGCGGCCTGTCAGGGGAACGGCGTCAGAGTTGAGTCTATTCCGCTCAACTTGCCGGTGCACGCGCGCGCTCCCGGCGTCGGTGCCGCTCGCCTGCCGTGGCCGCACCCGTCATGCTGGGCCCATGACGTCACCGACGACGCCGGTCGCACCGGCACCAGCGCCCGCGGCCCGGCCTGCCGCGACCGACCGGAGGCCGCGGCACCCTCGCCGCCCCGGACGCCGTCGCGCCGTGAGCGCCGCGGCCCTCGCCGCGGCGCTGGTGATGACCCTCGCCGGCTGCATGCGGCTGCACCTGGACCTCACGCTGGGCGAGGACGACACGATGGACGGCTCCATCGTCGTGGCGATCTCCGACGACGTCGCGCAGACCCTCGGCCAGGACCCGCAGGACCTGTGGGACCAGATGGGCTCCGAGATCGACGGCAACCTCCCCGACGGCGCCGAGCAGGAGCCCTACGCCGAGGACGGCTACACCGGCGCGCGCTTCACCTACGCCGACCAGCCGATCTCCGACACCGGCACGGGCGACGAGCTGACCATCACCCGCGACGGGGACGAGTACGTCGTCTCCGGCACCTTCGACCTCAGCGAGGGCGCGGACGACGCCGGCCAGCTGCCGAAGGAGCTCCTCGACTCGTTCGACGTGCGCCTCGCGGTCACGTTCCCGGGGAAGATCGCGGAGACCAACGGGAAGGTCGACGGCACCACCGCCGTGTGGACGCCGACGTACGGCGAGGCCCTCGAGATGTCCGCGCGAGGGTCCGCCGTGGCCGACGGCACGGCCCCGAGCGCGTCGGACCCGGCGACCCCCGGCGGTGCGGACGGCTCCGACCTGAGCGACGACGGCGACGGCGTCACGGGGACCTCCGCCGCGGACGACGGGGGCCTGCACGGCTGGGCCCTGTTCTGGGCGGTCGCCGGGTCCCTGCTGCTCGTCGCCGCCGTGGTCACGCTCCTCGTCCGGCTGGCGCGCCGCGGCGGTCCGGGCGGCCCCGGCGCGGCCGGCCCGGGCTCGACGGAGGTCGACCCGACGGACCCGCTCGCCGGCTTCCGGGACGCACCCGCCGACGCCGCGCCGCCGTCGTCCCCGTCGTCCCCGCCGTCGCCCACGCAGCCGCCGACGTACCCGCCGGCCCCTGGCTCCCCCGAGGACGGGACACGGCCCCCGCCCCGCTGACCCCCGCCGACCCGGTGCGGCGGACCGCCACGGCCGCGTCCGATTCCCGCTAGCCACACGGCCGGGCGGCGGGCGACGATGGTCCCGTGACCAGCCCCGCCCCGCAGCACGCCCCCGCCGGCTTCGCCGAGCGCTACCGCGCGATCGACGCGCGCGACCGGCGCTTCGACGGGCAGTTCGTCACCGCCGTGCGCTCCACGGGCATCTACTGCCGACCCTCGTGCCCCGCGCGGACCCCGAAGCCGGAGAACGTCACCTTCTACCGCACGTCCGCGGCCGCCCACGAGGCCGGTTACCGCGCCTGCCGGCGCTGCCTGCCGGAGGCCGTACCGGGCACGCCCGCGTGGAACCTCGACCACGACCTCGCTGCCCGGGCGATGCGCCTGATCACCGACGGCGTCGTGGACCGGGAGGGCGTCGACGGCCTCGCGGCCCGGCTCGGGTACTCCGCGCGCCAGCTCGGCCGGGTCCTGACGACCGAGCTGGGCGCCGGCCCGCTCGCCCTGGCCCGCGCCGTGCGGGCGCAGACCGCCCGGACGCTCGTCGTCGGCACCGACCTGCCGTTCGCGGACGTCGCCTTCGCCGCGGGCTTCGGCAGCATCCGCCAGTTCAACGACACGGTCGCCGAGGTCTACGCCACGACCCCCACCGCGCTCCGCGCGACGCGCCCCCGCCGGACGGCCCCGACGCCCGGCGAGCCCGCCGCCGGGGGGCTGCCGGCCGCCGTCGACCTCGCGCTCCCCGTCCGGGAGCCGTTCGACGCCGCCGGGATCTTCGCGTTCCTCGCCGCCCGCGCGGTCGACGGCGTCGAGGTGGTCACCCGCACCGGCTACGCCCGCACGCTCGCGCTCCCCGGCGGGCCGGCCACGGTCCGCGCGGGCTGGGCGCCGGGCACCGCCCGCGGCCCGGCGCGGTTCACCCTCCGGCTGCACCTGACCTCGCTCGCCGACCTGCCCGCCGCGACCGCCCGCGTGCGGCGCCTGTTCGACCTGGACGCCGACCCGCAGGCCGTGGACGGCGCGCTCGCCCAGGACCCCGCGCTCGCGCCGGGGGTCCGCGCCGTGCCCGGCATCCGCGTCCCCGGAGCGGCCGAGCCGCACGAGATCCTGTTCCGCGCGCTCGTCGGGCAGCAGATCAGCGTCCGGGCCGCGCGGACGCACCTCGGACGCCTCGCGGCGCTCGGCAGCGCCGTGCCCACCAGCCCGGTGCCCGGCGTCGGCCCGTCGCCCACCAGCCCGGGCCTGCCGTCACGCCTCTTCCCGACCGCGGCGCAGATCGCCGAGCGCGGCCACGAGGTGCTCACCGGCCCGCGTGCCCGCGTCGCGGCGATCCTCGGCGCGGCCCGCGCCCTCGCCTCGGGCGAGCTGACGATCAGCGCGGCCGACGACCCCGACGACCTGCGCCGCCGCCTCCTCGCGATGCCCGGGATCGGCCCGTGGACCGCCGCCTACGTCGCGATGCGAGTGCTCGGCGACCCGGACGTCCTGCTCGCGACGGACCTGGTGCTGCGGGCCGGGGCCCGCGCCGTCGGGCTGCCCGACCCGGTGCCCGACGACGTCGCCCGCCGCTGGGCGCCCTGGCGCTCCTACGCCTCGATGCACCTGTGGCGCGCCGCCGCGCCCTCCGCACCGGCACCCGACCTCACACCCGCCGCCCCCGAAGGAGCAGCACGATGACCATCAGCGCGAGCACGACCACCGGCACCAGCACCGCCGACACCACCACCGCCGACACCACCACCGTCGCCACCCCGGACGGCCCGTTCACCCTCGTGGTCCGGGCGCCCGGCACGGTGCTCGCGTCGGGGTGGACGCGGGACGTCGCCTCCCTCGTCGCGCTGGTCCACCCCACCCTGCGCCCCGCGCGGGTGCGCGAGGTGCCCGACGACGCCCCGTCCGTCGTCGGGCCCGTCGCCGCCGTGCGCGCCTACTACGGCGGCGACCTCGACGCGCCCGGCACGGTCGCCGTCGCGCAGGACTCGGGACCGTTCCGCCGGTCCGCGTGGGACGTGCTGCGCACCGTCGCGCCCGGCGAGCCCGTGAGCTACGCCGAGTACGCCGCGCGCTGCGGTCGCCCGGCCGCCGTCCGGGCCGCGGCCGGGGCGTGCGCGCAGAACGCCGCCGCCCTGTTCGTCCCGTGCCACCGCGTCCTGCGCACCGACGGCTCGCTCGGCGGGTTCCGCTACGGCCTGCCCGTCAAGGAGTCGCTCCTGGCCCGCGAGCGCGGGGCGTCCGCCGCAGCCTGAGGCGCCTCATACCTCGAGCGGCTCGTCCTCCGGGGCCGAGAGCGTGAGCACCGCGCCCACGATCGCGGGCTCCTGGACGATGCTGCGCTCGAGGGTGGCGAGCCGGCGCGCGACGTCGGACTCCGCGGCGTCGCCCGCCAGGTCCACCGCCGCCACGAGGTACAGCGCGCGCGGGCCCACGTACTCGAGGCGCAGGTACGTCACCCGCTCGATGTCCGGGGCCTCGAGCAGGAGCCGCACGATGATCGCCCGGGTGGTGGGCCCCACGCCCTCGCCCACGAGGAAGCGCCGGTTGCGGTCGATGAGCACGACCGAGACGACGCCGAGGATCAGCCCGACCACGATCGAGCCGATCGCGTCGGGCACCGGCGAGCCCGTGGCCTGGTGGAGCCCGACGCCCGCGAAGGCGACGACGAGACCGATCAGCGCGGCGGCGTCCTCCGCGAACACGGCGCGCACCGTCGGGTCGGAGGTGCGCAGGACGTGGCGCAGCAGCTCGTGCCCGCCCCGCCTCGCCTCGGCCCGCGACTGGCGCACGGACTGCAGGAACGAGATCCCCTCGAGGACGAACGACAGGCCGAGGACGGCGTACGCGATCCCGAAGTCCTCGGCGGGCTCGGGCGAGACCAGCTCCTGGATGCCGTGCGTGATGGAGACGCCCGCGCCGATCGCGAACAGGCCCATCGCCGCGAACATCGACCAGACGTAGGCCTCGCGGCCGTGGCCCAGGGGGTGCGCCGCGGTCGCGGGGCGGCGCGCGCGGCGGTCCGCGACGAGCAGGAAGACCTCGTTGCCGGTGTCCGCCCACGAGTGCACGGCCTCCGCGACCATCGACGCCGAGCCGGTCACGACCGCCGCGAACGACTTCGCGACCGCCACGAGGAGGTTCGCGCCGAACGCCACGATCACGGTCCGCGTGCTCTCCGAGCCGCCCTCGTCGCCCGTGCCGACCGCCCCGGCGAGCCGTGCCCCGGTGTCGGTGCCATCCGCGAGGCCCGTGGCGGGGGGCGGGGCAGCGGTCTGGTCCCCGCGGGGCTCGTCGGTCATGGCGTCCGGTCTACCACGCGGGCAACCGCGCCGCCGCGCGTCACAGGTCGGGGTCGGCCTGCTCGTCCCGGCGCGCCTCGCGCCGCTCCTCCCGGCGCCCGGGCGGCGCCTCGACGTCCGTGTCCGACGGCGCCCCCGTGTCGCTCGGGTCCGGCTCGCCGGCCTCGCGCGAGGCCTCCGCGGCCTCCCGCTCCGCGGTGGTCTGGTCGGGGGTGAGCTCGTCCAGCGCGAGGGCGTCGACGTCGACCTTGCCGGTGCGGAACCCGGCCCGGCCGACCATGTGCGCCGCCACGGGCGCGGTGAGCAGCTGGAAGGCGGCGACGAGCGCGAGCATGCCGACGACCGACCACTCGTGCACGCGCAGGGCGACGCCGAGCAGCAGCAGGATCAGGCCGAGCACCTGCGGCTTCGTGGCGGCGTGCATGCGCCCGAGCAGGTCCGGGAACCGGGCGACCCCGACCCCGGCGGCCAGGGTCAGGAACGCCCCGCAGAGCATCGCGACCGCCGCGAGCACGTCCGCCACCGTCCCCCAGCCCATCAGCGCACCTCGCCCTCGGCCGTGCCGCCGTGGTGGTCGGGGTCGATCGCGGCCGCACGCTCGGCCTCGCGCTGGCGCTCGAGCTCCTCGAGGCGCTCGGCGTCCTCGACGGCGATCTCCTCCGCCGTGCGGATGCGACCCTCGCCCTCCGGCTCGACGGACGCGAACCGCGAGATGAGCACGGACCCGACGAACCCGACGAGGGAGAGCACCACGAGGATCGGGATGGTCTCGGTGCGGCGCGAGAACGCCGCCTCGATCGCGATCGCGCCGACGAGCGTCGCGGTGAACACGTCGAGCCCGATGGTGCGGTCGAGCATCGAGGGGCCGCGCTCGATGCGCACGATCGCGAGCACGGAGCCCGCCGCGACGAACGCGGCGCAGACGATGGCGACGACGGTCATCGTGCCCTCCCGTCGGTCGGGTCCTGGGGGTCCTGGGGGCCGTGCGGGTCCTCGGGGGTGTCGCAGGACGTCGCGGCGCGGGCCTCGTCGCCCGCCCCGGCGAGCCCCGCCGGGCCGAGCCCCGCCCGGGCGAGCTCGCGCTCGGAGGCGAAGGCGCGCAGCACCCGGGCCTCGAGCTCGTGGATGTGACGCCGCACCTCGTCCGGCCCGCCCGCGGACTCGAGGTCGAGCACGTGCACGTACAGCACGCCCGTCAGGCGGTGCGCCTCCACGATCACGGTGCCCGGCACGAGCGAGGTGAGGATGGAGGCGATCGTCAGGTAGAGGTCGCCCGCGTCGCGCATCGGCACGCGCACGACGGCGCCGTGCGGCACCCACCGCAGGCGCAGCGCCTGGACGGCCACCTGGGCGGACGCCACCACGAGGTCGACGACGAACCGGCCGAACAGGCGGCAGAACGCCACGGGGCGGAACGTGCCCTGGTAGTCGATGGAGGGGAGCGCGGCGAAGGAGACGACCGCGAGCCCCAGGAGCACGCCGACGAGCACGGTGCCCCACGCCAGGGTGCCCCAGAGCAGCACCCACACGAGCGCGAGCCAGAGCGCGGCGTGCCACTGCGTGCGCAGCCGCCCGCGCCACCGGCGCCAGTACCCCCGGCTCACGAGGCACCGCCCGTCGGGGGCGCGCCCGTCGGGGGCGCGCCCGTCGGGAGGGCTTCCGGCGTCGGCGACCGCACGACGTCGTCGGGGTCGATCCGGGCGTCGCGCTTGACGCCCTTGTCGGACTCGCCCTGCCCGCGGGCGGCGCCGTCCGGGAAGACCGCCTCGACGTAGGTGTGCCCGTCCATGAGGGTGGCCGCCGCCCGCTCCGCGTACGCGTACAGCGGCCCGGCGAACACGGTGATCCCGAGACCGAGCGCGACGAGCGCGGCCGCGGGCCCGACCATCGCGGCGGGGAGGCGGGCCTCCGGCAGGTGCGCCGGCGCCGTCTGCCAGAACGCCTTGTTCCACGTCTTGACCAGCGCGTAGAGCGTCAGCAGCGACGTGACGACGCTGCCGACCACCAGCACCCACACGAGCGGCGTGCCCTGGCGGGCCCCCTCCTCGATGAGGCCGACCTTGCCGAGGAACCCCGACAGCGGCGGGATCCCGGCGAGGTTCATCGCGGGGACGAAGAAGAGGACGGCCAGCCCGGGCGCCACCCGGGCGAGCCCCCCGAGCCGGTCCAGCGACGTCGACCCGCCGCGCCGCTCGACGAGGCCGACGACGAGGAACAGGGTCGTCTGGACGGTGATGTGGTGCACGACGTAGAAGATCGCGGCCGCCATGCCGGCCTCGCTCGCGAGCGAGATGCCGAACACCATGTAGCCGATGTGGCTGACGAGCGTGAACGACAGCAGACGCTTGATGTCGTCCTGGGCCACGGCGCCGAGGATCCCCACGACCATGGTGAGCAGCGCCAGGACCATCAGGACGTCGTCGACCCGCCCGTCGGGGAACAGCAGGGTCTCGGTGCGGATGATCGCGTAGACGCCGACCTTCGTCAGCAGCCCCGCGAACACGGCCGTGACGGGCGCCGGCGCCGTCGGGTAGGAGTCCGGCAGCCACGCGGACAGCGGGAAGATCGCGGCCTTGATGCCGAACGCCAGCAGGAGCAGCAGCTCGATGATCAGCCGGACGTTCGGGTCGACGTCGGGCATGCGCTCGGCGAGCTGGGCAAGGTTGACCGTCCCGGTGGCCCCGTAGGTCAGCGCGATCGCGACGAGGAACACGACCGAGGAGAGCAGGGCGACGACGACGTAGATCGCCCCGGCGCGGATCCGCTCGCCCGTACCGCCCAGGGTCAGCAGCACGTAGCTCGCGGCGAGGAGGACCTCGAAGCCCACGTAGAGGTTGAACAGGTCGCCCGAGAGGAACGCGTTGGAGACCCCCGCGGCCAGCACGAGGTACGTCGGGTGGTAGATCGAGACGGGCGTCGCCTCGTCGTCGGCCGCGTCGTCGCTGACCCCCTGCCCCAGCGAGTACAGCAGGACGAGCAGCAGCATCACCGAGGACACGACGAGCATCAGCGCGGAGAGCCGGTCGGCGACCAGGTCGATCCCGACGGGCGCGGACCAGTCGCCGACGTTCACCACGAGCGGGTCCCCGTCGGCGCCCACCAGCAGCCCGACGGCGGCGGCCACCATGAGCGAGAGGGTCACCACGGTGATCACGCGCTGGGCGCGGGGGAAGCGCCAGAGCGCGAGCGTCAGGCCCGCCGCGAACAGCGGCAGCATCACCGGCAGCGGGACGAGGGTGTGCAGGGAGTAGCTCACTCGTCCCTCCCCCCGTCCGGGTGGCGCCGTCGGCGGTCGTCGCGCCCGAGCGTGCTCGTCTCGTCGCGGACGGTCGGCGCCTCGGTGTCCAGGGAGCCGGACTCCTCGGTGTCGGTGTCCTCGTAGCTGGGCTGGTTGGCGGCGGCGATCCGCGCGATGCGGCGGTCCTCGAGGTCGTCCTGCACCTCGTCGTGCCCGTGCAGCTGCCAGGACCGGTAGGCCATGGAGAGCACGAACGCCGTGAGACCGAGCGTGATGACGATGGCGGTGAGCACCATCGCCTGCACGAGCGGGTCGCTCATCTGCTCGACCGGCGTGATGCCGACGATCGGGGCGCCGCCCGCGCGGCCGCCCGCGACGAGCAGCAGGAGGTTCGCCCCGTTGCCGATGAGGATGAACCCGATCAGCACGCGGGTCAGGCTCCGCTCGAGCAGCAGGTAGACGCCGGTGGTGAACAGGACGCCGATCGCGAGCACGAGCGCGAGGCTCGGCGTCATGCTCAGGCCCGCGTCCGGCGTCGCGGGGTCGCCCCCGGCCGCGAGCAGGTACCCGCTCATGCGCGACCGCCCCCGGTCCGGTGCGGGCCGAGCAGCTCGAGCTCGTTCTCCGGGCCGCGGTCGAGGTCCTCGGGCGCGAGCTCGCCCTGGCGGTCGATCTCGCCCCCGAGCGAGCGGAGGATGTCCAGGACGAGACCGACCACCAGCAGGAACACCCCGATGTCGAAGAAGAGCGACGTGACGAGGTGCACGTGGCCGAGGACCGGCAGGTACCAGTCGAGGATGACGCTCTGCAGCACCTGCCCGCCGGCGAGGAGCGCCAGCAGGCCGACGCCGGCGGAGAGGAACAGCCCGGTGCCGAGCAGGAGGCCGGGGTTCACCGGCGCTGCCTCGCCGAGCTCGTACCGGCCGCCCGCGAGGTAGCGCACGAGGAGCGCGATGCCGACGAGCAGGCCCGCGGCGAACCCGCCGCCCGGGGCGTTGTGGCCCGAGAACAGCAGGAAGAGCGCGAACACGACCATCGAGTGGAAGACGAGCCGGGTCACGACCTCGAAGATCACCGACCGCCGCTGCGGCGCCAGGGTCTGCTCGGCGCGCAGCCAGGGGCGCATCCGGGGCGCGTCCGCGCCGTCGGGCAGGCCCCGGGTGCGCAGGGCGCCGCCCCGGTCCGGGACGTCGCCCCACACCGTCTCCTGCGCGCTCAGGTCCCCGGTCGCCTGCGCCCGCGGGATCTCGCCGCTGCGCCGGCGCAGGAAGACCAGCGACGCGACGCCGGTCGCCGCGACGAGCAGCACGGAGATCTCGCCCACGGTGTCCCAGGCGCGGATGTCGACCAGGGTCACGTTGACGACGTTGCTCCCGCCGCCGAACTCCTTGGCCTCGGCGGGGAAGTCGACCGAGACCGGCGTGGCCACGCGCGCGAGCGGGGCGACGACGGCGAACGCCATCATCACGATCCCGACGGCGAGCCCGACCCCGAGCCGCAGCCAGCGGCTCCGGGCGAGCGGGCGGTCGGAGAAGTACGGGGGCAGGCGCCGCAGCACCAGCACCATCACCGCCAGGGTGATCGTCTCGACGAGCACCTGGGTCATCGCGAGGTCCGGCGCGCCGTGCAGGAGGAACAGCGCGGCGTTGCCGTAGCCGGCGGCGCCGACGAGGAGCACGGCCTTCAGGCGCCGGCGGGCGCGCGTCGCGAGGATCGTCGCGACCGCGATCGCGACGACCACGACGGCCTGGGCCGGCCGGTCCCACGCCTTGACGCGCAGCTCCCCGGACCAGCCCGCGAGGCCCGCGATCCCCGGCCCGGCCACGAGGACGACGAGGATCGCGCCGAGGTAGAACGGGAGGGAGCCGCGCTGGGTGGCCGCCGTGACGTCGGCCGCGAGCTCGTCGAGGCGCCGCATCGTGCGCCGGTACACGCGGTCCGCCTCGGGTGCGTCCCACATCGAGGCCTGGAACCGCTCGACCCAGCCGCGCTGGCGGAACAGCAGGATCCCCGCGGCGTACACGAGGAGCGTCAGCGCGACGGGGGCGCCGAACCCGGCCCACAGCGTCAGGTGGCCCGGCTCGCCGTCCGGGTAGGTGTCGGCGTAGGGGCCGAGGACCGCCTCGCCCACGTGCGGGAAGAGCCCGGCGGCCAGGCCCAGCAGCGCCAGGACCGCCGGCGGACCGACCAGCAGGATCGACGGCGGGCGGATGTCGGCGGGGTCGACGGGCGCCTCGGGGTCGTCCGCGTCGGCCGCGCGCGAGGCGTTGCGCGCCCGCCGCGCGGAGACGTCCCCGGCGGCGGGCACGTGCGCGTTCGCCGGCACGTGGGCGCCGCGCGCGGTGCTCGTCGCCAGCGGGTCCTTGGTCGCGAAGGCGCCCCACCAGAAGCGCAGGCTGTACCCGACCGTGAGGATCGAGCCGAGCACGAAGCCCCAGAGCACGACGCCGTCCGCCCAGCCGTCGCCGACGCCGACGCCGTGCACGAGCGTGTCGAGGCCGGCCTCCTTCGCGACGTACCCCGCGAAGGGCGGGAAGCCGATCATGGACAGGGTCGCGAGCGCCGCCACCGTCGCGGTGGCGGGCAGCCGCCGGCCGACACCGGTGAGCCGGCGCAGGTCGCGCGTGCCGGTGGCTGCGTCGACGATCCCGACGACGAGGAACAGCGCCGCCTTGAACATGGCGTGCGCGCCCAGCATCGCGAGCCCGGCGAGGGCGGCGCCGCGGGTGCCGTAGCCGACGAGCAGGACGATCAGGCCGAGCTGGCTGACCGTGCCGAAGGCGAGCACGAGCTTGAGGTCGTGCTGGCGCAGCGCGCGGTAGCCGCCGACGAGCATCGTGCCGACCCCGAGGACGACGACGAGGACCTTCCACTCCGTGCGGTCCGCGAACGCGGGCGCGAAGCGGGCCACCAGGTACACGCCGGCCTTGACCATGGCCGCCGCGTGCAGGTAGGCGCTCACCGGCGTGGGCGCCGCCATCGCGGCGGGCAGCCAGAAGTGGAACGGGATCAGGGCGGACTTGGTCGCGGCGCCGACGAGCAGCAGGACGACGGCGACGGTCACCGCCGTCCCGTGCGGCGGGTCGGCGACGACGGCGGAGAGCCGGTAGGTGCCGGCCGCCTCGCCGAGCACGACGAGCCCGACGAGCATCGCGAGCCCGCCGGCGGTCGTGACGACGATCGCCTGCATCGCGGCGCGGCGGCTCGCCTTGCGGTCCGCGTAGTGGCCGATGAGCAGGTAGGAGAAGACGGTCGTCAGCTCCCAGAACACGAACAGCAGCAGCAGGTCGTCGGCGGTGACGAGGCCGACCATGGCGCCGGCGAACGCCGTCAGGACGGCGCCGAACCGGCGCAGGCCCGCGGCGGTCGCGGAGAAGTAGGCCGAGCAGTACACGAGGACCAGGGCGCCGACGCCGCCGACCACCAGCAGCATGAACCAGGACAGCGTGTCGAGGCGGAACGCCAGCTCGAGGCCGAGCGAGGGCACCCACGAGACGGTCTGCTCGGGGTAGTCGCCGTCCATCACCCGAGAGGTCTGCGCCAGCGCGTAGACCGCCGCGGAGGCCGGCGCGAGCGCCATCACCCAGAACGCGCGCCGGTGGAACAGCGAGACGAGGGCAGGCGCAGCAAGGGCCATGAGGAGGTGGGCCACGAGCAGCAGCAGCACGTCCGCTCCGTCCTGTGGGCGGGTGGGCGAGGGGTTCGATCCTACCTGCTCGAGCGGGTGGCCGGTCCGTCCGGGCGGCCCGCGAGCGGGGGTGCGTCAGAGGTCGGCGGGCTCCACCAGAAACCCCGCCTCGTCGGCGATCTCGCCTCCCACGGCACGGTGCAGCGCCTTCGCCAGGGCCGCGACGAGCTCGGCCGAGCGCTTGCGCGCCACGCGGAAGTCGAGCGACGGGAACTCGTCCTGCGACGCCTCGAGGTCGGCCGGCTCCCAGTGCACCCGGTAGGAGACCGCGCCGCCCGCGGTCCACGGCAGGCCGCGCAGCAGCAGCGGGAGCTCCTCGGTCCCGTCGATCTCGACGGCGACCAGCCCGTCCACCCCGAGGTCGAGCATCAGCCCGAACCCGTCGAGCGGCTCGCCGCTGGTGAGCGCCTTGATGTCGACCTCGTCGGCGGCCGCGTGGATCCGCCGGCGCTGCGCCGCGTCCATCTGCTCGCCGCGGTAGAGCGGGAGGTCCGCGATGCCGCGCGGCGGGCCCTGCCACTCCGTGCCGTCCATCGCGAGGTGCACCCGCAGGTCCACCTCGCTCAGCACGGCGTGCGCCGCGTCGGGGTCGAGCCACACGTCCGAGTAGACGACCATGTCGACCGCGACCGCCGGGTCGGGCGTCAGGACCACCCCGGGCACGCCGCCGTCGGTCACGTCGACCGCGATGGAGCCGCCGAGCCGGCGGGCCGCCTCGACCAGCCACGCGAGGGCGCGGCCCTCCTCCCGGTGCGGCAGGCCGCGGGGGAAGGCGCGCCCCAGCCCGTCGCGGTCGCCGCCGCCGGGGAACATCGCCTCGCCGCGCTCGCGCGGGGTGACGACGTCGAAGACCATCGCCGTGCCGGGCGGCAGGCCGGGGCCGGGCGCGTACGGGCCGGTGAGCGTCGTGTGCCGTGAGGTCCGCAGGACGCCCGGCTCCCCCGGCCCGGCGACCGCGGGCGCCGGCGAGGCGGGGACCACGGCGTCGGGCACGACGTCCCAGCGGGCGCCGGCGAAGCGGGACAGGGCGAGGGTCTCGACCTCGTCGACCAGGACGTCGTCGGGCAGCGCGAGCAGGTGTCGCGCCTGGTACCCGGAGGGTCCGGCGGGGGGCAGCGGCTTCAGTGCGCTCGGGTGGGTCGGCATCGCTCGTCTCGTGGGGGTCTCTCGGGGCGGTTCACACCTGGGTGCGGTGGAAGCTCTGCCAGGAGCGGGACGCCGTCGGGCCACGCTGTCCCTGGTAGCGAGAACCATAGACGCTGGAGCCGTACGGGTGCTCCGACGGCGAGGACAGCCGGAAGAAGCACATCTGGCCGATCTTCATGCCCGGCCACAGCGTGATCGGCAGCGTCGCGACGTTGGACAGCTCGAGGGTCACGTGGCCCGAGAAGCCGGGGTCGACGAACCCCGCGGTCGAGTGCGTGAGCAGCCCGAGGCGACCCAGCGACGACTTGCCCTCGAGGCGCGCCGCGACGTCGTCGGGCAGCGTCACCGCCTCATAGGTCGAGCCGAGCACGAACTCGCCCGGGTGCAGGATGAACGGCTCGTCGCCGGAGACCTCGACGAGGCGGGTCAGCTCGGGCTGGTCCTCGCTCGGGTCGATGAACGGGTACTTGTGGTTGTCGAACAGCCGGAAGTACTTGTCGAGGCGCACGTCGATGCTCGACGGCTGCAGCATCTCGGGCGCGTAGGGGTCGAGCTGGACACGGCCGGCGTCGAGCTCGGCCCTGATGTCGCGGTCGGAGAGCAGCACGGGATCACGCTAGCGGCTCGCCTGCTGGATGTGCTCGGGCGTCTCGCGCCGGCGGGCCGTGCCCGACGACGTCCCGGTCAGTCCCGCAGCGGGCGGCCGCGGGCGTCGCGCGCGTAGGTGCCCGTCCTGGCCGTGAGATAGAGGATGCCCTCGACCAGGCCCCAGATGCCGACGCCGATCGGCACGAAGAACCCGATCCCGAACGTGACGATCGGGACGACGACGGACAGCAGAAGCATCGTGGTCCCGAGACCCGTGTAGCCCAGGTAGAACCGGTGGATGCCGAGGCCGCCGAGGAAGATGCCGAGCAGGCCGGCCGCGAGCCGCGACTTCGCGGTCGGGTCGTAGCCGTAGGGCGGCGGGGGCGAGCCGTATGGCGGGTGGCCGCCGTAAGGAGGCTGGCCGCCGTACGGGGGTTGGGGAGGCTGCTGCCCGTAAGGCGGCGGGGGCTCCTGGCCGTACGGCGGTTGCTGCTGGTCGCTCACGAGGCTCCTGGTGTCCGGACCCGGTTCTGGATTCCGGCGAGGTTCTGGTTATGATCGGGGCGCGCAACGACGCCGGGAGCCTGCGCACGCGAGCCCCGGCAGCGCCGCGCGGGTGTAGTTCAATGGTAGAACATCAGCTTCCCAAGCTGATAGCGCGGGTTCGATTCCCGTCACCCGCTCCACCACGCGAAGGCCCGGACCACGAGGTCCGGGCCTTCGGTGTCTCTCTGCCGGCGCGCTAGCTCGGCGGGCGGGGGCGGGCACCGCGGGTCAGGCCCGGTGCGCCCGCAGCACCATCGCCGGGTAGGGCCCCGCGAGCAGCCGCCCGGAGGCTTGGTCCGCCGGCACCACGTTGTCCATCCGCAGCCGCAGCCCGCCGCCGGGGTCCGCGTCGAGCAGCACCCGCCATCCCCAGTCGCCCGCGTACCGGCCCTCGAGGACGATGCCGCCGTCGGCGTCCTGCCGGCCGGACAGCGTCATGGGCGCCGGCTTCTGGTGCCACGAGTCGCCCCACGTGGCGGTCAGGGGGACGCCGTCGCCGCCGTCGGGGCCGTCGCCGCGGTCCTCGACCGGGCCGACGACGATCAGGCCGTCCTGCGGCCCGTCGTCCGGGTGCTGCCAGTCGTAGGCGACGAGGACCAGGTGCCCGCCCGCGGCCGCGGTCACGACGACGGCGGCCGGGAGCTCGCGGAGCTCGTCGCCCGGCATGAGGCGGAACCCGTTGGTCCCGGTCCAGCGACCGACCAGCTCGGCGGAGTCCATGGTCCGACCCTAGTCACGGTGGCCGCCCCGCGACACGGGTGCCGGCGCGCGGACGGGGACAGGCACGCGATGGCAGAGCAGGCGTCAGCGGAGCAGCGGGCGTCAACGGGAGCAGCAGGAGCAGCCGTCGCCGCACCCACCGTCGCCCGAGGAGTCGTCACAGGCGTCACCGCCGCCGTCCCCGACGAGCCCGGCCACCGGCGTGCAGCAGATGTCCCCGCGCCAGGCCTCCCACCCCTCCCGTGCTGCGAAGCCGGCGATGACGACCGCGGCGACCGGGTCGGCCCACCACCAGCCGAGCACGGCGTCCACCAGCAGGCCGACGAGCAGGACGGCGGACAGGTAGGCGCAGACCAGGGTCTGCCGGGAGTCGGCAACAGCCGTGGCGGACCCGAGCTCGCGCCCGGTGCGGCGCTCGAACCACGAGAGCGCCGGCATCACCAGGAGGCTCAGTGCGGCGAGCGCGATCCCGACCGTCGACCGCTCCGGCTCCGCGCCGCTCGCGAGCGCACGGACGGCGTCGACGGTGACGAACAGGGCGAGCCCGAAGAACGAGCACGCGATGAGCCGCATCGCGGTCCGCTCGCGCGCCTCGGGGTCGCGCCCCGCGAACTGCCACGCGACAGCGGCCGCCGAGAGCACCTCCACGACGGAGTCGAGCCCGAAGCCGACCAGCGCGCTGGACGAGGCGGCACGGCCGGCGGTCAGAGCCACGACCGCCTCGACCGCGTTGTAGGAGATCGTCGCGGCGACGACCCACCGGATCCGGCGCGCCAGGACGCGGCGACGCTCGTCGATCGCCGGCCGGCTCGCCCGCCCTGCCGGCGCCGTCCGTGCCGTCGGTGCCCTCACGCCGGCGCCCCGCAGGTGCAGCCCGGCCCGCAGCAGCCCGGGTCGACCGCGAGGACGAGGCCCAGCAGGTCACCGAGCGCGGCGGCGATCCGCTCGTCGGTGAGCCGGTACCGGACGCGGCGACCGTCGGGCGCCGCCTCGACCAGGCCGCAGCCCCGCAGGCAGGCCAGCTGGTTGGACATGACCTGCCGGGAGACGCCCAGCGCCTCCGCGAGGTCCGAGGGATACGCGGGCGCCTCGCGCAGCGCGAGCAGGACCCGGGCGCGCGTCCCGTCGGACAGCGCGTGCCCGAACCGCGCCAGCGCGGCGGTGTGCGTCAGGGTCGCGCCCTCGGAGAGCAGCTCAGCGGTCATGCATCGACGGTACACCGAGACATGTATCCACGAAACCGTGAACCGCGGCCCGCTACCGGGACGCTCGCACCCGCCGGCGCGGGCGCAACATGTTCCTCTGCACCGGACGGGGGCGGGCAGGGGCGGACGGGGCGGACGGGGGCGGACCGGGGGCGGACGGGCGGGCGCCGCAGGGCACCGCGTCAGCGGGAAGGGCTCACACCCTGCGGCGCGGGCGCAGCCGCACGTCGGGCAGGCGCGGCGCCGGGAGCGGCGGTCCGCCGTAGCCGAGCACCTCGCCGAACCGCAGGGCGTCCGCCCCGGGCACGTACCCGCCGTCGGCCGCGAGCTGCGCCGTCCAGTCCGCCCGGGCGCGGGCGACGTCGTCGTGCGTGCGCCCCACGAAGTTCCACCACATGACGATCTCCTCCTCGAACGGCTCGCCGCCGATGAGGACCACGCGCGCCGGGCCGTCGTTCGAGGCCTGCACGCGCAGCGCCGTGCGGCCCGTGCCGACGTAGCCGAGGGACGACGGCGGCACGACCTCGCCCTCGAGCCGCACCTCGCCGGCGTCCACCAGCAGGCCGTGCTCGAAGCCCGGATCGACGTCGAGGAGCACGTCGCTGCCCGGGTCGAGGTCGATCTGCGCGCCCACCAGGGGGCTGTACGCCGTCGCCGGCGACGTGACGACCCGTCCGCCGAGGCCCAGCGACCCGAGGAAGACCTGCACCCGCGCGCCGAGCGCGAGCACCGTCGGCAGCGAGCCGCGGTGCTCGAACGACGGTGCGTCGTCCAGGTGCGCCGCGGGCAGCGCCGTCCACAGCTGCACGCCGTGCAGGCGCGGGGCCCGGCGGCCCGACGGTGACTCCTCCGAGTGGGAGATCCCCCGGCCGGCGGTCATGAGGTTGAGCTCGCCGGGGCGCACCGTCTCGAGCGAGCCGGTCGAGTCGCGGTGCAGGATCTCCCCCTCGAACAGCCACGAGACGGTCTGCAGACCCGTGTGCGGGTGCGGGGGGACCTGCATCCCGGCGGACCGGGAGACGTCGTCGGGCCCATAGTGGTCGCAGAAGCACCAGGCGCCCACGAGGGAGCGGACGCGCTGCGGGATCGTGCGGCGCACGTCCATCGACCGCGGGCCGCCGAGCGGGACGTCACGGTGGGCGAGGACCTGCACTCCCCCGGCGTCGGGCCCGGCCTCGCAGGTCCGTTCGTCCGGCCGGGTCTCCAGGTTGCTCATGGCGCGAGCGTAGGCCCTGGACCAAGCATCAGCGGGCCCCTCGGGGTCTGAGTCCGAGGGGCCCGCTGCCGACCCCGTGCCCCGGATCGCACGTCCGCGGACCCAGGGGTCTGGACGACGGGGCGCCGTTGTGACGTCACGGCTCGGTGCAAGTGCTGGCGCTCGGGCCCGGGGACCGTCTCACCGCAGTCGTCACCTCTCGTGGTCGTGCTTCCGGGTCCGGCGAGACCTGCGTCGTCACACGCAGTCCCCGGCGGCTGCTGCCGAGGGTGTCGGGCCGTTCTCCGGTCGGTAGACCCCGTGCGTCGCGAGCCCGGCGATGGCGCTCGGGTGGTTCTCGAGGTCGTCTGCCGGTCGCGGCCACGGTGCCGCTAGAGACGTTTGTAGTCCTGCGGTGTGGCCTGTGCAACAGGTTCACGCGATGTAATTCGCGCTGGCTCTCCGCCCAGGACGTTGTCCACAGGCGCAGCCGCGGAACCCCCGCGCCACCCACAGCCATGTGCACAGAATCTGTGGACAACTCCCTCTCCGGCCCGCCGTCGGGCCCCGGCGGAACTAGCACGAGTGCCGGGATTCCGCGCGCCCCGGGGGTGTTTTCGCCCGCCCCGGGATCTCCACAGGGTTGTCCACACCTGTGGCCTGCGCTTTTCCTCGTCGTCCACAGAGCTGTGCGCCGCGCCTGTGGACAACGGTGACGCGTCACCCCCAGAGCAGGCCGACGGACGTCGCCGCGGCGCGCGCCCGCAGACCCTGCGCGCCGTCGTGCCCGACGACGAAGCCGCCGTCCCCCACCACCGTCCCCCCGACGGCCGCACCCAGGGACAGCGCGAGCCGCGCGACGGCCGCTCGCAGCCGCGCCCGCGCGATGACGTGCGTGCCCGACGGCCGCTCCAGCTCCAGCTCGTACGCGTCGACCGGGCGCCACAGGAGCCGGTAGGCGAACGGCCCGTGCTCGCGCCAGTCGAGCGCCTCGAGCGCGCGCGGCAGCGTGGGTGCCCGCTGCATCCACACGTGCAGGTCGCCGTCGTAGGCGGACTCCGCCACGAGCGCGAACCCGGCCGGCCCGCGCTCGACCTGCTCCTCGCTCACGAGGCGGGCGCCCGGCTGCACCTTGCGCAGCAGCGGCAGCGTCTGGCCCGCGCTCAGCGGGTGCGCGCTGTAGAGCGTGAGGTCGACCGAGGACTCCGGGGGCGGGGCGAGGACCTCGCGGGTGCTGGTGACGAGCACGCCGCCGACGTCCCGGGCGACCGCCACCGCCCAGCGCAGCACGCGCAGCTCCTCCCCAAGCGGCGCCCCGGACGCGAAGGCCCGCCCGAGCCCGTCCCGGTCCTCGGGCAGCGGCACCGGGCCGCGCTGCACCGGGACGGCGGGGTGCAGCGCGAAGCCCGACGCGCCGTCGGGCACCCCGAGGAGGCCGCGCTGCTCGGCGGTGACGGGGAACGGACCGACGGCGGTGAACGCCTCCCCGACGCCCAGGACCCCCGGCTCGGCCGGGGCCCGCGCGACGACGCCGCGGAAGCGCGCGCCCGCCAGGCGCGGCACGCGGGCGCTGGCCTCGTCGGCCGAGAGCGGCTCGCGCAGCCACCCGGCGCCCGCGAACCAGGCCCGCGCCCGCTCCGGCAGCGCCGCGCCGGCCGGCACCACCAGGACGTGGTCGTCCGCGTACTCCTCGGGGACCGACCCCGCTGTGCCCGCCATCATGGCCGGACCGTACGGGGCGGACGATTCGGGCGTGTTTCGTCGCGGTGGCGCCGAGGTCAGCGCGGGCCCGCGCCGGTGGGGGTCAGTCGGCGCCGACGTCGTGCAGGTGGTGGACGACGTCGTGCACGAAGTACTGCCCCAGGGTGGCGACCGTGAACTGCGAGCCGTTGGACCGCCGTCCCGTGCGCTCCCACTGGTCCGCCTCCACCGCGTCGAACCGGGCCGCGACCCGGGCGCCGGCGCGCTGCAGCCCCGCCGCGACGTCCTGGGAGTCCTCCTGCGCGTACCCGCCCGCCGCGGCGTCCTGGTCCCAGTCCGCGAAGTCGGGCGCCTCCTGCCCGAGCATCAGCGCCAGGCGCCCGTCGAACACGTCGAACACGTCGCGCACGTGGGCCGCGTACTCGAGCGGCGACCACGTGCTCGGGTCGGGGCGCTCGCGGACGTCGTCGCGGTCCAGCACCGCGACGAACCGCGGGATCGCGGCGTGCACGGCCGCTCCTACGGCGTCGGGCGCCAGGGCGCCGGCGTCGAACCCGCACTCGGGGCAGACGCGCTCGACGACCCAGGTCCAGTCCTTCGTGTCCGGCTCGATCTCGCTCATGCCCGGCAGCATAGGCCGCGCCGCGCCACCGGGTCAGAGCGCGCCGGCCGCCTCGAGCGCCTCCCACTCCTCGTCGCTGAAGATCCGCGAGCGGATCAGGAAGCGGACACCCTCGGGCGCCTCGAGGCTGAAGCCCGCGCCGCGGCCCGGCACCACGTCGATCGTCAGGTGCGTGTGCTTCCAGTACTCGAACTGGTTGCGGCTCATCCACACCGGGACGCTCGCCGTCCCGCCCGGGCGAGCGCCGTCGTCGGGCACCGGGACCCGCAGGTCGCCCAGGTGCACGTCCGCGTCGCCGGTGAGGAACTCCCCCAGCGGGTAGCACATGGGCGAGCTGCCGTCGCAGCAGCCCCCGGACTGGTGGAACATCAGCTCGCCGTGCTCCTCGCGCAGGTGCGCGAGGAGCACGGCGGCCGCATCGGTCACCGCGACCCGCTCGGGGACGGGGTGCGCCTCGGCGGGCCGGTCGACGTCGTCCGACATCCGTGCTCCTTCCTGTCCGCCGAGCACGGGGTCGTCGCCGGGCCAGCCGTGCTGATCGGACGGCGACCCCGTGCTCGCGGGGACGAGGCGGACCGTGCTCGGCCTAGAAGAAGCCCAGCCGGTCGGGCGAGTAGCTGACCAGGAGGTTCTTGGTCTGCTGGTAGTGGTCGAGCATCATCTTGTGGTTCTCGCGGCCGACGCCGGAGCCCTTGTACCCGCCGAACGCCGCCGCCGCGGGGTACGCGTGGTAGCAGTTGGTCCACACCCGGCCCGCCTGGATCTCCCGGCCCGCGCGGTAGGCCGTGTTCGCGTCCCGCGACCAGACGCCGGCGCCCAGGCCGTACAGGGTGTCGTTGGCGATCGTCATCGCGTCGTCGAAGTCGCTGAAGCTCGTGACCGCGACGACGGGGCCGAAGATCTCCTCCTGGAAGACCCGCATGGAGTTCTTCCCCTCGAAGATCGTCGGCGCCACGTAGAAGCCCCCGGCGAGGTCGCCCTCGAGCTCCGCGCGGTGCCCGCCCGTGAGCACCTTCGCGCCCTCGTCCTTGCCGATGTCGAAGTAGCTGAGGATCTTCTCGAGCTGGTCGTTGCTGGCCTGCGCGCCGATCATCGTGTCCGTGTCGAGCGGGTCGCCCTGCACGACCTTCTCGGTCCGGGCGATCGCGTCGCCGAGGAACGAGTCGTAGACCGACTCCTGGATCAGGGCGCGGGACGGGCACGTGCACACCTCGCCCTGGTTCAGGGCGAACATCGTGAACCCCTCGAGCGCCTTGTCGTAGAACGCGTCGTCGGCCCGCGCCACGTCGTCGAAGAAGATGTTCGGCGACTTGCCGCCGAGCTCGAGCGTGACCGGGATGATGTTCTGGCTCGCGTACTGCATGATCAGGCGCCCCGTCGTCGTCTCCCCCGTGAACGCGATCTTCGCGATGCGCGGGCTGGAGGCGAGGGGCTTGCCGGCCTCGACGCCGAAGCCGTTGACCACGTTGAGCACGCCGGGCGGCAGGAGGTCCCCGATCAGGTCCATGAGGAAGAGGATCGACGCGGGCGTCTGCTCGGCCGGCTTGAGCACCACGCAGTTGCCCGCCGCGAGCGCCGGGGCGAGCTTCCACGTCGCCATGAGGATCGGGAAGTTCCACGGGATGATCTGCCCGACGACGCCCAGCGGCTCCTGGAAGTGGTAGGCGACCGTGTCCCCGTCGATCTCCGAGATCGAGCCCTCCTGCGCGCGGATCGCGCCGGCGAAGTAGCGGAAGTGGTCGATCGCCAGCGGGATGTCGGCGGCGAGGGTCTCGCGCACCGGCTTGCCGTTCTCCCAGCACTCGGCGACCGCGATCTCCTCCAGGTGCGCCTCCATCCGGTCGGCGATCTTGTTGAGGATGTTCGAGCGCTCCGTCACCGACGTCTTGCCCCAGGTCCGCGCGGCGCCGTGCGCGGCGTCCAGGGCGCGGTCGATGTCCTCGGCGGTGCCGCGGGCGACCTCGGTGAAGGTCTGGCCCGTGACCGGGCTCGGGTTCTCGAAGTACTGCCCCTTCGCGGGGGCGACGTACTCGCCGCCGATCCAGTGGTCGTAGCGGGCCTTGTACTCGACGATGCTGCCGGGGGTCCCCGGCCGGGCGTAGACGGTCATGCTGCCTGCCTCCTCGCGTGCGCACGGCGCCTCGGTGCGCCGTCCTGCCCGGACGGTAGGACGCGAAGGGTTGCAGTCCCGTTGCAGGGTTCGGCGGGACGGTGCTCGGCTCAGCCCAGCGCGCGGTCGAGCAGCGCGACGCGCGCGAGCGCCCGGGTCCGGGCCGGGGTCCCCGGGGCCACGAGGGCGGCGAGGTGGCGCCACCCCTGCAGGTCGTCCGCGCCCTCGTCGCTCGCGAGCCAGCGCTCCGCGGACGCGGCGTCGGGCGACGCGAGCACGGCCCCGCGCAGCTCCGCGCGGAGCTCGGCCCGCAGCGCCTCGACGCCGGGGGCGAAGGAGCGTGGCAGCACCGGCCCCGCGTACGCGGCCAGCGCCCCGGCGAGGTCGCCCGCGGCGAGCCGGTCCCGCACGACTCCCACGTCCGTCGCCAGCGGCCGGGCGAGCCGGTAGGGCCGCGACCCACCGAGCAGGTCGCCGACGACGCGGCGCAGCCGCGAGACCTCCGCCCGCACGGCGACCTCGCTCAGCGCGCCGGGGTGCAGCAGCACCGCGAGCTCGTCGGCGGACAGCCCGCGGCGGTGCTCGGCGAGGAGCAGCAGGATCTCGGCGTGCCGCGGGCCGAGCCGCCGCGAGACGCCCGGCCCGAGGTGCAGCGCGCTGCGCCCCAGCACCTCCAGCCACGTGCCGGTGCCCGACGACGTCCCGTCGGCCGGGCGCGCCGCCCGGCCCCCGTCGTCGGTCACCGCGCCCCGCGCGGCCCGCGCGGCGAGCTCCGCCTCGACCGCGGCCACCGACGCGCGCACGAGCGACATCACCACGCCGGACCCCGCGCTCCCGCCGCCGGTCACGTCCAGCACGCCGAGCACCCGGCCCGAGGCGTCCCGGATCGGCGCGGCCGCGCAGCTGAGGTCCTGGACGGGCCGCGTCCAGTGCTCGGCCCCGAGCACCTGGACCGGGCGGCGCGTCGCCAGCGCCGTGCCGGGGGCGTTCGTCCCGACCCGCTCCTCGCGCCACACGGCGCCCTCGACGAACCCGACCCGCCCCACGGCGTCGCGCACCCCGTGGTTCCCCTCGACCCACAGGAGCCGACCGGCGTCGTCCATCACCGCGACGACCAGCCCGTCCGCGACCGCGGCGTCCAGCAGGAGCTCGCGGACCACGGGCATCACGGGGGCGAGCGCGTGCCCGGCCCGGTAGGCGGCGAGGTCGGCGTCGTCGATCGACACGTCCACGCCGACGACGTCGGGGTCGACCCCGCTGCGGGCGCTGCGCCGCCACGAGGCGGCCACGAAGGGGCGCAGCCCGGGAGGGACGGCGCCGGTGGTCACGAAGGACTCGTGCGCGGCGCGCAGGCGCCGTTCGTCCCGCGCCCGCGGGTCGGGGGACATCGCCGTGCTGCGCATCGTCGCGCCTCCGGGCTGCTCGGGCGCCGCTGACCGCGGGCGCCGGACACCTCGAGTGTAGGACGCCGGCCATGCGCCCGAAACACGCTCCCGCGTACGGTAGGAACGTGACGAACCCACCTCTCGCGATCCGCGAGCACACGGTCGAGAGCTTCACCCGAGAGTTCCTCCGCGAGCTCAACTTCGGACAGGGCGTGGACCTCACGCGCGCGTCCGTGAACGACAAGTACCTCGCCCTCGCGCGCACCGTGCGCCACTACCTGATGACCCGCTGGCTCGAGACGCTGCGCCACCAGGAGGAGGCCCAGGAGAAGGCCGTCGCCTACCTCTCGGCGGAGTTCCTGCTCGGGCGCCAGCTCGAGAACAACCTGCTCGCCGCCGACCTCGACGACCTCGCGTCCGAGAGCCTCGCGTCGCTGGGCATCGAGATCGACGAGCTGCGCGAGGTGGAGGTCGAGCCGGGGCTCGGCAACGGCGGCCTCGGCCGGCTCGCGGCGTGCTTCATCGACTCGCTCGCGACGCTCGGCGTCCCGTCCATCGGGTACGGGATCCGCTACGAGTACGGGATCTTCCGCCAGACGTTCGTCGACGGGCGCCAGGTCGAGCAGCCGGACAACTGGCTCGCGCTCGGCTCGCCCTGGGAGTTCCCCCACCCCGAGTCGGCCGTCACCGTCGGGTTCGGCGGGCACACCGAGCGGACGCGGGACGACGACGGGACCGAGCGCTCGCGCTGGGTGCCGGACTGGTCCGTGGAGGGCCTGCCCTACAACTACATGGTTCCCGGGTACCTCAACGGCCGCGTCAACACGCTGCGCCTGTGGAGCGCGCGCGCGAGCAACGCGTTCGACCTGCAGATCTTCAACTCGGGCGACTACACGGAGTCGGTGCGGGCCCAGACGTTCGCCGAGAACATCTCCAAGGTGCTCTACCCGGAGGACTCCACCCCGCAGGGCAAGGAGCTGCGGCTGCAGCAGCAGTACTTCTTCGTCGCGTGCTCGCTGCACGACTTCATCGACTACGTCCTGCCCGAGGGGTTCGACCTGCACCGCCTGCCGGAGCGCATCACGTTCCAGCTCAACGACACCCACCCCGTCATCGCGGTGCCCGAGCTCATGCGGATCCTCGTCGACGAGCGCGGCTGGGACTGGGACGACGCCTGGTCCGTGACGACGCGCGTCTTCAACTACACGTGCCACACGCTGCTGCCGGAGGCGCTGGAGGTCTGGCCGGTCTCGCTGCTCGGCCGCCTGCTGCCGCGCCACCTCGAGATCATCTACCGGATCAACGAGGAGTTCCTGGTCCGGGTGCGCGAGGCGTTCCCCGGGGACGAGCTGCGCGTGCGCCGCATGTCGATCATCGCCGAGCACCCGGAGCGCGCCGTGCGGATGGCGCACCTCGCGACCGTGGGCGGCTCGCACGTCAACGGGGTCGCGGCGCTGCACTCGCAGCTGCTGCGGGACAAGGTGCTGCACGACTTCGCGGAGCTCGAGCCCGAGAAGTTCACGAACGTCACCAACGGCATCACCCCGCGCCGGTTCGTCCGGCTCGCCAACCCGGGCCTGTCCGGCCTGGTCACCGAGGCGATCGGCGACGGCTGGATCACCGACCTCGACCGCCTGCGCGAGCTCGAGCCCCTGGCCGACGACGCGGGGTTCCGCGAGCGCTTCCGTCAGGTCAAGGCCGCCAACAAGAAGGTCCTCGTCGACACGCTCGCCGCGCGCGACGGCATCGTCGTCGACCCGGAGACGATGGTCGACGCGATGGTCAAGCGGCTGCACGAGTACAAGCGCCAGATGCTCAAGGTGCTGCACGTCGTCTCGCTCTACGAGCAGGTGCGCTCCGGCCGGCTCGCGGTCGAGGACGTCACGCCGCGCACGTTCGTCTTCGGCGCGAAGGCGGCTCCGGGATACCGGATGGCGAAGGAGATCATCGCGCTGATCAACGCCGTCGGGCGCACCGTGAACGTCGACCCGGCCCTCGAGGGGCGGCTCACGGTCGCCTTCCCGGCGAACTACAACGTGACGCTCGCCGAGCGCCTCATCCCCGCGGCGGACCTCTCGGAGCAGATCTCCCTGGCGGGCAAGGAGGCCTCGGGCACCGGCAACATGAAGTTCGCGCTGAACGGAGCGCTGACGATCGGGACGGACGACGGCGCGAACGTCGAGATCCGCGAGCTCGTGGGCGACGACAACTTCTTCCTGTTCGGGCTCTCCGAGCCCGAGGTCGAGGACGTCGTCTCCGCAGGCTACGAGCCGACGTCGTACTACGAGTCCGACGCGGACCTGCGGCGCGCGCTGGACCTCATCGCCTCGGGGGCCTTCTCGGGTGGCGACCACCAGGAGTTCGAGCCGGTCGTGTCGAGCCTGCTGGGCGAGGACCGGTTCCTCGTGCTCGCGGACTTCCGCTCGTACATGCAGGCGCAGGCGCGGGTCGACGTCGCGTACGCCGACCCGGACGCATGGTCGCGGGCCGCCGTGCTCAACGTCGCGCGCAGCGGTTTCTTCTCCTCCGACCGGTCGATGCGCGAGTACCTGGAACGGATCTGGCACGCCCGCGCGGTGCCGCTGGGCTGAGCGAGGTCCGTCCCCGCCGAGCCCCGGCCGTCCGATGTTCTGACGGTCGGGGCTTAGCATGTCAGCATGCCCAAGATCATCGGAGGGTCCCTCCACGAGCACCGGGAGCAGACGCGGCGCAGGCTGTTCGACGCCCTCGCGACCTTGATGGCGGAGCGCGGGTTCGACGCCATCTCCCTCGCGGACATCGCCGGCACCGCCGGCGTGGGGCGCACGGCCGTCTACAACCACTTCTCCGACAAGGAGGACCTGCTCCTCGGGTTCATCACCCACGAGACCGAGCAGTACCTGCGCCGGCTCGAGGAGTCGCTCGCCGGCGTCACCGACCCGGTCGAGCAGCTGCACACCTACATCCGCCAGCAGGCCGGCCTGACGCCGGTGTTCCACCTGGCGCCCGGGCCGGACCTGCGCCAGGTCCTCTCCCGCGACGCGCGCAGCCGGCTGCGTGAGCACGCGGCGACGGTCGAGGAGGTGCTGCGGCGCATCATCACCGCGGGGATCACCGTGCGGGAGCTCCCGCCGCAGGACGTCCAGGTCACCGTGGGCCTCGTCAACGCGTGCCTCTCGGGACGCCGCGCGTCGGACGACCCGGAGGAGCGCGAACGGACGCTCGCGGCGACGGAGTCGTTCGTGCTCCGGGCGGTGGGCGCGGCGGTCCCGCCCGGCGCGGGGTCCCCGGTCCGCCGAGACGTGGGACACCCCCCCCGGGCTGGGGGATGGGGGGGGGGGGGGGGGCGGCGCCGGGGGGGGGGGGGGGGGGGGGGGGGGGGGGGCGCGGGGGGGCCCCCCCCCCCCCCCCCGCGCCCCGCGCCCCCCCCCCCCCCCCGCCCCCCCCCCCCCCCCCCCCCCCGCGCGCGCCCCCCCCCCCCCCCGCCGCCCCCCCCCCCCCCCCCCGCCCCGGCCCCCCCCG
>NZ_RKIJ01000010.1 GCF_003752595.1 Cellulomonas sp. PhB143 | reverse complement strand
CTGTTGAGTTCTCAAACAACCGACGCGCACCGTCCCGACCACCCCACACCGTGGAGCACCCGAACCCGGGGCAACTTCTCCAACTTACCAGACCCGATCCGGCTGGGCAACCACGCTCTCCGCACCGGGACGTGCCCGGCAAGTCGATGTGTGGTTGGCCCCGCAGCGCGGGTCCGCACCCTCCGTGACGGCGGGCGTGGAGCGCCTACCATCTTAGAGGATGATCACCCGAGGGTCCAGCCACCAATTCCGGAGAATCTGCGGTGTCCGGTCCTCCCTGTCGGGCTGACAAGAAGAACACTACAGGGGGCCCGGCCGTGCTCCAAGCCGGCTCGAGGTGACCCCCGGCACACCGGTCCGGGCGGTGGCCCTGGCCCTCAGCGCACCTCTGCGACGGCCAGCGTCCGCTTCCCCCGGCGCAGCACCACGTAGCGCTCCGCGAGGACCGCGCCGGCCCCGAGCACGGCGTCCGGGTCCGTGACCTTGACGTTGTTCAGGTACGCCCCGCCCTCGGTGATCGCCCGACGCGCCGCGCCCTTGGACGCCACGAGGCCCGTCGCGACGAGCACGTCGACCACGGCCGTACCGACGGCCACCTCCGCCCTGGGCAGCTCTGCGACCGCCGCTGCCAGGGTCGGCCCGTCGAGCGAGCCGAGCTCCCCCCGCCCGAAGAGGGCCTGGCTCGCCGCGATCACCGCCTGGGTCGCCCCCTGCCCGTGGACGAGGGTCGTGACGTCGGAGGCGAGCACCCGCTGCGCCTCCCGGGCGGCCGGCCGCTCGGACACCGCTCGCTCCAGCTCCTCGATCTCCTCCCGCGTGCGGAAGGTGAAGATCTTCAGGAACCGGACGACGTCGGCGTCGTCGGCGTTCACCCAGAACTGGTAGAACGCGTACGGGCTCGTCAGCCCGGGGTCCAGCCACACCGTCCCCGACTCGGTCTTGCCGAACTTGGTCCCGTCGGCCTTCGTGATCAGCGGCGTCGTCAGCGCGTGGGCGGCGACGCCCTCGGCCCTGCGGATCAGCTCGACCCCCGACAGCAGGTTGCCCCACTGGTCGGAACCGCCGGTCTGGAGCATCACGCCGTGCCGGCGGTACAGCTCCAGGAAGTCCATGCCCTGCAGGATCTGGTAGCTGAACTCGGTGAAGCTGATCCCCGCCTCGCTGCTCAGCCGGCGCGCCACCGTGTCCTTGGCGAGCATCGTGCCCAACCGGTAGTGCTTGCCGACGTCGCGCAGGAAGTCGATGGCCGACATCGGTGCCGTCCAGTCGAGGTTGTTCACCATCGTGGCGGCGTTCGGGCCGTCGAAGCGCAGCAGGGGTGCGATCTGCGCGCGGATGCGCTCGACCCAGCCCTCGACGACCTCGCGAGGGTTGAGCGTGCGCTCCCCCGCCATCTTCGGGTCGCCGATCAGCCCCGTCGCCCCGCCCACGAGGGCGAACGGCCGGTGCCCGGCGTCCTGCAGCCTGCGCACGGTGAGGATCTGCACGAGGTTGCCGATGTGCAGGCTCGGTGCCGTGGGGTCGAAACCGCAGTACAGGTGCACGGATCCCTCGGACAGCGCCGCACGCAGCGCGTCGGCGTCGGTCGTCTGCGCGATCAGGCCGCGCCACTCGAGCTCGTCGAGGATCTCGCTCACCACAGCTCCTTCGTCACGCGGTGCACGTGCACCGCGAAGCCTCTGCGCGCGCCGGTCGGCCCGCGCGTGCCCATTGTGCCGTGAGCGTGCGCCGCCCCGCGCACGTGCCCCAGGGCCGACGGCGGTGCGCCGCGGCTCAGGCGCGCTGGTAGGCGGGACGATAGGACGAGACCGTGCGTTCGTCGGTGATCCAGAACCGCCAGGCGTACCTCTCCGCGTCGCCGCCCGCGCCGGCGACACCGACGCGCGGCCCGTGCGAGACCGGCGCGCGCAGGTCCCGCGGCGCCCGCCGCAGGTCGAACCGACCCGACGCCCCGGCGACGTCCGCGCCGTCGTCCGCCAGGTCGATGCCGAGCGCGACGGCGAGCCGGCCCGGCCCTCGCGCGATCTGCCGGTCGGAGTCCACGGCGCCCCGGCGCAGCCGACGCTCGCGCGCGAGGCAGACGCCGGCCACGACCTCCCCCGCCCGCAGCAGCACCGCCGACGGCGCCCCCGTCTCGCCCGTGACCACGTTGACGCAGTGGTGCAGCCCCATGTGGCGGTAGACGTACAGGTGCCCGGGCTCGCCGAACATCGACCGGTTGCGGTCCGTGCGTCCGCCCCGCGCGTGGGAGCCCGGGTCGTCCGTGCCGCGGTAGGCCTCGACCTCGGTGATGCGCAGCGTCACCTCGCCCTCCGCGTCGCGGTGCGTGAGAAAGGTGCCCAGCAGGTCGTGCGCGACCTCGAGCACGTCGCGCGCGTACCAGCCGCGCGACGGAGGGACGGTCTCCCGCTCGCGGAAGCCGTTCGTGCCGTGCTCACCCGTGCCGTGCTCACCCGTGCCGTGCTCACCCGTGCCGTGCTCACCCATGGCCAGCTCCTGCCCGTCGGACCCGTCCGCGTGCCGCCAGGGTACGACCACGCCGTCGGACCGCGCACCGGGCCACGCCCTCAGGCTCGGACGAGCCGGCCCCAGCCGTCGACCTCGACGCCGGCGCGCCGGCGCACGTCGTGCTCGGCGAAGAACTCGGCCTCGTCGGCCATCCACCGCAGCCAGTGGTCGCGCTCGCCCTGCCCGTCGCGGGCGAGCCCGCGCCGCAGGCGCTCCGCGTCGGGCGCCTCGACCCACACGAGCAGCGTCGCCCACGGGTCGACCTGGCGCGCACCGGCACCGCACCCCTCGACGACGACGACGGGCGCGAGCGGGACGTCGTGCGCCTCCGCGTACGCGCCGTCCGCCCAGTCGTAGCGCCGGTAGCGGCCGGACCGCCCGGCCGCGAGGGGTCCCAGCACCCAGGACCCGAGGCGCCGCGCGCCACCCGCGGGCCCCGCGTCCCAGCCTTCGTAGAGGTCGTCCATGTGCACCACCTGCGCGTCGAGCGCGACGGCGAGCCGGGCCGCCAGCGTCGACTTGCCCGAGCCGGCAGGGCCGTCCACGCAGACCAGCCGCGTGCGGACCCCGGGGACGGCCGACGGCGCGGCCCTCCCGGGCAGGAGGGCCGCGCCGTCGTGCACCCGCGCCACGATCGTGGCCAGCGCGTCGCGCGGGCCGCTCATCCCCTCAGCCCTGCGCCCAGAAGCGGAACTCGGCCGATCGGGCCTTGGCCTCGCCGAGCTGCTCCGCGACCCGTACCGGCGCGGTGCCGCCCACGCCGTCCCGCGACGCGAGCGACCCCTCGACGCTGAGCACCTCGCGCACCGCGGGGGTCAGGTGCTCCGAGATCCCCGCGAGGTCGGCGTCCGAGAGGTCCCAGAGCTCGATGTCGCGCTCCTCGCACGCGCGCACGCACGCCCCCGCGACCTCGTGGGCCACGCGGAACGGCACGCCCTGACGCACCAGCCACTCCGCGACGTCCGTCGCGAGCGAGAACCCCTGCGGGGCCAGCGACGCCATCCGCTGCGTGTCGAGCTCGAGGGTCGAGACCATCCCGGCGAAGGCCGGCAGCAGCACCTCGAGGGTGTCGACCTGGTCGAACACCGGCTCCTTGTCCTCCTGCAGGTCCCGGTTGTAGGCCAGCGGCAGACCCTTGAGCGTCGCGAGCAGCCCGGTGAGGTCGCCGATGACGCGCCCCGCCTTGCCGCGGGCGAGCTCGGCGACGTCGGGGTTCTTCTTCTGCGGCATGATGCTCGACCCGGTCGAGTACGAGTCGTGCAGCCGCACGAACCCGAACTCCTTGGTCGCCCAGAGGATGATCTCCTCGGCGAACCGCGAGAGGTCGACCGCGAGCATGGCCGCGACGAAGGCGAACTCGGCGACGACGTCGCGCGAGGCGGTGCCGTCGATGGAGTTCTCCACCGGCCCGTCGAAGCCGAGGTCGCGCGCCACGGCCGCCGGGTCGAGCCCGAGCGAGGAGCCCGCGAGCGCCCCGGACCCGTAGGGCGACCTCGCCGCCCGCACGTCCCAGTCGATGAAGCGGTCCACGTCGCGCAGCAGCGGCCAGGCGTGGGCCAGCAGGTGGTGCGCCAGCAGCACCGGCTGGGCGTGCTGCAGGTGCGTGCGCCCGGGCATCGGTGCCTCGCCCGCCGCCTCCGCCTGCTCGATCAGGGCGTCCACGACATCGAGCGCGAGGCCCGCGACCACCCGCGACTCGTCGCGCAGGTACATGCGCGTGAGCGTGGCGATCTGGTCGTTGCGCGACCGGCCCGCCCGGAGCCTGCCCCCGAGCTCCGCGCCGGCACGCTCGATGAGGCCACGCTCGAGGGCGGTGTGCACGTCCTCGTCGTCGTCCCCGGCGACGAACGCCCCCGAGGCCACGTCGTCGCGCAGCCGGTCGAGCGCGGCATGCATGCCCTCGAGCTCGTCGTCGTCGAGCAGCCCCGCCGCGTGCAGGACCTTCGCGTGGGCCTTGGACCCCGCGATGTCCTGGCCGGCGAGGCGCCAGTCGAAGTGCGTGGACCTGCTCAGCGCGGCCAGCGCGTCCGCGGGGCCGCCGGCGAACCGGCCGCCCCACAGGCTCACGCGCTCCTGCTCGGGCGAGCCCTCGTCGTCGGGCATGCTCACGAGGTCCGTGACCTCGGGGGTGACGTCGTCAGTCATCGCTCAGAGCTCTCCGGTGCCGAGGTCGACGCCGTTGCCGAAGCGCACGTCGCGGGCCGCGGCGAGCTTGGACGTCAGACCGTAGATGTCGATGAAGCCGACCGCGCTGGCCTGGTCGAACGAATCGCCCTCGTCGTAGGTCGCGAGGTTGAAGTCGTACAGGCTCTGCTCGGAGCGGCGGCCGGTGACCGTCGCGCGGCCGCCGTGCAGCACCAGGCGGATGTCGCCCGAGACGTACTTCTGCGTGTCGGTGATGAACGTGTCGAGGCTCTTCTTCAGCGGGCTGAACCACTGGCCGTCGTAGACCAGCTCGCTCCAGCGCTGCTCGACGCCCCGCTTGAACCGCGCCTGCTCGCGCTCGAGCGTGACGTTCTCCAGCTCGCGGTGGGCGGCGATCAGCGCCATGGCCCCGGGGGCCTCGTACACCTCGCGGGACTTGATGCCGACGAGGCGGTCCTCGACGATGTCGATGCGCCCCACGCCCTGGGCGCCGGCGCGGCGGTTCATCTCCTGGATCGCCTGCAGCGGGGTGACCGGCACGCCGTCGAGCGCCACGGGCACGCCCTGCTCGAAGGTGATGACGACCTCGTCCGCCACGGGCGGGAACGTCGGGTCGTCGGTGTAGTTGTAGACGTCCTTCGTCGGCGCGTTCCAGATGTCCTCGAGGAAGCCGGTCTCGACGGCGCGGCCCCACACGTTCTGGTCGATCGAGAACGGGTTGTTCTTCGTGGTCTCGATGGGCAGCGAGTGCTTCTCGGCGTAGGCGATCGCCTTCTCGCGCGTCAGGGCGAGGTCGCGCACGGGCGCCAGGCACTTGAGGTCGGGCGCCAGCGAGGTGATCGACACCTCGAAGCGCACCTGGTCGTTGCCCTTGCCGGTGCAGCCGTGGGCGACGGTCGAGGCGCCGAACTGGCGCGCGGCGCGCACGAGGTGCTTGACGATCACCGGGCGGGAGATGCCCGAGACGAGCGGGTAGGCGTCCTGGTAGAGGCCGTTCGCGGCGAGGGCCGGCATGCAGTACTCGGCGGCGAACTCGTCGCGGGCGTCCGCCACGTAGGCCTCGACGGCGCCGCAGTCGAGGGCCCGACGGCGGATGACCTCGAGGTCCTCGCCGCCCTGGCCGACGTCGACCGCCACGGCGACGACCTCGGCCCCGGTGGCCTCGCCGATCCAGCCGATGGCCACGGAGGTGTCCAGCCCGCCCGAGTAGGCGAGGACGACGCGATCAGTCATGTCTGTCTCTTCTTTCAGCTCGTGGGTGTGTCAGGAGAAGCTCGAGGGGGTCTAGCCCGGGGGGTCGGGCCGCGCCGCAAGCGCGAGGAAGCGCGCCGCGACGTCCTCCCCGCCGTCCGGGTCCCGTCCGATGACGAGGACGGTGTCGTCGCCGGCGATGGTCCCCATGACGCCGGAGAACACCGAGTGGTCGATCGCCGACGCGAGATACTGTGCCGCTCCCGGGGGGGTGCGCAGCACGACGAGGTTGCCCGACGCCTCGGCCGAGACGAGGAGCTCGCCGCACAGCCGCGCCAGGCGCGCGGCGACGTACTCGGCGTCGCTGCCCGCCTGGACGCTGCGGTCGCCGCCCTCGCCGGGCACGGCGTACGCGAGCCCGCCCGACGGCAGGCGGACCTTCTCCGCGCGCAGCTCGACGAGGTCGCGCGAGAGCGTCGCCTGCGTGACGCTGACGCCCTCCGCCGCGAGCGCCCGCGCGAGCTCGGCCTGCGAGTGGATCTCGCCGCGGCGCACCAGCTCGATGATCCGGGCGTGCCGCGCCGCGCGGGTCGTGGGCACGCCGTTCACGACCGCTCCAGGAGCCACGTGAGGACCGCCTTCTGGGCGTGCAGGCGGTTCTCGGCCTCGTCCCAGACGGCGCTGCGCGGCCCGTCGATCACCTCGGCGGTGATCTCCTTGCCGCGGTACGCCGGCAGGCAGTGCAGGACGATCGCGTCCTGCGCCGCGTGCTCGAGGAGCTCGGCGTTCACCTGGTAGGGCAGGAACACGGTGGCGCGTGCGACCGCGCTCGCCTCGTCCCCCATCGACACCCACGTGTCGGTGACGACGACGTCGGCCCCGGTGACGGCCGCCACCGGGTCCGCGGTGACGTGCACCGAGCCGCCGGTCGAGGCGGCGACCCGGGCGGCGTCGGCGAGGACGTCCGCCGCCGGCGGAAAGGCCGGCGGCGTGCCGACCCGTACGTGCATGCCCGCGGTCGCACCGCCCAGGAGGTAGGAGTGGGCCATGTTGTTGGCCCCGTCCCCGACGTAGGCGAGCGTGAGGCCCGCGAGGGCGTCGACCCCGCCGCGCAGCTGGGCGACGGTCAGCAGGTCCGCGAGGATCTGGCACGGGTGGAAGTCGTCGGTCAGGGCGTTCAGGACGGGCACCGCGGAGTACGCCGCCATCTCCGCCAGGTTCGCCTGCGCGAACGTGCGCCACACGATGGCCGCGCACTGACGGTCGAGGACCCGCGCCGTGTCGGCGACCGGCTCGCCGCGGCCGAGCTGGCTCGTCGCGGAGTCGATGACCAGCGGGTATCCCCCGAGCTCGGCCACGCCCGTCGCGAAGGAGACCCGGGTGCGGGTCGACGGCTTGTCGAACATCACGGCCACCGAGCGCGGGCCGCGCAGGGGCGTGCGCAGGAAGCGGTCCTCGCGGAACGCCAGGCCGAGCTCGAGCACCTCGCGCTGCTCCGCGGGGCTCAGGTCGTCGTCGCGCAGCAGGTGTCGCGTCATGATTCCTCCTCCTCGAACGGCGGCAGCGACGCGAACATCGCGACGGTGTCGCGGACCTGCTCGGCCGTCAGGATCAGCGGCGGTGCCAGCCGGACCGCGTCCGGGGCGACCGCGTTGACGACGAAGCCCGCGTCGAGCGCGTGCCGGGCGACCCGGGCCGCGACGGGCGCGGTGAGCTGGACGGCGAGCAGCAGACCGCGCCCGCGCACGCCCTCGACGAGCGGGTTGCCGCAGCCGGTGATGCCGTCGCGCAGCGCGGCGCCCGTGCGGCGCACGTTCTCGAGCAGCCCGTCCCGCTCGATGACCCCGAGCGTCGCCAGCGCCGCCGCCGCGGCGACCGGGTTGCCGCCGAACGTGGTCCCGTGCTGCCCGCGGCCGAACAGGGTGGCGGCGCGCTCGCCGTAGGCGATCACCGCCCCGACCGGGATGCCGCCGCCGAGCCCCTTGGCGAGCGTGACCACGTCCGGCACGATCCCGCCGCCCACCTCGTCGTCCTGGTACGCGAACCACGAGCCCGTGCGGCCGACTCCGGTCTGCACCTCGTCGAGGACGAGCAGCGCGCCGTGCTCCCGGGTGAGCTCGCGCGCCCGCACCAGGAACCCGGCCGGCAGCTCGCGCACCCCCGCCTCGCCCTGGACGGGCTCGAGCACGAGCGCCGCGACCGGGCCGCGGTCCGGCCCTGCGGCGAAGGCTGCCTCCAGCGCGGCGACGTCCCGCGCGACGAACTCGACGCCGCCCGGGAGCGGCTCGAACGGCTCGCGGTACGCCGCCTTGGACGTCATGGCCAGGGCGCCCATGGTCCGGCCGTGGAAGCCGCCCTCGAGGGCCAGGACGCGCGGCGTCGGCGCGGCGTCGTGCGTGGCCTCGCCCCCGCCGTGGCCGGCGGCGAGCCCCGCGCCGGCGAGCCGCGCCATCTTGAACGCGGCCTCGTTGGCCTCCGTGCCGGAGTTGGTGAAGAACACCCGCGAGCCCGCCGGCGCACCGGCGAGGTCGAGGAGCCGCTCCGCGAGCCCGATCTGCGCCGGGGTGCCGAAGAAGTTCGAGACGTGCCCGAGCGTGCCGAGCTGCGCGCTCACGGCCGCCGTCAGGGTGGGGTGGGCGTGGCCCAGGGCGTTGACCGCGATGCCCGCGAGCAGGTCGAGGTAGCGCCGGCCGTCGGCGTCCCACACGTACGCGCCCTCGCCCCGCACCAGCACCCGCTGCGGGGGCCCGAAGGTGTCCATGAGGGCGCCCTCGTAGCGCCCGGTCCAGTGCCGCACCGAGTCGCCGGACCCGGGCGCCGAGTCGAGGTAGCCCTCGTTCTCCCGCACCGGCCCCGCATCCTTCTCGGGTGCCGTCACCGCGTCAGGCGTCCCGATCGTCGTGCCCTCCCCGAGGTTCCCGTCGGCGCTCATGCGGACACCTCCGCAGGGACGACCATCGTGCCGATGCCCTTGGTCGTGAAGACCTCCTGGAGCACCGCGTGGGCGACGCGCCCGTCGATCACGTGCGCTCCGGGGACCCCGCCCCGCACCGCGCGCAGGCACGCCTCCATCTTGGGGACCATGCCGGACTCGAGAGTGGGCAGCAGCTCCGCGAGCGCGTCCTCCCCGATCTCGTGGGCCAGCGAGCCCCGGTCGGGCCAGTCGGTGTAGAGGCCCTCGACGTCGGTCAGGACGATGAGCTTGGTCGCGTCGAGCGCGACCGCGAGCGCCGCCGCGGCCGTGTCGGCGTTGACGTTCAGCACCTGGGTCGGGTCGTCGACGTCGGGGGCGACGGTCGAGACGACCGGGATGCGGTAGGCGTCCAGCAGGTCCCGCACGGCGCGCGGGTCGACCGAGACGATGTCGCCGACCTGCCCGACGTCGACGAGCTCGCCGTCGACCGTGGCGCGCCGACGACGGGCGGCGAGCAGCGCACCGTCCTCGCCCGAGAGCCCCACCGCGTACGGGCCGTGGGCGTTGATCAGGCCGACGAGCTCGCGCGAGACGGAACCGGTCAGCACCATCCGCACGACGTCCATGGCCTCGGGCGTGGTGACGCGCAGCCCCCCGCGGAACTCGGACTCGATGCCCAGCCGCGAGAGCATCGAGGAGATCTGCGGGCCGCCGCCGTGCACGACGACGGGACGCATGCCGACCTGGCGCAGGAAGACCATGTCCTGGGCGAACGCCTGCTTGAGCTCGTCGTCGATCATCGCGTTGCCGCCGTACTTGACGACGACGACGGCGCCGTTGAGCTTCTGCAGCCACGGCAGCGCCTCGACGAGCACCTCGGCCTTCTGGCCCGGGCGCAGGTCCGTGAGCGCGTCGAAGCGGTCCTCGTGCGGCATCGGCCCGCCGCCGGCGAGCTCCTCGAGCCGTTCCGCGGTCGCGGGGACCGAGCCGTCCTGGGTGGTGCCGGTCACATCTGCTCCCGGGTTCTGGTCGGTGGTCGCGTCGCTCATGAGGAGTACGCGCTGTTCTCGTGGACGTAGTCGTGGGTGAGGTCGTTGGTCCAGACCGTGGCCCGGGCCCCGCCCGCGTGCAGGTCGATCTCGACGTGCACCTCGCGCCCGGAGGCGAGGTCGACCAGCTCGCGCGCCTCCCCCACGCCCCCGGCGCGGCAGACCTGGACACCGTTGATCGTCACGTCGAGCTCGTCGGCGTCGAACGGTGCGACGTCCTCCGGCACGGTCCCCGCCGCCGAGAGCACGCGGCCCCAGTTGGGGTCGTTGCCGAAGACGGCGGCCTTGAAGAGGTTCGACCGGGTGACCGCCCGGCACACGGCGACGGCGGCGTCCTCGGTGGTGGCGTTGACCGTGGTCACCGCGATGTCGTGGCTCGCGCCCTCGGCGTCCGCGACCAGCCCGCGCGCCAGCTCCGCGCACCCTGCGGTGAGGGCCTGCGTGAGCTGCGGCCCGGAGACCTCGACGCCGGAGGCGCCGGACGCCAGCAGGACCACGGTGTCGTTCGTGGACATGCAGCCGTCGGAGTCGACGCGGTCGAACGTCGTGCGGGTCGCGGCGCGCAGCGCGGCGTCGGCCGTCGCGGCATCCACCACGGCGTCGGTGGTGAGCACGCACAGCATCGTCGCGAGGCCCGGGGCGAGCATGCCCGCGCCCTTGGCCATCCCGCCCACCGACCAGCCCTCGCGCACCACGTGCGTGGTCTTGGGCACCGTGTCGGTCGTCATGATCGCGTGGGCCGCGTCCGGGCCGCCGTCCGCGGAGAGCGCCCCGGCCGCGGCGTCGGCGCCCGCGAGCAGCTCGGCCATCGGCAGCCGCACGCCGATCAGCCCCGTCGAGCACACGAGCGTGTCACCGGCGGAGACGCCGAGCAGCCCCGCCACGTGCTCCGCCGTGCGGTGCGTGTCGCCGAACCCGTCCGGTCCCGTGCACGCGTTCGCGCCACCCGAGTTCAGGACCACGGCGTGCGCGACGCCGTCCGCGACGACCTGGCGCGACCACACCACCGGCGCGGCGACGACCCGGTTGGACGTGAAGACCCCGGCCGCGACGTGCCGCGGCCCGTCGTTGACGACGAGCGCCACGTCCTTCGCTCCGGTGGACTTCAGCCCGGCGACGACGCCGGCGGCGCGGAACCCGAGCGGTGCGGTGACGCTCACGGCGCGACCCCTTCCGTGGTGAGCCCGAGCGTCTCCTCGAGACCCAGGGCGATGTTCATGGACTGCACCGCGGCGCCCGCGGTGCCCTTGACGAGGTTGTCGAGCGCGGTCACGGTCACGACGCGCCCGACGGCGCGGTCCACCACCACCTGCACGAGGGCGCTGTTCGAGCCGAGCGTCATGGCCGTCGTCGGCCACTGCCCCGGCGGCAGGAGGTGCACGAACGTCTCCTGCGCGTAGGCGTCCGCCCAGGCGGCGCGCACCTGCGCGTCGTCGGCGTCGGCGTGGGCCGGGGCGAGCCGCGCCGTGGCGGTCGCCAGGATGCCGCGCGACATCGGGACGAGGGTCGGCGTGAACGAGAGAGTGACGTCCTCGGCACCCGCCGCGCGCAGGTTCTGGCGGATCTCGGGGATGTGGCGGTGCGTGCCGCCGACGGCGTACGGCTGGGCCGACTGGGCGGCCTCGGCCGCCAGCAGGTGCGGCCGCAGGGCCTTCCCGGCCCCCGAGTACCCGTTCGCGAGGACCGCGACGACGTCGGTGGTATCGAGGAGGCCGGCGGCGACCCCGGGCTGGAGGCCCAGCGTCACGGCGGTGACGTTGCACCCGGGGACGGCGATGCGGCGCGCTCCGGCGAGGGCCTCGCGCTGGCGGGTGCCGGAGCCGGTGATCAGCTCGGGCATGCCGTAGGGCCAGGTGCCGGCGTGCGCGGTGCCGTAGAACGCGGTCCAGTCGTCGGCGGACGCCAGCCGGTGGTCCGCCCCGAGGTCGATCGCCAGGACGTCGTCGGGCAGCTGCGCCGCGATCTCGCCGGAGGCCCCGTGCGGGAGCGCGAGCACGACGACGTCGTGCCCGGCGAGGTGGTCGACGCTCGTCGGGAGCAGCACGCGGTCGGCCAGCGAGCGCAGGTGCGGCTGGAGCTCGCCCAGCGCGCTCCCCGCGCTGGAGTGCGCCGTGAGCGCGCCGATCTCCACCCCGGGGTGGGCCGCGAGCAGCCGGAGCACCTCGCCGCCCGCGTATCCCGAGGCTCCTGCAACTGCCACTGTGACCGCCATATGCATAGTCTGACATATCTATACAGGGCGAGTCGAACGCGCCCTCGGGACCCCGGACGTAGTCTGACGAGGATGCGCGCGATCCAGGCCCGCGAGGCGGGCGGCCCCGACGTCCTCGAGCTCGTCGAGCTCCCCGACCCCGAGCCCGGCCCCGGCCAGGTCCTCGTGACCGTCGCGGCGGCGGGGGTGAACTTCATCGACACCTACCGGCGCGCGGGCGTCTACCCCGTCCCCTTCCCGCACCGCCTCGGCTCGGACGGCGGCGGCACCGTCACCGCCGTCGGGCCCGGCCTCGCGCCGGGCTCGTGGACCGTCGGGGACCGCGTCGCCTGGGTCTCCGCCCCCGGCTCGTACGCCGACCTCGTCCTCGTCGACGCGGACCAGCTGCTCGCGGTGCCCGACGACGTCCCGCTCGACCGGGCGGCGGCCGTCGTCTTCCAGGGGCTCACCGCCCAGTACCTCGTCACGGCCAGCCACCGCGTCGCACAGGGCGAGACCGTGCTGGTCCACGCCGGCGCCGGCGGCGTCGGGCTGCTGCTGACCCAGCTCGCCGCCGCCCGCGGCGCCCGGGTCCTCGCCACCGTCTCGACGGAGGCCAAGGCGGAGCTCTCCCGCGCGGCGGGCGCCGACGACGTCGTGCTCTACTCCGGGCTCGACGACCTGACCACCGAGCTGCCCGAGATCGTCCGGGGGCTCACCGGCGGGCGCGGCGTCGACGCCGTCTACGACTCGGTCGGCAAGGACACGTTCGACGCCTCGCTCGCCTCCCTCGCGCCGCGCGGCACGCTCGTGCTCTTCGGCGGGTCCTCGGGACAGGTGCCCCCCGTGGACCTGCAGCGTCTCAACGCGGCCGGGTCGGTCTTCGTCACCCGCCCCAAGCTCGACGACCACGTCGCGACGCGCGCCGAGCTCGAGGCCCGGGCGGCCGACGTGCTGGGCGCCGTCGCGGACGGGAGCCTGGACGTACGGATCGGCGCGACCTACGCGCTGGAGGACGCCGCGGCGGCGCACCGGGCGCTCGAGTCCCGCGGGACGACGGGCAAGGTCCTGCTCCTGCCCAGCACCGCGTGATCCCCGTCCCCGGGGACGGGGGGCCGTCGCCGGCCCTGCGGCGGACCGTGACGGTGCTGGTGGTCGTGCTCAGCGCGCTGCTCGTCGTGTCCTGGTCCGTGCGGTGGGTGCGCGGGGAGGGGGACCGGTGCGTCGCCGGGCGACCCGCGGGGGTGTCCGCCGAGCAGGTCGCCTCGCAGTGGCGCTGGTGGCCGCCCGGCTACCGGTGCGTGTACCCGGACGACGCCGGGACGAGCGTCTGAGCCTCGCTCGTCCCCTCGAGACCCTGGTCGAAGAACAGCTGCTCGTGCATCGCCGAGAGCTCGAACGCCCGCAGCATCCGCCGGCGCTCCGCGGGACCGGCCGCCCGCGCCGCCGCGTCGGCGAGCCCGCACGCGCGGCGCGTCGCCTCCGCGAACGCGGGGTCGGCGTACTGGGCGATCCAGGCGCCGTACGGGTGCGCCGCGAGGTCGCCGGCCCGCGCCGCCAGCGACTCGCCGACGTGCGCGTAGAGCCAGAAGCACGGCAGCAGCGCCGCGACCGTCTCCGCGTAGGAGCCGGCAGCCGCCGCGTGGAGGTGGCCGGTGTACGCGGCGGTGACCCCGGACGGCTCGACCCGGGCGACGTCGTCGGCGTCCATGCCGGCGTGCTCGGCGAGCCAGCGCACGTGCAGGTCCTGCTCCGCGTCCACCGCACCGAGCGCCGAGCGTGCGAAGAAGGCGCGCGCGCCCGGGTCGGGCGCCGCCGCCGACGCGCGCGAGAGGACCCGCGAGTACTGCTCGAGGTATGCGGCGTCCTGCGCGAGGTAGGACGCGAACGCGGCGGGCGCCAGGCTCCCGTCCCCCAGCGCCCGGACGAACGCGTTCTCCTCGATCGCGCTGCGCCACGGCGCGACGCGCTCCCACGCCTCCTCGCTGAAGGGTCGCGCCGGCACGAGCTCGTGCAGGTGGTCGACCGGGCCGCGCCCGGTCCCCACGGCGAGAGCGCCCCCCGCGCGCAGCGCGCCCGTGAGCCACTCCTTGGCCTCGCGCGCGGCGGGCTCCCACCCGTCGCGCTGGGGGCGCAGGGCCGCGAGCGCCGCGGACAGGGAGCACCCGGTGCCGTGCGTGTGCGGCGTCTCCACACGCTCCGCCTCGAGGAGCACGCACCCTCCTGCGGAGACGAGGGCGTCGGGGCTGGTCGTGCCCGCCAGGTGGCCGCCCTTCGCGAGCACCAGCGTGCCGGTCGTCGCCGCGAGCCGCGCCGCCTGGTCGAGCACCGCCTCCCAGGATCCGGCCTCGGTCTCGCCGAGCAGCACCGCGAGCTCGGGGACGTTCGGGGTGACCACCTCGGCCCGCCCCACGAGCGCGCGCACCGCGTCCTCCGCGCCGGCGTCCAGGAGCCGGTGCCCGCTCGTCGCCACCATCACCGGGTCGAGGACGACGAACGGCGGCCGGACCCGGTCGAGCCACCGCGCGATCGTGCGCGCCCCGGCAGCGTCGGCGACCATCCCGATCTTCACGGCGTCGACCGCCACGTCGTCCGACACCGCGTCGAGCTGCGCCGCGAGGACCTCCGGTCCCGGGACGTGCACGAGCCGGACGCCGTGCGTGTTCTGGGCGACCACCGCCGTCGTCACCGCCATCCCGTACGCGCCGTGGGCCGCGAACGACTTGAGGTCGGCCTGGATCCCGGCGCCCCCCGTCGGGTCGGTCCCCGCGACGGACAGCACGCGGGGGCGCGAGCCGGTCGCCCGGCGGACGCTCCGCGCCCCGTCCGCCGGGGAGGGGGCCATGACGGCAGGGACCGTCGGGGCAGGGGCAGCAGACGTCATGGCGACATCCCTTCGCTAGTACGAGCTAGATCAGGTTCGACGGGTCTCTTCTCAGCCCTCGCCGTGCGGCGGGGGCACCCCGTGTCGTTCCCGAGCATGCTAGTGCGCGGAGGTCGGCCGTACCCGTCAGGCCTGGTGGATCGCCTCGCCGGCGATCTCCAGGGACACCTTCTTGCCGACGAGGAACCCCCCGGTCTCCAGGAGCACGTTCCACACCAGGCCGTAGTCCTCGCGGTCGAACTGCCCGGTCGCGTGGAAGCCGAAGATGTCGCGGCCGTAGGGGTCGCGGCTCGCTCCCCCGAACTGCATCGTCAGGTCGATCGGGCGGGTCACGTCACGGATCGTCAGGAGGCCCGCGACCAGGAAGCGGCCCGACGGCGCCGCCGCGGCCTGCACCCGCTCCGCCGGGACCGTGGCCCGCTCGGGCGAGCGGTTGCGCAGCCGCGCCCACGCGAGGATCGAGTCCTGCTCGCCGCCCTGCCACGTGACGGACGTGCTGCGGAAGTCGAGCGTCGGGTACGTCTCGACGTCCAGGAAGTCGGCGCTGCGCAGGTGCACGTCGCGGTCGCCGTTCTGCGTCATGATGCTCGCCGCGTCGATGGACGCGGTGACCCGGGAGGCGAGCGGGTCCTCGGCGACCTCGATCGTCGCGCTCGCGCTCGTGAACTCGCCCCGGATCGGCGAGACCATCATGTGCTGGCCCACGAACCCCACGCGCCTGTGCGCCTCGTCGAGGGTGTAGGTGCCCGCGTCAGGAACGGTCAGGCCGTTCCACTGCCGGACCGGCCGTGTCGTCATGCGTCGCCCTCCGGCGTCTCTCGTCGACCCCCGCCGGCCTCGGGCCGACGATGGTCAGGTGTCCTGACGAGCATCTCGGACGTGCCGGTGAAGATTCAACTTCGTGGACGTGACGTTGGGTACAGCGCCCGCCCGCGCCGCGGTCAGCGCACGCGCGCGCTCCCCGGGAGGTCGGCCGGCATCGGGTCGTCCGGACCCCACCGGGTGACCCGCAGGCGGCGCACGTGGGGCCCCGCCGCGCCGGCGTCGGCCGCCGCGCGGAGCGCCGCGGGCGTGTCGTGCGTGACGCGCAGGAACGCGCCCGACCACGCGTCCAGCCGCCCCGAGGCGATCTCCCGGACCATCTCCACCACGGCGTCCACGGGGGTCCAGTCGGTACGGCCCGCGTGCAGCGGCATCGTGAGCGTCATGTCGGTCCGTACGCTGCCCGGCGAGACCTCGAAGGTGCGCAGGCCGCGGGCGAACCCGCTCCCGTGCAGGTTCGCGCCCAGGCGGGTCAGCGCGGTCTTGCTCGCGTTGTAGGCGCTCGACCCGCGCATCTCGTGCGAGCTCGCCCCGCTCGCGAGGTCGACGACCCGCCCCCCGCCCTGCGCGAGCATCCCGGGGACGACGGCGCGCAGCACCGTGAACGGACCGCGCAGGTTGGTCTCGACGACGGACCACCACTCGTCCGGGTCCGCCTCCCAGAGCGGGACCTCCGCGTCGATCCGCCCGGCGTTGTTCACGACCAGGTCGATCCCGCCGAGCGCGGCCCGTGCCTCGTCGAGCGCCGCGTCGACCTCCTCGGCACGGGTGACGTCGGCGACGACACCGACGACGCGTTCCCCCGGGCGCTCGGAGCGCAGCGCGCGCACGGCGGCGTCGACCCGGTCGCGGTCACGGCCGAGCGCCGCGACCGCGACACCGGAGGCGAGCAGCCCGGACGCCAGCGCTCGACCGATGCCGCGGGTCGCGCCGGTGACCAGCGCCACGCGCGAGGCCGGCACGGCGGCCCCGGCCGGTACAGCGGACCCGGCCGGCTCCGGCGGGACGTCCCGCGCCATCATGCGCGCAGCGTGGCGCCCGTGCGCTCGGCGGCTGCCGCGACCGCGGCGTCGCGCACCCGCACGACGTCCTCGGCCGTCAGGGTCCGGTCCGCACCACGCAGACGCAGCGCGAACGCGAGCGACTTCTTCCCCTCGCCCACCTGCTCGCCGGTGAACACGTCGAAGAGCCGCACGTCCTCGAGCAGGTCGCCGGCACCCGCGACGAGCGCGTCGCGCACGGACTGCGCCGGCACGTCCGCGTCGACCACGAGCGCGAGGTCCTCCTTGGCGTGCGGGAACGTGGAGACCTCGGAGGCCATGAACGCCTCGTCGGGCACCGCACCGAGCAGCACGTCGAGGTCGACCTCGAACGCGACCGACCGCGCAGGCAGGCCGAGGGTCTCGAGCACCTTGGGGTGCAGCTCTCCCGCGTGGCCGACGAGGGTCCCGTCGGCGAGGGACAGCCGGGCGCAGCGTCCGGGGTGCCACGGGGCGTGCTGCGCGTCCGCACGGACCACGACCTCGACGCCGACGCGGTCCGCGACGAGCCGGGCCGCGGCCAGCGCGTCACTCCAGTCGGCGCCCCTCCCGGGGCCCCACCAGCCGCGGGGCTCGCGCCGCCCGGTGGCCACGCCGGCGACGCGCCGGGGCTGGTCCGGGACCGCGGCGGCCAGCCGGGCGAGGTCGTCGTCCGACGGACGCTGCGCGCCCGGGAGCTGCGGCGCCGCGGGCGCCCCGGGGGCCGGGAGCGTGACCAGCCCGATCTCGAAGACCGCGACGTCCTCGGTGCCGCGGCCCACGTTGCGGCGCACGGTGTCGAGCACGGTCGTGAGCAGGTCGGTGCGCATCTCGGGGCGGTCGGCCGCGAGCGGGTTCGCGAGCCGCAGGGCGTGCCGCCGCACGTCGTCCGCGGGCAGCCCCAGCGCGTCGTGCTGGGCCGGGTCGACGAACGGGTAGGACAGCGTCTGGACGAACCCGGCCTCGGCGAGGCCGCGCGCCACCGAGCGGCGCAGCCGCTGCGCGCGCGTCAGACCGCGCCCGGCGGGGGCGGGCGGCAGGGTGGAGGGGATCGCGTCGTACCCGTCGAGGCGGGCGATCTCCTCGACGAGCTCGGCCGGCCCGGTCAGGTCGGGGCGCCACGACGGCGGCAGGACGCTGACCACGCCGATCGCCGGCGTGTCCGCCACCGTGCACCCGACGGTCTCGAGGAGCTCGCGCACGCGCGCCTCCGGGTACGCGACGCCGACGAGGCGCTCGGCCTCCCCGACGCGCAGGAGGATCGGCTCGGGCGCCGGCACGCGGTCCAGGTCGGAGACCGCATCGTCCGCCGTGCCCCCGCCCAGCTCCACGAGCAGGTCCACGACCCGCTGCGCGGCGACGCCGGGCAGGCGCGGGTCGACACCCCGCTCGAAGCGCTTCGCGGCCTCGCTGGGCAGCTTGTGCCGCCGCGCGGTGCGCGCGACGGTCACCGGGTCGAAGTGGGCGGCCTCCACGAGGACGTCCGTCGTGGTGGCCGTGACCTCGCTCGACGCGCCACCCATCACCCCGGCGAGGCCGAGGATCCGTGAGCCGTCCGCGGCGTCGGGCGCGTCGGGCGTGTCCGGCGAGTCGGTGATCAGCAGGTCCTCGGCGTCCAGGGTGCGGTCCACCCCGTCGAGCGTCGTCAGTCGCTCCCCCGGCCGGGCGCGGCGCACGACCACGGGCTCGGCCACGCGCGCCAGGTCGTAGGCGTGCAGGGGCTGGCCGAGGTCGAGCATCACGTAGTTGGTGACGTCGACGGTCAGCGACAGCGGCCGCATCCCGGCCTGCGTCAGCCGGCGCTGCATCCACGCCGGCGACGCAGCGGCCGGGTCGATCCCGCGCACCACGCGCGTGACGAAGCGGTCGCACCCGACGACGCCGCGCACCGGCGCGTCGTCGTGCACCGTCACCGGGAACCCGTCGGGCGTCGCGCCGGGGACGCGCACGCCGTCGGCAGGCTCGGCTCCCTCGGCCGCCGCCAGCCCGCGGTCGCTGAAGCGCGCGCCGGTCGAGTGCGCGTACTCGCGAGCGACCCCGCGGTAGGAGAAGCAGTACCCGCGGTCGGGGGTCACGTTGATCTCGAGCGTCTCGTCGCCGAGCCCCAGGAGCGCGACGGCGTCCTGGCCCGGGACGACGTCGTCCGCCTCGCCGGCAAGCAGGTCGCGGCCGAGCACGACGATGCCGTCGGACTCCTCGCCCAGGCCCAGCTCCGTCGTCGAGCAGATCATGCCGTCGGAGACGTGCCCGTACGTCTTGCGGGCCGCGATCGCGAAGGGCCCGGGCAGGACGGTCCCGGGCAGGGCGACGACGACGAGGTCACCGACGCCGAAGTTGTGTGCGCCGCAGACGATCCCCCGCGGGGTGCCGGGCGCCCCCGAGCCGTCGTCGGAGGGCAGGTTGTGCGCCCCGACGTCGACCTGGCACCAGTTGATCGTCTTTCCGTTCTTCTGCGGCTCGGCGACCAGCTCGAGCACGCGGCCCACCACGAGGGGGCCGGTGACCGCCGCGGCGTGCACCTGCTCCTCCTCGAGGCCCACGCGCACCAGGTCGGCCGCGAGCTGCTCGGCCGTCAGGCCCGCGGGCAGCTCGACGTGCTCGGCGAGCCAGTCCAGGACGACGTGCGGCATCAGATCCCCATTCCGAACTGGGTCGAGAAGCGGACGTCGCCCTCCACCATGTCGTGCATGTCGGCGATCCCGTGGCGCAGCATCAGCGTGCGCTCGATCCCCATGCCGAACGCGAAACCGGAATACTCGTCAGGGTCGATCCCCGCCGCCCGGAGCACGTTCGGGTTGACCATCCCGCAGCCGCCCCACTCGATCCAGCCCGCGCCGCCCTTCTTCTGCGGGAACCAGAGGTCCATCTCGGCGCTGGGCTCGGTGAACGGGAAGAAGCTCGGCCGCAGGCGCGTACGCGCCTGGTCGCCGAACATCGCCCGGGCGAAGTGGTCGAGCGTGCCCTTGAGGTGGGCCATCGTCAGTCCCTTGTCGACGGCGAGGCCCTCGACCTGGTGGAAGACCGGCGTGTGCGTCGCGTCGAGCTCGTCGGTGCGGAACACCTTCCCCGGGCACGCGACGTACACGGGCAGGTCTCGCTCCAGGAGCGTGCGCGCCTGCACGGGCGACGTGTGGGTGCGCAGGACCAGGCCCGCGAGCGCCTCCGCCTGTCCCGCACGGTCGCCCTCGACGAAGAACGTGTCCTGCATCTGCCGCGCCGGGTGGTCGGGCCCGAAGTTCAGGGCGTCGAAGTTGAACCACTCGGCCTCGACCTCGGGTCCCTCGGCGATCTCCCAGCCCATAGCGACGAAGAAGTCGCTGACCTGCTCCTGGAGCGTCTCGAGCGGGTGTCGCGCGCCCGCCGGCCGACGGTCGGTCGGCAGCGTCACGTCGACGGACTCCTCGACGAGCACCCGCTCGTCGCGGTCCGCCTCCAGCTCGACCTGCCGCGCGGCGACCGCCTTCGCCACCCGGCCCCGGCGCGGCCCGACGAGCCTCCCGGCGACCGCCTTGTCCGCGGGCTCGAGGCCGCCGATCTGCCGGTTGGCCAGTGCCAGCGGGCTCTTGTCGCCGGTGTGGGCGACCTTCGCGGCCCGGAGGTCGTCGAGGGTGGCTGCCGCGGCGAGCGCGGTGAGCGCCTGCTGGACCGCCGCGTCGAGCGCCGGCTCGTCGAGGGGCGACGGCGCCCCGGGCGTGGTGTCGGTGGACATGACTGCCTTCCAGACGGTTCGTGGGACGGCTCCGCCACGCGGTGCGTGCGGAGCCAGCGCCCAGTCTAGGGCGAAGGCCGCGGACTACGGTCGGCGCTGGGCGCGGCTCGAGGCGTACAGGCACACGGTCGCGGCGGTCGCCAGGTTCAGAGACTCTGCCAGACCCCGCACGGGGACGCGCACGACGGCGTCGGCCAGCGCGACGTCCTCCTCGCGCAGCCCCCACGCCTCGTTCCCGAACAGCCACGCGGTGGGCCGCGCCAGGTCCGGCAGCCCTCCCCGCCCGGCGCTGTGCTCGCGTGCGTCGGGGCCGGCGACGTCGAGCAGGTCGTCCAGGTCGTGCTCGCCGCGGCCGTCGGCGGCCAGCACGAGGAGCCCCGCGGCGCGCAGCCCGGCCACGGCCTCGGCGACCGCGACGCCCGTCACCACCGGGAGGTGGTAGAGCGACCCGGCGGTGGACCGGACGACCTTCGGGTTGTGCAGGTCGACGCTCTCGCCCGCGAGCACGACGCCGTCGGCGCCGGCCGCGTCCGAGGCGCGGACCACGGTGCCGGCGTTGCCGGGGTCGCGCACGGTCGCGAGCACGGCGACCAGCCGCGGCCCGGCGGCGAGCAGCGACGCGAGCCGGGCGCCGCCGGGCACCGCGACGGCGAGCACGCCCTGCGCGTCCGCGCTCATCGCGGCCAGGACGTCGTCGGACGCGACGTGGACGCGCAGGCGGGCCGCCCGCGCGGCGGTCACGATCTCGTCGTACCGCGCGTGCGTCCCGGGGGTCAGGTAGAGGTCGCGGACGTCACCGGGCGCGTGGCGCACCAGCTCCCGGACCGCCTGCGGACCCTCGACCAGGTACTGCCCGTGGCGCCGGCGCGCCGAACGCCCGGACAGTGCCCGGACCGCCCTCACCCGCTCGCTGCGCTCGTTGGTCAGCGTGGGTTCGGCAGGTCCGCCCGCCCGAGGGTCGGGCGTGGGGGGCACGGTCCGGGCGTCCGGTGTCGTCCGTGGTGCGGTCAGGCCGCGGCCCGGGGCGCGTTGACGTCCTCGGGCAGCGCCTTCTTCGCGACCGCGACGAGCGCGTTGAACGCGACGACGTCGTTGACGGCGAGGTCGGCGAGGACGCGGCGGTCGACCGTCACCTCGGCGGCCTTGAGGCCCTGGATCAGACGGTTGTACGTCAGGCCCTGGGCGCGCGACGCCGCGTTGATCCGCTGGATCCACAGCTTGCGGAAGTCTCCCTTGCGGGCCTTGCGGTCGCGGTAGGAGTAGACGAGGGAGTGGGTGACCTGCTCCTTCGCCTTCCGGTAGAGGCGCGAGCGCTGGCCGCGGTAGCCCGCCGCGCGCTCGAGGGTCGTACGACGCTTCTTCTGGGCGTTGACCGCCCGCTTCACGCGTGCCACGTGATGCTCCTTGCAGTAGTTCGGGTCAGGAAGTGGAGGCGACGGCGCTCACGACAGGGCGTGAGGCGCCGGACGGTCACTTGCCGAGAAGCTTCTTGATCTTCTTGGTGTCCGCGGGGGCGACGACGAGGTCCGCCGACAGGCGCCGCGTCTTCGAGCTCGGCTTGTGCTCGAGCAGGTGGCGCTTGCCGGCCTGCTCGCGCATGATCTTGCCGCTGCCGGTGACGCGGAAGCGCTTCTTGGCGCCCGAGTGGGTCTTGTTCTTCGGCATGGCTGCCGTCTCTCCTTGTGTCTGGCCGGTCCCGCGAGCGGGACCGGCGGTTCGGGCCGGGGCCGGTGGGCTCGGCCCGGTCGTCAGGTGGTCAGTTCGTCGTGCCCTTGGGGGCCGGACGGGGTGCCGGCCGCGCCGACGGCCGGGGGGCCGGGACGGGCTTGGGCCTCGCCGCGGGCCGGGGCGCCGCGGCAGGGGTGGGGGTCGACGTCGCAGGCGCGCCCGACGGTGCGGCGGCCTGCTCCGTGGCGCCGGGCGCCGCCGGACGGGACTCCGCCGGACGAGACGCTGCCGGCCGGGTCTCCGCCGGGCGCGACGACGCCGGGCGCGGAGCCGACGAGCGGGGCGCGGACGAGCGGGGCGCGGACGACCGTGCCGGTGCCGGACGCTCCGGCGCGGGGGCGGCGGCGCGCGGGGCGGGCCTCGGGACCGAGGTCTGCGCGGCCTCGACCTGGTCGGCGAACGACGGGGCCTCCACGGCCGGCTCCTCGACCTCGGGTGCCTCGTCCTCGACCTGCGCGGCACGCTCGGCGGCCTGGGCGGCACGGGCGGCCGCCTCCTTGTCGCGACGGGACCCGCGCACGACGCTGCTCGGGGCCTCCGGCTCCTCGGCGTCCTGCTTCTTGCGCTGCTCGCCCTTGGCCTCGGCCTTCTTCTTGACCGGGCCGAGCACCATGGTCATGTTGCGCCCGTCCTGCTTCGGCATGCTCTCGACGAACGCGAGCTCCTGGACGTCCTCGGCGAGGCGCTGCAGGAGACGCACGCCCATCTCCGGGCGCGACTGCTCGCGGCCACGGAACATGATCATGACCTTGACCTTGTCACCGGCCGTGAGGAAGCGGACGACGTGACCCTTCTTGGTCTCGTAGTCGTGCGGGTCGATCTTCAGCCGGAAACGGATCTCCTTGAGGATCGTGTTCGACTGGTTGCGCCGCGCCTCGCGCGCCTTCATGTCCGACTCGTACTTGAACTTGCCGTAGTCCATGAGCTTGCAGACGGGCGGGCGTGCGTCCGGGGCGACCTCGACGAGGTCGAGGTCGGCGTCCTGGGCAAGGCTCAGGGCCACCTCGGTGCGGACGACGCCGACCTGCTCCCCGCCGGGACCGATGAGTCGGACCTCGGGGACACGGATCCGATCGTTGATACGAGGCTCGCTGATGTGATGCTCCTAGGAAGTCGTCGGTGGACCACCAGGAACGAGAGAAGGCCCCCATCCCTGAGTGCAGATGGAGGCCCGACGACGTCGCGTCGTCGTGCATCGACGCGATGCACGACGCGGCGCGACCACCCGTGACGGGTGTCGCGCCGGTGACGGAACCCGGCCTCTGTCGCGGACGAACCGGCGGTCGAGACCTAGGTGGGACGGATCCACTTGCACACCCGAGCACATGCTCCTCGGGTTGGTCAGCATCAATTCTAGCACGGCCCGCCCGCGGGCCGGAGCGAGTGCCAGACCGGGGCGGGCCACGCCGTGCGGATGGAGTCGATCCGACGTTGGAACGATTCCAGAAACTGTGCTTGGGTGTCGGCATGGACACGACGACGCGGGCCGGGCAGGAGAGCGGGGCGGACGCGCTGCGCGCCCGGGGCCTGCGCGTCACGGCCGCCCGCCTCGCCGTCCTCGACGCCCTCGGCGCCGCCCCGCACGCCGACACCGACACCGTGGTCCGCGCCGTGCGCGCAGCCATCGGCAGCGTCTCGGTCCAGGCGGTGTACGACGTGCTGCGCGTGCTCGCCGACCACGGGCTCGTCCACCGCATCGAGCCGGCGGGCCACCCCGCCCGCTACGAGCTCCGCGTCGGCGACAACCACCACCACCTCGTGTGCCGCTCCTGCGGCGTCGTCCAGGACGTGGACTGCGCCGTCGGCGCCGCACCGTGCCTGGTCCCCCGGCTCGTCCCCGGCGACACCGACGGCTTCGTCGTCGACGAGGCGGAGGTCCTCTACTGGGGCCACTGCCGCGCGTGCGCGGCCCGCTGACGTCCGCCGCCGCCCCGACCCTCCCGACAGCCACACCGTCCGACAGCCCCGAACCGAAGGAGCACCATGACCACCCCTTTCACCACGACCAACGCCGGTGCGCCGGTCGCCTCCGACGCGCACGCGCAGAGCGTCGGCGCCGACGGCCCGATCGTCCTGCACGACCACTACCTCGTCGAGAAGCTCGCGCAGTTCAACCGTGAGCGCGTGCCGGAGCGGGTGGTGCACGCCAAGGGCGGCGGCGCCTTCGGCACCTTCACCGTCACCGGCGACGTGTCCGCGTACACGCGCGCCGCCGTCTTCCAGCCGGGGGCCGAGACCGAGATGCTCGCCCGCTTCTCCTCCGTCGCCGGCGAGCACGGCTCCCCCGACACGTGGCGCGACCCCCGCGGCTTCGCGCTGAAGTTCTACACGTCCGAGGGCAACTACGACCTCGTCGGGAACAACACGCCCGTCTTCTTCATCCGGGACGGCATCAAGTTCCCGGACTTCATCCGCTCCCAGAAGCGTCTGCCCGGCTCCAACCTGCGCGACAACGACATGCAGTGGGACTTCTGGACCCTCTCGCCCGAGTCGGCGCACCAGGTCACGTGGCTGATGGGCGACCGCGGGCTGCCCCGCTCGTGGCGGGAGATGAACGGGTACGGATCGCACACCTACCAGTGGATCAACGCCGCCGGGGAGCGGTTCTGGGTCAAGTACCACTTCCACTCCGAGCAGGGCGTGCACCACCTGACCGGCGACGAGGCGTCGCAGCTGGCCGGCTCGGACGCCGACCACCACATCCGCGACCTGCACGAGCACATCGAGGCCGGGAACCACCCGCGCTGGAAGCTGTCCGTCCAGGTCATGCCGTACGAGGACGCGAAGGGCTACCGGTTCAACCCGTTCGACCTGACGAAGGTCTGGCCGCACGCGGACTACCCGCTCGTCGAGGTCGGCACGATGGAGCTGAACCGCAATCCCGAGAACTACTTCGCCGAGATCGAGCAGGCGACGTTCGCGCCGTCGAACTTCGTCCCCGGGATCGCCACGAGCCCCGACAAGATGCTGCTGGCGCGCATCTTCTCGTACGCCGACGCGCACCGGTACCGGGTGGGCACGAACCACGCCCAGCTGCCCGTGAACGCGCCGCGGACGCAGGACGCCGGGCACTCGTACGCCAAGGACGGGAACATGCGCCTCGGGTTCGCCGCCGCGAGCACGCCCGTGTACGCACCGAACTCGCTCGGCGGCGCGCACGCCGACCCGGCGCGGGCGGCCGAGTCGGCCGGCTGGGAGGCGGACGGCGCGCTCGTCCGGGCAGCGGCGACGCTGCACGCGCAGGACGACGACTTCGGCCAGGCCGGGACGCTGTACCGCGACGTGTACGACGACGGCGAGAAGGCTCGCCTCCTCGAGCAGATCACGGGCCACGTCGGCGCGGTGCGCAGCGACGAGATCCGCGAGCGCGCGATCGCGTACTGGACGAACGTCGACGCCGACCTGGGCGCCAAGCTCCGCGCCGAGCTGGCCGGCGACGCGCCGCAGGAGGCCGGCGAGCCCGGCACCTCCGCCGAGCCGGCGCGCGTCTGACCCGAGCGGTACCGACGGCGGCGGCCCGCACCCTCGTGGTGCGGGCCGCCGCCGTCGTCCTCGGGGCGCTCGGCCACGCGCGGCTCTGGGATGATGGACGCATGACCGACGTGAACCAGAGCCAGGACACCCCGAGCAGCCACGGCGGCGGGGGCAGCGAGGGCGCTGCCGCCCGGGACATCGCCGACGTCGCCGCCGTCGAGGTGATCACCGCCGCCGCCGTCCACCTGATGAGCGCCGCGGCCGTCAAGTGCGGCCTCGCGGAGGACTCCGAGGCCGCCGGGCACCTGGACCTCGACGAGGCCCGCAAGCTCATCACCGCGCTCGCGGCCCTGGTCACGGCCAGCGCGCCCGACATCGGCAACCAGCACGCCCGCTCGCTGCGCGACGGTCTGCGCTCGCTGCAGCTGGCGTTCCGCGAGGCCTCGGCCGTCCCCGACGCGCCCGGCGAGGGCCCCGGCGAGAAGTTCACGGGCGCCGTCAGTTGACCGAGGCGCCGCTCCCCGACGGACCGCCGCCCGCGCCGCGGCCCGTCGAGGCTGCGGCGGGCGCCGGCGCGGTGCCCACCACCGTTCCTGCCTCCGCTCCCGAGCCCCCCGCCACGGCGGAGGGCGCCCGGACCGCCGGGCGGCCGCGGCGCGGTCGCCGCGCCGCCGTCGTCCTCGCCGCGCTGCTCGTGCTGACCGTCGCCGCCGGGACGTACCTGTACGTCGCGACCACCCGGTGGCAGGCGTCCAGCGAGGGCTGGGAGACGGACGCGCGCAGCCTGGGCCAGGACGTCTCCGGGCTGCGTGCCGACCTCGACGGCGCGACCGCCGAGCTCACGGCGACGCGGGAACAGCTCACGAAGGCCGAGGACCGGATCGACGAGCTCGCCGACGAGAAGGCCCAGCTCGGCGACGACAACGCCGCGTCCGCACAGGGCCTCGGCTACCAGCAGCGGGTCTCCGCAGCGGCCGGCAAGGTGGCGCTCGCGCTCGACCGCTGCGTCGACGGCCAGTCCCGCCTGATCGGCTACCTGGACGACCGCGCCTCCTACGACGCGAAGGACCTGGCGCGCTACTCGGACGACGTCGACGCGCTGTGCGACTCGGCCAAGAAGGCGAACGACCAGCTCCAGGACGCGCTGGACGGATGAGCACCGGACCGCACGCGCGCCGGGCACGTCCGGGCCGCCGCCCGCGTCGCCGCGCGGGCCTCGCGGGGCTGGCGACCGCCGTCGTGCTCGCCCTCGTCGCCGGCTGCGGGCCGGCGCCCGCCCTCCCGGACGCCGTCCCCTCCCCCGGGGACCTCGTCCCGTCGTTCGCGTCGCAGCGGCCGCCGGACGGGGCCCAGCACCTGGGCACCGGCGCGACCGAGACGGTGCGCCGCATGGCGGTGCGCATCCGCAACGTGCAGTGCGACGGCCTGTCGACCGGCTCGGGCTTCGCGCTCGACGCGCACACGCTGGTCACCAACAAGCACGTCGTGGAGGACTCCCGCAGCCTGCAGGTCGCGACCTCCGACGGGCGCGACGTCGCGGTCGCCTCGGCCTCGGTCGCCAAGGTCGCCGACCTGGCGGTGGTCCGCACGAGCGAGGCGCTCCCCTCGTCACCGACGCTGGCCGACGCCGACCCCGCCGAGGGCGACGACGTGACGGTCGTCGGCTACCCGGAGGGCGGCAAGCTCACCGTGACCCGCGGGACCGTCGTCGGGACCACGGACGACCCGCTGTACTCGACGCTCGGCAAGGTGCTCGTCACGGACGCGTCCGTCGAGCCCGGCTCCTCCGGGTCCGCGGCGCTCGACGACGACGGGCGAGTCATCGGGGTCGTCTACGCCAAGACGGACGACGGACGCAGCCTCCTCGTCCCGGTCTCGACGCTGCGCTCGCTGCTGGACGACACGGCGGCGTTCACGGCCGCCCCGTCCTGCGCGGGCTGACGGGCCGACCACCGGCCGACCACCAGCCGACCACTAGCGCTGCGTCCGGTGTGCTCGTAGCGTGTGCGACATGACGGAAGAGACGCGCACCTACACACCCGACCTCACGCGGCTCACGCAGGCCGCCGACGAATCGTTCTCGGTGCGTCGCGCGTTCGGCGACGCGTACGAGCACAACGGGACGGTGGTCGTCCCGGTCGCGAAGGTCTGGGGCGCGACCGGCACCGGCGCGGGCGGCGGCACCGGCAACGGCAACGGGGCCACGAGCGCCACCGGGACGGGCAACGGCCAGGGCCGCACCCCCCTGTCGTTCTCCCGCTCCGGCTCGGTGCGGGTCTCCGGCGGTGACGCGGCCGGCGGCGAGGGCGGCGATCCCTCGACCGGCACGGCGGGCTCCGACGGCGACACCCGTGGCGAGGCCTCCGGCGAGGCGCGCGGCGAGGCCTCCGGCGAGGCACGCGGCGAGGGCGGCGCCGGCGGCGGCGGGTTCGGCGTGCGCGTCAAGGCGCTCGGCGTCTACTCGATCGGTCCTTCCGGCGACGTGCGCTGGCAGCCGGCGCTCGACCTCAACCGTGTGGTCCTCGGCGGCCAGGCCGTCGCGGCCGTCGCCGCGCTCGCCCTGGGGTGGGCGGTCGGGCGGCGCCGGCGCTCCGCGCACTGACGGTGCGGGCTGCGGGTCAGTCCGCGCGACCGATCCGCAGCTCGAGCGAGTCCACCCGGGCGCCGACGACCGCGCTCTTGGCGAGCGCCGCGTTCACCTGGCTCAGCACCAGGTCGAGCCCGGCGCGGTCGAGGCCCGAGTGGATCGCGAGCACCACGGCCACCTCGGCCCGCCGCCCCGGCTCGGCGCGCACGGAGCCGACGTGGATGAGGCCGCCGACCGCCGCCTCGATCGCCGCGGAGACCTCCGGGTCGACGAGTCCGCCCTCGACCGCGGGCGACCAGGGCCGTCCCTGCCCGATCGCCCACACGGCCGGCCGCGGGACCAGGGCGGTGTGCGGCCCCGCGGGGTCCACCACGAGCAGCGCCCAGCTCTCGCTGACCGCGGACTGCGCGGCCCGCGCCGCCTCGACGGGCACGGGTCGCGCGTCCGCGCGCCACGCCGCCATCGAGGCCACCGACGTGAAGACCGGCAGCGCACGGCGACCGTCGGGCGACTCGAGGGCCACCACGCCGGAGGACGCCTCGCGGTCGACGGTCCCGTGCTCCCCCTCCTCGGTCACCTCGGCCTCCGCGAGGACCGGCACCAGCACGCGCGCGGGGGCCAGGGCTGCCACGACGTCCCGCATCGGGACCGAGCCCGCCGCGTACCCCTCGAGGGCCGCCGCCAGGGCCGGGTCGGCGGAGCCGTCGTCGCCCGCGAAGGAGGACGACGGGGGCAGCGCGCGGCCGCTCACGCGCGGCCCGCGACGTCGAGCGCCTGCGGCAGCGTGAACGCGCCGGCGTAGAGGGCCTTGCCGACGATCGCGCCCTCGATGCCCTCCGTGACCACGGCACGCAGCGCCGCGAGGTCCTCGAGGCTCGAGATGCCGCCGGAGGCGACGACGGGGGCGTCCGTCCGCGACGCGACGTCGCGCAGCAGCTCGACGTTCGGGCCGCGCAGCGTCCCGTCCTTGGTCACGTCCGTCACCACGTACCGCGGGCAGCCCGCCGCCTCGAGCCGGTCCAGCACCTCCCACAGGTCCCCGCCGTCCTGCGTCCAGCCGCGCGCCGCGAGGGTCGTCCCGCGCACGTCCAGGCCGACGGCGATCCGGTCACCGTGCTCGGCGATCGCCCGGGCCGTCCATGCCGGGTCCTCCAGGGCGGCGGTGCCGAGGTTCACCCGGCGGCACCCGGTCGCGAGCGCCCGCGCGAGGGACGCGTCGTCGCGGATCCCGCCGGACAGCTCGACGGCGACGTCCAGGCGCCCGACGACGTCCGCCAGCAGCTCGGCGTTCGACCCGCGCCCGAACGCCGCGTCGAGGTCGACGAGGTGGACCCACTCCGCCCCGCCGCTCTGCCAGTCGAGCGCCGCCTGCAGAGGGTCGCCGTAGGAGGTCTCGGAGCCGGCCTCGCCCTGGACGAGGCGCACGGCCTGCCCGTCGGCGACGTCGACGGCGGGCAGGAGGACGAGTCGATCGGTCATGGTGAGCCTTTCGTTCGGGAGGATCGGGGCCGCCGGCACGGGCGGGCACGGGCGGGCACGGGCGGGCACGGGCGGGCACGGACCAGGGGCTGCGCGCGACGGGCCGCGGTCTGCGGGATCAGAGGGTGCGGAGCCAGTTCTCGAGCAGGTGCGCGCCGGCGTCGCCCGACTTCTCGGGATGGAACTGCGTCGCGGAGAGCGGCCCGTTCTCCACGGCGGCGACGAAGCGCCCCCCGTGGTCGGACCACGTGATCTGCGGGGGGCGCAGCCGGGGGTCGGCGGGCGCCTGCTCGGCGAGCGGGAAGGACCGCGCGGCGTAGGAGTGCACGAAGTAGAAGCGCTCGTCCGGCACGCCGGCGAAGAGCGCGGAGCCGGCCGGCGGCTCCACCGTGTCCCAGCCCATGTGCGGCACCACCGGCGCCTCGAGACGGTCGACGACCCCCGACCACTGACCGAGCCCCTCGGTCTCGACCCCGTGCTCGACGCCCGAGCCGAACATCACCTGGAGGCCGACGCAGATCCCGAGGACCGGTCGGCCGCCGGCGAGCCGGCGCTCGACGACCTGGTCCCCGCGCACCGCGCGGAGCCCGGCCATGACCGCCGCGTACGCGCCGACCCCCGGGACGACGAGGCCGTCCGCGCGCTCGGCGGCCGCCCGGTCCGCGGTGAGCTCGACGCGCGCGCCGACCCGCTCGAGCGCACGCACCGCGGAACGCACGTTCCCGAAGCCGTAGTCGAGCACGACGACCGAGGCCGCGGTGGGTACCGTCACTTCTTGCGGGCCTTGCGCGCCGCGGCGGACAGCATCCGTGCCGCCTTGAAGCGCGAGATCGACGACGTCGCCACGGCGCCCTCGAGCGCGGAGGCCTGCGCCTCGCCGACGACGACGTCCTCGAGCGCCTCGGGGGCGCCCCCGAGGACCAGGCCGGGAGCGAGCTCGTCCTCCGGGAGGCCGTCCTGCCAGCGGCGCGCCGAGATCTGCTCGGCCCGCTTCTCGACGAGCACGAAGGGCACCCCCGCGACGAGGCGCGACAGCGCGGACACCGCCTCCTGCGGCGCGCCGCCGGCACGCACCTCCAGCACGACGAACGCTCCCACCTTCGTCGGCACGACGACGCCCGCGACCTTCGCCACCGCGCACACGGCCGCCAGCGGCTCCGCGCCGGCGATCTGTGTCATCACGACCGCCAGCTCCGGGTCGGCGTCCGGGCTGCCCGCCAGCTGCGACAGGTCGTCGGGCACCTGCAGGTCGTCCCCGTCCGCCTCGGCGTCCGGGTCCTCGGCGGCGGGCGCCGGTGACCCGGCTCCGGCCGAGGTCGTGGCCTCGCCGGCCTCTGCCGCCCCGGCGTTCTCCGCCGGCTGGGCGGCCTCGGCCGGTTCGGCCACCTCTGCCGGCTCTGTCCGCTCGCCGCCCTGTGCCGCGGGCTGGTCCAGCAGGCTCGACAGGTCGTCCGGTACGTCGAAGTCGACGCCGTCGAACGGGTCGTCGGGGCCGGGTCGGTCGGTGCTCACAGTGCTCCCTTGGTCGAGGGGACGCCGTCGACGCGCGGGTCCAGGGCGACGGCCGCGCGCAGCGCGCGGGCGAGCGCCTTGAACTGCGCCTCGACGACGTGGTGGGGGTCGCGCCCGGACAGCACCCGGACGTGCAGGCAGATCGCGGCGTGGTGCGCCACGGACTCGAGGACGTGCCGGGTCAGCGACCCCGTGAAGTGGCCGCCGATCAGGTGCAGCTCCTGGCCCGCCGGCTCGCCCGTGTGCACGAGGTAGGGCCGGCCGGAGATGTCGACCACGGCGTGCGCGAGGGCCTCGTCCAGCGGCACGAACGCGTCGCCGAACCGCGCGATCCCGGACTTGTCGCCCAGGGCCTCGCGCAGAGCCTGGCCGAGCACGATGGCCGTGTCCTCGACGGTGTGGTGCACGTCGATGTGCGTGTCCCCGCTCGCGCGGACGGTGAGGTCGATGAGCGAGTGCTTGCCGAGGGCGGTGAGCATGTGGTCGAAGAACGGCACGGTGGTCGAGACGTCCGTGCGTCCGGTCCCGTCGAGGTCGAGCTCGACCAGGACGCTCGACTCGGAGGTCGAGCGCTCGATCCGGGCCGTGCGCCGACCGGGCGTGGGCGTGCTGGTCACAGTCCTGCCACCTCCACGAGGGCGTCCTTGAACGCCACCATCTCCTGCGGCGTGCCGATCGACACCCGCAGCCATCCCTCCGGCCCGACGACGCGGATCAGCACGCCACGGTCCAGGAGCCCCTGCCACACCGCGCGGCGGTCCTCGAACCGGCCGAAGAGCACGAAGTTCGCGTCCGAGGGGGCCACCTCGAGCGGCGCCCCGCGATGGCGGCGCGCGCGCAGCCACGCGACCGTGGCGTCGCGCTCCGCCCGCAGCGCGTCGACCTGGGCGAGCAGCTCGCCCGAGTGCGCGAGCGCGGCGCGGGCGACGGCCTGGGTCACGGCCGACAGGTGGTACGGGAGGCGGACGACGCGCAGCGCGTCGACGAGCGCCGGGGCCGCCGCGAGATAGCCCACCCGGGCCCCCGCGAGCGCGAACGCCTTGGACATGGTCCGGCTCACCGCGAGGTTCGGGTAGCTCTCGAGCAGCTCGAGGGCCGACGGCGTCCCGGCCCGGCGGAACTCGCCGTAGGCCTCGTCCACCACGACCACGGCGGACGCGGTCCGGCCGTCCTCGAGCGGTACCGGCACCTCGAGCGCCGCCTCGCACACGGCCGCGACGGTCTCGGGGGTCAGCGCCGTCCCCGTCGGGTTGTTGGGGCTGGCGAGCAGCACGACCGACGGCGCCTGCTCGCGGACCGTCGCGGCGGCCGCCTCCGGGGAGAGCGTGAAGTCGTCGGCGCGCCGGCCGGTGACCCAGCGCGTCGAGGTGTCGCGGGCGTACTCGGGATACATCGAGTACGTGGGCGCGAAGGACAGCGCGGTGCGGCCGGGGCCGCCGAAGGCCTGCAGCAGGTGCAGCATGACCTCGTTGGACCCGTTCGCCGCCCAGAGCTGCTGCGGCGCCACGCGCACGCCGGACTCGGTCGCGAGGTAGTCCGCGAGGTCCTCGCGCAGCGCGAGGAAGTCGCGGTCGGGATACCGGTTGAGGCCCCGCGCCGCCGCGGCGACGTCCCGGGCGAGCGTCGCGACGACGGCCTCGCCGGGCGGATACGGGTTCTCGTTGACGTTGAGCAGCACCGGGACGTCGATCTGCGGGGCGCCGTACGGTTCGATGCCCGCGTGCTCGGGACGGACCGGGAGCACGCCTGGCCGCCGGAGCTGCGGACTGCTGGCGGAGGTCACGGCGCCAGTCTACGGAACGCGCAGGACCGGACCCCCGCCCGTCCGCGCAGCGGGCAGGAGGGGGACGGACCGACGGCGCTCAGGACAGGAGCACCTGTCCGTCCGAGACGGTCACCGGGACCTCCGGCAGCGGCTCGGGCGCCGGGCCGCTGACCACCGAGGCGTCGTCCAGCGCGTACACGGAGCTGTGGCAGGGGCACTTGAGGCGGTCGTCGTCCGGGAGGACGGTGCAGCCCTGGTGGGTGCACACCGCGCTGAAGGCGTGCACCTCGCCCGCCGTGGGCTGCGTCACCAGCATGGGCGCCCCGCCCGCCGCCTCGACCGACACGGCGCCGCCGACGGGGACGTCCGCCAGCGCCACGAGCGGCGCGGTCTCGCTCGCCTGCTTCAGCGCCCCGCCGCCCTCGCCGCCCCCGCTGCCGGAGCACGCCGCGAGCAGCAGCGCGCCCGCCCCCGCCCCCGTACCGACGAACAGCCCACGGCGCGTCGTCGCCAGGACCCGCGGGGCGGGGGCCGGGCACGTCGCGGGGGCGTGCGGCGGGCGGGCGGTGAGGTCGTCGGTCGTCATGCACCCATGAAACCCCGGCGGCCCGGCGTGGTCGAGCCCGCCGCACCGGACCCCGGGCGGGTCTGTCGGTGACGGACCCTACGATCGGGACATGGAGCCGACGTCCGACCGCCCGACCGCCACGCACTCCCCGGACGCACCGCACGCCCCGGACGCCCCGAACGCCCCGGACGCCCCGGACGCCCCGGACGCCCGAAGGAGCGACGCGCCCGCACCCGAGGCGCCGACCGAGGACGCACCGCTCGAGGAGCCCTGGCCCGAGGAGGACTGGCCCCAGGAGCCGCCGCCGGAGGACGGCCCGCCCGAGGACCTGCACCGCGCCGCCGCCCCGCCCGGCGCCGCGCGCCGCGGGACGCCCGCGCCGCTGCCCGACCTCCCTGCCCCGGCCCTGGTCGGCGCGGCGATCTCGACGGACGACCTGCGCGAGGACGCGGAGACCGCGCTGCGCGCGCTCGTCGGGCGCGAGGGCGTCTCGCTCCGCGAGGACCAGTGGACCGCGATCGAGGCGCTCGTCGCACGCCACCAGCGGGCGCTCGTGGTCGAGCGGACGGGCTGGGGCAAGTCGGCCGTGTACTTCGTGGCGACCGCGCTCCTCCGGGCGCGGGGCGCGGGACCGACCGTCATCGTCTCGCCGCTGCTCGCCCTCATGCGTGACCAGGTGGCCGCCGCGGCGCGTGCCGGGATCCGCGCGGTGACGATCAACTCGTCCAACACCACCGAGTGGGAGTCCGTGCACGCGGCGATCGCGGCGGGCGAGGTCGACGTCCTGCTCTGCTCCCCCGAGCGCCTGAACAACCCCGCCTTCCGGGACGAGGTCCTGCCCCGTCTCGCCGCGGACGCGGGTCTCGTCGTCGTCGACGAGGCGCACTGCATCTCGGACTGGGGGCACGACTTCCGGCCGGACTACCGCCGCATCCGCACGCTGCTCGCCGACCTTCCCGCAGGCATCCCGGTGCTCGCGACGACCGCGACCGCCAACGAGCGGGTGACCGCCGACGTGGCCGAGCAGCTCGGGGTCTCGGGCGGCGCGGCGACCGACGTCCTGGTGCTGCGGGGCGCGCTCGACCGCGCGTCCCTGCACCTGGCGGTGCTCGCCCTGCCGGACCAGCCCACCCGGATCGCATGGCTCTCCGAGACGCTGCAGGACGTGGACGGCTCGGGGATCGTCTACTGCCTGACCGTCTCGGCCGCCGAGCAGGTCGCCTCGCAGCTGCGCGGCGCGGGCCTCGCCGTCCAGGCGTACACGGGCCAGACCGACCCGGCCGAGCGCGAGCAGCTCGAGGCGGACCTGAAGGACAACCGGGTCAAGGCGCTCGTCGCGACCTCCGCCCTCGGCATGGGGTTCGACAAGCCGGACCTCGCGTTCGTCGTGCACCTGGGCGCGCCGTCGTCACCGATCGCGTACTACCAGCAGGTCGGGCGCGCGGGGCGCGGCGTCGACCAGGCCGTCGTCGTCCTCCTGCCGGGGCAGGAGGACCAGGCGATCTGGGACTGGTTCGGCTCGCAGGCCTTCCCCGCCGAGCAGCAGGTGCGCACGACCCTCGAGGCGATGGCCGACGGGCGCACGTGGTCGACGGCGGCGCTCGAGACCCAGGTCGACCTGCGTCGTTCCCGGCTCGAGTCGATGCTCAAGGTGCTCGACGTCGACGGCGCGGTACGGCGCGTCAAGGGCGGGTGGGTGTCCACGGGCGAGCCCTGGGTCTACGACGCCGACCGCTACGCGCGCGTGGCCGCGACCAGGGAGGCCGAGCAGCGCTCGATGCTCGACTACGTGGGGACGCAGGGCTGCCGCATGGCGTACCTGCGCGGGGTCCTCGACGACCCGGAGCTCGAGCCCGGCTGGCGGTGCGGCCGGTGCGACCGCTGCGGCGGCGTCGGGCTGCCCGGCGCGCCCGACCCGGAGGCCGTCGCCGCCGCGCGCGCGGACCTCGACCGCGTCGGGGTGGAGCTGGTCGCCCGCCGGCAGTGGCCCAGCGGGCTCGACTCGCTCGGGCTCGACCTGCGGGGCCGCATCCCGGCGGGCGAGCAGGCCGATCCGGGGCGCGCCGTCGCGCGGCTCGACGGGCTCGGCTGGTCGTCGGCGCTGCGCGCGCTTTTCGACGCGCGCGACGCCGACGGACGCCCCGTGGACGGTCAGACGCCGCTCCCCCTGCGCTCCGCGGCCGCCCGGACGCTCGACGAGTGGCCGGACCTGCGCGAGCCCTCCGCGGGCTCGGACGCCGGGGCGGCCGGCGGCGACGAGCCTGCCCAGGACCACGCCCAGGACCAGGGCACCGGCTCCCCGGTCGACGCCGACGACGCCGCCGCCGGGCCGCTGCGGGTCGCCGGGCTCGTCGCGGTGCGCTCCACCACGCGCCCGCAGCTCGTCGAGCACCTCGCGACGGGCCTCGCCCGCTACCTCGGCATCCCCGTCGTCGGCACGATCGGCCCGATCGCCGGCCGCGACGAGCCGGGCCGGCACGACGTCAACTCCGCGACCCGGCTCGCCGGCGTGGTGGGACGCCTCGGCCTGGAGCTCTCGGACGCCGCCGCCGCGGGGCTGCCCGGCCGGGCCGTGCTGCTCGTCGACGACTTCACCGACTCCGGGTGGACCCTCGCGGTCGCGTCGCGCCTGCTCCGGCAGGCGGGCGCGAGCGCCGTCCACCCGTTCGTGCTCGGCGTGCGCTGACCACCGCCCCGCGCGGCGCCCGCGCGCGGGGCGGCCCCTGCCGGTCAGATGAAGCGTGCCCGCACGGCTTCCCCGTGGGCGGGCAGGTCCTCGTCGTCGGCGACCGCGACGATGCGGTCGGCGACCTCCGCGAGCGCCTCGCGGTCGTACTCGATCACCTGGACCGCCTTGACGAACGCGTGCACGCCGAGGCCGCTGGCGAAGTGCGCGCAGCCCCCGGTGGGCAGGACGTGGTTGGAGCCCGCCATGTAGTCGCCGAGGGCGACCGGCGAGTACGGCCCCACGAAGATCGCGCCCGCGCTGCGGACCCGCTCGGCGAGCGCCGCGGCGTCGGCCGTCTGGATCTCCAGGTGCTCGGCACCGTAGGCGTCGACGACGGCCAGGCCCTGCTCGAGGTCGTCGACGAGGACGACGGCGGACTGCGCGCCGGCGAGCGACTGCTCGATCCGCGCGGTGTGGCGGGTCGCCGAGGCGAGGTCGTGCACGCGCGCCTCGACCGCGTTCGCCAGCTCCACCGACGGCGTGACGAGGACCGCGGCGGCGAGCGGGTCGTGCTCGGCCTGGCTGATCAGGTCGGAGGCGACGTGACCGGCGTCGGCGCCGCCGTCGGCGAGCACGGCGATCTCCGTCGGGCCCGCCTCGGCGTCGATGCCGACGACGCCGCGCACGAGGCGCTTCGCCGCCGCGACGTAGACGTTGCCCGGTCCCGTGACGACGTCGACGGGCTCGCACAGCACGTCACCGTCCTGGGGTTCCGTCCCGTCGGCGCCGTAGGCGAACATCGCGACCGCCTGCGCACCACCGACGGCGTACACCTCGTCGACGCCCAGCAGGGCGCACGCGGCGAGGATCGTCGGGTGCGGGAGCCCGTCGTGGTCCTTCTGCGGCGGCGACGCCACCGCGAGGCTCGGCACGCCGGCCTCCTGCGCGGCGACCACGTTCATGATCACCGAGGACGGGTAGACGGCCAGCCCGCCCGGCGCGTACAGCCCCACCCGCTCGACCGGGACCCACCGCTGGCGCACCTGGGCGCCCGGGGCGATCTGCACGGTGAAGTCCCGGGGACGCTGTGCGGCGTGTCCGAGGCGGACCCGGCGGATCGACTCCTCCAGGCCCGCGCGCACCGCGGGCGCGAGCGCGTCGAGCGCGTCGGCCAGCGACCGGGCCGGCACCCGCAGGTGCTCCGGGCGGACCCCGTCGAACCGCTCGGCGAGGTCCCGCAGCGCCGCGGCCCCGCGGCGGCGCACGTCGCCGAGGACCGGCGCCACCTGCGCGGCGGCGTGCTCGACGTCCAGCGCGGCCCGGGGCAGCTCGGCCACGAGCTCGCGGCGGGTCAGGGTACGGCCACGGAGATCGATGCGGGAGATCACGCCGCCATCCTAGGTCGCACCCCGGCCTGCGGCCCGGCTGGCCGGATGGCGAGAACGCGGTGGGAGGATGCGGTGTGGCTGCGCACGCGTACGACGTCGAGGTCCTCCACCTGGTCGTCTCCCCCGAGCACGCGTACTTCGGTCGACCGCGCGACGGCGCCGCCGACGTCCGGACCACCGACGCCGACGAGGCCCGCGTCGTGGCGGGCCGCGGCATCGTCGGCGACCGCTTCTACGGGAAGGCGGCCCACATGGACGCCGCGGTCACGCTCTTCGCCGCCGAGGCGCTCGAGGCCGTCGCCGCCGAGCTCGGTACCGGCGCCCTCGACCCGCTGCTGACCCGGCGCAACGTCGTCCTGCGCGGCGCGCAGCTCGCCCCGCTCCTCGGCCACGAGCTCACGCTCGTCGCGGGCGACGACCGGGTGGTGCTGCGCGCCGGGCGCCAGGCCGCGCCCTGCGCCTGGATGGACCGGGTGCTGGCCCCGGGCGCGCACGCCGCGATGCGCGGGCGCGGCGGTCTGCGGTGCATGCCGCTGAGCGACGGGGTCCTGCGGCGCGGACCTGCGGTGCTCCTCAGCCCCGTGGCGCTCGACCCGCGTCTCGCCGGCGTCCCGGCCCCGCGGCCGTTCCTCCCGTAGCGGGCACAATGGACCCATGAGCGAACCCGTCACGGTGGAGATCACCGACGTCATCCGCCTCGGCCAGCTGCTCAAGCTCGCGGACCTCGCGGAGTCCGGCGCCGAGGCGCGCGTGCTCGTCGCCGAGGGCGAGGTGAGCGTCAACGGCGAGGTCGAGACGCGACGCGGTCGTCAGCTCGTGCGCGGCGACGTCGTGACCGTCGCGACCCCGCAGGGCGAGCGGTCCGCCGTCATCGGCTGACGGCCGCTCCGCGGCTACTCCTTCATGTACGTCGAGCACATCACCCGGTCAGGGGTCAGGCGCAGCACGATCCGCTCCGGGTTGTCGGCGAGCGGCCGGTACCGCCGCCCGTAGCGCACGACGGCGTCGTCCACCTCGTCCTGGTCCGTCACGACCTCGACGGTCCCCTCGAGCGTGATCCAGCGCCCGCCGTCGACCTGGCACAGCGCGGCGCGGGGCCGCGGGCCGCCGGCGGGCGCGAGCCCCGCGTGGCGGGCCTTCGCCGACGCCCGGTTGGTGGTGACCCGGGCGACGCCCGCGTCGGGGTCCCAGGTGAACGCCACGGGCACCACGTGCGGCGACCCGTCGCCCCGCAGCGTGGTCAGCGTCGCGAGGTGCCGCTCGGTGACGAAGACCCGCTGCTCCGGGTTGAGGCGGATCACAGCCCGGCGCTCACCGGCTGACCCGCGCTCTGCAGGCAGGACGGACCGAGCAGCGCCTTCAGGTCGCCGTAGAGCGCCGGCGACTTCTCGACGCGCAGCCCGGCGTCGAGCCGGACCAGCGTGGAACGTCCGGGGCTCGACAGCTTGAGGTTGACCTCCGTGACGCCGGGGTGCGTCGCGAGGATCTCGCGCAGGCGCTCGACCAGCGGCGGCGTGCACCGCGCGGACGGGAGAGTGACGAGCACGGGCGACTCCGCGACGTCCGAGACGTCCGGCAGCGAGACCTCCATGGCCTGCAGCTGCATCGTGTCGTCGCGCCGGCGCACCCGGCCCCGCAGGACCACGACCTGGTCCTCCGCCAGCACCGTCGAGTAGGCGAGGTAGGTCTCGCCGAAGAACATGACCTCGACCGCGCCCTCGAGGTCCTCGATCGTCACCGCGGCCCAGGGGTTGCCGTTCTTGCTCATCTTGCGCTGCAGCGACGTGATCAGCCCGGCGACCGTGACCGTCGACCCGTCCGAACGCCCCTCGTCGACCATCAGCGCCGCGATGCCGGTGTCGGCGGCGCGGGTCAGCACGTGCTCGAGGCCCGACAGCGGATGGTCGGAGACGTACAGGCCGAGCATCTCGCGCTCGAACGCCAGGCGCTGCTTCTTGTCCCAGTCCGGGATCTGCGGGACCTCGACGCTGAAGCCCATCGCGTCCTCGCCGTCGCCGCCGAGGTCCGCGAACAGGTCGAACTGGCCCTCCGCCTCCTTGCGCTTGACCCCGATCACCGAGTCGACGGCCTGCTCGTGGACCACGAGCAGCGCGCGCCGGGTGTGCCCGAGCGAGTCGAACGCGCCGGCCTTGACCAGCGACTCGATCGTCCGCTTGTTGCACACCACGGCGGGAACCTTCTCGAGGAAGTCGGTGAACGACGTGAACTCCCCCTTGGCCTCGCGGGTCGCGACGATGGCGTCGACCACGTTGCGCCCGACGTTGCGCACCGCCGTCAGCCCGAAGCGGATGTCGGCGCCCACGGCCGTGAAGTTCGCGGCCGAGGAGTTCACGTCGGGCGGCAGGACGGTGATGTGCATCCGCCGGCACTCGTTGAGGTAGAGCGCCGACTTGTCCTTGTCGTCGCGCACGCTCGTCAGCAGCCCGGCCATGTACTCGGTCGGGTAGTTCGCCTTGAGGTAGGCCGTCCAGTAGGACACCAGCCCGTACCCCGCGGAGTGCGCCTTGTTGAAGGCGTACCCGGCGAACGGCACGAGCACGTCCCAGACCGCCTGGACCGCCTGGTCGGAGTAGCCGCGCTCGCGCATTCCCGCGCGGAACGGCACGAACTCCTTGTCCAGGACCTCCTTCTTCTTCTTGCCCATCGCGCGGCGCAGCAGGTCTGCCTGGCCGAGCGAGTAGCCCGCGAGGATCTGCGCGGCGCGCTGCACCTGCTCCTGGTAGACGATCAGGCCGTGGGTCTCGTCGAGGATCTCCGACAGCGGCTCGGCGAGCTCGGGGTGGATCGGCGAGACCTGCTGCAGGCCGTTCTTGCGCAGCGCGTAGTTCGTGTGCGAGTTCATGCCCATCGGGCCGGGGCGGTAGAGCGCGATGACGGCCGACACGTCGTCGAAGTTGTCCGGCCGCAGCTGGCGCAGCAGCGCCCGCATCGGTCCCCCGTCGAGCTGGAAGACGCCGAGGGTGTCGCCGCGCGACAGGAGCGCGTACGCCGCCGGGTCGTCCAGCGCGACGTGCTCGATCTCGACCGGCTCCTTGCCGTTCATGACGATGTTCTCGAGCGCGTCGTCCAGGATCGTGAGGTTGCGCAGCCCGAGGAAGTCCATCTTGATCAGCCCGAGACCCTCGCACGTGGGGTAGTCGAACTGGGTGATGATCGCGCCGTCCTGCGGGCGGCGCATGATCGGGATGACATCCATGAGCGGGGCGCTGGACATGATGAGCGCGCAGGCGTGCACGCCCCACTGCCGCTTGAGCCCCTCGATGCCCTGGGCGAGCTCGACCACGCGCTGCGCGTCCGGGTCCGCGGAGTGCATGGTGCGGAACTCCTCGGCCTCCGCGTACCGGGGGTCCTTCGGGTCGAAGATGCCCGAGAGCGTGATGTCCTTGCCCATCACCGCGGGCGGCATCGCCTTGGTGAGCTTCTCGCCCATCGCGAAGGGGAAGCCCAGCAGGCGTGAGGAGTCCTTGAGCGCCTGCTTCGCCTTGATCGTCCCGTAGGTCACGACCTGGGCGACCCGGTCGTCGCCGTACTTGTCGGTCACGTAGCGGATCACCTCACCGCGCCGGCGCTCGTCGAAGTCGACGTCGACGTCGGGCATCGAGACGCGCTCGGGGTTGAGGAACCGCTCGAAGATCAGGCCGTGCTCGAGCGGGTCGAGCTCGGTGATGCCCATGAGGTAGGAGGCCATCGACCCGGCCGCCGAGCCACGCCCGGGCCCGACGCGGATGCCCTGCTCCTTGGCCCAGTTGATGAAGTCCGCGACCACCAGGAAGTACCCGGGGAAACCCATCTGGACGATGATCTCCGTCTCGTACCGCGCCTGCTCGCGCGACGCCTCGGGCACGCCGTCCGGGTAGCGCCGGTGCAGGCCGGACTCGACCTCCTTGACGAACCAGCTCACCTCGTCCTCGCCGTCGGGCACCGGGAAGTTCGGCATGTAGTTCGCCGACGTGTCGAACGAGACCTCGCACTGCTCGGCGATGCGCAGCGTGCTGTCGCAGGCCTCGGGCAGCTCGGCGAAGAGGCGGCGCATCTCGGCGCCCGACTTCACGTAGTAGCCGTCGCCGTCGAACCGGAAGCGGTCGGGATCCGTGAGGGTCGACCCGGAGTTGATGCACAGCAGCGCCTCCTGGGAGGAGGCGTCCTCACGGGTGACGTAGTGCAGGTCGTTCGTCGCGACGAGGGGCGCGCCGATGGTCTGCGCGAGGCGGAGCAGGTCCTTCGTGACCCGGGTCTCGATGTCGAGGCCGTGGTCCATCAGCTCGACGTAGAAGTACTCCTTGCCGAAGATGTCCTGCAGCTCGCCCGCGACGCGCACCGCCTCGTCCCACTGGCCGAGGCGCAGCCGGGTCTGGATCTCGCCCGACGGGCAGCCGCTCGAGGCGATGAGCCCCTCCGCATAGGTGGACAGCAGCTCGCGGTCCATGCGGGGCCACTTGCCCATCTGGCCCTCGAGCGAGGCGAGCGAGCTGGCCCGGAAGAGGTTGTGCATCCCGGTGTCGTTGCGGGCCCACATCGTCATGTGCGTGTACGCGCCGCGGGCCGAGACGTCGTCGGACTCCTGGCCCTTCTCGCCGAACCTCACCCGGGTCTGGTCGAACCGGCTCGTTCCCGGCGTGATGTACGCCTCGACGCCGATGATCGGCTTGATCCCCGCGGCCTGCGCCTTCGACCAGAACTCGAAGGCACCGAAGACGTACCCGTGGTCCGTCGTGCCGATCGCCGTCTGGCCGAGCCGCGCGGTCTCCGCGAACAGGTCGTCCAGGCGGGCGGCGCCGTCGAGCATCGAGTACTCGGTGTGCACGTGCAGGTGGACGAAGTCGTCCGTGCCGGAGCTGGTGGAGGGCATGCGACGATCCTAAGCGCGGCCGCCGACACCCCCGGGGTCGCCACGGCCGTCAGGGACGCAGCGGCTCCTCGAGGTACCGGACCGCGTCCCGGTGCTCGATCCCCGCGTCGAGGTAGACCGGGCCGCCGACGGCGTAGCCCAGCCGCTCGTAGAAGCCCGCCGCGCCCACCTGGGCGCTGAGCTCGACCCGCACGACGCGCCGGTCGTCGGACGCCACCGCGTGCTCGGCCAGCGCGAGCGCCTCGAGCGCGCGCATCACGACGGACCCCGCGCCCGTGCCGCGCGCAGCGCGGGCCACCGCCACGCGGCCGATGTGCACGTCGCCCGGCGCGGCCGGGTCGGTCAGCAGCCGGCCCGTGCCGACGACGTCACCGCCGGCCTCGCGCACGAGCACGTGGGTCGTGGACGGCGCCGTGTCGAGCGCGTCGGTCTCCTCCTCGACCGGCACGCCCTGCTCGTGGACGAAGACCTCGATCCGCAGCGCGTAGGCCGCCGCCAGGCCCGCGTCGTCCGTGACCCGCTCGACGGTGAACCCGCCGGCGCCGCTCACGCGTAGGCCCCGCGGACCACGTCGAGCGCGTGCTCCAGGTCCTGGGGGTACGCGCTGGACACGTCCACCCGTCCGCCCGTCACCGGATGGTCGAACGCGAGGCGCACCGCGTGCAGCCACTGGCGCGTCAGCCCCACCCGTCGCGCGAGGGCCGGGTCGGCGCCGTAGGTCGCGTCCCCCACCAGCGGGTGGCGCAGGGCGGAGAAGTGGACCCGGATCTGGTGCGTGCGACCGGTCTCGAGGTGCACCTCGACGAGCGAGGCGGCCGGCAGCATCTCCAGCACCTCGTAGTGGGTGACCGACGGCTTGCCGTCCGCCGTGACCGCGAACCGCCAGTCGGAGCTCGGGTGCCGGCCGATGGGCGCGTCGATCGTGCCCGTCGTCGGTTCCGGGTGGCCCTGGACGAGCGCGTGGTACACCTTCTCGACCGTGCGTTCCTTGAAGGCGCGCTTGAGACCGGTGTACGCGAGCTCGCTCTTGGCGACGACCATCAGTCCGGAGGTCCCCGCGTCGAGCCGGTGCACGATGCCCTGCCGCTCGGCGGCGCCCGACGTCGAGATCCGGTATCCCGCGGCGGCCAGCGCGCCCACGACCGTGGGGCCGCTCCAGCCCGGCGACGGGTGCGCGGCGACGCCCACGGGCTTCATCACGACGACGAGGTCGTCGTCCTCGTGCTCGATCGTCATCCCGGGCACCGGCTCCGGCGCGGGGGCCGGCTCGGCGGCCGGGTCCGGCAGGTCCACCTCGAGCCAGCCGCCCGCCACGACGCGTTCGGACTTGCCCGCCGGGCGGCCGTCGACGACGACCCGCCCGTCCGCGGCGAGCTCCGCGGCGCGGGTCCGGGACAGCCCGAGCATCTTGGCCAGGGCCGCGTCGACCCGCTCCCCCGCGAGCCCGTCGGGCACGGGGAACGTGCGCGACGCCATCAGGCCGGACCGCCCGCCGCCGGGGCCTTCGGGCCCGCCGCCTCGTCCTCGTCGGCCGGCCGGCCGGCCGCGCGCGAGCCGTCCATCGACACCCCGCGCAGCGCGAGCCACACGACCAGCACCGCAGCGACCACGATCGCGATGTCCGCGACGTTCCCGACGAAGACGCCGTAGTCGATGAAGTCCACGACCTCGCCCCGCCCGACGCCGGGGTCGTTGGTGAGGCGGTCGATCAGGTTGCCGACGGCGCCGCCCAGCAGCAGCCCGAGGGCCACCGCCCACGTCGTGGAACCGATCCGTCGGAGCATCCGCACGAGGACGACGACGACCACGAGCACGACGACCGTGAGGATCCAGGTCATCCCGGTGCCGAAGGACAGAGCGGCGCCGGGGTTGTACACGAGGTACAGCCCGAGCAGGTCGCCGACCAGCGCGACGCGCGGCTCGCCCGTCAGGGCCGACTCGGCCCAGGCCTTCGTGAGCTGGTCGACCACGACAACGACGACGGCGAGCGCCACGGTCCAGACGAGCAGGGACGGGCGGCCGGCGCGGGACGTGCTCGGCGGGCGCCGTGCGGGCGCGGGATCGGTGGCAGGCATCGCGGCCAAGTCTGCCACGCGGGGGGCGAGGCCCCGGTCAGCGGCGCTCCTCGCGCTGCTTGGCCTCGACGGACAGCGTCGCTCGCGGGAACGCCTGCAGGCGCGCCTTGCCGATCGGCGCGCCGCTCGCCTCGCACGTGGCATAGGTGCCGTCCGCGATCCGCTCCAGCGCATGGTTCGTCTGGGCCAGGAGGTCGCGCACGTTGTTGACGAGCGTCAGCTCGTGCTCGCGCTCGAGAGCGCTCGACCCGGAGTCCGCCTGGTCGTCGCCGGAACCCTCGCCGGAGTCGCGCAGCAGCGCGGACAGCTCGCGGTCCGCGGTCTCCAGCTCCCGCTGCAGGCGGTCGCGCTCCTCCAGCAGGCCCCACGCCAGCTCGTCGATCTCACCGAGCGTCCACCGTTCCTCCGACTCGCGGACGGGGAACGAGCGCACGTCGCGCGAGAGGTTCGGGAACTCCTCTCGGACCCTTGCGCGTGCCGTGCTGCTGAGCCTGGCCATGCCGCCTCCTCGGTCGAGTGACGCGACAGTAGGTGCAACGGCCGGTGCGCACAACACACCACGCCGGAAGTCCGGCTGCGTGTCGCGCGCACCGGCCGTGGGTGCGTGCGCGAGGCTCGGTGACGAGCGGTCAGATCCCGGGCGGCAGGTCCCCGGACCGGTTCCCGGCGGGAACGTTGCCGCGGGGCGGCAGAGCGCTGCCCCGGTTGTCCAGGTCGCCGAGCAGGTTCTGCAGGTAGCTCTTGAGCCGCGTGCGGTAGTCGCGCTCGAACAGGCGCAGCTCGTCGATCTTGCGCTCGAGCAGCGAACGCTCCTGCTCCAGCTGGGACAGCGTCCGGTGCGAGGTCTCCTCGGCCTCGGACACGATCCGCGAGCCCTCCTCCTTGGCCTCGGAGATGAGCCGGTCGCTCTCCTCCTGACCGGAGCGCACGTAGTCGTCGTGCAGCTTCTGCGCCATCTGCAGCATGCCGGTCGCGGAGGCGGGCTCCTGGACGGCGGGCGCGGGAGCCGGTGCCGGCGCGGGGGCCGGGGTCGCCGGTGCGGCGGCCGGCTCGGGCTCGGGCTCCTTCTCCGCGGCGGGCGCGGGGGCGGAGGACGAGGCGGCGTCGGCCCGGCTCAGCTCGGCGACGCGGGACTCCGCGGCCGCCAGCTTGGACTTGAGGTCCTCGTTCTCCTCCTGCACCGCGCTGATCGTGTGGACGACCTCGTCGAGGAAGTCGTCGACCTCCTCGATGTCGTACCCTTCGCGGAACTTCGTCGCGGAGAACTTCTTCTTCAGAATGTCCTCGGCAGTCAGCAGTGCCATCGTCTCACCTCAATGCGTTGCGCTGTGGTCGGAAGATCTTGGGATCACCAGGGTCCAAACTAGCGGAGTTTCCGCGGCGCTCCCCCTCACGCCGCCCCGCCGGACGCCCCGTCGCCCGATAGGCCCGGGAGGTCGGATTTGCACCACCGCCGGTCCCTCGCCGTCGCGCCGCGTCCGCTGCCACCGTCAGGAGGCAAGGCCCCCGACGATCCGCTGCGCCACGATCACCAGGACGAACAGGACGATGAACGCCAGGTCCAGGCGGACCTGGCCGATGCTGAGCGGCGGGAGGACCTTGCGGATCGCGCGCAACGGCGGGTCCGTGACCGTGTAGACGCCCTCCGCGAGGACGAGCATCACACCGCGCGGCCGCCAGTCCCGGGCGAACACCTGGACCCAGTCGAAGATCAGACGGCCGATGAGGACGAGCCAGTACAGGAAGAGCAGGAAGCCGAGGACGGTCCAGACGATGTTCACGGGACAACTGTGCCAGACGCCGGAGCAGGGCCAGCCGTCAGCTCTGGTTGTAGAAGCCTGCCGGCGTGACCTTCTTCGGCGTGGCCTCCTCGCCTGTGACCTCGACGTTCTCGGGCGAGAGCAGGAACACCTTGTTCGTGACCCGCTCGATGGCCCCGTGCAGACCGAAGATCAGCCCTGCGGAGAAGTCCACCAGGCGCTTGGCGTCGGCGTCGTCCATGTCGGAGAGGTTCATGATCACCGGCGTGCCGCCGCGGAACGCCTCGCCGATGACCCGCGCGTCGTTGTAGGACCGCGGGTGCACCGTCGTGATGCGCCGCAGGTCGCTGCCTGCGCCCTGCGCCGAGCGCGAGTGCTCCACGGGCCGGTGCAGGGGCGTGACCTCTGCCGGGTAGTCCTGCGCCACGTCCGTCTCCGTCTCCTCGTACTCCTCGACGTACTCCTCCTGGTTCACCCGCTGGTCATCAGCGAGGCCCAGGTACAGCATGGCCTTTCGTACCGATCCCGCCATCGCCCGACTCCGTCCTTCGTCGTCCACCGTCCATCCGGTGCCACGACGCTAGCCCAGGCCGCGATCGGCCCGACCGTGCGACACGCCCGTGCCGTGGAACCCGGTCCGGCGCTCGGGCCCCTACCTGAGGGCGACGACGCCGGCGAACCGCCCCGTCGCCGACCCGGCGGCGCTCGCCCGGCGGTGCGAGAACCACGTCGGGTCCGTCCTGGTGCACGCCTCGACGCGCGTGACGCCGTGCACGCCGAGCGCGCCGAGACCGGCGACGACGCCGGCGGGCAGGTCGAGCGACGGCGTGCCCCACGAGGTCGTCGCCCAGGTGGCGGGAACGTCGGCCGCGACCTCGTCCCGCAGGGCCGCCGGCACCTCGTAGCACCGCCCGCACACCGCCGGGCCGACCGCCGCGCGCAGGTGCTGCCTGCGCGCGCCCGCCGCGAGCATGCCCTCCACCGCCGCGCCGAGGACGCCTGCCACGAGACCGGCGCGGCCGGCGTGCGCCGTCGCGACGACGCGGGCGACCGGGTCCGCCAGCAGCACCGGGACGCAGTCGGCGACCAGGACCCCGAGCGCGACCGACGGCGTCGCCGAGACCAGGGCGTCGCACGCGGGCTCGGGCGCTGCGGCCCCGCCGCCCGCCCACGGCTCCGCGTCCGCGCGGACCGCCACGGCCCCGTGCACCTGCCGACCGAACCGGGGCACGGCGCCCAGCCAGGCGGCGACCCGCGCCCGGTTCTCCGTGACGTCTGCCGGCGCGTCCCCGACGCCGCGGCCGAGGTTCAGCGCGTCCCACGGCGCCGCGGAGACCCCGCCGTCGCGCGTCGTGAAGCCCGCGCGGACGCCGGGTCCGAGATCGACGACGCGGACGGGCGGGGCGACCGCCCCGCCCGTCCGCGTCTCTGGCTCGTCGAGCACGTCTACTTGAGGAAGTCCGGGACGTCGAGCTCCTCGAGGCGACGAGCAGGCTGCTCGTCGAACATCCGGGGCACCTCGATCGACTCGGTGCCCGCCTCGGGGTGCGCCGCCCGCGGCTGGTCGGTCCCCTGGCCGGCGCCCACGGGGACGGCACGCGGGGGCGCGGCCGGAGACAGGCTCTCCGGGACGTCGTCGGGCTCGGACGCGACCGGGACGAGCGGGCGTGGCAGGGCGTGCGCGCCCGTCGCGGTCGAGACCTGCGGGACCGACTCGGTGCGCGGCGCGGCGACCTGCCCCAGCGCTCGGCCGTCCCTGCGCACCTGCGGCGTGCCGCCGTCGAACCCGGCCGCGATGACGGTGACCCGCACCTCGTCGCCGAGCGCGTCGTCGATCACCGCACCGAAGATGATGTTGGCCTCGGGGTGCGCGGCCTCGTGGACGAGGCGGGCGGCCTCGTTGATCTCGAACAGCCCGAGGTCCGACCCGCCCTGGATGCTCAGCAGCACGCCGTGCGCGCCGTCGATGCTGGCCTCCAGCAGCGGCGACGAGATCGCTCCCTCGGCGGCCTGGACGGAACGGTCCTCGCCCCGCGCGGAGCCGATACCCATGAGCGCGCTGCCTGCGCCCTGCATCACCGACTTGACGTCCGCGAAGTCGAGGTTGATCAGGCCGGGCGTGGTGATCAGGTCCGTGATGCCCTGCACGCCGGAGAGCAGGACCTGGTCGGCCGAGTGGAACGCGTCGAGCGCCGAGACGCTCTGGTCCGACATCGACAGCAGCCGGTCGTTCGGGATGACGATGAGCGTGTCGACCTCGTTGCGCAGGGCCTCGATGCCCGAGTCGGCCTGGTTCGAGCGGCGGCGCCCCTCGAAGGTGAACGGCCGGGTCACGACGCCGACCGTCAGCGCGCCGAGCGAGCGGGCGATGCGCGCGACGACCGGCGCGCCACCGGTGCCGGTGCCGCCACCCTCGCCCGCGGTGACGAAGACCATGTCGGCGCCCCGCAGGACGTCCTGGATCTCCTCCTCGTGGTCCTCGGCAGCCTTCTTGCCGACCTCGGGGTCGGCTCCGGCGCCGAGCCCTCGCGTGAGCTCGCGCCCGACGTCGAGCTTGACGTCGGCGTCCGACATCAGCAACGCCTGGGCGTCGGTGTTGATCGCGATGAACTCGACGCCCTTCAGGCCGACCTCGATCATGCGGTTGACGGCGTTCACGCCGCCGCCGCCGATGCCCACCACCTTGATGACTGCCAGGTAGTTCTGCGGAGTAGCCACGTCCATGCCTCTCGATCTCGTCGCCCTGAACCTTCACCCTCAACTAGAGGGTTATAGTTATGTCAGGTTCTGCCGTGAACGACGGTAGGTCCCGGGCTGCGCACGTTCAACGACCGCGCCCGCGTGTCGGGCCGCGAGTCCGATCACCGGGTGATGGGTGCGGCCGGCGCCGACACGTCGAACACCCGCACGCCGTCCGTGGACGGGTCCGCGCGGAGCACGTCGAGCACCCGCACCTTGAGGTCCACGTCCTGGTCGCTGCCCCACTCGATCGTCACGCCGTCCCGCATCGTCATCGTCACGGCGTCCTGGGTCTTCGCGCCGACCTGGCGGACGTCGTCGAGCATGGACGGCGGGATCGCGTCGAGCACCACGAGCACCGACCGGAGCGCACGCGTCGCCGCGGCGTCCGCGCCGCGCACCCCGCCCGCGCCCACCTCGAGCGGCACCGTGACCTCCGGGACGTCGCCCGGGCTCTTCGGCACCGTCGCCACCGTCGCACCGCCGGCGTCCAGCAGGACGACGTCGCCCCCGCTCGGCACCGCCGCCACCGGCACGCGGGGCCGCACGGTCACCTCCACGCCGCGAGGCCAGTCCCGCACCACCCGCGCGTCTGCCACCCCGCGGAGCTGGCGCACGTCCTCCCGCAGCCCCACCGTGTCGATCCGCGGCAGGGGGACGCCGACGTCCGCCCGCGCCAGGTCCACGACCTGGTCGGTGTCGACGTACCGACCCGCCCCGTCGCCGCCGGCGACCTGCACGGAGACCGCGTCGGCGTCCAGCGCCAGGAGCGGCGACCACAGCAGCGCCCAGACCACGGCGGCGACGAGCACGACGCCCCCCGCCCAGGCCGCGACGACGCGGGTGCGCCGCCGGCGCGCCATCGCGCGGCGCTCGGCGAGCCGCTCCTCGACGCCGTGCGAGACGACGGGCCGGCTCGCGGCGCGCGCCGCGCCCGGCCCCCCGGCGCGGCGGACGTCCGCAGACCGCTCGCCGACCGCCGGCGAGGCCGGCACGCGCCGCGCGGGCGGCGCCGGCGGCCCCGCCTGCGCACGCTCGGCGACCGCCCCGCGCTCCTGGTCCGGCGCGCGTTCGTCGCCCGCCGCGCGCGGCGGCGGCGCGCCCGGCGCTCGCGCCGGGGTCCGCGGGCGGGCGGGAGGACGCATCAGCCCTCCCGGTCCGCCCGCTCGAGGCGCGCGAGGATCCGTGGGCCGAGCTCGGTCACGTCGCCGGCCCCCACGGTGAGCACCAGGTCGCCGGGCCGTGCCGCGTCGGCCACCGCCGCGGCCGCCGCGAAGCGGTCCTCGACCGCGCGGGCCGTCCCCGGGTCCATGTGCTGGACGATCGTGCTCGCGTCCACGCCCGGGTCGGGCGCCTCGCGCGCGGCGTAGACGCCCGTCACCACGACCTGGTCCGCGAGCGCGAGCGCCCGGGCGAACTCCGGTCCGAAGGTTCGCGTGCGCGAGTACAGGTGCGGCTGGAACAGGACGACGACGCGCCCCTCGCCCGCGACGTCCCGCGCCGCGGTCAGCAGGGCGGCGACCTCCGTCGGGTGGTGCGCGTAGTCGTCCACGACGCGCACCCCGCCGGCCTCGCCGCGCGCCTCGAACCGCCGCCCGGTGCCCCGGAACTCTCCGACGGCGGCCACCGCGTCGTCGAGCCCCACGCCCAGGGCGAGCGCCGCGCCGACCGCGCCCGCCGCGTCGAGCAGGTTGTGCACGCCAGGGACGCGCAGCCGCAGCTGCGCCGAGACCGGCGTCCCGGCGGGGCCCCGCGACAGCGTCAGCCGCGCCCGCGCACGGGAGCCCTCCTCGACGCGGTCGAGCCGCAGGTCGTCCTCCGCGGACCGCCCGTAGGTCAGGACGGTGCCCCCGGTCGCGCGGTGCACGTGCGCGAGAGCGCGCGCGCCCTCGTCGTCGCCGCAGGCGACCAGCGTGCCCCCCGGGCGCACCCGCGCCGCGAAGTCCACGAACGCGCGCTCGAAGGCCTCGCGGCTGCCGTAGTGGTCGAGGTGGTCCGGCTCCACGTTCGTCACGACCGCCACGTCGGGCGCGTAGTTGAGGAAGGAGCCGTCGGACTCGTCGGCCTCGGCCACCAGCACGTCCCCGCTGCCGAGGTGCCCGCCCGCGACCGGGCCGTCGGGCGTGATGACGGTGCCGCCGATCGCGAAGGACGGGTCCAGGCCCACGCCCGCGAGGAGCGTCGCGAGCATCCCGGAGGTCGTGGTCTTGCCGTGGGCGCCCGCCACCGCGACGGACCGCCGTCCGCGCATGAGTGCCGCCAGCGCCTGCGAGCGGTGCAGGACGCGCAGCCCGCGCGCGTGCGCGGCGACGACCTCGGGGTTGTCCGCCCGCACCGCGCTCGAGACCACCAGCGTGTCGGCGCCCGCCACGTGGGCGCCGTCGTGCCCGACCCAGACGGTCACGCCGTCCGCCCGGAGCGCGTCCAGCGCCGGGCCGCCGCGCGCGTCGGAGCCCTGGACCGCGATCCCCTGGGCGGCGAGCAGCCGCGCCACGACCGACATCCCGGCACCGCCGACGCCGACCAGGTGCACGCGGCCGAGGTCCGCGAGCGCCACGTCGACGGCGCCCGCTCCACCGCCGCTCACGACCGCACCGCCGCGGCCTGTACCACCAGGTCCGCGACGCGGGCGGCGCCGTCCCGGACCCCGTGGGCCGCCGCCGCGCCGGCCATCCGCCGCAGCGCGGCGTCGTCCTCGAGCAGCGGGACGACGTGCGCCGAGACCCAGGCCGGACCGAGCGCCGCGTCGTCCACCAGCACCCCGCCGCCGGCGTCCACCAGCGGGGCGGCGTTGAGCCGTTGCTCGCCGTTGCCGACGGGCAGCGGCACGTAGACCGCCGGGACACCCAGCGCGGCGAGCTCGCAGACGGTGCCGGCACCCGCGCGGCACACGACCAGGTCGGCCACGGCGTACGCGAGATGCATCCCGTCCAGGTACTCCCGCACGACGTAGCGCTCCGCGCCCGGGCCGGCGCCGAGCGCGCCCTCGAGAGCCGCGCGCACGCCCTCGGCCTTGCCGCGGCCCGTCAGGTGCAGGACCTGGACGCCGCGCTCCGCCAGCTCCGCGGCGACGCCGGGGACGGCCTCGTTGAGCCTCTGCGCACCGAGGGAGCCCCCGGTCACGAGCAGCGTGCGCAGGCCGGGGTCGAGGCCCAGCTCCGCGGCCGCGGAGGCCCGCACGGCGGACGCGTCGGCCGACCGCTGTGCCACCAGCGTGGCGATCTCGTGCCGGAGCGGGAGCCCGGTCACGACCGCGTCGCGCAGCGGGGTGCCGGGAAAGGTGACGGCCACCCGCGCGGCCCACCGCGCGCCGAGCTTGTTCGCGAGGCCGGGCCGGGCGTTCTGCTCCTGGACGACGACGGGGATCCGACGGCGCCGCGCGGCGAGGTACGCCGGCGTCGAGACGTACCCGCCGAAGCCGACGACGACGTCGGCCCGGGCGGCGTCCATCGCCGCACCCGCGGCACGCACGGCCCGCACGAGACGACCCGGGAAGCGGAACCAGTCCGCACCGGGCCGGCGCGGCAGCGGGACGCGCGGCACGGTCACCAGCGGGTAGCCGCGCCGCGGGACGAGGTCCGCCTCGAGCCCCTCCGCGGTGCCCAGGACCGTGACGCTCACGCCCTGGTCCCGGGAGCGCAGCTCGTCCGCCACGGACAGGAGCGGGTTCACGTGCCCCGCGCTGCCCCCGCCGGCGAGCACCACCGAGGCTGCCCGGGTCGTCGTCTCTGCCACTGTCTCAGCTGCTCCTCTGGATCGTGCCGCGGGGGCCGTGGGCCCCGGCCGGACGGCGGCCGGCGGGCGGCCCGTCGGCGGATGGTCGGCGGCTCAGTCGCCGCGCCGCAACCGTACCTGCCGGGCGGCACCGGCCATGACGCTGAACGTCCTGCGCGCGACGCCCGGCCGCGCCGCGAGCGCCTCGCGGGTACCGGGCTCGTCCCGCGCGAACGAGACGACGACGCCGAGCGCCACCATCGTGGCGACCAGCGCCGACCCGCCGGCGGACATCAGGGGCAGCGGGACCCCGATCACGGGCAGGATCCCGATGACCACGCCGATGTTGAGCAGCGCCTGCCCGACGATCCAGCAGGCGATCGCGGCCGTGGTGATCTTCACGAACGGGTCGGGGTGACGCCGGATGATCCGCATCATGCCGAGCCCGAGGACGGCGTACAGCACCAGCACCACCAGCGTGCCGAGCAGGCCGAGCTCCTCGCCGAGCACCGAGAAGATGAAGTCGTTGTGCGCCGCCGGCAGGTAGCTCCACTTCTCGCGGCTCGAGCCGAGGCCGACGCCGAGCCACCCCCCGGTCCCGAGGCCCCAGGTCCCGTGCAGCGACTGGTAGCACGATCCCTCGGTGTCCGTGCACGGTCCGTACGCGGCGAGGATCCGGTCGGTCCGGTTGCCGTTGCCCCGGACGAAGAGCAGCAGCACCGCGAGCACCGCGGCACCGGCACCGGACGCGAGCAGGCGCCAGTCCACCCCCGCGACCCAGTAGGCCCCCGCGACGACCAGCATCAGCACCATCGACGTGCCCAGGTCGTTGCCGGACATCACCAGCCCGACGGCGACGAGCGCGCCCGGCAGGGACGGGACCAGCGCGTGCCGCCACTGCCCGAGCAGCCGGTGCTTGCGCCCGAGGACGGAGCCGAGCCAGACCGCGAGGGCCAGCTTGAGGATCTCTGACGGCTGGATCGTCACGGGTCCGTACCCGATCCACCCGGTGTTCCCGCCGGCCGCCAGGCCCAGCGGGGTGTGGATCGCCGCCTGCAGCACGAACGCGAGGAGCAGGAACCCCCACGCCCAGCGGCGGTAGAACCCGACCGGCAGGCGGCTCGCCAGGAGCAGGCCCACGAGACCGATCCCCGCGTAGATCAGCTGCGGCAGGAACTCGGCGTACGCGGACCCGTCGTGGACGATCGACGTCACCGACGAGCTGGAGAGGACCATCACGAGCCCCAGCAGCAGCAGGATCGAGGACGAGCCGATGACCAGGTAGTAGCTGGTGACCGCCCCGTCCCACGTCGCGCGCCAGCCGTGCGCGGTCGGGGTACGCCCAGGCGAGGTGGTCGTCGCCTGTGCCATGCGCTACTCCCGGGTGCGGCTGGTGCTCGTGCTCCGGTCGCCGGTCTGCGCCCGGGCCTGCGCCGCGAACACGTCCCCACGCTCGGCGTACGAGCGGAACTGGTCCATCGATGCGCCCGCCGGGGCGAGGAGCACGGTGTCCCCGCGCCGGGCGAGGGACCGTGCGGCCTCGACCGCGCGGCGCATCACCGACCCAGTGTCACCGGGATCGACCCGCACCACGGGGACCTCGGGCGCGTGTCGGGCGAGCGCGTCGGCGAGCGGCGCCGGGTCGACGCCGATCAGCACGACGGCCCGCAGCCGGTCCGCCGCGCCGCGCACCAGGTCGTCGAAGGCGGCGCCCTTGGCCAGTCCCCCGGCGACCCACACGACGCTCCCGGCGCCGAAGGCCACCAGCGACGCCGCCGCGGCGTGCGCGTTCGTCGCCTTGGAGTCGTCGACGTAGGTCACGCCGTCGGCCCGGGCGACGGTCTCGATCCGGTGCGCACCGGGGCGGTAGGAGCGCAGCCCGTCGCGCACCGCCTCGGCCGGCACGCCGTGCGCGCGCGCGAGCGCGGCCGCCGCGAGGGCGTTCGCGACCGCGTGCGGCGGGACCGTTCCGTCGGCCCCGGCGAACGCCACGAGGTCGTCGAGCGTCGCGAGCTCGTCCGCCCGGCCGTGCCGCGCGCGGGGGTCGGGCCCGTGGAAGGCGCGGTCCACCAGGACCCCGTCCACGACGCCGACCTGTCCCGGCCCGGGGACCCCGACGGTGAAGCCGATCGCACGCGCGCCGTCCTGCACCTCGGCCTCGCAGACGAGGTCCCGGGTCCGCGCGTCGGCGACCGCGTAGACGCAGGCGACGCGGGCACCCGCGTAGACGCGCCCCTTCGCCGCCGCGTAGGCGTCCAGCGAACCGTGCCAGTCCAGGTGGTCGGCGGCGATGTTCAGCACGGCGCCCGCCTCGACGGCCATGGTGGCGGTGAAGTGCAGCTGGAAGCTCGACAGCTCGACCGCCAGCACGTCGAGGGACGGGTCGAGCGCGGCCTCGACGACCGGGGTCCCCACGTTGCCCACGGCGGCCGTGCGCAGGCCCGCCGCGCGCAGGATCGACGCGAGCATCTCGACGGTCGTCGTCTTGCCGTTCGTCCCCGTCACCGCCAGCCACGGCGCGGGACCGGACCCGTCCTCGCGCGGGACGCGCAGCCGCCACGCGAGCTCGACCTCGCTCCAGACCGGCACGCCCCGCTGCCCAGCCTCGACGAGCAGCGGCGCGTCGGGCCGCCACCCCGGGCTGGCGACGACGAGGTCGACGGACGCCAGCGCTGCGGGCGCGAGGTCTGTCACGTCCGCGCCCGGCGCAGCACGGTCCACCGTGGTCACCGATCGCGCGCGCCCGCGCAGCGCGGCCGCCGCCGCGCGGCCGGAGACCCCGTACCCCGCCACCACGACGTGGGCGCGGGAGAGCTCGAGCGGCTCGTCGGCCACTAGCTCGCGACCCACTCGGCGTAGAAGATGCCGGTCCCCAGCGCCGCGAACATGCCACCGACGAGCCAGAACCGGATGACGATCGTCACCTCGCCCCACCCGGAGAGCTCGAAGTGGTGGTGCAGCGGCGCCATCTTGAACACGCGCCGGCCGGTCATCTTGAAGAAGCCGATCTGGATGACGTCCGAGAGCACGATGATCACGAAGAGCCCGCCGATGATCGCCGCGAGGATCTCGGTGCGGGAGAGGATCGAGATGCCCGCGAGCGCCCCGCCGAGGGCGAGCGAGCCGGTGTCGCCCATGAAGATCTTCGCGGGGCTGGCGTTCCACCACAGGAACCCGACGCACGAGCCCATGATCGCCCCGGCGACCAGCGCGAGGTCCTGCGGGTCGCGCACCTCGTAGCAGGCGGGTCCCGCGGTCGAGAGGTTCTGGCACCACTGGTTGGACTGCCACAGGCACACCAGCACGTAGGCCCCGAACACGACCAGCGAGATGCCTGTCGCCAACCCGTCCAGCCCGTCGGTGAGGTTGACGGCGTTCGACCAGGCGGTGATCAGGAAGTTCGCCCAGACCACGAAGAGGATCAGCCCGACCGTGGCCCCGGCGAACGCGAGGTCGACGTTGGTGTCCCGCAGGAACGAGATGCGCGTCGAGGCGGGCGTACGGAAGTTGTCGTTCGGGAACTGCAGCGCCAGCACGGCGAACGTGATGCCGACGAGCCCCTGCCCCAGGATCTTCGCCCGGGCCGACAGCCCCAGGCTGCGCTGCTTCATGATCTTCGTGAAGTCGTCGAGGAAGCCGACGACGCCGAGGCCCGACATGAGCAGCAGCACCAGGAGCGCCGAGACGCTCGGCAGCCTCCCGGACACGACGGCCGCGGCGGCGACGCCCACGAGCGTCGCCCCGATGATCACGACGCCACCCATCGTGGGCGTCCCACGCTTCGTGAAGTGCGCCGTCGGGCCGTCCTGGCGGACGAACTGCCCGTAGTTGCGGTGCACGAGGAACTTGATGAACAGCGGCGTGCCGAGCAGCGCCACCAGCAGCCCCACGAAGGAGGCCGCGAGGATCGCGATCACAGGGCGCCGCCCTGCGCCGCGGGGGCGACGAGCGCGTCGCCGACCTTCCAGAGGCCGGCGCCGTTCGAGGCCTTCACCAGCACGACGTCACCGGGGCGCAGCTCGTCCCGCAGCAGCGCGAGCGCGGTGTCCGTGTCGGCCACCGCGACGGTCTCGTCGCCCCACGAGCCCTCCTGGGTCGCGCCGTCGTGCAGACCGCCCGCCCCCGCGCCGACGGCGACGAGCAGCTTGACGTTCAGCCGCACGGCGAGCCGGCCGATCTCCTCGTGCGCGGCACGCGAGGTCTCGCCGAGCTCGCGCATCTCGCCGAGCACCGCGACGGAGCGACGGTCGCGGCCGGCCATCACCGCGAGAGCCTTGAGCGCCGCGCGCATCGAGTCGGGGTTGGCGTTGTACGAGTCGTCGATCACCGTCACGCCGTCCGGGCGCTCCACCACGTGCATGCGGTGCGGGCTCGCCGCGGCGGTACCGCTCAGGCGCGCCGCGACGTCGTCGAACGCGACGCCCAGCTCGAGCGCCGCGGCGGCGGCCGCGACCGCGTTGGTCACGTGGTGCTCCCCCACGAGCCCGAGGGTCACGGGCGCGCTCAGCGCGCTGCCGTCGTCGGCGAGGGCACGCAGGGTGAAGGATGCGTGCGATCCGCGGTCCATGACCACGTCCTGCGCGCGCACGTCGGCGGAGGGGATCGTGCCGAACGTCCGCACGGGCCCGGGCGCGAGGGCCCGCATGGCCGAGACCCGGACGTCGTCGGCGTTCAGCACCGCGGTGCCGCCCGCGGCCAGGCCGGAGACGAGCTCGCCCTTCGCGCGGGCGACCGCCTCGATCCCGCCGAACACTCCCAGGTGGGCGTGCCCGACGACGAGCACCACGGCGACGTCGGGCGGCGCGATCGAGGTGAGGTAGGTGAGGTTGCCGACCCGGTCGGCGCCCATCTCCAGCACGAGGAAGCGCGTGGCGTCGTCCGCCCGCAGGACGGTCAGGGGCAGACCGATCTCGTTGTTGAACGATCCCACGGGCACCACCGTCGGGCCCTGCGGGCCGACCAGCGCGCCGAGCAGGTCCTTGGTGGTGGTCTTGCCGACCGAGCCCGTCACGGCCACGACGCGGACGTCGTTCGCGGCACGCAGGCGCGCCAGGACGTCCTTGGCCAGCAGCCCGAGGGCCACGGCGACGTCGTCGACGACCACGCACGGCACGTCGAGCTCCCGCTCTGCGAGCACCAGCGACGCCCCGCGCCCGACGGCCGACGCGGCGAAGTCGTGCCCGTCGACGCGCTCCCCGGGCACGGCGACGAACAGCGAGCCCTCCTCGACGAGCCGGGAGTCGACGACGACCGAGCCGGACACCGTGACCCCGGTGCCGTCCGTGGGGGCGTGCTGGCCCAGGGCCAGGCGCCCGCCGGTCGCTGCGGCGACCTCGGCCGCAGACAGCTCGATCATCCCTCGTGCTCCTTCGTCTCTCGTCCGTCGTCCTGGGCTCCCCCGCGGGCGTCACGTGCCGCGAGGGCCGTGCGCACCTCCACGCGGTCGTCCAGCGGGTGGTCCACACCCGCGATCTCCTGCCAGACCTCGTGCCCGCGCCCCGCCACCAGCACCGTGTCGCCGGCGTCGGCCTCCAGGACGGCGCGCCGGATCGCCACGGCCCGCGGCGCCACCTCCTGCAGGTCCCCGGCCACCTGTGCCCCCGAGCCGTCCGCGGCGGCGAGCGCCGCCCTCGCCCCGGCCAGGACCTCGCGCCGGACCAGCGCCGGGTCCTCGCCGTGCGGGTCGTCGTCGGTGACGACGACGACGTCGGCGCCCTCGACGGCCACGGCACCCATCATCGGGCGCTTGCCCGTGTCGCGCTCGCCCGTCGCGCCGAAGACGACGACGAGGCGACCGGTCGTCGTCGGGCGCAGCGCGGCGAGCGCCTCGGCGAGCGCCTCCGTGTTGTGCGCGAAGTCGACCACCGTGCGCGGCGCCGAGGACAGCACCTCCATGCGGCCCGGCACGCTCGGCGACATGCCGTCCGCGCCGGCCAGGCCCTCGGCGAGGTCGCGCGGGTCCGTGCCCGCCTCGAGCACCATGACGAGGGCGAGCGCCGCGTTCGAGACGTTGAAGCCGCCCGGCAGCCGCGTCGCGGTGCGCAGCTCGCGACCGTCCCGGTGGCGGACCGTGAACGCCGTGCCGTCCGTCTCCTCGACGACGTCGGCGACCACCCAGTCCGCGGGCTCGCCGGGCTCCTGCCCGCCGCCCGCGACCCGTGTGCGCAGCGTGGCGACGGGAACGGTCGCGGCGCGGGCCATCCGCTCGCCCCACACGTCGTCGACCACGACGACCCCGCGGCGGGAGCGCTCCGGGGTGAAGAGCTGCGCCTTCGCCTCGAAGTAGCCCTGCAGGTCGCCGTGGAAGTCCAGGTGGTCCTGGCTGAGGTTGGTGAAGCCCGCGACGTCGAACACGACGCCGTCGACCCGGTGCAGCGCGAGCGCGTGGGAGGAGACCTCCATCGCCAGCGTCCGCACGTCGTCCTCGCGCATCGCAGCCAGGAGCGCCTGCAGGTCGGCCGCCTCGGGGGTCGTGAGCCGGCTCGGCAGCACCCGGTCGCCCGAGCGCATCTCGACCGTCCCGATCAGGCCCCCGCGGAAGCCCATCGAGCGCAGCGCGTGGTCGAGGAGGTACGTCGTCGTCGTCTTGCCGTTGGTCCCCGTGACCGCGAAGGTCGTCAGGTGGTGGGAGGGCGCGCCGTACACGGCCGACGCGATCGCGCCGAGCAGCGCCCGCGGGTCCTCGCACACGAGCACCGGGACACCCGGGTCCGTCAGGGACGCGAGCCCCGCCTCGTCGGTCAGGAGCGCCGCCGCGCCCCGTGCCACCGCGTCCGACGCGAAGCGCGCGCCGTGCACGTGCGCGCCGGGCAGCGCCACGAAGAGGTCGCCCCCGCTGACGGCACGGTTGTCCGAGACGACGGAGCGCACCTGCACGTCGCGGTCCCCCGCGGTACCGCGCAGATCGAGCTCGAACTGGGACGCGAGGTCTCGGACCGACCGACCCGGGTTGTCGACGGGTCTGATGCGTGCGATCGGGGAACTCACCTGCCAAAACCTACCCTGTGCCCGCGCCCGCCCAGGACGCTCATGCCCGTCCGCGAGGGCCGCGGATCACCACGTTGCCGGGATGGGGTCGTAGGGCTCCGTGCTCGGGCCGACGCCCGTGTGCTCCAGCGTGAAGCTCATCACGTCCTTGAAGACCGGGGCCGCGACGACCGCACCGTAGGGCGAGGTCTTGGGGTTCTTGAGGAAGACGCCGACGGCGTACCGGGGGTCGTCGGCCGGGGCGACGCCGATGAACGAGGACATGATCGCCGACAGCCGCCCGTCGTCGCCCTGCATCTGCGCCGTCCCGGTCTTCCCCGCCACGAGGTAGCCGGGGATCGCCGCCGTGCCGCCCGTGCCGTCGTCGCCCTCGACGACGCCCTCCATCATCCGCAGGACGGTGCCCGCGGTCTTCTCGGACACCACGCGCTCGCCCTTGCCGGGCTGCGCGGGCGTGTACGTGCCGTCGGGCGCCGTCGTGCCTGCCAGCAGGGTCGGCGTCATGCGCACGCCCCCGTTCGCGATGGTCGCGAACACGCTCGTCGCCTGCATCGCGTTCACCGAGACGCCCTGACCGAACATCACCGTGTACTGCATGCGGCCGTCCCACGAGTCCACCGGACGCAGCAGCCCCGCCGACTCCCCGGGCATGCCGAGGCCGGTCGGCGACCCGAACCCGAACTTGTGCAGGTAGTCGTAGCGCACCTGGCGCGGGAGGTCCTGGCCGGCCTTGACGGTGCCGGAGTTCGACGACTGGGCGAGGATGCCGGCGAGCGTCAGCCGCTCGACGTCGTGGTGGTGGGAGTCGTGGAACGTCTGCCCGTTCGGCGTCGTGTAGGCGTAGGGGACCTCGAAGCGGCTGTCCGCCTTCGCGATCCCGTTCTCCAGGATCGCGGCCATCGTCACGACCTTGCCCGTCGAGCCGGGGTCGAACACGTTGGAGACGACCCTGCTGCCCGCGGCGACGGCCGCGGTGCTGCGGTCGTTCGGGTCGCCCGTCCCGGAGTCCGCGAGCGCGACGAGGGCGCCCGTCCTGATGTCCTCGACCACGACCATCCCGTAGTCGGCGCCGTGCTTCTTGACCGCGGCGTCGAGCGAGTCCTGGGCCTTCCACTGCAGGTCGCTGACGAGGGTCAGCGAGACGTCGTCCCCCGGGCGCGCGTCGACCTTCTGCTCCTCGCCGGTCGGGATCTGCTGACCGCCCTTGCCGCGCTCGTAGGTGACCTTGCCGGGCGAGCCCGCGAGCAGGTCGTCGAACATCCGCTCCGCGCCGCCCTGGCCGGTCTGGCTGCCGTCCTCCTGCCCGGTGTACCCGACCACGTTGCCGCCGACGACGCCGGACGGGTAGTAGCGCTGGGACGTGAGCTCGGTGCCGACCACCGACCGGATGTTCAGGGCCGTGATCGCCCGCTGGACCTCGGGCACGACGCCGGTCTTGAGGACCTTGTGCCGGTTGGGGTGCTCGGGGTCGCCCGGGACGAGCTCCGCCGCGAGCTCGGGGGGGTCCATCCCGAGGACCGGGCCGAGCAGGCGGGCGACGGCGATCGCACCCTCGCCCTCGACGACGTGGCCGTCGACCTGGTGCCGCTCGTCGGGCCGGAAGTCGGCGATGAGCTCCTGGTCGGCGAACACGGTGTAGCGCTCGACGGACGTGGCGAGCACGGACCCGTCCGCGTCCGTGATGTCCCCGCGCTGCGCCGGCGTCTGGTTGGTGACGAGCCGCGACTCGAGCGCCTCCTGCGCGAGCGCCGGACCCTCGATGCCCTGCACGTAGACGAGGCGCGCGCCGAAGAGCAGCACGACGAGCGCGGCGAGCAGCGTGAGCCAGCGCTGGCGGCGCTCGGGCCGACCGGGCTCGCGCGGACCCTTGTCCGGGCGTCCGGCGGACGGCGGTCGTCCCGTGCCGCCCGCACCGCGCGGACGCCCCGGGGGCGTCCGCAGGGCGGGGGAGGTCCGGGTGGGGCGCGCGCGCACGCCCGTGGTGCCGACGCCGGGGGGCGTCACTTCTCCCCGCCGGGGTCGAGCACCGCCCCGTCGGCCAGGCGCAGCATCACCGGCTGGTCGGCCTCCTGCATGCCGAGGGCCCGGGCGCGCTCGGGCAGCGTCGCGCGGGCCTGCTCGAGCTGCGTCTGCAGCGTCTGCGTGTCCTGTGCCACGGTTCCCAGCTCCACCTTGTCCGACAGCATCCGGAACGAGCCGTTGGCCATGCTCGTGTTCAGGAGCAAAGCACACAGCAGCGCTCCGCCGAGGATCGACATGCACAGGACCACGAACGGGACGCGCGAGCGGGACGCGGCGGGGGCGCGCACGACCTCGAGCCGGGGGCCGGCCGGACGCGCGGGCGCCTGCCGGGGGTGGATCGTCGGGGCGGCGACCGCTGCTGCTGACCTGGCGCTCATGCTCTGCTCTCTCCTGCCGGACGACGTAGGTGCTCGGGGGTGGGCCGGGTCCGTTCGGCGGCGCGCAGGCGCACCGACCGTGACCGGGCGTTCAGGCCGACCTCGTCGTCGTCGGCCTCCTCCGCGCCACGCGTGACGAGGCGCAGGTAGGGGCTGTGGGTCTCGGGCTCGACGGGCAGCCCGGCGGGCGCGCTCGAGACGGCGCCGCGGGCGAGCTCGCGCTTGACGATCCGGTCCTCGAGCGAGTGGTAGGACTCGACGACGATGCGCCCGCCGACCGTCAGCGCCTCGACGGCGGCGGGCACCGCGCGACGCAGCACCTCGATCTCGCCGTTGACCTCGATGCGCAGCGCCTGGAACGTCCGCTTGGCGGGGTTGCCGCCCGTGCGACGGGTCGCCGCGGGGACGCAGGCCCGGACCAGGTCGACGAGCTCCGCGGACCGGGTCCAGGGCTGCGACGCACGCCGCGCGACGACGGCCCGGGCGATGCGCGGGGCGAACCGCTCCTCGCCGTACTCGCGCAGGATCCGGGCGAGGTCGCGCTCCGCGTAGGTGTTGAGCACGTCGGCGGCGGTGAGGCCCGAGGTCTGGTCCATGCGCATGTCCAGCGGCGCGTCCTGCGCGTACGAGAAGCCGCGGTCGGTCTCGTCGATCTGCAGGGACGAGACCCCCAGATCCATGAGGACTCCCTCGACGGCGTCGAGGCCCGCGTCCGCGACGACGTCGCCGATCTCGTCATAGACCGCCCGCACCGCGCGGAAGCGCTCCCCGAACGGCGCCAGCCGTGCCGTCGCCAGCCGGATCGCCTCCGGGTCGCGGTCGATGCCGACGACCCGGACCTCGGGCAGCTGCGCGAGAACGGCCTCGGTGTGGCCCCCCATGCCGAGCGTGCAGTCGACGAGCACCGATCCCGGCCGGGCGAGGGCGGGGGCCAGCAGGTCGACGCAGCGCTGGAGGAGGACCGGCCGGTGACGCTCCTGCGCGTCGGCGCGCTCGCCGTCGTGCTCGTCGCTCATCTCGCCTCCTCGGTTCGTCGGTGTCGGGTGCCGGTCGTCGGTGCCCGGACGACCAGGTCTCCCTCCGCGTCCTTCTGGCGCCGGGGAAGTGCGTCAGACGGGCGGGAGGAGGCCTCGTCGGCCGGACGGTCGGTCCGCCGCGGCGGGCCGTCACAGGGGCATGGGGGGAAGAACCTCCTCGGCGGTCTGCGCGTAGCTGGCCTCCTGCTCCGCGAGGTACGTCTCCCACGTCGCGAGGTCCCAGACCTCGACGCGCGTCCCGGCACCGATCACGGCGACCTCCCGGCCGAGCCCGGCGTACTCGCGCAGCACCGGCGGGATCGACACCCGCCCCTGCTTGTCCGGGATCTCGTCGCTCGCACCCGAGAGGAAGACGCGCAGGTAGTCCCGCGCCTGCTTGCTCGCGACGGGCGCCTGACGGATCTGCTCGTACATCCGCCGGAACTCGTCCATCGGGAGGAGGAAGAGGCAGCGCTCCTGCCCCCGGGTCATGACGAGACCAGGGGCGAGCTGGCTGCGGAACTTCGCGGGGAGGATGAGCCGGCCCTTCTCGTCGAGGCGGGGGGTGAACGTGCCGAGGAGGAGGCTCGGGGCGCCCGAGAACGTGTCGCTCATGTCGCAGACCGCCCCTCCCCCTCCGGTTACCTCCACTTTACTCCACCGACCTCCACCTTGCGCGCCGAATAGCCGCCACGGCGCCTTCCCTGACCCTGTCGTCGCAGGTCAGCCCGGTGGAGCGCGGTGGAGGCATTCACCCGTCCCCGGCGCGCCGACAGGGTGCTCGCCGGGTCGGCGACCGCTGCGCGACCGGCGCGTGGCGGCGTGCGGGGGCGTGCAGGGGCGACGCGGGTGCGCGTGGAGGAAAGTGGGTGTGACGAGGCACACGGGCCGCAAGGCGTCCACTAGGCTGCTTCGCGTGACCGACGACACGCTGGAGGCGCCCGTGCTCGAGCACACCGTGGTCGAGGACGCGCCCGTCGACCTCACCGAGCTCGTCGAGGTGATGTCCCGCGTGCGCGCGGCGATCGGCTCGGCCATGACCGGGCGGCCCGAGCTCGTCACGATCACGCTCGCCGTCCTGCTGGCGGAGGGCCACCTGCTGATCGAGGACGTGCCCGGCGTCGGCAAGACGACGCTCGCCAAGTCGCTCGCACGGACGATCGACGGCAGGATCGGCCGCATCCAGTTCACTCCCGACCTCCTGCCGGGCGACCTCACCGGGGTCAGCATCTACCGCGCGCAGACCCACGAGTTCGAGTTCCGGCCGGGGCCGGTGTTCGCGAACGTGGTCATCGGCGACGAGATCAACCGCGCCTCGCCCAAGACGCAGTCCGCGCTGCTCGAGTGCATGGAGGAGGGGCAGGCGACCGTCGACGGGACGACGTACCCGATGGAGGCGCCGTTCCTCGTCGTCGCGACGCAGAACCCCGTCGAGATGGAGGGCACCTACCCGCTGCCCGAGGCGCAGCGCGACCGCTTCATGGCCCGCGCCACCATCGGCTACCCGGATCCGGCCGACGAGGTCTCGATGCTCGACCGGCGCGACGACGGCGACCCGGCCGACGCGATCCTTCCCGTGACCGACGTGGCGACGATCCGGCGCTGCACCGCCGCCGTGCGTCGTGTCCACGCGTCGCCGTCCCTCAAGCGCTACGTCGTGGCGCTGGTCGGCGCGACCCGGGAACACCCCGGGGTGACGCTGGGCGCCTCCCCGCGCTCGTCCCTGCAGCTGCTGCGGGCGGCCCGCGCCGTGGCGGCGCTGGACGGTCGCACCCACGTGCTGCCCGACGACGTCCAGCTGCTCGCGGAGCCCGTGCTCGCCCACCGGCTGGTCCTGTCGACCGAGTCACGCCTCACGGGACGACCGGCGACCGACGTCGTCGCCGAGATCGTGCGCGACACCCCGGTCGAGCCCGCAGGCGGGCGTTCCTGACGTGCCGAGCCGGCAGGCCCCGCCCGCCCGCCCGCGCCTCGCGCGCACCCGGCCCACGGCCCGCGGCTGGGTGCTCGCCGCAGCCGGCGCGGCGCTCGTGGTCGTCGGCCTGGTCCTCTCGCTGAGCGACGTCCTCGCGCTCGGCGCGGCGGCCCTCGTGCTGGTCGCCGGTGCGGGCGTACGCCTGGCGACACGCCGCCTCGACCGCGGGCGGCACGCCCTCACCGTGCGGCGGACGCTCGCGCCCGCGCCGGTCGTGCGCGGGCGCACCACGACCGCGACGCTCGTGCTCGGCGGCACCGGCCGGTCGCCGGCCGGAGACGCCGGGCTCGCGCGGCTGCAGGTCAGCGAGCAGGCGAGCCGGGAGGTCTGCGGCGACGAGCCCCTGCGCGCCCGGGTCGCCCGTTCCGAGGGACGCATGACCGTCCGCTACGCGGTCCGGCCGCAGGCCCGCGGCCGCTGGGCGCTCGGCCCGGTGATCGTCACCCGCACCGACGTGTTCGGGGTGGCGCGCGCGCAGCAGCGCCTCGGCGCGACCACCGAGGTGACGGTCTGGCCGGCCACCGTCCCGCTCACCGTGCCGCGCTCCGGGACGCCGACCGGCAGCGAGCACGTCGTGGCCGGGACCGCGGCCGCGTCGTCCGAGGACACGCTGGTGCGCGAGTACGTCGTCGGGGACGACCCGCGCCGGGTGCACTGGAGCAGCGTGGCGCGCCACGGCAGGCTGATGGTGCGCGCCGAGGAGAGCGCGGGCCTGCCGAGCGCGACCGTCCTGGTGGACCGCGCCCTCCTGCTCCCGGGCGCGGGGACCACCGACGCCGGGGAGTGGGCCGTCGACCTGGCCGCGTCGGTCGCCCTCGCGCTGCACCGAGCGGGCTACCGGACCCGGCTGCTCGGGACCTCGGACGGCGCGCCGGCAGCGGGCTACTCGACGCCGCGCACGACGACCGGCGCAGCGCACATCCTCGACGCCGCCACCGACCTCACCACCCCGGCCTCCCTGGACCACGCCCGGACGGAGCTGGTCGCCACCGCGGCGGCGCTGCGCCACGACACGCGCAGGGACGAGCTGGTCGTCGCGGTCCTCGCCCCGCCGAGCGCCCGCGCGACCTCGGAGCTGGCGGTCCTGGGCACCGCGACGCAGCGCGCCGTCGTGGTGGACGGCGCGGGGAGCGACGGCGGGGCGGGCACGGACGCGTCCGACGAGCCGCTCGCTGCGCTGCGCTCGGTCGGGTGGACCGTCGCGCGGGTACGGGCGGGCACGCCGATCGCCCTGGCGTGGGCGGCGGCTTCTGCCGGTCTGCACGAGCGCGGGGCGAGCGCATGACCGCCCCGGCGCGGTGGCGGACCGTGCTCTCGACCCTGGTCCTCCTGGTGGGGACGGTCGCATCCGTGCGCACCCTCGAGACCGTCGTGGCGCCCGGGCCGTGGACGGGTCTGGCGACGCTGCTGGTCGCCGTCACGGCGCTGGCCGTGTGCGCCGCGCGGCTGCTCCAGGACGCGCTGCGGGCGGGGCGCCGGTCCCTGCCGTCGTCGATCGTGCCGACCCTCGCCGGGCTCGTCGTCGCCACGTGGTCCGTCCTCGCCCGGTTCGGCTCACCGACCGGGTCCTTCGACCCGGTGGTCGGTACGTCGAGCGTCGGGCGCGTCCTCTCGCGGATCGGGACAGCACGCCGGCTCGCGTCCGAGGAGGTCGCCCCGATCGACCCGTCGCTGCCCGTGGTCCTCGCGGTCGCGGCCGCCGGGGTCGCCGCGTTCCTGGTCGCCGACCTGGTCAGCGCGGTCCTGCGCCTGCCCGCCGCTGCCGCCGTGCCGCTCGTCGCGCTGTGGAGCCCGTCGCTCGTCATCGAGGGCACGGTGCCCGGCGGGGCGTTCGCCGTCACGATCCTGTGCCTCGTGATCCTCCTCGCGCTCGATCCCCCGGTCGCGGCACGGCCGCTCGCCGTCGACGCGCGCGTCACCGTGGCGCACGCCGCCGCGGGAGCGGCGCGCGTGGTCACCGGGGGCGTCGCCGTCGCCGCCGTCGCGCTGCTCGTCGCGGCGGGAGCGGGCGGGTGGGGCGCCGGGCTGCTCCCCGGCTGGAAGGACCTCTTCGCGACGCAGGGCAGCAGCGTCCAGCTCTCCGACGACCTGGACCTGCTGCAGAATCTCGGCCCGCGCTCGGACGACGTCGTCCTGCGCTACACGACTCCCGAGGAGCTCGGCTCACCCCTGCGCGTCTACACCGCCACCGCGTTCGACGGGAGCCACTGGTCGCGGGGCACGGCGGCCGCCGGCTCGGCGTTCGCGGACGACGACGTGCTGTGGCCCGAGCGCGCCCCGCGGACCGACGACACCACGATCGACGTCCGGCTGGAGAGCTACCGCGACGCGCTGCTGCCGATCACGACCGAGCCGCGCCGGGTCGTCATCGACGACACGTGGAGGTACAGCCCGGACCGGGACCAGGTCGAGCGGGACCGGCCCAACCCCGAGGGGTACGAGTACACGCTCGTCGAGAGCAGCCGCGACCTCACCCCGGACGGCCTGCGCGCCTCCGACGGCGACGACGTCGACGACTCCGCCTACCTCGACGTGCCGACGACCCCGCACGCCGCCGACACCGCAGCGCTCGCGCAGGATCTGACCCGCGACTCGTCGAACCGCTACGACTCGGCCCTCGCCCTGCAGACCTACCTCCGGGACACCAGCCGGTTCACCTACTCCACGGACCTGCCCACGCTGGACTCCGAGGACGCCGTCTGGACGTTCCTGCAGGACCGCACCGGTTACTGCGTGCAGTTCGCGACCGCCATGACCGTGATGGCCCGCGACGTGGGGATCCCGGCGCGGCTCGCCGTCGGGTTCCTGCCCGGCGACCGCACCGTCGGGACGTCCACCTACGAGGTCACCGGCACGAAGTCGCACGCCTGGCCGGAGCTGTACTTCCCCGGCACGGGCTGGGTGCGGTTCGAGCCGACGCCGAGCGTGCAGACCGGGCCCGCGCCGGCCTACGCCGACCCGCTCCTGCAGGGGTCCGACTCCGGCGACGACGCGCCCGCGACCGCGGCGAGCACTGCACCGCGGGACGAGCGACCGAGCCCTCCGCCGACGGCCGCCACGAGCTCGTCGAGCGCTGCGGCCACGGTCGGCGGCTCCTCGACCTCCGGCGCGCCGCGGATCCTCGTCGGTGCCGGCCTCCTGGCTGTCGCGGTCCTTGCCGCCCTGGGGGCGGCGCTCGTCGTGCGGCGTCGGCGAGGTCTCCGGCCCGAGGAGGACGAGGTGGAGGCGGCCTGGGCGTCGCTGCGCAGCAGGCTCGACCGGTCGGGACTCGGGTGGCCGGACTCGCTCACGCCCCGACAGGTCCCGGACGCCGTCGTGGCGGCGGTCACCGGTCGCCGGGCCGGTCCGGTCGAGGGGGCGCCCGGCGGACCCTCGACGGACGAGGACGACGTGACGATGGACGAGGCGACGATGGACGACGCGACGCTGCGCGAGCTGTCGGGGACGCTGTCCCGGGTCGCCGCGATCGTCGAGGACCGGCGCTACGCGAAGAGCCCGGAGCCGGTCGACGTGCCGGGCCTCATGGAGCTCGTGGACCGCGCGGTGGCGACCGCCCGGTCAGCCGTCAGCGGCCGTCCGAGCCGCGACGGCGCTCCCAGCGCTCCTCGAGGCGGTTGAAGAACCCGCCGCCCGAGGACGGCGCGGACTCCCGGGTCCTGGGTTCGCCCCGGCCGGGGACCTGGCCCGCGGAGCCACCCCGGCGGCGAGGACGAGCGAGAGCGAAGGCGACGCCCGCGAACATGATGGCGAAGCCGACGACGCCGATCGCGATCCCGATCCCGTCGCCGACGGTCACGCCGACCACGAGGAGCAGGAGACCGCCGACCACGCCGCACCCCGCGACGAGCCACCGCAGCGCTGACCGGCGCTCGGCAGTCTGGAGCGTCGTGGCCAGCCGCGGATCGTCCGAGGTCAGCGCACGTTCCATCTGCTCCAGTACTCGCTGCTCGTACTCAGAGAGAGGCATGAAGACCCCCGGTCGTCGCCAGTCGTCGTTGAACTCCTAGGATAGGCCGTCCGGTGACGTGGTGGTAGTCGAACGCCGGGCGTTCGCGCCCAGCGCGATCGCGGTCGCACCGAACCTCCGCCGCACCTCGTCGACCGCCGACTCCGCGTGCCTGCGCGCGTCCGTCCCGCCGGACGTCGCCGCCTCCAGCGTGGGCTGGACCGCCGCCTGCGCGCGGGGCACGAGCCCCTCCGCGCGGACCCCGACCAGCCGCAGCGCCAGGCCCCCGAGGTCCACCCCCGCCACGAGCTCTCGCGCGACCCCGTAGACCTCGGCGGCCACGTCGCTCGGCACCGCGAGCGTCCGGGCGCGGGTCACGGTGCGGAAGTCGCTCGTACGGACCTTGACGGACACCGTCCTGGCGAGCAGCCCGTGCTCGCGGAGCCGCCCGGCGCAGCGGTCCGCGAGCGCGAGGAGCTCCGCGCCGATCGCGCCCGGGTCGCGCAGGTCGTGGGCGAACGTGCGCTCCGCGCCGATCGAGCGCTCGGCCCGGGTCGTGCGCACCGGGCGCGGGTCGCGCCCGTGCGCCAGGTCGTGCAGGTGCGCCCCGTGCACGGGTCCCACCGCCGCCTGCACGACGCGGACGTCCTCGTCCGCGAGCTGCGCGACCGTGGTGATCCCCCAGCGGGCCAGAGCCTCCCGGGTCCGCTCCCCGACTCCCCCGAGCGCACCGACGGGCAGGGTGCGCAGGAAGGCGACCTCCTGGGCCCTCGGCACGAGCATCGTCCCGTCCGGCTTCGCGTGCGTGGAGGCGAGCTTCGCGACCAGCATCGAGCCCGCGATGCCCACCGAGCACGTGATCGCGTGGGTGGCCTCGACCTCGGCCCGCAGCCGGCGCGCGATCTCCGACGGCGGACCGATGCGCCGACGGGCTCCCGAGACGTCGCAGAAGGCCTCGTCGACGCTCACCTGCTCCACGAGCGGCGTGACCGCGCGGAGCATGCCCATCACCGACTCCGAGACGGCCTGGTAGGCCGCCCGGTCCGGAGGGACGACCACGGCCTGCGGGCAGAGCCGCAGGGCCCGCGTCATGGGCATCGCCGACTGCACCCCGAAGGCCCGCGCCTCGTACGACGCGGCGAGCACCACGCCCCGCCCGGCGCCGCCGACGACGACGCACCGGCCCCGCAGCTCCGGTCGGCGCGCGACCTCGACGGAGGCGAAGAAGGCGTCGAGGTCGACGTGCAGGATCGAGCACCCCGACTCCTCGTCGCCCCAGTCGCGCCGTGCCTCGGCCGAGCGCGGGCCACGGCTCACGAGGCGATCAGCCGCAGCGGATAGCGGACGAACCGCGCGTCCGGGTCGATCACCATGGCGACCTCGTCACGGAAGTCCTCCGCGCACGCGAGCAGCTCGTCGGCCCGCGCCGAGTCGACCGCGTCGAACCGCCCCGCGTCGATCGCCGAGCGGGTCGAGGCGCCGCGCGCGAAGTAGACCGACCAGGTCCCGAGCGCCGGCTCGACGGCGGCGAGCATGTCCCAGACCGTGCGCGTCCCCGACCGCCGCGCCGGCCGCCCCCGCATCGCGACGATCGCCGACGCTGCCCGCAGCGCGCCCAGGTGCGCGTGCACGAACCGCTCCCCGGCGGTGCCTGCCTGCGACGCCTCGACCAGCTCGGCGTCCGCACGGGCAAGGATCCGGGCCACCTCACGCGACATCGGTACCCGGACCGTGTCGTCCCGCTGCTGCTCCGCCATGTCGCTCCTCCAGGTCTCAGCACCATTGTCGAACACCTGTTCGACCCGTGTCAACGGACGGGTCTCCACCGGCGTCTACCGTGTGCCCATGGCCAGACGCTCCCGATCGACGAGGCCCGCCCACCCTCCGGCACGGGGACAACGAAACACCGCGCCTCCGACACTGCCTGCGGACGACGTCGCGACGTCGTCGGGCACCGTGCGGCTCGAGCGGGACCCGGACCGCCCCTCGGGGGTCACGGTCCTGGTCAACGGGGTGCCGAGCTCCTACGTCGACCTCGAGGACCCCGGCCTGCTGACGTTCGAGTACATGCAGCAGATGGCCGCCGTGATCGCGGCGACGGGCCGCGGGAGCGAGCCGCTGGCGGTCGTGCACCTCGGCGCCGCGGGGTGCACGCTCGCGCGATGGGTCGAGCACACCCGGCCGGGCTCGCGCCAGATCGGGGTCGACATCGACGCCCGCCTGCTCGAGCTGGCCCGGGAGTGGTTCGCGCTGCCGCGCTCCCCGCGGCTGCGCCTGCGCGCCGCCGACGCACGCGAGGCCGTCGCCGGCCTGCGCGACGCGAGCACCGACGTCCTGGTCCGCGACGTCTTCGCCGGAGACCGGACGCCGGAGCACGTGACCACCGTCGAGTTCGTCCAGGACGTCTTGCGCGTGCTGCGCCCGGGCGGCGTCTACCTGGCGAACTGCGCGGACCGGCCCCCGCTCGCCCGGCTGCGCGCGGAGCTCGCGACGGCCCTCGAGGCGGTCCGCGGCTCCGTCGCCTCCGCCGGCACCCGGCCGGAGCCCTCCGACCGGCGGGTGCGCAGCCATGTCGGCGTGGTCGCCGAGCCGGCGCTGCTGCGCTCGCGGCGGTACGGGAACTTCGTCCTCGTGGTCGTCGCGCCGGGCGGCGACGGGCTGGACCTGGACTCGGCCCCCCTGCAGCGCGCCCTGCGCACGCTCCCCGTCCCCGCACGGATCGTCCTCGGCGCGGACCTCACCGCCCTCGCCGCGTCGGCCGCCCCGCTGCGCGACCCCGTCATCGACCCGGACGGCGCTCCGGACGCGGCGTGAGCGCGCACAGCACGAGGGCCGCACCGAGCGGTGCGGCCCTCGTCCCGGGACCCCGTGGGGTTCCTGAGGTCAGAGCGGACGGACCTGCTCTGCCTGGGGGCCCTTCGGGCCCTGGGTGATCTCGAACTCGACGCGCTGCGCCTCGTCGAGCGTGCGGTAACCCTGCGTGTCGATCGCGGAGTAGTGCACGAAGACGTCGTCACCGCCGCCGTCCTGCGCGATGAAGCCGAAGCCCTTCTCGGCGTTGAACCACTTCACTGAACCCTGCGCCATGCTGTCCTCTGTCCTTCTGCCCGTCCCCGGACCTCTGGGAGCGGACACCTCGCCCGCCCTGGCGTCGCGACACCGTCGCGACGACGCCAGTGTGGCGCACGCAGGGAGCACCTGCCAGGCCTGCGGGCTACGAGATCATCACGATCCGCGCTGCGCGACCCTCACTGCTGGTCGTGCTGGCGCAGGTAGCGCTCGAACTCCGCCCCGAGCTCCTCCGCGGTCGGTATCGGCGCCTCCTGCGCGAGCAGGCTGTCGCGCCCGACGGACCGTGCGAAGGCGTCGAACTGCTCCTCGAGCGCGTGCACCACGGCGGCGACCTCCTCGGAGTCCGCCACCTGCCGCTCGACCTCCTCGGTCGCCTCGCGGGCGGCCTCCTCCAGGGGTGCCGCGGCGAGGTCGAGGCCGGTGGTCCGCTCCAGGCGCTCGACCGCCGCGACGGCCGCCGGCGGGTACGGGGACTGCGCGAGGTAGTGCGGCACGTGGATCGCGAACCCGAGGGCGTCATGACCCCTCTGCCCGAGCCGGAGCTCGAGCAGCGCCGCCGCGCTCGCCGGGACCTTGACCGTGCCGAACCAGGCGGGCACGTCCCCGACGAGCGCCGCCGTCGTCGCGTGGGCCGTCACCGTCGCCGGGCGCGTGTGCGGCACACCCATCGGGACGCCGTGCACCGTCGCGGTGAGCGATACCCCGAACCGCTCGACGAGGCCCGACACGGCGGCGGCGAAGCGCTCCCACTGCAGGTCCGGCTCGAAGCCGTGCAGGACGAGGAACCCGGTCCCCTCGGCGTCGCGCACGTGGTCGATGGCCAGGACGGGCTCGTCGTAGTCGCTCCACCGGTTGACGTCGAAGGTCATCGTGGAGCGCTTGGACCGGTAGTCGAGGAGCTCGTCGACGTCGAACGTCACGAGGCGGGTCCACGAGAGCTCGCTGCGCAGGTGGTCGACCACGAGCTCACCGACGCTGCCCGCGTCCACGAAGCCGCGCAGCGCGTGCACGAGCACCGGGCCGACCGCACCGTCAGGCGCCTGCGAGAGGTCGCCGAGCTGCGTCGACACCGCCTCCTCGTCGACCGTGTAGATCTCTCGCGGATCCCGCACCGGGCTCTTCCCTCCGTCGTCCTGCCCGCACCGCGGGCCTCGTCGCGGCCCTCGTCCGGGCCGGCGCTCCTCGTGCGTGCCAACGCCGGACCGCACGGATTGCTTCCCGGCCGGCACCCGCCGTCGGCCCTCGCCGCCCTCACCGTCCGGGCAGGCGCACCACCGAGACGAAGAAGTCGTCGATCTGACGGACGACGTCGATGAACCGGTCGAAGTCGACCGGCTTCGTGACGTAGGCGTTCGCGTGCAGCGCGTAGCTGCGCACGACGTCCTCCTCCGCCTCCGACGTCGTCAGCACGACCACGGGGATCTGCCGCAGCACGGGGTCCTGCTTGAGCTCGGCGAGCACCTCGCGACCGTCCATGCGGGGGAGGTTGAGGTCGAGCAGGATCAGGTCCGGGACCGGGGCGTCGGCGTGCTCGCCGGTGCGGCGCAGGAACTCCATGGCGCTGACGCCGTCGGAGACCACGGAGAGCCGGTTGGTGACCTTGTGCTCCTCGAAGGCCTCGCGGGTCATCAGGACGTCGCCCGGGTCGTCCTCCACCAGCAGGACGTCGATCCCCGCGTGCACGCTGCTCATCCGAGCCTCCACCTCCCCGACCCGCGACGCTCGCGGCGCCGCCGAGCCTAGTCGACGCGGTCGCTGCGCTCCCCCTGCGGCGCCGCCGTCCCGCCGCCGCCCGCGGCGACGTAGCGGTGCGCGAGGGTCCAGCGCACCACGGTGCCGCGCACGGGCGCGGGCTCGATCCAGATGCGCCCGCCGTGGTACTCGACGATCCGCTTGCACAGGGCAAGGCCGATCCCCGTCCCGCCGTAGACGTCCTTCGGGTGCAGCCGCTGGAAGATGACGAACACGCGGTCGGCGTACTGGCTGTCGATCCCGATCCCGTCGTCCTGGCACGACAGCTCCCAGTGGGTGCCGTCGGAGCGCACGCCGACGTGCACGTGCGGGGCCCGCTCCGGGTCGCGGAACTTCACCGCGTTCCCGACGACGTTGACGAACAGCTGGGTGAGCAGCGCCCGTTCCCCGTGCACCACGGGCAGCGGGTCGTGCGTCACCTGGGCGCCGGCCTCCTCGAGCCGGTCCGCGAGCGACGCGAGCGCGTCGGCCAGGCACTCCTCGAGGTCCACGTCCTCCTGCGTCGTCCCGCTGCGGCCGACCCGCGAGAAGCCGAGCAGGTCCTGGATGAGGCGCTGCATCCGCTTGGCGCCGTCGACGGCGAAGCCGATGTACTGGTCGGCACGCTCGTCGAGCTCCCCGCCGTAGCGCTTCTGGAGCAGCTGGGTGAAGCTCGCCACCTTGCGCAGCGGCTCCTGCAGGTCGTGGGAGGCGACGTACGCGAACTGCTCGAGGTCACGGTTCGAGCGCTCGAGCTCTGCGGCCTGCTGCTCGAGCGCGCGGTGGGACGCCTCCACCTCGTCCTTGGACGCCCGGGTGGCCTCCGCCTGGCGGACCAGCTCCTCGCGCAGGCGCTCGACGTCGAGGGACAGCGCGGCGACCTCGCCGGTGCCCGTCTCGGCGACGGGCACCGAGTGGTCCCCCGCCGTGGCGCGACGCACGTCCGCGGCCAGCTCCCGCACGGGGCGGGTGACCGTGCGGTCGATGGTGCGCCACAGCCACCACGCCACCCCGACGCACAGCACGGCGAGCACCGCGACGGCGGCGACCAGCGCCGAGCGCCACGCCCGGGCGTGGTCCAGCGCCGTCCGCCACTGGTCGTCGAGCGCCCGCGCGTAGTCGTCCGTCGCGTTCTTCGCCACCACGTACAGGTCGTGCCCGTGCTCCTGGTCCGTCGCGGGGACGACGTCGCCGGCCTGGACCTGCGCCGCGACCACCTCGACGTACTCGTCGACCCAGCGCTCGACGTCCTGCTCGGCGGTCTCGCGACGGGCGTCGACCTCGGGCGGCACGGACGGTCCCGACGCGTCACCCTCGGGGAAGACCGAGGTCTCCCAGCCGCGCAGCAGCGAGTCGAGGAGCTCGTAGGTGTCCTCGTCGCCCGTGCGCACGTAGCCGGCCAGGAGGCGCTGGGCGTCGTCGAGGGTCCGGCCGACGGACGCGGCCTCCGACGTCGCGTCGAAGTACTCGGTGGTCTGCGCGGCCTGGTCGCCGACGAGGGAGACGACCGCGTAGCCGGCGAGGCCCACCACGAGCAGGAGGGCGACGCTGGCGGCGACGAAGGTTCGCCGGAGCTCGTCGCGCACCGAGCGGGACCGAGCAGTCATCGCTCCCACGCCTCGGAGTCAGCCAGCGTCGCGCCGCGCTCGCCGGGGACGGGGGCGTCCGACTCCCCGACCAGCAGGATCGCGGCGTCGTCGTCCAGCGGCCCCCCGTGCAGGGTGCGCACCTGGCGCAGCACCCGCTCCACGAGCCCGGGCCCGCCCTCCTGGCGGGCCTGGGTCACGACCCGGCGCAGCCCGGGTGCCCCGACGCGCTCGTGCGCGGGGCGCGGAGCGTCCTCGGGGGCTCCCGCCGCGACGACGGGGCGGCGACCGACCGTCGCCTCCACGAGCCCGTCGGTGTAGAGCAGCAGCGACCAGGGGGCGCCCAGGGTGACGGTCACCGCCGACCATCCGCCGTCGACCGGCACCCCGATCGCCCGTCCGCGGGACGAGGCGTCGACCTCCGTGCAGCCGTCGGGGCCGAGCAGCAGGGGCGCCAGGTGGCCGGCGAGGTAGACCTCCGCGGTCTGCCGGCGCGGGTGGACGACGACCTGGCACAGCGTGGCGAAGACCTCCGGGCGGGGGCGCTCGAGGAGCAGCACCCGCTCGACGTCGGCGATGATCCGCGCCGGCGGCGTCCCGGTCACGACGAGGGTCCGCCAGGCGGTGCGCAGCGTCGCCCCCAGGGCGGCCTCGTCCGGGCCGTGCCCCGCGACGTCTCCGATCACGCACACCACGGTGCCGTCGTCGAGCTCGACGGCGTCGTAGAAGTCGCCGCCGAGCAGCCCGTTGCCGCCCGGCAGGTAGCCGACGACGACGGAGAGCGACTCGTCGTGCACCAGCGGCCGCGGCAGCAGCGCCCGCTCGAGCCGCGCGGTCTCCGCGGCCCGCAGCTGACTGCGGTCCAGCTCGCGCTGCTGCGCCGCCGCGCGGCGGCGCTGCACGGCGTAGCGCACCGAGCGGGCGAGCAGCTCCGGGCCGACGTCGGACTTGACCAGGTAGTCGTCGGCGCCGGCGGCGACCGCCCGGACGCCGTCGTCCGCGTCCGTCCTGCCGGTCAGGACGACGAGGGCCGGCGGTGCGGGCGCGTCGCGCAGCCGCTCCACGCCGGACAGGCCCACCGAGTCGGGGAGCCCGAGGTCGAGCAGCACGCAGTGCACGTCCGTGGTGCGCAGGGCCTCGACCGCTTCGTCGAGCGTCACGGCGCGGACCAGGTCGACCTGTACGTTCGCGTCCGCGAGGTGCTCCTCGACCAGCAGCGCGTCGCCGTCGTCGTCCTCGACCAGCAGGACCGTCAGCCGCTCGCTCGCCTCGACGACGTCGGGGCGCGGGGCGCCGGGCGCGCGCGGGACCGGGCCGGCCCCCCGGGCTCCGCGCACGTCGCCTCCCTCGTCGTCCTGCAAGCTCCGCACGATCCTAGCGGTGCGGCGCTCGTCGCCGTCGGGCCCGCGGCAGGGCCATAATGGACGGCCGCACGGCCGCACGGCCGGGCGGGGTCGGCCATCGCCGACCGCAGGCAGGGCCGGCGGCGACGTCGGCCGACGCACGGACGAGGACACGACGAGTGGCGAGCAGGCAGCACGAGCTGGAGTCCGAGCAGGCCGTCGTCGACGCGCTGTACGAGCGGCTCGACGAGCTGCGCGTCCGCTCGCGCGCACGCCTGGCGGACGTCCGGCGGGCCGGACCGTCCGGCTCCCCCCAGAACCGCAGCGAGCGCGACGCGTTCGCGACGCTCTACGAGGACCGCCTCGCCCAGCTCGAGGCCGTCGAGGACCGGCTCGCGTTCGGCCGGCTCGACCTCGCCGACGGCGAGCAGCGGTACGTCGGGCGCATCGGGCTGACGGACGACGACCACGCGTCCGTGCTGACCGACTGGCGCGCGCCCGCCGCGCAGGCCTTCTACCGGGCGACCGCCGTGCGGCCCGACGGCGTGGCGCGCCGCCGGCACCTCGTCACCCGCGGTCGGTCGGTGACCGGCGTCGAGGACGAGGTGCTCGACCTCGACGCGGCGGTCGACGCCGGCGCGGCGTCCGGCCTCACCGGAGAGGGCGCGCTCCTCGCCTCCCTCGCGACCGGCCGCACCGGCCGGATGGGCGACATCGTCGCCACCATCCAGGCCGAGCAGGACGCGATCATCCGCTCCGCCCTGGACGGGGCGCTCGTCGTGCAGGGCGGGCCGGGCACCGGCAAGACGGCGGTCGCGCTGCACCGCGCGGCCTACCTGCTCTACGCCCACCGGCGGATCCTGGAGCGCTCCGGCGTGCTGCTCGTCGGTCCCAGCCGGTCCTTCCTGCGCTACATCGACCAGGTCCTGCCCTCGCTCGGGGAGACCGGCGTGGTCTCGACGACGGTCGCGGACCTGCTGCCCGACCTCTCCGCGCGCGGCAGCGACACGTCCGAGGCCGAACGGGTGAAGGGGCTCGCGCTGATGGCCCGCGTGGTGCGCCGCGCGGTCCGCCTGCGCGAGCGGGTCCCCGCGGCCGACGTGGCGGTGCGTCTCGACGGCCGCGACCTGACGATCCGCCGGCGCGACGTGCGCGACGCGATCGCCAGGGCGCGCCGCGCGCGTCGCCCGCACAACCTCGCCCGCGCCGTCTTCGTCCGCGACATGCTGGGCAGGCTCGCGGACCAGTACGGCACCACGCTGGGCGAGCGGCTCGTGGACCAGGACCGTGCGGAGGTGATCGACGACCTCCGCCGGGTGCGCGAGGTCCGGGTCGCGCTCAACCTCGCCTGGCTGCCCATGTCGCCGCGCTGGCTCGTCGAGGACCTGCTCGCGAAGCCGGAGCGCCTGGCGACGCTCGCGCCGGAGCTCTCGGCGGGCGAGCGTGCGGCGATCGTGCGCCCCAAGGGGTCGGCGTGGACACCGGCCGACGTCCCGCTGCTCGACGAGGCGGCCGAGCTCCTCGGCGAGGACGACCAGGTCGCCACCGCGGAGGCGCGCGCCGCCGAGCGGGAGCACACCGCCTCCGTCGAGTACGCCCGCCAGGTGCTCGAGTCGACCGGAGCGGGTGGCGGCCTGGTCGACGCGCGCGCCCTCGCGGACCGTTTCGCCGGGTCGGGCCCCCGCCTGACCACCGCCGAGCGCGCGGCGCAGGACCGCACCTGGACCTTCGGCCACGTCGTGGTCGACGAGGCGCAGGAGCTGTCGGCGATGGCCTGGCGGATGCTTGCGCGTCGTTGTCCCACCCGCTCGTTCACCATCGTCGGGGACGTCGCCCAGACGTCCTCCCGGGCGGGCGCACGCTCGTGGTCCGCGATGCTCGGTCCGGTGCTCGGCGCGGCGGTGCGCACCGCCGAGCTGACGGTCAACTACCGGACACCGGCGAGCGTGGCGGACGCGGCGCAGGCCGTCGCCCGCGCGGCCTGCCTGCCCGTCTCGACCCTGACCTCCGCGCGGGAGGTCCCGGACGCGCTGGAGGTCGTGCGCGTCGCGGGCGCGGGACGGGGCGGCCTCGAGCTGGCGGTCGTCGAGCACGTCGCCGCGCTCGCGGCGCAGACCGCGTCTGCCGACGGGGCCGGGCGGGTCGCCGTCGTCGCCCACCGCGACGACGCCGCGGCCCTCGCCACGGCGGTCCGCGACGCGCTCCCCCGCCTGCTGGGCGCCGCGGAGGCCGCGCGCCTGGCGGGTCAGCCGCCCGCGGACGCCCAGGTCGTGGTCCTCGACCCCGGCAGCGTCAAGGGCCTGGAGTTCGACGACGTCGTCCTGGTCGAGCCCGCCCGGGTCCTCGACGGTCCGGGCGGCGCCTCCGACCTCTACGTCGCCATGACCCGGCCGACCCGGCGGCTGGTCGTCGTGCACGCCCAGGAGCTGCCGGACGGGCTGACGGGCGGCGCCTGAGCGCCACCGGCGCACGGCGTCCGCAGGTCAAGACCGGTTTGTCTCACCGCGACGCCGGGCGCACGATGGTGCCGTGCCCAGAGCCCTCCTCCTCGAGAACCTCCACCCCGCCGCGACCGAGATCCTGACGGCCGCCGGGATCGAGGTCACCAACCACACCGGCGCCATGGACGAGGACGAGCTCGTGTCCGCGCTCCGCGGCGTCGAGATCCTCGGCATCCGCTCCAAGACCAACGTCACGGAGCGCGTGCTCGCTCAGGCGGACGACCTCGTCTCGGTCGGCGCGTTCTGCATCGGGACGAACCAGATCGACCTGGCCGCAGCCGCGCGGCGGGGCGTCGCCACCTTCAACGCGCCGTTCTCCAACACCCGCTCGGTCGTCGAGATCGCGATCGCGGACATGATCGCCCTGACCCGCCGCCAGCCCGAGTTCAACCGCTCGATGCACGACGGGGTCTGGAACAAGTCGGCCACGGGAGCCCACGAGATCCGCGGACGCACGCTCGGGATCGTCGGCTACGGCAACATCGGCACCCAGCTCTCCGTCCTCGCGGAGAACCTCGGCATGTCGGTCGTGTTCTACGACACCGCCGAGAAGCTCGCGCTCGGCAACGCCCGCCGGCTCGCCAGCCTCGACGAGCTGCTGGACGTCGCGGACATCGTCACGCTGCACGTCGACGGCCGCGGCGGCAACGCCGGGCTCTTCGGGGCCGAGCAGATCGCGCGCATGAAGCCGGGCGCCGTGTTCCTCAACCTCTCCCGCGGGTTCGTGGTCGACGTCCCCGCGCTGCGCACCGCGCTCGAGTCCGGCCACCTCGCCGGAGCCGCGATCGACGTGTTCCCGACCGAGCCGAAGAAGCGCGGCGACGCGTTCGAGTCGGAGCTGCGCGGGCTCGCGAACGTCATCCTGACCCCCCACACCGGAGGTTCGACCGAGGAGGCCCAGGAGGCCATCGGGCACTTCGTGGCCAACAAGCTCAAGGACTACCTGGGCACCGGGTCGACGACGCTCAGCGTGAACGTGCCCAACATCGCCCTCGAGCGGACCAGCGGCGTGCGACGCCTCGCGCACCTGCACCGCAACACGCCCGGCGTGCTCGCCGCGGTCAACGCGACGCTCGCCGAGCACGGCACCAACATCGAGGGCCAGCTCCTCGCCACCCGCGGCGATCTCGGCTACGTGGTGACCGACGTCGGCACGGACCTCGAGCCGGCCGTCGTCGACGCGCTGCGGGCGATGGACCAGACCGTCCGCGTCCGCGTCCTCGACTGAGACCAGCCGGCGCGAGCCGGAGCACGCACGCCAGGGGCGGGAGCCGGACCCGAAGGTCCCGCTCCCGCCCCTGGCGTCCGTCGCGGGGCGCCACCCCGCCGGCACGGCTATCCCGACTTGCGCCGGAAGGTCTTCTGCACCGGCCCCGCCGTCTCCGAGCCGTGCACGGAGCCCGTGTTGCGCTCCGCGTCGGCCGTCAGGTGCTCCGAGGACGCCTTCTTGCGGTCCAGGGCCTCGCGAAACTTCGCCTTGGTCCCGTCGCTCGGCGTGGTGGGCGTACGGTCCGTCGAGCTCGTGCTGTCGCTCATCGCTTCTCCTTCACGTGCGCGTGTCGTTGCGCGGCGGTCCGGCCCCGTGCCGGGGCCCACCGTCGTCCGTCCAGGCTCCCCGAGACCGGCGCCCGCCGCCACACGGCGCGCCGGTCCCCGCCGCGCGGGCGGCCTCAGTCCTCGGCACCCGGTGCGCCGGCTCCGCCCGCGGGCGCCGGCCCGCCGGCGATCGCTCCCGGACCTGCGAGGTCGGTGCGCCCGGCGCGCGCCGCCTGCTCCGCGTGCTCGGCGCGCAACGAGTGGATCGCTGCCTCGAAGTCCTCGAGCGACTCGAACGCCTGGTACACGCTGGCGAACCGGAGGTAGGCGACCTCGTCGAGCTCCCGGAGCGGGCCGAGGGTCGCCAGGCCGATCTCGTAGGCGTCGATCTCGGCCTGCCCCGAGCTGCGGATGGACTCCTCCACACGCTGGGCGAGGATCGCGAGGTCGTCCTCGTTGACGGGCCGGCCCTGGCAGGCCTTGCGTGCCCCGCCGACGACCTTGTCACGGCTGAACGGCTCGGTAGCGCCGGAGCGCTTGACGACCGCGAGGCTCGCGGACTCGATCGTCGAGAACCGCCGGTTGCACTGCGGGCACTGGCGCCGTCGGCGGATGGACGCCCCGTCGTCGGACGTGCGCGAGTCGACGACCCGGGAGTCGGGGTGACGGCAGAACGGGCAGTGCATCCCTGGGGGCTCCTCCGTGCGACGGTGCGCTCGTGCGCCGCGGGGCCGGAAGCCACGCGGCGCGCAGCGGGGTCGAACATATGCGCCGGAACCGCGTCGTTGCAACACCGACACGCACGCTCTCGGGCTCAGCGCACCGTGCCACCGACGGGGAGCAGGAGGCTGCGGCCGGCCTCGATCGTGGCGCCCGGCAGAGCGTTGATCTCCTGGATCTGCGCGACCACGTCCCGTCGGTCGTCGCCCGACGCCGCGACGCGGCCAGCGAGCTCCCAGAGGGTCTCCCCCGGCGCCACGGTCACCCGCTGCACCTGGACGGGTGCGCTCGGGCCGTCGGCGAACGCCACGGTCCCGACCGTGCCGAGAGCCAGCGCGACGAGGACCGCCACCAGCAGGGCAAGGACGGCACGACCTCGGCGCGTGAGCACCAGACGCGTCGGTACCTCGGCGGCCACCGGCCGCGCCCGGACAGCGTGCGCCGCCGCCTCCCGCTGCACCGGCTCGTCCCTGCGCCACTGCGGCACGTCCACCGAGATGACTGCCATGAGTGTCCCGCCTCCCTCGACCGCGCGGTGCGGACCCCGCGGTGCGTCGTACGTCCCCGCTCGTCGAACACGTGTTCGTCGAACGCCTGTACGATGTCTACCACGCCGGTCCGACACGCGTCGACCCCACGTCGAACAGGTGTTTGATCCGGGGATGCTTCTGGCCTAGGGTGAGGGCGCCGGAGGAGACGTCCGGACACCGCCCGCAGCCGTGTCCGCGCCGCTCCCCCGACCGCGCACCGCACCCGGGCAACCAAGGAGACGACGATGGTTCGCAGTACGGCCGACACGGACGGGCTGGCTGACGTCCACGAGCTCCGGCCCGCCAGCCCGCGCGACGCTCTCTCCCCGCGCCAGCGCCTGGTGCTCGAGACGATCCGCGCCTCGCTGGAGTCGCGCGGATACCCGCCGAGCATGCGCGAGATCGGCGAGTCCGTGGGCCTGACGAGCCCGTCCAGCGTCAAGCACCAGCTCACCGCGCTCGAGCGCAAGGGGTACCTGCGCCGCGACCCCCACCGGCCCCGAGCCATGGAGATCGTCCAGGCCGACGACTCACGGGCGGTCGGCGCCGCGGCCCCCGCGCCGGAGGCGGGACCGCTCGACCCGCTCGAGCACCCCGCGCCCTCCTACGTCCCCGTCGTCGGACGCATCGCGGCCGGCGGTCCGATCCTCGCGGACCAGGTGGTCGAGGACGTCTTCCCGCTCCCGCGCCAGCTCGTCGGGGACGGCGAGCTCTTCCTGCTCAAGGTGGTCGGCGACTCGATGCTCGACGCCGCGATCTGCGACGGCGACTGGGTCGTGGTGCGCCGACAGCCGGTCGCCGAGAACGGCGAGATCGTCGCGGCCATGATCGACGGCGACGCGACGGTCAAGGTGCTCCAGCGCCGCGAGGGTCACGTCTGGCTGATGCCCCGTAACCCCGCCTACTCGCCCATCCCCGGCGACGAGGCCGAGGTCATGGGACGGGTGGTCACGGTCCTGCGCAGCCTGTAGCGACGGCGCGTGGCGCTCAGAGCCCGAGGCGGCGCGCCGCCTCCCGCATCGCCGTCGCCGAGCGCTTGAGCCCGTCGTACTCGTCGTTCGACAGGGGTACGTCGATCCGCACGTCGCAGCCCCGGCGGTCGACGAGGGACGGCACCGAGAGGCAGACGTCGTCGATCCCGTAGAAGCCCTCGAGCAGCGTCGAGACCGGCAGGACCCTTCCCTCGTCGCCCAGGATCGCCTCCGCGATGCGGGACCCCGCGAGCCCTATCGCGTAGTTCGTCGCGCCCTTGCCCTCGATGATCGTGTAGGCCGAGCGCACCACGTCCTGGGCGATCGCGTCCCGCGTCGCAGCGTCGAAGGACGGGCGCCCGGGCAGACCCCGCCAGTCCAGCAGCGGCACCCCCCCGATCGAGGCGCTGCTCCACAGCGGGATCTCCGAGTCCCCGTGCTCCCCGGCGATGTACGCGTGCACGTTCTGCACCGCCACGCCGCAGTGCTCCGCCACGAGGTGCCGCAGACGCGAGGAGTCGAGCACCGTCCCCGAGCCGAAGAGCTGGTTCGGCGGGAGCCCGGAGATCTTAAGCGCCGCGTAGGTGACGATGTCCACGGGGTTCGTGACCATGACGTAGACGGCGTTCGGCGCCACCTCGACGAGACCGGGGAGGATCGAGCGGACGAGCCCGATCGTCGCCTCCGCGAGGTCGAGCCGGGACTGCCCGGGCTTCTGCTTCGCGCCCGCGGTGAACACCACGACGTCCGCCCCGGCACAGACCTGGACGTCGTCCGATCCCTCGACCGACGCTCGCGGTGTGAACTCGAGCCCGTGCCGCAGGTCGAGCACCTCCGCGTCGACCTTCTTGCGGTTGATGTCCAGCAGCGCGACGTTCCGCGCGGCACCGCGCATCAGCGCCGCGTAGGCCATCGTCGAGCCGACGGCCCCCGCCCCGACGATGGCCAGCTTCGTCGTCCGTGGTCTCACGCTGCCTCCGGTGCGGTCGTCTCGGTCAGTCCTCGCTCAGCCTAGGACGCGCAGCCGCTCGAGGGCGGCGATGACGGTGGCGCGGTCGCTCGTCGGCCAGAACCCGGGCATGGAGCCCCGCAGGAACGACCCGTACCGGGCCGTCGCGAGGCGCGGGTCGAGGACCGCGACCACACCGCGGTCCTCCTGCGACCGGATCAGGCGCCCGGCCCCCTGGGCGAGCAGCAGCGCCGCGTGGGCGGCCGAGACCTGCATGAAGCCATTGCCGCCCGACTGCTCGACCGCGCGGGCGCGGGCGGAGCGCACCGGGTCGTCGGGCCGGGGGAACGGGATCCGGTCGATAAGGACGAGCTGGCAGGTGGGGCCCGGGACGTCGACTCCCTGCCACAACGAGAGCGTGCCGAACAGGCACGTGGCGGGGTCCGCGGCGAACTGCGCCACGAGCGTCGCGAGCTGGTCCTCCCCCTGGCACAGCACCGGGACGTCGAGCCGCTCGCGCATCGCCTCGGCCGCCGCCACCGCGGCCCGGCGGGAGGAGAAGAGCCCGAGCGTGCGCCCCCCGGCGGCCCGCACCAGGTCCGCGATCTCGTCGAGCTGGTGCTCGGTCGCCGCGTCCCGCCCGGGCGTGGGCAGGTGCTTTGCGACGTACAGGATCCCCTGGCCGGCGTAGTCGAAGGGGCTGCCGACGTCGATCCCCTCCCACGCGTCGTCGGACCCTCCGAGGCCCAGCGTCCGGGCCACGGGCTCGAACGAGCCCCCGAGCGCGAGCGTCGCGGACGTGAAGACCCCGCTGCGCTCCCCGAGCAGGTTCTCGCGGATCAGGCCGTGCACCGCGAGCGGCGCGGCGTGCAGCCGCGTCGTGCTGTCCTCGCCCCAGCCGGCGGCCGGATGGGTGCACCACAGGACGTCGTGCCCCGTCGGGTCGGCCGCCATGCGCTCGGCGATCTCCATCAGCGCGAGCACGGCGGCCTGGGCCATCTTCAGGCCCGGCTCGACCGACGAGCCCTGCGACGTGTCCGGCTTGAGCGCGCTCACCAGGTGGCGCGCCGCGTCCCGGACGGCCGCGACCGCGACCCGCGCCGTGTCCGGGAGCCCCTCGGGGAACCGCTCGGGCGGCAGGCCCGCGAGGACGGTGCCGAGCAGCCGCGACGCCGCGTCGAGGTCGTCCGTGACGGTGGCCCCGTGGCGCCGGGCGAGCCGGGCTGCATGCTCCACCGCCGGTACCGAGAGGTCCACGGTGGCGGCCGCCGTCACCCGGTCGCTGAGCTCGTGCGCCTCGTCGACGACGACGACCGCGTGCTCGGGCAGGACGCCGGGCGAGCCGGAGGCGGCGATGCCGAGCATCGCGTGGTTGGTCACGACGACGTCCGCCTCGCGGGCGAGCGCGCGGGCCGCCTCGGGGAAGCAGCCGTCGAGCATCGGGCACCGCTGGCCGAGGCACTCGAGCGCGGTCACCGAGAGCTGTCGCCAGGCCTTGTCGGACACGCCAGGGACGAGGTCGTCACGGTCGCCGGTCGCCGTCTCCTCGGCCCAGGCGCGCGCGCGCACCACCTGCGCGCCGAGCCCCGCGTCGTCGGGTCGTCGGCTGCTGCCGGCGCTGGGGTGCTCGGCCGCGCCGGCGTGCTCGGCGCCGGGCATGTCGAACAGCGTGGCATCGTCCTGCGGGTAGCCCCCCGCGACCTTGTGCTGGCACAGGTAGTTGTGCCAGCCCTTGAGCAGGGCCACCTGCGGGGGCCGGGGAAGGAGACCCGCCAGGGCGTCCACGACGAGCGGGAGGTCGCGGGTGATCACCTGGCGCTGCAGCGCCAGCGTCGCCGTCGACACCACGACGCGCTCGTCCTCCGTCACCGCGTGCCGCACGGCGGGCACGAGGTACCCCAGCGACTTGCCGGTGCCCGTGCCGGCCTGCACCAGCAGGTGCTCGCCCGAGCCGACCGCCGCCGCGACCGCCTCGGCCATCTCCTGCTGGCCTGCGCGCGGGCGCCCGCCGAGCGACGCGACGGCCGCCGAGAGCAGCTCCTGGACCCCGGTCCCCTCCCCGGTCGGGGCGCCGGCGTCGTCCACGTCGGCACCGTCCGAGTCGCCCTGGGCCTGCCGAGTCATCGTCCGATCCTACGGTCGCGCGGGGGCGCCGCGGGACGCGCGGGCGGGCCTGTGGACCGCCGTCCTCCTCAGACCGCGAGCGGGTCCGCGCCGTGCCCGCGAGGGAACCCCGCGAGCTCGGCGCCCAGGGCCTCGTCCACCCGCGCCCGCAGGTGCGTGCCCGTCGGGGTGTGCTCCTCGCAGGAGATCTCGCCCGACTCGTGCACCCGGTGCACCAGGTCGCCCCGGTCGTAGGGGACGACGACGTCGACCTCCACCGCCGGACGGGGCAGCTCCGCCTCGACGAGCTCGAGAAGCTGGTCGATGCCCTGACGGGTGTGCGCGGAGACGAGGATGGTCCGCCGCTCCCGGAGCCGGACCCGCGCCACGACCTCCGGGTCGGCGACGTCGGCCTTGTTGAGGACGATCACCTCCGGCACGTCCGACGCGCCCGGGACGTCGGCGAGCACCTCGCGCACCGCGGCGATCTGCCCCTCGGGGTCAGGGTGGGAGGCGTCCACGACGTGCAGCAGCAGGTCCGCCTCGCCGACCTCCTCCAGCGTCGAGCGGAACGCCTCGACCAGCTGGTGCGGCAGGTGGCGCACGAACCCGACGGTGTCGGCGAGCGTGTAGACCCGTCCGTCCTCGGTCTGCGCGCGGCGGATCGTCGGGTCGAGGGTCGCGAAGAGCGCGTTCTCGACGAGCACCCCCGCGTTCGTCAGCGCGTTGAGCAGCGACGACTTGCCCGCGTTGGTATAGCCCGCGATCGCGACCGACGGGATCGCGCCGCGACGCCGGGAGGAGCGCTTGGTCTCGCGGGCCGGCGCCATGGCGGCGATCTCCCGGCGCAGCTTCGCCATCCGCGTGCGGATACGGCGTCGGTCGAGCTCGATCTTCGTCTCGCCCGGCCCGCGCGAGCCCATGCCGGCCCCGGCCCCGCCGACCTGGCCGCCCGCCTGGCGGGACATGGACTCGCCCCACCCGCGCAGCCTCGGGAGCATGTACTCCATCTGCGCCAGCTCGACCTGCGCCTTGCCCTCTCGCGACTTCGCGTGCTGGGCGAAGATGTCGAGGATCAGGGCCGTGCGGTCGATGACCTTGACCTTGACGATGTCCTCGAGCGCCCGGCGCTGGGACGGTGCCAGCTCGCTGTCCACGACGACGGTGTCGGCGCCCGTCGCCGCGACGATCTCCGCGAGCTGGGCTGCCTTGCCGGAGCCCAGGAACGTGCCCGGGTCGGGCTTCTGGCGCCGCTGCAGCAGGCCGTCGAGCACCTGCGACCCCGCGGTCTCCGCGAGCGCGGCGAGCTCGCGGAGCGAGACCTCCGCCTCGTCCGCGCTGCCGTACCAGAGGCCGACGAGGACGACGCGCTCGAGCCGCAGCTGGCGGTACTCGACCTCGGTGACGTCCTCGAGCTCCGTGGACAGGCCGGCCACCCGCCGCAGCGCCGCACGCTCGACCAGGTCGAGCTGCTCGCCGTCCGACGTCGTGTGCACGGTCGCCCCCTCGGAGCGCGCCGTGCCGGCCCGGGCCAGGACGCGTGCCACGACGTCGCCGGCCACGTCCCGCTCCTCGGGGGACTCGTCGTCCGCGCGGTGCCAACCGGGGGACGTGCCGTTCGCCGGGCTCTGCGTCATGGGTGCCTCTCGTCTCAGGGGTGGTGCTCGATGAACAAGCCTGGCACGCCGAGAAGTCCCGCGACAGCGAAATTGCGCCCGGTGCGGCGGTGATCGCTCAGGGCGCAAGACCCGCAGGCCCGGCTCGCATAGGATCGTCCGTCGTGGACGAGCCCCCCGCAGAGCCCCAGCACTACTTCACCGCCCAGCCCGCGGCGCCCGAGGAACGTCGGCGCATCACGGTCCGCCTCGCCGGTCGGGAGCTGGACGTCGAGGTGGCCTCGGGGATCTTCTCGCCCGGTCGCCTGGATCTCGGCACGCAGGTGCTGCTGCGGAGCGTCCCGCCGCTGCCGGACGGCCCCCGGGCGGACGGGACGGCCCGCCAGCTCCTCGACCTCGGCTGCGGCTGGGGTCCCGTCGCCCTCACCCAGGCGGCGCAGCGTCCGGAGGCGGACGTGTGGGCCCTCGACGTCAACGAGCGCGCCCTCGACCTGACCCGCCGCAACGCCGTGGCCGCGGGCGCCCCGCGGCTCCGCGCGGCACGCCCGGACGACGTCCCCGACGACGTGCGCTTCGACGCGATCTGGTCCAACCCGCCGATCCGCGTGGGCAAGGCCGCGCTGCACGCGATGCTCGAGCGCTGGCTGCCCCGGCTGACGCCCGACGGCGCCGCCCACCTCGTCGTCCAGCGCAACCTCGGCGCGGACTCGCTGCAGGCCTGGGCCGACGACCGCCTCGAGGGCCTGACGACGGCCCGGGCCGCGAGCGCCAAGGGTTTCCGCGTGCTCGAGGTCCGCCGGGACGGCTGAGGCGTCAGCCGGTCAGGGCCACCCGGTCCAGGGCCCCGCTGAACACCAGGCGCGCGGGGCCCGCCAGCTCGACGTGGCCGTCCGCCAGGACGCGCACGCGCACCACCCCGCCCGGGACCTCGACCTGCCAGACGTCCGGGGCCCCGGCCCCCGCCCAGGCGCGGACGGCGAGCGCCGCCGCGCAGGCGCCCGTCCCGCACGACCGGGTCTCCCCCACGCCGCGCTCGTGCACCCGCATCCGCACCCGCCCGACGACGGTCCCGTCCGCCTGGACGGACTCCCCGAGGGGGACGACCACCTCGACGTTCGTCCCGTGCGGCGGCGCCGGGTCGACGCGCGGCGCGTGCCCGAGGTCGAGCGCGTCGAGCTCCGCCTCCTCGCCCAGCGCGACGACCGTGTGCGGGTTGCCGAGGTCCACGCTCAGCGCGGCCCGGGCGACGTCGGAGCCGGGCAGGACGACGGTCGCGTCGGCTCCCTCGACCTCCGCGCCGGCGCCGCCGGGGAACGACCAGGCGCCCATGTCGACGGCGTACCACCCGTGCGCGTCGCGGGTCACGGTGCGCAGCCCGGCCCGCGTCGCGACGTGCCACGCGCCGTCGGCCACGTCCACGAGACCGAGGTGCTCGGCGAAGGCCGCGAACACGCGCACGCCGTTCCCGCACATCTCGGCGACCGAGCCGTCGCCGTTGCGGTAGTCCATGAACCAGGTCGCCGCGGGTTCCCGGGCGAGCACCGCGCGGCCCTCCTCGAGCGCGCTGCTCGGCACGAGCCGGATGACGCCGTCGGCCCCCACACCGCCACGCCGGTCGGCGAGCGCCCGGACCAGCTCCGGCGTGAGCTCCACCTCGTCCGCGCGGTCGTCGATCAGCACGAAGTCGTTCTGCGTGCCGTGGCCCTTGACGAACTCGAGCAGGCCGGCGGCGGTGGAGACGGCACCCGTGGCGGGCCCGGGATCGGTGCGGGGGGAGCTCATGGGCTCAGCGTGTCACGACCCGAGCGGCCGGCGCACGCCGCCGTCGTGCGCGCCGCGCGGCTCGACGAGCCGTCCGGCGTCGGCCGCGGCGACGAGGGTGAGCGCGTCGGCGACCAGCTCCTCCGAGCGGGCGTCGAGCCAGTGCACCCGCGGGTCCCGACCGAACCACCCCATCTGCTTGCGCGCGAGGCGCCGCGTCCCCGCCACGACTCGCGAGCGCGCCTCGTCCTCGTCCCACCGCCCGGCCAGCATCTCGAGGACCTCCGCGTAGCCGACCGCCCGCGAGGCCGTACGCCCGAGCGAGTCCCGCAGCCCGCGGACCTCCTCGACGAGACCGGCGTCCCACATCGCCGCGACGCGGCCCTCGACCCGCGCGTCGAGCGCGTCGCGGTCGCAGTCGAGCCCGATCTGGACCGCGGGCGCCACGTACTCCTGGCGCGGCAGGTTCGCCGTGTACGGCCGCCCGGTGAGAGCGACCACCTCCAGCGCGCGCACGACGCGGCGCACGTTCCGCGGGCCTATCGACGCCGCCGCCTCGGGGTCGACGGCGGCGAGCTCCGCGTGCAGCACGCGCGCGCCCTCGGTCTCTGCGCGCGACTCGAGCTCCGCGCGCACGCGCGGGTCGGTGCCCGGGAAGTCCATCCGGTCGAGCAGCGCCCGCACGTACAGCCCCGACCCGCCCACGACGACGGCGCGGCGCCCCGACGCCGCCAGCTCCGCGCACTGCGCGCGCGCGTCGCGCTGGTAGTCGGCGACGGACGCGTCCTGCGCCGGGTCGAGGACGTCGAGCAACCGGTGCGGCACGCCCCGGCGCGCGGGGACAGGCACCTTGGCGGTCCCCACGTCCATGCCGCGGTAGAGCTGGAAGGCGTCCGCGTTGACCACCTCGCCGCCGAGCGCGAGCGCCAGCTCGATGCCCAGGTCCGACTTTCCCGTCGCCGTGGGGCCGACGACCGCGACGATCACGCGGCCACCACCGGGAACGACGCGCTCGCGACCTCGTAGTCCGCGCCGCCCGGTCCGGGACCGGAGAACAGGACCTCGCCCCGTACGTCGACCCCCGCCTGCGCGGCCAGGTGCCGGGCGGCGTCGTCCACCCCGACCACGAGCGTCCCGGGGACCGCGCAGGTCGTGGACCACGAGGTCTCCGGAGGCACGGCGCCGGCCGGGACGGCGGCCTCGTCGGGGCGGCCGCGCACGACCTCCACGACGTCGACGGGCCCGCGCCACCCCGCCGCCGCGAGCGCGAGGAGCGCCACCGACGCCGCGACGCCGGCGGGATCTCCTGCGCCGTCGTCCGCCCCGGACGGCGGCACCGCCCACCCGAGCCGCGAGGGTTCGAGACCCGCCTGGGCGAGGTCGGGGCGCAGCGCGCCGCGACGGGGACGGGGGCCGGGTGCCACGACCACGACGCGGTCCGTCCCGTTCTCCGAGGAACCCGCCGGGGCCAGCGCCAGCGCGAGCGCGTCGAGAACGGCGCGACGCGCCTCGGGCAGCACGTCCGCGCGGCCCGCGGCCCCCGGCACGAGCAGGGCGGTCCCGGGGATCTCGACGAGTCGGACGGTCACGGGACAACGCTACCGGGCGCCCCCGGGGCGCGAGGTCGGCCGCGCTCGCCCGTCACCGGGTGCGCGCGGCGTCGGCGGGTACGCTGACGGGGTGAGGTTCTTCGGAGCACGCCGCCGCCTGCCGGGCGTCCCTCGCGAAACCGACGAGGAGCAGCTCCCGTCCGCGGTCGAGGAGGTCCTCGTCCGCGAGATCGCGTCGGCCCTGGCCCAGTCCCCGGACGACGACGCGGGCGGCCCCGCGCTGGCGCCGCCCGCGCCGCTGCGCCCCGACCGGCTCGTCGACTGGGCCCACGACTGCGGGCTGCCGTGGTTCGTCGATGCCGACGGCGACCTCGGCTGGACGTGGGACCGACGCCGCTGGGCGGTCACGTCGGCCGGCGCCGACGGCGAGATCCTCGAGATGGTCGCCGAGTGGAACCGGATCGTGTCGATCGAACGGCTCGAGCAGGTCCTCGAGCTGTGCAACGAGTGGAACGCCTCGCGCATCTGGCCCACCGCGTACGCCCAGGTCGACGACGTCGGGCAGGTGCACCTGCTCGCCAAGACCGCCGTCGACCTGGAGCACGGCGTCGACGACGAGCAGCTCGACCAGCTCCTGCGCTGCGGGCTGCACACGGCCGCGTCGTTCTTCGACACGCTCGACGAGGCCTTTCCCGACCCGGCGGCGGGCGCGCCGTGACCCGCCCGGGCGCGGGCTGGGTCACGCGCGTGCGCCGGGCCGCGCGAGGTCGCGGCGCCGGGCGGGCCGAGCCCCCGGAGCGGCCCACCCCCCTGACCACCGAGCGCGTCGCCGCCGAGCTGGCGCGGCGCGGGTACCACTTCCGGACGTCTCCCGGCCAGATCACGGGAACGTGGGACGGGCACCGCGTCTGGTTCCGGCTCCTGGGCGACGAGAACGAGATCCTGCAGGTCCGCGGTCGCTGGGGGGACGACCTTCCCGCCGAGCGCCGGACCGTGCTGCTGCGGGCCGTCAACGACTGGAACCGCGACCGTCGCTGGCCCCGGGCGCACGTGGAGGAGTCCGACGACCGCCTGACGGTCTGGGCGGAGGTCTCCGTCGACTACGAGCAGGGCGCCACGAGCCTCCAGCTGGAGCAGACCGTCACGTGCGGGCTCGCCTCGTCGATCGCGTTCTTCGAGTCGGTCGACGGCCTGGTGGCCCTGGGCTGATCCCGGCCGGGCCGGTGGGGTCTGCGCGGCGCACCGGTCAGCGCGCCGGTCAGGGGCAGGTCAGGGGCAGGTCAGGGGCGCAGCGCCGGCAGCCCGAGCCCGACCGGCCCCCGGCCGCTCGACGCGGTGGGGTGCGTGTGCTCCGCCTCCCCGCGGGCGCGGCGCGCCCAGGCGTCCCCCGCCCTCGTGCGTCGCACGGCGTACGGACCCCCCGCGAGGGCCGAGTCCGCGAGCAGGTGGTACGGCGCCGAGGCCGTGACCGCGACGGTGACGAGGTCGCCCGGGCGGGGGACGTCGTCGGGCACGCTCGCGGCGGCGCGCGCAGGCACGGCGTCCGGTCCGGCGAGCAGGTCGGCGACGGCGGGCGGCACCGCCAGGTGCACGAGCCGGTTGTCCGGGGCGCGTCCCGTCAGGCGGTGGCTCTCGCCGTCCTTGCGGCCCGCGCCGTCGGTGACGAGGACCTCGACGGTCCGTCCGACCTGACGGGCGGACTCGGCGCTCGAGACGCGGTCCTGCAGCGCGAGCAGCCGCTCGAACCGCTCCTGGACGACCTCCTTGGGGACCTGGTCCCCGAGGTCGGCGGCGGGCGTGCCCGGCCGCGGGGAGTACTGGAAGGTGAACGCGGAGGAGAAGCGCGACGCCTCGACCACGCGGAGCGTCTGCTCGAAGTCCTCCTCCGTCTCACCGGGGAAGCCCACGATCAGGTCCGTGGTGATCGCCGCGTCGGGCATCGCCGCGCGCACCCGGTCGAGGATGCCGAGGAAACGGTCCGAGCGGTAGGAGCGGCGCATCGCCCGCAGCACACGGTCCGAGCCGGACTGCAGCGGCATGTGCAGCTGAGGCATCACGTTGTCCGTCTCGGCCATCGCGGCGATCACGTCGTCCGTGAACGATGCCGGGTGCGGCGACGTGAACCGCACGCGCTCGAGCCCCTCGACCCGTCCGCACGCCCGCAGGAGCTTCGCGAAGGCGCCACGGTCGCCGAACTCGACCCCGTAGGAGTTGACGTTCTGCCCGAGCAGCGTCACCTCGACCGCACCCTGGGCGACCAGGGCCTCGATCTCCGCCAGGACCTGCCCCGGACGGCGGTCGCGCTCCTTGCCGCGCAGGTGCGGCACGATGCAGAAGGTGCAGGTGTTGTTGCAGCCGACGCTGATCGACACCCAGCCGGCGTAGACCGACTCGCGGCGCGTGGGCAGCGTCGACGGGAAGACCTGCAGGGACTCCGCGATCTCGACCTGCGCGGCCTCGTTGTGCCGCGCGCGCTCCAGCAGCACCGGCAGGGCGTCCAGGTTGTGGGTGCCGAAGACGACGTCGACCCACGGGGCCCGCTCGACGATCGCGCCGCGGTCCTTCTGCGCCAGGCAGCCGCCCACGGCGATCTGCATGCCGGGCCGGTCCGCCTTGATCGACGCGAGCCGGCCGAGGTTGCCGTAGAGCTTGGTGGCCGCGTTCTCGCGCACCGCGCACGTGTTGACGACGACGACGTCGGCGCGCTGGGCCGCCTCGTCCTCCGGGTCGGCACGGCGATAGCCGGCGGCCTCGAGCATGCCTGCCATGTGCTCGGAGTCGTGGACGTTCATCTGGCAGCCGAGGGTCTTGACGAGGTACGTGCGGCTCGCGGAGGCGGGGGCGGGGGCGGTCGTGGACATCACCGACCAGGATACGGCGGTCGCGCCGGGTCGTTGCCGGACCGTTACCCCGGCCTGGGTGCGCCCGTCACAAAACACCCATAGGTTCGGCACATGGCCGACGCATCCCCGCCCCGCCCGTCCCCGGACGGCCCGGAGGCCCCGCGCCAGGTCGCCGGCGCGGCGCTCGTCTCGCTGCGCGACGTGCAGAAGCACTTCGGCGACCTGCACGTCCTGCGCGACATCGACCTGACCGTCGACCACGGCGAGGTGCTCGTCGTCATCGGGCCCTCGGGGTCCGGGAAGTCCACCCTGTGCCGGGCGATCAACCGGCTCGAGACCATCGACTCCGGGACGATCGAGGTCGACGGGGAGCCGCTGCCCGAGGAGGGCAGGGCGCTCGCCCGGCTGCGCTCGGACGTGGGGATGGTCTTCCAGTCGTTCAACCTCTTCGCGCACAAGACCGTGCTCGACAACGTCACGCTCGGGCCGATCAAGGTGCGCGGGCTCTCGCGGTCCGCCGCCCGCGCGGAGGCGATGGGCCTGCTCGAGCGCGTCGGCGTCGCGAACCAGGCCGGCAAGCTCCCCGCCCAGCTCTCCGGCGGCCAGCAGCAGCGCGTCGCCATCGCCCGGGCGCTGGCCATGCACCCCAAGGTGATGCTGTTCGACGAGCCGACGTCGGCGCTGGACCCCGAGATGATCAACGAGGTCCTCGACGTCATGGTCCAGCTCGCCAAGGAAGGCATGACGATGATCGTGGTGACCCACGAGATGGGCTTCGCGCGCCGCGCCGCCGACCGGGTCGTCTTCATGGCCGACGGCCAGATCGTCGAGGAGGCGAGCCCGGAGGAGTTCTTCACGAACCCCCGCAGCGACCGCGCGAAGGACTTCCTCTCCAAGATCCTCACGCACTGAGAGCACCCGGGCTCGAGGCCCGACCCCGGGACCTCGGACCAGCACTCCCGCACCCGGGACCGACGAAGGGAACGACATGCGAGCACGACGAACAGCGGTACTCGCGGGCCTCGCGGCCTGCGCGATCGCGCTCACCGCCTGCAGCAGCGACTCCGACGACGGCGGTGACGGCGGCAGCACCGCCGGCAGCGGCGGCGGTGACACGATCACCATCGGGATCAAGTACGACCAGCCCGGGCTCGGGTTCAAGGACGGCGACAAGTACTCCGGGTTCGACGTCGACGTCGCGACCTACGTGGCGAAGGACCTCGGCTACGACGCCGACCAGATCGAGTGGAAGGAGGCGCCCTCCGCCCAGCGCGAGACGCTCCTGAGCACCGGCCAGGTCGACATGATCTTCGCGACCTACTCCATCACCGACGAGCGCAAGAAGACGGTCTCCTTCGCCGGCCCCTACTTCGTCGCCGGGCAGGACCTCCTCGTCGCCGAGGACGACAGCGACATCACCGGGCCCGAGTCCCTCAACGGGAAGAACCTCTGCTCGGTCTCCGGCTCGACCTCCGCGCAGCGGATCAAGGACGAGCTGGCCTCGAAGGTCAACCTCCTCGAGCAGCCGGGGTACGCCGAGTGCGTGACCGCCCTCTCCTCCGGCCAGGTCGACGCCGTCACGACGGACGACATCATCCTCGCCGGGCTCGCGGCCCAGCCGGGCAACCAGGGCAAGGTCAAGGTGGTCGGCAACCCGTTCTCGACCGAGCGCTACGGCGTCGGCATCCCCAAGGACAGCGACCAGTGCGAGGCGATCAACACCTCGCTGAAGAAGATGTTCGACGACGGCTCGTGGGACACCTTCATCAAGGACAACACCGAGGGCACCGGGTACACGCCCAACGCCGACGAGAACCCGCCGGCGCTCGACGACTGCGCCTGACCGCGGCCGGGGCGAGGAGCCTCGCGCTCCTCGCCCCCGCACGGCCTGACCCCGGTCGCTCCCCCTCGACCGGCACCCGACACCACCGGAAAGGCGTCCCTCGGTGAGCGACTTCCTCTCACAGTTCGGCGAGCTCTTCGCGAGCTACGACGTGCTGGGTGCGTTCTGGGTCAACATCCAGCTGACGTTCTGGGCGGGCCTGATCGCCCTCGTCGTCGGGTGCGTCCTGGCACTCTTCCGCATCTCCCCCGTCCCGAGCCTGGCCTGGGTCGGGACCGCGTACGTGACCGTGTTCCGCAACACGCCGCTGACGATCATCATGGTCTTCATGACCCTCGGCGTGTGGGGCCAGCTGAAGATCCAGGTGTCGGACGACTTCCCCACGAACTTCTTCTGGCTCGCCGTCATCGGCCTGGCGATCTACCACGCCGCGTTCGTCTGCGAGTCGATCCGCAGCGGCGTCAACACGGTGCCCCTCGGCCAGGCCGAGGCCGCGCGCGCGATCGGCCTCTCGTTCCTGCCCGCCGCGCGGATGGTCATCCTGCCGCAGGCGTTCCGGGGCGCGATCGCTCCCCTCGGCAACACCCTGATCGCGCTCATCAAGAACTCCACCGTCGCCGCTGCGGCGGGCGTCGCGACCGAGACGTCGACGCTCCTGAAGAACATGATCGAGTTCAACTCGAGCCTGATCTACGCGATCTTCCTCACCTTCGCCGTGGGGTACGTGATCCTCGTGATCCCCGTCGGCCTCCTGACCACCACCCTGTCCCGACGACTGGCGGTACGCCGATGAGCTCGCAGACCCGGACCGTCCTGTTCGACGCCCCAGGACCGGTGGCGCGCCGGCGCATCCGCTGGGGCAACCTCGTCGCGGCGATCGTCGTCCTCGCGCTCGCTGCGGTCGTGCTCCTGCGGCTGCAGCAGCAAGGACAGCTCGAGGCCGAGAAGTGGACGTCGATCTTCACCGCGGACGCGTGGACGAACTTCTACCTGCCCGGCCTGCTCTCGACGCTGCGCGCCGCAGCTGTCGCCGTGGTCGGAGCGGTCGTCTTCGGGCTGGTCTTCGGGATGGGGCGCCTGTCGCACATGGGCGCGGTCCGCGTGGTCAGCACGATCGTCGTCGAGTTCTTCCGGGCCGTGCCCGTGCTCCTGATGATGATCTTCTTCTGGCTCCTCTTCGCCCAGAAGGACCTCCCCGACCCGAGCTTCTGGGCGGTGGTGCTCTCGCTGATCCTCTACAACGGCTCCGTGGTCGCGGAGCTCGTCCGCTCCGGCGTGCACGGCCTTCCGTCCGGTCAGCGGGAGGCGGCCCTCGCGATCGGCCTCACCCGCGACCAGTCGCTGCGCAGCATCGAGGTGCCTCAGGCCCTGGTCGCGATGCTCCCGGCCCTCGTCTCGCAGCTCGTGGTGGTGCTCAAGGACTCCGCGCTGGGCGCGATCATCCTCTACCCGGAGCTGCTGCAGCAGGCCCGGCTCTTCGGGTCGGGGAACAGCAACATCCTGCAGTCGCTCACGGTCGCGGCCGTCATGTTCATCCTCATCAACTACTCGCTCACCAAGGCGGCGGAGGCGCTCGGCGGGCGCCTGCGCGGCAGGACCGCCGGGTCGACCGGCGTCCAGGGCGCGGGGCTGGAGAACGGCGCCGGCGCCGGCGCCACGCTCCAGGCGGGCACGGACGAGCACGACCAGCAGGGCCTGCTCGGGCCCCGACAGGGCTGAGCCACCGTCACCAAGACGTCGCTGCCGGCCCCGGTCCGGGCCCTGTGGCTAGGCGTAGCGCGCGCCGCCGGACCCCTCGCCGCCGGCCTCGAACCCGGACGTCTCGCTGCCCGACGTCTCGTCCTCGAGGGCCTCGGCGTCGAGCGCCGCGCGGACCAGCTCGAAGGCCAGGGAAGGCCCGTACCCCTTGCGCGCGAGCGCGGCGACCGTCCGGCGTACGCGAACGTCGCGATCCAGCCCGCGGGTGCGGGCGAGGCGTCGGCTGACCAGCTCCCGCGCCGCGTCGGCCTCGTCGTCGTCGTCTACCTGCGCAAGGGCCCCCCGTGCCGTCTCCTCGTCGATGCCCTTGCGCCGCAGCTCCTGGGCGAGCGCCCGGCGCGAGAGACCGCGCTCCGAGTGGCGCGTGCGGACGAGCATCTCGGCGAGCTGGCGGTCGTCGACGAGCCCGACCTCGACGAGCCGCTCCAGCAGCGGCTCGATCACCGCCTCGGGATATCCCTTGCGCGCGAGCGCCTCCGTGAGCTGACCCCGGCTCCGCGGCGCCGCCGTCAGGGAGCGGAGCACGTGCTCGCGCGCCTTCTCCGTCGCGGCCTCGTGGTCGAGCTCGCCGTCGGCGATGCGCTCCGCGATCGTCGGACGCCGCCGCCCGCCCGGCCCCGGAGCTTCCTCGTCCTCCGGGGCCGGGCGGGCGCCGCCCGCCGCGCCGTGTCGCCGCTGCGAGACCACGTCGGTCAGAAGTCGACCTTCGCGGGCTTCGCGGCACGGCCCTTCGCGCGCGCCGCCGCCGGTCCGGCGGCGCCGGCCGTCACGGACGACGGCGCCGTGGCTCCGTCGATGCTCACCGGCGGGATCCCGTCCGTGACCTCGCCCGCGGGGGCGTCGAGCGTCGCGCCGACGCCCAGCTTCTCCTTGATGCGCTTCTCGAGCTCGTTGGCGAGGTCCGGGTTGTCCCGCAGGAAGGCGCGGGAGTTCTCCTTGCCCTGACCGAGCTGGTCCCCGCCGTACGTGAACCAGGATCCCGACTTGCGTACGAAGCCGTGCTCGACGCCCATGTCGATCAGGCCGCCCTCGCGGGAGATGCCCACCCCGTAGAGGATGTCGAACTCCGCCTGCTTGAAGGGCGGCGCCATCTTGTTCTTGACGACCTTGACGCGCGTCCTGTTCCCGACCGCGTCGGTGCCCTCCTTGAGCGTCTCGATCCGCCGGATGTCCATGCGCACCGAGGCGTAGAACTTCAGCGCCTTGCCACCGGTCGTGGTCTCGGGAGAGCCGAAGAACACGCCGATCTTCTCGCGCAGCTGGTTGATGAAGATCGCCGTGGTCCCGGAGGAGTTCAGCGCGCCGGTGATCTTGCGCAGCGCCTGCGACATGAGGCGCGCCTGCAGGCCCACGTGGCTGTCGCCCATCTCTCCCTCGATCTCGGCCTTCGGCACGAGCGCCGCGACGGAGTCGATCACGATGACGTCGAGCGCGCCGGAGCGGATCAGCATGTCCATGATCTCGAGGGCCTGCTCGCCGGTGTCCGGCTGGGAGACCAGCAGGGCGTCGGTGTCGACCCCGAGCTTCTTCGCGTAGTCAGGGTCGAGGGCGTGCTCCGCGTCGATGAACGCCGCGATGCCGCCGGCGCGCTGCGCGCTCGCGACGGCATGCAGCGCGACGGTCGTCTTGCCGCTCGACTCCGGGCCGTAGATCTCGACCACACGTCCGCGCGGGAGCCCCCCGATGCCGAGCGCCACGTCGAGCGCGATCGAGCCGGTGGGGATCACGTCGACCGGCGCGCGGCCCTCGTCGCCCAGCCGCATGACCGAGCCCTTGCCGAAGCTGCGGTCGATCTGGGCGAGCGCTGCCTCGAGCGCCTTCTCGCGGTCTGCAGGTGCAGGCATGTCGGTCACCTTCGTCTCGTGGCACGAGTCGTGCCGTTGCGTCTGCTGCGTCTTCGGTCTCGCCGGTCAGGTGTCGCGCAGCCCGTGTGCGCTGCGCAGCCTGTGCCGTCGGTACGTGCCCGACGCTACGACGGGCCACCGACACCCGGGGCGTGCGTACGGTCCACGGTGGACGGCGGCCTCGGTACGTCGTCCTGTGGACCACTCTAGCCGAACACGTGTTCGACCGGCGCGACACGCCGTGCACGGCGCGTCGGTCAGGCGACCGGCACGGTCCACGAACCGCCGACCGGCAGCACGACCGGCCGGCATCCCGGGGCGCGCGCGGCCGTCTCCACCCCGAAGGCGAGGCCCGCGGCGTCCATCCATCCCGGCGGCAGCCACCGGCCGCCCGGGGCGTGCAGCGTCCCCCAGTGCACCGGCACCGCCGCGCGGGCGCCCGCCTCGGAGCAGACCTGGGCCGCCTCGCGCGGGCCGAGGTGCCCTCCGGACAGGCGTGGGCCCCAGCCCCCCACCGGCACGAGCGCCACGTCGACGGGCGCGCCGGCCAGCCCGGCCGTCTCGCGCATCGCCGCGTACGCCTCGGTGTCGCCCAGCGCCCAGACCACGCACGTCCGGCCGCCCCACCGCACCCGGACCAGGTGCCCGTTCGCCGCGTTCGGGCGGTGCGGCATCGGCCTGTCCCCGTGCACCGCGGGCACGAGCCGGACGTCCACCCCCGGTGCCACCTCGAACCACTCGTCGTCGCCCAGCCCGCGGCCCTCGATCCCCCGCCCACGGAGCCACCGGGCGGTCTCCGGCGCGGTCAGGACCGGCACCGGTCCGAGCATGCGCAACGAGGCCGGCTCGGCGTGGTCGTGGTGCGCGTGCGAGAGCAGCACGGCGTCGCTGCCCCGCCAGACGTCCGCCGGGATCCCGCCACGGCGCCGCAGGAGCCCCGCGTGCCGGCGCAGCAGGGGGTCGGTCACGAGCCGGGTCGCCCGCGCGCCGGTCCGGACGTCGAGCACGACGGTCGAGTGCCCGAGCCACGTGAGCCGGACCTCGAGCCCGTCGTGACCGCCCTCGCCGCCCGCCCCGCCGCCCGCTGCGCCGTCGGCGGGGGCGGCGGCCGGGGTACCGGGGCTCACGGCCGCAGCCCCAGCTCGCGCGACCACGCGACGAGCCGCTCGTGGACGGACTCGGCGCCGACGAGCATGCGCCGGCCGTCCACCTCCTCGCGCAGGCCGTCCGGGACCTCGAACCCCGTCGGGCGCACGAGAAGAGCTTCGCCCTGGGCCCCGCCGAGCCCGCCGTGCGAGCCCACGAGGCCCTCGAAGGCGTGCACCAGGCCGGCCTCGTCGACGCTCGAGACCACGATCAGGTCGCCCGTCGACGTCATGCGTGCCGCGCGGAGCAGGTCCGGCGCGGCCCGGGTCCCGTACGGCTCGAGCGGGTCGTCGCCCTCCACGTCCCCCGTGACGAGGTCCCGGCGGCCTGCGCGCCCGTACGCGACGACGTCGGGCCCCTCGTCCCCCGTCTCGACGCGTCGGGGAGGCTCCAGGCACACCACCACGCCGACGGCGGGGTGGGCGAGGAGGCCCGGCAGGAGCCGCGGCCAGCGGGCACGGACCTCGTCGCCGCGCAGGCGCACGGGCGATCGGGGAAACCACACGAGGCCGAGGTTCCCGGACCCGACGACGGCGACCTCCGGCAGGTCCGGCGCGTCCTGCGCGTCCTGCGCGTCCGGCACCATCGGCAGGTCCCGCGCGTCCTGCGCGTCCTGCGCGTCCGGCACCATCGGCAGGTCCCGCGCGACCGGGGCGCCCTGGTCCGGGGGCGGCGGCACCGGCGGGACCGGCCGGGCGGCCGCAGCGACGACCGCCGGCGCGGGGACCCGCGCGCGCGGGTCCCGGTGGCGGCGCTCGCGGTGGTCCCCGGACGGGCCGACGGCCATCCGCGGCTCCGGCGAGCGGGAGAGCGCGTTGAGCGCGGCGTTCACCGCACCCCAGTCCTCGTCGTCGGACGCCGCCCGCGCGTGGACGTCGTGGTCCGGCTCGCCCATCAGCAACTCGACCTCCTCGCGGAACGACCGTCCCGCGACCTCCGCGAAGACCTCGCCGAGCGACTGCCCGTGGTCGGAGAGCACCACGATCTCGTAGCGCCGCGGCGCCACCTCGGCCACCCGGGACAGCAGCCCGACCACGCGGTCGAGCCCCTCGAGCGCACGCAGCGACTCCGGCCGCACCGGACCGGCGTGGTGGGCGATCTCGTCGTAGTCGACCAGGTCGACGAAGACGGTCGGCACGCCGCGCAGGAGCTCGCCCGCGACGAGCGAGACGTTCAGGTCGCGCAGCACGACGTTGGACACGCCGCGCAGCACCGGGAACCAGCCGAGGCGCCCGACCCGCGGGCGGACGCCGCGGACCGCCTGCTGCCAGCCCTGGTAGACCTCCTTGAGCGTCTCGGCCACCGTGCCCACGAGGGCGCGGGCCAGCACGAACGGGCTCGAGAAGAAGTGCACGAACATCCGGCCCGGGCCGAGGCCGCCGCGCCCGCCGGCACGGCTCATCACCAGCAGGCTCGTCGTCGCGTCGCCCGAGAACATCGTCGAGACCGCCGTGCCGCCGTGCGCGAGCAGCCCGTCGCCGTCCGACAGCATCTCCTCGACCGCCGCCGCGTCGGCCGGCCGGTTGGTCACGACGAGCCGGCCCGTCACCCGGTCCCACCAGCGGAACGCGGGCACGGCGTCGCTCGTGCCGTGCAGGAGGCCGGCCTGGCTGGCCGGCGTGGTGCACGGCACCCGCGCCCACCACGACTCGACGCTGTGCCCACCGCCGCGGACCCAGGCCGCGAGGGTGGGGACGAGGCCCGCCTGCACGGCGAGGTCGAAGGTCGGGCGGGACACCCCGTCGAGCTGGACGACCAGCAGGCCGTTCTCGGTCCGGGCGGCCTGCTCGTCCTCCGGACCGGCACCCGCGCGCGCCCGGGCGCGGCGGTCGGTGCGCCGTGCCCTGCGCAGGACGTCCGAGACCACGTACTCGGGGTCGTTGGAACCGAACAGCCACTGGCCGGTGGCCATCACCACGGATGCGACGAGCAGCACGGCGAGCGCGTCGAACGGCGGCCCCGGGTCGATCCCGGGGAGCAGGACCAGCGCCCCGACGGACACGGCGAGCTGGACGAGGATGCCGAGCGCGATGGCACCGACGGCGCCGATCCGCGCCCCGGCCAGCCGCAGCGGCGGGCGGACGACCGCGTCCCCGACCGCCACCGCGAGCGCCACCAGGAGGACGGGCCCGGGACCCGTGGCACCGGCGCCGGGCACGAGCCACAGGGCCAGCCCGAGGCCCAGCGCCGTCGCGACCAGGGACCACAGGGCGCCCGTCAGGTCCCGGACCCCGGGCAGCGCCGTCCGACTCATGCCGTCATGATGCCGCAGAGCCGCGGCGCGGCGGCGCAGGCCGCCGGTGGTCGTGTCCCCACCGGCGCTCCTCCGGGACGTCCATCGCGTCGCACAGCGCGTGCCACACGACACGGGGCTCGACGCCGTCCTCGATCGCCTGCGCCGCCGTACGGCTCTCCAGGGCGTCGAGGGCCTGGTCGTCGGCGAGGACCCGGCCGTAGGCCTCGCCGAAGACCTCGTCGACGAGCTGCCAGAACTCCCGGTATCGCATGGGCCCACTGTCCCACGCCCGGGGCACGCGGCCGAGGGCCGTGCCGGGCCGCGAGCCCCGCGGCCTGCGGATGTCGGTGGGCGACGCGAGGATGGCCGCGTGACCGAACCCGTCCTCGACCTCTTCGCGGAACCGACCCGGGCATGGTTCGCCGGGGCGTTCGAGGCGCCGACCGCGGCGCAGGTCGGTGCGTGGGAGGCGATCCACAGCGGCGACCACGCCCTCGTCGTCGCACCGACCGGCTCCGGCAAGACCCTCGCGGCGTTCCTCGCCGCGCTCGACAGGCTCACGCGCGAGCCCGTGCCCCAGGAGCGCACGGAGCGCTGCCGCGTGCTGTACGTCTCGCCGCTCAAGGCGCTGGCCGCCGACGTGGAGCGCAACCTGCGGGCGCCCCTGGCGGGGATCCGTCAGGCCGCGGCGCGGCTCGGCCGCGCCGTCCCGGAGGTCGCCGTCGCCTCGCGCACCGGGGACACGCCCGCCGCGGAGCGCCGCGCGTTCGCCGTACGACCGCCCGACGTGCTGATCACCACGCCCGAGTCGCTGTTCCTCGTCCTGACCTCGGGAGCACGGGCGGGGCTCGCCGGCGTGCGCACCGTCATCGTGGACGAGATCCATGCCGTCGCCGGCACCAAGCGTGGCGCGCACCTGGCCGTGTCCCTCGAACGTCTGGACGCGATGCTCGCCCGTCCTGCCCAGCGGATCGGGCTCTCGGCGACCGTGCGGCCCGTGGAGGAGGTCGCCCGGTTCCTCTCCGGCGACCGCAGCCCGCAGGACGGCGGCCGCCCGACGGTGATCGTCCGTCCGCCCTCGCAGAAGGAGGTCTCCGTCGAGATCGCCGTGCCGGTCCCGGACCTCGACGACCTGTCGACCGCCCCGGTCGCGGGGCCCGTGCCCGGCGGCGGGCCACCCGCCGGCGGTGCCCCGCCGGTCGACGACGCCCCCCGACCGGACCCGGCGAGGTCGGCATCGGTGTGGCCGCACGTCGAGGAGCGGGTGGTCGACCTCGTCGCCGGCCACCGATCGACCCTCGTGTTCGCCAACTCGCGCCGGTCCGCCGAGCGGCTGACCGCCCGGATGAACGAGATCTGGGCCGAGCGCCGGGGCGAGGACGTGCCGGCGCGCGGAACGCTGCACGCCGCGAGCGTCCAGGCGCAGTCCGGCGCCGCCGCGGGCTCGGACGCCGTCCTCGCCCGTGCGCACCACGGGTCGATGAGCCGTGCGGAACGGACCCGCACGGAGACCGAGCTCAAGGCCGGCAGGCTGCCCGCCGTCGTCGCGACGTCGTCGCTCGAGCTGGGCATCGACATGGGAGCGATCGACCTCGTCGTCCAGGTGGGCGCCCCGCCGTCGGTCGCCAGCGCCATGCAGCGCATCGGCCGTGCGGGCCACCAGGTCGGTGCGGTCTCCCGCGGCGTGGTCCTGCCGCTGTTCCGCGGCGACCTGGTCCCGGCCGCGGTCATCGCCGGGCGGATGCGCGAGGGCCGCATCGAACGGTTGCGCGTGCCGGCGAACCCGCTCGACGTCCTCGCCCAGCAGGTCGTCGCCATGGTCGCCCAGGAGGACTGGACGATCGACGACCTGGCTGCGGTCGTCCGGCGGGCCGCGCCGTACTCGGCCCTGGGCGACGCCTCGTTGCGCGCGGTGCTCGACATGCTCGCGGGCCGCTACCCGAGCGAGGACTTCGGCGAGCTGCGCCCCCGCATCGTCTGGGACCGGACGACGGACGTGCTCACGGCGCGCCCCGGGGCGCTGCGGCTGGCCGTGACCAGCGGTGGCACCATCCCGGACCGCGGGCAGTACGGCGTCTTTCTCGCCGGTGCGCCCGGCGGCTCCGGGGGACCGGACGGGATCGACGGGGCAGACCCCCAGGGAACGGTCGTTCCCGGAACGGCGAGCGGCGAGCGGTCCACGATGGACGGGCCCCGGGGCGGTCGCCGGGTCGGCGAACTCGACGAGGAGATGGTCTACGAGTCGCGCGTCGGGGACACCTTCACCCTCGGCTCGAGCACCTGGCGCATCGACGAGATCACGCCGGACCGCGTGCTCGTGACCCCGGCGCCCGGGGTGCCCGGCCGCCTCCCCTTCTGGAAGGGTGACTCCCCCGGCCGGCCGGCCGAGCTGGGCGCCGCCGTGGGCCGATGGGTCCGCGAGACGGTCGACCTCCTGCCCCCGGAGCCCGCCGGCGGGGAGCGCGGGGCGCTCGCGTCGGAGGAGCCGCTGGCACGGCGCCTCGGCGACGCCGGGCTCGACGCCTGGGCGAGCGACAACCTCGCCGCGTACCTGCGCGGGCAGCGCGCGGCGACGGGTGCGGTGCCGGACGACCGGACGATCGTCGTCGAACGCTTCCACGACGAGCTCGGTGACTGGCGCGTCGTCGTCCACACCCCCTGGGGCGCCCGGGTGCACGCTCCGTGGGCGCTCGTGCTGGCGGGACGGCTGCGCGAGAAGCACGGCGTCGACGTCGCCGCCATGCACTCCGACGACGGCATCGTGCTCCGGCTGCCCGACACCGGCGGCTGGGACGCCGGCGGGGAGCCCGCCGCCCCGGGCGCGGCCGGACCGGCGCTCGACCTCGAGGATCTGCTCGTGGACCCGGAGGACGTCCTCGACGCCGTGCGCGCGGAGCTCGGCGGGTCGGTGATGTTCGCCGCGCGGTTCCGCGAGGCGGCCGCACGGGCGCTGCTCCTGCCACGGCGCCGGCCCGACCGGCGCCAGCCGCTGTGGCAGCAGCGCCAGCGCTCCGCTCAGCTGCTCTCGGTCGCCGCGCAGTACCCCGAGTTCCCCATCGTCCTCGAGGCCGCGCGCGAGTGCCTCCAGGACGAGTTCGACGTCGATGCGCTGCGCGCCCTCATGGCCGACGTCGCCGCCCGGCGCGTGCGTGTCGTGGAGGTCGAGACCACGACGCCGTCGCCCTTCGCGCAGTCCCTGCTGTTCGGCTACACCGCCCAGTTCCTGTACGACGGCGACGCTCCCCTGGCCGAGCGGCGCGCCGCCGCGCTCACGCTCGACCCGACGCTGCTCGCCGAGCTCCTGGGCACCGCCGACGGCGCGTCCCAGCTCGCCGACCTCCTCGACCCGGCCGCGATCGAGCGCACCGAGTCCGAGATCGGCCTGCTGGCGCCGGACCGCCACGCCCGGCACGCCGAGGACCTCGTCGACGTGCTGCGCCGCGTCGGCCCGCTCGGCCGCACCGCGATCGAGGACCGCACCCGGTCGGGCTCGCGCGCCGACGTCGACGCGTGGCTGGATGAGCTGGTCGCGCGCCGCCGGGTCGTGCGGGTGCGGCTCGCGGGGGTGGAGGGCGACCCGGAGCGGTGGGCGGCCGTCGAGGACGCGGGGCGGCTGCGCGACGGCCTCGGTGCTGCCCTGCCGACGGGGATACCCGAGGCCTTCACCGAACCGGTCCCCGACCCGCTCGGGGACCTGGTCCGCCGGCACGCCCGCACGCACGGCCCGTTCCCGGCCGCGGACGTCGCGCGCCGCTTCGGCCTCGGGGCCGCGGTGGTCACCGAGGTGCTGCGCCGGCTGGAGGCCACCGGCGCGCTCGTGTGCGGGCGGCTGCGGCCCGAGTCGATCGGCGGCGTCGGCGAGGAGTGGTGCGACGCCGAGGTGCTCCGTGTCCTGCGGCGCCGGTCGCTGGCGGCGCTACGGGCCGAGGTCGAGCCCGTCGACCAGGAGGCCCTCGGGATGTTCGCGCCGCGCTGGCACGGCGTCGGCGCGCTGCGCGGTACCGACGGCGTGCTCCGGGTCGTGGAGCAGCTCGCCGGCCTGCCGCTGCCGGCGTCGGCGCTCGAGTCGCTGGTGATCCCCGCCCGCGTCGTGGACTACGAGCCTCGCATGCTCGACGAGCTGACCACCGCGGGCGAGGTCCTGTGGGCCGGCCACGCCCCGATCGCGGGCCGGGGCGGCGACGGGCTCGTCAGCCTGCACCTCGCCGACGGTGCGGCCCTGACCCTCCCGCCGCTCCTGCCCTCGGGGCACGGTGCGGCGGCCGCCGGGCCGGACGCACCGCGGGACGTCCTGCCCGACGGGGGGACGACGGACCTGCGCGAGCGACTCGCCGACCTCCTGGCCGGCTCCGGCGGCTTCTTCCTCCAGCCGCTCGCCGACGCCGCTGGCGCGTCCCCGCAGGAGACGCTGTCCGCGCTCTGGGACCTGGTGTGGGCCGGGCGCGTGACGAACGACGGTCTCGGACCGTTGCGCGAACGCCTCGGCACGGCGTCGACCCACCGGACGACGCCGCGCGCCGCGGCTCGCCCGGCACGGCGCGGTCGCTTCGCCTCGCTGGCGCCGCTGCCGGCACGCGCCCCGACGGTCCGCGCCGGCGGGGGGCGCTGGTCGGCACTGCCAGAACGCGAGACGGACCCGACCCGGCGCACCGCGGCGCTCGCCCGCGTGCTCCTGGACCGGCACGGGATCCTCACGCGGGGTTCCACCCACGCCGAGGGCGTCACCGAGTACTTCCGCGGCGTCTATCGCGCGCTGCGCGAGCTGGAGCAGTCAGGAGGCGTCCGGCGCGGCTACTTCGTCGAGCACCTCGGGGCGTCCCAGTTCGCCCTCCCCGGCGCCGTCGACGAGCTGCGCTCCGTGGCGGGCGACAGGGAGCGCGGGACCGGTCGACGTCTCCGCGCGCTGCTGCTCGCTGCCACCGACCCCGCGTCGCCGTACGGGGCTGCCCTCCCGTGGCCGACCGCCGGCGGGGCAGCGGCGCACCGGCCCGGGCGCAAGGCCGGCGCCCTCGTGGTCCTCGTCGACGGCACGCTGACGTTCTACCTCGAGCGTGGCGGCCGGTCGCTGCTGACCTTCACGGACGACGGGGCGCGCCTGCGCGCCGCGGCGCACGCGCTGGCCGACGCGGTGCGGGACGGTCGGGCCGCGGCGTCGGTCGTCGCCCGGGTGGACGGCGCGGACGCGCTCTCCGCCGCGGGGACCGGTCCCGCGGAGGGCTCCGGGCCCGCCGCGGCGCTGGTCACCGCGGGCTTCGTCCGCACGCCGCGCGGCCTGCGCGCGCGGCGCGGGTCCGGGTGAGGCCCGGCGCGGACCGGGACGCGCGGAGGGCGCACCGCCGTGGCGGTGCGCCCTCCGTGGTGCGGCTGCGCTGGTGCGGTGCGGCTGCGCTCGCGCAGCCACGGTCGGTCAGCCGACGGGCTGCAGACCTTCCGCCGCCGGCCTCGCGCGCGTCTCGAGCGCGAGGCGCTGCTCGAGGTCGTCGGCGGTGAAGCTCGCGGGGATCGTGTCGGGGATCGTCAGACCCTCGGCGACGGCGACCCGGTCGCTGACCTCGCGCAGCACCGACGACATCGGCACCGTGAGCGCGTCGCAGATCGATGCGAGCAGCTCCGACGACGCCTCCTTCTGTCCGCGCTCGACCTCGCTCAGGTACCCGAGCGACACGCGTGCGTCGGACGACACCTCGCGAAGGGTTCGGCCCTGGCGTTGGCGCGCGTCGCGCAGCACGTCACCGATCTCTCGACGGAGAACGATCATCTGGCGCTCCCTTCCCGTGTCCTTCGCCGTCCCGCCCCGCGTGGGCGCGTGGGGGTCGACGACGTTCGTTGCTGCTCGTGCACCGGCTCGTGCCGGTGCTCCCGGACCTCGACGGGTCCGGTTCCTACCGTACCCCGCGCCACCCACGCTCGGGCGTGCTGCGGGCTGATCGGAGCGACCTGCTGGTCGTGAGACGTTCACGACGGTGCCAACGCCCCCGGCCCCCGGCTTGTTCCCGGGCCGCAGGAGTCGAGCAACGCCACCAGCGCGTCCGTCACGGCGGCACCGCGCACCGCCGCGCGGTCGCCCGGGTGCTCGGCACGACGCACCAGCGGGGTGCCCGCGACCGCCCCGCGAGCCGGGCCCGGCACGGCGTGCACGGCCACGTACACCGTCCCGACGGCGGCCCCGTCCTGCGGCTCGGGGCCGGCGACCCCCGTGGTCGCGACGCCGATGTCGGCACCGAGCACCTCGCACGCGCCGCGCGCCATGGCCAGCGCGACGTCTGGGTCCACGGCCCCGCGGGCCGCGAGCAGCGCCGCGTCGACCCCCAGCACGGACGCCTTGACCTCGGTGGCGTACGCGACCACCCCGCCCCGCAGGACGTCCGACGCGCCGGGCACGTCGACGAGGGTCGAGGCCAGCAGGCCGCCCGTCAGCGACTCGGCGGTGCCGAGGGTGAGCCCGCGCTCCCGCAGCACGGACAGCACCGCCGCGGCGAGCTCGCCGGGGGCGGGCGGCCCGCTCGGCACCGTCGGCCCGCTCGGCACCGTCGACCCGCTCAGTGCGCGGTGCGGTCGTCGGGCACGGGGTAGCCCACGGCGCGCCGCCGCGCCGCGCGCCGTCCGCGGAGCGAGAGCCGCCACCCCTGCACCGCGTACTCGACGCCGGTCGCGAGGGTGACCAGGAGGGCCGCGCCCATCGCGCACCAGGCCAGGACGGTGATCCATGTGGGCAGGGCTGCCAGCGGGAGCAGGAACAGGGTGATCGCGGCGGTCTGGAGCACCGTCTTGAGCTTGCCGCCGCGGGAGGCGGGCATGACCGCGTAGCGCAGGACGGCGAAGCGCATCGCCGTGATCCCGAGCTCACGGACCAGGATGAGGAGGGTCACCCACCACCACAGGTCGCCCAGCACCGAGAGCAGCACCAGCGCGGTGCCGACGAGCAGCTTGTCGGCGATGGGGTCGAGGAGCTTGCCGAGGTCGGTCACGATCCCCGAGCGGCGCGCGAGCCAGCCGTCGAGGCGGTCCGTGGCCGCCGCGAGCAGGAAGATCGCCGCGGCGACCCAGCGCCACGTCGTGTCGTCGCCCCCGTGCACGAGCAGCGCCCACGCGAAGAACGGGACCATCGCGATACGGACGGTCGTCACGGCGTTCGCCGCGTTCCACTGCTCTCTGAGGGAGTTCACCGCTCCAGCCTAGGGCGTCGGGGCACCCGCCACGAGCAGCCGGCCCGTGCTGCGCAGGCCCGGGGGCGGGCACCGGCACGGGCGCTCAGACGTCGACCGGTGCGTCCTCGTCCTGGTCGTAGGCGGCCGGCGCGGGGTCCCCGCGCAGCAGCGCCAGGGTGCCCGGCAGGTCGTCGGGCTGCACCAGGACCTCGCGCGCCTTGGAGCCCTCCGACGGCCCGACGATGTCCCGCGACTCCAGCAGGTCCATCAGCCGCCCGGCCTTGGCGAACCCCACGCGCAGCTTGCGCTGCAGCATCGACGTCGACCCGAACTGGCTCGTCACGACGAGCTCCGCCGCCTGCAGGAGCAGCTCGAGGTCGTCACCGATGTCCTCGTCCACCTGCTTCTTCGCGGCGACCTGCGCCACGTCTTCCCGGTAGACGGGCTTGAGCTGGGCCTTGACGTGCTCGACGACGCTGTGCACCTCGCGCTCCGTGATCCACGCCCCCTGCACGCGCATCGGCTTCGCCGCGCCCATCGGGAGGAACAGGGCGTCGCCCTGGCCGATGAGCTTCTCCGCGCCGGGCTGGTCCAGGACCACCCGGGAGTCCGCGAGCGACGACGTCGCGAACGCCAGCCGCGAGGGGACGTTCGCCTTGATCAGCCCGGTGACGACGTCGACGGACGGCCGCTGGGTCGCGAGGACGAGATGGATGCCCGCGGCCCGGGCGAGCTGCGTGATGCGCTGGATCGAGGCCTCGACGTCGCGCGGCGCGACCATCATCAGGTCGGCGAGCTCGTCGACCACCACGAGCAGGTACGGGTAGGGCGCGATCTTGCGCTCCGACCCAGGCAGCGGCTGGACCTTCCCCGCGCGTACCGCCAGGTTGAAGTCGTCGATGTGCTTGTACCCGAACATCGCGAGGTCGTCGTAGCGGGCGTCCATCTCCCGCACGACCCACTCGAGCGCCTCGGCCGCCTTCTTGGGGCTCGTGATGATCGGGGTGATCAGGTGCGGGATGCCCTCGTAGATCGTCAGCTCGACCCGCTTCGGGTCCACGAGCACGAGCCGGACCTGCTCCGGCGTCGAGCGCATGAGGATCGAGGTGATCATGGCGTTGATGAATCCCGACTTGCCCGCACCGGTGGCTCCCGCGACCAGCAGGTGGGGCATCTTCGCCAGGTTCGCGACGACGTAGCCGCCCTCGACGTCCTTGCCGACGCCGATGACGAGGGGGTGCTCGGTGCGCCGCGCGGCGGAGGAGCGCAGGACGTCGCCGAGCACCACCGTCTCGCGGTCGGTGTTGGGGATCTCGATGCCGATCGCCGACTTGCCCGGGATGGGCGAGAGGATGCGCACGTCCGCGCTCGCCACCGCGTAGGCGATGTTCTTCGAGAGCGAGGTGATCCGCTCGACCTTGACGGCGGGGCCCACCTCGACCTCGTACCGCGTCACGGTCGGGCCGCGGGTGAAGCCGCTCACCCGGGCGTCGATCCCGAACTGAGTGAAGACCCGCGTCAGCGACTCGACGACCCGGTCGTTGGCGGCCGAGCGCGCCTTGTGCGGCGCGCCCTTGACGAGGGAGTCCTCGTTCGGCAGGAGGTAGACGACGTCGCCCTCCAGCATGCCCTGCACACCGGGCGGGACGGGGCTGTGCTCGGGCGGTCCGCCGCCGGGACCCACGAGAGCCTCGCTCGTCGCCGCGGCTGCGGCGACGGAGTCGACGGCGATCGCCTGGGTCACGTCGTCCGGACCGGCGTGCGGGGCTCCGGCCCCGCCCTCGATCGCCGCGTCGTCCGAATGGCCGGCTCGGCCGGGGGCCGGGTCGCCGTCGGGGCCGTCGACGTCGAACGGTTCACGGTCCACGGTCGCCGCGGTCTCGAACGCCTCGTCGCCGGAGAACGCGCCCGGCCAGTCGACGTCCGCGGGCTCGCCCGCGCGCTCCGCCTCCTGCTCGGCCGTCGTCCGACGCGCACGACGCCGCCCGCGACGTCCGGTCGGGACGGTCGGGTCCGTGCCGTCGTGCCGGGAGACGCCCTCGGCGAGCTCCAGGTCGGCGTCCCGCGGGTCCTGCTCCTCGGGCGCGAGGTGCTGCCCGGTGAGCCGCCGGTAGAGCGCGCCGAGGCGGGCGGGGATCGCGTTGACCGGCGTCGCGGTGACGACGAGCAGCCCGAAGAACCCGACGAGCAGCAGGATCGGCACCGCGAACCACGCCGTCAGGCCCGCGACCAGCGGCGCGGCGACGAGGAACCCGACGATCCCTCCCGCGTCCTGGACCGCGCCGAACCCGTCGCTCGGGGCAGGCACGTCGGCGGAGACGGCGACGAGCCCGCACACCGAGACGACGAGGAACGCCGTCCCGATGGCCACCCGCGAGTTGGACTGGGCACGCTCCGGATGACGCATGATGCGCACAGCCATCCATACGAGCAGGACCGGCACGGCGACGCCGACCACGCCGAACGTCCCGGCGACGACCGCGTGCACGCCCTCGCCGAAGGTCCCGGCGACGCCCCACCACTCGCGGGCCGCGACGACCACCGCGAGCCCGAGCAGGAAGAACGCGAGACCGTCGCGCCGGTGGGCGGGGTCGAGGTCCTTCGCGCCCTGACCGAGCGCACGCGTGGTGCCCCCGACGGCGTGCGCGGTGCCGAGCCAGACGCCGGAGACGAGACGGACGGGCCAGGGCCTGCGGCGCTCCGGCGCGCGGCCCGCGCCCTTGCCCGTGGCGCCGCCCTTCGCCGGCGTCCGCGGGCCCGAGGTCCGCCCGCGCGAGCCGGAGGACTTCGTCGCGGCGGACGCGGCACGCTGCTTCGCCGGGGCGGCGGCGCCGCCCGAGCGGGTCGTGGCCGCGCGCGGGGCGGCACGGCGTGCGGGGCCCGCAGCCCGTGCGCCGGACCCGGTGCGGGGACGCGCGGGCTGCGAGCTCGACGAGGACGACGTGCGGGAGGCCATAGTGCCCTCACCGTACCGGCGGGGACCCGACCGGTGGCGCAGCCGCGCCGCGGGCGCGGTTGCCGGGCCGTCCGGGGTCGGGCACCGTCGGGCCATGAGCAGCCTCCCCCGCCACGGCGCGTCCCGCGGTCGCACCCTGGCCGAGGTCGCGCCCGGGGTGCACGTGGCTCGGGCGGAGATCTGGTCGAGCCTGACGACGGTGGTGGTGTCCGACGACGGCACGTGCCTGGTCGTGGACCCGGGCATCACGGTCGAGGAGGTCTCCGCGCTCGCGGACGAGGTCTCGCACCGGGGCTGGACCGTGACCGCAGGGTTCGCCACCCACCCCCACTGGGACCACGTGCTCTGGCACGCCGGGTTCGGCGACGCACCCCGGTGGGCGACCCCGACGGCGTGCCTGGACCTCGAGACCCGGCGCGCGGAGGCCTTCGCCAAGGCCGAGGCGGCGGCGCCGGGCCACGAGGCCCGGACGTTCGGCGTGCTCGCGCCGCTGGCCCCCGGCGAACGGGTCCCCGGCGGCGCCCGGGCCGTCGTCGTCGAGCAGGCCGCGCACGCGCCCGGGCACGCGGCGCTGGTGCTCGCCGTGGCACGCACGATGCTGGCGGGCGACATGCTCTCCGACCGCGAGGTGCCGCTGCTGGACCTGGCGTCGCCGGACCCGTGGGGCGACTACGTCCGCGGCCTCGACACCCTCGAGGAGGCCGCCGGCCGCCACGACGTGACGTGCCTGGTCCCGGGGCACGGCACCCCCGCGCGGGGCGCGGCGGCGGTGCGCGCGCGGTTCGCGGCGGACCGGCGGTACCTGGACGCGCTCGCGCGGGCCGCGGAGGTGCCCGCCGGCACGCGCGAGGCCAGGGACCTCGAGCCCACGGACCCGCGGCTCGCCGACCCGTGGGTGGCGGGCGAGCACGAGGCTCAGCTCGCCCGCCTCCGCGGGTCCTGACCGGCCGGCGGCCCGGATCAGGCCTCGACGACCACCGGGACGATCATCGGGCGCCGGCGCAGGCGCCCGGAGACCCAGCGTCCGACGACGCGGCGCATGATCTGCTGGAGCCGGTGCGTGTCGGTGGCGCCGCCCGCGATCGCGTCCTCGAGCGCCTGGACGACCTGCGGCCGGATCTCGTCGAACACCGAGTCGTCCTCCGCGAAGCCCCGCGCGAGGATCTGCGGGCCCGCGATGACCTTGCCGGTCGCGGAGTCCACGACGGCGAAGATCGAGACGAAGCCCTCCTCGCCGAGGATGACGCGGTCCTTGAGCTCGGCGTCGGTGATCTCCCCGACGCTGGACCCGTCGACGTAGACGTACCCGCACGGCACGGCCCCGACGACCGAGGCGCGACCGTCCACCAGGTCCACGACGACGCCGTCCTCGGCGAGGACCACGCGGTCCGCGGGGACCCCGGTCTTGACCGCGAGCGCCGCGTTCGCCACGAGGTGGCGGACCTCGCCGTGCACGGGCATGACGTTGCGCGGACGGATGATGTTGTAGCAGTAGACCAGCTCGCCGGCGCTCGCGTGCCCGGAGACGTGGACCTTGGCGTTGCCGCCGTGCACGACGCGCGCGCCGAGGCGGGTGAGCCCGTTGATGATGCGGAAGACGGCGTTCTCGTTGCCCGGGATGAGCGACGACGCGAGGATCACGGTGTCACCGAGCTCCACCTGGACCTTGTGGTCGCCGTTCGCCATGCGGCTCAGTGCGGCCATCGGCTCGCCCTGGGAGCCGGTGCACATCAGCACCACCCGGTCGTCGGGCAGCGAGTCGACCTTCTTCAGGTCGATGAGGACGCCGTCGGGCACCTTGAGGTAGCCGAGCTCGGCGGCGATGCCCATATTGCGGATCATCGATCGCCCGACGAGCGCGACCCGGCGCCCGTGGTTCGCCGCGGCGTCGAGCACCTGCTGCACGCGGTGCACGTGCGAGGAGAACGACGCGACGATGATGCGCTTGTCGCTCTGCCCGAAGGTCACGTCGAGGACGGGGCCGATCTCCACCTCGGGCGTGACGAACCCGGGCACCTCCGCGTTCGTGGAGTCGACCATGAACAGGTCGACGCCCTTCTCGCCGAGCCGCGCGAACGAGCGCAGGTCGGTGATGCGCCCGTCGAGCGGGAGCTGGTCCATCTTGAAGTCGCCGGTGTGCAGCACGGTGCCGGCCGCCGTCGTGACGGCGACGGCGAGGGCGTCGGGGATGGAGTGGTTGACCGCGACGAACTCGCAGCCGAACACGCCGAGCTGGGCGCTCTCGCCCTCGGCCACCACGCGGGTCACCGGACGGATCCGGTGCTCCTTCAGCTTGGCCTCGACGAACGCCAGCGTCAGGCGCGAGCCGACGACGGGGATGTCCTGGCGCATGCGCAGCAGGTACGGCACGCCGCCGATGTGGTCCTCGTGGCCGTGCGTGAGGACGATGGCCTCGATGTCGCCGAGGCGGTCGGCGATGTACTCGAAGTCCGGCAGGATCAGGTCGACGCCGGGCTGGCTGTCCTCGGGGAAGAGGACGCCGCAGTCGATGACGAGCAGCCGGCCGGCGTGCTCGAGCACCGCCATGTTGCGGCCGACCTCGCCGAGGCCGCCGAGGGCGACGATCCGCAGCCCGCCCTCGGGCAGCGCGGGTGGTAGTGACAGTTCGGGGTGAGGGTGACTCACGGGGCCTCCTGGCCTGGGTGTGGTCGCGCGCTGCGAGCCTCTAGCGAGAGGCCTGGAGCGTGCGCTCTGGGTCGAGGACGCCCGCGGCGACCAGCGCGTCGTGCACGCTGGCCGTCTCGGCGTCGCTCGCAGGAACGTTGGGCAGGCGCATCGCGCGGCTCGGCACGACGCCGAGGGCCTGCATGGCGGCCTTCGCCATCACCGCCTGGGCGCCGGCACCGTTGAACGCGTGCGTGACGGGCAGCGCGGCGCGCTGGATGCGCAGCGCCTCGGCGTGGTCGCCGGCGTCCCACGCGGCGGTGAGCGCCGCGTACCGCGACGAGAGCGCGTGCGTCGCGACGCCGACGACGCCGCAGGCGCCCTGGGCGAGCATCGCGAGGTAGAGCGAGTCGTCGCCGCAGTACCAGGCGAGGCCGGTGCGCTGCGTCAGCTCGGCGACGGCGGCGACGTCGCCCGTCGCGTCCTTGCTCGCGACGACCTTCTCGTGCGCCGCGAGGCGGTCGTAGGTCTCCGGGGCGATGCGCAGCGCGGTGCGCCCGGGGACGTCGTACAGCATGACGGGCAGGTCAGCCGCGTCGGCGACGGATGCCACGTGGCGGTACAGGCCCTCCTGGGTCGGGCGCGAGTAGTAGGGCGTGACGACGAGCAGCCCGTCCGCGCCGGCCGCCGCGGCCTGCTCCCCCATGCGCACGGCGTGCTCGGTGTCGTTCGAGCAGGCGCCCGCGACCACGTGCGCGCGGTCCCCGACGGCGTCCACGACGGCGCGCACCAGCTCCGCCTTCTCCGGCGCGTGCGTCGCGGGCGACTCACCCGTGGTCCCGTTGAGCACCAGCCCGTCGTTGCCCTGCTCGACCAGCCAGGTCGCCAGGCGCACCGCGGCGTCCAGGTCGACGGCGCCGGCCTCGGTCATCGGCGTGATCATCGCCGTCAGGACGGCGCCGAAGGGGCGCGCCGGGGATGCGGGGAGTGCCATGGGACCAAACTACCGTGCGTAGGCTGGGCCGGTGCCCGACAGTCCCATCGACGGCCCCGCCGAGAGTCTTCCGGACACCGCCGGCCGGGCCGCGCCGCAGGTGCGCGCCGCCGTCCGGCAGGCGCTGTCCGTCTCGGTCGCCACGGGGCTGTACGGCGTGTCGTTCGGCGCCCTGGCGGTCGTGGCCGGGCTGTCGGTGGCGCAGGCCGCCGTCCTGAGCCTGGTCATGTTCTCGGGCGGCTCGCAGTTCGCGCTCGCGGGCGTGGTCGGCGCGGGCGGCGCACCGCTGTCCGCGATCCTCACCGCCACGTTCCTCGGCGTGCGCAACGGGCTGTACGGCGTGCGCCTCGGCCCCCTGCTCGTCCTGCACGGGTGGCGGCGCGTCCTGGCGGCGCACCTGACCATCGACGAGTCGACCGCGGTGGCCGTCGCGCAGCCGACGCGTGCCGCCGCGCGGGCGGGGTTCTGGTGGACCGGCGCCGGCGTCTTCGTGGCCTGGAACGTCATGGTCCTCCTCGGCGCGCTCGCCGGTGACCTGCTGGGCGACCCGCGCGCGTGGGGTCTGGACGCGGCCGCGGCCGCGGCGTTCCTCGGCCTGCTGTGGCCGCGGCTCGCCACGCGCGAGGTGCGGCTCGTCGTCGTCGTCGCGGTCGTCGTCTCCGCGGCGCTCGTCCCCGTCGCGCCCGCGGGCGTGCCGGTGCTCGCCGCGGCGGCCGCGACCGTCCTCGCCGCCCAGCTCGGTCCGCTCCGCGCGCGAGGGCGTGCCGCGTGAGCCCGGCCGCCCTGTGGGTCACCGTGCTCGTGGCGTCCGCCCTGTGCCTCGGCGTCAAGCTCGCCGGCCACCTCGTCCCCGCGCACCGGATGGCGTCCCCGCGGGTCGCCCGGACGGCGGACCTCGTCACCGCGGCGCTGCTGGCCGCCCTCGTCGTCGTCCAGGCCGTCGGCGGCGACCGGGAGATCGTCCTGGACGCGCGCCTGCCGGCGCTCGCTGTGGCGGCCGTCGCGCTGGCGCTGCGCGCCCCGTTCGTCGTGGTCGTCGTGCTGGCAGCGGCGACCGCCGCGGCGCTGCGGGCGCTCGGCGCGGCCTGAGGGAGGGGCAGCCGGCAAGGGCGGGTAGGGTCCGCGGCATGGCCCTCTTCAGCGAGACCGCGGACGTCTCGGTCCGGCCCGCGGTCGCGGCGGACGACGCGGCGATCACTCGCGTCCAGGTCGCGGCGTGGCGCGCGACGCACGCGCAGACGCTCGGGGACGAGGTGGTCGACCTGCTCGACGTCGAGCGGATGCGCGCGAGCTGGCACGAGGCGATCACGCGTCCGCCCGGCCGCGGCTTCGGCGTCCTGGTCGCGTGCGACCGCGCCGAGGTGGTGGGCTTCGCCGCCGTCACGCCGGGACAGCTGCTCTCGCTGGAGGTCGTCCCCGGTCACCGGCGCGGCGGGCACGGCTCGCGCCTGCTGTCCGCGGCCGTCGACCGGCTGCGCCAGGACGGGGCCGACGACGTCGCGACCTGGGTGCTCGACGGGGACGACGCCCGCGAGCAGTTCCTCTCGGGCGCGGGCCTCGGGCCGGACGGGACGCAGCGCACCCTCGCGGCCGGTCCGCGCGAGGTCGTCGAGCGCCGCTGGAGCGCCGCGATCTAGCTCCGGCGCGAGGACCGGAACAGCCCCGCGGCCCTGCGCAGCGCGGAGCGCGCCCGCTTGCGGTCCCCCGAGGCGTCGTAGGCGAACGCCAGGCGGTACCACGCGTCCCAGTCGTCCGGCCGGGCCTCCACGGCCTCGCGGTACGGTCCGAACGCCGCGTCCGCGGCCGAGCGGTCGATCCGCCCGCCCGGCGAGCGCGGCAGGTCGTCCACGGGCAGGGCCCCGGCGGCGGCGAGCGTGTCGGCCATCCGCTGGACGCGGGCGGCGAGCACGAACTCCGCCGCGATCAGCCCGATCACCACGAGCGGGAGCACGAGGACCGCGAGCCCCAGCGCGACCCCGACCCACTCCCCCGTCGCGATCAGCGCGACGCCGGCGCGGGCGATCTGCCAGACGTACAGCGCCAGCAGCGCCGTGACGAGGAGGGCGCCGACCAGCCCCCGCCTCATCCGAGGTCCATGACGTTCTCGAGCCCGACGGTCAGGCCGGGTCGCGCGCCGACCTCGCGGATCCCGAGCAGCACGCCGGGCATGAAGGAGACGCGGTCGAAGGAGTCCTGGCGGATCACGAGCTGCTCGCCCTCGTTGCCGAGGAGGATCTCCTCGTGCGCCACGAGGCCGCGCAGCCGTACCGCGTGCACCCGGACGCCGTCGACGTCCGCGCCGCGCGCCTCGTGGCCCGACTCGGTCGCGTCCGGGGAGGGGCCGAGGCCCGCGTCCGCGCGCGCCCGCGCGATCGCCGCGGCGGTGTGGGCCGCGGTCCCGCTCGGCGCGTCGCGCTTGTCCGGGTGGTGCAGCTCGATCACCTCGGCCGACTCGAAGTAGCGGGCGGCCTTCGCGGCGAACGTCATCGCGAGCACGGCCGACAGCCCGAAGTTGGGGGCGATCAGCACGCCCACGGCCGGTCCGGCACCCGAGGCCGCGCGCTGCGCGAGGTGGTCGCGCACCCGCGCGCGGCTCTCGTCGGTCCATCCCGTCGTGCCGACGACGACGTGCACCCCGGCGTCGATCATGGCGTGGACGTTGGCCTCGGTCACGGCCGGTACCGTGAAGTCGACGGCGACGTCGGCACCGGCCTCCGCCACCGCAGCCAGGTCGCCGTCCGCGTCGAGACGCGCCACGAGCTCGAGGCCGGGCGCACCGTCCACGGCGTCGCAGACGGTGCGCCCCATCCTTCCCGCGGCGCCGAGGACGGCGACCCTGACGACGGTGCGGGGGGGCTCGGTGGTCTGCGCGTTCACGCCGACCACCCTATCGGCCGGGTGCCCGCGCTCAGTCCCCGAAGGGACCCACGCGGACGACGGAGCGGGGCCGCGACGCGAGGTCCGCCGCCAGCTCGCGGACCTCCTCGGCCGTGACGGCCCGGATCCGCTCGATGGAGTCCTCGAGGCTCAGCAGCGTGCCGTGCACGAGCTCGGCACGGCCCAGGCGGTTCATCCGCGCGCCCGAGTCCTCGAGGCCCAGCACCATGCCGCCCGTGTGCTGGCCGACGCACCGCGCGAGCTCCGCCGCGGTGATCCCGTCCTGGGCGAGCCGGTCGAGCTCCTCGCCCAGGAGGGCCGTGACCTCGTCGATGCGCGCCGGCGTGCAGCCGGCGTAGAGGCCGAAGGTCCCGGTCTCGCCGTACCCCGACGCGAACGAGTACGTCGAGTACGCCAGGCCCCGTCGCTCGCGGATCTCCTGGAAGAGCCGCGAGCTCATGGAGCCGCCGAGGACGCCGTTGAGCACGGACAGCGCGAAGCGCCGCTCGTCGACCGCCGAGAGCCCCGTGCTCCCGACGATCACGTTGGCCTGCTCGACGGCGCGGTGCACGGTCAGCTCGACCGCCGCCCCGTCGTGCCCGTCGTGCGAGGACGACCGGCGGGGCGCCGGGACACGAGGCTCCTCGAGGTCCCAGCCGCCCGCGGCCAGCGCACCCGAGACCTGAGCGCACAGGGCGTCATGGTCGACCCCGCCGGCTGCCGCCACCACGAGGTCCTGCGGCCGGTAGTGCTCGCGGTAGTGCTCGTGCACCGCGTCGCGCGGGACCGCGCGGATTGTCTCGGGCGTCCCGCCGATGGGGCGCCCGAGCGGGGTGTCGCCGAGCACCGCGGTCGAGAACTGCTCGTGCACGACGTCGCCCGGGTCGTCGTCGTTCATGGCGATCTCCTCGAGGATCACGCCACGCTCGGTCTCGAGCTCGTCCGGGTCGAGGGTCGCGGAGGTGACCATGTCCGCGAGGACGTCGACCGCCATCGGCAGGTCGGCGTCGAGCACCCGGGCGTAGTAGCAGGTGTGCTCCTTGCCCGTCGCGGCGTTGGCCTCGCCGCCGACGGCGTCGAACGCCTCGGCGATGTCCATCGCCGAGCGCGTCGGGGTGCCCTTGAAGAGGAGGTGCTCGAGGAAGTGCGTCGAGCCGAAGTGTCCGCCGGCCTCGTCGCGGGAGCCGACGCCGACCCACGCGCCGACCGTCGCCGAGCGCAAGCCCGGCATCGCCTCGGTCAGGACACGAACACCGCCGGGCAGGACGCTGCGACGGATCGTCGCACCGTCCTGCCCGGCGGTCAGCTCGCTGCCGGGGTCACCGGCAGCGACGAGAGGGAGGTCCCAGGGCACCTCAGGCGTCGGACCCGGCGGGGGTCTCGGCCGTCTCGTCCTCGTCCACGACCGCGTGCAGCGAGAGCTTGCCGCGCGGGTCGACCTCGCCGATCTCGACCTGGACCTTCTGGCCGATGGACAGCACGTCCTCGACGTTCTCCACGCGCTTGCCGCCGACGAGCTTGCGGATCTGGCTGATGTGCAGCAGACCGTCCTTGCCCGGGGACAGGGAGATGAACGCGCCGAACGACGTCGTCTTGACGACGGTGCCGACGAAGCGCTCGCCGACCTCGGGGACGTGCGGGTTCGCGATCGCGTTGATCGCGGCACGTGCGGCCTCGGCCGACGGACCGTCGGTCGCGCCGATGTAGACGGTGCCGTCGTCCTCGATCGAGATGTCGGCGCCCGTCTCCTCCTGGATCTGGTTGATCATCTTGCCCTTCGGGCCGATGACCTCGCCGATCTTGTCCACGGGGACCTTGACGGCGATGACGCGAGGAGCGTTGGGGCTCATCTCGTCGGGCACGTCGATGGCCTCGGCGAGGACGTCGAGGATCGTCAGGCGGGCGTCGCGGGCCTGGGTCAGCGCGCCGCCGAGCACCGAGGCGGGGATGCCGTCGAGCTTGGTGTCGAGCTGGATGGCCGTGACGAACTCGCTCGTGCCGGCGACCTTGAAGTCCATGTCGCCGAACGCGTCCTCGGCACCCAGGATGTCGGTCAGCGCCGCGTAGCGGGTCTGGCCGTCGACCGTGTCGGAGACGAGGCCCATCGCGATGCCGGCGACCGGGGCGCGCAGCGGCACACCGGCGTTGAGCAGCGACAGGGTCGAGGCGCACACGGAGCCCATCGAGGTCGAGCCGTTGGACCCGAGGGCCTCGGAGACCTGACGGATCGCGTAGGGGAACTCCTCGCGCGACGGCAGGACCGGGACCAGCGCGCGCTCGGCGAGCGCCCCGTGGCCGATCTCGCGGCGCTTCGGGCTGCCGACGCGGCCCGTCTCGCCCGTCGAGTAGGGCGGGAAGTTGTAGTTGTGCATGTAGCGCTTGCGCGTGACCGGCCCGAGCGAGTCGATCTGCTGCTCCATGCGGAGCATGTTCAGGGTCGTGACGCCGAGGATCTGCGTCTCGCCACGCTCGAACAGCGCGGAGCCGTGCACGCGCGGCAGGACCTCGACCTCAGCACCCAGGGTGCGGATGTCGGTCAGGCCACGGCCGTCGATGCGGAAGCCGTCCGAGAGGATGCGCTGGCGGATGAGCTTCTTCTGCACGGCGCGGTACGCGGCGGACAGCTCCTTCTCGCGGCCCTCGAACTGCGCGGCGAGCGACTCGAGGACGTCGGACTTGATCGCGTCGATGCGCGACTCACGGTCCTGCTTGTCGGCGACCGAGAGCGCCTCGCCGAGCGGCGCGGTGGCGGCGGCCTCGACGGCGGCGTACGTGTCGTCCTCGTAGTCCGGGAAGAGCGGGAGCTCCTTGACCGGGCGGGTGGCCCGCGCGGCGAGGTCGCTCTGCGCCTCGCAGAGCTGGCGGATGAACGGCTTCGCGGCCTCGATGCCCTCGGCCACGACGGCCTCGGTCGGGGCGGCGACGCCCTCGTCCTTGATGAGGGACCAGGCGTTGTCCGTCGCCTCGGCCTCGATCATCGCGATCGCGACGTCCGGGTTGCCCTGCGCGTCGGTGACGATGCGGCCGGAGACGACCATGTCGAAGACGGCGCGCTCCTTGTCGCTGTACTTGGGGAACGCGACCCACTGGCCGTCGATCAGCGCGATGCGCACCGCGCCGGCGGGGCCGGAGAACGGCAGGCCCGACAGCTGCGTCGAGAGCGACGCCGCGTTGATGGCGAGCGTGTCGTACGCGTCGTCCGGGTGCGCGGCGAGGACGGTCACGACGACCTGGACCTCGTTGCGGACGCCCTTGACGAACAGCGGGCGCAGCGGGCGGTCGATGAGCCGGCAGGCCAGGATCGCCTCGGTCGAGGGGCGGCCCTCGCGGCGGAAGAACGAGCCGGGGATACGGCCCGCGGCGTACATGCGCTCCTCGACGTCCACCGTGAGCGGGAAGAAGTCGAAGTGGTCCTTGGGGTGCTTGCCGACCGTGGTGGCCGACAGGAGCATCGTCTCGCCGTCGAGGTAGGCGACCGCCGAGCCGGCGGCCTGCTGGGCGAGGCGGCCCGTCTCGAAGCGGACGGTGCGGGTGCCGAAGCGGCCGTTGTCGATCTCGGCCTCGGCGAACTGGATCTCGGGACCCTCCATGGGTGCCCTCCTGTCTGTTCGTCGCGCCCAGCGACCGCTCGTCGGTCTTCGATCGAGGTCCACGGCGTCCTGCAGGCCCCGCACGAGGGCGGGACGAGGGTCCGTGAGCCACTACCGAGGACCGGGCGACGGTCTCCGCGGGCGCGATGGGTGGGTGGTTCGGTGGTGCTGGCTGCTCACCGCGGGTGCGGCGGCACCATCACACCAGACCAGCCCGGCCCCTGCAGGGACCGGGCTGGAGGTGTCGTGTCAGCGACGCAGACCGAGGCGCTCGATGAGGCTGCGGTAGCGGTTGATGTCGACCTTCTGCAGGTAGCCGAGGAGGCGACGGCGCTGGCCGACCAGGAGGAGCAGACCACGACGGCTGTGGTGGTCGTGCTTGTGCTCCTTGAGGTGCTCGGTCAGGTCCTTGATGCGCTGCGAGAGCATCGCGATCTGGACCTCGGGCGAACCGGTGTCGCCCTCGCTGGTCGCGTACTCGGTCATGATGCGCTGCTTGGTGGCAGAATCGAGCGGCACGGCTCTCCTTCGTGGTGATCGTTGCGCGGCGCGCCAGGGCTTGGTCCCCTGGGCTCTTCGGCTGGCCTTGCGGCTCCCGCGGCCGTTCTGACGGCGCCACCAGTCTAGCAGGCGGGGGCCGCGGGTCCCGGGGTGCCCGGGGAGGGGCGGGTCACAGCCCGGACGGGGACCTCACAGCCCGGACGGGGACGTCACAGCCCGGACGGGGACGTCACAGCGGAGTCGTGCGCCGCACGGTGGTCGCGACCGCGAGCCCGACGCCGGCCAGCAGCACCTGGACGACGACGACCGTGGGCGTCGGCACCCCGACGAGCAGAGCCACCGCCCAGGGGACCGAGCACAGGGCAGCGAGATCCGGGCCCTGCGCGAACGCCGCGGACGCGCCCGCGGGCAGCGCCCCGCCGGGCGTCGCCAGGAGCGGCCCCGACCAGTCCGGCGGCCTGCGGTACGCGTTGCGCACGGCGGCCGCGCCGAACGTGACGGAACCGGCGAGCGCCAGCACCGACCATCCGGCGTCGCCCGAGGAGAGCGACAGCGGGACGCCGACGGCGAGCGTCACGGTCAGCGCGGTCAGGGCAGGCACGACGGCACGGGCCGCGCGCGTGGCTCGCGCCGAGAGCGGGACCAGGCGGTCGAGCCCCGGGTGCTGTTCGGCCGAGCGTGCCCCGTGGGCACCGACGACGGCCGCGCGGTAGCCGACGGCGACGAGCAGGACGAGCAGGCCGAAGCCCGAGCGGAGCCCGGGGACCTGCTGCGCGACCACGACGAGCGCGGAGAGCCCGACGACCTGGGTCCACGCGGACGTCGACCGCACGAGCAGGAGGAGGTCCGCGGACACGAGCGCTGCCACCGGACCGCGCACGAGGGAGAAGGCGCGCGGTCGGCGCGGCGTGCGCAGGCGCGAGACGCCCTGCAGCGCCTGCCCGACGGTCCGCAGGTCCAACGAGAGCATGCCCGCCCCGGCCTGGTCCGCGACCGCGGACCGCGAGCGCAGGGCCGTCACGCCGAGCCGGTCGAGACGGGCGGCCCAGAGACCGGCGAGCACGAGGGCCGCGAGCGCGAGGGCTCCGACGAGCGGGACGGGAACCCCGGACGTGCCGCCGGTGCTCACCCCCGCCGCCACGAGCACCACCCCCGCCACGGGGACCGCGGCGACCGCGACGTCGCTCGCGCGCGCCAGCGCGCCCACGAGCGCCCCGTGCGGCTGCGCGAGACCGGCGACCGCGACCACCGCCAGCCCGGACGCCGCCCCGAGCGCCGCGTGCGGGGCGACGGCCCCCCAGGGCGCGCCGGAGACCACCGCGACGAGCGCGAGGCCGACCGCCCCTAGCGCTGGGCCGATCAGCAGCGCCTGCAGGAGGCTCGGCGCGACAAGGCCACGCCGGTCGACGGGTGTCGGCACCCACCACCGCACGCCGCCCGCGCTGACGCCGACCGGGCCGAGGCGTACGGCCGTCCCCAGCCCGGCCGCGACCAGCGCCAGCGAGACGAGCATCCCCACCGTGGCGGGCGCCAGGGTCGGGGCGCCCTCGAGCGACGGCGCCCGGACCGCGTCGCGCACCGCGTTCGCGATCCCGACGGCGAGGCCCGCGCTGATCAGCAGAGAGGTCACCAGGTACCCGACGTCGGTCGCCACCTGCACGAGGCCGCCGCCCGCGCGCGACGCGAGGACGGCCTGGGTCAGGCGGCGCAGCTCGCGCCCGGTGAACGCCTCGTCCGGGTCGGGCGCCGGGCGACGCAGGGGCGGCGGGGGGTCCGGCAGCTCCACGCTCAGCGCTCCTCGTCCAGGAACCTGCCGGCCGACGCGGTGTCGAGCAGGCGGCACCCCGCGTCGGCGACGACGAGCCCGCGGGCGCCGGTCGCGACCAGCAGCGCCGGGTCGTGCGTGGCCATCACCACGGCTCCGCCGGCGGCTGCCTCCGCGACGAGCAGGCGACCGAGCTCGGCCCGCATCCGGGTATCGAGACGCTGCTCGGGCTCGTCCAGCAGCAGGAGCTCGCGGGGGCGGACGAACGCCGAGGCGAGCAGGAACCGTCGGCGCTGCCCGGAGGAGAGCTCCGAGGGGCTCGCCCCGGCCAGCTCCTCGAGGCCGAACCGGGCCATCACCTCGTCGGTGAGCCCGCCGGCGTCCGGGACGGAGTGCCCGCGCGCGGTCAGGACGAGGTGCTCGCGCACGGTGAGCCCCGGGAAGTACGCGTCGTCGTCCAGGACCCCGGCGACGCGGGCGCGGAACGCGGGCTCCCGCTCGTCGACGGCGCGCCCGAACGCCCGGACCGCGCCGGAGACCGGCGCGAGCACGCCGAGGAGCGCGCGCAGCAGCGTCGACTTGCCGCTGCCGTTCGGCCCGATCACCGCGACGATCTCCCCCGGCGCGACGCGCAGGTCGACCGGGGCGCAGACGGGGACGTCGCCGTACCCGACGGCGAGCCGTCTCGCCTCCAGCACCGGCGCCGCGGCCGGCCCGCTCACCGCAGGGCCGGCTGGTCCGGTGCGCCCTCGCCCGCGGGCGGCAGGAGGATGTCCCGGGCCCGGTCCACGTCGTCGTGCATCTGGGTCACGAGCGCGTCGACGCCCTCGAAGCGCACCGTGGGGCGCAGGCGGCGGACCAGGTCGACGGCGACGCGCTCGTCGTACAGGTCGAGGTCGCTGCGGTCCAGCACGTAGGCCTCGACGCGGCGCTCGGCGCCGTCGAACGTAGGGTTGGTCCCCACGGACACCGCGGCGGGCAGCACGCCGTCCATGCTTCCCGGGTCCGCCTCGAGCAGGTCGGGCCGCACGAGCCAGCCGGCGTAGACGCCGTCGGCCGGGACCATGCCGACGACGTCGCCGAGGTTGGCGGTGGGGAACCCGAGCTCGCGGCCGCGCGCGTCGCCGTGCACCACCGTCCCGCGCACGCGGTGGTGGCGGCCCAGCACCTGGGCGGCCCGCTCGACGTCGCCCGTCCCGAGCAGCTCGCGCACGTAGGTCGACGACCACCGGTCGTGCGGCGCACCGTCCGCCTCGTCGGGCCCGGTCCCGACGTCGTCGACCGTGACGACGTCGAAGCCGTGCGCCCGGCCGAGGTCGACCATCGTCTGCAGCGTTCCCGCGTTGTCGCGGCCGAAGCGGACGTCGTGCCCGACGACGACCGTCCGCGCCCCGAGGCCTCGCGCGAGGCAGGAGACCACGAACTCCTCCGGCGTCTGGCGGGCGAGCTCGAGGGTGTACTCCAGCACGAGCACGGCGTCGAGGCCCGTCTCCTCCAGCAGGACCGTCCGGTCCGCGAGACCGGTGAGCAGCTCAGGGGCCTGGTCCGGGCGGTGCACCTGGGCCGGGTGGGGGTGGAACGTCACGGCGACGGCCTCGGCTCCCGCCCCGTGCGCGAGGTCCACGATGCGCCGCAGGACCGCGGCGTGCCCGCGGTGCACGCCGTCGAAGTTGCCGATCGTCACGACGGACGGACCGAAGCCCTCCGGGACCTGGTCAAGGTCGGTCCACAGGTGCACCCGCGCGCTCCTCGCATGTCGGCGAGACACCCGGTCCGGGTGCCGACGGTCAAGGATAGTCGCGCGCGCCGGCGGCCCCGCGACCTCAGCCCGGCAGCACGCCCGCCGCGTGCTCCAGGTACGTCTCGACGTCGAAGTCGTCGAGCGTCGCCCGCTGCAGCTGGAAGCCCTGCCCGAGCACGAGCACGACCGGCGCGAGCCGCGCGGCGGCGGTCCCCGCGCCGTCCGGCGCGAGGTCCGGGCGGGACTCGTACCAGGGGGTCAGCGCACGGGTCAGGATCTCGCGCAGCGACGCCGCCACGCGCTGGACCACGGCGCGGATCTCCGGGTCCACCGTCGCCTCCGCCCACAGCTGCACGAGCAGCCGACCGACGTCGACCCCGCGCACCGGGCCGACGGTCAGCGCCCGGAGCACCTCGAGGGGACCGGGGGCCGGCACCCCGGCCGACGTCCGGACGACGTCGGCCAGGTTCTGCGAGAGCGCCTTCTCCGCGACCGCGGCGAAGAGGTCGTGCTTGCCCTCGTAGTGGGAGTAGATCGCCCCCGCCGACAGCCCCGCCTCGCTGACCACGTCGGCGATCGAGGTGTGCTGGTAGCCCTTGTCGACGAACGCCCGCAGCGCCGCCTGGCGGATCTGCTCGCGCCTGGACTCGCGGTGCTCCTCGCTGACCCGTGGCATGTGTCGTTCCTCTCGCTCGCGCCGCCGACGGTTGACATCATGACACCTGGGGGCACACGATTCCTATCGAAAACGAACGTTCATTTTTTTGCCGCGTTCGACGCGGCACCACCCTTCCGGAGAGACCATGACACCCGTCGAGCCCGCGCCGACCGAGCACGCACCCGTCCACCTCGCTGCGCACGCCCCGGAGGCAGCGCAGGCCCCGGACCACGTCCCCCCGCCGCACACGCCGTACCGGCGCGTCGTCGCGTCCGGCCTCGCGATCGCCGCCGCCGTGTGCCTCGTCGTGCTGGCCTTCTCGTGGCCGTCGGTGACCTCGGAACCGAAGGACGTGCCGGTCGCGGTCACCGGTCCCGCGCAGGCGGTCGACGCGCTCGATCAGGCCGTGCAGCAGCAGATGCCGGGCGTGATCGACCTGCTCCGCGTCGACGACCGCGCAGCGGCCGTCGACGCGATCGAGACGCGCGACGCGTACGGCGCCGTCGTGCTCGGCAAGACGCCCGAGGTGCTCACCGCCTCGGCCGCCGGCAGCGCCGTGGAGCAGGTCGTCACCGGGCTCGCCACGCAGCTGCAGGAGCAGCAGCCCGCGACGACGGTGACCGACGTCGTCCCCCTGTCCCCCGACGACCCCCACGGCACGGGCCTGACGGCGGCGCTCTTCCCGTTGGTGCTCGGCGGGATGCTCGGCGGGATCGGCATCTCGATCCTCGTCGTCGGCGCCGGCCGGCGCATCCTCGCCGTCGGGGTCTACGCCGTCGTCGGCGGGCTGGCGCTCACGGCGATCCTGCAGGCGTGGTTCGGCTCGATCCAGGGCGACTGGTGGGCGAACGCCGCCGCCATCGCGCTCGCCCTCGCCGCCATCGCCTCGCCGATCACGGGGGCGGTCGCCCTGCTCGGGACGGCGGGCATCGGCGTCGGGGCGGTGCTGATGATGCTCGTCGCCAACCCGCTCTCCGGGGCCACCGTCCCGCCCGAGTTCCTGCCGTGGCACTGGGGCGCGATCGGCCAGTGGTTCCCGCCGGGCGCCGGCGCCACGCTGCTGCGGGACGAGTCCTACTTCCCCTCGGCTCCCGCGGGCCTGGCCTGGCTCGCGCTGGGCCTGTGGACCGCGGCGGGGGTGCTCGGCTCGCTCGTCGGGCACTTCCGCACGGCAGGGGGCACCGAGCCGGACGCCGAGGCCGCGCTCGACAACTGACGGCGCCGTCGGTCCTCGCCCCCGCTCACGCCGGGGCGAGGACCAGGACCGGCCTCGCCAGCGGCTGGCCGCGGCGCACCGCGTCCTCCAGCAGCGCGACCAGGGTGCCGTCCGGGCCGATCGCGGCGACGGCCCCCGACGCGCCGGTGGGCGCGACCCACTGGCCGTACGAGAGCGCCCGGGCCTCGGCCTCCGTGAGGTCGCGCACCGCGAACGTGGCCCGGGCGGCCTCGGCCGGCGGGAGCGTGGCCAGCACGCCGTCCGCGTCGGCCTGCTCCTCGAGCCCCTCGAGCGTCCGCGCCGCGTCGAGCCGGTAGCCCCCGACGCGGGTGCGGCGCAGCGCCGTCAGGTGGCCGCCGACGCCCAGGGCGACCCCGAGGTCGCGGGCCAGCGCCCGCACGTACGTGCCGGAGGAGACGGTCACGGCCACGTCGACGTCCAGGGCCGTGACGTCGTCGCCGTCGCGGTGCTCGCGGACGGCCAGCACGTCGAACCGCGAGACGCTCACGGGTCGGGCCGCCAGCTCGACGTCCTCCCCGTCCCGCACGCGCGCATAGGCCCGGCGCCCGTCCACCTTGATCGCGCTGACGGCGCTGGGCACCTGCTGCAGGTCCCCGGTGAGCCGGGCGACCGCGGCGTCGAGCGCCTCGCGCGCGACGCCCGCCGCATCGACGACCGCCAGCACCTCGCCCTGGGCGTCCTCCGTCGACGTCGTCACGCCCAGCCGGACGGTCGCGTCGTAGTCCTTGTCGGCGCCGACGACGTACGTCAGCAGCCGGGTGGCGCGCCCGACGCCGACGACCAGCACACCCGTCGCCATCGGGTCGAGCGTGCCCGCGTGCCCGACCTTGCGCGTGCCGGCCAGCCGGCGGCACCGCCCGACGACGTCGTGGCTCGTCCAGCCGGCGGGCTTGTCGACGACGAGCAGCCCGTCAGGCGCGGTCGGCCGACGGCCCGCCGGAACGGCTGCCGGGGCGGGCACGCTCAGGCGTCCTCGTCCTCGTCGTCGCTCTCCGCCGGACGGCGGTAGGGGTCCTCGTCGCCGGCGTAGGTCGCCTGCGCGCGCAGCGCCGCGAGCTCGGCGTCCCGGCGGTGCGCCTCGAGCAGCGCGGCGTCGAGGGTCGCGGCGGTCTCCGGCACCGCGTCCAGGTGGAACTCGAGAGCCGGCGTCAGCCGCACGCCGGTCTGCTTGCCGACCTCGGAGCGGATCAGGCCCTTGGCGCTCTCGAGCGCGGCGGCCGTGCCGGCGCGGGCCTCGTCGTCACCGTAGACCGTGTAGAAGATCGAGGCGTTCTGCAGGTCGCCGGTGACGCGGACGTCGGTCACCGTCACGAAGCCGAGCCGCGGGTCCTTGATCCGGGTGTCGAGCATCTGCGCGACGATCACCTTGATGCGGTCGGCGAGCTTGCGCGCCCTGGGGTGGTCGACCATGTCTGGTCCTCTCTGCCTCCCCGTCCGTCGTACGGCGGGGAGCGATGAAAGCCGCCCCGAACCTCGGGGCGGCGGAGTCGTGACGGGTCTGGCGGGAGCGCCGCGAGGAACGCGCGGCGCGGAAGGAAGACCCGCCGCCCCATGAGGGGGCGGCGGGTCTACCGACGGATCACTTGCGCGGCTTCTCCCGCATCTCGAACGTCTGGATCGTGTCGCCGACCTCGAGGTCGTTGAACGAGCCGAGCCCGATACCGCACTCGAAGCCCTCGCGGACCTCGGTCGCATCGTCCTTGAACCGCTTGAGCGACTCGACGGTCAGGTTGTCCCCGACGACCGCACCGCCGCGCAGCACGCGCGCCTTGGTGTTGCGCCGGATCTCGCCCGAACGGACGATCGAGCCCGCGATGTTGCCGAACTTCGAGGAGCGGAAGATCTCGCGGATCTCGGCGGTGCCGAGCTCCGCCTCCTCGTACTCCGGCTTGAGCATCCCCTTGAGGGAGGCCTCCACGTCGTCGATCGCCTGGTAGATGACCGAGTAGTAGCGGATGTCGACACCCTCGCGGTCGGCCAGGGCCTCCACGCGCTCCGCGGGCTTGACGTTGAAGCCCAGGATGATCGCGTTGTCGACCGTCGCGAGGTTGACGTCGTTCTGCGTGATCGCACCGACACCGCGGTGGATGATGCGCAGCTCGACCTCGTCGCCCACGTCGATCTTGAGCAGCGCGTCCTCCAGCGCCTCGACGGCACCGGAGACGTCGCCCTTGAGGACCAGGTTGAGGGTCTCGACCTTGCCCTGCTCGAGCTGCTGCTGGAAGTCCTCGAGGCTGATGCGCTTGCGACGCTTGGCCAGCGTCGCGGCACGCTCCGCCGCCTCGCGCTTCTCGGCGATCTGCCGCGCGGTGCGGTCGTCCGGCGCCACGATGAACGTGTCGCCGGCCCGCGGCACGGACGTGAGCCCGAGCACCAGGACCGGACGCGCCGGCTCCGCGGCCTCCACCGTGTCGCCGTGCTCGTCGAACATCGCACGGACGCGGCCGTAGGCCGTGCCGGCGACGATCGAGTCGCCGACGTGCAGCGTGCCGGACTGGACCAGGACGGTCGCGACGGCGCCGCGACCCTTGTCGAGGTTCGCCTCGATGGCCACGCCGCGCGCGTCCTTGTCGGGGTTCGCCCGCAGGTCGAGGGCGGCGTCCGCCGTCAGCAGCACGGCCTCGAGGAGGTCGTCGATGCCCTGGCCCTGCTTCGCCGAGACGTCGACGAACATCGTGTCGCCGCCGTACTCCTCGGCCACCAGGTTGTACTCGGTGAGCTGCTGCCGGATCTTGGCCGGGTTCGCGCCCTCCTTGTCCACCTTGTTGACCGCCACGACGATCGGCACGTTCGCCGACTGGGCGTGGTTGAGCGCCTCGATGGTCTGCGGCATCACGCCGTCGTCCGCGGCCACGACGAGGATCGCGATGTCGGTCACCTTGGCACCGCGGGCACGCATGGCGGTGAACGCCTCGTGGCCCGGGGTGTCGATGAAGGTGATCGCGCGGTCCGTGCCCTCGTGCTCGTGGCGCACCTGGTAGGCGCCGATGTGCTGCGTGATCCCGCCGGCCTCGCCGGAGATGACGTCGGTCGAGCGGATCGCGTCGAGCAGCCGGGTCTTTCCGTGGTCCACGTGGCCCATGACGGTGACGACCGGGGGCCGGGCGGCGAGCTCGTCGTCGCCCTCCCCCTCGAGCTCGGCATCGAGGTCGATGTCGAACCCACCGAGGAGCTCACGGTCCTCGTCCTCCGCCGAGACCATCTCGATCTGGTAGCCGAGCTCGTCGCCGAGCGAGCTGAACGTGTCCTCGTCGAGCGACTGCGTCGCGGTCGCCATCTCACCGAGGTGGAACAGCACCGTGACCAGGCTCGCCGGGTTCGCGTCGATCTTGTCGGCGAAGTCGCTCAGCGAGGAGCCCCGGCGCAGCCGGATGACGGTCGAGCCGTCGCCGCGCGGGACCTGCACGCCGCCCAGCGAGGGGGCCTGCATCTGCTCGAACTCCTGGCGCTTCGCGCGCTTGGACTTGCGTCCACGCACGGGGCGCCCTCCAGCACGCCCGAAGGCACCCTGAGTGGAGCCACGACCGGCGCCGCCACGACCGCCGGGGCGGCCGGCGAACCCGCCGCCCGGGCGTCCGCCGAAGCCTGCGCCGCCGGCGTTGCCGCCGCCCGCGCCGCCGCGACCGCCGCTGCCACGACCCCCGGGGGCCGGACGGTCACCGGGACGGCCGATGCTCGACTTGCCGGGCATCATGTTCGGGTTCGGCCGGGCGCCGCCGCCGGGGCGCGGGGCCGGACGGGGGCCGCCCGGACGCGGGCCGCCGGAGCGCTCCGCGCCTGCCTCGCCACGGTCCGAGCGCTCGGGGCGCTGCCCCGGACGGGGCATCCCCTGGCTCGGGGCGAACGGGTTGTTCCCCGGACGCGGCTGTGCGGGACGCGGGCCGCCGGAGCGCTCCGCGCCTGCCTCGCCACGGTCCGAGCGCTCGGGACGCTGCCCCGGACGGGGCATCCCCTGGCTCGGGGCGAACGGGTTGTTCCCCGGACGGGCGGCGCCGCCGGAACGCGCCGGACGCGCCGTCGGCTGCGCCGCAGGGCGCGGGGCGCGCGGCGTCGGGGCCGCAGGCGCGGGAGCGGCCGCAGCGGCGGGCTCCGTCGTCTGCGCCGCGGGGGCGGGCTCGGCGACGGGGGCCGGCGCGGCCGCGGGGGCCGGCGTCGGCGCGGTCTGGGTCGCGGCGTCCGAGGACGTCGCGGGTGCCGCGGACGGCTTCGCCGCGGGCTTCGGGGCCGCCATGCGCGCGGCGGGCTTCGGCTCCGCCGTGCTCGCGCCGTTCGCCGGGTACTGGTCACGGATCTTGCGGACCACCGGCGGTTCCAGTGTCGATGATGCTGAACGGACGTACTCTCCTGCTGCCTTCAGCTCGGCGAGCAGGGTCTTGCTCTCCACCCCGAGCTCCTTCGCGAGCTCGTAGACGCGGACCTTTGCCACAACTCTCCTGTCTCGGCCCGCCCCGGACAGGGAGGACCGTCGTTAGTACCGGGTGCTCATCGCTGAGTACTCATCGGGTGCCCATCGGCTTCTGACCCGCTTCCTTCTCGACGTGTCGTGCATGTCGGTCCGTCCCGGCGAGGATCTCCTCGACGGCCTCGGAGCCGGCCGCTCCCGGCGCACGCAGCGCGCGCTGGAACGCCCGGCGCCGCAGCGCCAGGTCGACGCAGCGCGGGTCGTGATGGACCCAGGCGCCCCGACCGGGGGACGAGCTCGTGGTGTCCACGACGAGCCGGGGCTCCTCGTGGGACGTCGTGCGGTCGACGACCACACGGGCGAGGACGGACCGCTGGTCACGCTCCCGGCAGCCGACGCACGTGCGCACCGGACCTTGGGGGTCCGAGGCAGGGGACGACGACCGAGCACGCGGCCCGTTCTCGTACATCTTAGCGCGTCGCGCCACCGGCGGTCAGGCGTCCCCGGCGGCGGGGCCGTCCTGGGCGCCGCCCTCGTCCGAGCGGATGTCGATGCGCCAGCCCGTCAGCTTCGCCGCGAGCCGCGCGTTCTGACCCTCCTTGCCGATCGCGAGGGACAGCTGGTAGTCCGGGACGACCACGCGCGCCGACCGGGCCTCGGCGTCCACGACCGTGACCGAGGTCACTCGCGCCGGGGACAGGGCGTGGGCCACGAGCTCGGCCGGGTCGTCGCTGTGGTCGACGATGTCGATCTTCTCGCCGTGCAGCTCCGCCATGACGGCACGCACCCGTGCGCCCATCGGGCCGATGCACGCACCCTTGGCGTTCAGCCCGCGGACCGTCGAGCGGACCGACACCTTGGTGCGGTGCCCCGCCTCGCGCGCGACCGCGACGATCTCGACGGACCCGTCGGCGACCTCGGGGACCTCGAGCTCGAACAGCTTGCGGACGAGTCCCGGGTGCGTGCGGCTGAGCGTGATCTGCGCACCCTTGGATCCGCGGGCGACCTCGACCACGAGCGCTCGCAGGCGCTCGCCGTGCACGTAGTCCTCCGTCGGGACCTGCTCGTGCGCCGGGAGCACCGCCTCGACGTCGCCGAGGTCCACCAGCACGGTCCGCGGGTCGCGCCCCTGCTGGATGATCCCGGCGAGCACCTCGCCCTCCTTGCCGCTGAAGGCGCCCAGGACCTGGTCGTCCTCGGCGTCGCGCAGCCGCTGGACGATGACCTGGCGCGCGGTCGCGGTCGCGACGCGTCCGAAGTCCGCCGGCGTGTGGTCGAACTCCGGACCCAGCTCGACCGGGGCCCGGTAGCCGTCCTCGTCCGGCTCCGGCGTCGAGACGACCTCGCGCGCCCAGACGGTCACGTGACCGCTCGTCCGGTCGAGCTCGACGCGGGCGCGCGAGTACGCGTCCGGGGTCCGCTGGTAGGCCGAGAGCAGAGCCTGCTCGATCGCCTCCACCAGGACGTCGAGACTGATCTCGCGCTCCCGCTCGAGCAGCCTCAGGGTGCTCATGTCGATGTCCATCGATCAGTCCTCCTCGTCCTCGGGGCCGAGGTCGGCCTCCGCCATGCGCTTGAGCTCGACCTCGACGTGCGCGTCCGCGACGTCGGCGAGCGGGATCTCGTGCCGGGCGCCGGTGCCCGCGCCGGCCGGTCCGTCGTCGGCCAGGACGAGGACGCCGTCGACCACGTCCTGGACGCGCGCCGTCGTCGTGGCACCGCCGCGCGTCACCACGCGGGCGAGCCGCCCACGGGCACGGCGGAAGTGGCGCGGCTCGCTCAGCGGCCTCGACGTGCCGGGCGTGCCCACCTCGAGCGTGTACACGCCGGGCACCACGTCGGTCGCGTCGAGCACGTCCGACACGGCCCTGGAGACGTCCGCGACACGGTCCAGGTCGACACCGCCGAGCTCGTCCTCCGGCAGGTCGACGACGACGCGGACCACGCTGCGGCTGCCCGCGCGAGAGACGCTGACGTCCTCCAGGAAGAGACCCGCACCGGCCACCACCGGCTCCACGGCCTCGCGCACCGCGTCCTGCGTCTGGTTGGACATCGTCTTCGCTCCTGTCGGTCCTGCGCGCCCACCGGGCTCGGACTCGACCGGTGTGTTGTTGTGCGGGGTCAAGCCTAACGACTCGGGGGCGCCGACCGTGACAAGATCGGCCACGATGCACCCCACACGCGCAGCACGGACGACCGCCGGCGAGGACCGCGAGACGCCCAGGCTCCGTCGGCGCGAGCGAGGCGCGGTGGCCGGCGTGGCCGCACTGGTGGCCGTCGTCGCGCTCGGGGGGTGCGGCGTGCGCGTCGACACCCCGCCGCCCGCCGAGCCCTCCCCCGGGCCGCACGAGGTGATCCGGTCCTCCGCGGTCACCGACGCGCTCCAGGTCGAGCAGCTCGCCCGCACGCTCGGCGACGAGATCGCCTCGGGGGACGCGCCGGGTGCGGCCGACGGCGAGGCGGCGCTCCTCGGCCAGATCGCCGACTTCGCGTCCCAGCACGTGGCGCAGCTCGGGGGCGTCTACCGCTCCGGGCTGCCCGGCTCCGCAGGAGCCGCTCCGGGCGAGACCTCGACGAGCGCGACGGGCACCCCGGACGTCGCCGACGTGGACGCCGGCGACGTGCTCGACGCCCTGGCCGGCGCCTCCGTCCGGGGACGGGCCGGCGCGGACTCCACCCGGGACGGGGCCCTCGCCCGGCTGCTCGCGTCCGTCTCCACGTCCCAGATCGTCTCGGCCGGCCGGCTCGCCGACCTGGTCGGGGCGCGCATGCCGGCCACGATCGTGCCGGGCGACCCGGCGCTGCCGGAGAAGACCCCCGCCGGGCTGGCCGCCGCGGACCTCGCCACGCTCGTCGCGTCCGAGGACGCCTCCGGCTACACCTACGAGGTCGAGGCCGCGCGCTCGACGGGCTCGACCCGCACGCGGGCGGTCCGGCTCGCCGCCGCGCACCGGGACCGCGCCGAGGGCTGGGCGCGGCTCGTCGACGTCGCGGGGGGCGCGCAGGACCCCCGCCGCGTGGCCTACCAGATCGAGGGCACGTCGGCGAAGAAGACGGGCCGCGGGCTCGAGTCGTCGCTGGCCACGACCTACGCCACGCTCGTCGGCGAGGCCGCGCCCGTGCACCGTGCCGCCCTCGTCGACCTCATGGCCGAGGCCACGCGCGACGCCGGCACCTGGGGCGCGGCCCAGCTCCCGTTCCCCGGCATGCCGGAGCGCGCCGCGGACTGAGGACCGCGTCGCCCGGCTCAGCCGGCGACGGCTGCCTCCACGCGGGCGAGGACGTGCTCGAGGACCTCGTCGACCGGGACCTGCACGGCGTCGTCCCCGGCGCGCGAACGCACCTCCACGAGCCCGTCCGCCAGCCCACGGCCCACCACGACCACGAGCGGGACCCCCAGCAGCTCGGCGTCCTTGAACTTCACGCCGGGCGAGACCTTCGGCCGGTCGTCGTAGAGCACCTCGGCGCCTGCCGCCTGCAGCTGCAGGGCGAGCGCCTCGGCCGCATCGAAGACCTCCGCGTCCTTGCCCGTGGCGACCAGGTGCACGTGCGCCGGGGCGACGTGCGCGGGCCAGGCGAGGCCCTTCTCGTCGTGGTTCGCCTCGGCGATGGCGGCGACGGCACGGGTGACCCCGACGCCGTAGGAGCCCATGGTGACGGTGACGGCCTTGCCGTTGACGTCCAGGACCTTCAGGTCGAGGGCCTCGGCGAACTTGCGGCCGAGCTGGAAGACGTGGCCCATCTCGATGCCGCGCGCGGTCTCGAGGACCCCGTCCCCGTTCGGGCACGGGTCGCCGGCCCGGACCTCGGCCACCTCGATCGTCCCGTCCGCGGTGAAGTCGCGACCCGCGACCAGGTCGACGACGTGCCGTCCGGGCTCGTCGGCGCCCGTGACCCAGCGGCTGCCCTCGACGACGCGCGGGTCGACGAGGTAGCGGATCCCCGACGAGCGCTCCTCGCCGAGCGCCCCCGGACCGATGTAGCCCTTGACCAGCGCCGGGGCCGCCGCGAAGTCCTCCTCGCCGAAGGGCACGAGCTCCGCCGGGTAGAACGCGGCCTCCATGCGCTTGGCGTCGACCTCGCGGTCGCCGGGGACGCCGATGGCGACGCCCTCGGTCGTGCCGTCCGGGTGGGTGAGCCGGAAGAGCACGTTCTTCAGCGTGTCCGCCGCGCCCCACGGGCGGTCGTCGCGCGGCAGCGTCCGCTCGAGGTGCGCGACGAGCGAGTCGATGGTCGGCGTGCCCGGGGTGTCCTCGACGTGCGCCGCGGGGGCGTCGTCGTAGGGCACCGGCTCGGGGACGGGCGTGCGCGCCGCCTCCACGTTCGCCGCGTACCCGCACGCCCGGCACTCGACGTAGGTGTCCTCGCCGATCGGGGACTTGGCGAGGAACTCCTCGGACCTCGAGCCACCCATGGCGCCGGCGTGCGCCGAGACGATCACGTACTCGAAGCCGAACCGGTCGAAGATCCGCCGGTAGGCCGCACGGTGCTTGGCGTAGCTGGCCTCCAGGCCCGCGTCGTCGACGTCGAAGGAGTACGAGTCCTTCATGACGAACTCGCGCCCGCGGATGAGCCCCGCGCGCGGGCGCGCCTCGTCCCGGTACTTCGTCTGCACCTGGAAGAGGGTCAGCGGCAGGTCCTTGTAGGAGGAGAACAGGTCCTTGACGAGGAGGGTGAACATCTCCTCGTGCGTGGGCGCGAGCAGGTAGTCCGCCTTCTTGCGGTCCTGGAGCCGGAACAGGTTCGGGCCGTACTCCGTCCAGCGGCCGGAGACCTCGTAGGGCTCGCGCGGCAGCAGCGCCGGGAAGTGCACCTCCTGGCCGCCGATCGCTTCCATCTCCTCGCGGACGACGGCCTCGACCTTCGCGAGCACCCGCAGCCCGAGCGGCAGCCAGGTGTAGATGCCGGGCGCGGCGCGACGGATGTATCCCGCCCGCACCAGCAGACGGTGGCTCGCGACCTCGGCCTCCGCCGGGTCGTCGCGCAGGGTGCGCAGGAAGAGGGTGGACATGCGCAGGAGAGCCGGCGGCCGCGCGGCCGCGAGGCGAGCTGAGGACATGCGGACAGCCTACCGGCGGGCCAGCATGGGACCGTGCCCGAGCTCCCCGAGGTCGAGGCCCTCGCGCAGTTCCTCGACGACCGCGCGCAGGGCAGGACGGTCGTGGCCGCCGACGTCGCGGCGATCGCCGCGCTGAAGACGTACGACCCACCCGTGAGCGCCCTCGTCGGGCGCCGGGTCGCGGGGGTCGCACGGCACGGCAAGTGGCTCGACGTGGGCTTCGGTCCCGCCGCGGGCACGGCCGACGACGACGCCCCGCTGCACCTCCTCGTCCACCTGTCCCGCGGCGGGTGGGTGCGCTGGTCCGAGAAGGCCCCGACGACGCCGGTGCGCCCGTCCTCGAGCCGCGGCGGCACCCGCGCCGCACTCGGTCTGCGCGTCCGGCTCGACGACGGTTCCGGGTTCGACGTGACCGAGGCGGGGACGCGCAAGCGGCTGGCGCTGCACGTGGTCCGCGGCCCGGCGCAGGTGCCGCAGGTCGCCTCGCTCGGCATCGACCCGCTCTCGGCGGCCTTCACCCCGGACGCGCTCGCCGGGCTCCTCGCCGCCCGGAACCAGCAGGTCAAGGGTCTGCTGCGCGACCAGGGCGCGATCGCCGGGATCGGCAACGCCTACTCCGACGAGATCCTGCACGTGGCCCGGACCAGCCCGTTCCGGCTGACCCGGACCTGGTCGGGCGACACCGACGCCGTCGACCACCTGCACCGCGCCGTCGTCGACGTGCTCACCGAGGCGGTCGCCACGTCGTCGGGCAGGCCGGCGGCCGAGCTCAAGGACGCGAAGCGTCGCGGCATGCGCGTGCACGGGCGCACCGGCGAGGCGTGCCCGGTCTGCGGCGACGTGGTGCGCGAGGTCTCGTTCGCCGACCGCAGCCTGCAGTACTGCGCGACCTGCCAGACCGGCGGCCAGGTGCTCGCCGACCGCCGGATGTCCCGGCTGCTGCGCTGACCGCGTCCCGCGCGGCCCTCAGAACAGCACCGTCGCGTACGTGCCGACCTGCTCGAAGCCCACGCGCCGGTACGTGCGCAGCGCCCGCTCGTTGTAGGAGTTCACGTACAGGGAGACGGTCGGCGCCACCGACGCGCGGGTGAGCTCGACGACCGCGGCCATGCCCGGTGCTGCCGCGCCCCGGCCCCGGTGACGCGGGTCGACCCACACCCCCTGCACCTGCGCGACCTGCGGCGTCGCCGCGCCGATCTCGGCCTTGAACACGACGGGGCCGCCCGCCGTGCCCGCGTCGCGGCGCACGAAGGAACGCCCGTCCCGGACGAGCGCGCGCACCCGGTCCTCGTAGACCCGCCCGTTGCCCGAGACCGGGGAGTAGCCGACCTCCTCGACGAACATGCGCACGCACGCCGGCAGCACCACGTCGAGCTCCTCGACCCGCGAGCGCCGCACCTCAGGGTCGGGCGGGACGTCGGGGACGCGGTCGATCGCGAGCGACGGCTGGTCGTCGCGGACCTCGCGCGCGGCAGGCCAGTGCACCGAGAGCCGCCGCCAGAGGGCGAGGGCGGCGTCCCGCTCCCCCACGATCGAGGAGCTGCGCCGCCCGTGGCGCAGGGCGAGGGCGGCGAACGCCTCGGCGACCTGGTCGGGGTCCGGCCCACCGGCCGGCGAGGACACGGGGACCACCGGGACGAGGTTCGCGCCCGCCCAGCACACCGCCTGCAGCGGCCCGGTCGCCGGGTAGCCCCAGACGGCGCCTCCCGTGGCGCGCAGGCCGGTGCGGCTGGCCTGCAGGATCCGGTTCGCGGCGAGCACGGACGCCACCGGGTCGAGCGCGCACAGCCGCAGGGCCTCGGCCAGGTCCGTGTCGCGGAGCGTGCGCCCGCCGTGCCGCGGCTGGGCCGGCACTCAGCCGACGCTCACTGTGGGCGCGCCCGCCTGGGCCTCGCCCTGCGGGGGCATCTGCTCCGCGATCCGCATGGCCTCGTCGATCAGCGTCTCGACGATCAGCGCCTCGGGCACGGTCTTGACGACCTCGCCCTTGACGAAGATCTGCCCCTTGCCGTTCCCGGACGCGACGCCCAGGTCTGCCTCGCGCGCCTCGCCCGGGCCGTTCACGACGCAGCCCATGACCGCGACCCGCAGGGGCACCTCCATGCCCTCGAGTCCGGCGGTGACCTTCTCGGCGAGCGAGTACACGTCGACCTGCGCGCGTCCGCAGGACGGGCAGGAGACGATCTCGAGCTTGCGCGGGCGCAGGTTGAGCGACTGCAGGATCTGGGTCCCGACCTTCACCTCCTCGACCGGCGGCGCGGACAGGGAGACCCGGATCGTGTCGCCGATGCCCTGGCTCAGGAGGGCGCCGAACGCGGTCGCCGACTTGATCGTGCCCTGGAATGCGGGCCCCGCCTCGGTCACGCCGAGGTGCAACGGCCAGTCCCCCGCCTGCGAGAGCAGCTCGTACGCGTGCACCATGACGACGGGGTCGTTGTGCTTGACGGAGATCTTGAAGTCGTGGAAGCCGTGCTCCTCGAAGAGCGAGGCCTCCCACCGCGCCGACTCCACGAGCGCCTCGGGGGTCGCCTTCCCGTACTTCGCCAGCAGGCGCCGGTCGAGGGAGCCGGCGTTCACGCCGATGCGCAGGGACACGCCCGCGTCGCTCGCCGCCCGCGCGATCTCCTTGACCTGGTCGTCGAACTGCCGGATGTTGCCGGGGTTGACGCGCACCGCCGCGCACCCCGCGTCGATCGCCGCGAAGACGTACTTCGGCTGGAAGTGGATGTCGGCGACCACGGGGATCTGCGACTTGCGCGCGATCGCCGGCAGGGCGTCCGCGTCGTCCTGCGTCGGGACGGCGACCCGGACGATGTCGCAGCCGGCCGCGGTGAGCTCCGCGATCTGCTGGAGCGTGGCGTTGACGTCCGTGGTGGGGGTCGTCGTCATCGACTGCACGCTGACCGGCGCGTCCCCCCCGACGTCGACGGACCCGACCCGGATCTTGCGCGTCGGACGGCGGGGTGCGAGCACCGGCGCGGGGGCTTCGGGCATTCCGAGACTGATGGGCTGGCTCACCCGACCAGTATCCACCCCGGTCAGCCGATCGTGACGGGGTTCACGATGTCCGCGTAGATCAGCAGCCCGCCGACGCCGACGAGCACGACGAACATCACGTACGCCACCGGCATCATCCGCGCGACGTCCGCCGGACCGGGCCGCGGAGCGCCCCGAACGCGCGCGACCTGCCGCTTCGCGCCCTCGTAAAGGGCGTTGACCACGTGCCCGCCGTCGAGCGGCAGCAAGGGGATGAGGTTGAACACGAACAGGGCCACGTTCAGGGACGCCAGGAGCGAGAGCAGGAAGGCGAGCCGGTCGACGACCGGGGAGTCCGACTCGGCGGCGTCCACCGCGATGCGCCCCACCCCGACCACGCCCATGACCGACGTCGCGTCGCGCTCCTGGCCGCCGAACGCCGCCTCCGCCACGCCGACGATCTTCGCGGGGAGGGTCACCACGACACCGGCGGTCGCCGCGACCTGGTCCCAGACCGCACCCGGCACGGACGAGACCGGCTGGGACACCCGCTCGGAGGTCGGCGCGAGGCCGACGTAGCCGCCGGGCCGGGTGACCGGGTCGCCGTCACCGTCGACGACGGGCGTGCCCGCGGCGGAGACCACCTGGCGCTGGACCGGCGCCGGGGTGACGGTCAGGGTGGTCCGCGCGCCGCCGCGGACGACGTCGACCTCGGTCGGGGTGCCCGCCGCGCCGTCGATCAGCCCGACCATCTGGTCCCACCCGGTCACGGCCGTGCCACCGACGGCGACGATCTCGTCGCCCGGCTCGAGGCCCGCCGCCGCCGCGGGAGACTGCGGGTCGTCCGCCGTGCAGGTCGAGGGGGCCGTCGTCGCGCTCGTCGAGGTGACGCACGGGACCACGGAGGCGACGGTGGTCGTCGCCGTCGGCAGGCCGATGCCCACGTCCACGACGAGCAGCAGGACGAGGGCGATGACGAGGTTCATCACTGGCCCGCCGAGCATCACGACGACCTTCTTGGGCGCCGAGAGGTGGTAGAACGCCCGGCCCTCCTCGCCGGGCCGGACCTCCTCGGTGCTCTGCTCGCGCGCGTCCGCCACGAGCCGTCCGAAGAAGCCGGTGGGCCGGTCCGCGGCAACGGCGCCCGCCGGCGCCGGCGGGTACATCCCGACCAGGCGGACGTACCCGCCGAGCGGGACCGCCTTGAGGCCGTACTCCGTCTCGCCGCGCACGCGCGACCACAGCGTCGGGCCGAACCCGACCATGTACTGGCTCACGCGCACGCCGAACCGCCGGGCCGGCACCATGTGCCCCACCTCGTGCAGCGCGATCGACGCCAGCACCCCGACGACCACCACGACGATCCCGACGATCATGTCCACGGGGGCAGGGTACGTCGCTCAGGTGTGCGCCAGGTGGGCGCGGGCCCGATCGCGCGCCCAGCGCTCGGCGTCGTGCACGGCCTCCAGCGTGAGGTCCGCGCCGCGGACGCCGTCGTGCTCGCCCAGCACCCGCTCGACCGTCGCCACGACGTCGCCGAAGCGCGCGCGGCCCGCCAGGAACGCCGCGACGCACACCTCGTTGGCCGCGTTGTAGACCGCCGGGTGGGTCGCCGAGGTGTCCACGGCCTCGCGGGCGAGCCGCACGGCGGGGAACGCCGCCTCGTCCAGGGGCTCGAACGTCCACGTCGCCGCCGACGTCCAGTCGCACCCAGGGACCACGGGGTCCAGGCGCTCCGGCCAGCTCAGGCCCAGCGCGATCGGCAGCCGCATGTCGGGCGGTGACGCCTGGGCGATCGTCGCCCCGTCGACGAACTCGACCATCGAGTGCACGACCGACTGCGGGTGGACGACCACGGTGATGTCGGACGTCGGCACGTCGAACAGCAGGTGCGCCTCGATCAGCTCGAGCCCCTTGTTCACCAGGCTCGCGGAGTTCACGGACACCACCGGGCCCATCGACCACGTGGGGTGGGCGAGCGCCTGCGCGGGCGTGGCCGCCGCGACCCGGTCGGCCGGCCAGCCGCGGAACGGGCCGCCCGACGCGGTCAGGACGAGCCGGCGCACCTCGCGCCGCGCGCCCCCGCGCAGCGACTGGGCGATCGCCGAGTGCTCGGAGTCGACCGGCACGATCTGATCCGCGCGCCGCCGCGCCGCGCGGACCAGTGCGCCCCCGGCGACGAGCGACTCCTTGTTCGCGAGGGCGAGCGTCGACCCGGCCCCCAGCGCCGCCAGCGTCGGGCCGAGACCCACCGACCCGGTGATCCCGTTGAGCACCACGTCCGCGCCCGACGCCGCCACCCGGCTCGCGGCGTCCGGTCCGGCGACGACGTCCACGCCCGCCGCCCCGACTGCGCGCAGCGCGGCGGCCAGCCGGTCGGTGGCGCCCGCGTCCGCGACGGCGACCCGGGCGACGCCCAGGCGCGCGGCCTGCGCGGCGAGGAGGTCGATGTCCGACCCCCCTGCCGTCAGCGACTCGACCCGGAAGCGGTCCGGGTGCGCGCACAGCACCTCGACGGCCTGCGTACCGATCGAGCCGGTCGACCCGAGGAGCGCGACGCTCCGGGCGTCCGCGACACCGCCTTCGCCGGCGGGCGTGCGGCGGTCCGGCACGTCCGGCACGGGCATCACTCGACGCCGAGCAGCACCTCGACGGCGCGTGCGAGGAACGCGTCGACGGGCCCCTCGGCGTACCCGGCGGTGCCGCGCCGGCGCCGGAAGACGGTGTCGCGCACCTCCGTGGAGGTGAGCGGGACCTGCCGGTCGAAGAAGTCCACGAGGCGGTCGCACAGGTCGTCGACGTCGTCCGTGTCGTAGGCGGGCTCGCCACGCTCCGCCGGACGGAACTTCTGCCCCTCCGGGCGGCCGAGGCGGTCGTAGAGCGTGCGTGCGCGCTCGGCGAGCGCGTCGAGCCAGGCCTGCTGGCCGTGCGCCGCGACGTAGGCCGCGCGCTGACGCGCGATGAAGGCGCCCTCGAGGCGGTCGAGCGCCTCGTCGACCTCGTGGGTGTCGTACCCGCCGCGCACGAGCTCGAACGTGGAGGTCTGGATCTGGGTGCTCGTCAGCGACCTGCCCTCGCGCCCCTCGTACAGCGCGCGCGCCTGCGCGAAGAAGGTGTCGACCTCGTCGGGCTCGTACCCGCGCTCGGACCCCTTCACGGTGCTGAACAGGCTCGTCGTCACTCGTCCTCCTCGGCTGCGAGCTGTCCGCAGGCACCGTCGATGTCGCTGCCGCGGGTGTCACGGATCGTGGTGGGGATCCCGTGCGCGCGCAATCGTGCCACGAACTCGTCCTCCACGTCACGGTCGCTGGCCGTCCAGATCGAGCCAGGCGTGGGGTTGAGCGGGATCGGGTTGACGTGCACCCAGCCCTTGCCCCGCGCGTTGAGCTTCTCCCCCAGCAGGTCGGCACGCCACGCATGGTCGTTCATGTCCTTGATCAGCGCGTACTCGATGCTCACGCGCCGACCGGTCTTCTCGAAGTAGGCCCGCGCGGCGTCGAGCGCCTCGTCGACCGACCAGCGCGTGTTGATCGGCACGAGCTCGCTGCGCAGCTCGTCGTCCGGCGCGTGCAGCGACAGCGCGAGGGTCACGGGGATCCCCTCGTCCGTCAGGCGGCGCATCGCCGGGACGAGCCCGACCGTCGAGACCGTGATGTTGCGCGCCGACATCCCGAACCCCTCGGGGGCGGGCGCCACGAGCCGGCGGACCGTGCCGATGACGGCCTTGTAGTTCGCCATCGGCTCGCCCATACCCATGAAGACCAGGTTGTTCAGCCGGGCGGGTCCGCCCGGGATCTCCCCGTCCGCGAGCGAGCGGGAGGCGGCGCGCACCTGCTCGACGATCTCCGCGACGGAGAGGTTGCGGGTCAGGCCGAGCTGGCCCGTCGCACAGAACGGGCAGGCCATGCCGCAGCCGGCCTGGCTGGAGACGCACAGCGTCGTCCTGCGCGGGTAGCGCATGAGGACCGACTCGACCTTCGCCCCGTCGAACAGGTGCCAGAGCATCTTCACCGTCGTGCCGCCGTCGGCCTCCATGCGGCGCCGGGGCGTGAGCAGCTCGGGGAACAGGTGCTCGGCGAGCAGGTCCCGCGTGGCGGCCGGGAGGTCGGTCATCCCGTCCGGGTCGCGCGTGAGGTGGCTGTAGTAGTGCGTGGCGAGCTGCTTGGCGCGGAACGGCTTCTCGCCGAGGCTCTCGACGACCTCGCGGACCTCGTCGGAGGTGAGGTCGGCGAAGTGGCGCGGCGGCTTGCCGCGGCGACGAGCGGTGAAGCTCAGCGGCAGGGGCGCGGTCTCGTCCGACGGGCGCACCGTCGGACGGCCGAGGTCGGTCGTGCTGCCTCGCGCGGGGCGGGAGGTCGGGTGCTCTGCCATGTCAGGTCCTGAGGTCGGTGTGGTGGCGGGGACGTCGCGGCGTTCAGACCGCGACGCTGAGGATGAGGTAGACGAAGGGTGCGGTCAGCAGCATGGAGTCGAGCCGGTCGAGCACGCCCCCGTGCCCGGGCAGGAGCGAGCCCATGTCCTTGAGCTCGAGGTCGCGCTTCATGAGGGACTCGGCGAGGTCCCCGACGGTCGCGGTCAGCGGGGCGACCACACCGAGGGCGACGCCGAGCCACGGGCTCGCGTCCAGCCCCCACGTCGCGCCGACCACGCCGACCACGATCGCGAGGACGAACGATCCCGCGAGCCCTTCCCAGCTCTTCTTCGGGCTGACCGTCGGCGCCAGCGGGTGGCGCCCGAAGAGGACCCCCGCCACGTACCCGCCGACGTCGTTGGCCACGGCCAGCAGGATGAACAGGAGCACGCGCACCCGACCCTGGGGGTCCGCGAGCATGAGCATCACGAACCCCGCCATGAACGGCAGGTAGGTCACCGCGAAGGTGGTCGCGGCCGAGTCGCGCACGGCCGCCGGCCCGCCGCCGTCGACCAGGCGCCACACGACGCACCCGACGACGGTGATCAGGAAGGCCACCATGAGCGCCTCGGCACCCGAGACGTAGGACGAGACGATGATCCCGGTGCTCCCCACGAGGAGCGGGACGATCGGGATCCGGATGTCGCGGCGGGCGAACGCCGTCCGCAGCTCCCACAGGGCCGCCCCGACCGCCACCGCCGCGAAGACGACGAACGGCACAGCGCTGTAGCCCAGCGACGCACCGACGACGACGAGCAGCAGGACCCCGACGCCGATGGCGGCCGGGAGGTTGCGCCCGGCGCGCGGGACGCGCGCCGGACGCTCGGAGAGGGGGTCGGCAGTCATCAGACCTCGAGCAGCTCGTTCTCCTTGCCCGAGAGCAGGTGGTCGATCGCCTCGACGTGGGACCGGGTCAGGCCCTCCAGCTCCTTCTCGGCGCGCGAGCCCTCGTCTTCGCCGGCCTCGCCGTCCTTGACGATGCGGTCGAGCGCCTCCTTGGCCCGACGGCGGACGTTGCGCACCGAGACGCGCGCCTCCTCCGCCTTCGAGCGTGCCAGCTTGACGTACTCGCGACGACGCTCCTCGGTCAGCACGGGCAGCACGACGCGGATGATGTTGCCGTCGTTGCTGGGGCTGACCCCGAGGTCGGAGTCGCGGATCGCCTTCTCGATCGCCGCCATCGCCGTCTTGTCGAACGGGGAGACGACCATCGTGCGGGCCTCCGGCGTCGAGAACGACGCGAGCTGCTGCAGCGGCGTCGGCGCACCGTAGTACTCGACGGTGATCTTGGAGAACATCGCAGGGTTCGCGCGGCCCGTCCGGATCGTCGCGAAGTCCTCCTTGGCGACCTCGATCGCCTTGTCCATCTTCTCCTCCGCCTCGAGGAGGGTCTCGTCGATCACCTGTGCTCCTTAGTGCGTGCGTCGGGCGTCGTGCGGTGCAGCGTCCGCCCCTGATCGATCCGTCGCCGCGCCCGGGGCACGGCGTCCCACCGCGGTCTCAGTCCGCAGTGACCAGTGTGCCAATACTCTCGCCCAGCAGGGCACGGGTCACGTTGCCCGGCTCGTTCATGCCGAACACGCGCATGCGCACGTCGTTGTCGCGGCACAGGCTCATCGCGGTCTGGTCCATCACGCCGAGATCCTGGACCAGCGCCTCCGTGTACGTCAGGTGCTCGAGACGGACCGCGTCGGGGTCCACCCGCGGGTCCGCGGTGTAGACCGCGTCCACACCGTTCTTGCCCATGAGCACCTCGTCGCAGTGCACCTCCAGCGCCCGCTGGACCGAGACCGTGTCGGTCGAGAAGTACGGCATGCCGGCGCCCGCGCCGAAGATGACGACCCGACCCTTGTCGAGGTGGCGGATCGCGCGCAGCGGGATGTACGGCTCGGCGACCTGCCCCATCGTGATGGCGGTCTGCACCCGCGTGCTCGTGCCCGACTGCTCGAGGAAGTCCTGGAGCGCCAGGCAGTTCATCACCGTGCCGAGCATGCCCATGTAGTCGGCGCGGGCGCGGTCCATCCCGCTCTGCGAGAGCTCCGCGCCCCGGAAGAAGTTCCCGCCGCCGACGACGATCGCCACCTGCACGCCACGGTCCACGGCGCCGGAGATCTCCTCCGCGACCCGGCGGACGACGTCGGCCGCGAGACCGATCTCGCCCCCGCCGAAGGTCTCGCCCGAGAGCTTGAGGAGCACGCGGCGGGCTCTGCCCGCCTCGACCTGGTTCGTCGCGGTCACCGTTCGAAACACCGTCCTTCGTCGTCGTGCTGGTCGGGCCGGGCACCCGCCACGACACCGTACCGCCGCAGGGGGGCACGGGCCGCCGGGGCCGACCGGGCGGTCGCCGTCCACGACCGTGCCCGGGTGCGCGTCGGCCCGGCCCGCGTGACGCGGGCCGGGCCGACGGGTGGGGTCAGGAGCCGACGCGGAAGCGCACGAACGCGCTCATCGAGCCGCCGACACCCTCGAGGTGCTTCGCGACCGTCGTCTTCGGGTCCTTCGCCAGCGGCTGGTCGAGCAGCACCGCGGACTTGAAGTAGCCGTTCAGCCGGCCCTCGACGATCTTCGGGAGCGCCGCCTCGGGCTTGCCCTCGTTGCGCGAGGTCTCCTCGGCGATCCGGCGCTCGTTCGCGACGGTCTCGGCCGGGACGTCCTCGCGGGTGAGGAACTCCGGCGACATCGCCGCGATGTGCTGGGCGACGTCCTTCGCGACGGCCTCGCCCTTCGCGTCGGTGACGACGACCGCGGCGATCGACGGCGGCAGGTCCTTGGCCGTGCGGTGGAGGTACGCGGTGACCTTCTCGCCCTCGAGGCGCGCGACACGACGCAGGACGATCTTCTCGCCCATCGTGGCGGCGGCCCCGTTGACGGCGTCCTGCACGGTGCCCTCGCCCAGCGGCGCGGCGAGCGCGGCGTCGAGGTCCGCGGCACCGGCCGCGGCGACGGCCGCGAGGACGTCGTTCGCGAAGCCGATGAACGTGTCGTTCTTCGCGACGAAGTCCGTCTCGGAGTTGAGCTCGACGACCGTGGCCGTCTGGCCGCCGTCGACGTCGTCGACCTGCACGGCGACGAGGCCCTCGGAGGTGGTGTTGCCCTCGCGCTTGGCAACGCCCTTGAGGCCCTTGACGCGGATGATCTCGAGCGCCTTGTCGGCGTTGCCGTCGGCCTCGTCGAGCGCCTTCTTGACGTCGAGCATGCCGGCGCCGGTGCGCTCGCGGAGCGCCTTGATGTCAGCAGCGGTGTAGTTCGCCATGTCTGCTTCCTTACGTCGTGTCGTGGATGGTGCCGGGTCCGCCGTCGGAGGGCGGTGCACCGGACCGCCGGAGCCTGCAGCTGCGGCCGGTCGCGGCAGGACCCCGGGCGAGACTCGCTCGCCCGGGGTCCTGTCGGCTCACTTCGAGTCGGTCGCCTCGGCGGCGGGCGCCTCGGTCGTCTCGGCGGCGGGCGCCTCGGTCTCGGCAGCCGGAGCCTCGGTCGCCTCGGCGGCGGGCGCCTCGGCCTCGGGAGCGGCAGCCTCGGTCGCCTCGGCGGCGGGCGCCTCGGTCTCGGCAGCCGGAGCCTCGGTCGCCTCGGCGGCGGGCGCCTCGGCGGCCTCCGCGCCGGTCAGGAGCTCGCGCTCCCACTCGGCGAGGGGCTCGGTCTCGTCGGACGCGTCCTGCTCGCCGCTCTTCTTGCCGGAGTGGCGCTGCATGAGGCCCTCGGCCGCGGCGTCCGCGATCACGCGGGTGAGCAGCGTGACGGCGCGGATCGCGTCGTCGTTGCCGGGGATCTTGTAGTCGACGACGTCCGGGTCGCAGTTCGTGTCGAGGATCGCGACGATCGGGATGTTGAGCTTGCGCGCCTCGTCGACGGCGAGGTGCTCCTTGTTCGTGTCGACGATCCACACGGCGGAGGGGACCTTCGCCATGTCGCGGATGCCGCCCAGCGTGCGCGTGAGCTTGTCCTTCTCGCGACGCAGGACCAGGAGCTCCTTCTTGGTCAGACCCGACGCGGCGACGTCGTCGAAGTCGATCTCCTCGAGCTCCTTCATCCGCTGCAGACGCTTGTGCACGGTGGTGAAGTTGGTGAGCATCCCACCGAGCCAGCGGTGGTTCACGTAGGGCATGCCGACGCGCGCGGCCTGCTCGGCGACGGGCTCCTGCGCCTGGCGCTTGGTGCCGACGAAGAGGATGGTGCCACCGTGGGCCACCGTCTCCTTGACGAACTCGTAGGCGCTGTCGATGTAGGACAGCGACTGCTGCAGGTCGACGATGTAGATGCCGTTGCGCTCCGTGAAGATGAAACGCTTCATCTTCGGGTTCCACCGGCGGGTCTGGTGCCCGAAGTGGACACCGCTCTCGAGGAGCTGGCGCATGGTCACGACGGCCATGGCACGTCCTTTCGCGCGTGGCCCAGGACCCACCCGGTACCACGCTTGTCAGGCGCCCTGCCCGGTCTCCCGGCGGGACGCACTCTCGGTTGTCGGCGAGGGCCGGACGGCCCGCACCCCTGGTGCCACGTCCCGCCGGCGCCGCCCCGGAGGGCGGACCGCTACCGACGACGACCCACGACCACCGGGCAGGACCCGATGACGGTGGAGGTGGCACGCGATGTCGACCGACGGGACCCGGAGACCTCCGGGGACGCTGCCTCGGCGGCGCCGTGCGCGCGGGCATGGCCCACCGGTCGCAGCACCGAGTCTACCCGATCGGCGCGGGGCTCCGGACCCTGCCGGTCCCGCACGTCCTCACCGCTCGCGAGCCGACCTCGCCCGTGCCTTGACCGCCGTGATGACCTCGGTCTTGGCGTCGGCGTAGTCGTTCATGTCGTCCCACCGCCTGCTGAGCAGCGCACGCTTCGTGCTCTCGTAGAGGGCGCGGTCGGTCGGGCCGGAGCGCAGGTGGTCGCGAAGGAGCAGGTACTCGTCCACGGCGGGGTCGCCACGCTCGTACAGGTGCACGTGGACGTCGCGGACCGGCGTGCGCACGAGGCGGTGCCCCGGCTCGCGGACCCGCAGCTCGTATCCGGCGGACAGGAGCGCGTCGAGGTAGTCCTCCTCGGCGGTGATGTCGTCCACCGCCACCACGATGTCGATGATCGGCTTCGCCGCCAGCCCGGGGACCGACGTGGACCCGATGTGCTCGATCTGGGCGTCCGACGCTCCCAGCGCCTCCAGGATCCGCCCCCGGTGCTCGAGGTAGGCGTCCGCCCAGCGACCGTCGTACCCCTGCAGCTGGTGCTCGAGCCGCTCCGGGCCGCCGACCAGCTCGACTCCCGTGACGTCCGGCCGGCGCCGCTCGTGGTTCTCCCTCACGCGACCATCCTCGCACCGGTGCGAACCGGACCAGGGGCCGCGGCCTCGGCGCCCTCCACACCGCGCCCCTGCGCGGCCGGCCTCCACAGGCTCGCCCCTCCGCGCGCCGCCACCGGGGTTCTCGCGCCAGGGTCGCAGCATGGCCTCGCCGATTGTGCCCGCCCCTGTCCCCGCCGCTGGACGCACCGGTGCCCCGTCCGGTGCGACCGCCGGCGCGCGGCCGCGAGCGCAGCGCGCCGTCCTCGCGGCGGCCGTGGTGCTGCTGCTCGCCGGGTCGCCGTCGACCGCGGCCGTCGGGACAGCGGGCACCCGCGCGGCGGGCACCGGTGCGGCCGGCGCCCAGGCCATGGACACCGCGGGAGCGGGCTCCTGGACCCTCGGACCCGGGCCCACCGGCGCGCCGCGCGCCGTCGGCGTACCACGGGAGGCCGACCCGCGCCGCCCGGGAGGCGACGCCTCGGCGGACGCGGTCTGGGTGCTGCCGCTGCCGGGACCGGCGGACGTCGCGGCGCCCGCGGACCTCCCCGCGCACGACTGGCTGCCCGGGCACCGCGGGGTCGACCTCCGCGCCGCGCCGGGCGCCACGGTGCTCTCCCCCGCCGACGGTGTCGTGACGTTCGCCGGGCCCGTCGCCGGGCGACGCGTCCTCGTCGTCACGCACGACGGCGGCCTGCGCACCAGCCTCGAACCGGTGGCAGCGCTCGTGGACGTGGGCGACCGGGTGCGCCGCGGCGACGCGGTCGGCACGCTCACCGACGACGCCGGGCACTGCGACGGGCCGTGCGTGCACTGGGGAGTGCGGCGGGGCGAGCGCTACCTCGACCCCATGGTCCTGCTCGCCCAGGGCGACCCGGTCGTCCTGCTCCCCCTCGGTCGGCTGCCCGCCGTCTCCTAGGTCGCGGGCGACACGAGGCTCACGCGCGCGGGAACGCCTGCTCGAACGAGGACCGCAGGCGCTCTGCGCCGACGTGGGTGTAGCGCTCGGTGGTGGCCAGCGACGTGTGCCCCAGGACCTCCTGCACGGAGCGCAGGTCGGAGCCTCCCTCGAGGAGATGGGTCGCGGCGCTGTGGCGCAGGGCGTGCGGGGCCACGTCGTCGACCCCCGCGCAGGCCGCCGCGCGGTGCACCGCCTCGCGCGCCTGGCGCTGGCCCCATCGCCCGCCGCGGTCGCCGACCAGCAGCGCCGCGCCCGCGGCGGGGCTCCACAGCGCGGGGCGCCCCCGGTCGAGCCAGGCCCGCAGGGCGCGCGCGGCGGGAACGCCGAAAGGGACCACGCGCTCCTTGCGCCCCTTGCCCAGGACCCGGACGCTGCGCCCGGCGAGGTCCACGTCGTCGACGTCGACCGACACCAGCTCTCCCACCCGGGCACCCGTGCCGTAGAGCAGCTCGAGCGCGGCCCACGTGCGCAGCGCCGCCGGGTCGCCCTCCTGTGCGGCGTCCCGCGCGACGTCCATCAGCCGAGCCGCCGGTGCGACGTCGAGCACGACGGGCAAGGTGCGGGCGACCCGCGGGCTCGCGAGGCGCACGGACGGGTCGCTCGGGACGAGCCCCGCCCGGCGCGCCCACCCGAAGAACGCCCGGACCGACGCGCCGCGGCGCGCGATGCTCGCCCGCGAGCGACCCGCGGCCGACATCCCCGCGAGCCACGCCCGCAGGTCCCCGAGCCCGACGTCCTCGAGCGCGCGCCCGGCGCCCACGGAGGCCAGCATCGACGCGGTGTCCCCGACATAGGCCCGGACCGTGTGCTCGGACAGCCCACGCTCCACGAGCAGGTGCTCCTCGAACGCGGCGAGAGCCCGGGCCGCGCCGCCGCTCACGCCGCACTCGGCGCTCTCGGCGCTCTCGGCGCTCTCGGCGCTCGTCGCGCCCGTGGGGGTACCCATGACGCCAGGGTCGGTGCCGCGCCGCACCGGATCAAGCAGGCGCTCCGCGCGCGCCGACCCCGGCCCGCCCGGCCGGGGCACGCCGCCAGCGGCCGTCGACCCGCTCGGCGTACCCCCCGAGCTCGAGCACGCCGAGCACGCCGAGCGTCTCGGCGAACGAGAGGCCGGCGGCGCGCGCCACCGAGGCGGGCTCGGCCCCGCCGCGCAGCGGGAGCGACTCGAACACCCGGCGACCCGCCGGGTCCAGCTCGTCGCCGGGCCGGGCCGTGGCCGCGCGCTCGGGCGCCAGGTCGGCGAGGTCGCCGGCGAGCTCCACCACCTCGTCGGCGTCCGTCACGCACACGGCCCCCTCGCGCAGCAGGCGGTGGCAGCCTGCCGAGGCCATCGAGGTCACCGGGCCGGGGACCGCGCCGACCGGCCGCAGGAGGTCGCGCGCCCGGGCGGCGGTGCTCAGCGAACCCGAGCGCCACGCGGCCTCGACCACCACCGTCGCGCACGCGGCAGCGGCGATGAGCCGGTTGCGCAGCAGGAAGCGGGCCCTGCTCGGCGCCGACCCGGGAGGCACCTCGCTGACCACCGACCCGCCCCGCTCGACCACCGCGCGCAGGACGTCGGCGTTGCCCGCCGGGTACAGGCGGTCGGGTCCGCCGGCGAGGAACGCGACCGTCGGGCCCCGTGCCGCGAGCGCGCCCCGGTGCGCCGCGACGTCGATGCCGTACGCGCCGCCGGAGAGCACCGTGACACCCCGCGACGCCAGCGTCTCGCCGAGGTCTGTCGCCACGCGGCGGCCGTAGTCGGTGCAGGCGCGCGCGCCCACGAGCGCCACCGAGCGGGCGAAGGCCGCGGAGAGGTCGGCGTCGCCGCGCACCCACAGGCACAGGGGGGACTGCGGCCCGAGGTCCTGCGTCCGCGCGGGCCACCCCGGTGCGCCGGGTGTCACGAGGCGACCGCCCAGGCGGTCCAGCACGGCCAGGTCCCGCTCCGGGTCGAGCCCGTCGAGCCGTGGCTCCCACCGCTCCAGGGCGCGTCGCAGCCGCTGCGGCGCCGTGAAGGCCGGGGCGGCCGGGGCGCCCGCCTCCGCGTCCGCTGCCGCGTCCGTCCCCGCGCCCCCGTCTGCCGCGCGCACGGCGCCCGCCGGGTCCTCGACCGCGGCGCACACCCACCCGAGCGCGCCGCCCGGGCCCATGGCGTCCACCAGCGCCGTGGCGACGGCGTCACCCGGTTCGACGAGCCGGCTCCAGGCGGCCCGCGCCAGGCGCTCGTCGCCGAGGTCGAAGCGGGGCTCAGCCACCGGTCCCCCTCGTGCGCAGCGCGAGGCCCTGACCGATCTCCGCCCGCCCGGGCGCCGTGCGGCCGGCGAGGTCGGCGAGCGTCCACGCCACGCGCACCACCCGGTCCGCCCCCCGCAGGCTGAGCGTCCCCCGGTCGATCGCGCGGTCGAGATCACCGAGCAGGCCGCGTCCCGGACCGAGCCGCTCGCGCAGCCACCGGCCCGGCACCTCCGCCGTCGTGCGCCACGGTGTCCCGGACAGCCGCTCGGCCGCCGCGGCACGCGCCGCCGCGACACGCACGGCAACCTGCGCGCTGGACTCCGCCTCGGGCGCCGCGTCGAGCGCGCTGCGCCGGACGGGGTGCACGTCGACCTGCAGGTCGACACGGTCGAGCAGCGGTCCGGACAGGCGCGCGAAGTAGCGTCGGCGCTCGAGCGCGGTGCAGGTGCAGTCGAGCCCCTTGCCGATCCCGTGGCCGCACGGGCACGGGTTGGCGGCGAGCACGAGCTGGAAGCGCGCCGGGAAGCGCGCGCTGCCCGCCGCCCGGTGGATCACCAGCTCGCCCGCCTCGAGCGGCTGGCGCAGCGTCTGCAGGACCCGCGAGCCGAACTCGGGCGCCTCGTCCAGGAACAGCACGCCGCGGTGGGCCCGCGACGCCGCTCCGGGACGAGGGACCCCGGAGCCGCCGCCCACCACGGCCGCGGGGGTCGCGGTGTGGTGCGGGTCCTCGAAGGGCGGGCGCCGCACCAGCCCGGCGTCGGCGTCGAACGTCCCCGCGACCGAGTGGATCGCCGTGACCGCGACCGCGTCCTCCTCGTCGAGGTCGGGGAGGAGGCCCGGCAGCCGGGACGCGAGCATCGTCTTGCCCGCCCCGGGCGGCCCGACCATGAGCAGGTGGTGCCCCCCGGCGGCCGCGACCTCGAGCGCGTGCCTCGCCTCCGGCTGGCCGACGACGTCCCGCAGGTCCCCGGGCACGGCGCCTCGCACCCGCACGGGCTCCGGCCGCGGCACGGGCTCGGCCGGGACGTGGTGCTCCAGGACGGCGCCGTGCATCACCAGCACGTCCCCGAGGCTCGCCGCCCCGCGCACACGGGCCCCGGGCACGAGCGCCGCCTCGCCCGCGTCGGCGGACGGGACCACGACGTCACGGAAGCCGGCGGCGACGGCCGCGGCGACGGCGGGCAGGACGCCCCGGCCGGGCTGCAGGCGGCCGTCGAGGGAGAGCTCCCCGATGTGCACGGTCCGCGAGACGTCCCGGGGCACCAGCCCCACCCCCGCGAGGACGGCCACGGCCACCGCCAGGTCGAACCCCGTGCCGGACTTCGGCAGCGACGCGGGCGAGAGGTTCACCGTGATCTTGCGCTGCGGCCACGGCACCCCCGTCGAGGAGACCGCGGCGCGGACGCGGTCCCGCGACTCGCTCACGGCGGCGTCCGGGAGCCCGACGAGCGAGAACCCGGGCACCGAGGCGGCCAGGTGGGCCTGCACCTCGACGACGTGGCCGGCGAGCCCCACGAGCGACACCCCGGCGGTCACGCCCAGCCGGCTGCGGTACCCGCTCACCAGACACCGGCCAGGTGCTCGATCTCGGCGGCCCCGGCCTGCGGGAGCACGACCGCGACGACGTCGATGCGCACGTCACGCACGTACGGTGCGCCCTCCAGGGACAGGTGCGCCGTCATCCACTCCCCCGCGAGCCGTCGGACGCGGGCGAGCTTCGCCGGCGTCACGCCCTGGGCAGGATGCCCGTACGCGGTCCCGCGCCGTGTCTTGACCTCGACGACCACGAGCGTCTCTCCGTCGAGCGCGACGACGTCGAGCTCCCCGCCCGTGCCCCGCCAGTTGCGGTCCAGCACCACCCAGCCCGAGTCCTCCAGGAACCGGGCCGCCAACCGCTCTCCGTACTCACCCACCGCGTCTTTCGCGAGCATGCGCCACCTCCGCGACCCACGGTGCCGCAGGCGCGAGGGTCGGGAAGGGCCGGTGCGGGCGGTCGTGGACCGGAGGGCCGCGGAGGCCGGGTGTGGACGAGCACGGGCCAAGCGCCCGGCGGCCCGGCGCCCCGCTCAGAGCTGGAGGTCCGCCTTGGCGAGCTCCTCGACGTTGACGTCCTTGAACGTCACCACCCGCACAGACTTCACGAAGCGCGCCGACCTGTAGACGTCCCACACCCACGCGTCGGCGAGCCGGAGCTCGAAGTAGACCTCGCCGGCCGCGGAGCGCACCTGCAGGTCGACGTGGTTCGCGAGGTAGAACCGCCGTTCCGTCTCGACGACGTAGGAGAAGAGGTTCACCACGTCCCGGTACTCGCGGTAGAGCGCGAGCTCCATGTCGGTCTCGTAGTTCTCCAGGTCCTCGGCGCTCACGAGCCCATCATTCCTCATGCACCCCGATCGGCGTGCCGACCGCCGCCACGGGCGCGCCGGGCTCGGTCCCGGGGACCAGCCCGGGCAGGCGCCAGCTCGTGCGGTGCAGGGGGCTGGGTCCGTGCCGGCGCAGCGCGTCGGCATGCTCGGCAGACGCGTAGCCCTTGTTGCTCTCCCAGGCGTAGGCGGCGTGCTCGTGCGCGAGCCCGACGAGCATCGCGTCCCGCTCGCACTTGGCCAGCACGCTCGCTCCCGCGACCGACGCGCACCGCAGGTCCGCTTTGACGAGCGTCACGACGGCCGGGTCCCCGACCAGCGCCTCGTCCGCCGCGCCGCCCCCTCCGCCGGGCACGGGCGCGGCGAGCCCCGCGAACAGGTCTTCCTGCGGCCGGCTCAGCCAGTCGTGGGACCCGTCCAGCAGGACGACGTCGACCGGACCGCAGCGGTCCGCGACGGCGGCGAGCGCCCGCCGCCCGGCCAGGCGCAGCGCCGCGACGATGCCCACGGCGTCGATCTCCCAGGACGACGCGTGGCCCACCGCCGAGGCCACGCACCAGCGGCGCGTCGGCGCGACGAACCCCTCGCGGGCCCGCGGGGTGAGCAGCTTGGAGTCGGTCAGACCTCGCGGGCAGGACCGCGTGCGCTCGTCGACGACGACGACCCCCACGCTGACCGGCCCCGCGAGCGCGCCGCGCCCGACCTCGTCCATCCCCGCGACCAGGCGGGCGCCGCCGCGCAGCAGCGACCGTTCGTGGCGCAGGTCGGGCATCGTGCGCGCCCTGCGGGCCGACGGCGCCTGGGCCGTCGTCCCCCCCGGGACGGTCACGGTGCGGGGACGTCCGCGAAGACGTCACCCGGGTTGCGCAGGAAGGCGAAGCGGTCGAGCGGCCAGACGCGCAGGAACGCCGTCCCCGTCACGTCGTCCATCGGCACGAACCCGCCCCCCGGCTTGCCGGTGTTGTAGCGCGAGTCGGCGGAGTGCTGGCGGTTGTCGCCCATCACGAAGAGCATGTCGTCCGGGACGGTCACGTCGAACGGGATCTCGCTCGGCACCGAGCCGGGCTTGACGTAGGTCTCGTCGATGCTCTGACCGTTGACCTGCACGCGCCCCTGCGCGTCGCAGCACGTCACGTGGTCGCCGGGGGTACCGATGACGCGCTTGACGAGGTGGTCCTCGCTGTCCTGCGGCACGAGGCCCACCCAGGTCAGGACGTCGTGCACGCCGTTGCCCAGCGCGCCGCGGTCCGTCTCGGTGTACTGCGGGCCCAGCCAGCCGCCCGGGTCCTGGAAGACGACGACGTCGCCCCGGTGGACGTCGAAGACGTCCGGCACCATCCGCGAGACCATCACCCGGTCGTTCACCTTCAGCGTGTCCTCCATGGACTCGCTCGGGATGTAGAAGGCCTGCACGAGGAAGGTCTTGATCAACCACGAGAGCAGGAGCGCCGAGACGAGGACGATCGCGACCTCGCGCAGGAACGAGCCGCGCCGGGCGGGAGCGCCGCCGGTCTCGGCTCGCGCCCCGGCGGCCGAGAAGTCCGCCGCGGGCTGCAGGGCGGGCACGGCCGGGGAGTGCTCGGGGGCGGTGTCGTCGGTCACGCGGACACTCTGCCACCTTTTCCTGGGCGCCGGAAAACCCTCGCGGGGCCCCGCCCGCGGACGACGACGGGCACCCACCAGCAGGTGGGTGCCCGTCGTCCGTGCCGTGCAGGAGGGGTCAGCGCGCCTCGCGCTTCTCCTTGATCTTCGCCTTCTTGCCGCGCAGCGCACGCAGGTAGTACAGCTTCGCGCGGCGCACGTCACCGCGGGTCGCGACCTCGATCGTGTCGATCGTCGGGGAGTGCACCGGGAAGGTGCGCTCGACGCCGACGCCGAAGCTGACCTTGCGGACGGTGAACGTCTCGCGGACGCCCTCGCCCTGGCGCGCGATGACGACGCCCTGGAAGAGCTGGACGCGAGAGCGGTTGCCCTCGACGACCTTCACGTTGACCTTGAGGGTGTCACCGGCGCGGAAGTCCGGGATGTCGCTGCGCAGCGATGCTGCGTCGACGCTGTCGAGCGTGTGCATGTCTTCTCCTCGCACCGCCACAGGTCGGTCGCGTACTCGTGGCCCGCCCGAGGCGGGTCCGGCTGGTCGATCGGTTCGGGGTGCGTGCCCGGTGACCGCTCGCACGCGTCCGCGTGGTCACGCTCCGTCACCGGCAGGCGTCGGGGACCGGACCGTCGAAGGTCGGCACCCCGTCGCACCCTCCCCTGTGGCAGAGGACGCGAACCGCACACACCGAAGGTCTATTCTGCCACAACCCTGCCGTCGGACACGACCCAGCCCAGCTCGCCCAGCAGCCGCACGTCGTCCTTGTCGAGCGCGGCCGTGTCCAGCGCCGCCACGAGGTCCGGCCGGCGCGCCGCGGTCCGTCGCAGCGACTCGTCGCGGCGCCATCGTGCGATCCGCGCGTGGTGCCCCGAGAGCAGGACCTCCGGGACGGCGAGGCCCTCCCACCGCGGCGGCTTGGTGTAGACGGGGTACTCCAGCAGCCCGGCCGCGCCGTGCGACTCCTCGACCAGCGACGCGGGGTTCCCGACGACGCCCGGCAGGAGCCGGGCCACCGCCTCGATCATCACGAGGGCGGCCACCTCTCCCCCGTTGAGCACGTAGTCGCCGATCGAGACCTCGCTGACCCGGCCGCCGGACGCGCGGTGGCGCTCCGCGACCCGCGCGTCGATCCCCTCGTACCGGCCGCACGCGAACACCAGGTGGGCCTCCCCGGCCATGGACTCGGCCGTGCGCTGGGTGAACGTCGTGCCCGACGGCGTCGGGACGACGAGGTGCGCCGGCCCCGGGGCGAGGACGTCGTCGAGTGCCGCGCCCCACACGTCGGGCCGCATGACCATCCCGGCACCGCCGCCCGCGGGGGTGTCGTCGACGGTCCGGTGCCGGTCGGTCGTCCAGTCGCGCAGGTCGTGGACCCGCAGGTCCAGCAGACCTGACGTCCGGGCCTTGCCCACCAGGGACAGGTCGAGGGCCGCCAGGTACTCGGGGAAGATCGAGACGACGTCGATGCGCACGTCAGGCCCCGGCCCCGTCCGCCCCGGCGGGCCCGTGGGTCTCCTCCGAGACGACGAGCGCGGCCGCGTCGCTCGCCAGCAGCCCGCCGGGCGGGGTCAGGACCACCCGGCCGCCGGAGACGTCCACGACCGGGACGATGGCCGTCACGAACGGCACCAGGGTCCGCTCGCCGCCGGGCTCGCGGAGCACCAGGACGTCCTGCGCGGGCAGGTGCTCGAGGCCGACCACCTCGCCGACGACGGTGCCGTCCGTGAGCTCGGCCCGCAGCCCGGCGAGCTCGTGCTCGTACCAGGCGTCCTCCTCGTCCGCCTCGGCGTCCTCGTCCACCTCGACGACGATCGTGGTGCCACGCAGCGCCTCGGCGGCGCCGCGGTCCTCGACGCCCTCGAACCGGGCGAACCACCGGCCGTCCTGGTCGCGGGTCGAGACGACGGTGAGCGGACCGGCCCCCGCAGGCTCGGTGGTCAGGCTCGCGCCGACGGCGAGCCTCGCGGCGGGGTCGTCCGTGCGGACGTCGAGCGCCACCTCGCCCTTGAGGCCGTGCGGCCGGCCGATCCGTGCGACGGTCAGCTTCATCGCGTCATCTCTCGTTCCGTGCTCGTGGGCGGTGCTGCGGGTACGGGTGAGGCCCGGTCCCAGGAGGGACCGGGCCTCGCCCGCGGTGGGCCGGTCTCAGCGCCGGTCGACGTCGACGACGTCCACCCGCACCGGACCGTCGGTCGCGAGAGCCGAGACGATCGTGCGCAGCGCGCGCGCCGTCCGTCCCCCGCGACCGATGACGCGACCGAGGTCGTCGGGGTGGACGCGGACCTCGAGCAGCTCCCCGCGCCGCAGCACCTTCGAGCCCACCCGGACGTCGTCCGGGTGGTCGACGATGCCGCGCACGAGGTGCTCGAGCGCGTCGGCGAGCATCAGGCCTCGTCGGACGCGGCGGCGTCCTCGGCGGGCGCCTCCGCCTTCTTCTCGGCGGCCTTGGCCTTGGCCTTCTCGGCCTCGGCGGAGACGGCCTCGACGGCGGCAGCCGTGTCCGCCTTCTCGCCCTTGACCTTCAGGGTGCCCTCGGCGCCCGGCAGGCCCTTGAACTTCTGCCAGTCGCCGGTGATCTTGAGCAGCACGAGGACCTGCTCGGTCGGCTGCGCGCCGACGCCGAGCCAGTACTGCGCACGCTCGGAGGAGATCTCGATGAACGAGGGCTCCTCGGTCGGGTGGTACTTGCCGATCTCCTCGATCACGCGGCCGTCGCGCTTGGCGCGCGAGTCGGCGACGATGACGCGGTAGTACGGCGAGTGGGTCTTGCCGAGACGCTTCAGACGAATCTTGGTGGCCACAGTGGTGGTCTCTCCTGGTTCCGGTGGTGGTGACCCGGGGCACGACCCCGTGGGGCGAGGTCGGATCGGGTCGGGACACGGCGCTGCACGGTGAGAGGGGCCGGGCACGCCGAGTACCCCGCCATTCTGCCAGATGTCCGGGTGTGCGACCAATCCCGGTCAGCGCGCCGTGACGTGCCCGGCGGACCGCCCAGCGAGCCGCCCGGCCACGACGCGCCCGCGCAGGACGACGGCGGTCGGGTGGCGCAGCACCTCGACGTCCTCGCGCGGGTCGGCGGGATAGACCACCAGGTCGGCGCTCGCACCCTCAACGAGAGACCCGTACCCGAGGATCTCGCGCGCCTGCCAGCTCGCCGCCGCGACGACGTCGCGCACCGGGATCCCCGCGGCGACGAGCTCGGCGCACTCGTCCACGACCCGCCCGTGCGCGATGGTCCCGCCCGCGTCCGTGCCGACGAGGAGCCGGACCCCGGCGTCGAACAGGTCGCGCACGTGCTCGTACCGTCGCGCGTGCATGCGGCGCATGCGCGCGGCATAGACGGGGTAGCGCCCGGCCCGGGCCGCGATCGCGTCGAACTGGGCCACCTGCAGCAGCGTGGGGGTGACCGGGATGCCCCGCGCGGCGACCTCGCCGATCGTGGACGCGTCGATGCCCGTGCCGTGCTCGATGCAGTCGACGCCCGCCGCGAGGAGCATCGGGACCACCTCGTCGGAGAAGGCGTGCACCGTCACCCGTGCCGCCTCCGCGTGGGCCGCTGCTACCGCCTCGTCCAGCACGGCCTGCGGCCACAGGGGGCGCAGGTCGCCGTCCGCCCCCAGGTCCCGGTCGATCCAGTCGCCGACGAGCTTGACCCAGCCGTCCCCGGAGCGGGCCTCCGCGCGCACCGCCTCCGGCAGCATCGCCGGGTCCTCGAGCTCGAGCCCGTAGCGTCGCAGGTAGCGCCGGGGGCGCGCGAGGTGCCGGCCGGAGCGCAGGATGCGCGGCATGTCCTCGCGCCGCTGCAGCCACCGGGTGTCGCGGGGGGACCCGGCGTCGCGCAGGAGCAGGACGCCGGTGTCGCGGTCCGCCGTGGCCTGGGTCTCGGCCGTGACGTCGTCGACGGGGCCGTCCGCGTCGAGCCCGACGTGGCAGTGCACGTCCACGAGCCCGGGCAGCACCCAGCCCTCGAGCTCGAGCATCGACGAGCCCTGCGCCGACGGCCGGGTCAGCGTGACCCTGCCGTCCTTGACCCACAGCTCGTCGATCTCCCGGTCGCGGCCGAGGACGACCCGTCCGCGCACGTGCACGCTCGGCGCCTCGGTCCCGGCCACGGTCAGCGCCCGCCGAGCAGCTTGTCCAGGCCCTCCGGGAGCTCGAGGTCGGAGGCGGAGGCCGCCGGGCCGGAGCGTGCCTGGGTCCCGCTCCCGGCCGGGGCGCCGAAGGAGGAGCCGGGCGCGGCGGCGGGCGCCCCGCCCGTCGAGCGCGTGGCGGCGGCACGCTCCTGCGCGGCGCGCTTCGCGGGGTTGCCGGACTTGCCCTTCTTGCGCGCCGGCGCCGGGGTGCGTCCACGCGCCTTCTTGCCGCCCATCCCGGGGAGGCTGCCCATGCCGGGCATCCCGGGCACACCGCCGCCCTTGTTCATCTGGCGCATCATCTTCTGCGCCCCGGCGAACCGCTCCAGGAGCTGGTTGACGTCGCTCGTGCGCACGCCGGAGCCGCGGGCGATGCGCGCCCGCCGGGAGCCGTTGATGATCCGCGGGTTGTCCCGCTCGGCCGGGGTCATCGACCGGATGATCGCCTCGACGCGATCCATCTCCCGCTCGTCGAAGCTGTCGATCGCCTCGCGCATCTGGCCCATGCCCGGGAGCATCCCGAGCATCTTCTTCATCGAGCCCATCTTCTTCATCTGCTGCATCTGCACCAGGAAGTCGGCGAGCGTGAAGTCCTGCCCCGCGGCGACCTTGGCCGCCATCCGCTCCGCCTCGTCGGCGTCGAAGGCCTTCTCGGCCTGCTCGATGAGCGTCAGGACGTCGCCCATGTCGAGGATGCGCGAGGCCATCCGGTCGGGGTGGAAGGCCTCGAAGTCGGTGAGCTTCTCGCCCGTCGAGGCGAACATGATCGGGCGGCCGGTGATCTTCGCGACCGAGAGCGCGGCACCGCCACGGGCGTCGCCGTCGAGCTTGGACAGCACGACCCCGGTGAAGTCGACGCCCTCGAGGAACGCCTGCGCCGTGAGGACCGCGTCCTGGCCGATCATCGCGTCGATGACGAACAGGACCTCGTCCGGCTGCACGGCGTCGCGGATGTCCGCGGCCTGCTGCATGAGCTCGGCGTCGACGCCGAGCCGTCCGGCCGTGTCGATGATGACGACGTCGTGCTCGCGCGTGCGGGCCGTCGCCACGCCGTCGCGCGCGACGGCGACCGGGTCGCCCGTCGGCACCTCGTCCTCGCCGGAGACGCCGGGGTGGGGCGCGTACACGGGGACCCCGGCCCGCTCGGCGACCACGGAGAGCTGCGTGACCGCGTTCGGGCGCTGCAGGTCGGCCGCGACGAGCAGCGGCGTGTGCCCGCGGCCCTTGAGGTCGAGCGCGAGCTTGCCGGCCAGGGTCGTCTTGCCGGCGCCCTGGAGCCCCGCGAGCATGATCACGGTCGGGGGCGTCTTGGCGAACCGCAGCGGGCGCGCCTCGCCGCCGAGGATCGTCACCAGCTCGTCGTTGACGATCTTGACGACCTGCTGGGCGGGGTTCAGCGCGCCCGAGACCTCCGCGGAGAGGGCACGCTCGCGCACGCTCGCGGAGAACTCGCGCACGACGGGCACGGCGACGTCGGCGTCCAGCAGGGCGCGCCGGATCTCCCGGATCGTCGCGTCGATGTCCGCCTCGCTGAGCCGGCCCTTCGAGCGCAGGTTCTTGAAGGTGGACGTCAGACGGTCCGACAGCGTGGTGAACAACGCAGGGTCCTCACGGTTCGTGGATCTCGGGGCCCCACCAGCCTACCGTTCGCCCGGCCCGTCCTCCTCGCCCCCCGGTGCGCCCAGCCCGCGCAGCGACGGTGCCGTGCGTGCGACGAGGTCGTCGTGCAGCCTCGCCCGCCACGACGTCCACGCCGTCGGGCCGAGCGACGACGCGTCCGCCTCGGTGAGGTACCGCAGCACCTCGAGCAGCTCGGCGCGCCCGTCGACGGCGTCGACCAGCTCCGCCACCGTCGCCGGGTCGTCCGGGTCGTGGTGCACGGCGAGGCGCGCGAGCGTGAGGTGGTGGCGCACGAGCCGAGCGACGTCGTCGGCCGCCTCGTCGCCGAAGCCCAGGCGCGCGACGACGTCGCGGGCGAGCGGGGCTCCGACGACCGAGTGGTCGCGCGCCCCCGCGCGCTTGCCGAGGTCGTGCAGGAGCGCCGCGAGCAGGAGCAGGTCCGGCCGGGCGACGCGCCTGCGGAACCCGGACGCCCGCGACACGGTCTCCACGAGGTGGCGGTCGACGGTGTGCCGGTGGACCGCGGCACGCTGCGGGCGGTTGCGCACCCCCGCCCACTCCGGCATCCACGTCGTCACCACGCCGGCGAGGTCGAGCGCCTCCCACACCGGCACCTGGGCGTGCCCGCTCCCGAGCAGCTGCAGGAACGCCGCACGGGCCGCCCTGGGCCAGGGGTCCCCCGGCGCCGGGCAGCGGGCGAGGCTCGCCACCGAGATCGGGGACAGCGTGAGGCCGGTGCGCGCGGCCGTGGCCGCCGCGCGCACCGCGAGCAGGGGGTCCTGCTCCGGCTGGGCGCCGATCGCGAGCACGAGCTCGCCGTCGTGCTCGACCAGCCCGTCGCCCACCGAGCGCAGCCGCGGCGCGGCGCGGCGCCCGCGCACGAGGACGGGCCGTCGCAGCGAGGGGCGCTGGAGCGCCTGGCGCGCCCGGCGCACGGTGGTGTCCAGCGCGTAGGAGACCTCACGGCCGGAGGCAGCCAGGCTGGCGAGGAGCTCGTCGGGGTCGTCGTGGCCCGTGACGGCGGCGACCTCGTCGAGGTCGGCCAGCAGGAGCCGGTTGGTGTGCCGGCCGGTGACGACCTGCACGGCGTCGCGCACGTCGAGCAGGTGGCTGTGCGCCCGGTCCACGGTGCCGTGGGGGCGGTCCGTGAGCCAGGTGGCCGCGAGCGCCGAGAGCACCACGGCGTCGCGGATGCCGCCGCGGGCCTCCTTGAGGTCGGGCTCGATGAGATAGGCGAGCTCGCCGGAGCGTTCCGCGCGCTCCTTGAGGGACGTGAAGAGCTCGGGCAGCCGCCGGCGCGACGCCGAGCGCCAGTCCGTCAGGACGGCGCTCGCCGCCCGGTGCACGACGACGGTGTCCCCCGCCACCGCGCGCACGTCGAGCCAGCCCACCGCCGCGGGGACGTCCTTGGAGGCGACCTGCCGGCACTGCGCCAGCGACCGCACGGCGTGGTCGAGGTCCACCCCGGAGTCCCACAGCGGGTACCAGAGCCGCTCGGCGACCTCCTGCACGACGTCCGCCGGATGGCTGCGCCCGTCGTGCACGAGGACGAGGTCCAGGTCGCTCGCCGGGCCGATGTCGCCGCGCCCGAGGCTGCCGACGGCCGCCAGGGCCAGGCCGGTCGGGTCCACGTCCGCCGTCGCCGCGTCCCACAGCTCGACGAGGCGGCCCGTCACGAGCTCGACCAGCGCCGAGCGTCGCGCGACGCCGCTGCGACCGGGCCCGGTCAGGGACCGGGCGACGGCGGCCATCTCGCCGCGGAGGTCCCGCACCCCGGCGGGGTGCGGGACCTCCTGCGGCTCACCCACGGCGGACCCCGGACTGCTCAGAGAGCACCGGCGCCGTGCTCTCCCGTGCGGACCCGGGCGACGTCGTCGACCGGGACCGTCCAGACCTTGCCGTCGCCGATCTTGCCGGTCTGCGCGGCCTTGACGATCACGTCCGTGACCGTCTCGGCGTCCGCGTCGTCGACGAGGACCTCGAGGCGGACCTTCGGGACCAGGTCGACCGTGTACTCCGCACCCCGGTAGACCTCGGTGTGGCCCTTCTGGCGGCCGTAGCCGCTGGCCTCGGAGACGGTCATCCCCCGGACCCCGGCGGCCTCGAGCGCGGACTTCACGTCGTCGAGACGGTGAGGCTGGATGATTCCGGTGACGAGCTTCATGAACGGACCTCCTTGATGACACTGCCCTGGGCGATGTTCTCGTACGCGGTCTCCCCGTGCACCGCGAGGTCGATCCCGCCGACCTCGGCCTCCTCGCTGACGCGGAAGCCCATGGTGGCGCGGATGACGAACCCGATGATCATGGTCATGACGAACGAGAACGCGACGACCGCCAGCGCGGAGACGACCTGGATGACCAGCTGCGAGGCGCCTCCGCCGTAGAGCAGGCCGTCGACGCCCGCGGGGGCGTCGGCCGTGGCCAGGAAGCCGATGAGGACCGTGCCGGTCAGGCCGCCCACGAGGTGGACGCCGACGACGTCGAGCGAGTCGTCGTACCCGAACCGGTACTTCAGGCCGACCGCGAGGGCGCACAGCACGCCGGCCACGACACCCACGACGATCGCGCCGATCGGGCTGACGGCGGAGCAGGACGGCGTGATGGCCACGAGGCCCGCGACCACGCCGGAGGCGGCACCGAGGGAGGTCGCGCTGCCGTCGCGCAGCTTCTCCGTGAGCAGCCAGGCGAGCATCGCGGCGCAGGTGGCGACGAGGGTGTTGACCCAGACCACGCTCGCCGAGTTGTTCGCGGCCAGGGCGGAGCCGGCGTTGAAGCCGAACCAGCCGAACCACAGCAGCCCGGCACCGAGCATCACGAAGGGCAGGTTGTGCGGACGCATCGGCTCCTTGGCGAAGCCCTTGCGCTTGCCGAGCAGGATCGCCAGGACCAGGCCGGCCACGCCGGCGTTGATGTGCACCACGGTCCCGCCCGCGAAGTCGATCGCGCCGTACTTGAAGATCCAGCCGTCGGAGGCCCAGACCCAGTGCGCGACGGGGAAGTAGACCAGCGTGACCCACACGCCCGCGAAGACGAGCCACGAGCCGAACCGCGCGCGGTCGGCGATCGCCCCCGAGATCAGCGCCACGGTGATGATCGCGAACGTGGCCTGGAACCCGACGAACGCCATCGAGGGCAGCGTCGCCTCCGGGTCCTCGGCGAGGAGGTTGCCGAGGCCGAACCCGTCGAACGGGTTGCCGAAGAGGCCACCGACGTCGGTGCCGAAGGCCATCGGGTAGCCCCAGAGCACCCAGACGACGCCGACGACGCCCATCGCCCCGAAGCTCATCATCATCATGTTCAGGACGGACTTGCCGCGCACCATGCCGCCGTAGAAGAACGCCAGGCCTGGCGTCATCAGCAGCACGAGGGCGGAAGCCGTCAGGATCCAGGCGGTGTCGCCGGAATTCAGTGCGGAGTCCATTGGTCCTGTCTCTCCCCTCGCCAGCCCGGGGTGGCTGGTCGGGATCAACCGTCGTGGAGAGCGGTTTCGATCGAGAGGTCCCCCGGTTACGGGGTCGTGACAGAGGCTGCGCGCGTGTAAACATCGCGTTTCCGGTCTCACGGAGCAAGACCGGCCCCGCACCGGCGGCCGGCGGGCGGCTCAGACGTCGCCGAGCAGCCCGTCCACGAACGACCCGGCGTCGAAGGGCGCGAGGTCGTCGGGCCCCTCGCCCAGGCCGACCAGCTTGACCGGCACGCCCAGCTCGCGCTGGACCGCGACGACGATGCCGCCGCGCGCGGTCCCGTCGAGCTTGGTCAGCACGATGCCGGTGACTCCGGCGACCTCGCCGAAGACGCGCGCCTGGTTCATGCCGTTCTGCCCGGTGGTCGCGTCCAGCACGAGCAGCACCTCGGCGAGCGGCGCCTCCTTGGTGATGACGCGGCGGATCTTGCCGAGCTCGTCCATGAGACCGGCCTTGTTCTGCAGCCGGCCGGCGGTGTCGACGAGCACCACGTCGACCGAGTCCTCGCGGCCGCGCCGGACGGCGTCGAACGCGACGGCCGCCGGGTCGGCGCCCTCCTTGTCGGAGCGCACCGTCGGGACGCCCACGCGCCCGCCCCAGGTCTGGAGCTGGTCCGCGGCGGCCGCGCGGAACGTGTCCGCGGCGCCGAGCACCACCGCGCGGTCCTCGGCCACGAGGACCCGCGCCAGCTTGCCGACCGTCGTGGTCTTGCCCGTCCCGTTGACGCCGACCACGAGGACGACGGCGGGAACCTCGACGCCGTCGTCGCGCCGCACGCGCGTCGTCGCGAGCGAGCGGTCCAGGCTCGGGTCCACCAGCGCGAGGAGCTCGGCGCGCAGCATCGCTCGCACGGCCGCGGGATCGCGCACCCCCTCGACGCGCACCCGGGTGCGCAGCGCGTCGACGATCTCCGAGGTGGGCCCGGCGCCGATGTCCGCGAGCAGGAGCGTCTCCTCGAGCTCGTCCCAGTCGTCCTCCGTCAGGTGGTCGCGCGAGAGGACGGCGAGCAGGCGCGCGCCCAGCGGCGACCCGGAGCGCGCCAGGCGCGAGCGCAGGCGGACCAGGCGGCCCTCGACCGGCTCCGGGACGTCGAGCTGCCGCGCGGGCCGCTCGAGGACCTCGGCCTCGGGCGCCGCAGGCTCCGCGGTCCCGGCCTCCGGGCGGTCCAGGACCCCGGTGCCGCCCGCCGCACGCGGGGGCCCGGCCTGCGGCGGACGCGGCGCGCGGCGTCCGCGCGTGGACGCCACGAGCGCCGTGCCGAGCGCGGCGACGAGGACGACGGCGAGAAGGATCCAGATCCAGGCGGTGTCAGTCACGCCGAGATTCTCTCAGGCCCGTCCGTCCCGGTGCGACGTACGGGCGCCCAGAGCGGGACGAGCGGCGGCAGGTCGTCCTCGTCGTCCGCGTCGGAGGACCCGGCCGCGCCGTCGTGGTCGGCCGCGCGCCGGTGGTCCTTCGCGTCGTCGGCGTCCGCCGTGCCGTCGCGGTCGGCGGTGTCCTCGGTGACGGGCCCGTCGGAGGCACGAGGCGCGCCGCCGGCGACGGCCTGCGCCCCCGGCTCGCGCGGCTCGACCGTCGTCCACCCGTCGGGCAGGCGCAGCGTGCCGACGCGCTGCTCGTCCTCCGGCACGTCCCCGTCCGCCGGCCGCTCGGACCGCGCCGTGCGCTGCTCGTGCCACGTCCGGGCGCGCTCGCGCGCCAGGACCGCGTGGTCCCGGGCCCACAGGAGCGGCTCGGTGATCTCGGTGGGGTCCACGTACGCGGGCTCGGCGACCTGGGTGGCCTCGAGGAACTCGGCCAGACCGGCGTTGGGGCCGGTGGACCGCGGCGCTCGGGCGGCGGCGTCGGGCACCTCGGCGGGCGCGGTCCCGGACGCGGCGTCGGGCACGTCACGGCGCCGCCGGCCGAACCCCCGCAGGCCGGCGAGGACGTCCGCGAGGAACCCCCGCAGGCCGCCGGACACCTCGCGGTGGTCGCTCGTCACCCGCGCAGCGAAGACGAGCACCGCCACCGCCGCGGCGAGGGCGACCGCCCACCAGAAGAAGAGTCCGACCATGGTGACCAGTGTGCGTGGCCTCCCCGCGAGCCGTCGCAACGACACGGACCCACGGGTGTGATTCCCACAGCATCTCCACAACTGCAGGTCTGCACGTGTCTCCACGTGACCCCCCGACCGCCGCGGGCGAGGGGCTCAGGCCGGCTGCTCCGCACGCATGCGCTGGCTGATCACGGTCGTGACGCCGTCGCCGCGCATCGTCACCCCGTAGAGCGCGTCGGCGACCTCCATCGTCCGCTTCTGGTGGGTGATGACGATGAGCTGGGAGTCCTGCTGCAGCTCGGTGAAGATCTCCAGCAGCCGGCCGAGGTTGACGTCGTCGAGCGCCGCCTCGACCTCGTCCATGACGTAGAACGGGCTCGGCCGCGCCTTGAAGATCGAGACGAGGATCGCGACGGCAGTGAGCGAGCGCTCCCCGCCGGACAGCAGCGAGAGCCGTTTGACCTTCTTGCCGGCGGGCCGGGCCTCCACCTCGATCCCCGTCGTGAGCATGTCGGACGGGTCGGTGAGCACGAGCCGGCCCTCCCCACCGGGGAACATCCGGGCGAAGACCCGCTCGAACTGGTCCGCGGTGTCGGCGAAGGCCGAGGCGAAGACCTGCTCGACGCGCTCGTCGATCTCGCGGACGATCTCCAGGAGGTCCGCGCGGGACTTCTTCAGGTCGGCCAGCTGGGTGGTCAGGAAGGTGTGCCGCTCCTCGAGCGCGGCGAACTCCTCGAGCGCGAGGGGGTTCACGCGTCCCAGCGTCCTGAGCGCCCGCTCGGCGGAGCGCAGCCGCTTCTCCTGCTCCGCCCGCACGTACGCCACCTCCGCCGGGCCGTCCCCGGGCGCGTCCGGGTCGGCGCCGGGGACCGGCACGGGGCGGTGGGGACCGAACTCCTCGACGAGCACCGCCGGGTCCGTGCCCAGCTCCTCGACGACCCGCGCCTCGAGCTGCTCGATGCGCATCCGCTGCTGGGCCCGCGCCAGCTCGTCCCGGTGCGCGACGTCCGTGAGGTCGCGCAGCTCGCCCGTCAGCGCGTCCGCGTCCGCCCGCGCGCGCCCCGCCTCGACGTCGCGCCGGGCCCGCGCCTCCTCGGCCGCCGCCTTCGCGTCCGCCGCGCGCGTGATCGACGCGTCGATCGCCCCCAGCGCGACCTGTGCCGCCTCGAGCACCGCTCGCGCCCGGTCGGCGCGCACGACGCGCTGCTGCTCGCGACGGTCCGCCTCGACCCGGGCCGCGCGCTCGGCGGCCGCGGCACGGTCCAGCGACTCGGCGCGGCCGCCCAGCGCCCGGGCCCGCTCCTCGCACGTGCGCACCGCGAGCCGCGCCTCGGTCTCCGCCGCCCGCGACCCCTGCGCCGCGGTCGCCGTCGCGTCACGCTCGGCGCTCGCCGCGCCGACGGCGTCGTGCGACTCCTCCGGTTCCGCCTGCGCGACGTCCAGCCGCTCGACGAGGGCGGCGAGCGCCTCCTGCTCGTCCTCCAGCCCGGACCCCGCGCGCTCGAGGTTCGCCCGGGCACGGTCCGCCTCCGCGGCCGCACCCCGTGCGGTGGAGCCCAGCGTGCCGAGCCGCTCCGCCACCGCGGCCAGCGCCGCGTCGTTCTCGTCGAGCCGCTCCAGGGTCGCGTCGTACCGCTCCTGCGCCGCCGCGAGCCGCTCGCCGGCCCCGCCGAGCGCGAACCTGCTCCGTTCCCCGCGCGCGACGGCCGCCGCGTGCTCCTCGCGGGCCTCGTCGAGCGCCGCCTGCAGGTGCAGCACACCGGGGGCGGAGGCCGACCCGCCCCAGGCCCGGTCGGGTCCGAGCAGGTCACCGGCCGGCGTGACGGCGGTGGTCCCGGGGCGTTCGACGACCAGGCGGCGCGCCTGGGCGAGGTCCTCGACCACGACGACGTCCGCGAGCAGCCGCTCGACCGCCGCCCGGGCGGCCGGGGCGGCCTGGACGACGTCGGCGGCCCGGCGGGCCCCGGCGGGCAGCCCGCCCGTCGCGGACGCGTCGCGCGCGGGGGGGGCGTCCGGGCCGTCGCCCGCCGCCGGCCCGTGCGCGAGCAGGAGCCCGGCCCGGCCGGCGTCCTCGTCGCGCAGGTGCCGCAGCGCGTCGACCGCCGCGTCGAGGCTCTCCACGACGACGGCGTCCGCCGCGCTGCCCAGCGCCGCCGCCACCGCGTCCTCGTACCCGGCCTCGATGCCCACGAGCGCGGCGACCGAGCCGAGGGTGCCCGCGACGTCTCCCGACAGCAGCGCGCCCGCGCCGTCCTTGCGCTCCAGGCTGAGCTCCAGCGCCTCGACCCGCGCGCTCCAGGTCGCGCGCTCGCGCTCGGCGGCGGACTCCTGCGCGCGCAGTCGCTCGACCGCCTCCGTGGCCTCGGCGAGCGCGTCGGCCGCCTCCTCGTGGGCGGCGTCCAGCCCGACCTCGCCCTCCTCGGCACCGACCACCTGCGTCTCGAGCGCGGCGAACTCCCGGCGCGCGGTCTCGGCACGCCGCTCGGCCTCCGTCACGACCTCTCGCAGCCGGCCGATCTCCGCCTGGGTGGCCTCCACGCGGCTGCGCCGCGCCGCGACCTGTCCGGTCAGCCGCGCCAGTCCCTCGCGCCGGTCGGCGGCGCCGCGCACCAGGGCGGCGAGCCGCTGCTCGGCGCCGCGCGCGGCGTCCTCGTCCGCCGCACGCACCGCCACGGCGGCGTCCAGCGCCTCACGGGCCGCCCCGAGCTCGGCCGCGAGCTCGCGCTCCGAGCGCCGCACGGCCTCCGCCTGCCGCGCCAGCTCCTCGGGGTCGCGACCCTGGTGCGCCGGCCCGGGCGTGCCGAGGTGGCGCACCCGCTCCTCGGCGAGGCTCTGCGTGCTGCGCAGCCGCTCGCGCTCCGACGAGAGGCGGTACCAGACGTCGCCCGCGCGCGTGACCTCGGGGGCCGAACGGGCGGCATCCTGCTCGAGGTCGGCGAGCCGCGCCCGCGCCTGGGCGAGCCGTGCCTCGACGTCCGCGACCCGCTCGCGCACGGCGGCCTCGTCCTCGAGGTCCTGCTCCAGGGCGGACGTGAGCTGCACGAGGTCGTCGGCGAGCAGCCGGGCCTTGGCGTCGCGCAGGTCGACCTGCACGGTCTGTGCCCTGCGGGCCACCTCCGCCTGGCGCCCGAGCGGACCGAGCTGGCGCCGGATCTCGCTCGTCAGGTCCCCGAGCCGCGTGAGGTTGCCCTGCATCGCGTCGAGCTTGCGGAGGGCCTTCTCCTTGCGCTTGCGGTGCTTGAGGACCCCCGCGGCCTCCTCGACGAACCCGCGCCGTTCCTCCGGCGTCGCGCGCAGCACCGCGTCGAGCCGGCCCTGGCCGACGATGACGTGCATCTCGCGCCCGATGCCGGAGTCGGAGAGCAGGTCCTGGATGTCCAGGAGGCGGCACCCGGAGCCGTTGATCGCGTACTCCGAGCCCCCGTTGCGGAACAGGGTGCGCGAGATCGTGACCTCGGTGTACTCGATCGGCAGCGCGCCGTCGGTGTTGTCGATCGTCAGCGAGACCTCGGCACGCCCGAGCGGCGGGCGCCCGGACGTGCCGGCGAAGATGACATCCTCCATCTTGCCGCCGCGCAGCGTCTTGGCGCCCTGCTCCCCCATCACCCAGGAGAGCGCGTCGACGACGTTCGACTTGCCGGAGCCGTTGGGTCCGACGACGCACGTCACGCCCGGCTCGAACCTCAGCGTCGTCGCCGACGCGAAGGACTTGAAGCCTCGCAGCGTGAGCGTCTTCAGGTGCACGCACCGCACTCTAGTGCGGGCAGGCCGCCCGCCCCGGGAGGACGGGCCCGCGCGGGGGCGTCCGGCTCAGAGCCCGGGGAACCAGAGCGCGATCTCGCGCTCCGCCGACTCCGCGGAGTCCGACCCGTGCACGAGGTTCTGCTGGACCTTCAGCCCCCAGTCGCGGCCGAGGTCGCCGCGGATGGTCCCGGGGGCGGCCGACGTCGGGTCGGTGGCGCCCGCGAGGGAGCGGAAGCCGGCGATCACGCCCTGCCCCTCGGCGACGACGGCGAGGATCTTGCCGGAGAGCATGAAGTCGACGAGCGGCTGGTAGAACGGCTTGCCCTCGTGCTCGGCGTAGTGCGCGGCGAGCAGCTCCGGGTCGGCGTCGCGCAGCCGGACCTCGGAGAGGGTGTAGCCCTTGGTCTCCACGCGGCGCAGCACCTCGCCCGACAGCCCCCGGCGGACGCCGTCGGGCTTGACGAGGATGAGGGTGCGCTCGACGGTCTCGGTCACTGCGGGCGCCACGGTGTCGGCGAGGGTCTCGGTCATGGAGCCAACCCTACCGGCGCGTCAGGAGACGTTCGGCGCGGTCTCGGGGTGCGCGGCGTCGTACGCGGCACGCTCCCGGTCGATGCGCCCGCCGAGGCGCAGCGACACGATCCACATCGCGGCGAAGACCACGCCCACGACGAACATCAGGGGCACGACCAGGCCGGTCGCGAGGACCGGGAGCTGCACGACGCTCCCGGCGACGTAGCCCGGCCCCGTGCCGACCGCACGCGAGAGCACGACCAGCACCACCATCAGCACGGCGCCCACGGTCCAGATCGCCGCACCGGTCGGCGGCGCCACGGCGTCGGGCCACACGGACGGGACGGTGCGCAGCGCGTAGACCGTGAACGTCGCGAACAGCACGACGACCGCCTCGAGCACCAGCGTCGTCGACGTGAACTGGAGCTTCGCGGACTTCTTCGCGCGGATGCGCGGCGCGGCGCCGTCCGCGCCCGGACCGGGCACGGAGGACGCCGCGGCGTTCGGGTGGCTCACCCGATCAGGATACCGGCGCGTCGCCGCGTCCCGGTCCTCCGGCACCGTCCGGCCCCGCGCCCGGCGAGCCCGCACCGGGGCCCGCGACGCGCACCGGCTCCAGCCGGGCGCCGGCGTCCGCGCCCCCGGAGGCTGCGGGCTCGGCCGACGCAGCGGGCTCGGCCGACGCAGCGGACGCAGCGGCGGACGGGTCGTGCGCGAGAGCCTCGCCGCGGGCGACCATCCCGGCCGTGTCGGAGAGCTTGACGACGGGCAGGAAGATCGCCAGCACGGCGCCGACGGCGAGCAGCGGCACCAGGTACCAGAACGAGGGGGCGAGCGCGTCGGCGAACGCGTCGACCACGCCCGAGTGCAGCGGCTCGGGCAGCTGCTGGACGGCGGCGGGCGTCAGCGACGAGGCGGAGCCTGCGGGCACCGCGCCGGCCGGGGCGCCCGCGAAGACACCCTGGAGGTTGTCCGTGAGCCGGCTGGTGAAGACGGTGCTGAAGAACGCGGTGCCGACCGCCGCACCGATCTCGCGGAAGAAGTTGTTCGCGCTCGTCGCGGTGCCGATCTCCCGGGGGTCGACGGCGTTCTGCACGGCGAGCACGATCGTCTGCATCACGAGCCCGATGCCGGCCCCGAGAGCGAAGATCATCGTGCCGAACAGCAGCATCGAGATGTCCCCGGTCATGGTCGTCATCCACACCAGCGCGAGCGTCGCGACGATCATCCCGGCGATCGGGAACGGCCGGTATCGGCCCGTCCGGGTGATCGCGATGCCGGAGGCGATCGACGTGGCCATCAGCCCGACCATCATCGGCAGCATGAGGAACCCGGACTCGGTGACGCCGGCCCCGGTCGCCATCTGCAGGAAGGTCGGCAGGAACGCGAGCGCGGCGAACATGCCCATGCCCACGGTCAGGCCGATGAGCGTGGCCAGCGTGAAGGTGCGGTTCGTGAACAGGCGCAGGGGCAGCAGCGGGTCCGCGACACGCAGCTCGACCACGACGAAGAGCACGACGCCGAGGACCGTCGCCACGAGGAGCCCGAGCAGCGTGGGGTCGCTCCAGTCGTACGTGCCGTTGCCGAGGCTCTTCCAGCTCGTCATCAGGACGATGCCGGAGGTCGCCACGACCAGGAAGAAGATGCCCCAGACGTCGATCCTCGCCCGGGCGCGGTGGGACGGCAGCCGGAGGGCGAAGTACGCGATCGCGAAGGCCGCGATCCCGATCGGCACGTTGATCCAGAAGCACCAGCGCCAGTCGGCGTGCTCGGTGAACACCCCGCCCAGCAGCGGGCCGAGCACCGCGGAGACCCCGAAGAGCGCGCCCATCGGCCCCATGTACTTGCCGCGCTGGGACGCCGGCACGATGTCCGCGATGATCGCCTGGGAGAGGATCATCAGCCCGCCGCCACCGAGGCCCTGCAGGAAGCGCCAGAAGACGATCTCCCCCATCGACCCGGAGAGTCCCGCACCGAGCGAGGCCAGCGTGAAGACGCCGATCGCGACGAGGAAGATCCACCGGCGGCCCCAGACGTCGCCGAACTTGCCGTAGAGCGGCATCACGATCGCGACGGCGAGGATGTAGGCGGTGACGACCCAGCCCTGGTGCTCGACCCCGCCGAGGTCTCCGACGATCGTCGGCAGCGCCGTGCCGACGATGGACTGGTCCAGGGACGCCATGAACATCCCGGCCATCAGGGCTCCGAAGATGAGCCACACGGTCCTGGGGGTCAGGACGATCAGGGGCTTGTCCGGTGCGGGCGCTCCGGTGGTGGTGCTCGACGAGCTCATGGGTGCCTCTCGGTTCGGGTCAGGGTCGGGTCAGGTCAGGTCAGGTCAGGGTCGGGTCGGGCGGTTCGGCCTCTGGCGGGTGCGCTCACTCGCGCAGCAGCGCGCGCAGGTCCTCGAGCGCGGGCCCGACGGCGTCCGGGAGCGAGCCCGCCGCGCCGTCGCGCTCCCACCGCAGGTAGGCCGCACGGAAGACGGCCATCGCCACGGTGATGACCAGGTCGGGCTCGACGCCGGTGCGCGTCGCCCGGGCCCGGGCGGCGAGCAGCGCGCGCATCCCCTCGAGCTGCGACTCCATCCACGCCATCTGGTGGGCGACGAGGCGGGGCTCGTCGTGCACGATCTCCAGCACCGCCGCGACGCGCTCGGGCGTCATCAGCGGCCCCTCGAGGCACTCGGCGATCAGCGGGAGCAGGTCGTCGACCAGCCGCCCGCTCGGGCCGCCGGCCGTGAACGTCGCCGTGGTCGCCTCGGACAGCTCGATCGGGACGATGCCGAGGACGGCGTCGTCCTTGCTCGCGAAGTAGTTGAAGAAGGTGCGGGTGGACACGCCGACGCGGGCGCAGACGGCCTCGACCGTGACGCCGTCGAGGCCGCGCTCGCGGACGAGCGCGTGGGCGGCGTCGACGAGCGCGGCGCGCCGCAGGCGCTTCTTGCGCTCCCTCAGCCCGACCGGCTGGTCCGGTGTTTCTTGCACGTCGTGCATTCTTGCACTGCGTGCAGGTTCCGCTCCAGGCGCCCGGGAGTGAGGTCGGTCACGCGTCAGAGGTCGCCGAGCCCGCCCTCGATCGCGCCGACGACGGCGTCGACGGCCTCCGCGGCGCCGGTGCCGCTCGCCCGGACCTCGACCGTGCTGCCCTGGCCGGCCCCGAGCTTCATGATCTCCAGGACGCTCGCCCCGTTCACCCCGTCGATCGTGACCGCGACCCCGAGGCCCGCCACCATCCGGGCGAGCACCGCTGCCGGACGCGCGTGCAGCCCGGTCGGGTTGGGCACGACGACGGTCCGCACCGCGCCCGTCCCGGCGCCGGCATCGCGGCCCGACCCGACCGCGGTCTCGGGCACCGGCGCGGTGTCGCCGTCACCGGCGGCGCCGAACATCGTCCCCGCGTGCTCCGCCGACCGGGCGACGACGTCCAGGTCACCCCCGCCGTGGGCGGTGACGGCAGCGGCGACCGCGCCCTCCAGGAACGGCGCGCTGACCAGCCGGGAGCGCTCCGCGAGCTCCGGCTCGGCCTCCAGGACCGCCTCGACGGTCATCACGGCCGACCCCAGGTCCGTCAGCACGACCGCGGTGGCGTCCGCGTCGTCGAGCGCCGCGCGCAGCGCGTCCTCGACCCGCTCGTAGCCCGTGCCGATCCCGCCGTCCTCGGTCCCGCCCGCCGGGACGAGGCGCACGCCCGGCGCCATCTGCGCGGCGAGCTCGCACACGCCCTCGGCGACGGAGGCGGAGTGGGAGACCAGCACGAGGCGCACCCGAGCGACCGCCCGCGGCGCGGGGGCGGTCGCGCTCATCCGCGCTCCTCCGCCGCGCGGACCGCCGCGTCGAGGATCAGCCGGGTCGACGCGGCGCCCGGGTCCTCGTGCCCGGCGCTGCGCTCGCCCAGATAGCTCGCCCGGCCCTTGGTCGCCACCATCGGCGTCGTGGACCGCGCGCCGTCGGCGGCCGCGCGCGCCGCCGCGGCCAGCACGCGCTCCGGGTCGTCACCCGCGCCGGCCGCCGCCTCGGCGGCGTCGACCGCGGGCTGCCAGGCGTCGACCATCGTCTTCTGCCCCGCCTCGGCGTGCCCGCGTGCGGTGATGCCCTCGAGCGCCGCCTCGAGGAGCGCGACGACCCCCTGCGAGTCGAGCTCCGGGATGCCGGTGACCTTCGCGGCCCGCAGGAACGCCGTGCCGTACAGCGGGCCCGACGCGCCTCCCACCTTGGACATGAGCGTCGTCGCCACGATCTTGAGCACCTCGTCGATCCGTGCCGGCTGCTCCTCGAGCGCCCCGAGCTTGGCGCTCACGGCCGTGAACCCCCGGTCCAGGTTCTCCCCGTGGTCGCCGTCGCCGATGACCCGGTCCAGCTCGGTGAGCTCGTCCTTCGCCGCCCGGACGGACTCCGCCGTCAGCCGTACCCACAGCAGCGCCCACGTCACGTCCAGCGTCATCCCGCACCCTCTTCGGATCGCCCACCTCGGTCGCCGGGACGGCTCACCAGCGCAGAGCAGCCGTGTGCACAGGAGCGTCCCAGAGGGTCGTGAGCTCGGGGTCCAGGCGGAGCACCGTCACCGACGCCCCCTGCATCTCGAGGGACGTGACGTAGCTCCCGACGAGCGAGCGCGTCACGCGCACGCCCTGTGCCTCGAGCACCGACCGAGCCCGACGATAGACGACGTAGAGCTCCGACAAGGGCGTGCCGCCAATACCGTTAACGAACAGCAACACGTCCTCGCCGTCGGCGAGCGACAGGTCCTCCACGACGGGCGCGAGGAGCTGGTCGGTGATCTCGTCCGCGCTCGCCATCGGCACCTTGTGGCGACCCGGCTCGCCGTGGATGCCGATGCCGATCTCGATCTCGTCGTCGGCGAGGTCGAAGCTCGGCCGGCCCACGTGCGGGACCGTGCACGCGCTCAGGGCGACGCCCATGCTGCGCACGTTCGCCACCACGCGCCGCGCGACGTCCGCCACCGCATCGAGGTCGTCGCCGCGCTCGGCCGCCGCACCCGCGATCTTCTCCACCGCCAGCGTGCCCGCGACACCGCGCCGGCCGGCGGTGTAGAGCGAGTCCTCGACCGCCACGTCGTCGTTCACCACGACGCTGAGCACGCGGCGGTCCTCGGCCTCGGCGAGCTCGACCGCCGTCTCGAAGTTCAGCACGTCGCCGGTGTAGTTCTTGACGATCGCGAGGACCCCGGCACCGGAGTCGGCCGCCTCGAAGGCCGGGGCGACCTGGTCGGGCGTCGGGGACGTGAAGACCGCTCCGGGGACGGCGGCGTCGAGCATCCCGCGCCCGACGAACCCGGCGTGCAGGGGCTCGTGCCCCGACCCGCCGCCGCTGACCAGCCCGACCTTGCCCGCGACGGCGCCGCCCGCGCGGCGCACGAACGCCGGGTCGAGCGAGACCTCGACGAGGTCCGCGTGCGCGGCGGCGAACCCCTGCAGCGTCTCCTCGACGACGTCCTGCGGGTCGTTGATCAGCTTCTTCATCGCGCGGTCCTCCCGGGGTCGGCGGCTCCGCCGAGGGTTCGCCGGCGGACCGTGGCTCCATCAAACACCCCCGCCGCGACGGGCGCGACGCCCGGGCTCAGCCCCGGTTCAGCCCCGGCCCACCAGCACGCGGGCGTCCGCGACCGTGACCACGGAGCCCGTCACCAGCACCCCCGCGCCGGCCCCCACGCCCGTCTCGTCGCCCCGCTCCGCGAGGTCCGCGGCGACCGCGAGCGCCTCGTCGAGCCGCTCCGCGACGTGCACGCGGTCCTCGCCGAACACGTCCTGGGCGACCTCCGCGAGATCCTGGGGGTCGGCCGAGCGGTCCGAGCTGTTGCGCGTGACGACGACCTCGGCCAGGTACGGCTCGAAGGCGGCGAGGAGTCCCTCCGCGTCCTTGTCGCCCATGACGGCGACGACGCCGATCAGGCGGGTGAACCCGAACGCCTCGTCGAGCGCGTCGACGAGCGCCTGCGCCCCCGCAGGGTTGTGCGCCGCGTCGACGATGACGGTCGGACTGGAGCGCACCACCTCGAGCCGGCCGGGGGCGCTGGCGTCCGCGAACGCCGCCTCGACGATCTCGGCGCCGAGCGCGCGCCCGCCCAGCAGCGCCTCGGTCGCCGCGAGCGCGAGCAGCGCGTTGTGCGCCTGGAACTGCCCGTGCAGCGGCAGGAAGATCTCGGTGTAGAGGCCCGCGGGCGTGCGCAGGTCCACGAGCTGGCCGCCGACGGCGACCGCGCGGCGCGCGACCTCGAGCTCGACGCCCTCGCGCAGCACGTGGGCGCCCCGCGCAGCGGCGGCTTCCAGGACCACGACCTCCGCGGCCTCGGGCTGCTCCGCGAGGACCACGGTCGCGCGGTCCTTGACGATCCCGGACTTGGTCGTCGCGATCTCGGTCACGGTCCGGCCCAGCCACCGCTCGTGGTCGAGCGCCACGGGGGTGATCACCGCGACGTCGCCGTCGACGACGTTGGTCGAGTCCCACTCGCCGCCCATGCCGACCTCGACGACCGCCACGTCCACGGGCGCGTCCGCGAACGCCGCGAAGGCCATGACCGTGAGCACCTCGAAGAAGCTCAGGCGCGGGCCGCCCTCCTCCTGCGACTCGCGGTCGACGACGTTGACGTACGGGGCCACGTCCTCCCAGACCTCGACGAAGCGCGCCGGGGCGATGGGCACGCCGTCGACCGCGATCCGCTCGGTGACGCTCGTCAGGTGCGGGCTCGTGAACCGGCCCGTGCGCAGGCCGTGCTCGCGCACGAGCCGCTCGGTCATGCGCGCCGTGGAGGTCTTGCCGTTGGTCCCTGTCAGGTGGATCGTGCGGTACGCCTTCTGCGGGTCGCCCATGAGCTCCAGCACGCGGCGCACCCGGTCGAGCGTCGGGTCGATGTCGTGCTCCGGCGCCCGGTCCATGATGTGGGCGTAGACGGTGGCGAGGTCGGCGCGCGCGTCGGCGTCGGCCGCCTCCTGGCGCGCCGCGCGCCGCCGATCACGGTCCTGGCTGTCCTGCGACGGGCTCATGCGTCCTCCTGCTGTGCGTCGTCTGCCTTCACCACGGCGACCGCGAGCGCGGCCCCCGCTGCGCCCTGCGCCACCGTGACCTCGCGAGCGAGCGTCTCCGCGGCGATCAGCCCGCGGTGCGCCTCGACGGCCGCGGCGTGCTCCGGCGCGACGACGAGGGACAGGACGATCCGGTCCGCGACCTGCAGCCCGGCCGCCTTGCGCGCGTCCTGGACCTCGCGCACGACGTCGCGGGCGTAGCCCTCGGCGCGCAGCTCGTCGTCCAGCGCCAGGTCGAGGACGACGAAGCCGCCGTCGGCCAGGACGGCCGCCGCGACGTCGGCGTCGTCACCGGAGGCGACGACCGTGGTCAGCTCGTACTCCTGATCCTCGAGCGCGACGTCTCCGCCGGGCGTCGTCACGACGACCGTGCCGTCGTCCGACCGGCGCCAGGACCCGGCCTTGGCGCCCTGGATCACGGCCTGCACCCCGCGGCCCAGCCGCGGGCCGGCCGCCCGCGCGTTCACCGCGAGCCGCTCGCTGATCCCGAACCGGGCGGCGACGTCCCCGTCCAGCGCCAGCACCTCGACGGAGCGGACGTTGAGCTCGGCAGCGAGCAGCGCGGCGTAGGGGCGCACGCCGTCCGGCACCGGCGAGGCGACCGTGAGCGAGCGCAGCGGCTGACGCACCCGCAGGCGGTGCGCCTTGCGCAGGCCCAGGGTCGCGGACACCGCCGCACGGACCTGCTCGACGGCCTCGACCAGCGCGCCGTCGGCCGGCAGGACGCCGTCCTCCGGGCCGTCGGCCCCGACCCGGGGCCAGTCCGTCAGGTGCACCGAGCGGCCGCCGGTCAGGCCGCGCCAGACCTCCTCGGTCAGCAGCGGGGCGAGCGGCGCCATCACGCGCGTGAGCACCTCGAGCGCCGTCCAGAGCGTGTCGAACGCGTCGTGGTCCTCGGACCAGAAGCGCTCACGCTGGGTCCGCACGTACCAGTTGGTCAGGGCGTCGAGGTAGCGGCGCACGCTCTCGCACGCGCCGGCGATGTCGTAGGCGCCGAGCTGCTCGCCCGTGGTCTCGACCAGCTCGCGCGTGCGGGCCAGCAGGTAGCGGTCCATCGCCGGCAGCGAGGCGACGCGCTCCGCCCCGACGCGCTGCGCCGCGTAGCCCGCGCCGCCGTCGGCGCTGTTCGCGTACAGGGTGAAGAAGTAGTACGTGCTCCACAGCGGCAGCAGCACCTGGCGCACCGAGTCGCGGATGCCCTCCTCCGTGACGACGAGGTTGCCGCCGCGCAGGATGGGGCTGGACATGAGGAACCAGCGCATGGCGTCGGAGCCGTCGCGGTCGAGCACCTCGCTCACGTCCGGGTAGTTGCGCAGCGACTTGCTCATCTTGCGGCCGTCGGAGCCCAGCACGATGCCGTGCGAGACGGCGCTGGAGAACGCCGGGCGGTCGAAGAGCGCCGTCGAGAGCACGTGCAGCAGGTAGAACCAGCCCCGCGTCTGGCCGATGTACTCGACGATGAAGTCGCCCGGGAAGTGGTGGTCGAACCAGTCGGCGTTCTCGAACGGGTAGTGCACCTGGGCGAAGGGCATCGAGCCCGAGTCGAACCAGACGTCGAGCACGTCCGGGATGCGCCGCATGGTCGCCCGGCCGCTCGGGTCGTCCGGGTTCGGTCGCGTCAGGTCGTCGATGTAGGGCCGGTGCAGGTCGGGCTCCCCCGCCGCGTTCACGGGCAGGCGCCCGAAGTCCGCCTCCAGCTCGGCGAGCGACCCGTACACGTCCGTGCGCGGGTGCTCCGGGTCGTCCGAGACCCACACCGGGATCGGCGTGCCCCAGTAGCGGTTGCGGCTGATCGACCAGTCGCGCGCGCCGGCGAGCCACTTGCCGAACTGCCCGTCGCGGATGTGCTCGGGGGTCCAGTCGATGTCCCGGTTGAGCTCGACCATGCGGTCGCGGAACTCGGTCACGCGCACGAACCAGCTCGAGACCGCCTTGTAGATCAGGGGGTTCCGGCAGCGCCAGCAGTGCGGGTAGGAGTGCTCGTAGGTCTCGTGGCGCACCACGACGGCCCGACGGCGCTCCTCGACCCGCGCGAGCGGGCCCTCACCGCCCTTGAGGTCCTTGATGACCCGCGGGTTCGCGTCGAAGACCTGCTCGCCCGCGTAGTCGGCGACCTGGCTCGTGAAGCGGCCGCGGCCGTCGACCGGGAGCACCGGCTCGATGCCCGCCGCCGCGCAGACCGCCATGTCGTCCTCGCCGAACGCCGGGGCGAGGTGCACGATCCCCGTCCCGTCCTCGGTCGAGACGAACTCGCCGGCCAGCACCCGGTGGGCACCCTCGTGACCGGCGAAGTAGTCGAACGGCGGCGTGTACGAGGTGCCGACGAGGTCGGCGCCGGTCAGCGTCGCGACGACCGCCGCGTCCTCGCCGAGCTCCTTGGCGTAGGCCGCGAGCCGGGCCGCGCCGAGCACCACGCGGTCGCCGGACAGGGCCGAGCCCTCCCCCGGCTCCACGACGACGTACTCGATCTCCGGCCCCACGGCGACGGCGAGGTTCGAGGGCAGCGTCCACGGCGTCGTCGTCCACACGAGCGCCAGCGCACCCGCCGCGGGCGCCGCCGCGCCCGCCGCGTCGTCCGCCAGCCGGAACCCGACCGTCAGCGCGGGGTCCTGGCGCGACTGGTAGACGTCGTCGTCCATGCGCAGCTCGTGGTTGGACAGCGGCGTCTCGTCGCGCCAGCAGTAGGGCAGCACGCGGTAGCCCTCGTACGCCAGGCCCCGGGTGTGCAGCGTCTTGAACGCCCACAGCACGGACTCCATGAACGTGACGTCCAGCGTCTTGTAGTCGTGCTCGAAGTCGACCCACCGGGCCTGACGGGTGACGTACTCCTGCCACTCGTCGGTGTAGGTGAGGACCGAGGTGCGGCACGCCTCGTTGAAGGCCTCGATGCCCATGGCCTCGATCTGCGACTTGTCGGTGATGCCGAGCACGCGCTCCGCCTCGAGCTCCGCCGGCAGGCCGTGCGTGTCCCAGCCGAAGCGGCGCTCGACGCGCCGTCCGCACATCGTCATGAAGCGCGGCACGACGTCCTTCGCGTACCCGGTCAGGAGGTGGCCGTAGTGCGGCAGGCCGTTCGCGAACGGCGGTCCGTCGTAGAAGACGAACTCGTTGTCGCCGTCGGTCCCGGCGGAGCGCGCCTCGACGGACGCACGGAAGGTGTCGTCCTGCTTCCAGAAGGCGAGCACCCCGCGCTCGAGCGCGGGAAGGTCCGGCGAGGCGGGGATCTGGGCACCGGTCCCGGACGGGTCGGGGGACGGTGCGGCGGGGCGGTGCAGCGGGTACGCCATGGCGGTCGGGCTCCTGGGCTGGGTGGCACGGGTCGTTCCTTCGTGCGAGGACGACCCGTCCGGCCCGACGACGTCCGTGCGGACGCCCGTCGGGTGGCACGAGCCGCGGTACCACCCCGCTTGCCGACGTCCTCCCGGCCGCCGGGGCGGCCGGGAGCGGTCGTCGACCGCTCTTCGCAGGCTGTGACGGGCCCACCCGTCCGGTTCTACCGGGCGCCCGCCGGGCGGACGCCGTTCTTCCGGAGGCTCGCCGGTGATGGCCGGGTCGACGCCTGTGGGCCCATGCTACCGCGGGACCCGGTCAGGCCTCCCTCGGGTGCGAGCGCAGGCGCTGGCTGAAGGCCTCGATGTCGAGCGCGACGAGCGCCTCGATCGTCAGACCGGGGGCGGCGAGGTCGACGAGCCGCGCGGCCGGTCGCGGGGAGCCTGGCCGGGCGTCTGCTGTCGTGGGGCGGGGGGCGGTGGCACGGGGGGCGAGGGCACGGGGGGCGAGGGACGTGGTGCTCATGAGGGTTCCTCCGAGGAGCTGCGACGGGGGTCCGCAGACCGCGCCCGCGAGGGCCCGGCGATCGCAGGGACGCGGCGCACCGCGTACCGCTCGCCGACCCCGGATCCTGGCTGCCTCGGGTCGGCGAGCCCTCAACACGCGAGGACGGTCCGCGCGGCGTCCACGCGCGCGCCGAGCGGCGTCCGCGACGCGACCGCGCGCTGCGGCCGGTGCGGGGCGTCGACGGGGCTCATGCGGACGATGCTGGCAGCCGCGCCGCACGCCCCGCAAGGGGGCGACCGGATCCCGGACGCGTGTAACGCGTCCCGGCAGGTCAGGAGACCGAGACCTCGACCGTGTGCCAGCCCGTCGCGCCGTCGGGCGCGGGAGGAGCCTGCGCCTCCGTCTGGACCTCGCCGTCGGCGCCGGTCGCCCGGCAGCGCAGCGTGTGGTCGCCCGGTGTCGCGTCCCACGAGTACACCCACTGGCGCCAGGTGTCGGAGGAGACGGTGTCGGCCAGGCGGGCGGCCCGCCAGGGCCCGTCGTCGACCTGGACCTCGACGCCGGCGACCCCCGTGTGCTGGTGCCACGCCACGCCGGCGACCGCCACGGCCCCCGCGGCGGTCCCGTCGCCGGGGGTGGGGGTGTCGATCCGGCTCGCGAGCTTGATCGGCCCCCGCTCGGTCCAGCCGCGCGTGGACCAGTACGCGACGTCGTCGGCGAACGTCGTGACCTTCAGCTCGGTCACCCACTTGGTGGCGGAGACGTACCCGTAGAGCCCCGGCACGACGAGGCGCGCGGGGAAGCCGTGCTCGACGGGCAGCGGCTGCCCGTTCATCCCGACGGCGAGCAGGCACTCGCGGTCGGCGTCCTGCAGCACCTCGAGCGGCGTGCCCGCCGTGAAGCCGTCGACGCTGGTGGACAGCACCATGTCCGCGCCGGCCCGCGGCCTCGCCCGGGCGAGCAGCTCGCGCACCGGGTACCCGAGCCACAGCGCGTTGCCGACCAGGGAGCCGCCGACCTCGTTCGAGACGCACGTCAGCGTGAGCAGGTGCTCCTCGAGCGGGAGGTCCAGCAGCTGGGCGAACGTCAGCTCGAAGGGCTCGTCGACCATCCCGGTCACGCGCAGCACCCAGTCCGCCGGGTCGACCTGCGGCACCCGCAGCGCGGTGTCGATCCGGTAGAAGTCGTCGTTCTCCGTGACGTACGGCGCCAGCCCGTCGACGTGCAGGTCCGCCCCGGGCGGGACCGGGTCGGCGGGGACCGCGGCCCGCGGCAGCCGCAGGGTGTCGCGGACCTGCGTGACCGCCCGGGTGCTCGCGCCGAGCACCCGGGAGCCCGCCGCGACGAGCACGGCGGCGCCCGCGGTCGTGGCGGTCCACGCGAGGAACCGGCGCCGGTCGAGGCTCTCGCGCAGCCGGGCGGCCGTCAGCGGCGTCTCGACCTGCCCGCCGGGCGCCGCCCCGACCGCGGCGGCCCGCCGCGTCGCCGCGGACCAGTCGCGCAGGAGGCTCAGGAGCGCGCGCACGGCCATCACCGCCACGACGACGCCGACGACGGTCGGCAGCGCCCAGGACAGGCCGGCGCCCGGCCGGGTCAGCGCGACCGCGGCGCCCACCGCGCCCACGGCGGCCAGCAGCACCGACCCGACGGGCGGGCGACGCAGCTCGAGCACGCCCGCGAGCGCCGCGCCCAGCGCCAGCACCACCACCATCCCGCCGATGAGCACCGCCTTGTCCGCGGTCCCGAAGGTCGAGGTCGCGAACTCCTTCAGCCAGGGCGGGACGTGGTCCACGAAGCCCGCGCCGACGGCGTAGACCGGGCTCGCCGACGGCGAGACGAACGCCGCGACGACCTCGGCCACCGCGAAGCCGACCGCGGCCGCCGCCACCCCGGCGAGCGCGGCCCACCACGAGGTGCGGCGCGCGCCCGGGCCGCGGGCCGGCGTCGGGCGCTCCTCAGCGACCCCTGCCGACGGTGCGCCGGCGGGGCGGCCCTGGTGCTGGGTGGTCACCTCTCGACTATCTCCCATGCGGACCGCCCGGTGGTGCCCGTCGCGCGGATCGTTCGGCAACCGTCATCCGCGCGGCGTGCCGCCACAGCCACAGCGACCACCACCGCCACCGGCGCTGCGTGTCGCGGGCCGCGTACTAGGGTGGAGGTCGCGGATCGCGGGCCTGTGCTGGCCCGAACCGGCGACCCCGGCACTGGGGCGCAGATCCCCGGCACGAGATGACGTGCCCGCGCCAGCCCGGCGCCAGTCCTGGCGCCTGTCCGCCGACACCTCTTCGCTGGAGACCGCACCGTGCCTGCACTCCCCCGTGCGCCCCGAGAACCGCGCACGCCCCGGCGCCCGCGCGCCGCATACCTGTCCCTCACCGCGGCCGCGGTCCTCGCCGCGGGCACCGCCTGCTCGTCCCCCACGACGGACCACCCGGCGAGCGCGGCGGACGCCTCCTCCGCCCCGAGCGCGACGGGCTCGCCCACCTACCCGCTGACGATCGACGACTGCGGGTTCGACACGGTCGTCGACGGCCCGCCGCAGCGCGTCGTGACGATCAAGTCCTCCACGACCGAGACGATGCTCGCGCTCGGGCTCGGTGACCGGATCGTGGGCAGCGCGTTCCTCGACGGGCCGCTGCCCGACGACCTCGCCGCCGACGCCCCCGAGGCCGTCACCCACCCGATGGCCGAGCAGGTGCCGGGCGCCGAGGCGGTCCTCGGGCTCGAGCCCGACCTCGTCTACGCGGGCTGGGAGTCCACCCTCACGGCCGACGGCGCGGGAGACCGCCAGACCCTGTCCGACCTCGGCGTCGCGACCTACGTGGCCCCGTCCGCGTGCAAGGAGGACGGCTACCAGCCCGACCCGCTGACGTTCGACGACGTCTTCGCGGAGATCACGCAGGTGGGGCAGATCTTCGACGTGCCCGACGCCGCGGCCGCAGAGGTCGCGGACGAGCGGGCCACGCTCGAGGGCACCACCCCCGACGACCGGGGCCTGACCGCGCTCTGGTACTCCTCCGGCACGGACACCCCGTACGTGGGCGCGGGCATCGGCGCGCCGCAGATGATCATGGACGCCGCCGGGCTGACGAACGTCGCCGCCGACGTGCACGACACCTGGACCTCCCTCGGCTGGGAGTCCGTCGTCGCGGACGACCCGGACGTCATCGTCCTGGTCGACGCGGCCTGGAACACGGCGGCCGACAAGAAGAAGTCCCTCGCGGCGAACCCGGCCACGGCGAAGCTCAGCGCGGTCGAGAACGAGCGCTACCTCGTCGTGCCCTTCGCCGCGACGGAGGCCGGCGTGCGCAACGCCGACGCCGTCGCGGACCTCGACGACCAGCTCGCCGACCTGGACGTCGGATGACCTCGTGACCACGACGAGAGCACCGGCGCTGTGGCTGGCCGGCGCCTTGCTGGCGGCCGTCGCGAGCGTCGTGCTGGCGGTGACGATCGGGCCCACCGACCTCGGCGCGGCGGACGTCTGGCGCACCGTCGTCGACCACGCGGGCCTGAGCGGCGCCCTCGGGACCGAGCCGCTCGCACGGCTGCAGGACGCGACGATCTGGCAGCTGCGCATGCCCCGGGTGCTGACCGCCGCGGCCGTCGGCGCCGGGCTGGCGGTGTGCGGAGTCGTCATGCAGTCGCTCACCCGCAACCCGCTGGCGGACCCCTACCTGCTCGGGCTCTCGTCGGGGGCCTCGCTGGGCGCGGTCCTCGTGCTCGTCGTCGGGATCACCGCCCTGCTGCCCGTGGCGGCGTTCGTGGGCGCCGTCGCGGCGCTCGTCGGGGCGCTCGCCCTCGCCGGGTCCATGGGCGCGATCACCCCGACGCGCACGGTGCTGGCGGGACTCGCGATCAGCCAGCTCGCCGCCGCCGCGACGTCGTTCGTCATCTTCTGGTCGGCGACCGGGGACTCCTACCGCTCGATCCTCTCGTGGCTGATGGGCTCCGTCGCCGGCGCGACCTGGACGTCCGTGGCCATCGCGGGGGGCGCCGTCCTCGTGCTCGGTACCCTGCTGGCGAGCACCGGCTCGATCCTCGACGCCTTCACCTTCGGAGACACCGCCGCCGCGACCCTCGGCATCCCGGTGCAGCGCACGCGCTGGACCCTCCTGATCGGGGTGGCCCTGCTGACCGGCGCCCTGGTGTCCGTCTCCGGCTCGATCGGGTTCGTCGGCCTCGTCCTGCCGCACGCCGTGCGGATGGCGACCGGCGCCCGGCACCGCCTCCTGCTGCCGCTCTCGGCGCTGCTGGGCGCGAGCTTCCTCGTCTGGGCCGACACGGCCGCGCGCACGGTCTTCGCCCCGCGCGAGCTGCCCGTGGGCATCGTGACCGCCGCGATCGGGGCGCCGGTCTTCGCGCTGCTGCTGTGGCGCGGGCGGCGCGCACCGCGGGGGCTCGGATGAGCGCCCCCTCGACGGACCGCCGCGCGCGAGGCGCCGGGGCCGCCCGCGGCGCCGACGCCCTCGACCGCTCCGGCGCTGCCCAGCCCGGCGCCGGCCTCGCCGTCGAGCGGGTGCGCTGGTCGGTCGACGGCACGCTGATCGTCGACGGCGTCGACTGCACCGCTCCCCCCGGCGCGGTGACGGGCCTGCTCGGGCCCAACGGCTCGGGCAAGTCCAGCCTGCTGCGGCTCGTCGCCGGCGTCACGCGGCCCGACGACGGCACGGTCCGCCTCGGCGGGACCGACCTCGTGTCCATGGCGCGCCGGCCCCGCGCGCGCGTCGTCGCCTTCGTCGAGCAGGACTCGTCCACGGACCTGCCGCTGACCGCCCTGGACGCGGTGCTCCTCGGGCGGATCCCGCACCGCTCGCTCCTCGCGGGCGACGGCGCCGACGACCTGCGCCTCGCGCAGGACGCGCTCGCGCGCGTCGGCATGGCGGCGTTCGCCGGGCGCGACCTCGGCTCGCTCTCGGGCGGGGAGCGCCAGCGGGTGCACATGGCGCGCGCGCTCGTCCAGGAGCCGCGCCTCCTGCTGCTCGACGAGCCGACCAACCACCTCGACATCGCCGCGCAGCTCGCGACGATGGACCTGGTGCGCACGCTCGCGGCGGACGGCGTCACGGTCCTCGCCGCGCTGCACGACCTCAACCTCGCCGCCGGCGCCTGCGACCACGTGGTGATGCTCTCGGGCGGGCGCGTCGTCGCCGCCGGCCCCGTCGAGCAGGTGCTGGTGCCGGACGTCGTCGAGGCGGTCTACGGCGTGCGCTGCGAGGTGCTGCGCCACCCGCGCACGGGTCGTCCGGTGCTCGTCCTGGGCTGAGGGCCCCGCCGAGCCCCGGTCACACCACCAGGGAGACGAGCAGGAGCAGGCACGCCGCCGCCGACCCGGCGGCGCGCAGGTCGTTGCGCGCGCTCCACCGCTCGGCGTACCGCGGCCAGTACTCGCGCGACCCGGGCACGTCCAGGGCGGCGAGCCGGCGGTTGAGCGGGACGTTCCCCGCGACGGTCACGACGATCGCGCCCACCAGGTAGAGGACCGATCCCGCGACCACCCAGCCGAGGACCGGGCCGTCCGAGGAGTTCCCGGCGCCCACGACGAAGGGCGCCAGCAGGCACAGCAGGCCCGTGCCGAACAGGAGCGCCATGAGCGGCCAGCGCACCGCGGCGCGGTTCGCCGCGCGCATCGCCGCGGCGCCGAGCGCCGGCGAGCCCTCGCGCAGCCCGGGGACGACCACGGCGGAGAAGGCGAAGAAGACCCCGGCCACCACCCCGCTGCCGACGATCGCGAGGAGGACGACCAGCACACCGAGCGACGGGTCCACCATCGCTCCAGCGTCGCAGGGCGCGGCGCACGTCACGCCGAGGCGCGCGGGCGCGCCGGCAGGCGCACGATGGAGGGATGGCACTCCCACCCGCGGTCGCGAAGGCGACCAAGCGCTTCAACCCGTACGCCCTGAAGCTGTCCTCGCGCGTGCCGCCGTGGGCGACGGTCCACCACGTGGGCCGGCGCAGCGGGCGGGAGTACCGCACCCCGGTGATCGCGTTCGCGGCGCGCGAGCCGGCCGATCCTTCACCGACGAGCGTGCCCGGCGCGCCGGGGGCTGTCGTGGTCCTGCACCCGCTGCCCTGGGGCGCCGAGGTCGACTGGTGCCGCAACATCCGCGCGGCCGGCTCGTACACGCTGACCCGCAAGGGCGTCGACTACCGCGTGGACGGTCTGCGGGTCGTGGCGGCCGACGACGCGGGCCCGCTCCTCGACAGCGGCGTCGGCAGGGTCTCGCGGGCCGTGGGCGCCGAGGCGTTCCTCGTGGGCCGCCTCCACCGGGCGCCCGCTGGGACAGAATGACCCCATGACCACGCCCCTCTGGATGACCGGTGACCCGGCAGCCGACGAGCTCCTCGACACCGACCCGTTCGCCCTGCTGATCGGGATGCTGCTCGACCAGCAGTACCCGATGGAGCACGCGTTCGCGGGACCGAGCAAGATCACCGGCCGGCTCGGCACCTTCGACCCGGCCGTGATCGCCGCCCAGGAGCCGGAGGCGTTCGCGGCCCTGTGCACCACGACGCCGGCCGTGCACCGCTACCCCGGGTCGATGGCGGCGCGCATCCAGGCCGTCGCCCGCGTCGTCGTCGACGAGTACGACGGCGACGTGACCCGGCTCTGGGCGGGCGACGGGTCCGGCCCCGCGCCCGCCGCCCGCGAGGTCCTGCGGCGCCTGAAGGCGCTGCCCGGGTTCGGCGACCAGAAGGCGCGGATCTTCCTGGCGCTGCTGGCGAAGCAGCGCGACGTCGCCCCCGAGGGATGGCGGGACGTCGTCGGGCCCTACGGCGAGGAGGGTTCGCGCCGGTCCATCGCCGACGTCACGGACGCGACCTCGCTGGCCGAGGTCCGCGCGACGAAGCAGGCCGCGAAGGCCGCCGCCAAGGCCGCGAAGGCGTAGCGGCGTGCGGATCACGCTCCTCGCCGGCGGCGTCGGCGGGGCACGGTTCACGCGCGGCCTGCGCGACCACCTCGCCGTGCACGGGACGCCCGACGGCGAGCCCGCAGAGCTCACCGTCGTCGTCAACACCGGTGACGACCTGTGGCTGGACGGCCTGCGCGTGTGCCCCGACCTGGACACCGTCATGTACACGCTCGGCGGCGCGGTCCACGAGGGGCAGGGCTGGGGTCGCGCGGACGAGACCCGCCGCGTCTCCGCCGAGCTGCACGCCTACGGCCTCGGGTGGGACTGGTTCACGCTCGGCGACCTCGACATCGCCACCCACGTCGCGCGCACCGAGCTGCTGCGGCGCGGGATCCCCCTCGGCGCGGTCACCGAGCGGCTGTGCGCACGGTGGGAGCCGGGGGCGCGGCTGCTGCCGATGAGCGACCAGCCGGTGGAGACCCACGTCGAGCTCGTCGGCGGGCGCGTGGTGCACTTCGAGGAGTGGTGGGTACGCCACCGCGCCGCGGTGCCGGCGCGGCGGTTCCTGCAGGTCGGCGTCGAGGACGCAGTGCCCGGCCCGGGCGTGCTCGAGGCGCTGCACGACGCCGACGTCGTCCTCCTGCCCCCGTCCAACCCGGTCGTCTCGATCGGCACGATCCTCGGCGTGCCCGGGATCCGCGACGCGCTCGCCGCGACGGCGGCGCCCGTGGTCGGGGTCTCCCCCATCGTCGGCGGCAGCCCCGTGCGGGGGATGGCCGACGCGTGCCTCACCGCGATCGGCGTCGAGACGAGCGCGGCCGCCGTCGGGGCGCACTACGGCGCGCGGCGTGCCGCCGAGGGCGGCGAGGGTCTCGACGTCGCAGGCTCCGGCCTGCTCGACGGCTGGCTCGTCGACGTGGCGGACGCCGGTGCTGTCCCCGCGCTCGAGCGCCTGGGCCTGCGGGCCCGCGCGGTCCCGCTGCTGATGGGCGACGACGCCGGTCCCGACGGGCGCACCGCGACCGGCGCGATCGTCGACGCGGCGCTGGGGCTGGCGGGCGTGCCGGCCTGACACGCACGTCCGGTCGGCCGGCCGGTCGGCCGGCAGCTCAGCCGGTCAGGCCGGCCAGGACGTGCGCCGTGCGGGGCCCGACGCCGAGGCGGACCGCGGCCTCGAGGTCCGCGGCGGTGTCGACGTCGCGGCGCACGCGCTCGCCGACGTCGGTCACCACCGCGTGCCCGGCGCGGGCGTGGGCCGCCGCGGACCCGGAGCCGAACCGTGGCTCGAGCCGCTGGCCCGCCCGGGCAGTCAGCAGCGTGGTGCCGGTACCGGCCGCGTCCGGCACGACGGCGCGCGGGCGGCCCCCGCACGCGCGCAGCGCCGCCTCGAGATCCGCCGCCCGCAGCGAGGGCAGGTCCCCGAGCAGGACGGCGCGCGCCCCCGACCCGGCGTGGGCCACGCCCGCGGCGACCGCGGCGCCGAGCCCGTCGCCCGGGTCGGGGACCACCTCCACCGCGGCGACGCCCGACGCTCCCGGCGTCTCCAGGCCGGGCGCCCCCACGACCGACGGCTCGCTGCTGACCAGGACCACGCGCGCGACACCGGGCGTCGCCCGCACCGCCGCGAGCGTGTCGAGCGCGAAGGCGCGCGCGAGGTCGCGCCGCACCGCGGAGGCGTCCGCGAACCCGCTCGTCGCCGGCGGGTGCGCCACCTCGAGCCGGCTCTTGGCCCCGGTGAGCCGCTTGACGGGGACCACGACGGTCCACGGGCCCCCGGAGACCTCAGAGCTCGTCGGACTCGACCTCGACGTCCCGCTCCCGCGAGGAGTCGGTCGCCTCGGCGACCCCCTCGTCGAACCCCGTGGAGTAGCCCTCCTCGTAGGCCTCCTCGCTGCCGAGCCGGAAGAGGTCGTCGGCCGCGCCGCGCACCAGCGCCCGCGCGCCCGGACCGTCGTCGTCCGTGACGAGGTGGGCGAGCCCGCGCACGACGGCGACGGGGCGACCCTCCGCCTTGCCGCGCACCAGCTCGGTCGCGGAGGCGACCTGGTCGACGACGGCGGTCATCGTCACGACGATCTCCCGGCCGTGGGTGTCGCGCGTCCCGCGCAGGTCGGTCACGGGCACGATCCCCGCGGCGCCGATCGCGAGGTCGACCTGACCCTCGCGCCACGGTCGCCCGGCGGTGTCGGAGACGACGACGCCGAGGCGCGCCCCGAACCGCTCGGCGAGCGCCGCGCGGATCCCCCGCGCCGAGGCGTCGGGGTCCTCGGGCAGCAGCAGCACCGTGCCCTCGGGGGTGTTGCTCGCGTCGACCCCGGCGGCGGCCATCACCAGGCCGAGCCGGTTCTCCACGATCCGCAGCACCCCGCGAGACGACGTCCGCGACGCCACGAGCCGCACCGTCTCCGCGTCGATCGCGGCCTCCCGGTCGTGGGCCTCGCGCACGCGACCCTCGGCCTTCGAGACGACCTTGCTGGTCACGACGACGACGTCGCCGTCCTCGATCCCGCCGTCGGCCTCCAGCGCGTCGCCGACCAGCGCCGCGAGGTCGTCGCCCGGGACGACCTCCCCGATCCCGTCCGGCGCCCAGACCTGGAACCGGGCCGTCATCGGGCCAGCTTCGGCAGGACGTCCCGGCCGAAGGTCTCGATCCACTCGCGCTGGTTGCGCCCGACGTTGTGCAGGTAGATGCGGTCGAAACCGAGGTCGACGAACTTCTGGATGTACGCGCGGTGCTCGTCCGGGTCCGCGGAGATGACGAGCCGGCCCTCGAAGTCCTCGGGGCGCACGAGCTTGGCCATCTGCTCGAGGTCGTGCGGGGTGCGGATGTCGCCCTTGGGGAACTTCATGCCTCCGTTGGGCCACTGCGTCATCGCGTTCTCCAGCGCCTCCTCGTCGGTGGCGGCCCACGACATGTGCAGCTGCAGCACCTTCGGCATCGTCTGGGGGTCGCGGCCCGACTCGCGCACGCCCGCGTCGAACCGGTCGAAGAGCATCGAGATCTTCTCCAGCGGTGCTCCGACGGTGATCAGGCCGTCCGCGTGCTTGCCGGCGCGCTTCGCGGTGACGGGCCCGGCGGTCGCGACGAGGATCTCCGGGGCGACCTCCGGCATCGTCCACAGCCGCGTGGACTCCATCTTGTAGAACGTCCCCGCGTGCTTGACGTCCTTGCCGGCGAGCGACGCCGCGAAGAGCTTCTTGATGATGTCGATCGCCTCGAACATCCGGTTGATGCGCTCCGGCGCCTCCGGCCAGTACTGGGCGACCATGTGCTCGTTGAGGGCCTCGCCCGAGCCGAGCCCGAGCCAGTGCCGGCCCGGGTACATCGCCGCGAGCGTCGCCGACGCCTGCGCCACCATCGCGGGGTGCCAGCGGAACGTCGGCGCCGTCACGCCGGGGCCCATGTCCCCCGTGGTCCGCTCGCCCAGCGCCGTCAGGACGTTCCAGACGAAGGAGGCCTGCCCCTGGGCGGGGACCCACGGCTGGAAGTGGTCGGCCGCCATGGTCCCGGAGAAGCCGTGCTGCTCGGCCAGAGCGCTGAGCTCGACGGCCTCCGTGGGGTGGAACTGCTCGAGTGCTGCGGCATAGCCGACGGTGAGAGGTGCCATGGCCCGAGCGTAGTCCGGCCCGGCACCTTCTCGTCGTCCGATCTGGGAGAATGCCGACCATGAGCAGCTCCCCCTCCCCCCGTCCCGACGCCACGCCCCTGTCCAGCACCGCGGCCACGCCCGTGCCGGCCCCCGACGTCGTGCGCGCGGTGGTCCGCGAGGTACCGGACAAGGTCAGCACGGACGGCCTCGAGGACAAGTACGGGGCACGGTGGGCGGAGCAGGGCACGTACCGGTTCGACCGCACGCGCACGCGCGAGCAGGTCTACTCGATCGACACCCCGCCGCCGACGGTCTCCGGGTCGCTGCACGTGGGCCACGTGTTCTCCTACACCCACACCGACGTCGTCGCGCGGTTCCAGCGCATGCGCGGCAACGAGGTCTTCTACCCGATGGGGTGGGACGACAACGGCCTGCCGACCGAGCGCCGCGTGCAGAACTACTACGGCGTGCGCTGCGACCCGACGCTGCCCTACGTCGAGGGCTACGAGCCCCCGCACGAGGGCGGCGAGGGCAAGAGCATCAAGAACGCCGACCAGCAGCCGATCTCCCGCCGCAACTTCGTCGAGCTGTGCGAGCGCCTGACCGTCGAGGACGAGAAGACCTTCGAGGCGCTCTGGCGGCGCCTGGGCCTCTCGGTGGACTGGGACCACCACTACCAGACCATCTCCGCGGACTCCCGGACGGTCGCCCAGAAGGCGTTCCTGCGCAACCTCGCCCGCGGGGAGGCCTACCAGGCCGAGGCACCGGGCCTGTGGGACGTGACGTTCCAGACCGCCGTCGCGCAGGCCGAGCTCGAGGCCCGCGACTACCCCGGCCACTTCCACCGGGTCGCCTTCCACCCCACGGCGCAGAGCCCGGCCGCGGGCACGCCGGTGCACATCGAGACGACCCGACCCGAGCTGCTGCCGGCCTGCGTCGCGCTCATCGCGCACCCGGACGACGAGCGCTACCAGCACCTGTTCGGGACCACCGTGCGCTCCCCCCTGTTCGACGTCGAGGTCCCCGTCCTCGCCCACCCCGCCGCCCAGGCGGACAAGGGCGCGGGCATCGCGATGTGCTGCACCTTCGGCGACCTCACCGACGTCTCGTGGTGGCGCGAGCTGCGCCTGCCGACCCGCTCGGTGATCAGCCGCGACGGCCGCATCGCCCGGGAGACGCCGGCATGGATCGAGACCGACGGCGCCCGCGCCCTGTTCGCCGAGCTCGCCGGGAAGACGACGTTCTCGGCCCGCACCGCCGTGGTCGACGCGCTGCGCGCGTCCGGCGACCTCGACGGCGAGCCCGTCGCGACCCAGCGCAAGGCCAACTTCTTCGAGAAGGGCGACAAGCCGCTGGAGATCGTCACCTCGCGCCAGTGGTACATCCGCAACGGCGGGCGCGACGCCGCCCTCAACGCGGAGCTGCTGCAGCGCGGCAAGGAGATCGACTTCCACCCCGACTTCATGCGCGTGCGCTACGAGAACTGGGTCGGCGGCCTCAACGGCGACTGGCTGGTCTCGCGCCAGCGCTTCTTCGGCGTGTCCATCCCCCTGTGGTACCCGGTCCTCGCCTCCGGGGAGGTCGACCACGACCACCCGATCGTCCCGGACGAGGCGACCCTGCCCGTCGACCCGTCGTCCGACGTCCCCGCGGGCTACCAGGCAGACCAGCGCGGCGAGCCCGGCGGGTTCGTGGGCGAGGCCGACGTCATGGACACGTGGGCGACGTCGTCCCTCACCCCGCAGATCGCCGGCGGCTGGGAGCGCGACCCCGACCTGTTCGAGCGGGTGTTCCCCATGGACCTGCGCCCGCAGGGCCAGGACATCATCCGCACCTGGCTCTTCTCGACGGTCGTGCGCTCGCACCTCGAGCACGGCACGCTGCCCTGGAAGAACGCCGGCATCTCCGGGTGGATCCTCGACCCCGACCGCAAGAAGATGAGCAAGTCCAAGGGCAACGTCGTCACGCCGATGGGCCTGCTCGAGGAGCACGGCTCCGACGCGGTCCGCTACTGGGCCGCCTCGGCCCGGCTCGGCACGGACGCGGCCTTCGAGGTCGGCCAGATGAAGATCGGTCGCCGCCTGGCGATCAAGATCCTCAACGCCTCGAAGTTCGCGCTCACGTTCGGTGACGGCGAGATCGTGCTCGACCCGGCGCTCGTCACCGCCGAGCTGGACCGCGCGATGCTCGCCGGCCTGGCCGACGTCGTCGACCGCGCCACCGAGGCGTTCGAGGCCTACGACCACACGCGGGCGCTCGAGACCACCGAGACGTTCTTCTGGACGTTCTGCGACGACTACCTCGAGCTCGTCAAGGACCGCGCCTACGGCGCCGGGGCGGACGCCGGCGACATCGGCGCCGAGACCCGCTCCGCGCGGGTGGCCCTCGGGCTCGCGCTCGACGTGCTGCTGCGCCTGTTCGCGCCGGTCGTGCCGTTCGCGACCGAGGAGGTCTGGTCGTGGTGGCGCGAGGGCTCGGTGCACCGCGCCCCGTGGCCGACGTCGCAGGGCCTGCGCGCCGCCGCCGCGGGGGCCGACCCCGCCACGCTCGTCGTGGCCGGGCACGCCCTCGCCGCCCTGCGCCGCCTGAAGTCCGAGGCGAAGGTCTCCATGCGCACCCCGATCCTCTCGGTGGAGCTCGCCGTCCCGGCCGCCGGGGTCTCCGGCGTGCGGGCGGCGGAGGTCGACGTCCGCAACGGCGGGCGCGTGGAGGGCGGCCTGACGATCGTGGAGGCCGGCGAGGGCCAGGGCGACCCCGCGGTCCAGGGCGGCCTCGTCGTCCTCGCCCACGAGCTCGGCGAGCCCGTGGTCCGCAACCGCGGCTGACCACCGCCCGCGTCCGCACGGCGACGGCGGCCGTCCCCTCCTCGAGGAGGGGACGGCCGCCGTCGTCGTCGGCTCTGGCGGGGCGTCAGACGCCCTCGCGCAGCCGCTCCTTGTCGGCGCTCATGCTGGGCGCCGACTCGTGGGGAGTGTCCCCGTCGGCCCAGCGCAGGACGGCGCCGACGCCGTCGGTGAGCTCGGCCGTGCCCTCGGGGGCGTACGTCAGCCCGGCATCCTGCCCGAGCGCGGCACGGACCATCGCGACCCCGGCCGGGTACTCGTCGATCTCGTCGGTCGCGCCCAGCTCGACGACCCCCTCGCGCGTCGTGGCGATCTGCAGGGGCTCGGCGCCCACCCAGAGGCGGTGCGCTCCCTGCTCCTCGGCCGCGACGAACGCCTCCGTGACGACGAGCTCGCGCACCTGCCCGCGCTGGAGCACGGCGACGACGTCCTCGATCGACGTGACGCCGCCGTCGTCGCGCCCCTGGCCCGCGCGCAGCGCGTCGAGGACCTCGTCCCGGCGACGGGTACGGACCACCTCGAGCGCCTCGGCGATCTGCGCGTCGAGCGCGCCGCGGTTGACGCCCGCGCCGCGGGCGCCGCCCGAGATCTCCGCGACGAGCTCCGCGGCCGGCTTGGGGAGCGCGCCGTGCACCAGCCGCACGGCGTGCACGTCGCCGGTCAGCAGCACGACCTCGGGGCTCCGCTCCGCGACGACGCGCGCGACCTCCGCGGCCACCGCCTCGGCGTTGCGCTCCCAGGAGTCCTCCGCGCGGGCGTCGACCCGGCGCTGCTGCGTCGGTGCCGCCTGCGCCTTGCTGAGCTCGTCGTGCTCGCCGGCGACCGTGACCGAGCCGATGTCGGTCCCGCCGGCGGTGACCCAGGAGACGTCCGCGCCCTGCCGGTCGACGACCACGAGCACCCGCGAGACCGACTCGTCCGCGGCGCGCGCCGCGGGCAGGAGCACCGGGACGGGCCCGTAGGTCGCCTGGTTCACCGACGGCGGGGTACGCACGAGCCGGTCCACGAGGACGCCGTCGGCGTTCGCCACGAGCACCCGCCCGTGCGGCGCCCGCAGGTACGTCGGGCGCAGCGCCGCGTCCTCGAGGGCGTCCAGCAGCGACGCCGGGGCGCCGTCCTTTCCGAGGGTGCGGCGCACCGAGCGCCAGCGGTTCTCGACCTCGCGCTCGCCCGTCTCGCTGCCGCGCGTCGCGTCCAGCACGACCGTCGCGAACGGTCCGTCGTGCCCGAGCAAGGGCTTGAGCCAGTCGATCTTCATCCAGATCCCCGTCCGTCGTGGGTGGGGCGGTGCGCCACCGTCGCGCGGGCACCGCCGAGGATCCGTCCAGCGTGCGTCAGATCGCCGCGCGACGCCAACCGCTCAGGCGTACAGGTCGGGCTCCGGGGCCGTGACGGCGCCGCGCGCGTCCGCGATGGTGCGGTGCTGGCGCTTGACCTCGCTGACGATGAACTCGCGGAACTGCTCGGCGAACGCGGGGTCCAGGCCCGAGGCCTGGGCGATCGTCCCCAGCCGGGCGATCTGCGCCGCCTCGCGGTCGAGGTCCGCCGCCGGGAGCCCCGCCTCCGCCTTCAGCTCACCGACCCGGCGCGTGAACTTGAACCGTTCCGCGAGCAGGTGCATCAGGGCCGCGTCGACGTTGTCGATGCTGTCGCGCAGGCGGTGGATCTCCTCGGGCAGGTCGGCGTCGCTCATGCCGGCGATCCTAGGGCGCGCCGGGCGCGACCGGTGCCGTCGCCCACGGCGCGGACCGAAGGAACCGGACGTCCGCCGCGTAGGATCTGCCACCATGCAGCAGAGCGAGTCACCGAGCCTCGTCGACGTCGATCCCCGCACGACGATCTCCTCGATCCTCGACGAGCGCGTCGAGCGCGCCGGCGACGAGCCGATGATCGAGCGCCGCGACGCCTCGGGCGCCTGGGTCCCGACGACGGCCCGCACGTTCCGCGCCGAGGTCCGCGCCGTGGCGAAGGGGCTGGTCGCCCGCGGGCTGCAGAGCGGGGACCGCGTCGCGATCATGTCGCGCACGCGGTACGAGTGGACGCTGCTGGACTTCGCCTGCTGGGCGGCGGGACTCGTCCCGGTCCCGGTCTACGAGACGTCCTCCGTCGAGCAGGTCCGCTGGATCCTCGCCGACTCCGGGGCGCGGGCGATCGTGACCGAGACGGCCGCGCACGCCGCGACGGTCGCCCAGGTCCGCGACGGTCTGGAGCAGCTCGAGTCGGTCCTCGTGCTCGACGACGGCGCTGTCGACGACCTCGTGCGCGCGGGCGCCACCGTCGACGACGCCCACCTCGACGCCCGGCGCCGCGCGGCCCAGCGCGACGACCGCGCCACGATCATCTACACGTCGGGCTCCACCGGACGGCCCAAGGGCGCCGAGCTCACGCACGGCAACTTCGTGCACCTCGCCGTCAACGGCGTGCGCGGCCTGCCCGAGATCGTCACGCCCCCGGGCGCGCGGACGCTGCTGTTCCTGCCCCTGGCGCACGTGTTCGCGCGGTACATCCAGGTGATGGCCGTGGCCTCGGCGGGGGTGCTCGGCCACAGCCCGGACACGCACCGGCTCCTGGACGACCTGTCGAGCTTCCGGCCCACATACCTCCTCGCGGTGCCGCGCATCTTCGAGAAGGTGTACGCCGGTGCCCAGCGCTCGGCGGGCACCGGGGTGCGCGCCCGCGTCTTCGAGTGGGCCGCGGAGGCGTCGCGCGCCTACTCCCGCGCGCTCGACGACGGCCGCCCCTCCGCGGCGGTCCGCGCCCGGCACGCCGTCGCCGGCCGCCTCGTGCTGCAGAAGCTGCGGGACGCGCTCGGCGGCCAGGCCGAGTTCGCCATCTCGGGCGGCGCGCCGCTCGCGGAGGACCTCGGCCACTTCTTCCGTGGCGCGGGCCTGACGATCCTCGAGGGCTACGGGCTCACCGAGACGACGGCGCCCACGGCGGTCAACCGGCCCGGGGCGAGCCGCGTGGGCACGGTGGGACCCGTCTTCCCCGGCACCGCGATGCGCGTGGCCGACGACGGCGAGCTGCAGGTCCGCGGCGGGCACGTCTTCCGCGGCTACCGCAACCAGCCGGGCCTGACCGCCGAGGTCTTCGACGGCCCGTGGTTCCGCACGGGCGACCTCGGGGCGATCGACGACGACGGCTACGTGCGGATCATCGGCCGCAAGAAGGAGATCATCGTCACCGCCGGCGGCAAGAACGTCGCCCCGTCCGGTCTCGAGGACCGCCTGCGCACGCACCCGCTGGTGAGCCAGTGCGTCGTCGTGGGCGACCAACGGCCCTTCGTGGGCGCGCTCGTCACGCTCGACGAGGAGGGGCTCGAGCACTGGGCCCGCACGCAGGGCCGCCCGGCACCGAGCCCCGAGGAGGCGGCCACCGACCCGCAGGTGCTCGCCGAGCTCGACACGGCCGTGGCCGCCGCCAACGAGCCCGTCTCCCGGGCCGAGTCGATCCGCAAGATCCTCGTGCTCCCCGTGGACTTCACGGAGGAGAACGGGTACCTGACGCCGTCGCTCAAGGTGAAGCGGCCTCAGGTGCTGCGGGACTTCGCCGCGCAGATCGAGACGCTGTACACCGACACCCGTACCGCGGCGCGCTGAGGGAGCCGGGGCTCGGGCCGGCCGCCGGCTCGGTCAGGCGGACTTCTCCCGCGAGGACCGGCCCGGGTCGCGGCGCGGGACGATCGTCGGGTTGACGTTGTCGAGGACGACCTCGCGGGTGATGACGACCCGCTCGACGTCGTCCCGGCTCGGCACGTCGAACATGACGGGCTGGAGGACCTCCTCCATGATCGCGCGCAGGCCGCGCGCGCCCGTCCCCCGCAGCAGCGCCTGGTCCGCGATCGCGCCGATCGCGGGCTCGTCGAACTCCAGCTCGACGCCGTCGATCTCGAACATCCGCTCGTACTGCTTGACGAGGGCGTTCTTGGGCTCCGTGAGGATCTTGACCAGCGCGTCGCGGTCCAGCGGGGAGACCGAGGCGATCACGGGCAGGCGCCCGATGAACTCGGGGATCAGCCCGTACTTCTGCAGGTCCTCGGGCCGGACCTCCGCGAACAGGTCGCCCACGTCGTCCGACTCCATGGGGGCGCCGAACCCGACACCGCGCTTGCGCACCCGGGTGGAGACGATGTCGTCGAGCCCGGCGAACGCGCCGGCCACGATGAACAGGACGTTCGTCGTGTCGATCTGGATGAACTCCTGGTGCGGGTGCTTGCGACCGCCCTGCGGCGGCACCGAGGCGCTCGTGCCCTCGATGATCTTCAGCAGCGCCTGCTGCACGCCCTCGCCCGAGACGTCGCGGGTGATCGACGGGTTCTCGGCCTTGCGCGCGACCTTGTCGACCTCGTCGATGTAGATGATGCCGGTCTCGGCCTTCTTGACGTCGAAGTCCGCCGCCTGGATCAGCTTGAGCAGGATGTTCTCGACATCCTCGCCGACGTAGCCCGCCTCCGTCAGCGCCGTGGCGTCCGCGATAGCGAACGGGACGTCGAGCATCTTCGCGAGCGTCTGGGCGAGGTAGGTCTTGCCGGTGCCCGTCGGGCCGATGAGCAGGATGTTCGACTTCGCGATCTCGACCGGCGCGTCCTCGCGCGAGGCGGTCGCGGCCTCGGCGGCCTGGATCCGCTTGTAGTGGTTGTAGACCGCCACCGCCAGGGCCCGCTTCGCCGCGTCCTGGCCGATGATGTACTGCTCGAGGAAGGTGAAGATCTCCCGGGGCTTGGGCAGGTCGACGATGCCGAGCTCCGCGGCCTCCGTCAGCTCCTCCTGCATGATCTCGTTGCAGAGCTCGATGCACTCGTCGCAGATGTAGACGCCTGGTCCGGCGATGAGCTTCTTGACCTGCTTCTGCGACTTCCCGCAGAACGAGCACTTGAGCAGATCGGCGCCGTCCGAGATCCGGGCCACTGAACGTCTCCTCGCCATCGATGAACGCAGGTCCGCGGGTGCACGGCCGCTGCGGCCGGGCGCCGGTCGCCTGCTGACACGTACCGGTCGATCGACTCCATTGGACACCACCGGGGGCCCGTTGTCAGCAGGGCACCCCGGTGGCGTCCGGGATGTTTCGCGAAGTCAGTGCCCTTCGCGCGGTTGATCCGGTTCGTCAGGGAGTGTTCTGGATGACCGGCTTGCGGCTCTCGAGCACCTGGTCGACGAGACCGTAGTCCTTCGCCTGGGCGGCGGTGAGGATCTTGTCGCGCTCGATGTCCTTGCGGACCTGCTCGATGTCCTGCCCGCTGTGCAGCGCGAGGGTGTCCTCGAGCCACTCACGCATGCGGATCAGCTCGTTCGCGTGGATCTCGATGTCGGACGCCTGGGCGTAGCCGCCGCCCTCCATGGCCGGCTGGTGGATCAGCACGCGCGCGTTCGGGAGCGCGAGGCGCTTGCCCGGGTGCCCGGCGGCGAGCAGCACCGCGGCGGCCGAGGCCGCCTGGCCGAGGCACACGGTCTGGATCTGCGGCTTGATGTACTGCATCGTGTCGTACAGCGCGGTCATCGCGGTGAACGATCCGCCCGGCGAGTTGATGTAGAGGATGATGTCGCGGTCCGGGTCCGTGCTCTCGAGCACGAGGAGCTGGGCCATGACGTCGTCCGCCGACGCGTCGTCGACCTGGACGCCCAGGAAGATGATGCGGTCCTCGAACAGCTTCGTGTAGGGGTCCTGGCGCTTGTAGCCGTAGGCGGTGCGCTCCTCGAACTGCGGCAGGACGTAGCGGTTGGACGGCGCGCCGTACGGCAGCGCGCGCCCGCCGGCGCCCTGCAGGCCGGCGGGCCCGGCGAGCCGCTGCGCGGTGGACAGGTACTGGGACTCGATGCTCACGGGGTCTCCTCGTGACGAAGGTGGAGGTCGGGGTGCGGCCGGGGCCGGGTGGTGGCGCTCAGGCGCCCGTGCCGCCGCCGCCGGAGACCGAGTCCGCGTGCTCGACGACGTGGTCGATGAACCCGTACTCGAGCGCCTCGGTGGCCGTGAACCAGTTGTCGCGGTCGTTGTCCCGGTTGATCTGCTCGATCGGCTTGCCGGTCTGCTCGGCGGTCAGCTCGGAGAGGACCTTCTTCATGTGCATGATCAGCTGCGCGTTGATCCGCACGTCGGTCGCGGTCCCGCCGATGCCGCCGGACGGCTGGTGCATCATCACGCGGGCGTGGGGGGTCGCGTACCGCTTGCCCTTCGTGCCCGAGGAGAGCAGGAACTGCCCCATCGACGCCGCCATGCCCATGGCGATGGTCGCGACGTCGGGCTGGATGTACTGCATCGTGTCGTAGATCGCCATGCCCGCGGTGATCGAGCCGCCGGGGCTGTTGATGTAGAGCCAGATGTCCTTGTCGGGGTCCTCGGCCGCGAGCAGCATCATCTGGGCGCAGATCGCGTTCGCGTTCTCGTCGCGGACCTCGGACCCGAGCCAGATGATCCGCTCCTTGAGGAGCCTGTTGTAGATGGAGTCGTTCAGCCCGAGACCTGATCCCTCGGCCCGTGACATCGGCAGCTGGTCGTTCACGTCCATCTCCTAGCGTCGTCGGCATGCGTGGCGCATGCTCGCCTGCGTGCTGATCTGCGTGCGTGGTCTGCTTCGCGTTGCTGTGACCCTAACGCGCGAGGCACCCCGGATCCGTCCTGCTCGGCGCCCGTTTCGCCCACGGCGCACAAACCCTCCCCGCACCCCCGCCGCCCCGCGTACGACGACGCCCGGCCCCCGTCCAGGAGGACGAGGGCCGGGCGTGCGTGCGTGCGGCGTCCCGGCGTGCGGGCCGGGTCAGGGACCGGGGTCGGTCAGGCCTTGGCCTTCTCGTCCGTCGCCTCCGTGCCCGCGTCCTCGGCGGGGATCGCGGTGGCGTCGTCGGCAGCGTCGCCCGCCTCGGCGGCCTCCGCGGCGGCGTCGGCCGCGTCGTCCTCCTCCGAGCCGATGAAGTCGCTCAGGTCGACGGCGTTGCCCTCGCCGTCGACCACCTCGACGTCGCGGAGCGCGACGGCGAGCGACTTGGACCGGGCGACCTCGCCGACCATGGCCGGGATCTGGCCGTTCTGGTCCAGCGTCTGGATGAACTGGTTCGGGTCCATGTTGTACTGGCGCGACGCGCCGACGAGGTACTCGAGCAGCTCGTTCTGGGCGACCTGGATCTCGAGCTTCTCGGCGAGCGAGTCGAGCAGGATCTGGTTGCGCAGGGCCTCTGTCGCCTGGTCGGCGACCTCGGCGCGGTGCTCCTCGTCCTCGAGGCGGTTCTCGCCCTCGAGGTGACGGTGCACCTCGGCCTCGACCGCGCCGGCCGGCACGGGGAAGTCCACGGCGGCGAGCAGGTGGGCGAGGAGCGCGTCGCGCGCCTCGACGGCCTGGTCGTTGACCTTGGACTCGGCGACCTGGTTGCGCAGGTCGGCCTCGAGCTCCTCGAGGGTGTCGAACTCCGACGCGAGCTCGGCGAACTCGTCGTCGGCCTCCGGCAGCTCGCGCTGCTTGACGGACGTCGCGGTCACCGTGACCTCCGCGTCCTTGCCCTCGTGGTCACCGCCGGCCAACGGCGCGGTGAACGTCGTCGTCTCGTCGGCCGAGAGCCCGGTGAGGGCCTCGTCCAGGCCCTCGAGCATGTTGCCGGAGCCGATCTGGTAGCTGACGCCCGAGACCGAGTCGACCTCCTCGCCGTCGATCGTCGCGCGCAGGTCGATGACGACGTAGTCGCCCTCGGCCGCCGGGCGGTCGACGCCGACGAGGGTCCCGAAGCGCTCGCGGAGCGCGTCGAGGCGCGTGGCCACGTCCTCGTCGCTCACCTGGGCGGTCGCGACGGAGAGCTTGACGCCCTCGAGCGACGGCAGCTCGAACTCGGGGCGCACCTCGACCTCGGCGGTGAAGTGCAGCGAGCCCTCCGCGTCCAGGGGGACCTCGGTGACCTCGATCTCCGGCTGGCCCAGGGGGCGCAGCTCGGCCTCGGAGGCGGCCTGGCGGTAGAAGCCCGGCATGCCCTCGTTGATCGCGTGCTCCAGCACGGCGGCGCGCCCGACCCGCTGGTCGATGATGCGCGGGGGGACCTTGCCCTTGCGGAAGCCCGGGATGTTGACCTGCTCGGCGATGTGCGCGTAGGCGTGCTCGATGCTCGGCGCGAGCTCCGACTGCTCCACCTCGACGGTCAGCTTCACCTTGGTGGGGTCCAGGGTCTCGACAGCACTCTTCACTTCGATGATCTCCAACTGGTCGGGTCTCGCCGGTGTGCGGCAACGGTCTGTTCTGCGGCGACGACCTCGGGAGGGCGCCGGATGCTCTGCCGCACACGCCGGGCGTGCGTGCCGTCGTGCGGGCACGCACGAGCCTGCGGGTGTACGGACAACCGTTCCATGCTACGTCATCGGCGCGCCGGTCTGCCGGGCCGGGCTTCCGCGCCGGCCCCGGGCAAGGCGCGAGGACCTCGGAGCGACGGTGCCTGGGCGGCGGTGTCGGGTGACGGGACGGCGGTGTCGGGGTGACAGGATTCGAACCTGCGACCTTCCGCTCCCAAAGCGGACGCGCTACCAAGCTGCGCTACACCCCGTGGTGCTCGTCGCGACCGGCCGCCGAGCCCGGTCAGCATACCGGCGCGACGCGCGGGGTCCGGGTTTCGGGATTCCGCCCGGGGCTTGCTAGGGTGTGGAACGGGCCGCTCGACGCGGCCCGTGCGGGCGTAGCTCAATGGTAGAGCCTCAGTCTTCCAAACTGATCACGCAGGTTCGATTCCTGTCGCCCGCTCCGCAGGAGGCCCCCGGAACGCTCCGGGGGCCTTCGTCGTCCGTGGAGACGGCCCTGCCCGCGGATGAGACACCGTTGCCACATCGTGGACGTCTCGTTAGTGTCGTTCTCGGCACACACCGGAGCACAGGTCGGAGGATCGAGGATGAGCGAGCACATCGCCACCGTCGTCCTTTCCCCTGCCTGCGCGCTGCCGCAGGCCGTCGGCGCTCGCCGCGGCACCTGTCGCTGCTGTCCCTGCTGTCGCTAGAGCGCTGGCCCGCGGCTCCACGCCCACCACCCAGCGCTCCCCGTGCGCCCCCGGCCTCGTCTCCGGCCGCGCACCCTCGCCCCGCCCCAGGTCGGGCGAGACCCGGGTCCGCCCGCACCGTCTCTCCTCGACCGGCGCCGACCCACCGCCCGCTGCACCCCATCCGCCGGGACCCCGGCACCCATCCGGCCCTCGGGCCGTCGAGCAGAAGAGGAACCATGGCACGCATCTACGACGACGTGACGAAGCTGGTCGGCAACACCCCCCTCGTGCGGTTGAACAGGCTCACCGAGGGCCTCGACGCGACGGTCGTCGGCAAGCTGGAGTTCTACAACCCGGCGAACTCCGTCAAGGACCGCATCGGTGTCGCGATCATCGACGCCGCCGAGGCAGCCGGGGCCCTCGCGCCGGGCGGGACGATCGTCGAGGCCACCTCCGGCAACACCGGCATCGCCCTGGCGATGGTGGGCGCGGCCCGCGGCTACGACGTCGTCCTCACGATGCCCGAGAGCATGTCGAAGGAGCGCCGCGCCCTGCTGCGCGCGTTCGGCGCCGAGCTCATCCTCACCCCCGCGGGCGGCGGGATGAAGGGCGCGGTCGACGAGGCGGACAAGATCGTCGCCGAGCGCCCCGGGGCCATCCTCGCGAAGCAGTTCGCCAACGAGGCCAACCCCGCGATCCACCGCGCCACGACCGCCGAGGAGATCTGGGCGGACACCGACGGCGAGGTCGACATCGTCGTCGCCGGGATCGGCACCGGCGGGACGATCACCGGCGTCGGGCAGGTGCTCAAGGAGCGCAAGCCGGGGGTCCAGATCATCGCGGTCGAGCCCGAGGAGTCGCCCATCCTCAACGGCGGCCAGCCCGGTCCGCACAAGATCCAGGGCATCGGCGCGAACTTCGTGCCCGAGATCCTCGACACGGAGATCTACGACGAGGTCATCGACGTCAACGCCGAGACGGCCGTCGAGTACGCCCGCCGCGCCGCGAAGGAGGAGGGCCTGCTGGTCGGCATCTCCTCCGGCGCCGCCATCTACGCCGCGCTCCAGGTCGCCGCGCGACCGGAGAACGCCGGCAAGACGATCGTGACGATCATCCCGTCCTTCGGGGAGCGCTACCTCTCCTCGATCCTCTACTCGGACCTGATGGACTGACCGTGTCGAGACTGCGCCGGTTCGTCGAGGTCCTCGACGAGGACCTCGACGCCGCGCGCCACGGCGACCCCGCGGCGCGCTCCCGTCTCGAGGTCGCGCTCACCTATCCCGGGGTCCACGCGATCTGGGCCTACCGGGTCGCGCACCACCTCTGGAACACCCCGGGGGCGCGCTTCCCGGCGCGCCTGCTCTCGCAGCTCACCAGGGCGGCGACCGGGGTGGAGATCCACCCCGGCGCCGTCCTCGGGCGGCGTCTGTTCATCGACCACGGCATGGGCGTCGTCGTCGGCGAGACCGCCGTGGTGGGCGACGACGTCGTCCTGTTCCACGGGGCGACGCTCGGGGGACGCACGATGACCAAGGGCAAGCGGCACCCCACGCTCGGCGACCGCATCGTCGTCGGCGCGGGGGCCAAGATCCTGGGTCCTGTGTGGATCGGCGACGACGCCCAGGTGGGCGCGAACGCCGTCGTGCTCAAGGACGTGCCCGTCGGCGCGGTCGCGGTCGGCGTGCCCGCCCGGGTCCGCCTGCCGAAGGGCGACGTGCCCCGGCCGCCGGTCGAGGACGCGTCCCAGCTCATCGAGTACGTGATCTGACGCCTCGGCCCCCGCACGCCCGACCGGGCGGGCGGGGCCGACGGCCTCGGGGACGCGTCTCAGCCGAGGATGGCGGCGACCGTCCGCACGGCCTCCGCGTCGCCCTGGACGAGGATCGTGGTGACGGCGGTGGCCTCCCACGCGCGCAGGTCCTCGGCGATCTTCTCGGCCGGGCCGACGAGCGCGATGTCCTCGACGAGGGCCGTCGGCACCGCGGCCACCGCCTCCGCCCGGCGACCCGCCGCGTAGTGGTCCTCGATCTCGTCCGCCGCGTCGGAGTACCCGAGGCGGTCGATCGCGGCGCGGTGGAAGTTGGCGCCCTTGGCGCCCATCCCCCCGATGTAGAGGGAGAGGAACGGCCGCACGGCGTCGGCGGCCCGCTCGACGTCGTCAGCCACGACGACGGGGACCGTGGCGCTGACCTCGAAGTCCGCGACCGCGCTGCGCTCCGGCGCCCGCAGGGCGAAGCCCTCGGCGAGGCGCTCGCGGAACTCCGCGTCCAGGCGCGGCGTGTAGAACAGCGGGAGCCACCCGTCCGCGATCTCGGCCGCGAGCGCGATGTTCTTCGGGCCCTCCGCGGCGAGGTGGATCGGCAGGTCGGCGCGCAGCGGGTGCACGGTCGAGCGCAGCGCCTTGCCGAGCCCGGTCGTCCCCTCCCCGCGCAGCGGCAGCTGGTAGAACTGGCCGTCGTGCTCGACCGGCGCCCCGCGCTCGAGCACCTGACGCACGATGTCGACGTACTCCCGCGTGCGGGCGAGCGGACGCGGGTAGGGCTGGCCGTACCAGCCCTCGACCACCTGAGGGCCCGAGGCGCCCAGGCCCAGGATCGCGCGGCCGCCCGACAGGTGGTCGAGCGTCAGGGCGGCCATCGCCGTGGCGGTGGGCGTGCGCGCGGACATCTGGGCGACGGCGGTCCCCAGCCGGATGCTCCTGGTGCGGCTCCCCCACCACGCGAGCGGGGTGAAGACGTCCGACCCGTACGCCTCGGCCGTCCAGACGGAGTCGACCCCCAGGGCATCGGCCGCCTGGACGGCCTCCTCGATGCCCTCGGGCGGGCCCGCCGACCAGTAGCCGCTGTGGATGCCGATGCGCATGGTTCTCCTCGTCGTCGAGGTCGGGGACCGAGGACGCGGCCCGACAGATGTCTAGGACCCGGGGTTCGGGGTACCGGCACACTCTAGCGTCCCTGCGGCTCGTCCTCCCACGGCTCCCAGCCGGCACGGCGCAGGTCCACCCGCAGCCCGTCCGCGCTCAGCGGGCACCCCTCGGCGCGCAGCTCGTCCAGGGCCCGGTCCAGGTGGTGCCCCGGCGGCGAGCCGGCGGCGTTGACCACCCGCCACCACGGGACGCCGGAACCGGCGCGCGCGAGCACCGTCCCGACCTGCCGCGGACCGCCGCGCCCCAGCACCGCCGCGACCGCCTCCGCGACGACGCCGTAGGTCGTCGCACGACCTCGCGGGACCCGCTCGACCACCGCCAGGACCTCGTCGAGGTACTCCAGGGCACGGTCGGGTGCGGGCCCGTCGTCCGGCGCGCGGCCTGAGGGGGCGGCGGCCGCCCCGGCGGATGAGTCCTCCACGGGACCGACCGTACCGGGAATGCCGTGGCGGCCCACGAGCGAGCGCGGGAGGATCGGCGCATGAGCGAACCCCGACGCGTGCCGGCGACCGACCTGCCCGACGGATACCGGCTCGTCCCGCTCTCCGACGAGCGGCGCGCCGAGGTGCTCGCGGTCGATCAGTGGGCGTTCCCCAGCGGGGACTCCGCCGAGGACTTCGCCTCCGTGGCGCTCCCCGTCACGTGGGACCGCACCTGGGGCGTCGAGGCCGACCGGGAGGACACGGCCGCCGTGCCGGTCGACGGGGCCCTGCCCCGCGTCACCGAGCTCGTCGCGATCAGCTCGTCCTACCCGTTCGCGCACTTCCCGGTACCCGGCGGCCGGCTGGCCGTCGGCGGCCTGACCTGGGTCGGCGTCCACCCCGGGCACCGACGGCGCGGGCTGCTGCGCGCCATGATCGCGGCACACCGGGTGGCGTGCGCCGAGGCCGGCGAGGCGCTCTCGGTCCTCACGGCCTCCGAGGCCACGATCTACGGCCGCTTCGGCTACGGTACGGCGGCCCACAGCGTCCGCGTCACGCTCCCCCGCGGTGCGGCGCTCGCGGACGTCCCCGGTGCCGCGCAGCACACGGTGCGGATCGAGGCGGCCGACCGGGCCCGGCACGAGGAGATCGTCGCCGATCTGCACCGTCGCGGGGGCGCCGCGCACGGCGGGTCCGGCCGCCCCGGGTGGGCGACGCGCGAGTCCCCCGAGCAGATCGCCTGGTACTGGGCGCACGTCCCGGCCTGGCGGGCGGGCAAGGAGCCGTGGCGCGTCCTGATCGTGGAACGCGACGGCGAACCGCGCGGGTACGCGAGGTTCCGCCGCGCCGTCGACTTCGACCCGTCGGGCGCCGTCGGCACCGCGGAGGTGTTCGAGGCCGTGGCCCTCGACGCCGCCGCCTCGCGCGCCCTGTGGGGCGTGCTGCTCGACCTGGACCTGATCAAGGAGGTCACCGTTCCGCGCCTCGCGGTCGACGACCCGCTCCTGACGATGCTGCTCGACCCGCGTCTCGCCCGTCCGGAGCTGGAGGACACGCTCTGGGTGCGGGTGCTCGACGTCGCGGCCGCTCTCGCCGGGCGGCAGTACGCGGCGGACGTCGACGTCGTCCTCGCCGTCAGGGACACGGCTGCTGGGGACACGGCGGCCGGGGACACGGCGGCCGACGACACGGCCCGGCACTGGCACCTGCGCGCGGGCGCCTTCATGCCGGCGACCTGCGAGCGCACCGACCGGCCGGCGGACCTCGACCTGGGCGTCCGGGAGCTCGGGCGCGTCTACCTGGGCGGGACGAGCCTCGCGTCGCTCGGGGCCGCCGGGCTCGTGACCGAGCTGACGCCGGGAGCGCTCGCCCGCACGTCCGTGGCGTTCGGGTGGCCCGTGCCACCCGCGTGCTCGTGGATCTGGTGACCCACCCGGCGGCTCAGACCTGGCAGGACGGGCAGCGGTAGAGCGTGCGACCGGCGAGATCGCTCACCAGCACGGTCGTGCCGCACACGCGGCAGGGAAGACCCTCGCGGTGGTAGACGTAGAACGACTGCTCGCGGGGCACCGCGTCGGGGTCGTCGTCGGTGTTCTGGCGCACGCGGTGCCGCCCGGCGACCCGGTCGTCCCCGCGGTGCTCGGGGCGCGTGGTGACGATCCTGCCCGTGCGCAGGCCCTCCCCCAGCAGCACGACCAGGTCGGCGAACAGAGTGCGCAGCACCTCGGTCGGGACGTCGCGTCCCGGGGTCAGGGGGTCGAGGCCGGCGCGGAAGAGCGCCTCGGCCCGGTAGATGTTGCCGACGCCGGCGACCACGGCCTGGTCCATGAGCTGGACGCCGACGCTCGTGCGCGAGCGACGCACCCGGTCGACGAACGCCGCGACGTCCGCGTCGTCGGTCCCGCCCGCGCGCAGCGGGTCGGGGCCCAGGCGCTGCTCGACGGCTCGCTTGCCCGCCGGGTCGAGGACCTCGCAGGCGGTCGGCCCCGTCAGGTCCGCGACGGCGTGCTCACCGGCCAGCCGCACGCGCACGGCGCCCCGCGGCGGGCCGGGCAGCCAGCCGTCCCCCGCGGCCCCGATCTCGCGACCGGGCTCGCCGCCGACCGACTCGTCCTCGCCGACCCGCCGGCGCGGCGCCCCGATCGCGTGCACGACGGCGGTGCTCCCGTCCCCCGCGAACGTCCAGGCTCCGTAGAGGCCGAGGTGGACGCGCAGCCACCGGCCCGGCTCTCCGGCGCCGGCCGCGCCGTCGGGACCCGTACCGCCGTCGGGACCCGTACCGCCGTCGGGCACGAACCCGAGGAAGAGGTGCTTGCCCCCCGCCTGCGCGTCGACGAGGCGCGCGCCGTCGAGCAGCGCCGCGCCCGCGGCGAACCGGCCCTGCGGGCTGGAGACGGACAGCACCTGGCCGCCGAAGAGCTCCGCGAAGGTGCGGGCGAGTCGGTGGACCGTGTGGCCCTCGGGCACGTCAGGCCGTGCGGCCCGCGGCCGGGCGTGCAGCCTCGTAGTCCGCGAGCTGGTCGATGCGTCGCCGGTGCCGCTCGTCGCCGCTGAACGGCTCGGCGAGGAAGGCGTCGACCAGCGCGGTCGCCTCCTCGGCGGTGTGCTGGCGGGCGCCGACGGCGACCACGTTCGCGTCGTTGTGCTGGCGGGCGAGCGTGGCCGTCGCGGCGTTCCAGGCCAGCGCCGCCCGGACGCCGACGACCTTGTTCGCCGCGATCTGCTCGCCGTTCCCCGAGCCGCCGATCACGACCCCGAGGCTGCCGGGGTCGGCGACGACGCCCTCGCCCGCGGCGATGCAGAACGAGGGGTAGTCGTCGAGGGCGTCGTACGCCTCCGCGCCGTGGTCGACCACGTCGTGGCCGGCCCCCCGCAGGTGGTCGACGAGGTGGGACTTGAGCTCGAAGCCGGCGTGGTCCGCGGCGAGGTGAACGCGCATGGGACCCATCATGCCGCACCCGTCCGTGCCGGTCGCGTGCCGGTCGCGTGCCGGTCGCGTGCCCCTCGCCCGATCAGGTCCAGCGCAGGAAGGGCGTGCCCGCCGCGACCTCGTCCCCCGGCTCCACGAGCCGCTCGATCGACCCCGCGGCGGCGTCCAGCCCGACGACGGGGCAGACCGGGGAGCGCCCCCCGGCCTCGACCTGGGCGGGGTCCCAGCCGACCAGCACCTGGCCGAGGGCCACGTCGTCGCCCTCCGCGGCGTGCAGCGTGAAGCCCGTCCCCTCGAGCTGGACCGTGTTGATCCCGAGGTGCACGAGGACGCCACGGCCGTCCTCGGCCTGGAGCACGAACGCGTGCGCGTGCAGCTTCGCGATGCGGCCCGCGACCGGCGCGAGGACCTCCGAGACCGGACCCCGCACCGGCTCGATCGCGAGTCCCGGCCCGACCAGCTCGGCCGAGAACACCGGGTCGTCGACGTCGGCGAGCGCCACGACGAGGCCGCTCACCGGCGCCAGGACGGTCAACGGTGCGCTCAACGCAGGTCCTCGATGTCCGAGGCGAGCGTGTCGGCCTCGGGGCCGACGATGACCTGCACGACGGTGCCGGACCGGACGACGGCGATCGCGCCCGCCGCCTTGAGCGTCGGCTCGTCGACCTTGGTGCCGTCCTCGACCTCGACGCGCAGGCGCGTGATGCAGGGCTCGATGTCGACGATGTTCGCGTCGCCGCCGAGGCCCCGGAGGATCTGCTCTGCCTTGCTCATGTGGTGCTCCTTGGCTCGTGGCCGCGGGTGCGGCCGGGTGTCTCGTGTCTCGGGTACTTCGGGTGTCTCAGGTTCTCGGCGGTCGGTCGTCGGGGTCGTCGCCGGACATCAGCTCGTCCAGGTCGGTCGCGATGGTGTCGACCTTCGGGCCGACGACGACCTGCACGACCCGCCCGGACAGCATGACCCCGAACGCCCCCGCCGCACGCAGCGCGGCGACGTCGACGAGGCCCGGCTCCCGGACGAGCGACCGCAGCCGCGTCGTGCAGGGCTCGACCTCCTCGATGTTGTCGACGCCGCCGAGCCCGGCCAGGATCGCCGCGGCCTGCTCTGTGCTCTCGGTCTGCATCACACCTCCGTCGTCGTGCCGTCGTGCGCGCCGGCCACGGGCGCGCTCGTGTCGTGCGGGTCCCGGCGGGCGGACCGCCCGCGAGGGACGATCGCCGGCCCGGGCGCCCGCAGCGGGACCCAGACGCTGTAGCGGTCGCTGCGGTAGCTCGCGTGGGAGTACATGCAGGGGCCGGTGTCGCTGAACGTGCGCCGCCGCGCGCGCAGCACGGCGCGAGACCGGCCGAGACCGAGCAGCGACGCCTCCGCGTCGGTCGCGTCCGCGGCCGCGAGCGTCTGCTCACCCCAGACCGGCGCCTGGCCGTGCGCGCGCAGCGCCTCGTAGACGCTCGCCGGCGGCCCGTCGTCGAACAGCGGCGGCACGAGCGCGACGGGGACCCAGACCTGCTCGATGCACATGGGGGCACCGTCCGCGCTGCGGACCCGGTAGAGGAAGTGCACGTCGTCGCCGGGAGCGATCTCCAGCTCGGTCGCCACCTCGGGCGTCGCCGCCACGGTCTGGGAGGCGAGCACGGTCGTCGTCGGCTCCATGCCACGGCGCTGCATCTCCTCGCCGAACGTCGTCAGGCGCAGCTCGAAGTCCATGCGCTGCGGGGCGACGAACGTCCCCCGGCCCTGCACCCGCTCGAGCACGCCCTCGGTGACGAGCGCGGCGACGGCCTGGCGCACCGTCATCCGCGAGACGCCGAACCGCTCGGTGAGCGTGCGCTCCGACGGGATCGCGTCGCCGACCTTGAGCTCGCGCACGACGAGGTTCGTCAGGTAGTCGCGCACGGCGAGGTACTTGTGCGACCCCGACGACACCGCGTCCTGCTGTGCTCGTCCCACTCGAGTGCTGCTCCTTCACGGCCGTCCGGATGTGACCCTTGACACGATGATGAGGTCTAGACCACTCTGTGCGCAACTGGTCCGGACCAGCGGGTCGTGCACCGCCACGACGGCCCAGAATAGCCACGAACACGCGACGAGGAGTGCTTCATGACCGCCACAGCAGTCGAGAGACCACGCCGGGGAATTCCCGGTTTCGCCCAGATGCAGCGCGTCGGCCGTTCGCTGATGCTCCCCATCGCGTCGCTCCCCGCGGCCGCCCTCCTGCTGCGCCTCGGGCAGCCCGACATGCTCGGGGCCGACGGCGTCGCCGCGCACGCCTCCTGGATGCAGCCGGTCGCCGACGTCCTCGCGGCCGCCGGCAACGCGCTGTTCGCGAACCTCGCCCTGCTGTTCGCCGTCGGTGTCGCGGTCGGCTACGCGAAGAAGTCCGACGGGTCGACGGCGCTCGCCGCTGTCATCGGCTACCTCGTCTTCAAGGCCGTCGGCGACGCGCTGTCCCCCCAGACCTGGGTGCTCGGCCCGCCCGCCGAGGGCCAGGACCAGGCGCTCGTCGACTACGGGGTCCTCGGCGGGATCGTCGTCGGCATCGTCACGGCGCTGCTCTACCAGCGCTACTACCGGATCAAGCTGCCCCCGTACCTCGCCTTCTTCGGCGGCCGGCGCTTCGTGCCCATCGTGACGGCGGGGGCCTCGCTGCTGATCGCCGTCGTCGGGGCGTTCGTCTACCCGTACTTCGACACGGTGTTCAACGACAAGATCGGCGGCTGGGTCACCGGCTCGACGATCCTCGGAGCGTTCGTCTTCGGCACGCTGAACCGCCTCCTCGTCCCGCTCGGCCTGCACCACCTGCTCAACTCGCTGCCCTGGTTCCAGTTCGGCTCCTACACCGGCCAGGACGGCACGGTCGCGCACGGCGACATCTTCCGCTTCCTCGCCGGCGACCCGACCGCCGGGACGTTCCTCACCGGCTTCTTCCCGATCATGATGTTCGCGCTGCCCGCCGCGGCCCTCGCGATCATCCACACCGCGAAGCCGGAGAACCGCAAGGTCATCGCCGGCGTCATGGGCTCCGCAGCGCTCGTCTCGATCGTCACCGGCGTCACCGAGCCGCTCGAGTTCTCGTTCGTCTTCGTCGCGTACCCGCTCTACGCGATCCACGCCGTGCTCACCGGCACGTCGCTGGCGCTCGTCAACGCGCTCGGGATCCGCGACGGGTTCGGGTTCTCGGCCGGCATCATCGACTACCTCCTGAACTTCCGGATCGCCGAGATGCCGCTGCTGCTGATCCCCATCGGGCTCGGGTACGCGGTCGTCTACTACGTCCTCTTCCGCTGGGTGATCACCCGCTGGAACCTGCGGACGCCGGGTCGCGAGGACGACCCGTCCGCCGTCGGCCTCGACCCGACCGCGGACCAGGACGCGGACCGGTCCGCCGGTGACGGGACCCGCGGTGCCGCCGCAGCCGGGGACGACGACGCGTCGGTCACGGCGGGCACCCGGGCCGACGGCGGTCCCGGCTCCGCGGGCCCGGAGCCGACCAGGTGAGCGCGCCCCAGGTGCTGCGCGGCGTCGGGGTGAGCCCCGGGCGCCGCGCGGCGGTCGTCGCCCGGATGCCCGACCCGGTGCCCGCGCCGTCCGACCGTCCGCTCCCGTTCGACGCCGACCGGGAGGCGGCCGCCGCGACGATCGACGCCGCGTCCGCCCGCGTCCAGGCCGACCTCGAGCGCGCGTCCGCCGCGACGTCCGGCACGGTCTCCGACATCCTCGGCGTCACCGCCGCCATGGCCGCCGACCCGACGCTCGTGCAGGGCGCCCGGCGCCTCGTGGTCGACGACGGCGAGAGCCCCGCCCGCGCGGTGTGGGACACGGCCGGCGAGATCGCCGAGCGGCTGCGCAGCCTCGGCGGGGACCTCGCGGAGCGCGCCCGGGACGTCGCCGACGTCCGCGACCGCATCGTCGCCGTGCTGACGGACGCCCCGGTGCCAGGGATCCCCGTGCGCGAGGAGCCGTCCGTGCTCGTCGCGCACGACCTGGCACCGGCGGACGCCGCGCTCCTCGACCCGGAGGTCGTCGTGGCCCTGGTGACGAGCGGCGGCGGCCCGACGTCGCACACCGCGATCCTGGCGCGCTCGCTCGGCATCCCCTGCGTCGTGGCGACCCGGGGCGCCGACGACCTCGCCGACGGCGAGCTCGTCGCCGTGGACGGCGCGACCGGCGAGGTGGTCCGCGACCCGGACGAGGCGGCCGTCGCCCGCGCCAACCGGGTCGTGGACCGCCCGACGACGCTGCGCTCCCCCGGCGCCACGAGCGACGGGCACCCGGTGGAGCTGCTCGCCAACGTCGGCGACCCGTCCGGCGCGAGCGCCGCGGCCCGGGCCGGGGCGCAGGGCGTCGGGCTGTTCCGCACGGAGTTCTGCTTCCTCGGGCGCACGAGCGCCCCGGGGATCGACGAGCAGGTCTCGGCCTACCGGACGGTGCTCGCGGCGTTCGCGGGACGCAAGGTCGTGGTGCGCACGCTGGACGCGGGCGCCGACAAGCCGCTGCCCTTCGTGACCGCCCCGCACGAGCCCAACCCGGCGCTCGGCGTCCGCGGGCTGCGGACGGCGGCGGTGCACCCGCAGGTGCTCGAGGACCAGCTCGCGGCGATCGCGCAGGCCGCCGCCGCCGAGTCGGCCGAGGTGTGGGTCATGGCGCCGATGGTCGCGACCCCCGACGAGGCCGAGGCGTTCGTGGCCCGCTGCGCGGAGCACGGGCTGGCGACCGCCGGGGTGATGGTGGAGGTCCCCGCGGCCGCGCTGCGCGCGCGGCACGTGCTCGCCCACGCCGCGTTCGCGAGCATCGGCACGAACGACCTGACGCAGTATGCCCTCGCCGCGGACCGGGAGCTGGCAGGGGTCGCGGAGCTCTCGACGCCGTGGCAGCCCGCGGTGCTGGACCTCGTCGACGCGACCTGCCGCGGGGGCGGCGCGAACGCGCGTCCCGTCGGGGTGTGCGGCGAGGCGGCGGCCGACCCGGCGCTGGCGACCGTGCTCGTCGGGCTGGGCGTCTCGTCGCTCTCGATGACGCCCCGCGCGCTGGTCGACGTCGGCGCGGTGCTCGCCGCGACGAGCCTCGACGAGTGCCGCGCGCTCGCCGCGCTCGCGCTGGCCCAGCCGACCGCCACGGCCGCGCGGGACGCGGTGCGCGCGCGCCTGCCGGTGCTGGAGGAGCTCGGGCTCTGAGACCCGCAGGACGCCGCAGGGGCGCCACCCGTCACGGGTGGCGCCCCTGCGGCGTCGTGCATGCCGGGCGGGCTACGAGGCGGCCGCCCGGGCGAGGAACGCCTCGAGCGCCTCGAGCGACGCGGCCGCGGCGGCCTCGTCCGCGTCCTCGGCGACGGCGAGCTCGACCTCGTCCCCGGCGTTCACGCCGAGGGTCATCACGCCCAGGATCGACGCGGCAGCGACGGGCTCGGCGCCGCCCTTGGCGATGGTGACCGGTGCGGGCTGCTTGCCCGCCTCGGCGACGAAGAGCGCCGCGGGCCGCGCGTGCAGGCCCTCCTCGATGGCGACGACGACCGAGCGCTTCATTGCCCTACCTCTTCCGTGCTGACGACTGCTGACCGGTGCTGACGGGTGCTGACGGGTGCTGATCATTGCTGGGGCCAGCCTAGTGGTCTAGACCAGATCCTGCCAGACCTGCCCGACGTCGGCTGGCTAGGCTGGCGGCATGGAGACCCACGACACCACCACCGCGCTCCGGTCCGGCATCGACCTCGACGCCCTCGACCCCGCCGCACGGCCCCAGGACGACCTCTACCGGCACGTCAACGGCCGGTGGATCGACAGCCACGAGATCCCCGCGGACCGGGCGATCGACGGGGCGTTCCGCGCCCTGCACGACCAGGCCGAGGAGCACGTGCGCGAGATCGTGCGCGACTGCGCGGAAGGGTCCGCGGACGAGTCCGACCCCACCGGCGTCCGCGCCAAGATCGGCGACCTGTTCCAGAGCTTCATGGACACGGCCGCCGTCGAGGCGCTGGGGACCACGCCGATCGCCGCCGACCTGGCGCTCGTGCACGCCGCGACGTCCCAGGCCGAGCTCACTGGCGCCCTCGGCGCCCTGCAGAGCACCGGTGCCGGGGGCGCCGTCTCCTTCTGGGTGGACAACGACGCGAAGGACCCCGAGACGTACGTCGTCTACCTGCACCAGTCGGGCCTGGGCCTGCCGGACGAGGCCTACTACCGCGAGGAGCAGCACGCGGGGCTGCGCGAGGCCTACGTCGCCCACGTCGGTCGCATGCTGGCGCTTGCCGGCGTCGTCGAGCAGGACGCGGCCGCCGGGGCCGCGGAGCGCGTCATGGCGCTCGAGACCGCGCTGGCCGGCCACCACTGGGACGTGGTGCGCGACCGCGACGCGGACCTGACGTACAACCCGACGACGCTGGAGCGGCTCGCCGCCGACGCCCCCGGCTTCGACTGGTGCGCGTGGGCACAGGCGCTCGGAGCGCCCGCCGGTGCGCTCGACCGCCTCGTGGTCCGCGAGCCGGGCTTCGCCACCGGGTTCGCGGAGCTGTGGGGCTCCCTCCCGCTCGAGGACTGGAAGACGTGGGCCGCGTTCCACGTCGTCTCCGCCCGCAGCCCCTACCTGCACGACGCGCTCGTGGAGGCCAACTTCGACTTCTACGGACGCACGCTCTCCGGCGCGCAGGAGGTCCGCGACCGCTGGAAGCGCGGCGTCTCGCTCGTGCAGGGCGCCCTCGGCGAGGCGGTCGGCGAGGTCTACGTGGCCCGCCACTTCCCCCCGTCGCACAAGGAGCGCATGACCGGGCTGGTGGCCCACCTGGTCGAGGCGTACCGGGAGTCCATCACCGGGCTCGACTGGATGACGCAGGAGACCAAGGCCAAGGCGCTCGACAAGCTCGACGCGTTCGTCCCGAAGATCGGCTACCCGGCCCGGTGGCGCGACTACTCGGCGCTCGTGGTGCACGACGACGACCTCGTCGGCAACGTGCGCCGCGCCCACGCGTTCGAGCAGGACCGCGAGCTCGCGAAGATCGGCCGGCCCCTGGACCGCGACGAGTGGTTCATGACGCCGCAGACGGTCAACGCCTACTACAACCCGGGGATGAACGAGATCGTCTTCCCGGCCGCGATCCTGCAGCCCCCCTTCTTCGACCCCGAGGCCGAGGACGCCGTGAACTACGGCGGCATCGGCGCGGTGATCGGCCACGAGATCGGGCACGGGTTCGACGACCAGGGCTCGAAGTACGACGGTACGGGCCGTCTCGAGGACTGGTGGACCGAGTCCGACCGCACCGAGTTCGACAAGCGCACCCGGGCGCTCGTCGACCAGTACGACGCGTTCCGGCCCGCCCAGCTGACCGGCGAGCGCTGGGCCGGCGTGCACGTCAACGGCGCGCTGACGATCGGCGAGAACATCGGTGACCTCGGCGGCCTGTCCATCGCGCTCGCCGCCTACCGGATCGCGCTGGGCGCCCCGCTCGAGGACGCGCCGGAGATCGACGGGCTCACCGGGATCCAGCGCGTGCTGCTCGGCTGGGGACAGGTCTGGCAGTCCAAGGGCCGCGACGAGGAGGTGGCGCGCCGGATCGCGACGGACCCGCACTCCCCCAACGAGTTCCGCTGCAACGGCGTGCTGCGCAACCTCGACGAGTTCTACGCCGCGTACGACGTCGTCCCCGGGGACGCCCTCTACCTCGAGCCGGACCAGCGGGTCCGCATCTGGTGAGCGGCCCGCGTCGGGCCGGGCGTCAGAAGGTCGTGATGCCGGCGCGGGCGACGTTGAAGCCCTTGCCCGTGCCGGTGTCCTGGCAGACCATGCCCGACTCGCCGCTCACGCACTCGAAGTCCCCGGCGGTCTTCTTCTCGCCGTAGTCGAGGGCGGCGACGTCGTCGGAGGCGGCGCTGGGCGTGCCCGACGACGGGACGCACGGCTGGTCGACGCCGTCGGCCGTCACCCGCACGACGTGCCCGACGGTGCCGTCGCAACCGTCGACGGCGTCCGGCTCGGCCGCGAGCGAGGCGATGCCGCACTCCGCACCGTCCGCGGAGACGTGGCAGGTGATGTTGCCGCTCGGCGCGGCGAAGGCCTCGCCGTCGAGCGGCGCGTACGCCGAGCCGTCCTGCGCGCCCTTCGCCGGCGCGGACGAGGGGGCCGCGCTCGCGGACGCGTCCGGCGCGCCGCCGTCGCCCCCGCCCAGCAGCAGGACGCCCAGGACGACCGCGGTCAGCACGAGGAGCACGTCCACGACGATCAGGGTGACCACGGCGGCGCCCAGCGGCGCGCGCCGGGCGGGGCCCGCCGGCCCCGCGGGAGCGGTCCCCGCCGGCGGGGTCGCGGGCGCCGCGCCGGTGGGCACGACGGCGGGAACAGCAGCGGGCGAGCCCACCGGCGCCGTGCCGCCCGGGGCGAGGGGCGCCGGCTGGACCGTCGTCGCCGCCGGGGAACCCTCGGCGGGGCTCGCCGGCGCCGTGGTCCGCGCCGTCACCGGCGCGGTCGTGGAGGTCCAGACGGCGGAGCGAGTCGAACCGAGGGGCTTCGTCGGCCGGGCGACGGGAGGCGCGGAACGACGGACCTGCGCGCCCGCGGCGTCGACGGCGTCCTGTCGCTCGGTCGCGTCGTCCTCGGGCCGTCGCGGCGGCTGCTGCGAGGCCCGCTCGTCGCGGGGCGGGGGCGGCGGGACGGGTGGGGTGCTGCCGGGCATCGACTCTCCTTGCACGGTCCCGGTGGACACGTCGGTAGGAGCGCCAGCATCCCACGACGGCGCGCGCGCGGTCGAAAGGCCCCGACGCCGGCCGACCGCTCGCGCCCCGCGCGGAGCCGTCAGTCGAAGACCGGGCCCTGCGTCCGCGTGCGCTTGAGCTCGAAGAAGCCCGGGGTCCCGGCGACGAGGACCGCGCCGTCCCAGAGCCGACCGGCGGCCTCGCCGCGCGGCGCCGGGGTCACGACGGGGCCGAAGAACGCGGTCCCGTCGAACGCCACCACCGGGGTGCCGACGTCCTCGCCCACGAGGGCGATGCCCTCGGCGTGCGACGCGCGCAGGCGCTCGTCGTACGCGTCGGACGTCGCCGCGTCGACCAGCGACGCCGGCAGCCCGACCTCGGCGAGCGCCTCGGCCAGGATCGCGTCGTGGTCGTCACGGCCGCCCGGGTGGATCCGGGTGCCGATCGCGTCGTAGAGCGGCTTGACGACGTCGTCCCCGTGCTCCGCCTGCGCGGCGACCACGACGCGGACGGGCCCCCACGCGCGGTCCATCATGGCGCGGTACTCGTCGGGCAGGTCACGACCCTCGTTGAGCACCGCGAGGCTCATCACGTGCCAGCGGACGGTGACGTCGCGGACCTTCTCCACCTCGCCCATCCAGCGGCTCGTCATCCACGCCCACGGGCACAGGGGGTCGAACCAGAAGTCGGCCGTCCCGGTCTGCCCGGTAGAGGTGGCGGGGGCTGAGGTGTCGGTCGCGGTCATCGGTGATCTCCTCGGGTCGGGGGACGCCCGGTGGCCGGGCGCGCTCGCTCAGGCCTAACCTCGACGGGGACGGCGGCATTCCGTGGACCGGCCGGTCCACGGCCCGGCCCGGCGGTGGGTATCGTCGGTAGCCGTCCCACCGACCACAGGTGGCGTGACCCCACACCGGTCCGCCGCACCGCAGCACCGACGTGCACGCACGCTTCGTACCGACACGTACGGACGCGCGGGCAACGCCACGACGACCAAGGAGCAGTCCGTGCCCGGAGAGAACCTGACCCGCACCGAGGCGAGCGAGCGCGCGGCACTCGTCGAGGTGCAGTCCTACGACGTCGACCTCGACCTCACGACGGGGCCGACGACGTTCACCTCGACGAGCGTGGTGCGCTTCACCGCCGCCGCGGGTGCCTCGACGTTCGTCGACCTGGTCGCGCCGTCGGTGCGCGAGGTCGTCCTCAACGGGCGTTCCCTGGACCCCGCCACCGTCTTCGCGGACTCCCGCATCGCCCTCGACGGGCTCGAGGCGGACAACGAGCTGCGGGTCGTGGCCGACTGCGCCTACACGAACACCGGCGAGGGCCTGCACCGCTTCGTCGACCCCGCCGACGGCGAGGTGTACCTGTACACCCAGTTCGAGGTGCCCGACTCGCGGCGCATGTTCGCCGTCTTCGAGCAGCCCGACCTCAAGGCGACGTTCGCGTTCACCGTCACCGCGCCGTCGGCCTGGCAGGTCGTCTCGAACCAGCCGACGCCGGAGCCCGTCGCCGCCCGGCACGCGAGCGACCCCGACGTGGCGGCCTCGACGTGGGCGTTCGGCGCCACGCCCCGCATCTCCTCGTACATCACCGCGCTGGTCGCGGGGCCGTACGTCGTCGAGCGCAGCGAGCTCACCAGCTCCGACGGGCGCACGATCCCGCTCGGCGTCTTCGCGCGCGCCTCGATGGCGGAGCACCTCGACGCCGACTACGTCTTCGCGAAGACCCGCGAGGGCTTCACGTTCTACGAGAAGGCCTTCGAGCACCCGTACCCGTTCGACAAGTACGACCAGCTCTTCGTGCCCGAGTACAACATGGGCGCGATGGAGAACGCGGGCTGCGTGACGTTCACCGAGACGTACGTGTTCCGGTCCAAGGTGACCGACGCCGTCAAGGAGCGGCGCGTCGTGACGATCCTGCACGAGCTCGCGCACATGTGGTTCGGCGACCTCGTGACCATGCGCTGGTGGAACGACCTGTGGCTGAACGAGTCGTTCGCCGAGTACGCCTCGACGCTCGCGACCGCGGAGGCCACCGAGTGGACCCAGGCGTGGACGACGTTCACCGCCATGGAGAAGTCCTGGGCCTACCGCCAGGACCAGCTGCCCTCGACGCACCCCGTCGTCGCCACGATCAACGACCTCGACGACGTCCAGGTCAACTTCGACGGGATCACCTACGCCAAGGGCGGCTCCGTCCTCAAGCAGCTCGTCGCCTGGGTCGGCCAGGACGAGTTCCTCGCGGGCGTCGCGGCCTACTTCCGCAAGCACGCGTGGGGCAACACCGAGCTCAAGGACCTGCTCACGGAGCTCGAGGCGACGAGCGGGCGCGAGCTCGGCGAGTGGAGCCGGCTGTGGCTCGAGACCGCGGGCGTCAACACGCTGCGCCCCCAGATCGAGACGGACGACGACGGCCGGATCACCTCCGCCGTGGTGCACCAGTTCGCCCCCGAGGACCACCCGACGATCCGCCCGCACCGGCTCGCGATCGGCTGCTACGAGCTGACCGGGCCCGACGGCGCCCGCCGGCTCGAGCGGACCCGCCGCGTCGAGATCGACGTCGACGGGCCGAGCACGGAGGTCCCGGAGCTGCTCGGGGCAACCCGCCCCGACCTGCTGCTGATCAACGACGACGACCTCGCGTACGCGAAGATCCGGCTCGACGACGACTCGATGCGCGCGGCGCTCGCCCACCTCGGCGACATCACCGACCCGCTGGCGCGCTCCTTGGTCTGGGGCGCCGCGTGGGACGCGACGCGCGACGGCGAGACGCCGGCGAGCGACTACGTGCGCCTCGTCCTGGCGAACATCGGCCGGGAGACCGAGTCGACCACCGTCCGCACGACGCTGAGCCAGCTGGCCCTCGCGGTCCGCTCGTACGTCGCGCCCGAGCGGCGCGGGGCGCTCCTGCCGGTCGTCGGCGACGGGCTGTGGGCGCTGGCGCAGGCGGCGGAGGCCGGCTCGGACGCCCAGTTCCAGCTCGTCAAGTACTTCGCGCACCTGGCGTCCACGCAGGAGCACGGCGACACCCTCGCCGGCCTGCTCGACGGGTCCGTCGCGCTGGCGGGCCTGGAGATCGACACCGACCTGCGGTGGGAGGTGCTCGAGGGCCTCGTCCTCGTCGGCCGCGCCGGGCAGGCGGAGATCGACGCCATGCTCGAGACCGACCGCACCGCCAACGGGAACCAGTCCGCCGCGCGCGCGACGGCGACGATCCCGACGACCGACGGCAAGCGGGCCGCGTTCGCGCGGCTCGTGGAGGCCGACGACGCACCGAACGCGATCGTCCGCGCGACGGCGGCCGGCTTCGGGCACGTGAACGACCCGTCGGTCCTGGAGCCGCTCGTCGAGCCCTACCTCGCGGCGCTGCTGCGGGTCTGGGAGTCGCGCAGCTACCACATCGCGGAGACCGTCATCGAGGGCCTTTACCCCGCGGCGCTCGCGAGCGAGGGCCTGCGGGACGCGACGCGGTCCTGGCTCGACGCGAACGCCGGGGCGTCCCCGGCGCTGCGCCGGATGGTCGTCGAGTCGCTGGCCGGCACCGAGCGAGCGCTCGCCGCCCAGGCCGCGGACGTCTGAGCCGGACGGGGCCCCGCCTCCCGGGCCGCCGCGTGCGGCCCGGGAGGCGGGGCCTCCCGCACTCCCGGCTCAGTCCTCGCGCATCACGTCGACGAGGGACTCCAGGCGGGCGCTGTCGAAGAGGTCCTCGAGGAGCACCAGGGTCCCCGCGGCGTCGGCCAGCGGGACCTTCCAGTTCGGGTACTCCTGGTCCGTTCCGGGCTGGTTCTGCGCCCTGCGCTCCCCCACCGCGTCGGTGAGCGCGACCCCGAGGAGGACCGACGGGGTCGCCCGGACGAACCGGTGCATCGCCTCGACGATCTCGCGCTCGGACGGGCGGTCCTCCACGAGCCCGCGCGCGGCGAGCGCCCGGACCATCTCCTCGCGCTCGTTGCGCGCGGCGCGCCGCTCGCTCTCCACGTCGCGCTCCAGCAGCCCGAGCCGCTCGCGCAGGTCCACGTGCTCACCGGCGAGGTACCCCGCGGTCGGCGGCAGGTCGTGCGTCGTCACCGAGGTCAGGGCGAGGCGCCGGTAGCGCTCGGGTGCGAGCGGCGATCCGTCGGACCCCTTCTCGAACCACACGATCGAGGTGCCCAGCACGCCCCGCTCGGCGAGGTACTCGCGGGCGGACGGCTCGACGGTGCCGAGGTCCTCGCCGATGACGACGGCGCCCGCGCGCTGCGCCTCGAGGCACAGGATGCCGACCATCGCCTCGTGGTCGTAGCGCACGTACGTCCCGGCCGCGGGACCCTCGCCGCGCGGCACCCACCACAGACGGAAGAGGCCGATGACGTGGTCGATGCGGATCGCGCCCGCGTGGCGCAGGACGGTGCGCAGCATGTCCCGGTACGGCGCGTACCCCGCGCGCGCCAGCGCCCGCGGGTGCCACGGCGGCTGGGACCAGTCCTGGCCCTGCTGGTTGTACATGTCGGGCGGCGCACCGACCGAGACGCCCTCGGCGAGGACGGAGCGCAGCGCCCAGGCGTCGGCCCCCTCCGGGTGCACCCCGACGGCGAGGTCGTGCATGATCCCGACCGACATGCCGGCGTCGGTCGCCGTGCGCTGGGCGAGGCTCAGCTGCTCGTCCGCCACCCACTGCAGCCAGCGGTAGAAGTCGACGCGCCCGGCCAGGGACTCGCGCAGCTCTGCGACGGCCCGCGAGCGCGGGTCGTGCAGCGGAGCGGGCCACGTGCTCCCGTGCAGGTGCTCGGTGATCGCGCACCACGTCGCGAAGTCGTCCAGCCCCCGGCCCTCGCGGGCGCAGTACTCGTCGAAGGCGGCCTGGCGCGCGGTCGAGCGCGGTGCGGCGTGCACGACCTCGAGCGCGGAGCGCTTGGCCTCCCAGGCGGCGTCGCGGTCGATCGGCCCCGGGTCCGTGTCGAGGTCGCGCACCGCGTCGAACGACCACTCGACCAGCGACCGGTCGGCCGCGTTCAGGTACGCCGTCTCGCGCACGTCCTCGACCCGGACGTACAGAGGGTTGACGAACCGCCGGCTCGTCGGCAGGTACGGGGACGGCGCCATGGGCGCGACCGGCTCGGCGGCGTGCAGGGGGTTGATCAGCACGAAGTCCGCGCCGTGCCGGGCCGAGAGCCAGGCCAGGTCGGCCAGGTCGGCGAGGTCGCCCACGCCCCACGACTGCCGGGAACGCACCGAGTACAGCTGCGCCATGAATCCCCAGCTGGGGTGGTCGGCGAGCGCTGGCGGCAGCTCGAGCCGCCGCGGGGTGACCACGAGCGTGGCGGACGCCTCGCCGGCCCCGCTCCGCGCCCGCAGCGTGTGCCAGCCCAGCGGGAGGTCGCCGGGCACGACGAACGTCGCGCGACCGACCGTGCGGCCGAGCACCTCGCGGGGCGCCACCCACCGGTCGACCTGGCCGAGGTCGCGCCGCCCGCCCGAGGACTCGAGCTCGACCCAGACCTCGACGGCCGCGCCGTCGTCCACGTGCACGCCCAGCTCGCGCTGGTCGCCCTCGACGAGGACCACGGACCCGGGGAGCATCCGCGTCCAGGGCTCGCTCTCCGCGTGCTCGAGCTCGAGCTCGATCTGCGCGGGGGTGTCCGCGCGGACACCGAGCGCCGCGAGCGCCGCCACGAGGGAGGCGGCCGACACGCGCTGCACGCCGCCGTCAAACCCGGAGAACTCGGTCGAGACGCCGTGGGCCTGCGCGAGCCGCAGCAGAGGGTCGGGCACGGGCTCGGGCGGGTCGACGGTGCTCACACCCTGATCCTGCCAGAGGTACCGCCCGCCGACCGTCCCATCCGGGCGGCGCGTGGGAAAGAGGTGCCGCCCGCCGCCGGCGCGTTAGCCTGCCACGCATGCCTGCGCACCTTCCGACCTCGCTCCCGCACGCCACGACGCCCGGCGCCGCGGTCCCGGCGGCGCCCGAGCTGCCCGGCACGGACCCGGGCACCTGGCTCGACTGGTTCCTCGGCGCCCCGCTGCACCTGATCCTCGTCCTCGTGGTGGGCTCGACGCTGCTGGTGCTGCTCCGGCACGCCATCCGGACCGTCACGGACCGCATCGCCCGCGAGCGCCCGGACCAGCCGTCCGGCTACACGAGCGTGCTCCAGCGCGCCAACCCGCTCGCCACCGCGCGCCGGGCCCAGCGCGCGCGGACCATCGGGTCCGTGCTGCGCTCGAGCGCCAACATCGTCGTCGGCACGATCATGCTGCTCCTGGTCCTGGACATCCTCGGGGTGAACATCGCCCCGTTCATCGCGTCCGCGGGCATCGCCGGCGTCGCGCTGGGCTTCGGCGCCCAGGCGCTCGTCAAGGACTTCCTCTCCGGCATGTTCATGCTCATGGAGGACCAGTACGGCGTCGGTGACACGGTCGACCTCGGCGACGTGACCGGGACGGTCGAGGAGGTGGCCCTGCGCGTGACCAAGGTGCGCGACATCCAGGGCACGCTCTGGTTCGTGCGCAACGGGGAGATCGTCCGCACGGGGAACATGTCCCAGGGCTGGAGCTCGACCCTCGTCGAGGTGCCGGTCCCCCTGGCGTCCGACGTCGACCAGGTGCGCGAGGTGCTGACCGCGGCCGCGACGCGGGTGTGCGAGGAGAGCGACGTGGCGCCCTCCGTGCTGGCCGAGCCCGAGGTCACCGGGATCGAGTCGTTCGGGTCCGGGCGCCTGGTCTTCCGCGTGCGCATCCGGACCAGCCCGGGCATGCAGTGGGCCGTGGCCCGCGAGCTGCGGATCGCGATCCGCGACGACTGCGCGCAGGCCGGCGTGCCGCTGGCAGCCTGGTGACCCGCCCGGCGACACAGGCCGGCGCGCGGGTCAGCGCAGGCCGTCGAGCTCCGCGGCCAGGTTGTCCGCCTCGGGGCCGACGATGACCTGGACGATGCGGCCCGAGCGGACCACGCCGAACGCGCCGGTCGCCTTGAGACCGGCCTCGTCGACCTGCTCGGTGTCCGCGACCTCGACCCGCAGCCGCGTGATGCACGGCTCGAGCTCGACGACGTTGGTACGGCCCCCGAGGGCCTCGAGGATCTGCTCTGCTCTGCTCATGTGGTGATGCTCCTGCACAGGTCGGTTGCGGTGATCTACAGCCTAGTCTCCCCGGCGCGCGGGGGTGCCATGATGGGCGCGTGAACCTCTCCCCCCAGGACCGCACGTCCCTGCCGGTGACGGGGACGACCCCGGGCTCCGCCGCCCGGCCGCCGGAGCCGGCCGCGGCCGACGCCTCCTTCTACGCCCAGGTCGGCGGCCACGAGACCTTCGTCCGGCTCGTCGACGCGTTCTACGACTGCGTCGCCCAGGACGCGGTGCTGCGTCCGATGTACCCGGAGCAGGACCTCGCGCCGGCGCGCGAACGCCTGACGCTGTTCCTCGAGCAGTACTGGGGCGGCCCGACGACGTACAGCGAGCGCCGCGGGCACCCGCGCCTGCGGATGCGGCACGCGGGGTTCCGGGTGAACCCCGACGCCCGGGACCGCTGGCTCGCCCACATGCGCACCGCCGTCGAGAGCCTCGGCCTCGCGCCGCTGCACGAGGCCACGCTCTGGGACTACCTCGAGCGCGCAGCGCACTCCCTGGTCAACAGCGTCGAGGAGTCCGCGTGAGCGGCGCGGGCGCGCCCGCCGGCCCGGCCGGCCACGGCGCGGCGTGCCTGTCCTCCGCCGAGCTCGCCGACGACCCGCTGGGCAGCCTGCTGAGCGTGCTCGACCTCGAGGCGCTGGCGCCCGTCGGGCCCGGCGACGTCGAGCGCCCGCACGAGGCCGACGACCGGTTCCGCGGTCGCAACCTCCCCCAGCCCAACGGGCGCGTCTACGGCGGCCAGGTGCTCGCGCAGGCGCTCGTCGCGGCCGGCCGCACCGTGCCCGGCTCGCGCGTACCGCACTCGATGCACGGCTACTTCCTGCGGCCGGGGTCGCTCACCGAGCCGATCGAGTTCGCGGTCGAGCGGATGCGCGACGGCGGATCGTTCAGCGCGCGCCGCACCCACGCGATCCAGCACGGCAAGCCGATCCTGTCGATGATCGCGTCGTTCCAGGAGCGTCAGGACGGCGTCGAGAGCACCACGCCGATGCCTCCGGCGCCCGCGCCGGAGGACGTCCCGTCCGCGCTCGACGAGCTCGGTGGCATCGATCACCCGGCGGCCCGCTCGCGCTCGCACGAGGCGGCGTTCGACGTCCGGCACGTCGGCGGGTCGCTGTACGTGCGACCCGGGGCGGAGCGCACGGACCACCAGATGGTCTGGATGCGGGCCCGCGGCCCGGTCGCCGGCGACCAGCTCCTGCACCGCGCCCTGACCGTCTTCGCGTGCGACCAGGTCATGCTCGAGCCCGTCCTGCGGCGCGCCGGGCACGCCTGGGCCACGCCCGGCATCTCCGTGGCGAGCCTCGACCACGCCATGTGGTGGCACCGCGACGTGCGCGCCGACGAGTGGCTCCTCTACGTCCAGACGTCGCCCAGCGCGCAGGGCGGGCGCGGCCTCGGCGCCGCCCGCGTCTACGCGCAGGACGGCACGATGGTCGCGAGCATCGGCCAGGAGGGCATGCTCCGCCTGCCCGTGTCCTGAGGCCGGCGCCGCACGGCGGGCGAGCGCCGCGACGCCGCCGCACACTGGCGGCGTGCCCCGCCTCCGCCGCGTCTCCCCCGACGAGCCCGGGTACGCCCGCAGGCGCCGGGGCCGGGGCTGGTCCTACCTCGACGTGGACGGCACGCCGCTGCGCGAGCCCGAGGAGCTCGCCCGCTGCCGACGCCTCGTCGTCCCGCCCGCGTGGCGGGACGTGTGGATCTGCCGGTACCCGGACGGGCACCTGCAGGCCTTCGGCCTGGACGACGCCGGCCGCGGACAGTACCTCTACCACCCGGCATGGACGGAGCGCCGTGCGCGCCGCAAGCACGACCACGTCCTCGCCGTCGCGCGGCGCCTGCCCGCGGCCCGCCGCGTGGTGACCCGCGACCTGCGCCTGCCGGGCATGCCGCGCGAGCGGGTCCTGGCCCTCGCGTTCCGGCTCCTGGACCTCGCCTACTTCCGCTCGGGCAGCGAGCTGTACGCCCGCCAGCGCGGCAGCTACGGTCTCGCCACCATCCGCAAGGAGCACGTGCGGGTGAGCCGCGACGGGACCGTCCGGTTCGTCTACCCCGCGAAGTCCGGCCAGGTCCGCGACGTCAGCGTGGACGACCCGGAGGTCGCCGCCGCGGTCTCGACCCTGCGCCGGCGTCGGGACGGGGAGGGCGACGAGCTGCTCGCCTGGCGCGAGGAGCCGTCCCGGGCCGGGGAGCACGCCGTCTGGCACGACGTCACCAGCGCCGACGTCCAGCGGTACGTGCGCGAGCGCCTGGGCGAGGACGCCACCCCCAAGGACTTCCGCACCTGGCACGCCACCGTCCTCGCCGCCCGCGCGCTGGCCGACGCGGGCCCCCCGCCCGGTTCCCGGCGGGCTCGCGCCGCCGTGGTCGCGGCGACGGTGCGCGAGGTCGCGGACGAGCTGGGCAACACGCCCGCCGTCGCCCGCAGCTCCTACATCGACCCGCGCCTCGTCGACCTCTGGGAGCGGGGCACGACCATCGGTCCCACCCGCACGTCGGCTGCCGCGGAGCGCGCGGTGCTGGAGCTCCTCGCGTGACGGCCGCATCCGCGGCAGCCCCGGGAGCAGAAGGACCGACCGGACGACCGGGCCCACCGGGCCCGACGAGCGCAGGAGGACCCGTGGAGCAGTACGACCGACAGACCGTCGCCGTCACCGGCGTGACCGGGTACGTGGGCGGCCGCCTGGTGCCCGAGCTGCTCGCCGCCGGGCACCGGGTGCGTGCGGTCGCGCGCAACCCCGACCGGCTCGTGGCGCGGCCCTGGGCCGACGACGTCGAGACCGTCGAGGCGGACGCGAGCGACCTCGACCAGATCCGCTCAGCGCTCGAGGGCGCCGACGTCGCCTACTACCTCATCCACTCCCTCGGCAGCGGTAAGAAGTTCGAGGCGCGCGACCGGCACACCGCGCTGACCTTCGCCCGCGCGGCCCGCGAGGCCGGCGTGCGGCGCATCGTGTATCTCGGCGGCCTGTACCCGCAGGGCGAGGACCTCTCGCCCCACCTGTCCTCCCGCAAGGAGGTCGGGGAGATCCTGCTCGCCTCCGGGGTCCCCACGACGGTCCTGCAGGCCGCCGTGATCATCGGCTCCGGCTCCGCGTCGTTCGAGATGATGCGCTACCTGACCGAGCGGCTGCCCGCGATGACCACGCCCCGCTGGGTCGACAACCGGATCCAGCCGATCGCCGTGCGCGACGTGCTGCGCTACCTCGTGGGCAGCGCCACGATGCCCGACGACGTCTCGCGCGCCTTCGACATCGGCGGGCCCGACGTGCTGACCTACCGGGACATGATGCAGCGCTACGCGAAGGTCGCCGGCCTGCCCCGGCGGATCATCGCCAGCGTCCCGGTGCTGACCCCGCGGCTCTCCTCGCTCTGGGTGGGCCTGGTCACGCCCGTGCCCGCGGGCATCGCCCGGCCGCTCGTCGAGTCGCTCCAGCACGAGGTGGTCTGCGACGAGGACGACGTGCGGGCCTACGTGCCGGACCCGCCGGAGGGGCTGCTCGGGTTCACCGACGCCGTCGGTCTCGCCCTGGAGCGCATCCACGACGGGGAGGTGGCGACCCGGTGGTCGTCGGCGTCCGTGCCCGGGGCGCCGAGCGAGCCCCTGCCCACCGACCCGGACTGGGCCGGCGGGTCGCTGTTCGTGGACGAGCGCCGCACCGTCGTCGACGCCCCGGCCGAGACGCTCTGGACGGTGGTCCAGGCGATCGGGGGGCAGCGCGGCTGGTACTCGTGGTCGCTCGCGTGGCGGGCGCGTGGGCTGATGGACCGCGCCGTCGGCGGCCCGGGCCTGCGCCGCGGACGCCGCGACGAGCGCACCCTGCGCGTGGACGACGTCCTGGACTTCTGGCGCGTCGAGGCCATCGACCCCGGCCGCAGGCTCCTGCTGCGCGCGGAGATGCGCGCGCCCGGGCTCGCCTGGCTCGAGCTGCGGGTCGACGACGCGGCCGAGGAGATCACCGACGCCGAGGACACGGCGAGCGCCCGGGTCCCCGACGTCTCCGAGGCGGCCGGCCCCGGCCGCACCTACTTCGCTCAGCGGGCGCTCTTCTACCCCCACGGCCTCGCGGGCCAGGCGTACTGGTGGGCGGTCAAGCCCTTCCACGGCATCGTGTTCGGCGGCATGCAGCGCAACATCAAGGAGGCCGCGGAGCGTGCCGCCCGGCGCGCCCGACCGGTACGATCCCGGGCGTGACGAGCCCCGCCGAGATCCGCACCGTGCGCCCGGACGACGCCCTCGCCCGGCGCGTGCTGCGCGAGTACACCGACGAGGTCGCGAGCCGCTGGTACGGGCGCCCCGCGACCACGGCCGAGGTCGACGCCGCGCTCGCCGAGGACCCGAGCGACGAGCTCGCGGCGCCCGGCGGCACGTTCCTCGTCGCGCTCGACGCGGCCGGGGAGCCGATCGGCTGCGCGGGCCTCGAGCTCGCGCCCGACGGCGCGGCGGGCGTCGGCGAGGTCAAGCGCGTGTTCGTCACGCCCGCAGCCCGCGGCACGGGCCTCGGCGGCCACCTCCTGGACGCGGTCGAGTCCTTCGCGGCCGGTCGCGGCGTGCGGCGGGTGCAGCTCGACACGCGCCACGACCTCGTCGAGTCCCACCGCCTGTACGAGGGGCGCGGCTACGTCCGCGTGCCCGCCTTCAACGGCGGCCCGTACTCCGAGCGCTGGTACGCCAAGGAGCTCGCGCGGACCGACGCGTAGGACCGGCGAGAGCTCGACACCGCCGGGCGCTCAGCGCCGCCGGAAGGTCAGGGGCTCCTCGAGGAACGGTTCCCACGCCGCGCGCTCGCGCGGGTCGAGGCGTCGCGGCGAGCCCGTCGCCGCGTCGACGACGACGATCGTCGTGGACGCCTTGGCGTAGGGGCTGCCGCCCGTCGTCGGGCCGGTCCGGTCGAAGTGCTGCGCGCCGTCGTGCACCTCGTAGCAGACCTCCATGCTGGCCCCGCCGAGCCGGCCGATCCACATCTCCACGCGCACCGGCGTCCGGGTGAACCCGAGCGGGCGCAGGTACTCGATCTCCTGGCGCGCGACGAGGGTGTGGGAGGTCGCCCGAGGGCCCGTGTCGAGCACCGCCGTCGGCCACGGCTCCTCGAGGTCCGCGTCGTCGTGGCGCCAGAAGGCGGTGATGCGCGCGTCCTCCAGGAGCCGGAACATCTCGACGTTGTTGACGTGCTGGTAGGCGTCCAGGTCGGACCAGCGCAGCGCGACGGGCACGTGCAGTCTCACGGTTCTCCTTCGGATCGGGTCGCGGTCGTCGCCCCTCAGCCGAGCGCGACCAGCGCGTCGAGCGTAACGCTGTCCAGCGGGCGGTCCGCGAGGACCATGCGGCGCACGCCCCGGGTCAGCTCGGCGCCCGGCGCGGTACCCCACGCATCGCCCTCCCACCGGACCGCCATGCCCACCTTGCGCAGGACGGCGACCGACGCGGGGTTGTGCGCCAGGACCCGTCCCGTCACCGGCCGCCCGGGCCGGACCGACCGTGCGGCGGCGAGCGCCGCCCACGAGACCTCGGTCGCCACGCCCATCCCCCAGGCGCGCGGGTCCAGCCGGTAGCCCAGGTTCCACGCCTCGAACGGGCAGGGGCTCGCGCCGCCCCAGCCCACCGCCTCCCCCGCCCGCAGACCGCGCTCCGGGACGTCCTCCCGCAGCCGCACGACCCACGACGCGAGGCCCTCGCGCTCGCGGCCCTGGACCTGACGCTCGATGAGCGACCGCGTCTGCTCGGGGTCGGTGTGCCGGACCGCGGGCACGTGCTCGCAGGTGCGCGGGTCGGAGAACCACGCGTGCACGGCGTCCAGGTCGTCCGGCACGGCGGGGGCCAGGACGAGGCGCGGCGTGCGCACGGCGTCGATCGACAGGTCGGGGGGAAGGGCGACGTCCACGCCCGGATGCTCGCACGCACCACCGACACGCGACCGGCGCGGCTCAGCCCGCCGCGATCACCGCGCTCGTCCGGCAGCGGGCGAGCTCCGCCTGCTCCTCCGCGAGGGGCAGGCGCACGTGCTCGTCGGCGACGGCGCCCACCGCGCGGCGCAGGCGGCGGCGCACCTGGCGGGCCCGGACCCGGGCCCCGGCCCCCGCCGCGAGCCGGCTCGCCCCCGCCACGACCAGCCCCACGACGAGAGCCCCGAGAACGAGGACGGTGGGCACCGGGAGGCCCCACCAGGACGGCGTCGTCGGCTCCGTCACCCGCAGGTAGCCCGCCACGGCGAGCACGCCGAGCCAGACCAGCCCCAGCGCGCCGACGCCCAGCACGAGCCACTGCAGGACGTTGACCGCGCGCCACCACCAGGGGCGCTCGGCGGCCCCGAGGCTCGTCCCCGCGACGGCGCGGTCGAGGGCGTCGGGGAGCGCGTCGGCGCTGCGCTCGACCCGGTCCCGCGCCGCCTGGGCCCAGCGGGGCGGCATCGCGGCGGTCGCCTCCCGCACCGCGTCCCGCACGGCGGAGCGCGACGCGGCGCTCGCCGAGGAGCGAGCGACCGGCAGCGACGTGCGCACGAGGTCCGCGCGCTCGCCGACGTCGCGCAGCCCGATCCGGCGCAGCGGGTCCGGGCGGAAGCGCGCGAGCCAGCGGGTGACCGGCCAGCCCGTGGCCGCTCGCGCGTCGCGGACCGCTGCCGCGCGCACCGCACGCACGACCGTGTCGACGCCGGCGGCGCGCTCGAGCCCGTCGACCAGGCGCTCCCGTCCGGGCGGCCCGGGCTCACGGCCGTCGCCGCACGCCTCCAGGACCTCCTCCGCGGCGGCGCGCACCCCGGCGGCGAGCCGGGCGGTCGCGGCCTCGCGCCGGTCCGCGGCCTGCGCGAGCATGCGGCGCAGCTCCGGCACGCCCTCGCCGGTCAGGGCCGACGCCGCCAGCACCCGGACGTCGGGCAGGCCGTCCTGCGCGGCGAGGCGCGCGAGGTCCGCGGCAACGGCCGCGGCCTCCTCGGGCTCGAGCCGGTCGACCTGGTTGACCACGAGGACGACGACGTCCTGGTGGCGCGCCAGCGGCCGCAGGAACCGCTCGTGCAGCGCGGCGTCGGCGTACTTCTGCGGGTCGACGACCCAGACCAGCAGGTCCGCCCGTTCGACGAGCCGCTCGGCGCGCAGCCGGTGCTCGACGACGACGGAGTCGTGGTCCGGCAGGTCCAGCAGGACCAGACCGCGCGCGGACCCGTCGCCGGGCGGGAGGTCCACGCGGTCGCTCACCTCGAGCCAGTCGAGCAGCGCCCGGGCACCGTCGCCCTCCCCCGGCGTGCCGGAGGACTCGACCGCCGCCCGCGCCCGGGCCGTCGTCGGGCGCAGCACGCCGGGCTCGGCCACCCGGGCCCCCGCGAGCGCGTTGACGAGCGTGGACTTGCCGGACCCGGTCGCCCCCGCGACGGCCACGACCGTGTGCTCGGCGGAGAGCGCGGTGCGCTGCTCGGTGAGCTCGACGACGCGCCGCGCGCGGTCCGCGACCTGTGGCGGCAGGCGCCCCTCGCCGGCGGCCAGCGCGCCGCCCAGCGCGCGCGTGCGCGCCTCGAGCCCGATGCCGGCCATCAGCCCTCGCCGCCCGCGGTGCCCGCGCTGCCTGCCGTGTCCACGTCACCCGCCGCGTGGCGCCGCCGGAACAGCCCGCGCCGGCGCGGCCCGGGGACCACGGCGTCCTGCGCACCGTCGCCGGGCCCGGTGCTCGGTGCCGCCGATACCGCCCCCGCGCCGGCGCCGCGCAGCCGCCCGCCGTCGGCCGCGCCCGGGTCCAGGGCCCCGGCCGCCGGCCGCTCGGCGCGCTCGGCGAGCGCCACCTGCTCGACGGCGTCGGCCAGCGCCCCGAGCGCGCCGGGCCCGGGGGCACCGGCGCCGAGCTCGTCGAGCACGTCCGTCCAGCGTCGCGCCTGGCGGTCGAGCACCTCCCCGGCCCGCGCGTCGAGGCGCTCGTGCGCGACGCGCGTCAGGCGCCGCACGGCGTCGTCGCCGAAGACCGCCTCGAGCACCTTCTGCGCCGCCAGCGCCGTCCCGCCCGCGATCCCCACCTCGGCGCCGGTCAGCCCGCCGGTCGAGGCGAACACGACGACCATGAGGCTCACGCCCACGCCGTTGAGCCCGAACGACAGCGCGCGAGCGACGCCGCGCCGCCCCTGGCCCTGCTCGCGCACCAGCCCGAGCACGTCGCCCTGCCACTCGCGCACCGTGGTGGCGACCTCGTCGGCGAGCCCCGGCGCGGCGCGGTCGAGACCGGCACCCACGAGCTCGCGGCCCGCCGGGTCGGCGAGCCAGGCCGTCCCGGTCCGCTCGGCGGCGGCGTCCGCGGCGTCGAGCAGCACCGCGGCGAGGCCGTGCGCGATCGCCTCCTCGACCTCCGGCGCGCGCGGGCGGCCCCGCAGGAACGCCACGACACGGTCGCGCGCCCGCCCGACGCGCCGCTCGAGGGCACGGAAGAACTCCCCCGTGCCGACGAAGTCCTGCCAGCGCGCGAGCACCTCGCCGCGCAGCATCGACCCGTCGCGGGTAGCCGCGCCGATCCGGTCCCGCGCCTCGTCGTGCGCCACGTGGACCGCCTCGCGCAGGCGGTGCGCGGCGTCCTGCTGGCGCCGGGCCGCCGCCGCGAGTCGCCGGGTCCGCACGACGACGTCGTCCACCGCGCCGTCCCGTGTCGCGGCGGCGACCGCGCCGCGGCGGGCGGGGTCGGCACCGAGCGCGGTGAGCCGGTCGGCGACCGGCGCGACGGCGCGCTCGGGCAGCAGGCCGTCCACCAGGGCGTCCTCCGGCACGACGAGCAGGTCGGAGGCCTCGAGGCCGTGCTCGCGCATGAGCCGTCCCAGGTCCGCGGCGACCTCCGGCACCGCGGGGTCCGCGCGGTCGAGCACCACCGCCACCTGGGCGTGCCGCGCGGCGGCGCCCGCGAGCGCGTCCCACGGCACGGCGTCGGCGTACCGGGACGCGGTCGTGACGAACAGCCACAGGTCGGCGGCCGCGAACAGCTGGGCGGCGAGCGCGCGGTTCTCCGTCGAGACCGAGTCCAGGTCCGGGGCGTCGAGCAGGGCGAGCCCCGCGGGCAGCAGGTCGCTCGCGACGAGCACGAGCTCGCCCGACTCGCCCCGCGGTGCCGCGACGCCGGAAGCGTTCGCCGGCGCCTCCCGCGGTGCGCGGCGGCGCCGGGAGAGCGACCCGAGCACGCGGTCGTCCGCGAACCACCGCTCGTCCTCCGGCCGGTGCACGAGCAGGGGCGCGCGCGTCGTCGGGCGCAGCACCCCGGCCGCGCTGACGCGCGCGCCGAGGAGGGAGTTGAGGAGCGTGGACTTGCCTGCCCCGGTGGAGCCGCCGACCACGACGAGCAGCGGCGCCCGGGCGGCGCGCAGGCGCGGCAGCAGGTAGTCGTCGAGCTGGGCGACGACGCCGTCGCGCGCCGCGACGTCGTCGGCCAGGCCGGGGACGCCCAGCGGGAGCCGCAGCCGCGCGGCGGTCTCCCGCAGTGCCACGAGGGGCCCGACGAGCGTCGGCTCGCGGGCTCCCGCGTCGGCGCGCCCGGGCTCGGTCATGGCGCCAGTCTGCCCGAGGTGCCCGACCTTCACGCGGCGAGACGGGACCGGGCGGCGGGCGACGTGGTCGCCGGCCGCACCGGGCCCGGTGCGGCCGCCCTCCCGGGTGACCGGGCACGTCGGCAGGGCGGCCGCGGGGCGTCTGCGCGTCAGTCGCGCGTCAGGCGGCGGTGCGTGACGCGGTGCGGGCGTGCCGCCTCGACGCCGAGCCGCTCCACCTTGTTCTCCTCGTAGGAGGCGAAGTTGCCCTCGAACCAGTACCAGCTCGCCGGGTCCTGCTCCGTGCCCTCGTAGGCGAGGATGTGCGTCGCGACGCGGTCGAGGAACCACCGGTCGTGGGAGACCACGACGGCGCAGCCCGGGAACTCGAGCAGCGCGTTCTCGAGCGAGCCGAGCGTCTCGGTGTCCAGGTCGTTGGTGGGCTCGTCGAGGAGCAGCAGGTTGCCGCCCTGCTTGAGGGTCAGGGCCAGGTTCAGCCGGTTGCGCTCACCGCCGGAGAGCACGCCCGCGGGCTTCTGCTGGTCCGGACCCTTGAACCCGAAGGCCGCCACGTACGCGCGCGAGGGCATCTCGACGTTGCCGACCTTGATGAAGTCGAGCCCGTCCGAGACGACCTCGAAGAGGGTCTTCTTCGGGTCGATGCCGCCGCGGCCCTGGTCGACGTAGGAGATCGAGACGGTCTCGCCGACCTTGAGCTCGCCCCCGTCGAGCGGCTCGAGGCCCACGATCGTCTTGAAGAGCGTCGTCTTGCCGACACCGTTGGGGCCGATGACGCCGACGATGCCGTTGCGCGGCAGCGTGAACGACAGGCCGTCGATGAGGGCGCGCCCGTCGAAGCCCTTCTCGAGGCCCTGCGCCTCCAGGACGAGCGACCCCAGGCGCGGGCCCGGCGGGATCTGGATCTCCTCGAAGTCGAGCTTGCGGGTGCGGTCCGCCTCCGCGGCCATCTCCTCGTATCGGGCGAGGCGCGCCTTCGACTTGGTCTGGCGGCCCTTGGCGTTCGACCTGACCCACTCGAGCTCGTCGCGCAGCCGCTTGGCGAGCTTGGCGTCCTTCTTGCCCTGGACCTCGAGGCGCTCCTGCTTCTTCTCCAGGTACGTCGAGTAGTTGCCCTCGTACGGGTACAGGCGGCCGCGGTCGACCTCGCAGATCCACTCCGCGACGTGGTCGAGGAAGTAGCGGTCGTGGGTGACGGCCAGGATGGCGCCCGGGTACTGGGACAGGTGCTGCTCGAGCCAGTTCACCGACTCCGCGTCCAGGTGGTTCGTGGGCTCGTCGAGGAGCAGCAGGTCGGGCTTCTCGAGCAGCAACTTGCACAGCGCGACGCGGCGCCGCTCACCTCCGGAGAGCACCGAGACGTCGGCGTCCGGCGGCGGGCACTGCAGGGCGTCCATCGCCTGCTCGAGCTGGGAGTCGAGGTCCCACGCGTCGGCGGCGTCGATGGCCTCCTGGAGCTCGCCCATCTCGGCCATGAGCGCGTCGAAGTCCGCGTCGGGCTCCGCCATGAGCGCGGAGATCTCGTTGAAGCGGTCGAGCTTGCCCTTGATCTCGGCGACGCCCTCCTCGACGTTGCCGAGGACCGTCTTCTCCTCGTTCAGCGGCGGCTCCTGCTGGAGGATCCCGACCGTGTACCCGGGCGAGAGCCGGGCCTCGCCGTTGGAGGGCTGGTCGAGCCCGGCCATGATCTTGAGGATCGTGGACTTCCCGGCGCCGTTGGGGCCGACGACGCCGATCTTGGCACCGGGCAGGAAGTTCAGGGTGACGTCATCGAGGATGACCTTGTCACCGTGCGCCTTGCGCGTCTTGTACATGGAGTAGATGAACTCAGCCACTGGCTCTGTTCCACCGTTCGCTCGATCGCGGATGCTGGTCCGGGCGCGCCCTGCGCGCCGACGGTCGTGGTCGCGCCCGCCTCGCCCGCAGCGCGCCCACGCCGGGCACTGGGCTCGACGCGCGGGCGCTGCGACCGGGGCGGGCGACGCCGACCACCCAGCCTACGCGGTCGCTCCCGCGAGCGCCGCGACCTCCTCCTGCGCCTCGGGGTCCGCGGGCGGGCTCTCGGGCTCGACGGCGAACGGGTCGTCCTCGGGGCCGGCGCCGGGCTCCGGCGTGCCGGCCTCGGCGGTGCCGTGCCCTGCCTCGCCGGCGTCACCGCCGTCGTCGTCGGCCTTGCGCGTCGCCCGGTGGGCGAAGTGCGCGGTGCCGCGCGACAGGTCCGGGCCGAGCGCGCTCGCCTCGACCACGAGGTCCGTGCGCGGCCCCTCCGCGCCCGCCCACTCGTCGACCGAGAGCCGGCCGGTAACGACGACGGCGTCGCCCTTGCGCAGGGACGACGCCACGTTCTCCGCCGTCTGGCGCCAGGCCTTGACGGTGAACCACAGGGTGCGCCCGTCGGTCCACTCGCCCCGGGCGCGGTCGAGGTAGCGCCGCGTCGCGGCGATGCGGAAGCTGGTGAACGCGGTGCCGTTCTGCGACGTGAAGAGCCGCGGGGTGGTGCCGACGAAGCCGGCGAGCGTGACGGTGACGTCCGACATGTGTCCTCCTCCAGGTCGCGGACGGCGGGTGCCGTCCGTGGACCGTCAGGATGTCGGCGCGGCCTCCGGGACGTCGCCCCCCGCCGGGCTGCCGGTGGACGCCGCGCCGGTCGCCGCGGCTGTGGACACCGGGACGGCGCCCGTCAGCGGGGCGAGGCTCCCCTTCTCGCGCGCGGCCTGCGCGAGCTCGCGCACCTGGCGGTGCTCCGCGAGCAGGGTCCGGGTCGGCTCGCCGTAGCACCGGTCGACCACACGCTCGATCGCGGCGCGTCCCGCGGCCACCACCGCCCGCCGGCGCTGGCGGGCCGTCGAGCGCCGCAGGCGCACCGCGAGCAGCAGCAGGACCAGACCCGCGACCACCAGCACCGCGGCCGCGACGGCCGCCGCGGTCTCGGCTCCGGAGGACAGCGCGAGGACGGAGCCGCCCCCGAGGACCGCGAGGACGCCGGCGACGATGCCGAGGGCGAGCGCGACGAGCGCGACGACGCGCATCGGGCGGCCCGCGGCGGGCGGGCGCGTGTCGAGGCGCACCTTGCCGAGCTCGCCGGTCAGCGCGTCCGTCACGTCGGGCCGGGAGGCCACGTCGGCCTCGAGCGCGGCGCGCCAGCCCGGGCGCAGGCCCTTGCCGGCGCGGGCGAGCCACCGGCCGCGCGACAGCGCCACCGCGTCGGCCTGCGGCGGCTCGAAGGCCGGCCGGCCGTACCCGTGGCGCACCGCGTTCTCGACCTGCGCGCCGACGGACTCCAGGCCCGTCGCGGCCGCGAGCGCGTCGACCTCCGCCTCGACGGCCGACGTGGTGCTCCAGGGCGCGTCCGCGGGCGTCTGGGAGAGCAGCAGAGCGCCCGCGCCGTCGAGCTCCCCGGCGACGCGGCTCGCGGCGACGCTGCGCCGGTCGACGGCCTGCTCGAGCAGGTCCACCATCGCGTCGACGCCCTCGCCGGTCGCCGCGGAGACGGTCGTCACGTGCACCCCGCGCAGGCCGTCCTCCTCCAGCAGCCGCTCCAGGTCCGCCACCAGTGCCTCGCGCCGGCCCTCGGGCACGGTGTCGATCTGGTTCACGGCCACCACCATCGAGGCCTCGTAGCCGACGGACCGGCTGAGGTACTCGGTGTGCAGGGAGTCGTCGGCGTACTTCTGCGGGTCGACCACCCACACGAGCAGGTCGACGTACGGCAGCACGCGGTCGACCACGACGCGGTGCGCCGGCTCGATCGAGTCGTGGTCGGGCAGGTCCAGGAGAACCAGGCCGGCGAGCGCGTCCTCGTCCGCGGCGTCGAGCTCGTGCCCGCGAGTGATGCGGCGCTCGGGGATGACGCGCAGCCAGTCGAGCAGCGGCGTCGCCCGGGTGCTCCACGCGCACGCGGTGATCTGCGCCGTCGTCGGGCGCTTGACGCCCACGTCCGCGAAGTCCAGGCGCGAGAGCCGGTTGAACAAGCTCGACTTGCCGGACCCGGTGCCGCCCGCGAGGGCGACCACGGTGTGGTCGACGCCGAGGTCGAGACGCTCGCGCACGCCGGTGATGGCGGCGCGCACGGTGGCCTCGACGTCGGCCGGCACCCGGTCCGCCGCAAGGTCCAGCGCCGTGGCGAGGTCCTCGGTCCGTCCCCGCAGGTCGCGGTCGTCGGTGGTCATACCATCCTCCTCAGCTCGGCGAGCCGGACGCGCAGCGCGGCCCCGGCGCCGTCGGCGAACGCCGGTGCGTCCAGAGCGGACCGCAGCCCGGCGACCTCGGCCTCGACGGTCGGCCGCGCGCAGGCGCCGAGCGCGTCGCGCAGCGCCTCGACGGCCGCCACCTCCTGCCCGTCGAGCACGCGGGCCACGAGCCGCCGCGCGTCGTCGGTGCCGGCCGCCGCGGCCGCCAGGAGCGTGCCGAGGCCGCGCCGCCCGAACGCCGTGCGCGCGGCGTCCCCGGCGGGCGAGCCCGCGAGCGCGTCCGCGGCGTCGTCCGCCGCGGCGAGCCACGCCTCGGCCCGCTCCCGGGAGTCGGAGGTGCGCGCGGCCTCCGGGTCCTCGTCCCACGTCGCGACGAGCCCCGCGGCGCCCGCGGGGGCGTCGGGGCCGGTCAGCGCTCGCGTCGCGGCCGCCCGCGCCTCGGCGGCTGCGGCGACCAGCGCCCGCACGAGGCTGTCGGCGAGCCCGGCACGCAGCGGCTCGAGGTCGCGCTCGCGGCGGCGGCCCTGCCGGGCGCTCGAGCGCGCGACCCCGGCCCGCAGCCGGATCCGGTCGACCCGGGCGCCGGTGACGCTGTGTGTCCACAGCGAGGCGACCGGGCCGCTCCCGACCCGGCCGGAGACCAGCGACTCCTGCGCCGTGGCGGCGACGCGCGGGACGACGTCGTCCAGCCGCGCCCGCAGGACGCGCGCCGCCTCGCCCTGGGCGTCGACGGCATCCGCGATCCCGGTCACCCATCCGGGCAGTGCCGCGAGCGACCCCTTGAGGGTGCGCACGATCACCGACCGGGACCGCTCGGGGCCGCCGATCTTGTGCAGCCAGCGGGTGATCGGGGCGACCTGGTCGGCCTCGAGCAGCCCCTCGTGCGGGCCGGCGTCGGGGACCACGAAGAGCGGCACGTTGTCCATCCCGTGGTCCCGCAGGCGCTGCAGCAGGTCGGCGCGGATCGTCACGAGGTTCTCCCGCGGCACCCGGTTGAGCACGAGCGCGACGCTCGCCCCGCGCTCGCGGGCCTTCGCCAGCGCCTGCCAGGGGAGCGCGTCCCCGTACCGCGCGGCGGTGGTCGCGAAGAGCCAGAGGTCGGCCGCCTCGAGCAGGCGCCCGGCGGTCGCGCGGTTCTCGGCGAGCAGCGAGTCGAGGTCGGGCGCGTCGACGAAGGCCACCCCGCGGGGGACGGCGTCGTGGGCGATCGTCCGCGCCGCCTGCGTCGCGGGGCCGGTGACCAGGACGTCGACGTCCTCCGGGTGGTGGGCGAGGACCGGCTCGCGCGTCGTGGGCCGCAGGACCCCCGCGACCGAGACCTCCTCGCCCAGGATCGAGTTGTACAGCGTCGACTTGCCGGCACCCGTCGAGCCGGCGAGCACGACCAGCGCCGGCGAGGACAGCTCCTTCAGGCGCGGCAGCAGGTGCTCGTCGAGCTGGACGACCAGCCGGTCGCGCGACGCCGCCGCCTCCTGCGCTCCCTCGAGGGGCAGCGGCAGGTCGACGCCCGCGACGACGGCGCGCAGGTCCCGCGCGACGTCGTGCACCGTCGTGCCGAGCCGGTGCTCGGTGCGGTCCGTCGGCGTGGACGTCGCAGGACCGGGCGCCGCGGCGCCAGGGGTCTCGGGGGCGCGCTCGACGCCGCCCGGTCGGGCAGGGTCGTCGTTGCCGACGGCGGTGCGGGGGGTCACCCGTCCATCCTCGCGGGCCTGGCGGGCGATGCACAACAAGCGCGCCGACGACCCGGTCACACCGGCCGCCGCAGCCGGCGCCCCGGCCCGGTCCTCTAGGATCGGAGCCGCGCCCCGATAGCTCAATGGATAGAGCAACGGCCTTCTAATCCGTAGGTTGCAGGTTCGAGTCCTGCTCGGGGCACCTGCCCGTAGACTCGGCCGGGACATGGACGACGCCCGCGCCGACGCCGCTCTCCGCCTCACCCCGCCCACCGCCGTGCCCGTCGTCGCGCCCGCCGCGGCGCCCGCACTCGCACCGGCCGTCGACGCGCGCGAGGTCCCGGCGCTCGAGGCCCGGGCCGACGCGCTGCGGGCCCGCCTCGTCGCCGGCGACCCCGGCTCGCGGGACCTGCGGGCGGCGCTGCGCGACGCGCGCAGCCTCGGCGCCGACGACGTCCGCGCCGCCGCGGAGACCTCCGCCGCCGTCCTGGCCGCGTCGGCCCGCGCACCGCAGGCGGGCCTCGACGCCACCCACGCTCTGGAGCGCCTGCGTGCCACCGTCGAGGCGCTGGACCCCGGCCGGCGGCGCGTGGGCCGGCGCCTGTTCGGGCTCGTCCCCGTCGGCGAGAGCGCCGACCGCTACTTCCGCCGCTACGAGGACGCGCAGGCCGAGCTCGACGCCGTCGTCACCGGGCTCTACGACGCGAAGGACGCCCTGCTGCGGCAGAACGCGACGCTCGGGATCGAGCAGGAGCGGCTCGGGGAGACGTCGGCGCGCCTGCACCGCTGGGTGCACGTCGCGGCGCGGCTCGACGCCGGTCTCGCCGCCGAGGCCTCCGCGGCCGCGGCGCCGGACGCCGGGTCGCCGCTCGCCGAGGCGCTGCACGCCGTGCGCGCCCGGCACCAGGACCTGCTCGTCCAGCTCGCGGTGTGCGTGCAGGGGCACCTGGCCGTCGCCGCGGTGGTGCGGACCAACGCCGAGCTCGTGCGCGGTGTCGAGCGCGCGACCACGACGACGCTGGCCGCGCTGCGCACCGCCGTCCTGACCGCGGGGGCCCTCGCGCACCGCGAGCTCGTGCTGGACCGCGTCGCCGCGCTCGACGCGGCCTCGCGGGCGGCGCTGCGCACCACGGCGGCGGGGGCGCGGGACGCCGGCGGCGGTGCGACCGCACGCGGCATCGTGCCGCTGCGCTCCGCGTTCGCCGACGTCGTCGCGACGCTCGACTCGCTCGGCGAGTTCCAGGGTGTCGCCGCGGCCTCGCTCGGCACTACGCTCGACACTCTCGCGCTCGAGGTGGAGCGCACGCACCGGGACCGGTGACCCTGGCGCGGATGCCGGGGCAGCGGGGCAGGGCAGCGGACGACGGAGCACGGCGAGGAGGGCGCGGCACGGATGGGCTGGTTCGGTGACGCGATCGCGCGGGTGGTCGGGCGCGACGCACCGCGACCGGACGTGCCCGCGCGTCCCGCGCCGCCCACCGGCGCCGAGATCCTTGCGGCCGTCGACGCGGTCGAGGCGCGGGCCGCGCAGGCGCAGGTGCCGGCGTCGGTCACGGCGCGCGTGCGGCGCATCAGCCTGACCGTCGACGAGATGGTCCCGCGCCTCGACCGGCTCGGCGTCGGCAGCGACCGCGCGCACACCGTCGTGGCGACCGCCACGAGCTATCTGCCCGAGGCGGTCGGCGCCTACCTGCGCCTGCCCCGGGACTTCGCCGACACGCGGCCGGTCGACCGGGGCCGCACCGCCCTGCTCGTGCTCTGCGACCAGCTCGACCTGCTCGGGCGCACGCTGGACCAGATCTCCGACGCCGTCTCCCGCCAGGACGCCGTCGCGCTCGTCGCGCACGGGCGCTTCCTGGAGGAGAAGCTCGGCCCGTCCTCGGTCTCCGTCGCTCCCCCGCCGGGCGGTGAGCCCGGGTGACGGCTGCCCTCGCGGACACCGTCGCCGCGGCCGTCGCCGCCGCGCGGGAGGCCGGGCTCGACGCCGGCGCCGCGCGGACCGAGGCGCTGCGCCTGACCGCCGCCGTCGCCGAGTCGGCGCCCGGCGCGGCCGCCGAGTGGCTCGCGGCGGTGGGCGAGGGCGCCTCGCTGCGGGACTTCTTCGGCACCGCGTCGCTCGGGCGACGCTGGCGTACGGCCCCGACCGACCTCACGCTCGCGCTCGCGGAGCAGGACCCGACGGCGGCGTCGCGCTACACCTCGGCGCTGGCCGACGCCGTGGAGGCCGCGGCGCGCCTCGGCGAGCCCGCACCGGGCCTGGCCTCCGCGGCCGCGCGGACCGCGGCGGTCCACCGCTCTGCCGCCCATGGCTCTGCCGTCCACAGCACGGCGGTCCACAGCACGGCGGTCCGGTCGCCCGGCGACCCGGACCGCGCCCCGCAGGCGCCGGTGGTCAGCGGACCGGCGCCGGCGGACGCGACGCCCGCCGAGCCGCTCGCCGACGTCCTCGCCGAGCTCGACGCCCTCGTCGGGCTCGGGTCCGTCAAGCGCGAGGTCCGGCGCCAGGCCGAGCTGCTGCGCGTCGAGGGGCTGCGCGCCGCGGCGGGCCTCGGCGGCCCGACGCTCACCCGCCATCTCGTCTTCACGGGCAACCCGGGCACGGGCAAGACGACGGTCGGCCGGCTCGTCGCCCGGATCTACCGCTCCCTCGGCATCCTGAGCTCCGGCCATCTCGTCGAGGTCGACCGCTCCGAGCTCGTCGCCGGGTACCTGGGCCAGACCGCCGAGCGCACCACCGCCGTCGTCACCTCCGCGCTCGGCGGGGTGCTCCTCGTGGACGAGGCGTACGCGCTCGCCGGCGACCGGTACGGCGAGGAGGCGGTCGACACGCTGGTCAAGGACATGGAGGACCACCGCGACGACCTGGTCGTGATCGTCGCCGGCTACCCCGGGCCGATGACGCGGCTGCTCGAGTCCAACCCGGGCCTGCGCTCACGCTTCTCCCGCGTGCTCGAGTTCGACGACTACACGGGCGACGAGCTCGGGACGATCTTCGCCCGGGCCGCGGCCGCGGCGGACTTCTCCCCCACGCCCGACGCCGTCGAGGCCTTCGCGCGGCGGACGGCGACCGTGGAGCGCGGCCCCGCGTTCGGCAACGCGCGCTGGGTCCGCAACGTCCTCGACGTCGCCGTCGCGCGCCACGCCTGGCGCCTGCGCGACGTCGCCCGCCCCACACTCGACGAGCTGCGGACCCTGCTCCCGCAGGACCTCGCTCCCGACGACGGTCCGACCCAGGAGAGCGCATGACCGCCCCCGACACCCTCGCCCGCCCGCCCGGCGCCGACGCGGCTCCCGCCGTGGTCTCCCCGAGCGCCGCTCCCCGCCGGCCGGGGGTCGCGGCGCGCGCCGTCGCGGCGCTGTCCAGCACCCCGGGGCACCTGCGCACCGCGCTCGCCGTCGCGCTCGTGGGCGCCGTCGTCGTGGGGCTGCTCGGGTTCCAGGCCGGGCGCGCCCAGGACGCGGCGCTCGACGCCGCCCGCACGGGCTCGGAGCGCCTCGTGCTCCTGCAGGACGTGCGCACCGACCTCGTCACGGCGGACGCGACGGCCACCAACGCCTTCCTCGTCGGTGGCCTCGAGCCCGTCGACCAGCGCGAGGAGTACGACGCGCGGGTCGCGAGCGCCGCCCGGAACCTGGCGCGGCTCGCGCAGACCGGGGACGCCGGCGACGTGGCGGTGCTCGGGTCGGTCGGCGCGCAGATCACCCGCTACACCGGTCTCGTCGAGCAGGCGCGGGCCAACAACCGCCAGGGCTTCCCGGTCGGCTCGGCCTACCTCGGCACGGCCTCGACCGTCATGAGCGAGGAGATCCTGCCGCCGCTGACGGATCTCGTCGCCGCCGAGAGCGGTCGCGTCGACGCCCGCTTCGACGCGACCGGGACCGCGCTGCGCCTCGTCGCCGCCTGCCTGCTCGGCCTGGTGCTGCTGCTCGGCGTCCAGGTCTGGCTCGCCCGGCGCACCCACCGGGTGCTGAACACGGGCCTGGTCACGGCCACCGCCGTCGTCCTCGTCGCCGGCATCGTGGGGACCGCGCTGCTCGCCTCCGTCCGCGGCACGGCAGACGACGTGCGCGCCGGCCCGTACACGACTGCGACCTCCGTCGCCGCCGCCGAGACCCAGGCCAACGTGGCCCGCTCGGGCGCGGGCCTCGGCCTCATCCAGCGCGGGTCGGGCGCCGACGTCGAGCCCGAGGTGCAGAGCGCTCTCGACAGCGCGCGGGACCACCTCGCCGACGCCGGCACCGAAGCGGCCGGTCGCCTCACCGACGACCTCGACGCCTGGGCCGACGCGCACGCCGCGGTGCGCGAGCTCGACGACGCCGGCCGCTGGGACGACGCCGTCGCCGCCGCCACGGACGCGTCGGACGACCCGACGAGCTCGACCGCCACGTTCGCGACGTTCATGGCCGACGCCGACACGGCGGTCTCGTCGAACGCCGGGCAGGTCGGGGACGAGCTGCTCTCCGCCGGGACCCGTGCGGAGGTGGCCGCCTGGCTGCTGCTCGCCGCGGGGGCCGTCGCCGCGCTGGCCTCCTGGCGCGGCGTCCACCGCCGACTGGAGGAGTACCGATGACCGCACCACGGACCGGCCGAAGGGCGCGCGGCGCGTCCGCGGCGGGCGCGCTCCTGGCCCTCACCCTCGCCCTGGCGGGCTGCGCGCCGTCGGCGCCCGGGAGCGTACCGGGCGGCACCGCGGCGGTGCAGCGCGAGGCCGCGGACCGGCCGGCGGGCGCCGGCACCGGTGCCGCACCGGCGAGGGACCTCGCCGGGGCCGCCGGAGCCGCCGGGAAGACCGCGGCGACGTCGTCGTGCGGCGACCCCACGGCGTCGTACGCGCCCGACGGCGACCTCCCCTCCCCCGCGGACCTGCCCGCGGGCAGCACCATGGCGAAGATCCGCGAGCGCGGGGCGCTGCGCGTGGGTGTCTCCGCCGACACCCTGCTCATGGGCTCGCGCAACCCGCTGGACGGCGAGATCGAGGGCTTCGACATCGACGTGCTGCACGCCGTCTCCGACGCCATCTTCGGCGACCCCGACCGGCTGCAGTTCAAGGTGATCACCTCCGACCAGCGCATCGGCGTGCTCGAGTCCGGCGAGGTGGACCTCGTGGCGCGCGCGTTCACGATCACCTGCGACCGGTGGGAGCAGATCGCCTTCTCGTCCGTGTACTACCGCGCCGGGCAGAAGCTCCTCGTCCCCCGCGGCTCCGGCGCGACCACGTTCGACGACCTCGCCGGGAAGCGCGTGTGCGCGCCGGAGGGCACGACGACGCTCGCGAGCCTGGACGCGCACCCCGGAGTCGTCCCCGTCCCCGCCGCGACCCACACCCAGTGCCTCGTGCTCTTCCAGCAGGGCAAGGTCGACGCGATCACCGGGGACGACACGATCCTCGCCGGCTTCGCGCGCCAGGACCCGTACACCACCGTCGTCGGCGACGCGCTGAGCGACGAGCCCTACGGCGTCGGGGTGAACAAGGACCAGGTGGACCTCGTGCGGTTCGTCAACGCCGTCCTCGAGACGATGCGCGACGACGGGACGTGGGAGAAGTCCTACCAGCGCTGGCTCGGGAGCCTCGGCAGCGCACAGCCGCCGCGGCCGACGTACGGGCGCGAGCCGTGACGGGCGTGCGCACGCCCGCTCCCACGGCGCCGGGCCGGCTCGGCGAGGCGCCCGACCCGCAGGAGGTGGCCGACTACCTCGCGGGCCTCGACGCCTGGCTCGCCGAGCGCCGCCGGGAGCTCGACCGGCTCGACGCCGCGGTGCTCGCCGCGGAGGACCCCGAGGCGCACAGCGCCGACGTCGTGCTCGCCCTGACGCTCTGGCGTGCGGTCCAGGACCGCTCGCGGGAGATCGCGCGGGAGTGGGACGGCGGACGGGCCGACCGCGTCGCCCGCGAGTCCGTCGCGCGCCTCGTCTGGGGCCGGCTCAGCTCGGGCGACGGCGCCGCGCTCGTCTCCCTCGTGGAGGCGGTGCGCCTGTGCGACGCGCTCGTGACCTCGCTCGCCGCCCGCCTCTCCTTCGAGCCGGACGTCGCCGACGTGCGCGCGCGGGTGCGCGCGCTGCGCTCGGCGCTCGTGCGCTGCGAGGACGCCGGCGGGGACGTCGCGCGCGAGCGGGCGGAGATCGCCCGCATCGAGGAGCGCACGGCGCGGGGCGCGGACGAGAGCGGCACGCTGCGCGAGCTGGAGTCCGCCCTCGCGCGGGTCGAGCGCGACCTCATCGTCACCTCCGCGCGCCGCCACGCCCAGGACTCCGCGCGGGACGCGGCCGGTGCCCGGGCGCAGGCGCTCGCGGCGCGCGCCCCGACCCTCGGCACGCTCGTCGCCCGCGTGCGCCGGGAGATCGCCGACCCGCCCCGGCTCGCGGTGCCCGACGTCGCGCGCCTGGGCCCGGTGCCCGACGACGCGGCCGGGGTCGCCGCGTACGTCGCGCGGCTCGACGCCGTCGACCGCGCGATGGAGACGATCGAGGACGTGTACACCGCGCCGCTGCGCGAGCGTGCCGGTCTGCGCTACCGCACCGAGCGGCTCACGGAACGGGCGCGGGCGAACGGCCGGGCCGGCTCGGCCACCGTGCGCTCGGGGATCGCCGAGGCGGTGCACGCGGTCGGTGCCGAGCCCTGCGACCTCCCGCTCGCCCGCTTCTACGTCGAGCAGCTCGAGGTGCTCGCCCGCGCCCTCCCCGCCCGTGCCCCCGCCCGAGACCATGCCCCCGGAGACGATCGATGACCACCCAGCGGTGCGCCGAGCCGGGCTGCCCCGGCACCATCGAGGACGGCTGGTGCGACTACTGCGGCGCCCCGGCGCCCGCGCCCGGCGACGGTCCCGCCGGTGGCCCGGCGCCCGGCGTGTCGGCGTCCTCGGGCGTCTCGGCCTCGGCCGGCACGTCGGCCCCGTCCGTCGCCGTGGCGCGAGGCTCCTCGCGCACCAGCTCGAGCCGGCTCGCGTCGAGCGCGCTGGGCTCCGCGCGCAACCGGGGCACCGGGAGCCGCGCGACGCGGCAGGTGGGCACGTCCTCGACCCGGCTGCGCGGGCACCGCCTCGGCGCCGGGCTGACGACCGTGCCCAGCGTCCCGGTCGCGGACCCCGCCGACGCCGTGATGCGCGAGCCCGAGGTCCCCGAGCACAAGCGGTACTGCCCCGCGTGCGGCGCGAAGGTGGGCCGCGCCCACGGGGACGCGCCCGGTCGCTCCCAGGGGTTCTGCCCCCAGTGCGGGGCCCGGTTCGACTTCACCCCCCAGCTCGCGCCCGGCGACGTCGTCGGCGGCCAGTACGAGGTGGCCGGCTGCCTGGCGCACGGCGGCCTCGGCTGGATCTACCTCGCCCGCGACCGCAACGTCTCCGGACGGTGGGTGGTGCTCAAGGGCCTGCTGAACTCGGGCGACGCCGACGCGTACGCCGCCGCGATCTCCGAGCGGCAGTTCCTCGCCGAGGTCGAGCACCCGCTGATCGTCGAGATCTACAACTTCGCGATGCACGACGACGCGGGGTACACGGTCATGGAGTACGTGGGCGGCCTCTCGCTCAAGGAGATCCTCACCCACCGCCGCGCGGCGGCCGGTCGGGTCGACCCGCTGCCCGTGGACCAGGCGATCGCCTACGTCCTCGAGGTGCTGCCCGCGTTCGCCTACCTGCACGACCGCGGCCTGCTGTTCTGCGACTTCAAGCCCGACAACATCATCCAGCAGGGCGACGGCGTCAAGCTCATCGACCTCGGCGGGGTGCGCCGGGCCGACGACTACGAGTCCGCGATCTACGGCACCGTCGGCTTCCAGGCGCCCGAGGTCGCCGAGGTCGGGCCGTCGGTCGCCTCCGACGTCTACACGATCGGGCGGACGCTCGCGACGCTGGTGCTCGACTTCCGGGGCAACACCTCCACCTACGTCGCGAGCCTGCCGCCCGTCGCCGAGACGCCCGTCCTGCAGCGCTACGACTCGTTCTCCCGGCTGCTCGCCAAGGCCTGCGCGCCCGACCCGTCGGACCGGTTCGCGACCGTCGACGAGCTGCGCGCGCAGCTGCTGGGCGTGCTGCGCGAGGTCGTGGCGACCGACCGCCGCCCCGTGCCCGGCGGCGTCCACTCGTCGGCCTCCGTGCTGTTCCACTCCCCGCGGGCCGACGTCGCGGGCCGCCCCCTGCGCTGGGACGAGCTGCCCGCCCTGCGGGTCGACGAGCACGACCCGGGCGCGGCGTGGCTCGCGGGCGTCGCCGTCGCCGACCCGCGGCAGCGGCTCGCCGCCCTCGCCGCGGCCCCCGTGCCGAGCGTCGAGGTCCAGCTCGCGCGGGCCCTGGCTGCCATCGAGGCCGGGCTGCACGAGGCCGCGCACGAGACGATCCACGAGGTGCTCGCCGAGGATCCCTGGGAGTGGCGCGCGGCGTGGCTCGAGGGCCTCGACGACCTCGCCGCCGGGGACCTCGCGGGTGCCGCGGCCGCGTTCAACGCCGTCTACGGCCAGGTCCCCGGCGAGCTCGCCCCGAAGCTCGCGCTCGCCGCCGCCTGCGAGCCGCTCGGCGAGGTGGGCGTCGCCGAGGCGCTCTACGTGGTCTGCGCCCGCACCGACGCGAACTACACGCCGCCCGCGGCGTTCGGGCTGGCGCGCATCCGCGAGCTCGAGGACGACCTGGACGGCGCGCTCGCCGCGCTCGACCAGGTCGGCTCGACGCGCGGCAGCTATGTGGACGCCCGCCTGCGGCGCGCGCGGCTGCTCGCGGGCTCCGGCCGCGGCCTCGACGCCCTGGCCGACGCCGCGGCGTCCGTCGACGCGGTCGCGCTCGCCCCGCGCGACCGGGCGACCCTCGCCATCACGGTGCTCGGCGCCGCGCTGGACGTCGTCCAGGAGCAGGGCCCCGAACCGGGCCTGAGCGTCGGGGGCGTGGCCGCCGAGGCGGACGCGCTGCGCGACGGGCTCGAGGCGGCCTACCGCGGTCTCGCGGCGCTCACCGAGGGGCACGCCGAGCGGGTGGTCCTCGTCGACCGCGCGAACGACGTGCGGAGGTGGACGCTGCGATGACCGACGACGTCTGCGGCCGCTGCGGCGAGCCGTACCCGCCCTCGGCACGCTACTGCGAGAGCTGCGGGCACCGGGTCGCGGGCATCGCGGGCGCGACGGACAGCCCGGGCACGGCGGAGCACGGCACGGCGGAGCACGGCACGACTGGCCCCGGCTCCGGCGCCACCGCTCCCGCGTGCCGCGACTGCGCCGGCCCCGTCGCGGCCGACGGCTACTGCCTGCAGTGCGGCGGCCGCGAGGCCGACCCGCGCGACCACTGGTCGGACGAGCCGGCGCCCGGCACGGGCGGCGTGTGCGACCGCGGCGTCCGGCACACGCGCAACGAGGACGCCATGGCCCTGTACGCCGCGCCGGACGTGCGGGTCCTCGTCGTGTGCGACGGCGTCTCGTCCGCGCCGGACTCCGACCGGGCCAGCCTCGCCGCGGCGGTCGCCGCGCGCGACCACCTGGCCGCCGTCGCGCGCACGGAGCCCGCGGCGGAGCTCGACGCGGGCTGGTCCGAGGCGCTCGTCGCCGCGGTGGCGCTCGCGGAGCAGGCGGTCCTCGACGGGGTCGGCGAGATGGCCGAGCGCCGCGAGCCGCCGTCGTGCACGTTCGTCGCCTCCGTGGTGACGGCCACGCGCGTCACGACGGCGTGGCTCGGCGACTCGCGGGCCTACTGGGTCCCGGACGACGGCCCGGCCCAGCCCCTGAGCACCGACGACTCCTGGGTCGAGGAGATGGTCGCGCAGGGGATGGCGCGCGCGGACGCCGTCGCGTCACCGCACGCCCACGCGATCACCCGGTGGATCGGCCCGGACTCGGGGGACGCGCCGCCGCGCGTCGTCGAGACCCCGCTCGACACGCCCGGCTGGGTCGTCCTCTGCTCGGACGGGCTCTGGAACTACTGCCCGGACGTCGAGGCGTTCACCGCCGTCGTGCGCGAGGCGGTCCTCGGCACGGAGGGCGGCGGCACGGCGGGCGGCGGCACAGCCGTCGCGGTCGCGGACCGCCTGGTCCGCTGGGCCACCGAGCAGGGCGGCGCCGACAACATCACGGTGGCGCTCGCCCGGCACCCGGAGCCGGGTGCCGCACCGTCGGATAACCTTCCCCTCGACGCCTCTGACCCGAAGGAGCTCTGACCGTGGCCGTCTTCACCGCCGAGGTCTTTCAGAACGAGTACCTGGCCCCCGGGACGACGGACGTACACGCGATCGTCACGCTCGCCTGCACCGGAGCGGGCGGCGCCGGGAGCACCGCCGCCGCGGGAGCCGGTGCGTCCGGGGAGGCCGCCGCCGAGATCGTCATGGTGGACACCTCCGGCTCGATGACCGGAGCCTCCCTGGCGGCGGCCAAGCACGCCGCGACGGTCGCGCTGGACCAGATCGTCGACGGCACGTGGTTCGCGATCGTCGGCGGCAGCCACGTCGCGCAGCGGACGTTCCCCTACCCGAACGCGACGATGGCCATGGTGCCGATGGAGCCCGGCGCCCGGGAGGCCGCAAAGCAGGCGGTCTCGCTGATGTCCGCGTCCGGCGGGACCGCGATGAGCACGTGGCTCGTGCTCGCCGCCCAGCTGTTCGACACGCTGCCCGACGTCCGCCAGAAGCACGCGATCCTGCTCACCGACGGCAAGAACGAGTCCGAGCCCCGCGAGCGCCTGAGCCGCGCGGTCGAGTCCGTGACCGGCCGCTACCAGTGCGACGCGCGCGGCGTCGGGGCGCGCTGGCAGGTCGACGAGCTCCGCGAGATCGCCACGGCCCTGCTCGGCACGGTGGGCCTGATCGCCACGCCGGACGAGATCGCCGCGGACTTCGAGCGGATCCTCGCCCGCTCCATGGCGCGTGGCGTGCCGCCGGCCGACCTGCGGGTCTGGGTCCCCGCCGGCGGCGAGGTCCTGTTCGTGCGCCAGGTCTCGCCGACCGTCGAGGACCTGACCCACCGGCGCACGCCCGTGAACCCGCTCACCGGGGCGTACCCGACGGGCGCGTGGGGCGACGAGTCCCGCGACTACCACGTCGCGGTGCGGGTCCCCACGCGATCGGTGGGCACCGAGCAGCTCGCGGCGCGCGTCCAGCTCGCGGTGGACGACGTCGTGGTCGCGTCCGGGCTGGTCAAGGCCACCTGGTCCGACGACGACGGGCTGACCGCCCGCATCAACCGCGAGGTCGCGCACTACACCGGCCAGGCGGAGCTCGCCTCGGCGATCCAGGACGGGCTCGCGGCGAAGGCCGCGGGGGACGTCGCGACCGCCACCACCCGGCTCGGTCGGGCCGTCCTGCTCGCCAAGGAGACCGGCAACGCGGAGGCGACGACCCGGCTGCGGCGCGTCGTGGAGATCGACGACGAGGACACCGGCACCGTGCGGCTGCGACGCGACGCGGCGCGGCTCGACGAGATGGCGCTGGACACCGCGTCGACCAAGACGACGCGGGTGCGCCGATGAGCGCCGTCCGCTGCCCCGCCGGGCACGTCTCGGCGTCGACCGACTACTGCGACACGTGCGGCGCCCCCATCGCCCCGGGGACGCCCGCCGGGCCGGGCGGACCGGAGGCCTCCGCGCCGCCCCCCGCGGTCGGGAGCGCTCCCACCGGCGGCCCGACGACGACGTGCCCGAGCTGCGCCGCCCCGGCGGCCACCGGTGCCCTGTTCTGCGAGCGCTGCGGCTACGACTTCACCACGGGCACCGCACCCGAGCCGTTCGCCGGGACCGGGGTCGAGGCAGGCGAGACGCCGGAGCGGGGCGACGGTCCGCGGGAGCCGGAGCCGGAGGCGGACCCGGGCTCGCGGAGCCGTCCCCCGCGTGCGGCCGGTGGCGCGCGCCCCGGCGAGACCGGGCTGCTCCGCTCGGCGGGGTCGGGCCGCATCTCCACGCCCACGCACGCGCCGGAGTCCACCTCACCGGCCGCCCCCTCGCCACCGGCCGCCGAGCCGTGGGTCGTGGAGGTCTGGGTGGACCCGGAGTGGTACGCGGACCAGCAGGCCCCCGACCCGTTGCCGTCGGGCGCACCGCCCGGCCTGGTGGTGCTGCGCGAGCGCAGCGTGCTCGTCGGGCGTGCGTCGGCGTCGCGGCACATCCATCCCCAGGTCGACTGCGGCTCGGACACGGCGGTCTCGCGCCGCCACTGCCAGCTCAACACGGACGGGCGGCGCTGGTGGGTCGAGGACCTCGAGTCGTCCAACGGGACGTTCGTCGGGCGCCCCGGGGAGAGCCTGCCGCAGGAGCCCCTGGTCCCCGGCCGCCGCCAGGAGCTCGGCGACGGCGACCGCGTCTACGTCGGGGCGTGGACCCGGCTGGTCGTCCGCCGCGCGCTGCCCGGCGAGATCTGAGCACGCGGGCGACGGCCGGCTACGGCGCGCCGCGGCCGCGCGCGAGCCGGTGCCACCGGTCGACCGCGACGACGAGCCCGAGCACCGCCACGCCCACGCACACCCCAGCGAGCACGTCCGTGAGGAAGTGGTAGCCGAGGTAGAGGCGGCTGCCGCCGACGAGCACCACGACGACGACGCTCACCAGCGCCCACACCGCCAGCGCACGACCGCCGCCGGTGCGGCGCCACACGAGGTAGCCCGTGACGAGCACCAGCGTCGACGCGCCGATCGTGTGCCCGGACGGGAACGAGAACGAGGTCTCGAGCCCGGCGACCGACATCAGCTCCGCCTCCGGCCGCGGGCGCGCGACGAGGCCCTTGAGCAGCATCGACAGGAGCGTCGAGAGGAGCATCGCGCCCACCGTCAGGGCCGGGTCCCACCAGTCGCGGGCGACGCGGGCCCACACGAGCGCGCCCGCGGCGACGAGGACCGGCAGGACCACCGGGCCGAACACCGTCGTGACGGCCGTCAGCGCGGTGGTGAGCCCGTCGCTGCGGTGCGCCACGAGCCACTCGAGCAGCGGGCCGTCGGCCGTCCAGAGGTCGTCCCGGTCGCGCAGCGCGTCGAGCAGCAGCGCGAACCCGAGCACGCCGGCCAGGACCAGGACGAGGCCCGGCCACACCGCGCGGAGCACGCCCCGCTGCGCCGCGGGCGCGCCGCCACCGCCCCGCGCACCGTCCACGTCCTGCGCCTCGCCCATCGCGCGAGCCTAGGTGCCCGGAAAAACCCGTGCACCTGCGCCGCCCGCCGTGGTTGTGTGGGCACCACACCGCGGTGGCGTCCGTCCGGTCCGTACCGGGCGGTGGAGGGTCCGGCCAGGCCCGTCGATCCAGCGTCACGAGAGGCACCACCACCATGTATTCCTGGGACAGCTACGAGGCCCTGGCTCTCGACCAGAGGCTCAGGCTCGAAGAGCTCGAACGCCGGCGTCAGACGCTCCGGCACCTCGGCGCACGCGTCTCCGCGCGCACGAGGAACCATCGTCTGCCGCACGACCCGGCATGAGCCGCGACCGTGGCAGCGCGCCACGACCACCGGCACGAGCAGCACGACCCGCACGCACAGGGCCCCGCACCGGCCGCCGCCCACCGGCACCGGTCCGGGGCCCTCGTGCGTCCCGGACCCTCTAGGGTGGGCTTGTGAGCCCCGTGACACCGAACGCCAACGACCGCATCGTCTGGATCGACTGCGAGATGACCGGCCTCGACCTCGAGGCCGACGCGCTCGTCGAGGTCGCCGCCGTCGTGACCGACTCCGAGCTGAACGTGCTCGGGGACGGCGTGGACGTCGTCGTCCGCCCGCCCGCCGCGGCCCTCGAGCAGATGAACGACTTCGTCCGCACCATGCACACCACCTCCGGCCTGATCACCGAGCTCGACGCGGGCACCACGATGGCCGACGCCGAGGCCCAGGTCCTCGCCTACGTCAGGCAGTGGGTCCCGGAGCCGGGACGCGCACCGCTCGGCGGCAACTCCGTCGGCACCGACCGCGCGTTCCTCGCCCGCGACATGCCGTCGCTCGTGGGGCACCTGCACTACCGGATCATCGACGTCTCCTCCATCAAGGAGCTCGCCCGCCGGTGGTACCCGCGCGTGTACTTCGCGTCCCCCGAGAAGAACGGCGGGCACCGCGCGCTCGCGGACATCCTCGAGAGCATCGACGAGCTCCGCTACTACCGCGCGGCGCTGCTCCCGGCGCAGCCCGGACCGGACAGCGCCACGGCCCGCCAGATCGCCGCTCAGGTGAAGGAGACGAGCGTCACCCGCACGGCGGCGCCCGAGGTGTCCTGAGGCCCCCGCGCGAACGGGTACACTTTTCGACGGCTGGTCGCCCGTCCTGCGCCTCCTCGGAGGGCCCGACGACGCCTGTCAGCCCCTGGTGGGTATAGCTCAGCTGGTAGAGCACCTGGTTGTGGTCCAGGGGGTCGCGGGTTCAAGTCCCGTTACTCACCCCAGCACGAAGGCCGCCCCGCGACACGCGGGGCGGCCTTCGTCGTGCGTGCCGGCGGGAGCGGAGCTCAGGCGCCCGGCAGCACCCGCGCGGCGATCGCCGCCGCGAACCGCTCCACCGCGCCGGGGACCGATGCCATGAACAGCGACGGCTCGGTGAGCTCCAGCTCGATGACCGTGGGCTCGCCGTCCTCGCCCAGCACCAGGTCGACCCGCGCGTAGAGCAGCGTCCCGGCGTCGGGGACCGCCGACCCGACGACGTCCAGCGCGCGGCGCGCGACGTCCTCCTGCGCGGCGTCGGGCTCGAAGGTGCGCGTGCTCTCCTTGCGGTACAGGCCCTGGGTGGGCCGGTGCGGCCCCGTCAGCCGGGTGCTGGTCGTGACGCCGTAGGCGAGCTCGCCGTCGACGAACACCAGCCGCGCCTCGCCGGCCGTGTCGACGCTGGTCATGTAGGGCTGCACCATCACGTGCCGGCCCTGCGCGAGCAGCTCTTTGACGTGGGTGATCGCCAGCCCGCGCGAGGCGGCGTCGACCGACTGGTAGCGGCCCGTGTCCTTCGCCCCGGCGCTCACCACGGGCTTGATGACGAAGTTCCCGTGGGCGGGCATCCGCGTGTGGATGGCCCGGCTGCTGAAGTTGCGCTCCGGGTCGAGCCACAGCGTCGGGATCACGGGGACGCCCGCCGCCTCGAGGTCCTTGAGGTAGAACTTGTGCGTGTTCCAGCGCAGGACGGACTCCGGGTTGAGGATGCGCGGGACGCTCGCGGCCCAGGAGACGAACTCGTCGCGCCTCGCCGAGTAGTCGTACGTGGAGCGGACCACGACGGCGTCGAACGACGACCAGTCGACGTCCGGGTCGTCCCAGACGGCAGGGACCGCCTCGACGCCCAGCTCCTCGAGCGCGGGCACGAGCGGCGCGTCGTCCGGGTCGAGCCGCGGGAGGACCGAGCAGGTCGCGAGAGCCACGCGCGGAGGCGTCGCGGGCGCGGTGGTCGGGTCGGGCGTGGGGGAAGCCGCTGTCGTGGTCACGGCACCGAGCGTAGACGTCCGGTGCCACCGGACGGTGTCGCGCCGGTGACGCGGGCGTTTCAGCGCGCCTGGGCGCGGTGGCCGGCCGCCGAGTCCTCGAGCCCCTCGCCGGCCTCGTCGGCCGTGCGGCGCAGGGCGGCGAGGATCCCGTCGGCCGTCAGGGAGCCGACGACGTGGCCCGCCTCGTCCGTGACCGGCACGCGGCCCGTGGCCCGCGCCGACAGCGCGGCGATCGCCTCGAACGCGACGGTGAGCGGGGCGCCGAGCGGCACGGGGTCGGGCGCGGGGGCGACGACCCGGTCGGCGGGCTCGAGGTCGCTGCGCTGCACCGTCGCCAGCCCGAGCATCCGCACGGGCGCGCCCTCGCCGATGAACTCGCGCACGGCGTCCGACGCCGGGTGCGACAGGATGGTCAGGGGCTCGGCGATCTGCTCGAGGTGCCCGCCGATGCTGAACACCGCGACCCGGTCGCCGAGCTGGACCGCCTCCTCGATGTCGTGGGTGACGAACATGACCGTGGTGCCGAGCTCGCGCTGGATGCGGCGGAACTCGTTCTGCAGGCGTCGCCGCCCGGCGGGGTCGACCGCACCGAACGGCTCGTCCATCAGCAGCACGGGCGGGTCCGTCGCCAGCGCCCGGGCGACGCCCACGCGCTGGCGCTCGCCCCCCGAGAGCTCGTGCGGGTAGCGCTTGAGGTACCGGGCCGGGTCGAGACCCACGAGGTCGAGCAGCTCCTCCGTGCGGGCCGCGGTGCGCTTCTTGTCCCACCCGAGCAGCGCGGGGACCGTGCCCACGTTCTGCCCGACGGTGCGGTGCGGGAACAGGCCCACGTTCTGGATGACGTAGCCGATCCGCCGGCGCAGGGCCACCGGGTCCGCGCCCGTCACGTCGGTGCCCTCGAGCAGGATGCGCCCGCCCGACGGCTCGACGAGCCGGTTGGCCATGCGCAGCGTCGTGGACTTGCCGCAGCCCGAGGCGCCGACGAGCGCGAGGAGCTCGTGCTCGCGCACCTCGAGCGAGAGCTCGTGGACGGCGACGGTGCCGTCCGCGTAGACCTTGCGCACGGCGTCGAACTCGATGACGGACCGCGCGGACCCGGCGGTCGGGGCGGCGTCGGTGGTCGGTGAGGGCATGCCCGGCACGCTACCGGTCGGGCCCGACACCCGCAGACGGGCACCGCACCGCCCGCGGGCCCGTACCGCGGGCGGTGCGGTCCGGTGCGGGTGTCCCCCGCGACGGGTACGTTCGGGCCCATGCCGCCCAACCCCTGGTTCTCGTGGGACTACGTGCAGCAGAACTGGTCGGACATCGCCGACGCGCTGCGCATCCACACGACGATGACGATCGAGGCCGTCCTCATCGCCCTGGTGATCGCCGTCCCGCTGTCCGCGCTCGCGGTCCGGGTCCGCTGGCTCTCGGGGGTGATCGTCGGCACGGCCTCCGTCCTGTACACGATCCCCTCGTTGGCGCTGTTCGCGATCCTCGCGCCGATCGTCGGGATCGGACGAGAGCCCGTGCTGATCGGCGTCGTCATGTATGCGCTGCTCGTGCTCATCCGCAACACGATCGCGGGCCTGCAGGGCGTGGACCCCGACGTCGTCGACGCCGCGCGCGGGCTCGGCTACGGCCCGTCGCGGCGGCTGTGGCTCGTCGAGATGCCCAACGCGCTGCCCGGCATCGTCGCGGGTCTGCGGCTCGCGACCGTCTCCACGGTGGCGCTCGTCACGGTCGGCGCCGTCGTCGGGTACGGCGGCCTGGGCCAGCTGATGTTCCGCGGGTTCCAGACGTTCTACCGGCCCGAGATCGTCACCGCCACGCTGCTGTGCCTGCTGCTCGCCGTCGTCCTCGACGCGCTGCTGTGGGCGCTGGGCAGGGCGCTGACGCCGTGGCTGCGCGAGCGGAGCGCGGCATGAACATCGTCGGCGACGCGATCACCTGGCTCAACGACCCGTACAACTGGACGGCGCCCGGCACCGGGATCATCGACCTCGGCGTCGAGCACCTCGAGATGACCGCGGCGGCCGTGATCGTCGCGGCGGTGCTCGCCCTGCCCCTGGGCATCTACCTGGGCCACACCAACCGCGGGGCGGGCGTGACGATCCTCGCCGCCAACACCACGCGCGCGTTCCCCACGCTCGGCATCATGTTCATCCTCGCGACCACGGGGCTGTTCGGGGACGGGGCGGCGATCGTCGCCGCCGCGATCTTCGCCTTCCCCGTCCTGCTGGCCAACACCTACACGGGCATGCACGACGTGGACCGAGACGTCGTCGACGCGGCGCGCGGCATGGGCATGTCGGGCGCGCGGATCGTCACCAGCGTCGAGCTGCCCCTGGCGGTCCCGCTCATCGCCGCCGGGTTCCGGACGACGATCGTCCAGGTCGTGGCGACCATCCCGCTCGCGGCCGTCGTCGCCGGCGGCGGGCTCGGCGCGATCGTCGTGTACGGGTTCGCCAACCAGCGCTACGACCAGGTGCTCGCCGGCGGCCTGGTCATCGCGGTGCTCGCCCTGGTCATCGACCTGCTGCTCGGGCTCGTCCAACGGGCCCTGACCCCCGTCTACCAGCGCCGAGGCGTGCGGACGGCGTGAGACCCCCGCAACGTCACGGAATGCTTACGGCTCGCCGGAGGCCGCCCCGAGCGCTTGCCTGTCGCGCGGACGGGCTATCGAATGGACCGGTGCGCCCCGCACGCCCCCGCGGCCGGCGGCCGCGCCCCTTCCCGAGGAATCCCCCCGAGATCAAGGTGAACCGATGAGAATCAACCGAACGTCCGGCCTGCGCTCCGTCGCGGCCGCAGCCGCGCTCGTCGCGCTGCTCGCAGCGTGCGGCCAGTCCGGCTCGTCCGGGACCGGCGGCTCCACCTCCGCCGCGAGCGGTGCCGCGTCCGACGACGGGTCCGCGCCGCCCACCTGCGAGCCGGTCCCGGGCGACCAGCTCGTCGTCCTCGACGACGACAAGCACCTGCAGACCGTCGACAACATCGTCCCCGCGGTGAACGCCGCCGCGGCCGAGGGCGACGACGCGTTGCTCTCCCTGCTGAGCAGCGTGTCGGAGGCGCTGGACACGGACAAGCTCATCGCGCTCAACAAGGCCGTGGACGTGGACCGCAAGACGTCGGCCGACGTCGCCACGCAGTTTGTCGAGGACGAGGGGCTCGCCGCGAAGGACGCGCCGGGCAAGGGGAAGTCCGTGGTCGTCGGCGCGGGCAACTTCTCGGAGTCCAGCACGCTCGCCGCGATCTACGCGGACGTGCTCAAGAGCGCCGGCTACACGACCAAGGTGCAGACGATCGGCAACCGCGAGACCTACTACCCGGCCCTGACGGCGGGCGACCTCACGGTCGTGCCGGAGTACGTGGGCACGCTCACCGAGTTCATCAACAAGAAGGAGAACGGCGCCGACGCGAAGCCGATGGCGAGCGCCGACCTCGACGCGACCATGGACGCCCTGACCTCGCTGGGCGAGAAGGTCGGCCTGGCGTTCGGCACCCCGTCGCCGGCGCAGGACCAGAACGCGTTCGCGGTCACCACCGGGTTCGCGGAGGCCAACGACCTCACGACGCTGTCCGACCTCGCCGCCACGTGCGGCGGCGTGGTGCTCGGCGGCCCGCCGGAGTGCGCGGAGCGCTCGTTCTGCCAGCCCGGCCTCGAGGAGACCTACGGGCTCGACGTCGCCTCGTTCCAGTCCCTCGACGCCGGCGGCCCGCTGACGAAGAAGGCGCTGCAGCAGGGCAAGGCCACGGTCGGGCTCGTCTTCTCCTCCGACGGACAGCTGACGACGGGCGGCTGACGAGCGGTCGGCGGGCATGCGGCAGGGGCGGGGAGCATCGGCTCCCCGCCCCTGCTGCGTGCGCGCCCGTCGGCGTGCCGGTCGAGGTGCCCCGTCGTCAGAGCCCGTACGTCTCCAGCAGCCGCAGCCAGACCTCGCTGACCGTCGGGTAGGCGGGCACGGCGTGCCACAGCCGCTCCAGCGGGACCTCGCCGACGACGGCGACCGTCGCCGCGTGCAGCATCTCGCCCGCCTCCGCGCCCACGAACGTGGCGCCGACGATCACGCGGCGCGCCTCGTCGACCAGGATCGACGCCGTGCCGGAGAACCCCTCGCCCATGAGGTACCCGCCCGCGACGTCGCCCAGCTCGTACTCGACCGCCCGCACGTCGAGGCCGGCGTCGCGCGCCTGCGCGAGGGTCGGCCCCACGGACGACGCCTGCGGACGGGTGAAGACCACCTGCGTCTGGGCGGAGACGTCCGCGCTCGCGGCGTACCGCGTCCAGGGCGCCGGCTCCTCGCGCGCCTCCGGGACGTCGCCGCCCCAGGTCGCGACGCCCTCGCGCGGGTCGTCGCGGGCGAAGCGCGCGGCGATCGCGTCTCCGCACACCCGCGCCTGGTACTTGCCCTGGTGCGTCGTCGCGACGGTGCCCAGCACGTCACCGGTCGCGTACAGCCAGTCCCCCTCGACCCCCCGCACGAGGCCGGTCGGGTCGACGTCGAGACCGCGGGCGGCGTCGAGGGGCGAGCCGACGTTCTCCAGGCCGACGTCCCCCGTGCGCGGCACCCGCCCGGTGGCCACGAGGATCTCGGCGGCGGTCACGCTCTCGGGCCCCTGCGGCCCGTCGTAGGCGACCGTGACCTCGCCGCCCTCGTGCCGCTCGACCCGCGTGGGTGACGCACCGACGACGACGTCGACCCCGGACGCGCGCAGCGCCGCGGTCACGGCCTCGCCGACGAACGGCTCCATGGTGCCGAGCAGCGCACCGCGTGCCAGCACCGTGACGCGCGAGCCCAGGTCGGCGTAGGCCGTCGCCATCTCCGTCGCGACGACGCCGCCGCCGACGACGACGAGGGAGTCCGGGACCTGCTCCGCGCTGGTCGCCTCCCGGCTGCCCCAGGGCTCGGCCGCCGCGAGGCCCGGGACGTCCGGCAGCCGCGGCACGCTCCCGGTGGAGACCACGACCGCGTGGCGCGCCCGCAGGGTGCGGGGACCGCCGTCGTGCGCGGCGCTGCCGCCGTCGTCGCCGGCGGGCAGGACCGACGGGTCGACCCGCACGGTCCGGGGGGCGACGATGGTCGCCCGGCCGCGCACGAGCGTCATCCCCGCGCTCTCGATCCAGTCGGCCTGTCCCGAGTCGTCCCAGTGGGAGGCGACGTCGTCGCGGTGGGCGAGCACCTTCGCCGCGTCGATCACCGGCGAGGCCGCCACGCCCGCGACCGCGCGGGCCGCCTCGACGACGGCGCCCGGCCGCAGCAGCGCCTTGGACGGCATGCACGCCCAGTAGGAGCACTCGCCGCCGGCGAGCTCGGCCTCCACCACCGCGACGCTCAGGCCGGAGCGCCCGGCGCGGTCGGCGACGTTCTCGCCCACCGCGCCCGCGCCGATCACGATCACGTCGTACGTCTCGTCGGGAGCGGCCGCGGCCGCGTCGTCGGTTGCCCGGGGTGCATCGGTTGTCATGGGTGCATCGTGGCCCGGGTGCGGTGGCGCCGCACCCGGGCCGCGCGTCCGGTCAGTGCTCGGTGGCCTTCTCCGCCCCCGCGCCCGTCAGGGAGCGGACCTCCATCTCGGCGAACAGCTCCGGGTGGGCCTTCTCCTTCGACAGGTACGTCCCGACGATCCCGAGGACGAACGCGAGCGGGATCGAGATCAGGCCCGGGTTCTCCAGGGAGATCAGGTGGAAGTCGACGTCGACGTTCTTGATCATCGACAGGCTCTCGCCCGTGGCGGGGTCGACCTTGCCCGACACGACGGGCGAGACCGCGATGAGCCCGATGCACGAGACCAGCCCGCCGTAGATGCTCCACAGCGCCCCGGACGTGTTGAACCGCTTCCAGAACAGCGAGTAGAGGATCGTCGGCAGGTTGGCGCTCGCCGCGACCGCGAACGCGAGCGCCACGAGGAACGCCACGTTCTGCCCCTGGGCGAAGATGCCGCCGACGATCGCGAGGATCCCGATGACGACGACGGTGATGCGCGCGACGCGCACCTCGCCGTCGGGCGCGACCTCCCCCTTCTTGATCACGTTCGCGTAGATGTCGTGCGCGAAGCTGGCCGCCGCCGTGATCGTCAGGCCCGCGACGACCGCGAGGATCGTCGCGAACGCCACGGCGGAGATGAACCCGAGCAGGATCTCCCCGCCGAGCGCGTACGCGAGCAGCGGCGCCGCGGAGTTGACGCCGCCGGGTGCCGCCTTGATCTCGTCCGGACCGACGAGGGCCGCCGCGCCGTAGCCGAGCACGAGGGTGAAGAGGTAGAAGATCCCGATGAGCCAGATCGCCCAGACGACCGAGCGGCGCGCCTCCTTGGCGTTCGGCACCGTGTAGAAGCGCATGAGGACGTGCGGCAGGCCCGCCGTCCCGAGCACCAGGGCGAGCGCGAGGGAGAGGAAGTTGAGCTTCGACATCGACGTCGCGCCGTAGGCCAGGCCCGGCTCAATCAGCGCCTCGCCACCCTCGCCGGCCTTGTCGATCGCCCCCTGGAACAGGTCGGAGATGCTGAAGCCGAACTTCGCGAGCACCCAGGCGGTCATGACCGCGGCCCCCGCGATGAGCAGCATCGCCTTGATGATCTGCACCCAGGTGGTGCCCTTCATGCCGCCGACCAGGACGTAGACGATCATCAGCACGCCGACCACCGCGACGACGAGGCTCTGCCCGCCCGAGGTGTCGATGCCGAGCAGCAGCGCGACGAGCCCGCCGGCCCCGGCCATCTGCGCCAGCAGGTAGAAGAACACCACGCACAGGGTCGCGAGCGCCGCCGCCATGCGCACGGGACGCTGCTTGAGCCGGAACGAGAGGACGTCCGCCATGGTGAACCGGCCCGTGTTGCGCAGCAGCTCGGCGACCAGCAGGAGAGCCACCAACCACGCGACGAGGAACCCGATCGAGTAGAGGAAGCCGTCGTAGCCGTTGACCGCGATCGCCCCGCAGATGCCGAGGAAGCTGGCGGCGGAGAGGTAGTCGCCCGCGATCGCCGTGCCGTTCTGCGGTCCGGTGAAGTTGCGCCCGCCCGCGTAGTAGTCGGCGGCCGACTTGTTCTGCCGCGATGCCCGCAGCACGACGATCAGCGTCACCGCCACGAACGCGGCGAAGATGGAGATGTTGACGGCGGGGTTGCCGATGTCCGAGCTCTCGGCGGCCATGACCGCCCCGGTCGCGGCGCTCATCGGGTCTCCCCCTCGATGACGTCGCGCAGCCTCTCGGCCTCCGGGTCGAACCTCCGGTTGGCCCAGCGCGCGTAGATCATGGTGATCGCGAACGTGGAGACGAACTGGCCGAGGCCGAACAGCAGTCCCACGGTGATGTTCCCGCTCACGCGCTGCGACATGAAGTCGTGCGCGTAGTCGGCGAGGAGCACGTAGACCGCATACCAGACCAGGAAGATCGCGGTCATCGGGAAGACGAAGCGACGGAACCGTCGCCTCAGGTCCTGGAAGTCGTCCGAGCGTTGCGCCCGCTGGTACGCCGTCTCTGCGACGGGCACCTCCACGTCGTCGGTCATGCCGCCTCCGTCGTCGTCCGCGGGGCGACCGTCAGGCACCGTCGCCTCGCTGGGCACCGTTGCCCTGGGACAAATGTCCCGTACGGGACGGCCTGCGCCCCGGCGCGACACGCCGTCGGCGGCGGGTGCGGGTGCGGGGACGGTCAGACGCGGCGGTAGGCAAGGTCCACGACGTCGCGGCCCGCGCGCCCGGCCTTGGCCTCGAACCCGGTCGGCACCCGTCCTTCGAACCGGGGCGCGTGCGCCCGGGGGCCGTGCACGTTCTCGAAGTGCGCGCTCGACTCGACGACGTCGAGCATCTGCTCGGCGTACTCCGCCCAGTCCGTCGCCAGGCGCCACGTGCCGCCGGGGCGCAGCACCCGCGCGACCAGGTCGACGAACGGCGGCGCCACGAGGCGCCGCTTGGTGTGCCGCGCCTTCTGCCACGGGTCCGGGAAGAAGACCCACACCTCGTCGACGGACCCCGCGGGCAGCGAGTGCTCGAGGACCTCCGGCGCGTTGGCCTGCATGAGGCGCACGTTGGTCAGCCCCGCCCGCAGGCAGCGGTACACGGTCTGCCCGAGCCCGGGCGTGTAGACCTCGAGCGCGAGGAAGTTCCTCGACGGGTCGGCCCCGGCCGCCGCGACGACCGCCTCGCCCTGCCCCGAGCCCACCTCGACGACGAGCGGCGCGCGCCGACCGAAGCCCTCCGCCGCGTCGTAGCGCCACGTCGGGTCGACCGAGGTGCGCGCGACCGACCTCGGCACGTCCACGACGAGCTCGTGCCGGCGGGTGTCCCACACCTTCTGCTGGCGGGCGTTCATGCGGCCGCTGCGGCGGACGAACGAGACCGGGCTGGTGCGGTACGGCAGCGGTGCGTCGGGCGCTGCGGGCTCGTCGGGCTCTGCGGGCATCCGCCAAGGATAGGTCCGGGGCTCAGCACCCCGGGACCCAGCACCCCCGGGACCCCGCAACGACGAAAGGCCCCGCCCGGCGTCTGCCGGTCGGGGCCTTTCGTGCTGGTGCGCCATCTAGGACTTGAACCTAGAACCCGCTGATTAAGAGTCAGCTGCTCTGCCAATTGAGCTAATGGCGCAACGGGGAAAACACTAGCAGGGCCCGGGCCGCGGGAGGAAATCGAGCCAGGCGGTCCGCCGTGTGACCTGTGCGACAGGCGACCGTGCCGGCGCGGTCGCCTACGCTCGGACCCCGTCCCCGTCTCCCGTCCCAGCCCAGGAGGACCCATGTCCGCACGCCTCGCCGTCGGCGACGTCGCCCCCGACTTCACGCTCCCCACCGCCGACGGCGGCACGGTGCGCCTCGCCGACCTGCGCGGGGAGTCGGTCGTCGTCTACTTCTACCCGGCGGCCGCGACGCCGGGGTGCACCACCCAGGCGTGCGACTTCCGCGACTCGCTCGCCTCCCTCGCGGGGGCCGGCTACCGCGTCGTCGGCATCTCGCCGGACCCGGTGCACACGCTCGCGCGGTTCGCCGCGGACGAGCAGCTGACGTTCCCGCTCGCGTCCGACGCCGACCGCTCGACCCTCGAGGCGTACGGCGCCTGGGGCGAGAAGAAGCTCTACGGCAAGGTCGTCACGGGCGTGATCCGCTCGACCGTCGTCGTCGACCCCGAGGGCAAGATCGCGCTCGCCCGCTACAACGTCAAGGCGACCGGCCACGTGGCGATGCTGCGCCGCGAGCTGGGCGTCGACGCGCGGTAGCGCCGCCGTAGACTGGCCGCGCGCGCGAGTGGCGTAACTGGCAGCCGCGCCAGGTTTAGGTCCTGGTGTCCTCGGACGTGCGGGTTCGAGTCCCGCCTCGCGCACCCCTGGACGCGACGCACGAAGCCCCCGGAGCCTGCGCTCCGGGGGCTTCGTCGTGGCGCGCGGGGCGCCTGCGTCCGGGGCTCAGGCCTCGGGCGCGCCCTCCTGCGCCTCGTGCTCGGCGATCTGCTTGCGCACGTCGTCCATGTCGAGCGCCTTGACGGCGCTGACGACCTCGGCGAGCTGGGGCGCCGGCAGCGCGCCCGGCTGGCTGAAGACGAGGACGCCCTCGCGGAACGCCATCAGCGTCGGGATCGACGTGATGCTCGCGGCGGCGGCGAGCGCCTGCTCGGCCTCCGTGTCGATCTTCGCGTGGACGATCTCGGGGTTCTCCTCCGAGGACTTCTCGAAGACGGGCCCGAACTGCTTGCACGGGCCGCACCACTCCGCCCAGAAGTCCACGAGGACGATGTCGTTCTCGGTGACGGTCTTCTCGAACGTGGCCTCGGTCAGCTCCAGGGTTGCCATGCTGTTCCTTCCGACGGTTGCGACGCGACGCGCCCTCGCGCGCCCGCTTCTCCCCAGGCACAGCACCCGGTGCCGCCCAGGTATTCCACCGGGTGCCACGGCCTCTCGCACGCGCGCGGTCGCCTACCCTGTGCGGTGTGACCCTGACCACGCCGGCGCTCTCCCGTGCCCGCACCGCCCGCTACGCGGCGGGGTCGGTCGGCACGGGCGGGTTCTCCACGCTGCCGGGCCTCGTGCTCCTGTACTACCTGACGGACGCCCGGGCCGTCCCCGCCCTCGCCGCGGGCCTGATCGTCACGGTCGCCAAGGTGTGGGACGTGGCGATCGCACCCGTCGTGGGGCACCTGAGCGACCGGGACCTCGCCCGGACGGGGTCCCGACGGCGCCTGATGCTCTGGGGCGGCTCTGCCCTCCCGGTGCTGTTCGCGCTGACTTTCGCGGTCCCGGCGGGCACGGCGCCGTCGGCCGCGGCGCTGTGGGTGTTCGTCGCGTTCTGGGCCACCGGAAGCGCGTTCAGCCTCTTCCAGGTGCCCTACGTGGCTCTGCCCGCGGAGATCGCACCCACCTACGACGACCGGACCCGGCTGCTCGCCTGGCGGGTCGCGCTCCTCGCGGTCTCCATCCTGGCGTTCGGCGCCGGCGGTCCGCTGCTGCGCGGGGAGAGCGACGACGCGGCCGGCTATCTGCGCATGGGCATCGTCTCCGGCCTCGTCATCGGCGCCGGGATGCTCGTGGCCGTGCGCGCCGCGCCCCGGCCGTCGGTCGCCCGCGCCGTGCTGCCCCGCGCCCGGCCGACCGCGGCGGTCGCCGACGGCTTCCGCACGACCGGCGCGGCCCTGCGCCGCAGCGCCCCGTTCCGGGCGCTCTTCGGCACGTTCGTGCTGCAGGCACTCGCCACCGGCGTGATGCTCGCCGGCGCCCAGTACGTGGCGACGTACGTCCTCGACTCCGAGGCGGCCGTCAGCATCCTCTTCGCCGCGCTGATCGCGCCCGCGCTGCTCGCCATGCCGCTGTGGACCCGCCTGGCCGCACGCACCGGGAAGGAGCGGGCCTACGCCGTCGCCTCCGTGCTGTTCGTGGCGGCGACGCTCGCGATGGTGCCGCTGGTCTGGGCGCCCGGCCCCTGGGTCTACGCGCCCACCGCCCTGGCGGGCGTCGCGTACGCGGGCATGCAGGCGCTCCCCCTCGCGATGCTGCCCGACGTCATCGAGCACGACGCGCGCTCCCGCCGCGCGGACCCGGCCGCGGGCGCTGCCTCGGGCACCGCCGCGGGACGGGCCGCGGGCCGAGCAGCGGAGCCGGCCCCGGACCGGGAGGGCGGCGCGTTCAGCGGTGCCTGGACCGCCGGGGAGACCACGGCCATGGCGCTCGGGGGTGGCGCGCTCTCGCTCGTGCTCGCGGTGACCGGGTTCCTCTCCACCGACGCGACGTCGACGGCCGTGCAGCCGGGCTCCGCGCTCACGGGCATCTCGCTCGCCTTCTCCGTGCTCCCGGCGGCCCTGACCGCCGCGAGCCTGCTGACCCTCGCCCGCTACCGGCTCCGCCGCAGCGACTTCTCGCACCACCCGCCGGAGGAATCATGAGCACCACCCCCGCCCCGCTGCCCGTCGAGGTGCCGGTCCGCACCCAGGGCATCCTCGAGCGGCTCGCCGAGCTGCGCGCCGCCGACGCCCCGACCCACGGCGGGCACGTGCTGTCCTACGTGTACGACCCGGGGCTGGCCGTGCTCGACGACCTCGCCGCCGCGGCCATCCGGGCGGCCCAGCCGCTCAACGGGCTCGACCCGACGACGTTCACCTCGGTCGCGGTCATGGAGCGCGAGCTGCTGACCTTCGCGCGGGAGGTCCTCGGCGGGGACGACGACGTCGTCGGGTCGGTGACGTCCGGCGGGACGGAGAGCTGCATGCTCGCCGTGAAGATCGCCCGCGACGAGCACCGGGCGCGCCGCGCGGCCGCGGGCCTCGAGCCCGCGCGGGCTCGCGTGGTGCTGGCCACGACCGCGCACGCCGCCTTCCACAAGGCGGCGGCCTACCTCGACGTCGACCTCGACCTGGTCCCCGTCGACCCGGACGCCGGTGTGCCGCGGGCGGCCGACCTGATCGGCCGGCTGGACGACGACGTCGCGCTCGTCGTGGTCTCCGCCCCCGCCTACCCGCACGGCTGCGTGGACCCGGTCGCCGAGGTCGCCGGGGCGGCCCGGGCGCTCGGCGTGCCCGTGCACGTCGACGCGTGCGTCGGCGGCTGGGTGCTGCCGTTCTGGGAGGCGGCGGGCGGCGGCACCGTGCCGGCCTTCGACCTGCGCGTCCCGGGCGTGACGAGCCTGTCGGCGGACGTGCACAAGTACGGCTACACGCCCAAGGGCACGTCGGTGCTCCTGGTCCGCGGCCGCGACCGCCACCGCCGCCAGTACTTCTCGGTCACCGACTGGCCGGGCTACCCCGTCGTCAACGCCACGTTCGCGGGCTCCCGCTCGGCAGGTCCGCTCGCGGCCGCGTGGGCGGTCACCCAGGCGCTCGGCGTCGACGGCTACACCGCACTGACCCGGCGCTGCGTCGACGCGACCCGCGTCCTGGCCCGCGCCGTCGCGTCGATCGAGGGCCTGCGCGTCGTCGGCGAGCCCACCGGACCGCTGCTGTGCGTCGCGCAGGACCCGTCCGTCGAGCCCGCGCGGCGCGTCGACCCTCACGTGTGGGCCGACGAGGTCCGCTCGCTCGGCTGGCTCCTGCAGGGCCAGCCGGGGCTGGTGCAGGCCGACGGCACCCGGCTCCCGCACACGACGCACCTGACCGTGACGCCCGTCACCGCCCGCGTGGTCGACGAGCTGTCCGCCGCCCTCGTGGCGGCGGCCGACGCCGTCCGCGGCCAGGAGCGCCCGGCTCCCGGGGCCGTGCTCGCGCAGGTGGTCGAGGCCGCCGCCCCCGGCGCGACCGCGGAGCAGGCGCTGGCCGGGTTCGCCGCGCTCGACGCCGACGGCGCGTGGGACCTGGTGCGCGGCACCCTGCTCGGCGCCGGCCCGCAGGACCCGGGCGCCGCCCCGCGGCTGCCGGAGCGGATGGCTCCCCTGCTCTCCCTCGTCGAGGCGCTGCCGCCCGCGCTGAGCGGCCGCCTGCTCGTGGAGATCGTGGCGCGCACCACGGAACCGGGCCGGGCGGGCGAGCCCGGGCCGGCGAGCGCGCCGGTGGATCGCGTCGCGGATGCGGGGTAGAACTGTCGGGTGACTGAGACCGCCGACTTCCCCGACGACTGGTCGGACCCGCCGTCCGACCCCACGCCCCCGCAGGAGCCGACGCCGTCGGGCTGGCTCGCCGACGAGGAGATCGCCGCGGCGCGCGCCCGCCTTCCCATCGTCTACGTCGACGCCGTGCCGGTGCGCGTGGACGACTCGGGCGACGTGGTCGCCGTCGGGCTCCTGCTGCGCGTCACGGCGGAGGGCCAGATGACGCGTGCGCTGGTGTCGGGGCGCGTGATGTACCACGAGCGGATCCGGGACGCGCTGCTGCGGCACATCGAGAAGGACCTCGGCCCGGTGGCGCTGCCGCAGGTGCCGCCCTCGCCGCAGCCGTTCACGGTCGCGGAGTACTTCCCGACGCCCGGCATCACCAGCTACCACGACCCGCGCCAGCACGCGGTCTCGCTCGCGTACGTCGTGCCCGTCACGGGCGACTGCCAGCCGCAGCAGCACGCGCTGGACCTGGCGTGGCTCACGCCCGAGCAGGCGTGCGACGACGCGGTGCAGATCGAGATGCACGGCGGGCAGGGGGCGCTGCTGCGCCAGGCGATGGCGCACGTGGGCCGCCTGGGCTGAGACGGCGCCGACAGCCGCTCAGCCGCCGAGCGCGAGCTCCGGCCAGTCCGCGAGGTCCTCGCGCATCCGGCGGTCGTGGGTGGCGACGACGACGGCGGCGGGAGTGACGCGCAGCGCCTGCGTCAGCTCGTCGACGAGGTCGATCGACAGGTGGTTGGTCGGCTCGTCGAGCAGCAGCAGGTGCGGCGCGTGCAGCAGGGCGCGCGCCAGGTCGAAGCGCCGGCGCTGCCCGGCGGAGAGCTCGCCCAGGGGACGGTCCAGGTCCTCCTCCGTGAGCAGGCCGAGGAACGCGACCGGCACGACGTGGTCGGGGTCCAGGGCGCCGGAGGCGAGCAGGTCCAGGGCCTCGCGCGCGTAGGCGTCGAAGCCGGTGCTGCCGACCGGGACCGGCGCGCCCTCCTGCGCCACGACGCCGACGCGCACACCGTCCCCGACCCGCCGCGACCCGCGGTCGAGCGTCGCGCGGCCCGCGAGCGCGGCGAGGAGCGTCGACTTGCCCGAGCCGTTGGCCCCGGTCACCAGCAGGCGCCCCGCGGGCGCGACCGCGACGCGCGTGCCCGGCAGGTCCAGGCGCCCGTCGACGCGCGGGCTGCGCACCTCCACGAGGGGGTCCCCCGGGTCCCAGCCCGCGCCCATCGCCGCGAGGTCGGGGAACCTCAGGGCGAGCGGCGGGACGGGGACCTCGACGGCCTCCTCCTCGAGCTTCTGCGCGAGCCGGTCGGCGGACTTCACGTGCTGGCGCGCCCGCGTCGCGCGCCGGTGCTTCTGGCTGCCCTTCGCCGGCCGCCACTCGTCGGAGAGGTTCTCGTAGGAGCGGTCGAGCACGGCCGCCAGGCGGTCCGCGCGGCGGCGCTCGTCGCGGTACCGCGCCCGCCAGCGGCGCAGCGCCTGGTCCTTGGCGAAGCGGTAGGACAGGTACCCGGGCTGGCCGTAGAGCACGGGCCGACCGTCGGGCGACGGGTCGAGGTCGAGGATCGCGGTCGCGACCTCGTCGAGGAGCCGGCGGTCGTGCGTGACGACGACGACCCCGCCGCGCCACGCGATCAGCTCCCCCGTGAGGAAGTCGATCCCGGCGTCGTCGAGGTGGTTGGTCGGCTCGTCGAGGAGCAGCACGTCGCTGCGCTCGGCGAGGCGGCACGCGAGGCGCACCCGGAAGCGCTGCCCGACGGACAGCGTCGCGAGCCCGCGGCCCCGGTCGCGGCAGGCCCCGAGGCGCGTGAGCGCGACCTCGACCCGGCGGTCCGCGTCCCACACCGCGAGGTGCTCCGCGGCGGCGAGGAGCTCGCCCAGCGCGGCCAGGTCCCCGGACTCGTGGTCGAAGTCGCGCGTGGCCGCCTCGACCCGGGCGGCGACGGCCCGCAGCCGGCCGAGGCTCGCGTCGACGAGCCCGCCGACGGTCAGGCCCTCCGGGACGGCCATCTCCTGCTCGACGACCGCGAACGTCCCCTCGCGCCGGACGGTCCCCGACGCGGGCGCCAGGTCGCCGGCCAGCAGCCGCAGCAGCGTGGACTTGCCCGTGCCGTTCTCCCCGACGACGCCGAGGCGCGTCCCGGGCGAGACGGCGAGGTCGACGCGCGCGAGGACGTCGCGCCCGGGGTAGGCGAACGAGAGGTCCTGGGCGACGAGCTGCACCGGGCCAGCCTACGGGCCGGCCTGGGGGCCGGCGGCCGACGGTAGGCTCGCGCTGATGAGCACCCACGACGACAGCACGGAGGCGCTGCCCGGCGAGCGGGGACGGCACGTCCGGACCGTCGTGCTCGCCGCCGTCGCGGACGTCGCGTGCGTCGTCGCGCTGACGCTCGGCGGCTACCGCGCGCACGACGAGGGGTCCGCGTTCTCGGTCACCCTGCGCATCGCCTGGCCGTTCCTCACCGGCCTCGTCCTGGGCTGGCTCCTCGTGCGGGCGTGGCGCCGGCCGACCGCGGCCTGGCCCACCGGCGTGATCGTGTGGGGCTGCACGTGGGCGGGCGGCATCGGGCTGCGCGCCGCGACCGGCCAGGGGATCGACCCGGCCTTCCAGCTCGTGAGCTTCGGGTTCCTGGCGTTCACCGTCGTCGGGTGGCGCGGGGTGGTCAGCCTGATCGAGGTCCTGAGCCCCCGCGAGCGCCGCCGCCGCGCCGCCGCCCTGCGCGGCACGCCGAGGCGGTAGCCGACGCCGGCGGCTCAGCGCGCCAGCGCCGCCGCGACCGCCGGTGCGATCGCCCGGAACGCCTGGCCGCGGTGGCTGATCGCGTTCTTCTCGGCCGGGTCGAGCTCGGCGCAGGAGCGCTCCTCGCCGTCGGGCCGCAGGACGGGGTCGTAGCCGAACCCGCTCTCACCGCGGGGCGCGGTGAGCAGCGTCCCGCGCAGCGCGCCCTCCCGGACCGTCTCGGTGCCGTCCGGCGTCACGAGGGCCGCCGCGCAGACGAAGCCCGCGGCGCGGTGCTCCGGCCGCACGTCCGCGAGCTGGGCGAGCAGCAGCTCGAGGTTCGCGGCGTCGTCCCCGTGGCGTCCTGCCCAGCGCGCCGAGAAGATCCCCGGGGCGCCGCCGAGCACGTCGACGGCGAGGCCCGAGTCGTCCGCCAGTGCGGGCAGCCCCGTGGCGGCGGCGAGCGCGCGCGCCTTGATCAGCGCGTTCTCGGCGAACGTCGCGCCGTCCTCGACCGGCTCCTGCGTCGCGAGGTCGGCGGCCGAGACGACCGCGTCGTCCGGCAGGTCGAGCCCGGGCTGCTCCGCGAGGATCGCGCGCAGCTCGGCGAGCTTGCCCCGGTTGTGGGTGGCGAGCACGAGCCGGGCCGACGCCGGTACCGCGACCCGGGCCGCGCCGTCGGGCGCGCTCACGCCGTCCGGCAGGCTCATCGGCGGCCCGGCTCGCCGGCGAGCGCGTCGCGCTGGAGCCCGGCGAGCGTCGCGTTGCCCGCGACGGCGAGGTCCAGCAGCGCGTCGAGCTCGGCGCGGTCGAACGGCGCGTGCTCCGCCGTCCCCTGCACCTCGACGAAGGTCCCGGCGCCGGTCACGACCACGTTCATGTCCGTCTCGGCGCGCACGTCCTCGACGTAGGGCAGGTCGAGCAGCGGCGTGCCGTCGACGATCCCGACGCTCACGGCCGAGACGGAGTCCGTCAGGACGTCCTTGCCGCCGGTGACGTGCCCGTGGCGCCGGCCCCACGCGATCGCGTCGGCGAGCGCCACGTAGGCGCCGGTGATGGCGGCGGTGCGCGTGCCGCCGTCGGCCTGCAGGACGTCGCAGTCGAGGACGATCGTGTTCTCCCCGAGCGCGGCGATGTCGACCACCGCGCGCAGCGAGCGCCCGATCAGGCGGGAGATCTCGTGGGTGCGCCCCCCGATCTTGCCCTTGACGGACTCGCGCTGGTTCCGGGAGTCCGTGGCGCGCGGGAGCATCGCGTACTCGGCGGTGACCCAGCCCTCGCCGGAGCCCTTCTTCCACCGGGGGACGCCCTCGGTGAAGGAGGCCGCGCAGAGCACGCGCGTGCCGCCGAACTCGACGAGGACGCTGCCCTCGGCATGGTCGAGCCAGCCGCGCGTGATCGTCACGGGGCGGAGCTCGTCGTGGGCGCGTCCGTCGGCGCGGGCGGGCGCACCGGACGTGGTCGGGGTCTGTGAGGTCATGGCGACCACCCTAGCGGCGCCCCGGTGAGCGGGGCTCAGAGCGTGAAGGCGGCGCCGCCCGTCGCGACCTCGGCCGGCCCGGCGTACTCGGCCCGCGCCTCGGCCAGCGTGACCGCGGGGTCGTTCCAGGCCGGCAGGTGGGTCAGCACGAGCCGGCGGGCGCCCGACTCGCGCGCCACACGCCCGGCGCCGCGCCCGGTGAGATGGATGCCGGGCTCGACGCAGTCGTCGCGCCCCTCGTGGAACGCCGCCTCGCACAGCAGCAGGTCGGCGTCGCGCGCGGCCTCGACGACGCCCGGGCTGTAGTCGGTGTCCCCCGTGTAGACGAGCGTCGCCGTCGTCCCCGGCCGCGCGCTCGACGGGCCGGTGACCCGCACGCCGTAGGCCTCGACCGGGTGGTAGGCGCGGAACGGCTCGAGCACGAGCGGGCCGACGGCGACCTGCTCCCCCGCCGACCAGGCGCGGAAGTCGAGCTGGCCGCCCATGTGCTCCCCGGGACCCAGGCCGTACGCGGCGCCCACGCGCTCGGCGACGTCCGCCGGGCCCAGCACCGGCAGCCCGCCGGCGCGCCGCGGGTGGCCGCCGGTGCGCTCGGTGCCGCGCTCGGGGTGGTAGCGCAGGTACACGTACAGCCCGCACAGGTCGACGAAGTGGTCGGGGTGCAGGTGGGAGATCGCGACGGCGTCCAGGTCGAGCGGCTCGACCGCGCGCTGCAGCGCCCCGAGCGCACCGTTGCCGAGATCGAGCACCACGTTCCACTCCCGCCCGTCCGGCGAGACGTCCGCGGGGACCTGGACCAGGTGGCACGACGCCGGGGAGCCCGGCCCCGCGAAGGAGCCCGAGACGCCGACCGTCACGAGGCGCATCAGCGGGCCTCCACCAGCGCGACCTCGGGGCCGAGGAAGCGGCGCGCGAGGTGGTCGAACGGCTCGGGGCTGCCGGTCGCGACGAACCGGTGCCGCGGCGGCCCGGCGTCCCGCGAACGCTCCAGCCCCTGCGCGACGAGGGTGCGGTAGACGTCCTTCGCCGTCTCCTCGGCGCTAGAGACGAGGGTGACGTCGTCGCCCATCACGTAGGAGATCGCGCCGGTGAGCAGCGGGTAGTGCGTGCAGCCGAGCACCAGGGTGTCCACGCCGGCGTCGCGCACCGGCTCCAGGTAGGTCCGCGCGACGTCGAGGACCTCGGGCCCCGACGTCGTCCCCGCCTCCACGAGGCGCACGAACTCGGGGCACGCCTGCGAGACGAGGGTGACGGGCGCGACGGCGAGCGCGTCGTCGTACGCGCGGGAGGTGATGGTCGCCTGCGTCCCGATGACGCCGATGCGACCGTTGCGCGTGGCCGCGGCGGCGCGACGGGCGGCGGGGAGGATCACCTCGACGACCGGCAGGCCGTGGCGCACCGTGTAGCGCTCGCGCGCGTCGCGCAGCACGGCCGCCGTGGCGCTGTTGCAGGCGATGACGAGCATCTTCACGCCCTGGTCCACCAGGTCGTCCATGATCGACAGCGCCATCGCCCGCACGGCGGCGAGCGGCTTGGGGCCGTAGGGGCTGTTCGCGGTGTCCCCGATGTAGTGCAGGGCCTCGCCGGGGAGCTGGTCCAGGATGGCCCGGGCCACCGTCAGCCCGCCCACGCCGGAGTCGAAGATCCCGATGGGTGCGTCGTTCACCCGGCCGAGACTATCCGGACGCGCCGCGGCGCACGCCCCGGAACGGTGTGATCCGGACGACGTGCGCCGCGTGCGTGCTTCAGGGTCCCGCGCTCGGCGGGACCCGCTAGACCCGGCTCTTGCCCCGGTTCAGCAGCCAGATCACGAGGCTGACGACCAGGATGACGACGCCGATCCAGATGAGGATCTGGCCGACGCCGGCGAAGCCGACGATCACCAGGATGACACCGACGATGAGAATGATGAGCCAGAGAGGCACTGTGGGTCCCTTCCACGACGCCGGGGCGTGGTGCCCCGGTCACGAGGAGGAACCATACGGACAATCTCGCGACACGCACGCCGGGAGCCACGACGTCCCTGGTGGGACGGCGTGTCGCGCCCGGGCACGGATCAGCCGCGCGGCAGGTCGGCCAGCATCCCCTCCACGAGCGACTCCTGGAGCCACCCTGCCGTGAGGAAGACGCTCGCGAAGAACCGTCGCGGCCCCGGCCCGGCGGCGCCCGCGGCGTCCTCGGGACCGTCGGTCTCGACGGGGTCTGCGGGGTCGACCGGATCGTCCTCGCTGCCGAGCTCCTCGTGCAGCGCCTCGACCGCGGCGTCCGTCTCGAGCCCGAGCCGCGAGGCCAGCACGAGGCGCAGGTCGGTCAGCGCCGCGGCGACCACCCGACCGTCCTCGCGGCGCACGAGCAACGGCGACCGGGTCCCGGGCTCCGGCTCGTCGTCGAGCAGCAGGCGCGCGAACCTCAGCAGCCCGTCGACCTTGCCCGCGGCCACCTCCGTCTGCGTGAGGCGCCGGAACTCCGCGGAGACCTCGGCGTCGTCGCGCGAGGCGTCGGGCAGCAGCCGGGCGACCGCGGGGTCGTCGGGGCCGCCGGTGCCGGGAGCGGCGTCCTGCAGCATCTGGGCGACGTCGCCGACCACCTGCGCGAGGACGATCCGCTCGGTGGCGTCGAGCTCGGCGACATAGCCGAGCGCGTGCGGCCGGAAGGCCCTCACGCGGAGCCCCGCTGCATGGTCGCCCACAGCCCGAACCCGTGCATCGCGCGGACGTCGACCTCGATCTTCTCGCGGCCGCCGTGGGACACGACCGCCCGGCCCTCCTCGTGCACGCGGAGCATCAGGGTGCGGGCCCGCGCCTCGTCATAGCCGAAGTAGCTGCGGAACACGTAGCTGACGTACGACATGAGGTTGACCGGGTCGTTCCACACCACGGTCGACCACGCGTCGCCGACCGACCCGGCGCGCTCCGGGCGCGTCCGCTCCAGCACGTCCGTGCCCGCACCGCCGGGAACCCCGGTCGTCGTCTCGCTCACCCGACCACTCTAGGTGGCGCCCGGACGGTGCGCGCCGAGGAGCGGGGCACGCGGCAGCACGCGGCGGCACGCGGCGGCACGCGTCGGCACAGCCCGCGCCATAAGGTGTCCCCCATGACGACGGCGTTGCTCACCGACCGCTATGAGCTGACCATGCTCCAGGCCGCGCTCGCCGACGGCACCGCGCACCGCCACAGCATCTTCGAGGTGTTCACCCGCCGCCTGCCCGCCGGCCGGCGCTACGGCGTCCTCGCCGGGACCGGCCGCGTGCTCGAGGCGCTGGCGGACTTCCGGTTCGACGACGCCGACCTGGCGTGGCTCGAGCGCGAGCGGGTGGTGGACGCGGCGACGCTCGAGTACCTCGCCGGCTACCGGTTCACCGGATCCGTCACCGGCTACGCCGAGGGCGAGACCTACTTCCCGCAGTCGCCGGTGCTGACGGTCGAGGGGACCTTCGCCGAGGCGGTGCTCCTGGAGACGCTCGTCCTGTCGGTGCTCAACCACGACTCCGCCGTCGCCGCCGCGGCGTCACGCATGACCAGCGCCGCCGTCGACCGCCCGTGCCTCGAGATGGGGGCGCGCCGCACGCACGAGGAGTCGGCCGTCGCCGCCGCACGCGCCGCCGTCGTCGCCGGGTTCGCGGGCACCTCCCACCTCGAGGCGGGGCGCCGCTACGGCCTGGCGACCATCGGCACCGCCGCGCACGCCTTCACGCTCCTGCACGACGACGAGGAGTCGGCCTTCGCCGGGCAGGTCGCCTCCCAGGGGGTGGGGACCACGCTCCTGGTCGACACCTACGACGTCCTCGCCGGCGTCGAGCACGCCGTGGCGGCCGCCGGCACGGGTCTGGGCGCCGTGCGGCTCGACTCGGGCGACCTGGGGGGCCTCGCGGTGGACGTGCGCCGGCGGCTCGACGAGCTCGGCGCGACGAGGACGAAGATCACCGTCACGTCCGACCTCGACGAGCACGCGATCGCGGCGCTCGCGGCGGCACCCGTGGACTCCTACGGTGTCGGCACGCAGCTCGTCGTCGGTTCCGGCGCCCCGACCTGCGGCATGGTCTACAAGCTCGTCGCGCGCGAGGACTCCGAGGGCGTCGTGCGACCGGTCGCCAAGGCGTCCACCGCCAAGACGAGCGTCGGGGGCCGCAAGGCCGCCGCACGCCGGTACGACGAGGACGGCCGGGCGGTGGCCGAGGTGCTGGCCACCGGCACGCGGGACGCCGTCGACCGCTGGGACGGCGGGGGCGACGCCACGCTGCGCCTCCTGCAGGTGCCGCTCGTCGCCGAGGGGTCGGTGGACTCGCGCTGGACCGGCCACTCGGGGGTGCGCAAGGCGGCAGAGCGCCATGCCGACTCCCGGGCCGAGCTGCCCCGGGGGGCGCGCCGGCTGTCGGCCGGCGAGCCCGCCATCCCGACGCAGACGATCACCCTGGACTGAGCCGCGTCCCCGGAGGGACCCGGCGACGGTTCAGCGCTTGCCGACGAACCAGCCGCGCACCACGGCGATCCGCGCGTCGAGCTGCTCGGCGGTCGCCAGCGGCACCTCCGGGCCACCGGACCTGCGCCGCAGCTCGTTGTGCACCGAGCCGTGCGGCTGCCCGCTGCGCCGCGCCCACGCCGAGACGAGCTGGGAGAGCTCCTTGCGCAGCTCCGCCACCCGGCGGTGCTCCAGCTCGGAGCGGTCGGCCTCGGCCGCGCGCCGGGAGCGCGAGGACACCTGGCTCGCCTGGCGCTGACGCAGCAGCGTGGCGACCTGGTCGGCGTCGAGCAGCCCCGGCAGCCCGAGGAAGTCCTGCTCGTCCTCGCTGCCCACGTCCGCACCCGTGCCGAACTCGCCGCCGTCGAACAGCACACGGTCGAACGACGCCTGCGCGTCGAGCGCCTCGAAGCTGCCCTGGACCCCGTCGTCGGACGCCTTCTCCTCGCGGTTCGCCGCGGCGAGCAGCGCGTCCTCGGGCGTGAAGTCCTCGCCCTGCTCCTCCGCCGTCAGGGGCCGGTCGAGGGCGTGGTCGCGCTCGACCTCCATCGCGTTCGCGAGGTCGACGAGGTGCGGCACGCTCGGCAGGAACACCGACGCGGTCTCCCCGCGCCGTCGCGCCCGCACGAACCGCCCGACCGCCTGCGCGAAGTACAGCGGGGTCGACGTCGACGTCGCGTACACGCCCACGGCGAGGCGCGGGACGTCCACTCCCTCCGAGACCATGCGGACGGCGACCATCCACCGCGCGTCGCCGTCGGCGAACTCCTCGATCCGGCTGCTCGCCCCGTCGTCGTCCGAGAGCACGACGACGGGCGACCTGCCGGTGATCCGGGCCAGGTGACCCGCGTACGCCCGGGCGTCCGTCTGGTCGGTCGCGATGACCAGCCCACCGGCGTCCGGGACCGCGCGCCGGACCTCGCTGAGCCGCGTGTCCGCCGCCGCCAGGACGGAGGGGACCCACTGGCCCTGCGGGTCGAGCGCGGTGCGCCATGCCTGGGCGGTGAGGTCCTTGGTCAGGTCCTCGCCGAGCCGGGCGCTGACCTCGTCGCCGGCGCGGGTGCGCCAGCGCATCTGCCCCGAGTAGGTGAGGAACAGCACGGGGCGCACGACGTGGTCGCGCAGCGCGTCGCCGTAGCCGTACGTGTAGTCCGCGACCGAGCGGCGGATGCCGTGTGCGTCGCGGTCGTAGCGCACGAACGGGATCGCGGCGGTGTCCGAGCGGAACGGCGTCCCGGTCAGCGCGAGGCGCCGCGTCGCACCCTCGAACGACTCGCGCACCGCGTCGCCCCACGAGAGGGCGTCGCCGCCGTGGTGCACCTCGTCGAGGATCACCAGCGTGGGCGCGGCAGAGGTCCGGGCGGCGTGCAGAGCGGGCTTCGCCGCGACCTGGGCATAGGTGAGCGCGACACCGTCGTAGTGCGCGCCGTGCCGTCCCTGGCTGTTGCGGAAGCTCGGGTCGATCCGGATGCCCACGCGTGCCGCGGCGTCCGCCCACTGGTGCTTGAGGTGCTCCGTCGGCGCGACCACCGTCACCCGCCGGACCGTGCCCGCCTCGAGCAGCTCGGTGGCCACGCGCAGCGCGAACGTCGTCTTTCCCGCGCCGGGGGTCGCGACCGCGAGGAAGTCCCGCGGAGCGTCACGCCGGTACTGCTCGAGCGCCTCGGCCTGCCAGGCGCGCAGCTTCGACGCCGTGCCCCACGGGGCGCGGCGCGGGAACGCGGGCGACAGCGTGGACGCGGCGAAGGGCGAGGGCGTCTGCGGTACCGGGTGGGCGCCGCCGTGCCCGGTGGGGTGCGCGGGGCCGCCCTCGGCGGCGGCGGGTGCGTGGTCGGTGCGGGAGGTGGCGCCGTCGCTCACTTGTCGGAGTCGCCGTCGCCGTCCTGAGGCGAGCGGAGACCCTCGTAGATCTCCTTGCACACCGGGCACACGGGGAACTTGTTCGGGTCACGGCCGGGGACCCAGACCTTGCCGCAGAGCGCGATCACCGGCTTGCCGGACATCGCCGACGCCATGATCTTCTCCTTGCGCACGTAGTGCGCGAACCGCTCGTGGTCGCCGGGCTCGACCTTCTCCTCGGCCTCGGTGCGCTCGAGGACGCTCGTCGAGGTGCCGGACGACGGGTCGTTGTACGGGTCCTCGGGACCGGCAGGAGTGCTCTGGCTCATGCGCACGATTCTAGGTGTCGCCACCGACGTCCCGTCGACCACCCGCCCGGCACCCGTCGACCACCCGTCGACCACCCGTCCGCCGAGACGTCGAATTCGGCCCCGATCCCTCCGGGATCAGGGGCGGAGTTCGACGTCTCGGCGGGTGCGGTCGGCCGGTGGGCGTGCCGCGTCAGAGGCCCTGCCAGCCCGGCTTCGAGGCGTAGGTCTGGCGGTAGTAGTCGGCGAGCTGCAGCCGGCCCGCGGCCGCGTCGTCGACCAGGACGGTCGCGTGCGGGTGCATCTGCACGATCGTCGCCGGCCACATCGCGGTCACCGGGCCCTCCACGAGCTGGTGCACCGCCTCGGCCTTGCCCCGGCCCGTGGCGAGCAGCAGCAGGTGGCGCGCCGACATGATCGTCGCGAGCCCCTGCGTGAGGCAGTGCCGCGGCACCTGCTCGAGGTCGTCGTCGAAGAACCGCGCGTTGTCCTGCCGCGTCTGGGCCGTGAGCGTCTTGATCCGCGTGCGCGACGCCAGCGACGAGCCCGGCTCGTTGAACGCGATGTGACCGTCGGTGCCGATCCCGAGGATCTGCACGTCGACGCCGCCGGCGTCCGCGATGGCCTCCTCGTACGCCGCGCACGCCGCCGGGAGGTCGTCGGCGAGGCCGTCGGGTCCGCACAGCGCACCGGGCGCGAGGTCCACGCGGGAGGCGAGCTCGGCCTCGACGACGTTGCGGTAGCGCTGGGGGTGGTCGGCCGCGAGGCCGACGTACTCGTCGAGCATGAACGCGCGGGCGCGGGCGAAGGACAGGCCCTCCTCCGCGTGCCGGCGCGCGAGCTCGTCGTACACCTTCAGGGGGCTCGAGCCGGTCGCGACGCCGAGGACGGTCCCCGGCTCGCGCCGCAGCCTCTCCTCGATCGCGTCCGCGGCGAGGCGCGCGAGCTCGTCGGCGGGGGCGATGACGACTTCCATCAGAGGACCTCTCTCCGGCCGACGAGGGCAGCACCCACCGCGGCCACGGGGACGTCGGCCGGGCTCAGGGCGACCCGGTCCGTGATACCGAGCGACGCGACGAACGCGGAGCGCCCGGCGCGCTCGGCCAGGGCCGCGCGGACCCCGGCGAGGAGCGGCTCGCCGAGCGCGGCGACGCCGCCACCGATGACGACCCGCTCGACGTCGTACGTCAGCGCGAGGAGCTGGACGGCCGAGGCCACCGCGTCGAAGAACTCGTCGCGCACGGCGACGGCACCGGCGTCGCCCGCGTCCGCGTCCGCGAGGAGCTGCGCCGGGGCGGGGGTGCCGTCCCGGGAGGGTCGCCGGGACGCGATCGCGGACCCCGAGGCGAAGGTCTCGAGGCAGCCCCGCTGCCCGCACGCGCACCACGGGCCGGCGGGGTCCACGGGCACGTGCCCGATCTCCCCGGCGGCGCCCGCGGCGCCGCGCCGCAGCGTGCCGTTGAGCACCACGCCCGCGGCAAGGCCCGTCCCGAGCGCCAGGTAGGCGAGGTCGACGTCGGCCTCCGGCAGCAGGTGCGCCGCGCCGAGCGCGGCGACGTTGAGGTCGTTGTCCACCCGCACGCCCGCGACCCCCAGAGCCTGGGCGACTCGACCGGCGAGCGGGAACGGCTCGTCGCCGATGCCGAGGTTCACGGCGTGCTGGACGCTGCCGGAGACCGGGTCGACCAGCCCGGGGACGCCGATCCCCACGCCCGTGAGGGCGCCCGGCGCGGTGCCGTCGGGCTCGAGGAGCGCGCGCACCATCTCCACGACGCCGGCCACGACGCCGTCCGGCCCGTGGACCGTCGGACGCCGCAGCGTGCGCACGACCCGCCCGTCGGGGGCGAGCAGGACCCCGAGGATCTTGGTGCCGCCGACGTCGAGGCCGACGGAGCACCCCCCGCCGACGCCTCCCGTGCGGACCGCCGGCCCGGCGATGATCGGCCCGGCCACGTCAGCCCTTGACCGCACCGGAGACCAGGCCCCCGGTCATCCGGTTCTGCACGAGCAGGAAGAAGATCATCACGGGCAGCGCGATGAGGGTCGAGGCCGCCATGACCTGCGCCCAGTTCACGCCCTCGTTCACGCTGGCGTTGAGGAACCCGCGCAGCCACAGCGGGAGCGTCTGGGAGCCCTCCGCGGGCAGCGCCACGAGGGCCACCGTGAACTCGTTCCAGGCCTGGAGGAACGCGTACACGCCGGACGCGACGAGCCCGGGCGCGAGGAGCGGGAAGGTGATCCTGAGGAACGCCCCCGTCCGGCTGAGCCCGTCGACCATCGCGGCCTCCTCGAGCTCGGCCGGGATGCCGGCGACGAACCCGCGCAGCATCCACACGGTGAACGGCACGATCGCGGCCGTGTAGAGCACCGAGACCCCCACCACCGAGTTGAGCAGGTCCGCCGCGGAGAGCATCTTGTACTGGGCGATGAACAGGCCCTCGGCGGGCAGCATCTGGATGAACAGCACGGCCACGACGAACGACCTGCGCCCACGGAACCGGAACCGGCTGATCGCAAGCGCGGCGAGGAAGGCGAAGGCCAGCACCGCGACGACCGTGACGAGCGTGATCGCCAGGCTCATCTGCAGCGCCGACCAGAAACCTGACCCGTCGACGGCGTCGCGGTAGTTGGCCGTCGTCCCGTGGGTCGGGAAGAACGACGGCGTCCGCGCGCCCAGCCGGGCGTCGGGCGTGAAGGACGAGTTGATCATCCAGTAGACGGGAAAGACCCAGCACAGAGCGACGACGACGGCGACGACGTTCCCGGCGACGCGGCCCGCGCGGACCCGGGGCCGCCGGGGGCCGGCCGGCGTCGTGCCGCTGGTCACGGCGGGCCGGGCCGGGGCGAGGGGGGCGGCGCTCATGACTCGTCCTCCTTGAGAAGGGTGCGCACGTAGGGCCAGCTGAGCACGATCGTCAGCGCGAGGACGAACAGCGACACCGCCGCCGCCCCGGCGAAGTCCTGGCGCCCGATGCCGAGCTCGTAGATGAAGTTGCCGAGCAGGTTCGTCTCGCTCACCGGCGCGCCCGCGTCCTGCAGCAGCCGGATCTGGGCGAAGACGCGCAGGTCCCAGATGATCTGCAGCAGCAGGACGATCGAGACGACCGGCCGGACGATCGGCAGGATGATGTAGAAGAACCGCTTCGCGCCGCTCGCGCCGTCGAGGGCCGCGGCCTCGAGCACCTCGTCGGAGACCTGCGTGAGCGCGGCGTAGACGGACAGCGCCACGAACGGGACCGACATCCAGGTGACGATGACGGTGGCCACGAAGAAGAAGGACAGCGGCTGGGCGAGCCAGTTGTGGTTCTCGAACGAGCCCAGCCCGATCTGCACGAGCAGCCAGTTGACGACGCCCTGGCGCCAGTCGAACAGCCACTTCCAGACGGTCACCGCGGCCACCATCGGCATCGCCCAGGCGAGCAGCAGCGCGACCTGCAGCGCGAGGCGCGGGGCCGTGCCCACGCCCTTCATCAGCAGGGCCAGGAGCGTCCCGATGCCGACGGCGAGGAACGCGTTGACGAGGCAGAACGCCACCGAGCGTGCCACGACGACCCACACGACGTCGCTGGTGAAGATCTCGACGTAGTTCGCGAGCCCGACGAACTCGGGCGGCGCGGTGCCGAACTGCTGGGCGAGGCCGAACTCCTGCATCGAGGTGACGACCTGCCAGTACACCGGGTAGCCGAGGCCGAGCAGGAGCACCGCGACGGCGGGCACCAGGAGCAGGTACGGCGTCCTCGGACGCCGGCGCCGGCGGACGGGGGGCGGCGGGGCTCCGGCCGCCTCGACCGGGGCGGCGCCGGGGCCGCCGGTCGCGGTTGTCGTCATGGTTCTCTCCCTGGCCGGGCCTCGCCCGGTGACGCGGCGACCGGTCCCCCGGCGCCGTCGCGCGGATCTGCGTTGGGTCGTGCCTGCGTGGGTCGCGCGCCGCCGTGCGGGGCGCCCGTGCCCGGGCCCCCGGCCGCGGTGGCCGGGGGTCCGGGGCGGAGGTCACTTCCCGTTGAGCATGGGGGTGATCTTCGCGTCGTAGGTCTTCGCGAGCTGGGTCACGTCGCCACCCTCGGCGATCTTCTGGAAGAGCTCCTCCAGGACGTTGGCGCCCTCGACGGACGCCCATCCCGGCGCGGCCGGGGTGAGCTTGGAGACCTTCGCGGTGTCGATCGTCGTCTTCGCGAACTTGTCGTCGCCGAGCGAGGACACGTAGTCCGTGTTCGCCGGGCCGAGCCCGTTCTTGCCGAGCATCTGCTGGTACTCCGGCGAGAAGACGATCTTGAGCAGGTTCTCGGCGAGCTCCGGGTGCTGCGACTTCGCCGAGACGGCGATGTTGGACCCGCCGGCGAAGACCGGCGCCAGGCCGCCGTCGACGCCCGGGAGACCGAAGATGTCGAACTTCGAGTCGTCGGCCATGCCGTCGCGGACCTCCTTGCCGTCGTCGCCCTTGGTCATGTCGCCGATGGACCAACGAGCCCATCCCGGCGCCATGATCGTGGCCGCCTCGGGCGCCTCGCCGTCGACGCCGTCGTTGAGGAAGTCCCAGTAGGCGAGGTCCTTGCCCGTGGCCGGGGCGTTGGAGGCGCCCTCGTACACGTCCTGCCACTGCTCGAGGCCCTTGACCGACTTCGGGTCGGAGAGGGTCGAGACCCACTGGTCGCCGTCCTGCTTCGCGAGGTCGCCGCCGTTCGCGAAGATCCAGGAGATGCCGTTGCGCCAGTCCTGGCCGCCGATCGCGAAGCCGGACTGCTTGTCGGTCTTCAGCTTCTTGACGTCGTCGCCGAACTCGGCGAGCGTCTTCGGCGCCGTCAGGCCCGCCTTCTTCCAGATGTCCGCGCGGTAGAACATGTAGCGCGAGCCGAAGTAGTACGGCAGGGCGTAGTTCTTGTCGCCGACCTTGCCGACGTCGACGAACGACTGGAGGAGCTTGTCACCGCCCAGCTCGTCGTAGAGCGGGGTCAGGTCGCGGAACGCTCCGACGGTCGTGAACGTGGGCGACTGCGTGTTGCCGACCTCGACGACGTCGGGCGTGTTGTTCGCGTCGGGCAGCGCGGTCGTCAGCGAGGTGACCAGGTCCGGCCACTCCTGCTGCTCGATCGTGAGCGTGGAGCCGGGGTTCTCCTTGGCGAACTCCGTCTTCAGGTAGTCGCGCAGCTCGTCCGGCGTGTCGCCGCCGGCGAGCCAGAGGGTGATGTCCGCGGCCTCGGGCGTGCTGGACGCGCCCGACGACGCGGAGCCGTCCGCGGTGTCGTCCGAGTCGCTGCTGGAGCACGCGGCGAGCGCCATGGTCAGGGTGATCGTCGACGCCACCGAGGTGACAACGAGGCGGTTCCTCTTCACTGGGGTACTTCCTCTCGGTTTCTGCTGGGACGCGCGCTGGGGACGCCGTCGGTCGAGCTGGCGGGACTACGTGGAGCGGCCGTGCTGACTGGTGCTGCCTGGTGCGGGGTGCTGCGTCGTGCGGTGGGTGCCGTGCTGCTCGGGTGCTCGCCGGGTGGGGGTCACGAGACCCCCAGCTGTCCGGAGAGCACGAGGACCGCCGCCCCGGCGAGGACAACGTCCTCGTCGAGGGCGGCCATGCGCACGGAGAGGTCGGCGTGGACCACCGGCATCGTCCGTGCGCGGACGACCTCGAGCGCGCCCTCCCGGAACGGCCCGTCGAGCAGTTCCGCGGGCCCGCTGAGGATGACCTCGGCGAGGTTGAGCGCGCTCACGACAGGAGCCAGGGCGCCGCCCAGCACCCTGCCCGCCGACGCCAGCGCGGCGTCGGAGCCTTCGCGACCGAGCCCGGCGGTCGCGCGCCGCAGGGCGGGCACCGAGACGACCGTCTCGAGGCACCCCACCCGGCCGCAGCCGCAGGTCCGGTCGCTGTCCGGGTCGACGGTGACGTGGCCGATCTCCCCCGCCGCGTAGCCGTGGCCGCGCACGGGCGAGCCGTCCACGACCACACCGGCGCCGACCCCGGCGCCGACCGTCACGACCATGAACCCGGAGCCCTCGGCGCCGCCGAAGGTGAACTCGGCGAGCGCCGCGATGTTCGCGTCGTTGGCCACGTGCACGGGCAGGCCGAGCCGGTCGGAGAGCTCCGCCGCGAGGGGCACCTGGTACCAGCCGCGGTTCGGGGCCTCGATCACGTGGCCGGTGGCGTCGATGACCCCCGGCGAGCCGAGGCCGACGCCGAGCACGGGCTGGGTGGCGGAGGCCGTCAGGCGGCGGACGAACCGGGTGACGAAGTCGACGAGGTCCTCGCCGGTGCGCCCGTCGATGGGCAGCGCGGCGTGCACGACCGCCTCCCCCGTCAGCGCCATGACCGCGCCCCGCAGCTGCGAGGCGTCCGTCAGATCGACGGAGACGATCTGGTACGCGCTGGTCCGCATCCCGACGAGGATCGCGGGCTTGCCGACGCGCTGGCCGGGGCGGATGCCGCGCTCCTCGACGAGCCCCTCGGCGATCAGGACCGAGACGAGGTCGGAGATCGTGACCCGGGTCAGGCCGCTGGCGCGGGCGAGGTCCGCACGGGAGGTGGGCCCGTCGTGGAAGAGGTGCTGCAGGACGAGCGAGCGGTTGTGCGCCCGGGCGTGCTCGGGGAGCACCTTGGACGTGGGCCGCAGCACCGTGCGCATGCTGCGCCGGGGGGCCGCGGTCCGGTCGGTCTCGGTCGTCATGTTTGTTAGTAGAGCGACCTTACTAACACGGTGTCAACGGTTCGTTCGGACCGTGTCCAAATCGTTGCCGAGAGGAAAATCCGCCGAAACACGACCCGCAGGGCCCGCGTCAGCGCCGCGCGGCGATCCAGCCTCGCGCTCCCGCGTGCTCCACCGACCCGGTGGCGGTCCGGGCCGCGCTCCGGAGCGCGGCGAGCGGCGTGGCGCCGCCGACGAGCGCCGCGGCGCAAGCCCCGTGCAGCACGTCGCCGGCACCGAGCGTGTCCACGACGCGACGCGCCCGCGGCACCTCCACCGCCCGTTCCCGCCCCTCGGAGAGCACCTCGATCGGGCCGGGGCCCGCCGAGCGGGCCACGAACCGCGGGCCGAGCCCGGCGACCGCCCGCACCGTCCGGTCGGCAGGCTCGCCCGGCACGCGGAAGTCCGCCGAGAGGACGACGACGTCGCACAGCCCCAGCAGCTCGGGCGTGCCCGGCTTCCACGACCCGCCGTCGAGGAGCACCGTCGAGCCCCGGCCGCGGGCCACGCGCGCCAGCAGGAGGGCCAGGTCGTGGTGGTGCCCGTCCAGCAGCAGCACGTCGCCCTCGCGCCATCGCGACGGCGCGGCGAGGCCCGCGAGGCGCTGCGCGACGTCGGGGTCCTCCGCGGTGCCCGCGGCGCGGGCGGTCTCGCCGGCCCGCGTGGCGTTGGTGCTGGCGACGGCGCGCTCCCCCGTCGCCGCGGTGACGAGGACGGTGGACACGGGCGGGACGTCGTCGGGCCCGGCGACGTCGAGCAGGTCGACGCCGGCCGCCGACAGCCCCGCCGCGACGAGCGCGCCGGCGGGCGACCCGCCGACGCGGGTGGCGAGCAGCGCCGGCACGCCGAGCGCGACGGCGGTCGCCGCGGCGTTGGCGGCGGGGCCGCCGAACGTCACGGACGCGCCCGCGGCGACGACCTTCTCGTCCGCCCGCGGCACCCGCTCGACGGTCTGCATCACGTCCAGGGTCGCGAGCCCGCAGCACACCAGCACGCGAGCCATCGTCCCAGGTCGGCGGGCGCCGCGGGTGCCGACGGTACGGGCGGGCGCGATGGGCGAATTGCCCGGATCACGATGTCAGCACGGATCGGTCACGATCGGGTACCGAGCCGGGCGCCGCGAACCGCCGAACCCTACGCTCGCCCCATGAGAGCCCTCCCGCGCCGCGCCGGTGCCGCACTCGTCGGCACGCTGCTCGCCGCCGCGCTGGTGACCGGCTGCTCCTCGTCCGACTCCTCCGACACCTCAGCCTCGTCGGTGGCCGACGCCGGTGCCGGTGCCCGTGCCGGCTCGGCGGCCGACGAGGCTGCCGACGAGGACGGCTCCGCCGCCCAGGACCGCAGCATCGTCACCACCGGCTACGTCACGGTCCTGGCCGACGACCCGGTCGGCGCGTCCGACCGGGTCTCCCAGATGGTCGAGACCGCCGGCGGGCGCGTCGAGGCCCGCACCCGGTACGAGCCCGCCCCGGGAGAGGACGCGGCGGCCTCCGCGGACCTCACCGTCCGCGTGCCTGCCGACGCGGTCACCGGGACGGTCGAGGCGCTCGGCAAGCTGGGCGACGTCCGGGACGTGAGCATCGACAGCACGGACGTCACCTCCGACGTGCAGGACCTCGACGCCCGGATCCTCGCGCTGAGCACGTCGACCCAGCGCCTCGAGGAGCTCATGGCCAAGGCGGCCACCACGTCCGACCTGCTCGCCGCGGAGAAACAGCTCACGAGCAGGCAGGGGGACCTCGAGAGCCTCGAGGGCCAGCGCAAGGCGCTCGGCGACCAGGTCGCGATGTCCACGCTCTCGATCTCGATCACGGAGCCCGACGCGCAGCCGGAGCTCTCCCCCGGCGGCTTCCTCGGCGGCCTCTCGACGGGCTGGGACGCCCTCCTGAGCTTCCTCAACGCGGCGGTCGTCGTCGTGGGGGTGCTGCTGCCGTGGATCGTCGCGGTCGCGGTCGTGGCGGCCGTGGTCCTCGCCGTCCGGCGCCGTCGGCGTCGAGGGGCGGAGGGCACCTCGGGGTCTGCGGGCGGGCGCGGCGGCCCCGAGGACGACGACCACGGCCCCGCAGGGCCGTCCGGCTCCGCGACGGACACCGAGCTCGTGGGCGCAGGACGCTGAGGCGGCCCGCGCGCCCGGCGCACGACGAAGCCCCCGCCCGGTTCTCCGGGCGGGGGCTTCGTCGTCGGGTCCGGCAGGACCCCAGGGGTGGAGGTGCGGGGAATCGAACCCCGGTCCGGCAGCGCTTTTCCAGGACTTCTCCGGGCGCAGTCCGCAGCGATTTTCTCAGCCTCAGCACTCATGCGGACGAGGTGCTGACAGGCTCAGTCGGCTAAGAGTCCCCGCGATACCACCGACGAGCATCGCGAGCAGTGGCTCTCTGTCTGACGCCAGGAACCGAGGCGAGAGCTACCCCGGGCTGACGGACTTCGAAGACTCGCTCAGGCGGCGAGTGCGAAGTCGGTGCGCTTGTTATCGGCACCTATGGTTTCGCAGACATCGTTAACGAGATAAGTCTGCATCCTCGGCCCGCTTCTCCTCGAAGCACGACCACCGTCGAAACCGATCACCCCCTGTGCAGTTGTCAAGCAGACCGGCACGCCCGGGCCCGAGGGCCCTCACCTGCCGGACGCCGACCCGCTGCCGCGGGCCGGACTCGTCCATCGTACCCGTCAACACCGCCGGCGGCCCCACTATTTCCGGCGCCCACCACGCGGGCCGAGACGCCCTGGCGGGACGCCGGCAGCGGTGGCGGCCGCTACCTCTTGCCGGTCAGCGCGTCGGCGACCAGCCCGCCCGCGATGCCGAGCATGAACACGTCCTTGGACAGCGCCGTGCCCTCCTGCGTCGGGCGGAAGCCGTCCGGCTGGGTCATTCCCGGGGTCTTGAGGTACAGGCCGACCAGCCCGCCGGAGAAGCCGGCCAGGGCCAGGCCGACGAGCCCGGAGGGCACGAACGGCACCAGGAGCGCGGCGCCCAGCGCGATCTCCGCGGTCGAGAGCGTCTTGACGAACTCCTGCGGGTCGACGTCCGCGAGGAAGGGGTAGGTGCCGGCGGCCAGGCCGTGCAGGCCGGCCGCGGTCTCGGCGTCCGCGCCCCGCTTGCCGAGGCCCGAGTTGAGGATGTACGCGCCGGTGACGAGGCGCGGGATGTACTGACGGAGCTTGACCACGGGCTACCTCCGGGCGTCGTCCCGTGACGGCGCCGGTCGGACGGACAGGGACCCCGGTACCGTACGACGCGCCGCGGGCGGCTGCACCCGGCAGGAAGGCCCGCCGGCCGTTCTCCGCGACCGTCAGCGCAGCTCGCGGGAGCGCATCGCGCGCAGCGCCTCGCGGTTGTCCTGCTGCTCGCGCAGCGTCTGGCGCTTGTCGTACTCCCGCTTGCCGCGCCCGACGGCGATCTCGACCTTCACGCGCCCGTCCAGGAAGTACAGCTGCAGCGGGATCAGGGTGTGGCCCTTCTCGCGCGCGCGGATCTCGAGGCGGTGGATCTCGTCGCGGTGCAGCAGGAGCTTGCGCCGCCGCCGCGGCGCGTGGTTGTTCCACGTGCCCTGCGTGTACTCCTGGATGTGCACGTTCTCGAGCCACGCCTCGCCGCCGTCGATCGACGCGTACCCGTCCGCGAGCGACGCCCGGCCCTGGCGCAACGCCTTGACCTCGGTGCCGCTGAGCACGAGGCCCGCCTCGTAGACGTCCTCGATCACGTAGTCGTGCCGCGCCTTGCGGTTGGTGGCGATGACCGACCGTCCCGCGTCCTTCGCCATCGTCCGTACTCCCTCACCTGCCGCGCTCGCGCCGTCTGCGCACGCGAGGGACCAATCTACGCGACCCGGGCCGGGCGATCACGTCCTTTGCCGGTCAGAGCACCGTCATCGGGTTGATCGTCGTGCCGTTGATGTAGATCTCGAAGTGCAGGTGGCACGCCGTCGAGGTCCCGGTGCTGCCGGAGTAGCCGACGACCTGGCCCTGGCTGACGTGCTGGCCCACCGACACCGCGAACCGCGAGAGGTGGTTGTAGCTCGTCATCACGCTGCGTCCGCTGTGGAAGCCGTGGTCGACCATCACCTGGTTGCCCTTGCCGCCCCAGTACCGCGTGTACAGGACGGTCCCCGACGCCGACGCGTACACCGGGGTGCCGCAGTGCGCGCGCAGGTCGGTGCCCGAGTGCAGCCGCCACTCGTCGTAGACCGGGTGGTAGCGCATCCCGTAGGACGACGTCACCGTGTGGTCCGACGTCGGCCAGTGCAGGAACGACAGGTACCCGCTCGAGCCGGAGGACGAGCCGCCGGACGAGGACCCGCCGGACGAGGAGCCACCGCCCGAGGACCCACCGCCCGAGGACCCGCCGCCCGAGGACCCGCCCGAGGAGCTGCCGCCGGACGACGAGCCGGACTTCTTGCGGGCGGCGGCGTCGGCCCGGGCCTGCGCCTCGGCGGCGGCCTTCGCCTCCGCCTTCGCCCTGGCCTCGGCCGCCGCCTTGGCCTTGCGGATCCGCTCGTCGCGCGCGACCTGCTGGGCGATGACGGCCTTGAGGTCCGACTCGAGCTCGTCCTGCTTGGCGGCCTCCTGCGCGAGGTCGCCCTTCGTGGCGGCCTTGCGCTCCTCGATCGTCGCCTGCTTCGACTTCTGCTGGACGAGGAGGTTCTCGATCTCCGCCTTGCGGTCCGCGGCGGCCTGCCGCGCGTTCTTCGCGTCGACGACGTTCTGGTCGGCCTCGTCCTTGAGGTCGGCGATCGTCTCGCGGATCGCGGCGAGCCGCTCGGACCGGTTGCGCGCGACCGACTCGGCCTCGCGCAGGTCGTCGAGCGTGCGGGAGGTGGTGCGCGACGCCGACGCGACGGCCGCGTACTCGGCGACGAACTCGTCCGCGTCCTGCGCCCCCGTGACGATGCCGAGCCCGTTGACCGCGCCCTCGCCGCGGATCGCCTGGCGGGCCATCTCGGCGAGGTCGGAGCGCGCGCCGTCGACCTCGGCCGAGCTCTTCTCGATCTCCTCGGTGACCTGGGTCTCCTGCGCCCGGGCGTCCTCGAGGCGCTGCGCCAGCTGCTCGGCCTCCCGCGTGGTGCGCGTGACCTCCGCCTCGGCGTCGGCCAGCTCCTGGCGGGCGGCGGGCAGGCGCGACTCGATGTCGTGCAGCTCGAGGACCGCCTGCGCGAGCGCGGCGTCGGTGTCCTCGAGCTGTCCGGCGAGCTCCTCGCGCTTGTCCTGCGCGGCGGCCTTCTCGCGCTCGATCTGCGCGCGGTGGTCGTCGATGTCGTCGGCCTGCGCCGGCACGGCCAGGAGCAGGGCGAGGACGGCGACCAGGCAGGCCGCGAGCGCGCGGCGGACGGTGCGGAGCATCTCAGATCCTCGTGTAGCGGCGCAGGGTCACGACGGACGAGATCGCCGCGAGCAGGAAGGCGATCCCGACGAGCGCGGGCGCGAGCAGGAGCACGTCCGAGGCGTCGACGTAGGCGACCCAGGAGACAGACTCGGCCAGCCAGTCCGAGACGAGGTACTTGACCCCCAGCAGGAGTCCGCCCACCGCGAGCAGGGAGCCCACCACGGCGGCGATCGCCCCCTCGAGCAGGAACGGGAGCTGGATGAACACGTTCGACGCCCCGACCAGGCGCATGATGCTCGTCTCGCGCCGGCGGCTGAACGCCGAGAGCCGGATGGTCGTCGTGATCAGCAGCACGGCCGCCAGCAGCATCACGCCGGCGAGCCCGGCCGCGAGCATCGACGCCCGGTTCATCGCGAGGAAGATCGGCTCGAAGATGGCCCGCTGGTCCTCGACGGACTCGACGCCGGGCCGCCCGGAGAGCACGTCGCTGACCACGACGTAGTCCTTCTCCGGGTCCGTGAGCTTCAGGCGCAGGGACGCCTGCATGTCGTCCTCGGTGAGCGGCACCTGCATGTACCCGTCCGGGAAGCGCTCCTGGAAGGACTTGAAGGCGTCGGCCTTGGTCTCGACGTACGTCTTCTGCACAGAGTCCGCGAGGTCGTCGTCGATGACGTCGCGCAGCCCGTCGATCTGCTCCTTCGTGGCCTCGCCCCCGGCGCACGTGGCAGCCGGCGAGTCCTGCGGGCACAGGTAGACGGTGACCTCGACGCGGTCGTACCAGTCGTCCTTGAGCTTGCCGATCTGCATCTGCAGCAGCCCGGCGGCGCCGACGAACGTCAGGGAGACGAACGTGACGAGGACGACCGAGATCGTCATCGACAGGTTGCGGCGCAGCCCGGAGCCGATCTCGCCGAGGATGAACTGCGCGCGCATCAGGCCTCGCTCACGACGACGTCGCGGGGTTCGGCGTCGCTGGCTTCGGCGTCGCTGGCTTCGGTGTCGCTGGCTTCGGCGTCGCTGGCTTCGGTGTCGCTGGCTTCGGTGTCGCTGGCTTCGGCGTCGCTGGCTTCGGTGTCGCTGGCTTCGGTGTCGCTGGCTTCGGTGTCGCTGGCTTCGGTGTCACGGGGCCCCGTGGCGCGGACCGTGCGCACGACGGCGCCCGTCTCGGGGTCGACCGACTGCGCCGAGTCGTAGGTGCCCTCCGCCTCGTCGCGGACCATGCGGCCGTCGGTCAGCTCGACGACCCGCTTGCGCCACTGGTTCACGGTGTCCTCGTCGTGGGTGGCCATGACCACCGTCGTGCCCTGGCGGTTGATCCGGTCCAGCAGGCGCATGATCCCCATCGAGGTCGTCGGGTCGAGGTTCCCGGTCGGCTCGTCCGCGAGCAGGATCGGCGGGCGGTTGACGTAGGCGCGCGCGATCGCGACCCGCTGCTGCTCGCCGCCGGACAGCTCGTGCGGCCGGCGCTTCTCCTTGCCGCCGAGCCCCACCATCTCGAGGACCTCGGGGACGGCGAGCTGGATCGTGTGCCGCCGCTTGCCGATCACCTGGAGCGCGAAGGCGACGTTCTCGTAGACCGTCTTGTTCGGCAGGAGCCGGAAGTCCTGGAACACGATGCCGATCTTGCGGCGCAGGTCGGGGACCTTCCAGCTCGAGAGCGTCGAGAGGTCGCGCCCGGCGACGAACACGCTGCCGGCGGATGGCCGCTCCTCGCGCAGCACCAGGCGCAGGCAGGTGGACTTGCCCGAGCCCGACGGTCCCACGAGGAACACGAACTCGCCCCGCTCGATCTCCAGCGAGATGCCGTCGAGCGCGGGCCGCGCGCCGCGCGCGTAGACCTTGGTGACGTTCTCGAGTCGGATCACAACAGCTCACGCTTCGCTCGGGGCAGGGTCGCTCGGACCCGGGGGCGAATCGACACTAAGCACCGCGAGCTGGCGTGGATGACCGACACGCCGCGCGCCCGGGCACCCGGCAGGCAGCTCGGCGGGGACCACGGGTCCGCGCCGGTTACCGCCGACGCGGGGCTGCGTCAGCGCGCGTCGCGCTCCGCGGACCTGCGCCAGCGGATCCCGGCCTCGATGAATCCGTCGATGTCGCCGTCGAACACACCGGCGGTGTTGCCCACCTCGTGCTCCGTGCGCAGGTCCTTGACCATCTGGTACGGGTGCAGCACGTAGGACCGCATCTGGTCGCCCCAGCTCGCCTTGATGTCGCCGGCGAGCGCCTTCTTCTTCGCGTTCTCCTCCTCCTGGCGCACCAGGAGCAGGCGGGACTGCAGCACGCGCAGCGCGGCGGCGCGGTTCTGGATCTGCGACTTCTCGTTCTGCATCGAGACGACGATGCCGGTGGGGATGTGCGTCATGCGCACCGCGGAGTCGGTGGTGTTGACCGACTGCCCGCCGGGACCCGAGGAACGGAACACGTCGACCTTGATCTCCGACTCGGGGATCTCGACGGAGTCGGTCTGCTCGATGAGCGGGATGACCTCGACGGCGGCGAACGACGTCTGGCGCCGACCCTGGTTGTCGAACGGGGAGATCCGCACGAGCCGGTGCGTGCCGGCTTCGACGGAGAGGTTGCCGAACGCGTAGGGCGCCTTGACCTCGAAGGTGGCCGACTTCAGGCCCGCCTCCTCCGCGTAGGAGGTGTCGAGCACCGTGGTCGGGTAGCCGTGGCGCTCGGCCCAGCGCAGGTACATGCGCAGGAGCATCTCCGCGAAGTCGGCGGCGTCCACGCCGCCCGCGCCCGCGCGGATCGTCACGACCGCCTCGCGGACGTCGTACTCCCCCGCCAGCAGGGTACGGACCTCGAGCTCGCCGAGCGTCTTGCGGATCGCCTCGAGCTCGCCCTCCGCCTCCGTGAGCGTCTCGGCGTCCCCGCCGTCCTCGGTCGCCATCTCCACGAGGGCCTCGAGGTCGTCGATGTCGCTGGTCATGTGCGTGATGCGGTCGAGCTCGCTCTGCGACTGCGACAGGGCGGTGGTGACCTTCTGCGCGGCCTCCGGGTCGTCCCACAGGTCGGGGGCCGACGCCGCCTCGGACAGCTCGGCGATCTTCGCGCGGAGCGCGTCCGGGTCGCTGACGGCGCTGATGGTCTCCAGCGTCGCGCGCAGGTTCTTGATCTCGTGCGGGAAGTCGATGGTGGCCACGAGCGTCCAGGGTACGCGGTTCACCAGGCCCGGGCCGTCGAGCGGGCCCGCACCAGGACGCCGTCGGACCACGGGGCGGTGGCCCAGCTGACCAGGACGGGACGGGAGCGCGCGGTGAGCACGACCCGTGCAGAGCGCCCGTCGGGCGTCGAGGCCTCCACGAGGGCGACGTCCTCCAGCCCCGCGGTCACGCGCGGGTTCTGCGCGAGGTAGTCGACGACGGCGTCGCGCACCTCCGGGTCCGTCAGGACGAGGCCGCCGGCCACCTCCGGCGGCGGCGCGGTGCCCTGGTAGAGCGACTGCTCCGCGACCGCGTCGGCGGCGGCGAGGGCGGCGCCGTCCGCGACGTCGAGCAGGCGCGTGCGGTCGAGGTGGATCGCGGTCGCCGAGACCACCACGGTCACCAGCACCAGCACCAGGGCGACGAACCCCGTGGCGAGGAGCAGGATCCGGCCGTCCTCCGCAGATGCCTCACCGCCCGGCCCGTGCACGGGGGCGACGCGTCGCGCCAGCCACCGGGCGCACCGTCGCGCCCCGGCCGCCGGTCGCGCCACCGCTCGCCCCACCATGCGCCCGGTCACCACCGGTCGACGGCGTGCTCGTCGACCGGTGACGCCTGCACCGCCTCGACCGGCACCGCGAGCGAGCGCCCGTCGAGCAGGCCGCGCGGGACGAAGGGGAGGCCGACCTCGTAACGGACGGTCACGACCACGGTGCTTCCCGGGACGTGGCACGGGTCCGACGAGCACTCGACCGAGACGTCCGCCGTGCCCGGGAGCCTCTGGTCGGCGAGAGCCAGCCGGGTGGCGGTCTGCGCCCGGGCTGCGGCTGCAGCAGCGGAGTCGGCGGTCACCACGGCACGCGCGACGGAGCGCGCGGCGCTCTCGACCGCGAGCGCCCCGGACTGCACGCGGGCCACCGCCACGACGAGGTAGAGCGCCGGCACCAGCAGGAGCACGGTCGCACCGATGAACTCCACGAGCGCGTTGCCCCGGTCACCGTCGCCTCGGCGCAGCGCGTCGAAGCGCCGGGCGAGAGCGGCCCCGGCTCCACGGACGGCGCGGCCCAGGCCCCTCATGCGGGCTCCTCGACGGCGTGACCGACGACCGTCATGACCCCGGACGGCCCGAGCACGCCGACGACGGGCAGCGGGGCGACGACGCGCACCTCGACGACGGCGAGGCCGTCGACGCTCGTCGTCGTCGCCGTGACGTGCTCCGCGTAGCGGGAGGCGACGGACGCAGTGATGAGCTCCTGGGCGCGCACGACACCGTCGTCGGCGCCGCGGTCCGCCCGCGCCGCGAGACGCGCGCCCTCGCCCGCGCTGTCGACCAGGACGGAGTGCACGTGCAGCGCGAGAGCCACCTGGACGACGCCGAGGAAGACGACGACCACGAGCACCGAGACGAGCACGAACTCGGTGACTGCGGACCCCCGCTCCCCTCGCCCGCTCACGGCCCGTTGACCCCCTCGATGGCGTCCTGGAACGCGCTGGTCAGCAACGGCCCGGCGACCGCCCAGAGCGCGATGACGAGCCCGGCGGTCATCAAGGTCACGAGCACCCAGCCGGGCACGTCGCCGCGCTCGGCGCCTCCGGTCAGGAGGCGGCTGTGCAGCCGCCCGACGAGGCGACTGGCGCGGCCCGGCCGGGCCGGGGGCGCCGTCGTCGTCTCGTGCCGCTCGGTCTGGACGGGGTTCGCGTCGGTCATGGCTGCTCCTCGGTGGGTGGGACGTCGGGTGTTCGGGGTCTCGGGCGTGTCGACCACGGGTCCGCGGGCCGGTCGCGCGCGGCGGTCACAGGCCGATCCGGAGGGTCGCGAGGCTCGGGAAGACGGCGAAGACGACGGTGACGGGCAGGACGAGGAAGACGACCGGGACCATCATCGCCACCTCCTTGCGCCCGCCCTGCTCCATCAGCTCGCGACGGCCCGCCTCGCGCACGTCCTGGGCCTGGGCCCGGAGCACGTCGGCGAGCGGCGTCCCGCGGTCGACCGCCACGGAGACCGTCTCGGCGAAGCGGCTCAGGCTCACGAGCTCGGTGCGCGACGCGAGGCGTTCGAGCCCGCGCGCGAGCGGGACCCCGGACCGCCCCTCGGCGAGCAGGAGCCCGAACTCTCTCGCGAGCTCGCCGTGGACCGTCGTCGCCACGCGCTCGACCGCCGCGAGCGGGCCCTCGCCGGCGCCGACGGCGAGCGCGAGCAGGTCGGCGAGCGCGGGGAACTCCGCCTGCATCCGGGCCTCGCGGCGCCGTGCGCGACGCGTGAGGTCGGCGTCGCAGGCGAGGGCGCCCCCGAGCGCCGCGAGGACCACGACCAGCGTCGGCAGCAGGATGCCCGGTTGCCGCACCGCCGCGATGACGAGCGCTCCGGAGAGCCCGAGCGCGAGACCGGCCGCGCCCCACACGAGCTGCCGCGACCGGAAGGCCTCGACCGACTCGGTGATGCCCGCGCGACGCTGACGGCGGGCGACGTCCGCGTGCGAGGACCCCAGCCGCTCGAGCAGCGGGACCAGGCGCTCGGACAGGGGCCGCACCACCAGCGCGAGGGGCGTGCGAGCGCCGGGGAGAACGCTCAGGAGGCCCGAGGACGACTCGGACACCCGCAGGTACGGGGCGACGCGCTCGACCAGGCGTATGCGCCGCCGGCGCAGGGCAGCGACCACCAGCAGGACGCCCGCCGCGCACACCAGGCCGGCGACCGCGCCCGAGGCGGACCATCCGACGGCGCTCATCGCAGCACCCTCTCCTCGCTGGGGAGCCGTCCGATGCGGATCATCGCGCGGTAGGCGACGAGCGAGCAGACCGCCCCGCCCGCGAGCACGAGCGCCCCGGCGACCGAGTCGTACGCGGCCGCGGTCTCCGGGCGCGTCGCGAGCAGGCCGAGGACGACCCAGGGACCCGCCACGGCGACCCGCGCCCCGTTGACGGTCCACGACTGCCGCGCCTCGAGCTCGCCGCGCGTGCGGGCGTCCTCGCGCAGGAACGCCGAGAGCGTGCGCAGGAGCCGGCCCAGGTCGGCGCCGCCGACGTCGCTGGTGATACGCAGGGACTCGACGATCCGGTCCCCGACGGGGTCGGCCAGCCGGTCCTTGAGCGCGTCCAGCGCGTCGGAGAGACGGCCGCCGGCACGGTAGTCCTGCGCGAAGGCCGCGAACGGGGCGCGCAGCTCGGCCGGCCCGCGCTGTCCGATCTGGCCGAGCGCCTCGGGGATGCTCAACCCGGCCCGGACCGCCGAGACCAGGTGGTCGACGACGTCGGGCCACAGGTCGCGCAGGACCATGCTGCGCTTGCGTGCGCGTGACCGCACCACGGCTCGCGGTGCCAGCCCGGCAAGGACACCGAAGCAGACGGCGATCGTCGGCGAGCGGGTGAGCGCGAAGACGACGAGGGCCGTCAGCACCGCGAGGCCGACGGTCGCCGCCGTCAGGGTCCCGGGCGAGATCTCCGGGAAGCCCGCCTGGACCAGAAGGTCCCGGGACCGCGCCCGCCGGAGGTCGCCGCGACGCGGCCCGCGCCGGGGCGGCGCCCAGAACGACGCCCACACGCTCACCAGGCCCGCCCCGAGGACCAGGCCGACGACGACCCCCATCAGCGCACCCCCGTGCCGAGCGCCTCGTCGTGGTCCGCGGCGCGCAGGATCGCCGCGACGTCGATCCCGGCCCGCGCGAACCTCTCCTCGCCCGGGGGATAGCCCGAGGCGCGCACGAGCCGTCCGTCGCGGGTCGTGAACAGCTCGCTCGCCTCGACCACGCCCGCCTCCACCCGACCGGAGACCCCGAGCACCTCCCGGACGCGGCGGACCCCGTGCGCGTCGATCCCGAGGTGGACGACGACGTCGACGGCCGCGGCGACCGTGGGGACGACGAACCTGTCGGAGATGTTCGGCCCGGCGAGGAGCGGCAGGGTGCAGAGCTTGACCAGCGCCTCGCGACCCGAGCTCGCGTGGATGGTGCACAGCCCCGGCACCCCCGCGTTGAGTGCCACGAGCAGGTCCAGGCTCTCCGCCTCGCGGACCTCCCCGATCACGATGCGGTCGGGGCGCATGCGCAACGCCTCCTTGACCAGGCGGCGCAGCGGCACCTCTCCGGTGCCCTCGAGGCTGGGCTGGCGGCACTGCATCGCGACGAGGTCGCGCGACTCGAACCGAAGCTCGAACACCTCCTCGCAGGTGATCACGCGCTCCTGCCCGGGGATGGACCCGGCGAGCGCGTTGAGCATGGTCGTCTTGCCAGCCTGCGTCGCACCCGAGACCAGCACGTTCAGCCCGGCGCGGACCGCGGCGTCGAGGAACCGCGCCGCGGGCGCCGGGAGCGACCCCATGCGGACGAGGTCGTCGATCCGCGAGGTCCGGGCCACGTGCTTGCGGATGTTGACCGCGAAGTGCCGGCGGGTGATGTCGGGGATGACGACGTGGAGCCGTTCACCACCCGGCAGCGTCGCGTCGACGAACGGGCTGCTGAGGTCGAGGCGGCGCCCCGAGGAGCGCAGCATCCGCTCGACGAGATCGCGGACGGTCGCCTCGGTGAGGATCGTGGTGGTCAGCTCGGGGACGCCGTCGCGGGCCACGAAGACGGTGGCCGGGGAGTTGATCCAGATCTCCTCCACCGCCGGGTCGTCGAGGTAGGCCTGCAGCGGGCCGAACCCCGCGACCGCGTCCAGCACCGCCCGCGCCGTCGACCGGACGTCCGCGAGCGCCGGCACGGAGCCGATGGCCGCGCGGCGCTCGTAGTCGGCCACCGCGTCCTCGACGAGGAGCGCCGTGGCCTCGGGGTCCGTCGCCGGGTCGACGTCGCCGCGCCGCACCAGCTCGCGCACCTCGGCCTCGACGATCCGCGTGCCGTCGCCCGGCAGCGCGTGCACCGTGGGCACGCCCTGCACCGTCCTCGCGACCGACCTTGCGCCGGACGTGACCGCCATCCGCACCCCTCGTGCCTGAGTGCCGGTGGGGGCGGCCCTGCCCGCCCCCACCGGCGCCGGCCCCCTGCCGACGTGCGGGAAGCCTAGGCGCGATCGCGTGCGCCCGGTCCTGCCCTGTGGAAAACCCGTCGGCTAGGGTCGCCACCCATGAGCACCTCCCTCGAGCAGGCAGGCCCGTACCCGCCCGGCCGCTGGCGGGACGTCGCCCGCGCGTCGGGCCTCCTGGGCCCCACCGGCACGGTCACGCAGACCGTCTTCGCCGAGATGACGCAGCTCGCCACGGCCACCGGGGCGATCAACCTCGGGCAGGGCTTCCCCGACGTCGACGGCCCCGCCTGGGTCCAGGAGCTCGCGGTGGACGCGATCCGTGCGGGCCACAACCAGTACGCCCCGGGCGACGGCGTCCCTCCGCTGCGCCGGGCGGTGGCCGACCACCAGCGCCGCCGCTACGGCCTCGACCTCGACCCGGACACCCAGGTCCTGGTCACCACGGGCGCAACCGAGGCGATCGCGGCGACCCTGCTCGCCCTCGCCGGCCCCGGCGACGAGGTCGTCACGCTCGAGCCGTTCTACGACTCCTACGCCGCGAGCATCGCGATGGCCGGCGCCACGCACGTCACCGTCCCCCTCGTAGCGACCCCCGCAGGGTTCCGCCTCGACCGCGAGGCGCTGCGCCGCGCCGTCGGGCCCCGTACCCGCATCGTCCTGCTCAACTCTCCGCACAACCCCACGGGCACCGTCCTGGACGCCGACGAGCTCGCGGCGATCGCCGCCGCCGCGCGCGAGCACGACGCGATCGTCGTCACCGACGAGGTCTACGAGCACCTGGTGTTCGACGACGCGCGGCACGTCCCGGTCGCGACGCTGCCCGGGATGGCGCAGCGCACCCTGGCGATCAGCTCCGCCGGCAAGACCTTCTCCTTCACCGGCTGGAAGGTCGGCTGGCTCACCGGGCCCGCCGAGCTGGTCACCGCGGTCCGCACCGTCAAGCAGTTCCTCACCTACTCCTCCGGCCCCGCCTTCCAGCACGCGGTCGCCGGCGCCCTCGCCGACGACGACGCCCCGCGCGCCCTCGCCACCTCCCTCGCCGCGCGGCGCGACCTGCTCTGCGCGGGCCTGGTCGCCGCCGGTTTCGACGTCACCGTCCCGCGCGGCACCTACTTCGTCGTCGCGGACGGCGCCCCGCTCGGCTTCGCCGACGGGTGGGACCTGTGCCGCCGGCTCCCGGACCTCGCCGGCGTCGTCGGCGTGCCCGTCTCCGCGTTCTGCGGCACGGACGCCGACGGCGACCCCTCGGCCACCGCGCGCGCCCTCGCCTCCCGCGTCCGGTTCACCTTCGTCAAGCGCGAGGAGGTCCTGCGCGACGCCGTCGGGCGCCTCGCGGCCCTGCGCCGCTGATCCCCGCGGGCCCGCCCGCGCTCAGTCCGGGCAGACGCCCTCCGCGGTCGTCGCCGTCGGCGACGGGGTCGGGTCCGGCTCCGACGACGGCGCCGCCGTCTCCTTCGGCGCCGACGGGGCCCTCGTCGAGGACGGGCGGGAACCGCCGTCGGCCTCGGCCGCGTCGCCCGGCATCGGCGGCAGGCCCGGGGGCGGCTCGTCGGCCGCGACCCGCTCCCAGATCTCGTCGGTCCCCTCGGCCCAGACCACCCGGTTCGGGTCCGACGGCGCGTCGACGACCGGCAGGGCGGTGAACACGATCCGGTCGGCCGGGACCGAGCGCAGGCTGAACGCGAGGCCCGCGAGCGCCGCCGGGCTGCCCAGGCCGGGGCTCGTGCTGATCGAGCGCAGCGTGGCCTGCACCACCTTGTACAGCCGGGGCGAGTCGGTGACGAGGTTCTTGGACAGCACCTCCTGCGACATCGCGTCGAGGAACGCCTGCTGCCGCGTGATCCGCGTCAGGTCGCTGCCCAGCTCTAGCCCGAACCCGGTGCCGTGCCGCACCCGCAGGAAGTCGATGGCCGTGCGGCCGTCGAGCACCTGCTCGCCCGCCGGCAGGTCGAGGTCCGGCTTGACGCCGTGCATGGCCTCGGGCAGGCACATCCGCACCCCGCCGACGGCGTCGACGATCGGCTCGATGCCGTTCATCTGCACCACGACGTGGTCGGTCGTGCGCACGCCGGTCAGCTGCTCGACGGTGCGGCGCGTGCAGGCGGCCGCGCTGCCGATGTCCTCGTCCGGGCCGCCCCCGATGGTGAAGGCCTCGTTGAACATCGCCGAGCTGCGCGGCGACGTCGTCGTCCCGTCGCCGAGCGTGCAGGAGGGGATGTCGACGAGCGAGTCGCGCGGGATCGAGACGACCTCCGCGCGCGTGCGGTCCGCGGAGACGTGCACGAGCAGCGTCGTGTCGGAGCGCATCCCGTCCCCGGTGCCGGCGACGTCGACGTTGGTCCCGCTGCGCAGGTCCGTGCCCATGACCAGGAGGTTGATCGGGTCCCCGGCGTACGGGTCGGTCGGGTCGGGCGCCGTCGTCGGCACGGCGACCGGGCGCTGGACCGGGCGGTCCGAGCCCAGCAGGGGGTCGACGTCGTCGACGCGCAGGTCGGAGCTGAGGTCGAGGTAGGCCGCGCCCGCGCCGGCGGCGACGAACGCGACGACACCCGTGAGGCCGAGCGCGAGCAGCCGCAGCAGGTGGGGCCGGTGACGCGGCGGCGTGTGGCGCGGCGCGGGCCGGTGCTCGTAGGGCCCTCGGGGCCGCCCGGGGGATGCCGCGCGGCGGCTGCCGGAGGGCTCCTCGAGCGCCCCGGCGCCCTCCGTCGTCACGGCCGCCACGCTCGAAGACTATGCCGGAGCAACGGCGCCGCGACCGCAGGGCGGGCCGGGACGCGCCGCTGACCGCCCCAGGATCACCCGGCGACGACCCGCCGACCGCCCGCGCACGGCACCTCGCGGACGGTCAGAGCTCGGCGTGCCAGCCGCCGCGCCGGAACGCCGGGGTCGCGGTCGCGAGCACGAGGATCGCGAGCAGCACGGCGCCGAGCATGACGGTCGCCATGGCGACCGCGTCGCCCCCGAGGGCGCCCACGAGCGGGCTGATCGACCCGGCGATGCCGGACTGGAACGCGCCGATCACGGCGGCGGCGGTCCCGGCGATCTCCCCGTGCCGCGAGAGCGCGAGCGCGGAGGCGTTCGCGGGGATCATGCCCTGCATGGCGAGCACGAGCCAGAGCGCCGCGAGCAGCCCGAGGATCCCGCCGCCGCCGGTCAGCGCGATGACGAACAGCACGAGGGCGAAGAACGCCTGCAGCACGATCGCGGTGCGCAGCAGGCGGATCGGGGCGACCCGCCGCACCAGGGAGGCGTTGACCTGCGCGGAGACGACCAGCCCGATCCCGTTCGCGGCGAACAGCAGCGAGAACTGGGTGTGCGTGAGCCCGTAGCCCTCCTGCAGCACGAACGGCGAGCCGACGACGTAGCTCATGAGCACGGCCTGGCCGAGGCCGGGGATGACCGCCAGCGCGACGAAGTGGCGGTCGCGCAGCAGGGACCGGTAGCCGCCGAGGACGGAGCGCGTGCCGCCGGGGCGGCGCCGCTCGGCCGGCAGCGACTCGGGCATCCAGCGCAGGACGATCGCCGCGAGCACCGCGCCCATGATCGCGAGCAGGCCGAAGACCCACCGCCACGTGCCGAACCCGAGGACCGCGCTGCCGATGGTCGGCGCGAGCAGCGGCGCGAGCCCGATCACGAGCATCAGCCGCGACAGGATCCGTGCGGCCTCGGAGCCGGTGAACCGGTCGCGGATCACCGCGAGCGCCGAGACCTGCGACGCCGCGTTGAAGAACCCCTGGAGCACGCGCAGCGCGACGAGGCCGCCGATGCTGGGCACCACGATGCACGCCAGCGAGGTGAGCACCTGGAGCACGAGGCCGACGACGACGGGTGCCCGCCGCCCGTAGCGGTCCGAGAGCGGCCCGATGACGAGCTGGCCGACCGCGCCGCCGATGAGCATCCCGGAGACGGTGAGCTGGGCGAGGGCGGGCGTCGTCGCCAGGTCGCTCGTCACGTCCGGCAGCGCGGGCAGGTACATGTCCACCGTGAAGGCGGGCAGGGCGGTCAGCGCGCCGAGCAGCAGCACCCAACGGATCGGGGACCGGGGCGCGGGAGGGGCGCCGGGCGGGACCTGGGGTGTGCTCACCGGTCGATGGTAGGTGCGTCGCAGCCCTCCTGTCGTATCGATTCGACCCGGGTTCGTCACACCTGCCGTGGTGACCGGGCGCTGCAGGGTCCGACGACGGTGCCCCGGCGGGTGTCGGCGGCGTCCGGCACCCTGGGGGCATGTGCGGACGCTATGCCTCGTTCACCGACGCCCAGGACCTCGCCGACGAGTTCGCGATCGCCCGCGTGGCGGACGACGCCCGCCTCCTGCCGCCCTCGTGGAACCTCGCCCCCACCGACCCGGTGCGCATCGTGGTCGAGCGCGCCGCGCGGGGCACCGGCGAGGTCGAGCGGACGCTGCGTGTCGCGCGCTGGGGCCTGGTGCCCGGCTGGGCGAAGGACCCCTCGGTCGGCACGCGGATGATCAACGCCCGCGCCGAGACCCTCGTCGACAAGCCGGCGTTCGCCAAGCCGCTCGCGGTGCGCCGCTGCCTCCTGCCCGCCGACGGGTACTACGAGTGGATGCGGCTGCCCGCGCCGGACGGCTCGGCGGGCTCGGCCCGCACCCGCAAGCAGCCGTACTACCTCACGGGCGAGGGCGGGCGGCCCGTCGCCCTCGCCGGGCTGTACGAGTTCTGGCGCGACCGCTCCCGCGCCGACGACGACCCGGACCGGTGGCTCGTCTCGGCCACCGTCGTCACCACGGACGCCTCCCCGGACCTCGCCCGGATCCATGACCGCATGCCCGTCGTCCTGCCCGCCGGGACCTGGGACGCCTGGCTCGACCCCGCCCGCGGCCGGGACGAGGCGCTCGAGGTGCTGCGGGCCGGGTCGGTCACGATGCGCGCGCGCCCCGTCGGCGGTGCCGTCGGCTCGGTCGCGAACGACGGTCCGGGGCTCGTCGAGGAGGTCCAGCCGCAGGAGTGAGCCGCGGCCGCCGGCCACGGCCCCACGGCGATGGTCCGACGATGCGGTCAGGCGCGCTCCAGCCGCACGGGACGCACCGTCCCGAGGCCCTGCAGCTCCTGCGCGGGCTCGTACGTCAGCGCGAACCGCCGGTCGTGGCGAAGCCGCTCGGCCGTGCCCGGGTCGACGAGCACCGTCGAGGGCTCGGCGATCTCGGTCAGGCGCGCGGCGAGGTTGACGGAGGTCCCGAACACGTCGCCGAAGCGCGAGAGCACGCGACCCCAGACCAGGCTCACCCGCACCGGCGGGACGTCCACGTCTCCCTGCCCCCGCAGCGTCGGCGCCTCCGCGAGCGCGAGCGCGACGTCCGCACCGGTCGCCGGGTCGTCCGCCACGAAGAGCACGGCGTCGCCGATGGTCTTGACCACCCGGCCGCCCGCCGCCGTGATCTGGTCGCGGGCGCCCGTCTCGAAGAGCTGGACGAACTCGGCGAGCTCCGCCGACCCGAGTCCCGCGGTGCGCTTGGTGAAGGAGACGATGTCGGCGAACCCGACCGCGCGGGGCAGCGGGAGCCGGGCGGAGTCGTCCTCCGCCGCGCGCGCCCCCGAGAACTCGACGGCGAACCGGCCGGCGACCGCGGCGAGCTGGCGGCGCCAGGCGTGCAGGAGCTGCCGCTCGAGGACCGGGGCCAGGTCGGGAAGGCGGTCGAGGACGAGCAGCCGGGCGCTCGTGTCGTCCAGCCCGAAGCGCCGGGACATGTGCTCCACGAGCGCCTCGACCTGCCAGAGCGCGAGCCGCTCGGTCGTGTGGCCCATCGAGCGCACGAGGGTCGTCTGGATCCGCTCGTCCAGCTCTTCGCGCGCGAAGAGGGCCGAGATCTCCCGCAGCGCCTGCGCGTCGGCCTCCGTGAAGTGCGGGTCCGCCGGGTCCGTCACCGGCAGACCGAGCCAGCGCCAGTAGTCCGCGACCGCGTCGGCGTCGAGGTGCGCGTCCTGCGCCAGGTCGTCGAGCGCGAGGGTGCGGGGACCTCCGAGGAGCACCTCGTCGAGCCGCTCCGCGGTCGAGCGCCGCACCGCGTCCCCGTGCCCGTGGACGGGCGGCTCGGCGGAGGGCTGCGGGGAGGCGGGCCGCGAGGAGAAGGGCTGTGGGGGCGTCGGCGGAACCTCGCCGTCGGGACGGTCGTCGCTGAGCTGCACGCAGGCCATCCTAGTGACCGCGATCACCCGCGCGGTCGCGATCACCCGTGCGGTCGCCCCTGACCCGCTCAGTCGCCGGTCCCCGCCAGCCGCGCGTGGTGCACGTCGCCGGCGACCACGCGGCGCACCGCCCCCGACGCGTCGCGCACGAGCAGCGCCCCGTCGTCGTCCAGGCCGGTCCCCTCGCCTTCGAACGCGGCGCCCTCGAACGGCGCGCCCTCGAGCGCCGCGCCGGCCGCCGGCTCGACGCGCACGCGCGCACCCACCGACACGCACACCGCCGCGCACTCGTCGCGCAGCCCCGCGCCGACGGCGTCCCCCCCGGCGTCGCGCCAGCGCCCGAGCACGTCCCCGAACGACTCGTGCAGCGCCGTGAGCAGCACCTCCCGGTCGGTGGTCGCGGCCCCCGCCAGCAGCAGCGAGGTCGCGGTCGGCACGGGCAGCTCGGCCGGGGTCTGCGACACGTTGACACCCAGGCCCACGACGACGGCGCCGTCGCCCAGCGCCTCCGCGAGGATGCCGACCACCTTGCGGGGACCGCCGGTGTCGTCGGGCACCGGGACGAGGACGTCGTTGGGCCACTTCACCACCGCCGCGACACCCGCGGTGGCGCGCAGGGCGTGCGCGGTCGCGAGGCCGGCGAGCAGCGGCAGCCAGGTCAGCGCCGCGACCGGGACCGGCGGGCGCACGAGCAGCGAGACGACGAGCGAGGAGCGCGGCGTCGTCGTCCACGTGCGCCCGGCACGCCCCTTGCCGGCGCTCTGGTGCTCCGCGACCAGCAGCGCCGGGGCGGGCCACGCGTCGGGGTCGGCGCGGACCGCCGCCGCGAGCTGGTCGTTCGTCGAGGGCGACTCCTCGACGACCTCGAGCCGGCGCAGCGGCCGGCCCTCGCCGACGAGGAGACGCCGCAGCACGTCGGGGCGCAGCCGGGGACGCTCGGGGATGTCCATGGCCCCATGATGCCGCCGGGAGGCGCCGTTGTGGAGAACCACCAACGACGACCCGTCCCTCGCTGCGTCGAGGCGCTATCGAGATGGAGGCATCCACCAACTAGTGTCGGTCGGGTGAACACCGCCGCCAGCACCACCCGGCCGACCGGGACCGCAGCCAAGCTCGCCGACCTCGACGCCCGCCGCGCCGCGGCCGTCACCGAGCCCGAGCAGACCGCCCGCGACAAGCAGCACGCCCGCGGGAAGAAGACGGCCCGCGAGCGCCTCGACGCGCTGCTCGACGAGGGCAGCTTCGTCGAGCTCGACGCGTTCGCGAAGCACCGCTCGCAGAACTTCGGCCTCGAGAAGCGGCGCATCGCGGGCGACGGCGTCGTCGTCGGGCACGGCACGATCGACGGCCGCCAGGTGTGCGTCTACTCCCAGGACTTCACGGCCTTCGGCGGCAGCCTCGGCGAGGTGCACGGCCAGAAGATCGTCAAGGTCCAGGACCTCGCGCTGCGCACCGGCGTGCCGCTGATCGGCATCTCCGATGGCGGCGGCGCGCGCATCCAGGAGGGCGTCGCGGCCCTGACCCAGTTCGCGGAGATGTTCCGGCGCAACGTCGCCGCCTCGGGCGTCATCCCGCAGATCTCGCTCATCCTCGGTCCGAGCGCCGGCGGCGCCGTGTACTCCCCCGCGCTGACCGACTTCATCGTCATGGCCGACAAGACGTCGAACATGTTCATCACGGGCCCCGACGTCATCCGCTCCGTGACCGGCGAGGACGTCGGCTTCGAGGAGCTCGGCGGCGCCCAGACCCACAACGAGCGCTCCGGCGTCGCGCACTACATGGGTGCCGACGAGGACGACGCCATCGACTACGTGCGCCACCTCATCGGCTACCTGCCGCAGAACAACCTCTCCGACCCGCCCGCCTTCGTGCCGGACGAGGAGACCGAGCTCGACGTCACCGACGCGGACCTGGTGCTCGACACGCTGGTGCCCGACTCCGACAACCAGCCGTACGACATGAAGACGGTGATCGAGACCGTCCTGGACGACGGCACCTTCCTCGAGGTCCAGCCGCTGTTCGCCAGGAACGTCGTCGTGGGGTTCGGGCACGTCGAGGGCCAGGCCGTCGGCGTCGTGGCCAACCAGCCCCTCGCGATGGCGGGGACGCTCGACATCGACGCCTCGGAGAAGGCCGCACGGTTCGTGCGCACCTGCGACGCCTTCAACATCCCCGTGCTCACGCTCGTGGACGTGCCGGGGTTCCTCCCCGGCGTCGGCCAGGAGCACCAGGGGATCATCCGCCGCGGCGCGAAGCTCATCTACGCCTACGCCGAGGCGACCGTCCCGCTCGTGACGGTCATCACCCGCAAGGCCTACGGCGGCGCGTACATCGTCATGGGCTCCAAGCAGCTCGGCGCGGACGTGAACCTCGCCTGGCCGACGGCGCAGGTCGCCGTCATGGGCGCGAGCGGCGCCGTGAACATCCTCCAGCGCGGCGCGCTGAAGCGGGCGGAGGCCGAGGGCCTGGACGTCGACGCCGAGCGCGCCCGACTGGTCGGCGAGTACGAGGACGCGATCGTCAACCCGTGGGACGCCGCCGAGCGGGGCTACGTGGACGCCGTGGTCCGGCCGTCCGAGACCCGCGTGCAGGTGGTCCGGGCGCTGCGCGCGCTGCGCACCAAGCGCGCCAGCCTGCCGCCCAAGAAGCACGGGAACATCCCCCTGTGACGCGGGTGACCCGAGCGACCAGCGAGACCAGCGAGACCAGCGAGACCAGCGAGAGGATGGGGCGATGAACCACGAGGACTCCACCCACGGACCGGCACCCCTCGGCTCGGTGGACGCCGAGCCCCTGCACCGCGCCGTCGACCGCGTCGCCGAGGCCCTGCACGAGTACGTGGAGTCCGCCGTCGGGGTGCGGGCCGAGTTCGGCGCCGCCGAGGCCGACGAGGACCCGCGCATCCTCGCCCTCGAGTCGCGGATCGGCATGCTCAACGGCGCGCTCTACGACACGCTGCACGACGCGCTCGGCACCCACCCGGACGTGACCTCCCAGATCTGGGAGCCCGAGGACGAGGCCGACCCGGACGAGGACCCGGAGGCCGCGGGGACCGACGCCGACGTGTTCTACCTCGGGTACGTCGTCGGCACCCCCGTCGCGACGACCGACGCCACGCTCGACGGCGTCATGGAGATCATCGACTCGGCGGGCGCCCGCATCGCCCAGCAGCTGCTGGACACCGGCTACCACGTGGGCGAGTGGGGGGTCTCGCGCGGCGACGCCCCGGACTTCTTCGACGACGAGGACGACGACGCATGAGCGAGCCCGCCCACCTGCGCATCGTGCGCGGGAGCCCCGACGAGATCGAGGTCGCCGCGCTAGTCGCGGGCCTGAGCGCCGCGCTGGCGGCAGGCGACGCCCCCGCCGACGCCGCGCCCGTCGAGGAGTGGACCAACCGCGCCCGCGGGCTGCGCGGGACCGGTGGAGGTGCCACCGCCCGCTCGTTCGGCGGCCGCGCGGGACGCCACAACGCCGACGCGTGGCGGTGGAGCCTGCGGTCGTGAGCGACCGCGGCGCCCCCGCGGCCCGGCCGCCGGCCGCGCGCGTCGTCCTCGAGGTGGTCGCCGCGGCGCCGGAGGTCGAGGCCGTGCCTCACCGGCTGCGCGAGCAGCCCGGACGCCCCCGGTGGCAGCGCTCCGCGTGGGTGGTCCCGCTGGTCGCCGCGGTCGCGCTCCTCGCCTGGCGCGCGAGCCTCGACAGCCCGGGCGCCGAGCCCGGCTGGCTCGGGCCGGCGATCACCCTCGCCGTCGCGCTGACGGCGGCGCTCACCCTCGCCGAGCACGTCGCCCAGCGCCGCGCGGCCGGGGTGCGGCGCGGGCGCGCAGCCCTGCTGGCCGAGCCGGTGCGCACCACGGGCACCGTCACCGCGGGCGCGACGCCCGGCCGCGGCACGGTGACGTTCACGCGCCCCGGGTCCGACGGCGCCGCCTCGACCCGCACGCTGGCCTGGCGCCTGCCCGGGGGCGCGGCCGCCGAGCACGGGCCCCGCCCCGGCCGGCGCGAGCCCGTCACGGTCTGGTACCCGGCCCGTCCCGACGGCCTCGAGGTCGTCCTCGTCCGGTACGGGCGCACCTGGGCCGACGACCTGCTGCGGTCCGTGGACGACGACGCCGGCCCGGCCTGAGCGCCGGCGTTCACCGAGCGTTCACAGCGGTCACGACGAGGTTCGTGCCGCGGGCACGGCCCGTTCACCGTGCGGCCGGACGGGCGCCCTAGCGTGAAGGCATGCGCCCGGACCGACCGCTCGTCACCGCCGTCGTCACCGTCGCCCGCCCCGACGCCCGGCTCGGCGAGACCCTCGAGAGCCTGACCCGCCAGCTGCCCGACCCCGGGCTCCTCGAGGTCCTCCTCGTCGACCGCACCGCCCCCGGGACCGGCCCGGCGGCGCACGGCGCGCTGGGTGCGCCCGGGCAGGCGGGGCTGCCCCTGCTGCGCCGGCTCGACGCCCACGGGCTCGGCCCGAGCGCCGCGCACAACCTCGCGACCGCGATCGCGACCGGTCGCCACCTGACCTACCTCGGCGGCGACGACGTCCTGGCGCCCGGCCGCCTCGAGGTGCTCGCCGGCGTGCTCACGCGGCTGGGCTGCGACTTCGTCCGTACCGACCACGCCCGCGGGGACGACGCCGGCGTCGTCCACCTCCGCGCACCGGAGTCGCGGCGCGGCACCGCGCTCGACCCGCGCGGGCCGCTGCGCGCCTTCCCGACCCGCTCGACCGCCGACCTGCGCAGCGTCGAGGTCGGGATGTTCGACGCGCGTCTCGCGGACGCCGGCCTGCTCGACCTCCCCGACGACCTGTACTGGTCGGCGGAGCGGCCCTGGACCTGGCGCCTGCACCTGCGCGCCCGCGCCTACGCCGTCGTCGACGCGCCGGAGATCCTCCTGCGCCGGGCGCAGCGACCCCGGTCCGGGGACGGGGCGCCCGAGGAGGGGACCGACGCCGCGGCAGGCGCACCGGGCCGGCGGCCGGACCTCGTCGCCGGCCTGCGCCGCACGCTCGACGTCGTGCTCGCCGACCCGCAGGCGGAGCGCTTCCTGCCGCGCCTGGCCCGCGAGCTCGTCGACGCCGTCGGGCAGGTCCTCGAGCCTGCCCACGCCGCACCGCGGGGCGCCCGCGGCGCGCGGGCGGGCCGGGACTCCGCCGCGCTCGAGCGCGAGACCCGCACCCTGCTCGAGTCCCTCCCGCCCGCGATCGTGCGCGACGCCGTCGGCGGCTCGAGCCCGGCCTGCCGCAGCGCGCTGCACGCGGTGCTGCCCCGGCGCGGGGCCACCGCACGCCACCCCCGCGCCGCGGGCCCGCGCCTGGAGACGCACGGCACCCTCGACGCCGCGCTGCGCGCCGCACGCTGACCGCGGTCCGGGACCGCGCGCCCGGTAGCCTCGGGCGCGTGAGCACCGAAGCCGCCCCCCGGACACCGAGCCCCCGGACGCCCAGCGCCGTCGACGCGATCGCCGAGGCGTACGTCGCCCGGCTCGCCGAGCTCGACCCCGTCTCGGCGACGTTCATGGGCCTGTCCGGGCACGACCACCGCATGACGGACCTGTCCCCCGCCGGGCACGCCGCGCGCGCCGACCTCGACCGCAGCACCCTGGACGCGCTGGACGCGCTCGAGGCCGCGGGCGGGGCCGACGAGCTCGACGCCGTCGACCGGGTCACCGTCGCCGCGATGCGCGAGCGCCTCGGACTCCAGCTCGAGACGTACGCCGACGACGAGCCGCTGGCGAGCCTGAACGTCATCGAGTCCCCGCTGCAGGCGCTGCGCGACGTCTTCGACCTCGTGCCCACCGGGACCGTCGAGGCGTGGGAGGACGTCGCCGCGCGGCTCGAGGCGCTGCCCGCCGCCCTGGCCGGGTACCGGGAGTCGCTGCGCGCCGCCGCCGGGCGCGGGCACGTCGCGGCGGTGCGCCAGGTGCGCGCCTGCGCGGCGCAGGCCCGCGGGCTGGCGGGCGAGGAGTCCTTCTTCACCGCGTTCGTGCGGGGCGGGGCCGCCGCGGCCGTCCTCGACGGGTCCGGCGCCTGCCAGCTCCTCCAGGGGCGCCTCGAGACCGGCGCCGCCGGGGCACGGGCCGCCTACGGCGAGCTCGCCGACTTCCTCGCCGACGAGCTCGCGCCGCTCGCGCCGGCCGGCGACGGGGTCGGGCGGCGACGCTACGCGCTCGCCTCCCGGTACTTCCTGGGCGCGCAGGTCGACCTCGACGAGACCTACGCCTGGGGCCTGGCCGAGCTCGCCCGCATCGTCGCCGAGCAGGAGGCCGTGGCGCGCGAGGTCGCCGGCCCGGACGCGACGCTCGCGGACGCCGTCGCCGTGCTCGACGCCGACCCCGCGCGGCGGCTGGAGGGCACCGACGCGCTGCGCGCCTGGATGCAGAAGACCTCCGACGCCGCGATCGAGGCCCTGGACGGCGTGCACTTCGACGTCCCCGGGCCCGTGCGCACGCTCGAGTGCCGGATCGCCCCCACGCAGACCGGCGGGATCTACTACACGCCGCCGAGCGACGACTTCTCGCGGCCCGGGCGCATGTGGTGGTCCGTCCCGGCGGGGGTGGAGAGCTTCACGACGTGGATGGAACGCACCACCGTCTACCACGAGGGCGTGCCGGGCCACCACCTGCAGTGCGGCCAGGCCGTCTTCGCCCGCGACACCCTCAACTCCTGGCGCCGGCTCGCCTGCTGGGTCTCGGGTCACGGCGAGGGGTGGGCGCTGTACGCGGAGCGCCTGATGGCGGACCTCGGCTTCCTCGACGACCCGGGCGACCGCCTCGGCATGCTCGACGCGCAGCGCCTGCGCGCGGCGCGCGTCGTCGTCGACCTCGGCGTGCACCTCGGCCTCGACGCACCGCCGGAGTGGGGCGGCGGGACCTGGGACGCGGACAAGGCCTGGGACTTCCTGCGCGCCAACGTCACGCTCGACGACGCGACCCTGCGCTTCGAGCTCGACCGGTACCTCGGCTGGCCGGGCCAGGCGCCGTCGTACAAGGTCGGCCAGCGCCTGTGGGAGCAGGTCCGGGACGCGGCGCGCGACGCCGCGCGCGCCCGGGGCGAGGAGCTCGACCTGCGCGCCTTCCACGCCCGGGCGCTGGGGCTCGGGTCGGTCGGTCTCGACGTGCTGCGCGAGGAGCTGGCCCGATGACGCTCGTCCTCGGCTCGCGCTCGCCCGCGCGCCTGGCGACGCTGCGCGCCGCCGGTGTGCGGCCCGCCGTGCGGGTCTCGCACGTCGACGAGGACGCCGTGCTCGCGGCCGGGCGCGCGGCCGCGGGCGAGGCGGGGCTCGCGCCGGTCGACGCCGTCCTGCTCCTGGCCCGTGCCAAGGCCGAGCGGGTGCTCGAGCTGCTGCGCCCGGACCCGCTGGCCCCGGACGAGCGCTCCGGCGCCGGGGACGACGTCGTCGTCGGCTGCGACTCGATGCTCGAGCTCGACGGCGAGGTGCTCGGCAAGCCGGCCGACGCCGCCGACGCGCGGCGGCGCTGGCGGGCGATGCGCGGGCGCACCGCCGTCCTGCACACCGGGCACTGGGTCGTCCGCACGGGCGGGCGCGGGCCGGGCGGGGGCACGGGAACCGGTGCGACCAGCTCGACGGTCGTCCACTTCGCCGACGTCAGCGACGCGGAGATCGACGCGTACGTCGCGACCGGGGAACCGCTGCAGGTCGCCGGGGCCTTCACGATCGACGGCCTCGGCGGGGCGTTCGTCCGCGGGATCGAGGGCGACCACCACGGCGTCGTCGGGATCAGCCTGCCCCTGCTGCGCGATCTGCTCGCGGGCGCGGGCGTCGCCTGGACCGGCCTCTGGCACACCGCCTGACGGGCGACTCCGCAGACGGTCGCCCGAGCCGCCGTTGTCGGGAGCGCACAAGCCCGGCGGCCCCAGAGTGCCCGTCCGCGCCCTGCCATGTCGGTTCCCTACAACAGCACCGGCGCACGCTTGGCCGCATCCCCAATCTTGGCGCCGGCACCCCGCTCGTGCGTGTGAGCACGGACCCGCGCGCGTTACGGTGAGCCGTGCCCGCCAACTCCGTCATCTCCAAGGTGCTCGTCGCCAACCGCGGCGAGATCGCCGTCCGGATCGTCCGTGCCTGCGCCGACGCGGGCATCGCGTCGGTCGCCGTGTACGCCGACCCGGACCGCACCGCGCTCCACGTCTCGCTGGCCGACGACGCCTACGCGCTCGGCGGGGTCCGCGCCGCGGACACCTACCTCGACATCGCGAAGCTCGTCGACGTCGCGCGCCGCTCCGGGGCGGACGCCGTCCACCCGGGCTACGGGTTCCTCTCCGAGCGCGCCGACTTCGCCCAGGCCGTGCTCGACGCCGGGCTCGTGTGGATCGGCCCGCCCCCGTCGGCCATCGAGTCCCTCGGCGACAAGGTCAGCGCCCGGCACATCGCCGAGCGGGCCGGGGCGCCGCTGGTGCCGGGCACCAGGGACCCGGTCGCCGACGCCTCGGAGATCCACGCCTTCGCCGCCGAGCACGGGCTGCCGCTCGCCATCAAGGCGGCGTTCGGCGGCGGCGGCCGCGGCATCAAGGTCGTGCGCGACGCCGCCGAGATCGACGAGCTCTACGAGTCGGCCGTGCGCGAGGCGGTCGCGGCCTTCGGGCGGGGCGAGTGCTTCGTGGAGCGCTATCTCGACGAGCCCCGGCACGTCGAGACGCAGTGCCTCGCCGACGAGCACGGCGGCGTCGTGGTCGTCTCGACCCGCGACTGCTCGCTGCAGCGCCGCCACCAGAAGCTCGTGGAGGAGGCGCCGGCGCCGTTCCTCAGCGCGGAGCAGGAGGCCGAGCTCTACCGCGCCTCGGAGGCGATCCTGCGCGAGGCCGGCTACGTGGGCGCCGGCACCTGCGAGTTCCTCGTCGGCAAGGACGGCACGATCTCCTTCCTCGAGGTCAACACCCGCCTGCAGGTCGAGCACCCGGTCAGCGAAGAGGTCACGGGCATCGACCTCGTGCGCGAGCAGCTGCGCATCGCGACGGGCGAGCCGCTCGGCTACACGAGCACGACCGTGCGCGGGCACTCCTTCGAGTTCCGCATCAACGGCGAGGACCCGGGCGCGGGCTTCATCCCGTCGCCGGGCCGCGTCACCCGCCTGCGCCTGCCCAGCGGTCCCGGCGTGCGGGTCGACTCGGGGGTCGTCGAGGGCGACACGATCTCGGGCGCGTTCGACTCGATGGTCGCCAAGCTGATCGTCACGGGCGCGGACCGCGCCCAGGCGGTCGAGCGGTCCCGGCGCGCGCTGCGCGAGCTGGAGATCGCCGGGATCCCCACCGTGGTGCCGTTCCACCGCGCCGTGCTCGAGTCCGAGGACTTCGTCCCGCGCGACGACGCCCCGTTCCGCGTGCACACCCGCTGGATCGAGACCGCGTTCGTCGACGAGCTCGCCAAGCTCGCCCCCGCGCCGGCCGCGCCCGCCGAGGACGAGCCGGAGCCGGTCCTGACCGAGCGCGTCGTCGTCGAGGTGGGCGGCAAGCGCCTCGAGGTCGTGTTGCCCGCGGGCCTCGGTGGCGCCGCGGGCCGCGCACGCACCGCGAACGCTGCCCGCCGGCCGGCGCGCCGCACGTCGGCCCGCGCCGCCGCGCCGTCGTCCACGACCCTCGCGTCGCCCATGCAGGGGACGATCGTCAAGGTGGCCGTGGCCGAGGGCGCGCAGGTCGCGGAGGGCGACCTCGTCGTCGTGCTCGAGGCGATGAAGATGGAGCAGCCGCTCGTCGCCCACCGGGCCGGCACCGTCACCTCGCTCGGCGCCGCGGTCGGCGAGACCGTGAGCTCCGGCACCGTCATCTGCGACATCGTCGACTGAGCGTGCCGCCGCTGCCCCGGCACCGCCAGCCCGGCGACGGGTGGGTCGAGTGCGCCTGCGGGCAGCGCCACTGGGGACTGTTCGGCGCGGCGGGGCTCCTGCTCGCCGGGCACGACCCCCGCGCGAGCGGCCCGTCGGACGCGCCCGAGGGCGCCCGCGCCACGCACGTCGTCCTGCAGCACCGCGCGACGTGGAGCCACCACGGCGGCACCTGGGGCATCCCCGGGGGCGCCCGCGCACCGCACGAGTCCGCGGTCGACGCGGCCCTGCGCGAGTCCGGGGAGGAGGCCGGCATCGCGCCGGCGAGCGTGCGCGTCCTGGAGACCTCGGTGCTCGACCACGGCACCTGGAGCTACACGACCGTCCTGGCGGAGGTCGCGCCGGGCGCACGCGTGGACCCGCGCCCGACGGACGCCGAGAGCCTCGACGTGCGGTGGGTCGCGCTCGACGACGTCGCCCGCCTGCCCCTGCTGCCCGCCTTCGGCGCGGCCTGGCCCGTGCTGCGCCGCCGCCTCGTCGGCACGCCTCGGCCCGACGGGCACCGCGCCCGGGACTGACGGTCCGCTGCGCAAGACGGCTGTTCCACGAACGCTCCCGCGCGCGCTATCCTCAGCGCATTAAGGCAAGGCGCACCTTAGGAAGCCCAGCCTTACCGATACGAGGCATCGCCACCCCACCCGGCACGGAGGCCCAGTGTTCGCGAACTTCCTCATCGGCCTCCGTGAAGGTCTGGAGGCAGCGCTCGTCGTCGGCATCCTCGTCGCCTACCTCGTCAGGAGCGGACGTCGCGACCTGCTCCCCCAGCTGTGGGCGGGCATCGCGATCGCCGTGCTCGCCTCGCTCGCGTTCGGCGCCGCCCTCACGTTCGGACCCCAGGGCCTGACCTTCGAGGCGCAGGAGGCCATCGGCGGCACCCTCTCCGTCGTCGCCGTCGGGCTGATCACCTGGATGATCTTCTGGATGGGGCGCACCGCGCGCTTCCTCAAGCGCGACCTGCACGAGAAGCTGGACAGCGCCGTGCGGTCCGGGCGGTGGGCGGTGCTCGTCATGGCGATGCTCGCGGTGGGCCGCGAGGGGCTCGAGACCGCGCTGTTCCTGTGGGCCGGCGCCCAGGCGACCGGGCGCTCCACCCAGCCGCTGCTCGGCGCCGTGCTCGGCCTCGCCGTCGCCGTCGCGCTCGGCTGGCTCGTCTACCGCGGGGCCGTGCGGCTCGACCTGAGGGTCTTCTTCTCCTGGACGGGCCTCGCGCTGATCGTCATCGCCGCCGGCGTCCTGTCCTACGGCGTGCACGACCTGCAGGAGGCCGGGATCCTGCCCGGCCTGAACCACCTCGCCTTCGACGTCTCCGCCGCGGTCCCGCCGTCGAGCTGGTACGGCACCGTGCTCAAGGGCGTCCTCAACTTCTCCCCCGCCACCACCTGGCTCGAGCTCGCCGCCTGGGTGCTGTATCTCGTCCCCACCCTGCTCGTCTACGTCCGCACCGTCTGGTTCTCCGGACCGCCCACGAAGGGGTCCGCCGCCCCGGCACCGGTCCCCGCCGCCGGCGCCGGACGCCCGCTCGGCGCCCCCACCACCGGAGGAACCCCCCGATGAGCCCCACGACCACCCGCCGGCGCGTCGCCCGCACGGCCGCCCCGCTCACCGCCCCGCTCACCGTCGTGGCGCTGCTGGCCGCCCTGACCGCCTGCACCCCCAACGACCCGGCCGCCGGCGCGGACGCCGCCGCGGGCACCGACGCCGCGGGGACCGGGGCGCAGGACGCCACCCTCACCGTCAGCTCCACCGACGACGCGTGCGAGCTCTCGGCGACGCAGGCGCCGTCGGGCCCCGTGGTCTTCGAGGTCACGAACGACGGCGACCAGGTCACCGAGTTCTACCTCCTCGCCGAGGACGGACTGCGGATCGTCTCCGAGGTCGAGAACATCGGCCCCGGGATCACCCGCGACCTGGTGGTCACCGCCAAGCCCGGCAGCTACCAGACCGCGTGCAAGCCCGGCATGGTCGGCGACGGGATCCGCGACGCGTTCACCGTGACCGACTCGGGCGCCGACGTCACGCCCACCGGGGCGACGTCCGAGCAGGTCGACGCCGCCGTGACGAACTACGTCGCCTACGTCAAGGACCAGACCGAGCAGCTGCAGACCGGCACCGCCGACTTCGTCGAGGCGTACCAGGCCGGCGACGTCGCGAAGGCCCGCGAGCTCTACGCGCCGGTCCGCGCCCACTGGGAGCGCATCGAGCCCGTCGCCGAGTCCTTCGGCGACCTCGACCCGCGCATGGACCTGCGCGAGGCCGACCTCGAGGAGGGCCAGGAGTGGACGGGCTGGCACCTGCTCGAGAAGGACCTGTGGCAGCCGGAGCCCGACGCGAACGGCGGCAAGGCCTACGCGCCCCTCACCGACGCGCAGCGCACCCGGTACGCGGACACGCTCCTGGAGGACACCCAGGACCTCTACGCCCGAACGCACGACGCGGGGTTCGCCGACCAGATCGACGCCGCGGCGATCGGCAACGGTGCCAAGGGCCTGCTCGACGAGGTCGCCACCGGGAAGGTCACCGGCGAGGAGGAGATCTGGTCGCACACCGACCTGTGGGACTTCCAGGCCAACGTCGACGGCGCGAAGGTCGCCTACGACGGGCTGCGTGACGTGGTCGCCGCCAAGGACCCCGACCTCGCCGCCACCCTCGACGAGCGCTTCGCGTCGCTGCAGACGCTGCTCGACGCCCAGCGCGACGGCGACGGGTTCGTGCTCTACGACGACCTCGACCAGGACCAGGTGCGTGAGCTGTCCTCCGCCGTCGACGCCCTCGGCGAGCCGCTCTCGCAGCTGACGGCCGCCGTCGTCCTGCGATGAGCGACCCGACGCCCGCCGAGGAGCCGCGCCGCGGGGTCTCCCGCCGCGCGCTCCTCGGCGGCGTCGCCGGCGCGCTCGGGGTCGGCGCCGCGGCCGGCTTCGCGGGGGCGAGCGCCGCGCAGGCCGGCGGGTCGTCCGGGACCGGCGGTGCCGGCGGTGCGTCGCCGGGCTCGGCGGGCTCGGCGGGGACCGCCTTCGCCGGCGCGCACCAGGCCGGGATCACCACCCGCGTCCAGGAGCACCTGCACTTCGCCACGTTCGACGTCACGACGGCGTCCCGCGAGGAGCTCGTCGGCCTGCTGCGGGCATGGACCCTCGCGGCCTCCCGGATGACGCGCGGGCTGCCCGCCGGCGAGCTCGGGCCGACGTCGGGCCCGTACGAGGCCCCGCCGGACGACACGGGCGAGGTGCAGGGCCTGGGCGCGGCGGGGCTGACGATCACGTTCGGCCTCGGGCCGAGCCTCTTCCGCGACGCCGGCGGCACGGACCGGTTCGGGCTCGACGCCCGGCGCCCCGCGCTGCTCGAGGACCTGCCGCACTTCCCCGGCGACATGCTGGAGGACCCGCGCTGCGGCGGCGACCTCGCCGTGCAGGCCTGCGCCGACGACCCCCAGGTCGCGGTGCACGCGGTCCGCAACCTGTCCCGCATCGCGTTCGGCACCGCCGCCGTCCGGTGGAGCCAGCTGGGCTACGGCCGCACGTCCACGACGACGACCAGCCAGTCCACGCCGCGCAACCTCTTCGGGTTCAAGGACGGCACCGCGAACATCAAGGCCGAGGAGCCCGAGGCGGCCGCCGAGCACGTCTGGGTGGACCCGGACGACGACGCCGGCGCCGCGTGGTTGGCCGGCGGCTCCTACCTGGTCGCGCGGCGGATCCGCATGATGATCGAGACCTGGGACCGCTCGTCGCTGCGCGAGCAGGAGCAGGTCGTCGGGCGCACCAAGGCCTCGGGCGCCCCGCTCTCCGGGGGCCAGGAGCACACCGAGCCGGACCTCGCCGCGACGGGCGGCGACGGCGCACCGCTGGTCGACACCGCCGCGCACGTGCGCCTCGCGCACCCGAGCAGCAACGGCGGCGCCCGCATGCTGCGCCGCGGGTACAACTACACGGACGGCTCGGACGGCCTCGGCCGCCTCGACGCGGGGCTGTTCTTCCTCGCCTACGTCCGCGACCCCGCGACCCAGTACGTGCCGATGCAGAACCGCCTCGCGCGCGACGACGCGATGTCGGAGTACCTGCGCCACACGGGCTCGGGGCTGTGGGCCGTGCCCCCGGGCGTGCCCGTGGGCGCCGCCCTCGGGGGCACCGACGGCGCCTACGTGGGCCAGGCGCTGTTCGAGGCCTGAGGCCGGCCCCGGCCCGACTCAGGAGATGCGGTGGTGCAGCGTGCGCGCCGCCTCCGCGATCGAGCCGCTCAGCGAGGGGTAGATCGTGAAGGACGCGGCGACGTCGTCCACCGTCATCCGCTGCGAGACCGCGAGGGTGATCGGGAAGATCAGCTCGCTCGCGCGCTGGGCGACGACGACGCCCCCGAGCACCATGCCCGTGTCGGGCCGCGCGAACAGCTTCACGAAACCGTCCTGCATGCCCATCATCTTCGCCCGGGGGTTGCGCCCGAGCGGCAGCGTCGCCGTGAGGTACTTCGCGCCGGACTCGACCAGCGCCGCCTCGGAGTAGCCGACCGTCGCGATCTCGGGCGCGGTGAAGATGTTCGCGGCCACCGAGCGCAGCCGGATCGGGCTGACCGCGTCGCCGAGCGCGTGCGACATCGCCACGCGCCCCTGCATCGCGGCCACGGACGCCAGCGGCAGGACGCCGGTGCAGTCGCCGGCGGCGTACACGCCGCGGGCCGTGGTGCGCGAGACCTTGTCGACCCGCACGTACCCCTGCGCCGTCAGCTCCACGCCCGCCTCCTCCAGGCCGATGCCCCGCGTGGACGGGATCGACCCGACGGCGAGCAGCACGTGGCTGCCCTCGAGCACCCGCCCGTCGGCCAGGGTGACCGCGACGCCGTCGGCCGTGCGGACCGCTGCCTCCGCGCGCGAGCGCGAGCACACGGTCATCCCGCGGGCGCGGAAGACGTTCTCGATGAGCTCCGCCGCGTCGGCGTCCTCCCCCGGCAGCACGCGGTCGCGGCTCGAGACGAGCGTCACCTCGGAGCCCAGCGCGTTGTACGCCCCGGCGAACTCCGCACCGGTGACGCCCGAGCCGACGACGATGAGCCTCTCCGGGAGCTCGGTGAGCCCGTACAGCTGGGTCCAGGTGAGGATCCGCTCGCCGTCCGGCACGGCGGTGGGCAGCACCCGCGGCGTCGCGCCCAGGGCGAGCAGGACGACGTCGGCCTCCAGCCGCTCCTCGTCGCCGTCCGCACCGGAGGCGACGACCGCCGTCGGGCCGTCGAGGCGGCCGTCGCCGATGACGACGCGCACGCCCTCGCGCTCCAGGCGTCCGCGGACGTCGGCCGACTGGGCGGTCGCGAGCGCCCGGACCCGCGTGTTGACGGCGTCGAGGTCGACGGCGTGCGCGCCCGCCTCGCGGGCGACGCCGGCCGCGGCGTGCGGACGCACACCGAGGTCGGAGGCGGCCTCCGCCGTCGTCATCCAGTCCGCGGTGGCGATGAGGGTCTTGGACGGGACGACGTCGGTGAGCACCGCGGCACCACCGAGCCCCTGCCGCTCGACGACGGTGACGTCCGCGCCGAGCCGCCGTGCCACGAGCGCCGCCTCGTACCCGCCGGGGCCGCCCCCGAGGATCACGACGCGGCCGGACATCATGGGAGGGGTCTCGATGCTCACAGGGGCCATTGTGCCTGGCGCGAGGGGGACGCGGCGCCCGGCGCGACGGGCGGTGCGACGGGCGGTGCCCGGCGCCTGCTTCGCAGGTCGGTTCCGCACGGACGTACTAGCCTCGCACCCATGACGACGACGCATGCACCCGACGCCCTGGACGACCCGGCGACGGACCCGTTCCTGGTCGCCCAGGAGGCCGCGGAGCACATCGCCGCGGCGAGCGGCGTGGACCGTCACGACCTCGCCCTGGTGCTCGGCTCGGGCTGGGGCGCGGCGGCCGACCTGCTCGGCGAGACGGTGGCCGAGATCCCCTCCCACGAGATCCCCGGCTTCAGCCGGCCCACCGTGGCGGGCCACGGGTCGACGACGCGCTCGATCCGCATCGAGCGGCCCGACGGGCAGGTCCGGCACGCCCTGGTCCTCGGCTCGCGCACGCACCTGTACGAGGGGCGCGGCGTGCGGCGCGTCGTGCACGGCGTGCGTACCGCGGCCGCGACCGGCGCCGAGGCGGTCGTGCTGACCAACGGCTGCGGCGGCCTGCACCCGTCCTGGAAGGCGGGCACGCCCGTGCTCATCAGGGACCACCTCAACCTCACCGCGACCTCGCCGCTGGAGGGCGCGACCTTCGTGGACCTCAGCGACGTGTACAGCGCCCGACTGCGGGACCTCGCCCGCACCGTCGACGCGACCCTCGCGGACGGCGTCTACGCCCAGTTCCCCGGGCCGCACTACGAGACTCCGGCCGAGGTCCGCATGGCGGGGGTGCTCGGCGCCGACCTGGTGGGGATGTCCACGACGCTCGAGGCGATCGCCGCCCGGCACTGCGGGCTCGACGTCCTCGGCATCTCCCTCGTCACCAACCTCGCGGCGGGGATCAGCGCGACCCCGCTCTCGCACGACGAGGTCATCGAGGCCGGCCGCGCGGCCGGTCCTCGGATCAGCGCGCTGCTCGCCTCGATCGCCCGGCTGGTGTGAGATGACCGACCTCCGTACCCCGCAGGACCTGGACGCGCTGCTCGAGCGCGCCGACGCCTGGGCCGCCGCCGACCCGGACCCCCACGACCGCGCGGAGATCGAGGCGCTCGTCGCCCACGCACGGGGCACGGACCCGCGCGGCGAGGACGTCCGCCGCGCGGCACGGGAGGAGCTCGCCGACCGCTTCGCGGGCCCCCTCGAGTTCGGCACCGCCGGGCTGCGCGGCCGCATGGGCGCGGGCCCGCGCCGGATGAACCGGGCCGTCGTCGTGCGCGCCGCCGCGGGTCTCGGCGCGTACCTCGGCGACCGCGTGGGGGCGGGCGACGCCCCCCGCGTCGTCGTGGGGTACGACGCGCGGCACCGCTCGCACGACTTCGCGCTCGCCACCGCACAGGTGCTCACGGCGGCGGGCGCGCGCGTCGACCTGCTGCCGCAGGCCCTGCCCACCCCCGTCCTCGCGTTCGCGGTCCAGCACCTGGCCGCCGACGCCGGCGTGATGGTCACGGCGAGCCACAACCCCGCGCAGGACAACGGGTACAAGGTCTACCTCGGCGGCAGGGCCGTCGAGGAGTCGGGCCGCGGCGCCCAGATCGTCCCGCCGGCCGACACCGAGATCTCCGACCGGATCGCCGCGGCGCCGGGGGCCGACGACGTGCCGCGCGCCGACGACGGCTGGACGGTGCTCGGACCGGACGTGCTGCGCGCCTACCTCGACGCCGTCGGCCGGCGCGCCGAGGACGGCCCGCGCCGGCTGCGGATCGTCACGACCGCCCTGCACGGCGTCGGCGGCCGCGTGCTGCACGCCGCGCTGCGCGAGGCGGGGTTCGAGCACGTGGTCGCGGTCGAGGAGCAGCAGGAGCCGGACCCCGACTTCGGCTCGGTCGCCTTCCCCAACCCGGAGGAGCCCGGCGCCGTCGACATGGCGCTGGCGCTGGCGCAGGACTCCGCCGCGGACCTGGTGATCGCCAACGACCCGGACGCGGACCGCTGCGCGGTCGCCGTCCTCGACCCCTCGCGCGGCACGTACCAGGGCGCGGAGACCGCCCGGAGCAACGGCTGGCGCATGCTGCACGGCGACGAGGTCGGGGCGCTGCTCGGCGAGGACCTGGCCCGTCGCGCGGGTGCCGGCGGCGGCGTCCTCGCGAGCTCCGTCGTGTCCTCCCGGGTCCTCGCCCGCATCGCCGCCGCCCACGGGCTCGAGCACCGCACCACGCTGACCGGCTTCAAGTGGATCGCCCGCGTCGAGGGGCTCGTCTACGGCTACGAGGAGGCGCTCGGGTACTGCGTCGACCCGGCGACGGTCCGCGACAAGGACGGCATCAGCGCCGCCCTCGCGTTCGCGCAGCTCGCGGCGCGGCTGCACGCCGCGGGACGCACCGTCCTCGACGCCCTCGACGACCTCGCGCGGGCGCACGGCCTGCACGTGACCGACCAGGTCTCCGCACGGTTCGAGGACCTGGCCGAGATCGGCGAGACGATGGACCGCCTGCGCGCCGCGCCGCCCACGACGCTCGGCGGCGCCGAGGTCACGGAGGTCGCCGACCTCGCCGACGGGTACGCCGGGCTGCCGCCCACGGACGGCGTGCTGCTCGGCGTAGCGGACGGCACCCGGGTGATCGTCCGGCCGAGCGGCACCGAGCCCAAGGTCAAGTGCTACCTCGAGGTGGTGCTCCCCGTCGCCGCGGGCGCCACGCGCGCCGCCGTGACCGAGTCCCGCGCGCAGGCGCGCGAGCGCCTCGACCGGGTGGCCGACGACGTCCGGGCGGCGCTGGGTCTCTGACCGCCCCCACCGCCGAACGCGTCATCTGTCGGCCCATCGGCCCGGCTCGACCCACAGATGGCGCGCTCGGCGGTGGGTGCCGTGCACGTCACGTGCGTCAGGCCGGGCCCGCGAGCTCGGCGTCGTCCGCCGCGACGGCCTCGTTCCAGCCGCGCTTCTCGGTGCGCCAGGCCTCGTCGCTGCGACCCAGGCGCCAGTACCCCGACGCCGAGAGGTCGCCCGCGGCCAGGCCGGCCGCCCGCAGGGTGCGGCGCACGGACCGGACGGCGCCCGCCTCGCCGTGCAGGAAGACCTGCGGCGCCCCGCCGTGCTCGGCCTGCAGGGCGACGAGGTCGAGCGCCCCCGCCGCGGCGACCAGGCTCTGACCGGCGGGGGTCCCCGGACCCCGGTGGACCCACCGGACGTCCAGCCGGCCCGGCGAGGCGAGGGGCTGCTCCTCCGCGGGCGAGGCGACCTCGACCACGGCGAGGACCGGGACGCCACGCGGCACGGCCTCCGCGGCCGCGGCGATCGCCGGCAGCGCGGACTCGTCGCCGAGCAGCAGGTGCCACGGCGCCTCCGGCCGTGGCGCGTAGCCGCCGCCCGGTCCGCGGAACCGGACGGTGTCGCCCGGCCGCGCGGAGGCCGCCCACGCGGCCGCGATCCCGGCGTCGTCCCCGGTCCCGTGCACGACGACGTCGATCGTCATCTGCGAGGCCGCCGCGTCCCACGAGCGGACCGTGTAGGCCCGCACCGGCGGCCGTCCGTCGACCGCCCGCTCGGGGAACAGCAGCTTGACGTAGCGGTCGCTCGAGGCACCGACGTCGAGTCCCACCAGGTCGGGGCCGCCGAGCACGAGGCGCACCATGGCCGGGGTGAGCCGCTCGGCGCGGAGCACGGTCGCCTCGCGCGGCGGGGCGTCCTTCGCGCGACGCCGCTCGCCGGCCTCCGGTGCCGCCACGCCGCTCAGTACCCGCCGCCGGCGGTGCCCGAGCCGGGCGCGGGGGTCCTGTCGAAGCCGGCGAGCACGGCCGCCGTCCCCGACAGGCCGAGCCGCGTCGCGCCGTGCTCGATCATCGCGACGGCGTCGGCGAGCGTGCGCACGCCGCCGGACGCCTTGACGCCGAGGCGGCCGCCGACGGTCTCGGCCATGATCGCCACCGCGTGGGTGCTCGCGCCGCCGGCGGGGTGGAACCCCGTGGAGGTCTTGACGAAGTCGGCGCCCGCCGCCTGCGCCGCCCGGCAGGCCGCCACGATCTCGTGCTCGGTCAACGCGGCCGACTCGATGATCACCTTGAGCACGCGGGGCTCCGGGACGGCGGCCCGGACGGCCGCGACGTCGGCCTGGACGTGGTCCCACGCGCCCGCCTTCGCGGCGCCGAGGTCGATCACCATGTCCACCTCGTCCGCGCCCTGCGCGACCGAGAGCGCCGCCTCGGCGGCCTTGACCTCGCTGTGATGGGTGCCGGACGGGAAGCCGCACACCGTGGCGACGGCGAGCCCGCGCTCCCGGGTCGCGGCGGCGTCCAGCGGCAGCATCGACGGCGACACGCAGACGGAGAAGACGCCGAGGGCGACGCCCTCGGCGACCAGCGCCGCCACGTCGTCGGCCGTGGCCTCCGGCTTGAGCAGGGTGTGGTCGACGAACCGGGCCAGGCTCGCGCGGTCCAGGGGGGCGGTGCTCACAGCCGGGCCCCCTCGATCTGCTGGTAGCGCGGCAGGATCACGTCGTCGACGAGCGAGCGCCGCTCGTCGTGGTGGATGAACGCGCTCCACGCGGCGGTGATGGTGACGTCGGCGAGGTCGTCGACGGTCCAGCCGGCCTCGTGCACCAGGCGGGTCATCTCGTGGGTCATCGAGGTCCGCGACATCAGGCGGTTGTCGGTGTTGAGCGTCACCGCGAAGTCGAGCTCCTTGAGCCGCGTGATCTGGTGCTCCCGGATCGACGGCGCCAGGCCCGTCTGCAGGTTCGAGCACGGGCACAGCTCGAGGGGGATCTGGTGGTCGCGCACCCAGTGGGCGAGCCGGCCGAGCGTCGCGGTCCCGGACCCGGCGTCGAACGCGATGTCCTCGACGAGGCGCGCCCCGTGCCCGAGGCGGTCGGCCTGGCCCAGGTGCACGGCCTCGCGGATCGAGTCGGTCCCGGCCGCCTCGCCGGCGTGGATCGTCGTCGGGAAGTCGTTCTCGGCGAGGTAGCGCCACACCTCGGGGTGGCGCGACGGCGGGAACCCGTCCTCGGCGCCCGCGATGTCGAAGCCGACGACGCCGGCCTCGCGGTTCGCCACCGCGAGCTCGGCGATCTCCTGCCACCGGTCCGCGTGCCGCATCGCCGTGACGAGCTGGCCGACGCGGATGTCCCGGCCCTGCTCGGCCGCGAGCGCCGTCCCCTCCTCGATGCCGGCCTGCACGGCCTCGACGGTCTGCTGGAGCGTGAGCCCGCGGCGCAGGTGCTGCTCGGGCGCCCAGCGCTGCTCGGCGTACACCACGCCGTCGGCGGCCAGGTCGAGCACGGCCTCGCGGGCGACCCGGCGCAGCGCGTCCGCCGTCTGCATCACGGCGATCGTGTGCTCGAACGTCTCGAGATAGCGCACCAGCGAGCCCGAGTCGGCCGACTCCTCGAACCAGTCGGCGAGCGCCTCCGGGTCCTCGGCCGGGAGCGTGTGCCCGACGTCGGCGGCGAGCTCGACGAGGGTCTGGGGGCGCAGCCCGCCGTCGAGATGGTCGTGCAGGAGGACCTTGGGCAGCTCGGCGATGTGCGCCTCGAGCTCGGTGGGTGTCATGGGCGCAACGCTACCGTTCGGGGCCCCGCGGCGCGGCGGCCGCGCGGCCCGGCAGGAGGGCCCAGCAGAACCGCGTCCAGCCGCCGAGCGCGGGCCGGCGCGCCGCCCGGGCGGCCCGCCCCGGGACGCCCCTCCCCGGGAGGGCGGCGTCGGCCGGGAGCCGGTGGACCGCGCCCGACGACGGCTCGTAGACGTGCCAGACGTCGCCGCCGTCCGGCGGCCCCGCAGGGCCGGCGACCGCAGGACCGGCGACCGCAGGGTCGGCGACCGCAGGGCCGGCGACCGCGACGAGCAGGACGACGTGGCGCGGGACGGCGGTGGCCACCCCCGTGGCGAGGTCACCGCCCACGTACAGGGGTACGGGCGTCCCGGCGCGCGCCCGGGCCCCGGCGGCGGCGAGCACCCGCTGCCCCCGCGCCGTGGCGTCGTCGAGCAGCACGGAGCGGTACCGGGTCGCGTCGGGGCCCGCCCCGAACCGTGCGGCGCGGGCCGCGCCCCACGGCGGCGTGCCGAGGGCTCCGGGCCACGCGCGCCCGGCGCGGCGGCGGAGGACGACCTGGAGCGCGCGCCAGGCGTCCGGGCCGCCGTCGCGCACGTGCCGCGCCAGCACCGGGTCCCCCGCGAGCGCCAGCGCGCCGAGCACGGCGGGACCGCAGGAGGAGGCGTCGGCCTGGACGAGCCGCGCGGCGCCCAGCCGCACGGGCCACGGCCCCGCCGCCGTGCCGTCGAGGACGCCGGCGAACGGGCCCGTCCCGTGCCACGCCCGCTCGGCGGTGGCGGGCCCCGCGCCCGGCGGCCGGGGCGCCGTGAGCGGTGCCCGGCCGTCCCGGTCCGGCAGCAGGCGGGCCACCGAGGTGAGCATCAGGCCGCCCGGCCGCACCGCACCCTCACCCGTCGCCCTGCAGCATCGAGACGAGCGCCGCGGCCGTCCCCACCGCGCCGAGCGCGGAGACGAGGAGCACCATCCGCACGAGGAAGCGCCAGCTGCGCAGGTGCCCGTGGCTCGGCAGCCCGCCCTCGGGCAGCCGCAGCACGGAGGGCAGCATCGCGGCGATCGCGACCGCCGCGGCGGCGACGACGATGACCGGCTGGTCGAGCCGCAGCGCCGTGGCCCCGCACACGAGGGACCCCACGGTGACCGAGAGGATCGTGCGCTGCCACGCGAGCGCCGTGCGCTCGGGCTGCAGGCCGACGTCGCGCGAGGGGTGGGCGCGCGGCGCGTCGTCGCCCGCGCCCGCCGCGCTCACCATGCGGAGAAGACCGCGTAGACGCCCAGGCCGAGGCCGAACGCGACGACCCCGACGACGAGCACCGGCAGCGCGCGCGGCGAGGGCAGCGGACGGTCGAGGCGCAGCGCCTTCTCGTTGCGCTGCCAGCCCACCAGGGCCCAGACGCTCAGCCCGGCGCCCGCCACGCACGCGATCGCCGCGACGACGTCCAGGACCGCCGACAGGTCGGCGAAGGTCGCGAACGAGGTCAGCGCGATGCCCCCGGCGACGAGGCTCAGGCCCGTGCGCACCCAGGCCAGCGCGGTGCGCTCGTTGGCCAGGCTGAACCGGGCGTCCGGCTCCTGACCGACCCCGTAGACCGACCGCGGACGCCGCTCGTCCACCCACGCGGGCACCTGTCGCCCCGGGGGACCCTCCGGGGCGGGGGGCACGCCGTCGGTGTCGGGATCGGCGTCGCGCGCCGGCGTGCCGCCCGCGTCCGGGCGCTCGTGCTCGTCCACCATGTGCGCTCTCCGCTCCTGCCTCGTGCCGCGCGGGTCCAGCCTCAGCCTGCCCGATCCACCCGGTCGAGCACCACCGGGGCGGCGTCCGGCCGGATCCCCGGGTCCTCGGCGCCGAGGACGCTCCAGCCGCCCGCCAGCGCCTCGCGGGCGCGGGCGAACCGCTCGGGGGTGTCCGTGTGCAGCGTCAGCAGCGGCTGCCCGCGCCGGACGACGTCGCCCGGCTTCGCGTGCAGCTCGACGCCCGCCCCGGCCTGGACCGGGTCCTCCCGGCGAGCCCGGCCCGCGCCCAGGCGCCACGCGGCCACGCCGACGGCGTACGCGTCGAGGCTCGCCAACGTCCCGTCGGCGTCGGCGAGCACCTGCTCGCTCTCGCGCGCGACGGGCAGCGCCGCCGCGGGGTCTCCGCCCTGGGCGGCGATCATCCGGTTCCAGGCGTCCATCGCGCGGCCGTCCGCGAGCGCCGCCCGGACGTCGTCCTCGCCCTGGGGGCGCCCCGCGCCGTCGAGCATCTCCACCGCGAGCGCGACGGTGAGGTCGACCACGTCGGCCGGACCGCCGCCCGAGAGCACGTCCACCGACTCGCGCACCTCGAGGGCGTTGCCCGCGGTGAGCCCCAGCGGCGTGGACATGTCCGTGAGCAGGGCGACGGTGCGCACGCCGGCGTCGGTCCCGAGGTCGACCATCGTGCGGGCGAGCTCGCGCGCCTGGTCGAGCTCCTTCATGAACGCGCCGGAGCCGACCTTGACGTCGAGCACCAGCGCGCCCGTGCCCTCCGCGATCTTCTTGCTCATGATCGACGACGCGATGAGCGGGATCGCCTCGACGGTCCCGGTGACGTCGCGCAGCGCGTAGAGCTTGCGGTCCGCGGGCGCGAGCCCTGACCCGGCCTGGCAGACGACGGCGCCGACGTCGTCGAGCTGGGCGAGCATCTCCTCGGTGCTCAGGGCCGCGCGCCAGCCGGGCACGGACTCGAGCTTGTCGAGCGTGCCGCCGGTGTGCCCGAGCCCGCGGCCCGACAGCTGCGGCACCGCGACGCCGAACACGGCGACGAGCGGCGCCAGGGGCAGCGTGATCTTGTCGCCGACGCCCCCGGTCGAGTGCTTGTCCGCCGTCGGGCGCGAGAGCCCCGAGAAGTCCATCCGCTCCCCGGAGGCGATCATCGCCGCCGTCCAGCGGGAGATCTCCGCGCGGTCCATCCCGTTGAGCAGGATCGCCATGGCGAGCGCGGACATCTGCTCCTCCGCCACGGCACCGCGCGTGTAGGCGTCGACGACCCAGTCGATCTGGGCGTCGTCGAGGCGACCACGGTCGCGCTTGGTCCGGATGACGTCCACGGCGTCATGGGTCTCGGTCATGCTGTCCTCTCCTCGGGGCGGGCGTCGGCGTGCACGAGGTCGTCGGGGCCGAAGGCGTCGGGCAGCACCTCGGACATCGGCCGCGGACCGCGCGGCGTCTCCACCACGAGCCCCGGACCGCCGTGCTCCCACAGGAGCTGGCGGCAGCGGCCGCAGGGCATGACCACGCGACCGTCGCCCCCGACGCACGTGAACGCCACCAGGCGCCCGCCGCCGCCGGTGACCAGCGCGCTGACGAGCGAGCACTCGGCGCACAGGGTCACGCCGTACGCGGCGTTCTCCACGTTGCAGCCGACGACGACGCGGCCGTCGTCGACGAGCGCGGCGGCGCCCACCCGGTAGCGGGAGTAGGGCGCGTACGCGCGGCCCATGACCTCCACGGCGCGGGCACGCAGCGCGTCCCAGCCGACGTTGGGGCCGTCGTCCCGCGTGCCGGGACCCTCGTGCGCGTCACCCACGCCGTCAGCCCTTCTCGTAGGGCTCGCCGGCCGCGGCCGGACCGCGCACGCGCCCGACGAGGCCGGCGACCGCGAAGATCGTCACGATGTACGGCAGCATCAGCATGAACTGGTTGGGGATCGGCGTCTGCAGGACGCCGAGCACCTGCTGCAGCTTGTCCGCGAACCCGAACAGCAGCGCCGCGGTGAGCGCGCCCACCGGGGACCAGCGCCCGAGGATCATCGCCGCCAGGGCGATGTACCCCTTGCCGGCGGTCATCTCCTCGCCGAACGCCCCGACGGAGCCGATGGTGAAGAACGCCCCGCCGAGACCCGCGACCGCGGAGCCGAGCAGCACGTTGTGCCAGCGCGTGCGCTCGACGTCGATCCCGACGGTGTCGGCCGCCTGCGGGTACTCCCCCACGGCCCGCACACGCAGGCCCCACCGGGTGCGGAACAGCGCCACCGAGACCACGACGACCGCGACGTAGAGCAGGTAGACGATGATCGTCTGGCGGAACAGGACCGGGCCGAGGACCGGGATCTGCGACAGGCCGGGCACCGGCAGCACCTCGAGGCGCGGCGGCGAGTTGAGCCGCGCCGCGTCCTCCTTGAGCACGGAGCCGTACAGGAAGCTCGTCAGGCCGACGGCGAAGACGTTGAGCACGACGCCGACGATGATCTGGTTGACGTGGTACTTCACGGTGAACAGGGCGAGCATCGCCCCGATGACGAGCGCGAAGACGGGCGCCGCCACCAGGCCGACGTACGCGTTGCCGGTCACGGAGCCGATGACGGCGGCGCCGAAGGCCCCCGTGAGGAGCTGGCCCTCGATCGCGATGTTCACGACACCGGCGCGCTCGTTGAGCAGGCCGCCGAGGGCGCCGAAGGCGAGCGGGACGGCGAGCAGGAGCGAGCCCTGGAGCAGGCTCACGAGCGAGGTCGACTTGCCCGCGACGGCCCACGTGAGGAACGCGAGCACCCACACGACACCGAACACGGTCACCAGCCAGACGGGGACCTCGCGGGACGCGCGGGCGACGACCGCCGAGTACGCGGCCAGCAGCAGCGCCACGACCGAGAGCACGACCGCCGTCGCACGCGACGGGAGCTCGAGCGGGTCGATGCGCACGAGGTCCGAGGCACCCGAGACGCCGAACGTCGTCGTCTCGCCCGCGGGGCCGAGGAGGCCGAACAGGACGAGCGCGGCGAGGCCCAGCACGCCGAGCGCGACCGGGACCTTGTAGGACACGGTGCGCCCGACGACCGCTGCGGACGGTGCGGGACGCGCGGGGGCGACGTCGGTGGCGGTCATGCCGCGACCTCCTTCGTCTCGGGGGACGGCAGCCGGAAGACGGCCCGCACCAGGGGCGGGGCCGCGATGAAGAGCACGACGAGGGACTGGATGACCAGGACGATGTCGATGGGCGTGCCGGTGGAGACCTCCATGACCCGGCCGCCGACGTTCAGGCCGCCGTACAGCAGGCCGGCCAGGAAGATGCCGAGCGGCTTCGACCGGCCGAGCAGCGCGACCGTGATCGCGTCGAAGCCCAGCGTGCCCGCGATGCCGTCGGTGAGGAACTTCTCCGTGCCGAGCACCTGCGTCGCCCCGGCGAGCCCGGCGAGCGCACCGGAGACGACCATGACGAGCACGAACGTGGCGGTGACGCTCATGCCGGCGGTGCGCGCCGCGTGGGCGTTGGAGCCGACGGCGCGGAACCGGAACCCGATCGTCGAGCGGGTCATCAGCCACCAGACGAACACGGCGGCCAGGATCGCGAGGAGGAAGCCCGCGTTGAGGCGGAACTGGTCACCCAGGAGCAACGGCAGCTGGGCGGAAGGGTCGACGCTCCGGCTCTTGGGCTGGTTGCCGGTGCTGAACAGCGAGGTCGTGAGCAGGTACTGCAGCAGGTAGAGCGCGACGTAGTTGAGCATGATCGTGACGATCACCTCGTGTGCCCCCGTGCGCGCCTTGAGGAACCCGGCGATGCCCGCCCACAGCCCGCCCGCGACGACCCCGCCGAGCAGCGCCACGACGAGGTGGATCCCGACCGGCAGGTGCCAGGCGAACCCGACGAGCCCGGAGACCGTCGCGCCCATGATCACCTGGCCCTGGGCGCCGATGTTGAACAGCCCGGCGCGGAACCCGACGGCCACGCCGAGCGCGGCGATGATCAGCGGGGTCGCGGCCGTGAGCGTCTCGGTCAGGGGGTGGATGACGCCGGCGAGATCGTCCGCCCGGTAGTTGATCACGGCGCCGCGGAAGAGCGCGGAGTAGGCGTCGGCGACGGCGCTCCACGCGGCGGAGAAGAAGTCGGCCGGCCGCGCGAACAGATAGCCCGCCGCGGCCGCGACGTCGTCGTCCACCGCGATGATCAGGACCGCGCCGATGACCAGGGCGAGGACGAACGCGAGCACCGTGACGCCGAGGCTGCCCGTGCTGACCTCGCGCAGCACCTGGGACGCGCGCCCGCCCGTGCCCGCCGTGTGCTCCGCGGGGTCCGCAGAGCGGGTCGGTACCGGCGCCGCCGCCCCGGGGGGCGGGGCCTGCTGCTCGCTCACTGCTCGTCTCCTGTCGCGCTCGTGCTGGTCGTGCCGGTGTCGACCGGGGTCCCGGGCGCCCCGTCCTCGGGCTCCGCGTCCTCGCGTGCCTGCTCGCGCGCCTCCTCCAGCGGGACGCCCGCCATCATCAGGCCCAGCACGGAGCGCGGGGTGTCCCCCGCGACGATGCCGACGATCCGGCCCTCGTACATGACCGCGATCCGGTCGGCGAGCTCGGCCACCTCGTCGAGCTCGGTGGACACGATGATCACCGGGGTGCCGGCGTCGCGCTCGGCGACGATGCGCCGGTGCAGGAACTCGATCGACCCGACGTCCACGCCGCGGGTCGGCTGGCTCGCGATGAACAGCTTCAGCGGGCGCGACAGCTCGCGCGCCACGACGACCTTCTGCTGGTTGCCGCCCGAGAGCCGCCCGACCTCCTGGCCGTGGCCCTGCGTGCGGATGTCGTACTCGGCGATCCGCTCCTGGGCGTTGCGCCGCAGCGCCTTGAGGTCGAGCCCGACGCCCCGCGCGAACGGCGCGGTGTCGTACCGGTCGAGCACGAGGTTCTCGCCGACCGTGAAGTCGAGGACGAGGCCCTCCACCTTGCGGTCCTCGGGGACGAAGCCCAGCCCGGCGGCGAGGATGTCGTGCGGCGACATGCCGACCAGCTCGCGGCCCGCGAGGGTCACCGAGCCGGCGTCGGCGGGCAGCACGCCGAGGATCGCCTCGGTGAGCTCCGTCTGGCCGTTCCCCTGGACGCCGGCGACCGCGAGGATCTCGCCCTGCGCGACGGAGAACGAGACGCCGTCGACCGCCGTGTGCCCGGTGCTGTCCCGGACGGTCAGGCCCTCGACGACGAAGGTGACGTCCCCGAGGGTGGGCGGCGCCTTGTCGAGGCCGAGCGAGACCTCCCGCCCCACCATGAGCTCGGCGAGCTGGTTCTCGGAGGCGTCCGGCTGCGCCGAGCCCACGACGGCACCGCGGCGGATCACGGTGATCGTGTCGGCGACCTCCTTGACCTCGCGGAGCTTGTGGGTGATGAAGACGATCGACGTCCCGGCGTCCTTGAGCTGGCGCATGATGCCGATCAGGTCGTCGGTCTCCTGCGGGGTCAGTACGGCGGTCGGCTCGTCCAGGATGAGCACCTTCGCCTCGCGCGCGAGCGCCTTGACGATCTCCACGCGCTGCTGGACGCCGACGGGCAGGTCCTCGACGACGGCGTCGGGGTCGAGGCCGAACCCGAACCGGTCGGACAGCTCGCGCACGCGCCGGCGCGCGGTGTCGAGGTCGAGGAAGCCGCCGCCGCGGGTGTCCTCGTGACCGAGCATGACGCTCTCGGCCACCGTGAAGACGGGGACGAGCATGAAGTGCTGGTGCACCATCCCGATCCCGGCGGCGAGCGCGTCGCGCGGGCCGCGGAACGTGCGCTCCTGCCCGTCGAGGAGGATCGTGCCCTCGTCCGCCGTGTACAGGCCGAAGAGGACGTTCATCAGCGTGCTCTTGCCGGCGCCGTTCTCGCCGAGCAGGGCGTGGATCTGGCCGGGCTCGACGACGAGGTCGATCGCGTCGTTCGCCACGAGCGGTCCGAACCTCTTCGTGATCCCCTGCAGTTCGAGCTTCACGCACGATCTCCTTCCGGGCGCAGGCCTGCTGGCCCGACCCTAGACCGACGCGACCGAGCCGACCCGGCGAGGGGCCGGGTCGGCTCGGTCGTCGTCCTGGGCACCGACGGAGCGTCGCCCGGCCGGGTCACGGCCGGGCGACCGGACTCACTTCGGGGCGTTCTCCGACTCGACGGTGATGGTGCCGTCGATGATGTCCTTCTTGAGCTTCTCGACCTCGTCCTTCAGGTCCTGCGGGACCTTCGAGTCGAAGTCGTGGTACGGCGCGAGGCCGACGCCCTCGTTCTCCAGCGTGCCGACGTACGGCGTGGAGTCGAACTTGTCGTTCGCCGCACCGGTGATGACGTCGTCCACCGCGGGGCCGATCTGCTTCATGACCGAGGTCATGATCAGGTCGGCCGCGTCCGGGTTGGTCGCGGCGCCGTCGGAGTCGACCCAGATGACCGAGACGTCCTTGGCGTCCTTGGCGGCCGCGAGCGTGCCGAGACCGACCGGGCCCGCCACCGGCAGGATGATGTCCGCGCCCTGGTCGATGAACGTCTGCGTGAGCTGCTGGCCGGCGGACTGGTCGTCGAAGGTGCCCGCGAAGGAGCCGTTCTGCTTCGCCTTGTCCCAGCCGAGGACCTTGACGTCCTTGCCCTTGTCCTCGTCGTACTTCGCGACGCCGTCGACGAACCCGTCCATGAAGACCGTGACGGACGGGATCTGCAGGCCGCCGTAGGTGGCGACGGTGCCGGTCTTGCTCATCCCGGCGGCCAGGTAGCCGGCGAGGTAGGCGGCCTGGGCCGTGTCGAAGCTGATCGGCTTGACGTTGTCCATCTCGACGGGGTTGCCGTCCGCGTCCTGGGCGGTCGAGTCGACGATGCCGAACTCGACGTCCGGGTTGGCCTTCGCCGCGTCGCCCGTGGCGGTCGCGAGCAGGAAGCCGACCGTGACGATCATGTTGCAGTCCTGCTGAACCAAGTTGTCGATGTTCGGCGCGAAGTCGGAGTTCGACTGCGACTCCGCCGTCGCGACCTGGATGCCGAGCTCGTCCTTCGCGTCCTGCAGGCCGTTGTACCCGGACTCGTTGAACGACTTGTCGTCGAAGCCGCCGGCGTCGGAGACCATGCAGGCCTTGAAGTCGCTGCCCGCCGCCGCGGAGCCGCTCGCCGACGGCTCGTCGGGGGCCGAGCCGCACGCGGTGAGCGCGAGGGTTGAGAGTGCTGCGAGCGCGGTGACCTTGGTCGCTCTCTTCACGTGATGCTCCTGTCGTGGTGGGTGTCCCGGCCGCCCGGCGCTGCCGCGTCGTCCGCACGCACCGTCGCCGTGCAGGACTGGTGGAGGACGCGTGGAGGGCAGCGGCCCGGTGGCCTGTTGGAGCACAGTAGCCACGGCGCACACCCCCGCAGGTTACGCAGCGGTAACCGTCCCGATTCGTTACGCAAGCGTCATCGTTCGTCTCGCGCCCGGGCGATGCCCGTCCATCTGGTGGGACGCCCTGGTCGGGGACCCGGGATCAGCCCAGCGCGACCCGCGCCAGCACCTGCACGCCGACGTCGATCGCGCGCTCGTCGACGCGCAGGTCGCCCTGGTGGATGTCGTACGACCGGCCGCCGGGCGTGCGCGTCCCGAGCCGCGCGAGGGAGCCGGGTCGCTCGGTCAGGTACCACGCGAAGTCCTCCCCGCCGAGCGACTGCTCGGTCAGCACGACGGCGTCCGGCCCGACGACGTCGCGCACCGCCGCCTCGAGGCGCCCGGTCGGCTCCTCGTGGTTCTCGACCGGCGGCACGCCGCGCTCGTGGTGCACGGCGACCTCGACCCCGTACGGGGCCGCGACCATCTCGACGGAGTCGTGCAGGACCTGCGCGGCGAGCTCCCACGCGCGGGCGTCCAGGCAGCGCAGCGTGCCGCGGGCCGTCCCCGTGCTCGGGATGGCGTTCGGCGTGCTGCCCGCCTGCACGGCGCCCCACGTGAGGTTGACCCCCGAGCGCGGGTCGAGCCGCCGCCCGAGCACCGCCGGCACCTGCGTGACCACCTGGGCGAGCGCGTAGACCAGGTCGCCGGTCAGGTGCGGGCGGGAGGTGTGCCCGCCGTCGGAGCTGAGCGAGACCGTGACGACGTCGCTGGCCGAGGTGATCGGCCCGATGCGCGTGCCGACGCGGCCCACGTCGATCTTCGGGTCGCAGTGCAGCGCGAAGATCTCGCCGACGCCGTCGAGCGCGCCGGCCGCGATCGTGTCGAGCGCGCCGCCCGGCATGACCTCCTCCGCCGGCTGGAACACGAGGCGCACGCCGCGCGGCAGCTCGCCGTCCGCCGCGAGCTCCGCGAGCACGAGGCCCGCGCCGAGCACGACCGTCGTGTGCACGTCGTGCCCGCAGGCGTGCGCGACGCCGGGCACGGTCGAGGAGAACGGCAGGCCGCACGAGTCCTCGAGCGGCAGCGCGTCGAGGTCGGCGCGCAGCGCGACCCGGTCCGCGCCGGGCGCGCTCTCGCCGATGTCGCAGACCAGCCCGGTGCGCGGCAGCAGGCGCGGCTCGAGGCCGGCGGCGCGCAGCCGCTCGGCGACCAGCGCCGTGGTGCGGGTCTCGGTGTGGGCGGTCTCCGGGTGCGCGTGGATGTCCCGGCGGATCTCGACGAGCTCGTCGTGCAGCGTCGCCACGAGGCCCTCGATCCGCGCGGCGAGGCTGGACCGGGGCGGGGTGCGGACGGTGCGGGTGGTCACGCCCCGAGGGTATCCCCGGCGCTCAGGCCAGCTCGTCGAGGCCGATCTCGCGCAGCGTGTCGACCATGCGCTTGACCTGCTGCGCGCGGGCCCGCGTCGTCACGAGCAGGGCGTCGGGCGTGTCGACCACGACGACGTCGTCCAGGCCCAGGACGGCGACCACGCGGTCGCCCGGGACGACGACGGACCCGGCGCTGTCCAGCCGCACGACCGAGGACTCGTCGCCGAGCACCTTGGAGCCCGCGCCGTCGACGGACGGCAGCAGCGCCGCGAGGGAGTTGAAGTCGCCCACGTCGTCCCAGCCGAAGGCGCCGGGGACGACGGCGACGCCGCCGGCCGCGGCGACCGGCTCGGCGACCGCGTGGTCGATGGCGACCCGCTCGAGCCCCGGCCAGACCCGCGCGACGACCTCGGCGCGGTCCGGACCGTCCCAGGCGCGTGCCACCTCGCGCAGGCCGTCGTGCAGGGCCGGGCGCTCGCGCGCGAGATGGTCGAGCAGCACGGACGTGCGCGTGATGAAGATGCCCGCGTTCCAGCGGTAGCGCCCGGTCGCCAGGTAGGCGCGCGCGGTCTCGGCGTCGGGCTTCTCCGTGAAGCCCTCGGCGTGCAGCGCCGTGGGGGCGCCCGTGATGCCGAGGCCCGCGCCGCTGCGCACGTAGCCGAACGCGGTGGACGGGCGCGACGCCGCGATGCCGATGGTGGCGACGTAGCCGGCACGGGCTGCCTCCACCCCCTCGCGCACGGCCTGCTCGAACGAGTCCTGCCCCGAGATCACCTGGTCCGCCGCGAACGAGCCGACGACGACGTCCCCGTGCCGCTCGGCCAGCACGGCCGCGGCGAGACCGATCGCGGCCATCGAGTCGCGCGGCGAGGGCTCGGCGAGGACGGCGTCCGCGGCGAGGTCCGGCAGCTGCTCCCGGGCGGCGGCGACGTGCCCCTCGCCCGTGACGAGGACGACGCCGCCCGGCCCGGCGAGACCGACCAGCCGGTCGTACGTGCCCTGCAGGAGCGAGCGTCCGGTGCCCGTCAGGTCGAGCAGGAACTTCGGTGCCGCCCGGCGCGAGAGCGGCCACAGCCGGGTCCCCGCGCCGCCGGCCGGCACCACGGCGTAGAAGTCGTCGACGGGCTCGCGCGGGGTGTCCATGAGCGTGATCCTACTGAGCCGCGGACCGTGTGGGATGAGTCACGATCCGGGCGCGATACCGCGTCCCACGGCATCTCGGGTGCCTGCCGACCCGATCCGGTCATTACAGTGTCTCCAGAGAACGGACACCGTGGTTCCTCACCACGCCGCGCCCGGCCCGGTCCCCAGGACCGGGGATGCGCCACGCGGTCGGGGAACGCCACGACGTCGCACCGGATCCCGTCACAGGAGGCCACACCGTGCCGAGTGCACCTGCTGGCACGTTGTACCGCGGCCGCGAAGGCATGTGGTCGTGGGTCGCGCACCGCGTGACCGGCGTGCTCATCTTCTTCTTCCTGCTCGTCCACGTGCTCGACACCGCACTGGTGCGCGTGTCGCCCGAGGCGTACAACGCCGTGATCGGCACGTATCAGACGCCGATCATGGGCCTCGGGGAGATCGGCCTCGTCGCCGCGATCGTCTTCCACGCCTTCAACGGCGTCCGCATCATCCTCGTCGACTTCTGGGCCAAGGGGCCCAAGTACCAGCGCACGATGCTCTGGGTCGTCGTCGGGCTCTTCGTCGTGACGATGGCCGGGTTCCTGCCGCGCCAGCTCATGCACGTCTTCGGGGGGAACTGATGGCCGCCACCGTCCCGGACCTTGCCGCGCCGCGCGACCCGTACGCGCGCCGCAAGACGACGCGCTCGAACTACGAGCTGTACGGCTGGATCTTCATGCGGGCCTCCGGCGCGCTGCTGATCGTCCTGATCTTCGCCCACCTGTGGGTCAACCTCGTCTCGGGCGAGGGCGTCAACGCGATCGACTTCGGCTTCGTCGGCGGCAAGTGGGCCAACCCGGTCTGGCAGGTCTGGGACCTGGTCATGCTCTGGCTCGCGATGATCCACGGCACCAACGGCGTGCGCACGATCATCAACGACTACGCCGAGCGCGACCGCACCCGCCTCGTGCTCAAGCTCTTCCTCTACCTCGCGTTCACGGTGGTGGTGGTGCTGGGCACCCTGGTGATCTTCACGTTCGACCCGTGCCCGACCGACGCGGCGGCGGACCTGCTGCCCTCGTTCTGCAGCTCTCTGCCGGGCTGACCGGTCTGCCGGGCCGACCGGCACCCACCACCGCATCCATCCGTTCGGAACCGCCAGGAGGCATCGACCCCGATGCAGACCCACCAGTACGACGTCGTCATCGTCGGTGCCGGAGGCGCCGGCATGCGTGCGGCGCTCGAGGCGTCCGGCGAGGTCCGGACCGCCGTCATCTCCAAGCTGTACCCCACGCGCTCCCACACCGGCGCCGCGCAGGGCGGCATGTGCGCCGCCCTCGCGAACGTCGAGGAGGACAACTGGGAGTGGCACACGTTCGACACCGTCAAGGGCGGTGACTACCTCGTCGACCAGGACGCCGCCGAGATCATGGCCAAGGAGGCCATCGACGCGGTGCTCGACCTCGAGCGGATGGGGCTGCCCTTCAACCGCACGCCCGAGGGCCGCATCGACCAGCGGCGCTTCGGCGGCCACACGCGCAACCACGGCGAGGCGGCCGTGCGCCGCTCGTGCTACGCGGCCGACCGCACCGGGCACATGATCCTGCAGACGCTGTACCAGAACTGCGTCAAGCAGGACGTCGAGTTCTTCAACGAGTTCTACGTCCTGGACCTCATCACCACCCACGACCTGTCCCAGGGCGACGTGCCCGACGACGAGGACGTGCACGCCACCGGCGTCGTCGCCTACGACCTGCAGACGGGCGAGATCCACGTCTTCCAGGCGAAGTCGATCATCTTCGCCACGGGCGGCGCGGGCAAGATCTTCAAGACGACGTCGAACGCCCACACCCTCACGGGCGACGGGATGGCGCTCGCGCTGCGCCGCGGGTTCCCCCTCGAGGACATGGAGTTCTTCCAGTTCCACCCGACGGGGCTCGCGGGCCTCGGCATCCTGCTGTCCGAGGCGGCGCGCGGCGAGGGCGCGATCCTGCGCAACTCCGAGGGCGAGCGCTTCATGGAGCGGTACGCCCCCACGATCAAGGACCTCGCGCCCCGCGACATCGTCGCGCGCTCCATGGCGAACGAGGTCCGCGAGGGCCGCGGCTGCGGCCCGAACAAGGACTACGTCCTGCTCGACCTCACGCACCTGGAGCCGGCGCACATCGACGCCAAGCTCCCGGACATCACGGAGTTCGCCCGCACCTACCTCGGCATCGAGCCCTACACGGAGCCCGTGCCGGTGTACCCGACGGCGCACTATGCCATGGGCGGCATCCCGACCAACGTGGACGCCGAGGTGCTGCGCGACTCCCACCACGTCGTCAAGGGGCTGTACGCGGCCGGCGAGGTCGCCTGCGTCTCCGTGCACGGGTCCAACCGCCTCGGCACCAACTCGCTGCTGGACATCAACGTCTTCGGCAAGCGCGCCGGCCGCACGGCCGCCGCCTACGCACGGACGGCGTCCTTCACCGAGCTCCCCGAGGACGCGGCGGCCCGGACCGTCGCCCAGCTCGACGAGATGCGCGACCGGCCCGACGGCGACCGCGTCGCCGACGTGCGCCGGGCGCTGCAGGAGACGATGGACGCCAACGCCCAGGTGTTCCGCACCGGGGAGTCGCTGGGCCAGGCCCTGACGGACATCCGCGAGCTGCAGGCGCGCTTCCGCACCGTCTCGGTCCAGGACAAGGGCCGGATGTTCAACACCGACCTCCTCGAGGCGCTCGAGCTGGGCTTCCTCCTCGACATCGCCGAGGTCACGGTCGTCGCGGCGATCAACCGCAAGGAGTCGCGCGGCGGCCACTACCGCGAGGACTTCCCGAAGCGCGACGACACCAACTACATGCTGCACACGATGACGTACCGCCGGCCGCCGTCGGCGCCCGACGCCGTCGACGGCACGGTCGAGGAGTACTTCGACCACGTCGAGGAGTTCGACGGCTACAAGGTCGTCCTGGGCTCCAAGTCCGTGACGCAGACCCGCTACGAGCCGATGGAGCGGAAGTACTGATGACTGCCACCCTCGAGGACGCCCCCGCCGCCGAGCAGCCGGCGGGCGAGATCCCCACCTTCGACGTCACGCTGCGCGTGCGGCGCTACTCGCCCGAGAACGGCGAGGAGTCCACCTGGGACGAGTTCACGGTCACCGCGCACGGGACCGACCGCGTCCTGGACGCCCTGCACATGATCAAGTGGGAGAAGGACGGCTCGCTCACGTTCCGCCGCTCCTGCGCGCACGGCGTGTGCGGGTCGGACGCGATGCGGATCAACGGCCGCAACCGCCTCGCCTGCAAGACGCTCCTCAAGGACGTCAACCCGGACAAGCCGATCACGGTCGAGCCCATCAAGGGCCTGCCCGTGCTCAAGGACCTCGTCGTGGACATGGAGCCGTTCTTCGCCTCCTACCGCGAGATCATGCCGTTCCTCATCACCCACGGGAACGAGCCCAGCCGCGAGCGCATCCAGTCCGCCGAGCAGCGCGAGCGCTTCGACGACACGACCAAGTGCATCCTCTGCGCGGCGTGCACCAGCTCGTGCCCCGTGTTCTGGACGGACGGGCAGTACTTCGGTCCCGCCGCCATCGTCAACGCGCACCGCTTCATCTTCGACAGCCGGGACGACGGCGCCACCCAGCGCCTGGAGATCCTCAACGACAAGGAGGGCGTGTGGCGCTGCCGCACGACCTTCAACTGCACCGAGGCGTGCCCCCGTGGCATCGAGGTCACCAAGGCGATCGCCGAGGTCAAGCAGGCGATGATCACCCGCGCCTTCTGACGGCCCGCGGCCGCGCCGACGACGCCGCCCCACCCCTCGCGGGGGTGGGGCGGCGTCGTCGTTCCTGGGCCTGCCTGCCGGTCGAGGCGTCGCGGCTCAGGCGCCGTCGGGGTGGTTCTCGGGGCGCAGCGCCTCGCCGCGCCCGACGAGCCGGCGCGCGCGCGGGCGCAGGCCGCGGCGCACCCCGCGCACGACCGGGCTCCACGGGTAGCCGACCCCCTGGCCTGCGCGCACGGCCGCCTCGCGCGCGGCGCGCTCGGCCGGGGTCTCCACCGGGTCCGGGTGCGGCTCGACGAACGGCGGGTCGGCCATCCAGGAGGCGACCATGAGCAGCACGCGCGCCACGAAGTTGACGAGCAGCAGGAGCGTCACGATGACGGCGGCGGGCGCGAGGATCGGGTTGCCCTGCGCGCTGCCGGCGACCACGCTCGTGCCGAGGTATCGCAGGACCCCGAACGCGACCGCGGCGAGCAGCGCCCCGAACCACAGGTCCCGGGCCCGCGGACGCGCACCGGCCACGATCCAGACGATGCCGACGACGAGCGCCGCGTCGATCACCAGGCTCGCCAGGATCCCTGCGACCTGCACGGCGACCGCCCCGGACTCCCCGAGGTGGAGCAGGTCCGCGAGCCAGCTGCTGAGGCTGCCCACCACCACGCTCGCCGCGGTCGAGACGATCACCCCGATGCCGAGCCCGACGAAGCCCGCGAGCGCCCAGACCTTGCTCAGCACCGGGCTCTGGCCGATCTCGGAGAGCCCGAACATGGCCCGCACGCCGCGGCGCAGGTAGGTCATGAAGCTGATCGCCGTCCACAGCAGGACCAGCGCGGGGACGAGGGTGGACCAGCCGAGCTCGAGCCGCAGCTGGTCCGGCGTGATCATCCCGCCGTCACCGGTGTCGATCAGGTTCGGCACGAACGAGTTGACCTCGTCGAACACGCGGTCCTCGAGCTCGACGTTCGAGCCGAGCACGGTGGCGAAGGCGGTGTACCCGATGGTCAGCGCGGCGAACACCGAGAACAGCGCCGAGAACGCGATGCCGCCGCACAGGAGCGCCCCGCGCTCGCCGCCGTAGTGCTGCAGCGCCCGCCCCGGGCGGCTGTGCTTCCAGAGGTCGTTCAGGCGCTTGCCCCGGGTCACCAGGGCGGAGGTCGACGACGTCGTCTCCTCGTCGGTCGCGGCGGCCATGCCCCGACCCTAGTCAGCGCACGGCGGGCCCGCCCGCGAGCGCGAACTCCCGGACCGGTCGCCAGACGCCGTCGTCCCCGTGCTCGTACAGGTGCAGCGCGACGACGTCGAACTTCTCGTCGAAGCCCGCCATCTCGGCGAACGCGCGGTCCAGCGCGTCGTCGGGCACCTCGTGCGCCACGGTCACGTGCGGGTGGTAGTTGAAGCGCAGCTCCTGGGCGAGCAGGTCCGTGCGCACGAGCGACTCGAGCCGCTCGCACTCCGCGATGCCCTCGACGACCTGGACGAACACGACCGGTGAGACCGGGCGGAACGTCGCGGTCCCACGCAGGTGGACCCGGAACGGCGCGACGTGCGCGCACAGCGCCCGCAGGTGCTCATGGACGCGCGGCACCTCGGCCTCGTCGACGACCGTCGGGCCGAGCACCGTGATGTGCGGGGGGATGGTGTCCGCGAGCGGGTCGCCGAACCGGGCCCGCGCGCGCTGCAGCCGGGTCGCGTACGGCTCGGGGACCTCGATCGCGACCCCGACGCGCAGCTGCCCGTCGCCCCGCTCCGGCAGGTTCACCGCACCGGGCTCCCGGTGGCGACCGCGGACCGCGCCGGGAGCAGCCCGAACCGGTCGTAGTAGCGCTCCAGCGTGCCCTGGGCGATGTCGCGGGCCCGCTCCGCCCCGCGCGCGAGGACGGCGTCGAGCTCGGCCGGGTCGTCGAGGTACGTCGCCGCCCGCTCCTGGAAGGGCACCAGGAGGTCGACGACGGCGTCCGCCAGGTCGACCTTCAGGTGCCCGTACCCGCGCCCGTCGTACTCCGCGGCGATCGACCCCACGTCCCGCCCGGTGACGGCCGAGAAGATCGTCAGCAGGTTGGAGATGCCGGGCTTGGCGTCCCGGTCGAAGAACACCTCGGTGCCGGAGTCCGTCGCGGCGGCACGGATGCGCTTGGCAGCGGCCTTCGGCGAGTCGAGCATGCCGATGACGCCCTTGTCGCTGGTCGCGGACTTGCTCATCTTCGCCGTCGGGTCCTGCAGGTCGTAGATCTTGGCGACCGACCGGACGATGTGCGGCTCCGGCACGACGGCGGTGCCCGGTCCGAAGCGCGCGTTGAGCCTCGCCGCGAGGTCGCGCGTGAGCTCGAGGTGCTGGCGCTGGTCCTCGCCGACCGGCACGCGGGCCGCGTCGTACAGCAGGATGTCGGCGGCCATCAGCACCGGGTAGGTGAACAGCCCGACGTTCGTGCCCTCGGTCCCGCGCTTGGCCGACTTGTCCTTGAACTGGGTCATGCGCGCCGCCTCGCCGTACCCGGTCTGGCAGGACAGCAGCCACGCGAGCTCCGCGTGCTGCGGCGCGTGGGACTGGACGAAGAGCGTCGAGCGCTCCGGGTCGATCCCGCCCGCGAGGTACTGCGCCGCGGTGCGGCGGGTGCGCTCGCGCAGCAGCGCCGGGTCGGGGTTGACCGTCAGCGAGTGCAGGTCCACCACGGAGTAGATGGCCTCGTGGGACTCCTGCAGCGCGACCCACTGGGTCAGCGCGCCGATGTAGTTGCCCAGGTGCAGCGTGTCGTCGGTCGGCTGCATCCCCGAGAAGAGGCGGGGCAGGCCCGACGACGGGGCGGGGACGGCGGCGGTGGCGTGCTCGGGCATGGGGGCCATTCTGTCAGGTCGGGCGGGTGCGTCGGCGGACCGGTCCACCGGCGGGTCAGGTCGCCTCGTCGTCCCACGGGGCGGGGTGCTCCGGCGAGACCGGTGGCCCGGCGGGCGCCGGTGCTGCGGCGGCGGCTGCGGCGCCCGCCGGACGCACGGCGGCCCCGGCTCCGGAGCCGTCCATCAGGGCGTCGCGCACGATGCGGCGCGGGTCGTACTGGCGCGGGTCGAGCTTCGACCAGTCGACGTCCTTGACCTCGTCGCCGAGCTCGTCGTCCACGCGCGCCTTGGCCTGCTCGAACCAGGCGCGACCGGACCGGACGACGCGGCCGAGCTGCTCGGCGTAGCCCGGGAGGCGCTCGGGGCCGATGAGGACCACGGCGAGCACGAGGAGCACGACGAACTCGCTCCCGTTGATCCCGAACACGCGGCTCAGACTACTCGCTGGTCGCCTCGTCGAGGACCACGCGGACGTCCCGCTCGGCGCCCTCGCCCCCGGCGGGCCGCACCCGGAGCGTCACGGCGTCGCCCGGCGCGCGGGCGCGCACCGCGACCACGAGCTCGTCGGGGCTCGTGACCGGGCGGCCGTCCACGGCGACGATCACGTCGCCCGGCCGGACACCGGCGTCGTCCGCGGGGCCGCCCGGGGCGACGGGGGGCTCGTCGCCCGAACCGTCGGCCACGACCTTCACGCCCTCGCCGGTGTACCGCTCGTCGAGGTAGACGCCGATCACCGGGTAGGTGGCCGTCCCGTCCTCGATGAGCTGCTCGGCGGTTCGCCGCGCCTGGTTCGACGGGATGGCGAAGCCGAGGCCGATGCTGCCGGTCGCCTGGAAGGAGCCCGGCGGCTGGGCGATCGCGGAGTTGATGCCCACCACCTCCCCCGCCATGTCCACCAGCGGGCCGCCGGAGTTGCCCGGGTTGATCGCCGCGTCGGTCTGGATGGCGTCGATGAACGCCGTCCCCGACGACTCCCCCGCCGTGACCGGCCGGTGCAGCGCGCTGACGATCCCCGTGGTGACGGTGCCGTCGAGCCCGAGCGGGGCGCCGACGGCGACCACCGGGTCGCCCACCGTCGTCGCGTCGGAGTCGCCGAGCACCAGCGGCGTCAGGTCGCGCGCCCTCACCCGCACGACGGCGAGGTCGTAGTCGGCCGTCGCGCCGACGAGCGAGGCGTCCAGGTGGGTGCCGTCGGGCAGCAGCGCGACGATCGCGCCCTTCGCGCCGGCCGCCGCGACGACGTGGTTGTTCGTCAGCACGTAGCCGTCGGAGCGGATGACGACGCCGGAGCCCGTCGTGACCCCGTCGGACCCCTCGACGCGCAGGGAGACGACGCTCGGCGTGACCCGCGCGGCGACGTCGCCGACGGAGGCCCCGGCGCCGCCGGTGCCCGCCGCGCCGTCCGACCCCGTCCCCTCGGCGCCCCGGGCGGGCGACGCGGGCTGCGGGAGCGCGGCGTCGACGGGCCGGTACATGCCCGCGGCGTCGACGATGCGCTCCGCCGCGATCCCGCCCACCGCGCCGGCGACCAGGGCGACGACCGCCACGCCCGCGGTCAGCACCGGGCCGACGCGCCGCGCCGCGGGCCGTGGCCAGTCCGCGGCGGGACGGGCGGGTCCCGCCGGAGCGCCGTGCCCGTGCTGAGGCTGCGGGGGCGGCCCCGACGGCGACGGGTCCGGGCGCTCGTGCGGCGCACCGGCCGGTGCGCCGCGCGCGGGGGCCGGCGTCGGCGACGCGAACAGCCCGTCACCGCCGGTGCCCGCCTCGGACGCGGGGACGGGCGGTCGCGTACGGGGGTCGTCGGCCACCCCTGAACGATACGTGGCGCCCGCTCCGCTCGTGGCTGCCCGGCCGCCGCGCGCGGCGGCGGGGCGCGCCGCACGTCGCCCGGTAGCATCGACCCGGTGGCGCCGTCGGGAGCACGGCACCGGACCGGGGAGGCAACCATCAGGGACGTCGGCGGTACCACGAGCGCGCAGGCCGCGGGGTGGATGTACTGCGAGGAGTTCGTCCCGGAGGACGAGGTCCTGCTGCGCGCCAGGGAGCGCGCCGCGGAGCTCGGGTGCCGGTCCGTGTCGTCGGGCACCGGCGCCGCGATCAGCGCGATCGCGGCGGCGCTGCAGGCCCGGGCGGTCGTGGAGGTCGGCACCGGGACCGGCGTGGGCTCGCTCTGGCTGCTGCGGGGGATGCCCGCGGACGGCGTGCTCACGACCATCGACGTCGAGGTCGAGCACCAGCGGGCCGCCAAGCAGGCGTTCGGGGAGGCCAGGGTCCGCCCGACGCGCACCCGCACCATCCCCGGGCGCGCCCGGGACGTGCTCCCCCGGCTCACGGACGGCGCGTACGACCTGGTGCTCGTCGCGGCGGACCGCCCCGGCTACGCGGACTACGTCGAGCAGGCGCTGCGCCTGCTGCGCCCCGGGGGCGTACTCGCCGTCGACGGCGCGCTCGGCGGGGGCAAGGTCGCCGACCCGGCGCGGCGCGACGACGTCACGACCGTCGTCCGGCAGGTCGGGCGGGCGCTGCGCGACGACGAGCGCGTCGTCCCGGCGCTGCTGCCCGTCGGCGACGGGCTGCTCGTCGCCGTGCGCCGCTGAGCCGCTCCCGGACGACGAAGGGCCGGGCAGCACCCGCAGGTGCGCCCGGCCCGATCCGTACGGGGTCGGTCAGCCGACGGCCTGGAGAGCGTCGCCCAGCTCGCTCGCCTCGGTCGCGTTGAGCTCGACGACGAGCCGGCCACCACCCTCGAGCGGGACGCGCATGACGATCCCGCGGCCCTCCTTGGTCACCTCGAGAGGTCCGTCGCCCGTCCGCGGCTTCATCGCAGCCATTGGTGGCTCTCCATTTCTGTCGTGCATCGGCTCGTTCGCCTCTGCGGTCCGTCGGCGGGGACCCGGTCGGCCCCCATGGACGTCCGTAGAGGTCCAGGTCACAGTCTAGTTCACCGCCGTGCGTGGCTCGGACCGGTCACGGCGGCCACCCGCTGGGCGGGACGAGCCGCCAGAAGGTCCAGACCCACCAGAGCTGGCCCGCCACGCTCGCGACGACGACGCACCAGAACCACAGGCGCGAGCGGGTCCACCCGACCAGGGACGCGCCGAGCGGGAACGCGAGGAGCAGGAACCGCACGAGGCTGCTGCCCGGCGGCACGACCGCCACGAGGTACGCCAGGTACGCGCCCGACCACGCCTGCAGCTCCGGGCCGAGCCGCGCCGTCGGCGGGCTGAGCACCGCGGCCGCGAACGCGACGAGGACGGCGAGCATGATCCACGGCCCGGCGTCGCCCCACAGCCATCGGGACACGTCGATCCAGGGCTGGACGGGGACGACGTCGGCCCCGGCGCGCCAGGCGGACTGGGTGCGGAAGTACGCGTCCCGCTCCCCCGTCACCGCCCCGACGACGAGCTGCCAGGCCACGCCCGCGAGCAGCGTGATCACGAGGAGGGCGCCGACCCGCGCGCCGTCGACCAGGGCGCGCCCCCGCGCCGCCGCCCGGGCACCCGCCGGGGCGGCGGCCCGGGCGCGCCACCAGTGCCGGGCGCGCACGAGGCCGTGCCAGAGCACCACGCAGGCCATCGGCAGGGCCACGGCCCGGCTGAGCCCGAGCAGGAGCACCGCCCCCGCCGCCCACTCGTAGCGGCGCCGCACGAGGAGCAGGAGGGTCGTGGCGACCAGGAGCAGGCCGAGGCTCTCGGTGTAGGCGGTCTGCAGCACCGGCGACGACGGGAACACCGAGACCACGGCGACGGTCGCCAGCGGGAGGCCGGGCCGGCGCGCCACCGCGCGGTCGGCGCCGGCCACGAGCCGGTGGATCACGAGCATCGCCGCCGCGCCGAGCAGGAGCGAGAGCGTGGGGGCCACGACGTCCCAGCCGAGGCCCGTCAGGCTCGTCAGGCCGCGGGCCAGCACCGGGAAGAGCGGGTAGAACGCCCACGCGTTCTGCTCGACGGCGCCGTCGTCACCGCGCGGCAGCGTCGACGGATACCCGCCCTCGGCGATGGAGCGGTACCAGGACGCGTCCCACATCCGGCCCGTCCACTGCGCGTACGACGGCGACGCGGGGGTCCACAGGTTCTCGGCCTGCTGATGGGCCACCACGAGCAGGATCACGGCGCTGACGAGCCGCGCCGCACCGTAGACGGCGAGCACCTGCACCCACCACGGCCAGTCCCGCACCGCGGCGGCCGCGCGGGCGGCCGCCGCCGGTCGTGCCGCCGGCGCTGCGGGCACCGTCGCCGTCACGCGAGCCCCCGGGTCGCCCGGGCCGGCGCGAGGTCCCCGCGCACGACCGCCACCATCTCCAGCACGCGCACGGTCTCGCGCACGTCGTGCGCCCGGAACACGCGCGCGCCGAGCCACGCCGCCACCGCGGTCGCCGCGAGCGTGCCCTCGAGGCGCTCGTCGGCCGGCAGGCCGAGCGACTCCCCCACGAAGTCCTTGCGGGAGAGCGCCATGAGCAGCGGGAAGCCGAGGCCCGCGAGCGCCTCGGTGCGCCGCAGCAGGTGCAGGGAGTGCCAGGTGTTCTTGCCGAAGTCGTGCGTCGGGTCCACCAGGACGGACGCGGCCGGGACACCGGCTTCGACCGCCCGCCGCGCCGCGGCGCGGAGGGTCGCGACGACGTCGCGCAGGACGCCGTCGCGCGGGTCGGCGAGCCCGTCGCCCGGGTAGGCGACGCGGTACGGGTCGGTGCGGGGCACGGCGCCGCCCGTGTGCGAGCACACCAGGCCGACGCCGTGGCGACCCGCCACCTCGGCGACCCGCGGGTCGTGGCCCGCCCACGTGTCGTTGACCAGGTCGGCCCCGGCCGCCGCGGCCGCGTCCGCGACCTCGGCGCGCCACGTGTCGACGCTGACCAGCAGGTCGGGGAACTCCTCGCGCACGCGGGCGACGAACGGGACGACGCGGCGCACCTCCTCCGCCGCGTCCACCTCGGGACCGACCCCGGCGCGGACGCCGCCGACGTCCACGATCGCCGCGCCCTCGACCGCGGCGCGCTCGACGGCGCGCAGCGCGACCGCGTCGTCGAGCTGGCGGGCGCCGGCGTAGAAGGAGTCGTCGGTGCGGTTGACGATGGCCATAACGACCGGCGCCGGGCCCAGGTCCCGGCCCCGGAGCACGAGCGGGGCGGACGACGCGGGCGGGCTCGCCGGTGCGGACCCGCCGCTCACGCGGTGCGGTCCGCCTGGCCGTCGGGCGCCGCGTCCGGGTCGGCCGCGGCGTCCGCGGCGCCGGACCGCGCCTCCGCGGCGTCCTGGACGGCGGCGCGCTCCTGCTCGGCCAGCTCCGCGCCCCGGTCGCACACGTACTGCACGGCCGACGCCGCGTCGTCGAACACCCGGACCAGCTCGAGGTCGTGCTCGCTGATCATGCCGCGGGGCAGGACCACCTCCCTGGCCCAGTCGAGCAGCCCGCCCCAGTAGTCGGCACCGACCAGGGCCACGGGGAACTCGGTGACCTTGTGGGTCTGGACCAGGGTGAGGGCCTCGAACAGCTCGTCGAAGGTGCCGAAGCCGCCGGGCAGGACCACGAAGCCCTGGGAGTACTTGACGAACATCATCTTGCGCGTGAAGAAGTACCGGAAGCTGATGCCGAGGTTGACGTGCTCGTTGACGCCCTGCTCGAAGGGCAGCTCGATGCCGAGGCCGACCGAGGTCCCGCCGGCGAGGGACGCGCCCCGGTTCGCCGCCTCCATGATGCCGGGACCGCCGCCCGTGATGACGGCGTAGCCCTCCTCGACGAGGCGGCGCCCGACGTCCTCGGCGAGCGCGAAGTCGGGGTGCTCGGGGCGCGTGCGCGCCGAGCCGAAGACGGAGACCGCGGGGCCGAGCTCGGCCAGCGCGCCGAAGCCCTCGACGAACTCGCTCTGGATCCGCAGCACCCGCCACGGGTCGTTGTGCACCCAGTCGGCGTCCTGCGTGGAGTCCAGCAGCCGGGCGTCGGTGGTCCGTCGCGGGATCTGGGAGCCGCGCAGCAGCACCGGACCCTTGCGGTAGCCCGAACCGGACTGCGGGAGGCCTTCGTCGCTCATGCCGCCGAGCCTACTGGTGCCCGGCCGAGGGGCGCGGAGGCCGCACGCTCAGCGCGTCAGCCACTCCCGCAGGGCCGCGTAGCAGGTCCGCACGTCGGCGACCGGGCACCGCTCGTCGTCCTTGTGCGCCAGCAGCGGGTCGCCCGGACCGAAGTTCACGGCGGGCACGCCGAGGGCGGAGAAGCGCGCCACGTCCGTCCAGCCCTGCTTCGCGGCCGGCTCGACGCCGGTGAGCCCGAGCACCGTCGCGGCGAAGTCCCGGGCCAGCGGCGAGTCGAGGCCGGGGCGCGCGCCCGGCGCGGCGTCGGTCACGACGACGTCGTACCCGTCGAAGAGCTCGCGCACGTGCGCCTCCGCCTCCGCGACGGTGATCGACGGCGCGAAGCGGTAGTTGACGGTGACGGTGCAGCGGTCGGGGACGACGTTGTTCGCGGTCCCGCCGGCGATGCGGACAGCGCTCATCCCCTCGCGGTACACGAGGCCGTCGACGTCGACCTCCCGTGCCCGGTACGCGGCCAGGCGCCCGAGCACCTCCGCCGCCGCGTGCACCGCGTTCCGGCCCGCCCACGGCCGGCCGGAGTGCGCGGCCACGCCCCTCGTGGTCACCTCGGCACGCAGCGTGCCCTTGCACCCGCCCTCGATCCCGGCGTTCGTCGCCTCACCGAGGATCGCGAGGTCGCCCGCGAGAAGCTCGGGACGGTGGCGCACGAGACGCCCGAGCCCGTTGAGGTCGGCCTGCACCTCCTCGTGGTCGTAGAAGACCCAGGTGACGTCCTTCGCCGGCGCATCGAGCGCGACGGCGAGCGCCAGCTGCACCGCCAGTCCCCCGAGCATGTCGACGGTGCCCCGGCCCCACAGGACCGCGTCGTCGCCCTCGCCCTCGAGCCGCGTGGGCAGGTTCGGCGGGTCCGTCAGCGGGACGGTGTCCAGGTGCCCGGCGACCACGACGCGGTGCTCGCGACCGAGGTCCGTGCGCGCGACGAGGGCGTCGGCGTCGCGCACCACGTCCAGGTGCGGCGCGGCCCGCAGCGCGTCCTCCACGAGGTCCGCGAGCGCCGTCTCGTCGCCGCTGACCGACGGCACATCGCACACCGCGCGCCACAGCCGGACGAGGTCTCCGGAGGGGTCGAGCGGCGGGTACGTCGGGCCGGGGGCGGCGGTCTCATGCATGGGACGCGACTCTAGCGCGCGGGCGCCCTCCGTCTAGGCTGGCGCCATGACCTCCGCGCGCACCGCACCCCCCGAGAGCCCGGCCCCCGGCGAGAGCCGTCGCGCCTGGGCGGACGGCCTCGCCACCGTGGCCGACGACGGCACGACCCTCGACGTCTGGTACCCCGCGCCCGCTCTGGGCGAGCCGTCGGGCCCGGTGCCGGAGTCGCTCGCCCTGCTCGCCGAGCGCGACGAGGCGCGTCGCGTCGACGTCCGCGCCGTCCGCACCTCGATCGACCTGGACGCCGCGCCGGCGGACCCGGCGGACGCCTACCTGCGCCTGCACCTGCTCTCCCACCGCCTCGTGCGCCCGCACGGGCTGAACCTCGACGGACTCTTCGGCGTGCTGACCAACGTCGTCTGGACCAGCCAGGGCCCCTGCGCGGTCGAGGGGTTCGAGGAGACCCGCCTGCGCCTGCGCGCCGCGACCGGCCAGGCGGTCACCGTCTACGGCGTGGACAAGTTCCCGCGCATGGTCGACTACGTCGTCCCGAGCGGCGTCCGGGTGGCCGACGCCGACCGGGTGCGGCTCGGTGCGCACCTCGCGCCGGGCACCACGGTCATGCACGAGGGCTTCGTGAACTTCAACGCGGGCACGCTGGGCACCTCGATGGTCGAGGGGCGGATCTCCGCCGGTGTCGTCGTCGGCGACGGCTCCGACGTCGGCGGCGGCGCGTCCGTCATGGGCACCCTCTCCGGCGGCGGCACGGAGGTCATCTCGATCGGCCGCCGCTCGCTCCTCGGGGCGAACGCCGGCGTCGGCATCCCGCTCGGCGACGACTGCGTGGTCGAGGCCGGCCTCTACGTCACGGCGGGCACCAAGGTGAGCGTCGTCGCCGGCGGCGGCGAGCCCACCGTGGTCAAGGCGCGCGAGCTCGCCGGCCGGGACAACCTCCTGTTCCGCCGCAACTCGCTGACCGGCGCGGTCGAGGTCGTCGCGCGCGCCGGGACCGGCATCGAGCTCAACGCCGCGCTGCACGCGAACTGACGCCGGTGACCGGTCGCACCCCGCACCGCGCGCGGCGCACGCTGCTCGCCGTCACGGGGGTGGTGGCCGCCGGCGCCCTGGCGATCGGTGGCGTCGTGGTCGGGCTGAAGGTCCTCGACGACCGCCGGCCCGTCACGGAGCGCTGCACCGCCGCGGTCGACGGGACGAGCGCCGACCTCACGCCGCAGCAGGCCGACGTCGCGGCGCTGGTCGCGGTCACCGCCGAGCGTCGCGGGATGCCCGCGCGGGCCGCGACGATCGGCCTGGCCACCGCGTCGGCCGAGTCCCACCTGCGCAACCTCGACCACGGGGACCGCGACTCGCTCGGGATCTTCCAGCAGCGCCCGTCCCAGGGGTGGGGCACCGAGGCGGAGGTCACCGACCCGGTGCACGCGACGAACGCGTTCTACGACGCGCTCGAGGACGTCGACGGCTACACGCGCATGCGGGTGACGGAGGCCGCGCAGGCCGTGCAGCGCTCCGCCTTCCCGGAGGGCTACGCGCCGCACGCGACGCGGTCCGGGATCTGGGCCTCCGCGCTGACCGGCTGGTCGCCGGCCGCGCTGACCTGCACGCTGCGCGACGTCGCGCAGCCCGCTCCCGCGCCCGACGCCGTGGCGGAGCTCGAGGGGCGCGTGGTCCGCGACCTCGGCGACCTGCCGACGCGGACCGCCGGTGTCGGTGCGGCGCCGCAGGGGCGCGCCGGCGTGGAGGTGGACGCGCGGGGGCTCGGCGGCACCGACCCCGGCGACGCGTCGGCCGCGGCGCGGTCCGCCTGGTCCGTGGCGCAGTGGGCGGTCGCCACCGCGAGCACCACCGACGCCGTGGCCGTCGCCGTCGACGGTCAGGTGTGGACGCGCGAGAGCGCGGCGTGGAGCCGTCCGGACGAGGACGACGACGGGCCCGCTGGCGCCGGTCCCCCGCCGGCACCGGGCCGCGTCGCGGTCACCGTCGCGACGTCCTGAGCCTCCCGGGGACCGGGCGGCTCGGCGCCGCGGGGCTCAGCGCTCCTCGACGGGGACGTACGGCCGCGCGGGCGCGCCCGTGTAGATCTGCCGCGGGCGGCCGATCTTCGTCTGCGGGTCCTGCATCATCTCGCGCCACTGGGCGATCCACCCCGGCATGCGCCCGAGCGCGAACAGCGGCGTGAACATCGCCGGCTCGAAGCCCATGGCCTTGTAGATCAGGCCCGTGTAGAAGTCGACGTTCGGGTAGAGCTTGCGCTCGATGAAGTAGTCGTCGTTGAGCGCGATCTCCTCGAGCCCCATCGCGATCTCGAGCAGCTCGTCGTTCTTCCCGAGGCTGGAGAGCACGGCGTGGGCGCTCTCCTTGACGATCGCGGCGCGCGGGTCGTAGTTCTTGTAGACGCGGTGCCCGAACCCCATGAGCCGGACGCCGTCCTCCTTGTTCTTGACCTTGGTCATGAACGCGTCGACGTCGACGTCGCTGCCCTGGATCTGCTGGAGCATGTCGAGGACCGCCTCGTTCGCCCCGCCGTGCAGCGGCCCGGAGAGCGCGTTCACCCCGGCGGCGACGGACGCGTAGAGGTTCGCGTTGCTCGAGCCGACGATGCGGACCGTGGAGGTCGAGCAGTTCTGCTCGTGGTCGGCGTGCAGGATGAGGAGCTTGTCCAGGGCGTCCACGACGACCGGGTCCGCCTCGTACTCCTGGTACGGGCGGGCGAAGGTCATGCGCAGGAAGTCGTCGACGTAGCCGCGAGAGTAGTCCGGGTACAGCAGCGGCTCGCCCGAGCGGCGGCGGTGCAGGTAGGACGTGATGGTGCGCGTCTTCGCGAGCAGGAGCACGGTGGCCAGCTCGACCGTCTCCGGGTCGTGCGGGTCGAGCGACTCCGGGTAGAAGGTCGAGAGCGCGTTGATCGCCGAGGCGAGGACGGCCATCGGGTGCCCGTCGCGCGGGAACGTGCCCATGAACGTGCGGAAGTCCTCGTGGACGAACGTGTGGCGGTTGACCCGCTCCACGAACGCCTCGAGCGCCGCGGTGTCGGGCAGCTCGCCGTGGATCAGGAGGTAGGCGACCTCGAGGAAGGTGGAGCCCGCGGCGAGCTCGTCGATCGGGTACCCGCGGTAGCGCAGGATGCCCGCGTCGCCGTCGATGTAGGTGATGTCCGAGCTGCAGGAGGCGGTGTTCATGAAACCGGGGTCGACGGTGACCAGCCCGGTCGACTTCAGGAGGCTCGACACGACGATCCCGTCGTTGCCCTCGACGGCCCGCACGACCGGCAGGTCCTGGGTCTCGCCTCCGGCGGTCAGCTGCACCGTCGCGTTGTCCGTGCTGGTCATGGGTGTCCTTCCTGCGGCCCGTCGCCGGGTCTCTCGTGGAGCCGGCGTGGACGTGTGGTCCGATGTGACATCACGGTCGCCCGCGCGCGGCGGGCCGATCGCAGGCACGCGCGCGAGGGACGTCGCTGCCCAGGGCGACGCTATCCCGGAACAATCTCACGTGACCAATCCGGAACCGTCACAGAACCGACACATGGGTGTGATCCGGGTCACAGCGTCACGCTCGTCACCGGGCGGTCAGCCGCGCGTCACGCACCCGCCAGGCGGGCGGCGGCCTCGCCGACGCGCTCGTCCGGCGCCGTGAGCGCCAGCCGCACGTGACCCGCCCCCGCCGGCCCGTAGAACGTGCCGGGGCCCACCAGGATGCCGAGCCCGGCGAGCCCGGCGACCAGGTCCCAGCACGGCGCGGCGGCCGGGTCGACGGCGTCGCCGACGCCCCGCGCGTCGGGCGCGCCCGAGGTGCCGCCCTCGGCGCGGACCCACAGGTACAGCCCCGCCTCCGAGCGGTCCACCACCAGGCCCGCGGCCTCCAGCCCGCCGCGGAGCACGGCGCGACGGCGCGCGTACACCGCCCGCTGGGCGGCGACGTGCGCGTCGTCGCCCAGCGCGGCCGCGGTCGCGGCCTGCACGGGCGCCGGCACGATCATGCCGAGGTGCTTGCGGGTGGCCAGCAGGTCGGCGACGAGGTCGGCGTCGCCGGCGACGAACGACGAGCGGTACCCGGCGAGGTTCGACTGCTTCGACAGCGAGTAGACGGCGAGCAGGCCGTCGTGGGACCCGCCGCACACCTGCGGGTCGAGGATGCTGGGCACGCCCGCGCTCGCGTACGGCTCCTCCCAGGCGAGCTCGGCGTAGCACTCGTCGCTCGCGACGACCGCGCCGATCTCCCGCGCGGCGGCGACCACGCGTGCCAGGTGCTCGCGGCTCGCGACGGCGCCCGTGGGGTTGCTCGGCGAGTTGACCCAGACCAGGCGCACGTCGGCCCGCCCGGCCCACGCCTCGACGTCGTCGGTCGCGAGGGTGGACGCCCCGGCGAGGCGCGCGCCGACGTCGTACGTCGGGTACGCGACCTCCGGGTGGACGACGACGTCCCCCGCACCCAGGCGCAGGAGCGAGGGCAGGAGCCCCACGAGCTCCTTCGAGCCGACCGTCGGCAGCACGGCGTCCGGCGAGAGCGACGGCACGCCGCGCCGGCGGGCGAACCAGGCGCTGACGGCCTCGCGCAGCGCCGGCGTGCCTTGCGTCGTCGGATAGCCGGGGGCGTCGGACGCGCCCGCGAGCGCGTCCCGGACGACCTCCGGGGTCGGGTCGACGGGAGTGCCGACCGACAGGTCGACGATCCCTCGCGGGTGCGCCCGGGCCGTCACGGCGTAAGGCGCCAGCGTGTCCCAGGGATAGGCGAGACCGCTCAGGTCACCGAGGCCCACGGCAGGCTCAGGCCTGGGGCGGGAGGGCGGCGATCATCGGGTCGTCCTTCGCGATGAGTCCCATCTTCGCCGCACCGCCGGGCGAGCCGAGCGAGTCGAAGAACTCGACGTTCGCGCGGTAGTAGTCGCTCCACTCCTCGGGCACGTCGTCCTCGTAGTAGATCGCCTCGACCGGGCAGACCGGCTCGCACGCCCCGCAGTCCACGCACTCGTCCGGGTGGATGTAGAGCGAGCGCTCGCCCTCGTAGATGCAGTCGACCGGACACTCCTCGACGCACGCCTTGTCCTTGACGTCGACGCACGGCAGGGCGATCACGTAGGTCACGACGCGGTCCTCTCAGGGTCGGGGTGCCGGTGCCGGAGGCACTCTGGCACCCTAGTATCTCTCAGCGCCCGACCCGGTCGAGCCGCCGTCCACCCGCCGGACCCGAGGAGCGCGCCGTGCCCGAGCAGCACCCCGGACCGCCGCCGGGCTGGGCGTCGTGGCCGGCGGGCACGCGCGCCGTCGTGCGGGCGCGGGTCCACGAGCCGGGCGCGACGTACGCGGACGTGCTCGGCGTGGTCGTCTCGGCCGACGCCGGCGGCATCGTCCTGCGGCGCGACACCGGCCCGCGGGCAGGCACGCTGGAGCGCATCGGGGCCGACGACGTCGCGCTCGCCAAGCGCGTGCCGCCGCGGCCCGCGCCGCGTGCCCGGCGGGAGCGGCCCGGGCGGCCTACGCCCTGACGTGCTGCAGGACCGTCGTGCCCGCGGGCCCCTCCTCGACGCCGACGACGACGGCTCCCGCGGCACCGGCCCCGAGGAGCCGTTCCCGCCACCCGGGCGCCCCGAGCAGCTCCCGCCCGGGCGGGGTCCCGGCGCGCGGGCCGGGCACGACGGAGCCCCGGTCGAGCGCCTCGCGCACGGGGTCGGGGGCATCGAAGAACCCCGCCACCGCGGCGCCGCGCTCGAGCCGCTGCGCGAGCGCCGACAGCGCGTCCGCGGCCTCGCGCAGCAGCGGCGCGACGGCCGACGCGTTCTGCACGACCATCGCCTCCGTGCGCCGGGGGTCCGTCCGGGCGACCCGCGTGCCGTCCCGGAAGCTGCCGGCCGCGAGGGCGAGCGCGGGGCCGGCGGAGCCCGAGCGGGCGACGAGCCCCAGGAGCTCCGTGGCGAGCACGTGCGGCACGTGGCTGACGAGCGCGACCGCGCGGTCGTGCGCGGCGTCGTCCAGCAGGGTCACGGTGCCGCCCAGCGGACCCGTGACGAGGTCCAGCACGGTCGCCAGCGCGTCGGGGCGCGTCCCCGGTGCGACGGTGACCGCCCAGCGGGCGCCGGGGAGCAGGTCCGCCGAGGAGGCCTCGAAACCCGAGCGCTCCGTGCCCGCCATCGGGTGCGCGCCGACGTACCGCTCCCCCAGCCCCGCCGCGTCGACCGCCGCGCGCACGGCAGCCTTGACGCTGCCGACGTCGGTGAGGACCGTCCCCGCGCCCACCAGGGGCGCGACGGCCGCGGCCGCGGTGCCCATCGCGCGCAGCGGCACGGCGAGGACCACGACGGACGGCGCACCGACCGGACCGCCGCCCGGCCCGCTCGCCCCGGCGATCCCGGTGGCGTCGGCGACCGCCGCGATGCCGCAGGCGCGGGCGGCGGCCCGCGTCGCCGGCGACGGGTCGACGCCCACCACCCGGTGGCCGCCCGCGGCGAGGGTCCGCGCCACCGACCCGCCGAGCAGCCCCAGCCCGACGACGACGACCGCCCCCGAGACGTTCACCGGGCCGCCCCGGGCGGGGTCTGCGCCCAGACGAGCGCCGCGTCCAGCTCCGCGGGGGACGCGTCGCGCGTGACCCCGCCGCCCGGCAGGTGCTGCACCCCGACCGACTCGTCGAGCTCGCCGCGCACCGGGAAGACGCCGAGGGTCTTGAGCGAGCTGCCGTCCTCGAGCAGCGCGCGGAGCACGGCGCGCAGGCCCGGCTGCCACGGCGCGGCGTCCACCGTCAGGACGAAGACGTACCAGCCGTCGCGGGCCTTGAGCGGACGGGTGATGAGGCTCGACAGGTTCACGCCCGAGCCCGCGAACGCCGCGGTGATCCGGGCCAGCACCCCCGGCCCGGTGACCACGGGCGTGACCGCGAGCATCGTCCGCCAGCCGCGGGCGACGTCGTCGTCCCGGTGCGCGGCGAGCAGGTCGCGGGCGACGGCGCGGCGCGCGAGCGTCAGGAACCGGGTGCGCGCCCCGCGGAAGTCCTGGACGCCCCGCGCGAGGGTCGTCAGTCCGTACAGGTCGCCGCAGATGCTCGGGCCGAGCGCCACCTGGTGCGGCCCGACGTCGCGGCACGCCGCAGCGTTGGACTGCGCCGGGACGGGCGTCAGGCCGCTGGACCCGATGAACCGCCGGCACTGCGCGAGCCCGTGCGGGTGGGCGGTGACCTCGCTCGCCTCACCGTGCCCGGGCGCCACGAAGGCGTCGAAGGAGATCTCGAGGACCGTCTCGTCGACCGCGACGACGTCCCGGGCCTCGACGATCGCGTCGAGCGACGGGACGACGTACCCCTCGACGGTGTTCTCGATCGCCACGACCCCGAGCTCGTGGGTGCCGTCGGCGACCGCCGCGTACACGTCGCCGACCTCCGCCAGCGGCACCACCGCGGGCGCGGGTCCCGGGCGGCACGCCGCCCACGCGAGCGCCGCCTCGTGGGTGAACGTGCCCTCCGGGCCGAGGTAGGCGACGCTCACCGCGCGCCCCCGACGGCGTCGGACCAGCGCGGCGCGAAGGCGGGCGGCGACGGGACGAACGCGCGGCCCGGGAGCACGGCCAGGACCCGGTGCGCCACGCCCCGCGACCGCAGCCCGGCCGTGAGCCGCTCGAGGACGTCGCGGCCGGGGCACCCGAACGACGCGAAGAAGACGTGCGGGCCCCCCGAGGACGGGTGGCTGCGCAGGTGGTCGAGGTCGATGCCGACGTCGGCGACCACGCCGAGCGTCTGCTGCAGCGAGCCGCGGTGGTCGTCGCGGGGTCCGAACGCGACCCAGACCTGCGCGCCCCCGTCCGCGATCGTCGCCTCCGCCCGGGACTCGACGAGGCCGTACCAGACCGGGTCGCCGTCGACGAGCCGCGCGCTGCCCGCGAGCTCGACGTGACCGGCAGGGATGCGCTCGCGCTCGAGGACGAGCGAGCCGTTCGGGCCGGCGAGCTCCACCCGCTCCGCGACCGTCGTGCGCGAGGAGACCAGGCGCGGCGACGCGCCGGTCGCGCGCAGCGCGTGCCGGCAGTCGCGCATGCCCGCCTCGTCGACGACGACCTCGCCGCTCGCCTCCGGGGAGCGCCCGACCCAGGCCCAGCTCGGCACGACCGCGACCGCGTCGGTGACCACCAGCGTCGGGTCGGCCGCCAGCAGCGCCTGCTCGAGGTCGTCCGAGGGCTGCAGCGGGTGCCCGAGGTGCAGCACCGCGCGCAGCCCCTCGATCCGGGCGGCGGTCGCCAGCGTCGCGCCCGTCGTGCCGAGGTCGAGCAGCTCGGACTGCCGTTCCGACCCGTCGTCGTCCCGCGCCCACCCCGCCGCCTCGACGGCGTGGCGGACATGGGTGCCCGAGTCCCTCTCGCTGCGTCCGAGCATCGTCCTGCTTTCGACTCGCGCCCCGCTCGACGTGAACGGGGCGGCTGGTGGTGGTGGCCCGGCCGTCACGCTACTTGCACACGACGGCGTTCTCCGGCTGGTAGGTCCACGTCTTGTGCTCGTCCTTGTCGACCTTCCCGGCACGGGAGACCTTGCGGTCCACCGTGATCGTGAAACCGTCGTTGCCCGCGGACTGGGGCGTGCAGCCCGCGCTCGTGTCCGTGGTCGTCGTCGTCGGGACGACGTCGCGGTGCGGGCCGCTGTGCGACGTCACGGTCCAGTACTTCGTGCTCCACGCCGCGGTGTGCAGGCGCCCGCCCGAGACCCACGCCTGCAGGAGCACCCCGAAGGGCGTGTCGTTCTCCCAGACCATGTCGATCTGGCCGATGTACATCGTGGACTCGCGCCCGGCCGGGTAGCGGTCGTACCAGTAGGAGTGCGGCTTGTGCGTGATGCTCTCGTAGCCCGCGAGGAAGCCGATGTTGTACGTGTTGGTGGCCATCTGGGACAGCCCGCCGCCGATGGCGTCCGTGGTGCGGCCGTCCGTGACGACGTGCGCCTGGCCGTACCCGGCCTCCGGGGTGATCGGGCTCAGGGCGTCCGTCACCGAGAACCGCTTGCCGGGCTCGACGAGCGTCCCGTCCACGTGGGCGGCACCGACCCTGAGGTTCTGCGTGCGGACCGCGTCGTCGGTCAGCGGCGTGGAGAACTCGACGATGCGGTCCTTGACGCCGAGCTTCGACAGGTCCGCCTTCGAGTGCTCCGGCTCGACGGGGACGAGCTTCGTGGTGGCCGTCCGGTCGTCGTCGGACGTCGCGGCGGCGTCGACCGCCTTCGTCAGGGCGTCCGGGTCGAGCGACGCCCCGTCCGTGCCGCCTCGGATCACGGGCTTGGCGTCGACGAACACGAAGTGCGCGTCCTTCGGGCTCGACTCGAGGTCCTTCGTCCGGTCGTCGACCGCCGCGACGAGGGCGTCCTCGTCCCACGTCAGCGCCAGGTCGCCGTCCTTCGCGGGGAACGAGGCGGAGTCGCCGAGCGCGTCCGGCGGCAGCTCGGCACGCTGCCCGCCCACCTCCACCACGACCGGCGCGGACACGACCTGCTGCGCGACGGCGAGCGCGGCGTCGGTCTCGTCCTGCGTGACGTCCGGCTCCGTCGGGTGCGAGGGGAGCACGATCGGCGGCTCGGTGACGAGCCACTTCGTGCGGATCGTCGCGGCCGCGGCGTCCACGTCCACGCTCGTGCCGGCCGAGGCCTCGGTCGAGCGCGCCTCGTCGCCCGAGAACGTCACCGTGCCGTCGACCGGGGCCACGTCGACGCTCTTCGCCGCCCCCTCGACGCCGTCGCGGAGCTCGTCGGGGTCCACGTGGACCACCGGCGGGCGATCGGTGCCGCCGAAGACCTGCTCCCACAGCCGCTGGGGCCGCAACGAGAACGAGGTGAGCGCGTCCGCCGTCGCCCGGGTGTCGAGGGTCAGGCCCGAGGCGGCGGGGTCGATCGAGGTCGTCGTGCCCGCCAGCTCGACCGGCAGCGGCTCGCGGGCGACGGGGCCCAGCTGGTCGTCCAGGGTCGCCTTCGCCTCGGCCGAGCTCTGCCCGCCGACGTCCACCCCGGCGACGGTGGTGCCGGTCGGCACCGTGTCCGCCAGCGCCCACTGGGCCCCGACGTACAGCCCGGCGAGCACGACGACGCCGATCCCGGCCCAGAGGGCGACCTTCGGCACGCGGCTCGGGGCCGGCTCGGCACCGACGCCGGACAGGAGCGACGGGTCATGCTCCGCGCTGGTGCCCTCGGGCACCCGCTGCGGGTCCGTCTGCGGATCAGGTCCCATGCGAGTCTCCGGGGGGTCGGCGAAGGACGGCGCACCGGCGTGCGCGCGCCGATTCTATGCGGTCGGCGGGGGCTGATCGTCCGCCGGCTGCGGCTGTCCTGGTCGCGGTCCTGCTGCCGCGTCGGAGAACCACCGCCGCGGCAGGAGGGCCGCGACGAGGACGAGCACGACCCCGCCGTAGGACCAGACGTACCCCGTGGGGTCGGCGACGATGAGGACGTCGCCGCCCGGGCCCTCGAGCGCCATGAGCTGGACCGCGAGGAGCCAGCCGACCCCGAGGGCCAGCACGCCGGCCCCGCGCGCCCACGCGCGGGCGACCACGGCGGCCGCGAGGGTGAGCGCCCCGGCGAGCACGAGCCCGAGCGGCAGGTGGCCGAGCACCTGGGTGCGGTGGGTGACGGTACCGATCACGCCGACGAGCACCCCGAGCAGGAGGCACAGCACGACCCGCAGGACGGTGCGGGCGACCGAGGTGCGGCGCGGCGTCTGAGTCGGGGGCGCGGGGATCGAGGTCGTCACGCGGGCCACGCTACCGGGGATCTGCCGGGGGCTACCGCGAGCCGGGCACGGCGACGTCGGCCGACGCCGCCCCGCCCACGGCTGGGCGGACGACGGCATGGTGCTCGTACGCCGGCACCGGTGCGAGGACGTCGTTGCTCAGCGCGTACCGCGCGAGGACGGTGCGACGGTCGGCGGCCGCGACGTCCTCGGCCCGCGCGTCGGCGGCAGGGGCGGGCCCGTCCCCCAGCTTTTCGACGGCCCGGACCTGCGTCGCGTGCGCGCGCAGCGCCGCGAGGACGCGCCCGAGCACGGGCCCGACGGGCACGGCCACCAGCTCGCCCGGGGCGTCGTCCGGCACGGCGACGGGCGGCAGCGGCCCGTCCGGGTCGGGCAGCGTGAGCCCCGCCGGGACTCCGGCCGCGCACAGCGCCCGGCGCCCGGCGCGGGCCAGGGACTCGGGGACGACGGCGCACCACAGCTCTTCGACGAAGCTCTCGCCCGCCGCGGCGTGCGCGAGGTCCACGGCCGCCACCGTCACCTCGTGGGCCCGCACGTGGTCCGGGTGCCCGTACCCGCCGCCCGGCTCGTACGTGGCCACGACGCGCGGGCGCCGGTCGAGCAGCACCTCGGCGAGGCGGCGGGCGGCGTCGTCGAGCGGCACGCCGACGAACGCCCGCTCGGGCAGCGCGGCACCGGCGGCGGCGATGCCCGGGGCGAGCCAGGCCATGCCGGAGTCCTCGAAGCGGCGGCCGGCGGCGCTCGCGCCGGGGCCGCCGGCGGCGCCGGCGCCCACGGCGTCGAGGAACACCTGGTCGCGCACCCCGAGCGCGTCGAGCGCCGCCGCGAGCTCGGTCTCCCGGTGCGCGGCGAGCGCGGGCCCGTCGCCCTCGAGGTGCGCGAGCCCCTCGCCGATCACCTCGCCACGCTCGCCCCTGGTGCAGGTGACGAGCGTGACGGGCAGGCCGGCGCGGGACCACGTCGCCAGCAGCGCGCCGCTGGTCAGCGTCTCGTCGTCCGGGTGCGCGTGGACGGCGAGGAGCCCTCCGGCGGGCTCGACGGGACGGACCTGCACCGCGCCGGCACCGGCGTCAGGCGCGCTTGAGACGAGCGACCGCGCGGGCGCGGTCCGTCGCGTCGAGCAGCACCTTGCGGATGCGGACGAACTCCGGGGTGACCTCGACGCACTCGTCCTCGCGGGCGAACTCGAGCGACTCCTCGAGCGTGAGGTGCTTCGGCGGCGTGAGGTTCTCGAACGTGTCGCTCGAGGCGGCACGCATGTTCGTGAGCTTCTTCTCCTTGGTGATGTTCACGTCCATGTCCTCGGCGCGCGAGTTCTCGCCGACGATCATGCCCTCGTAGACCTCCTGCGTCGGGTCCACGAAGAACGACCCGCGCTCCTGGAGGTTGATCATCGCGAACGGCGTCACGACGCCCGAGCGGTCGGCGACGAGCGAGCCCTGGACGCGGGTCTCGATCGGGCCGGCCCACGGCTCGTAGCCCTCGGCGATCGAGGACGCGATGCCGGTGCCGCGCGTGTCGGTGAGGAACCGCGTGCGGAAGCCGATCAGGCCGCGCGCCGGGACCATGAACTCCATGCGCACCCAGCCGGTGCCGTGGTTGCTCATCGACTCCATGCGGCCCTTGCGCTGCGCGAGGAGCTGCGTGACGGCGCCGAGGTACTCCTCGGGCACGTCGATGGTCATCCGCTCCATCGGCTCGTGCACCTTGCCGTCGACCTGGCGGGTGACGACCTGCGGCTTGCCGACGGTGAGCTCGAAGCCCTCGCGGCGCATCTGCTCGACGAGGATCGCCAGCGCGAGCTCGCCGCGCCCCTGGACCTCCCAGGCGTCCGGGCGGTCGGTGGGCAGGACGCGGAGCGAGACGTTGCCGACGAGCTCCTTGTCGAGGCGGTCCTTGACCTGGCGGGCGGTGACCTTGTGGCCCTTGCCGCCCTTGCCGGCGAGCGGCGAGGTGTTGATCCCGATGGTCATCGAGATCGCGGGGTCGTCGACCGTGATGAGCGGCAGCGGGCGCGGGTCGTCCGGGTCGGTGAGGGTCTCACCGATCGTGATGTCCTCGATCCCGGCGACGGCGACGATGTCGCCCGGGCCGGCGGAGTCCGTCGAGACGCGCTCGAGCGCCTTGGTCTCGAGGAGCTCGGTGATCCGGACGTTCTGCAGCGTCCCGTCGTGGCGCGCCCAGGCGACCGTCTGGCCCTTGGTGATGGTGCCGTTGAAGATGCGCAGCAGCGCGAGGCGGCCGAGGAACGGCGACGCGTCGAGGTTCGTCACGTGCGCCTGCAGCGGCGAGCCCTCGTCGTACGACGGCGCGGGGATCTTCTCGAGGATGGTGCGGAACAGCGGCTCGAGGTCCTCCGACGCGGGGAGCGTGCCGTTGTCCGGCTGCTCGATCGACGCGCGTCCGGCCTTCGCGGAGGCGTACACCACGGGGACGTCGAGGATCGCGTCGAGGTCGAGGTCCGGGACCTCGTCGGCGAGGTCGCTCGCGAGGCCGAGCAGCAGGTCGGTCGACTCGGCGACGACCTCGTCGATGCGCCCGTCGGGGCGGTCGACCTTGTTGACCACGAGGATCACCGGGAGCTTCGCGGCGAGCGCCTTGCGCAGCACGAACCGGGTCTGGGGCAGCGGCCCCTCGGACGCGTCCACGAGGAGCACGACGCCGTCGACCATGGACAGCCCGCGCTCCACCTCCCCACCGAAGTCGGCGTGCCCCGGGGTGTCGATCACGTTGATCGTGATGCCCTCGGGCTCGCCCACGGCCGCCGCGGCGGGACCCGCGTAGCGGATCGCGGTGTTCTTGGCGAGGATCGTGATCCCCTTCTCGCGCTCGAGCTCGCCCGAGTCCATGGCGCGCTCGTCCACGTGCTGGTGGCTCGTGAAGGAGCCAGCCTGGTGGAGCATCGCGTCCACGAGTGTCGTCTTGCCGTGGTCGACGTGGGCGACGATCGCGACGTTGCGCAGGTCGGAGCGCACGGAACGCGCTGCGGGCACAGTCATGGAAGGGCTTCTCATCTCGATCTGGGGGGACGCGCGGAGATCGCGCACGACCATCGTACCGTTCGGGGGCAACGCGCAGGCCGGAACGTGCCCCGTCTCACAACGACGACGGCGCGCACCCCGCGGGGTGCGCGCCGTCGTCGGCCGTACGGGACGCCGGGCCGGCCGGCGGCCGGGCGGCGGTCAGACGACGGGCGGAGCGCCCGTCCCGATCTCGAGGCTCGCGCCCGGGATGGCCGCGAGCAGCTCGCGCGTGTACTCCTGCTGGGGGTTGTCGAACACCTCGTCGGTGGTGGACTGCTCGACGATCTTGCCCTGCTTCATCACGCAGACGCGGTCGGCGATCTGACGGACCACCGCGAGGTCGTGCGTGATGAACAGGTAGCTGAGGCCGAGCTCGGCCTGCAGGTCGTTGAGCAGCGTGAGGATCTGCGCCTGGACCAGCACGTCGAGCGCGGAGACGGCCTCGTCGCAGACGATGACCTCCGGCTCGAGCGCGAGCGCCCGCGCGATGGCGATGCGCTGGCGCTGTCCGCCCGAGAGCTCGTTGGGGAACCGGCGCATGGTCGCCTGCGGGAGCGAGACCATGTCGAGCAGCTCGCGCACCCGCTTCTCCCGGGACCTCTTGTCCCCGACCTTGTGGATGCGCAGCGGCTCTTCGATGGACCGGAAGATCGAGAACATCGGGTCGAGCGACCCGTAGGGGTTCTGGAAGATCGGCTGGACCCGCCGGCGGAACCGGAACATCGCCTTCTTGTCCAGCGTGCTCAGGTCGACGCCGTCGAACACGATCTTGCCGGACGTCGGCTCGAGCAGGCTGAGCACCATGTTCGCCGCGGTGGACTTCCCCGAGCCCGACTCCCCCACGAGCGCGAGGGTCGTGCCGCGAGGGAGCGTGAAGCTGACGTCGTCCACGGCGGTGAAGTCCGTGTGCGACCCGGGGCGCTGACCCGGCAGACGGAACACCTTGGTGAGGTTCTCCGCGACGATGATGTCGTCCTTGACGACCTCGTCCAGGTGCGACGCGAGCACCTCGTCCGTCTCGATCCCTGCCGCGCGCGCGCTCTGGATGCGCCGCGAGGTGAGCGAGGGTGCCGAGGCGACCAGCCGGCGGGTGTACGGGTGCTTGGGCGCCTCGAGGATCTGCCGGGCGGGGCCCGACTCGACGACCTTGCCCTGGTACATGACGATCAGGTGCTCGGCACGCTCGGCCGCGAGACCGAGGTCGTGCGTGATGAACAGCACCGCGGTGCCCAGCTCGGACGTCAGCTCCTCGAGGTGGTCGAGGATCGTGCGCTGGACGGTCACGTCCAGCGCCGACGTCGGCTCGTCGGCGATGAGCAGGCGCGGCCGGGCCGCGAGCCCCATCGCGATGAGCGCGCGCTGGCGCATGCCGCCCGAGTACTCGTGCGGGTACTGCCGGGCACGACGCTCGGCGTCCTTGAGCCCCGCCTCGGCGAGCAGCCCCGCCACCCGGTCGTCCGTGGACGCGCCCTTGACGAGCGCGTTCGTGCGGGCCTCCGCGTCGGGCAGGCCCGCCTCGGTGAGCACGGCGCGGGCCCGGCGACGGGTCGTCGATCCGACGTGCAGGGCGTCGTCGGCACGCTGGACGACCGCGTCGACGTCGTCGGCACCCGCCCTGGCGGTCCGCAGCTCGGCCAGCAGCGCCTTCTTCGCGGCGCTCGACATGTAGAGGTCGTCATCGCTGTTCAGCTCGTTCGCGACGAGACCGCTGGTCAGGGCGTTGCGCTCGGCGCGGGTGGACGAGATCCCGTTGGCCCGCAGGGCCTCCTTGATCTGGTAGCCGATGCGCCACACCGGGTTGAGGTTCGACATCGGGTCCTGCGGGACCAGGCCGATCTTGCGCCCGCGCAGGTCGACGAAGTCCTTCGTCGAGCCGTGCGTGATGTCCTTGCCGTCGAAGAGGATCTGGCCGCCGGTGACCTTGCCCGTACCGGGCAGGAGGCTGATCACCGCGTGGGCCGACGTCGACTTGCCGGAGCCCGACTCGCCGACGATCGCGACGGTCTGGCCCGGGTAGACGGAGAAGCTGATCCCCTTGACGGCCTTGACCTCGCCGGCCGCCGTCGAGAAGGACACCTCGAGGTCGCGGACCTCGAGCAGGGGCCGCTCGTCGGACGCCGGGGTCGCCGGGGTCGCCGGGGTGCTGTTGTCGGTTCCGCTCATCGCTTACGCGCCTTCGGGTCGAGGGCGTCGCGCACGACGTCGCCCATCATCATGAAGCTCAGGACGGTCAGGCCCAGGGCTCCTGCCGGGTAGAAGAGGACCTGGGCGTTCGTCCGGATCGCCGACTGGGCGAGCGAGATGTCGCCGCCCCACGAGACCGTCGTCGGTGGCAGGCCGATGCCCAGGTAGGACAGCGTCGCCTCCGCCACGATGAACGTCCCCAGGGACACGGTCGCGATGACGATGATCGGGGCGATCGAGTTCGGCATGATGTGCCGCGCCAGGATGCCCGGCCGGGAGAGCCCGAGCGCCTCGGACGCCGTGACGAACTCCGAGCTGCGCACCGTGAGCACCGCGCCGCGCGTGATCCGGGCGATCTGCGGCCAGCCGAAGATGATCAGGACCCCCGAGACGGTCCAGACGTTGCGGTCGTCCGAGAGCACCGACATGACCACGATCGCCGCGAGCAGCAGCGGGATGGCGAAGAAGATGTCGCCGATGCGCGAGAGGACCGAGTCGACCCACCGGCCGTAGAAGCCCGCGATCCCGCCGATGATCGCGCCGAGGACCACGACACCGATCGTCGTGACGAGGCCGACGACGACCGACGCGCGCGCGCCGTAGATCACGCGGGAGTAGATGTCGCAGCCCTGCCGGGTGAACCCGAACGGGTGCCCGTCGGACGGCGGGCCGTAGTTGTCGACGAGGTCGCACTGCCGCGGGTCCACCGAGGTGAACAGCTGCGGGAACGCCGCGACGAGCACGACGAGCAGGATCAGCGCCGCGGAGACCCAGAAGAGGGGCCGGACCTTGACCTGGTTCCAGGCGTCCTTCCACAGGCTGGTGGGAGGCACGTCCTCCTTCGGCGCATCGACGGACGCCAGCGCGATCGGCTGGTCCTCCTGTGCGAAGAAGTGCATCTGGGTCGGGCGGACCGTGCGCTCGGCGGCCGAGACGCCGGTCGGGATGTTCTCAGGCATAACGGATCCTCGGGTCGAGCACGGCGTAGAGCAGGTCCACGAGCAGGTTGGCGAGCAGGAAGACGATCACCAGCACCGTGACGATGGAGACGACGGACGGCGAGTCCTGCGCCTTGATCGCGTGGTACAGCGCGTTCCCGATCCCGGGGACGTTGAAGATGCCCTCGGTGACGATCGCGCCGCCCATCAGGGCTCCCAGGTCCACGCCGAGGAAGGTCACGACGGGGATCAGCGAGTTCCGCAGGACGTGGACGTTGATCACGCGGCGCCGCCCGAGGCCCTTCGCGGTCGCCGTGCGGACGTAGTCGGCCGACAGGTTCTCCGCGACGGTGGTGCGCGTCAGGCGCATCACGTAGGCGAAGGAGACCGATCCGAGCACGAGCGCCGGCAGCATCAGCGTGTACACCGAGACGTCGGAGCCGACCGTCGTCGGGAACCAGCCGAGCTTCACGCCGAAGACGAACTGGGCGACGAAGCCGATCACGAAGATCGGGACCGCGATGACGAGCAGCGAGACGACGAGGAACGTCGCGTCGAAGATCCCGCCCTTGCGCAGGCCGGCGATCAGGCCGACACCGATGCCGAGGACGGCCTCGATGATCAGGGCCATCACGGCCAGCTCGAGGGTCGTGGGGAACGCCTGGGCGATGATGTCCGAGACCTCACGGCCCGAGAACGAGACGCCCAGGTCGAACGAGAACAGACCCTTGAGGTAGAGCAGGTACTGGACGATGAACGGCTTGTCCAGGTTGTAGTGGGCCCTGAGCTGATCGGCCACCGCGGGTGACAGACCACGCTCTCCGCCGAGCGCCTGGATCGGGTCGCCGGGGAGCAGGAAGACCAAAGAATAGATGAGCAGCGTCGCCCCGAGGAACACGGGGATGAGCTGCAGGACCCTACGGGCCACGTACCACGCCATCAGGATGCCTTTCTTCCGGTCGTCGCCGTGCGGCAGACGTACGCGGGGTGCATGGCACCCTATCTCCGCACGTCTGCGAACGGCGAACCGCCGCGTCGGTCCGGGCCCGGGGGGCCCGGACCGACGCGGCGGCAGCGCGGGGTCAGTTCTTCGTGACCTCGTACAGGATCGGAACGCTGTTCCACCCGAACTCGACGTTGTCGACGGTCTCGGCGGAGCCGCCCGTCACGTTCGAGTACCAGAGCGGGATCGCGGGCAGGTCCTTGAAGAGCATCTCCTGGGACTGCTGGTAGAGCTTGTTCGCGTCGTCGATGCTGCTGGCAGCACCGGCCTGGTCGAGCAGGGCGTCGAAGTCCTTGTTCGAGTAGTCACCATCGTTCGAGCCGGCACCGGTCTTGTAGAGCGGGCCGAGGAAGTTCGACAGCGACGGGTAGTCCGCCTGCCAGCCGGAACGGAACGCGCCCTTCATCTTGCGGTCCGTGATGTCCTGGCGGAGGTCCGCGAAGGACGGGTACGGCTGACCCTCGGACTTGATGCCGAGGACGTTCTTGATCGAGTTCGTCGTGGCGTCGACCCAGGCCTGGTGGTCGGAGTCGGAGTTGTACGCGATCGTGAACGTGTCGTCCGCCGGCCACTTCGAGATGGCGTCGGCCTGGGCCCAGAGGTCCTTGGCCTTGGCGGCGTCGAAGTCGAGGACCTCGTTGCCCGGGATGGAGTCGGACCAGCCGTCGATGACCGGCGACGTGAAGTCCTTCGCCGGGGTGCGGGTGCCCGCGAAGATCGCGTCGGTGATCGTCTTGCGGTCGATCGCCTCGGAGATCGCGGCGCGGCGCAGCTTGCCCTCCTCGCCCTTGAAGTGGGCAAGGGTCTGCGGGATGGTGAACGACTGGAAGATCGCGGCCGGCTGGTTCACGGCGCGGTCGCCGAGGTCGTCCTTGAACGTGTCGAAGGCGCTCGCGGGGATGTTCGTGACGATGTCCAGCTGGCCGGAGAGCAGGTCGTTGTAGGACGAGTCCTCGGTCTGGTAGAACTTCACGTCGATCCCGCCGTTCTTCGGCGTGCGCTCACCCTTGTAGTCCGGGTTCGGCTTGAACGTCGCCTCCGCGTCGTGCGTCCACTTGTCGAGGAGGTACGGGCCGTTGCCGACCGGGTTCTCCCCGAACGCGTCCGTGTCGTCGAAGAACGACTCGGGCAGCGGGTAGAAGGCCGAGTAGCCCAGGCGCAGGGGGTAGTCCGACTCGGGCTGCTTGAGCTTGACCGTGAAGGTGTGGTCGTCGACCACGTTCAGGCCCTGGCCCTTGAGCGCGGACTCCTTGTCGTAGCTGAAGCCCTCGATGTCGTCGAAGAAGTAGCTCGAGAGCGTGGCGTTGCTGAGCAGCGCTGCCCAGTTCCACGAGTCGACGAAGCTGGACGCCGTGACCGGGGTGCCGTCCGAGAACGTCCACCCGTCCTTGATCTTGATCGTCCAGGTCTGCTGGTCGTCGGAGTCGATCGACTCGGCGACCTCGTTGTGCGTCGCACCCTTGGCGTCGTAGTACACGAGGCCGGAGAAGAGCTGGTCGAGGAGCAGACCGCCGCCCACCTCGTTGGTGTTGGCCGGGATGAGCGGGTTCTGCGGCTCGGTGCCGTTGACCGAGACGATGCCGGTGCTGGTACCGGACGACGCGCTGTCGCTGCTGCTGGAGTCGTCGTCCGACGAGCTCGAGCAGGCCGTGAGCGCGAGGGCACCGGCGGCAACGACCGCCGTCAGCCCTGCGAAACGCTGGATCTTCACTGTTCCTCCTAGGACATCGACGGTGGATCGCTCCGTCGACGGGACCACGGGTCACGCGGGGGCTCCCAGGTCAGGATGTCCCGGACTCGCAGCGTGACCTTACGTTCGGACGGCGTGAGCCTACGACGGTGCGCGCACGGTTGGTCCCGTTCGCGATGATTGCCGTGGCTCCGTTATCGCATCGGTACTGGCCGGTAACAACCGTTACCGTTCCGTGATCCGGTGGACACTTGACGGCGACCTTTATGACCCATTCGGCACGTCCTCGGCGCCCTCGGCTCCCCGGACGCGACGCCGTCCGCCCCGTCCGCGGTGCGTCGACGTCGGCCCGGCGATCGCAGAGCCCACACCGAACCACTCCCCGAACTGCGTGGTGATGGTGTCCGTGACGCTCGACGAGACGCTGGTCGTCAGGCGCTCGTGCACTGCGCGGCGCTCCGCCCGGACCATCACCGAGTGCTCCTCGCGGAACGCCTTGAGGACGGAGACGAGCATCCCGATCGTCACGAAGGAGAACGGCAGGGCGATGAGGATCGCCGCCGTCTGCAGCGCGTCCAGGCCCCCCGCCAGCAGCAGCGCCGCCGCGACGAGCCCCTCCGTGACCGCCCAGAAGATCCTGCTCCAGACCGGCGGGTTCGGGTCGCCTCCCGAGGCGAGCATGTCGACGACGAGCGAGCCCGAGTCCGAGGACGTGACGAAGAAGAGCGCCACCAGGATGATCGCGAGACCCACCCAGATCGAGCCGCCGGGCAGCGCGCTGAGGACGTCGAACAGCGCGGTGTCCTGGTCCACGCCGTTGCCCGCGGCGATCGAGGCCCCCGAGACCGGGTCGTCCGTGAACATGTTGCGGTACAGCGCGCTGCCGCCCATCACGGAGAACCAGAGGAACGTCACGACCGTCGGGACCAGCAGCGTGCCCGCCACGAACTCGCGCACCGTGCGGCCCTTGGAGATCCGGGCGATGAACACGCCGACGAACGGCGCCCACGAGATCCACCAGCCCCAGTAGAACGTCGTCCACGACGCCTGCCAGTCGCGCCCGGCCTCGCCCTGGAACACCGTGTTGTCGAAGGTCATCTGCAGCACGTTCGCCAGGTAGTAGCCGATCGACTGGACGAAGTTCTCCAGCAGGAACAGCGACGGGCCCAGCACCAGGACGACGACCAGGAGGAACGCGGCGGCGATCATGTTCCCGTTGGACAGCCACTTGATGCCCTTGCCGAGCCCCGAGACGACCGACAGGGTCGCGATTCCCGTGATGAAGGCGATGAGCACGATCTGCAGGGTGGTGCTGGAGTCCACCACGTCCTCGTACTCGAGGCCCGCGCTGATCTGGAGCACGCCGAAGCCCAAGGACGTCGCGACGCCGAACACCGTGCCGATGATCGCCACGACGTCGATCGCGTCCCCCCACCACCCCTTGACCCGGTCACCGAGGACCGGTTCCAGCGCCCAGCGGATGGACACGGGCCGGCCCTTGCGGTGGATCGAGTACGCGAGAGCCAGGCCGACGATCACGTAGATCGCCCACGCGTGGATCCCCCAGTGCACGTAGCTCTGCGACAGCGCCTGCTGGGCGAGCCTCGACGGCGAGCCCTCGACGCCCGGCTTCGGGTCGACGTAGTGCGAGAGCGGCTCCGCCACGCCCCAGTACACGAGCCCGATCCCCATCCCGGTCGCGAACAGCATCGCGAACCAGACGGGCATCGAGAACTCCGGCTCGTCGTCGTCCTGGCCGAGCACGATGTCGCCGAACCGGCTGACCCCGATCCAGATCGCCACCGCGACGAACACCGCGACGAGCAGGATGTAGTACCAGCCGAACCCTCCGACCACGTCGCGCTGCAGGGTGGCCATCACCGACGTCATCGTGTCCGTGAAGATCAGCGTGAACGCGACGAAGACGAGGATCAGGGCGGCCGAGGGGATGAACACCCGCCGCGCGACCGAGTGCAGCCCGGGGCGCCTGGCCGGCCCGGCCGACGCGCTGTCGTCCGGGGCGACGGCCGGCTCCGGCGCGTCCTCGGCGCCCGGCGTCCTCGAGGGCTCGCTCACGGTCGTCCTCCCGTCGTCGGGAGCCCGTCGGCAGCGGGCTCACCTGCGACCAGACTGGCCGAGGGTGACGAGGGGCACAACCGGGCGAGAGCACCGGCCCCCGGCGACGCTCCTGAGCGCCGGGTCGACCAGACGTCCGTAGCAGGGCGGGCGAGATCCGCGCCCCGGGGGGGGAGACCGCATGAGCACGCACCGCGAGGCCGAGACCACCTAGGCGCCCGACGCCGATGCCGAGGTGCCCGACCTCGGCGCCCTGGACGCCGTCCAGCAGGTCCGGGGCGAGCCGTCCGTCGACCTGGACGCCGTCTACCTCGACACCGCGGGCCTCGTGCTGACGCAGAGCCGGGGTGAGCCTGCGCCGGCGCACCGGGGCGCCGGTGCGCCGGGGCGCCGGGGCGCCGACGAGGGATGGCACCTCAAGGTCCCGTCCGGAGAGGCGCGCCTCGAGATCCGGCGACCGCTCGGGAGCGCGACCGCCCGACCGCCCAAGGCGCTCCTCGAGCTCGCCGACGACGACGTCACGTCGACGCCGGACGTCGGCGTGGCCCGGAAGATCGACCGGGTGCTCGGCGACCGCGCCGCGGCACCGGCGCCGCCTCCGCGTCCGCGGCGCACGAAGCCTGTCGCCCGGCTGGTCCGCGCGCGCCTCGTGGAGCAGCTGCGGATCCTGGCGCTGAGCGACGTCGGTGCCCGGCAGGGCGACGACGGGGCCGTCCACGACATGCGGCTCGCATGCCGGCGCCTCCGTGCGCTGCTGGCCACCGTCCGTCCCGTCCTCGAGCGTGACGTCACCGACCCGCTGCGCGGCGAGCTGCACTGGCTCGCCGGCGCGCTCGGCCGGGCGCCCGACCTACGACGGGCGCGGCGAGCCTGAGCTGCGGGCGGCACTGGGGTCGCCCCGCCACCTCCGGCTGCGCGAGAGGCTGGAGCGGCTGACCGCCGAGCCTCCGTGGACGGACCTGGCCGCGCCGTCGGCGCGCGAGGTCGCTCCGGCGCGACTGCGCAAGGAGATGAAGCGTTTCCGCCGGCGCGCCGAGGCGGCCGCTGCGGCCGACGACGCCGCCGTGGCGCTGCATTCGGCCCGCAAGGCCGCGAAGCGGTTGCGGTACGCCGCCGAAGCGGTCGAGCCCGTGGGCGGGAAGGCCGCCCGCCGGCTCGTCCGGGACGCCCGCCGGGTCACCTCCCGGCTCGGCGAACTGCAGGACACCATGGTCAGCCGCAGCGAGCTGCTCGGCCTCGCGCGGGCCGCCGACGCGGGCGGTGGTGAGCCGACGTTCGTCTGCGGGCGTCTGCACGCCCGTGAGGAGGCGCGGGCGGAGCGCGTCGCCTCCGCGTACGAGGGGTCGGACGCGGTGGGTGCGCTGCACGCCGGCACGAAGAAAGCGCGCACCGCCGTGCGCACGAGTGGGTAGGGCGCTGCCCGAGCGCGACGTGCACGTCGTCCAGGACTCCGCGGGCTCCCGCTCCCCCGAGGTGCTCCGCCCGAGGTCGCTAGACGTTGAACCGGAACTCCACCGCATCCCGTCGTGAGTCCACCTCTGCGGTCAGCACAGCGCGAAGCTCGTCGTGACCGGGCCCCAAGGCCGTCGCAGGGTCACGCCACCGTTCGGCGGGGTACAACCACACGGGCTTGCCGACGATCGTCGGCGGCTCCCACTCGTAGCGCGGCCAGATGTGACAGTGCAGGAACGCGTCCGTATTGCCGAGGATCTCGACGTTGACCCGTCGGAAAGCGGGATCGAGCCGCCGGCACGCCACCTCGACGGCGTCGGCGACGAGGTCGACGTCGGCGAGGTACCGGAGCCGTTCGGATCGCGGCAGGTCAGAGAGCCTGTCGACGCCGGGGACCTTCGTCAGCGCGAGCGCGTAGCCAGGGAGGAACTGCACGTCGCCTATCACCGCGTACGAAGCGGTCAGTTCCGCGAGCACCGTCGGGTTGCGCCCTTGGTTCGCCGCCTGGACCCGGTCTTCTCGCCAGCCGATCATGCCGAGATCGGCGTGATCGCGTCGATCTGTTCCGACACGCGATCCTCTGCCAGGTCCAGGTCGTAGTGCGTCTGCAGGTTGAGCCAGAACTGCGCGGACGTGCCGAAGTACTTGCCGAGCCGCAGGGCCGTGTCGGCCGTGACCGCGCGATTGCCGTGCACGATCTCGTTGATCCGACGCGGCGGCACACCGATCGACACGGCAAGCTTGTTCTGCGTAATGCCGAGGCCCTCGATGAAGTCCTCCATGAGCACCTCACCGGGATGGATCGGCGCGATCTTGTCAGTGGTAGTCAACGATCTCCACCTCCTCCGGACCCGCATCGGTCCACACGAAGCAGATCCGCCACTGGTCGTTGATTCTGATGCTGTGCCGCCCGGCTCGATCGCCCTTCAACGCCTCGAGCCTGTTTCCCGGTGGCACACGGAGGTCATCGAGCGACTCCGCGGATCCCACCTGACGAAGCTTGCGCAGCGCGACTCGATGGATCCGAGGATCGATCGAGGGCACGCGTTCACGACGCCACAGCCGCTCGGTGTCCCTGTCGCCGAACGATCTGATCACGCGAGCAGCGTATAACGCACTGCGTCAATAACGCTAGACGTTAAACCTGAACTCCACCACGTCGCCGTCGGCCATCACGTAGTCCTTGCCCTCGATCCGCGCCTTGCCCGCCGCCCGCGCCGCCGCGACGGACCCGGCGGCGACGAGGTCCTCGAACGAGACGACCTCCGCCTTGATGAACCCGCGCTCGAAGTCGGTGTGGATGACGCCGGCCGCCTGCGGTGCCGTCCAGCCCTGGTGGATGGTCCACGCGCGGGACTCCTTGGGGCCGGCCGTGAGGTAGGTCTGCAGCCCGAGCGTCTCGAAGCCGACGCGCGCGAGCTGGTCGAGGCCAGGTTCGTCCTGCCCCGTCTCGGCGAGCATCTCTGCAGCCTCCTCGGGCTCGAGCTCCACGAGCTCCGACTCGAACTTCGCGTCGAGGAACACGGCGTGGGCAGGGGCGACCAGCTCGCGCAGCCGCTGCTGGCGCTCGGTGTCGGCGAGCCCGGCGTCGTCCGTGTTGAACACGTAGATGAACGGCTTGGCCGTCAGGAGCTGGAAGGACGCGACGTCCGCGAGGTCCAGGCCCGCGCCCGCGGCACCCTGGTACAGCGTGGTGCCGGACTCGAGGATCGCCTGGGCCTTCTGCGCGGCGGCGACCAGGGCCGGGTCGCCCCGCTTGATCTTGACCTCCTTCTCGAGGCGCGGCAGCGTCTTCTCGAGAGTCTGGAGGTCGGCCAGGATCAGCTCGGTGCTGATCGTCTCGATGTCGCCCGCGGAGTCCACGGAGCCCTCCACGCGCACGACGTCGGCGTCGTCGAACGCGCGCGTCACCTGGCAGATCGCCTCGGCCTCACGGATGTTGGCGAGGAACTTGTTGCCGAGACCCTCGCCCTCGCTCGCACCCTTGACGATCCCGGCGATGTCGACGAACGAGACCGTCGCGGGCAGCACCTTCTGGCTGCCGAAGATCTCGGCGAGCGTGGTCAACCGCGGGTCAGGCAGCGGGACGACGCCGATGTTCGGCTCGATCGTCGCGAACGGGTAGTTCGCCGCGAGAACCTGGTTGCGGGTCAGCGCGTTGAAGAGGGTGGACTTGCCGACGTTGGGCAGGCCGACGATGCCGATAGTGAGAGCCACGTGTCCAGAGTCTACGGTCGGGGCGCGCGGGCGTGCGACGGGGCGGCCCGGCGACGCGACGCTCAGCGGTAGGAGAGCACCTGCTGGAGCAGCTCCGGGGCGCGCCGGTCGTAGATCGCGCCGCCGCGCCGCATGCCGAGGACCAGCGCCACGCCGCCGACTGCCAGCCCGACGGCGAGGGTCGCCCAGCCGAGCACGTCGTTGCCGAGTGCCAGCGTCAGCACGGCCAGGACGAGCGTCGGCAGCCCGAGCACGAACACCGCGAGCATCGCGATGCTCTGCCCGACCAGGGAGGCGGTCACCGAGCCCTGCGGCTGCTTGAACGGGCTCTCCCCCGGCTTCGGCACCGGGTACAGGTAGAGGGCCGAGACGACGCCCGAGACGCCGAGGGCCACGCCGAGCGAGCCGAGCGCCAGGCCGAGGACCGCGGGCAGCAGGTCCCAGCGCCCGGTCAGCGCGACGGACGCCACCGCGAAGACCAGGACGACGGGGAGGCTGAGGACCAGCGCCGGAAGGCAGCGCCCCCACCGGTCGGCGCGGCCGGAGACCCCGACGGCAACGTGCAGCGCGAAGGCGGTGTGGTCGTACGCGAGGTCGTTCGAGACGCTGTAGCCGAAGAGCACAGCGACCAGCGGCGCGGCGAGCAGCAGCACCGGCGCGTGCAGGTCCCCGCCCGAGACCACCACGAGGACGACCGGCATGAGCGGCACGATCGCCAGGGACCCGGCGTACCGGGGGTCGCGCAGCCAGTACGTGGCCGTGCGGGCGGCCACCGCACCCGTGGGGCTCGCCGGCAGACGGCCGAACCAGCCGAGGCCCTCCTGGCGCGATCCCTCGACCGATCGGGCCGGCGTGACCATCGCGGCCGCCAGCGCCCGGGACCACCACCACCCGCAGAGCGCGAGCGTCGCACCGGTGATCGTCAGCCGCACGAGGAGCGCCGCCCACGCACGGTCCGCGACGTCGCCGGCGAGCGCCCACGGCGCCCCGAGCGGCGTCCATGCCGCGACGTGCGCGACCGAGGCGGCACCGTCGCGCAGCCCCTGCGGGCTCAGGCCGACGTCTCCGCTGGTGAGGCGCACGAACGCGAACCATGCGACCACGGCGACGACCAGCGCGGCGACGCTCGTCAGCTCGCGCACGCGGCGTCCCTCGAGCACCGGGGCGAGCCCCGCGGTCAGCGCGCGGGACCCGACGACGCACACGAGCGCCCCGAGCGCGCCGCCGACGAGCGCGACGGGGACGAGCGCGGGGCTGCGCACCCAGGCGAGCGACGAGCCCGCGGAGAGCAGCACCAGGGCGGTGCCCCCGACGCCCACGAACGCGGCGACGACGAGCGCCGTCGCCAGCCGTCGCGCCGGGATGCCGAAGAGCACGAAGTGCTGCGGGTCGAGCGTCTGGTCCTGGCCGAAGAAGAGCAGCGGGAGGAGCCACCAGCCGACGACGAGGAGCGCACCACCGACGACGACCGCGTCGCGAGCCGTCGCCGGCTCGCCGACGCCGAGCGCGGCCGTCCCCGCCACGGCGAGGCCCACGAGCACCAGCACGTAGACCGCCGCGACGAGGAACCCGACGGTCTGCCAGGCGCTGCGCCGGAACCCGTTGACGAGGAGCGTCAGCCGCAGCCTCAGGACGTCCGCAACCACGAGAGCCCCTCCGTGCCGCGACGCCCGCCCACCAGGTCGACGAACCGGTCCTCGAGGCTCCGGCCCGCCCGGACCTCGTCGACCGTGCCCGCGGCGAGCACCATCCCGTCGGAGACCACGGCGACGTGGTCGCACATGCGCTGGACCAGGTCCATGACGTGCGAGGACACGATCACGGTGCCGCCCGTGCGGACGAACGCCGCGAGGATCTCGCGGATGTTCGCCGCCGAGACCGGGTCGACCGCCTCGAACGGCTCGTCGAGGACCAGCAGGGCGGGGGCATGGATCAGCGCGCACGCCAGGGCGACCTTCTTGGTCATCCCCGCGGAGTAGTCCACGACGAGCCGCCCGGCGTCGCCCACCAGGTCGAGCGCCGCGAGGAGGTCCTGCGTGCGGTCCGCCACCGTGTCGCGGTCCATCCCGCGCAGCAGGCCGGTGTAGGTGATCAGCTGGGCTCCGGTCAGCCGGTCGAACAGCCGCACGCCGTCGGGCAGGACGCCGACCGTGCGCTTGACGGCGTCCGGGTCGGCCCACAGGTCCCGCCCGCCCACGTGGACGCTGCCCGCGTCAGGTCGCAGGAGCCCGGTGGCCATCGACAGCGTCGTGGTCTTGCCCGCTCCGTTGGGCCCGACGACGCCGTAGAACGACCCGCGGGGGACGTCCAGGGAGATGCCGCGCACCGCGACCGTGCTGCCGAAGCTCTTCCACAGCCCGCGCACCGCGAGCGCCGGCGGGGTCCGCGCGTCCGCGACGCCCGGCGTCGCAAGGCCGGGCGGGGCCGCGGGGTCGTGCGGGGTCGCGGGGTCGGGGGCGGCCTCGGACCCGTGCTCGGTCGGCGGTTCTGCCGGCGGGACGGACATGACGGACACGTTAGGCCATCCCGGGTCGGCGCACGAGGGTCGCGAGCGCTCTGTGGATCCTCCGGCGGACTCCCCCCGTGAGCCCTCGTCGGTCTCCCGTCGGGCTCCGTCCGGCTCTCGGTCCGACCGTGTCGGTGGCACCTGCCAGGGTGCGAGCCATGGATACCGGAGCACAGGTGCTGATCGTCGTCGTCCTCCTGGTGGGCCTGGCGGTGGGCGCTGGGGTGGGGTGGCTGGCCGCCTCCGCGCGCCAGTCCGTGAGGGCGCGCGGGCTCGAGGCGCGCGTGACCCGGGCGGAGGCCGCCGTCGGCGCCGAGCAACGAGCGGCCGAGCAGCGCATCCGCGGCATGAACGAGGACCAGGCGCGGCTCGCGGAGCGGTTCCACAGCCTCGCCGGCCAGGCGCTGGCCGCCAACAACGAGCAGTTCCTCGGGCTCGCGGAGCAGCGCCTGCGCGCCTCCCAGGTCGAGGGCGAGGCGCAGCTCGCCCGGCGCGAGGAGTCGGTGCGCACGCTCGTCGCGCCCCTGGCCCAGTCGCTCGAGCGGGTGCGCGAGCAGGTGACGGGCGCGGAGCAGGCGCGCGCCGCCGGCGCAGGCGCCCTGCAGGAGCAGGTGCGGGCGATGCGCGAGTCCTCGGAGGCGCTGCGCAGCGAGACGAACCAGCTCGTGACGGCGCTGCGGTCGTCGCAGGTCCGCGGCGCGTGGGGAGAGCTCCAGCTGCGCCGGGTCGTGGAGTCGGCCGGCATGCTCTCGCACGTCGACTTCGTCGAGCAGGCGCAGGTCTCGACCGACGACGGCGCGCTGCGTCCCGACATGGTGATCCGGCTCGCCGGCGGCAAGAACGTCGTCGTCGACTCCAAGGTCGCGTTCCTCGGGTACCTCGACGCCCAGCAGAGCGACGACCCGACGGTGCGCGCCCAGCGCATGGCCGCGCACGCGCGCCACTTCCGCAAGCACGTCGACGACCTGGGCGCGAAGCGGTACTGGGACCAGTTCTCACCGGCGCCCGAGTTCGTGGTGATGTTCGTCCCAGCCGAGTCGTTCCTGTCGGCCGCGGTCGAGCAGGACCCGTCGATCCTCGAGTACGCCGTGCAGAAGAACGTCGTGATCGCCACGCCGATGACGATGGTCGCTCTCCTGCGGACGGTGGCCTACGCCTGGCGCCAGGACGCGCTCGCCACGAACGCCCAGCAGGTCCTGACCCTCGGCAAGGAGCTGCACGGCCGGCTCACCGTCATGGGCGGGCACCTCGCGAAGCTGGGCCGCGGCCTGCAGAGCACCGCCGATGCGTACAACCGCACGGTCGGCTCGCTCGAGACCCGGGTCCTGGTCAGCGCACGCCGGTTCGCCGACCTCGGGGTGGTCGACGGCGCCCTCGACTCCCCGCCCGCGGCCGATCTGCGCCTCACCTCGCTCAGCGCCCCCGAGCTGCTCGCGTCGGTGAACGAGTCCGTCGTGGCGATCGACGAGGACGGGGACGACACCGCCGCGAGCGCGTGACCGGCGGGTCGACCGGGCGTCACTCAGCCCGGCTGCACCGGGAGCGCGCGCCGGTGCCCGCGCGCGGGTGCTGGGCCCGCCGCGGCGAGGTCCGTGCGCAGCTCCCGAGGCAGGGAGAACATGAGGTCCTCCGTCGCGGTGCGCACCTCCTCCACCTCGCCGAACCCGCGCGCCGCGAGCATGGCGAGCACCTCGTCGACGAGGACCTCGGGGACCGACGCACCCGAGGTGACTCCCACGGTCCGGGCCCCCGCCAGCCAGGCCTCGTCGATCTCCGCGGCCCGGTCCACGCGCCGCGCGTCCCGCGCACCCGCTCCCAGCGCCACCTCGACGAGGCGGACGGAGTTCGAGGAGTTCGCCGACCCGACGACCACCACGAGGTCGCACTCCGGCGCCAACTTCTTCACCGCGACCTGGCGGTTCTGCGTCGCGTAGCAGATGTCGTCCGAGGGCGGGTCCTGCAAGGTCGGGAAGCGCTCGCGCAGGCGCCGGACCGTCTCCATCGTCTCGTCGACGGAGAGCGTGGTCTGCGAGATCCACACGACCTTGTCCGGGTCCCGCACCACGACGTCGTCGGCCGCGGCGGGCGACGTCACCAGCCGGACGTGCTCGGGGGCCTCGCCGGCGGTCCCCTCGACCTCCTCGTGGCCCTCGTGACCGATGAGGAGGATGTCGTAGTCGTCGCGCGCGAAGCGCGCGGCCTCCTTGTGGACCTTCGTCACCAGCGGGCACGTGGCGTCGATCGTGTCGAGACCACGCTCCTGTGCCGCGTCACGGACCGCGGGCGAGACGCCGTGGGCCGAGAACACGACCCGGGCGCCGCGCGGCACGGCGTCGGTCTCGTCGACGAAGACGGCGCCCCGGCGTGTGAGCGTCTCCACCACGTGCGTGTTGTGGACGATCTCCTTGCGCACGTAGACGGGGGCGCCGTAGTGCTCGAGGGCCTTCTCCACGGCGACGACGGCGCGGTCCACCCCGGCGCAGTACCCCCGCGGCGCGGCGAGCAGCACGCGCCCGCGGGCCGGAGCCGGGCGCCCCGGCGCCGCACCCTCCGCACCGTCCGCACCGTCCGCCGCGTCCGCACCGTCCGCCGAGAAGTCGAATTCCGCCTCGGAACTCGAAGGATCAGGGGCGGAATTCGACTTCTCGGCGGAGGGGCCGGGGGCCGGTCCTCGAGTCGCAGAGCTCACCGGACCATCTAAGCACCCGGCCCGCGGACGCACCGGACCGATGTCGGAGGGGTGGTGCAGAGTGTTACCCGTGACTGACGCACCGGCCGCACCGACGCAGCTCCCCGAGCGCGCCGCCGAGACGACGCCCGAGCACCCCTGGCCGGTGCGACTGCTCTCGCACAAGATCAAGGAGTACGTCGACCGCATGTCGCCCGTGTGGGTCGAGGGCCAGGTCGTCCAGCTCAACCGGCGGGCGGGCACCTGCTTCCTCACCCTGCGCGACACCGACCTCGACCAGTCCCTGTCCGTCTCGTGCGCGACCCGCGTGGTCGAGTCCTCGGACGCCCCGCTCGCCGAGGGCTCGCACGTCGTCGTCCACGCCAAGGCCCAGTTCTGGACCAAGCGCGGCGCGCTGCAGATGCAGGCGCGCGAGTTCCGCACCGTCGGCGTCGGCGAGCTGCTCGCCCGGATCGAGGCGCTGCGGCGCGTCCTCGCCGCGGAGGGCCTGTTCGACGCCGCGAACAAGCGGCCCCTGCCGTTCCTGCCGGCGGTCGTCGGGCTCGTCTGCGGCCGCGACTCCAAGGCGGAGCACGACGTCGTGGTCAACGCGCGCGACCGCTGGCCGCAGGTGCGCTTCGAGATCCGCGAGGTCGCCGTCCAGGGCGCGGACGCCGTGCCCCAGGTCGCGTCCGCGATCGAGGAGCTCGACCGCGAACCGTCCGTCGAGGTCATCGTCGTCGCCCGCGGCGGCGGGGCGGTCGAGGACCTCCTGCCGTTCAGCAACGAGCGCCTCGTCCGGGTCGCTGCCGGGTGCCGCACGCCGCTCGTCAGCGCGATCGGGCACGAGACCGACGCGCCGCTGCTCGACCTCGTCGCGGACTACCGCGCGTCCACGCCCACGGACGCTGCGAGGCGCGTCGTTCCCGACGTCGCGGCCGAGCGCCTCGGCCTCCAGCAGTGCCGGGGCCGGATGGCCTCCGCGGTCGTCGCCCGCCTCGAGCGCGAGCAGCACGGGCTCGACGCCGTCCGGTCGCGGCCCGTCCTGCAGGACCCGACGACGATGGTCACCACGCGCGAGCGCGACGTCGCCGAGTCCGTGCGGCGGGCCCGACAGTCCGTCGCCCACCGGATCGCAGTGGCCGGGGGCGAGGTCGACCGGCTGCGCGCCCAGGTGCGCGCGCTGTCCCCGGCGGCCGTGCTCGAGCGCGGCTACGCCGTCGTGCACGGCCCGGGCGGCGCGGTCGTGCGGGACCCGGCGGAGGTCTCGGCCGACGACCGGCTGCGCATCCGGCTCGCGCACGGAGACCTCGCGGCGCGCGCCGGGTGAGCCGGTCCGCGCGCCCGGGGCGCCGCAGGACGGCGACCCGCACCGCACACGCACCGACCAGACCGACCGGAGCAGGGAGAGCACGACGATGACCACGAAGAGCGTGCCAGGGGCCCCGGCCCCCGGCAGCAACGAGGGCTCGGGTCCGACGATTCCCGAGGACGTCGCCGCCCTCGGGTACGAGGACGCGAAGGACGAGCTGATCCGCGTCGTCGCGCGCCTGGAGTCCGGGGGCGAGCCGCTCGAGGCGTCGCTCGCGCTCTGGGAGCGCGGGGAGGCGCTCGCCGCCCAGTGCCAGCGACGGCTCGACGGCGCGCGCGAGCGCCTCGAGCAGGTCCGCGCGTCGCGGACCGCACCCACCACCACGACGGAGGACGACGAGTGAGCGCAGCAGGGACGACGGCAGAGGGCGTGCCGGAAGCGGGCACGACGACGCGGGACGCTCCCGGCAGCCCGGCCGGGGGGCACGTGCTGGTGGTCGGCGAGGCGCTGGTGGACGTCGTGCACCGGGCCGACGGGACGGTGGACGAGCACCCCGGCGGCAGCCCCGCGAACGTCGCGCTGACCCTCGGGCGCCTCGGCCGGGCCGCCACCCTCGCGTGCCGGCTGGGGCCGGACGAGCACGGCGCGGCGGTCCGCGACTGGCTCGCCGAGTCGGACGTGACGCTCGCCCCCGGCAGCGAGGGCGCCGAGCGCACGAGCGTCGCCGCGGCGACCCTCGACGGCACGGGCGCCGCGACCTACGAGTTCGACATCACCTGGGACCTCGAGGCCGGCCCCCTCGTCCACGAGGGCGCGCTCGCCGTGCACACCGGGTCGATCGGCGCGGTCCTGCAGCCCGGCGGCGCCGCCGTCCTCGAGCTGGTCCGCGGCGCGCGCGAGCACGCGACGATCACCTACGACCCGAACGCCAGGCCCTCGCTCATGGGACGCCCCGAGGACGTCGGGCCGCAGATCGAGGAGCTCGTGCGCCTCGCCGACGTCGTCAAGGTCAGCGACGAGGACCTGGAGTGGCTGGTGCCGGGACGCGCCCCGCTCGACGTCGCGCGCGAGTGGCAGCGCGGCGGTCCGGCGCTCGTCGTGGTGACGCTCGGCGGGGACGGCGCCGTCGCGATCACGGGCGACGGCGGGACCCAGCGGGAGACGACCGTCGACGCGCCGGCCACCACGGTGGTGGACACCGTCGGCGCGGGCGACTCGTTCATGGGCGCGCTGCTCGACGGCCTGTGGACGGAGGGGCTCCTGGGCGCGCACCGCCGCGACGCGCTCCGCGCGGTCGACCCGGTGCGCCTCGGGCGCGTCCTCGCCGGGTGCGTGCAGGTGGCGGCCGTCACGGTGTCCCGCGCGGGCGCCAACCCGCCGCGCCGCGCCGAGCTCGCCGCGCGCGGCTGACACCGCGCACCACCGTCGTTCGCCCCCACGGCGGCGGCGGGCTCGACCGCAGTGCGGACGAGCCCGCCGCCGCCGTGGGGGTGCGCGAGGATGTGCCCATGACCACGGAGCGCGATCCCAGGACCCTGACCCCCCGCGACGCGTGGAAGGCACTGCGCGACGGCAACCAGCGGTTCGTCTCGGACGCCGCCCAGCACCCCTCGCAGGACGCCGCGCGACGCGCCGAGCTGAGCGCTGCGCAGCACCCCTTCGCGGTGGTCTTCGGCTGCTCCGACTCCCGGGTCGCAGCGGAGATCATCTTCGACCAGGGCCTCGGCGACGCCTTCGTGGTGCGCACGGCCGGGCACGTCCTCGACACCACCGTGATCGGCTCCATCGAGTACGGCGTGCAGCTGCTCGGCACCCCGCTCGTCGTCGTCCTCGGGCACGAGTCCTGCGGCGCGATCGCCGCCGCCGCGCACACGCTCGAGACCGGCGAGCAGCCGCCCGGCTTCGTCCGCGCCGTCGTCGACCGCGTGATCCCCACCATCGTCAACATCACCTCCACCGGCCGCGGCGTGCGCGGGGTCGACGGTCAGGTCGACCCCGACCTGCTGCGCCGCGAGCACGTGCGCCACACCGTCTCCATGCTCCTGTCGTACTCCGCAGGGCTGTCCGCCGCCGTCGCGGCGGGCCGCTGCGCCGTCGTCGGTGTCGAGTACACGCTCAGCGACGGCCGTATGACCCTCGTGGAGGTCGCCGGGGACGTCGGCGAGGACCCCGTCGTCTGACCCGGCGCGGGTCCCGGGCACCCGCGCCCGTGCGGCACGATAGGAGCATGAACTCCTCCACCGACACCGAGGTCAGCGCGGACGGCGCCTTCCGCATCGAGCACGACACGATGGGCGAGGTGCGCGTCCCGGCGCACGCGCTCTACCGTGCCCAGACGCAGCGCGCCGTCGAGAACTTCCCCATCTCCGGCACCCCGCTCGAGCGGTCGCACATCGAGGCGCTCGCGCGGGTCAAGAAGGCCGCCGCCCGCACGAACGCCGAGCTCGGCGTGCTCGACCAGGCCGTCGCCGACGCGATCGTCGCCGCGGCCGACGAGGTCGCCTCCGGGGCCCACGACGCGCACTTCCCGGTCGACGTGTTCCAGACCGGCTCCGGGACGTCGTCGAACATGAACACCAACGAGGTGCTCGCGACGCTCGCGACCCGGGCCCTCGGCCAGGACGTGCACCCGAACGACCACGTCAACGCCTCGCAGTCCTCGAACGACGTGTTCCCGACGTCGGTGCACGTCGCCGCGACGTCCGGCGTCGTCAACGACCTGGTCCCGGCGCTCGAGTACCTCGCCACCTCGCTCGAGGCGAAGGCGACCGAGTACGCGCAGGTCGTCAAGTCCGGCCGCACCCACCTCATGGACGCGACGCCGGTCACCCTCGGCCAGGAGTTCGGCGGGTACGCCGCGGCGGTCCGTTACGGCGTCGAGCGCCTGCAGGCCGTCCTGCCCCGCGTGGCGGAGGTCCCCCAGGGCGGGACGGCGGTCGGCACCGGCATCAACACGCCCGCCGGTTTTCCGCAGCGTGTCATCGAGCTGCTCGTCGAGGACACCGGCCTGCCCCTGACCGAGGCCCGCAACCACTTCGAGGCGCAGAGCTCGCGCGACGGCCTCGTCGAGCTCTCGGGCGCGCTGCGCACCATCGCGGTGTCACTGACCAAGATCTGCAACGACCTGCGCTGGATGGGCTCGGGACCCAACACGGGCCTCGGCGAGATCGCGCTGCCGGACCTGCAGCCCGGGTCCTCGATCATGCCCGGCAAGGTCAACCCCGTCATCCCGGAGGCCGTCCTCATGGTCTGCGCGCGCGTGATCGGCAACGACGCCACCGTCGCGTGGTCGGGCGCCAGCGGCGCGTTCGAGCTCAACGTGCAGATCCCGGTGATGGCCCTGGGCACGCTCGAGTCCCTGCGCCTGCTCTCGAACGCCGCGCGGGTGCTCGCGGACAAGACGATCGACGGGATCACCGCCAACGTCGAGCGGGCGCGGGCGCTCGCCGAGTCGTCGCCCTCGATCGTCACCCCACTCAACCGGGTGATCGGGTACGAGGCGGCGGCGAAGGTCGCCAAGCACTCCGTCAAGGAGGGCATCACGGTGCGCGAGGCGGTCGTCGACCTCGGGTACGTCGAGCGCGGCGAGGTGACCGAGGCCCAGCTCGACGCGGCCCTCGACGTGCTGTCGATGACGCGCCCGCCCCAGGGCTGACCCTCCCGCCGCCGCCGAGCGCGTCATCGGTCGGCCCACCGGGCCGGATCGACCCACCGATGACGCGCTCGGCGGTGGTCTGCGCTAGGACCGGTACTGCGGGACGTCGACGTCGTCGCCGCCGCCCAGGTCCGTGCAGTCGACGCGCCGCGCCCCGTGCGCCTCGAGGTAGACCCGGGCGCCGACGTCGCCGGCGAGGGAGGCACGCAGCGCGCCCCAGTGCGCGCGCCCGATCAGCACCGGATGGCCCGGCGCGCCGCCGTAGCCGGCCTGGCACAGCGCCGTCGGCGGGTCCGCCGCAGCCGCCACGACCCGCCGCACGGCGGCCGGCGAAAGCTCGGGGAGGTCCACGAGCGTCACGACCGCCGCCGACCACCGCGGCGCCCCGGCCCCGCCCACCGCGCCCGCCTCCTCCACCGCCCGCAGCGCTGCGCCGAGCGACGCACCCACGCCCTGCGCCCACCCCGTCACCCGCGCCACGCCGACCCCCTCCGGGACGAGCCGCGCGGCCTCGTCCGCCCGTGCGCCGAGAGCGACGACGACGTCGTCCGCCCCACCGTCCCGCAGCGCCGCGCAGGCCCGCCGGACCCAGGGGACGCCGTCGTCCCCCCGCACCAGCGCCTTGGGCATGCCGTACCGGCGCCCGGCGCCCGCCGCAAGGACGATCCCGACGACCCCGCCGACGTCCGCCACCTGTCGCTCCCTCACCGTCGATCGTTCGTCACACGGGGGGCCACCTGGTAACCGCGCCGAAACGCGATGCCCGGACCCCGGAAATCTCGGCTCCCTACTGTCCTCAGCATCCCGGCACCGCGCCGGAACTCACGCCGATCGAGAGCGAGACCCCGATGCCCATCTTCTCCCGCCGCCCCCGCTGGGCGCGGCGCACCGTGGCCGCCGCCGTGGCGGTCACCGCGACCGTGTCCCTCGCCGCGTGCTCGAGCGGCTCCGACGCCGGCTCCTCGACCAGCAGCGCCGGGGCGGCCGACTACGGAGACATCTCGCTCCAGCTCTCCTGGATCAAGAACGCGGAGTTCATCGGCGAGTACTTCGCCGACAGCAAGGGGTACTACGCGGACGCCGGGTTCGGCGACGTGAACCTCGTCGCCGGACCGAGCACCGGGGTAGCCGAGCTCGTCTCCGGGCAGAGCTTCGCGGCCCTGAGCGACGCCATCTCCGTCGGCACCGCCGTGGCCAACGAGCAGGCGCCCGTGAAGATCGTCGGCGCGACGTTCCAGAAGAACCCTTTCACCATCCTCTCCCTCAAGGACGGCGGGGACATCGCCACGCCCGCCGACCTCAAGGGCAAGAAGATCGGCGTCCAGGACAGCAACGTGTCGCTGTTCAAGGCCCTCCTCGCCGCCAACGGCCTCACCGAGGACGACGTCACGGTCGTCCCCGTCCAGTACGACCCGTCGGTCCTGACGAACGGCGAGGTGGACGGGTTCGTCGCCTACCTGACCAACGAGTCGCTGACCGTCGCGGCCCAGGGCTTCGACACGGTCAACCTCCCGTTCGCCGACAACGGTCTCCCGTTCGTCGCCGAGACGGTCACCGTCACGGACGACAGCATCAAGAACGACCGCGACAAGGTCAAGGCGCTGCTCAAGGCGGAGGTGCAGGGCTGGACGGATGCTCTCGCCGACCCCGACGGTGGCGTCCAGCTGGCGATGGACGACTACGGCAAGGACCTCGGCCTCGACAAGGACACCGAGGTCGCCGGCGCCACCGAGCAGAACACCAAGCTCGTCGTCTCGGACGAGACGGCCGAGAACGGTCTGTTCACCGCCTCCGAGACGCTCCAGGAGCAGACGGTCAAGAGCCTCGCGGGCGCGGGTCTCGACGTCACCGCGGACGACATCTTCGACATGTCGCTGCTCGACGAGGTCTACCAGGAGAACCCCGGGCTCAAGGACTACGAGGGCTGACCGTGACCGCCACGCCGCTCGCCGGTGCCCAGGGCGCGCACGCGCCCGACCTGGGCACCGGCGTCCAGATCCAGTCCCTGAGCAAGACCTTCCGCCTCGGGTCCTCCAGCGTCACCGCGCTGCAGGACACCGACCTGCACACCGACCGGGGCAGCTTCCTGTCGCTGCTCGGCCCGTCGGGCTGCGGCAAGTCGACGATCCTGCGCATCCTCGCCGGGCTCGAGACCCCGACCACCGGCTCGGTGCGGGTCGACGGGCGCACGCCGGCCGATCTGCGCCGCACCCACGAGCTCGGCATCGCGTTCCAGGACTCCGCCCTGCTGCCCTGGCGGAGCGTCGCGTCCAACGTGCGCCTGCCGTACGAGGTCGCGGGCATGCCCGTGGACGACGCCTACGTGCGCGAGATGATCGAGCTCGTCGGCCTCGAGGGCTTCGAGAAGGCCAAGCCGGCCCAGCTCTCGGGCGGCATGCGCCAGCGCGTGTCGATCGCGCGGTCGCTGATCCTGCGGCCGTCGGTCCTGCTGCTCGACGAGCCGTTCGGGGCGCTCGACGACATGACGCGCCAGCGGCTCAACCTCGAGCTCCTGCGGATCTGGACCGAGCGGCCCGCGACGACGCTCATGGTCACGCACGGCATCACCGAGGCGATCTTCCTCTCGGACCAGGTCGCCGTGATGAGCGCCCGGCCGGGCCGCGTGAAGAAGGTCATGGAGATCGACCTCCCGCGCCCGCGGACGCCCGAGATGCAGCGCACGCCGGAGTTCCACGCGTACGTCGACGAGGCCTCGGAGCTCCTGTTCGGCGACGGCGACGGCACCGGGGTCGAGGCATGAGCCGCGCGGCGCGTCTGCCCTCGTGGGCCGTCGGCACGCTCGGGGCCCTCGCTCTGGTCGCGCTGTGGTGGGTCGCGGCGCTCACCGTCTTCTCCGACGTCGGTCCCGGCGCCGCCCAGGCGATCCCCACGCCCCTGCAGGTCGCCCAGCAGTGGGCCGACGACGGCTGGGCCCTGTACGCGAAGAACTTCGCCGTCACGCTCGCCGAGGCCGGGCAGGGCTTCGTCTGGGGCAACCTCCTGGCGATCGTCCTGTCCGCGCTGGTGCTCGTCGTCCCCCGGCTCGAGGGGGCCGTGACGCAGCTGGCGATCATCACCTACTGCGTCCCGATCGTCGCGATCGGCCCGCTGGTGCTCATCGTCATCGGTGCTCCGGAGCCCGGGCAGCCGTCGGGGACCGCGATCTTCCTCGCCGCCCTGAGCTGCTTCTTCACCTCGGTGGTGGGCTGCCTGCTCGGGCTCAAGGCCGCCGACCGTGCGGCCCTCGACCTCGTGGCCGTCTACGGCGGCGGACGGTTCGCCCAGCTGCGCAAGGTACGGCTCGTCGCGGCCCTGCCGAACATCGTCTCCGCGCTGCAGATCGCCGTCCCCGCCGCCTTCCTCGGCGCCATCCTCGGGGAGTACGTCGGCAAGGTGGACGTCGGGCTCGGGCCCGCCATGGTCAACGCCCAGCAGTCGCTGATCGCCGCGCGGGTGTGGGGTCTCGCCCTCGCCTCGGGTGCGGTCGCGCTGCTCGGGTACGGGTTCTTCGGTCTGGTGCGCCGGGCCGTGACGCCCTGGTCGCGCGGGGTGCCCGCATGAGCGCCCCGGTGGGCGACGCGCCCCGGGTCCTCTCCCACGGCGCGGGGCCCAGGACGACGACGGCGGACGTCGCCCTCCAGCGCCGGGCCGTGCGCCGCGAGGCCGTCGGCGGCGTGCTGGCGGCCGTGGGCCGCGGGCTGGTCACCTTCGCGATCACCCTCGCCGTCGTGCTGGTGCTGTGGTGGGGCACGATCGCCGTGTTCGACCTCAACGCCTACGTGGCCAAGGGACCGGTCGACGTGTGGCGGTGGCTCGTCAGCGACCCGGACGCCGCCGCGAACCGCGCCTCGGTCGCCGCGCCGCTCGGGGTGACGCTCGGGCACGCGTTCGTCGGGTTCGTCTCGGGCCTGGTGGTCGCGCTCGTCGGAGCGGTCGTGTTCCGGCTCTCGAAGGGCGTGGAGAGCGCCCTGATGCCGGTGGCGATGCTCCTGCGCTCGGTGCCGCTGATCGCGATGGCCCCGGTGATCATCCTGGTCTTCGGCCGGGACGTGACGACGGTCGCCGTGATGGGCGGCGTCGTCGTCCTCTTCCCCGCCCTCGTGACGATCACCGCCGGCCTGGAGTCCGCGTCGCCGCAGATGGCCGACGTCGTCGCCGTCTACGGCGGCAGCCGGTGGACCGTGCTGCGCAAGGTCGCCCTGCCGGCGTCGGCCCCGTCCTTCTTCGCGGCCGTGCGGATCTCCGTGCCGGGCGCGATCACGGGCGCGCTGCTGGCCGAGTGGCTCGCGACGGGGGACGGGGTCGGCGCGGCGATCGGGGCCGCCATCACCCAGGTGCAGTTCACGTTCCTGTGGTCCTGCGTCGTCGCCGTCACGGCGGTCTCGCTGGTGCTCTACAACCTCGTGCAGATCCTCGAGAACGCGGTGCTCGCCGCCTCCGGGACGGGGCACGGTCGCTCCTGAGGACCCCGCCGAGCCGTCGAGCTCGGCCCCTGGTCCGGTCGGATCAGGGGCCGAGCTCGATGTCTCGGCGGACGCGGGCTCAGACCTCGAGCGACTCCAGCATCTCCGTCACGAGCGCGGCCACGGGTGAGCGCTCCGAGCGGGTGAGCGTGACGTGGGCGAACAGCGGGTGGCCCTTGAGCGCCTCGGTGACGGCCGCGACGCCGTCGTGCCGGCCCACGCGGAGGTTGTCGCGCTGGGCGACGTCGTGCGTGAGCACGACCCGCGACGACTGGCCGATCCGGGAGAGCACCGTCAGGAGGACGTTGCGCTCGAGCGACTGCGCCTCGTCGACGATCACGAACGAGTCGTGCAGCGAGCGCCCGCGGATGTGCGTCAGGGGCAGGACCTCCAGCAGGCCGCGGTCGATGATCTCCTCGACGACCTCGGTCGAGACGAGGGCACCCAGCGTGTCGAACACCGCCTGCGCCCACGGGCCCATCTTCTCGTTCTCCGACCCGGGCAGGTAGCCGAGCTCCTGGCCGCCCACGGCGTACAGCGGGCGGAACACGACGATCTTGCGGTGCTGCTGCCGCTCGAGGACCGCCTCGAGACCCGCGCACAGCGCGAGCGCCGACTTGCCGGTGCCGGCCCGCCCGCCGAGCGAGACGATGCCGATCGACTCGTCGAGCAGGAGGTCGATGGCGATGCGCTGCTCCGCCGAGCGCCCGTGCAGGCCGAACACGTCCTGGTCGCCGCGCACGAGCTGCACGTGCTTGTCCGCGGTCACCCGCCCGAGGGCCGAGCCGCGCGGCGAGTGGATCACGAGCCCGGTGTGGCAGCGCATCGGCCCGGCGCCCTCGACCACGGCCGGGTCCAGGGAGGCCAGCTCGATCGACTCGTGCTCCCACAGCTGCGACATCTGCTCGTCCGCGACGTCGATCTCGCTCATCCCGGTCCAGCCGGAGTCGACGGCGAGCTCGGCCCGGTACTCCTCGGCCTGCAGCCCGACGGCGGACGCCTTGACCCGCATCGGCAGGTCCTTGGAGACCACCGTGACGTCGGCACCCTCGGCAGCGAGGTTCGCCGCCACGGCGAGGATGCGCGTGTCGTTGTCGCCGAGGCGGAAGCCGGCCGGCAGCACGGTCGGGTCGGTGTGGTTGAGCTCGACGCGGATCGTGCCCCCCGCAGGCCCGGCGGGGACCGCCGCGTGCAGGGAGCCGTGCTCGATGCGCAGGTCGTCGAGCATCCGCAGCGCCGACCGGGCGAAGTACCCGAGCTCGGCGTGGTGCCGCTTGGCCTCGAGCTCGGTGATCACGACGACGGGCAGGACGACGTCGTGCTCCGCGAACCGGTGGATCGAGCGCGGGTCCGACAGGAGGACGGACGTGTCGACGACGAAGGTGCGCCGCCCGTCCGGCGGCGACCCGGCGAGGGAGGCCACGGGGCTCGTGCCGGCCCCCGGGTCCTCGATACCCGCCCGGGTGCCGGACGACGGTGTCCCCGGCTCGAACGGTCCGCTCGACCCGGGCGTGGCGGTGGTGACATCGGTGTGGCCCACGGCAGGCTCCCTCCGGCGCGTCGCGCCGCTATCGCTCGGTGGGGCGGTCGGCCGACCCGGACGAGCGGGCCGGGACCGGCCCTCCCGCGCGGAGCTGGTACTCCATGGGCCTGCCTCCCGGAGGACGACGCGTGTCGCCCGTCACACGAAAACTACGCCCGTGTGATTCGACCCACCACCCCCGGACCGGCGCGGCGCGAAGATGTCACCCAGTGTTAACCGACGGACTCGGTCGACGGCGCGGCGGCCGGGGCGGGCGAGCCGCCGCCGAGCTCCTCCGTGTGCTGCTCGGAGCGCATGAGGACCGCGCACACGACCCCGACGACCAGGGCCGCCGCGACGACGAGCAGCGTCTGGGCCGCAGCGTCCGCGAAGCCCTGGTGGAACGCCGTGGTGGCGGCGTCCTGGACCTGGGCGGCGACGTCGGCCGGGACCCCGGGCGGAAGCTTCAGCGACCCGGCACCCATGGTCGCGGCGTCCCCGCCGACCGTCGCGAACCCGTCGACGAACGCGCCGCGGTACTGGGCGGGCAACGACGCGGCGGCGTCCTGCGCGGCGGCCGGCAGCTCGACGGCCAGCCGCGACGTCAGTGCGGCCACGACGGCGGCCGAGCCGATCACGCCACCGACCTGGCGGAACGTGTTGAACGCCCCCGCGCCGGCGCCGGCCGTGCGGTGGTCCAGGCCGGAGGTCGCGAGGTTGGACAGGGGTGAGAACACGCATCCGGTCCCGAGGCCGAAGAGGGACATCACGGGGATGAACGCCCACACCGAGACGTCCGGCGCGATCACGGCGCTGAGCCACAGCACGGAACCGGCGATCGCGGCGAACCCGAACGCCACGACCCACTTGGCGGGCAGCCGGTCGGAGAGCCGGCCGGCGAACGGCGCGACGACGCCCGAGACCAGCGAACCGGGCAGGTTGACGAGCGCCGCCTCGATGGGCGAGAGCCCGAGGATCGACTGGAGGAAGATCGTCAGCGGGAAGAAGATCCCGATCATCGCGAACGTCACCGCCATGCCGTCGACGTTGGCGAGCGAGAAGTTGCGCGACCGGAACAGCCGCAGCGGCAGGAGCGCGTCGGCGCGCAGGTGCCGCTGCCACAGCACGAACGCCACGAGCAGCACGAGCCCGGCACCGATCACGCCCCACACGGAGAACGGGCCCCAGATGTGGCCCCAGTCGTAGGTCTCGCCCTCCTGGATGCCGAAGATCAGCGCGCCGAGCCCGAGCACCGAGAGCACGACACCGACGAGGTCGAGGCGCACGGCGTGGCTCGAGCGCAGGGTCGGCAGCCGCGTCGCCGACATCCACAGGGCCACGACGCCGACCGGGATGTTGACGTAGAAGATCCACTCCCAGCCCCACGTCTCGACGAACACGCCGCCGAGCAGCGGCCCGGCGATCGTCGCCACGCCCGCGGTCGCGCCCCACAGGCCGAGGGCCGCGCCGCGCTGCTTGGCCGGGAAGACGCGGGTGATCATCGACATGGTCTGCGGCGTCATCAGCGCCGCGCCCACGCCCTGCAGGGCACGGAAGCCGATGAGCCAGCCGATCTCGGGGCTCGAGCCGATCTCGCCGGAGTAGCCGCACAGGAACGAGAAGACGGTGAACACGACCAGGCCGGCCACGAACACCGCCTTCGGCCCGTACCGGTCCCCGAGACGCCCGGCGAACAGCATGAGGGCGGCGTAGGAGAGCAGGTAGGCGCTGTTGACCCAGCCGACGGCGACGAGCGACGCGCCGAAGGCGGTCGTCAGCGACGGGATCGCGATGTTCACGATGGTCGTGTCGACCATGATCATGAAGAAGCCGAGGATCAGCGGCGGCAGGACGCTCCAGGCGCTGCGGCCGTGCAGGTCGACGAGCGGCGTGACGGCGCGCCCGCCGCCCGGTGCGGTGGTGGTCATGAGGTCTCCTGGGTGGTTCGGTGGGGGCACCGGCGCTCGTCGTGCCAGTCCAGCGCGCCCGAGCGGAGCTCGGCCACGGTCGTGTCGAGCCAACGCACCTGGGCGTCGGCGATCTCGATGTCGAGCAGGGCGTCGAGCAGGTAGCGGCGCGGGACCTCGCGCCCCAGCGCGTCCTGCACGCGGGCACGCAGGCCCCGCGCGCGCTCGGCGGTCGCCTCGCGCCGGTCGTGCAGCAGCCGCGCGGCCTCGTCGGCGTCGAGCTCGTCGAGCATCGACAGGCCGACCGGGAAGCGCGGGTACTCCGGCGTCGGGTCGGCGACGAGCTCCCCGACGCGGCGCACGAGCGCCTCGGCGCCCGCGGGCGTGACGGCGTACGTCGTGCGGGCCGGGCGGTTGCCCTCCTGCTCGACCCCCACGACCCGGACGTACCCGCCCGACCCGAGCTTCTCGACGGCGTGGTAGACGGCGCCGGCGTTGAGCCGCACGAGCCGGTCGTCGCCGCGCTTGCGCAGCGTCGCGAGGATCTCGTACGGGTGGTTCGGGCCCTCGCTGAGGACGCTGAGCACGAGGGTCGCCACGGGCGTGAGCAGCTCGGTCCCCATGACCCTCCTCCGATTGTTCCCGCTCGACTATTCCGGCTGAAATATATCCGCGCACGCGAACCCGGTCCACCCGCGCCGACGCCGCGGGCGGTGCCGTCCGTCACACCCGCGCCCTAGGCTCAGCGGCATGACCAGCCTGCGCCCGTCCCCACCGTCCGCGCTCGCCGAGATGTCCGCGCTCGAGCTCGCCGCCGCCGTCCGCGCCGGCGAGCTGGGCCCGGTCGAGGTCCTGGACGCGACGCTGGAGGCGATGAGTGCCGTCGGCCCGCGGGTGGGCGCGTTCGTCGAGGCCGCCCAGGCCGCGGCCGAGCGCCTCGCGCGGGCACAGGCGCTCGAGGCGGAGGCCGCCCTCGTCCGCGCGCGCCGCGACGGGGAGGTCGACGCGCTCCCGCCGTTCCTCGGCGTCCCGCTCCCCATCAAGGACCTGACCATGGTCGCCGGCGTCCCGATGTCCGCCGGCTCGGCCGCCCTGGCGGGGTTCGTCCCGCCGGTGGACGACGGCGTCGTCCAGCTCCTGCGGGCCGCCGGCACGCTCATGGTGGGCAAGACCGCGACGCCCGAGCTCGGCCTGCCGCCCTACACCGAGCCGGACACCGGGCCGCCCGCGCGCACGCCGTGGGACCTCGCGCGCTCGGCCGGCGGGTCGAGCGGCGGCGCCGCGGCGGCCGTCGCGGCCGGCATCGTCCCCGCCGCCCACGGCAGCGACGGCGGAGGCTCCCTGCGCATCCCCGCGAGCGCCTGCGGGCTCGTCGGGCTCAAGCCGTCGCGCGGGCGCGTCTCGGCCGGGCCGTACGGGACCGACGGCCCGGGGCTCGCCGTGCACGGGACCCTGACCCGCACGGTCCGCGACACCGCGGCCCTCCTCGACGTCCTCGCCCGGCCCTGGCCCGGGGACACGTTCACGCTGCCCGCGCCGGGCGACCTGTCGCGCGGCGCGACGTTCCTCGGTGCCTGCGAGGCGCCGCCCGGTCGGCTGCGGGTCGGGCTGCTCACCGACCCGGTGATCGTCGCCGACGCCCCGGTCGACCCGGCGTGCACCGCGGCGGCCGAGGCGACCGCGGCGGCGCTCGCCGACCTGGGCCACGACGTCGTCGACGCCCCCGTCCCGTTCCCGGCCGAGCGCTGGGACGCGTTCGAGTCGCTGTGGGCCGCCGGCGCGCTCGCCGCGCCCGTCCCGGCGGAGGCCGAGGAGCTCCTCGTCCCGCTCACCCGCTGGCTGCGCGAGAAGGGGCGCTCGACCTCGGGCGTCGAGGTGCTCGGGGCGCTGACCGCGGTCCAGCAGATCACCCGGGAGGTCGCGGCGGCGTGGGCCGGGCTCGACGTGGTCCTGTCCCCCACGCTCGCCCGCCTCCCCGCCCCGGTCGGTTCGCTGCGCGACGACACCGACCCGGGCGCGGACTTCCGCGCGCAGATGGCCTACACGCCCTGGACGAGCGTCGCGAACCTCACCGGGCGGCCGTCGGTCAGCCTGCCGCTGGGCTGGGCCGACGACGGCCCGGGCGGCGGTGCCCTGCCGGTCGGGGTGATGCTCACCGGGACGCTCGGCGCGGACGCCCGGCTGCTCTCGCTGGCGGCCCAGCTGGAGTCGGCCATGCCCTGGGCGGGCCGGCGCGCGGCGGTGCACGCATGAGCCGGGTCGCGGTGCTGCTGCGCGCGGTCAACGTCGGCGGCGTCAAGGTGAGCTCCGCACAGCTGCGCGAGACCGCGTCCGCCCTCGGCCTGGGCGACCCGGTCACCCACCTCGCGACCGGGAACCTCGTCGTCGCCCCGGGCACGTCCGGTGCCCGCGACGCGGACGACGTCGCCCGGCTCGTCGCGCAGGCGCTCACGGACCTGGTGGGACGCGAGGTCCAGACGACCGCGCGCACGCACGCGCAGCTCGCGGGGCTCGTCGGCGCGAACCCCTTCGCGGAGGCCGCGCGCGACGACCCGTCCCACCTCGTCGTGCTCTTCCATCCCGTGCTGACCACGCACGCGGCCGGGCCCGTGGACCTCACCGGCACGACCGGCGTCGTGCACGAGGAGCTCGTCACCGCGGGGGCGCACACCTACGCCTGGTTCCCCGACGGCATCGGCACCTCCGGGCTGACGGCGGCCCGGCTCGCGCGCGTCCTCGGCACGTGGGGCACGGGACGGAACTGGAACACCGTCGCGCGGCTCGTGGAGCTGACCGGGGGCGGCTGAGGCCCGCCCCCTACGATGGTCGGACCGACCTGGGGAGAGCAGTGAGCGCAGCGCACGACACCGATCCGCCGACCGACGTCCCGACGACGCACGACGGCCGGCCGCTGCCCCCCGGGGACGGCGTGGGCCCGCGCGTGCAGCGCGCGGGCAACCGCACGCGCGGCTGGGTCACGCGCGAGACCACGAGCGGCGCGCTGCTGATCGGCGCCGCGCTGCTGGCGCTCGCCTGGGCGAACTCCCCGTGGCGCGACGCCTACTTCACGCTCGCGCACACCGTGGTCGGGCCCGCGGACCTCGGACCGTGGCACGTGCACCTCGACCTGGACCTCGCCACCTGGGCGGCCGACGGCCTGCTCGCCATCTTCTTCTTCGTCGTCGGCGTCGAGCTCAAGCAGGAGTTCGTCGCCGGCTCGCTGCGCAACCCGCGCGAGGCGGGCGTGCCCATGCTCGCCGCGGTGGGCGGCATGGCGATGCCCGCGCTCATCTACGTGGTCATGGTCCACGTCCTCGGCGACCCCGGGGCGTCGGGCGGCTGGGCGATCCCGACCGCGACCGACATCGCGTTCGCGCTCGCCGTCCTGGCCGTGTTCGGCAAGGGGCTGCCGTCGGCGATCCGCACCTTCCTGCTCACGCTCGCGGTGGTGGACGACCTCCTGGCGATCGTCGTCATCGCGATCTTCTACACCGACGAGGTGCACCCGCTGCCGCTCGCGCTCTCCCTCGTCACGGTCGGCGTGTTCGCCTGGTGCGCACGACGGCGCCGGATGCGGTGGTACGTCCTCGGGCCGCTGGCGGTCCTCGCGTGGGTGCTCATGCACTCCTCCGGCGTGCACGCGACCATCGCCGGCGTCCTCCTCGGGTTCATGGTCCCGGCGGTGGCGATGCACGGGGAGCGCCGCTCGCGCACGCAACGGCTCGAGCACGACGTCCGCCCGGTCTCCGCGGGCATCGCCCTGCCGATCTTCGCGTTCTTCGCCGCAGGCATCTCGGTCGTCGACGAGGGCGGCTTCCTCGAGCTGATCAGCCAGCCGGTCGCGGTCGCCATCGTGGTCGCCCTCGTGGTGGGCAAGCTCCTCGGCGTCCTCGGGACGACGGCCCTGCTGACCCGCGTGACGCCGCTGCGGCTCGCCGACGGGCTCGGCGTGCGGGACCTGCTGCCCGTCGGGCTCCTCGCCGGGATCGGGTTCACCGTCTCGCTGCTGATCGCGGAGCTGTCGTTCCCCGAGGACGGCGAGCACACGGGCGCCGCGAAGATCGCGATCCTCGTCGCCTCGCTCGTCGCCGCGGTGCTCGCCGGGATCTCCCTGCGCTGGGACTCCCGGCGCGCCCGCAGCGCCGACATGAACCGCGACGGGCGTCCCGACGACGTGCACGACTTCATCGGGACGCCCGAGGACCTCGACCGCTAGGCGCGCCCGCCCGGGGCGCCGCTCCCGCCCGACGACGGGGCATGGCTCTCGAGGAACCGGTACACCTCGGTCTGGTCGACCCCGGGGAACGCCCCGGCCGGCATCGCGGCGAGCATGCTCGCGTGCGGCCGGGCGCTCGGCCAGGAGTGCTCGGACCAGCGGTCCTCGAGCGGCCCCGGCGGGCGCCGGCAGCACGTCTCGTCCGGGCAGCGCGACGTCGCCCGCTCGGCCGTCTCCCTCCCCCGGAACCAGCGCGTGTGCGCGAACGGCACCCCCACGCTGACCGAGAACTCCCCGTCGGCCGAGCCCTCCACCCGCGAGGTGCACCAGTACGTGCCCGACGGCGTGTCCGTGTACTGGTAGTACGGGCTGAGCCGGTCCTCGACGCCGAAGACGGTGCGGGCGGTCCAGGAGCGGCACACGTGCTGGCCCTCGATGGCGCCCAGCGCGTCCTGGGGAAACCGCACGCCGTCGTTCTCGTACGCCTTGTGCACCGCGCCCGACTCGTGGACCTTCATGAAGTGCACCGGGATGGCCAGGTGGCGCGTGGCGAGGTTCGTGAACCGGTGCGCGGCCGTCTCGTACGTCACGGCGAACGCGTCGCGCAGGTCCTCGATCGAGATCGCGCGGGCCTCCTTGGCCTCGCGCAGGTGGGCGACGGCGTCCCGCTCGGGCAGCAGCATCGCCGCGGACAGGTAGTTCGACTCGACGCGCTGGCGGAGGAACTCGGCGTAGTCGTGCGGCTCGGCGTGCCCGAGCACGTGGCTGGCGAGCGCCTGCAGGAGCGCGGTGCGGGACCGGGCCGAGCTGGACGGCAGGTAGACGCGGTGGTGACGCTGGTCGATCACCGAGCGGGTCGAGTGCGGCAGGTCGTGCACGTAGTGCAGCGTGAAGCCCAGGTGGGCGGCCAGGTCGCCCGCGACGCGCTGGGACATCGGCCCGCGCACGTGCCCGACGTCGTCGAGCAGCTCGCGCGCCTTGACCTCCAGCTCGGGGAAGTAGTTGTCCTGCCCGCGCATCACGCGACGCAGCGCGGCGTTGGCCCGGCGGGCCTCCTCGGGCGTGGCGGCCCGCTCGGCGTGCAGCCGCTGGATCTCGTGCTGCAGCGCGACGATCGCCTCGAGGGCGTCGTCGGGCAGCCCCTTGCCCACCCGCACCGGCGGGAGGGTCAGCGAGGAGAACAGGGGCCCGCGCTGGGCGCGCTCGAGCTCGATCTCGAGTGCGTCGCGGCGCGTGGGCGGCTCGGGCGCGAGCAGGTCCTCGACGTCGGCGCCCAGCGCCATCGCGATCGCGCGGAGCTGGCTGAACTTGGGCTCGCGCTTGCCGTTCTCGAGCGTCGAGACCTGCGAGGGCGCGCGGTCGATGGCGGTCGCGAGCGCCTCGAGCGTCATGCCCCGCCGCGTGCGCAGGTGGCGGATGCGGCGGCCGATGACCAGCGCGTCCGGCTCGTCGTCGAGAGGGATCCGGCCGAGGCCGGGTGTCCTGTCGGGTGCCCGGCCGTGCGATCTCGTCGAGATGACCATGACCGAGGGTGACATACGCCACTCCTTCTGAACAAGAGAAGAAGTCGAAAACTTCTCCCCGGTTCACAGTTGTGGCGGCGCCGTGCCGCGAAGGACAGTCGTTGTGCACGACGACCGACGCACCACCCGCCGCACCACCCGAAGCACAGGAGGCACCCCGTGACCACCCCGACAATCATCAGCCGCCGCGACGACTACGCCGCCGCCCGCCGGTCCACCAGCGCGGGTGCGGTCTCGGCGGCGGTCGCCACGTCGTCGGGCACCACCGTCAGCGAGCGCATCCCCACCCGCCCCGGCGACCAGACCCAGACGGCCGACGAGCTCGAGCGCGAGTGGATCACCGACCCGCGCTGGGCCGGCGTGCGCCGCGACTACACCGCCGAGGACGTCGTCGCGATCCGCGGCGCCGTCCGCGAGGAGCGCACCCTCGCCCGGCGCGGCGCGGAGAAGCTGTGGGAGCTGATCCAGCGCGGCCCCGACGCGACCGGCGAGCCGCAGTGGGCCGCCGCGCTCGGCGCGCTCACCGGCAACCAGGCCGTGCAGCAGGTCCGCGCCGGCCTCGAGGCGATCTACCTCTCCGGGTGGCAGGTCGCGGCCGACGCGAACCTCTCGGGCCAGACCTACCCCGACCAGTCCCTCTACCCGGCCAACTCGGTGCCGGCCGTCGTGCGACGCATCAACAACGCGCTGCTGCGCGCCGGGCAGATCGAGCACGCCGAGGGCGACGCCGAGCGCGACTGGCTCGCCCCGGTCGTGGCCGACGCCGAGGCCGGGTTCGGCGGCCCGCTGAACGCCTACGAGCTCATGCAGCAGATGATCGAGGCCGGCGCTGCCGGCGTGCACTGGGAGGACCAGCTCGCCTCGGAGAAGAAGTGCGGCCACCTGGGCGGCAAGGTGCTCGTCCCGACCGCGCAGCACGTCCGCACGCTCAACGCGGCCCGCCTCGCGGCCGACGTCGCCGGCGTGCCGACGATCGTCATCGCCCGCACCGACTCCCTCGCCGCCGACCTCATCACCTCGGACGTCGACGAGCGCGACCAGCCGTTCCTCACCGGCGAGCGCACGGCCGAGGGCTTCTACCGGACCACGCCGGGCGAGGACGTCGTCGTCGCCCGCGCGCTGGCCTACGCCGAGTACGCGGACATGATCTGGGTCGAGACCTCCGAGCCCGACCTCGAGCTCGCCCGCCGGGTCGCGGAGGCCGTGCACGCCCGCTTCCCCGACAAGAAGCTCGCGTACAACTGCTCGCCGTCGTTCAACTGGAAGAAGCACCTGGACGACGAGACGATCGCGCGGTTCCAGCGCGACCTCGCGAGCTACGGCTACACGTTCCAGTTCATCACCCTCGCCGGCTTCCACGCCCTGAACCACTCGATGTTCGAGCTGGCCCGCGCGTACAAGCGCAGCGCCATGACCGCCTACGTCGAGCTGCAGGAGGCGGAGCTCGCCTCCGAGCAGCACGGGTACACCGCCACCCGCCACCAGCGGGAGGTCGGCACCGGCTACTTCGACCGCGTCTCCACCGCCCTGAACCCGGCGAGCGCCACCCTCGCGCTCGCCGGCTCGACGGAGACCGCCCAGTTCTCGCCCAGCCGCACCCTGTGAGGAGCAGATCATGACCATCACGACCGAGCAGCCGCGCACCGCCACCGCCCCCCGGCCGACGACGGCCCCCGGCCCCCGCATGCGGGTCGACGCCCGCCTCGGCGACCGCTACGAGGAGATCCTCACGCCGGAGGCCCTCGCGTTCGTCGCCGAGCTCCACGAGGCCTTCGGCGGGCGCCGCCACGACCTGCTGATGGAGCGTCAGCGCCGCCGCGAGGAGGTCGCCGCCGGCGCCGACCCCGACTTCCGCGCCAGCACCCGCCCGGTGCGCGACGACCCGACCTGGCGGGTCGCGCACGCCGCGCCGGGCCTCGAGGACCGGCGCGTGGAGATCACGGGCCCCACCGACCCGAGGATGACGATCAACGCGCTGAGCTCGGACGCGAAGGTGTGGCTCGCCGACGCCGAGGACGCCTCCTCCCCCACGTGGCGCAACGTCGTCGGGGGGCAGCTCGCCCTGCACGACGCGATCCGCGGGGAGCTGACCTTCACGAGCGAGGCCGGCAAGGAGTACGCGCTGCGCACCCCGGTGCTCACGCAGATGCCGACGATCGTCTTCCGGCCCCGCGGGTGGCACCTCGCCGAGACGCACCTGCGCTACGTGGACCGCGCCGGGACGGCGAACGCCGCGTCGGCGAGCCTCGTCGACTTCGGCCTCTACCTGTTCCACAACGCCCACGAGCTCGTGGCGCGCGGGCGCGGGCCGTACTTCTACCTGCCCAAGCTCGAGGGCTACCGCGAGGCGCGGCTGTGGAACGACATCTTCGTGCTCGCCCAGGAGCGCCTCGGGCTCCCCCAGGGCACGGTCCGGGCGACCGTGCTGATCGAGACGCTGCCCGCGGCGTTCGAGATGGACGAGATCCTCTACGAGCTGCGCGAGCACTGCGCCGGCCTCAACGCCGGCCGCTGGGACTACCTCTTCTCGATCATCAAGGCGTTCCGCACCCGCGGGGACTCCTACGTCCTGCCCGACCGCGACCAGCTCACCATGACCGTCCCGTTCATGCGGGCCTACACCGAGCTGCTCGTGCAGACGTGCCACAAGCGGGGGGCGCACGCCATCGGCGGGATGAGCGCGTTCGTCCCCGACCGGCGCCGGCCCGACGTCACCGCGGCGGCGCTCGAGAAGGTGCGCGCGGACAAGCGGCGGGAGGCCGGCGACGGCTTCGACGGGACCTGGGTCGCGCACCCGGACCTGATCCCGGCCGCCCGCGAGGAGTTCGACGCCGTTCTCGGCCGGATGCCGCACCAGGTGCACCGCCTGCGCGACGACGTGCACGTGGGGCAGCACGAGCTCCTGGACATCGGCTCCGCGCGGCGCGAGGGCGCGACGGTGACCGCCGCCGGCCTGCGGGCGAACGTCTCCGTCGGCGTGCGGTACGTCGAGTCGTGGCTGCGCGGCGTGGGAGCGGCCGCGATCGACCACCTGATGGAGGACGCGGCCACGGCCGAGATCTCGCGGTCGCAGGTGTGGCAGTGGATCGCCTCGGGCACGCGCACCGCGGGCGGCGCGACGATCACCCGCGACCGCGTCCTCGCCCTGCTCGAGGAGATCGTCGACGACCTGCCGCGCCCGCCCGGCAACCGGGTGGAGGACGCCGCCGAGGTGTTCCGGGCCGTCGCGCTCGCCGAGGACTACCCCACCTTCCTGACGATCTCCGCGTACTCGCGCTACCTCGTCGGCTCGGCGGTGGACCTGCCGGGGTGAGGGACGGCCCCGCCCACCCGCCGAGATGTCGAATTCGGCCCCTGATTCTTCGAATCGAGGGGCCGAATTCGACGTCTCGGCGGACAGGGACGGTGCGGGCGAGAGTGCCCGACGGCGTCAGTCGCGCCCGTAGAGGCGGCGCAGCTCCTGCTTCGCCTCGTCGAGCACGTCGCGCCGCTCGGCGGGCAGCTGGTCGCCCGCGCGGTTCATGTAGAACGTGAGCATCGACATCGCCGAGGCGTACGGGGAGCTCTTGCGCCGGTCGCTCGATTCCGCGGAGCGCTGCAGCGACCGCGCGATCTCCGCGGGGTCGTCGAGCGTGAACACGCCGTCGTCGAGGTCTAGCGAGTCGCTGCCCTCGGTCACGTCCTGGGACCAGCGGTCCTTCTTCGAGGCTGCCATGCCACGACGGTAGGACGACGGCGCCCGCTCGACCACCGCCGAGCGCGTCATCTGTCGGTCGAAACGGCCGATCCGGCCGACCGATGACGCGCTCGGCGGTGGGGCGGGGCGGTGGGGCGGTCGACGCGGAGCTCACTCCGTGCGCAGCGCCAGACGCCGCGCGAGCACCGCGCAGACCACGAGCTGCAGCTGGTGGAAGACGATCAGCGGCACCGCGACCGTCCCGGCCTCCGCCACCGGGAACAGCACCGCCGCCATCGGCAGCCCCGTCGCGAGCGACTTCTTCGAGCCGCACATGAGCAGCGCGACCCGGTCCGGGAGCCCCAGCCGCAGCGCCCTGCCCCCGAACCACGTGCTGCACAGCATGATCGCGAGCACCACCCCGCACACGGCCAGCAGCCCGACGAGCGCCCAGCCCGTCACCTGCGACCACGCGCCCTCGGCCGACGCGGCGGACACCGAGGAGAACACCACGAGCAGGATCGAGCCCCGGTCCACGACCATGGAGATCCAGCGCCGGGCCCGGATCCACTCCCCGACGAACGGCTGGAGCAGCTGCCCGACGACGAACGGCAGCAGCAGGTGCAGGAGCACGTCGCCGACCGCGCCGAACCCACCGGCCGACCCTGAGGCCGACATCAGCCACAGCACGAGCAGCGGCGTGAGCACCATGCCGAGGAGGTTCGAGATCGTGGCGCCGCAGATCGCCCCGGCGACGTTCCCCCGCGCCACCGCGGTGAACGCGACGGACGACTGGACCGTCGACGGCAGCAGCGACACGAACAGGACCCCGGTGGCCAGCGCCGAGCCGATCAGCGGTGTCACGGCGAGCGAGACCACGAGCCCGACGACGGGGAACACCACCCACGTGGCGGCGAGGATCCCGCCCTGGAGGCGCACGTTGCGCAGCCCGGCCCAGACCTCGCGCGTGGACAGCCGGGCGCCGTAGACGAGGAACAGCAGGAAGACCGCGACGTCGGCCGCCCCGTCCACGACGCCCCGGGCGGCGTCCGGCACCGGCACGACGAGTCCGAGCAGCAGCGCCAGCAGGATGCCGACGACGAACGGGTCGACCCAGCGGCGCACCTGACGCACGTGCTCTCCTCGCTCTCGGGTCCCGACCCCGCGCAGTCTAGGCGCGCCCCGCTCCGCGCAGCTCGAGCGCGAGCTGGGCACGCAGCACGAGCGCGTCGCGCCGGGCCCGCTCCGACCCGCGGCCCTCTCCCCCGAACGCGGCGTCGAGCACCGCAGCCGCGCGGCGCGGCTCGCCCGCCGCCCGCAGCGCGCGGGCGTGCGCGACGGCGAGCGTCAGGTCGAGCGGGGAGGGCCGGGACGCAGGCGACGTGTCGTCGCCGCTCACGACCAGTCGTCGTCGGCGGACCCGACCGTGCCCGCGTCGCCGTCGGGGTGCGGGAGGGGCCGCATCGCCATGACGCGCTCGGCGACGTCGACCGCGTCCCGGCTGCGCCGCGAGATCTCGTCCCAGTTCTCGCCGTGCACGAGGGCCGGGTCGACCATCCAGTCCGCACCCACCGCAACCACGCGCTCGAGCATGAGGTAGTCGCCCATGTCGCGGGCGTCGATCCCGCCCGTGGGCAGGAAGGACAGCCCGGGGAACGGCTGGGACAGCGCCTCGACGGCGGCGGGGCCGCCGAGCGTGGCGGCCGGGAACAGCTTGACGGTCTCGATCCCCAGCTCGATCGCCCGCATGATGTCCGACGGCGTCGCGACGCCCGGCACGATCGCCACGCCGCGCTCGCGCGCCCGGGCGACGACGGCCTCGGACAGGCCGGGCGAGACGACGAACCGGGCGCCGGCCTCCACGACCTCGTCGACCTGGTCGGGCCGCACCACCGTCCCGGCGCCGACGAGCACCTCCGGGTAGTCCTCGGCGACGGCCGCGATCGCGGCGACGGCTCCGGGTACGCGCAGCGTCATCTCGGCCACGGGCAGGCGCCCGTGCAGGAGCGCGGAGGCGACGTTCAGCCCCTGGTCGGCGCCGCCGGCGACGACGACGGGCACGATGCGCGAGCGCGTCACCGCGGCGAGGAAGTCCTGCTGTGCGGACACGGTCCACCCTTTCCGGCGTCGTCGCTCGACCCGTGCGCACCCTAGCCGACCTGTCAGACTCCGGCTCGGCCCGAGCGGAGCGAGAGTCTGACAAGTCCGGTGTGAGAAGGTGACCGGAGCACCGAGACGAGGGAGACCGTGCGATGACCGTGCTGGTGGCGTACAACGACTCACCGCAGGGCGAGGCCGCGCTGCGGCGGGCGGTCGACGAGGCCCGGCGGCGGCGGACGACGCTGGCGGTGCTCGGCCTCGACCCGCAGGACCCCGCGGAGCCGGCCCCCGCGACCCTGGCCGCCGTCCTCGCCGAGGTCGCCGCGGACGGCGACGTCGAGGCGGGTCCGGTCACCTACCGCGACCCGGCGACCGACCCCGCGGACGCGATCCTCGACGCGGCGGACGACCCCGCGGTCGAGCTCGTCGTCCTCGGCTCGCGCAAGCGCTCGCCCGTGAGCAAGTTCCTGCTCGGCTCGACGACGCAGCGCGTCCTGCTGGACACCTTCGCGCCGGTGCTGGTGGTCAAGGCCGCCTCCTGAGGCAGGGCCGCGCCAGACCACCGCACCCCGCCGCCGCCCGCCCGTCTCAGACGCGGGGCGGCGCCGTCGACCCCCGCACCACGAGGCTCGTCGCGAGCTCGATCTTGCGGGCCGACGTCGGGTCGTTGCGCCGCAGGTCCAGCACGATGCGCGTCGCCTCGCGCGCCATCTGCGCGAGCGGCTGGCGCACGGTGGTCAGCTGGGGCGAGACCCACTCGCACAGCTCCACGTCGTCGAACCCGACGACGGAGAGGTCCTCCGGCACCCGCAGCCCGCGGGCCCGCGCGGCCTCGTAGACCCCGTAGGCCTGCTGGTCGGACCCGGCGAAGATGGCGGTCGGCGGCGTCCGCAGGGACAGCAGGTGCTCGGCCTGCGCCCGCCCCCCGGAGACCTGGAAGTCGCCATAGCGCACGAGCGGGTCCGGCACCGGGACCCCGGCCCGCAGCATCGCGGTGCGGAACCCGTCGAGGCGGTCCTGGGAGCACTGCAGCGACTCCGGCCCCGTGATGATGCCGATCCGCCGGTGCCCGAGCGCGAGCAGGTGCTCGGTCGCGGAGATCCCGCCCGCCCAGTTCGACGCCGCGACGGTCGGCATCTCCTCGCTCGCCGCGGCCCGGTCCGTGGTGCCCACGGGGTCCACGAGCACGAACGGCGTGTTCAGCCGGTGCAGCTCGTCCTCGATGTCCTCCTGCAGCTGGGAGACGACGAGCACGATCCCGTCGGTGCGCCGCGCGACGATGTGGCGCAGCCAGTGCTGGTTGCCGAAGCGCCGCCCGTGCGTGGCGGTGACGACGAGCCCGACGCCGGCCCGCGCCGCCTCGCGCTCGGCCCCGCGCACCAGCTCGTTGGCCCACAGCGAGTTCAGGTCGCGGATGACGAAGTCGACGAGGCCCACGCTCTGGCGCCGCTCGGCCCCGCGGCGGCGGTACCCGTGCTCGTCGAGGAGCGCCTGGACGCGCTCCCGGGTCTCGTCGGAGACTCCCTGGCGACCGTTGAGCACCTTCGAGACGGTGGGGACCGAGACCCCGGCGAGGTCCGCGACGCGGGCGATGGTCACGCGTCCCGCGTCGCGGCCTGTCTCCGAGCTGACGAGCGACGTCATCGTTCGCCCTACCTTTCCGCCGACGATCCCGATACTTTCGCTGCAACCTATCGCACTCGGCCTCGATGCGTTGACCCGGTTTCCCGTCGACCCGTACGTTTCTGAGACGAAGACCGGACGGAAAGTTTCGGCTCGCGATCACAGGAGATCGCGGATTCTCTCGACGAGGAGACGACATGCGCACCCCACTCTTTCGCGGCCGGCGCCGCGCGCTCGCGACCGTCGCCACCGCCGGCGCGCTCGCGCTCGCACTGACCGCCTGCGGGTCCTCCGGCCCGTCCGACACCTCCGCGGACGGCGGCGACCGCGGCAGCAGCACCGGCGACATCTGGGTCATCACCGACGCCAGTCTCAACCCCGTCCAGGAGAAGTCGGCCGAGACCTTCGCCACGAGCGGCGACGTGACCTTCACGGTGAGCAACTACGCGAACGACCCGTACAAGCAGAAGCTGCAGACCGCCATCGGCTCCCCCAACCAGCCGGACATCTTCTACAACTGGGGCGGCGGCAACCTCAAGCAGTACGTCGACGCCGGGCAGGTCGCCGACCTGACGTCCGCGGTCGACGGCGACGCCGACTTCAAGAGCAAGCTCATCCCGTCGGTCCTGGACGTCGGCACCATCGACGGCAAGATCTACGGCCTGCCGATGCAGGGCGTGCAGCCCGTCATGATGTACGGCAACGACGACGTCCTGAAGAAGGCCGGCGTCGACGGCATGCCCGCCACCTGGGACGACCTGCTCGCCGACGTCAAGGCGCTCAAGGCCTCCGGGGTCACCCCGATCGCGCTCGCGGGCTCGCAGTCGTGGACCGAGCTCATGTGGCTCGAGTACCTGCTCGACCGCGTCGGCGGGTCCGACAAGTTCGCCGCCATCGCCGCGGGCGACGACGGCGCATGGTCCGACCCCGCCGTCATCGAGTCCCTGACGATGATCCAGCAGCTCGTCGACGCCGGAGCCTTCGGCACCAACTACTCGGCCGTCGGCTACGACGACCAGGGCACGCAGGCCCTCATCGCCGGCGGCAAGGCCGGCCTCGAGCTCATGGGCTCGTGGGAGGTCTCCGCGCTGAACGCCTCGTTCCCCGACTTCGCCAAGTCCGACTCGCTCGTCTGGGGCACCTTCCCGACCGTGGACGGCGGCAAGGGCGACCCGAGCGCCGTCGTCGGCAACCCCTCGAACTTCTACTCCGTCACCGACGGCTCGAAGGTCAAGGACGGCGCGACGCAGTACCTGCTCGACACGCTCACCAGCGACGAGTACGTCGACGGCCTGCTCAGCATCGGCCAGGTCCCGGCCATCACCGGGCTGGAGGAGAAGGTCAAGACCGGCGACTTCGCGCACTTCAACGCCTTCACCTACCAGATCGTCAACGACTCGTCGTCCTTCACGCAGTCGTGGGACCAGGCGCTCGACGCGGCCACGGCCCAGACGATGCTCACCAACCTGCAGAAGGTCTTCCTCGGTCAGATGGAGCCGCAGGAGTTCGCCGACGCGATGGCGAAGTGATGGCTCGCACCACCGTCGGCACGGGACGGCCCGGAGCACTCTGGGCCGTCCCGGCGCTCGGGTTCTTCGGGCTGTTCGCCCTGCTGCCCATGGCGATCGTCGTCTACCTGTCCTTCACGCAGTGGTCCGGCATCGGCTCGCCGGTCTTCACCGGGACGGACAACTGGACGAAGCTCGCGCACGACACGCAGCTCATGCCCTCGCTCCGCCTGACGATCGGGCTGACGATCGTCTCGTGGCTCCTGCAGACCGCGATCTGCCTGCCCCTGGGCGTGTGGCTCGCCCACCACGGGCGCGGGCGGGCGGTCCTCGCGGCCGTGTTCTTCGTCCCGCTCCTCATGTCCTCGGCCGCCATCGCGATCCTCTGGGGCGGCCTGCTCGACCCGAACTTCGGGCTGGCGAGCGTCGTCGGCCCGCTGATCGGGGTGCCGGACGGCAACTTCATCGGTGACCCCGACCTGGTGTTCTGGGTCGTCGTGGCCGTCGTCGCCTGGCAGTTCGTCCCCTTCCACGTGCTCCTGTACCAGGGTGCGACGCGGCAGGTCCCGGGCTCGCTGTACGAGGCGGCCCGGATCGACGGCGCCGGCCGGTTCCGTCAGTTCACCGCGATCACCGTGCCGCAGCTCAAGCACACGATCATCACGTCGTCGGTCCTCATGCTCGTCGGGTCGATGACGTACTTCGAGATCATCCTGATCCTCACCGGCGGCGGGCCCGGCACCGCGACCCGCGTCCTGCCGCTGCACATGTACATCGAGGGCTTCCAGTCGTTCGACATGGGCTACGCGAGCGTGCTCGCCGTGCTCCTCCTGGTGCTCGGCACCGCGCTGTCGCTCTTCGTCACGCGCGCGACCGGGTTCCACCGGATGGACAGCCAGAAGGAGGGACTGTGAGCACCACGACCAGCTCCGACGCGCGCGCCCGGGCCGGGCGCGCCGGGACCGGCGGCGGGACGGGCACCGGCGGGGCCGCGGGCACCGGGGACGGGCGCCCCCGCCAGCGGCTGCGGCGCGAGCGCCGCGAGGCGCCCGCGCCCGTGGGCTGGATCGGCGCCATGGTGTGGTTCGTCATCGTCGCCGTCCCGCTCTACTTCCTGATCACGACGTCGCTGCGCACCTCGAGCGAGTACCTGCTGTCCGGGCCGATGTCGGTCCCGAAGGACCTCTCCTTCGCGAGCTACCGGCTCGTGCTGGAGTCGGGCTTCGGGCTGCTGCTCCTCAACACGGCGATCGTGACCGTGGCGACGGTCGCCATCGTGCTCGCGCTCTCGCTCCCGGCCGCCTACGCCATCGTGCGCTCGCGCAGCCGGTTCGTGCGGCGCACGTTCTCGGTGGTGCTGCTCGGCCTGGCGATCCCCGCGCAGGCGACGATCATCCCGATCTACCTGATGATCACTCAGCTGCACATGTACGACACGCTGCTCGCGATCGTGCTGCCGACCGCGGCGTTCGCCATCCCGCTGTCGATCCTCGTGCTCACCGCGAGCCTGCGCGACGTGCCGGGCGAGCTGTACGAGGCGATGAACGTCGACGGCGCCTCGCCGGCCCGGACGTTCTGGACCCTCGCGCTGCCGCTCTCCCGGGGCGGCATCACCACCGTCGGCATCTACACGGCGATGGGAGCATGGAACGGCTTCATCTTCCCGCTGGTGCTGACGCAGTCCGAGAGCGTGCGTGTGCTCACCCTCGGCCTGTGGACGTTCCAGAGCCAGTACGGCGTGAACGTGCCCGCGATCACCGCGGCCGTGACGCTGTCGCTCCTGCCCCTGCTCGCCCTCTACCTGATCGGACGCCGCCAGCTGCTCTCGGGGCTCACCGCCGGCTTCGGCAAGTGACACCCGGGGCGGCCGGCCGGCCGTCACGACCACGGACAGGACCTCCATGAACACCACCGTCACCACCGACGACGTCGCGGCGCCGTCCCGCCGCCCGACGCCGCCGGGCACCCCGTCGGCCGCCGAGCGCACCAGGGCGCGCGAGCGCGCCGCGGAGCTGCTCGGGCGCATGACCCTCGAGGAGAAGGTCGCCCAGATCGTCGGGGTCTGGGTCGACCAGGGCGGCGAGGGCGTGGCCCCCATGCAGGGCGAGATGGCCGGCGAGGTCCGCACGGACGACGATGGGCTGCGCGACTTCGCGCGGCACGGCCTCGGCCAGATCACCCGGGCCTACGGCACCCGCCCGGTGGAGCCGGCCGAGCGGCGCCGGTGGCTGCAGGAGATGCAGCGGTGGCTCGTCACGCGCACCCGCCTCGGCATCCCCGCCCTCGCGCACGAGGAGTGCCTCACGGGCCTGGCGGCGTGGAAGGCGACGACCTTCCCGACCCCGCTGGCGTGGGGGGCGGCGTGGGCGCCGGAGGTCGTGGAGCGCATGGGCGCGGCGATCGGCACGACGATGCGCTCGCTGGGCGTGCACCAGGGTCTCGCCCCGGTGCTCGACGTGATCCGCGACGCCCGCTGGGGGCGCGTCGAGGAGTGCATCAGCGAGGACCCGCTCGCCGTGGGGACGATCGGGACGGCGTACGTGCGCGGCCTGCAGTCGGCCGGCATCGTCGCCACGCTCAAGCACTTCGTCGGGTACTCGGCCTCCCGGGCCGGGCGCAACCTCGCGCCGGTCCACGCCGGGCCGCGCGAGCTGCTGGACACGCTGCTGGTCCCCTTCGAGATCGCCGTCGTCGACGGCGGCGTGCGCTCGGTGATGCCGTCCTACGCCGAGATCGACGGGCTGCCCGTCGCGGCGGACCCCCGGCTCCTCACGGACCTGCTGCGCGAGCGGTGGGGCTTCGAGGGGACCGTGGTCGCCGACTACTTCGAGGTCGCCTTCCTGCAGCACCTGCACGGGGTCGCGGCCGACCTGGGCGACGCGGCGGGCCAGGCGCTGGCCGCCGGCATCGACGTCGAGCTCCCCACGGGCAACGCCTACCTCGCCCCCCTCGTCGAGCGGGTGCGCTCGGGCGCGGTGGACGAGGCGCTCGTCGACCGCGCCGTCCTGCGGCACCTGGCCCAGAAGGCCGAGCTGGGCCTCCTGGACGAGACGTTCGACGGCCCGCTCGACGACGGCGTCGACCTCGACCCGGCCGCGCACCGCGCGATCGCGCGCGAGCTCGCCGAGGCGTCCGTCGTGCTCGTGACGAACGACGGCACCCTGCCGCTCTCCGGACCCGGCCGCACGCCGCCGGCGCGGGTGGCCGTCGTCGGGCCCAACGCGGACCGCGCCCAGGCGATGTTCGGCTGCTACTCCTTCACCAACCACGTGCTCGGCCAGCACCCCGGCACGCCGCTCGGGATCGAGGTCGCCACGCTCCGCGAGGCCCTCGGCGCCGAGCTGGGCGCGCCGCTCGCGTTCGCCCGCGGCTGCGCGGTGGACGACGACGACCGGTCGGGCATCGCCGAGGCCGTCGCCGTCGCGCGGGACGCCGAGACCGCCGTGGTCGTCGTCGGCGACCAGGCCGGCCTGTTCGGCCGCGGGACCGTCGGCGAGGGCTGCGACCGCGACAGCCTGGAGCTGCCGGGCGTGCAGCGCGAGCTCGTCGAGGCGGTGCTGGAGACCGGGACCCCGGTCGTGCTGGTGCTGCTCACCGGGCGCCCCTACGCGGTGGACTGGGCGGTCGGGCGCTGCGCCGCCGTCGTCCAGGCGTTCTTCCCGGGCGAGGAGGGCGCCGGGGCCGTGGCGGGCGTGCTGAGCGGGCGCGTGAACCCCTCGGGCCGCATGCCGGTCAGCCTGCCGCGATCCTCGGGCGCCCAGCCGTACTCCTACCTGCACCCGGTCCTCGGCGGCCCGGGCGAGGTCTCCAACCTGGAGAACCTGCCCGTCGTCCCGTTCGGCCACGGCCTGTCCTACACGAGCTTCGTGCACGAGGACCTCGTGGTCGAGGACGGCCCGACGACGTCGGGCGGCTTCCGCGCGAGCGTCACCGTCCGCAACACCGGCGACCGGGCAGGCGACGACGTCGTCCAGCTCTACGCCCGCGACACGGTCGCGTCCGTCACCCGCCCGACGGCGCAGCTCGTGGCGTTCTCCCGCGTCGCCCTCGCCCCGGGCGGGTCGGCGCGGGTGACCTTCCGCGTGCCGGCGGCGCGACTGGCGCTCGCGGACCGCGACCTCGTGCGCGTCGTCGAGCCCGGCGACGTCGAGCTCTGGGTCGGGCCGTCCTGCACGACGAAGGAGGCGACGGCGTCGCTCGTCCTCGCCGGCGAGGTGCACCGCCTCACGGTCGAGGACGCGCGGCTGCCCGAGGTCGAGGTCGAGCGCGGCTGAGCGGCTGAGCGGCCGGCCGGCCGGCCGGCCGGCCGGTCAGGCGGCCGCGCGGACCTCGACGAGCGTGCCCCACGGGTCGTCGAACCGCAGGCTCGCGCCGTCGTGCCGGCCGGTGAGCCCCGCGTGGGCGAGCCGGTCGGCGAGCGCCGCGACGTCGTCGGGCGCCGGCACGGTGATCGAGACCTGACCGAGCCCGAGGCTCGCCGCCCGCGGCCCGGCGCCGCGGCTGTTCCAGGTGTTCATCGCGAGGTGGTGGTGGTAGCCGCCCGCGGAGACGAACAGCGCGCCGGGCACGCGGGCGGTCTCCGCGAAGCCGAGGACGCCGACGTAGAACTCGCGGGCGACCGCCACGTCGCCGACCTGCAGGTGCACGTGCCCGACGCCGGCACCCGAGCCGGTGGCCGGGCGCCGCCCCGGAGACCGGGGCTCGGGCGCGAGGTGCTCGGGAGCGAGGTGCTCGTCGAGGAAGGCGCGCGGGTCCAGGTGCCGGGTGTCCATCGCGACGCGGCCGCCGTCCCAGCGCCACGTGTCCCGCGGTCGGTCGACGTAGAGCTCGACGCCGTTGCCCTCGGGGTCGGTGAAGTAGAAGGCCTGCGAGACGAGGTGGTCGGCGCTGCCGACGAAGGTGCCCGGCGCGAGCCCGGCGAGCCCGGCGACGGAGCCGGCGAGGCCCGCGGCGTCGTCGAACAGCAGCGCCGTGTGGAACAGGCCTGCCTGCCCGGCAGGCGCCGGCGGCAGGTCCGGCTCGTGGCGCAGCACGACGAGCGGGCGCCCGCCGCGGCCCAGCGCGACCGTCGCGGCGCGGGGGTCGGCAGCCGCGGCGGCCGCCTCCGGTCCCAGGGCGGGCGCGTCGTCCAGCACGTCCAGCCCGATGCCGTCGCGGTAGTAGCTGGTCGTCGCGTCGAGGTCGCGCACGTGCAGCGTCACCGCGTCCATCCGTGTGCTGTCGGCGATCCGGTCGGTGCTCATGCGTGCTCCTGGCTCTGCGGGCGTGCGCGGGTATGCGCTGTTGAACCTTCAACCAGACGCTCGCCCGGACCATTCCGGACCGGCGCCCGCGCGGGTAGCATCGCGACCGTGGCCGTCGTTCTCGGGATCCCCAGCGTGCGCCCCGCGCCGGGGCGGGCGCCGTCGACGGCCGGGCGCCCGGACACCGACGCGCTCGTCGACCGGTTCGGCCGCGTCGCCCGCGACCTGCGCATCTCGGTGACCGAGAAGTGCTCGCTGCGCTGCACCTACTGCATGCCGGCGGAGGGCCTGCCCGCCGTCGCGCGCGAGGACCTGCTGACGCCTGCGGAGATCGGCCGCCTCGTGCGCCTCGCCGCACAGCGGTTCGGCGTCACCGACGTCCGCCTCACCGGCGGCGAGCCCCTGGTCCGCCCGGAGATCGTCCAGATCGTCGCCGCCTGCCGTGCCGCGGCCCCCGGCGCGTCGCTCTCGATGACGACCAACGCCATCGGCCTCGACCGGAAGGTCGGCGCGCTGCTCGCCGCGGGCCTGGACCGGGTCAACATCTCTCTCGACAGCGTGGACCGGGCCCACTTCGCCGAGCTCACACGGCGCGACCGGCTGCCGGCCGTGCTGCGCGGCGTCCGGGCCGCGCTCGCCGCGGGGCTCGCCCCCGTCAAGCTCAACGCCGTGCTCATGCCCGAGACGCTGCGCGGCGCGCGCGACCTGCTCGCGTTCGCCGTCGCGCACGGCTGCCACCTGCGGTTCATCGAGCAGATGCCGCTGGACGCCGACCAGCGCTGGGCCCGCGAGCACATGGTCACCGCCGAGACGCTGCTCGCCGAGCTCGGGCGGGACTTCCGCCTCGCCCCCCTGCAGCGCGACGACCCGGCCTCCCCCGCGGAGGAGTGGCTGGTCGACGACGGCCCCCAGACGGTGGGCGTCATCGCCTCCGTGACCCGCTCGTTCTGCGGCGCGTGCGACCGCACCCGGCTCACGGCCGAGGGGACGGTGCGCGCCTGCCTGTTCGGCGACCAGGAGACCGACCTGCGCGCCCTGCTCCGCTCGGGGGCGGACGACGACGCGCTCGCGGCCGCCTGGCAGGTCGCCATGTGGGCCAAGCCGTGGGCCCACGGGTTCGACGACGGCGCGCCCGACCCCGAGACCTTCGCCCCGACCCTGCGCTCCATGGGAGCGATCGGGGGCTGACGCTATGCTCGGGGCGCTCGCCCCACCCCACCGGACGACCACGACTGCCGAGGCCATGACCGACGACACCACCGCTGCGCGTCCCGCGGCCCGCGAGGACCTCGACGACCTCGACCTCGGACCGGCCGCCGCGCGTCCCGACCGGCCCGCCGGGTTCTTCCACTCCCGGGCGTGGCTGTTCGGCGAGATGCTCGTGGGCGCGATCGTCTCGCTCGTCGCCTCGTTCGTGCTCTCGGTCGACGCGATCGAGCTGGCCACGAACCCCGGCACGGTCCTGTCCTGCGACATCAACGCGATCGTCTCCTGCGGCACCGTGGGCTCCGCGCCGCAGTCGGCGCTGTTCGGCTTCCCCAACTCGTTCCTGGGCCTGGTCTCCGAACCGGTGGTCATCACCCTCGCCGTGCTGGGGCTGTCCCGGATCCGGTTCCCGCGGTGGTTCCTGGTCGCCGCGCAGAGCGTCTACCTGCTGGGCGTGATCTTCGCCTACTGGCTGCTGTACCAGTCGATGTTCGTCATCGGGGCGCTGTGCCCGTGGTGCCTGTCGGTCACCGCCGCCACCACGCTGGTCTTCCTCTCGATGCTGCACTGGAACATCCTCGAGGGGACCGTGCCGTGGCCCCGGCGGGTGCAGTCCGTGGCGATGACGGTGGTCCGGTCGGGCGCCTACGGCTACCTCACCGCGACGTGGTTCGTGCTCCTCGCCGCCGCGATCCTGCTCAAGTACGGCTCGGCGCTCTTCGCCTGACGCCGGGCACCTGCCGGGCCGGCCGCCCGGTCAGAGCCCGACCCACTCCGACGGACCGTCGGTGAAGTGCTGGCGCTTCCAGATGGGCACCTCCGCCTTGATGCGCTCGACGAGCAGCGAGCAGGCCTCGAACGCCTCGCGGCGGTGGCCCGCGGACGCCGCCGCCACGAGCGCCACGTCGCCCACCGTCAGCGCGCCGTAGCGGTGCACCGCAGCGACCCGCAGCCCCGTCTCGGCCGTGACCGCCGCGCAGCACGCGCGCAGCACCGCGGTCGCGTCGGGGTGCGCCTCATAGTCCAGGTCGCGCACCGGGCGGCCGTCGTCCACGTCGCGCACCACCCCGCGGAAGGTCACGACGGCCCCGCACTCGGGCGCGGAGACGGCGTGCTCGACGGCGCGGGCCACCGCGTCGTCGAGCACGTCCTGCGTCACCCGGCTCACCTCGTCCTCGCCCACCTGGTCCTCGCTCACCTGGTCCTCGCTCACAGCGGCCACACCTCCACCTCGTCGCCCGCGGCGAGCTCCGTCGTCCCGGGGGGCACGTCGATCAGCACGTCGGCCCGCGCCATGGACGCCACCAGGTGCGAGCCCGGTCCGCCGACGACGCGCACGCTCCCCCCGGGCCCGAGCGCTCCCCGCAGCAGCTGGCGCCGCCCGGCGGGCGAGGTCGTGCCGCTCTGCAGCCGGCGGCGCTCGTGCCGCTCGCCGGAGCGTGCCGCGCGGCCCGCGCCCGCCTCGATCAGCTCCCGGAGGAACACCACGAACGAGACCTGCGCGCTGACCGGGTTGCCGGGGAACGCCAGCAGCGGCGTGCCGCGGTGCCGGCCGAGCCCCTGCGGGCCGCCCGGCTGCATCGCGACCGACCGGAACTCGACCGTCGACGTGCCCGCGAGCACGTCCTTGACCACCTCGTACGCTCCCTGGCTCACCCCGCCCGACGTCACCACGAGGTCGGCCACGAGGGCCGCGTCCGCGAGCGCCGCCGCGAGCGCGTCCGCGTCGTCGCCGCAGCGCGCCTCGAGGGCCACCGTCCCGCCGGCGCGGCGCACGGCCGCGGCGAGCGCCGGGCCGTTCGCGTCGTAGACCTGCCCTGGCCCGAGCGCCTCGCCCGGCGCGACGATCTCGCTCCCGGTCGAGACGACCGCGACCCGCAGCGGGACGACCACCTCGACCTGGGCGAGCCCGCACGCCGCGACGGCGGCGACCTGCGCGGGTCCCATCTCGGTCCCCGCGGGCAGGACGACGTCCCCGGCGGCGACGTCGCTCGCCGCCTCGCGCACGAACGCTCCGGCCGCGACCGCGTCGAGCACATCGACCTGCGCCGGGCGCTCGCCCGCCGTGAACCTCCCGAGCGTGGTCGCCTCGACGGGGACGACGGCGTCGGCCCCCGCGGGCACGGGCGCGCCGGTCATGATCCGGGCGGCCGTGCCGGGCGCCAGCGGCGCGGGCTCGCCGGACCCGGCCGGGACCTCCGCGACGACGGCGAGGCGCGCCCCACCGTCGGGCACGTCGGCCGCGCGCACCGCGAAGCCGTCCATCTGGGAGTTGCGGAAGGCGGGGACCGCGACGGGGGCGACGACGTCCGCCCCCAGCACGCGGTCGAGCGCCTCGGCGAGGGGCACGCGCTGCACGGGCCGCTGCGCGACGAGCGGGGCCAGGAGCGCAGCGACGTCGGCGCGGTGCTGATCGACGGGCACGGGTCGGTTCACGGGCCCACGGTAGCCCGCACGCGACCCGCTCCCCCGCCGGGACCGACGGCTGCCGTTGCGCTCCGCGCCCCGGGCCGCGACCGTTGACCCGTGACCGACGCACCGCCACCGAGGCCCGGACCCCCGCTGCGCCTCGCACGCCGGCCGGTGGCACCGCAGATGCTGCGCTTCCTGCGCACCGAGGCCGGCAGCGCCGTCCTGCTCCTCGCGGCGGCGGTGGTCGCCGTGGTGTGGGCGAGCTCGCCCTGGGCGGGCGCCTACCGGACGCTGTGGGAGACGCCGGCGGGCGTCACCGTCGGCGGGCGTGGCCTGACGATGGACCTGCAGGCCTGGGTCGACGAGGCCCTCATGGCGGTCTTCTTCTGCGTCATCGGGCTCGAGATCAACCGCGAGCTGACGACGGGCGAGCTGCGCAACCGGCGCACCGCCGCGGTCCCTGCACTGGGGGCGCTCGGCGGCCTCGTCGTCCCCGCGCTCGTCTTCCTGGCGATCGCGGGCCGCTCGGACGGCGCGAACGGCTGGGGCATCCCGATGTCGACGGACACGGCGTTCGTCGTGGGCGTCCTCGCCCTGTTCGGGCCCCGCTGCCCGGACCAGCTGCGCCTGTTCCTGCTCACCCTCGCGGTGGTCGACGACATCGGCGCGATCGCCGTGATGGCCGTCTTCTACACCGACCACGTGTCCCTGCCGTGGCTGGCGGTCTCGGCCGCGCTCGTCGCGGTCCTGGTCGGCCTGCGGGTGCTGGGCGAGTGGCGCCTGACGCCCTACGTGCTGACCGGCCTCGCGCTGTGGGGCGCCGTGCACGCCTCGGGCGTGCACGCGACGCTCGCCGGGGTCGTGTTCGGCCTCCTGGTCCCGGCCGGGCTCGCCCGCCGGGAGGACGTCGAGCGCGTGCCCCACTACGCCCGTTCGCTCTCGCGCGACGCGACCGCCGAGAGCGAGCACCTCACGGAGCTCGCCGCCCGGGCCGCCGTGCCGGCCGCGGAGCGCCTGCAGCGCGTGCTGCACCCGTGGAGCGCGTACGTCGTCGTCCCGCTGTTCGGCCTCGCGAACGCCGGGATCGACCTCACGGGAGGGTCGCTCGGCGAGGTCGCCTCGTCTCCGGTCACCGTGGGCGTCGTCGTCGCGCTCGTGGCCGGCAAGACCGTCGGCGTGTTCGGGGCGTCGGCGCTCGCGCTGCTCAGCGGCGTCGGCGAGCTGCCGGGCCGCGTGCGCTACACGCACCTGCTCGGCGGCTCGCTGCTGACGGGGATCGGGTTCACCATCTCGCTGTTCATCACCGGCCTCGCTTTCGACGATCCCGCGCTGGTCGAGCAGGCGAAGGTCGGCGTGCTCACCGCGTCGGTCCTCGCGGCCGTCCTCGGGTCGGTGACGCTGCGCTTCTTCGGGGAGCGCTCGCCCCTGTGCACGCCCGACGACGACGGACCGCCCGCCGCGCTGCCGCCGCGGCCCTGGGTCGCGCCGGAGGCTCAGCCCCGCTGACGTGCGCGCGCCGCGTCCACCGCCGCGCGGACGCTCGCCCGCGTGATCCGCCCGGTCAGGCGCGCACCGTCCACGAAGACCGTGGGCGTGCCCTCGACCCCCGCCGCCACGGCGTCCGCGTAGTCCCGCTCGACGACGTCGCCGAACCGCTGCGCGGCCTGCCCGACCACCGCGGCGCCGTCGAGCCCGTCGACGCCGAGCGACGCGGCGACCCGGGCCAGGCCGGCGTCGGTGAGGTCGTCCTGGTGCGCGAAGAGCGCGTCGTGCATCGCCCAGAAGGCCCCCGCCTGCGCGGCCGCCTCGGCGGCCAGGGCCGCCGTCAGCGCGTGCGGGTGCACCGCGAACAGCGGGAAGTGGCGGAACACCAGGCGCACCTGCCCGCCCGACGACGCCACGGCGTCGCGCAGCACGGGCGCGGCGTCGCGGCAGTACGGGCACTCGAGGTCGCCGAACTCGACGATCGTCACCGCCGCGCCGGGCTCGCCGAGCACGTGCGCGCCCGCCGGCACGAGGCCCGCGGCGTCCCGGGCGGCGTCCGGGGTCGAAGGGCTCATGCGCTCAGGCTCCCACGCGCCTCACAGCACCACGAGCCGGCGCTCGTCGTGCTCGGCGAACGCGATCGGCTCGACGGCGCCGCCGAAGTCCTCGCCGGCGCGCTCGCGCCACCAGCCGATGTTCCGCGCGAACGCGCCGTAGTCCCCCGCGCCCGGTCCGCTCAGCCGCACGGCGGTCGAGGAGATCCGCACGCCGTCCCCGGGGCTCGTCGGCTCGAGCACCCGCCGGTCGCCCCGGAACCCCGGGTGCCGGCGCAGCCGGCGCCACAGGTTGATCGCCGCGTACAGCGGCCCGGGCGCGCACCGCAGCTGGAACAGCGGCTCGTCGTCGAGCTGGGCGTCCAGCCGCTCGGGGTCGACCACGAGCCCGAGCGCGCGCGCCTCCTCGAGCATCCACCGCAGCGTCACGTCCGAGAGCGCCTGGTGCTGCGTGCCGCCGCCGACGTCGCTGTGCGCGCCCGGGAACCAGACCTGCTTGACGCGACCGGGCGCGGCGCCGTCGGGCACCTCCCACAGGCAGGGTGCGAACTTCAGCCGGCGGTCGTCGATCGAGAGCGCCTGCCGGGCGCAGCGCACGTCGTCGGACAGGCGCACGTCGTGGAAGCGGCTGCGACGGCTCGTGACGCCGGGGACGCCCAGCTCCCCGACGGTGTCGAAGACGCCGAGCATCGCGACCGGGAGGGTCCGGTAGGCGAACTCGTCGCGGAACGCCTGCCGCTCGGCCGCGTTCGCGTCGCTGCGCGCCCGGTAGAGGCGCTCGGCGTCGCGCAGCCGGTTCTGCAGGACCGCCCCGGGCCGCAGCAGCCCGACGGCGGCGGTCATCCCGACGATCGAGCGCGCCGTGTACGCGCCGCGGCTGAAGCCGAAGACGTAGACCTCGTCGCCCGGCTCGTAGTTGAGGGCCAGGACCCGGTAGCCGTCGACGACGTGCTGGGTGAGGCCGTAGCCGAACGCGCCGCCCAGCAGCCTGTCGACGGTATAGCCGCCGGCGCCGACGCCGCCGACCGTGAAGACCACCTGCTCCACGCCGTCGGGCATCACCCCCGTGTCGACGGCCCGGGCGATCTTCTCGACGTTCGACACGCTCTCGCGCACCGGCGAGTTCCACGTGCCGTCGCAGCACAGCACCAGCCGCTTCATGTCGTCCTCCGTGCTCCCCCGCGGCCGTGGCCCGCAGGCCTCGGTGCCGGCAGATCGAACGGTCACCCGGAGGGAGGGCTCCTCGGCGGCGCCTGATACACCCGGCACTCCCGCGGCACGGTCCGGGAACGACGAAGGCCCGGACCGTATGGTCCGGGCCTTCGTGCTACTTCCCTGAGTAGCGGGGGCAGGATTTGAACCTGCGACCTCTGGGTTATGAGCCCAGCGAGCTACCGAGCTGCTCCACCCCGCGTCGGTAAGCACCACTCTACGCGGCGACGGGCCCCAGGCCAAATCGCCTGGGGCCCGTGGGGCATGACGCCCGTCACACCCCGCGGATCAGGAGCCCTCGACCGCGTCCTGCGCGGCCACCGCGCGCTTGATCGCGTCGTCCAGCGCGTCCTGCGCCTTGCCGTACGCGGCGAAGTCGCCGTCGGCGAGCGCCGCGTTCCCGTCGTCGAGCGCCTCCTGCATGTCGGCGAGCGCCTTGTCGAGGTCGGCCGACGGGTCGTCGCTCGTCCCGCCCGTGCCGGAGGACGGCTCGGCCGAGGGCTCGGCGGAGGGCTCTGCGGTGGCCGTGTCCGTCGGCGTGGGGGTCGGGGTCACGTCGCCGCCCTCGCCGTCCACGGGCGCGTCGGGGACCTCGGAGTCGGTGCTGCCGCCGGCGTCGCCGGCGTCCGCGCCCGAGTCGCCGCCGAACACCTGGTCCAGCGCCTCGTCGAGCGTGTCCGCGAAGCCGACGTCGTCGCCGAACGAGACCAGGACCTTGCGCAGCAGCGGGATCTTCACGTCACCCGTGGACTGGATGTACACGGGCTGCACGTACAGCAGGCCGCCACCGACCGGGAGGGTGAGCAGGTTGCCCTTGATGACGTCCGAGTTGCCGCGCGAGAGGATGTTGATCTCGTTGGCGACGGTCGGGTCGGTGTCGAAGGTGTTCTGCACCTGCCCGGGGCCCGGCACCGTCGAGTTCCTCGGCAGCTCCAGGAGCCGGAGCTTGCCGTAGTCGGGCGACTTCTTGCCCTTCTCGTTGCCCGCCTCGGCGTCGACGGCGAGGAACCCGGTGAGGATCTCGCGGTCGGTGTTGCCACCCGGGATGAAGCTCGACGTGAGCGAGAAGGTCGGCTCCTTCTGGTCGGGCATCTGCAGGGTCAGGTAGTACGGCGGCTGCAGCGGCTTGTTCTGGCCGTCCACCGTGGGGTCGGCCGGGTTGCGCCAGTAGTCCTGGCCGGAGAAGAAGTCCGACGCGTCGGTCACGTGGTACTTCGTGAGCAGCTCGCGCTGGACCTTGAAGAGGTCCTCCGGGTAGCGCAGGTGGTTCATCAGGTCCGCGCTGATGTCGGACATCGGCTTGATCGAGGACGGGAAGACCTTCTCCCACGCCTTGAGCATCGGGTCGTCCGGCTCCCACGAGTACAGGTCCACCGAGCCGTCGTACGCGTCCACGGTCGCCTTGACCGAGTTGCGCATGTAGTTGACCTCCTCGGGGGCGATCGCCTGGATCGACGCCGAGGTCCCGGTGAGCGAGTCGGCGGTGGCCTCGTCGATGGCGCGCTGCGCGGAGTACGGGTAGGCGTCCGTCGTCGTGTAGCCCTCGACGATGTACTTGACGCGACCGTCGACGACGGCCGGGTACACGCGCCCGTCGAGCGTCAGGTACGGCGCGACCTTCTGCACGCGCTCGCGCGGGCTGCGGTCGTAGAGGATCTGCGACTTGTCCGTGACGCGGTCGGAGAACAGGATCTGCTCGGAGCCGAACTTCAGCGCGTACAGCATCTTGTTGAGGAAGCTGCCGACGCTCGGCCCGGCGACCGTGCCGTCCGTGCCGAACGTGTTGTTGACCTGCCCGCCCGCGTCGTCGTCCGGGTAGTCGAGCTCCCAGGGCTTCGTGTCCTCGGGCGCGCCGACGATCGAGTAGTCCGTCGCCTGCGGGCTGAAGTAGATCCGCGGCTCGTAGCCGTCGCCCAGGTCCGTGAGCGCGCCCTCGGCGGGGATGTCCCCCTCGAAGAAGGCGGGGCGCCCCTCGGGACCGGTCTGGTTGCCGTACGCCGCGACCACGCCGAACCCGTGCGTGAACACGGTGTGGTCGTTGACCCAGTTGCGCTGGTCCTGGCCCAGCCCGTCGAGGAAGAGCTCGCGCACCGCGATGACGGTGTCCTCGCTCTGGCCCTCGAGCGTGTAGCGGTCGACCGACAGCGTGGGCTCGAAGTTGTAGTACTGCTTGTTCTGCTGCAGCTGGCGGAACGTGGGGCTGACGATCTGCGGGTCGAGCAGGCGGATCGAGGCCGTGGTCTGGGCGTCGGCACGCAGCGCGCCGGCCTCCGCCTGGGTCTTCGCGTCGTAGGGCTCGGCCTCCACCTTGTCCAGCCCGAACGCCTTGGTGGTGGCGTCGATGTTGCGCTGGATGTACGGCGCCTCGAACTCCTGGGCGTTCGGGTTGACCTGGAAGCGCTGGACGACGGCGGGGTAGATCCCGCCGATCGCGATCGCCGAGACCACCATCAGGCCCACGCCGATGGTCGGCAGGCGCCAGTTCCCGCGGAACGCGGCGACGACGAACAGCACCGCCACGCCGATCGCCACGATGGCGAGGATCGTCTTGGCGGGGATCACCGCGTTGACGTCCGCGTACGAGGCGCCGTCGAACTTCTGGTTCGTGTCCGTCATCAGCGAGTAGCGGTCGAGCCAGTACCCGAGCGCGATGACCACGAGGAGGACGGCACCGGTGATCGCCAGCTGCACGCGCGCCGCCTGCGTCATCCCGGCGCGGCTCCCGCTCTGCCCGCCGATCCGCAGCCCGCCGTACAGGTACTGCGTGATGACCGCGCCGATCGCGGCGACGATCACGACCGCCAGGAGGAAGCCGGAGAGGAACTTCAGCAGCGGGAGCGTGAAGACGAAGAACGAGACGTCCATGCCGAACTGCGGGTCCTTGGTCCCGAACGACGCCTGGTTGAACGCGAGCAGCACCGTCTGCCACTGCGACGCCGCGGCGGTCCCCGCGAAGAAGCCCACGAGGATCGGCGCGCCCCAGGTGACGACCTTGCGCAGCGGCTCGACGGCCTCGCGGTACTGGTCGAGGGTCGCCTGCTCCGGCGTCGACGGCGCGTAGATCGGCCGCGTGCGGTATGCGACCGACAGCGAGGCGAACAGCGCGCCGCCCATCAGGACGAAGCCCACGACGAACAGCGCCGCCCGCGTCCCCCACTCCGTCCACAGCACCTGCTGGAAGCCCAGCTGAGTGAACCAGAGGACCTCGGTCCAGAACTGGGCGAGCAGGAGCAGCACGACGACGAGGACCGCCACCACCACCAGCGCCAGGATCAGCGGGTTCCTCCGTCGCGACGGCGGCGGGCCGTCCGGGGCCTTGCGGGGTGCTGCGGAGAATGTCACGGGTACCTCTTCGTTGGGTCCTGCGTCGACGACGACCGGGTCCGGGAGTGCGACGGTGCTGGCACGTCCAGCAGCCCGACAAGTTTCCCACACACGACCTTCTCGTGGGCTGACGTGGCACAGACGTTCACCGGCTCGTGACCTTCGCCCGCGGCCGTGCGCCCGTCGGCACCGCGTCTGGGAGGCTTGACCCATGCCGCACGACGACGACCTCTCCCCCGCCGGTCCCGACAGCCCCCCCGGCGAGCCCTCCGGCGCCCCGGCGCCCGCGACCCTCGCGACCGGCACCGTCGCGCTCGCGGAGGCGGTGCGCGAGATCGAGCAGCACGTGGCGGCCTCCGGGTGGGACGGCCCGCCGCGCCTGTTCGCGCTGGTCGAGACGGAGCGCGCCCTCGCCGACGACCCGTCGCTCGCCGCGCGCCTGCCCGACGACGTCGTCGCCGCCGCGCGGACCGGCTCGGGGCACCTGACCTCCGTCGAGCAGGAGATCGAGGCGACCGACGACGTCGAGGGGCTCCTCGCCCGGGTCGGGTGGCCCGGCGCGGTGCACGGCGCGGCCATCGTCGTCGAGCGCATCGTGCTGCCGCCGGAGGCGGAGCAGGACGTCCCTGCCGACCAGGACGAGGCGCTGGCCTACCTCGCGCAGCACCCCGCCCGCGAGGACGTGCGCATCGCCGCCGGCGTGCTCCGCGACGGGACCAGCTGGTGCGCGCTGCGTTCACGGTCGCACGACGACGACGGTCAGGTCGCGTTCGGGGCGGACCTCGTGCCGGGGCTCGTCGAGGCGCTCGGGGCGACCCTCCAGGACTGATCTGCAGGACCGACCGGTCAGCCGGCCGCGGCGACGTCCTCGCACGACGTGAGGCCGGAGCCCTTGCCCGAGCCGATCGCCGTCATCGCGTCGACCGCCTCGTCGAGGGTGCCGACGGCGGCCACGTGCAGACCGGGCGGGACGTGGCCCACGACCTCGTCGCAGTTGGACTCGGGGGCCAGGAACCATGCGGCCCCGTCGCGCTGGGCACCGTAGAGCTTCTGCCGGATCCCGCCGATCGGCCCGACCACCCCGTCGACGCCCATCGTCCCCGTGCCGGCGATGACCTTGCCGCCGGCCTCGTCGGCGGGCGTGAGCTTGTCGACGATCCCGAGGGCGAACATCGTCCCCGCGCTGGGCCCGCCGATGTCCCCGATCTGGATGTCGACGTCGACCGGCATGTCGAAGTCCGTCCCCAGCAGCACGCCGAGGACGGTCCTGCCGTCGCTCCCGCCGGTCGTGACGGTCACGTCCTTCGCGGCGCCGTCGCGGCGCACGCCCACGACGACGTCGTCGCCCGGCGTGGTGGCGTCCAGGCGGTCGATGAGGTCCTGGTAGGTGACGATCTTCTCGCCGTCCAGGGCGACGATCACGTCGCCCTTCTCCAGGACGCCGTCCGCGCCGCTGTCGGGCACCGTGCCCTGCACCGTCAGGGTGACCGGCACGTCGTAGCCCGCCTCCGTGAGCGCGGCGACCGTCGCGCTCTCCTGGGAGGACACCATGTCGGCCTCGTTGCGCGCCGCGACCTGGTCGGCGGACTCGTCGGGCGGGAACAGCTCCTCCACCGGGTAGACCGAGTCCTTCGCGTCGAGCCACCCGCGCACGACGGCCGGGGCCTGCGCCGGGTAGCCGGGGCCGCCCGAGACCGAGACCGTCGTCAGCCGCAGCTCACCGCTCGCCGGGTAGGTCTTGGCGCCGCTGATGGTGATGAGGTCCTTGCCGTCCTGCGTGCCCAGGGTGTTCTCGGTCGGGCCCGGCGCACGCACCGCGTAGGGAGCCGGCAGCAGCACCATCACCGCGAGCAGGCCGAGCATCACGACGAGCGCGACGCCGAGCGTGGTGGACCGCGGCGTCGGACCGCGCAGGCCGCGGAAGAGGCGCTCGTCCTGCGGCGCGGCGTCGTACCCGGCGTCCCCGGCGTGCTCGCCCGCGGGCTCGGTGCGGTCGCTGCCGCGGTTCTCGGTGCTCACCGCCCCATCATGACCGATCCCGGGACCCACCTCCGCAGCACCCGCCTGCTGCGCCCTGAGCGAACCGACCCCCTCGGCGGGCGTGCGGAGGCCGCGCCCGCACCCCGGATGTGGTTACCGTGACGGGACGCAGCCGACGCGAGGAGCACCGATGAGCAGCCAGACGCCCGACGACGGCACCGGACCCGGCGAGCAGCAGTGGGAGCAGTTCCTGCGCTCGATGCTCGGGGACGACGCCGACGAGGCGATGCGCCAGATGCGCGAGCGCGGCCTCGACCCGCAGGCGCTCGCGCGCGGCGCCGGGGTCGGCGACGACCCGCGCGCCCTCGAGGCGGTCCTCGCCCAGGTCCAGCGGGTGCTGGCGTCCTCGGGCGACTCCCCGGTGAACACGGACGTCGCCCACGACGTCGCCCGCCAGGTCGCCGTCACCGGCGGGGACCCGGTCGTCGTCGCGAGCCAGGCGAAGGCCGCGCGGGACGCGCTGTCCGTCGCGGAGCTCTGGCTCGACGTCGTCACGGACCTGCCACCGGCGGGCGGCGGCGCGAAGGCGTGGAGCCGCTCCGAGTGGGTGGAGGCGACGCTGCCCGCGTGGGGACGGCTCGTCGCGCCCGTCGCCGCCTCCGTCTCCGAGGCGCTCGCCACCGTGCTCGGCGACCAGATGGGCGAGCTGGGCGGTCTCGACGCCGACGCCTCGATCCCTGGTCTCCCGCCGGGCGCGCTGGGCGGCGTGCTCGGGCAGATCGACCCGGCGAGCATGATGCGGCGCATGGGCTCCGCGGTCTTCGGCATGCAGACCGGGCAGGCCGCGGGCACGCTCTCGCGCGAGGTCTTCGGCGCGACCGACGTGGGCGTCCCCCTCCTCGAGGAGGACGTCACCGTGCTCGTGCCGAACAACGTCGAGGCGTTCGCGGAGGGGCTCGACGCGCCCCTCGAGGAGGTACGCCTCTTCCTCGCGCTGCGCGAGGCGGCGCACGCCCGGCTGTTCGCCCACGTCCCGTGGCTGCGCGCGCACCTGCTGGGCCTGGTCGAGGAGTACGCGCGCGGCATCACGATCGACCTGGAGACGCTCGAGGAGCGCGTGCGCTCCATCGACGTGAGCGACACGACCGCGCTGCAGGACGCGCTCAGCGGCAACGTCTTCCGCGGGGAGAACACCGACGAGCAGAAGGCCACGCTCGTGCGGCTCGAGACCACGCTCGCGCTCGTGGAGGGGTGGGTCGACGAGGTCACGGCGACCGCCGCGCTGCCGCACCTGCCGCACGCCGTGCCGCTGCGCGAGATGGTCCGCCGGCGACGCGCGGCCGGCGGTCCCGCCGAGCAGGTCTTCTCGGCGCTCGTCGCGCTGCGGCTGCGCCCCCGCCGCTCCCGCGACGCCGCCGCCCTCTGGGCGCACATCACTGCCGCCTCCGGTCCGGCGGGCCGCGACGCGGTCTGGGACCACCCCGACCTCCTGCCCGGCACCGTCGACCTCGACGACCCCGCCGGCTACGCGCAGCGGGGCGCGACCGCGCGCGCCGAGGAGGCGGACCTCGACAAGGCGCTGGAGGCGATCCTCGCCGGGGACACGGCCGGCATCGACGACGCGGGCAACCAGAGCGGCGGGGCGCCCGGCGACGACCGCGCTGACGGACCTGGCGACGGACTTGCCGACGGCCCTGCCGGCGACGGGCCCGAGGGCCCCGGCGCGCGCTAGGGGTCCCCGGCCGGGCGGCGGTCAGTCGTCCGGGTCGTCGACCTCGCCGCCCGGGCGAGGGCCGTCGTCGGGCAGGTCGCGGCCGAACGCGACCCCCTCGAGGAAGCCCTTGGCCCGGTCCGTGCGCGGGTAGGAGGCCAGCAGCTCCCAGAACGCGGGTCCGTGCCCGGCGTGGAGCAGGTGCGCGAGCTCGTGCAGCAGCACGTAGTCGAGGACCCAGGACGGCATGCCCTGGACACGCGAGGAGATCCGGATCGAACCGTCGATCAGCGTGCACGAGCCCCAGCGCTTGCCCTGGTTCCCCGACCAGCGCACGCTCGACGGATGGGCGCGCCCGCCCAGGTAGGTCAGCGACAGCGCCGTCGCGCGCTCGAGCAGCTCGGCGTCCGAGGGCCTGCGGCGGGCCTCCTTGTCGGCGAGGCGCGCGAGCATCCGCTCGACCCACTCGCGCTCCTCCGCGCGCGTGAACCGGGCAGGGATCGACACGACCGTGCGCGCGCCGTCGCGGTACGCGCTGACGGTGCTCTTGCGCCGGCGGCTCCGGCGCACCTCCACGCTCACGGTCGCGTCCGCGTCGTCCACCACGGTCGAACCGTACCGGGTGACGTGAGATGGCGCACACCTCCCGCACCGCCGCGGAGCGGACCGCTCCTGTGGACGACGGCCGACGGTCCGGGCGCCCGTGCCAGGCTGATCGCGACGACGGCCCGAGGAGGATCCCGTGACCAGCACCGCGTCGACCAGCACCGCGTCGACCAGCACCGCGTTCCCGGCTCCGGGCGACGGCACCGCGACGCCTCCCGGAGCGCGGGGCGAGGGCCCGCGGGGCGGGCCCGTGCGCCGCGTGCTGCGGCACGGGAGCGTCGTCGTGCGCTACGAGGACCCGATCTCCGGTGCCCCCGGCGTCCAGCTCGGCGTGGACGACCGCTGGGCCGTGCGCCTGCCCGGTCTCACGCCCCACGAGACACGGTGGCTCCAGCTGCTCGCCCGGCGGGCCGACGCGGACCCGTGGGACGCGGCCGGCACGCTCGGCCTCGACCCGGGGCGCGCTCGCCGGCTCTGGTCCGCGCTCGACGCGGCCGGTGCCCTCGTGCCCGACGACGCCCCGCACCCCGACACGATCACGGCGCCCGGCCGGGGTGCCGCGGACGCTCGGGCGCTCGGGCAGGTGCAGGCCGACCGCGGCGGGGGCGCCGTCCTCGCCCGGCGGGCGGGACGGCGGGTAGGCGTCGTCGGCCTGGGCCGCCAGGGGCTCGCGATCGCCGTCGTCCTGGCCAGCGCGGGCGTCGGCACCCTCGTGCTCGCCGACCCGGGCGTCGTCCAGCTCAGCGACGTCGGGCTCGGCGGCTACCGGCTGCGCGACGTGGGGACGCCGCGCGAGGCCGCCGCGCGGCGGGTCGTCACGGACGTCGCCGCGGTCCGCACGCCGGCGCGGCTCGGCGCGGACGGGCTCGACGCCGCGGTCGTCGTGACGTCGTGGGTGAGCGACCCGCACGGCGCCACGCGCCTGATGAACGACGGCGTCCCGCACCTGTCCGTCGTGGTCGGCGAGGCCGGGGTCAGCATCGGGCCGACGGTGCGGCCCGGGTCCACGCCCTGCCTGGGCTGCGTCGAGCTCGCCCGGGCGGACCGCGACGAGGGCTGGCCCGCCGTCGCGCCCCGGCTGCGCGAGCGCGCGCGTCTCGAGGCGACCGACGAGTCGTCGACCGCCGCGGTCGCTGCGGGGATCGCTGCCGCCCAGGTCCTGACGCTCCTCGACGGGGACGCCACCTGGACCTCCGGCGCCGTCGTCGACGTCCTGCTCCCCGGCGCGGTCCCCCGCACGCGCGACGTGGCCCCGCACCCGGCGTGCGGGTGCGGGGCCTTCGCCGTCGTCGAGGAGCGGCGCGCGCGGGCCGCCGGCGCGGTGGTGACCGCCGCGTCAGGCGGCTGACTCCTCCTCGTGCTGCTCGTCGCGCTCGCGCTGGCGTGCGAGCTGCTCGGCCTTCGAGGGCCGCCCCCGCCCGCGCTTGCGGGCTACGACGGCTCCGTCGACGAAGACCTCGCCGCCCCAGACGCCCCACGGCTCGGCGCGCTCGACGGCACCGGCGAGACAGCCGGCCCGCAGCGGGCAGTCCGCGCACAGGGCCTTGGCGCGCTCGACGTCAGCGGTGCGCTCGGCGAACCACAGCTCGGGGTCCTCGTTGCGGCAGGGGATGACGCCGGCGAGCAGCCGGTCGAACTCGGCGGCGTCGGTCGGGGTGAGCGGGGCAGCCGGCCTGGGGTTCGCAGATCGCGCGAGCCGTTGCCCGGCACCACCGTCGGTGGTCAGGGTGTCGAGCAGCGTGGTGAGCCGCACGATGGTCCTCCAGTGTCCTGTTCGTGATACTTCGTCGTGTCACAGGACCCTGCCGTCGGCGTCCGCCGTGCGACGGCTGCGCCGTCGTGGGTGCGGAAGATGCAGAAGGCCGCGGGTCCTGGGGGACTCCGCGGCCTGGATGCGTCCGGTCTGCTACGAGACCGGAGACCTCCGGGAGGCGGAGTCGGGTGCGGGACGTGCGAAGGCGCCGACCGCGCGCAGGCGCGCGGAATCGATCCCCGTCGTCAGGTACGCCGTGCTCGTCACGGTCGTCCCGCCGGTGTTGTCGGTCTTCATCGCTGCACCTCACCCCCTCTCGTCTCGGCACGTGCCTCTCGGCGACGCGCCCGTTGCATCGGACTCCTGAACAGTAGGTCCGGTCCGGGGGGACCGCCAACTTATTTACGAGATCGGTTCCGCGGGGTCCTTGCGGCCGTCGGCGCGACCCACGATCTCGAGCAGCGAGGCACCGTACCTCTCGATCTTCGCGGGCCCGATCCCGTTGATCCGCGCGAGCTCCGCGACCGACGACGGCCGGGTCTCGGCGACCGCGGCGAGCGTCGCGTCCACGAGGATCGTGAACGCCGGCTTGTCGGTCTCCTGGGCCACCCCGCGCCGCCACTCGCGCAGCTCGTCGAAGAGCGCCTCGTCGTACTCGCCGCTCAGGCTCGCCCGCGCCGCGCCCTTCGCGGGACGCCGGTGCTGGGTGCGCGGCGCGTCGGGCCACATGCCGTCGAGGAACCGGGTGCGCCGGCGCGTCGCGCGGCCCCCGGGGTTGCGCGAGCGCGCGAAGGAGATGTCGAGGTGCTCGCGCGCCCGCGTGATGCCGACGTAGAGGAGCCGGCGCTCCTCGGCGACCGCTGCGTCGGTGTCCGCGAGCGAGATCGGCATCAGCCCCTCGCTCATGCCCGCGAGGAAGACCGCGTCCCACTCGAGGCCCTTCGCCGCGTGCAGGGAGGCGAGGGTGACGCCCTCGACGGTCGGGGCGTGCTGGGCAGACGCCCGCTCGTCGAGCTCCGCGACGAACCCCGCCACCGTCGCGGGGGACTCCTCCTCCGCGAGCGCCGCGACGTCGTCGGCCAGGGCGACGAGCGCCTGCAGCGACTCCCAGCGCTCCCGGGCCGCTCCGCGGGACGCGGGGGGCTCGGCGGACCAGCCGGCCGAGATCAGCACGTCGCGCACCGTCTCGGGCATCGGGACGTCCGCGTCCGCCGAGCGCGCCGCCCCGCGCAGCAGCACCAGCGCGTCCCGCACCTCCTTGCGCTGGAAGAACCGTTCCCCGCCCCGGACGAGGTACCCGATGCCCGCGTCGGCGAGCGCGGACTCGAAGGCCGCGGACTGGGAGTTGGTGCGGTACAGCACCGCGACCTCGCTCGGCGGCGTGCCCGCCGCCACGAGGCGCCCGATCCGTTCCGCGATGCCCGAGGCCTCGGACTCGTCGTCGTCGTACGTCGTGAACGCGACGGGCGGCCCGGCCGGTCGCTGGGCCACGAGCTCGAGCGGACCCTGCCCGCCCCGGCGCCCGGTGCGGGCGAGCAGCCGGTTCGCCGCGGCGACCACCTGCGGCGTCGAACGGTAGTCCCGCACCAGCCGGATCACCTGCGCGCCCGCGTACCGCGAGGAGAACCCCAGGAGATGGCGCGGGGTGGCGCCCGTGAAGGAGTAGATCGTCTGGCTCGGGTCGCCGACCACGCAGATCTCCTTGCGCCCACCCAGCCACTGGTCGAGCAGGAGCTGCTGGAGCGGCGAGACGTCCTGGTACTCGTCGACCACGAAGTGCCGGTACTGCCGGCGCACCTCGTCGGCGACCTTGCCGTACGAGGCGAGCATGTCGGCCAGCATGAGCAGCACGTCCTCGAAGTCGATGACGGCGCGTTCCGTCTTGACCTCCTCGTACGCCGTGATCAGGCGCGCGACCGTGCGGTGGTCGTAGCCGGACACCGGCGGGCGCGAGATCGCGGCGCAGGCGCGCTCGTAGTCCTCCGCGGTGACCAGCGACACCTTGGACCACTCGACCTCGGAGGCGAGGTCCCGGACGGCGATCCGGTCGACCGAGATCCCGACGCGACGTGCCGCCTCGGCCACGGCCTGCGCCTTGTGCTCGAGGATGCGCGGCGGGGCACCCCCGACGACCTGGGGCCAGAAGTAGCCGAGCTGGCGCAGGGCAGCGGCGTGGAAGGTGCGGGCCTGCACCCCCGTCGCCCCGAGCTCGCGCAGCCGGGTGCGCATCTCCCCCGCCGCGCGCGCGGTGAACGTCACCGCCAGGACGCTGGTGGGGTTGTACGCGCCGGTGCGCACGCCGTACGCGATCCGGTGCGTGATCGCGCGGGTCTTGCCCGTGCCGGCGCCGGCGAGCACGCAGACCGGCCCCGTCAGCGCGAGCGCGACGTCCCGCTGGTCGGGGTCGAGCGCCTCCAGCAGCGCGTCGGCAGTTCGGGCAGGCAGACCCCGGGCGGGCAGACCCTGGGGGGGCAGAGGCATCGTCGAGGACATCGCACCGATTCTCGCAGGCTCCACCGACACGCGGGAGCGGTCCACAGGCCGCCGGGAACAGCCGCGGACCCCCGCGCGTTCGCCCTGGCGTCAGACAGCACGCACCCGTATCCAGCACCGCCAGACACCCGCCAGACCCGGAGGCCCGTCCCATGCCCGTCTCACCCACCACGCCCGACGCCGGAACCGTCGTCATGTACTCCACCACGTGGTGCGGCTACTGCCGCCGGCTGAAGTCGCAGATGGACGCCGCGGGCATCGGCTACAGCGAGGTCAACATCGAGGAGCACCCGGCCTCGGCCGAGTACGTCCAGGAGGTCAACGGCGGCAACCAGACCGTGCCGACCGTCGTCTTCCCCGACGGCAGCGCCGCCACGAACCCGTCGCTCGCCGAGGTCCGGTCGCGGCTCGGGCTGTGACCTGCGGCGGCCGCCGGGCGCTCACGCGCCGGGCAGCGCGCCGCCGAACCAGTCCTCGATGAGCGCACGGGCGATGGACGAGCGCCCCGGCAGCCCGACGTCGCCCGCGCGCACCGCCGCGAGCAGCTCGTCGCGCGTGAACCAGCGCGCCTGCGTCACCTCCACGGCGTCGACCTCGATCGCCGTGGAGGTCGCGTGCGCCGTGAAGCCGAGCATGAGCGAGGCGGGGAACGGCCAGGACTGGCTGCCCCGGTAGGCGACGTCGCCGACGACGACCCCCACCTCCTCGAGCACCTCGCGCCGCACCGCGTCCTCCAGCTCCTCGCCGGGCTCGACGTACCCGGCCAGGGTCGAGAAGCGGCCCGCGGGCCAGCGTGCCGCGTGCCCGAGCAGCAGCCGGTCGTCGGCGTCGAGGACCGTCATGATGACCGCCGCGTCCGTGCGCGGGTACTCGTCGACGTCGTCGACCACGCAGTGCCGCACCCAGCCCGCCTGCACCACGTCCGTCGGCTCCCCGCAGCGCGAGCACCGCGGGCTGCGGGCGTGCCACGCTGCGAGCGCCACCGCCGTCGTCGCCGCGGCCGCGTCCACGGGCCCGAGGCCGGGCGACAGGTCACGCAGCCCGCGCCACTCGTGCGCGCCCACGAGCACCCCGGCGGGCTCGTCGGCCACGACACCCTCGATGCCGGCGTCCGCGGCGTCGGCGGCGTCGGCCAGCACGAGCGCGAGGAGGTCCTCCCCCGTGCCGAGGTCGCGACCCAGGAAGAGCCGGGCGGCGATCCCCCGCTCCCCCGGCCCGGCGCCGACCAGCGCCGCGAGCGCCTGCGCCGCCGGGCCGTCCGCGGCAGGGCCGTCCGCCGCCTCGCCGGGCGGCCGGGTCGTCGCGGGGACCAGGCGGGCGAGCGCCGTCGGCCCGGCCGTCGCGAGGCGCCCGCGGTGCACGAGGAGCACCCGCGTCGCCGGTCCGGCGAGCAGCGCGTCGACCAGGCCGGGCTCCGTGCGGCGGTGCGCCTGCGGGTCGAGCCGGGGGCCCGAGCGGGCAGGGGAAGGGCGTCCGAACGGTTCGAGGCTCACGCACCGACCCTAGGCGACCGGGATGGCGAACACACCGCCACGGCGGTCCACCGCCACCTCGGGGAGCGGCTACCGTGAGCGCGTGCCTCGTTCCGCTCTCACGCTGGCCGCGCTGGCGACCGCAGCCGTCCCCGGGCTCGACGCCGTCTCGGCCCGCCGCCTCGACACGGGACCGGACGTCGACGCCGCCGAGGTCCGCGCCGCCGACGGCGACGCGTGGGTGGTGCGTTCCCCCGTCGACGCGGCGAGCGGCGCCGCGCTCGAGGCCGAGGTCGCGCTCCTCGGCTCGCTCGCCCACTACGTGACGTCGGGCGTGCTGCCCTTTGCCGTGCCGCGGCCCGCGGGCTCGGCGCCGCTGCCCGAGGGCGGGCGCGCCGTCGTGCACCGCGCGCTGCGCGGGACCCCGCTCGTCGTGGACGAGCTCGCCCCCGGCCCCGGCACGGCCGCAGACCTGGGACGGTCCATCGCCGCCGTCCACGAGCTGCCGGCGTCCGTCGTCGAGGACGCGACCCTCCCGACGTACACGAGCGCGGAGTATCGCGAGCGGCGGCTCGCGGAGCTCGACGACGCCGCGTCCACCGGGCACGTGCCGCCGACCCTGCTGCGCCGCTGGGAGCGCCTGCTCGAGGACGTCTCGATGTGGCGGTTCCAGCCGGTCGTCGTGCACGGCGACCTCAGCGCCGAGCACGTGCTCGTCGACGCCGGCCGCGTCGCGTCCGTGACGGGCTGGGCCGAGGCCCGGGTCGCCGATCCCGCGGACGACCTCGCCTGGATCCTGGTCTCGGCGCCGGAGGACACCGCCGACGCGATCCTCGAGGCCTACCAGCTGCGCCGCACCGAGCTCACCGACCCGCACCTGGCCGACCGTGCGCTGCTCGTCGGGGAGCTCGCGCTCGCGCGCTGGCTGCTGCACGGCGTGCGCCACCACCTCGACGACGTCGTCGCCGACGCGATCGACATGCTGGCCGAGCTGGACGAGCAGACGCGCGAGGAATGAGTCAGGCGGCCCCGCCCGCGCTGCGGACCAGGGCCTCGAGACCCGCCTCGTCCAGCAGCTCGTCCGGGCGCACCGTGGTGCCCGTCGCGACGTAGCAGAACGCCGCGTGCACCCGCTCGACGGGCAGCCCCGACCACCGCGACCACGCGAGCCGGTACACCGCGAGCTGCACCTCGCGCGCGCGGCGCGACGCGGCGTCCCGCGGCTCCTGGCCCGTCTTCCAGTCCACGACGACGACCGACCCCGGCGCACCGGCGCCGGGTTCCTCCGGGAAGACGGCGTCGATGCGCGAGCGCAGCATCGTCCCGGCGACGGGGGTCTCGACGTCGACCTCGACCGCCACCGGCGTGCGGCGCGCCCAGGGCGAGGCCAGGAACCTCTCGCGCAGCTGCGCCACCTCGGCCTCCACGCCCGCACCCGGGCCGGTCGCTCCGGGCCCGGCAGGAGTCTCGGCGTCCGTCGCGTCCTCGAGGTCCGTGAGGTCCGTGAGGTCCCACAGGTCGAGCAACGACGACGAGGTGAAGTACTGCTCGACCCAGGCGTGGAACCCGGTGCCGACGCGGGCGTGGCGCGTCGGCCGGCCGGGCACCGGCCGCCGCAGCTGTCGCAGGAACTCGTCGCGATCGTCGGCCAGGCGCACCATGGCGGACGCCGAGAGGTGGGCCGGGAGCGCCGGGGCGTCCTGCTCCCGCCTCCGCGAGCGTTCGGCGAGCAGGAGCCGGGCGAGCCGGACCAGCTCGCCGGCGGCACCGGGCGTCGGGTCCTCCGGCGTCCCGCCGACGAGCCCGGGCACGTCCGTGCCGTCCGCCTCGCGCACGCGCCGGGCGGTGCGGCGCAGCAGGTCCTCGACGCCGCCGGGCGCCGGTGCACGCGGCCACACGGGCTCCTCGGCGTCCGCGCCGCGCGGGTTGTCACCCTCCGGCTCGCCGGCCCAGCCGTCGGGGTCCACCACGCGGGCGTCCGCGAGCTCGGTGAGGAACGGAGACGGGGGCACCGGCCGCGCGCCCCCGCGCCACCATGCGCCCGCCAGCAGCAGGTCCCGGCGCGCCCGGGTGAGGGCGACGTACGCCAGCCGACGCTCCTCGGCGACCTTGTGCTCGCCCGCCTCGGCCTTGAACTCCTGGAGCAGGTCCCGCAGCTCGCGCGAGCTCTCGGCGTCGGCGACCGCGATCGCGGGGAGGTCCGCGCGGTCGCCGCGCAGCGGGTACGGCAGGGCGCCGAGGCCCGTGAGCCAGCCGGAGTCGCGCGGTCCGTCATCGCCGGACGCGGTCGAGGGGAACACGCCGTCCGACAGGCCGGGCACCGCGACGACGTCCCACTCGAGGCCCTTGGCGGCGTGCACGGTCACCACCTGCACCGCGTCCGGGTCCGGCGGGCGCAGCGGGAGGTCGAGCCCGCGCTCGTGGGTGACGGCGGCACCGAGCCACGCGAGGAACGCCCCGAGCGTCGGGACGTCCGACTGCTGGGCGAAGCTGGCGGCGACGTCCCGGAACGCGTCCAGGTGCGCGCGACCCCGGTCCCCGGACCCGACGTCCGTGCCCCGCAGCGCGCTCAGGTGCTCGGCGAGGCCGACCTCGATGTCGAGCCCCAGCGCCCGCTCGGCCTGCCCGACGAGCTCCGGCAGGGACAGGTACGTCTCCGAGCGCAGCGTGCGCAGCGTCCGGGCGAGCGCCGTCAGGCGGGCGTGGCCGGCGTCGCTCAGGACCCGGCCGTCGCGCGCCGGGACGCCCGGGGCCGGCAGGTCGTCGAGCGCGTCCACGATCGACCGGTGGTCGACGACGTCGCCCGCGACCACCGCGGCCGGGGTCCCGTCGGCCGGGCTGCCGGACGAGCCGCCGTCCCCGCGGGGCGCGTCCGCCCGCGCGAGGTCGGCGGCGCGGCTCGCCAGGGCGTGCAGGTCGGCCGCGCCCAGCCGCACCCGCGGACCCGTGAGGATGCGCGCGAGGGCGTCGCCCCGCGACGGGTCGTGCGCCGCCTCGAGCAGCGCGACGACGTCCACCACCTCGGGCGTCGTGAGCAGCCCACCGAGCCCGACGACCTCGACGGGCAGCCCGCGCGCGCGCAGCGCCACCTCCAGCGGGACGAACTGCGACCGCGCCCGGCACAGGACCGCCGCCGTGACCCGGCCCGTCCCGGCGGCGTCGGTCGCCGGCCGCCAGCGCTCCTGGACGAACGCCGCGACGGCCTCCGCCTCCTCCTCGACCGTCGTCGCGTAGACGGCGCTCACCTGGCCCGCGCCCGCGCCGGGCCGGACGCCGAGCTGCGGGACGCGGACGCCGGACGCACCGCGCAGCGGCTCCGCCACGAGGTTCGCCGCGTCGAGCACCGCCTGGTCGTTGCGCCACGACGTCGCCAGGTAGTGCACCGGGGCCGGTGACCCGTCGGACCGCCCGAACCGCTCCGGGAACCGGGACAGGCCCGACGCGCTCGCCCCCCGCCAGCCGTAGATGGACTGGTGCGGGTCGCCGACGGCGGTCACGGGGTGCCCGTCGCCGAACAGGGCGGCGAGCAGCTCGGTCTGCGCGTACGAGGTGTCCTGGTACTCGTCGAGCAGGACGACGTCGTACCGCGCCCGCTCGGCGTCCCGCACGTGCGCCGAGCCGCGGGCCAGGCGGGCCGCGACCGCGATCTGGTCGCCGAAGTCGAGCGAGTCGGCCAGGCGCTTGCGCTCCCGGTAGTCCTGCACGAGGTCGACGACGCGGCGGCGGTCCGCGAGGAGGCGCAGCAGCGCGGTGACGTCGGCGTAGTGCGACGTCCGCCTCGCGCCGAACGGCACGGCCTCGATCTCCCGCACGATCGCGTCGATCCCCGCCCGCGCGTCGTCCGGGCCCACGAGGTGCTCGCTCATCGCCCCCGAGAGCTCGAGCACCGCCCGCACGGCCGTCGAGAACGCGGGACCGGTCTCGAGGTCGCCGGTCCACGACTCGACGACCTCGGCCGCCACCTGCCACTGGCTCGCGTCGCTCAGGAGCCGCGACCCGGGCTCGATGCCGGCCCGCAGCCCGTGGTCCGAGACCAGCGAGCCCGCATAGGCGTTGTAGGTCGCGACGGTGGGTCGCTCGAGCACCGACAGGTCGTCCGGGCGCCCCTGCGCCCGCGCGAGGCGCGCGAGACGAGCGCGGACCCGCTCGGCGAGCTCGCCCGCGGCCTTGCGGGTGAAGGTCAGACCGAGGACGGACTCGGGCGCGACGAGGCCGTTCGCCACGAGCCACACGACCCGGGCCGCCATCGTCTCGGTCTTGCCCGAGCCGGCACCGGCGACCACGAGCATCGGCTCCAGCGGGGCCTCGATCACGGCGCGCTGCTCCGGGGTGGGCAGGTGCCGCCCGAGCAGGAGCGCGATGTCGTCGGCGCCCAGCAGCGCGGTGCGGCCGCTCACGCGACCACCTCGCGCCCCTCGGGCTGTGCCGGGCAGGACCGGCGCACCGGGCACGCCGCGCACAGCGAGTTCTGCCGTGCGCGGAACACCGACGAGGCCATGGTGTCGGCGACGTCCTCGACGAGCCCGTGCGCCCACGTGCGCCCGTCGTCGTCCGGCTCGAGCGCGGGCTGCTCCCGCAGGGTCGCGTTCCTGCCGGCGCCGAGATAGACGAGCCGACCGCCGGCGCTGCGCGTGCCCCCGGGAAGGTCGAACGCGCCTCCGTCGACAGCGAGCTGGTAGGCGCCGAGCTGAGGGTTGACCTCGGCGTCGGCCCGCGTCACGGCGCTCGCGCCCGTCTTGAGGTCGCTGACGAGCACCTGCCCGTCCTCGGCGCGCTCGATCCGGTCCACGACGCCCTTGAGGACGGCGCGCCCGACGCGCAGCTCGAACGGCGCCTCCACGGCGAGCACCTCCCCGGCGCCCTTGACGTAGCCGGCGAGGCGCTCGATCATCCGGTCGGCGCTCTTGCGGGCGCTCGTCGTCGCCCAGCCGGGCGCCGTGCCGAGCTCCGGGAAGCGGCGGTCGAGCTCGGCGGCCAGCTCATGGTGCGTCCCGTCCGGCAGGTCCTGGGCGATGGAGTGGATCAGCGTGCCCAGCGTCTGGGCGGTCGCGTCCGGGGCCGTCGCCCCGCCCGACTCGAGCGCCCAGCGCAGGGCGCACCGGTCGACGGACTCGACCTTCGAGGGCGAGACGCGCACGTCGTCGTCGGCCGACCACAGCGGGACGCTGCTCGAGACGTCGTGCACCGCGTACCAGCGCTCGGGGTCCGCCTCGGCGACCCCCGCCGCACCGAGCGCCGCGAGCAGCCGCGCAGCCAGGTCGCCGCCCGCCGTCGGCTCCTGCCCGGCGGCCTCGGCGGCGAGCAGCGACCGCGCGCCGGCGACCACGCCCCGCAGGTCCAGCGGGTGGCCCACGCTCGCCCGTCGGCGGTCCGCGGTCGATGCCTGCCCCGACGCCTCGTCGCCCGCCGGGCCCCCGTCGACGAGGTCGCAGAACACGGACGGCGACGAGTCGACGTCGTCGACGGCCGTCACGATCAGCCGGCGGCGGGCGCGCGAGGAGGCGACGGCGAACGCCCGCAGCTCGTCGTCCAGCACCGCGCGCCGCGCCTCACGACCGGCCGTGCGCCCGTCCGGGGACCGGCCCGCGAGCAGGTCGACGAGCGCCTGGCTGCCGAGGAGGGAGTCCCGCAGGCGCAGGTCGGGCCACAGGCCGTCCTGCACGCCGGCCACCACGACGACGTCCCACTCGCGTCCCGCCGCCCCGGCGGGCGTCACCGCGTCGACGGCGCCGACTCCGGCCGCCGTGGCGGCCAGCGAGTCGGCGGGCAGGTCCTGGGACGCGAGGTGCTGCACGAAGGCGAGCGCCGAGGCGCCGGGCATCCGGTCCACGAACGTCTCGGCCGCCCGGAAGAGCGCCAGGACGGCGTCGAGGTCGCGGTCCGCGCGCGCAGCCGCGGGCCCCCCTGCCAGAGCGGCCGCCCGCCAGGGCCCGGCGAGCCCCGCCGCGTCCCACACGGCCCAGAGCACCGACTGAGGGTCGGCACCCGGCGCCGCCACGGCCGCCGACGCGGCCGCGACCACCCGGGCGACCTGCAGCGCACCGCGGCGCACCCCGGACGGCAGCGTCGCGGCCCGCGTGGGATCCACGAGGACGTCGACGAGGAGCTCGTCCGACGTACGGCCCCCGCCACCGGCGAGCTCCTCCGCCCGCAGCGCGCGTCGCAGCCGGCGGAGCGCGACCACGTCGGTCGCCCCGAGCGGCGACGTCATCAGCGCGACGGCGGTCTGGGCCGCCAGCGGGTCGTCGTCCCCGGCGGCGACCGCGGAGCCGACGCGCACGGCGTCCAGGAGGGGTGCGACCGCCGGCTCGTCGCGCAACGGGACGTCCGAGCCCGTCGTGGCGACGGGCACGGACGCGGCGAGGAGCCCGCGGCGCAGCGTCGCGAGCTGCGAGCCCGAGCGCGCCACCACCGCCATTCGGGACCAGGGCGTGCCGTGGAGCAGGTGCTCGGCGCGCAGCTCGCGCGCGACGAACGCGGCCTCCTGCGCGGCGCTGGGCAGCACGGCGACCCACGCTCCCTGCGTCCCGGCGCCGTCCGCAGCGCGCTCGGGCGCGGCTCCGTCGGCAGGCCGCTCCGGCTCCCCGGCGGGCATCTCCTCGACCGGCGGCTCCGCCGACCGGTGCTGGGCCCCGCCGACGACCCCGATCCGGGTCGTCACGGCCCGGGTCACGGCCCGCAGCCCGGGGGCCTGGCGCCACGCCGTGCGCAGCACGACGCGGTGCGCACCGAGCTCGCCGTCCCAGTCCGTGCCGGCTCCCGCCGAGGGCGCGTCGGCGCGACCGACGAGCCCGGGCACGGCGCCGCGGAACGCCTGCACGGAGGCGTCGGGGTCCGCGAGGAGCAGCAGCCGGGCCCCCGCACCGTGCACCTCGCGCAGGAACGCGGCGGTGGCGGCCGTGGCCTCCTGGTAGTCGTCGACGACCACGAGGTCCCATCCCGGCCTCGGTGCGCCGTCGACGAGCGTCGACCACCCGGCCAGGAGCGCCGTCGCCTCGTCGAGCACGACGGCAGGGTCGACCCGCGCACCCGCGTCGGGCGTCCCGGTACCCAGCGCCATCACGTCGAGGTACTCCTCGTACAGCCGCGCCGCCGTCGACCACTCCGGCCGCCCGTGCCGGCGGCCCAGGTCGTCGAGGTCGGCGGGGCCGAGGCCGCGCTCCGCGGCGCGCATGAGCAGGTCGCGCAGCTCCTGACGGAACCCGCGCAGGGCGAGGACCTCCTCCTCCAGGCCGGGCGGGAGCTCGAGCGGCGCGGCGTCGCCCGCGACGTGCCCCGCGAGGAGGTCGGCGAGCACGAGGTCCTGCTCGGGACCGGTGACCAGCGTCGGTGCGGGGGCTCCGGACGCGGCGGCCCCGGTGCGCAGCACAGCGAACGCGGCCGAGGCCGGGGTGCGCACGAGCGGCGTGCTGGTGGTGCGCCCCGTCGCCGCCGCCACGCGGTCCCGCAGCACCGCGGCCGAGCGCCGGGACGCCGCGAGCACGAGCACCCGTCGCGGGTCGAGCCCGCGCGCGACGACGGCGTCCACCGCGGCCGCGACGGCGAGGGTCGTCTTGCCCGTCCCGGGGGCGCCGACGACGAGCGTCGCCGCCCGCGACCTGAGCGAGTCCAGGGCCTCGCGCTGGCCGGCGTCGAGCGCCGGGAGTCCCGCCGTCCCCGCCTGGGCGAGGGTGTGCTCGGCGGATACCGGTGCGGCGAGGGTCGGGGACCCGGGTGGTGCGATCACGAGCGAGATCACACCACGGGCCACCGACACCGGACCGCATCCTGATACGACGGCCGCGTCCGCGCCGCGCCCGGATAGTCTTGCCCGGCATGGAGCGCGCAGCGGAGCGGGACGACGAGCGGACGCAGGCCGGCGCGCGCATGCCGCGCCGTGAACGACGCGCACAGCTCCTCGCGCTCGCGGCGCAGATGTTCGCCCGCCGCGGCTACCACCACATCTCGATGGACGACATCGCCGAGCACGCCGGCGTGACCAAGCCGGTGCTCTACCGCCACTTCTCGTCCAAGCTCGAGCTCTACCTCGCGGTCGTCGACCTGCAGGGCGCGGCGCTGGTCGACGCGGTCCGCGCCGAGCTCCGGCTCCTCGACGCCCCGGACACCCTCGAGGTCGTCGACGCCGTGGTGCGCGGGTACCGGGGCTACGCCCGCGCGGCGGGACCCGCCGCCAGCCTCCTCTTCGAGTCCGACGTGATGCGCGACGACGTCGCACGGGCGCACGTGCTCGGGCCGCACGACACCGTCACGCTCGCCGCGGCCGAGGCGCTGCGCGCAGGCACCGACGCGACGGACGCGGACGCCGTCGGGCGCGCCAGCACGGCCGTCGCCCGCGCCGCGCTGCTGGACGGCGGCCCGACGCTGCCGCGGCTCGCGGTGCACGGGCTCGCGCCGACGCCGGCGGCAGGCTGAGCACGCGGTTCTACGCCCGCAGCGATCACGCCCCCGGGTGCGCTCGGCGGCCCGGGCCGACGGCTATCGTTCAGGTGCGCCTCTGCCGGCCGGCAGGACGCCCCCAGCCCCAAGGAGTGTCCGGTGGAAGTCACGATCGGTGTGCAGAACCTGGGTCGCGAGATCGTCGTCGAGACCGACGAGTCCGCGGACGCCGTCACGAAGGCCGTCGAGAAGGCGCTGAAGGACGGCACCGTCCTGCAGCTCACGGACATCAAGGGCCGGCGCGTCGTGGTACCGACGACCGCCCTGGGGTACGTCGAGATCGGCGCGGAGCTCCAGCGGCGCGTCGGCTTCGGCTCCGTCTGACCGCTCGCCCGGGCTCGCCGCTCAGGCGGTGAGCCCGAGGCGCGCCATCCGGCGCGTGTGCTCGGCGGTCAGCTGGCCGAGCACCCAGGACTGGTGCTCCTGCGGGGACGCGGCGTCGGCGCCGCTCCCCCCGCGCCGGGCCGCGCCGTCGGCCACGAGCCGGGCCAGCCCGGGCCGCGAGACGAGCAGGCCCTGGGCCACGCCCAGCGCCTCCCCGACCAGCCGCCGCCCCCACAGGGCGAGCCGGGACGCGAGGACCGGGTCGCGTCCCGCCGCGTCCGCGAGCACGGCGGCCGAGCGCTCGTCCGTCCGGCCGTCCTCGATCACCTCGAGCACCACCTCCCGGCTGCGGTCGTCGAGCCCGTCGACCGCGAGGCGGCAGAAGTCGTCGACGACGCCGTGCCCGACGTACCCCTTGAGCAGCCGCTCCCACCAGCCGCGCGGCCTCGTGCGCGCGTCGTAGTCGCTGTAGGTCCCGTCGAACGCCTCGAGCGCCGCGTCCGGGTCCCCGCCCAGCTCGGCGACGCGCTCGAGCACCCATTCCTGACGCGTCACGGCGTTGCCGGCGCGCCGCGCCAGCTCTCGCCGCTCCCGCGTCCCGGGCGCCCGACGAGAGCTCTCCGCGAGACGGGTGAACGTCGTCAGCTCGGTGTAGGCCAGCAGGCCCAGCAGCGCCTGGACGTCGGCGTCCGACGCTGCGGCGTCCGACGCCGCGGAGGCCGAGCGCAGCGTCGGGTCGGAGGACATGCGTCCCGCGTCGTCGTCGCCCGTGCTGATCGTCTCGCCCACGCGCCCAGGATAGGGCGCGGTGCCCGCGCGTGACGTGCGCGACGTTCTCGCGCGCGGCTCTGGCCCCCGCGGGGCCCTCTCCGATACCATGGTGGTGTACATCGGTTGCCCGGTCGTCCTGAAACGACCCGCCGGCTCGCGCCGGCACGCCGCACCGGTGGCCGCGTCGGCCCCGACGTCGCAAGGCCCGGGCGCCCGACGAGGCCCATCGACGGTGAGAAATCCACGATCGGCTGCCGGCCACAGGGAGCGCCGAACGCGCCCGCCGCAGCATCGTGAGCCGCCCGCGAGATCACGTCCGCGAGCACACGCACGCGAGCCGGGGCGCGCCGCTGCCCCCTCGAGACGAACGAGGCACCCCCCAGTGACCACCACCACGTCCGACGAGAGCATCGTCGACCCCGAGAACGTCGTCGAGACCGTCGAGGAGGCCGTCGCGGCCGCCGCGCCGGGCACGACCTCCTCCAGCATCCAGGCCGCGGACGTCACGTTCGCGGACTTCGCCGTCCGCCCCGAGATCGTCGAGGCGCTCGCCGAGAAGGGCATCGTCGCGCCGTTCCCCATCCAGGCCATGACGCTGCCCGTGGCCCTCTCCGGCCACGACATCATCGGCCAGGCCAAGACCGGGACGGGCAAGACGCTCGGCTTCGGCGTCCCCCTCCTGAACCGCGTCGTCGCCCCCGGCGAGCCGGAGTTCGACCTGCTGCCCGCACCGGGCAAGCCGCAGGCGCTGGTGATCGCCCCGACCCGAGAGCTCGCGAGCCAGGTGGCGCGCGACCTCGAGACGGCGTCGACCAAGCGGTCCGTGCGCGTCCTCCAGGTCTACGGCGGGCGCGCGTACGAGCCGCAGGTCGAGGCGCTCCAGCGGGGCGTCGAGGTCGTCGTCGGCACGCCGGGCCGCATGCTCGACCTGCTGAACCAGGGCCACCTCGACCTGACGCGCGCGTCGACGGTCGTGCTCGACGAGGCCGACGAGATGCTCGACCTGGGCTTCCTGCCCGACGTCGAGAAGATCCTCGCCCGCACCCCCGCCAAGCGGCACACCATGCTGTTCTCGGCGACCATGCCGGGCGCCGTCGTCTCGATGGCGCGCCGCTACATGTCCCAGCCGACGCACATCCGCGCCAACGACCCCGACGACGGCGGCCAGACCGTCAAGAACATCGAGCAGGTCGTCTACCGCGCCCACGCGCTCGACAAGGTCGAGGTCCTCGCGCGCATCCTGCAGTCCGAGGGTCGCGGCCGCACCATCGTCTTCGCGCGCACCAAGCGGACCGCGGCGAAGGTCTCCGACGAGCTGCGCGACCGCGGGTTCGCGGCCGGCGCCATCCACGGCGACCTGGGCCAGGGCGCGCGCGAGCAGGCCCTGCGCGCCTTCCGCAACAACAAGATCGACGTCCTCGTCGCGACCGACGTCGCCGCCCGCGGCATCGACGTCGACGACGTCACGCACGTCGTGAACTACCAGTGCCCCGAGGACGAGCGCACCTACCTGCACCGCACGGGCCGCACCGGCCGTGCCGGCAACAAGGGCACCGCCGTCACCTTCGTCGACTGGGACGACACCCCGCGGTGGGGCCTGATCGACAAGGCCCTCGAGCTCGGCATCCCCGAGCCCAAGGAGACGTACTCGACGTCCCCGCACCTGTACACCGAGCTGCACATCCCCGCGGGCACCACGGGGCGCCTGCCCCGCTCGAAGCGCACGCACGCCGGCCTCGACGCCGAGGTGCTCGAGGACCTCGGCGAGACCGGCAAGCACGCCGGCGGGGCACCCTCGCGCGGAGGCCGTGACGGCGGCCGCGACGGCGCCCGGGACCACGGTCGTTCCGGCGAGGGCCGCGGCCGCTCCGGCGAGGGCCGCGGAGGCTCCGACGCCGGGCGCGGTCCCGCGGGACAGACGGCGACGCCGGAGGCCGGGGCGGACGGCGCCCCGCGCCGCCGCAGCCGCCGCCGCACGCGCGGCGGGCGCCCGGCCGACCAGCAGCAGGGCACGGACGCCGCCCAGACGAGCGCCCCCGCGACGCAGCCGGAGGGCTGACCCGGGCCGGGCACCGGCCCGAGCCGCCCGGCGGGGCGTGCGGTCGCTCTCGTGGCCGCACGCCCCGCCGTCGTCTGCGGGCGCGCCGCCGTCGGCCGCCGCCACCGTGCCGTCAGCAGAGTGACGGCACGGTGGCGGCGTGGCTCAGGCCGCCTGGACCATCGCGGTGATCGCCGTGGCGAGGGACTGCACCGCGATGGCCGAGAGCAGCAGACCGGCGATGCGGCTGATCAGCGTGGTCCCGGACACCCCCAGGACCCGGTGCACCACGTTCGCGAAGCGCATGGCCGCGTACAGGCACGCGCACACCGCGAGGACGCCGACCGCGACCGACACCCACGGCGCCGCGCCGCCCTCGGCGCCCGCCCGCTGGACGAAGACCATGGTCGCGACGATCGCGCCCGGGCCGGCGAGGATGGGCGTCCCGAGGGGCACCATCGCGACGTTCGCCCCGCGCCCGCCCGCGGGCTCGGGCACCTCGAAGCGCCCGGTGAGCAGCTGCATCGCGACGAGCAGCAGCAGCAGCCCGCCGGCCGCCTGCAGCGCGGGCAGCGACACGTGCATGTACGCCAGGACCTGCTGGCCGAACGCCGCGAAGCCCACGATCACGCCGAAGGCGACGAGGATCGCCGTTCCCGCCGCGCGGGTGCGCTGGCGGGCCGTCATCGCGCCGGTCAGGCCGAGGAAGATCGGCACCTGCCCCGGCGGGTCCATGATCACGAACAGCGTCACGAACACCTCGGTGAAGAGGCGCACGTCGAAGACCTCCGCCACGGGAGCCTCCCCGCCCCGTCAGCGCAGGACCGGGAGCGTGCCGAGCTCCTCGATCCGCGCGAGCGCCTCGGGCGACGTCGTGTTCTCGCCCAGCACGTTGGGCTTGCCCGCGCCGTGGTAGTCGCTCGAGCCCGTCACGAGGAGCCCGAGCTCGTCGGCGAGGGCGAGCAGCCGCTCGCGCTGGTGCAGCGAGTGGTCGCGGTGGTGGACCTCGAGCCCCGCGAGGCCCGCCTCCGCCATCTCGCGCACGACCCGGTCCGGGACGATCGGCCCCTTGACCTCGGCGCCCGGGTGGGCGAAGACCGCCACGCCGCCCGACGCGCGGATCGCCTCGACGGCGACGGCGGCCGACGGCGCGTAGTGGTGCACGTGGTAGCGGCCGCCGCTGGCGAGGACGTCGGCGAAGGCGGCGCTGCGGTCGGGGAAGTACCCCGACGCCACCAGGGCGTCGGCGATGTGGGGCCGCCCGATCGTGGTCCCGGGCGCCGTCTGGGCGAGCACGTCCTCCCAGGTGATCGGGAGGTCGGCCGCGATGAGCTCGACCATGCGCCGGGCCCGCGTCTCCCGCGAGGCCCGCGCCCGGGTCGTCTCCTCGAGGAGCGCGGGCGCCCGCGGGTCGTGCAGGTAGCTGAGGACGTGGATGCTCGACCCTTCCGACTGCGCCGAGACCTCCGTGCCGCGCACGAGGGCGATCCCCCGCCGGGAGGCCTCCTCGGCGGCATCCTGCCATCCCGCGGTCGTGTCGTGGTCGGTGAGCGCGACGACGTCGAGCCCGGCCGCGGCGGCGGCCGCCACGACGTCGCCCGGCGCACCGGTACCGTCCGAGGCCGTGGAGTGGGTGTGGAGATCGATGCGCATGGGGGCAACGATAGTGACCGCGCGCCGGGCCGGACCTCCGTACCGTCCGCCCCCGCGGGCGTGACGGCGCGGCCCCGGAGGGTCCACCATCGAAGGATGCAGCCGACCGCGCCCCGACCGTCCGTCGTGTTCGTGCACGGGCTGCGCACCTCGTGCCGCATCTGGGACGCCCAGGTCGCCCACGTGCGCGCCTCCGGGAGCCTGGCCGTCGCGCTCGACCTGCCGGCGCACGGCGCCCGCCGCGACGCGCCGTTCTCGATGAGCGAGGCATTCGCCGGGATCGACCGCGCGATCGCCGCGCTGCCCGTCGACCGGCCCGTGCTGCTCGTGGGCCTCTCGCTCGGCGGCTACACCAGCCTCGCGTACGCCGCGCGCAACGACCGGGTCGCGGGCGTGGTCGCCGCCGCCTGCACGTGGAGCCCGCGCGGCAAGCCCCTCGGGCTCTACCGCGGCGCCGCCCACGGGTCGGTCTCCGCGTGGACGGGCGCCCTGACCGGGCTGCAGGGCGCCGCCCGCGGCGTGCGCGCGGCCGGCACCCTGCTCGCGGGCCTCCTCCCCCGCCCGCTGCCCGACGCCGGGACGGGCACCCTCGCTCCCGTCGCTCCCTCCGCCGTCGCGCCGCCGTCCGACGTCGCGGGTCCCGCGGGCCCCACGGCGTACCGGCCGGGCTGGGACGTGGTGACGGCGGCGCTGGGCGAGCTCGTGGGCCGGTCGTCGCTGCGCGACGCGGGCGACGTCGTCGGGCCGGTGTGGTTCGTCAACGGCGCCCGCGACCCCATGCGCCTCGAGGAGCGCCGCCACCTCTCCCGCGCCCGCGAGGGCCGGCTCGTCGTCGTGCCGGGCGCCGGGCACGACGTGAACACCGACGCGCCCGAGGCGTTCGCCGCGGTGCTCGACGAGGCGCTGCTGCGCGTCGCCGAGCACCCCGGTGCCACACTGGAGGCATGAGCACCGAGCAGGTCCCGGCCGAGGGTGCGAGCCACCCCACCGCCGAGCAGGCCATCACCGACCGCGTCAACAACCGCTCCGAGCGACCCTCGTCGGACGCCTTCAAGGCGTTCATGACGAGCGGGTGGGCGCCCCGCCCCGACCTGGGCGTCGCCCCGCTCGCCGTGGCCCCGTACTCGGCCGCGCGGCGCCGGGCGCTGTCCGGGTCGTTCCCGGGCGCACGCCTCGTCGTCCCCGCGGGCGGGCTGAAGGTGCGCTCCAACGACTGCGACTACCGCTTCCGCCCGCACTCGGCGTTCGCCCACCTGACCGGCCTGGGGACCGACCGGGAGCCGGACGCCGTCCTGGTGCTGCACCCGGTCGCGGCCGGCACCGGCGACGACGGCGGCGACCACCACGCCGTGCTCTACGTGCGGCCGCTCGCCTCGCGGGACACCGAGGAGTTCTACGCCGACGCCCGGTACGGCGAGTTCTGGGTCGGCGCGCGCCCGACGCTCGACGACGTGAGCGTCGAGACCGGCGTCGAGGCGCGGCACGTCGACGAGCTGCGGGACGCGCTGGCGAAGGACGTCGGCGAGGGCGGGGTGAGCCTCCTGCTCGTCGAGGGGGCGGACGAGGACATCGCCGCGCTCGTGGACGCGATCCGCGCCGAGGCCGGGCTGTCGGACGCCGCGCAGACCGCGACGTCGGACGACGCGCTCACCGAGGCCGTCTCCGAGCTGCGCCTGGTCAAGGACGCCCACGAGATCGAGCAGATGCAGCTCGCCGTGGACACCACCATCGCGGGCTTCGCGGAGATCGTGCGCAACCTGCGGCGGGCGAGCGGGCACCGCCGCGGCGAGCGCGTCATCGAGACGACCTTCGACGCGCACGCCCGGCTCGAGGGCAACGCCGTCGGCTACGAGACGATCGCCGCGGCGGGCGCGCACGCCACGACCCTGCACTACACGACCAACGACGGCGCGGTCCGCCAGGGCGAGCTCGTCCTCGTCGACGCCGGCGTCGAGGTCGACTCGCTCTACACCGCCGACGTCACCCGCACCCTGCCCGTGGACGGCGAGTTCGGCGAGGTGCAGCGCCGCGTCTACCAGGCCGTCCTCGACGCCGCGGACGCGGCGTTCGCCGTCGCGCGTCCGGGATCCCGGTTCCGCGACCTGCACGCCGCCGCGATGGAGGTCCTCGCGGCGCGGCTCGAGGAGTGGGGCATGCTGCCGGTGCCGGCCGCGGAGTCGCTCTCCCCCGAGGGGCAGCAGCACCGCCGCTGGATGGTGCACGGCACGAGCCACCACCTGGGGATGGACGTGCACGACTGCGCGCAGGCGCGCCGCGAGATGTACATGGACGGCGTGCTCGAGCCGGGCATGGTCTTCACGATCGAGCCCGGCCTGTACTTCAAGGCGGACGACACCACCGTCCCCGAGGAGTACCGCGGGATCGGCGTCCGGATCGAGGACGACGTCCTGGTCACCGAGGACGGCAACGTCAACCTGTCGGCCGCGCTGCCCCGCACCCCGGACGGCCTCGAGGAGTGGATGCGGTCCGTCCGGGGCTGACGGCGCGCCCGCCCGTGGGGCGCACGCTCCCCCGGCGGGCGGGCGTCACTCCTCGGTGCGCTCGGCGGGCTTCTCGCCGTCCGCGGGCGCGTCGCCGTCCGTCTGGCGGGCGCCCGACGACGGCTCCTGGGCCCGGCGCGCCGCCTCGGCCTCGCGGGCCCGGGCGTCCTGCGTGGCCTGCGCCGGCGGGTAGTCGGAGATCATCGCGCCGTAGCGGGGCGCGCCCGACGGCGTGACGAAGCGCGGGTCCGGGGCGCGCTCCGGCTGCGGCCCGCCCCCCTCCACCGGGGTGTCGACCGGGGCGCCCTGCGCGGGCGGCGTCGGCCAGGTGGGCGGGGTGCCGTGCTGCCCGGGCGCCTGGCCTCCCGGCGGGGCCTGGGGCGGCTGGCCGTACTGACCGTGCTGGCCGGGCTGACCGTACGGGCCGGGCTGACCGTGCTGGCCCGGCCGGCCACCGCCCTGCGGCGGGTACGGCGGGATCGGGCCCTGCCCCTGCGGCGCGCCCTGCCCGGGTCCGCCCGGACCGTCCTGACCCGCCGGCACCCCGGCCGCCATCCGCCCCAGCACCTGCCGGGCCTCCCCCGAACGCTCCGGGGCGCACAGGATCGAGTAGTCCGAGGCCACGATCTGGCTGGAGGACGTGAAGTCCCGCTTGCGCCCCGACATCGCGAACGTCAGGACCGAGAACAGCAGGCCGAAGCCGGCGCCCAGCGCGATCGCCGTGACGATCAGGCCGCCGGCGCTGCCGCCGGACGCCGAGCCGAAGAGCACGAGCAGCAGACCGACGAACAGCCCGAACCACGCCCCGGACGCCACGCCCGCGAGCGCGACGCGCCCGTAGGTGAGGCGGCCGATGACCCGCTCGACCATCTTGAGGTCGCTGCCGACGATGGTCACGTACTCGACGGCGAAGCGGCTGTCGGCGAGGTAGTCGACCGCCTTCTGCGCCTCGAGGTACGAGGTGTAGGTGGCGACGACGTCGCCGCGCGGGAGTGTGGGCACCTTGAGGGGCGTGTTCGGACGCGACATGCTCATGGGGCCAGTGTCCCGCAGGGCGCCGGGAGAAGCGAGGCTTGCCCTCCCGGGCACGAGGGCGGCCCCGGGAGTGCGTAGTCTTGCCGCGTGAGTGCAACGACCCGCGTCTACGTCGCGCGCCTGGCCGGGACGACCGTCTTCGACCCGCTGGGCGACGAGGTCGGCAAGGTGCGCGACGTCGTCGTCATCGTCCGGCCGAAGGGCGCGCCCCGCGCCGTCGGCCTCGTCGTCGAGGTGCCGGGCCGGCGCCGCGTCTTCCTGCCCCTGACCCGGGTCACGAGCATGGACGGCGGCCAGGTGATCAGCACGGGCCTGCTCAACATGCGCCGCTTCGAGCAGCGTGCGCTCGAGACGCTCGCGGTCGGTGAGCTGCTGGAGCGCATGGTCACGCTCGCGGACGGGACCGGGACCGCGACGGTGCTCGATCTTGCGATCACCAAGCAGCGCACCGGCGACTGGCTGGTCGACAAGGTCTTCGTGCGGCGCCAGGCCACGCACAAGGGCCCGCTCGGCATCCGTCGGCGAGGCGAGACGCTCACCCTGGCGATCACCGAGATCTCCGGCCTGGCGCGGACGTCGGGCGACCAGGGCGCCGCGATGCTGCTCGCGGCCTACGACGACATGAAGGCCGCCGACCTCGCCGACGTGCTGCACGACCTGGCGGACCGCAGACGGTTCGAGGTCGCCCAGGCGCTCGACAACGAGCGCCTCGCCGACGTCCTCGAGGAGCTCCCGGAGGACGACCAGGTCTCGATCCTGTCGAACCTCGACACCGAGCGCGCCGCCGACGTCCTCGAGGCGATGCAGCCCGACGACGCCGCCGACCTCCTGCACGAGCTGTCCGAGTCCCAGGCCGCCGAGCTCCTCGAGCGGATGGAGCCCGAGGACGCGCGCGACGTGCGCCGCCTGCTCGCCTACGACGAGGACAGCGCGGGCGGTCTCATGACCACCGAGCCGGTGATCCTCTCGCCAGAGACCTCGATCGCCGCCGCGCTCGCGAGCATCCGCCGCAAGGACCTGCCGGCGGCGCTCGCCACGATGGTCTTCGTGACGCGGCCACCGCTCGAGACGCCGACCGGCCGCTTCCTCGGCGTCGTGCACTTCCAGCGGCTGCTGCGCGAGCCGCCGCACGAGGCCGTGGGCACCGTGCTCGACACGGACGTCGAGGGGGTGCCGGAGTCGGCGTCGGTCGAGCGCGTCACCCGCGAGCTCGCGACCTACGACATGCTCTCCGTGCCCGTCCTCGACGCGGAGCGACGCCTCGTGGGCGCGGTGAGCGTCGACGACGTCCTCGACCACGTCCTGCCCGACGACTGGCGCGAGACGGACGACGAGCACGACGACGGCGGCAGCGACCGCGACGCCGGCGAGGTCCGCACGGTCCCGGGGCGCGCGCAGCCGTTCCGCGCGGCGTTCGCCTCCGGCGCCGCCGCACGGGACGCCGCGCGCCGCGACGGCCGCCCGGCCCGGGGCGCGAGGCGCGGGTCGGGCGGTGACGGCCGTGGCTGACCGCCTCGACCAGCCGCGCGAGCCGCGCCGGTCGCTGGTCCCGCGCCTGAACTTCGGTGGCGACGACGCGTCGGGGAAGATCTCGGAGTCGATCGCGCGGTTCCTCGGCACCCCGCGGTTCATCCTCTACCTGACGCTGTTCTGCATCGTGTGGATCGCGTGGAACGTCTGGGCTCCGAGCGACCTGCGGTTCGACAGCGCGGCCAACGGCTTCACCGCGCTCACCCTGATGCTCTCGCTGCAGGCGTCCTACGCCGCGCCGCTGATCCTGCTCGCGCAGAACCGGCAGACGGACCGCGACCGCGTGCAGGCCGAGCAGGACCGCCAGCGCGCGGAGCGCAACCTCGCCGACACCGAGTACCTCGCGCGGGAGATGGCGGCGCTGCGCATCGCGCTCGGCGAGGTCGCCACGCGCGACTTCGTCCGCTCCGAGCTGCGCAGCCTCCTCGAGGACCTCGAGGAGCAGCGGCAGTCGGAACGGGACGCCGAGCACGGCGAGCGCCGCACCGACCGCGCCTGACCCGCCGGGGCGCGCACCTACGATGGACGCATGCCCGCCGAGACCGACCTCCCGACCCTGGACGCCCTGACCGCCGAGGTCCGTGCCGCCCTCGCCGGCGTCGACGACCCGGAGATCGGGCGGCCGATCACGGACCTGGACATGGTCCGCTCCGTCGTGCTGTCCGCGGTACCGGGCGGGGGCGCGCACGCCGTGATCGGGATCGACCTGACGGTGCCCGGCTGCCCGATGAGATCGCGGATCGTCAAGGACGTGACGGCGGCCGCGCTCACTGTCGCGGGCGTCGACGACGTCGAGGTCGAGCTCGGCGCGATGTCCGCCGACCAGCGCGAGGCGCTGCGCACGCGGCTGCGCGGCGGCGTCGGCGAGCCGGTGATCCCCTTCGCCCAGCCCGGCTCGCTGACCAAGGTGTACGCGATCGCCTCCGGCAAGGGCGGCGTCGGCAAGTCGACGGTGACGGCGAACCTCGCCGTGGCCCTGGCCGCGCAGGGGCTGAAGGTCGGCGTCGTGGACGCCGACATCTACGGCTTCTCGATCCCGGGGATGCTCGGCGTGGACCGGCAGCCGACCCGGGTGGACTCGATGCTCCTGCCCCCGGTCGCGCACGGGGTCAAGGTCGTCTCCATCGGCATGTTCGTCCCCCGGGGCCAGCCGGTCGTGTGGCGGGGACCGATGCTGCACCGCGCCCTGCAGCAGTTCCTCGCCGACGTCTGGTGGGGCGACCTCGACGTGCTCCTCCTGGACCTCCCGCCGGGCACCGGCGACATCGCGATCTCCGTGGCGCAGCTCCTGCCGGGCAGCGAGATCCTCGTGGTCACGACCCCGCAGGTCGCGGCGGCGGAGGTCGCCGAGCGCGCGGGCGCCGTGGCGACGCAGACCCACCAGGGCGTTGTCGGGGTGCTGGAGAACATGTCGTGGCTCGCCCAGCCCGACGGCTCGCGGCTCGAGATCTTCGGGTCCGGGGGCGGGCGGCGCGTCGCGGAGAACCTCAGCACGACGACCGGCACGCCCGTCCCGCTCCTGGGGCAGGTCCCGCTGGACGTCGCGCTGCGCGAGGCGGGCGACGGCGGCACGCCGGTCGTGCTCGAGCACCCCGACTCCCCGGCGGCCGTCGCGCTCCGGGGCGTCGCGGACGCGCTCGCGTCGCGCGCGCGCGGCCTCGCGGGCCGCTCGCTGGGCATCTCGCCCGTCTGATCCGTCGGCCGCGAGCTCCGGGCAGACCCAACCAGCGCCTCGCAGACCTCGCGAACCGGAGAAACCCGCCGGAGCCGACACGCCCGAAGTGTTGCCTTCTGTGCGTTCGTGTTGAACACTGTCAGCATGCTTGCTCAGCAACGTCACGAGCGCCTCCTCGCAGAGCTGCGAAGGCACGGGGCCATCCGCATCGCGGACGCGGCCGAGTCGCTCGACGTCTCCGACATGACCGTCCGCCGCGACCTCGCGGAGCTCGCCGAGCGCGGGCTCGTCGAGAAGGTGCACGGCGGCGCCGTCCTGCCCCACGCGACCGTCCACGAGCCCGGGTACGGCGCCAAGTCGACGCAGAACGTCGCGGAGAAGGACGCCATCGCCCGCGCCGCCGCCGCGTTCATCACCCCAGGCACGGCCATCGCCGTCTCGGCGGGGACCACGACGGCGCTCCTCGCGGCGCGGATCGCCACCGACCCCGGCCTGCGGCCGCTGACGGTCGTCACCAACTCCGTGCCCGTCGCCGAGATCCTGCACGCGACGGGCGACCCGGGGCTGGAGACGATCCTCACGGGCGGGTCCCGCACCCCCTCGGACGCGCTCGTCGGCCCGGTCGCCGAGCGGTCGCTCGCGTCGCTGCGCGTCGACCTCGTCTTCCTCGGGGCGCACGGCGTCAGCGCGGACGCCGGGCTCACCACCCCGAACATCGACGAGGGCGCGACCAACTCCGCCCTGGTCCGCTGCGCGGCCCGCACGGTGGTCCTGGCCGACCACACGAAGTGGGACGAGACGGGCCTCGCGCGGTTCGCCGCGCTCGAGGACGTCGACGTCCTCATCACCGACGACCGGCTGCCCGGTGACGCCCGCACCGCCGCGACCGAGCTCGTGGGCGAGCTCGTCGTCGCCGAGCCGGCCACGGGCACCACGACGAGCGCCTCCGGCGCGACCACCGCCGAGGAAGGCACCAGGGCTTCTCTGTGAACGTGAACATCCGCCGGACCAGCACGCGCATGGCCGATGGGCGCGAGCTCGTCTACTTCGACGACGACCCGCGCCACGTCTCCGGCGAGCTCGGCCGCGAGCTCCGGGACACCCGCCCGCTCGGCGACCGGTTCGCCCCGGTCGAGGACGAGGACGGGACGCAGCGCCCGTTCCAGGGTCCCGAGATGCGCCGCGACGTGCTCACCGGCGACTGGATCCCGCTCGCGGCCCACCGCATGAACCGCACGTTCCTGCCGGCCGCGGACTCCTGCCCGCTGTGCCCGGCGACCCCCGGCGCCGCCTATCAGGACGGCGAGGTGCCGGCGACCGACTACGACGTCGTCGTCTTCGAGAACCGCTTCCCCTCCCTCATGCGCGTGCCCGGCGCACCGCTGCCCGAGGAGGTCGAGCAGAGCGACCCGCTGCACGCGAGCGCGCCCGCCGCCGGCCGGTGCGAGGTCGTGTGCTTCTCCAGCGACCACCGCGGCTCGCTCGCGGCCCTTCCCGTCGGCCGCCTGCGCACCGTCATCGAGGCGTGGGTGGACCGCACCGCGACGCTCGGCACCGAGCCCGGCATCGCCCAGGTCTTCTGCTTCGAGAACCGCGGCCCGGAGATCGGCGTCACCCTCAACCACCCGCACGGGCAGATCTACGGCTACCCGTACGTCACCCCGCGCACCGAGCGGCTCCTCGAGCAGGCCCGCGCGTACCGCGACGCGACCGGCGGCAACCTGCTCCGCGACGTCCTCGCGTCCGAGCGCACGAGCGAGCGCCTGGTGCTCCAGGGCGAGCACTGGTCCGCCTACGTGCCCTACGCCGCGCGGTGGCCCGTCGAGGTGCACCTCGCACCGCACCGCGACGTCGCCGACCTGACCGAGCTGACCGCCGCCGAGCTGGACGACCTCGCGGTGGTCTACCACGCGCTCCTGCAGCGCCTCGACCAGTTCTTCGTGGACGCCGACGACGCGGCCATCCCGCTGCCGTACATCTCGGCCTGGCAGCAGGCCCCGGTGACGGCCGGGCGCGCCGGGACCGGGCCGTCGGCCGGCGGGGCGCGGGGCGCGCACGCCGCCGGCGGACCGGACGGCGACGCCACGGCGGACGGGGCGCCGCTCGCCCGCCTGCACCTGCAGGTCTTCTCCGTGCTGCGCGCGCCCGGCAGGCTCAAGTACCTCGCCGGCTCCGAGTCGGGCGCCGGCGCCTGGATCAGCGACACCACCCCGGAACGGATCGCGGCACGCCTGCGCGAGCTCGGGCCGGTCGACCTGCACGACGCGGAAGGGACCCGACGATGACGGCGCTGCACGAGGCATGGTCCGACGAGGACGGCGTGGCCCGCGTCCGCGAGCTCTTCGGGGCGACGTTCGGCGGGGCCGGGGACGACGCCGTCGCCGTGTGGTCGGCGCCCGGCCGGGTGAACCTCATCGGCGAGCACACGGACTACAACGCGGGCCTGTGCCTGCCCGTGGCGCTGCCCCACCGCACCTTCGTCGCGCTGCGCCGCCGGGACGACACGCTCGTGCGCATCGCCTCCGCGCAGGAGCGTGTGGACGGCACGCCGCAGCTGCGCGAGCTCGACCTCGCGGACGTCACCCCCGGCTCCGTCGAGGGCTGGCCGGCGTGCGTCGTCGGCGTCGCGTGGGCGCTGCGCGAGGCGGGGCACGACGTGCCCGGCTTCGACGCCGTCGTGGACTCCTGCGTGCCCTACGGCGCGGGCCTCTCGTCGTCGGCGGCCATCGAGTCCGCCTTCGCGGTCGCCCTCGACGAGATCTCCGGCACCGGTCTCGCGGCGTCCGACGCCGGGCGCGTCGAGCTGGTCGCGGCCTGCATCCGCGCAGAGAACGAGATGGCCGGCGCGCCGACCGGCGGCATGGACCAGGGCGCGTCGCTGCGCTGCTCGCCGGGCACCGCGCTGCTCCTCGACTGCCGACCCGAGCTCGCGGCCGACGAGACCGCGACCCACGTCCCCTTCGACCTCGACGCCGCCGGGCTCGCCCTGCTGGTGATCGACACGCGCGCCGAGCACCAGCTCGCCGACGGCCAGTACGCCCAGCGCCGCTCGACGTGCGAGGACGCCGCGCGCACCCTCGGCGTCGCGCACCTGCGCGAGCTGGCCGACTCCCTCGACGCGCAGGGCGACGCGGGCGACGGTCTCGCGGCGGCGCTCGAGCGCCTGCCCGACGACGTCTCCCGCGCCCGGGTCCGGCACGTCGTCACCGAGATCGGTCGCGTGCGGGAGTTCGTCGCCCTCGTCTCCGACGGGCGGACCGCGGAGGTCGGCCCGCTCATGGACGCCTCGCACGCCTCCCTGCGGGACGACTACGAGGTCTCGTGCGCCGAGCTGGACGTCGCGGTCGAGGCGGCGCGCGCGGCCGGTGCGCTCGGCGCGCGCATGACGGGCGGCGGGTTCGGCGGGTCCGCGATCGCGCTGGTGCGCGCGGACGTCGTCGACGCGGTCGGCGACGCGGTCGTCGCCGCCTTCGCGGACGCGGGCTTCACCGCCCCCGACCTGCTGGTCGCGACGGCGTCGGCCTCGGCGGACCGCTCCGCCTGAGGGCGGACGGCCCCGCTACAGGTCGTACGTCGCGACGACCGGCGCGTGGTCGCTGAACCGCGCGTCGTACGTCTCGGCGCGGTCGACCTCGACCTTCACCGCCCGCTCGGCGAGCGCCGGCGTCGCGAGCTGGTAGTCGATGCGCCAGCCCGAGTCGTTGTCGAACGCCTTGCCGCGCCAGGACCACCAGGTGTACGGCCCGGGGCCCTCGCCGCCGAAGCGCCGGCCGAGGTCGGCGTAGCCGAGCTCGTCGAGCCACGTGTCGAGGTAGGCGCGCTCGCGGGGCAGGAAGCCCGCGGCGGTGCGGTTGCCGCGCCAGTTCTTGATGTCGACCTCGTGGTGGGCGATGTTGACGTCCCCGGCGACGACGGCGAGACGGTCGTCGGCGGCGAGCTCGCGCATCCGCGTCGTGACCCGGTCGAGGTGGGCGTACTTCGCGGTCATCGTCTCCGGCTTCGCCACCGTGCCGGAGTGCAGGTAGGCGGACACCGCGGTGACGGCGCCGCCGTCCGGCAGCTCGACGTCGGCCTCGACCCACCGACCGGTGTCCACGGCATCCTCGGCGTCGGAGCCCAGGCCGACGCGCACCGCGGACAGCGGCAGGCGCGAGGCGACGACGACCCCCGCGCGGCCCTTGACCTCCGACGCCTGGTGCGCGACGTGCCAGCCGTCGAGGAGGCCGTGCAGCACGTCGTCCGGGGCGCGCACCTCCTGCAGCAGCAGCACGTCCGGCGTGCGCCGGGCGATCCAGGTGTCCATGCCGCGCCGGACGGCGGCGCGGATCCCGTTGACGTTGACCGTGGCGATGGTGAGCACGGGAGCCATCAGATCACGGGGCGGTGACACTCCCGGAGTCCGCGGGCACCCGCTGCTCCACGAAGCGCCCCGCGAGCAGGGCGGACAGGGACGCGAGGAGCGCGAGCGCCACGAGCCCGAGGCGCAGGTGGTCCGCCGTCGCGAAGACCCCCGTGAGCACGCCCCCCAGCACCGCGCCCACGTAGGTGAACACGTTGAGCCGCGCCAGCGCCTGGTCCGTCACGCGCTCCAGGTCGCCCGGCGCCGCGACCTCTCGAGCACGGTCCCCGATCGCGGAGAACGCCATCGGGGCGACGACCCCGATCCCGAGCCCGACGGCGGCGAACCCGACGAGGGCGAGGGACCAGTGCGGCGAGAGCGCGACGAGCACGAACCCCGCCGTCCCCAGCAGCCCGCCCGAGCGCACCAGGCGCACGCGGCCGAGCCGCGCGACGAGCGTGTCGGCGGCGACCCGCGACGCGATCACGGCGAGCTGGTACGCGGCGTAGGCCAGGGGGGCGACGACGGACCCGCTGGCCAGCACGTCGTGCAGGAACACCGACCCCCAGCTCGAGACGGCCGAGTCGCCGACCGGGTAGGCGACCATCGCGACGCCGAGGACGACGACGACGCCCGCACCGACTCCCGCACCGGCTCCCGGAGCCCCGGCCCGTGCGGTCGGCGACGTGCCTGCCACGGCCGACCCGCCGCCGTCGGGCACGACGCCCGACGGCGTCCCCGGCCGGCCGGCCGGGGCTACGGGGCCGCCCCGGACGACGGTGCGCACGAGGCCGGGAGCGAGCAGCGCGACCGCGGCCAGCACCACCACGGCGATCAGCGCGTGCGAGACGCCGAGGCCCAGGCCCCACAGCTCGACGCCCGAGACGGCGAGCGCACCGAGCACGCCGCCCGCGGCGTTCGCCGCGAAGAACGAGCCGAGCAGGCTCGTGCCGCGCAGCCGCTCCAGGTCGACGCCCTGCATGTTCAGCGCCGCGTCGACCGCCCCGAGCACCAGCCCGTACAGGACGAACGCGGCGAGGAACAGGGGCAGCGTCGGCGCCAGCCCCACCGCGGCGACGCCCAGCGCCGCCACGACCAGGCCGCCCGTGACGACCCGTCGCGAGCCGGCGCGCGCCGCGACCGGCCCCGCCAGCGCGCTGCCCGTGCCCGCGGCGACGCACACGCAGCCGAACGCGAGCGTGATCGCGTCGTCCCCCACCCCGAGCGCGTCCTTGTACGCCGGGATGTGCGTGAGCATCACGGCGAAGCCGAAGCCCTGGACGGCGTACGCCCCGGTGAGGGACGCGCGGGGGCGGTCGGTGGCGACGTCGCGCACCGCTCGGAGGACGCTCATGGGTGGGACCCTAGGCCCGTTCGGCCGCGTCCACGACGTTGGCGAGCAGCATCGCGCGGGTCATCGGACCCACGCCCCCGGGGTTCGGGGAGAGCCACGACGCGACCTCGGCCACCCCGGGGTCGACGTCGCCCCGCAGCCGGGCCTTGCCCGTCTCCGGGTCCACGACCCGGCTCACGCCGACGTCGAGCACCACGGCCCCCGGCTTGACGTGCTCCGCCTTGACGAACCCGGCCACGCCCGCGGCGGCGACGACGACGTCCGCGCCCCGCAGGTGGGCGACGACGTCGCGCGTCCCGGTGTGCGTGAGCGTCACCGTCGCGTTGATCGCCCGGCGCGTCAGCAGCAGCCCGATCGAGCGGCCCACCGTCGTCCCGCGGCCGAGCACGACGACGTCCTTGCCGGCCAGGTCGATGCCGTGCCGCCGCACGAGCTCGACGATCCCGGCGGGCGTGCAGGGCAGCGGGGAGTCGATCTCCTCCGCGACGCGCAGGACGAGCCGGCCGAGGTTCGTGGGGTGCAGGCCGTCCGCGTCCTTCGCCGGGTCGATCCGCTCGAGGACCGCGTTGGTGTCGATGCCCGCGGGCAGCGGCAGCTGGACGATGTACCCGGTGCACGCCGGGTCGGCGTTGAGGCGGTCCACCGCGGCCTCGACGTCGGCCTGGGTAGCGTCGCCGGGCAGGTCCTCGCGGATCGACGCGATGCCGACCTCCGCGCAGTCGCGGTGCTTGCCGCCCACGTAGGACACGGAGCCCGGGTCGTCGCCCACCAGGACGGTCCCCAGGCCGGGGACGACGCCCAGGGCCGCCAGCGCGGCGACCCGCTCGGCGAGCTCGGACTTGATGGCGGCGGCCGTGGCCCTGCCGTCGAGGATCTGTGCGGTCATGGGTGCTCCCTGGGTCGAGGGTGTCTCGCGTGCCGCCCCGCGCGCGTGTCTGCCCGCCGAGCATGTCGTTGTCGCCCCGCCGGCACGGGGTCGGCGCCGGATCAGCTCGGCTGATCCGGCGGAGACCCCGTGCTCGGCGGACAAGCGACGGTGGCGCTCGCCGGTCAGTGCTGCTGGAGCTCCGGGTACAGCGGGAAGTCCGCCGTGAGGCGCGCGACGCGGGCGCGCAGGGCCTCGACGTCCGCCGCGCGGCCGGCCTTGAGCGTCTGGGCGATGATCTCGGCGACCTCGGTGAACTCGGTGTCGCCGAACCCGCGGGTGGCGAGCGCCGGCGTGCCGATCCGCAGGCCCGACGTCACGCGCGGGGGGCGCGGGTCGAACGGCACGGCGTTGCGGTTGACGGTGATGCCGACCTCGTGCAGGAGGTCCTCGGCCTGCTGACCGTCGAGCTCCGAGTGGCGCAGGTCCACGAGGACCAGGTGCACGTCCGTCCCGCCCGTCAGCACCGAGACGCCGGCCTCGACGACGTCCGCCTGGGCGAGGCGGTCGGCGATGATGCGCGCGCCGTCGAGCGTGCGCTGCTGGCGCGCCCGGAAGCTCTCCGAGCCGGCGACCTTGAACGAGACGGCCTTCGCGGCGATCACGTGCATCAGCGGGCCGCCCTGCTGGCCCGGGAACACGGCGGAGTCGATCTTCTTGGCGAGCTCCGCCGTCGACAGGATGAACCCCGAGCGGGGGCCGCCGATCGTCTTGTGCACCGTCGAGGAGACGACGTCGGCGTGCGGGACCGGCGAGGGGTGCAGGCCCGCGGCGACCAGGCCCGCGAAGTGCGCCATGTCGACCCACAGCCGCGCGCCGACCTCGTCCGCGATCGAGCGGAACGCCGCGAAGTCGAGGTGGCGCGGGTAGGCGGACCAGCCGCCGATGATGACGTCGGGGCGCTCCGCGAGCGCCTTCTCGCGCACCTGGTCCATGTCCACCCGGTGCGTCTGGGCGTCGACGCCGTAGGCCGCGACGTCGTAGAGCCGGCCGGAGAAGTTGATCTTCATGCCGTGCGTCAGGTGCCCGCCGTGCGCGAGCTCGAGGCCGAGGATCTTGTCGCCCTTGTTGATCAGCGCATGCAGCACGGCGGCGTTCGCGGTCGCGCCCGAGTGCGGCTGGACGTTCGCGTGCTCGGCCCCGAAGAGCGCCTCGGCGCGGGCCTTCGCGAGGTTCTCCGCGATGTCGACCTGCTCGCAGCCTCCGTAGTAGCGGCGCCCAGGGTAGCCCTCGGCGTACTTGTTGGTCAGGACGGAGCCCTGGGCCTGCAGGACGGCGCGCGGGACGAAGTTCTCGGACGCGATCATCTCGAGGGTGTCGCGCTGGCGCGCGAGCTCCCCGTCGAGGACGGCGGCGATCTCCGGGTCGAGCTCGGAGATGTTCTGGTTCATGACGTCGGCGGAGCCGGGCTGGTCGCTCATGCTTCTCCTCGGGGGCTGGTGCAGTCGTTCGGTCCAGGACGTGGTGGTGCGCTGGTCGTGAATCGATGAGGGACCGCGCCCGCCGGGTTCACGCACGGGCACGCACCCTCACGGGTGGTGACCGGGGCCCAGGCGAACGACCCGAAGTCTGCACAGCTCGTCGCTCCCCGGTGGTGATCCACCTGATGCGCCAGTCGCGACGTGGTCATCCTAGCCGACCGTCAGCGGCCGACGGAGTCCGCCTCGTTGCGCGCGTCCGCCTCGCCGAGGATGCGGCGCAGGTAGGTGTAGGTGAGGTCGCCCGCCGTCTTGTCGTACTGCTCCTCGTACCCCTGCTGCTGGTAGAGGGCGAGGTTGTGCCGCGAGTCCTTGCCGGTGAAGACCCAGATCTCCGTGGTCTCCTCCGGCAGGTAGGGCAGGACGGCGAACATCAGCCGCGTGCCGATCCCCCGGCCCTGCATGTCCGGGGCCACCGCGAGCCGGCCGAGCGTGGCCTTGCCGCCCTCGAGCTCGACGCGCACCGACCCGACGAGCCGGTGCCCCTCCCACGCGCCCAGCGTGATGACCGAGTCCAGCGCCATGTCCTCGTGCAGCTCGTGCAGCGTCTGGGTCAGGGGCGGGATGTTGGGGTCCCCGTAGACCTGGGCCTCCGTGACGAATGCGGCACGGCGCAGCGTCAGCAGCTCGCCGGCGCTCTCGTCGGGGACGACGTCGATCGTGAAGTCGGTGCTGGTCATGGTCACATCGTGTCACGGCCCGCGGTACGGGTCGTGCGCTCGGCGGGTGGATCTCGCGGTCTGCGTCGCGCACGTCTCGCTACGCTGCACGGGTGAACACCTCGACCCACTGGATCCTCACGCTCTCCTGCCCGGACCGCCCGGGGATCGTCCACGCGGTGACCGGCACGCTGGCCTCGCGCGGGGGCAACATCACCGAGTCGCAGCAGTTCGGCGACCCCGCCTCCGGCCTGTTCTTCATGCGGGTCGAGGTCGCCTCGGGGGCGACCCGCGAGGAGCTCGTCGCCGACTTCGCGCCCGTCGCGGAGCGCTTCGCGATGACCTGGGAGCTCGACGTCGTCGGGCGCCGCATCCGCACCCTGCTCATGGTCTCCCGCGCACCGCACTGCCTGGTCGACCTGCTGTACCGGGAGCGCCACCAGGCGATGCCGATCGACGTCGTCGGCGTCGTCGGGAACCACACGGACCTGGCGGAGATCGCCGAGTTCTACGGCAAGCCGTTCCACCACGTGCCCGTGACCCGCGACACGAAGGCCGACGCCGAGGCGCGGCTGCGCGAGATCGTCGGCGAGCTGGACGTCGAGACGGTGGTGCTGGCCCGGTACATGCAGATCCTCTCCGACCAGCTGTGCCGCGACCTCGACGGCCGGGTGATCAACATCCACCACTCGTTCCTGCCCAGCTTCAAGGGCGCGCGGCCGTACGCGCAGGCGCACGAGCGGGGGGTCAAGCTCATCGGGGCGACCTCGCACTACGTGACCGGCGACCTCGACGAGGGCCCGATCATCGAGCAGGACGTGGAGCGCGTCGACCACTCCCGGTCCGTGGAGGACCTGGTGGCGCTGGGCGAGGACGTCGAGCGGCGCACGCTCGCCCGCGCGGTGCGGTGGCACGCCGAGCACCGGGTGCTCCTCAACGGGCACCGCACCATCGTCTTCCGCTGACCGCCGTCCGCCGGACCCGTCCGCCGAGAAGTGGGGGTGGGGCCCCCGCGGGGGGGGGGGGGGGGGGGGGGGGGGGGGGGAGGGGGGGGGGGGGGGGGGGGGGGGGGGCGGGCGCGGGGGGGGGGGGGGCGGGGGGGGCGGGGGGGGGGGGGGGCCCCGCGGGCCCCCCCCGCCCCCCCCCCCCCGGCCCCCCCGCCCCGGGCCGCCCCCCCCCCCCCCCCCCCCCGGGCGGGGGGGCGGGGGGGGGGGGCCCGCCCCCCCCCCACCGGCGCCGGCCCCCTGCCGACGTGCGGGAAGCCTAGGCGCGATCGCG
>NZ_RKIJ01000009.1 GCF_003752595.1 Cellulomonas sp. PhB143 | reverse complement strand
CTGGCGCAACAACGATCGAGAGCCCGGCCGATGGCCGGGCTCTCGATATGAACGATGACGCGACACATCTATGAACGATGTCCCGACTCATCACACGGCGGAGGATGGGGGATTCGAACCCCCGAGGGCTTTCACACCCAACACGCTTTCCAAGCGTGCGCCATAGGCCGCTAGGCGAATCCTCCTGGCTGCGACCGTCCGCGGTGTCCCGCGAGGGACGGCGTACGGCAGCCCCCAGAGACTACCTGACCACCGCCCGCGGGACCGAATCCGCAGGACGTGAGATCCGTCATCGGGCACGGCAGGCGCGCCGGGGGTGCCGGCGGCGCGGGCGGTGGCTAGATTTCCGAGGATGCCGACCCCGACACCCGCCCCGCTCCCCGTCGCCGAGCTGCACCTGCACCTGGACGGGACGCTCGAGCCCGACTTCATCATGGAGACCGCCGCGCGCAACGGCGTCGACCTGCCCTGGAATGACCTCGCGGACCTCGAGAGCCGGTACGCGTTCACGGACCTGCAGTCGTTCCTCGACCTGCTGTACGTGAACCTCACCGTGCTGCGAACCCGGGAGGACTTCGCGGAGATGACGCGCCGATACCTGGCGCGCGCGGCCGCCGCCGGCGTACGCCACGCGGAGGTGTCCAGCGACGTCCAGGCCCACGTGCGCCGCGGGATCCCGGCCCAGACCGTGGTCGGCGGGATCCGCGACGTCCTTGACCGTAGCGAGGAGGACTTCGGGATCACGACCCGGCTCATCGTCTCGTTCTGGCGGGACGCGCCGGCCGAGGAGGCGCTCGGCCTGCTGCGCGAGCTGATCGCGTCCGGGGCGCGCTTCGACGGGATCGGCCTGGACTCCGCAGAGGTCGGCTACCCGCCGTCGCTCTTCACCGAGGTATACGACCTGGCGCGCGAGCACGGCCTGCACCTGGTGGCGCACGCGGGGGAGGAGGGGCCGCCGTCGTACATCACCGAGGCCCTCGACGTGCTGCGCGTGGAGCGCGTCGACCACGGCATCCGCTGCCTGGAGGACGACGCCGTCGTCGAGCGGCTGGTCGCCGACCAGGTGCCGCTGACCGTCTGCCCGCTGTCGAACGTCCGGCTGCGCACGGTCGACACGATGGCGGACCACCCGATCATGACGATGCTCGAGCGCGGCCTCGTCGTGTCCATCAACTCCGACGACCCGCCGTACTTCGGTGGGCACGTCGACGCGAACGTCGCCGCGGTCCAGGATACCTTCGGGGCCGACGACGCGACGATGGCCCGCTTCGCCCGGCACTCCTTCGTCTCCTCCTTCCTGACCGACGACGAGCGCGCCCGGTACCTCGCGGAGGTCGATGCCTGGCTCGAGGGTCGGACGGCGGCGCGCGGGTAGTCCGGGCCCCGGCGGTTTCGGCCTGGCGGGGGTGCTGGGCTAGGCTGTGCGCAGACCCCTCGTGCGGCGTCATCTCGCTGAACTCCCCCAGGGCCGGAAGGCAGCAAGGGCAGGTGAGCTCTGGCGGGTGTGCGGGGGGTCCTTTGCATTCCCGGACGCCGTGGCGCAGGTCACAGAATCCGCGATGTGGTCGCCAATCTGACCGGATCGTGGGATTTTTCGGTCGCCGGGTTGGTGCCCGCGCCGGTCGGATGGTCACCTTGACCTATGTCCTCGACCGCCGCAGCAGCCCTGACGACCGCGCGACCCTGTCCGCGGGATGCGATGTGTGCTCGCGCGGACGCCGCGGGCCGAATGCGCGAGGGTCGCTGACCCCGAGCGCTCCCCGACGCACCCCGTCGGTCCGCCGCCCCGGCCACGCCGGTGCACCCCGATCTTCCCGTCGCCGGCCCCCGCCGGCGGCCGCGGCCCCGCCGCTCCCGCTCACGACGACGCCCCGGTGTCGCCCGCTCCGGAAGGACAGCCATGTCCCGCAGCACCTCCCGACCGACCGCCCGCCGCGGCGGCCGCCGCGCCGCCCGCGCCGCAGGCGTCCTCGCCGCCCTCGCGCTCACGCTCTCGGCCTGCGCGCCGGGCAGCAGCGGCAGCGACGACACCGCGGGAATCTCCGCCGGCACCGCCGACGACCCGATCCGCATCGGCGTCGTGAACTCCGGCGACGCGTACTGGGACACGTTCACGAAGGCCGCGGCCGACGACGGCCTCACGGTCAAGATCGTCAACTTCTCCGACTACCAGCTGCCGAACCAGGGCCTGGCCGACGGTGACCTGGACGTCAACCAGTTCCAGCACCTGCAGTTCCTGGCCGGCTACAACCAGTCCTCCGGCGACGACCTCACGCCGATCGGCGCGACCGCGGTCTACCCGCTGGCCCTGTACTCCGCCAAGCACACGTCTCTGGAGGACATCCCCCAGGGCGGCGAGGTCGCCATCCCCAACGACGACACCAACCAGGCGCGCGCGCTCCTCGTGCTCCAGGAGGCCGGCCTCATCAGCCTCAAGGACGGCGGCAGCTCGTTGTCCACGCCGGCCGACGTCGTCGCCGACAAGTCCAAGGTCACGGTGACGCCCGTCGACGCCGCGCAGACCGCGCTGTCGCTGAAGGACGTCGACGCCTCCATCATCAACAACGACTTCGTCGGTGACGCGCACCTGAGCGAGGACGACGCGCTGTTCACCGACGACCCCGACTCCGCGGCCGCCGAGCCCTACATCAACGTGTGGGTCTCACGGGCCGAGGACGCGAACGACAAGACGCTGCAGAAGCTCATCGACATCTACCACACGCCCGAGGTCGAGAAGGGCGTCCTCGCGGCGTCCGGCGGCACGGGGGTCATCAAGGACAACGACCCCGCCGACCTCAAGCGCATCCTCGGCAAGATCACCGACGACATGGCGGCGAAGGGCTGATGCCCACCGCCGCGGGCGAGACGATCATCGGCTTCCGGGACGCCGCCAAGGTGTTCCCGGGGCGGGGCAAGGGTGGCGAGGTGCGGGCCGTCGACGGCGTGACGCTCGACGTCCGTGCCGGCGAGATCTTCGGCGTCATCGGCTACTCGGGCGCCGGCAAGTCCACGCTCGTGCGCCTCGTCAACGCGCTCGAGCGGACCACGGGCGGCTCGGTCGTCGTCGACGGCACGGATCTCACGGGGCTGTCGGAAGCTCGCCTGCGGCCGGTGCGCGCCGGCATCGGCATGATCTTCCAGCAGTTCAACCTGCTCTCGTCGCGGACGGTGGCGGGCAACGTCTCCTACCCGCTCGAGGTCGCCGGCTGGTCGAAGGACCAGCGGCGCGAGCGGGTGCGCGAGCTCCTCGACTTCGTCGGCATCGCGGACAAGGCCGACGTCTACCCGTCGAAGCTGTCGGGCGGCCAGAAGCAGCGCGTCGGCATCGCGCGCGCCCTCGCGACCACGCCCAGGATCCTGCTGGCGGACGAGGCCACGAGCGCGCTGGACCCCGAGACCACGCAGGACGTGCTCGCCCTGCTGCAGCGGGTCAACCGCGAGCTGGGCATCACCGTCGTGGTCGTCACCCACGAGATGGACGTGGTGCGCTCGATCTGCGACCGCGTCGCCGTCATGGAGCACGGCAGGGTCGTCGAGCTCGGCGACGCCTACCAGGTGTTCAGCGCGCCGCGGCAGGACGTCACACGCCGTTTCGTGTCCACCGCGCTCAAGGACCGCCCGTCGCCCGCCGTGATCGAGCGGCTGCGCGCCCGGCACACCGGCCGCATCGTCACCGTCGGGGTCGACGACGTCTCGGGGTCCTCCGCGCAGGTCACCCACGTGCTCCGCCGGCACGGCGTCGACGGGACCATCGTCTACGGCGGCATCACGGAGGTCGCCGAGCGGCCCTACGGGTCTCTCACGCTCGAGCTCGTCGGCGACGGGACGAGCGTCGAGGAGGCCCTCGCGGGTCTGCGCGCGGTGACCGACGTCGTCGACCACGGCACGGCGAGCGCCCCGCGCGACGCCGGCGACGCCGAGGAGAGGAGCGCCTCATGACTGCGGACCAGCTGATGCCCCTCCTGTGGGAGGCGTTCCTCGAGACGTCCTGGATGGTCGTCGTCGCGCTCGCCGTGGGCGGCGTGCTCGGTCTCGTGATCGGCATGGGGCTCTACCTGACCCGGCCGGGCAACCTGCTTGCGAACCGCCCGGTGTTCGCCGTGATCAACGTCCTCGTCAACGTCGTGCGGCCGGTGCCGTTCATCATCTTCCTCGTCGCGCTCGGGCCGGTGACCCGCGCCGTCGTCGGCAAGACGATCGGCATCGAGGCGTTCACGTTCGCGATGTGCATCATGTCGGCGTTCGTCTTCGCGCGGCTGGTGGAGCAGAACCTCGTCTCGATCGACCCGGGCGTCGTCGAGGCGGCGCGTGCGATGGGGGCGTCGCCCCTGCGGATCGTGCGCACGGTGCTGATCCCCGAGGCCCTCTCGCCGCTGATCCTCGGGACCACGTTCCTGTTCGTCGTGGTGCTCGACATGTCCGCCATCGGCGGGTACCTCGGCGCCGGCGGGCTCGGCGACTTCGCGATCGTCTACGGGTACCGGCAGTACGACTGGGCCGTGACCGGGATCGTCGTGGGGATCATCATCGTCATCGTGCAGCTCATCCAGTGGCTCGGGAACACGCTCGCCAAGCGCGCGCTGCGGCGCTGAGCGGGCCTCGGGGTTGTCGGTCGCGGCGTCTAGAGTTGCGGGGGTGACCACCGCTCTGTACCGCCGCTACCGGCCCGACGACTTCGCCGAGGTGATCGGTCAGGAGCACGTCACGGGCCCGCTCATGCAGGCGCTCCGCTCGGGGCGCATCACCCACGCCTACCTCTTCTCCGGCCCCCGCGGCTGCGGCAAGACGACGTCGGCGCGGATCCTGGCGCGCTGCCTGAACTGCGCGCAGGGGCCCACCCCCACGCCGTGCGGCGAGTGCGAGTCGTGCGTCGAGCTGGCCCGCGGCGGGTCGGGCAGCCTGGACGTCGTCGAGATCGACGCGGCCTCGCACGGCGGGGTCGACGACGCCCGCGACCTGCGCGAGCGGGCCACCTTCGCGCCGGCGCGCGACCGGTTCAAGATCTTCATCCTCGACGAGGCCCACATGGTCACCTCGCAGGGGTTCAACGCGCTGCTCAAGATCGTCGAGGAGCCGCCGCCGCACATCAAGTTCATCTTCGCCACGACGGAGCCCGACAAGGTCATCGGGACGATCCGCTCGCGCACCCACCACTACCCGTTCCGGCTCGTGCCGCCGGACGTGCTCGGCCCCTACCTCGAGCAGCTGTGCGCGGCCGAGGGCGTGACGATCGGCGCGGGCGTCGTGCCGCTCGTCGTGCGCGCGGGCGGCGGCTCGGTGCGCGACTCGCTCTCGGTCATGGACCAGCTCATCGCGGGCGCCGAGGACGGCACGGTCGACTACGACCGCGCCGTCGCGCTGCTCGGGTTCACGCACGCCGCGCTGCTCGACGACGTCGTGGACGCCCTCGCCGCGCGTGACGGCGCGAGCATGTTCCGGGTCGTGGATCACGTGGTCTCCAGCGGCCACGAGCCCCGCCGGTTCGTCGAGGACCTGCTGGAGCGGTTGCGCGATCTCGTGGTCATCGGCGTCTCGGGGGAGTCGGCCGACGCGGTGTTCCGCGACCTGCCGGCCGACCAGCTCGGCCGGATGCGCACGCAGGCGCAGAACCTCGGCGTCGCGGAGCTCTCCCGCGCGGCTGACCTGACCAACGCCGCGCTCACCGAGATGTCGGGCGCCACCTCGCCGCGGCTGCACCTCGAGCTGCTCTGCGCGCGCCTGCTCGTGCCCGGCGCCGCCGCGGGAGACCTCGCGGCGCGGGTCGAGCGGCTCGAGCGCGACGGCGCCCCGGCCGGCGGGAGCGGCGCCGCGGCTCGGCCTACCGTGCGCGTCGCCGACGCACCGGCGGCCGACGCCGGCGCGCCCGCGGGCGGGCGGCGCGACGCGGCGGCGACCAGCCGCGGCGCCGCGGCCGCCCGGGCGGCGCTCCAGGCGCGGCGCGGCGGTCCCGGCGGGGATGCGCCGGCGCCCGCCTCGACAGGCGCGGAGTCGGCCCCGGCCGTCGAGGTGCCGGTCGCGACGGTCGCCGCACCCCCGGAGGCCGCTTCGCGGCCGGCCGCTGAACCCGCACCTGCGCCAGTTCCCGAGCCTGCTGCGGAACCGGAACCTGTCGCGGAGCTCGTCAGCGGGCCCGACGAGCCCGACACCGCACCCGCCGCGGACGAGCCGGCGGAGCCCGTCGCGGAGCGCGCCACCGAGGGCGAGCCGTCCGTCGAGGGCGAGCCCGCCACCCACCAGGAGTCCTCGGCGGAGGCCGGGACCGATGCCCCGGGCGGCGTCGACTCGATGAACGCCGAGATGCTGCGCCGCCGTTGGCCCGAGGTGCTCGACACCCTCAACCGGCTCAAGCGGCTGACGTGGATCCTCGTCTCCGGCAACGGCCAGGTCGGCTCGCTGACGGACGACGCGCTCACGCTCGCCTTCTCGAACCCCGGCGCGCACCGCAGCTTCCAGAACGGCCCGCACGCGGAGCTCGTGCAGCAGGCCGTCTACGAGACGCTCGGCTTCCAGGCGCGCGTCGTGGCGGTCGTCGGCGACGGCGGTCCCGCGGCGGGGCTGTCGGGCGACGGGGGTGGTGGTTCGGGTCCGCAGAGCGGGGTCGCTCCCTCGGCCGCCGCCGGCCCCGCCGGCGGTACCGCCCCAGCGGGCGGTGCGGGGTGGGACGACGCGGACCTCGCCCCCGCGGGGCCGTCGTCCACCGATCCAGCGGCGACTGCGCGGACCGCGTCGACCGGTGCCGCACGGGACGCCGCCCAGGACGGCTCCGGCGGCGAGGGGTCCGGGAGCGGCGGACCCCGGCCGACGGCGGTCGGCCTGCTCGACCGGCCGGCTCCGGCTCCGGCCCGGGCCGCCGCCGTCCCGGACGTCACGGCCCCGGACACCGCAGCTCCGGGCGCCGCTGTCCCGGGCGCTGCCGACGCCGCCGCCGAGGCGGACGCCGCGTGGCTCGCGGGCGCGGTGGCGACCGAGCCGCCGTTCGACGACGCCGAGCCCGGGCCCGCCCCGGTCGCGGTGGTCGAGGCTCCGCGAGCCTCCGCGGCCCCGCCGGGTCAGGCCGCCCGCCAGCGCCCCTCCGCGGCGGCCGCGGCCATCGCCCACGCCCGCCGGTCCGCGGGCGCCGCGCCGGCCGCGACGTCGGGCCGCAACGGCGCGCCCGAGCGTGCCCCGGAGCCGGCGCCGGACGACTTCTCCGACGACGACCCCGACCTCGCGACGTCCGGCCTCGTCGGCGTGCCGCTCGTGATCCAGGCGCTCGGCGGCGTCGTCATCGAGGAGATCGTGGACGGCGAATGACCGGGGGAGACCGCGGGGCGGCACCGACCACCCTGCACATCGTCGCCGCCGTCATCGTGCGCGACGACGGCCGCGCGCTGCTCGTGCGCAAGCGCGGGACCGCGGCGTTCATGCAGGTCGGCGGCAAGATCGAGCCCGGCGAGGCGCCCGCGGCCGCGCTGGTGCGCGAGTGCGCGGAGGAGATCGGCCTCGTCGTCGACCCGGGCGCCGCGCGTGCCCTCGGCCGGCGCGCCGCCGTCGCGGCCAACGAGCCGGACCACGTGGTCGACGCGCACGTCTTCGAGGTCGACCTGCCCGCCGGCTTCGACGTCCGCGTCCGGGCCGAGATCGCGGAGCACGCCTGGGTCGACCCGGCGCGCCCGGTGGCGTCCCACTCGGTCGCGCCGCTGTCGGCCGACCTGCTGGCGGAGCTCGCCGGCGTCCCGGGCTGTCGTACCCGCATCGTAGGCTGACGGGGTGTATGAAGGCGCGGTCCAAGACCTGATCGACGAGCTCGGCCGGCTTCCCGGCGTCGGGCCCAAGAGCGCGCAGCGCATCGCGTTCCACCTGCTCGCCGCCGACACGGCGGACGTGCGGCGGCTCGCGGACGCCCTGACGGAGGTCAAGGCGCGCGTGCGCTTCTGCGACGTGTGCGGCAACGTCGCCGAGGCGGAGCGGTGCCGCATCTGCGCCGACCCGCGCCGTTCCGAGACGGTGATCTGCGTCGTCGAGGAGGCCAAGGACGTCGTCGCGGTCGAGCGCACCCGCGAGTTCCGCGGCAAGTACCACGTGCTCGGCGGGGCCATCAACCCGATCGAGAATATCGGCCCGGACGACCTGCGGATCAGCCAGCTCATGACGCGGCTCGCCGATGCCACGGTCGAGGAGATCATCATCGCGACCGACCCGAACGTCGAGGGCGAGGCCACCGCGACCTACCTCTCGCGGCTGCTGGTGCCCATGGGCGTGCGCGTGACTCGGCTCGCGTCCGGCCTGCCGGTGGGCGGAGACTTGGAGTACGCCGACGAGGTCACGCTGGGCCGGGCGTTCGAGGGCAGGAGGCTGGTGGGTGGCTGAGACCGGGAGCACGCGCGCGGGGCACCGCGGCTCGGACCTCCACGAGGTCGTCGAGGCCGTCGCCGAGCAGGCCCGCGCGTTCCTGTGCACGGCGCGTGACGTCGCCACGGGTGACGCCCCCGACGCGGTGATCCCGCTGCTCATGCTCGCCACCTCCGACGTCCTGGCCGCGGGCGCCCGCCTGGGTGCGATGGTCGACGTCGTCCCACCCGAGCGGTTCGAGCCGGACGACGGCGACGACACCGACGTCGGGCCGCTGCGCGAGGCTCTCGCCCGCCAGCTCGACGGCCTCGACGGCTACCCCGAGGTCGTCGACCCGGTGCTGAGCGCCGAGGTCGGCAGCGCCGCGGTGTCCGACGACGTGGCGACCGTCGCGGAGGCCCTCGCCAAGGGCCTGCAGCACTACGACGCCGGGCAGAAGATCGAGGCGCTGTGGTGGTGGCAGTTCTCCTACCTCTCGCTCTGGGGCGAGCGTGCGGCGAGCGCGCTGCGCGTGCTGCAGATGCTGCTCGCGCACCTGCGGCTGGACGTCGAGGACGACGTCGCGGCCGAGGCGGAGTACGACGCCCTCCAGGCGTGAGCGCGCGGGCGTCCCGATGAACCGTGAAGGTGTGAACGGCGCCTGGCTGGCGCCGCGGACCAGGAAGGCTCGCGTCTCATGCCCCGCCTTCGAGGTCCTTCAGGCCGGGGGGCACCGGGATGCCGAACTTCTTGTTCGCCGCCGCGACCGCTTCGGCGATGATCTGGATGCCGAAAGCCGTGGTGTCCGGCGGCCGATTCACGTCCATCTGGAAGTCGACGATCACCATGATGCCCGTGCCCGTCCGCAGCACACGCGTATCGAAGCGGTCGTTCCATGGCCAGATCTGGATGTAGAGGAAATCTGGACCCGGCGGCTCGAGCGCGGCGGCAAGACCTTGGTCGGACTCGATCACTCGGGCGGCAGCCAGGATCGCGGCATAGGTCGTCGGTAAGGTCTCCTTGATGCTTTCCCTGTCCTGAACAGAAACGGAGACGATTCCTTCGTCGCGAGTGTGGTAGGGAAGATCCGTGGCGCCCGACACCGTCTCGAACGCAACCTCGACCGCGTCGAAAACCTCGAGAGCGAATTCAGTGGGCCACGGAACGTGGACCTCGCCCTCAGAGGCGACCACGCGTGCATGCTCCGCCTTGCCGCGCACGACGATCGCCATCGCAGCTGCTCGCCATCCGTCACCGACGAGTGGTCCCGGGAAGTCATCGTCGGTCAGGAGCCGGCCTTGCAGCTGGTCCACCAGAGTTGTAAGACCTGCCCTGAGGTCGCCGAGCTGTTTCGCCGACGCGGTCATTTCGAGCGTCGACCGAAAGTGGTCGAGCGACTCCTCGGTCACCTCACCGTCGAGCAGGTCCAGCGCCTGCCACACGAACCGAGAATTCTTGATACGCGCCACCATGTCGGGATCCTTTGTTTAGATGCAACTGTAGTATTGGCCCGGCGGGCAGTGTCCGTGTCTTGCTGCGTACGCATATATGAGTCCGGCCTCACCCATTCGGGCGGCAAACCATCCAGTCACCTTGAGACGCCGTTTTGCATCGCATGATCCGCCGAACTTCCGACCGCAATTGGGCACCTGGGAGTATGCGCGCGACATACCTACTCGAGAGATCCCGTATTTCCAGGTTGCCCCGTCTCTTTCGCGATATATCTCGTACACATAATATGTCGACTGAGAGTATCGCTTTGCTGACCAGGCCTTCACGTTCGGGAACGGTATGTGCGAAGCGCGAACTGCCACTGAGCAGCCGTATTTGCAATGCGTCTTCCACCACCACATAAAGTAGATCGATAGCCCGATCGCGGCAATGACTGCGAGTGCGGCGACGATTGCATCGTCGATAACAAAGAAGTTTCCGGATGGGTCCGCATGGTTGATCGGGTCTTGGGGGTAGGTATAGGCGGTGGTGTTGCCCCCGGTGACGGGGTCTATTGAGGTGAAGGAGCCAGAGACGGGATTGTAGAGTCGCATGCCCATGAGGGTGAGGCCGGTGGTGTCTTGTGCGCGTTCTTTCGCGCCGAAGGCCCCGTAAGTGATGGCGTCGGTGTCGGTCGTCGCGGTGAGCGCCTTGCCATACTCGTCGTACCAGTTCGCGCCCAGTACGGCGGGGGCGGTCAGGGTGTCGGCGGGCATGGTCAGCGCGACTTCTCCGTGCGGGTCCACGAGCGTGACTCTCGATACGGGCGAATCACTTCCGGCGGTGGTGGTCGTGATGCCGAGATCCCCGGCTACGGAAGTTCCATACCAGGTGGTGGTGATCTGGTCGCCGTTGTCCTCCAGAGCCCATGCGGGGCTGTCCGAACTGTCGCCGTAGTGTCGCGTCAGGGTGGTGGTGGCGCTCCCGGTGACACTTGTTGAGGTCGATCGACGTCCGGCGGCGTCGAGCCCGTAGGTGGTCGTGGTCCCCGCCTGGGTCAACGATCGGGCGGCGTCGGTGTCGTAGTAGCTGATGTTCAGGTCACCGGCGTTCGTGCCTGCGGGGGTGTCGACCGCAGGGACCGTGGTCTGGCGGCCGAGCGCGTCGTACGCGTACACCCCACCGCCAGGAGACCCGCCGCCGGTGACGGTCGCCCCGGACTGCACGCGGTCCGCGGTGTCGTAGGACCAGGCCTTGCTCACGGTCGAAGTATCCGCACACTCACCACTCGGGACCACCGTGCCCGTGGTGGTGGCCTGGGAGACACGGTTGCCGTTCAGGTCGAACCCGTAGGACCTGCTCGCGCACGTCGCGTCCGGGTTCTCCGGGCCGCCCAGGGTGTCGGAGACACCGGTCAGTCGGTCCGCCTCGTCGTAGGTGTAGGCGAGGGCGCGTCCGATGCCGTTGTCGTCGGCGCCGACGTTCGTCGAGACCGAGGCGGTCTTCCCCTCCGCGGTGGACGTGATCGACCACGACGCGACGGGCACCTGGGCCCCGGCTGTGTCGGCCGCGGTGTAGGAGAGCTCGGCGAGCTGCCCGCCGCGGTCGTAAGCATTCGTCTGGGTGATCCGCCCGGGCATTGACTGCGAGACGATGTTCCCGGCTGCGTCGTAGGTGGCGGTGAACTGCTGGGTACCGTTGAGGTTCACCCCGGTGGGCAGGCCACGATGTTCCACCACGCCGTTGATCGTCTCGTCGTAGCTGTACTTCGTGACGCCCTTCGGGTCCCGGACCTGCGCGACCCGGCCCGCCGTGTCATAGGTCGTGGTGGTGATCTGCCCGTCGGTGTCGGTGTAGCTGGCCGCCCGTCCCCACGCGTCATAGGCGGTGCTGATCCGTCCGACCTCCGTGGCACCGTTCAGCGAGACCGTGGCCGTGGCGAGCCCCGTAGCCGGGTCGTACTCGGTCTTGGTCATAGGCGCCGGCGTCGACGACGCAAGCCCGGTCACGGTGGTGGCCGTGGTGTTCGTCGCCCCGTCAGCCAGGTACGTCGTGGCGGTGGTGCGGACCGTCGAGCCCTTGGTCTCGGTGACCGTGGTCGGGGCGAGGTAGTAGGAGTACCCCGTGGTGGTCTGGACGGGAGTGGCGCCCGAGTCCGCGGTGCGGGTCTGGCAGGCCAGGCCTGCCCACTGCGGCTTCAGCCCGCAGGAGGCGAACGCCCCGGTCTGAGCGGCGGCGGTGTAGTACCCGCTGAGGGTCGTTCCAGCGTCGGCGCCGTTCGACGTCGGCTGGCGTGACTCGACGACCCTGCCCTCGCCGTCGTACCGCGTCCGAGTGGTGATGTTCCCGCTGGCGGCCACGGTGGTGCTCGTGGTCGCTGACCCGAGGATCCATCCGGACGTCGCACCAAGCAGGTCTGCACCGTCGATCGGGGCGTACCCGGTGCGTGACTCGTCCAGGACCGGCTCACCGGTCGCGGCCGGGCCTTGCGGGTCCACCTCGGCCGGCGACTCGGTCGTGGTGGTGGTCGTCGCCAGGGCGAAGCCGAGACCGGTCTTGGGATTGACGCCCTGGTTGGGTGCTTGCTGGTCGTAGTCGGTGTGGGTGTGCATGCGGGTCTCGAGGCCGTCGGCGTTCGGCGCGGCCGGCGCCCACGTGTCGGTCACGAGCGAGCCGGGCTCGACGATCACGGCATCCTTGGCCACGGTCGTCGCAGCACCGTCGACGACGGGCCCGACGGCCGAGGCGCTGGCCTTGATCTCGTCGTTGTAGCGGGTCAGGGTCGCGTAGGAGTTGACGGCGCCGTCGGACAGCTGCCCGGTGGCGGCGGTCGCGGCTCGGATCTGAGCGATCGCGCCCTGGTCCAGGGTGCGCACGATGCGGCCTGCGTCGTCGTAACCGGTCGCGTCCAGCTGCCAGGCGTCGGCACCGAATGCTGCCGTGTTGAGCACGCGTCCCTGGTCGTCGGTGTACTGCAGGTCCGCGTACGGCCAGTCCGCTGCCGTGACGCTCGAGGCGGGGCCTCCGGCGACCGGGTGGTCGGGTCCGAAGACCGCGCCGCCGTAGGTCGGGGCCGCGTCCTGGCCCCATACGGCGACGTCGGCGGCGCTGAGGCCTGGCAGCCCGCCCCCGGCGGCGCCCGGGGTCAGACCGTACGCGAACGACGCCAGACTCGTGGTCCCCGAGCTGGTCAGGTTCGCCTGGTCGACGCCGATCAGCGACGCCGGGTCCTGCGCGGAGATCCCCACCCCGTAGCGCAGGCTGATCGTCTTGAGGCCCGGCGGGGTCACCGATGCCAGCAGCGGCTGCCCGGACGCTGAGACGCCCGCGTAGGTGTAGTCGCTGTGCCGCCCCGAGCGAGGGTCGGTGACCCGGGTCAAGAACCCGTTGGTGTAGGTGTAGGCGGCCACGACCGTCGCTTTCATCGCGGCGCTGGTGGGGTCGTAGGCTTCGTAGCTGATCGAGGAGACCCGGCCCGCGGTGTAGGTGATGTTCAGGGCGCGGCACCCGGCCACCAGGGTGCCTGCGGCGTTGCACGTCACGTCCGGCGGCGCAGGGGACAGGATGCGCGTGACGTCCCCGGCACTGTTGCGCGTGAACGTCGTCGCCCCGCTCGAGGCGGGTTCGCTGACCGAGTTCGCGACCCATTCGCGGTCCGTGTTCGCCGCGGAGGACAGCGGGGAGAACATCGTGACGGTGCCGTCGTCCTCGGTGAACGTCAACCGTGCCGCGCTTCCAGAGCCGGTCAGTCGCAGGGTCGCGCCGGTGGCTTTGGTGTCCTCGTCGAACGCCGTATAGGTCCCGGTCTTCATCAGCACGTGCCCGTTGCCGGGCTGACGGTAGATCAGTGCGCCGCCCTCGTCGTCGACCAGCGCGAAGGTGCCGTCGACGTCGGTGTTGTCCACGACCTCGTACCCGGCGATGCCGGTGTCGGTGCCGTCGAACGACGCCGACCAGCCCTTGCCGAACACCGAGGCGTCGTCCGGGCCGGCGAGGCTCGAGTACGAGCGCGAGACCGACAGGTCGCCCACGTACCCGGGGACGGTGACGTCCGTGGCGGAGGTGTTGAACTCACCAGTCCACAGGGCCACCTGTCCGGGGCCGGCGTCCGCGGTTGGGAAGCTGTCACCGAAGGCGTGCGGGACGCGCGTGACCGTCGGGGTCTTGGCTGTCTGGGAGTTGTTCCAGGTGCATCGCACGACGGCGGGTGCGGTGTAGGTGAAGCACACCTGCACGTCCAAGGTCACCGGGACGCGGTCCTTGCCGAGCGCGCTCGCTGCGCCCGCACCGGAGAACTCGGTCTTGACCCATGCGGCGCCGTCCTTGGCGATCGTCGTGCTCGCCTCGGTCGAGGCGTCCAGGTCCCAGCCCCGGGTGGTTCCCAGGACGGGGTCGTATGCCGCGTCGTTGGCCGTGCCCGCGGGACGGGAGTACACCGACGCCGTCACGGTCCCCGAGGCGGCCTGCGGTGCGTTCGCGCTGATCGCGAACGAGTCGGTCGACTTGATGCCCTGGACGGGGCTGACCAGGACCGCACCACCGGCACCGAAGCTGAACGTCTTCTGCGCCGAGGGCCAGGCGGCCTTGTCGATCGCGCGGACCGTGAGGGTGTGCGCGCCGTTGGTCGGATTCCACGCCAAGCTGGCGGTCGGCGTCGTGCCGGTCGCGGGCACCGCGGTCCACGTCGTCGCGGCGTCGAGCCGGTACTCGAACGTGACGACGTCGCTGCTGGTGGAGGTCAGCGTGAACGTGTTCGACGAGGGCTTGGTGTCCTTCCACTGCCCGTTCGTGTAGCCGGTCGCGGTGACCGAGGGCGTCGACGGTGCGCTCGTGTCGATCGTGAAGCCGGTGATCGCCTTCGACGCCGGTGAGGTCAGCGACCCGTCCGAGGCCCACACCTTGCCGGTGTAGGCCTTGCCGTTCGTCAGGGCCGCGCCACCGGCGCCGATGGCTGAGCTGCCACCGCTGGCGACGCTGGTGCCGGCGACCTTGTTCCACACCGCGGTCGTGCCCTGCGAGAGGTCCATCAGCGCCTTGACGTCGCCGCCGTCCGGGTCGGTGACGGTCGCGTTGAACTTGGGGTTCAGCGTCTTGACGTAGAGCACACGGTCGGAGGCCGTCGAGCTCGGGTACCAGGCGTACTGACCCGCCGCGTGCGTCGCGGACGACGGCGTCGCCGGCGGGCGGTTGTAGTTCACGACGATCGTCGGCTTGCCCGAGGCGGCGTTCGTGGAGTTGAACCGCTTCCAGCCGTAGGAGTCGGTCTCGGACGTCGCCCGCACACCGATCGCGTTCGTCGTGACCGACGAGTCAGCCCACGCCTGCGCCAGGGAGGTGATGTCGACGGTGGACCACCCGCCCGCGCACGCCGAGGAATACCCCCGGGTGTCCGACGACGTCGCCCACACCTTTGACGTCCACGTCGGCTGATGGGTCCAGCGGGTGTCCTTATCGACCAGCCCGGTGTCCTGGACCTGCCAGGACCGGGGGGTGCACGAGTACGAGTGGTACTGCCACAGCTTCAACGACGCTGAGGTGATCTGCTGCCCGTGGATCGGGGTCAGCGTGACGTTCATGAACGAGCGCGCCTTCGTCGTGCCGCCGTCGAAGGTACCTACCCGCAGCTCGGTCTCCTGCGAGCGGTCAGACGTCATGTCCGACTGCACATACGTGTCGTACGGCAGGGCCAGGCTCACCGACGGGTCGATCACGACCGGGTACACGGTGTCCGCGCCCGCGAGGAAGCCCGCACCGGGGCTCAAGGTCACGTCCGCGGCGTCGCCATCGACGGCCACCTCGGTCGGGACCGGGTCCACGACGCCCAGGTCGAACACCGCGTCCGAGGCGGCGGTCGGTGACGAGCCCTTCGGCGCCGGGGTCTTCTCGACCGAAGCCTTCACTGCTGGGTCGTCCACACCCCACAGCGCCGGGTCGCCGGCCTCGTCCCAGGCCTCGGTCACCGGGTGCGCGAGCTGTGAGTCGTATGTCGCGTCCCACATCTGCGCAGCCGCCACCTGCGCCACGACCGTGGTCTTCTTCGCCGCCTTCTTCACGAACGACACGCCACCGTCAGCGTCCGCGGTCGTGTGCTGCGCGGCCACCCCGAGCGGGATGTCCAGCGCGGCCGGGTCCTTCGGGGCCTGGTCGAGCACGAAGAACTGCTCGACGCCGGCGCCGGTGACATCGACGACCATGTCCATGCCCGGCTCGAGGTCCGCAAACACCGCGCGCGGGCCGGTGACGGTCGGGGCCGGCAGGTCCCCGGGCCAGGTCAGATCCGAGCGCACCCCCGTGGCGGGATCCGTCAGCGACGCGACCACCGAGACGCCATCGGCACCCGCCCGCTGCGCCCCGGAGATCTGCACGTCGCCGGGGTGCGCGACCGGGCGCAGCATCCCGTCCTTGCCCGCGGTCAGGTGCGCGTCCAACGCCGCCCAGTCGTCCTCCGAGGTCCCGTCCCCACCGGTACGCACCCATACCGGAGACATCGCCGTCGCGGTCTGCCACGTCCCGTCCGGCAACGCGAACGTCGACGAGGAGACCGTGCGCTGGGACAGGTCCATCACCTTCGAACAGACCGCACGAGTGCGCGCGGCAGAACCGAAACCCACACCCCCATCGGGCGGGCCCCAGCCCTGCCTGAAAGAAACCTGGCAGTGATGGTGAGCAAAAAGTACAGGCCAGGGCCGGGCGCGCATAGGCCCGAAATGTCACAACCACGTAACGACGCGGGCCGCCCGGCCGCGCCGCCCGTGGTACGAAAGCGGGGTGCACCTCGACCCCCTCCCCGTGGCAGCGGCCCTCCCGGGCACCGGGGGCCTCGAGCTCGACGGACTGACGATCGCGCTGCTCGTGGTGGCGGGGTTCGCGGCGGGCTGGATCGACGCCGTCGTGGGCGGGGGAGGGCTCGTCCAGCTCCCGGCGCTGCTGCTGGTCCCGGGGATCAGCCCCGTGCAGGCGCTCGCCACGAACAAGCTCGCCGGGATCATGGGCACGTCCGTCTCGGCGGCAACGTACTACCGCCGCGTGCACCCGGACATGCGCACGGCCGGGCCGATGGCGGCGACCGCTCTGGTGGGCGCCTTCGGCGGGGCCGCGCTCGCCTCGCGGATCCCCGCCGCGTGGTTCACGCCGATCATCCTGGTGGTCCTCATCGGGGTCGCGGTCTACACGGTGGCCCGCCCGAGCCTCGGGCGCACGAGCAGCCTGCGCTGGTCCGGCAACGGTCATCGCTGGGCGGCCGCCGGCATCGGCCTGGTCATCGGGGCGTACGACGGGCTGCTCGGCCCGGGCACCGGGACGTTCCTCGTCATCTCGCTCGTGAGCGTCCTCGGGTACGCGTTCCTGCCCGCGTCGGCGCTGGCGAAGATCGTCAACTTCGCGACCAACCTCGGCGCCCTGATCTTCTTCGTGCCCTACGGCGCGGTGCTCTGGGGCCTGGGGCTCGTGGTGGGCGCCGCGAACCTGTGCGGCGGATACCTCGGGGCGCGGATGGCGGTGGCCAAGGGCAGCGGGTTCGTCCGCGTCGTCTTCGTCGTCGTCGTGGGGGTGCTGATCGTCAAGCTGGGCCACGACGTCGTCGTCGAGGTCACGGGCTGATCCCGCGATCCGGACGGGACGTCGTCGGGCGTCCGGGCCGCGCGTACGCTTCACTCGTCCCCACATTTCCGGCGGGCCGTTGAGAGAGACGGAGGCCGGCGACAGACGGAGCGTGCAGTGGCACTGGTGGTACAGAAGTTCGGCGGCTCGTCGGTGTCCGACGCAGCCAGCATCAAGCGGGTGGCCAAGCGCATCGCCGAGGCGAAGCGGGCCGGCAACGACGTCGTCGCGGTGGTCTCCGCGATGGGCGACACGACGGACGAGCTCATCGACCTCGCCCAGCAGGTCACGCCCCTGCCGCCGCAGCGGGAGATGGACATCCTCCTGACCGCGGGCGAGCGCATCTCGATGTCGCTGCTCGCGATGGCGATCAACAACCTGGGCGTGCGGGCCAAGTCGTTCACGGGCCAGCAGGCCGGCCTGATCACGGACGCCGTGCACGGCAAGGCGCGCATCGTCGACGTCGTGCCCAGCCGGGTCCGGGCCACGCTCGAGAAGGGCTCGGTCGCGATCGTCGCCGGGTTCCAGGGCGTCAACCCCGAGTCCAACGACGTGACGACCCTCGGCCGCGGCGGCTCGGACACGACCGCGGTCGCCCTCGCGGCGGGCCTCGGCGCCGACGTCTGCGAGATCTACACCGACGTTGACGGCGTCTTCACGGCCGACCCGCGCATCGTCCCTACGGCCCGCAAGATCGACCGGATCTCCTACGAGGAGATGCTGGAGATGGCGGCGTCGGGCGCGAAGGTGCTCGTGCTGCGCTGCGTCGAGTACGCGCGCCGCTATGACGTCCCCATCCACGTGCGGTCGTCGTTCTCCGGCAAGCCCGGCACGCTCGTGCTCGACGCGGACAGCCCGGCGCCCGCCGTGCCCGGCCTGCTCGGCACGTACACCGACCCGCACACCAACCCGAGCGACCCCGACCAGGGAGAGTCCATGGAAGCCCCGATCATCTCCGGCGTTGCGCACGACCGCAGCGAGGCCAAGATCACCGTCGTCGACGTCCCGGACGTCCCCGGCAGCGCCGCCACCCTCTTCGAGGCGGTCGCCGCGGCCGGCGTCGACATCGACATGATCGTGCAGAACGTCTCCGCGGCGGCCACCGGCCTGACGGACATCTCGTTCACGCTGCCCGCCGAGCAGGCCGCCACGGCGACCCGCGCCCTGGAGGCCCTGCAGCCCGACGTGCGCTTCGGCTCCCTCGAGATCGACGACCAGATCGGCAAGCTCTCGCTGGTGGGCGCGGGCATGAAGTCCAACCCCGGCGTCTCGGCCCGGTTCTTCGGCGCGCTGCGCGACGCGAACATCAACATCGAGATGATCACGACGTCCGAGATCCGCATCTCGGTGGTCACCCGCGCGGACTCCCTCGACGAGGCCGTGCGCGCCGTGCACACCGCGTTCGAGCTGGACGCCGAGGCCGAGGCCGTCGTGTACGCGGGGACCGGGCGATGAGCGCGTTCGTCGCCCCCGAGGGCGTGCACGTCGCGGTCGTCGGCGCCACCGGTCAGGTCGGCGCCGTCATGCGCCGCCTGCTCGACGAGCGCGACTACCCCGTCGCGACCATCCGCTTCTTCGCCTCCGCGCGGTCCGCCGGCACCACGATCGCCTTCCGCGGGGTCGACGTCGTCGTGGAGGACGTCGCGGCGACCGCCACGGAGGACCTCGCCGGCATCGACGTCGCGCTCTTCTCGGCCGGCGGCGCCACCTCGACGGAGCACGCGCCGCGGTTCGCCGACGCGGGCGCGCTCGTCATCGACAACTCCTCCGCCTGGCGCCTCGACCCCGAGGTCCCGCTGGTCGTCTCCGAGGTCAACCCGGAGGCGGTCCGCGAGGCCGGCAAGGGCATCGTCGCGAACCCCAACTGCACCACGATGGCCGCCATGCCGGTGCTGCGGCCGCTGGCCGACGAGGCCGGGCTCGAGCGCCTGATCGTCGCGACCTACCAGGCCGTCTCCGGCTCGGGCCTCGCCGGGGCGAGGGAGCTCGACGACCAGGCGCGGGCCGCCGTCGGGCAGGACACGCTGGGTCTGGTGCACGACGGCGCGGCGGTCACCTTCCCGGACCCCGTGAAGTACGTCGCGCCGATCGCGTTCAACGTGCTGCCGCTCGCCGGATCGATCGTGGACGACGGCTCCGAGGAGACCGACGAGGAGCAGAAGCTGCGCAACGAGTCGCGCAAGATCCTCGGGCTGCCGGACCTCGCGGTGTCCGGGACCTGCGTCCGCGTGCCCGTGTTCACGGGGCACTCGCTGGCGATCCACGCCGAGTTCGCGGAGCCGATCACGCCTGCGCGCGCCCGCGAGCTGCTCGCCGCGGCGCCCGGGGTCGCGCTGGTCGACGTCCCGACGCCGCTCGCCGCGGCCGGCGCGGACCCCTCGCTCGTCGGGCGGGTGCGCCAGGACCGGTCGGTGCCCGGCGGGCGCGGCCTCGTGCTGTTCGTCGCCAACGACAACCTGCGCAAGGGCGCGGCGCTCAACGCGGTGCAGATCGCCGAGCTGGTCGCGGCCGACCTTGCCGAGCTGGAGACGGCGGAGGCCGCCGAGGCGGAGGGCGTCGCGACGGCCTGACGCCGGACGGGCGAGCCGCGCGTCGGATGTCCGCCTCGTGGTCGGCCGAACCGAGGCTTCCGATCCCGGCGGTAGCGTGCCGATCATGCGCAGAGTGGCGGAGTCGGTCGGTCGGTGGTTCGCGGTGCTGGTGCTGCTCGGGGGAGTGGCGGGGCTCGTGGCCCCCGACCAGCTCGCACCCCTGGCGAGCCAGGTCCCCCTGCTGCTCGGGATCATCATGTTCGGCATGGGCCTCACGCTGCGGGGCTCGGACTTCGTGCTGGTGGCGCGCCGACCGTGGGCGGTGCTCGTCGGCGTCGTCTGCCAGTTCACGATCATGCCGTTCCTGGCGTGGGGGATCGGGCATCTCTTCGGGCTCGACGGCCAGGCGATGATCGGCATGATCCTCGTGGGTGCGGCCCCCGGCGGCACGGCGTCCAACGTCATCGTCTACCTCGCGAAGGGTGACACCGCCCTGTCGGTGGCGCTCACCGCCGTGTCCACCCTGCTTGCGCCCCTGCTCACCCCCGCGATCGTGCTCTGGCTCGCCGGGTCTGCGCTGGACGTCAGCTACGGCTCGCTCGTGACGTCGATCGTGCAGGTCGTGCTGGTCCCCGTGGTCGCGGGGCTGCTGGTCCGCGCCTTCGCGGGAGGGATCGTCGAGCGCTACCTGCTGCCGTACCTGCCGCTGGTGTCCGTGCTCGGGATCGTTCTCGTCGTTGCTGCCATCGTGGGCGCGAACGCCGACGCGGTGCTCAGCACCGGGCTGCTCGTGGCGCTCGCGGTCATCCTGCACAACGGCCTCGGGCTGGCCCTCGGGTACGGCGCAGCGACCCTGGCCCGGCTGGACGAGACGGCGCGCCGTGCGGTGAGCGTCGAGGTCGGGATGCAGAACTCCGGCCTGGCCGCGAGCCTCGCGACCACCTACTTCAGCCCCGCCGCGGCGCTGCCCGCCGCGCTCTTCTCCGTGTGGCACAACCTCTCCGGCTCGTTGCTCGCCTCCTACTGGGCGCGCCGCCCGGTGAGCGGGCCTGCGGCCGCGGGCGAGCCGCGCGGCGTCGACCTACGCTCACCGGCATGAAGCCCTTCCTGCTGCTGGCCTCGCGCGCCGAGGAGGTCGCGGCCGTGGGCGAGCGGGACGCGTTCCTGCGCTTCGGCGGCCTCGAGCCGCACCAGCTGCACCGCGTGCGGATGGAGGCCGGGCCGTTGCCGCCGATCGACCTCGACGACTACTCGGGCGTCCTCGTCGGCGGCAGCCCGTTCAACGCGAGCACGCCCGACGCGGAGAAGTCCGAGACCCAGCGCCGCGTCGAGGCGGAGCTCGAGCCGCTGCTGGACGACGTCGTCGGACGCGACTTCCCGTTCCTCGGCGCCTGCTACGGCGTCGGGACGCTGGGGCTGCACCAGGGTGCGGTGATCGACGAGCACTACGGCGAGGAGGTCGGCCCCGTCACCGTCGAGGTGACCGACGACGGCCGCGCGGACCCGCTGCTGGCCGGCCTGCCGGCGTCGTTCTCCGCGTTCGTGGGCCACAAGGAGGCATGCCGGACGCTGCCGGACCACGCCGTCCTGCTCGCGTCCTCGGCGACGTGCCCCGTGCAGATGTTCCGGGTCGGCGAGAACCAGTACGCGACGCAGTTCCACCCCGAGCTCGACGCCGACGGGATCGCCGAGCGGATCGAGGTCTACAAGGAGTACGGCTACTTCCCGGCGGAGACCGCGGCGGAGGTCACGGCGCGGGTGCGCGCGGCGGACGTCTCGGTGCCGAGCCGGATCGTGGCGGCGTTCGTGCGGCGGTACGCCCGCGACTGAGCCGCTGCCTCGGCCGACGATCAGCGGACGAAGTACGGTCCGCGCTCCGGCTCCGTGACCGCGCGGATCGCGTGGTGCAGGCGGTCGAGGTTCTCGGGCGTGAGGTCGCCGGGCAGCGCGTCGAGCTCGAACCACGCGACCTCGAGGGACTCGTCGTCGGCCACGCGCGCGCCCGCGGCGGACTCCACGGAGACCGGCCGGCACACGAACGTCAGGTCGAGGAACCGGGTGCGGTCCCCGTTGGGGTAGACGACCTCGTCGGTGACCGTCACGGACGCGAGCTGGTCGACGGTGACCTCGACGCCGGTCTCCTCGAGGACCTCGCGCGCGAGCCCGACGGCGGGGTCCTCGCCGGGCTCGAGGATGCCGCTGACCAGGGCCCACCCGCCGGTGTCGACGCGCCGCCCGAGGAGGATGCGTCCGTCGTCGTGCAGGACGACGCCGGTCACCCCCGGCAGCCACAGCGGTGCGGTCCCGATGCGCTCGCGCAGGGCGAGGATGAACTCGGGGGTCGCCATGCGCCGAGCCTACCGACCGTCACCGGAGGCGCCGTCGACCACGGCCTTGGCGCCCCGCGAGCACGGGGTCGCCGCCGGGTCCGCACCCCTGACCCGGCGCCAACCCCGTGGTCGGCGAGAAGAGGGCGCACGCTCAGACCAGCGAGTCCCGCCACGCCCGGTGCAGCGACGCGTAGTGGCCGTCCGCCGCGACGAGCTCCGCGGGTGTGCCGTCCTCGACGATCCGGCCCTGCTCCATGACGAGCACCCGGTCGGCGTCGGCGACCGTGGACAGGCGGTGGGCGATGATGATCGCCGTCCGGTCCGCGAGCAGCGTCCGCAGCCCCCGCTGGACGAGGCGCTCGCCGGGGATGTCGAGGGACGACGTCGCCTCGTCGAGCACCAGCACCGCCGGGTCGGCGAGGAACGCGCGCGCGAACGAGAGCAGCTGGCGCTGCCCGGCCGAGACACGGCCGCCGCGCTTGTTCACGTCGGTGTCGTAGCCGTCGGGCATGGCCATGACGAACTCGTGGGCGCCCACCGCCCGCGCGGCGCGCTCGACGTCCTCGAAGCTCGCGTCGGGCCGCCCGATGAGGATGTTCTCGCGCACCGTCCCGGAGAACAGGTACGCCTCCTGGGTGACCATGACGACGGCGCGGCGCAGCGCCGTCGGCTCCGCGTCGCGCAGGTCGGTGCCGTCGAGCGTCAGCCGGCCCTGCGTCACGTCGTAGAAGCGCGTCACGAGCTTGGCGAGCGTCGACTTGCCCGCGCCGGTCGCCCCGACGAGCGCGACGGTCTGCCCGGCGGGGATCGTCAGGTCCGTCCTCGGCAGCACGGGCCGCCCGGAGACGTAGGAGAACTCGACGCCGTCGAACCGGATCTCCCCGGCCACGTGCGCGGGCAGCGGCACCGGGTCCGACGGCGGCGCGACCGTCGTGCGCTCGGCGAGCAGCCCGGAGATCTTCTCCAGCGCGGCCGACGCCGACTGGAACGAGTTGTAGAACATCCCGATCTGCTGCACGGGCCCGAAGAACCGCTTCGTGTACAGCAGGGCGGCGAGCAGCACGCCGACGGCGAGCGTCCCCCCGAGCACGCGCAGCCCGCCGACGAGCAGCGCGACCGTCAGCGTCACGTTGCCGATGAGCACCAGGCCCGGGTCGAACGTGCCGTTGAGCAGGATCGCGCGGGTGTTGGCGTCGCGGTAGTCCTCGGCCAGCGCCTCGTACGTCGCCTCGTTGGGGCGCTCGCGGCGGAACGCCTGGACGGCGCGCATCCCCGTCATCGTCTCGACGAACGACACGATCAGGCGGGCCGACGTCGTCCGCGTGCGCCGGTAGTGGCGTGCGGACCGGTTCTGGTACCAGCGGGTCAGCGCGGCGGCGGGCAGCACCGCGACGGCGAGCACCAGGCCGCTGCGCCAGTCGAGCAGGAACAGCGAGACACCCGTGAACGTCATGAGCAGCACGCCCGAGACGATCCCGGTGAGCCCGGAGTCGAGCAGCTCGCGCAGCGCCTCGAGGTCGGAGGTCTGGCGCGAGATGATGCGTCCCGACGTGTACCGCTCGTGGAACTCCAGGCTGAGGCGCTGGGTCTGGGCGAACACGCGGCGGCGCAGGTCGAGCAGGATCGCCTGCGAGACGCGGGCGGCCGTGCGCACGTACGCCGCGTAGGTGACGCCGGCGAGCACGGCGAGCAGCACGTAGCCGATGCCGACCATGAGGATGCCGCTCGCGTCCCCGTCGCGCAGCGCGGGCAGGCTGCGGTCGATGGCGACCGCGACGAGCGCCGGGCCCGCGACCTGCGACGCGGTGGACAGCACGACGAGGACGGCGCCGAGCGCCAGCCACCGGCGCTGGGGCGCGAGCAGCGAGCCGAGGAGCGCGAGGGAGCGCCGGCGCTCGGCGCGGTGCTCGTCGCGGCCGAGGTCGGCGTCGTCCTCGTCCTGGGTGGGGGAGTGCCGGGCGGTCGTCATCGGGTCCTCCCTCCGCCGGTGCTGGCCCTGCCGTCGGCGGCGGGGGCGCTGCTGCGCAGGATGCCCGGTTCGGCCGGGTCGGTGTGCCGGGCGTCGTCGTCCTGCTGCTCGGCGTCGAGCGTGGAGATGAGATGCCGGTAGGAGGGGTGGGTGGCGAGCAGGTCGCTGTGCGTCCCGACCGCGGTGATGCGCCCGTCCTCGAGGACGGCGACCCGGTCGGCGAGCGCCACGGTGGAGGGCCGGTGCGCGACGACGAGGGTCGTGATCCCGGCGAGCTCGACGTCCAGGCGCGCCTGGATCGCGGCCTCGGTCTCCACGTCGAGCGCGGAGAGCGGGTCGTCGAGCACGAGGATCCGGGGCTCGGCCGCGATGGCGCGGGCGAGCGCGAGGCGCTGGCGCTGGCCGCCGGACAGGCTCAGGCCCTCCTCGCCGATGGTCGTCTCGACGCCGTCGGGCAGGTCGTGCACGAACCCGGCGCGGGCGACGTCGATCGCCCGGGCCAGGGCCGCCTCGCCCGCCGCGCCGTCGCGGGCGCCCGCGGGCGCACCGAGCAGGATGTTCTCGCGCACGGAGGCGGAGAACAGGGTCGCGTCCTCGAACGCGACGGAGACGACCGTGCGCAGGTCGGCGCGTGTCAGGTCGCGCACGTCGACGCCGTCGACCAGCACCTGCCCGCCCGTGACGTCGTACAGCCGCGGCACGAGCATCGCGAGGGTCGACTTCCCGGAGCCGGTGAGGCCCACCAGCGCGGTGCGCGAGCCGGCGGGCACGACGAGGTCGACGCCGTCGAGCACGTCCGTCGTCGCGTCCTGGAAGCGGAACCGCACGCCGCGCAGCTCGAGCTCCCCGCGCGGGTCGGTCAGCCGGACGGGGTGCTCGGGGTCCGTCACCGCCACCGGGGTGTCGAGCACCTCGAGGTAGCGCTCGAGCGCCGTGCGCGCGTTGAGCGTCATCGACAGCAGCATGCCGAGGTCGATCACGGGCGCGGCGAGCACCGCCGTCGTCGCGAAGAACGCGGCGAGCGCGCCCACGCCGAGGTCACCCTCGGAGACGAGCCAGATCCCCAGCGCCAGGGCGAACCCGAGCGCGACGTCGGGGATCGCGGTGAACGAGCCCTGCAAGGTGGACAGGATGCGTGCCTTGCGGATCTCGGTCTCGCGCAGCGTGGTGGCGCGGGCGGTGAAGCCGGCCATCGCGTCGCGCCCGCGGCCGAACGCCTTGAGCACCCGGATCCCGTGCACCGACTCCTCGACGTTCGTCGCGAGGTCGCCCGCCTGGTCCTGCGACAGCCGCGCCACGGCCCGGAACCGGCGCGAGAAGCGGAACGCCATGACCGTCACCGGGACCGCGCCGGCCAGGTAGATCAGCCCGAGCGGGACGCTCGTCGCGAGGAGCAGGCCCGTGCCGACGACGAGCGTGACGGCGTCGACCACGAGCATGACGATGCCGAACGCGATCCAGCGGCGCAGCAGGTTGATGTCGCTCATCGAGCGCGAGAGCAGCTGACCGCCCGACCACCGGTCGTGGAACGCGACCTCCAGGTCCTGCAGGTGCGCGAACAGCCGCATGCGCATGGCCTTCTCGACCTCGGTCGAGGGGACGAGCACGAGGCGGCGGCGCGCGGCGATGAACGCGGCCTCGAGCAGGCCGAACGCGAGCACGGCCGCGGTCCCCACGTACAGGCCCGTGCGGTCGCCGGTCGCGACGCCGCCGGCCAGCGGGCCGTCGACGATGCGCTCGAGGACGCGCGGGATCGCGAGCGCGCTCAGGCTCGCGAGCAGCGCGGCGAGCGCGCCGAGCGCGATCCGGGTGCGGGCGGGGCGGACGAACGGGCCGAGACGGCGCAGCGTCGAGATCGTCGACGCGGCCGTGCCGGGCCCGGGCGGGGTGGGAGGGGGCACGCCCCCGATCCTCTCACTTCGTTGCTCTGAGTAATGAGGTGTCTCAGACCGGCGGGACTGGTTCAGGAGGGCACGGTGGTTCAGGCAGGCAGGGTGCCGACGACGACGGTCGCGCCCCGCTCGGGGTCGCTCACCACGCGCGTCGTCAGCCCGGCGGCGTCGAACGCGTCGACGGCCGCCGACCGCTGGCGCTCGCTGGTCTCGACGAGCACGTGCCCGCCGGGCGCGAGCCAGCGCGGGGCCGTCGCCGCGACCCGGCGCAGCAGGACGAGGCCGTCGCGGCCGCCGTCGAGCGTGACGAGCGGCTCGTGCAGCCGGGCCTCCGCCGGGAGGAGGCCGACCTCGTCGCTCGGCACGTAGGGCACGTTCGCGGTCAGCACGTCGATGCGGCCGACGAGGTCGCGGGGGAGCGCGTCGAACAGGTCGCCCTCGTGGACGGCCCCGCCGACGGCGCGCAGGTTCGCCCGCGCGCAGGCGACCGCGGCGGGCTCGACGTCGGCCGCGTGCAGCTCCACGGGCCGCGGCGGGCGCGCGTCCTCCAGCGCGCGGGCCACGACGAGGGCGATCGCCCCGGACCCGCAGCAGAGGTCGACGACGACCGGGACGCCGTCGGCCGCCCGGGCCATGTCCGAGGCGACGGTCGCGAGGCGCGACGCCTCGAGGGCGAGGGTCTCGGTGCGCCGTCGCGGGACGAAGACGCCCGGCGCGACGGTGACGCGCAGGCCGCAGATCTCCGCCCAGCCCACCACCTGCTCGAGCGGGAGACCGGACACCCGCTGCGCGACCGTCGCGTCCAGCTGCGCGACGTCGTCGGCCGAGGCGAGCAGCACCGTCGCCTCGTCCTCGGCGAAGACGCACCCGGCCGCGCGCAGGGTGCGCACGACGTCGTCGTACCGGGACGCGACGGCGGCGGACGCCGGGAGGGTGGGCGCGGCGGGGCGGCGGCGCGGACGGTGAGGCACCGCCTCAGGCTACGGCGCCGCTGTGCTACGGTCCCCCCGTGGACATCCGTTGGTATTGGCGCTTTACGCCGGCTCCTGGTGGGGCCGAGCGGGCGGGCGCCTGACCGACACACCCCACCGGAGCCAGCACAGGGCCAGGACGCGACACGCGTCCGGGCCCTTCGTCATTCAGACGGGCCGCTCCGGGCACGGACGCGGTGAGCGGCGCCGTCCGATCCACACAGACCAGGAGCCCCCCGCATGAGCACCACCACCCCCGCCCAGCCCTCGGATGCGCCGGCGACGACCGTCGCCCGCGGTGCGACGATGGACGGCGTGACCTCGACGCCCGACTACGCCCCGCGCACCGGCACCTCCGACCTGCGCATCCACGCGCTCGCGCCGCTGCCGGCCCCGGCCGACATGCTGGCCGCCCTTCCGCTCGGCGACGCCCGCTCGGACCTCGTGACGACGTCGCGCCGCGAGGTCCGCGACGTCCTCGCCGGCGACGACGACCGGCTGCTCGTCATCGTCGGGCCCTGCTCGGTGCACGACCCGGAGGCCGCGCTCGACTACGCGCGCCGGCTCGCCGCCGTCGCCCGCGAGCTCGCCGACGACCTGTGCGTGGTCATGCGCGTCTACTTCGAGAAGCCGCGGACGACGGTCGGCTGGAAGGGCCTGATCAACGACCCGCACCTCGACGGCTCGCACGACGTGCACCACGGCCTGCGGCTCGCCCGGGAGGTGCTGCTCGGCGTGCTCGACGCCGGGGTGCCCGCGGCGTGCGAGTTCCTCGAGCCGACGTCGCCGCAGTACATCGCCGACGCGGTCTCCTGGGGCGCGATCGGCGCGCGCAACGCGGAGAGCCAGGTGCACCGCCAGCTCGCGTCCGGCCTGTCGATGCCGGTCGGGTTCAAGAACGCGACGGACGGCGACGTGCGCATCGCCGTCGACGGCTGCATCACGGCGGCGAGCGAGCACACCTTCTTCGGCATGGACTCCGCCGGCCGGGCCGCGGCCGTCGAGACCGCCGGCAACCCGGACTGCCACGTCATCCTCCGCGGCGGGCGGGGCGGCCCGAACTACGGGGCCGACGACGTCGCCGCCGCGCTCGACGTGGCCCGCACCTCGGGCCTGGGGGGCGCCGTCGAGCACGGGCTCGTCGTGGACGCCTCGCACGGCAACTCGGGCAAGGACCACGTGCGCCAGGCCGAGGTCGTGCGCGAGGTCGCGGCGCGCCTGGCCGAGGGCGAGCAGGGCGTGACGGGCCTGATGATGGAGTCGTTCCTCGTGGCCGGGGCGCAGGCGCCCGCGCCGTCGGGGCTGGAGTACGGCAGGTCGGTCACGGACGCGTGCATGGACTGGGACACGACGGCGGAGCTGCTCGACGTGCTCGCGGCCTCGGTCCGGGCGCGCCGGGCGCGCTGACCCGCCCGCCCTTCCCCCCTCCCCTCTCCGCCGACCACGGGGTTGCCGCCCGATCAGGTGTGCTGATCCGGCGGCAACCCCGTGCTCGCGAGACGGCAACCCCGTGCTCGCCGTCGGGGCCGCGTGGTGCGGATCGGCAGCGCGCAGTCCCTGCCGTTGCGGACAGCGCTGTCATCGGCCAGGCTTGCGGCGACCGCCGGCAACGGTGCCGGGTCGACGAGCCGCAGGGGTGTGCCATGTCCGTCAGTCTCTCCGTCCGCCGATCGGTTCGCGGTCGCTCGCTCCGGGCCGCCGCCGCGGCGTCGGCCCTCGCGGTCGCCGCGACGCTCGTCCCCGCGGCGGGGTCCTGGGCCGCGGGCGGCGCTGCCGAGCCGGCGGCGCCCGAGATCTGCAACCTGCACTGCGACGGGCGCGACGCGTCGCTCGCACCGGACGAGCGCGCGCCCGTCTCGGCCACGGTCGCCGGGCGGACCGTGACGCTCCGCGTGAGCGACTCCGACCCGATGGGCTGGGCGTCGGTCGACGGCGCCGCGGCGGGCGACGAGGTGTGGCTGGACCGGTCGTTCGACGGCGGCGAGACCTGGGCGGACGGCGCGCGGCTCGGTGCCACGACCGTGCCCGACGGCGCGTCGGGCGCACGGACGCTGATGTACAACAACGACGACTGGACCACCAAGCGGGTCGGCGCGCTGCGCGCGTGCGCGAGCGTCGCCGGGCAGGCGGGCTGCACCGCCTGGGCGCGCACGACCTGGAACGCGGGCAACCGCACGACGGCGGCAGCGACCGCGATGATGGCGACCTACGACAACGAGACCGGGCTGTTCCACCACGACCAGTGGTGGCCGTCGGCCGTCGCGCTCTCGGCGGTCATCGAGAACGCCGACGTGGCGGGCATGGGCAGCTACGAGTACGCGATCGCCCGCACCTACGACGCGAACGTCGACGCGCAGGGCGGCCAGTTCCGCAACGAGTACGTCGACGACACGGGCTGGTGGGCGGTCGCGTGGATCGACGCCTACGACCTCACGGGCGAGCAGCGCTACCTCGACACCGCGCGCGCCGCGGCCGAGCACATGCACGACGCCTGGGACGAGCGGTGCGGCGGGGGCGTCGTCTGGAAGGTCGGCGGCGACTACAAGGCCGCCATCGCCAACAGCCTGTACCTCCAGGTCAACGCCCTGCTGCACGAGCGGGTGGCGGGCGACACGGCGTACCTGGCGCGCGCCACCGCGGAGTGGGACTGGTTCCGCGGCAGCGGTCTCCTGGGTGACGACGACCTGGTGGCCGACGGCGTCACGGCGCCCGCCTGCACGCCGGGCGGCACGACGTTCACCTACAACCAGGGCGTCCTGGTCTCGGGCCTCGTCGGCCTGCACGCGGCGACCGGCGACGCGGCGCTCCTCGGCACGGCCCGCGACGTCGCGGACGCGACGACCGCGCCGGGTGCGCTGACGACGTCGGGCGGGGTGCTGCGTGACCCGGCCGAGGGCTGGGACACCTGCGCCGGCGACGGCGCGACGTTCAAGGCGGCCGCGGTGCGCGGGCTCGTCGACCTCGACGGCGCCCTGGACGGGCAGCCGTACGCGGCCTACCTGGCGCACAACGCCGACACCGCCCACGCCCAGGCGCGCAACGCCTTCGACCAGTACGGCATCTCGTGGTCCGGTCCCGCCGGCGCCACCGGCGTCGGGTGCCAGAGCAGCGCCCTGGCGCTGATGAACGCGGCCGCGTCGGACCCGGTGGACCCGGTCGACCCGGCGCTCGCGGTGGACACGACCGTCGTCCCGCGCTGCGTCGGCGGCAACGCCTACCTGGCGGTGCGCGCGACCAACGGCGAGGACGGGGCGCTGCGGATCGGGATCGCCACGGACTACGGCACGCCCGCCGAGCGCACGGTGCGCCCGGGCACGTCCGCCTCCGCGGCGCTGAACGCGCGCCGGCCGGCCCTGCCCCCGGGCGAGGTGACGGTCACGGCGTCGGGCACGGTCGACGGCGAGGCACGCACGGCCACGACGCGCGTGGGCTACGCCACCGTCGACTGCCGTTGACGACACGACCCATCCGCCACCGCCCCGGCCTCGAACCATCGGTGTCCGGCCTGAGGCAGACTGGGCCCGTGCCACACGTGAGGACGAGCGAGCCCGACGCGCTGGACGCCGCGCTCGCGGCGTGCGCCGAGGGTGACTCCGACGCGTTCGGCCCGGTGTACGACGCGTTGTCGCCGAGCGTCTTCGGTGCCGCCCTGGCGGTGCTGCGCGACCGGGACCACGCGGCCGAGGTGACGCAGGAGGTGATGGTCGAGGTGTGGCAGACGGCAGCGCGGTTCGACGCGACCCGTGCGTCCGCGCGTACCTGGGCGATCACGATGACCCGCCGGCGCGCCATCGACCGCGTCCGCTCCGAGCAGTCGCGGCGGGCGCGGGACCAGAAGGACCTGGACGCGAGCGTCGTCGGGCGCGAGCGCGACACGGTCGCCGAGACGGTGGACGGCCGGTTCGAGCGCGCCGCCGTCCGCGACTGCCTGGAGTCGCTGACCGAGACCCAGCGCGAGGCCGTGGTGCGCGCGTACTACGGGGAGCGCACCTACCGCGAGGTGTCCGAGGATCTGGGCGCGGCGCTGCCGACCGTGAAGTCCCGCATCCGCGACGGGCTCATCCGCCTGCGCGACTGCCTGGGGGTGAACCATGGCTGACCGGACCTCCGGGGGGCGGGGCGACGTCCGCGACCTGCGCGACCCGGGCGAAGGCTGGGACCTCCTGCCCGCCTACGCGCTCGACGCGGTCGACGACCTCGAGCGGCGCCAGGTCGAGCGGCTCCTGGACGCCGACGGCGAAGCCCGCCGCGCGCTGGACGAGTTCCGCGAGACGGTGGGGGCGTTCGTCGTCGACACCGAGCCGCCGCCCGGGCTGCGCGCGGCGACGATCGCCGCGATCACGGGGGACGTGCCGGCGGAGGCACCGGCGCCGGCCGCGGACCAGGGCCGGCCCGCCGACGTCGTCCCGATCGAGCGTGCCCGACGACGTCGCCGCTGGAGCGTGGTCGCCGTCGCGGCCGCGGCCGTGGTCGCCGTCGCGATCCCGACGACGGTCGCCGTCCAGGCGCGCCAGGAGCAGTCGCAGCTGCAGGCCCAGTCGGACCGGGTCGCGCAGATGCTCGCCGACCCGGACGCACGGCTCGTGACGAGCCAGGTGACCGGCGGCGGCGAGGCGAGCGCGCTGGTCTCGGGCGACGACGTCCTGTTCACGGCGTCCGACCTGCCGGCGGCGAGCGACGACCAGGACTATCAGCTGTGGATCGTCGCCGGCGACGACATCACGTCGGCGGGCCTGCTCGACACGTCCGACGACTCCTCGCAGGCCCTCGTCAGCGCGGCGGCCGGCGAGGTCGTGGCGATGACGCTCGAGCCGGCGGGCGGGTCGGAGCAGCCGACGAGCGACCCGATCGTCACGCTCCAGGCCTGACGTCCGCGCTCCGGCGCCCGCGCGCGCTCAGGCGCGGCGGCGAGCCGCCCGCCACCACACGAGGGCGGCGACCCACACGGCGAGCAGCAGGCCCATGAGCGCGAGGCCCGCGTACTCGAGGTCGATGCCGGCGACCGCGGCGACCGGGCCGGTGGTGACGCCCCACGTCTGGGCGGCGAGGCCGGCGAGCACGACGACGCCGATCGTCCCGGCCGCCAGGACCGAGACCGTGGTCACGACGAGGTTGTAGCGGAGCTTGCGCTCCGGCGTCACGAGGGCCCAGCGGTAGGCGCGGGCCATGAGCGCGCCGTCGGCGGAGTCGACGAGGCTCATCCCCGCGGCGAAGAGCACTGGCAGGACGACGAGGGCGTACCAGGGCAGGCCCGCGCTCGTCGCTCCGGCGGCGAGCACCAGGAGCGCGACCTGCGTCGCCGTGTCGAAGCCGAGCCCCATGAGCAGGCCGACCGGGTACAGGTGACGGGGCCGCGACACCCGCCGGGCGAGGCGGGTGAGGAGCACCGCGAGGGTGCCGCGCCGGGCGAGGTGGCGCTCGAGCGCCTCCTCGTCGAGCACGTCCCCGGCGCGGACGGCGCGCTGCGCGCGCACGAGCCGGACGATCGTGACGACGTTCGTCACCGTGAGGAACAGCAGGAACGCGCCCGCGGCGATGGTGCCGACGACCCCGAGCGTCGTCGCGCCGGTGCTGTCGCCGTCGTGCACGGCGTCGACGACCCAGCGCGCGCCCGCGGCGATCGCGACCGCCGCGGCGAGCACCACGGACGAGTGCCCGAGCGAGAACCAGAGCCCCGTCGTCTGTGCGGGCCGGCCCTCGCCGACGAGCTTGCGGGTCGTGTTGTCGATGACGGCGATGTGGTCGGCGTCGACGGCGTGGCGTACCCCGAGCAGGTAGGCGCTGACCCCGAGCGCCGCGGTGAACACCCCGCCGGAGGCGATCGCGAAGTGCTGCGGCACCACGACGAGGAGCAGCACGCCCCAGCCGAGCACGTGCAGCGCGGCGACGGCGGCCACCATCCCGACGAGCGAGCGTCGGGAGGACGGCGCGGCTGCGGTGCTGCGCTCTGCGGTCGTGACGGTCTGGCTCATGCGGGGTGGTCCTCGGGCTCTGCTCGCTGGTCGGATCGCTGCCGACCACGATAGGCGGCGATTGTTACGCGTCCGTCACGGTCTGCGAGGGTCACGGTCCGCGGGGTCGATCCTGCGGCGCGAGTTCGACCCCGGCGGCATCGAGCTCGCGCGCCGGCATCGAATTCGTGTGCGGCGGCGGGACGGGGCGCGCGAGGATGGCGGCATGCCCGACGACGCAGCTCCCCGCCCGCCGCGACGCTCGTTCGACGCGCTGGTCGCCGAGGCGGTGGCTGCCCCGACCGAGGGCTGGGACTTCTCGTGGTTCGAGGGCCGCGCGACGGAGGAGCGCCCCCCGTGGGGCTATGCGCGTCTCATGGCCGCGCGCCTCGGCGACCCGGGCGTCGGCGCCGCGCTGGACCTGCAGACGGGCGGCGGCGAGGTGCTCGCGGCGGCGGAGCGGCTGCCGCGCCTCATGGCCGCCACGGAGTCCTGGCCGCCGAACGTCGCGGAGGCGACCGCGCGCCTGCACCCGCGGGGCGTCGCGGTCGTCGCGGACCACGACGAGCCGCCGCTGCCGTTCGGCGACGACGCGTTCGACCTCGTGACGAGCCGCCATCCCGTCGTGCCGTGGTGGGCGGAGATCCACCGCGTGCTCCGGCCCGGCGGCACGTACCTGGCCCAGCACGTCGGACCGGCGAGCGTGTTCGAGCTCGTCGAGCACTTCCTCGGCCCGCAGCCCGAGGCCCGCCGCGGCCGCCACCCCGACGACGAGGCGGCGGCGGCCTGCGCGGCCGGCCTCGAGATCGTCGACCTGCGCACGGCGCGGCTGCGCATCGAGTTCCTCGACGTCGGCGCCGTCGTCCACTTCCTGCGCAAGGTGGTGTGGATGGTCCCGGGCTTCACCGTCGAGGCCCACGAGGCGCGCCTGCGCGAGCTGCACTCCCGGATCGAGGCCGACGGCCCGTTCGTCGCCCACTCCACCCGTCACCTGGTGGAGGCCCGCAAGCCCGGGTGAGCGACGGCGTCGGGCACCGCACGCACATGCACCACCGCCGAGCGCGCCATCTGTCGGCCGAAACGGCCCGGAGGACCGACTGATGGCGCGTTCGGCCGGACGCCGATCGGCACCTGGGTGACATCGAGAGAGCTGACAACAGTGAAGGAGCACGCCGTGCCGAGCTGGGACCCGACCACCTACCTGCAGTTCGACGCCGAACGTTCGCGCCCGTTCCTCGACCTCCTCGCCCGCGTCCCGGGGAACCCGCGCGCCGTCGTGGACCTCGGCTGCGGCGCCGGCAACCTCGCAGCGCCGGTGCGCGAGCGGTGGCCCGGCGTCGCCCTCACCGGCATCGACTCCTCGCCGGAGATGATCGCCGCGGCCCGCGCGACGGACCCCTCGGGCACCTACGTGCAGGGGGACCTGCGCACGACGCCGGTCCCCGGCCGCCCCGACCTGATCGTCACCAACGCCGCGCTCCAGTGGGTCCCCGGGCACCTCGACCTGCTTCCCGGGTTCCTCGACGCGCTCGCCCCGGGCGGGACGCTCGCGCTCCAGGTGCCGGGCAACCACGATGCGCCCAGCCACCGGACGCTGCGCGCGCTCGCGGACGAGGAGCCGTACGCGACGTCCGCTCCCGAGCCTCGCCCGCGCGACCATGACCCGGTCGAGTACCTCGAGGCGCTCGCCGGCCCCGGGCGCCGCGTCGACGCCTGGGAGACGACGTACCTGCACGTCCTCGCCGGTGACGACGCCGTCTACCGGTGGCTGGTCGGGACGGGCGCACGGCCGGTGCTGGACGCGTTGCCGGCGGACCTGCGGCCGCCCTTCCAGGAGGAGCTGCGCCGGCGGCTCGCGACCGCGTACCCGCCCGAGGCGTACGGGACCGTGCTCGAGTTCCGCCGGGTGTTCGCCGTCGCGACGCTTACCGGCTGAGGTGCCCGGCGGCCGGGCGAGCCTGCCCCGCGCCGGTGGGGCAGACTCCGGCGCATGGCGCAGACCCGCAGGTTCGACGGCGAGATCCTCGCGTTCGGGACGGTGTCCGGGACGCGGGTCGTCGTCGGCCGCTGGGCGTCGTCGCCGTTCGGGGCCTTCGCCGACGTGATGGTCGAGCGCCCCGACGGCCACCGGGTCCTGCTCGCCCCGCCGCACGTTGCCGGATTCGTCGCGGGCACGTACGTGTTCGACGAGGTCGTCGAGACCGGCGTGCGTGTCGTCCCCGCCACCGCCGGACGGGGGCGGGTGGCCGACGACGTCTCGCGGCTCGTGCATCCCGGTCGCCTCCTCGTGCGCGCGGGGCCGCTGGAGGCGGAGGTGCGCACGGGAGGTCGGACGGCGCTCGGCAGGCTCCTGCGCCTCGTCCCGCCGGCGCTCGCGGCCTCGCCGACGTTCGCGCGGTGCACCGACCCGGTCGCGCGGATGGTGCTGCGCGGGGTGCGGACCCGGGGGAGCGCGGGGTCCGGGCGCACGGAGTCGTACGGCGCGACCGATGTGCACGCGGTCCTGCAGGTGTCCGCGCGCTGGGACGGCGACGACCTGGGAGCGCTGCGCGACGTCGACCCGCCGGTGCGCTTCGGCTTCGGCTCGAGCCCCCGACGACCGACGGTGACCCGTCTGGTCACGACCGTCGTCGGCTGATCGCGTGCCGGAAGTCCCATCCCCACCGCCGAACGCGTCATCAGTCGGCCCTCCGGGCCGTTTCGGCCGACAGATGACGCGCTCGGCGGTGGGTGGTGCGCGACGGCGGTGGGTGGACCGGCCTCAGCGCAGGGCGGCGGCGACGGGCCCGAACCGGTCGGGCGACGCGATCGCCCAGTCGGCGGCCCAGGTCGCGGGCGGCTGGTCGAGGAGCTCGCCGGGGGAGAGCCACTCGTAGAGCTCGGCGTAGGAGCGCGTCTGCGTGGCCGACTCCTTGCGCCGCAGCTGCGCGGGGGTCAGCTCGGCGGGGTCGCGCACGCCCATCGCGGCCATGAGGCGCATCGCCTCGTCGACCGTGGCCTTCTGGTAGCGGTAGACGCGCTCGGACTTGTCGCCGACGTCGAGCGCCCGCGCGCGCCGCGGGTTCTGCGTGGTGACGCCGCTCGGGCACCTGTCGGTGTGGCAGCGCTGGGCCTGGATGCAGCCCGCCGCCATCATCATCGCCCGGGCGGAGTTGGTGTAGTCGGCGCCCTGGACGAGGCGCTTGACCAGGTCGCTCGCGCCCGCGACCTTGCCGCTCGCGCCGATCCGCACGCGGTCGCGCAGGCCGGCGCCGACCAGGGCGTTGTGCACGGTCATCAGCCCCTCGGTCAGGGACGTGCCCACGTGGTCCTCGAACTCCAGCGGCGCCGCGCCGGTCCCGCCCTCGGAGCCGTCGACGATGATGAAGTCGGGTGCGGTGCCGACCTCGATCATCGCCTTGCAGATCGCGAGCACGTCGACGCGCGAGCCGACGCACAGCTTGAAGCCCGCGGGCTTGCCGCCGGCGAGGTCGCGCATCCGCGCGACGAACTCGATCAGCCCGGTCGGCGTGGAGAAGACCTTGTGCCCGGGCGGGCTCACGCACTTCTCGCCCTGCGGGACGCCGCGCGTGCGGGCGATCTCGGCGGTGACCTTGGCCGCGGGCAGCACGCCGCCGACGCCGGGCTTCGCGCCCTGGCTCAGCTTGAGCGAGACCGTCTTGATCTGGTCCTTCGCCGCGGTGTCGCGGAAGGTGTCCGCGTCGAAGTCGCCGTCCTTCGTCCGCGCCCCGAAGTAGCCGGTGCCGAGCTCCCAGACTATGTCCCCGCCGTGCTCGAGGTGGTACGGGGACAGGCCGCCCTCGCCGGTGTCGTGCGCGAACCCGCCCATCCGGGCGCCCTTGTTCAGCGCCCGGACCGCGTTCGCGGACAGGGACCCGAAGCTCATCGCCGAGACGTTCAGCAGCGCCATCGAGTACGGGCGGGCGCAGTCCGGGCCGCCGACCGTGACGCGGGCGGGCTCGTCGGGCGCCTCGAGCGGCGCGGTCGTGTGCACGAGGTGCTCGTGCCCGACGCGGTCGACGTCGAGCTCCGTGCCGTACGGCTTCTCCTCGTTGACGCCCTTCGCGCGCTCGTAGATCAGCGCGCGGGTGTCGCGGTCGAAGGGCCGCCCGTCCCAGTCGCGCTCGATGAAGTACTGCTGCAGCTCGGGGCGGACGTCCTCGAGCAGGTAGCGCAGGTGCCCGACGACGGGGTAGCGCCGCAAGATCGTGTGCTTGCGCTGGAGCAGGTCCCATGCTGCGAGGCCCGCCACCCCGGCCCCGACCGCCGTGCCGATCCCCGCCGTCCACGATCTCGCGCCCGCCATGTGCTGCCTCCGTGCTCCTCGGTATGTCCTGATGCCGTTCCGGAGTCTGCCGCGCCCGCGGGCGACTCGCCGGTCAGCGCCCCGCGCGCAGCCACTGCTCCCACGTGGTCGTGCCGATGACGTCGGCGGCGTCGCTGGTCAGCGACCCGCTGCGGATGGGCCGCGGGGCGGGGAGCGGCAGCGGGACGCGGCCGTGCCCGGTGACGCGGGCACGGTGGCGCGAGAGGTCGGTGAGCGTCACCTTCCGGGGCCCGACGACGGTCGTCACCCGGCCCGCGCGCGTCCCGTCGGCGACGTCGACCAGGACCGCGGCCACGTCGTCGGGCAGCACGGGCTGGAACGGCGCGCCGCTGCGCAGCCCGAACCCGTACCGCGCGGCGGAGCCGAGGAGCCCGTCGAGCAGCTGGTGGAACTGGGTGGCGGCGACGACCCGCGCGCGGGGGCAGGCGAGCAGGAGCTCCTCCTGCTCGGCCTTGATCCCGTAGTAGCGCAGCCCGCCCTCGCGGCAGCCGACGATCGAGACGCCGACGACGGGCGTGCCGGCCTCGGCGGTCGCGGCCAGGAGGTTGCGGGTCCCGTCCACGAGGGTCTCGCGGGGACCCTGGGACACGTCGACGACGACGTCGCACCCCGCGAGCGCCTCGGCGAGCCCCGCACCTGTCGCGAGATCGACGGGGTAGGTGGGCGACGAGCGGCCGAGCTCGCGGACGGTGTGCCCGCGCTCGCGGGCGAGGCGCACGACGGGGCGACCGAGCGTCCCGGTGGCACCGATCACGGAGATCTCCATGGGGCATGCCTACCGCACGCCCCTGACAGCCGCCCCCCCGAGAACGCATCGCGCCGAGCACGGGGTTGCCGCCCGCCGAGCACGGCGTCTCCGCCGGGTCAGGGTCGCCGATGCGGCGGCAATGCCGTGCTCGGCGGGCCTAGGGTGCGGCGGGCGCGTACCAGGCGCCGACGTCCACGCTCCCGCCGTCGAGCAGGTCGAGCGAGGTGGGCGCACCCGCGGCCGCCTGGTCCGCGAGCGAGACCTCGACGTCCGGCGTCCCGGCGGCGACACGCACGCCGATCCGCGTGGTGACGTCGGGGTCGAGCGCGGTCGACCCGCCGCGCCAGGACAGCTCGACGCGGGCGGTGGCCCCGGGCGCGACGGCGACGGGCCCGGTCGCCCGGCCCGCCTCGCTCAGGTGCACGGCCTCGTGCGTGACGCCCACGTCGGCCGTGCCGCCGCTCAGCGTGCCGAACGTGAGCTCCGGCGCGCCGTCGAGGGTGCAGGTCGCGGTGCCGCCGTTCGTCAGGGCGAGGGTGATCCAGCGGCGCCCGGACGCGGCGTCCTGCCCGAGGGCCTTCCCGGTGAACGTGCCGCAGGGCTCGCTCGCGTCGGTGTCGGCCGCGGGCGTGCCGCCGTCTGGGTCGCGCCGCGACACCCAGCCGGTCAGGTCGCCGCCCGCCGCGCGCGCGGCCTGCGCCGGTGGTGTCGCGCCGACGCGCACGGTGTAGGCGATCGGGTGCGAGGCCTCGGCCCAGCCCCCGGCGTCGAGCGTTCCGGCGACCGCCCGGGCCGCGTCGCGGTCGGCCACGACGACCTCGACGCGCCCCGCCCCGGACCGTGCGCCGGACCCGGCGAGCGTGCGGTCGTCGTAGGCGACGCCGACGAACCCGGGCGCGTCGCGCAGGTCGGCGAGCATCTGCATCGCCTCGGTCGCGGGCGGCCCGCCGTCGCCGGTCGCGACCGTGTCCTGGGCCGCGGCGAGCCGGGCCAGCGGGGTCCCGCCCTCCCGGACGGCCTGCGCCACCCTGACCAGGTCGTGGCCGAAGGTGGTCCGCACGCTGCTGCGTGCCCCGTCGATCGTCGCCTCGACGACCCCGGGGGAGTGGGCGATGGCGAACGCGTCGGCGGCGATCAGGCCGGGCGGCGCGTGGACCGAGCGGCGCGCGGGCAGGTCGCCGGTGCGCGGCCCGTCCTGGTACCAGGCGTCCCAGGCGAGGCCGTCGGCCTCCCGCGCGAGCAGCTTCTGCGCCGCCGTGGCCTCGTCGCCGTCGAGGGCGGGGCCGACGTCGATCCACCAGGTCGCGCGCCGGCCGGCGGACGCCTCGCTCGGCCCGCGGTAGGTGACCTCCACGCCGTCGATCCCCGGGACCTCGTCCGTCAGGTCGGCGGTGATCTCCTCGGCGCGGTCGACGAGCGCCGCCGGGGCGCCGGAGGCGTCACCGGGACCCTCCCCGCAGCCGGCGAGGGCCGCGGTGCCGGCGAGCGCGAGGGCGGCGGCGAGCGCGGCGCGACGGCGGGGGAGCACGGGCCCAGCGTAGGCGGCCACCGCTTGTATACAGGTGTGCAACGGCGCATCATGGGGCGATGACGACGCCGCGCCCCGCCGAGCCCCTGCCCGCGGGACCGGCCCCCGCCGGGCGGCGTCCGCCCACGGGTAGCGTCGAGGCCGTGCGCCGATCGGTCGCCTCCGTCTCCCGCACCCGCCTGCCCGCCGACGTCGGCACCCTCGGGATCGGCGCTCCGCTCGGCGCGCGGCGCCAGTCCGGCGCCCGGCTCGTCTACGAGCACCTGCGCGCGGAGATCGTCTCCGGCGAGCTCGCGCCGGGCGAGCGCCTGACCGAGCCCGTGCAGGCCGAGCGCCTCGGCGTCAGCCGGACCCCCGTGCGCGAGGCGCTGCGCCTGCTGCAGGCCGAGGCGCTCGTGGAGGAGCTCAGCACGGGTGGCGTGCGCGTCGCCCCGCTCGACGCCGGCGACCTCGGCCGCGTCTACGACGTGCGGTCGCGGCTCGAGGGCCTGCTCGCCCGCGACGCCTGCGAGCGCGCCACGCCCGACGACGTCGCCGCGCTCGACCGGCTCGTGGAGCTCATGTCCCGGGTCGCCGGTGACGAGGCCGAGGTGCTCCGCATCGGGGCCGAGTTCCACGGCGTCGTCGAGACGCTCGCCGCCAACCGCTGGTGCTCGGCGCTGCTGCGCCAGATCCACGGGCACGTCGACCGCTACCGGGCGCTGGCCGCCCACCAGCGCATGGGCGGCACCGACCACGTGACCGAGCACCGCGCCGTCGCCGCCGCGATCCGCGCCGGCGACGCCGACGCGGCCGAGCTCGCGATGCGCCGCCACATCGACCGCAGCGCCGCGCTCGCGGCGCGCTCCCTGACCTGACCGCACCCGACCCGAGAGAGACCGATGCCGCAGACCATCACCCTGACCGTCCACCCGAGCGCCGAGCACCTCGCCCGCGAGGACCAGCTCGCGTGGAAGCTGGCCGAGCTCGCCACGGACCCGGTCGAGCCCACGCCCGAGGTCGTCGAGATGGTGATCAACCGGGTCATCGACAACGCCGCCGTGAGCGCCGCCTCGCTGACCCGCGGCCCGGCCGTCGCGGCCCGGGCGCAGGCGCTCGCCCACCCGTACGTCCCGGGCGCGACCGTCTCCGGCGCCGTGCTCGCCGCCCGCGTGAGCCCCGAGTGGGCGGCGTGGGCGAACGGCGTCGCGGTGCGCGAGCTCGACTTCCACGACACGTTCCTCGCGGCGGAGTACTCGCACCCGGGCGACAACATCCCGCCGGTCCTGGCCGTCGCGCAGCACGTGGGCGCCACGGGAGCCCAGGTGGTGCGCGGCATCGTGACGGGGTACGAGGTCCAGGTGGACCTGGTCCGGGCGATCAGCCTGCACGCCCACAAGATCGACCACGTCGCCCACCTCGGCCCGTCCGCCGCCGCCGGGATCGGCACCCTCCTCGGGCTCGACACCGAGACGGTGTTCCAGGCGATCGGCCAGGCGCTGCACACGACGACGGCCACGCGCCAGTCCCGCAAGGGGCAGATCTCGACATGGAAGGCGCACGCGCCGGCGTTCGCCGGCAAGGTCGCCGTCGAGGCCGTGGACCGGGCGATGCGCGGCCAGACGTCGCCCGAGCCGATCTACGAGGGCGAGGACGGCGTCGTCGCCTGGCTGCTGGACGGGCCCGGGGCGAGCTACGACGTCGTCCTCCCGGCCCCCGGGGAGCCGCGCACCGCGATCCTCGACACGTACACCAAGGAGCACTCGGCGGAGTACCAGTCGCAGGCGCTGATCGACCTCGCCCGCGCCCTGCACGCCGAGCACCCGGAGCTCGCCGACCCCGAGAACGTGGCATCCGTGGTCATCCACACCTCGCACCACACGCACTTCGTCATCGGCTCCGGCGCGAACGACCCCCAGAAGTACGACCCGACGGCGTCGCGCGAGACCCTCGACCACTCGGTGCCGTACATCTTCGCGGTCGCGCTGCAGGACGGCGGCTGGCACCACGTGGACAGCTACGCCCCGGAGCGCGGCGCGCGCCCGGACACGGTCGCGCTGTGGCACAAGATCACCACGGCGGAGGACGAGGGCTGGACCCGCCGCTACCACTCGACCGACCCCGAGGAGAAGGCGTTCGGCGGGCGGGTGGAGATCACGCTGGCCGACGGCGGCACGATCGTCCGCGAGATCGCCGTCGCCGACGCGCACCCGCTGGGGGCGCGGCCGTTCGCGCGCGAGCAGTACGTCGCGAAGTTCCGCACCCTGGCCGAGGGCGTGCTGACGGAGGAGGAGATCGAGCGCTTCCTCGACCTGGCCCAGCGCCTGCCCGAGCTCACGCCGGCCGAGGTGCGGGAGCTGAGCATCGTCGCGCGGCCGGGGCTGCTCGCCTCGGTCGAGGCCCCGACGGGGCTGTTCGAGCTCGGGCGCGACACCCCCACCGACGAGCGCACCACCGACGAGAGCGAGGCCCGCTGATGCTGTACGCGCAGACCACCCCCGCCGCCAAGCGCGAGGCGCTGCGTGCGGCGCTCGCCGGCCCCGGCATCCTCAGGTTCCCGGGGGCGTTCAACCCGCTGTCCGCGCGGCTGATCCAGGAGAAGGGCTTCGAGGGGCTCTACATCTCCGGCGCCGTGCTCAGCGCGGACCTCGGGCTGCCCGACATCGGCCTGACCACCCTGAGCGAGGTCGCGGGGCGGTCCCAGCAGATCGCGCGGATGACGGACCTGCCGGCGATCGTGGACGCCGACACCGGGTTCGGCGAGCCGATGAACGTCGCGCGCACCGTGCAGAGCCTCGAGGATGCCGGCGTCGCCGGCTGTCACATCGAGGACCAGGTCAACCCCAAGCGCTGCGGGCACCTCGACGGCAAGCAGACCGTCGACCTCGCGACGGCCGTCCAGCGGGTCCGGGCGGCGGTCGACGCGCGGCGCGACCCGAGCTTCCTCGTCATGGCCCGCACGGACGTCCGGGCCGCGCAGGGCCTGGACGCCGCCGTCGACCGCGCGAAGGCGCTCGTCGACGCGGGAGCGGACGCGATCTTTCCCGAGGCGATGCGCGACCTCGCGGAGTTCGAGGCCGTCGCCTCCGCCGTGGACGTGCCCGTGCTGGCCAACATGACGGAGTTCGGCAAGTCCGAGCTGTTCACGTCCCAGCAGCTCGCCGACGCGGGCGCGAAGATCGTCATCTACCCGGTGACGCTGCTGCGTGCCGCGATGGGGGCGGCCGAGCGCGCCCTCGACGAGATCGTCGCGACCGGCACCCAGCAGGGCGTCGTCGACCAGATGCAGACCCGCGCGCGGCTCTACGAGCTCGTCGACTACGCCGGGTACAACACGTTCGACTCGGAGATCTTCACCTACCGCCCCTGACGGCCCCTCCCCGAGATCCGCAGCACACGAAGGAGTGAGCATGAGCACCTCAGCACCCGCGCCCGACGACGGTCCCCAGGTCCGCAAGGGCCTCGCCGGCGTCGTGGCGGACGTCACGGCGGTCTCGAAGGTCGACCCGGCGTCGAACTCGCTGCTGTACCGGGGCTACCCGGTGCAGGACCTCGCGGCGCGCCGCTCGTTCGAGGAGGTCGCCTACCTCCTCTGGCACGGCGAGCTGCCGACCGACGCGGAGCTGGCCGCCCAGGTCGAGACCGAGCGGTCCGGGCGCGCGCTGCCCGGCGCCGTCCGCGAGGCCGTCCTGGCGCTGCCGACGACGTGCCACCCGATGGACGTGTGCCGGACCGCGGTGTCCGTCATCGGCGCGCACGACCCGGACGCCGAGGACTCCTCGCCCGAGGCCGAGCAGGCGAAGGCCGAGCGGCTGTTCGCGATGCTGCCCGCCGTCGTCGCCCTCGACCAGCGGCGCCGGCACGGCCTCGGGCTCGTCGGGCCGCGCGACGACCTCTCCTACGCGGCGAACTTCCTGTGGATGACGTTCGGCGAGGAGCAGGCGCCGGAGGTCGTGCACGCGTTCGAGGTGTCGATGGTGCTGTACGCCGAGCACTCCTTCAACGCCTCGACCTTCACGGCGCGCGTGATCACCTCGACGCTCGCCGACCTCTACTCCGCCGTCACGGGCGCCGTCGGCGCGCTCAAGGGACCGCTGCACGGCGGCGCGAACGAGGCCGTCATGGCGGCGTTCGACGAGATCGGCACCGCGGACCGCGCGGAGGCCTGGCTCGACGAGGCGCTCGCCGCGAAGCGCAAGATCATGGGGTTCGGGCACCGCGTCTACAAGCACGGCGACTCCCGCGTGCCGACGATGAAGGCGACGCTCGACGACCTCGTCGCGCACTACGACCGCCCCGATCTCGGCGAGCTGTACGACGCGCTGGCGGGCGCGATGGCCGAGCGCAAGGACATCCTGCCGAACCTCGACTACCCGGCGGGGCCCGCCTATCACCTCATGGGCTTCGACACGCAGACGTTCACGCCGCTGTTCGTCGCGAGCCGCGTCGTCGGCTGGACGGCGCACGTGATGGAGCAGCGGGCCGCCAACGCGCTGATCCGGCCGCTGTCGGAGTACGTGGGGCCCGAGCGGCGCGAGGTGCCGTAGGCCCTCTCAGCCGACGAAGCCGCGCAGGGCGTCGCGGTCGACGGGGCCGGGGCGCTCGACCAGGGCGGCGACCTCGGGCGTCCGGTCCCGCACGTTGAGCGCCATGCCCGCGGCGACGCGGTCGTCCTCGAGCCAGAAGACGACCGCGCGCGACGCCGCACCGTCGTCCAGCGACCCGCTGACGACCAGCTCCGCGTCGTCCGGGGCCGCGACGTGGCCGGTGTACTCCATGCCGAGCTCGTACTGGTCGGTGAAGAAGAAGGGGAGCGCGGTGTACGGGTCGGTGCTGCCGAGCATCGCGCGGGCGGCGTGCCGGCCCTGGTCGTCGGCGCGCGCCCAGTGCTCGATCCGCAGGGTGCGGCCGTAGCGCTCGGAGGGCACGGACGCGACGTCGCCCGCCGCCCAGACGTCCGGGTCGGACGCGCGCAGGCTCGGCCCGACGCCGATGCCCCCGGTCGTCGGGTCGAGCGCCAGGCCCGCGTCCTCGGCGAGGTGGGTGGACGGGACGGCGCCGATCGCGACGAGGACGAGGTCGGCCGCCAGGTGTTCGCCGGTCGTGAGCCGGACGCCGTCGACCCGGCCGTCGCGCCCTGTGACGGCGACCGGCTCGGCGTCGGGCACGAACCGCACGCCCTCGCGGCGGTGCACGTCGAGGAAGAAGCCGCCCAGCTCGCGACCCAGCACGCCGGCGAGCGGCACCGTGGAGCGCCCGACGACGGTCACGTCGAGCCCCCGGGCGCGCGCCACCGCGGCGACCTCGAGCGCGATCCAGCCGGAGCCGAGGATCACGACCCGGCCCGCGCCGTCGTGCGCCGGGCTCCCGGCCGCGAGGTCCTGCATCGCGGCGGCGAGGTGGTCGGCGTCGGCCTGGGTCCGCAGCGAGAGGACGCCCGCCAGCTCGCCGCCGGCGACGGGGAGCGCGCGCGGGGTGGAGCCGGTGGCGACGAGGAGGCGGTCGTAGGCGAGCAGCGCGCCGCTCGCGAGCGTGACGTGGTGGCTCTCGGTGTCGATCCCGACCGCGGGGGCGTGCAGCCGCAGCTCGACGTCGTGCTCCGCGTACCAGGACTCGTCCAGAGCCAGCAGGCTGTGCGCGTCGGCCTTCCCGGCGAGGTAGTCCTTGGACAGCGGCGGCCGCTCGTACGGGTGGCGTCCCTCGCGCCCGACGAGCACGAGCCGCCCGCCGAACCCCTCCGCGCGGAGCGTCTCGGCGGCCCTCGCCGCGGCGAGCCCACCTCCGACCAGGACGAACGACTCACCCATGATGCCTCCGCAGCCGACGACAGTGCGGCCAGTGTGGCAGCGGCAGGGTCACGCGGTGCTGCGGGGACGTGTCCGGCGCGTAACGACAGAACGGGCCGAGCCCGAAGGCTCGACCCGTTCCCTGGTCCTCGGAGGACCCGCTGTCGGGGTGACAGGATTTGAACCTGCGACCTCGTCGTCCCGAACGACGCGCGCTACCAAGCTGCGCCACACCCCGAGTGGTCTACCTCCGCGGCGCTGCCGCCGGAGCGGTGCGTCCCGCTGAGGAAGCCTGCCCAATATAGCCGACGGAACCCCCTACGACGAAACTGGCTCAGCCGCGGGCCGTGAGGGTCAGGAGGGTGGCCTCCGGACGGCATGCGAACCGCAGCGGCACGTAGGGCGAGGTGCCCGCGCCGGCGCACACGTTCAGCCACGTGGAGCCGCGCCCGCCGGGCTCGTCGGGGCGCGCGCCCGGCCAGCCGTGCAGACCCTTGGCCCGACGCCGGTCGACGTCGCAGTTGGTCACCAGCGCGCCGTAGAACGGGACGCAGAGCTGGCCGCCGTGCGTGTGGCCCGCGAGGATCAGGTCGTTCCCGTCGTCGTGCATCGCGTCCAGCACCCGGCGGTACGGCGCGTGCGTCACGCCGAGCCGCAGGTCGTCGTCGGACGCCGCGGGGGAGCCGGGCCGCTCGGGCAGCCCCCCGGGCGCGGGCATCTCGTCGCGGTCCAGGTGGGGGTCGTCGACGCCCACGAGCTCGATGCGCCGGCCGTCCGCGACGACGACGTCCCGCCGGTTGGTCAGGTCGCGCCAGCCCGCGGAGACGAGCGCGCGGGCCAGCTCGTCGGCCGGCAGGTCCGCCGGCCGGTCCGTCCGCGGCGGACGGGAGTCGGGCAGCAGGTAGCGCGCCGGGTTCCGGGGCGTCGGGGCGTAGTAGTCGTTCGACCCCATGACGAAGGCGCCCGGCGCCGCGGCGAGCAGCGGCTCCAGCGCGTGCAGCAGCGGCCGCAGCGCGTCCACGTGCGCGAGGTTGTCCCCGGTGTCGACCACGAGGTCGGGCTCGAGCCCGGCGAGCGAGCGCACCCACGCGATCTTGCGGTGCTGGCCGGGCGTGAGGTGCAGGTCGGAGAGGTGCAGGACCTTCAGGTCCCGCGCGCCGGCAGGCAGGACCGGAACGGTCCGCTCGCGCACCGTGAAGAGCTTCGTCTCGACGTGCGCGTAGGCGACGCCCGCCGCCCCCAGGGCGGCGGCTCCCGCCAGCGCGCGCGCCGCCCGGCGTGCGGCGGCGCTCACTTCTTGTCGGACTTCTTGTCGTCCTTCTTCGCGTCGTCCGCCTTCTTCTCGGCGGCCTTCTTGTCGTCGGCCTTCGAGTCGGCCTTCTTGTCGTCCGCCTTGGCGTCGTCGGCCTTGGAGTCGTCCGCCTTGGAGTCGTCGGACTTCGCCTCCGTCTTCGGCGCGGGCGGCGCCGGGGCGCGGCCGACCATGGAGGCGTCCGGGCCCGGGAAGTCGGTCTTCGGCATCCCCGAGGTCGCGGTGTTCATGTACGACTGCCAGATGGGACCGGCGACCGAGTTCCCGTAGAGGAACGGCTCGTACTTCGTGCCGTTGACGGTGAGGTCGCTGTGGTCGTCGTTCGACTCCGCGTTCCCCACCCACACGGCGGTCGAGACGTACGGCGTGAAGCCGGCGAACCACGTCTGGCTACCGAGCTGCGCGGTCCCCGTCTTGCCGGCCGCGGGCCGGCCGTCGGCGAGCTCGAGCCCCGCGCCGGTGCCCTGCGTCAGCACGTCCTTCATCGCGTAGATCATGGTGTTCGCGATGCGCGGGTCGAGCGCGTTGTCCTTGCAGGACTTCTTCGGCACCTCGAGCGCCTTGCCGTCGGACCCGGTGATCTTGGTGATCGCCATCGGCTCGCAGTAGGTGCCCTCGTCGGCGATCGTCGCGTAGGCCGAGGCCATGCTCAGCGGCGACGACAGGCCGGTGCCGATGATCATCGGGGCGAAGACCTCGATGTCGTCCTCGGTCGGGTCGGCCACGTTCGAGGGTCGGTAGCCCATGTCCCAGGCGGTGTCGCGGATGCCGCAGAGGTCGAGCTGGTTGCCCATCCGCGCGTACGCGGTGTTCACCGAGTCGTACGTGGCCCGCAGCACGCTCATGTTCCCGGTCTCGGTGGACTCGGAGTTGCGGGGCGCCCAGGGGCTGCCGGTGAGCCGCTTGCAGGAGGTCGTGAACGAGGACATCGGGTACGACGCGTGGTTGGCGTTGACGACGTCGTTGAGGGTGCGCCCGCTGCGCAGCCACTCCGCGAGCACGAACGGCTTGAACGCGGAGCCGACCTGGAACCCGCGGGACCCGCCCTGGCCGTAGCCCGCGCTGTAGTTCAGCGAGGTGGTGCCCTTCGCCGGGTCGTCACTCGGGTCGTACTCGCGGTTCTGGGTCATCGCGAGGATCTTGCCCGAGCCGGGCTCGATGCTCACGAGCGCGTCCTCGAGGCCGCTGGAGTCGTCCGCCGGGACGGCCTTTGTGACCTGCTCGAACGCCGACTTCTGCATCTTCGGGTCGACGGTGGTGACGATGTCGAGGCCGCCGCGGTAGAGCAGGTCCTTGCGCTCCTCGGCGGTCTTCCCGAACGCCGGGTCGTTCGTGATCTCGTCGGTGACGTACTGGCAGAAGAACGCGTACTGCTGCGAGGCGGAGCAGCCGGCGCCGACCGGGTGGACGTCGAGCGTCTCCTTGATCGTCTTCGAGCGTGCGTCGTCGTACTGGTCCTTGGTGATGTAGTTCTGCTGGTACATCAGGTTCAGCACGGTGTCGCGGCGGGACTTCGCCTCGTCCGGGTTCTTCGTCGGGTCGTAGGCGCTCGGCGCCTTGGTGACGCCGGCGATCGTGGCGGCCTCCACCGGCGACAGGTCTTCGGCGTTCTTGCCGAAGTAGTAGCGGGCGGCGGTCTCGACACCGTAGACGCCGACGCCGAACTGCGAGATGTTCAGGTACGACTCGAGGATCTGCGTCTTCGACATCTTCTTCTCGAGCGCGATCGCGAGCTTCGCCTCGCGCATCTTGCGCTCGATGGTGTCCTCGCGGGCGTTGAGCGCGGCGAGCTCGTCGCCGTCGCGTGTCGCCTTCTCGATGAGCACGTTCTTCACGTACTGCTGCGTCAGCGTCGACGCGCCCTGCGTGTCGGTGTGGAACGCGTTGTTGACCGCCGCGCGCGCGGTGCCCTCGATGTCGACGCCGCCGTGCTCCCAGAAGCGCTTGTCCTCCGTGGCGACGACCGCGTCCTTCATGTACTGGGAGACCTGGTCGCCGGGGACGACGATGCGGTTCTCGGTCCAGTAGCGGGCGATGACGGTCTTGCCGTCGTTCGCGTAGATCCGGCTCTGCTCGGAGAGCGGGCCCGGCTCGAGGTCGTCGGGCAGGTCGTCGAAGATCTGCACCGCCGAGTCCGTGGCGGTCTTGGTCGCGGCGGCGAACGGGAGGAACATCCCGCCGACGAGCAGACCGCCGACGCCGGCGACCAGGACGAGCGCGAGGAGGAGCGCGACGAGCTGGAAGACGTTGACGTGACGGCCGTCGGCCCGGGCAGGAGAAGACATGCCGACCAGCGTACGGGAGGGTCCACGGAGGATACGGGGACTGTGACGCGTTCCGGTGTGGACATGATGTGTGAGTCCTGCGGACCGGGTGCGCCCCTGGCTAGGCTCACCCCATGGCAACCACCTGGGAGTACGCGACCATCCCCCTGATCATCCACAACACCAAGGCGGTGCTCGACCAGTGGGGCTCCGACGGCTGGGAGCTCGTCCAGGTCGTCCCCGGGCCGGACGGCGCCGGGCTCGTGGCCTACCTCAAGCGCCCGTCCGGGGACGCGTAGTGGCCGCACCGGGCAGGTCGGGCAGGTCAGGCGCCGTCGCCGAGCGGCTCGCGGAGCTGGGCATCGAGCTGCCGCAGGTCGCTGCGCCGCTGGCCGCCTACGTCCCGGCCGTCGTCAGCGGCCGCTACGTCTACACCTCGGGCCAGCTGCCGTTCGTCGACGGGGCGCTGCCGGTGACGGGCAAGGTCGGGGCCGGGGAGGGGCTCGTCGAGCCGGAGGAGGCGGCGCGTCAGGCGCGCACGTGCGCGCTCAACGCGCTGGCCGCCGTGCAGGACGTCGTCGGCAGCCTCGACCGGGTCGCGCGGGTGGTCAAGGTCGTGGGCTTCGTCGCCAGCGACCCGTCGTTCACCGGGCACCCGGCCGTGGTCAACGGCGCGAGCACCGTGCTCGGCGAGATCTTCGGGGCCGCGGGCGTGCATGCCCGCTCGGCGGTCGGCGTCGCGGCGCTGCCGATGGACGCGCCCGTCGAGGTCGAGATCGTCGTCGAGCTGACCGACTGAGGGCACCCGCCCCCAGCGCCGAGAAGCCACTTTCCGCCCCGAGATCGTTGATCTCAGGGGCGGAGAGTGGCTTCTCGGCAGAGCACGTCAGCGGGGCAAGCGCGTCAGCGGGCGCGGCGCTCCAGGCGGTCCAGGTCGAGCAGCACGATCGCGCGGCCCTCGCGCCGGACCCAGCCGCGCGCGGCGAAGTCGGCGAGCGCCTTGTTGACCGTCTCGCGGGACGCGCCCACGAGCTGGGCGAGCTCCTCCTGCGTGAGGTCGTGCGCGACGCGCAGCCCCTCGTCGGTCGACTCGCCGAAGCGGTTCGAGAGGTCGAGCAGGGCCTTGGCCACGCGGCCGGGGACGTCGGAGAACACGAGGTCGGCGAGCGTCTCGTTCGTACGGCGGAGCCGGCGGGCCAGCGCGTGCAGCAGGTGGGTCGCGACGCCGGGGTGGATCTCGATCCACGACACGAGCTGGGCGTGGCCGAGCTCGTAGACGAGCGCCTCGGAGACCGCGCTCGCCGTGGCGGTGCGGGGGCCCGGGTCGAACAGGGACAGCTCGCCGAACATCTCGCTCGGACCGAGGATCGAGAGCAGGTTCTCCCGCCCGTCGTTGGAGCGACGGCCGAGCTTGATCTTGCCCTGGGCGATCACGTAGAGCCGGTCGCCGGGCTCCCCCTCGCGGAAGAGCACCTCTCCGCGCGCCAGTTCGATCCGCGACATCGAGTCGAAGAGGCGCTTGGTCTCCTCGCGCTCCATCGTCGCGAAGAGCGGAGCCGAGAGCACTACGTCGTCGTCCACGCGAGCTGTCCTTCGTCGTCGTCCGACCGTCGACGCGGCGCCGCCGTCCGGGGCGCGCGAAGACCGGGGACCCCGTGCGGAATCCAGGGTCCAGTCTGCACCATGGCCGCAACTTCGGGCTCCGTTCCGTCGGGCCGCCGCCCGTCCGCGAGCGGGCCGTCGTCGTTACGCTGGGCCGATGACGTCGCCGCCTCCGGAACGGCCCCCGCTCGCCCTGGTGCGCCGCGCCCGCCGGACGAACCGGGAGCTGGCGCTCGCCCACCCGGACGCCCGGTGCGAGCTCGACTTCCGCACGCCGCTCGAGCTGCTGGTCGCCACGGTCCTGTCCGCGCAGACGACGGACGTGCGCGTGAACGCGACCACGCCCGCCCTCTTCGCCCGCTACCCCGACGCGGCCGCGCTCGCCGGCGCCGACCGCGCGGAGCTGGAGGAGATCCTGCGCCCGACCGGCTTCTTCCGCGCCAAGGCGCGCTCGGTCACCGGGTTGGCGCAGGCGCTCGTCGAGCGCGACGACGGCGAGGTGCCGGCGAGCATGCCGGAGCTCGTGGCCCTGCCGGGAGTGGGGCGCAAGACGGCCAACGTGGTGCTCGGCGACGCGTTCGGGCTGCCGGGGCTGACGGTCGACACGCACTTCGGGCGCGTCGTGCGGCGGCTCGGCTGGACCGCGGAGGAGGACCCGGTCAAGGTCGAGCACGCGGTCGGCGCGCTGATCGAGAAGAAGGAGTGGACGCCGCTCTCGCACCGGCTGATCTTCCACGGCCGGCGCATCTGCCACTCGCGGCGGCCCGCGTGCGGGGCGTGCCCCGTCGCGGGGCTCTGCGACTCGGCGGGGATCGGCGAGCAGGACCCGGTCCGCGCCGAGAAGCTGGTCAAGACCTCCGGGCCGCGCTGAGCCAGTCGACCAGGAGCGCGGAGACGCGCTCGGGCGCCTCCTCGGGCAGGAAGTGGCCGGCGCCGGGCACCAGCTGCAGCCGGAAGGAACGGGCGAGGGCCGCGCCGTCGGCCCCGATGCCGGCCGGGCGCACCCACGGGTCCTCGGTCCCGTGGATCTGCAGCGCGGGCACGTCGAGCGGCCGGCGGACCGCGGCGAGGTACCGGGCGCCCGACGGCCGCGCCCGCGAGCGCACGCTCCAGCGCAGCGCCTCCATCGCGCTGTGCGCGGCGAACGGGATCTGGAGCACGGTGCGGTAGGTGTCCACGACCTCCGGCGCGACGGGCGCCACGGACCCCTCGGTGAGCAGCTCCGCGACGAGGTTCCCGGTCGTCAGGGCCCGCTCGGGGAGGGTCGGCAGCTGCGCGAACGCGACGTGCCGGCGGGCGGCGGGGGTGAGCGCCCGGCGCACCGGGAGCTCACGCCGCGCGGGGTGCGGCGCCGAGAGCGCGACGACCCCGGCGACGACGTCGCGCTGCAGCGCGGCCGTCGCCCAGGCGATCGCGGCCCCGGTCCCGTGCCCGACGACGTAGGCCCGGTCCGCGCCGAGCGAGCGGACGACGCCGGCGACGTCGCGCGTGCGCGTCGGGATGTCGTAGCCCAGCGGCGGCTTGTCGGAGCCGCCGGTGCCGCGCAGGTCGATCGCGGCGACGCGGTAGCCGGCGTCGGCGAGCGCGGCGAGCTGGGCGCGCCACGCCCACCAGAACTGGGGGAACGTGTGCACGAGGACCACCAGCGGCGTCCCGCGCGCCGCGCCGCCCGCGGGCTCGGCGACGGCGACGTGGAACCGGCACCCGTTCGCGGGCACGAACTCGTGCCGCCAGGGGCCCTCCTGCAGGGCGGTCGTGTAGTCGGACGTCACGCGCGGTTCCCGGCGGTCTGCGTGTCCGTGGAGCCCTCCGTGCCGGGCTCGGGCGCGGGGCGCCGTTCCTTCGGGGGGTCGAACCGGTAGCCGACGTTGCGGACCGTGCCGATGAGCTGCTCGTGCTCGGGGCCGAGCTTCGCGCGCAGGCGCCGCACGTGCACGTCCACGGTCCGGGTGCCCCCGTAGTAGTCGTAGCCCCAGACCTCCTGCAGCAGCTGGGCGCGGGTGAACACGCGGCCCGGGTGCTGGACGATGTACTTGAGGAGCTCGAACTCCTTGTACGTCAGATCGATGGGCCGGCCCTTGAGCCGGGCCGTGTAGCCGCTGACGTCGATCGCCAGCTCGCCGGCGGAGATCTCCTGCGGGTCGCCGTTGTCCGGGCCGGAGGCGCTGCGCTCCAGCACCAGGCGCAGCCGCGCCTCCACCTCCGCGGGGCCTGCCGACTCGAGCAGCAGCTCGTCCGCGCCCCACTCGGCGGTGACGACGGTCAGGCCGCCCTCGGTGAGCACCAGGACCATCGGCACCGCGATCCCGGTCGCCACGAGCATGCGGCACGTGGTCCGCGCGGCCACGAGGTCGCGCCGGGCGTCGAGCAGGACGACGTCGGACTCCGGCGCGTCGACGAGCGCCGACGGCTCCATGGGCAGCACCCGGACCCGGTGCGAGAGCAGCCCCAGGGCGGGCAGCACCTCGGACGACCCGCCGGTCGACGGGGTCAGGATCAGCAGATCGGCCACCGGAGTACCTCCTTCGGACCACGTCTCGGTGGACGCCGCGCGGGGGCGACGGTTCGTCACACCCGGTGACGGTTCTGGTGACGCTTCGTGATGGTGGGTAACGGTATCGCGTGGTGCGACGACGCCGTGCGCGCGTCTCGGCACGCACGTCGGCACGACGCGCCGCCCTGCCAGGATCGGCACCGTTCGGCGCGCCGGGGCGAGTCTGACAGACTTCCCCCGTGCCGAGCCCCGACCGTGAACGACGCCGCCCCGCCGCAGGAGCACGGTCGTGACCGCGTCCACGCGCGCCGTCGCGACGGCCGTCGCCGCCGCCGCGCTCGCGGCCGCCGCCTTCCTCGGCGAGGTTCCGCTCGGTCTCGTGCTGCTCGCCCTGGCCGGACTCCTGGCCGCCGGGTGGCCCTCGCTCCTCGACCTGCCCGCACCGCTCGTGACGCGGGTCGTCATCGCCCTCGCGGGCGTCGCGGCCGTCGGCACGGTCCACCTCACCGACGGCGACCAGGCGCTGGCCAACCTGCCCCTGGTGCTGGCGTTCGCGGTCGTCGTCGCGTTCGCCGCGGAGATGGCGCGTCGCGACGGGCGGGTGCGGCTCGTGGACTCGGTGACCGGCAGCGTGGCGGGCGCCGTCGTCGCGGTGGCGAGCGCGGGCTGGCTCGCGACCGGCCCGGGCGAGGCGGGGGTCGGCGTCGTCGTCGCGTGCGCCGCGGGCCTCGCCGTGGCCGCCGCGTTCTCGGCCGTGGACTTCCACGCGTGGTGGGGCGAGGGGCTCACCGTCCTGGTCGGCGTGGTCGCGTCCGGGGTCACGGGCGCCCTGCTCGCGGAGGTCGGTCTCGTGCGCGGGCTGGGGACCGGCCTCGTCGCCGGGCTCCTCGTCGCGGCGTCGCACGCCCTCTTCGGCCGGCTCGAGGTGGCGAGCACGAGCCGCACGGCTGCCCTCGCCGCGATCGTGCTGCCGGTGTCCCTCGGCGGGTCGCTCGTCTACGTCGTCGGGCGGGTGCTCGGCGCGGCCTAGTACACGAGGGCCTGCGCCCCCGGGCGCAGCGCCTCCTCCACGAAGACGGACGCGCCGGCGATGCGCACGCCCGGCAGCAGGTCGGGCTCGGTGATGTCGCGGCGCGCCGCGCACTGCGTGCACACGGTCACGGTCCCGGCGGCGAGCACCGCCTCCAGCAGGTCACCCAGCGGCGCCGCGTGCTCGAGCTCGAGCTCCGCCGCGCGGCCCGGCAGGCCGAACCACGCCGACTCGCCCGTGAGCCACAGGCTGACCGGCGCGCCCGCCGCGACGGCCGCGGCCGCCACCGTGAAGGCCTGGTTGACCGCCTCCGGCCGCTCCAGCCCGGAGGTCGCCTTGATCACCAGCGACCGCGCGCCGGGGGGTGCGGGGACGTCGTCGGGCAGCGGGGCGGGCGGGTGCGCGGTCATGGGGCGAAGACTACGAGAACCCCGGGCGGTAGGATCGCGGCATGTCGAACCACGCCCTCGAGATCTTCTACATCGGCCTGCTGCTCGTCGCGACGGTGACCATCGTCTGGTTCGCCGGATTCGTCGTCTACAAGCTCTTCAAGGGCCAGCGCTGAGCGCGAGCATGACCTTCGCGATCCCTGACGACCTCTCCCCGGACGTCTATCCCCTGGCCTGGCTCGTCGGCACGTGGCGCGGCGAGGGCGTCGTGTCCTACCCCGGCGTCGACGAGGCGCCGTTCGTCACCGAGGTCGTCGTCGACCACGACGGCGGCCCGTACCTGCGCTACGCCTCCACGCTGCGCATCCTCGACGCCCCCGTCCCCGTGCCGGGCGGCAGCGCGCTGCCCGCGGGCACGCTGGACGGCGACGCCGAGCTGCCCGGCACCGTCTGGTCCGCCGAGTCCGGCTACTGGCGGGTGGCCAGCGAGCGTCCCGAGGGCCTGGAGGAGGACCGTTTCCCGCTCGAGGTCGTCATGGCCGACGCCGCGGGTCGCGTGAGCGTGTACGTCGGCGCCGTCGGTCGCGGGCGGATCGACCTGGCGAGCGACCTCGTGGCGCGGACCGCGACGGCGGCCGAGGTCGGGGCGTCGCACCGCATGTACGGGCTCGTCGAGGGCGACCTCCTGTGGGTCGAGGAGCTCGCCGCGTTCGGCCACCCCCTGCAGTCCTACGCGTCGGCCCGGCTGGTGCGCCGGTGACCGCGACGGCGGCACGCCGCAGCCCCCTGCTCGAGCGGCACGGCGCGGTCGAGGCCTCAGGCGCCGACGCGGGGGTCGCCTGGCACTACGGCGATCCGGCGGGGGAGCAGCGCGCGCTCGCCTCGGGCGGCGCCGTCGTCGACCAGTCGCACCTCGGGGTGGTGCGCGTCGCCGGGCCGGACCGCCTGACGTGGCTGCACTCCATCACCTCCCAGCACCTGCTCGACCTCGCGCCCCGCGTCTCCACCGAGCTGCTCGTGCTGAGCCCGCAGGGTCACGTCGAGCACGCGGCGGGCGTGGTGGACGACGGCGAGGCGGTCTGGCTCGTCACCGAGGGGCCCGCCGCGGCCGGCCTCGCGACGTGGCTGGACCGCATGCGGTTCATGATGCGGGTCGAGGTCACGGACGTCTCGGACGACGTCGCCGCGCTCGGCGAGCCGCTGCGCGCCGAGGGCGCCGAGGGCGAGCCCGTGACGTGGGCCGACCCGTGGCCGGGCGTCACCGAGGGCGGCACGCGGTACGGGCCGCCGAGCGACGAGCACCCCGGTGCCGAGCGCGCCTGGCGCCTCGTGCTCGTGCCGCGCGCCGACCTCGTCGCCGAGGTCGAGGCGCGCGAGGCCGCCGGCTGGCGCCTCGCGGGAACCTGGGCCACCGAGGCCGAGCGCGTCGCCGCCTGGCGCCCGCGGCTCGCCGCGGACGCCGACCACCGCACGATCCCGCACGAGCTCGACTGGCTGCGCACCGCCGTGCACCTGCACAAGGGCTGCTACCGGGGCCAGGAGTCCGTCGCGCGCGTGCACAACCTGGGCCGTCCGCCGCGGCGCCTGGTGATGCTGCACCTCGACGGGTCGGGGCACCTGCTGCCGGTGCCGGGCGCGGAGGTCCGCGCCGAGGCCGGCGGCCGCGTGCTCGGGGCCGTGACCAGCGTGGCCCGCCACCGTGAGCTCGGCCCGGTCGCGCTCGCCGTGCTCAAGCGCTCCGCGCCGTCGGACGTCGAGCTGCTCGTCGACTGCGAGGGCGGTGACGTCAGCGCCACGCAGGAGGTCGTCGTGCCCGGCGACGGCGTCTCGGCCGACCGCCCGGCGCCGCGGGCCCCCGTCGCGCGCGGCGTCACGCCCCGCGGCGACGGCGCGCCCCGGAGCATGATCTAGGGGACGCTGGGCGCATGGTCCCCCCGGTCGCCGAGCGTGCGATGCGCTCGCTCGTGCTGCGGGCGCGGGTCCGCCAGGGCACCTCGCGCGTGCGGTCGGCGTTCTGGCCGATCGTCCAGGCCTCCCTGGCCGCGGCGCTGGCCTACCTCGTCGGCGTCTACGTGTTCGGCCACCCCTACCCGATCTACGCGCCGATCGCCGCGTGGGTGTGCCTCGGGTTCACCTCCGACCGGCAGATCCGCAAGGTCGCGGAGCTCGGCGTGGGCGTCGCGATCGGGGTCGGCATCGGCGGGTTCGTCGTGCACTGGATCGGGGACGGCTGGTGGCAGGTCGCCGTGCTGCTCGCGTCGTCGACCCTCATCGCCCGCTTCGTGGACCGGGGCGCGCTGCTGACGTCGCAGGCGGGCGCCCAGGCGCTCGTGATCATCGGGCTGCCGACGACGTCGGGAACCGACCCGCTCAACCGGCTCGGCGACGCCGTCGCCGGCGCGGCCGTGGCGCTGCTGGTCGCCGTCCTCACGCCGGGCGACGCCCGCCGGGGGCCCCGGTCCGCCGCGACCGCGGCGGTCGCCGAGCTCTCGGCGACGTTCTCGCTGCTCGCCGACGCCGCCCGGGACAGCGACCCGGACGGCTTCGCCACGGCGCTCGTGCGGGGCCGCGCCGCCGAGCCCGCCATCGAGGAGTGGCGCTCGGTCGCCGGGTCCTCCTACGACCTCTCGCGCGTCAACGCCGTCGCGCACCGGTACCAGGACGAGCTGTCGCGGCACGTGCGCGACGCGGTGCTGCTGCACCGGGCGATGAACAGCACGCGCGTCCTGGCCCGCCGCGCCGTCGTGCAGGTCCCGACGGACGACGACGCCGCGTGGGTCGCGTCCCTGCTGGCCCGGCTGGCGACCGCCACCGAGACGCTCGCGGACGCCCTCGGCGCCGGGCGCGACCCGGCGGTGGCGCGCGAGACGCTCGTGGACGTCGCCCACGACCTCGACCCGCACCGCACGGACGACTGGCACGTGCAGTCGCTCGTGCTGCTGCTGCGCTCCCCGGTGGTCGACCTGCTGGAGATGGCGGAGCTCGACGGCGCGGCGGCGCGGGACGCCCTGCCCGCGCTCTGACGTCCGCGGGCGCGCCACGGGCACGGCAGAGGTGTGCCAGGGGTGCGCCGAGACGCCGGCGACCGCTACCTTGTCCGGCATGGAGGTCGCCGTCAGCGCGTTGCGCGCCGAGCTGAAGCAGTGGATCGAGCGAGCGCGGGACGGCGAGGAGGTCGTCGTGACCGACCGCGGGATCCCCGTCGCGCGTCTCGCGGGGATCGGCACCGCCGACCTGCTGACCGAGCTCACGCGTGAGGGCCTGCTCACGGCCCCCGCGACCGAGCGTCCGGTCGTGCGCGCCCCGGCCCGCGCCGAGCAGCGCGCCGGCAGCCGCGGCATGTCCGGGCTCGTCCGGCGCATCCGGCGCTGAGCCGTGGCCCTCGTCTACCTCGACACGAGCGCGCTCGTGCACCTGTGCGTCCCCGGCTCGGGCTCGCGGCTGACCGCCGCCCTGTGGAACCGGGCCGACGTCGTCGTCACCAGCCGGCTCGCCGACACGGAGATCCGGGCGGTCCTCGCGGCCGGCCTGCGGGCCGGGGCGCTCGAGCCCGCCGAGCACGCGGCCGCCGTACGGACCTGGGAGGAGCTGTGGCCGGCCCTGCACGTCGTGGAGCTCACGGCGTCCGTGGCGGCGACGGCCGCCGACCTGGTCGCCCGCGTGCCCGCGACCCTGCGCGGCGGCGACGCCGTGCACGTCGCCAGCGCGCTCGCCGTCCGCCACCCGGAGACGGTGGTCGCCGCCTGGGACGAGCACGTCGCGGCCGCCGCCCGCTCCGAGGGCCTCGTGGTGGTGCCGTAGCAGGTCCCGTAGGCTCGATCCGTGCTCTCCTCCGCCCAGGCCCTCGTGCTGCTGCTGCTGTCCGTCGTCGCGTTCGTGGTGCAGGTCTACGCGCTGGTGGACTGCGCCCGCCGGCCGGCGCGCGCGTTCGTCGCGGAGGGCAAGCTCACCAAGAACGTCTGGCTGATCATCCTCGGGGTCGCGGCGGCGCTCGGGTTCGTGGGCCTCGGCGGCGGCGGGCTCGGTTTCCTCGGGATCGTGGCCATCGTCGCCGCGATCATCTACCTCGTCGACGTCAAGCCCCGCGTCGCGCCGTACTCGCCGCGCCGGGGCCCCGGGCCGGGCCAGGGCGGCGGACGCCCGGGCGGGTGGTGACCCGGTGACCGACGACGTCGCGGCCCGGGCGGGCCGCCTCGCCGACGTGGTGCGCAGCGGCATGGTCGAGTCCGTGCACCTCGGCCACCTCGTGGTCCTGGACCGCGACGGCGCCGTGCGCCTGGCCGTGGGCGACCCGGACGTCGTGGTCTGGCCGCGCTCGTGCGTCAAGCCGCTGCAGGCCGTGGCCATGGTGCGCGCCGGGCTGGACCTGCCGCCCGAGCTCCTGGCCCTCGCGGCGGCCAGCCACAACGGGGAGGCCGTCCACCTCGCCGGTGCCCGGCGCATCCTCGGCGCCGCGGGCCTCGACGAGTCCGCGCTGCGCAACGAGCCGGACCTGCCGCTGCTGCCCGCCGCCGCGCTGGCGTGGCAGGTGGCGGGCCACGGCCCCGACCGGATCACCCAGAACTGCTCCGGCAAGCACGCCGCGATGCTGCTGACCTGCGTCGGCGCGGGCTGGGACACCGCGACCTACCTCGACCCGGCCCACCCGCTCCAGCAGGCGGTGCGCGCCACGATCTCCGAGCTCACCGGCGACGACCCCGACCTGCCGGTGAGCACCGACGGGTGCGGCGCGCCGCTGTTCGCCACGTCGCTGCGCGGGCTCGCGCGCGCCACGGGCCGCGTCGCCGCGGGCCCGGCACGCGCTCCGGGCTCCGCGCAGGCGCGGGTCGCCTCGGCGGTCTCCGCGCACCCGGAGATGGTCGCCGGCACCGGCCGCGAGGGCACCGCGGTGATGCGCGCCCTCCCCGGCGTCGTCGCCAAGGACGGCGTCGACGGGATGTTCGCGGTCGGCCTGCCCGACGGCGCCTCGATCGCCTTCAAGGTCCTCGACGGCTCGGCGCGGCCGCGCCCCGCCGTGCTGGTGGCGGCGCTGCGGCGGGCGGCCCTCGACGGCCTCGGCCTCGACGCGGGCGCTCTTGACGCCCTCGACGGTCTCGAGCATGTGCCCGTCCTCGGCGGCGGCGTGCCCGTCGGCGAGGTCCGGGCCGCGTTCTGAGCGGGGGGAGGCGATGAGAGCGGTGGTCCAGCGCGTGACGCGCGCGTCCGTGACGGTCGCCGGCGAGGTCGTCGGTCGCATCGACGGGCCCGGGCTGGCGGTGCTCCTGGGCGTGACGCACGGGGACGGTCCCGCGCAGGTCGAGACCGTCTCGCGCAAGATCGCGGAGCTGCGCCTCCTCGAGGGCGAGGTCTCGGTGCAGGACGCCGGCGCGCCCGTCCTCGTGGTCAGCCAGTTCACGCTCTACGGCGACACGCGCAAGGGTCGGCGGCCCACGTGGAACGCGGCCGCGCCGGGACCGGTCGCCGAGCCGCTGGTCGACGCCGTCGTGGCGGCCCTGCGGGGCCGGGGGATCGAGGTCGCGACAGGCGTGTTCGGCGCGGACATGGCCGTCGAGCTGGTCAACGACGGCCCGTTCACGGTGCTCGTCGAGGCCTGAAAGAACTCGGCCTGAAAGAGCTCGGCCTGAACGACCGAGCCCCGCCCGACCGGTGCGCCGGTCGGGCGGGGCTCGTCAGCCGTGACCGGCTGTCAGGTGTGGCGGGCCGTCAGGCCTGGCCGTCCGCGGAACCCTTGCGCGAGCGCCGCGTCCACAGGACGAGGCCCGTGCCGAGCGCGAGGAGCACGACCGCGCCGCCCGCGTAGGCGCCGATCTCGGCGCCCGTGACCGCGAGGCCCGGCGTGCTGCTGCTGCCGCCCTCGGCGTTCGCGACCGGGGTCGCGTCGTTCCCGGGCGTGTCACCGGGAGGGGTCATCGGCGGCGTGCCGGGAGGCTGCGTCGCGCACTGCGGGCTCGACGGCGGGTACGACACGGTGACGGTGGCCTCGGGGTTGACGTTGAAGCGCACCTGCGTGGAGTCGCGCACCCACTGGTAGGGCCCGCCCTCGACCCACGTGCCGTCGTCCTGCTGGACCCAGCCGGGCCAGCCGGTGGGGTTGCCGGCGGAGTCGACGGTCGCGCCGGGCCACAGGATGCGGCCCGAGCCGACCGTCAGCCCGTCGACGACGTAGTCCTCGCCGGAAGGGTTGACGAAGGTGATCGTCAGGGCCGTCGCCTCGGTGTTCTCGACCTCGACGTCATAGCCCAGGTACGGCACGTCGCCGTCGCAGATCGGCTGCTGCGTCAGGACGGAGAACGCCGCCTCAGGGGCGTACCCGTCGTCACCCTCGGCCGCCGTCGCGGGCGCGGCGAGGAGCAGGGGGGCGAGGACGCCCGCGGCGAGCGCGGCCGACCAGCGGTGCCTCGGTGTGGTGCCCGACATTGTCATCACTGCCCATCGATCGACTCCGAGGGTCCCCGGCCGTGCGGCCGGTTCCCGAGAACTCCTCGCCGCGTCGTGCCTCGCGCCGTCCGGGGCCGTGGCAGCCGCCGGAGGCGACAGGTCGTCGCGACGTCGCCAGCGTATCGGCGCGGACGTGCACCGCGGCAGAGGTGGTGTGGGTGAAAACGGCGGCCGGGCGGATCTGTCACCGTTTCGTGACCGGACCGGCCGGCAGGCGGATCAGCAGGGGGCGGTGAACGTCTGCAGGCCGGGCTCCGTCGCCGTCGGCGTGGACCAGAGGTCGACCCGCCGGTCGGTGCCGCCGGGGACGACCGGGTCGGTCGGCGCCGCGCCCGGCCCGTGCACGTCGAGCGTGATCGTGGCCGACGCGCCGGGCGCGAGCGTCTGCGGCAGCTCGATCGCTCGCCGGTCGCCGACGACGGCGCTCTGCCCACCGAGGTTGTCCTTGCCGCGCACGATGTCCGAGACCCATCCTCCGCGCGGGGGGTAGAGGACGACGTACGTGGTCAGGTCCACGCGCTCGGCGCCCTGCTCGTCGCCGAGCACGTAGTCCGGCAGGCTCGTGGCGGCGTCCTTCGGGACCCGCGAGGCGAGCGTGATGCGCAGGCTGTCGACCCGGCCCTGGGCGGTGCACCGGCTGCCGGTGACCTCGATGTCCGAGTCCAGGTAGTAGGTGAGCTTGCCGGAGACGGCGTCGTTGAAGAACACCCCGAGCGAGCCGTCGGCGCGCTCGGCCGTGTCGATCGCGCCCGAGGCCTCGGTGTCCGCGACGAGGCTCTGCTCCTCGGCGTGGGTGGACCAGAACTGGAGCCGGTGCTCGTCCGCGGCGTGCGCGAGCGCCCCCTGCACGTCGCCCGCGCCCACGCTCCCGCCGAGGGCGGTGCCGAAGACGGCGGCCGCGGCCCCGGCGAAGAACGCGTCGGTGGCCTCGTGCCCCTCGTGGTCGGCGTAGACGCCCGAGAGCAGGTAGGAGACCGCGTTGTCCGCGGTGAGCGTCGTGCCCTGCGTGGTCACGGGCCCCGTCGCGCCGAGCAGGTAGGACAGGGCCACCGGGTCGGTGGCGAGCACGCCGTCCACCTCCGTGCCCTGGCTGCGGCGCCACATCTCGGCGGTCAGCGCGGCCGACGTCGGGAAGTCGGGCGTCAGCACCGTGTCCTGCACGTAGCGGCCCAGCCGGTCGGAGTAGAGCTTCTCGTCCTCGGGCGCGAGCTTCGCCACCGGCTCGTCGAACGGGCCCACGGCCCCGGTCGAGGCTTGCGTGCCCAGGGTGATCCGGCCGGCGTCGGCGTGGATCTCCGCGAGCGACCCCGGGATCCCGCCCGCGGCACGGAGCTCGGCGTTGTTGAGGTTCATCAGCAGGTACGTGCGCGGCCCGTCCGCGCCGAGCACGGGCGGCAGGAGCCGGACGAGCCGCTCGCCGGTGCGCAGCGTCGCCGCGAGCTCGGTCGTGCGGTCGCGCAGGTCCGTGACCGGGCCCGCGACGAGGGGCAGCAGGTCGTCGGTGTCCACCGCGTCGAGGTCGGCCGCGACCTCGTCCGCGGAGTCGGACGCGGCGCTGACGACGGGAACCGCCGCGTTCAGCGGCGCGAGGTCGATCGTCCCGTCGACCGGTCGCAGCCCGTCGCCGTCCAGCACCTGGGCGACCTGGGCGAGGGGCGGCAGCACGTCCTGCGTCAGGCGGTCCACCGACGCGGCGGTCGTGCTCACGGCGGCGAGGTCCGGCCCGATGCCGGGGGCGTGGGCCGCGACCGCCCACAGCGGACCGTCGGTGTTCACCCGGGCCCGGTGGGTCAGCGGCCGGACGTCGTCCAGGGCCGCGGACGCGGCATCGACGTCGCCGGCGCGGACGGCGTCCTCGGCCGCGGGGAGCATGGTCGCGGCCTTGCGCAGCGCGTCCTGCGCGGTCAGGGCCTGCTTCGCCAGGACGATGCCGCCCACCACGACGGCCACGACGAGGACACCGACCACGAGCAGGACCCAGCGGGCGACGTGGCGGCGGCGCCGGCGTCGGGCGGGGCGGCCCGTCGGGCGGTCGGACGGGCTCTCGACCGGCGTCGACGGGGCGCTCATGCGGACACTGTAGGACGCCGGCGCCCGGCCTCCCGACCGGCGCCGGGTGAAGAACGGGCCGACGAACTACCGTGGTCGGAGCCCCGCGCACGACCCGGGGCACCACCGCCGGCCGTCGCCCGGGAGGCGCGGCCGGATCCCCGAACCGAAGGAGCAGCACATGCCTGCACGTACCGCGCGGACCGCCTGGAACGGCTCGTTGACCGAGGGGTCGGGGCAGGTGGAGCTCAGCAGCTCGGGCCTGGCGACCTACGACGTCTCCTTCCCGCGCCGGGCCGCGGACGACGCCGAGGGCGTCACCAGCCCGGAGGAGCTCATCGCCGCGGCCCACTCCTCGTGCTTCGCGATGCAGCTCTCCGCGGTCATCGGCGAGACCGGCGCCACGCCCGAGTCGCTCGACGTCAGCGCGACCGTGACCCTCGAGCCGGACCCCGACGGCGGGTTCCGCATCCCGTCGATCGCGATCACCGTCAAGGGCGAGGTCCCCGGCATGGACGCCGCCGCGTTCCAGGAGGCCGCCGAGAACGCCAAGGCGACCTGCCCGGTCTCGAAGGCGCTGGCCGGCACCTCGATCACGCTCGAGGCGACGCTGGAGTCCTGAGCCGGGGCGACTGGCGGGCGGTCAGTCGGTAGGCCGCAGCGGCAGCAGCGGCGGCGTCTGGGCGCCCGCCCCGTCCCGGATGCCGGCGACGATCTCCTCGAGCGCCGAGCGGGCGTCGTGCTGCGGTGCCCAGTGCAGGATCGCGCGGGCGAGCGTGGTGTCGAGCACCGGCGAGTCGAACAGCGTGTCGAGCCAGCGCGCGTCGACCGGCGCGACGCCGAGCGCTTTGGCGGACGACAGCGACATGCGCGCGACCTGCTCGGGGATCGGGCGCAGCCTGCCGCCGGAGACGACGTCGGCGAACGTCTGGCCGTCGAGCACGTCGCTCGCGGCGATGTTGAACGCGCCCGGCTGGCGCTGGACCACGATGCGCCGGTAGGCCTGGGCGAGGTCGTCGGCGTGCACGACCTGGACGCGCAGGCCCTCGGGCCACAGCACCACGGGCACGGTCCCGTCCTTGCGCAGCGGGACGGACGGCAGGCGACCGACGACGTCGCGCACCAGCTGGCTCGCACCCCTCCGGTGCAGCACGATCGGCGAGCGGACCGAGGTCACCACGACGGGGTGCTCTGCGGAGAGCCGCACGAGCAGGCGCTCGACCTCCGCCGTCGCGGTCATCGGCCGGTCCGTCGCGGCGGACGTGCCGTCGGCGTTCTCCGCGCGGGCCCACGGGGCGCTCCCGCTCGTGTCGCCGCCGCGCACCGGCCACGACTCGACGCGCGGCTCGTCGCCGCCGCTCGCGGCGTACGCGCCGGTGCAGGACGCGGCGACCACGTGCCGGACGCCCGCGCGGCCGGCGGCGGCGAAGACGCGCCGCGCGGCCTCCACGTCACCGGTGCGGCGGTCCCGTGCCGAGGTGCGCCGCCGCGGCGTGCGGACCAGGTGGACCACGGTGTCTGCCCCCGCCATCACGCCGGCGAGCCGGTCGACGACGTCGTCCGCGCCACCGGCCGTGACGTCGAGCCGGACCCAGCTCGCGGCGTCGTGCGGGAAGTCGACGGTGCTGGCGCCGCCCGCGCGGGGCACGCGGCGCGCGACCCCGACGAGGGAGGTCACCACCGGTTCGACGGCGAGCGCGGCGAGCACCGCCGTCCCGACGTTGCCGCTCGCACCGACGACGACCACGCGCATGCCGACCTCCTGGTTCGCGGGTGCGTCGCGGGTGCGCCGCACCGTTCGTGCTCCGACGCTATCGGCTCGCGTCCGGGCGCGCCGCCGCGCGCGCGACCGCGGTCAGCCGGCGGCCGAGGTCCGCGGGGACCTCGGGGACCAGGACGGCCAGGCTCTGCACGGCCAGGGACTCCACGTCGGCGCGCCCGAGCGGGCCCGGCCCGTCCTGGTCGAGCCACTGCGCGGTGACGGTCTCGACGAGGGCGACCCAGCCGCGGGCGAGGGTGGCGGCCCGCGGGCTGGGGTCGAAGCCGGCGTCGGAGGCCGCGCGTGCCATGCGTTCGACGAGGGCACGTCGCACGGCCTCGAGCGCCGCGGCGGTCTCGGCGTCCGCGGCGAGCGTGCCGCGCCAGACGTCGCGCCAGACGGGGGCCCGTCCCGTCACTGCGTCCAGGAACCGCCGGGCGACGAGCGCCGGGCGCTGCGCGGCGGGGACGTCCTCGGGGGCGTGCACCTGGGCGTCCAGGTCGTCGATCGCCACGCGCGCGACGGCGCGGCGCAGGCCGTCGGTCGAGCCGAAGTAGTGGAAGACGAGCGCCTTGGACCGGCCGGACTCCTGGGCGACGCCCGCGGGGGAGAGCCCGACGAGCCCGTGGCGGGTCGCCACCCGCAGGGCCGCGTCCAGCAGCTCGTCGCGGCGCTCGGTGGGGTCGCGGCGGGCGGCGGTGCGTGCGCTCATGGTCCAGTGGTAGCAGGTCGTTGACCTCTGGTCAACAGCAGGCGTACGCTGTTGATCCGAGGTCAACAGAAGGGTCGTCGACGTGCAGATCACGCTCGAGCAGGTGGGAGTCCGGGGGCGGCGCGAGCCGCTCCTGTCGCGGTTCTCCGTCGCGGTCGCCACCGGCAGCGCCGTCCTCGTCGCGGGCGAGCCCGGCCACGGCCACACGGCGCTCGCCCTCGTCGCGTCCGGGCGGATGCACCCCTCCGAGGGGCTCGTGCTGCTGGCGGGCGGCGACGCCGGCTCCGCCGATGCTGCCGCGACGCCCGAGGGCCCGCTGCCCGCGCTCCTGCGCGAGGTCACCGCCGTCGTCGACGTGCCCGGCGTGTCCGAGCCCGACGAGGCCCTGACCGTGGCGGACGTCGTGGCCGAGGGCCTCTCGCTCGCGGGACGCCCCGACCGGCCCCGCGACGTGCGCGGCTGGATCGCGGCGAGCACGCGCGACGTCGACCGCGGCACCCGCGTCGACCAGCTCACCGGTCCGCAGCGCGTCGCCCTGCTCCTCGCGCTCGGCGCGGCCGACCCGCGGGTGCGCTTCCTCGTGCTCGTGCTGCCCGACCGCCACGGCGGCGACCCCGCGCAGTGGTGGGACCTCGCGCTCGCGTGGGCGGCGCGCGGGTACGGCGTGCTCGTCGGCGCCACGCGGTCCTCGGCCCGGATGCTCGGGGCCGACCTGCCGGAGGCCCGCGGCACGGGGGGCGTGGACCCGTGGCACGCGCCGCCCGTCGTCGCGCTCACCGCGACGCCCGCACCCGACTCGGAGGACCCCCGATGACCCCGTTCCGGCTCTCGATCAGCGAGCTGCGCCGGCTCACGACGGGCACGATGCCCCGGCTCGCGATCCTCGCGATGGCGATCATCCCGACGCTCTACGCCGGCCTCTACCTCTTCGCCAACCACGACCCGTACGGGCGTCTCGCCGAGGTGCCCGCCGCCGTCGTCGTCGAGGACGAGGGCGCGACGACCACCGACGCCACGTCGGGCAAGGAGACCCACGTCCGCTACGGCGCCGAGGTCGCGGACCAGCTCCAGGACGACGGCGGCTTCGACTGGACCGAGACCGACCGGCAGCACGCCGAGGACGGGGTCCGGGACGGCACGTACGACGCCGCGCTGATCGTCGGCCCCGACTTCTCCGCGGACCTCGTCTCCAGCGGTGAGCTCGACCCGCACCAGGCGAGCCTGCAGCTCGTCACCAACGACGCGAACAACTACCTCGCGACGACCATCGCGAACACCATCGTGGGCGAGGTCCGCGACTCGGTCGCGTCGCAGGTCGGCACCGAGGCGGCGTCGACGTTCCTCGCTGGGTTCCACGACATCCACACCGACCTGTCCGACGCCGTGGACGGTGCCGCACGGCTCGCCGACGGCGCCAGGACGCTGCAGGACGGGATCGGGACCGCCGACGACGGCGCGCACGACCTCGCGGACGGCGCGGGCACGGCGGCCGAGGGCGCCGCCCGCCTGTCCTCCGGCGCTCAGGACCTCGACGACGGCGCCGGGCGCCTCGCGTCCGGCGCGTCCGACGCCGCGGACGGAGCGAGCCGGCTGCACGACGGCGCGGACGACCTCGCCGACGGGGCCGGCACGCTGTCCTCGGGCCTCGGCACCCTGCGCGAGGGGACGAAGGACCTGCCCGGGCAGACGCAGGAGCTCGCGGACGGTGCGGCGCAGGTCGCCGACGGGAACGCGCAGGTCGCGCAGTACGGCGACGAGGCCGCCCAGGGCGTCGACGAGCTCGGCGACCGATTCGACGCGTGGCGCGCCGACGCCTCGACGACGCTCGCGGACCAGGGTCTGTCGCAGGACCAGATCGACGCGCTCCTCGCCGACCTCGACGATGCCCGCGCGCCGCTGGACGCGGCGGGCGACCAGGTGAAGGACGCCTCCACGCAGCTCGACACCCTCTCGTCCGGGGCGCAGCAGGTCTCTGACGGCGCGGCGCGGCTCGCGGACGCCGCCCCGGCCCTCGCGCAGGGGGTGGACGACGCGGCCGACGGCGCGGCGACGCTGGACGACGGCGCGTCCGACCTCGCGGACGGGGCCGGCACGCTCGACTCCGGGGCCTCCGACCTCGCCGACGGCGCCGCGTCGCTGCACGACGCCACCGGGACCCTGGCCACGGGCGCCGGCTCGCTCGCGGACGGCACGGCGACGCTCTCCTCGGGTGCCGCGAGGCTCGCCTCGGGCACGTCCGACCTGGCGGACGGCTCCGACGACCTCGTCGACGGGGCCACGCGCCTGCACGCGGGACTCGCCGACGGGCTGGGGCAGGTCCCCGACCCCGACCAGAAGACCGCCGACGCGACGGCGTCGAACCTCGGCGACCCGGTCGCCGTGCACAGCGACGACCTCTCCTCCGCCGGCACGTACGGCGCCGGCCTCGCGCCGTTCTTCCTCAGCCTGGCCACGTGGATCGGCGCGTACGTGCTGTTCCTGCTGGTGCGTCCGCTGTCCACGCGGGCGCTCGCCGCGGGCCGGCCGTCCTGGATGGTCGCGGTCGGCGGGTGGCTCACGCCGTTCCTGCTCGGCGTCGCCCAGGTGACCGTGATGTTCCTCGTCACGACCCTCGCGCTCGGCATCGACGTCGCCCACCCGTGGCTCACGCTCGGGTTCCTCGTGCTCGTCACCGCGGCGTTCATGGCGATCGTGCAGGCGCTGAACGCCTGGCTCGGGGCGGCCGGGCAGTTCCTGGGGCTGGTGCTGATGCTCGTCCAGCTCGTCACCGCGGGCGGGACGTTCCCGTGGCAGACGCTGCCGGAGCCGCTGCGCTCGATCCACTACCTGCTGCCGATGACCTACGGGGTCGAGGGGCTGCGTCAGCTCCTGTACGGCGGCAGCCTCGCCGCGGCGGGCGCCGACGCGCTCGTGCTCGGCGGGGTGCTGGTCGTCGCGCTGGGGTTCACGACGTGGGCGGCCCGCCGTCAGCGGGTGTGGACGGCGACGCGCCTGCAGCCCGAGCTCGTGCTCTGAGCCCCGGGTCGCGCAGGTACTCCCGCGCGGTGCGGGAGATCTCGTCCCAGGTCGGCAGCGTGAACCCCGGCAGGTCGTTCTCGCGCTCCTCCACGCGCCAGACCACCCTGCCCCGATCCCGGCCGGGGCGCGCGTCCGCCGGGTGGGAGGGCCCTGCGGGCAGGTGGCGGGTGGTGCGAGAATCCGACGGTGCCCGACATCTCACCCGCAGGACCCACGGCAGACACCCCGGCACCGACCCCCGCGCCCCGCGGCTCCGACGTGACCGCGACGACGGTCCAGGAGGCGCGGGCGGACGCCGCGCGGGCGTCCGCGACGGCGCGCGAGGCGCTCGCGGTGGCGCTGCGCACGGTGATGTCGGGTGAGGTCGAGACGGGCACGCGACGCCGGGCGGAGTACTCCACGGACGCGTCGAACTACCGCGTGGTCCCCGAGGTCGTGGCGTTCCCGGCGTCGACGGACGAGCTCGCGGCGGCGGCCGCCCTGACCCGCGAGCTCGGCGTCCCCCTCACGGTCCGCGGCGGCGGGACCTCCACCGCCGGGAACTCGGTGGGGCCCGGCGTGGTCCTGGACGTCTCGCGGCACCTGGACCAGGTCCTGGAGATCGACCCGGGAGCGGCCACGGCGCGCGTGCAGCCCGGGCTGGTCATGTCCGCGCTGCAGCGGGCGGCCGCGCCGCACGGCCTGCGGTTCGGCCCCGACCCCTCGACGCAGAACCGCGCGACCCTCGGCGGGATGATCGGCAACAACGCCTGCGGGCCGCACGCGGTGGCCTACGGGCGCACGGTGGACAACGTGGTCTCCCTCGACGTCGTGGACGGCCGCGGGCGGCGCTTCGTCGCGGGTGCCGGTGACCGCACGTTCCCTCAGGTGCCGGGCCTCGCCGAGCTCGTCGAGGAGAACCTCGCGCTGCTGCGCACGGAGTTCGGCCGGTTCGGCCGGCAGGTGTCCGGGTACTCGCTCGAGCACCTGCTGCCCGAGAACGGCTCGGACCTCGCCAAGGCGCTCGTCGGCACGGAGGGCACGGCCGTCACCGTCCTCGAGGCGACGGTCGCGCTCGTCCCGGTCCCGAGCCGCCCCACCCTCGTCGTGCTCGGCTACCCCGACATGCCCGCGGCGGCCGACGACGTCCCGGCGCTCCTGCCGCTCGGCGCCCTCGCGATCGAGGGTCTCGACGCGCGGCTCGTCGACGTGGTCCGCCGCGCCAAGGGCGCCGGCGCCGTCCCCGAGCTGCCCGCGGGCGGCGGCTGGCTCATGGTCGAGGTCGCGGGGGCCAGCGCGCAGGAGGCCCTGGCGAACGCCGAGCGGATCGTCGCGACCTCGGCGAGCACCGCCACGCGCATCCTGCCCGCCGGGCCCGAGGCCACCGCGATGTGGCAGATCCGGGCCGACGGCGCGGGGCTGGGCGGTCGCACGCCGGCCGGGGAGCAGGCGTGGCCCTGCTGGGAGGACTCCGCGGTGCCCCCAGACCGGCTGGGTGCCTACCTGCGCGAGCTCGAGGCCCTCATGGCCCGGTACGGGCTCGACGGGCTGATGTACGGGCACTTCGGCGACGGGTGCGTGCACCTGCGCATCGACGTGCCGCTCGAGGAGTCCGGGTCCGTGCTGCGCACGTTCCTCACCGACGCGGCGATGCTCGTCGCCGAGCACGGCGGCTCGCTCTCCGGGGAGCACGGCGACGGGCGGGCGCGCTCGGAGCTGCTGCCGATCATGTACTCGGCCGAGGCGATGCGGCTGATGGAGCGGTTCAAGGACCTCTTCGACCCGAAGAACCTGCTGAACCCCGGCGTCGTCGTCCACCCGCGGCCCGTGGACGCCGACCTGCGCCGCCCCCAGGCGAAGCCGGTCCTCTCGATCGCCGGGCCGGGCTCGGGCCGGGCGGCGCGCGGGACCGGGCACGTCGGGTTCTCCTTCGCCCACGATCACGGCGACCTGACCCAGGCGGTCCACCGCTGCGTCGGCGTCGGCAAGTGCCGGGCCGACTCGACGGCGTCGGGCGGCTTCATGTGCCCGTCCTACCTGGCGACCAAGGACGAGAAGGACGTCACGCGCGGCCGCGCGCGGGTGCTGCAGGACGCGATCAACGGCACGCTCGTCGGCGGCCTCGCGGCGCCCGAGGTGCGCGAGTCGCTGGACCTGTGCCTCTCGTGCAAGGCCTGCTCGTCCGACTGCCCGGCGGGCGTCGACATGGCCCAGTACAAGTCGGAGGTGCTGCACCGCACGTACCGGGGCCGGCTCCGCCCGGTGGACCACTACTCGCTGGGCTGGCTGCCCCGGTGGGCGCGGCTCGCCGGTGGCATGCCGCGCCTGGCGAACCGGCTGCTGTCCTGGCGCCCGCTCGCGCGGACCGTCCTCGCCCTCGGCGGCATGGACACCCGGCGCAGCGTCCCGGAGTTCGCCGAGGTGCCGTTCCGCACGTGGTGGAAGCGGGGCGGCGCGACGCACGGCGTGCCCGGCCTGGCGCTCGACGCGGCGCCCGGGCGGCCGGTCGTCTCGCGGCGCCCGCGGGTCGTGCTGTGGACGGACTCGTTCTCCGACGCCTTCGACCCGACCGTGCCCCAGGCCGCCCTGAGCGTCCTGCGCGCGGCGGGGTACGACGTCGTCGTCCCCGAGCAGGAGGCCTGCTGCGGGCTCACGTGGATCAGCACCGGCCAGCTCGACGGCGCGCGCAAGCGGCTCGCGAACCTGCTCTCGGTGCTCGGCCCGTACGCGGTGAACGGCATCCCGATCGTCGGTCTCGAGCCCTCGTGCACCGCGGTGCTGCGCTCGGACCTCGTCGACCTGTTCCCGCAGGACCCGCGCGCCCGGGCCGTCGCGGACGCGACGCGCACGCTGGCCCAGCTGCTCACCGACCCGGCGACGCGGCCCGACGCGGCCTCGGGCTGGCAGGTCCCCGACCTCTCGGACGTCAGCGCCGTCGTCCAGCCGCACTGCCACCAGCACGCCGTCATGGGCTTCCGCGCGGAGGAGAAGCTGCTCACCGACGCGGGCGCCACCCTCAAGACCCTCGCCGGGTGCTGCGGGCTCGCCGGGAACTTCGGCATGCAGAAGGGCCACTACGAGGTCTCCGTGAAGGTCGCCGAGGCGTCGCTGCTGCCCGCGCTCGCCGCCGCCGAGGAAGGCGACGTGTACCTCGCGGACGGGTTCTCGTGCCGCACCCAGGCGGACGACCTCGCCGGCGTCGCCGGCACCACGCTCGCGGAGCTGCTCGCGGCGCGGCTCTGACCCTCGCGCGCCGGCCCGGGCCCCCCGTCGGAGCCGGCCCGGCGCCGCGGTAGTGAGTTCTCGTCGAGGCAGAGGCCTCGAACCACCGGCTCGACGAGAAGTCACTACCTCGCGGAGCTGCTCGGGGCAGTCCCGGCCGCGCGTCGGGGGAGGATGGCCCGATGGAGCTCCAGGAGGTCGTCCGACGCCGGCGCATGGTGCGGCGCTACTCGCCCGAGCCGGTCGACGCCGGCGCCGTGGACCGGATGCTGCGCAACGCCGTCCGCGCCCCGAGCGCGGGCTTCACTCAGGGCTGGTCGTTCCTCGTCCTCGACGCGCCCGAGGACGTGGCCCGGTTCTGGGCGGCGACGTCGCCCGCGGAGGCGGGCGACCCGCCGTCGGCGTGGTTGGCGGGGATGCGGACCGCGCCCGTCGTGGTCGTGGTCCTCGCGTCGAAGGACGCCTACCTCGACCGGTACGCGCAGGACGACAAGGGCTGGGCGGACCGGGCGGAGGAGCGCTGGTCCGCGCCGTACTGGCACGTGGACGCCGGCATGGCGGCGCTACTGATGCTGCAGACGGCGGTCGACGAGGGGCTCGGGGCGTGCTTCTTCGGCGTCCCGCCCGCGCGGGTGGGCGCGTTCCGCGCGGCGTTCGGCGTGCCGGAGGCCTGGTCCCCGACGGGGGCGGTGACGGTCGGTCACCCCGCACCGGGCGAGGCGCCGCGCGGCTCGGTCACGCGGCGGGCGCGGCGCCCGCTCGCAGAGGTCGTGCACCGTGGCCGGTGGGGGAGCTGAGGTGAGCGGGCGCGGCGGGGCGCGGGACATCGTCGTCGTCGGGTCCGGGCCCAACGGCCTCGCCGCCGCCGTGACGATGGCGCGTGCCGGGCTCGGCGTCACCGTGCTCGAGGCGCAGCCCACCGCCGGGGGCGGGGCGCGGACGCTGGACCTCGGGCTCGCGGACGGGATCGTGCACGACGTCTGCTCGGCCGTGCACCCGATGGCCTGGGCGTCGCCCTTCCTGCGCGCGTTCGGCCTCGCCGCGCGCGGCGTCGAGCTGCTGGTGCCCGAGGTGTCGTACGCGCAGCCGCTGCTCGGCGGCCCGGCGGGGATCGCGTACCGCGACCTGGACCGCACGGTCGAGCGGCTGGCGGAGGACGGTCCGGCCTGGCGCTCGCTCGTGGGCCGCCTCGCGCAGGAGTGGCCCGACGTCGCCCGGCTCGCGCTGGGCGACAAGCGCTCCCTGCCCGCGGGCCTGCTCCCGGGCGGGATCACGACCGCCGCGCGGTTCGGGGCGGCCGTCGCGGAGCAGGGCACGCGCGCGTGGGACCTGCGGTTCCGCGGCGACGTGGCGCCCGCCCTGCTCACCGGCGTCGCGGCGCACGCGATCACGCGGCTCCCGTCGCTCGCCGGTGCCGGGACGGCGCTGCTGCTCGCCGCTCTCGCGCACGCCGGCGACGGCTGGCCCGTGCCGCGCGGCGGCTCGGGCGTTGTCGTCGCGGCGCTGCGCGCGGACCTCGAGGCGCACGGCGGCACGGTGGTCACCGGCCTGCGCGTCGGCGGGCCGGGGGACCTGCCGCCCGCGCGGGCCCACCTGTTCGACACCACGCCGCGCACCCTGCTCGCGGTGCTGGGCGACCGGGTCGCGCCCCGGGCCGCCCGCGCGCTGCGCCGCTTCCGGTACGGCGACGCCGCGGCGAAGGTCGACTTCGTGCTCGACGGCCCGGTCCCGTGGGCAGACCCCGAGGTCGCCCGCGCCGGGACCGTGCACGTCGGCGGGACGCGCGCCGAGATGGCCGCGACCGAGGCCGACGTCGCCGCGGGCCGGCACGCCGCGCGGCCGATGACGCTGCTCAGCGACCCGACCGTCGTCGACCCCACGCGTGCATCGGGCGGGCTGCGCCCGCTGTGGACCTACGCGCACGTCCCGGCGGGCTCCGACGCGGACGTCACCGAGGCCGTCACCGCGCACGTCGAGCGCTACGCGCCCGGGTTCCGCGACGTCGTCGTCGCCTCGCGGTGCGTGCCGGCCGCGCGGATGGACGAGCACGACGAGAACTATGCGGGCGGCGACATCGCGGCGGGCGCGGTCTCGATGCGGCAGATGCTCGCGCGGCCGACGGCACGGGCGGACCCCTACCGGGTGCCCACGGCCGGGCCCGCCGCCGTCTACCTGTGCTCGGCGTCGACGCCGCCCGGTCCCGGGGTGCACGGGCTCGGCGGCTGGTACGCGGCGCGCCGGGCGCTGCGCGACGTGTTCGGCGTGCGGAGCACCCCCGAGCTCGGCCCCGGCGACGCCCCGGTGCGCGGGCGGGGTGCGTGAGGCGGGCCGCCGCGTAGCATCCGGGGCATGGCGATCTTCGCGTTCTCCGTGTCCCCGCTCGGCGCCGGGGAGTCCGTCGCGGACTCCGTCGCCGAGGCCGTGCGCATCGTCCGGGCGTCGGGCCTGCCGAACCGCACCACCTCGATGTTCACCGAGATCGAGGGGGACTGGGACGACGTCATGCCCGTGATCCGGGCGGCGACCGAGGCCGTCGGCGCCGGGGGCCACCGGGTCTCGCTGGTGGTCAAGGCCGACCTCCGGCCCGGGCGCACCGGCGAGATCGACGGGAAGGTCGCCCGCGTCGAGGAGCGCCTCGCCCGCGAGGACTGAGCGTCAGGCGCCCGCCCGCGCCTCGTGCCGCTTGCCCAGCTCCGCCGCGAGCAGGATGAGCAGGATCGGGACGATCAGCGCCGCGACGAGGGTGCGCACGACGACGTCGTCCCCGAGCGAGACCGCGATGACCAGCGCCGCCGAGATGTTGCGCTGGGCGGCGCCGAGGGCGACGAGCTGTTTGTCGCCGCCGGGGCGTCCGGTCGCGGCGAGGTAGCCGACCACGAGCCCGACGACGAGCAGCAGCAGCGTCCCGACGAAGATCCACGACCCGATCGAGCTCAGCACGTCCTGCCAGCTGACCACGAGCCCCGCGACGAGACCGATGCCGAGCCCGAGCGTCGAGAGCTTGCCGACGCCGTCGTCCCACAGGTCCGCGACCTCCGGGTAGCGGGCCCGGACGAGGAGGCCGATGACGAGCGGGACGAGCATGAGCACGACGAGGGACCTCGCGATGTCGCCCGCGGAGACCGTCGCGCCCTCGATGACGGCCGGGACGACCAGCGGCGCGTAGACGATCGTCAGCACCATGAGCAGCACCATGCTGCCGACGGCCAGCGCGGGGTCGCTCCGGGAGAGCTTCGCGAGCGTCGGCAGGAACGGCGCGCCGGCGCAGCAGCCCAGCAGGACCAGGGCCGAGCCGGTCGCGTCGTCCATCGGCAGCACCTTGGTCAGCAGGACGACGAGCCCGGGGACGACGACGAAGTTCGCCAGCACCAGGCCGACGACGAGACGCACGTCGCGCAGCGGCGCGGCGATGCTCCGGACGGTCAGCCGCAGGCCCATCGAGAGCATGCCGGCCACCACGAACGCCAGCATCCCGACCTTCGTGACGGCGATCAGCGCGTCGTCCATGTCGATGTCCCCTCGGTGCCGCGCCCGGGCCCGGCCGTGCGCCGGACGTGTCGTCGGTCGTGTCGTCGCGACACTAGCGGCTGCGCGCCGGCACCGCGTCGGCGGCGCTCCCCGGGGCCCGGGGGACGGGTCGCAGAAGTTCGCCCGGACCCGTTCCGGGCACCCCCGCCAGGGACGTAGGCTAGGCGCACCGAGCCACCCCTGGAGAGTCACGATGCCCCTGTTCGAGGTCGATCCCGAACAGCCTGTCCTGGTCCAGAACGAGCACGACGGAGACCGCCTCCCGACGACCGCGCAGCGGGTCGTGGACGGCCAGATCGACTCCCTGCTCGGTGAACGCATCTTCCCGGTGGCGGAACGCTCGGGCGCCGACGACCCCCACCTGCTGGCGATCGACGCCACGGGATCGCCCGTGGTCATCGAGGTCGTCGCCGACCTGGACGAGTCCGCGCTGCACACCGCGCTCCGGCGCGCCGGGGCGGCCGGCCGCCTGACGCGGGGCGAGCTCGCGCGGCGCTACGCCCAGGGGCCGGAGCGGTTCGCGGCCGACCTCGAGACGTTCTTCGACACGCTGCCCTTCGCGGGCCGGCGCCCGCCGTCGGTGCGTCCGGGCTCCGGCGCGCGGCTCGTGGTGATCTGCTCGAGCGCCCGCGACGACGTGCTCGACGCCGTCGACTTCGTCCGCCAGGCCGGCGGCCGCACGACCGTGCTCACGGCCGGCGTCGTGCACGCCGAGGACGGGCGGCGGTTCGTCGACGTCTCCCCGCTCGCGATCGAGGGCTCCACCGGCGAGGCGCCCGGCCGGATGACGATCGAGCCCGAGGACGCGGGGCGGCGCGCCGAGGCGGTCGCCGCGGCCGCCGAGCCCGAGGCGCCCCCCGTCTGGCACGCGCCGGTCTCGGTGTTCGACGACGAGCGCGAGCGTCGCGCGGAGCTCGGCCGGCGCTCGCGCCGGTCCCGGGAGGACCGGTTCGCCGCAGGGACCTTCGACACACAGCCGTTCCGGGCGTTCACCCAGGACGGGCCCGCGCACGAGGAGCCCGCGCCGGTGCCCCCGGCCGACGAGCCGCCCGTCGACGAGGCGCCGTCGTTCGAGCCGCCGGTCTACGCGCCGCCCAGCTACGACCTGCCGACCTACGACGCGCCGCCGGACGAGCCCGCGCCCTTCGCCCCGGTCCCGCCGGACCCCGGCCCGGCGCCGTTCGACGAGGACGACTCCGACCTGCACGCGCTCGCCCGCGCGCTCGGGCGCCCGACGCCGCTCGTGTGGACGCGCCCGCGCCGCGGCCAGCGCTTCGAGGCGACGCTGCTCGTCGACGGCTACATCGAGCTGGCGGACGGCACGCGCTACCGCAGCCCGGACTCGGCGGCCGTGGCGGCGTCCGGCAGCTACACCGCGGAGGGCTGGTCGGTCTGGCGGCTGGGCGAGCGGGGCCCGTCGCTCACCGACGCGTTCCGCTCCCGCTTCTCCTAGTCCCAGCCGTACCCGGCCACCCACCGGGTGATCTCGGCGTACAGGCGCGCGCGGACCGCGGGGGCCGACATCGTCAGGTCGTGCACGCCCCCGGGGATCCGCACGAGGGTGACCACCTGCCCGAGCGACGGCGCGCGGCGGGCCAGCGCGTCGACGTCGAGCACGACGTCGGCGTACCGCATCTCCTCGCTCCAGCGCGGGCTGATCATCGAGCGCGTGGACGTGAGCATCAGCACCGGCACGGTGATCCGCAGGCCCTGCGCGACGCGCGCGTGCCCGTCGATGATGGCGTTGAGCCACCCGCCGCGGACGGGGAACGTCGGCGTCGGCCGCCAGGCGAGGTCCCACTCCCACTCGCCGCCGGACTCGGCGAGCAGCGCGCGGGAGTAGTAGCCGGGGTCGATGTTCGGCAGCGGGGCCTTGGGCTGGAACCGGGCGAGCTGGCGGATCGCGGGCGTCGAGACGGTCCGCACCACGGACGAGCCCTGCATCTCGAGCCACGGCGAGTTGAGCACGAGCCCGCTGAGCCGCCCGGGGTGGCGGTCCGCCCACAGGGTCCCGACGAGCCCCCCGGTGGAGTGCCCGACGAGCACGACCGCGGCGTGCTGGCCGAGGTCGGCGTGCACGACGGCGAGGGCCGCGTCGAGGTCGGCGTCGTAGGTGTCGAGGTGCTCGACGTAGCCCGGGGTCTGGTGCGGCAGGAGGCTGCGGCCGTACTTGCGCAGGTCGAGGGCGTAGAACGCGGCGCCCTGCGCGTGCCAGTACTCCGCGAGCCCGGTCTGGAAGAAGTAGTCGGACCAGCCGTGCACGTACAGCACCGCCCGCGCCGGGCGGGGGAACGGGTCGTCGCGGGGCGCGTAGCGCACGATGCTCGCGACCACCGCGCCCTCGTCGTCGGTCCCGAGGTCCAGGGTCCGACGGCGGTAGTCCGGGCCCAGCACGTCCTCGACCCAGCCGTCGGCCGGGTCGGGGGACGTCGGCCCGGGCAGCGACTCCTCCGGCGGCGCGCCGCCGAGCGGGCCGCCGGGGAGCGTCGTCACGGGGTCAGCACCACCTTGCCGAAGTGCTCGCCGGACCACACGCGCGCCAGGCCCGCGCGGGCCTCGGCGAGCGGCAGCACCCGGTCGATCACCGGTCGCACGCCGGTGCGTGCCACGAACCGCAGGAGCGCGGCGAGGTCGGCACGCTCGCCCATGGTCACGCCCTGGATGCGGACCTGCTGGTAGAAGACGCGGGTGAGCTCCGCCGGCTCCGGGTCGCCGGACGTGAGCCCGCACAGCGCGATGGTGCCGCCCGCCCGGACGGAGGACACGGAGTGCTTCCACGTCGCGCGGCCGACGGACTCGACGACGGCGTCGACCCGCGCCGGCAGCCGGGCGCCGGGCTCGAAGACCGCCGCCGCGCCGAGCTCGAGCGCCCGGGCACGCTTGGCCTCCGAGCGGGACGTCGCGTACACCTCGAGGCCGGCGGCGGCGCCGAGCGTGATCGCCGCGCTCGTCAGCCCGCCGCCCGCGCCCTGGACGAGCACCCGGTCGCCGGGGGAGAGGTCCGCCGCGACGAAGAGCATGCGGTAGGCGGTCAGCCACGCCGTCGGCAGGCAGGCCGCCTCCTCGAAGGAGAGTTCGGCCGGCTTGGGGACCAGGTTCGCCGTCGGGACGGCGACCTGCTCCGCGAGGGTGCCGGGGTGGCGCTCCGAGAGCAGCGTCGTCGGCTCGTCGGGCCCCACGCCGTGGCCGTCCGCCCCGATGACGCCGTGCACGACGACGTCGCTCCCGTCGGGTGCGACCCCGGCGGCGTCGGTGCCGAGGATCATCGGCAGCGCCTTCGGGGACAGCCCGACGCCGCGCAGCGCCCACAGGTCGTGGTGGTTGACGGCGGCGGCGCGGACGTCGACCGTCGTCCAGTGCTCGCGGGGTCCGGGGGCGGGACGCTCGCCGACCTCCAGCGCGCTGATCGGGTCGTCGTGGTCGAGGCGGGCGGCGTAGGCGGCGAGCATCCCCCCAACCTAGGCGACCGGGCCGCCGCCCGAGATGTTGACGAGCCACCGCACGCCGAACCGGTCGATGCACATGCCGAAGCTGTCGCCCCAGGGCGCCTTCGTCAGCGGCTCGAGCACGGTGCCGCCGTCGGACAGCGCCTCCCAGTACTGGGCCAGGACGGCGTCGTCGCCGCTCAGAGAGACCTGGTGCGGGCCGCCGGGCGAGTACTCCATGGAGTTCGGGGTGTCGGCTCCCATGAGCGTGAACCCGCGCTCGGTCGTCAGCTGGCCGTGCATGATCTTGTCCTGCTCGGACGGGTCCTCGCTGGCGTGCATCTCGCCGAAGGTGGAGAGCGCCAGCTCGCCCCCGAACACCGAGCGGTAGAACTCCAGGGCCTGTCGCGCGTCGTCACGGAACCCGAGGTACGGGTTGAGCACCGCAGTCATCATCGAGCCTTCCTCGACCACGGCCCGCGGGGCGCGCGCCGCTGATGCACCGAGGGTAGGCGCGGCGCCCGGGGTTCGCGCGGGCTCGGCCGTTCAGAGGACGGGGAGCACGCGGCCCAGGTCCGGCACGCCGCCCGCCGTGAACTCGGGGCGCAGCGCCCGGGCGAGGACGTCGACGTCGTACGCCGCGCGCCCGGCCGCGAGCCGCACCCAGGTCAGCGGGTCCTCGATCTCGACGTGCCACCCGCCGCGCGCGACGACGATCGCCAGCAGCTCCGCGGCCGCGAGGTCGAGGGCCCCGCGGTCCCGCGGGCTGCCTGAGACTCCCGGGAGGGAGCGGTCCAGGTCGTCGGCGTGCACCACGAGCTCGACGACCCGGGAAGCCACCATGTCGCGCAGGGTGAGCGGCCCGCGCCGGGCCTGCACCACGTCGTCGGCCGCCGCGAGCCGGTCCAGCGCCGCGAAGCCGCGCGCCGCGGCGCCGTCGGCCGCCCCGAGCCGGTCCCCGCGGGTGCGGGCGTCCAGCGCCCGGGTGGCCTCGGCGATCTCCTCGGCCCGCTGCGGGTAGGTCCCGAGGTACTCGGCGAGCGACATCGGGACGGTGCCGGGCGGGACCGGGCCCGCCGCGGCGAGGGTGTCCATGACGCGGCCGAGGTGGGTGACGAGCGCGCCGACGCTCCACCCCGGCAGGACGCTCGGGGACTCCAGGGCGTCGTCGTCGAGGTCGGCCTCGCGCAGCCACGCGCTCAGGGCCTGCCACTGGGCGTGCAGGGCCTCGGTGAGCTCGCGCAGGTCGGCCGTCATACCCGTCATGGTGCACCGGCGCCGCGCGCCGGCGGGGGAGGCGGAGCGCGTCAGAGCCGCGCGTCCTCGCGGAGCTCGGTGAGGAACGTCGTCACGAGCGGCCCGAGCTGGTCGAACTCGATGAGGAACCCGTCGTGCCCGAACTCGGACTCGAGGACGACGAGCGGCTCCGCGCGGGGGACGCCCGCCGCGATCCGGGCGCTCTCGGCCGGGCGGAAGAGGCGGTCGCTGTCGACGGCCACCACGAGCGCGCGCGCCGTGATCGTGCCGAGGGCCGCGTCGACGCCCCCACGGTCCCGCCCGAGGTCGTGGGTGATCATCGACTCGGTCAGGCGCAGGTAGCTGTTCGCGTCGAACCGCCGGGCGAGCTTGTCGCCGTGGTGGTCGAGGTAGGACTGCACCGCGTAGCGGCCGTCCGTGAACGGGTCCTCGCCGCCCTGCGGGAGGCGGCCGAAGCGCGTGTCGAGCTCCTGGGCCGTGCGGTAGGTGGTGTGCGCGATCTGGCGGGCGATCGCGAGGCCGACGTGCGGGCCGTCGTCGTCCGCCGCGTCGTAGTAGTCGCCGCCGCGGAACCGGGGGTCGGCGCGGATCGCGCCGATCTGGGAGTGCGCCCAGGCGATCTGGTCGCCGGTGGACTGCGCGCACGTGACGACGGTGGCGATCGCCTCGACCTCGACGCCGTTCTCCGGGCCGAGGATCGCCCACTCGAGCACGCGGTGGCCGCCCATCGAGGCGCCGACGACCAGGTGCCACGAGCTGATGTCGAGGGTGCGCGCGAGCTCGATCTCGACCGCGACCTGGTCGCGCGGGGTGACGCGGGGGAACCGCCCGCCCCAGGGGGCGCCGTCGGGCGCGCTGCTCGCGGGGCCGGTGGTGCCCTGGCAGCCGCCGAGCACGTTCGGCGCGACGACGAAGTAGCGGTCGGTGTCGATGGGGCGGCCGGGGCCGACCATGGCCTCCCACCAGCCCGCGGTGCGGTGGCCGTCGCCGGCGGGGCCGGTGACGTGGGAGTCGCCGGTGAGGGCGTGCAGCACGAGGACGGCGTTGGAGCCGTCGGGGGCGAGCGCGCCCCAGGTCTCGTAGGCGACGCGCACGTCGGGGATCCGGGCGCCGTTCTCGAGGTCGAAGGTGCCGACGTCGGCGAAGCGCCGGTGGCCGGCGGGGTCGCCCTCGCGCCAGGCACTCGAGGCGGGGACCGGGCCGGGCGCGCGGACGCGCCCGCGGCGCGCCGGGGCGGGCGGGGTGGGGCGGGGTCGAGCGGGGTCGGGCGGCGGTCAGGCCGACGGGGTCGATGCTGCCTTGGCCGCCGTGAACCCCAGCTCGAGGTCCGCGAGGATGTCCTCGACGTTCTCGAGCCCGACGGAGAGCCGCACCAGCCCGGGCGTCACCCCGGAGAGCGCCTGCTCGGCGACGGTGAGCTGGCTGTGGGTGGTCGACGCCGGGTGGATCACCAGCGAGCGCACGTCGCCGATGTTGGCCACGTTCGAGTGCAGCTCGAGCGCCGAGACGAAGGCCTGGCCCGCCTCGGTCCCGCCGTCGATCTCGAACGCCAGGACCCCTCCGGCGCCGCGCGGCAGGTACTTCTGCGCCGTGGCGTACGACGGGCTGGACGGCAGCCCCGCGTAGTGGACGCGCAGCACGTCGTCGCGCGCCTCGAGCCACTGCGCGACGTGCTGGGCGTTGGCGACGTGCCGCTCGACCCGCAGCGACAGGGTCTCGATGCCCTGCGCCAGGAGGAACGCGTTGAACGGCGAGACGGCCGCGCCGAGGTCGCGCAGGAGCTGCACGCGCGCCTTGAGCACGTACGCGAGGTTGGCGCCCAGGGCTCCGTCGACGCCGAGGTCGCGGGCGTAGACGATGCCGTTGTAGGACGGGTCGGGCGTGTTGAAGCCGGGGAACCGCTCGGGCGAGGCGGCGAAGTCGAAGTTCCCCGAGTCGACGATCACCCCGCCGATCGCGGCGCCGTGCCCGCCGAGGTACTTGGTGGCCGAGTGCACCACGATGTCCGCGCCGTGCTCGATCGGCCGCACCAGGTAGGGGCTCGCGACGGTGTTGTCGACGATCAGCGGGACGCCGGCGGCGTGCGCCTCGTCGGCGACGAGCGCGATGTCGAGCACGTCCGAGCGCGGGTTGGGGATCGTCTCGGCGAAGAACGCCTTCGTGCTCGGCCGGACGGCGTCGCGCCAGGCCTGCGGGTCGGCCGCGTCCTCGACGAACGTCGTCTCGATGCCGAGCTTCGGCAGCGAGTGGTGCAGCAGGTTGTAGGTGCCGCCGTACAGGCTCGCGCTCGCCACGACGTGGTCGCCCGCCTCGGCGAGGTTGAGGATCGAGTAGGTCGCCGCGGCCTGGCCGGACGCGAGCAGCAGGGCGCCGACCCCGCCCTCGAGGTTCGCCACGCGCTCCTCGACGACGCCCTGGGTGGGGTTGCCGATGCGCGTGTAGATCGGCCCGAGGTCCTTGAGCGCGAAGCGGTCGGCCGCGACGCCGGCGTCGGGGAAGACGAACGAGGTGGTCTGGTAGATCGGCAGGGCGCGGGCGCCCGTGGCGGGGTCCGGCTCCTGGCCGGCGTGGATCTGGCGGGTCTCGAAGGACCAGGCGGGCTGCGTGCTCATGGGAGTCTCCGGGGACGGTTCGGGGACCGGCGCGCGGTCCGTGGACTGGTGCACGCGGTACCGCCGGCGCCGTCGACCACGGGGTGGTGGCGCGTCCCGGGAGGCGAGGGTCGGCGAGGGTCGCGGACCGTCGTCGTGCCGGATCAGGGCAGGCGAACGTGCGGTGTCAGCGACAGCACATTCGGCGGGTCATGCCGACGACGGTAGGCCGCGCGGGCGGCCCGCACCAGCATCCGTCCGCGATGTGAGACCACGATGTGGACACCTGGCCCCGCTCCGCGCACCCGTGAGGTGTTGCCGAGCCCTGCGAGCGGTGCAAAGGTGCACGAGGTGCCGTGTCGCTCACGGCCCTCGGCCCTCGTGGAGGTATCTTGCGCCGCTCGTCACGGATGGTAGGTGCCGGCCTCGTCGCGTCCCTCGCCCTCGCCGGCCTCGTCGCCGGCCCGGTGCAGGCCGACCCGTCCCCGGCGCCGCCGACGTCCGACGACGTCGCCGCCGCCCGCCAGCACGTCGCCGCGGCCGCGGGGGACGTCGCGTCGATCGAGGACCGGCTCTCCGCGCTCGCCGGGCAGGACCGTGCGGCCGACCGAGCCGTCGGGACCGCCGCCGAGGACTACCTCGAGGCGAAGGAGGCAGTGGCCGACGCGGCACAGGAGTACGACGAGCAGCGTGCGGCGGCCGCCGCCGCGAGCACCAGGGCGGAGGCGAGCCGCACCGCGCTCGGTGCGGTCTACCGCTCGGCGCAGCGCTCCGGCCCCGGTCTCGCGTCGCTCGCGGTGCTCGTCGACGCGGCGGACCTCGACGGGATGGTCCAGGACGACCGGGCACGGCGGGCCGCGGGGCGGACGTCGAGCCAGGCGCTCTCGGAGTACCGGACCGCGGCCGCCGTCGCGCGGACCGCGGGCGCGGAGGCGGACGCCGCCCGCGACGACCTCGACGCCGCGCGGAGCCTGGCGGAGCGGCGGCTCGACGCCGCCCGCACGACGCAGGCGGCGACCGCGCAGCAGGTGGCCCGGACGCAGGGCGAGCGGGACCGGCTGGTCGCCGAGCTCGCGGACGCCCGCGGCACGAGCGTGGCGCTCGAGGCCCGGCGCCAGGCGGCGTTGGACGCCGCCGCCGAGGCAGCGGCGGAGCAGGAGCCGGAGGCGACCGTCGCGCCGTCGCGGGCCCCGGCACGCGCCAGCGGGTCGGCCGGGGCGGCGGCTGCCGAGCCCGGCGCCGAACCGTCCGACGCCCCGAAAATCACGTCGGCGGCGCCAGAGGCTGCTGCGGGACCGGCACCGGAGCCGGCCGCGGCGCCGAAGCCTGCGCCCGAGCCGGCCGCGAAGCCGAAGCCGGCGCCCGCCCCGAAGCCCGAGCCGGCCGCGAAGCCGAAGCCGGCGCCCGCCCCGAAGCCCGAGCCGGCCCCGAAGCCCACGCACACCACCGCCCCGGCGCCGCCGCCGTCGTCCGGGACGGGCGCCTCCTCGGGGTCGGCGGCGCGGGGGCGCGAGGCCGTCGCCTGGGCGCGGACGAAGATCGGCGCGCCCTACGTCCTCGGCGGTACGGGTCCCACCTCCTACGACTGCTCGGGCCTGACCATGCGGGCGTGGGAGGCGGCGGGCGTGGAGATCACCCGGACGTCGCGCTCGCAGTACCAGCACGTCGCGAAGATCTCCTACGGGAGCATGCGTCCGGGCGACCTGATCTTCTACGGCTCGAACCCCGGCGACCCGGGCTCGATCTACCACGTCGCGATGTTCGTGGGCGACGGGATGATGATCGAGGCCCGCCGGCCCGGCAAGCCGCTGTCGATCGACCCGATCCGCTACCCGGACCAGATGCCGTACGCCGGTCGTCCCTGAGCCTGCGCCCGGCATATCGCCACACCCCGGTGGCATGCGTTTGACACGCTCGACGTGCCGTGATGCGATCAATTCACCCTGGATGACAACGCTGTCAGGCTTGACAAGGTTGTTGATGCCCACTCGATGCAGAGGATCTGACCACCATGCACTTCTTCCCCCGAGCGCTCGCCGGAGGGCGCCCCCGACGTGGCGGGGCGCTGGCCGCCACGCTCGTCGCGGCCCTCCTGACGGCGCTTGCCGTCCCTGCCGGAGCCTCCGCCGCGCCGACCGCGGGCGGTGACGTCGCCCGGCCCGGCGCGGACCTCACCTCGCTGGTCAACCCGTTCATCGGCACCAAGAACGAGGGGTTCGACTTCCCCGCCGTGGGTGAGCCGTTCGGCATGGCGCAGGCGGTGCCGAACGTGCTGAACGCGCCCGGCGCGGGCGGGAACCGGTGCGACTCCGACTCCGCGGAGAAGATCTACGGCTTCAGCCAGACCGCCGTCAACGCCTGCCGGTACAACTATGTGCCCGTCATGGCCACCACCGGCGAGGTCACGTCCGGCGACCCGGCCGACTACGCCTCGAGCTTCAACCGCGCCCGCGAGGAGGTGCACCCGGACGACTACCGCGTGCGCCTGGAGAGGTACGGCGTCGACGTGAGCCTGGCCGCGACCGAGCGCACCACCTGGCAGCGCTACGACTTCGGCCGCACCGCGCGGGCGAACGTCCTGTTCAACACCGGCGAGGGCGTGTCCGAGTCCGAGGTCCACGTCGTCGGCAACCGCACCGTCGAGGGCTGGGTGGCCGGCGAGGGCGGGCAGAAGGCGTACTTCGTGGCGAAGCTCAGCCGGCCGTTCACCGCGCACGGCACCTGGAAGAACGACACGCTGAGCCCCGGGTCGAGCGAGTCGGCGAACGACGGCGCGAACGGCGGCTGGGTCACCTTCGACACGACGAAGAACGACGACCCGGTGGTGGTCAAGACCGCCCTGTCGTACACGGGGCTCGCCGGCGCGCGCAAGAACCTCGATGTCGAGACGGGCGACGTCGGCTTCGACTTCGACGCCGTCCAGGACGCCCTGCACGACCGCTGGAACGAGATGCTGCACCGGGTCGACACCGCCGGTGGCAGCCGTACGCAGCGGATCGTCTTCTACACCGCGCTGTACCACGCGACCCTCTCCCCGAACGTCGTCGGCGACGTCGACGGGCGCTACATGGGCACGGACGACCAGATCCACAAGGCGAAGGGCTTCACCCCATACGGCGTCCTCTCGCTCTGGGACACCTACCGGACGCAGAACCAGCTCGTCGAGATGCTGGACCCGAAGGTCGCGCACGACGTCGCCCGGTCGATCGTCGCGATCGCCCGCGACGGCGGCTGGCTACCACGCTGGTTCCTGGGGAACAAGGACGGCAACATCATGACCGGCGACCCGGTCACGCCGTTCGTCGTCGAGAACTGGTCCAAGGGCCTGCTCTCCGACGACGAGGCCGAGGAGGCGTACGGCTACCTCCGCAAGAACGCCACCCAGGTGCCGCCGGCCGACGTCGCGCAGAACGGTCGCGCCGGCCAGGCGTTCTACGCCGACCGTGGCTACATCCCCTACGGCCTGCACGTGGCCGACCGCGACAGCTGCCCGACGGGCGACTCCTCCGGCGCGTGCTGCCCGACGCACGGCAACGACAACGACTGCTACTACCCGGCGTCGTCCCAGCTCGAGTACGCGATCGCTGACTCGTCGCTGGCGCTGATGGCGAAGGGCCTGGGCCATGACGACGACGCGGCGATGTTCGCGGAGCGCGGCCAGTCGTACCGCAACATCTACGACAAGACGCTCGGCACGTTCCGCCCGCGCACGGCGGACGGCACCTGGCTCGAGCCGTACGACACCACGACCGGCTCGCACGGTTTCCACGAGAGCGGGCCGAGCCAGTACCAGTGGATGGTGCCGCAGGACCCGTCCGGGCTGGTCGACATGATGGGCGGGCGCCGGGCGACCACCCAGAAGCTGGACCAGTTCTTCGTGTACTCCGACCTGGTGAACAACCCGGAGCGCACCGCGCAGGACGCGTGGGTCACGGCCCCGTACGGCTACTACGGCAACACGACGTACACGCCCACCAACGAGCCGGACCTGCTCGCGCCGTACCTGTACGCGTGGACCGGGCGGCCCGACAAGACCGCGACCGTCGTGCGCGCCCAGCAGACGCTGTTCACCAACACCCCCGAGGGGATGACGGGGAACGACGACATGGGTGAGATGTCGGCCTGGTACGTGATGGCTGCGATCGGGCTGTACCCGACGATGTCGGGCTCGAACGACTACGTCGCCTCCACACCGCTGTTCCCGAGCACGACCGTGCGCATCGGCAGCTACGGGTCGGTCCAGGGCGGCACCCTGAAGCTCACCGCCCCGGGCGCCAGCATGGACAAGCGGTACATCGCGACGGCCACGGTCAACGGCAAGGACACGCAGCGTCCCTGGGTCCGCCAGTCCGACATCGCCCACGGTGGGACGATCGACTACGCCCTGAGCACGCAGCCCACGAGCTGGGGCACGTCGCCGGAGGACGCGCCGCCGTCGGTCAACCACGACCCGGTCGCGACGAAGGACCTCAGCGCGAGCCTCTCGCCCACCGCGGCCACGGTTCCGGCGTCGGCGAAGGCCGCGTCGCACCAGCGGCTCACACTGACGGTCCAGGCCACGGACCCCGGGACCGCCGAGGTGACGGTCGCCGCCAAGGTTCCGGCGGGGTGGAAGGTCTCGAAGACCGCACAGACCGTCCGCATCTCCTCGGACGGGCTCCCGACCCAGGTCGAGGTCCCCGTGACCGTCACGGCGCCCGCGGGGACGGCGGCCGGCGACTACCCGGTGACGGTCACGGCTCGCGCGTCCGGCTCCGACCCGGTGCGCACGAGCGCGACGGTCTCCGCGAAGGCGACAGGCGGCTGCGCCGCCCGGACGAGCACGTCCTGCGCGGTCGACCTGAGCGGTGACTACGACACCGACGGTGTCGCGTCGCTCGCCGACCCGGGCTCGGGCGACCTCGACGGGAAGGGTTCCAGCCTCGCTGCCGATCTCCTGCCCGCCGCGGGCCCGACGACGCTCGACGGCGTCACCTATGAGGCGCCGTCGACCGTGGGCACGGACGCCAACTTCGTCAAGGCTCACGGCCAGACCGTCGCCCTGCCGGCGGGGCGCTACAGCCGGCTCCAGATCCTCGGCACGTCGACCAACGGCGGCACGGGGGTCGAGGGTGGCACCGCCGTGGTCACCTACCGGGACGGCAGCACCGCGGACGTCCCGGTGAGCATGACGGAGTGGACGGCCGACGAGCCGGAGTTCGGCAACGCCGTCGCGCTCGACATGCCGTACCGGGTCTCGGCGAAGGACGGGAAGGTGTCCGACGACGTCGCGCTCTACCGCACGTCGGTCCGGCTGGACGTGTACAAGACCGTGCGGGCCATCACCCTGCCGCGGCCGGCGGTGCCGGAATGGGTCGCGCCCGGGCTGACCGGGACGGCGTGGGACCACGACAGCGACCTGAACGTCTACGCGATGACGCTGCAGGGCTCGACGGACGGCCGCTGAGCCCGCGCCCCTGCCCAGAAAGACGCCGAACCGGCGGTTGCAGGTCTTCCAGAGCCTCTGGGGACCTGCAACCGCCGGTTCGGCGACGGTAACCGCCGGTTCGGCGACCGCTGGTGAGCAGGCCGGCGTCGGCGACGGGTGGTGCGTGGCGTGCGTCAGTGACCGGTGTGGTACCCGGTGTCGATCGCCCGCTGCACGGAGCGGGTGATCTCGGCCTCGGCCTCCGCGCGGCCGACCCAGTGGGCGCCCTCGACGGACTTGCCGGGCTCGAGGTCCTTGTAGACCTCGAAGAAGTGCTGGATCTCCAGGCGGTGGAAGTCGGAGACGTCGTCGATGTCCTGGCGCCACGCGGCGCGCTGGTCACCGGTCGGCACGCACAGCACCTTGTCGTCGCCGCCGGCCTCGTCGCGCATGCGGAACATGCCGAGCGCGCGGCAGCGGATCAGGCAGCCGGGGAACGTGGGCTCTTCCAGCAGCACGAGCGCGTCCAGGGGATCGCCGTCCTCGCCGAGGGTCTCCTCGATGAAACCGTAGTCGTCGGGGTAGCGCGTCGAGGTGAAGAGCATCCGGTCGAGCTTGATGCGCCCGGTCTCGTGGTCGACCTCGTACTTGTTGCGCTGCCCCTTGGGGATCTCGATCGTGACGTCGAACTCCACTGTTCCTCCAGTCGTCCGGCCGCGGGCGCGCCCTGTCCTGGACAAGTGTGACACGCCGGTACGCGCCGCCCGGGACCCGGCGGCCCCGCCGTGGAGGATCATCAGTGATAATTCCCACGGTGGGCCGGGGCGGCCCTCAGGACCGCCCGACGGCGGCACCCGACGACGAAGGACGGCGATGGGCTGGGGAGCACGGGCCGGCGGCACCGTGGCGGTCGTGCTCGTCGCCACCGGGGCATACCTGACGGCCGACGCGTACGACCTCGTGCCCGGCCTCCTCACCGTCGAGCCGGTCCCGGCGCCCGCGGCACCCTTCCCGGACGCGCCCGGCGCGGCGCTCGGGGACGAGCCCGTCGCGGTCGCGCCGGCGCTGGCGGACGACGCGCCCGAGCCCTCGCCGAGCGACGTGCAGGGCCTGGTGGACGACCTGGCGGCGGACACGAGGCTGGGCAAGCGCGTCGGCGTCCTGGTCACGGACCGCGACAGCGGCGACGTCCTCGGTGCGCACGCCCCCACCGCCGCGTTCGTCCCGGCCTCCACCCAGAAGCTCTTCACGGCGGCCGCGGCGCTGTCGACCCTCGACCCGCACTCGACCCTGACGACGTCGGTGGTCCAGGCGAAGCCCGGGGACGGCACGATCTACCTGCACGGCGGGGGAGACATGCTCCTCGCGGCGGGCGCGGGCGACCCGGAGGCCACGAACGGGCACGCGGGGCTCGCGGACCTCGCGAAGCAGGTCGCCGGGAAGCTGCTGCTGCGCGGCGAGGACTCCGTGCACCTGGCCCTCGACGACACGCTCTTCGAGGGGCCGACGGTCAGCCCCACGTGGGACCCCCGGTCGGTGGCGGCGGGCTACGCGGCGCCGGTAACCCCGCTCGAGGTCGACATCGCCCGGCTCTCCGACGACGAGTACGCGCTGCGCTCGCCGGACCCGAGCATGGCCGCGGCGCAGACGTTCGCGGCGGCGCTGGAGAAGCGCGGCGTGACGGTCACGGGCGACCCGGTGCGCTCCAGCGTCCCGAAGGACCCGAAGCAGCTCGGCGCCGTGGAGTCCGCGCCGCTGTGGCAGGTCGTCGACTACTTCCTGGAGCACTCGGACAACTCGGTGACCGAGGGGGTCGGGCGCCTGGTCGCGATCGAGGCGGGGGTGCCGGCGACGTTCGACGGTGCGACGCGGGCCGTGCGCACCGCGGTCCAGCGGCTCGACGTGGACACCGAGGGGATGGTCCTGGCCGACTGCAGCGGGCTGGGCGACGGGTCGAAGGTCAGCCCTCAGCAGCTCGACCAGGTGCTGCGCGCGATCACCGACCCGGAGCGGCCGCGGCTGCGCACCGCCGCCGTCGGCATCCCGATCGCCGGCCTGACCGGGACGCTGGCCGAGCGGTTCGTCGGGACGGACGCGGCCGGCGTCGTCCGCTCGAAGACGGGGAGCCTGCCGGACGTCACGGCGCTCTCGGGGACGGTGGTGACCGCGGACGAGCGGATGCTCACCTTCGTCGTGCTCGCCGACCGGGTGCCCGACGGCGGCACGTGGGGCGCGCGGGTGATCTTCGACCGGTTCGTCGGGCAGCTCGCCGACTGCGGCTGCGGCGGCTGACCGCGCCCCTGATCCGCCGAGACGTCGAATTCCGCCCCGAGATCTGCGATCTCAGGGGCGGAATTCGACGTCTCGGCGGACGGGGCGAGGACCGGTCGGCTCAGGCCGAGGGCTGCTCGACGCGGCGGAACCGCAGCCGGCCGCCGGGCGGGACCTGGGCGGCCCGGGGCACGTCGGCAGCCGCGACGACGGCGACCACCGGGTAGCCGCCCGTGACGGGGTGGTCGGCGAGCAGCAGCACGGGCTGACCGTCCGGCGGGACCTGCAGCGCCCCGAGCGCGACCCCCTCGCTCGGCAGCTCCGCCGCGGCCCGCTCCTCGCGCCGGACGAGGGCGTGCGGGCCCTCGAGCCGCGCGCCGACCCGGTCGAGGCGCGGCGTGACGGTCCACTCCTGGGCGAGCAGGCGCGCGAGGGACTCGTCGTCGAACCAGTCGTCCCGGGGACCGAGCACCACGTCCACGACGACGACGTCCGGGTCCTCCGGACCGGCACCCGGACCGTGCGGCCCGTCCCGGGGACCGCGAGGCGGGGCACCGCGCCGGAGGGGACCCAGGACGTCGTCGGGCACGTCCCGGACGGGGACGATCTCGCCCGGGCGCACCGGCGCGGGGCCGAGCCCGGACAGCAGGTCGGTCGACGCGCTGCCGAGCACCTGCGGCACGTCGATCCCGCCCCGCACGGCGACGTAGCTGTGCTGCCCGTGCGCCGGCGCGTCCAGCGTGATCTCGTCCCCCTCCTCGAGGACGACGGCGGCGCGCGTCACCGCGCCCGCGACCGCCACGGTCGAGCGCCCGACGGCGCGCAGGGTCGCGGAGCCCGTCAGCTCGAGGCAGGCGAACGACGGCCCGTTGCCCACGGCCCGGTTCGCCGCGCGCAGGGCCGGCGGGTCCAGCGCGCCCGACGCGGTCACCCCGAGGTGCGCCAGGCCGGGGCGCCCCAGGTCCTCGACCGCCGCCGGGGCGGTCGAGGCGACGAGCTCGAGCCCGGACGAGCCGGCGCGCCGCCAGGGGCGGACGGTCGCCTCCCGCGGCACGCCCGACCAGGCGTCCCGGGCGAGGTCGGCGGCCGAGCGGCCCGCGGGGTCGGGCAACGTCGCGGCGTCGACGAACCGCACCTCGTCGCCGGGCAGGAGGAGCGCCGGGGGGTCGCGCTCGAGGTCCCACATCGGCACGTCCGTGGTGCCGACGAGCTGCCACCCGCCCGGGCTCGCCCGCGGGTAGACGCCGCTGTAGGGGCCGGCGAGGCCGACGGCGCCCGCGGGGATGCGCGTGCGGGGCGTGGCGCGCCGGGGGACCTCGAGCCCGCGCGCCCCGGCGAGGTACGCGAACCCCGGCGCGAACCCGGTGAACGCGACCCGGTGCGTGGCGGCCGTGTGCCGGCGCACGACCTCCGCGGGCTCCGTGCCGAGGATCCGGGCGACCTCGGCGAGGTCCTCGCCGTCGTAGCGCACGGGCACGACGACGGTGCGCGGCGCGCGAGCGAGGTCCGCCGTGGTCCCAGCGCGCGTGGTCCCGGCGGGAGCGGTGCGGGCGCGAGCAGTGCCGGCGGGCGCACCCTCCAGCGCGGCCCGCACGGCGGCGCGCGGCACCGGGCCGGCGGCGACCCGCACGAGCAGGGTCTCGGCCCCGGGGACGACCTCGACGACGCCGGGGACCGCCCGCAGGCGCTCGGCGACCGCGGCGAGCGCGGCGGCGTCGGCGGCGGCGTCGGTCGGGTCTCCCGCTCGCGGGGCGCCCGGCTCCACGAGCAGCGCCAGCGTGCCCGCCTCCAGCAGTCGTGCCCGCACGTGGTCCCTCCTGCGCTCGTCCTGCTGCTCGTCCTGCCCCGGCCGCGGTCACGCGCCCGGCCGGGCGTCGGACGCCGCGGCTACGGTGGACCCGTGACGTCATCCTCCCTGCCCGCTCCCGCCCTCGCGACGGCGGCGCAGCCCGCCCCCGCACCCCGGGTCGTCGACTGGCGCGCCGCGGCGAGCATCGCGGGCAAGGTCGCCCGCCCCGGGCCGGAGGCGACGCGGGACGATCTCGACGACCTCGTCGCCGGGCTGCGCGAGGCCGCCGCCCGCGCGGTCCCCGCCGTGCTGGACGTGACCGGGATGCGCCCCGACCCGGCCTCGCCCGCGACGAGCGACGTGCTCTCGCGCGTGTACGTCGTCGACCGGGCGCGCTGGGCCGTGGCGAACACGGAGGTCATGGAGACGATGACGCGACCCGTCGCCGCGGCGCTGACCGACTCCGAGCGCTCTCGCCTGGCAGCGCCCCTGCCGAGCCTGATCGGGGCGTCGGAGGTCGGCGTGGTGCTCGCCGCGCTCTCGAGCCGGGTGCTCGGCCAGTTCGACCCGTACGCGGCCGCGGCCGCGACCGCGGGCGCCCCCGCCCTCGGCCGCCTGCTGCTCGTCGCGCCCAACGTGCTGCAGGCCGAGCGCACCCTCGGCCTGCGCCCCCGGGACTTCCGGCTCTGGGTCTGCCTCCACGAGCAGACCCACGCCCTGCAGTTCGCCGCGGCGCCGTGGCTCGCGGGGCACCTCTCGCGCCGCTCGGGCGAGCTGCTCGCCGGGGTCACCTCGACCGGCCGCCGGGTCACGTCCGCGCGCTGGACCGAGCGCGCCGCCGCCCTCGGCCGGGGGCTGGTGCACGGGGTCCGCGGCACGGACGCCTCGCTCGTGCACGGCTTCCTCGACGAGCGCTCCCGCCGCGAGCTCGACGAGCTGACCGCGGTGATGGCGCTGCTCGAGGGGCACGCGGACGTGGCCATGGACGCCGTCGGCCCGCGCGTCGTGCCGAGCGTGCGCCGCATCCGGCGGCGCTTCGAGCAGCGCCGCGACGGCGCCGGGCGCAGCGTGTTCGACGGCGTCCTGCGCCGCGTCCTCGGCATGGACGCCAAGCTCGCCCAGTACCGCGACGGGGCGGCGTTCGTCCGGGAGGTGGAGGACGTCGTCGGGCGGGACGGGCTGAACGCCGTCTGGACGGGACCCGAGGCGCTGCCGAGCGCGGCCGAGATCCGTGAGCCGGCGGCCTGGGTGCGCCGGGTGCACGGCTGACCGTGGCCGGACCGGCGCCCGCCGTCGCGGCCGCGCGCTCCGCGGTCCGGGCCTGCCTCGCCGACCTCGCGCAGGACGGCCGGGACCCCGCGGACGCGGGGGCGCCGGACGGGGCCGCGCCGCTGGTCCTGGTCGCCGTCTCCGGCGGGGCGGACTCGCTGGCGCTCGCGGCGGCGACGGCGTTCGTCGCGCCGCGCGCCGGCCTGCGGGCCGGGGCCGTCGTCGTCGACCACGGCCTCCAGGAGGGCTCCGCGCAGGTCTGCGCCGGCGCGGCGGCCGCGTGCGCCGCGCTGGGGCTGGGCCCGGTCGAGGTCGTCCGCGTGCGGGTCGAGGGTCCGGGGGGCGTGGAGGCCGCGGCCCGGGACGCCCGGTACGCGGCGCTCGACGAGGCCGCCGGACGGGCGGGCGCGCGCGCCACCCTGCTGGGGCACACCCTCGACGACCAGGCGGAGGGGGTGCTGCTCGGCCTGGCCCGCGGGTCGGGAGCGCGATCGCTGGCCGGCATGCCCGCGGCCCGCGGCGCGCTGCGCCGGCCGTTCCTCGGGCTGCGCCGCGCGGACACGGAGGCGGTGTGCGCCGCGCTCGGGCTCGAGCCCTGGCACGACCCGACGAACGGCCCGGCGCCGGGCACCGCCTCGGCGCGCCTGCCCCTGCGCTCGCGGGTGCGTCACGAGGTGCTGCCCGTCCTCGAGGACGTGCTCGGCCCGGGGGTGGCGCAGGCGCTGGCGCGCACGGCGGCACAGCTGCGCGACGACGCCGACGCGCTGGAGGCGCTCGCGGACGAGGCGTTCGTCACGGTCCGACGCCGGGCGCCGGGCCCGATGCCCGGTCCGGGGACGCTCGCCCTCGACGCCGACGGGCTGTCCGGGCTCCCGCGGGCGGTGCGCAGGCGCGTGCTGCGCCGGGCCGCGATCGCTGCCGGGTGCCCGGCGGGCGACCTGTCCGCGGGGCACGTCGAGACCCTCGAGCGGCTCGTCCTGGCCTGGCACGGGCAGGGGCCCGCGCACCTGCCCGGGGCGCGCCGCGCGCACCGGCGGTGTGGCACGCTGGTCATCGGCCCTGCCACCTGAGCAGACCCACCCCAGACCCGACGCCCTCTTGGAGCACTCCGTGGAACCGTCCGACCTCGGCACCGACCTCTCCTCCGTGCTGCTCACCGAGGAGCAGCTCATGACCCGGCTCGACGAGATGGCGGCGGAGATCGACCGCGACTACGCGGGCAAGGACCTGCTGCTCGTGGGCGTGCTCAAGGGCGCCGTCATGGTGATGGCCGACCTCTCGCGGCGGCTGCACCACAAGGTGCAGATGGACTGGATGGCGGTCTCCTCCTACGGATCCGGGACCAAGTCCTCGGGCGTGGTGCGCATCCTCAAGGACCTGGACGCCGACCTGCAGGGCCGCAACGTCCTGATCGTCGAGGACATCATCGACTCGGGGCTCACGCTCTCCTGGCTGGTGCAGAACCTGCGCAGCCGCGGGCCGGCGTCGGTGGAGATCGCCACGATGCTGCGCAAGCCGGAGGCCGCGAAGGTCGAGGTGGACGTCCGCTACGTGGGGTTCGACATCCCCACGGAGTTCGTCGTCGGCTACGGCCTCGACTACGCCGAGGCCTACCGGAACCTGCCGTTCGTCGGGACGCTGGCGCCGCACGTCTACTCCGCCGGCTGACCGGAGCGGGCCCGGGCGGTCGCCAAGCCCTGGGCGAACACGTCAGCGCGCGCCCAGGGTGAGCGTGTAGTTTCGCAGTCGGAATCGTTGCGCAAGCGGAGGGAAAACGGGCCTCGGTCCCCGTCGTCGATGAACGCCAAGAAGATCTTCAGTGGTCCGTACGTGTGGATCGTCCTCGGGCTGCTCCTCCTGTGGATCGCCTTCACCACCTTCCGCACGCCGTCCGTCCAGCGGATCGACACGTCGCAGGGCTTCGAGCTCCTCGCCGACGGCAAGGTCGACCAGGCGCTGATCGTCGACGGCGACCAGCGCGTACGCCTGACCCTCGACGACGACTTCGTCTACGACGACGCCGACGGCAAGTCCCAGAACAAGGGCAAGAACGTGGAGTTCTTCTACGTCGCGCCGCAGGGCGAGGCGGTCGTCGACGCGGTGGCGACCGCCAGCCCGAAGGACGGCTACAACTCCGAGGTCGCCAAGCAGTCGTTCCTCGCGTCGCTGCTCTCGCTGATCATCCCGTTCCTCATCATCGGCGTGCTCTTCTGGTTCCTGCTCTCGCGCATGCAGGGCGGCGGGTCCAAGGTCATGGGCTTCGGCAAGTCGAAGGCGAAGCTCGTCTCCAAGGACACCCCGCAGGTCACGTTCGCCGACGTCGCCGGCGCGGACGAGGCCGTCGAGGAGCTCCACGAGATCAAGGAGTTCCTCGCCGAGCCCGCGAAGTTCCAGGCCGTCGGCGCGAAGATCCCCAAGGGCGTGCTGCTCTACGGCCCCCCCGGGACGGGCAAGACCCTCCTGGCGCGCGCGGTCGCGGGCGAGGCGGGCGTGCCCTTCTACACGATCTCGGGCTCGGACTTCGTCGAGATGTTCGTCGGCGTCGGCGCGAGCCGCGTGCGCGACCTCTTCGAGCAGGCGAAGCAGAACTCGCCCGCCATCATCTTCGTCGACGAGATCGACGCCGTGGGCCGGCACCGCGGCGCCGGCATGGGTGGCGGGCACGACGAGCGGGAGCAGACGCTCAACCAGCTGCTCGTCGAGATGGACGGGTTCGACGTCAAGACGAACGTCATCCTCATCGCCGCGACGAACCGCCCCGACATCCTCGACCCGGCGCTGCTGCGACCCGGCCGCTTCGACCGCCAGGTCGCCGTCGAGGCCCCCGACCTCAAGGGCCGCGAGGCGATCCTGCGCGTGCACGCCGCGGGCAAGCCGATCGTCCCCGACATCGACCTCGTCGGCGTCGCGCGCCGCACCCCCGGGTTCACCGGCGCGGACCTCGCGAACGTGCTCAACGAGGCGGCGCTGCTCACCGCGCGCAGCGGCGCCCAGCTCATCGACGACCGCGCCCTCGACGAGGCCATCGACCGGGTGATCGCCGGCCCGCAGAAGCGCACCCGGGTGATGAACATCAAGGAGCAGAAGATCACGGCGTACCACGAGGGCGGACACGCGCTCGTGGCGGCCGCGATGCGCTACACGGACCCGGTCACGAAGGTGACCATCCTCCCGCGCGGGCGTGCCCTCGGCTACACGATGGTCATGCCGACCGAGGACAAGTACTCGACGACGCGCAACGAGCTGCTGGACCAGCTCGCCTACGCGATGGGCGGGCGCGTGGCCGAGGAGATCGTCTTCCACGACCCGACCACGGGGGCGTCCAACGACATCGAGAAGGCCAGCTCGATCGCCCGCAAGATGGTCACCGAGTTCGGCATGAGCGAGCGCGTCGGGGCGATCAAGCTCGGCACCGCGGCCGGCGAGCCGTTCCTCGGCCGCGACATGGGCCACCAGCGCGACTACTCCGAGTCGGTCGCGGGCACGGTGGACCACGAGGTGCGCAAGCTCGTCGAGGCGGCGCACGACGAGGCGTGGACGGTGCTCAACGAGTACCGCGACGTGCTCGACACGCTCGTGCTCGAGCTCCTGGAGAAGGAGACGCTCAACCAGGCCGAGCTCGCCCGGGTCTTCGCTCCCGTCGTCAAGCGCGAGGCCCGCGACGTGTGGCTCTCCTCCGAGCAGCGCGCGGTCTCGACCCGCGGCCCCGTGCTCACCGAGGCGGAGAAGGCCGAGCTCGACGGGGCCGAGGTCGTCCCGCAGGACTACGCCGCCGCCGCGAACGACGAGCTGCCCCCGGAGCGCGTCGGCGAGGTGCCGCCGGGCGGCGCCGTCGGTGGCACGCAGGACGCGGTCGACGGGCCGGACGAGCGTGGCTGACAGCGCCTCGGGGCGTGCCTCGGGGCCGGGCGTCGTGCCGGACGCTCCGGCGCGGCACGACGCCGGGCGCGACCTGCGTCGCCCGGCCGACGTGCCGGAGTACGACGAGGCGCGGGTCGCCGCGGCCACCCGCGAGTTCCTCCTCGCCGTCGGCGAGGACCCGGACCGCGAGGGGCTGCGCGAGACCCCCGGGCGCGTCGCGCGCGCCTACCGCGAGATCTTCGCGGGCCTGCGCCAGGAGCCCGACGACGTCCTGACCACGACCTTCGACCTCGGCCACGAGGAGATGGTCCTCGTCAAGGACATCGAGGTGTACTCCACGTGCGAGCACCACCTGGTGCCGTTCCACGGCGTCGCGCACGTCGGTTACATCCCCAGCGCCGACGGGCGGATCACCGGCCTGTCCAAGCTCGCGCGGCTCGTCGACGTCTACGCCCGCCGGCCCCAGGTCCAGGAGCGCCTGACGACGCAGATCGCGGACGCGCTCGTGACGCACCTCGAGGCGCGCGGCGTGATCGTCGTCGTCGAGTGCGAGCACCTGTGCATGTCGATGCGCGGGGTGCGCAAGCCCGCCTCGCGCACGGTGACGTCGGCCGTGCGCGGCCAGATGCGCGACGGCGCGACCCGGGCCGAGGCCATGAGCCTCATCCTGGGCCGCTAGGCGCCGGCGAGCCCGGGCCCTTCTCGTGACCCCCACGCACCCGGCACCGCTGCCGGACCGCCTGACATCCCTGCAGCGCACCCTCGTCATGGGTGTGGTCAACGTGACGCCCGACTCGTTCTCCGACGGCGGCCGATGGTTCGAGCCGGCCGCCGCCGCCGCCCACGGCCGCGAGCTGCTCGCCCAGGGCGCGGACCTGCTCGACGTCGGCGGCGAGTCGACGCGCCCCGGGTCGACGCGCGTCCCGGAGGACGTCGAGCTCGCCCGCGTGCTGCCCGTCGTGCGGACCCTGGCGGGGGAGGGCGCCCTCGTCAGCGTGGACACCACCCGCGCCGCGGTGGCGGCGGAGGCCGTCGCGGCGGGCGCGGTCGTCGTCAACGACGTCTCGGGCGGCCTTGCCGACCCGGCCATGTACGACGCCGTGGCGCGCCTCGGCGTCGTGTACGTCGCCATGCACTGGCGCGGGCCGTCGGACGTGATGGACGACCTGGAGCACTACGACGACGTCGTCGCGGAGGTCCGGGACGAGCTCGCCCAGCGGCTCGAGCGGATGCTCGCGGCGGGCGTCCGGGCCGAGCAGGTGGTGCTCGACCCCGGGCTCGGCTTCTCGAAGGCGGGGGCCGCGAACTGGCCCCTGCTCGCGCACCTGGACGCGCTGCAATCCCTCGGCCGCCCGGTGCTCGTGGGCGCCTCGCGCAAGCGGTTCCTCGGCCGGCTCCTCGCGGAGGACACGGCGGAGCCGGTGCCCGCCGGTGCGCGGGACGGCGCGACGGCGGCGGTCTCCGCGCTGTCCGCGGCGGCCGGCGCCTGGTGCGTGCGCGTGCACGACGTGCCCGGCTCGGCCGACGCCGTCCGGGTCGCCGCGGCTTGGCAGGCGGCGTCGGGGGCGCGAAGGTATGAGTCGGACCGCGGGTCGGTCAGGGGCGTCGACGGCCCCGCCGACCGCACGGCCCGTGACCGGCGCGGGCAGGGGACCCAGGACGACCAGCAGGACGACACGAGGCGGAGGACGACGTGAGCGACGCGAGCGCGGGACCGTACCCCGGACCGGACGGCATGGTGGCCGACCAGATCCGGGTGACCGGGCTGACGGCCACGGGCCACCACGGGGTGCTGGCGCACGAGCGCCGGGACGGTCAGACGTTCGTCGCCGACGTCGTCATGCACGTCGACACGCGACCGGCGGCGGCGGGCGACGACCTCGCCGAGACCACGAGCTACGCCGAGGTCGCCGAGGAGGTCGTGGCGGTGCTCGAGGGCTCGCCCAGCGACCTCATCGAGACCGTCGCCGAGCGGGTGGCGGCCACCGTGCTCGCGCACCCGGGCGTGCTCGCGGTCGACACCACGATCCACAAGCCGCAGGCGCCGATCGCGGTCCCGTTCGACGACGCGGTCGTCTCGGTGCGCCGGGACCGGGTGCACCGCCCGCCGGTGGTCCCCCCGGCCCCGCCGCTCGGGGCCCCGCCCGCCGCCGCCGCCGACGACGACGCGGCGGACCGGAGCGAGCACGCGGTGCCGACGGCGCTGTCGGTGCCGCCCGTGCCGACGGCGCCGTCGGTGCCCGTCGAGCCGCTGGCGGAGGCCGCACCGGCGGTCGACGCGGCCCCGTCCCTCGACGGGACGGGCGACGGGCCGGACGGTGCCGGTCCCGACGGTGCCGAGCAGAGCGCCGCGCCCGAGGACCACGAGCCGGACCGCATGGACCAGATCCCGGCCGGCCCGGTCGACGTCGTGCTCGCGCTCGGCGCGAACCTGGGCGACCCGCGCGCGACCCTGCGTGCCGCTGTCCTGGACGTGGACCGGATCTCGGGCCTCGAGCTGACGGAGGTGGCCCCCCTCGCCCGGACCGCGGCGGTCGGCCCCGAGCAGCCCGACTACCTCAACACGGTCGTGCTCGGCCGCACCACCCTCTCGGCGCGCGACCTGCTGCACGCGTGCCAGGAGGTCGAGCTCAAGCACGGGCGCGAGCGGCACGAGCGCTGGGGGCCGCGCACCCTCGACGTCGACATCGTCACCTACGGCACGCTCGTCGGGTCGGCCGACGACCTCGAGATCCCGCACCCCCGCGCGCACGAGCGGGCGTTCGTGCTGGAGCCGTGGGCGCAGGTCGACCCGGACGCCGTCCTGCCCGGCCTCGGCGGCGGCGGGGTCGCGGCGCTGGCGGCGACCGCGCCGGACCGCCCGGGCGTGCGCTGGCTCGCGCTCGACTGGCTGACGGAGCCGGAGCCCGGCCCGGCCGTCGTCGCCCCGGTGACGGGAGGTCACCGCACCGCCCCGGAGGTCGACGCGCAGGTGCCGGTGGTGGGCACCGAGGACGCGCGGGGCAGCGGAGACACTCCCCGCCCGGCCGACGACGCGGAGGCGGTCGAGGGGCGCGGGACCGCATCGGTCGAACACCCGGCTCCCGTCGCGGCGGGCGCTCCCGGCGCGCCCGCAGCACCCGCCGTACAGCAGGCGCCGGTCGTCCCGCCCGCGCCGCCGGTCCAGGACGGCCCCGCGAGCGAGCGCCCGTCCCCGTGGATGCCCCCGAGCGAGGGGTGAGCGGAGGTCCCATGGGCAGCACCCGGCGTCGGACCCTCGTGCTCGTCGCGGTGGTCGTGGCCGTCCTCACGTGGGGTCTGGCCGGCCTCGCCGAGGACGGGGGAGTCTTCCTGCCCGCGGTGCCCTGGCCGGTCGACGCCACGCTCGTCGTGATCGCGGCGGCCGTGGCCTGGGCGGGCTGGGGCGTGCGCGCGTACCAGCGCGGCGACCGCCCGGCGCTGAGCGGCCTGCGTGCCGCCCGGACGCTGGTGCTCGCGAAGGCGACGGCGCTCACCGGTGCCGTGCTCGTCGGCTGGTACGGCGGCCAGGCCCTGCTGTTCCTCGGCGAGCTCGGCATCGAGGCGCGCCGCGACAAGGCGGTCGCCGCCGGGGTCGCGGTCCTCTGCTCGGTGCTGGTCGCGGTCGCCGGCCTGCTCGCGGAGCACTGGTGCCGGCTCCCGCCCGACGACGGGCCGGGAGGCGGCCGGGGCGGCGGTGACGCCGACGCGCGTCGCGACGAGGGCCCGGACGAGGCCGGGGCGGCCGCGGCCTGAGATGATGCGGCCATGAGCACCCCACCCTCGTCGCCTGCGCGCGGGCCGTTCGACCCGCCCGGCGTCGAGTGGCGCGGCGTCAGCCCCCGGCTCGTCGCCGCGCGGCTCCTCGTGGTCTCGCTGTGGGCGCTCGTGCCGTTCGCGGCGGGGATCGTCCTGGCCGTCGCGGTCACGCCGTGGTGCTGGGTGCTCGCGGCGGCGGCTCTCGTCGGGGTCTGCTGGGCGGGCTGGCTGGTGCCCCGCCAGGTGCGGGCCACCGGGTACGCGGAGCGCGCCGACGACCTGCTGATCCGGCGCGGGATCATGTTCCGCTCGCTCGTGGTGGTCCCCTACGGGCGCCTGCAGTACGTGGACGTCGAGGCGGGCCCGGTCGCGGCGCGCTTCCGCATCGCCCAGGTCCAGCTGCACACCGCCTCGCCCGCGACCGACGCCGCGGTGCCCGGCCTGGCGCCCGACGACGCCGCCCGCCTCCGCGACCGGCTCGCCGCGCGCGGTGAGGCCCGGCTGGCCGGTCTGTGAGCGCCGGGTCGCAGCCCGCGGACGGCACGGGGCTCGAGTGGCGCCGGGTGCATCCCGTGACGGCGCTCGTGCGCGGCTGGACCGTCTTCGCGGCGCTCGCCGTGGTCGTCGCGCAGCAGTCGTCCGACGACCTCCTCGCCGGCCGTGGCCTGGGTGTCCCGGCGCACTTCGGCACGATCCTCCTCGGCCTCGCGGCCGTCGCCGTGCTGGGCCTCGGCTGGTCGGCGGTCTCGTGGCGGTGCACCACGTACGCGATCGACGACGACTCGGTGCACCTGCGCACCGGCGTCCTCTTCCGCCAGCAGCGCAAGGCGCGCCTGGACCGGCTGCAGGCGGTCGACGTCGTCCAGCCGCTGGTCGCCCGGCTCGTGGGGCTCGCGGAGCTGCGCCTCGAGGTCGCCGGCGGCGGCGACTCCGCGATCCGCCTCGGGCTGCTGCGGGTCGGGGAGACGGACGCGCTGCGCAACGAGCTGCTCGCCCGGGCGGCGGGCGTGCGGGCGGCGCGGGCCGCCGCGGCCGTGCCTGCTGTGCCGCCCGCCGCGGCCGTGCCTGGTGTGCCGCCCGCCGCGGCGGCCCCCGAGCGCCCGCTGCTCGAGGTCTCGCCCGGGCGCCTGATCTGGTCGCTGGTCCGCTCGGGGGCGTTCGTGCTCTTCGTGCTCGGCGCGCTGGCCCTCGCGGCGGTGACGGCGGGGACGCGCCAGACCGTGCTGCTCGTGAGCCTGCTCCCCGCGATGCTGGGCATCCTCGGGTACGCGTTCTCGCGGTTCTCCCGGGAGTTCGGGTTCCGCAGCGCGATCTCGCCGGACGGCATCCGCCTGCGGCACGGGCTCCTGGAGTCGCGCGCGCAGACCATCCCGCCCGGACGCGTGCAGGCGGTGCGGCTGACGCAGCCGCTGCTGTGGCGCGACCGGGACTGGTGGCGCGTCGAGGTCAACGTCGCCGGCTACGGGCGCGGGGGGCAGGACGGCGAGAGCTCCTCGGTCCTGCTGCCCGTGGGCTCCCGCGAGGACGCCGTACGCACCGTGTGGCTGGTGCTGCCCGACCTCGGGACGCCCGACCCGGTCGACCTGCTCGACGAGGCCCTCGCCGGGTCCGGCGCCGGGCCGCACGGCCGCTTCACGGTGAGCCCTCGCGCCGCGCGCTGGCTCGACCCGTGGGCGTGGTCGCGGGACGGCTTCGCGGTCACCGGACGGGCGCTGCTGCTGCGCGGCGGGCGGCTCGTGCGCCGCCTCGTGCTCGTGCCGCACGAGCGCACCCAGTCCGTCGGCCTCGAGCAGGGGCCCCTGCAGCGCCGGCTGGGTCTCGCGAGCGTCCTCGTGCACTCCACTCCCGGCCCGGTCGCGCCGCAGGTCCCGCACCTGCGGGCGGCCGACGCCGCGGCGCTCGTGGACGCCCAGGCGGCGCGGGCGCGCGAGGCCCGCGCGCACGACGTCCCCGAGCGCTGGATGGCGCCCGGCCCCCGACCCACCCCGGAGGACCCCACATGACCGGCCCCGTCCCGCCCTCGCAGCCGCCGCGCCCCGGGCGCCTCGGCATCGGCGTCGTGGGCGCCGGCCGCGTCGGCGCCGTGCTCGGCAGCGCGCTGCGCGCCACGGGTCACGCCGTCGTCGGGGCGAGCGGCGTCTCGCAGGCCTCGCGCGAGCGGATCGAGATCCTCCTGCCCGGCGTGCCGGTGCTCGAGGTCGCCGACGTGGTCGAGCGTGCCGAGCTCGTGCTCCTCGCCGTGCCCGACGACGAGCTCGCCGAGCTCGTGTCCGGGCTCGCGGCGACCGGGGCGTGGCAGCCGGGCCAGCTGGTCGTGCACACCTCCGGCCGCTACGGCGTGGGCGTGCTCGAGCCCGCGCGCGCCCAGGGCGCCATCCCGCTCGCGGTGCACCCCGCGATGACGTTCACGGGCACGTCCCTGGACCTCGCCCGCCTGGAGGGCACGACGTTCGCCGTCACCTCCGCGCCCGCCGTCCAGCCGATCGGTCAGGCGCTGGTCGTCGAGATGGGCGGCGAGCCCGTCGTCGTCGCCGAGGACCTGCGCGGGCTCTACCACGCGGCGCTCGCGCACGGCGCGAACCACCTCGTCGTGCTCGTGGCGCAGGCCGCCCAGGCGCTGCGGGCGGCGGGCGTCGCACGGCCCGGCCGCACGCTCGCCCCGCTGCTGTCGGCCGCGCTCGACGGGTCGCTGCGCGCCGCGGACGCCGCCGCCGACGCGGCGGGCGAGCTCGCCGGTCCCGCCGTCGGTCCGGACGACGGCCCCGCCACCCGCGCCGACGACCACCTCGACGTCGACCCCGGCGCCATCGCCGCGCTCACCGGCCCCGTCTCCCGGGGGGACGTGGGCACCGTCGTCGAGCACCTGCGGGTCCTGGAGGCGCTGGCGGCCGACGACGGCGCGACGGACCTCCCGTCGTCCTACCGAGAGCTCGCGCGCGCCGGGGCGCGCCGCGCGCTCGCCGCCGGGCGCATCGGCCCGGCCCAGACCGAGCGGCTGCTCGACGTCCTCGAGGAGGAGACCCGATGACCCCCCCGCCCGACCAGACCCACCCGCTGCCGCCGGTCGCCCGCACCCGCGAGGAGCTCGCGGAGGCCCTCGACGGCGCGTGCCCGGGCACGGCCGGCGCCCGCGCCGTCCCCGCCCGGCGCGCGGTCGTCATGACGATGGGCGCCCTGCACGACGGGCACCTGCGGCTCGTCGCCCGGGCGCGGGACCTCGTCGGCCCGGACGGGCAGGTCGTCGTGACGATCTTCGTCAATCCCCTGCAGTTCGGGCCCGGCGAGGACCTCGAGCGCTACCCGCGCGACCTGGCCGGCGACCTGGCGCGCCTCGCCCCGCTGCGGCCGGACCTGGTCCTCGCGCCCGCGACCGACGTCGTCTACCCCGACGGCGACCCGATCGTGCGCGTGAGCTCCGGGCGGCTGGGGCGGGTGCTCGAGGGCGCGCACCGCCCCGGGCACTTCGACGGCGTGCTCACGGTGGTGCTCAAGCTGCTGCAGCTCGTGCGGCCCGACGTCGCGGTGTTCGGCGAGAAGGACGCGCAGCAGCTGCTCGCCGTGCGCCGCATGGTCCGGGACCTGGACCTCGGCGTCGAGATCGCCGGCGTGCCCATCGCGAGGGACCCGGACGGGCTCGCGATGTCCTCGCGCAACGCCTACCTCTCCGCGGCGGACCGCGCGGACGCCGTCGCGCTGGCCGCCGCGCTCCGGGCCGGCGCGGCCGCCGCCGCGGACGGCGCGGCCCCGGACGCCGTCGTCGCGCGCGCCGCGGGAATGCTGGACGAGCGCCCGGGCGTTGACGTGGATTACCTGGTCCTCGTGGACCCGACTACCGTGGAGGAGGTCGGGCCCGGGTTCTCGGGGCCGGCCCTGCTGCTCGTCGCGGCGCGGGTCGGCACGACACGACTCATCGACAACCTCGCGGTGCGGATCTCGCAGACCGGCCGCGCGGACGGCGGAAAGGCGAACGCGTGAGCACCGACGGCGCGACCACCACCGGTACCGGCAGCGACCGGGCCCCCGGCTCGCTGCGGCGACCGATGATGATCGGCAAGATCCATCGCGCCACGGTCACCCAGGCGAACCTGCACTACGTGGGCTCCATCACGGTGGACTGCGACCTGCTGGACGCGGCAGACCTCTACCCGGGCCAGCAGGTCGACGTCGTCGACGTCACCAACGGCTCCCGGCTGACGACGTACGTCATCCCCGGCGAGCGGGGAGCCGGCCAGGTGTGCATCAACGGTGCCGCCGCCCACCACGTGCGCCCGGGGGACACCGTCATCCTCATCGCCTACGGCACCATGTCCTCGGCGGACGCGCGGCACTTCCTGCCGCACGTCGTGTTCGTCGACGGCGACAACCGCATCGTCGAGGTCTCGGACGAGCCGGGCCAGGTGCCCGACGGCTACGACCTCGAGCCCAGCGGGCTCCCGATCCACGACCTCCAGGTCGCGGTGGGCGTCGAGTGACGCACGCGTGAGCGCGGCCCGGCTCGCCCGGAGCCTCGCGGCGCCCGCGCCCGGGTGGACGACGTCGGCCGACGTGATCGTGGTCGGCTCCGGCGTCGCCGGTCTCACCGCCGCCCTCGAACTGCGCACCAAGGTGTCCCACGTCCTGCTGGTCACCAAGGACGCGCTGTCCTCGGGCTCGACGGTGTGGGCGCAGGGCGGCATCGCCGCGGCGCTCGACCCGGACGACTCGCCCGCCGCGCACCTGGCCGACACCCTCACGGCGGGCGGCGGGGTGTGCGACCGGGCGGCGGTCGAGGTGCTCGTCACCGAGGGCCCGGCCCGCGTCCGCGAGCTCGTGGCACGCGGCGCCGTCTTCGACCTGGACGACGGCGGCGGCATCGCGCTGACCCGCGAGGGCGGGCACCGCGCCGACCGGATCGCGCACGCCGGCGGCGACGCGACGGGCGCCGAGATCTCGCGCGCGCTGGTGGCGCAGATCGAGGCTGTCCGGCACGACCCGGGCATCGAGGTCCTCGAGAACGCGCTGGTCCTCGACGTCCTGACGAGCGACCCGGCGGCGCCCGGCGGCCCGCGGGCCTGCGGCGTGACGCTGCACGTGCGCGGCGCCGGCACGCGCGACGGTGTCGGCCGGGCCCTGGCCCGGGCGGTGGTCCTCGCGACCGGCGGCATCGGCCAGGTGTTCCGCGCGTCGACGAACCCGGCGGCGGCCACGGGCGACGGGATGGCGGCGGCGCTGCGCGCGGGGGCGGACCTCGGCGACCTGGAGTTCGTCCAGTTCCACCCGACGGTGCTCTGGCGGGGCGCGGGCGCCAAGGGCCAGCTGACGCTCGTGTCCGAGGCGGTGCGGGGCGAGGGGGCCCTGCTGCTGGACACGCACGGGACGCGGTTCATGCCCGCGGTGCACCCCATGGCGGAGCTCGCGCCGCGCGACGTCGTCGCCCACGCCATCGTGCGCCGCACGGCGCAGACCGGCTCGGACCACGTGCTGCTGGACGCCCGCCACCTGGGTGCGGACTTCCTGCGCCGGCGCTTCCCGACCATCACCGCGAACCTGCTCGCCCAGGGCGTCGACATCACCGAGGAGCCCGTGCCGGTCGCCCCCGCCCAGCACTACCACTCGGGCGGGGTGGTCACGGACGTGCTCGGGCGCTCGACGCTGGACGGCCTGTACGCGGTCGGCGAGGTCGCGTGCACGGGCGTGCACGGCGCCAACCGGCTCGCGTCGAACTCGCTCCTCGAGGGGCTGGTCTTCGCCCACCGGGCGGCCCACGACATCATCGCGCGCATCATCGCGGGGGAGCTGCCGGCGACCTCGCCGGTGCCGCGCCCGGGACCGTCGGCCCTCGTGCCCGCCGCGGCCCGCACCCGCGTCCAGGCGCTCGCGTCCGAGGGGTCCGGGCCGATCCGCACGGAGGACGGGCTCGCGCAGGAGCTCGCCGGGCTCGCGTCGGTGCGCACCGACGCCCACGCCGCCGAGGCCCGGGCCGCGACCGGCGTGGCGGCGCAGCCGCAGGTCGCCGAGTGGGAGACCACGAACGTGCACCAGGTCGCGACGGCGCTCGCGCTCGCCGCGCGCGCCCGGACCGAGAGCCGCGGCGGGCACTTCCGGGCCGACGCCCCGGGCACGGACCCCGCCTGGGAGCGGCGCGTCGTCGTGCGGCTGGAGGACGACGGCGAGGTCCGCGTCGTCCGGTGACGGCACCCGCCGCGGCTAGGGTGGGCGGCGTGAGGATCGTCGCGCGTCTCGGCCTGGCCCTCGTGGTCGTGGTCGTCGTCTGGGTCGTCGCCGTAGGTGCGGGACCCGACGACCGGGACGCCGGCACGTCGGCCTCCGGGCGGGGCGGCGACGCCGCCGTCGCCCCCGTGGACGAGGGGCCCGCCGCGCACGCCCCGGCCCCGACCGTCGCCCCCTCCGCCTCCACCTCCGCCCCGGGCGCCGCGCGCGCGACGGACGGGCCGCCGTCGGGCGCGCCGTCGTCGGACGCCGTGGTGGTGGACCTGCGCATGCTCGACCGCTGGTCCGCGATGGGCGGCGACGACGGGTTCCTCGGCGCGCCGGAGGCGACGGCCGCGTGCACGCCGTCGGACGTCGACGCGACGCGCTGCGTGCAGCGCTTCGCCGGCGGCACGCTGGTCTGGACGGTGGACGACGGCGCGCACCTCGCCGCGGCGGACGACGCGTCCGGCCCGCTCGTGGTCGTCAACAAGGCCCGACCCCTGCACCCGCGCGACTACGCGCCCCGCGTCGTGGAGGTCAGCGGCGGCCAGAGCCTGTCGACGGCGGTGGCACCGGCCGCGAAGACGCTGCTGGCGGCCGCCCGCAAGGCCGACCTGCCCATGACCGTGCGCAGCGGGTACCGCTCCTACGCGGACCAGAAGGACGCCTATCGCAAGTGGTCGGCGACCCTCGGCGACGACGAGGCCGACCGCGAGTCGGCGCGTCCGGGGTTCTCCGAGCACCAGACCGGGCTGGCCCTGGACCTGCTGCCCGCGGACGGGCCCTGCGACGCGTTCGGCTGCTTCGCCGGCACCCCCGAGGCGCGCTGGCTCGCGCAGAACGCGTACCGCTACGGGTTCGTGGTCCGCTACCCGAAGGGCGCGGAGGCCACGACGGGCTACGTCTACGAGCCGTGGCACCTGCGCTACGTCGGGCGGGACGTCGCCGTGACCATGCGCGCTCAGCACGCGACGGTCCTCGAGACGTTCCTCGGTCTGCCCGCGGCGCCCGACTACCCGTAGCCCGTCGGCTAGCGTGTGCGCGTGACCGCCGACCAGCACGCACCCCAGCTCGCCGCGGGCAGCGCCGCATCCCTCGTCGAGCCTCCGCTCGACCCGGCCTGGGCGGCGCGCGCCGTGCAGACCGCGCTCGACGAGGACCTCGGCGCCGCGCCCGGCCGCGACGTCACCACGCAGGCGACGGTCCCGGCGTCGGCCCGCGGCACGGCCGACCTGGTCGCGCGCGCCCCGGGCGTCGTGGCGGGGCTCGTCGTCGTCCCCGAGGTGCTCGCCCAGGTGGCCGGGCGGCTCGGCCTCGACGTCCCCGAGGTGACGTTCGCCGCCCGCGACGGGGACGCCGTCGTCGCCGGCCAGGTGCTGGCCCGGCTCGCCGGACCGACGCAGGTGCTGCTCGTCGCCGAGCGCACGCTCCTCAACCTCGCGAGCCGCGCGAGCGGCGTCGCGACGGCGACCCGCGCCTGGGCGGACGCCCTCGCGGGCACGGGCGCGCAGGTGCTCGACACCCGCAAGACCACGCCCGGGCTGCGTGCGCTGGAGAAGTACGCCGTGCGGGCCGGCGGGGGGACGAACAAGCGCATGGGGCTGTACGACGTCGCGATGGTCAAGGACAACCACGTGGTGGCCGCGGGCTCCGTGGCGGGCGCGGTCGCGGCCGTGCGCGGGGCGTTCCCCGACGTGCTCGTGCAGGTCGAGGCGGACACGGTCGAGCAGGCGATGGAGGCGCTCGACGCGGGCGCCGACTTCCTGCTGCTCGACAACATGGCGACCCCCGTCCTGGCGCGCGCCGTCGCGGCGGTGCGGGCCCGGGAGGCCGAGACCGGCCCCGTGGAGCTCGAGGCGACCGGCAAGCTGACGCTCGACCGGGCGCGCGAGGTCGCGGGCACCGGCGTCGACCACCTCTCGGTCGGTGCGCTGACCCACTCCGCGCCGATCCTCGACCTCGCACTCGACCTGCGGCCCGCTCCCTGAGTGCCGGGTCGCGCAGGCCCCGCGCCGTCTCGGCGAGGTGCCCGGCCGGGTGTGAGGTGCGTCGCCCGTAGAATCGAGGGGTGACCTCCCCGCAGAACCCCGCCTCCGCCGCGCCGTCCGGCGAGCCCGACGACCTTCCCGAGCAGATGCGCGTGCGCCGCGAGAAGCGCGACCGGCTGCTCGAGCAGGGGGGCGAGGCCTACCCCGTCACCCTGCCCGTCACGCACGCGATCGCGGCGGTCCGCGAGGGGTACGGCCACCTGGAGGCCGGCCAGGAGACGGACGACGTCGTCGGCGTCGCAGGCCGCGTCGTCTTCCTGCGCAACACGGGCAAGCTGTGCTTCGTCACGCTGCAGGACGGCGAGGGGAACCGGCTGCAGGCGATGCTCAGCCTGAAGGAGGTCGGCGAGGAGCCGCTGGCCGCGTTCAAGTCCACCGTCGACCTCGGCGACCACCTCTTCGTCCACGGTCGCGTGGGCGCGTCGCGGCGCGGCGAGCTGAGCGTCTTCGCGGGCTCGTGGCAGATGGCGGCGAAGGCGCTGCGCCCGCTGCCGGTGCTGCACAAGGACCTCTCCGAGGAGGCGCGGGTCCGCCAGCGCTACGTCGACCTCATCGCTCGCCCCGCCGCGCGGGACATGGTCCGCACGCGCGCGGGGGTCATGCGCTCGCTGCGGGACAACCTGCACGGTCGCGGGTTCCTCGAGGTCGAGACGCCGATGCTGCAGACCGTCGCGTCCGGCGCGGCGGCGCGGCCGTTCGCCACCCACATGAACGCCTACGACATCGAGCTCTTCCTGCGGATCGCGCCGGAGCTCTTCCTCAAGCGCGCCGTGGTGGGCGGGGTCGAGAAGGTCTTCGAGATCAATCGGAACTTCCGCAACGAGGGTGCCGACTCCACGCATTCCCCGGAGTTCGCGATGATCGAGGCCTACGAGGCGTACGGCGACTACAACTCCATCGGGGCGCTCACGCAGGATCTCGTGCAGCGGGCGGCACGTGAGGTTCTCGGGACCACCGTGGTGACGCTCCCGGACGGTGAGGAGTACGAGCTCGGCGGCGAATGGGCGCAGATCACGATGTACGGCTCGCTCTCCGAGGCGCTGGGCGAGGAGATCACCCCCGAGACCACGGTGGATCATCTGACCGAGCTCGCCGAGAAGGCCGAGATCTCGGTCGACCTGAAGAAGATGAATCACGGCAAGCTCGTCGAGGAGCTGTGGGAGCACCACGTGGGCGACGACCTGTACGCGCCCACGTTCGTGCGCGACTTCCCGGTGGAGACCTCCCCGCTGGTGCGCGCGCACCGCACCGTGCCGGGCGTCGTCGAGAAGTGGGACCTGTACGTGCGCGGGTTCGAGCTGGGCACCGGGTACTCCGAGCTGGTCGACCCGGTGATCCAGCGGGAGCGGTTCGAGACGCAGGCGCGCCTGGCCGCGGCCGGGGACGACGAGGCCATGCGGCTCGACGACGACTTCCTCACCGCGATGGAGTTCGCGATGCCGCCGTCCGGCGGGATGGGGATGGGGGTCGACAGGCTCCTCATGGCGCTCACGGGCCTGGGAGTTCGCGAGACGATCCTCTTCCCCCTCGTCAAGCCGTCGCGCTGACCGCGCTGCTTCTTTCTTCTCCCGACGACGTAGGATCGAGAACGTGAACGACATCTGGCCCGCACTCGGTGCGCTCGTCCCCTCGGTCGGCGTCGGCCTCCTTTTCTGGTTCGCCATGCGCGCGGTGATCCGCGCCGATCGCAACGAGCGTCTCGCGGTCGCCCGCCTGGAGGCTGCCCAGGACGCGGCGGCCAATTCCGCGGCGAATGTTCCGGAGCACCCGGAAAGATAATTCTCCGGACGTCGGGCGTTTCCGCTTTGACCGGGTGAAATCGGTGTGCCACTATTTCCGTGACGCAGCACCCCGACCCCCGAAAGGCGCACAAGAAATGGCTCAGAAGGTCCAGGTCATCCTCATCGACGACATCGACGAGGCCGCGGCGGACGAGACGGTCACCTTCTCGCTCGACGGCGTCTCGTACGAGATCGACCTCAGCACGGAGCACGCACAGGAGCTGCGGGACTCGTTCGCGTCGTGGATCGGGCACGCCCGCAAGGTGACCCGCGGGGCCCGCGCGCCTCGTCCCGCGCGCGCCGCGCGCCGCGCCGGCACCCCGTCGAAGGCGACCGAGGTCCGCGAGTGGGCCCGTGCCAACGGCCACGAGGTCAGCGAGCGCGGCCGCATCTCGGCGGACGTGCAGAAGGCGTACGACGACGCCCACTGAGCCCCACTAGGCTCGGCGCATGACCCCAGCGCCGACCCCCTCGACCACCGCGCCGCCCTTCTCCGACCGGAGGAGGGTGGCGCTGTGGGTCGGCACCTACCCGGTCGACGGCCCCGACGTCGGCGTCGGGACGGGGGAGGGGGTCTGGCGCGTCGACGTCCACGCGCGGACGGGCGCGTTCGAGGAGCTGCGCCAGATCGCCGAGATCCCCTCGCCGTCGTTCCTCGCCCTGCACCCGAGCGGGCGCACCCTGTACAGCGTGACCGAGGCGTCGGACGGCGTCGTGGAGGCGTTCGGCCTGGACGCCGCCGCGGCGGACCTCGAGCCGCACCCCGACGCGTCCCTGACCACGCACGGCGCCTACCCGTGCCACGTCCTGGCGACCGACGACGCGGTGTGGGTCGCGAACTACGGCTCCGGCAGCGTGAGCCGGCTCCCCGTGGACGACGGCGGGGCGTTCGCGGGCGCGACCCGCACCGACCGGCACACCGGCTCGGGTCCGCGCGAGGACCGGCAGGAGGGCCCGCACGCGCACTTCGTGGGCCGGGTCGACGACGAGGTGTGGTCGGCCGACCTGGGGACGGACCGGCTCGTCCGGTACGCCCCCGACGGCACCGTGGTCGGTGAGGTCGCGCTGCCGGCGGGGTCCGGGCCGCGGCACTTCGTCACCGTGCCGGGCGCCGTGCTCGTGGTGTGCGAGCTCGACCCGTGCGTCCTGGTCGTCTCGCTCGGCGACGAGGCGGCCGCCGAGCCGGCGGTCGTCGCGCGCTACGACGTCGTCGACGGCGCTCCCGGTCCGGCCGGGGGCCAGGAGCTGCCGGTGCAGCCCTCCCACGTCGCGCTCAGCGCGGACGGTGCGCGCCTGTACGTCGCGGTGCGCGGCCCGGACGTCCTGGTGGCCTTCGAGGTCGTCCCCGCGCCCGGCGGCGGGCAGGACGCCGGGCCGCGCGACCAGGCGCCCACCCTGCGCCGCCTGGCGCAGACCCCCGTCGGCGGCGCGTGGCCGCGCCACTTCGCGGTCGTCGGCGCGCTCGGCGACGAGCTGGACGGTGCGGACCCGGCGGCCGACCTCGTCGTCGTCGCCAACCAGGTCTCGGGGACGCTCGCGAGCCTGCGCGTGGCGCGGGACTCGGGGCGGGCCGAGCTGCTCTCCACGGCCCGCGTCCCGAGCCCCGCCTGCGTCCTGCCGGCCTGACGGACCCGACCGCCGGCGGGTGCGGCGGGGCGCGGCACCGGGGAGATACTGGGGGCATGTCGACGCACGCGGACCAGGACGGGGCGGCACCCGAGCCCCGCGGCCCGCGGGTCGCGATGCTCTCGGTGCACACCTCGCCGCTCGAGCAGCCCGGCGCGGGCGACGCCGGCGGCATGAACGTCTACGTCGTCGAGCTCGCGAAGGCGCTCGCCGAGCGCGGCGCGTCGGTCGAGATCTTCACCCGCGCGACGTCGTCGGCCCAGCCGCGGGCGGTCGAGGCCTCGCCGGGCGTCACGGTCCGGCACGTGGTGGCCGGGCCGTTCGAGGGGCTCGACAAGCGCGACCTGCCCGGCCAGCTGTGCGCGTTCGCGGCGGGGGTGCTGCGCACGGAGGCCGGCCGCGCGCCGGGCTGGTACGACGTCGTGCACTCCCACTACTGGCTCTCCGGCGAGGTCGGGTGGCTGGTGGCCGACCGCTGGGACGTCCCCCTCGTGCACACCATGCACACGATGGCGCGCGTGAAGAACGCGTCGCTCGCCCCCGGCGACGAGGCCGAGCCGCAGGGGCGGGTCATCGGCGAGGAGCAGGTCGCGGCGGAGGCGGACGCGCTGGTGGCGTCCACCGGCGCGGAGGCGCAGGACCTGATCGAGCAGTACCACGCCGACCCGGCCCGGGTGCACGTGGTCACGCCGGGCGTCGACCTGGAGACGTTCACGCCGTCGCCGCCCGGGCCCGGCGGCACGCCCGCGGACCGCGCGGCGCTGCGCGCGGAGCTGGGCCTCGGCCCGCGCCCCCTCGTGCTCTTCGCGGGCCGCGTCCAGCCGCTCAAGGGTCCCGACGTGCTGGTCCGGGCGCTCGGCGTCATGCGCGCGGCGGGGGAGCCGCTGCCCACCCTCGTCGTGCTCGGCGGCTCGTCCGGCCGCTCCAGCGCGGTCCGCGAGCTGGAGGCGCTCGCGCACACCGAGGGCGTCGCCGAGCACGTCCAGGTGCGCCCGCCGGTGGCGCGCGAGGAGCTCGCCCGCTGGTTCCGGGCGGCCGACGTCGTCGCCGTCCCCTCCCACAACGAGTCCTTCGGGCTGGTCGCCGCGGAGGCGCAGGCCTGCGGGACGCCCGTGGTGGCGGCGGCGGTCGGCGGCCTGCGGACGGTCGTGACCGACGGCGTCTCGGGCGTCCTGGTCGCGGACCACGCCCCCGTGACGTGGGCGGCGGAGCTCGGGGCGCTGCTCGACGACGACGGGCGGCGGGCCGCGCTCGGGGCCGGCGCCCAGCGCGCGCGCGAGCGCTTCGGCTGGGACGCCGCCGCCGAGCAGGTCCTCAAGGTCTACGACGCCGCGCGCGTCGAGCGGGCGGCCCGCCGGTCCTGAGCGACCGCGGCACGGTTGCCGCGGCGGCGGGCCGACGGGTCCGTCAGGAGCTGCGCTCGGCGACGAGCACGGGGATGAGCCGGTCGGTCTTCGCCTGGTACTCGTCGTAGGCGGGCCACACGGCGGTGCCGCGCTCCCACCACGCGCTCCGCTCGTCGTCGTGCACCTCGCGGACCCGGTAGTCGTGGCGCTGCGCGCCGTCCTGGACCTCGACGTCCGGGTGGGCGAGGAGGTTGCGGTACCAGGTGGGGTGCTCGGGGGCGCCGCCCTTGGAGGCGAAGAGCGCGTAGGCGCCGTCGTGCTCCACGCGCATGAGCGGCGTCTTGCGGACCTTGCCCGACGAGGCGCCGAGCATCGTGACGACGACGATCGGGACGCCGCCCATCGTGTTCCCCTCGGCGCCGTCGGTGCGCTCGAACAGCTCGACCTGGTCGGCCGCCCGGCGGCTGGGGCTGGGGACGTACTCTCCGGTGACTGGCATGCGTCCATCCAACGTGCCCGGCGCGCCGCCCGCACGCGGGACCATCAGACGGGACACCCGCGCCCGGGCCGTCGCCCTGGGGCAAGATGGGAGCATGACATACACCCTCGTGCTCCTCCGCCACGGCGAGAGCGACTGGAACGCCAAGAACCTGTTCACCGGCTGGGTGGACGTCCCCCTGTCCGAGGCCGGCACCGAGGAGGCGCGGCGCGGCGGGACCCTCCTGACGGAGGCGGGCGTCCTGCCCGACGTCGTGCACACCTCGCTCCTGCGCCGCGCGATCATGACGTCGAACCTCGCGCTGGACGCCGCGGACCGGCACTGGATCCCCGTCAAGCGCAGCTGGCGCCTGAACGAGCGGCACTACGGCGCGCTGCAGGGCAAGAACAAGAAGGAGACGCTCGAGGAGTACGGCAACGAGCAGTTCATGCTCTGGCGCCGCTCGTACGACACGCCGCCGCCGGAGATCGAGCTGGGCTCCGAGTTCTCCCAGGACTCCGACCCGCGCTACTCCGACGCGCCCGTCGTGCGCACCGAGTGCCTCAAGGACGTCCTGACGCGCGCGCTGCCCTACTGGGAGGGCGAGATCGTCCCGGACCTGCGGGCGGGCAAGACCGTGCTGGTCGCCGCGCACGGCAACTCGCTGCGCGCGATCATCAAGCACCTCGACGGGATCTCGGACGAGGACATCGCGGGCCTCAACGTCCCGACGGGCATCCCGCTGCTGTACGAGCTGGACGAGGACCTGGTGCCGGTGACCCGGGGCGGGCAGTACCTCGACCCCGCGGCGGCGTCCGACGCGATCGCCGCGGTCGCGAACCAGGGCCGGTAGCCGCGGCGCCGGCGCGGCCGGCACGACGACGGGCGGCGTCCGAGGGGATCCTCGGGCGCCGCCCGTCGTCGTGCGGGGGGCCGTGCTCAGAGCGAGTTCTCGTGCGCGCCGCGCGAGTGGGCGGCCTCGTTGAACTCGCCGGTGACGAGGAAGGTCACGCGCTCGGCGATGGAGACGCTGTGGTCCCCGAAGCGCTCGTAGAACCGGCTGAGCAGCGTGACGTCCACGGTCTCCTGCGTGGACCCCGGCCAGGTCCCCCCGAGCATCGCGGCGAACGTCTCCTGGTGGAGGGCGTCGAGCACGTCGTCGTCCCGGGCGATCTGGTCGGCGTCCGCCAGGTCGCGGGTCTGCAGGAGCGCCTCGACGCGGCGCGCCGCGCGGGTCGCCGCCTCGTGCATCTGCGCGAACACCCCGGCGAGCGACGGCGTGGCGGGCTCGGGGTAGCGGCCACGGGCGATCTCCGCGACGTGCCGGGCGAGGTCGCCCATCCGCTCGAGCGTCGCGCTCATCCGCAGCGCGCTGACCACGACGCGCAGGTCCGTCGCCACCGGCGCCTGCTGGGCGAGCAGGAGCACGCACCGCGCGTCGAGCTCGCGCTCGATCTCGTCGATCGCCTGGTCGGCGACGATGACCTCCTGCGCGAGGCCGAGGTCGACCTCCAGGAGCGCCCGGCCCGCCTTGTCGACGGCCTGCACCACGAGCGTGCTCATCTCGAGGAGGTCGTCCCCGACCTGCTTGAGCTCGGCCTCGAAGATCTCGCGCATGGATACCCCTTCACGGGAGCCCTGCTCCCTGGTCTGCGGTCGCCCCGACCGCGGTCCGGCGGGGGCGGCGCCGGCCCGCGCGCCTGTGGGCGCGCCGCTGCCGGTCCCGGCCACTGTGCCACCGGGACGTGAGTCGGCGCGGTCGCCGCGATGAACGACGGGCCCCCGCGAGGTGAACGTTGGGTGACGGCGTCCCACGGTGCCCGGGGCGACGCCGCGCCGCCGCGCCGCGCCCGTACCCTGTGGGGGTGATCTGGGAGGCGGGCGGGCTCGACGGCGGCGTGGGCGCACTGATGGCCGGCGTGGTCGGGGTGGTCGTCGGCGTGGTCGCCACGGCGATGTTCCGGCTGGGCGAGCGCCACCGCCGCCCGGACCGGACGGACACGACCCCTGAGCTCGAGGACGGCCTCGTCCGGGTCCTCGCCGTGCTGCGCTCGGCCGCCGTGGTCCTGGACCCCGACGGCGACGTGCTGCGGGCCAGCCCGCCCGCCTACGCGCTCGGCGTGGTGCGCGACGACGCGATCGCGCACGTCGCGATCCGCGACCTGGTGGACGCGGTGCGGCGCGACGGCGTGATCCGCGACGAGGAGCTGGACCTGCCCCGCGGTCCCGTCGGGCGCGGGCAGGTGGTGCTGCAGGTGCGGGTCGCCCAGCTCTCCTCGCACCACATCCTGGTCCTCGCCGAGGACCGCACGGAGGCCCACCGGGTCGAGATGATCCGCCGTGACTTCGTCGTCAACGTCTCCCACGAGCTGAAGACCCCGGTGGGCGCCCTCGCGCTGCTCGCTGAGACGGTGCAGGACGCTGCCGACGACCCGGTCGCGGTGCGACGCTTCAGCGAGCGGATGCAGCAGGAGGCGACGCGCCTGTCGGCGCTCGTGCAGGAGATCATCGAGCTCTCCCGCCTCCAGGTCGCCGGGGCGCTGCAGCAGGTGGGCGTCGTCGACGTGCGCAGCGTCGTCGAGGAGGCCGTCGACCGCGCCCGCACCACCGCGCAGGGCAAGGGCATCACGCTGACCGCCGGCGGGCAGCTCGACGCCCACGTCTACGGGGACCACGGGCTGCTCGTCACCGCGCTGCGCAACCTGCTCGACAACGCGGTCTCCTACTCCAACCCCGGCACGCGCGTAGGCGTCGGGGTCACGGTCGCCCGCACCACCGGCCTCGTGGAGATCGCGGTCGTGGACCAGGGGATCGGCATCTCGCGCGCGGCGCAGGACCGGGTGTTCGAGCGCTTCTACCGCGTCGACCCGGCGCGCTCGCGCGACACCGGGGGCACGGGGCTCGGGCTGAGCATCGTCAAGCACGTGGCCGCCGACCACGGCGGCGACGTGACGGTGTGGTCGGAGCCCGGCAGAGGTTCGACGTTCACGCTGCGGATCCCCGCGGCGCAGGGGGGACCGGGGCAGGGCCCGGGGACCGGACCTGATCAGGACACCGACGGCGCGCCGGGACAGCCCGGCGCCGCGAGGGACGAGGAGATCGACGAGTGACGCGCATCCTGGTGGTCGAGGACGAGGAGTCCTACCGTGACCCGCTGACGTACCAGCTCACCCGCGAGGGGTACGACGTCGTCGCCGCGGCGGACGGCAACGAGGCGCTCGCGGCCTACGACGCGGGCGGTGCCGACATCGTCCTGCTCGACCTCATGCTGCCGGGCCTCAGCGGGACGGAGGTGTGCCGGGAGCTGCGGCGCCGCGGCGACGTGCCCGTCATCATGCTGACGGCCAAGGACTCGGAGATCGACAAGGTCGTGGGGCTCGAGCTCGGGGCGGACGACTACGTGACCAAGCCGTACTCGTTCCGTGAGCTCCTGGCTCGCGTGCGCGCGGTGCTGCGCCGGCGCGGCGCGGACCGGGCGGTCGAGGGGGAGGACGACGACGCGCTCGTCGTCGGCGACGTGGCGATGGACGTCGACCGGCACACCGTCGCGGTGCGCGGCGAGGCCGTCTCGTTCCCGCTCAAGGAGTTCGAGCTGCTCGAGCTCTTCCTGCGCAACCCCGGCCGCGTGCTGACCCGCGGCCAGCTCATCGACCGGGTCTGGGGCTCGGACTACGTGGGCGACACCAAGACGCTCGACGTCCACGTCAAGCGGGTGCGCGCGAAGATCGAGCCCGACCCGTCGGCCCCCGCCCTGCTCCTGACGGTGCGCGGCCTCGGCTACAAGCTCGCCGACGACGCGGGCTGACGCATGGTGCGGCAGCCCGGCCCGCCCCGCGCGCCGGGCCCCGTCCTGACCGCCAGCGTTCATCCCTCGTTCACCCGCGGAGCCCGAGCGCGTCATCCGCCCTCCTTAGCGTCAGCCACGTCGACGGCACCCGCCGTGACCACAGACGCTGAACAGGATGGATCGACACGTGAAGCTCAGCCGAATCTCCCGCGTGGGTACCGCGGTCGCCGTGGGCGCCCTCGCCCTGACGCTGACCGCATGCGGCTCCGACGACCCGGTCGGTGACACCGCGGGCTCCGACGGCTCCGCCTCCCCGGCCGCCGCCGAGAGCGACCTGAGCGGCGAGCTCAACGGCGCCGGCTCCTCCGCCCAGGGCGCCGCGATGGACGCCTGGCGCGCCGGCTTCCAGAGCGCCAACCCGGACGTCACCGTCAACTACGACCCGGTCGGGTCGGGCGGTGGCCGCACCAACTTCATCAAGGGCGGCACCGCGTTCGCCGGCTCCGACGCCGCGCTCGCCGACGACGAGCTCACCGACGCCGCGACGCGCTGCTCCGACAGCGACGTCATCGAGATCCCCGTCTACGTCAGCCCGATCGCGGTGGTCTTCAACCTCGACGGCGTGGACAACCTGAACCTCGACGCCGCGACCATCGGCAAGATCTTCGACGGCAAGATCACCAAGTGGAACGACAAGGCGATCGCGGACCAGAACACGGACGCGAAGCTCCCCGACCTGGCGATCACGCCGGTGCACCGCTCCGACGAGTCGGGCACGACCGAGAACTTCACCGAGTACCTCAAGGGTGCCGGGGCGGACGGCTGGCCGTACGACCCGTCGGGCGACTTCCCGATCGAGGGCGGCCAGTCCGCCAAGGGCACCTCCGGGATCATCCAGACCGTCGAGGGCGGCCAGGGGACCATCTCCTACGCCGACTCCTCGCAGGCCGGCGACCTCGGCACGGTCTCGATCAAGGTGGGCGACGAGTACGTGGCGCACAACCCCGAGGGCGCGTCGGCGATCGTCGACGCCTCGCCCCGCGTCGAGGGGCGCGGCGACGCGGACTTCGCCCTCGAGATCGACCGCACGTCGACGGACCCGAGCACCTACCCGCTGGTGCTCGCCTCCTACGACATCGCCTGCACCACGTACGAGGACCGGGCCACGGCCGACCTCGTCAAGGGCTTCCTCACGTACGTCGTGAGCGAGGAGGGCCAGCAGGCCGCCGCGTCCGCCGCGGGCTCCGCCCCGATCTCGGACGAGTTCCGGGCCGAGGCGCAGAAGGCGATCGACGCCATCAGCGCCAAGTCCTGATCGATGCCGCACCCGCCGGCGGGACGGTCGCTCACCCGCGACCGGCCCGCCGGCGTCCGCACGGGAACCGCCTCGGCGGGTCCGCAGAGAGGCTGAGAACCATGCACCACCGACCCTGGGAGACCGCGTGAGCGCCACGTCGCCCCCGACCGCCGCCGACCGACCGCAGCCGGCGCCCCGCCGGGGTGCGCGCCGGACGCCGCGCGACCACGGCGCGAACCGCGCGTTCCGCCTCGTCTCGACGGGCTCGGGCGTCCTGATCCTCGTGGTGCTGGCCGCCGTCGCGGTGTTCCTCGTGGTCCAGGCGTGGCCCGCGATCTCGACGCCGAGCGACGAGCTCGCGGACGCGGTCTCCTGGTTCCCCCAGGACACCTCGCTGCTGGAGTTCATCGGTCCCCTCGTCTTCGGCACCCTGCTCGCCTCCGCGCTCGCGCTCGTCATCGCGGTGCCGCTGGCGATCGGGATCGCGCTGTTCATCTCGCACTACGCGCCGCGGCGGCTCGCCCAGGCGCTCGGGTACGCCGTCGACCTGCTCGCCGCCATCCCCTCGGTGGTCTACGGACTCTGGGGCGCGATCGTGCTCGTCGGGTTCGTCCACCCGATCTGGGTGTGGCTCGCCGACGTCCTCGGCTGGTTCCCGCTGTTCGCCGGCCCGGCGTCCGACCCGTCCCGCGTGCTGCTGACCGCATCGGTCGTGCTCGCAGTGATGATCCTGCCGATCGTCACGGCCGTGTGCCGCGAGGTCTTCCTCCAGACGCCCAAGCTGCACGAGGAGGCGGCGCTCGCGCTCGGCGCGACGCGCTGGGAGATGGTGCGCACCGCCGTCCTGCCGTTCGCCCTGTCCGGGATCGTCTCGGGCGCGATGCTCGGCCTCGGCCGCGCGCTGGGCGAGACGATGGCCGTGCTGATGATCCTCTCGCCGGGCTTCGTGTACTCCTTCGCCGTCCTCCAGGCGGGCAAGCAGCAGACCATCGCCGCGAACATCGCCGCCCAGTACCCGGAGGCTCCGCCGCTGGGCGTGAACACGCTGATCGCGACCGGGCTGGCGCTGTTCGTCATCACCATGGTCGTCAACATGGCTGCCCGCGCGATCGTCGCGCGGCGCAAGGACTTCTCGGGGGCGAACTGACATGACCACGCTCACCTCGCCCTCCCCGGCCGGCGCTCCCGGCTCCTCGGACGAGCGGACCCTCGCGGTCGCCGCGAGCCTGCGCCAGGTCGACGCGCGCCGGTTCCGCACGGACCGCATCATGCAGGTGCTCGTCTACCTGGCGTTCGCCCTCGCGATGGTCCCGCTCGTGTCCGTCGCGTGGACCGTCGTGGACAAGGGGATCGACCGGTTCAGCCCGTACTTCCTGCAGCACTCGATGCGCGGGGTGTTCGGCGGCATGGACGCCGGCGGCATCTACCACGCGATCGTCGGCACGCTCGAGATCACGGCGGGCGCCGCCGTCATCTCGGTGCCGATCGGCATCCTCACCGCGATCTACCTCGTCGAGTACGGCACCGGGCACGTGGCCCGCGCCGTCACGTTCTTCGTCGACGTGATGACGGGCATCCCCTCGATCGTCGCCGGGCTCTTCGCGTACGCGCTCTTCGCGCTCTTCTTCGGCGCCGGTGCCCGGTTCGGCCTCATGGGCTCGGTCGCGCTGTCGGTCCTCATGATCCCCGTGGTGGTGCGCTCGACCGAGGAGATGCTCAAGCTCGTGCCGAACGAGCTGCGGGAGGCCTCCTACGCGCTGGGCGTGCCGAAGTGGCTCACCATCGTGAAGGTCGTGCTGCGCACCGCGGTGGCCGGGATCGTCACGGGCGTGATGCTCGCCGTCGCGCGGGTGGTGGGGGAGACCGCCCCGCTGCTGGTCACGGTGGGCGTCATCGACTCGATCAACTACAACCTGTTCGCCGGCCGGATGATGACGCTGCCGGTGTACGTCTACGACCAGTACTCCAAGGGCCTGGCGCCCTGCAGCAGCTCGGCGACGGACTGCATCACGACCATCAACTACGACCGGGCCTGGGCGGCCGCGCTGACGCTGATCCTCATCGTCATGCTGCTCAACCTGCTCGCCCGCCTCGTCTCGCGCTACTTCTCCCCGAGGATGCGCTGATGACGACGCGGCCGGCCGGCCGCCGGCCCGGTACGAGCACCACGGCGCGGCACGCTGCGCCTCCCGCGAGAACGAGGAGCTGACGATGTCACAACGCATCGACGTGAAGGACCTGAACATCTACTACGGCGACTTCCTGGCCGTCCAGGACGTCAGCATGGCGATCGAGCCGCAGTCGGTGACCGCGTTCATCGGCCCCTCCGGCTGTGGCAAGTCCACCTTCCTGCGCACGCTGAACCGCATGCACGAGGTCATCCCCGGCGCCCGCGTCGAGGGGACCGTGGCGATGGAGGGCGTGGACCTGTACGGGGACGACGTCGACCCGGTCGCCGTCCGTCGTCAGGTCGGGATGGTCTTCCAGCGGCCCAACCCGTTCCCGACGATGTCCATCGAGGAGAACGTCCTCGCGGGCGTGCGCCTCGTGAACAAGAGGATCTCGAAGGCGGACGCCGCGGAGCTCGTGGAGACGTCGCTGCGCGGCGCGAACCTCTGGGAGGAGGTCAAGGACCGGCTCGCCAAGCCGGGCTCGGGCCTGTCCGGCGGTCAGCAGCAGCGGCTGTGCATCGCGCGGGCGATCGCCGTCAAGCCGCAGGTGCTGCTCATGGACGAGCCGTGCTCCGCGCTCGACCCGATCTCGACGCTCGCGATCGAGGATCTGATCTCCGAGCTCAAGCGGGACTTCACGATCGTCATCGTCACGCACAACATGCAGCAGGCGGCGCGCGTGAGCGACCGCACCGCGTTCTTCAACATCGCGGGCACGGGCAAGCCGGGCCGCCTGATCGAGATGGACGAGACCGGCGTCATGTTCGCGTCGCCGACCGAGAAGGCCACGGAGGACTACATCTCCGGTCGCTTCGGGTGATCGTCTGACCCGTTCCGCCGAGAAGTCGAAAAAAGCCCCTCTTTCCGCGGAAAGAGGGGCATTTTTCGACTTCTCGGCGGAGGGTGGCGCGGCGCGCCCCCAGGGTCAGCCGGTGCTCAGGGTCAGCCGGCGCTCGGGCCGGTGCTCGGGACCGAGTCCGAGTAGGCGGGCAGCGTGCCGTCGAGGACCGGGACGGAGATGTCCTCGGTCGCCTCGCCGGCGGTGATCGTCAGGGGCAGGAGCCCGCCCGGCGCGACGTCGACGCTCGCGAAGGTCGCGTCCTCGCCGTCCTGCGTGCCGAGGTAGACCGTGTCGCCCGCGTCGACGGGGACCGTCACCGGCGACCCGCCCTCGGGGCTGACCTGGATCTGGACGGTCGAGCCGCCGTCGTTGGTGAACGCGCCGTGCAGGGAGCCTGCGTCGCCCTCCCCGGAGGACAGCACGAGGAGGTTGACGCCGCGCACGTCGCCCAGGTCGCGGGTGTCCAGGCCGTCCGAGGGTGCGTAGAAGGCGTCCGTCTCGTTCGGTGCGCAGCCGGCGAGCAGGGAGAGGGCGGCGGCGCCCACCACGAGTGTCGCGGTGCGACCCAGTCGCGCGGTCCGGCGGTCGGCGGGTCGTCTCACGCGGGTCACGGTGCTCTCCAATGTTGCTTGCTCGGGCTCGCGCGCGGCTCTCCGTGGCCGTGCGCGGTGGAGCGCGCGGCGCCCACGGCCACAGCCTAGTGCGTCCGGGGTGCGAGCGTGCCGCGGACCGCGGCGGCTCCGTCACCTGCACGAGGACCGGGAGGCCGACCCCCTGCATGGTAGAATTGAATGCCGCGAAAGGGGACACCAAGCCGATGACGTTCACAGTAGGCGAGACAGTTGTCTACCCTCACCACGGAGCAGCCTTGATCGAGGAGATCAAGACGCGCACCATCCGCGGGGAGGACAAGACCTACCTCAAGCTCAGGGTCGCACAGGGTGACCTGACCATCGAAGTCCCGGCGGAGAACGTCGATCTCGTCGGCGTTCGCGACGTCGTGGGCCAGGAGGGCCTCGACAAGGTGTTCGAGGTGCTCCGGGCGCCGTACACGGAAGAGCCGACGAACTGGTCGCGCCGCTACAAGGCGAACCTCGAGAAGCTCGCGTCGGGCGACGTCATCAAGGTGGCGGAGGTCGTGCGCGACCTCTCGCGCCGGGACGCCGACCGTGGGCTCTCGGCGGGCGAGAAGCGCATGCTCGCCAAGGCCCGCCAGATCCTCGTCTCCGAGCTCGCGCTGGCGGAGCACACCGAGGAGGAGAAGGCGGAGGCGATCCTCGACGAGGTCCTCGCCTCCTAGGCGGCCTCGCGGGGGCGCACGAGCGCTCCGGACATCGACGACGGCGACCCCCGGCTCCGGCCGGGGGTCGCCGTCGTCGTACGCCGCTCGGCTACCGTGGGCGCGTGACGAGCGCAGAGCGGCCGGCCGGCGCCCCCGCACCGGGGGTGCTCGCGGTGCTGACCGCGGCCGGCTCGGGCACCCGGCTCGGGCGCGGCGTGCCCAAGGCGCTGGTCGAGCTCGGCGGTGCGCCCCTCGTGCTGCATGCCGCCCGGCGCCTCGCGACCTCCGGCGTCGTGGACGCCATCGTCGTGACAGCCCCCGCCGGCGCGGTCGACGCGGTCCGGGCCCTGCTCGCCGACGACGCCGACGTGACGGTGCCGGTCCACGTGGTGCCCGGCGGCGTGACCCGCCAGGCGTCGGTCGCGGCGGCGCTCGACGCCGTACCCGGCCAGGCGCCCGGCGCGCCCGGCGACGTGTCCGGCGGAGCACCGCTCCCGGGACACGGCGTCGTCCTCGTGCACGACGCCGCCCGCCCGCTCGCCACCCCGGGCCTCGTGCGGCGGGTGGTCGCCGCGGTCCGCGCGGGCCACCCCGCCGTCGTGCCGGCGCTGCCGGTCACCGACACGGTGAAGCGGGTCGTCACGGCTCGCGGGGGTACGGCTCGCGGGGGCACGGCTCGCGGGGGCACGGCGCCCACGGCCGTGGAGACCGTCGTCGCCACCGTCCCCCGCGACGAGCTGCGCGCGGTCCAGACGCCGCAGGGGTTCGACGCCACGACGCTGCGCGCGGCCCACGCGGGGCCGGGCAGCCCCGCACCGGCGACCGACGACGCGGCCCTCGTCGAGGCGCTCGGCCGGCCCGTCGTGCTCGTGCCCGGAGAGCCGTGCGCGATGAAGATCACGACCGAGCACGACCTGCGGGTCGCGACCCTGTTCCTGGAGGAGGACGCATGGACGAGCACGAGACGCACGTGAGCGGGGGTGCGCCGGCGGTACCGGTGCTGCCGCGCGTCGGGACGGGCACGGACGTGCACGCCTACGCCCCGGTCTGGGAGGAGCGCGAGCTCTGGCTCGCGGGGCTCTACTGGCCGGAGGAGAGCGGGCTGTCCGGCCACTCCGACGGGGACGTCGTCGCGCACGCCGCCGCCGACGCGCTGTTCTCCGCCGCCGGGCTCGGCGACCTGGGGTCCAACTTCGGCACGTCGGCGCCGGAGTGGGCCGGGGCGGGCGGCGCTCGGCTGCTCGGGGAGGCGGCGGGGCGGGTGCGTGCGGCGGGGTTCGTCATCGGGAACGTCGCCGTCCAGGTGGTGGGGGAGCGCCCGCGCCTGGGCGCCCGGCGTGCCGAGGCCGAGGCGGTCCTCGGAGAGGCCGTGGGCGCCCCCGTGTCGATCACCGCGACGACGACCGACGGTCTGGGGCTGACGGGCCGCGGCGAGGGCCTGCTCGCGATCGCGACCGCGCTCGTCGTGCCCCGCGCCTGAGGTCGGACGCCCCGCTCAGCCGCCGACCGTCAGGCTCGCGGCCACCGACCGGGCGTCGTGCGCGCCGTCCTCGTCCCCCGGGGCATAGGTCACCGTGACGACGGCCTGGTGGTCGTCGTCGGCCCCGGCCGCCTGGCCGGTGTCAACGACGGTGGACTCCTGGACGACGTCGACGCCCCGCGTCGAATGCCTGCCCGAGACCCCGGCGCCGTCGAGCGTGCCGAGCGAGGTGGGGCCCGAGTCCGTGGTGACCCAGTCGGCGAACGTGTCGCTCGCGTACGCCTCGACGGCCTCGGCACCGTCGCTCACGGTGCCCGCGGGGTCGTCGTCGGGCACGACGACGACCGTCGGCCGCACGTCCTGCGGGCCGTAGGGCGTCCCGGACCGGACGAAGTACACGCCGTCCTGGCTGCCGGCGACCCAGGTCGAGGGCGCGGTCACCGAGAGGTCCAGCGCCGAGCCGGGGACCGGGTAGGTCCGCGTGGTCGAGGCCGGGGCGGCGGTGCTCGCGCCGCTCGCGCAGCCGCCCAGGGCGGACACGACGAGCACGAGCCCGGTCACGGCGGCCGCCGTCCGGGGTGCCGTCCGGGAGGCGGCGCGGCAGGGGCCGCTCAGGCGTGCGGGGGGCATGGGGCACACCCTACTGCCGCCCGGCACGGCGGCCCTGGCAGGCACCGGCGCCCGCACCGTGCTTGACTCGGCCCCTGTGAGGGGGAGGCCATGACCAGGATGCCGATCGAGGAGCGCCGCGCGCAGCTCCTCGACGCGGCGCTGAGCCTGGCGGCCCGCGAGGGCGTCGAGGCCGTGACGATCCGCGGCGTCGCGCACGAGGCGCAGGTCTCGCTGGGCGTGGTGCACTACTGCTTCGACGGCAAGGACGACCTGCTCCAGGCGATGGGCCGGAGCATGGCGCTCGTGGCCTCGGAGCACGTCGTCGGCGCCCTGCAGACGGAGGGCGACCTGACCGTCGTCGCGCACGCGCTGGCCGACGCGCTGTGGACCGGGCTGCAGCCGCGGCGCCACATGCGGCTCCTGACCTTCGAGTTCGCGACGGCGGGCGTCCGGAGCATGGCGCTGCGGGCCGTCGCCCAGGAGCACCTCGAGCAGACCTGGGCCATGACGTCCGCGATCCTCGAGCGGCTCGCCGTGGTCGGCTCCGTGCAGTTCCCCCTGGGGTTCGCGATGCTGAGCCGCCTCGTCGCGGGCTACATCGACGGCATCGAGATCGCCTGGCTCGTCGACCAGGACGACGACGCCGCCCTCGCGAGCTTCCACGCGCTCGCCGACTACGTCCTCTCGCTCGCGCAGCCGCTCGACCCCGCCTGAGCGGGCCCGGTCCTCAGCGCGACCCGAAGACCCGGTCGGTGTAGGGGTTCGCGAACACCCCGCCGGGGTCGCGGGCCGAGCGGACCCGCCGGAAGTCCTCGAAGCGCGGGTACAGGTCCGCGGCGCGTGCCGCGTCCAGGCCGTTGAGCTTGCCCCAGTGCGGGCGGCCGCCGACGGCGGTGACGATCTCCTCGACCGCGGCGAACCACCGCTCGTGGGGCAGGCGCTCGTACTGGTGCACGGCGACGTACGCGGTCTCGCGCCCGTAGGCGGTCGAGAGCCAGACGTCGTCGGACGCGGCGAAGCGGACCTCGATCGGGAACGGCACCGGCTCCCCGCTGCGGCGCAGCCACGCGTCGACCTCGCGCAGCACGCCGACGAGCTCGGCGCGGGGCACGGCGTACTCCATCTCACGGAAGCGGACGCGGCGCGGCGAGGCGAAGACGCGGTGCGACGGCGCGACGTACGTGCGCTCGGACAGCGCCCCCGAGATGAACCGGTTGAGCGACGGCGTCGCGCGCGGCACGGCGGCCGCGAGGCGGTCGATCGCGCCGAGGACGGTGTTCTCGAGGAAGTCCTCCTCGAACCACGAGCGCGCGCGGGCGAGGGCGGTGCCGCTCGGGTCCACGTGCGGCTCGTCGGGCCCGAGGCGGTTGTTGCGCTTGGTGAGGGCCGTCGTCGTGCCCGGGAACCAGTAGAGCTCGAAGTGGTCGTTCCCGGCGACGAGGTCGCCGGGACCGTCGAGGTCCGTGAGGACCTCCTCCAGCGGCAGGGGTGCCTCGTGCGCACGCAGCAGGAACGCCGGCACGACCTCGAGCGTGACGGTCGACAGGACGCCGGTCTGGCCGAGGCCGAGCCGGCTGGCCTCGAACAGGTCCGCGTCCTGGGTGGCGCTCGCCGCGGACACCGTGCCGTCGGGGCCGACGACCCGCACGCCGCGCACCTGCGCGGCGAGCCCGCGCAGCCGGGCGCCGGTGCCGTGCGTCCCGGTCGAGATCGCGCCCGCGACCGACTGGTAGACGACGTCGCCGAGGTTGGGCATCGCCAGGCCCAGCGTGCCGAGCGCCTCGTTGAGGCGCGACAGGCGCATGCCCGCGTCCACGGTCACGTGCGTCGTGCCCCCGGGACCGGGCCGCACGTCGTGCACGCGCGCCATCGCGTCGAGCGAGAGCATCAGCCCGTCGGTGACCGCGGCACCCGTGAAGGAGTGCCCGGCGCCGACCGCGCGCACGTGCAGCCCGGCGGCGGCGGCGGCCGCGACCTGCGCGCTCAGCTCGGCCTCGTCGCGCGGCGCGGCGCGGCGCGCGGGCCGCGCGCTCTCGGTGCGTGCCCAGTTGGTCCAGACGGGCGACCCCGTGCTCGTGCTCATGGACGCCGAGGATGTCACGTGACGTGGGCCACGGTGAAGCCCGGGCACGATATTCTCCGCGACATGGACCACGCAGCGCGCGCCGACCGCGGCGAGAGCCTCGGCGCCCGGCTGACCGCGGCGACCTCCGACGTCGCCGGACCGGTCGCCGTCGTGGACCTCGACCGGTTCGACGCGAACGCCCGGAGCCTGGTCACGCGGGCCGGGCGGGCGCCCGTCCGGGTCGCCTCCAAGTCGGTGCGCGTCGCGGCCCTGGTCGAGCGGGCGCTCGCCGACCCGACCCACGGCGTGGCGGGCGTCGGCGGCTTCGCCGGGGTGATGGCCTTCTCCCTCGCGGAGGCGCTGTGGCTCGTCGAGCGCGGGACGCGCGACGTCCTCGTCGCCTACCCGACGGTCGACCGCCGGGCCCTCGCGCGGCTGGCCGCCTCCGCCGCCGCCCGTGCGGAGATCACGCTGATGGTCGACGACGTCGCGCACGTCGCGCTCCTGGCCGCCGCGGTCGCCGCGGCCGGCGAGGACACCGAGGGCGCGGCAGGCCCGGCCGAGGGCAGCCCGGTGCAGGTGTGCCTCGACGTCGACGCCTCGCTGCGGCTCGGACGGGGGCGGTGGGCGGTGCACCTCGGCACCCGGCGCTCGCCGCTGCGGACCCCGGGCCAGGCCGCGGCGCTCGCCGCGCGCGTGGCCGCGACACCCGGCCTGCACGTGCGGGGCGCCATGTTCTACGAGGCCCAGGTCGCGGGGCTGCAGGACTCCAGCGCCGCCGTGCGCGCGGTCAAGCGCGCCTCGGTCGCCGACCTGGCCGTGCGCCGGGGCGAGGTCGTCGCCGCGGTGGCCGACGCCGTCGGGCACCCGCTGGAGCTCGTGAACTCGGGCGGCACCGGTTCGCTGGAGACGTCCGCCGCGGACCCGGTCGTCACGGAGGTCAGCGCCGGGTCGGGGCTGTTCGTGCCGACGTCGTTCGACGGGTACCGGGCGTTCGAGCCGCTGCCGGCAGCGTTCTTCGGCCTCGACGTCGTGCGGGTCCCCGCGCCCGGCTGGGCGACGCTCTTCGCGGGCGGGTACGCGGCGTCGGGCAAGGCGGGCCCCTCCCGCCTCCCGCGCCCCGCGCAGGACGAGGGCTGGTCCCTGACCGGTGCCGAGGGCGCGGGGGAGGTCCAGACGCCGCTGCGCCGCGGGCGCGGGGCGCGCCGCGAGCTCGCCGTCGGCGACCGGGTCTGGTTCCGCCACGCCAAGGCCGGCGAGATGATGGAGCGCTTCGCGAGCGTGCACCTCGTGCGCGGGCGGGAGACGGTCGAGGTGGTGCCGACGTACCGGGGGGACGGGCACTGCTTCGGGTGAGCGAGCGCCGTTCGGCCCGGCCGCACCGCGCCCGGTAGCCTGGCGGGTGTGACCCTTCGCCTCTTCGACACCGCCGCGCGGCAGCTGCGCGACTTCGTGCCCCGGACCCCGGGCGAGGTCGGCATCTACTACTGCGGGGCGACGGTCCAGGCGCCTCCCCACATCGGGCACCTGCGCCCGGCGGTCGCCTTCGACGTGCTCGGTCGCTGGCTCGAGCGCAGCGGGTGCGCCGTCACCACGATCCGCAACGTCACCGACATCAACGACAAGATCTTCGCGCGCGCCGCCGAGGCCGGCGTGCCGTGGTGGGCCTGGGCGGCGCGGCACGAGCAGGAGTTCACGGCCGCCTACGACGCCCTCGGCGTCCGCCGCCCGACCTACGAGCCGCACGCCACGGCGCACGTCATCGAGATGATCGCCCTCGTCGAGACGCTGCTCGCGTCCGGGAACGCCTATGCGACCGGCGACGGCGACGTCTGGTTCGACGTGCGCTCCTTGCCCGACTACGGCGCACTGACCAACCAGCGCCTCGACGACCTCACGCCCGCCCCCGAGGACGAGGCGCCAGTGGGCACCAAGCGTGACCCGCGGGACTTCGCGCTCTGGAAGGGCGCCAAGCCGGACGAGCCCGCGACGGCGTCGTGGGACGCCCCGTTCGGCCGCGGGCGGCCCGGCTGGCACCTCGAGTGCTCGGCGATGGCGACCCGCTACCTCGGGAGCGAGTTCGACATCCACGGCGGCGGCCTCGACCTGCGCTTCCCGCACCACGAGAACGAGCGCGCCCAGTCGCACGCGGCCGGGGACCCGTTCGCGCGGTACTGGCTGCACAGCGCGTGGATCACGCAGTCCGGCGTGAAGATGAGCAAGTCCCTCGGCAACGGGCTCCTCGCGAGCGAGCTGCTCGCGAAGACGCGGCCGGTCGTCCTGCGCTACGCGATCGTCAGCGTGCAGTACCGCTCGATGCTCGAGTGGTCCGGCGACACGGTGGCCGAGGCCGAGGCGACCTGGGACCGCCTCGCCGGCTTCGTCGACCGCGCGTCGGAGCGCGTGGGCGACGTCCCGCGCGACGAGGTGCGCGGCGCCGAGCTGCCGACGGGCTTCGCCGCGGCGATGGACGACGACCTCAACGTGCCTGCCGCGCTCGCGGTGGTGCACGAGCACCTGCGCGCCGGGAACTCCGCGCTCGCGGACGGCTCACGGGCCGCCGACGCCGTCGCCCGGCACCACCTGGTGGCGCTGCGGGCGATGCTCGACGTGCTCGGGCTCGACCCGCGCCACCCGCGCTGGACGGAGGGCGGCGACTCGACGGCCGCCGTCGCGCTCGCCGCGCTGGTCGAGGCCGAGCTGCAGGCCCGGGTCGAGGCGCGCGGCGCCAGGGACTTCGCCACCTCCGACGCGATCCGCGACCGGCTCGCCGCCGCGGGGATCGTCGTGCAGGACTCGGCGGGCGGCGTCCGCTGGTCGCTCGCGGAGCGCCGCACCGAGACCTGATGCGGGCCGCGGGCCCGCCGCGCCGGACGCACCGGCACCGATGAGCCCCTGGGGCTCCCACGCACACCACCACCGAGGACGGTCACCACCATGGCAGGCAACTCCCAGCGTCGCGGAGCGACGCGACGGACCACGAAGAAGGCGACGACCGCGGGCACCGGCGGCAAGAACCGCCGCTCGCTCGAGGGCAAGGGCCCGACCCCGAAGGCCGAGGACCGCACCTACCACCCGGCCCACCAGCGCAAGGTGGAGGCCGAGAAGAAGGCAGCGACGTCGTCGGGCGCCCGGTCCGGGCCGCGCGGCGGCAAGGACGCCAAGGCGCGCGACCGCGCCGGCTCGCAGGGCACGGCCCAGGAGTTCGTCGCGGGGCGCAACGCCGTCCTCGAGGCCCTGCGCGCCGAGACGCCGGTCGAGACCGTCTTCGTCTCGAGCCGGCTGGAGAGCGACGACCGGACCAAGGAGATCCTCGAGATCGCCATGGGCCGCGGCTACGACCTGCGCGAGGCGTCCCGCACGGACCTCGACCGGCTGACCGACGGCTCGGTGCACCAGGGCGTGGCCCTGCACGTGCCGCCGTACGAGTACAAGGACGTCGACGACCTGCTCGACCTCGCCGCCGCGAGCGGCCGCCCGCCGCTGATCGTGGCGCTCGACGGCGTCACCGACCCCCGCAACGTCGGGGCCACGCTCCGCTCGGCCGGCGCGTTCGGCGCGCACGGGGTCGTCGTGCCCGAGCGGCGCGCCGCCGGGGTCACGGCGTCGGTGTGGAAGGTCTCCGCCGGTGCCGCCGCGCGCGTCCCGGTCGCCCGCGTGAAGAACCTCGTGCGGGCGCTCGAGGACCTCAAGCAGGCCGGGTGCTTCGTCGTCGGGCTCGACGCCGGGGGCGACGTCGAGATCTCGGGCCTGCCCTTCGCGAACGACCCGGTCGTGCTCGTGGCCGGCTCCGAGGGCAAGGGGCTCAGCCGGCTCGTGCGCTCGGCGTGCGACGCGATCGCGTCGATCCCGATCAGCAGCCAGACCGAGTCGCTGAACGCGGCCACGGCCACGGGCATCTCGCTGTACGAGGTGGCTCGCCTGCGGCGCGAGGCCGCCGAGGGCTGAGCCGCACCGGCCCGCGCCGGCGCGCTACTCCACGTCCTCGGGGTCCTTCTCCCCGGGGGCGAGCCCCAGCAGCGACTTCTCGTCGGGGCGGTGCTGCAGCACGTGCTCGACGTACGAGGCGACCGCCTCGGCCATCGGGACGTCGTGCCCGGCCTGCTCGGAGATGAACCAGCGGTGGTCGAGGATCTCGTGGAACAGCTGGGCGGCCTCGAGCTTGCGCCGCATCGTCCGCGGCACGGACTGGATGGTGTGCTCGTACACCTCGCGCAGCCAGTCGTGCGCGACGAACTCCTCGTCGTCGTTCTGCCGGTCCGTCGCGGCGCGGTAGGAGTCGAGGTCGTTGAGCAGCCGGCGGGCCTGGTTCTCCTGGACGTCCAGGCCGGTCAGGCGCAGCAGGCGGCGGGAGTGGTGCCCCGCGTCGACCACCTTCGGCTGGATGCGCACGGAGGTGCCGTCGATGTCCGTCGTGATGTCCAGCTCGCCGACGTCGAACCCCAGCTCGTTGAGCCGCTCGATGCGGGCCGCCACGCGCCAGCGGTCGCCGCTCGCGAAGGACTCCTCGTCGGTGAGCGTGTTCCACAGCTCCTGGTAGCGCTCCACGAGGCGGTCGCCGATCGCGACCTCGTCGACCTCCTCGTCGAGCAGCTCGCCCGCCGCGAGGTCCATGAGCTCGCCGATGATGTTGGTCCGCGCGAGGTCGAGGTCGTATGCCCGCTGCCCGGGCGTCAGCGTGCGGTGCAGGTCGCCCGTCTCGGCGTCGACCAGGTACGCCGCGAACGTCTCCGCGTCGCGGCGGAAGAGGGTGTTGGACAGCGACACGTCGCCCCAGTAGAAGCCGACCAGGTGCAGCCGGACCATCAGCACCGCCAGCGCGTCGATGAGGCGGGTCGCGGTGGTGGGCTGCAGCGACTGGCTGTACAGGGCGCGGTACGGCAACGAGAACTGCAGGTGCTCGGTGACGAGCACGGCCTCGAGCCGCTCGCCGTGGGCGTCCTGGCGGCCGGTGATGACCCCGACGGGGACGACGCTCGGCACCTCGAGCTTGCGCAGCTGGCGCAGCAGCTCGAACTCCCGGTACGCGACGGACTCGCCGATCTCCTTGATCGCGATGACGCGGCCCGAGAGGCGGACGAAGCGCACGATGTGCCGCGAGATGCCGCGGGGCAGTGCCGCCAGCACCTCGTCGGGCCACTCGGCCAGCGGGATGCTCCAGGGCAGGTCGAGGATGGCCGGGTCCGGTGCCGACGCGGTGATCTGCAGCTTCTGCAGGTTCTGCACTGTGGTGCCTTTCGTCGCGGTCGGTGCGTCCACCGCCCCCGGGAAGGATAACGAACGGGGCGGGCCCGGCAGAGCCGGACCCGCCCCGATCGGCGTGCGTGGTGGTGCGGTCGTCAGGAGAGGCGCTCGCCCGTCGACTTGGAGAACACGTGCTGGCTGCCCTCGCGGATGGTGACCCAGATGGTCGAGCCCTTGCCCGGCACGGTGCGCGGGTTGACGCGCACGATGACCTGACCCTCGCCGGCACCGGACGTCAGCTGCGCGTCCTGGGCGGCGGGACCGGTGAGGCTGCCGTAGACGAACGCGTCCGAGCCGAGCTCCTCGACGATGTTGACCTCGACCGGGAACGCGCCGGGCGCGTCGGCCTCGGCCTGGTCGAGCGCCTCGGGGCGGAAGCCCAGCACGATCTGGTTCTTGTCCTCCGGCGTGAGCTTCGCGAGGACCGCGGGGTCGATGCGCACCTGCGCCGCGCCGACCTTCGCGTAGCCGTCCGTGACGTCGAACGTGGCGAGGTTCATCGCGGGCGAGCCGATGAACCCGGCGACGAAGACGTTCGCGGGGGTGTCGTACATGTCGCGCGGCGTCCCGACCTGCTGCAGGATCCCGTCCTTGAGGACCGCGATGCGGTCGCCCATGGTCAGGGCCTCGGTCTGGTCGTGCGTGACGTAGACCGTGGTGACGCCGAGGCGGCGCTGCAGCGACGCGATCTGCGTGCGGGTCTGGACGCGCAGCTTGGCGTCGAGGTTCGACAGCGGCTCGTCCATGAGGAACACCTGCGGCTGGCGCACGATCGCGCGGCCCATGGCCACGCGCTGACGCTGACCGCCGGAGAGCGCCTTCGGCTTGCGGTCGAGGTACTCCGTGAGGTCGAGGATGGCCGCGGCCTCCTCGACGCGCTTGCGGATCTCCTGCTTGGGCGTGCCGGCGATCTTCAGCGCGAAGCCCATGTTGTCGGCGACCGACATGTGCGGGTACAGCGCGTAGTTCTGGAAGACCATCGCGATGTCGCGGTCCTTCGGCTGCACGTCGGTGACGTCGCGGTCACCGATGTAGATGCTGCCGGCGTTGACGTCCTCGAGGCCCGCGAGCATGCGGAGCGAGGTGGACTTGCCGCAGCCCGAGGGGCCGACGAGGACGAGGAACTCGCCGTCCTCGATGTGCAGGTCGAGCTGGTCCACTGCAGGACGCTCGGTCCCGGGGTAGAGCCGCGTCGCGTGGTCGTAGGTGACGGTAGCCATGACTGGTACATCCCTCCACCGGCAGGTACGTGCCGGACGATCCGTTGTGGTGGTGTGCCTGTGCATCCACATCAGCGTGTGCTTGCGTGTCCGCGATGACACCGGGGCGGACCATCGACCCGCCTCGTGGCGCTGATCCTACTCCTGCGCCGCCGCGGCGGCGTCCACCGCGTCCGCCAGGCGACCGAGCAGGACCTCGAACGCCCACGGTGTCGCGACCCGGTACCGGGCCGCCGTCGCGCCCTGGCCGACCTTCACGGTGACGTCCGCCTCGCCGAGCACCTCGAACGCGCGCTCGTCGGTGGTGTCGTCGCCCGCGTAGAGGACGGCCACGCGGTCCGGTGCGACGTCGTCGTCCTGCGCCAGGCGCTCCCGGAGCCGCTCGAGCGCGGCACCCTTGGACGTCTCGACGACGGCGACCTCGATGACGTCCTTGCCGTGCATCGCGCGCAGGCCGAGGCGCTCGACGACGTCCTGTGCGGCCCCCTGGGCCGCGTGGGTGTCCTCCTCGCCCGCCAGGCGGGTGTGCAGGACGGCGGCCGTCGGCTTGGTCTCGACCCACACCCCGTGCCGTCCCTGCGCCGCGGCCTGGAACCCGGAGACGAGGTCCGTGTGCCGACGGCGGCGCTCGTCGTCGAGCTCGACGGGCACGGCCCGGACGCCGTCGGGCGCGACCTCGCCGGTCTCGGCGCCGTGGCTGCCGACCAGGAGCGTGCCGGGCGGGGGATCGGCCAGCTCGGCGAGCTGCGTGAGGTCGCGCCCCGAGACCAGCGCGGTCCGGACGCCCGGGAACGCCTGCGCGAGGCGGTCGAGCGCGGCCCGGGAGCCGGGCAGCATCCGGGACGTCGTCGGGTCGTCGACCAGCGGGGCGAGCGTGCCGTCGAAGTCCAGCGCGACGAGCACCGGCCGACGTGCCGCGAGGGCGACGAGGGCGTCCTGCAGGGCGACGAGGGCGTCCTGCAGGGCGGGGTCGGGTGCTGCCTGCCCGGCGGGCTCGGGTGCTGCCTGCCCGGCGGGCTCGGGTGCTGCCTCGTGCATGGCCCTCCTCAGACGTGGTCGGTGCGGGACGGCATCGCGGTGAGCACGCCCAGGAACGAGTCGGACCACTTGGAGACGTCGTCGTTGAGCACCCGCCGCCGGAGCTTGCGCATGCGCCGGCGCTGCTCACGCCGGTCCATCTGCGCCGCGGCGACGATCGCGTCCTTCATCCCGTCGATGTCGTGCGGGTTCACCAGGAGCGCTCCGCTCGAGAGCTCGTCGGCAGCGCCCGTGAACTCCGAGAGCACCAGGACGCCGCGGTCGTCGGAGCGGGCGGCGACGTACTCCTTGGCGACGAGGTTCATGCCGTCGCGCAGGGAGGTCACGAGCATGACGTCGGCCGCGAGGTACAGCGCGGCCATCTCCTCCGGCGGGTAGGAGTGGTGCATGTAGTGGATCGCGGAGTGGCCGATCTCGCCGTACTCGCCGTTGATGCGCCCCGCCAGGCCCTCGACGTGCTCGCGCAGCTCCTGGTAGGCGCCCACGTTCTCCCGGCTCGGGCTCGCGACCTGGATGAGGGTCGCGTGCTCGACGTCGAGGCGGCCGTCCGCGAGGATCTCGCCGTACGCCTTGATCCGGTGGCGGATGCCCTTGGTGTAGTCGAGGCGGTCGACGCCCAGCATGATGACCTCGGGGTTGCCGAGGTCGTCGCGGATCTGCTGGGAGCGGGCCTGCACGTCGGGGGTGCGGGCGAGCTCGTCGAAGTGCGCCGAGTCGATGGAGATCGGGAACGCCGCGGCGCGCACGTGGCGCCCGGGCTTCCCGTTCGGGTCCGGCATGGTGATGATCGGACCGCGGGTGGTGTGGTCGGTCAGCCGCCGCACCGCACGGATGAAGTTCGAGGCGTCGCCGGCCCGCTGGAAGCCGACCAGGTCCGCGCCGAGGAGCCCGTCGATGACGGACCGGCGCCAGGGCAGCTGCTGGAAGAGCTCGAGCGGCGGGAACGGGATGTGGTCGAAGAACCCGATCCGCAGGTCGGGGCGCTGGTCTCGCAGCATCTTCGGGACGAGCTGGAGCTGGTAGTCGTGGACCCACACGATGGCGCCCTCGGCGGCCTGCGCCGCCGCGGCGTCCGCGAACCGCTGGTTCACCCGCCGGTACGCGTCCCACCACTGCCGGTGGTACGCGGGAGGGGCGATGACGTCGTGGTACAGCGGCCAGAGCGTGTCGTTGGAGAAGCCCTCGTAGTACTTCTCGATCTCCTCGGCCGAGAGCGTGACGGGCACCAGGCGCATCTCGTCCGCGTCGAACGGGTCGACCTCGAGGCCCGGCCCTCCGGACCAGCCCACCCAGGCGCCGTCGGCCTTCTGCATGACCGGCTCGAGCGCGGTCACGAGGCCGCCTGGCGACCGCTTCCAGCTGATCTCGCCGTCGTCGTCCTTCGAGATGTCGACGGGAAGCCGGTTGGCCACCACGACCAGGTCGTATCCGTCCTTCGGCAAGGGTCCTCCTCCTGCTGGACCGACGGTCGGCCGGCCGGCCCCAATGTACCGCGCCACGCCCGCCCCGGCAGTGGTGCACCCCGGCCCCCGCGTCGCTACCGTGTCGCCATGGGAAGCGCCAGCAGCGGGTCGCACGGGACCTCGTCCGACGCCCCGGCGGACCCGACGGCGCAGGTCGCGGCCCCCGGCGGCGCCCGGGACGACGGCTCCGGCGGGTCGCCCGCCGCGGCCGGCGGGCCGCCGGGCGCGCGCGTCGGCACGGGCCTGCCCCCGGGCACGGACGTCGGCGGGTACACGATCGTCTCGCGGCTCGGCTCCGGTGCGATGGGCACGGTCTACGCGGCCCGCGACGGCGGGGGGCACGCGTGCGCGCTCAAGCTGCTGCACGCGCACGTCGACTCGGACACGACGGCGCTCGGGCGCGAGCGCCTGCGGCGCGAGGCCGTCGCGCTGCAGCGCCTCGACCACCCCGCGGTGGCGGCGATCCTCGACGTCGAGCTCGAGGGTGCGGACGCGTTCATCGTCACCGACCTGGTCGACGGCGTGAGCCTGGAGGACGAGATCGCCGAGGGCGGCCCGCTCGACCCCGACGACCTGCTCGCCCTGGCCGAGCAGCTCGCCGAGGCGCTGCACGCCGTGCACTCGGCGGGCGTCGTGCACCGCGACATGAAGCCCAGCAACGTGCTGGTCACCGACGACGGCCCCGTCCTCATCGACTTCGGGATCGCCCACGGCCTCGAGGACGCGCGCATGACGTCGTCGGGCCTCGTCATGGGGACGCCCGGCTACCTCGCCCCCGAGCTGCTCTCGGGTGCGGCGCCCGGGCCCGGGTCCGACTGGTGGGGCTGGGCCGCGATGCTCGCGTACTCCGCCACGGGCCGCCCGCCGTTCGGGATCCGCCCGGTGGACGCCGTCCTGGCGCGCGCGCGCTCGGGGGACGCCGACCTCGCGGGCCTCGGAGCCCGCACCTACGGGGCGCTGTCCGCGGCGCTCAACCCGGACCCGCGGCGCCGGCTCGGCCCCGAGCAGGTGGTGCGCGCCCTGCGCACGGCCGCCGAGGAGGGTGACCCGCGGGTCGAGGACGACGCCGTCTCGCCGGGCACGGTCGGCGCGGCGACGGCCGCGGTCGCCGCGGGGGCGGCGCTGACGCAGGTCGTGGCCTCCGACGGCTCGACCGTGGCGGTCCCGGTGGGCGGGTTCCCCGAGGACCCGGCCGCGGCTGCGCCCCCGGTGCCGGGCGAGGGGCCGCCCGCCCCGCCCGGCACGGAGGCCGGAGCCGAGGGCGGGCCGGAGACCTACCAGCGCCGCTGGCCGCCGCGGCGGCCGTGGCCGCTGCTCGGACTCGGCCTCGCGATCACGCTGTACGGCGGCGCGGAGCCCGCGGTCGCGGTCGCCGTGCTCGCCGCCCTGGTGCTCCTCTCGCGCTGGTTCGGGGTCATGGCGGAGTCGCTGCACGGGCGCCGCGAGTCCCGCGGGGTCTCGCGGTGGGACGGGTGGCGCGTGGGGGCCCTGTCGCCGGTGCTGCTCGTGCGGGCGGTCCTCGGTGCGCTGCCCGGGCTGCTCGTCGGGGCGTGCGCCGGCCTGCTGGTCGTCGTCGGCGGCTGGTGGCTGCTCGCCCCCGGGCGGCTCGTGCTCGCCCCGGACCCTGCGGTCGAGGCGCGCGCGGTCGGGGGCGCCAACGAGGAGTGGGTCTTCACCGTCGTGATGTGCGTGGCGGTCGGGCTGACCGTCCTCTTCGGGTGGTTCGGGCCGATGTCCTGGACCACGCGGTACGGGGCACGGCTCGCGCTCGACACGGTCGCCCCGGGGTGGGGCGGGCGCACCGTGGCGATCGTGGTCGCGTTCGCGGCGGCGCTCGCCGCGGCGGTCCTGGTCGGCACCGGGACGGAGATCGACTGGTGGCCGTTCGCCGGGCCGCCCAGCTTCTGACGCCCGGCACCGGACCCGGCGGGGGGCGCCGCACCGCTACGCTGGCCCGGTGATCGCCACCCCGACCGACGCGCGGCCCCGGCCGCACCTCGTCGTGCTCTGGGTGCTCGCCCTGCTCTCGGTCGCGGCCACGACGTGCGCGGTCGCCGCGGAGCGCGGGTTCGTCGTCGTCCACCAGTGCGTGGCCGTCGACGGCGTCCCGGCGTGGCTCGGCCTGCACCTTGCGCTGGTCCACGGGTCGGCCGCCTGCCCGGAGGGCACGCTCGCGCTCGGCGCGGGCGTCGGCGCGGCCTCCCGCGTGGTCGTCGCCCTCGCGCTGCCCGTGCTGCTGCTGCACGCCGTCGCCGCGCTCGCGCTCGCCGCGGCCGGCGCGGCCGCGGGGCGGTCCGCGCGACGCTCGCGCGACCTGGCCCGCGCGCCCCTGTCGGCGGTGCTGCGACGGCTGGGGCTGCTCGCGCCGCCGCAGCGCCCCGTCGTGCAGCGTGCCGGCGGGCGGATCGCGCCGCGTCCCGTCCGGGGGCGCGAGGCCGGCGTCCGCCACGCGCGCGCCGGGTTCGCCACGGTCGTCTCGTGGAGGGGCCCGCCGTCGGTCGTCGCCGCCTGACGCGCCCGACCACCGACCCCGCACCACGCACCGGAGAAGAGCCACCCATGAACCAGCAGAACCAGAGCAAGGCACAGCGCCGCGAGGCCGCCATCGCGGAGGCGAAGCGGCTGCGCGACGTCCAGGCCGCGCGCGACAAGCGCGTGCGGATCATCACGATCTCGGCGCTCGTCGTCGCTCTCGTCGCCATCGTCGCGATCGTCCTGTTCATCCTTCGTGAGGGCGACAAGCCGGCCATCGACCGGGCGGACGCGCCCGCCACGGCGTCCGACGACGGCGGGATCCCGCTCGGCACGAGCGGCGCGGCCGGCACGACGAACGACGGCGCTGTCGACGTCGCCGTCTACCTCGACTACATGTGCCCCATCTGCGGGGAGTTCGAGAAGGCGAACGGTCAGACGCTCGACGACCTGCGCGAGTCGGGTGACGTCACCGAGATCCTGCACCCCATCTCGATCCTGGACTCCCAGTCGCAGGGCTCGAAGTACTCGACGCGCGCGGCGTCCGCGGCCGCGCTGGTCGCCGACCAGGCGCCCGACGCGATGGCGGACTTCAACGACGCGATGTTCGCCAGCCAGCCGAAGGAGGGCACGGCCGGGCTGACCGACGAGCAGATCCAGCAGATCGCCGAGAGCGCGAAGGTCCCCGCGGACGTCGCGAAGAAGATCGGCGACGGCTCCGCGGTGGACGCGTTCGGCTCGTGGGTCTCCGCGGCGACGGACCTGGCCGGCGGCGACAGCGAGCTGCAGAACCCGCAGGGCGGCTTCGGCACCCCGACGATCACGATCGACGGCAAGCGGTGGGACGGCGACTGGAGCAAGGACGGCGCCCTCGAGGACGCCGTGAAGGCCGCCCAGGGCTGATCCGGCCCGCACGTCACCCGGTAGGCTGTCCGCCGTCCCGCACCCACGGGACGGCGGGCACCGCCCGCCGCGCCGCCTTAGCTCAGCTGGTAGAGCACTCGCCTTGTAAGCGAAAGGTCGTCGGTTCGAACCCGACAGGCGGCTCCGTTTGACTGTTTCTCCAGCGTAGTGAATATTGCACTCTTGACAGCGCTGTCAAGAACGCGAGCACAGGTGCTTGCCCGATCCTTCGAAGGCCATCGATGTCACTTCACCGATCCACCCCACCCCGCAGCCGGCGACCCGGCGGGCGGGGCGTCGCCGCCACGGTCGCCCTGACGATGCTGCTCAGCGGCACCGCCGTGGCCGCCGGGACCCTCCCCGCCACCGCGGCACCCGCACCGGACCCGGGGGACTTCTCGACGTCCTTCGAGCCGGGTGACCCGCAGCCGGCGTGGACCAGCACGCCCGAGGCGGGGCCGGGCGGACCCCGGGTCGACGGCGTCGTCGGCACCGCGGTGCTCGAACGCGGCGAGAGCACGACCACGGGCGACGACCTGCTCGGAGCGGCGACGGACAAGCTGGCGTGGGAGGGCCCGTTCCAGAACGGTGTGGGCTCCGTGCCCGGCACCGTCGAGGACGCCACGACGGCCGACGGCGCCCCCGCCGAGCACTGGACGATGCGCGCCGCGGGCGAGACCTGGATCCAGGTCCCGATGCCGGACCTGACCCGCGGCGTCCCGCTGCGCGCCGAGGTCACGCTCACCGGCAAGGGGAAGGTCTTCCTCAACGTCTACAGCGGGTCGTCCGACATCGGCGGCAGGTACGTCACGCTCTCCGCCAAGCCGCAGACGCTCACCGTGGACTTCTCCCGGCCGGCGAGCGGCGGGGGCACGCCCCAGCTCCAGGTCCGGACGCACGACGCGGGCGCGATCGACGCGCTCGTCTCCGCGACGTCGGTGCGCCGGGCGGTGCCGGGCACCGTCGACCTGCCCGGCGACGTCACGAACCACGTCGCGAAGGCCACGGCCAGCAAGGAGAACCCGCCGGACGAGACCGCGGACAAGCTCGTCGACGGGGACGCCGGCACCAAGTGGCTCGCCGGCGCGCGCACCGCGCAGCTGACCTACGAGCTCGACGGTCAGACCGCGGTGAAGGCGTACGCGCTGACCTCCGCGGGCGACGCCCCGGAGCGCGACCCGCGCGGCTGGAAGCTCCAGGGCTCCGCGGACGGCACGAGCTGGACGACGCTGGACACGCGGGACAACCAGTCCTTCTCCGACCGCGGGCAGACGCGCGGGTACACCGTCGCGAAGCCGGGCGGGTACCGCTTCTACCGCCTCGACATCACCTCCAACGCCGGCAGCGACGGCACCCAGCTCGCGGACCTGCGGCTCGCGACCGAGCCCCTCGCCGCCTCCGACATGACCGCGGAGGTCGGCTCCGGGCCGAGCACCGCGTACGACGCGCTGCCGGACGCCGGGTGGACCGGGACGTCGGCGCTGCACTACGCCGGCAGCCAGACGAGCGACGGGCGCGGCTACGCCTACGACAAGGTGCTCGACGTCGACGTCCCCGTCGGCAAGGACAGCGAGCTGTCGTACAAGATCTTCCCCGAGGCGTCGGAGAGCGACCTCGGCTACGCGAGCACCTACGCCGCGATCGACCTGGCATTCACCGACGGCACGTACCTGAGCGACCTGGCCGCCGTGGACGAGCACGGCGCCGGCCTGAGCCCGCAGGGCCAGGGCGAGGGCAAGGCGCTCTACACGAACCAGTGGAACTCGGTGCGGTCCACGATCGGCGACGTCGCGGCGGGAAAGACGATCGACCGGATCCTCGTGGGCTACGACGACCCGGACGGCCCCGCCGACTTCAGCGGGTGGGTCGACGACGTCGACGTCACCGGCGAGCCCGTGCAGCCCGCGGCCGAGCACCCCTCGGACTACGTGGTCACGACGCGCGGCACCAACGCGAGCGGCGACTTCTCGCGCGGCAACACGATCCCCGCGACGGCGGTGCCGCACGGCTTCAACTTCTGGACGCCCGTGACGAACGCCGGCACCAACCGGTGGGTGTACGAGTACCAGAAGGGCAACGACGACCAGAACCGCCCGAGCATCCAGGCGTTCGCGATCAGCCACGAGCCGAGCCCGTGGATGGGTGACCGCCAGACGTTCCAGGTCATGCCCTCGGCGGCGACGGGCACGCCCGACGCCGGTCGCGAGGCGCGCGCGCTGACGTTCAGCCACGACAACGAGGTCGCCCGCGCGCACTACTACGGCGTCACGTTCGACAACGGCATGAAGACCGAGATCGCGCCGACGGACCACGCGGCGATGTTCCGCTTCACGTTCACGGGAGACGAGTCGAACCTCGTCTTCGACAACATGAACGACGACGGCGGCCTCACCCTCGACGCCGAGCACGGCGTGGTCTCGGGCTACACCGACGTCCAGACGCCGGGCAGCTCGGCGGGGATGACGCGGATGTTCGTCTACGGCACGGTCGACCAGCCCGTCACGGGCGGCGGGCGTCTCACGGGCGGCGGGGGCGACGACGTCACCGGCTACCTGAAGGTCGACACGTCGAAGGACAAGGTCGTGACCCTGCGTCTGGCGACGTCGCTCCTCGGCGTCGACCAGGCGAAGCACAACCTCGGGCTCGAGATCTCGGCGGACGACACGTTCGGCACGGTCGAGGCGCGCGCGCAGCAGCAGTGGGACGACGCGCTGGGCGTGATCGACGTCGACGGCGCGAGCCGCGACACCCTGACCTCGCTGTACTCCAACCTGTACCGCCTGAACCTGTACCCGAACTCCGGCTACGAGAACACGGGCACGGCGAAGGACCCGGTGTACCGGCACGCGGTGCAGTCCTCGGCGTCGGCGGACCCGGCACCGAAGGGCACCACGGCGACGACGACGGGGGCCGCGGTCGAGGACGGCAAGGTCTTCGTCAACAACGGCTTCTGGGACACCTACCGCACGGCCTGGCCGGCGTACTCGCTGCTCTACCCGAGCGAGGCGGGCGAGATGGTGAACGGGTTCGTCCAGCAGAGCAAGGACGGCGGCTGGGTCTCGCGCTGGTCCTCGCCCGGCTACGCGGACTCCATGACGGGCACCAGCTCGGACGTCGCGTTCGCCGACGCCTATGTCAAGGGCGTCCCCGGGATCGACGTGCAGGCGGCGTACGACGCCGCGCTGAAGAACGCGTCGTCGGCGCCGCCCAGCGCGAGCGTCGGCCGCAAGGGTCTGCAGAGCGCGACGTTCCTCGGCTACACACCGACGTCCACGCACGAGAGCGCCTCGTGGTCCCTGGAGGACTACCTCAACGACTACGGCATCGCGACGATGTCGAAGAAGCTGCTCGACACGACGGGCGCGGACGACCCGCGCCACCAGGAGTACGCGGACAACTACACGTACTACCTCAACCGCGCCCAGAACTACACGACGCTGTTCGACCCCAAGACCGGCTTCCTGCGCGGTCGCACGGACGACGGCTCGTGGGCGCAGTCCGCGGCCGACTTCGACCCCGAGGTGTGGGGCAACGAGTTCACGGAGACCGACGGCTGGAACTTCGCGTTCCACGCCGTGCAGGACCCGCAGGGCCTGGCGAACCTCTCCGGCGGCAGGGACGCGCTGGGCGCCAGGCTCGACGAGTTCTTCGCCACGCCGGAGACCGCGTCCAAGCCGGGCTCCTACGGCGGACCGATCCACGAGATGCGCGAGGCCAAGGCCGTGCGGCAGGGCCAGTGGGGCCTGAGCAACCAGGTATCGCACCACATCCCGTACATGTACGACACGGTGGGGCAGCCGGCCCGGACGGCGGAGATCGTCCGCTCCGCGATGGCGCGCTCGTTCACGGGCAACGACATCGGCCAGGGGTACCCCGGCGACGAGGACAACGGTGAGATGTCGGCCTGGTGGCTGTTCAGCTCGCTCGGCTTCTACCCGCTGCAGGTCGGCAGCCCGACCTACGCGATCGGCTCGCCGCTCTTCACCCACGCGACGATCCACCTGGAGAACGGCAAGGACCTGGTGATCGACGCGCCGAAGAACAGCGCGAAGAACATCTACGTGCAGGGCGTGCGCGTGAACGGGGTCGCGCAGTCGGCCACCTACCTCACGCAGGACCAGCTCGCGGACGGCGGGACGATCGAGTTCGACATGGGCGCGACGCCGTCGGCGTGGGGCACCGGGGCGAAGGACGCCCCGCCGTCGATCACCCAGGGCGACGCGGCCCCCGACCCGCTCGCCGACGCGGCGCGGTCCGGGAAGGTCACGACCGACGAGAAGGGCGCCGACGGGGCCGGTCTGTTCGACGACACGTCGGACACCGAGGTCGCGTTCGCGGGTGCCACGCCGTCGGTGACCTACCAGCTCACCGACACCTCGGCGCGGGCGCAGATGTACACGCTCACGTCCGCGAAGAAGTCCGGCGCGGACCCGACGGCGTGGACGCTGGAGGGCTCGGCCGACGGGAAGACCTGGACGACGCTCGACGAGCGCACCGGCGAGACGTTCGCCTCGCGCCAGGAGACCCGGGCCTTCTCGGTCGCGGAGCCCGGGGTCTACCGGCAGTACCGCCTGCACGTCACCGCCTCGACCGGAGGCACGACGACGCTGGCGGAGGTCGAGCTCCTCGCCCACACCCCCCGGGTGAGCGAGCTCGCCGACGCGATCGCGGCGGCGCTCGACGCGCACCGCATCCCAGCGAGCACCGCGAAGCGGCTCGGCGCGATCGTCGACGAGGCCCAGAAGGCCGAGGACGCGAACGACGCCGCGGGCGTGCTCGAGCAGGTCCGCCTGCTGCGGGCGCAGACCGACACGATGGTCGCGGCGCTGCTCGACGACGCCACCCGCGACGAGCTCACGCTGCTCGTCTCGCAGTGGCTGCCGCCGAGCACCGGGCTCGACGAGATCCGGTCGCAGGTCGGCGCCCTGCAGCGCAGCGGCGACGTCGGGCTCGCGACGGCCAAGGTCCTCGAGGGCCTCGTGGACACCGCGCAGGAGCAGGTCGACGGGGCGCACGCGGCCGCGGCGGCGAAGAGCCTCGCGCTGGTGCGGAGCACGATCGCGAAGGCGTCGTCCGCCCAGGTCTCCGACCACGCCCGCGAGGTGCTCACCCCGCTGGTCGACGCGCTGATCGCCGACCCGCCGGCGGCGCAGCGCGCCGGGAGCGCCGCCCGCACGCTCATGAGCGACTACGACCCCGACAAGGCGTGGTGGCCCTCGAGCTGGTGGAACTCCGCCGTCGCGACGAACACCGTGATCGACTACATGGCGCGCACGGGCGACCGGAGCTACCTCGCGCAGGTGGACAGCACGTTCGAGAAGGACAAGGGCGCGTTCCCCGCGGGCGTGCTGTCCGGCGACGAGCTGCTGGGGAACTTCACCAGCCGCGCGATCGACGACTCGGAGTGGTGGGGCCTGACGTGGATCGCGGCGTACGACCTCACGCACGACAAGAAGTACCTGGACATGGCGGTCACGATCGCCGACTACGTGCAGGGCTACTGGGACGACAGCACCTGCGGCGGCGGTGTGTGGTGGGACGCGGAGCGCACGTACAAGAACGCCGTGACCAACGGCCTGTACGTCCGGCTCACGGCCGAGCTGCACAACCGCATCGGCGGTGACACGACCTGGCTCGAGCGGTCCCAGACCGGGTGGGACTGGCTCACGGCGAGCGGCCTGATCAACGACCAGGGCCTGGTCAACGACGGCCTCACGGCGGACTGCACGAACAACGGCGGCACGGTGTGGAGCTACAACCAGGGCCTGGCCATCGGTGCCGGGCTGGAGCTGCACCGGGCGACCGGGGACGCCGCGCCGCTGCGCACCGCGGAGCGCCTCGCGGACGCGGCCATGGGCTCGACGGCTCTCGTCAAGGACGGCGTGCTCACCGAGAGCTGCGACGCCCTCGACCAGTCGTGCGACGACAACGGCAAGCAGTTCAAGGGCGTGTTCATGCGGTACTTCGGGGACCTCGCCGACACGACGGGGACCACGCGGTACCGGGCGTTCGTGGACACGCAGGCCGCCACCGTCTGGGCGAAGGACCGCACCTCCGGGGACCGGCTCGGGACGCGCTGGGCCGGGGGCGACTCCGCCAAGCACCCGAACGTCTTCGACTGGCGGACGCAGGCGAGCGCGCTGAGCGCGCTGGTGGCGGCCACGGAGCAGGCGCCCCAGGTGCGTGTCGACGCGCAGCCGCGCTGCGTCGCCGGGACGGTCCGGCTGGCGGTCCGCGCGACGAACGACGGCGACGACCCGCTCGACGTGGCGATCTCCACGCCGTTCGGCAAGCAGTCGTACTCCGCCGTGGCGGCCGGCAAGAGCGCGTCCCAGACGTTCTCGGCCCGCACGACGGCTGTCGGCGCGGGCACGGTCACGGTGACGGCGACCCCGTCCGCCGGCGGCGCCCGCACCAGCCAGGAGGTGGCGTACCCCGCCACGACCTGCTGAGGGGACGCGAGAGCCCGCGGTCGCTGGGGGACCGCGGGCTCTCGCGCGCCCGGAGCCGGCGGGCCCGGGCCTCAGCCGACGTCGGCGGGGGTGACCTCGTCCGTCTCGGCCGGGACGGGACCCAGGGCGGCCTGCTTCTCCGTGCGGGCGTCGCCCGAGGACCGGTGGGTGACCCGGCGCCGGACCCAGGGGGCGAGGTGCACGCGTGCCCACTCGGCGTTGGCCTTGACGCGCTCGACCGCGGGCGTGGGCGGCAGCGCGTCGAGCGGCACGTCCCAGTTCGGGTCCTCCGGCGCGAGGCCGAGGCCCACGAGCGCCGCGTCGCGCACCCGCCGGTGGCCCTCCGGCACGAGGTGGATCCGGTCGTCGGACCACATGCGCCAGTCGCCCAGGGCGCGCATGCCCCACAGGTCCACGACGTAGGCGCCGTGCCGCCGGGCCATCGACCAGATCAGCGCGTTGAAGACGCCCGCGCGGGGTCGGGTCATCGCGACCATGCCGCCCTTGGCGTCGAAGCCGGTGCCGAGCAGGACGTCGATCCCGGCCTCGCGCAGCCGGACGACGCCGTGCTCGAGGTTGCGCGCGAGCCGGTCGATGTCGGCCCGCGGCCGCAGGATGTCGTTGCCGCCACCGATCAGGCTGACCAGGTCCGGACGCATCTCGATCGCCCGCGGGACCTGGTCGACGATGATCGGGCGCAGCGTCCGGCCACGGATCGCGGTGTTCGCGTACCGCAGGGGCTCGAGCCCCGCGGCCTCGCGCCGGTCGGAGAGCGTGCGCGCGAGGCGGTCGGCCCAGCCGCGCTGGTGGTCCGGGTCCGAGGGGTACGGGTCCCACAGCCCCTCCGTGAACGAGTCGCCCAGGGCGACGTAGGAGGACCAGCGGGGTGCGTCGTCGTTCGTGCTCACGGCAACCATTGTGCGCTCACCGCCGGGCGTCGCACGGGCGGGCCCGCGGGGACACGTCTCACAGGAGCGCGTGCGCGGGCAGCCGCCAGTCGACGGGCGCGGATCCCTGCTCGGCGAGGAGGGCGTCCACGTGCGAGAACGGGCGCGAGCCGAAGAACCCCCGGCGGGCGGAGAGCGGGCTCGGGTGGGCGCTCGCGACGATGCGGGTGTCGCCGAGCATCGGGCGCAGCGTCCCGGCGTCGCGGCCCCACAGCACGGCGACCAGCGGGCCGCCGCGGGCGACGAGCGCCTCGATGGCCGCCTGGGTGAACGCCTCCCAGCCGATCCCGCGGTGCGAGCCCGGCTCGCCCGCGCGCACGGTGAGCACCCGGTTGAGCAGCAGGACGCCCTGGTCCTCCCACGCCGTGAGGTCGCCGTGGTCCGGGACGGGGTGGCCGAGGTCGTCGTGCAGCTCCGCGAAGACGTTGCGCAGCGACCGGGGCACCGGGCGCACGTGCGGCTGGACGGAGAACGCGAGCCCCATGGGGTGCCCGGGCGTGGGGTAGGGGTCCTGGCCGACGACGAGGACGCGCACCCGGTCCATGGGGCGGGAGAAGGCGCGCAGGACGTCGTCGGGCGCCGGGAGGTAGCGCCGCCCGGCCGCCACCTCTGCGCGCAGGGCGGCGCCCGCGCGGGCCAGGTCGCCCGCCGCGGGGGCGAGGGCGGCGGCCCAGTCGGGGGCGACGAGCTCGTCGAGGGGGTGCGGGTCCACGCCCGTCAGCCTAGGGGCGGCGCGAATGACACGCCTGTGATTCGCGACGTATCCTGGCGGCGACGGGGAGGTTGGACCATGGGCGGGGCAGGCACGAGCGGCGCAGCCGCGGGCGCGACGACCGGGACGCGTGACGCCTCCGCGGCGGTCGGCCTCGACGAGCGCGGCCGGCAGATCCTCGACTTCGAGCGCCAGTGGTGGAAGTACGCGGGGGCCAAGGAGGAGGCCGTGCGCGACCTCTTCGACATGAGCGCCACCCGCTACTACCAGACGCTCAACGCCCTCATCGACACCGAGGCTGCGCTCGCGTACGAGCCGATGCTGGTCAAGCGGCTGCGGCGCCTGCGCTCGACCCGCCACCGGGCCCGCTCGGCGCGTCGGCTCGGCTCGGACGTTTAGCCCGCCAGGCGTCAACCGCTAGTCTTCCGCCGTGACCTCCAGCCGCTACCCGTACCCGTCCGACGAGTTCGACGCGCCGGCACCGGCGGGCTCTCCGGTCGGGGTCCACCGCTCTCCCCGCTCGACCTGGACCAAGGTGTGGCCGTTCCTGCTCGTCGCGGCGATCTGCGCAGTGCTCGCCGTCGCGGCCGTCCTGGTGGTCTCGAAGCTGGACGGGAGCTCGCCGTCGTCCGACGGCGGCGCGCCCGCCCCGGCGGCGACGGCCAGCACGGCGCCGAGCGCCTCGGGCGACGCCACCGAGGGCTCCGACGGCCCGACCGGAGACGACGAGGAGTCCCCGACGCCGTCCGAGACCCCCAGCGAGACGCCGACGACGGACGCCGACCTCTCGGTCGAGGTGCGCGTCCTCAACGGCGCGGGGGTCAGCGGCCTGGCGAACGAGGCGGCGGACAAGCTCACGGACGACGGTTTCACCGACGTCACCCCGGCGAACTACGAGGGCGGGTCGCTGGACGCGTCGGCGGTCTGGTACCGCACGGACGACGACAAGGCGGCGGCCGAGGAGGCCGCGCGGGTGCTCGGGATCGACGAGACGCTCGAGGTGCCCTCGCTCCGGGCCGCCGTGTCGGTGATCCTCATGGACGACATCTCCTGACCGGGGCGCCGGGCGTCGAGCTCGGCCAGCGCGAGGACCACGAGCGCGCTCGTCCACGCGAGCGGCGCCACCGCCGCGGGCGAGCCGTCCGCGAGCACCTTCTCGGGAAGCGCCCCGGTGGCCGTGCGGTGGGCGTCGAGCCAGTCGAGCCAGTGCTCCGCCTGGACCTGGTCGCCCGTGCTCGCGGCGGCGAGCGCGTAGAGCGCGGTCTGCGGCGTCCAGGAGACGCCGTCGGCGCGCCACGACCCGCCCGGCGCGAGGCCGCCGGCCGGGCGCAGCATCGCCGGGACCGAGGAGCGCCACGCCCGCTCGGCCCCCGTCAGCGCCGCCGGCTGGAACGGGGGCAGCAGGAACGCCGTCGCGGCGTCGCGGGCGACCGTGCCGGAGGGTCTGCCGGAGGGCGTGCCTGTGGCGCTGCCGCCGACCGTGCGCGGGTACCCGGCGGGACCGAACGTCTCCTCGACCGCGGTGCGCAGGCGTGCGGCGCCGGTCGCGGCGTCGGCCTCGCGCGGGTCGGCGCGCACGTGCGCGACCCGCGCCGAGGCCTCGAGCCCGGCGAGGATCGGCGCCGCCGTGCCGAGCGTCAGCTCCCCGGCCGGCAGCTCCCAGTAGTCGCTGGACGCTCGCGGCAGCCCGTCGGGGGTGTCGACCTCCGCGAGCAGCCGGTCCGTGGAGCGGGTCACGAGCCCGGACAGGCGCGCCAGGGCGGCGTCGCGGGCGTCGTCGTGCAGGTGGGCGAGGAGCGCGCCGACGGCCCACATCGCCCATCCCGGGCCGTCGGACTGCCCGGGGCGGTCGTCGGGCACGCCCGAGCCGTCGGGGAGGTAGCGCGCCTCGAAGGTGCCGTCGGCGCCCTGGACGGACTGCAGGAAGGACAGGACGCGCACCGCGTCGTCCGGGTGGCCCGTGCGCGCGAGCGCGACCGCGGCGAAGGCCGCGTCACGCGGCCACACGTACCGCCAGAAGGGGGACGGGCCGGCGACGACCGCGCCGTCGTCCGCGGCGAGGGTGCGCAGGTCGAGCAGGGCGTCCAGGCCGAGGTCCGCGAACCGGGTCCCCGAGCCCGGCGGGTCGCCCGCCGCGACCCACCCGCGCGAGCGCGCCGCCAGCGCGGCCGAGCCCCCCGCCGGGGCCGTGCGCGCGACGGATGCCGGGGCCGCGCCGTGGGCCGTCCCCGCGCCGCCCGGGCCGGTGACGACGGCCGGCGACGGGACCGCGAGGACCCGGGACCCGGGGAGGTAGGCGGGCGACGACCCCGCCGGCACGACGGCGAACGTCCCCCCGGGCCCGGCGGCGACGCCCTCCTGGTACAGGGGGATGCTCGCCCACGTCCGGGCTGCGGCGTCGGCGGCGTCGGGCGGTGGCGGGGCGAGCGCCCCGAGCGCGAGCGCCAGCGCCGTCGCGGCGCCCACGGCGGCACTCGCGGCGGGGCGGACGTCTCGCACGGCAGGCGGCCGCGCGCGCGTGCCGTCCGCGGCGGGCCGGGGTGTGGCCCGGGTCACCCGCGCATCCTAGGGGACCGCGGCGCGGGCGCCTAGGCTCGCGAGGTGCCCACGATCGTGCTGACCACCCGCGTCCCCGCGCCCGTCGAGGCGTGCTTCGCGCTGAGCCTGTCCGTGGACGCGCACACGGCGTCGATGAGCGCCTCCGGCGAACGGGTCGTCGCCGGCGTGGCCTCGGGGGAGATGGGGCCCGGGGACACGGTCACCTGGCGCGCGCGCCACTTCGGCGTCCCGTTCACCATGACGTCGCGCATCACCGAGCACGACGCCCCGGCGCGGTTCGTGGACGAGCAGGTCTCCGGGCCGTTCCGCCGATGGTGGCACGAGCACCGGTTCGAGGTCGCGGCCGGCGGGACGCTCATGACCGACGTCGTGCGCTACGCCTCGCCCGCCGGCGCGCTCGGGCGGGCGGTCGACCGGGCGGTGCTCACCGGCTACCTGACGAGGCTGCTGCGCACGCGCAACCGGTGGCTCGTCGAGGCCGCTCCACGCCAGGGGTGAACGCGCTTGCACTCGCCAGGGCCGAGTGCCAATAATGGCGTTAGCACTCTCGAGGTGAGAGTGACAGTTCGACCACGGTCGACAGGTGAGGCCCCGGGCGGCGACGTGACGTGAACGTCGTCCGACGGGGTCGTCCGTCGCGGGCACCTACCGACCGACCCCGGCCACCAGCGGAGGATCAGAACCCCCATGGCAAAGATCATCGCCTTCGACGAGCACGCTCGTCGGAGCATGGAGCGCGGGCTGAACCAGCTCGCCGACACCGTCAAGGTCACCCTCGGCCCCAAGGGCCGCAACGTCGTCCTCGACAAGAAGTGGGGTGCGCCCACCATCACGAACGACGGTGTGAGCATCGCCAAGGAGATCGAGCTCGAGGACCCGTACGAGCGCATCGGCGCCGAGCTCGTCAAGGAGGTCGCCAAGAAGACGGACGACGTCGCCGGTGACGGCACGACGACCGCCACGGTGCTCGCCCAGGCGCTCGTGCGCGAGGGGCTGCGCAACGTCGCGGCCGGCTCGAACCCCATCGCCCTCAAGCGCGGCATCGAGAAGGCCGTCGAGGCCGTCACGGAGCAGCTGCTCATCGCGGCGAAGGACATCGAGACGAAGGAGGAGATCGCCGCCACGGCCGCCATCTCCGCCGGCGACCCCGCGATCGGCGAGCTCATCGCCGAGGCCCTCGACAAGGTGGGCAAGGAAGGCGTCATCACCGTCGAGGAGTCGAACACCTTCGGCCTCGAGCTCGAGCTCACCGAGGGCATGCGCTTCGACAAGGGCTTCCTCGCCCGCTACTTCGAGACGGACCCGGAGCGCCAGGAGGCCGTCCTCGAGGACCCGTACGTCCTGATCGTCGAGTCGAAGATCTCGAACGTCAAGGACCTGCTGCCGCTGCTCGACCAGGTCATGAAGGCCGGTCGCTCGCTGCTCATCATCGCCGAGGACGTCGAGGGCGAGGCCCTGGCCACCCTCGTGCTGAACAAGATCCGTGGCACGTTCAAGTCCGTCGCCGTCAAGGCCCCGGGCTTCGGCGACCGCCGCAAGGCCATGCTCCAGGACATCGCGATCCTCACGGGCGGCCAGGTCATCTCCGAGACCGTCGGCCTCAAGCTGGAGAACGCCACGCTCGACCTGCTCGGCCAGGCGCGCAAGGTCGTCGTCACCAAGGACGAGACCACGATCGTCGAGGGTGCCGGCGACGCCGACCTCATCGGCGGCCGCGTGAACCAGATCCGCAGCGAGATCGAGAAGTCGGACTCCGACTACGACCGCGAGAAGCTCCAGGAGCGCCTCGCGAAGCTCGCCGGCGGCGTCGCCGTCATCAAGGCGGGCGCGGCCACGGAGGTCGAGCTCAAGGAGCGCAAGCACCGCATCGAGGACGCCGTGCGCAACGCCAAGGCCGCTGTCGAGGAGGGCATCGTCGCCGGTGGTGGCGTCGCGCTCATCCAGGCGGGCGAGGCTGCCTTCGCCAAGCTCGAGCTCGAGGGCGACGAGGCGACCGGTGCGCAGATCGTGCGCCTGGCCATCGACGCGCCGCTCAAGCAGATCGCCATCAACGCCGGCCTCGAGGGCGGCGTCGTGGCGGAGAAGGTCCGCAACCTCACCCCGGGGCACGGCCTGAACGCCGCGACCGGCGTGTACGAGGACCTGCTCGCCGCGGGCGTCAACGACCCGGTCAAGGTCACGCGCTCCGCGCTGCAGAACGCGGCGTCCATCGCGGCGCTGTTCCTGACGACCGAGGCCGTCGTGGCAGACAAGCCGGAGCCGGCCGGTGCCGCTCCCGCCGGTGGCGACGGCGGCATGGGCGGCATGGACTTCTGATCCACGCCGTCCTCCGCTGACGGGCTCGCGCCCGTCGCACGCACAGAGGCCGCCGACCGGGTACGCCCGGTCGGCGGCCTCCCTCGTGCCCGGGCCGTGCTCAGGCCTGTGCTCGGGCCGTCGCTCCACCGGTCGCGAGCCCTCAGCGCCGTCGGGTGCGGTCGCGCCCGGGGACCCGCAGGCCGGAGGCCGCGAGGCGGCGCACCAGCTCGCGCCGCCCGACCGGCACGGCGCCGAGCGCGACGAGGCGCGCGTGGTGCTCGCCCGGGTAGTCGTAGTGGTCGTGGTCGAACGCGCGCTCGCCGATCCCGGCCGCACGCGCGAACGCGTGCAGCTCCACGAGCGAGGCGTCGCTCACCAGGTGCCCCCACAGCCGCCCGTGCCCGGGCCAGCGGGCGTCGTCGATCAGCACGGTCACCCCGCCAGGCTACCGAGGAGCGTGCTGCGCGGGTCGGCGGCCGGTCGTCGCCTCGACCGCGCCATCCGTCGGGCGGAACCGGCGCGGCGGCCGACCGATGACGCGCTCGGCGGCGGGGGGTGAGGCCGAACGCGTCGTCGGTGGGTCGAATCGGTCGTCCTGGCCGACCGATGGCGCGCTCGGCGGCGGAGGTGCGAGCGGACCGTCGACCGGCCCGCGGGCCGACCGGCCGGGCATCGGACGACACACCGGCGGAGGTAACACGCCCGACACATGGCCGGTCCATGATCGCGTCATGCACCTCACCCCCGGCGACACCGAGAAGCTGCTCCTCGCGGTCGCGGGCATGGTCGCCCGTGACCGCCGCGAGCGGGGCGTCCTGCTCAACCATCCCGAGGCCGTCGCGCTCCTGACCACCTGGGTGCTCGAGCGGGCACGCGAGGGACGCGGCGTCGCGGACCTCATGGTCGAGGGCCGCGCCGTCCTGCGCCGCGACGAGGTCATGGAGGGCGTCGCAGAGATGATCCCGGACGTCCAGGTCGAGGCCACCTTCCCGGACGGGCGCAAGCTCGTCACGATCCACGAGCCCATCGCGTGACGACGGTGGGCACGTCCGCCGCACCCGCGAGGCAAGGAGCACGAGCATGAGCGGCACGACCACGAGCGGCCCGGGAGCGATCCGGGTCGCCCCCGGGCGGGAGCACGAGATGCTCGAGCTCAACGCCGACCGGACGGACGACGAGCGCCTGACGCTCGTGGTGACCAACACGGGCGACCGGCCTGTGCAGATCGGCTCGCACCTGCACCTGCCCGACGCGAACAGCGCGCTCGAGCTCGACCGCGCGGCCGCGCACGGGTTCCGCCTCGACGTGCCCTCGGGGACGTCGCGCCGGTTCGAGCCGGGCGCGTCCGCCGAGGTCGCCGCGGTCGCCCTGCGCGGCCGACGGCGCGTGCCCGGCATCCAGCGCGGCAAGACGTCCGCGGACCTCGCGGACGGCCCGCAGGGCGGGGCGCCGGTGCCGCCCGTCACGCCGGCCGACGAGGGGGCCGGCCGTGGTTGAGATCTCCCGGGAGCGGTACGCCGCCCTCTACGGCCCGACGACGGGCGACCAGGTGCGCCTCGGCGACACCGACCTGTGGATCGAGGTCACGGAGGACCGCACCTTCGGCGGCGAGGAGGCGGTCTTCGGGGGTGGCAAGTCCATCCGCGAGTCGATGGCCCAGGGCACGACGACCCGCGCCGAGGGTGCGCTGGACACGGTGGTGACCAACGCCGTCGTCCTCGACTGGTGGGGCGTGGTGCGGGCCGACGTCGGCATCCGGGACGGACGGATCGTCGCGCTCGGGCGGGCCGGCAACCCCGACGTGGCCGACGGCGTCCACCCGGACCTGCGGATCGGTCCCGGCACCGACGTGATCTCCGGCGAGGGCAAGATCCTCACGGCCGGCGGCATCGACTCGCACGTGCACCTGATCTCGCCGTCGCAGGTGCACGAGGCGCTGGCGACCGGCCTGACCACGATCGTCGGCGGCGGCACGGGCCCCAGCGAGGGCTCCAAGGCGACCACCGTGACGCCCGGCGCCTGGCACCTGGGCACGATCCACCGGGCGCTCGACCGGCTGCCCGTGAACGTGCTGCTGCTCGCGAAGGGCAACACCGTCAGCGCCGAGGCGCTCGCCGAGCAGGCCCTCGCGGGCGCCGCCGGGTTCAAGGTGCACGAGGACTGGGGCTCCACGCCCGCCGCGATCGACGCCGCGCTGCGGGCCGCGCAGGACTGGGGGCTGCAGGTCGCGCTGCACTCGGACAGCCTGAACGAGGCGGGGTTCGTCGAGTCGACGATCGCGGCGATCGGCGGCCGGTCCATCCACGCGTTCCACGCCGAGGGCGCGGGCGGCGGGCACGCGCCCGACATCCTCACCGTCGCGAGCCACCCGAACGTCATTCCCGGCTCGACGAACCCGACGCTCCCGCACACCGTGAACACGGTCGCCGAGCACCTCGACATGCTCATGGTGTGCCACCACCTCAACCCCGCCGTGCCCGAGGACCTCGCGTTCGCGGAGTCGCGCATCCGGGCGACGACCATCGCGGCGGAGGACGTGCTGCACGACATGGGCGCGATGTCGATCACGTCGTCGGACGCCCAGGCGATGGGGCGCATCGGAGAGGTGATCTGCCGGACCTGGCAGGTCGCGCACGTGATGAAGGCGCGCCGCGGGGACCTCGGCGGCGGGATGCCGGCAGACAACCTGCGGGCCCGGCGCTACGTCGCCAAGTACACGATCAACCCTGCCGTCGCGCACGGGATCGACGCGCACGTGGGCTCCGTCGAGCCCGGGAAGATGGCGGACCTGGTGCTGTGGGACCCGCGGTTCTTCGGGATCCGGCCGAGCGTGGTGATCAAGGGCGGCGCGATCGCCTGGGGCGCCCTGGGCGACCCGAACGCGTCGATCCCGTCGCCGCAGCCGGTGCTGATGCGGCCCGCCTTCGGCGACGCGATCGCCCCGGAGCTGTCGACGACGTTCGTCTCGCCGGCCGCGCTCGACGACGGGCTGTCGGAGCGGCTCGGCCTCGAGCGCACGCTCGCGGCCGTCGCCGACACCCGCGGCGTCGGCAAGGCCGACATGCGGCTCAACGACGCGATGCCGCGCATCGACATCGACCCCGAGAGCTTCGCGATCCACGTCGACGGCGAGCTCGTCGAGCCGGCGCCGGCGCAGCGGCTCCCGCTCGCGCAGCTCTACACGATGTTCTGAGCGGGCCGGTCGTGGACGGGGTGCGGGAGGACGCCGACGGGCGCGCGGAGCTGATGTTCGCGCTGCTCGCGGACGCGCGGCTCCCGACGGGCGGGCACACGCAGTCGGCCGGTCTCGAGCCCGCGCTGCGCGCGGGGACGGCGGCCGCCGACGTGCCCCGGTACATCGACGCGCGGCTGCGCACGGTGGTGCGCGTCGAGGCGGCGACGGCCGTGGTCGCGCGCCTCGCGGCCCTCTCGGCGCTCACCGCGCACGGGGCGCACGGGGCGCACGGGGGGCCCGTCTCCGCCGAGAAGTCGAATTCGGCCCCTGGATCCTGCGGATCCGGGGCCGAATTCGACTTCTCGGCGGACGGGTCGGCGGACGGGGTGGCGGACGGGCCGGCCGGGCGGACCGCCGAGGGGCTGCTCGTCGAGGTCTGGGCCGCGTGGGCCGCTCGTACGCCGAGCGCCGCGCTGCGCGAGACCGCCCAGCGTCTCGGCCGCGGGTACCTGCGCCTCCTGCGCCGCCTGTGGGCCGACAGCCCGGCGGTGACGGCCCTCGACGCGGCGACGGCCGTCGTCGGCGGCCACCCGCCCCGGCCCGTGGTGCTCGGGGCGACCGCCGCGTGCGCGGGGCTCTCCGCGCTGCAGACCGCCCGGCTGGTCGCCTACGAGGACGTCCAGACGGTCGCCTCCGCCACCCTCAAGCTCGAGCCGCTCGACCCGGCCGTCGCCACGGGATGGGTGGTCGACGCCCAGCCCGCGATCGACGCCCTCGCCCGCGACGTCGCCGGGATCCGTGTCGCGCGCGACCTTCCCGCGTGCGGCGCGCCGCTCGTCGAGGCGTGGGCGCAGGCGCACGCGACGCGCACGGAGCGGCTGTTCAGCGCCTGATCCCGGCCCGCCCCCCACCGACCAGCCCCCCACCGACCCACCACGGACCCACCACCGACCGGAGGACCCCATGACCGACACCCCCGCCCCGACCCGCTCGCTGCGCCTCGGCGTCGCCGGCCCGGTCGGCACCGGCAAGAGCTCGCTCATCGGCACCGTGTGCCGCGAGCTCTCCGCCGAGCTGCAGATCGGCGTCATCACCAACGACATCTACACCGACGAGGACGCCCGCATGCTGCGTGCCGCCGGCGTCCTGGACCCCGCGCGCATCCGTGCGGTCGAGACGGGCGCGTGCCCGCACACCGCGATCCGCGACGACGTGACCGCCAACCTGCTCGCCGTCGAGGACCTCGAGCAGGACTTCGCCCCGCTGGACGTCGTGCTCGTCGAGTCCGGCGGCGACAACCTCACCGCGACCTTCTCGCCCGCGCTCGTCGACGCCCAGCTCTTCGTGCTCGACGTGGCCGGCGGCGGCGACGTCGCGCGCAAGGGGGGCCCGGGCATCGCCCGCGCCGACCTGCTGATCGTCAACAAGACCGACCTCGCGCCGCACGTCGGCGTCGACGTCGCGCAGATGGTCGCGGACGCGACCGCGGCGCGCGAGGGCCGCGCGGTGCTCGCGCTGTCGCGCACCGACCGCGCGTCGGTCGACGCGCTCAGCGACTGGGTGCGCGCCATGCTCGCGACGCACCGCTCGGGGACCCACGTCCCGCAGGACCCCGGGCCGATGGCGCCGCACTTCCACGCCGACGAGGAGCACCCCGACGGCGGCGTGCTGCACACCCACGGCGACGGCGACGCCCCGCACGGGCACGCCGCGCAGGACCCGGCGCCGAGCACCGCGGCGCGCGGCTGACGCATGACGACGATCGAGGTGCACGCCGGCGGCCCGCCGGCGCCCCCGGGCGCGGGGGACGGCGGGGCGGGGCGCGTGCGCTGCGTGCTGCGCCCCGGGCACCTGAGCCCGCGCGTGCTGGACCTGGACGAGCGCGGCGCGCGCGTCGCGCTGGTGGCGACGCAGGCGCTGCTGCTCGGCGGGGACCACGTGCACCTCGACGTGCGCGTGGGCGCGGGCACGGAGCTCGAGCTGGTCGAGACCTCGGGCACCGTCGCCTACCACGGGCGCGGGAAGGCGGCCTCGTGGACCGTGGACGTGCACGTCGAGGCGGGCGGCCTGCTCGTGTGGGACGCGCTCCCGTTCGTCGTGTCCGACGGCGCGGACGTCGCCCGCCGCACCCGGGTGCGGCTGGAGCCCGGGGGAGCGGCGTGCCTGCGCGAGACGCTGGTCCTCGGGCGCAGCGGCCAGCGCGGCGGCCTGCTGCGCTCGGCGACGTCCGTCGTCTCCGTGGCCGACGACGGCCGCGAGAGCGAGCTGCTGGTCGAGGAGCTCGACCTGGACGAGCACCGCGACGCGCCGGGCGTCCTCGCCGACGCCCGCGTCGTCGACTCCGTGCTCGTCCTCGGTGCGCGGCCGCCGGCAGCACCCGCAGGACCTCCCGCCGGCCCGTCCGCGACGCGCCTCGACCTCGCCGGGGAAGGCGCCGTGCTGCGCGCGCTGGGCCGCAGCACGCACTCGACGGACCTCGGGCCGGCGTTCGCGTCGTGGGCGGCGGCGCTGCGCCGCGTTCTCACATCCCGGGCATAACGCCACGAAGCGGCGTTATCGCGCCGTGCCCTGCCCGATACGCGCCGTTCACGCTGGCGCGCGGACCGTGACGCCGCGTTCACCGGCGACCGCCGTCGCCGAAACACACCTTTCCTACCGTTCGTGACGTGCGGCCCCACCGGGCCGCGCGGCACGGCTGCATCGACGAGCCCACCCGCTCCGGCAGAGCACGCGCGCACCGTCACACGTACTCGACGCTCCTCGGAAGGAGCCCTCGGTGGACCCCAAGACCTCTCGGCGCATCGCGCCCGCGGCGATCGCCGTCCTCGCCCTCGCCCTCAGCGCCTGCGGCGCCAAGACCGACGCCGCCGGCACGTCGGACGCCTCGGCGTCGGGCGGCACCAGCTGCGTCGACACCTCTGGCGACTCGGTGAAGATCGGCTTCCTCAACTCCCTCTCCGGCACGATGGCGATCTCCGAGCAGACCGTCCACGACTCCCTCCAGATGGCCGCGGACGAGATCAACGCCGACGGCGGCGTGCTCGGCAAGCAGCTCGACATCGTCTCCGAGGACGGTGCCTCCGAGCCCACCGTGTTCGCGGAGAAGGCGCAGAAGCTCATCACCAGCGACTGCGTCGCCGCGGTCTTCGGCGGCTGGACGTCCGCGTCGCGCAAGGCGATGCTCCCGGTGTTCGAGGGCGACGACGCCCTGCTGTTCTACCCCGTGCAGTACGAGGGGCTGGAGGCCTCGCCGAACATCTTCTACACCGGCGCGACGACCAACCAGCAGATCGTCCCGGCGCTCGACTACCTCAAGGAGCAGGGCGCCAAGACCCTGTTCCTCGTCGGGTCCGACTACGTCTTCCCGCGCACCGCGAACAAGGAGATCAACGCGTACGCGAAGGCGAACGGCATGACCGTCGTCGGCGAGGAGTACGCCCCGCTGGGCCACACGGACTTCTCGACCATCGTCAACAAGGTCAAGGCCGCCGGCGCCGACGCCGTCTTCAACACGCTCAACGGCGACTCGAACGTGGCGTTCTTCAAGGAGTACAAGAACGCCGGCCTCACGGCCGACGCGATGCCCGTGCTCTCGGTGTCGATCGCCGAGGAGGAGGTCGGCGGCATCGGCGTCGACAACGTCGAGGGCCAGCTCACGGCCTGGAACTACTACCAGACCATCGACAGCCCTGAGAACGCGACCTTCGTCAAGGACTTCAAGGCGAAGTACGGCGACGACCGCGTGACGTCCGACCCGATGGAGGCGGCGTACACGTCGCTGTACCTGTGGAAGAACATGGTCGAGAAGGCGAAGTCGTTCGCCGTCCCGGACGTGCAGGCCGCGGCGGACGGCGTCTCGTTCGACGCCCCTGAGGGCACCGTCACGGTCGACGGGGAGAACCACCACGTCGCCAAGACCGCTCTGGTCGGCAAGATCGGCGCCGACGGCCTCATCCACACCGAGTGGAGCTCCGACGGCCCCATCGCCCCGGACCCGTTCCTCAAGGGCTACGACTGGGCCGACGGCCTGTCCTGACCCCATCCTCCCGCGCCGGGCGAACGCCCGGCGCGGGAGCGCGGCCCGGTGCCGCAGGCAGGTCCCCGTCTCCCGAAAGGCGCACCCGATGGACGTGCTCTTCTCCCAGCTCTTCGCAGGAGCCAGCCTCGGCTCGGTCCTGCTGCTCGCAGCCCTCGGGCTGTCGCTCACGTTCGGCCAGATGGGGGTCATCAACATGGCCCACGGCGAGTTCATGATGGCCGGGGCGTACACCGCCTACGTCGTCCAGGGCATCATCTCGAACGTGGGTGTCTCGCTCCTCGTCTCCCTCGTCGTCGGATTCCTCGTGGGTGGCCTCATGGGCCTGGTCCTCGAGACGACCCTGATCTCGCGCATGTACCGCAGGCCCCTCGACACGCTGCTGGTGACCTGGGGCGTCGCGCTGGTCCTGCAGCAGGCGGCGCGCGACATCTTCGGCGCACCGAACGTCGACGTCCGGGCGCCGTCCTGGCTCGGCGGCGCGGTCAGCATCCTGGGGGCCGACGTGCCCCGCAGCCGCGTGTTCATCCTCGTGCTGGCGCTCGCCTGCGTGGCGGCGCTGGCCATGACGCTGCGCCTGACCCCGCTCGGGCGCCGGATCCGCGCCGTCGTGCAGAACCGCGACCTCGCCGAGTCCAGCGGCATCTCCTCGCGCCGCACCGACCGGCTCACGTTCTTCATCGGCTCGGGCGTCGCCGGGGTCGCGGGCGTCGCCCTGACGCTGCTGGGCTCGATCGGCCCGACGCTCGGGACCGGCTACATCGTCGACGCGTTCCTCGTGGTCGTCGCCGGCGGCATCGGGCAGATCAAGGGCACCGTCGTCGCGGCGTTCGCCCTCGGCCTGCTGCAGGCGACGTTCGAGTACTCGACGACGGCGAGCATCGCCAAGGTGCTGGTCTTCGTCGTGGTCGTCGCGTTCCTGCAGGTGCGCCCGCAGGGGCTCGTCTCGGTCCGCACGAGGAGCCTCGCATGAGCGCCCGGACCGCCCGCGCCACGGGCGTCCAGGGGATGGTCGGCCGGGTCACGGCCTCGCCGCGTGCCCGCCTGCTCGCCGGCGTCGCCGTCGCGGCGGTGCTCCTGTTCCTCGTCGCCCCCGCCACCCTGTCCGTGTTCCGGCTCGACCTGCTCGCCAAGTTCCTGTGCCTCGCGATGGTCGCGGTCGGCATCGGGCTCGCATGGGGGCGCGGCGGGATGCTCACGCTCGGCCAGGGCGTCTACTTCGGCATCGGCGGCTACCTCATGGCGATGCACCTCAAGCTCGCCGACGCCGGGCCGGGCGGCGTGCCCGACTTCATGTCGCTCTACGGCGACGGCACGGTGCCGGCGTGGTGGGAGCCGCTGCGCTCGCCCGTGCTGACGGTCGTGCTGATCGTCGCGGTCCCGGCCCTCGTCTCGGCCGTGCTCGGCCTCGCCGTGTTCACGCGGCGCGTGCGCGGGGCGTACTTCGCGATCCTGTCGCAGGCGCTCGCCGCGGCGTTCGCGATCCTCCTCGTCGGCCAGCAGCAGACGACGGGCGGCACCAACGGGCTCAACGGCTTCCGCGGGTTCTTCGGCTACGACCTGAACGACCCCGCGAACAAGCTGATGCTCTACTACGTCGCCGCCGCGACGCTGCTCGTCATGGTGCTCGTCGCGCGCCAGCTCATGGTCTCCCGGTACGGGCAGCTCCTGGTCGCCGTGCGCGACCAGGAGAACCGCGTGCGCTTCCTCGGCTACGACCCGGCGCGCGTGAAGGTCGTCGCGTACGTGGTGGCGGCCGTCATGGCGGCGGTCGGCGGGGCGCTGTTCGTGCCGATCGTCGGCATCATCTCCCCGGCGGACATCGGCGTCGTCCCGTCGATCGGCTTCCTCGTCGGCGTCGCCATCGGCGGCCGGGCCACCCTGCTCGGCCCGGTGCTCGGGGCCGTCGCGGTCAGCTGGGCGCAGACCAGCCTGTCGGAGAGCTTCCCCTCCGGGTGGATCTACCTCCAGGGGGCGCTGTTCATCGTGGTCGTCGCCTTCCTCCCGGGCGGTCTCGCGTCGCTGCGCGTCCGGCGCCGCCGGCGTTCGGCGACCGACGACGCCCCCGGTGACGCGGCCGCTCCCGACCGGTCCGACGATCCCGGGGCGCCGTCCGGCGACCCTGCCGAACCGGCCGAGACCGCTGCGCCCCACGAGCCCGCCCTCGCCACGGAAGGAGCGCGCCATGACGACCGGTGACGCCACGATCGACCTGTCCGCCGCCGAGGAGGTCCTCGGCACCGACGACGAACGGTTCCGCCACGACTACCTGGAGGTCCGCGGCCTGCGGGTCGAGTTCGACGGGTTCGTCGCGGTCGACGGCGTGGACCTGACGGTCACGCAGGGCGACCTGCGCTTCCTCATCGGACCCAACGGAGCGGGCAAGACCACGATCGTCGACGCGATCACCGGGCTCGCCCGGGCGAGCGGGTCCGTGCAGTTCGGGCGGACCGAGCTGCTCGGCCGGCGCGAGCACCGGATCGCCCGCGCGGGCGTCGGGCGCACGTTCCAGACCGCGAGCGTGTTCGAGGAGCTCAGCGTCCTCGAGAACCTCGACATCGCGGCCGGCGCCCGGCGCGGACCCGTCGAACGGCTGCGCCGGCGCCGGTCCGTGCCGGAGGTCGTGGAGCAGGCGCTCGAGACGATCGGCCTCACCGCCGCGCGGGACGTCCTCGCGGGCGTGCTCGCGCACGGTCAGAAGCAGTGGCTCGAGATCGGCATGCTCCTCGTCCAGGACTCGAGGCTCCTGCTCCTCGACGAGCCGGTCGCCGGGATGAGCCAGGCGGAGCGCGAGCAGACGGGCCGGCTCCTGCAGGCCGTCGGGGCGCAGCGGACCGTCGTGGTCGTCGAGCACGACATGGAGTTCCTGCGCGCGTTCGCCAGCTCGGTGACGGTGCTGCACCTGGGCAGGGTGCTCTCGGAGGGGACGTACGCGCAGGTCCAGGCCGACCCGCGCGTGCAAGAGGTGTATCTCGGCGCGGCGGGCGCGACCCGCGGAGCGCGCCGGGCCGGACGACGCGCGTCGCGCGGGACGGAGGAGGAGTGATGCTCGAGGTCCAGGGGGTGCACGCCGGGTACGACCGGTCGAGCGTGCTGCACGGGGTGGACGTGTCGGTGCCGACCGGCGGCGTCGCGGCGGTCCTCGGGCACAACGGCGCGGGCAAGACGACGCTGCTGCGCACCGTCGTCGGTCTGCTGCGCCCGCGCCGTGGCGCGGTCCTGCTCGACGGCGAGGACATCACGCGGATGCCGACCTTCCGCCGGGTCGCCGCCGGGCTGGCGTACGTCCCGCAGGGGCAGCAGGCGTTCGGCGACCTGACCGCGCGGGAGAACCTGCGGCTCGTCGCGGACACGCGGCGCGACGGGGCCGCACGCACGGACGAGGCGCTCGACCTCTTCCCGGCGTTGCGCGGGCTGCTCGGGCGCCGTGCCGGCCTGCTCTCGGGCGGCCAGCGCCAGCAGCTCGCGATCGCCCGCGCCCTGGTCACCGGCCCGCGGCTGCTGATCCTCGACGAGCCCACCGAGGGCATCCAGCCCTCGGTGGTCACCGAGATCGAGGACGCGATCGTGGCGCTGACCGACGCGGGAGACCTCTCCGTGCTCCTGGTCGAGCAGCACGTCGGGTTCGCGCTCGGCGCCGCTGACCGGTACGTGGTGCTCGAGTCGGGACGCGTCGCGAGCAGCGGCGCCGGGGGCGAGAGGGCCGAGGCGGGGGTCCGGGCGGCCATGGCCGTCTGACCCGGCCGCCCGGCCACGTGGTGGCCGCCCGCTACCGCGCGGAGAACATCCGCGCGGTCTGCGCCTCGGCGTCCTCGTAGGTCTGGGCGGCGCTCGCGAGCGCGGCGGTGATGTCGTCGAGCGAGGCCTCGACCTGGACCTGCGTCGCCTGCCACTGCGCCATCACCCCGCCGAACGCGGTCGCGGCGCCGCCGCGCCAGACCGTCTGCAGGTCCTGCAGGTGACGCATCATGGCGGCGACCTCGGAGCGGATCGCGGCGACGGAGCCGCTCACCGCGCCCCCGGCCTGGGCGATGCGGGCGCTGTCGACCTCGTACGTGCTCATGGGGTGTCCTTCCGTGCGACGGCCCCGGCTCTCGGGGCAGGAAGGACGCTAGGGGCGCGGCCGCGCCGTCGGGCAGCGGTGTGCGCCACCTGTGGGGCGGGGTGCGGTCCGGGCCGGCTGTGGGCGGCCGCGGCCCGCGCCGTCAGTGCGCCGCGGGCGCGTGCAGCGTCCGCTCCTCCTTGCGCAGCCGCTGCAGCTCGGCGCCGAGGTTCTGCCGGGCCGGCTCCTCCCACGCGGCGCCGAGCGGGCTGCTGAACAGGCTCGGGCGCCCGAGCAGCTTGCTGAGGATCGCGATGCGCGCCTGCACGTAGTCGGCGCGCGGGATGTGCGCGTACTCGTCGCGCACGTCCTGCAGGTAGGCCTTGTACCGCTGGGGCTCGGCGGCGAGCACGGCCAGGTCGGCGTCGCAGAGCACGGCGCAGTCGAAGTCGGCCGGGTCGGGGGCGTGCCGCACGAGGGCGTTGACGAGGGCGGCGACCCGGCGGGCGGAGGCCTCGGGCACCCCCAGCTCGTGCAGCTCGGCGAAGGCCCGCACGGCGCTCGCCGACGCGTCCTCGCCGCCCTTGTTCGCGTACGCGGCCTTGTCCGCGGCGTCGAACACGACCCCGTGGTACCACGCGGCCAGGCGCACGAGGTCGGGGTCGTGGGTCTCCTGGGACAGCTCGTCCACGCGGCGCAGCACGTCACCGAGGTGCTTGACGTTGTGGAAGTGGCGCTCCGGGCCGGTCCACGAGCGCAGGAGCCGGCACCCGGCGTCGCGGATCTCGTCCTCCGGCGCGGTCGCCCCGGCGTCGAGGACGCTGCGCGTCCAGGACGAGAGGAACCACTGCGGTGCGTCCGACGTGTCGACGCCCATGAATCAGCCTTCTTCGCGGTGACTTTCCCTGTGGCGACGCGGCCGGTGTGACGCGCGTCCCGTCGTTCCCGAGCCTACGTCCGCGGCGCGGTGCTCTGGTGCGACGAACCCGAATCGTAACGGGCCGCGGGCAGGGTCACGTGCACGGTCAGGCCGTGCACGGGCGTCTCGGCGACCTCGACGTGCCCGTGGTGGGCCCCGACGATGGCGGCGACGATCGCCATGCCGAGCCCCGACCCGCCCGACTCGCGGGTGCGGGAGGAGTCCGCGCGGTAGAACCGTTCGAAGATGCGGGCCGCGTGCTCGGGCGCGACGCCGGGGCCGTGGTCGCGCACCGAGACCCGCACCGCGGTCCCGGTCGCGGCGTCCGCCGCCTCCGCGCCGGGCACCTGGCCCGGCATCGCCCCGACCGGCGCGACCCCGGGCTCGACGAGGATCTCCGCGGGCGTCCCCGCCGGCGTGTGCCGCGCGACGTTGCCGATGAGGTTCGCGAACACCTGGCGCAGCCGGTCCTCGTCGCCCGTCACGAGGACGGGCTCCGTGCCCGACGAGGTGCCCGACGACGTGCCCGACGACGCGTCCCCGCCCGGGGTGATCACCCGCACCGCGCGGGTGGGGTCGAGGGCGTGCAGGTCCTGCGCGGCGTCCCGCGCGAGGCGCACCACGTCGACGGGCTCCGACCGCACCGGGCGGCCCTCGTCGAGGCGGGCGAGCGAGAGCAGGTCGCCGACGAGCCGGCCCATGCGCGTGGCGGAGTCCTCGATGCGTGCCATGGTGTCGTCGAGCTGGTCCCGCTCGGTCAGGGCACCCATCCGGTACAGCTCGCCGTAGCCGCGGATCGTCGCGACGGGGGTGCGCAGCTCGTGGCTGGCGTCGGCGACGAAGCGGCGCATGCGCGCCTCGGACGCCTCGGACGCCGCGAAGGCCTGCTCGATGTGGGTGAGCATCGCGTTGAGCGACTCGGCGAGCGAGCCCACCTCCGTGCTGGGGGGCGCGGGCCGCACGCGGCGGGCGAGGTCGCCGGCGGCGATGCCCGCCGCGGTGACCTCGATCTCGCGCAGCGGGCGCAGCTCGCGCTTGACCAGCAGGTGCGCCACGAGGCCGCCCAGCAGGGCGATCGCCAGGCCGCTGAGCGCCAGGGTGGTGCCGAGGATCTTGACCGTCCGGTGGATCCCCGTCAGCGGGAGCGCGACGTAGGCGCTGCCGAGGTACTGGCCGTCGGCGCTGCGCTTGACCAGCGGCATGACGCGCCACTCGGTGAGGTCGGGCGGCGTCGTGCCCGGGGGAGCGACGGCCGGGACGGTGAACGGCTGGTTGTGCATCGCCTCGAGCTCCGGGTAGGAGTAGGAGGGGATGCGCGGCGCGCCGTACCGCGCGACCGTCTCCTCGCGGTAGACCGGGACGACCTGGCCGTCCGTGAGCCGGTACAGCACGAAGTAGTCGCTCGGCAGCACGTCCTGGGCGTCGGCGCTCGTCCCGGCCCCCTCGGCGCCGTTCGCGACGACGCTCGCCGTCGAGTCGAGCTGGCGGTCCACCTGGTCGACGAGGTAGCCGCTGACGACGGTGGTGGTCAGCAGCGCCGCGGCGCCCAGCCCGGCGGCGAGGAGCAGCGTGATGATCGCGACCAGCCGCGTGCGCAGGGGCAGGCGGGCGAGCCACGACCAGCGCGTGGGCACGGCGCGCCCCAGCACGACGGACATCTTCAGCCCTGGCCGCCCGCCGGCTTGCGCAGCAGGTAGCCGACGCCCCGCTTGGTCTGGATGAGCGGGGTCACGGGCGTGACGGAGCCGTCGTCGGCCGTGACCGTGACCGAGTCGATCTTGCGCCGCAGGTAGGAGATGTAGGACTCGACGATGTTCGCGTCGCCGCCCCAGTCGTACTGCCACACGTGGTCGAGGATCTGCGACTTGGACAGGACCCGGCCGGCGTTGAGCATCAGGTAGCGCAGCAGCTTGAACTCGGTCGGGGAGAGGTCGACGGGCTGGCCGGCGCGGCGCACCTCGTAGGAGTCCTCGTCCATCTCCAGGTCGCCGACGCGCAGGACGGCCTCGTCGACGGGCTCGACGTGCGTGCGGCGCAGCACCGCGCGGATGCGGGCGACGACCTCTTCGAGGCTGAACGGCTTGGTGACGTAGTCGTCGCCGCCGACGGTGAGCCCCGCGATCTTGTCCTGGGTGTCGTCGCGCGCGGTGAGGAACAGGACCGGGGTGTGCCGGCCCTTCTCCCGCAGGCGTCGCGTGACGGTGAACCCGTCCATGTCGGGCAGCATCACGTCCATGACGACCAGGTCCGGGGAGGTGTCCTCGATCAGGGACGTCGCGCTGGCGCCGTCGGCCGCGGCGAAGACCTCGAAGCCGGCGAAACGGAGCGAGGTCGAGAGGAGCTCACGGATGTTGGGCTCGTCGTCGACGACGACGAGCCGTGCCTCGGGGTTGGACATGCGTCCAGTCTGGGACGCGAGCCTGGGAACCTCCTGGACGTCGACTGGCGGCGCGCCGGGCGTCGGCTACAGGTAGAGGGTCGGGTCGAACTCGCCGATCGGGATGATCCGCACGCGCGGCAGCGGCACCTGGAAGGCGCCGATGTCGCTCTCCAGGTCGAAGAACTCCAGGCCCCGGTTCGCGAGCTCGGCGAACCGCGAGTTGACGAACTCGCGGAAGCACACGACGCCCACGCGCCGGTCGCCGCCGACGAGGGAGTCGATCTGGGGGAGGAAGTCGCCGTCGTGGCTGGCGAGCAGGACGTCGCCGTCGAGCGGCTCGATCGCGGCCAGGGTGCGCTGGATCGCGACGTCGACGACCTTCTCGTTGCCCTCCGCGGCGACGGGGATCGGCCGGTAGCCCATCGCGAGGAGCGCCTGCACGAACGGCATCGGCATCTGGCCCGACGTCGCGTTGAGGAAGAACAGGGGAGTGACGGGCTGGCCCCAGAGGCGGGTCGCGAAGTCCGCGATGCGGTCCCAGCGCGGGCGCTCCTCGGGCGCCGGGCGGCGGTTGAGGACGCTCATGCCGAGCGTGGCGTCGATGTTCTCGCCGTCGACGAGCAGGTAGGTGCGGCGCGGCGGTGCCGGTGACCCGTCCGGTGCGGTGACCTGCGTGCCGGTGGCGGGCGTCGTACGCGTCTCGGACATGGCGTCACCCTATCGTCGGGGCGCGGATTCACACGCCCGGGCCCAGGCGGTAATCTCCTCGCCGTGAACCAGTCCGACGTGACCGTGACAGTCGTGCAGAGCGACCCGCGCTTCCCCCTCGGTGCCTTCGCCGAGACGTTCGGCGACCACGCCGTCGTCGTCCGCCTGCACGACGGCGACGAGGTCCCCTCGCTCGCCGACCTCGGCGACGCCCTGGTCGTGCTCGGCGGGACACCGTCCGTGCACGACGTCGTCGGGCACCCCTGGCTCTCGCCGTTGCGCACCCTGGTGGCCGACGCCGTGGCCGCGGGGGTCCCCGTGCTGGGCACCGGGCTCGGCGCCCAGCTCCTCGCCGTCGCGCGCGGGGGCCACGTCGAGGTCTCCCCGCCGCCGGGGCAGGAGGACGGCACCACCCAGGTCTACTGGCGCCGCGGCGCCTGCGACGACCCGGTGCTCGCGCACGTCGTGGCCGTCGAGGACCGTACCGTCCCGGTCGCGACGCACCACCGCGACGCGGTCGTCGACCTGCCGGCCGACGGCGTGTGGCTCGGGTCCTCCGCGCTGTACCCGTTCCAGGCGTTCCGCAGCGGCTCCGGCCTGGGGCTGCAGTTCCAGCCCGAGGCCACGCGCGAGCTCGTGCAGGGCTGGACCCAGGGCCTCGAGGAGCAGGCGGCGGCCGCGGCGCTCGCCGCGTTCGACGAGCACGCGGAGCGGGTGCTCGGCGACGGCCGGCGCATCGCGGAGGCGTTCCTCGCCCAGGCCGCCGTGCGGCGCGCCCGCGCGGCGGGCGGGGAGCGCGTCCCGGCCTGATCGCCCACCGGTGGCAGTGCCGCGGGGAAACCCCCACACTGCCAGGAGCGGCGCACCCGGGCGCGGCTGCGGCACCGGAAGCGGTCCGGCGGGCACGAAACACCTGGGGGACGCGTGCGAGGACGGTCTCGTTCCGTGGTGCTGTCGGCATCGATGGCGATGCTGCTCGCGGCGTCCCTCTCGATGGTGCCGGTCGCCGTCGCCGTGCCGGTACCGGCGAGCGGCGCCTCCGCCGCGGTGGCGCCGCTCGCGGTCCCGCCGGCGACCGGCAACGACGCCGTGATCACGGTGAAGGTCGGCGGGGACCGGACGAGCGCCGCCGCCGTCGGGAACCTCGCGGGCGTCACGCTCGGGCTCTTCACGAGCGCCGCCGCGACGACGCCGGTCGCCGGCTTCGGCACCTGCGTCTCCGACGCCGACGGCGACTGCTCGTTCACGGTGCCGAGCACGCAGCAGGGTGGTGGGAACCGGGACCGCCAGCTCTACGTCAGGCAGATCGGCACGGCGCCGGGGTTCTACGCCAACCCCAGCCTCGGCACCGGCTCGCCCGTCACCGCGCGGGGCTACGCGATCCAGACCTCGGCCCAGCTGCGGGCCGGGACGACCTACCGCTCCACGGCCGACTTCATGGTCGGGACCGGCGGCACGAACGACGCGGCGTCCGGCGGCATCTGGCAGAGCTCCCGGGACAACCCCGTCCTGCCCGCGCAGTGCGGCCTGACGGTCGGGCTCGTGCTGGACCTCAGCAACTCGGTCACGGACGCCCAGCTCGTCGACCTCAAGGCCGCCGCCAACGGCTTCGTCGACGCGCTGACCGGGACGCCGTCGCAGATCGGCACCTTCACCTTCGCGACCTCGGCACCCGCCACGGCAGGGGACACGCTGGCACCGACCTCGGTGTCGACGGCGGGAGGCGCGGCGAGGGTCCGGGCAGCGATCACCGGCTACGCCAAGCCGGGCGGGAACGCGGGCGGCACCAACTGGGACCGCGGCATCGGCCAGGTCGCCCTCTCCACGTCGCCGTTCGACGTCGCCGTCGTCATCACCGACGGCAACCCGACGTTCTACGGCAACGGCGAGGGCCCCGGGAACCGCACGCGCTTCCGCGAGACGGAGAACGGCATCTTCTCGTCCAACGCCCTCAAGGCCCAGGGCACCCGTGTCGTCGCGTTCGGGGTCGGGGACGGTGCCAGCAACGCGGCCAGCGGGCTCAACCTGCGCTCTCTCTCGGGCCCGACGCTGGGCTCGGACTACTACCAGTCGAGCGACTACGCGGAGGCGGGCGAGCAGCTGCGCGAGCTCGCCCTCGGCAGCTGCGCGGGGTCCATCACCGTCGTCAAGCAGGTCGTCCCCTCGCGAGCGCCCGTCGGGAGCACGGTCGGCGCGGTGCCCCAGGGCGGGTGGACCTTCGCGGGCGCAGGCTCGGCCGACGTCGCCGTCGACGCCCCCGCCTCCCGCGTCACGGCGGACGGCACCGGCGCCGCCAACTTCCCCCTGACCTTCAGCGGCGGCACCACCGCCGGACCGGTCACGCTCACCGAGACGCAGCAGGACGGCTACACCCTGCAGCAGGTGAACGGCGGCAACGCCGTGTGCTCGCGCGTCGACACGGGGGCCTCGGTGCCGGTGACGAACGAGGGCACGACCGGTTTCACGGTCCCGGCGTCGTCGACCTATCCGGTGAGCTGCGTGGTCTACAACCGCGCCCCGACCCCGCTGGCGTCCGTGGTGCTGCACAAGGAGTGGGTGATCAACGGCACCACGTACGCCGACGGCGAGCAGCCGCCGATCCTCGTCGCGAGCGGCACCGTCGACGGCGTCCTCGCGCCCTGGGAGCAGCGGCAGACCGGCTTCCTCGAGGGCGACACCGTCGAGATCGACGAGACCACCGACCTCAGCGGGCTCCCCCTGTGCACCCAGGACAGCGCGCGGCTCACCGAGGCGAACGGCTCGGCGGCGGACGAGGCGCTGCCTGACCAGCAGACGCTGGCGGCGGGGGTCAACAGCTTCACCCTCACCAACACCCTGACGTGCGAGACCCGGCTGGCCCTCACCAAGACGGTGCAGGGCGGCGACGCGGACCCCGACGACTGGACGCTCACCGCCGCCGCACCGGCGGGAGCCGACGCCGGCCCGAGCGGCACGTCCGGGGTCAGCGCGCCGGTGACGCCGGCGGTGGCCTACGTCCTCAGCGAGGACCAGCCGCACCCGGAGTACCTCCAGTTCACCGACCCGAACGCGACGCTGGTCCCGGGGTCGTCCGGCAGCTGGAACTGCCAGGAGGTCGAGGCCGACGGCACCACCGTCATCCCGGGCTTCCAGGACGGGCTCAACGGCGGCGTCACCGTGCCGTTCGGCACGAACGTGCGCTGCGACGCGCTGAACCGCACGGCGACGCTCGTGCTGGCCAAGTCGGTCGAGAACACCCACGGCGGCACCGCGGTCCCCGGCGACTGGAGCCTGACCGCGACGCCCACCGGCGACGTCCCGCCGGGGCTCACGGCGCAGACCGTCCCGGGCTCGACGGACGGGGCCTCGTTCACCGTGCGGCCCGGCGTGACGTACACGCTCACCGAGTCCGGCGGGCCGCCGGGATACGCGCTCGACTCGATCCGGTGCGCCGTCGTCCCCGGCGGGACGGGCACGGCGACGATCACGCTCGACGCCCTCGACACCGGTACCTGCGCCTACACCAACGTGGACACGCCCGCCGAGCTCACCCTCGTCAAGACGGTGACCAACGACGAGGGCGGGACCGCGGAGCCGACGGACTGGACGCTGTCGGCCGCCGGACCCACCCCGGTCTCCGGCGCCACCGGGGACGACGCCGTGACCGGGGCCGAGGTGAACGCGGGGACCTACACGCTGGCGGAGTCCGGCGGCCCCGCCGGGTACACCGCGGGCGCCTGGTCGTGCACGGGCGACGGCGCGCTGACCGGGTCCAGCCTCGACCTCGGCGTCGGGCAGGCCGCGACGTGCACGATCGACAACGACGACCAGCCCGCCACCCTCACGCTGGTCAAGGTGGTGGACACGGGCGAGACCGGGTCCGACGCCACGCCGTCGGACTGGACCCTCACCGCGAGCCCGTCGGGGATCTCCGGGCAGGAGCCCGTGAGCGGGACGGGCGACCCCACCGCGCCGGGCGGCGTCGACGGGGTCAGCGTCTTCGCCGGGAGCTACGCGCTGAGCGAGGACGGGCCCGCCGGGTTCGACGCGAGCGACTGGGTCTGCCAGGGCGGCGTGCTCGACGGCGACGGCAGCACCGTCACGGTGCCGAGCGGCGGGAACGTCGTGTGCACCATCACCAACGAGGCGGTCTCTCCCACCCTGACGCTCGTGAAGGAGGTCGCCGGCGACGACGCCGCGGCGCCCACGGCGTGGACGCTCGCCGCGGACGGCCCGACGCCGCTCTCGGGCGCGTCCGGCTCGGCAGCGGTCACCGCCGTCGACGTCGCCGTCGGGTCCTACGACCTGTCGGAGTCGAGCGGCCCGGCGGGCTACGAGGCGGGGGCCTGGCGGTGCGACGGCGGCCCGATCGAGGGCTCCACGGTGACCGTGGCGCTCGGCGCCGACGTGACCTGCACGATCACCAACACCCTGCCGGGCACGTTCGACGTCGCCAAGACCAGCGACCCGCCGTCCGGCTCCACCGTGGCGCCGGGCGACACCATCACCTACACCGTCACCGCGCGCAAGCTCGCCGGCGTCGACCCGCAGGACGTGGTGGTCGACGACGACCTGTCGGGCGTGCTGACCCACGCGGCGCTGGTGCCGGGCAGCATCAGCGCGAGCGTCGGCGCCGCGGAGCTCGACGGCACGACGCTGCGCTGGACGATCCCCGGCCTGCAGGGCACGCAGACGCTCACCTACCAGGCGGTCGTGGCGTCCGACGCCGACGACGTGACCCTCACCAACGTGATCACCAGCCCCGGGAGCGAGACGTGCGCGCCGCCCGCCTCGGACCTCGCCGCCGCGGCTCTCGCTGCTCCCGTGGTGCTGGCCGCTCCCGCGGCGGTCGCCGACGACGTCTGCTCGACGACGCACGTGACCCCGGGCCCCGGTCCGTCGCCCGCGCCGTCACCGACGTCGTCGCCCGCTCCGTCCCCTGCGTCACCGACGTCGTCGCCCAGCGGCGCGCCGCCCGCCCCTCCGGCAACGCCCGGAGGCCTGGCGACGACCGGCGGTCCGGGCGCCGCCCCCGCGGTCCTGGCCCTCGCCCTGCTCTCGCTCGGCGCGGCGCTCGTCCTCGCCGCGCGCCGGAGGGGCGGAGCGGCCTGACGCGCTGCGCCGAGCGCCACGGTCGCCCGCGCGCCCGTCGCTCAGGCCGGCTCGAGGTCCTCGGCGTCGACGATGCGGTAGGCGTACCCCTGCTCGGCGAGGAACCGCTGGCGGTGCGCCGCGAAGTCCTGGTCCACGGTGTCGCGCGCGACGACGGCGTAGAAGTGCGCCGTGCGCCCGTCGGCCTTGGGCCGCATGATCCGCCCGAGGCGCTGGGCCTCCTCCTGGCGTGAGCCGAACGAGCCCGAGACCTGGATCGCGACCGAGGCCTCCGGCAGGTCGATCGAGAAGTTGGCGACCTTGCTGACCACGAGGTGGTTGATCTCGCCGGACCGGAACGCGTCGAACAGCCGCTGGCGCTCGCGCACCGTCGTCGCGCCCGTGATCAGGGGCGCGTCGAGGTGGGCGGAGAGCTCCTCGAGCTGGTCGATGTACTGGCCGATGACGAGCACCTGGTCGTCCGGGTGCTGGGCGACGAGCCGCTCGACCACGCGGTTCTTGCCGGTGGCGCTCGCGGCGAGGCGGTACTTGTCCTCGGGCTCCGCGGTCGCGTAGGTCATGCGGTCGCCCTCGGTGAGCGTGAGCCGCACCTCGACGCAGTCCGCCGGGGCGATGTACCCCTGGGCCTCGATGTCCTTCCAGGGCGCGTCGAACCGCTTGGGGCCGATGAGCGAGAACACCTCGTCCTCGCGGCCGTCCTCGCGCACGAGCGTCGCGGTCAGGCCGAGGCGGCGGCGCGCCTGCAGGTCCGCCGTCATGCGGAAGATCGGGGCCGGCAGCAGGTGCACCTCGTCGTAGAGCACCAGTCCCCAGTCGCGCGCGTCGAGCAGCTCGAGGTGGGTGTAGACGCCCTTGCGGCGGGTCGTGAGCACCTGGTAGGTCGCGATCGTGACCGGCCGGATCTCCTTGCGCGAGCCCGAGTACTCGCCGATCTCGTCCTCGGAGAGGTCCGTGCGCCGCAGCAGCTCGTCGCGCCACTGCCGGGCGCTGACGGTGTTCGTGACGAGGATCAGCGTCGTCGTCCCGGAGCGCGCCATCGCCCCGGCACCGACGATCGTCTTGCCGGCGCCGCAGGGCAGCACCACGACGCCCGAGCCCCCGTGCCAGAACCCCTCGACCGCCTGCTCCTGGTAGGGGCGCATCGACCAGGGCTTGCGGACCTCGCCGCCGTCGGGCGTGGTCGAGACCGTCTCGCTCGACAGGGCGATGGCGTGCTTCTCGCCGTCCACGTACCCGGCGAGGTCCTCGGCCGGCCAGCCGAGCTTGACGAGCACCTGCTTGAGGTGGCCGCGCTCGCTGGGGTGGACGACGACGGAGTCCCCGCCCGGTCCGCCGATCCGCTCGCCGACGAGTCCCGCCGTCCGGCGCGACTTGAGCACCTCGGCCAGCACCGCGCGGTCCAGGGCGTGCAGCACGAGTCCGTGCGCCGGGTCCTGGACGAGCTGCAGGCGGCCGTAGCGGGCCATGGTCTCGGCGACGTCGACGAGCAGGGCGTGCGGCACGGGGTAGCGGCTGAAGTCCATCAGCGCGGCGACGACCTGCTCTGCGTCGTGTCCCGCGGCGCGGGCGTTCCACAGACCCAGCGGCGTCAGCCGGTAGGTATGCACGTGCTCGGGCGCGCGCTCGAGCTCCGCGAACGGGGCGATCGCCCGGCGGGCCTCGGCGGCGCGCGGGTGGTCGACCTCGAGGAGCAGGGTCTTGTCGCTCTGCACGATCAGGGGGCCGTCGGGCATCGGGATCCTTCCGTCGGGCGGGTCGGGCGGTGGCAGATGAGTGCGGGTGGGGGCAGGTGAGGCAGGTGAGGCTCAGGCGGGGCGGACCGAGGCGATCCGGTGGACGGCCACGGTCAGCTCGGCGTCGCGGGCGGTGTCGAGCGCGCGCAGCCGTCCGGCGTCGAGCCGCAGCGGGCGCACGCGGCGGGTCTCCGGGGTGCCGCGGGCGCCGACGATCTCGAGCAGGACGTGCCGCTGGCCGTCGATCGCCTCGCGCAGCAGGGCCAACGAGTCGGCGGGCTCCGTTGTTCCCCCGGGGGGCAGGTCCCAGCCCGCGCCGTCGCCGTGCGTCGCGGCGGGACGGCGCGGCGGCGAGCCGGCCGCGGAGGAACCAGTGCTCCCCGGGGCCAGGGCGCGGGTGCCGGCCGGACGTTCCGCGGGCTCCGCGGGGGCTCCGGCGTCGGCCGCGACCAGGCGGTCCGCGAGCTCCGCGAGCCGCGCGCGCCGGCGCTCGGGGTCCTCGGACGGCCCGGCGGTGACGGACGCGGCGCGGGGGTCCGGTCGCAGCGACCGGGTGCGGCGCACCGGGCCGCCGCCGAGCCACGCCGGCCGCGGGCGCCCGGCCAGGCGGGTGGCGCTCTGCTCGGCGTGCAGCACCTGGCCGCCCGGGCCCTCGACGGTCGGCTCGAGCCCTCGGGCGCGCAGCGCCGCCCGCAGCTCGGCCGCGGGGGCGTGCGCCGCGAGCACGGTGGGCGCGACGGCGAACAGCCCCAGGTGGTGCAGGGCCGGGTCCTGGGCGAGGCCCGCCACGAGCGCCGGGTCCTCCGTGCGCAGGTAGCTCGACGCGCTGCCGACGCGCAGGCTGCCGTGGCGCCGCGCCGCGTCGCGCACGAGGTACTCCAGCGGCTGGGGGACCCCCACCGGCGAGTGCGCGCCGAGCGCGGCCAGCAGCTCGTCCGCGCTCCGCCCGGCGCCGAGCGCGCGGGTGACCGACGGCGCGCCGAACCGCACCGTCAGGGCGGAGCCGCGCGACTCGACGTCGGCGCACGCGTCGAGGAGCGTGGCGAGCGCGTCGCTCGGGCGCCCGGGGACGATGCCGGTCAGGTCGCCCTGGAGCAGCACCTCGTCGACGGCGGGCGGCAGGATCCGCCCGAGCTCCTCGGCGAGCGCCCGCACGCGGCCCGGCCCGGCGGGCGCGAGGACCGCCTCGTGCGCGGGCTCGCGGGAGCCGTCGTCCAGGAGCGCGCGGCCGGTCGGGGCGAGGGCGCCCGCGCCGGTGACGCCGAGCAGGGCGGCCTCGGCGAGCAGCCCGGCGACGGCCGCGGTGGGCGGCGGGGTGCGCGGCGTGCGCCAGCGCAGCACGTCGAGGACGCCCTCGTCGTCGGGCGCGGTCTCGGGCTGCTCGGCGAGGACCGCGAGCACGGCCGCCCGCAGGCGCGGGACCCAGGGTCGGGAGAGCTCGGGGTCGAGCGCGGCACGCAGCGTGCCGCGCTCGTCGCGCCCGCCCACGCTCCACGGCGTGCGCGCGCTGGTGGCCCACGAGGCGGCGAGCGCCGCCCACCGGGCGGTCGTGTCCAGGTCGAGCCAGTCGTCGGCCGCGGTCGTGGGGGCGAAGGACGGCGGGTCGTCGCCGTCGTCGGCCACGAGCCCGGCGGCGAGCGCGAGCTCCGCGACGGAGGCGGCTGCCCCCTCGTCCGTGCCGAGCTCGCGGGCGAGGCGGCGCAGGTCGCGCACGCCCAGCCCCCCGGAGCGCAGCACGGGCGTCGGGCTCTCGCCCCAGAGCGCGAGCAGCGCCCCGACGAGGCGGACGGACTCCAGGGCGGCGCCCGCGGCCTCGGCGTCGCGCGTCTCGGAGGAGACGGTGGCGCCGCCCGCCCGCGGCGGCCGCGGCCGGGCGTCGCGGTGGGTGCGTCCCTCGCGCAGCGCGAGGCCGACCCCGCGGGGCAGGACGACGTAGCGCGCGTCCGTCGGGACGAGCAGGCGGTGCGCGACGAGCCAGTCGGACGCCGCGCGCAGGCCCGGGTCGGCGCGCGGCGTCACGCCCACCGGCGGCCCCCACGTCAGCGCGGCGAGGATCTCGCGGGCGCCGGGCGGGGCGTCGGCGAGCAGGTCGCCCACGGGCCCGGTGGGCGCGGGGCCCGTCGGCCCGAGCCCCGCGGGGTGCGGCCCGAGCACCTCCTCCAGGCCCGGGGCGCCGCGCACGGCGCCGTCCGCGGCGGACTCCCAGACGAGCAGGCGGGCCCCCGCGTCGGCGACGGCCGAGCGCACGGCGGCCGCGTCGTCGGGCGCCGGGCGCGTCCCGAGGACCGCGGCGACGACGGCGTCGGGCGACGTCCCGGCGTCCTCCGGGCGGGTGCCGCCCAGCACGAGCACCGCCTCGAGCACGTCGAGGGTGCAGCGGTCGAGGTGCGCGACGGCGCGCTCGACGCTCGTGCGGCTCGTGGCGCGCGCACCGAGGGAGCGGATCGTGGACGGGGCGGGCGTCGCGAGGTCCGGCCGGGCGTCGAGGAGGGTGAGCAGGTCGCCGGCACCGCGGGCGCGCAGCGTCTCGCCGAACGTGGCGGGCTGCGGGCGTGAGGTGGGCATCCGCACCAGGTTACGCCGCGGGCGGGCGGATGCCGCGGGTGTCCGCACCGACCGGTAGCCTGGTCGCGTATCCCGGGAGCCGGTCGTGGTGCTCCCCCCTGACGTAGCGAGGTTCACGTGCCCACCGGCAAGGTCAAGTGGTTCGACACCGAACGAGGGTTCGGCTTCATCGCGGGCGACGACGGTCACGAGGTGTTCCTGCACGCGTCCGCCCTGCCCGCGGACGCCGCGGCCCCGAAGCCGGGCAGCAAGGTCGAGTTCGGGGTCGCGGACGGCCGTCGCGGCCCGCAGGCGCTGTCCGTCAAGCTGCTCGACCCGGTCGCGTCCGTCGCGAAGGCCCGCCGCAAGCCCGCGGACGACATGGCGGTCATCATCGAGGACCTGATCAAGGTCCTCGACCGGGTGGGCAACGACCTGCGCCGCGGGCGCTACCCCGAGCCCGCGCGCGCCAAGCAGTACGGCACGCTCCTGCGGGCCGTCGCCGACGACCTCGAGGCCTGAGATGAACGCAGCCGTCGCTGAACCCACCGCCGAGACCTCGGTGACCGCCCGTCGCGGCGCGGGCGTCTCCGCGCGCGCCGCCCGCGACGCCGTGCTCAACGGCGCGGTGGACGAGGCCCGCGCGGCGGCGGTCGCCGCCGCCGACCGCCCCGACGACGTCGGTGAGCACCTGGGCACGACGGCGCAGGCGGACCGGCTGATCTCCCACCACTTCGCGTGCACGCTGCGCGGGTACCGCGGGTGGCACTGGACCGTCACGCTCGCCCGGGTGCCGCGCGGGCGCACGGCCACGGTGTGCGAGGTCGAGCTGCTGCCCGGCGACGAGGCGCTGCTCGCCCCGGACTGGCTGCCGTGGTCGGAGCGGCTGCGCCCGGGCGACGTCCGCCCCGGCGACGTCCTGCCGTTCCGCGCCGACGACCCGCGCCTCGAGCCCGGGTACGTCTCGGACGGCGACCCCGCGGTCGACGCCGTCGCGATCGACGAGCTCGCGCTCGCCCGCGCCCGCGTGCTGTCGCCGCAGGGCCGCGACGAGGCCGCGCAGCGCTGGTACGACGGCGCCCGCGGTCCGGGCGCCCCGTCCGCCGTCGCCAGCGCCGAGGGCTGCGCGACGTGCGCGTTCCTGGTGCCGCTGCAGGGGGCGCTCGGGCAGGTGTTCGGCGTCTGCGCCAACGCGTGGTCGCCCGCCGACGGCACGGTCGTCAGCCTCGACCACGGCTGCGGCGCGCACTCCGAGACGGACGTCGAGCCGCACGCGAGCGACTGGCCCGAGCCGGCCCCGCTCATCGACGAGACCACGGTCGACGTCGTCGTCGAGCCCTCGGCCGGGTCCGCGCGGCAGGGCGGGTCGACGCCCGAGTGACGGGCGACCCGTTCGGCACGCAGCGGCTGCGCGCCGCCGTCGGACGGGCCTGGCTGGACTCCCCGACGCGGTTCCGCGAGGACCTGCGCACCGAGCAGGACTACGGGCGCGGGCACTACCGGGACCGCGTCGTCGTCGAGCTCGCGCAGAACGCCGCCGACGCGGCGCTGCGCGCGGGGGTCCCGGGCCGCCTGCGCCTCGAGCTGCTGGACGCCGTCCCGGGCGAGCACGCAGCAGGCGCCGCCGGGGGAGCGGGCGCACCCGGGACGCCCGGCGCCCCCGTCGTGCTGGTCGCCCGCAACGTCGGCGCGCCCCTGGACGCCGACGGCGTCGCCGCGCTGGCGGCGCTGCGCGCGTCCGCCAAGTCGGCGGACGGCGCGGCACTGGACGGACCCGGTGCGCCCGCCGGGACCGTGGGCCGGTTCGGGGTCGGCTTCCGCGCGGTGCGCTCGGTCTCCGACGAGATCGAGATCGTCTCCGGCGCGAGCGGCGGCGTGCTTTTCTCGGCCGCGCGGACGGCGGCGTTCCTCAGGGGTCTCACGGAGCCCGTCCACGGCACCGGGGTCGCGGGAGGGGGCACCGACCACGGCCCGGGTGCGGCCGCCGTCGAGGCCGCGCGCGCCGCCCCCGCGTCGTCGCTGCCCGTGCTGCGGCTGCCTTTCCCCGCCGAGGGCGCCGACGGCGCGGACGCCGCGGACGCCGCCGGGACCGGACCGGTGCCCGCGGGCGAGACGGTCGTCCGGCTCCTGCTGCGCGACGCGGCGGCCCTCGAGGAGGTGCGCCGCCAGCTCGCGGCCGTCGACGACGCGCTCCTGCTGGCGCTGCCCGCCCTGGCCGAGATCGAGGTCGTCGACACGGCTGGGCACGGCACGGCTGGGCACGGCACGGCCGCGGACGCCCCCGTGCGCCGCTGGGCGGACGTGGCCGAGCGCTGGGTCGTGGTCCGGGACGCCGGCCCGGTGCCCGCGCGGCTCGGGGAGGACCCCGCCGGGGACGGCACCGCGACGTGGAGCGTGACGTGGGCGCTGCCCCGGGCGGGCGCGCGCCCCGGGCCGCCCGGCGCGCGCGAGGCGCTGCGCACCGTGCACGCGCCCACCGCGACCGACGAGCGCTCGAGCCTGCCCGCGCTGCTCGTCGCGTCGTTCCCGCTCGACCCGACCCGGCGCCGGGTGGTCGAGGGGCCGGCGGCGCGGTTCGTCGCGGCGCGCGCCGGCGACGCCTACGCGCGCCTGGCGCTGCGGGCCGCCGAGGCGGGCCTGCGCCCGCTCGACCTCGTCCCGCTCGGGATGCCGGCCTCGGCGCTCGACGCCCTCGTGCGGGAGAGCGCCGTCGAGGCGCTCGCCCGCACGCCCCTGCTCCCGGGGGACGTGGCGCCGGCCGACGCGCGCTTCCTGCGCGGGCCCCTCGGGCAGGACACCGCGCTGATCGAGCGCCTGGCGACCGGTACCGCGGGACTCGTGCCGGTCCCGGAGGACCTGGCCCCGCGCGCCGTGGCGTGCGGCGCCTCGCCCGTCGACCTCGACGAGGCGGTGGAGGCGCTGCCCGCCGGCGCGCCGCCCGAGGTCTGGCGGGAGACGTACGGGCTGCTGGCCCCCTGGGCCGGCGAGCCGGGTGCGCTGGAGTCCCTCGCCGACGTCGTCGTGCCCACGGCCGACGGCCGCCGCGCCCGCGGCGCACGCGGCCTCGTCGTGCCGGGCGGGGCGGCGGCGTCGGGAGGGGCCCTCGCGCCGGCGCTCGAGGCGCTCGGCGTGCGCGCGGTGCACCCGGACGCGGCGCACCCGCTGCTGGAGCGCCTCGGGGCGAGGCCCCGCGACGCCTTCGAGCTGCTCACCGACCTGAGCGGGCGCGCCGCCGAGGTGCTCGCCGGCGAGACCGGCGCGGTGGACGAGCCGGGCGACGAGGAGGTCACGGACGCCGTCGCGCGCCTGGTCGCGGCGGCGCTGGACGAGCGTCCGGGGCTGGAGCCGGACCGCTTCCCGTTCTGGCTGGGCGAGATCGAGCTCGCGTCGGACGAGGGCGGGCCGCGCGCCGCGCGCGAGCTGGCCCTGCCCGGGTCCTGGGCCGCCGAGGAGCTCACCGAGCTCGACCTGGTGGCCGACGACGTCGTGGACCGGTGGGGCGCACCGGTGCTGCGCGCGCTGGGCGTGCGCACCGACCTCGAGGTGTACCGGGTGCCGGACGTGGTGACGCCGGACGGCTCCGCCGACCTGGCGGCGTCGGACGACGCGCCGGGCGACCCCGCGCCGTGGCTCGACGGGTGGTCGGACTACCTGGACCACGTGGCCGGGTGCGTCGGCGCGGGCGTCTACCTCGGTGACGTCGCCGCGGTCGCCGACCTCGACGCGGGGGCCGCGGCCGGTCCGCTCCTGGAGCGGGTCGCCGCCACCGACGGGACCCGGCAGGCGCTGCTCGCGCCGGTGCGGGCGCCGTCGGGCCGCAGCGCCCCGTCCTACGGCGCGTGGTGGTTCCGGGACCGCGAGGGGGCGTTCGCGCTGCCCGGCGCGGACGTGCCGCTCCTGCGGGGGTCGCCCTACCCGGCGCTCGACGAGCCGGTGCTGCGCGCGGTGGGCGGCGTCGCGTCGCTCGCGGAGCTCGGGCCGGACGCGTGGGCCGGCGTCCTCGACGCCCTGCCCGGGGTGGGGTACGCCGTCGACCCGCAGGTGGCGCTGGCGGTGTGGCGGGGGCTCGCGGCGCTCGCCGCGGAGCGCGGTGCCGCTGGCCTGGCCGAGCTGCCCGACCGGGTCCCGGCGCTGGGCGCCGCGGGCTGCGTGATGGTGGACGCGGACGACGCGGCGGTCGCGCCGGGCGCGTGCTGGTCGCAGGTGCGGGCCGTGGTCCCGGCGCCGGCCGGCGCCGCGGAGGAGCTCGCCGACCTGCTCGACCTCCCGGTCCTCGCGGACCGCGACCCCGACGAGGTCGCGGGCGGGCGGCGCGTCGACGTCGACCCCCGGGTGCGCGGGGTGGTCGCCGGCCTGCCCGGGAGCTGGGTGGAGCACGAGGACCTGCGGGTCGACGGGGTCGACGTCACGTGGTGGCCCGGCGCCGACGGGACGGTGCACGCGACGACGACGGAGGGGCTCGCGCACGCCCTGGCCGCCGCGGCCGGACGCTTCGAGGACCGGCACGCGGTGCTCGCGGCGCTCCTCGACCCGCAGGGGGCCGAGCGGCAGGCGCCGCTCGGCGCCTGGGACGCTCAGTCCTCGCCGCGGTAGGAGCGACGGTGACCGCGCTCCCAGACCAGGCCGACGCCGCCGAGCAGCACGCCCGCGACGCAGATCCCGACGTGGCGCAGCGCCGCGACGTCGAGCGCCATCAGCACGGCGCAGACGACGCCCCCGACGGCGAACGCCGCGATCCCCAGCAGGATCAGCGGGCGCAGGTCCACGCGCAGCGCCGGCGGGGCCGGACGCCGGCGCTCGGGATGGACGAGGAGCTGGACGAACGAGGGCACCCTGCGATCCTATGGCTACCGTGAGCCACGACCACGCCGCGCACACCGGCCCGGACCACCGGCGCCGGCTCGCGGTCGCGTTCGCGATCACGACCGCGGTGCTGGTGGCGGAGGCCCTCGGCGCGGTCCTGACCGGCAGCCTCGCCCTGCTCGTCGACACGGCGCACATGCTCACCGACGCCGGCGGCCTCCTGCTGGCGCTCGTCGCCGCGTCCCTGACGCTCCGGCCGCCGTCCGCGCGCCGGACCTGGGGATTCCGGCGCGCCGAGGTGCTCGCCGCCCTCGCCCAGTCCGCCGTGCTGCTCGTCGTCGGCGTCTACGTGCTCGTCGAGGGCGTGCGCCGGCTGCTCGAGCCGCCCCAGGTCCCGTCCACGGCGCTGCTCGTGTTCGGGATCGTCGGCCTCGTGGGGAACGTCGCGTCGCTGCTGGTGCTCGTCGGGCGGCGCGCGGACAGCCTCAACCTGCGGGCGGCGTTCCTCGAGGTCGTCAACGACGCCCTCGGCTCGGTCGGCGTGATCGTCGCGGCGGTCGTCGTCGCGACCACCGGCTGGCAGCGGGCCGACGCCGTGGCCGGCCTGGTCATCGGCGTCCTGATCCTGCCGCGCGCCCTGCGGATCCTCGCGGAGACGACGAACGTCCTGCTCGAGTCGACGCCGCCCGGGCTGGACCTCGGCGAGGTCCGGGCCGCCCTGCTCGCCGTCGAGCACGTCGAGGCGGTGCACGACATGCACGCGTCGCTGATCGCCAGCGGCCTGCCGACGCTGTCCGCGCACGTCGTGGTCACCGACGGCTGCTTCCGCGACGGGCACGCCCCACAGATCCTCGACGCCCTGCAGCGGTGCGTCGCCGAGCGCTTCGCCGTGCCCGTGGAGCACTCCACGTTCCAGCTCGAGCCCGCGGGGCACGCCGCCCACGAGCCGGGCAGCCACGGGTAGCGACCCCGACAGTTCACCCGCTCGACCGCGTCACGACCGCCACGGGCACGCGTCTCCCACTCACAGGACGTACGAGCCGACGAGCCGACGAGGTGGCGACGATGACGGGCGACCGAGCACAGCACGGACGCAGCGGTGCGGCGACGGGACCGAGGACCGGGGGCGGCGGGGCGGCCGAGACCGCCGCGACCGTTCTCGCCCGGGTGAAATCCGCCCGAGATCGTCGTCCTGGGCCCCCCGTCGAACCTATGCTCGCATCGGCGCGTACCGGGGTGGAGGCACAGTGAGCGAGATCGTGGTCGACGCTCCGCGGAGCAGCGCGGACAGTCCCTCCGAGCGCCCGGGCGCCCCGACGCTCGACACCGGCGCGGTGCGCCGGGTGCGCCGGGTGGTGGCCAACGGGTCCTGGGCCCGCACGCACCACCGCCGCCTCGCCGTGACGGACGCGGCCGCGATCGCGCTCAGCGCGGGGGCCGCCGTCGTCGTCGAGCAGACCGGGATCCTCGGCAGCACCGCCACCTGGGGGCAGGTCCTGCTGCTCGCGGCGGGCGTCGTCGCGGCCTGGCTCGCCGGCCTGAGCCTCATGCGCACCCGCGACACCCGCGTGCTGGGCCAGGGGCCCACGGAGTACCAGCGGGTCTTCCTCGCCTCGTGGTGGCTGTTCGCGACGGTGGCGCTCGCCGCGTACGTGACCGGGTTCGACGGCTCGCGCGGGTTCGTCGTCACCGTCATGGTGCTCGGGCTCGGGACGCTGCTGGCCGGCCGGTTCGTCTGGCGCCAGTGGCTGCACGGGCGGCGGGAGGCCGGGGAGTGCACCCGGCCCGTCGTCGCCGTCGGCGGCCGCGAGCAGGTCGCGCGGCTCGTGCACGAGTTCAACGGGCGCCCCCAGTCGGGCTACCGCGTCGTGGGGGCCTGCCTGCCGGGCGTGACCGGCCGTGGCGAGGTCGTCGCCGGCGTCCCCGTGCTCGGGGGTCTCGACGACGCCGCCGCGACGGTCGCGGCGATCGACGCCGAGTGCGTGGTCGTCGTGGGCTCCGACCTGATGACGGCCGACGACGTCCGGCGCCTCGGCTGGACGCTCGAGCCCAACGGCGTGGACCTCATGCTCACGGCCGAGCTGACGGACGTCGCGGGCCCGCGGATCACCGTGACCCCGGCCGAGGGCATCTCGCTGGTGCACGTCGACGCCCCGCGGTTCAGCGGTCCGCGCTACCTGGTGAAGTCGACCATCGACTGGGTCCTCGCGGCGCTGCTCGTGACGGTGCTCTCGCCGGTGCTGCTCGCCATCGCGCTCACGGTCGCGCTCTCCAGCCGCGGCCCCGTGCTCTACCGCCAGACGCGCGTCGGGCGCAACGGCGCCACCTTCCCGATGCTCAAGTTCCGCTCCATGCGACGCGGGTCGGACTCCCAGCTCGCCGCGCTGATCGCCGCGAACGAGGGCGCCGGGCCGCTGTTCAAGATGCGCGACGACCCCCGCGTGACCCGCATCGGCCGCCACCTGCGGCGCTACTCGCTGGACGAGCTGCCCCAGCTGTTCAACGTGCTGCGCGGCGAGATGAGCCTCGTGGGCCCGCGGCCGCCGCTGCCCGCCGAGGTCTCGGCCTACGAGGACAAGGCGCACCGCCGGCTGCTCGTCAAGCCGGGTCTGACGGGTCTGTGGCAGGTGGGCGGGCGCTCCGACCTGAGCTGGGACGAGAGCGTGCGCCTGGACGTGTACTACGTCGAGAACTGGACGATCTTCCTCGACCTCATGCTCATCGCCAAGACGGCCCGGGCGATCGTGTCGGGGTCCGGTGCGTACTGACCCGCGCGCGGGCGGTGCGGTTGCAGGCGTGAGCGGGCCCCGGCGTCTGGCACGATTGCGCCCATGACGCAGAGCACCGCCACGCGCGAGGTCACGCCGCCCGCGAGCCGCCTGGACCAGTTCTTCAAGATCACCGAGCGTGGCTCGACCGTCGGCCGCGAGGTGCGGGGCGGGCTCGTCACGTTCTTCGCGATGGCCTACATCATCGTGCTCAACCCCCTGATCATCGGGACGGTCCCCGACGGGACGGGCACGTTCCTCGGCGGCGGCGACGCGCCGAACATCGCGATGGTCTCCGCGACGACGGCCCTGGTCGCCGGCGTGCTCACGCTCGCGATGGGCGTCTTCGCGAACTTCCCGCTCGCGCTCGCGGCGGGGCTCGGGCTCAACGCGGTCGTGGCGTACTCGATCGCCGGGCTGCCCGACATGACGTGGGCCGACGCGATGGGCCTGGTGGTCATCGAGGGCCTGATCATCCTCGTGCTCGTGCTGACCGGGTTCCGCGAGGCCGTGTTCAAGGCGGTCCCCGTCGAGCTGAAGACCGCGATCAGCGTCGGGATCGGGCTCTTCATCGCCCTCGTCGGGTTCGTCAACGCCGGGTTCGTCACGCCGGGCGCCGGCACGCCGCTGCAGCTGGGCACGGACGGCTCGCTCGCGGGCTGGCCGATCCTCGTCTTCGTCGTCGGGCTCCTCCTGACCATCGTCCTGTGGGTCCGCAAGGTGCGCGGCGCGCTGCTCATCGCGATCCTCACGGCGACGGCGCTCGCCGTGGTGATCGAGAACGTCGTGCACGTCGGTGCCAAGGGAACGGACGGCTCGAACCCGCTCGGCTGGAACCTCAACGCCCCCTCGTTCGACGGCGTCGTCTCGATGCCCGACTTCGGCCTGCTCGGCCACTTCTCCCTCCTGGGATCGTTCGACAAGATCTCCGCGGTCACCGTCCTGCTGCTCGTCTTCTCCCTCCTGCTCGCCGACTTCTTCGACACGATGGGCACCATGGTCGCCGTCGGCGCGGAGGCCAAGCTGCTCGACGCCGAGGGCAACCCGCCCCGCTCGCGCGCGATCCTCGTCGTCGACTCGATCGCCGCCGCCGCGGGAGGCGCCGCGAGCGTCTCGTCCAACACCAGCTACGTGGAGTCGACGACGGGCGTCGGCGAGGGCGCCCGGACCGGCCTCGCCTCGGTCGTGACCGGGATCGCGTTCCTGCTCGCGACGTTCCTGTCGCCGCTGGTCGCGCTCGTGCCCTACGAGGCCGCGGCGCCCGCGCTCGTCTTCGTCGGGTTCCTGATGATGATGCAGGTCGCCGGGATCCGGTGGACGGACGTCGAGATCGGCATCCCCGCGTTCCTGACCATCGTCGTCATGCCCTTCACCTACTCGATCAGCGACGGCATCGGGGTCGGGTTCATCGCGTTCGTCGTGATCAAGATCGCGCTGGGCAAGATCCGGGAGATCCGGCCGCTGATGTGGCTGGCCGCGGCGATGTTCGTCGTGTACTTCCTGCTCGGCCCGATCGAGAACGCGCTCGGGATCTGACCCTGCACCCATGACGGCGTTCTACCGGCTCGACCGCGTCCTCCAGCGCTACGACTGGGGGTCGACGACGGCGCTCCAGCAGCTGCTCGGGCTGCCGGTCGACGGCGAGCCGCTGGCGGAGCTGTGGATGGGCGCGCACCCGCAGCACCCGTCGCACGTCGCCGGCGGGGCCCCGCTGGACGCCCTCCTGCGCGAGCGGGCGCAGGACGCCGTCGGGCGCCGGGTGCTGGAGACCTACGGCCCGCGCCTGCCGTACCTGCTCAAGCTGCTCGCGGCCGAGCGGGCGCTGTCCCTGCAGGTGCACCCGCAGCCGCACCGCGCGCGGGCCGGGTTCAACCGGGAGAACCGCGACGGCGTCGCGCCGGGCGCGCCGGAGCGCAGCTTCCGCGACGACCAGCACAAGCCGGAGATGGTCGTCGCCCTCACGCGCTTCGAGGGGCTGTCCGGTTTCCGCCGGCCCCGGCGCACGCTCCAGCTGCTGGACGGGCTGCCGGGCGACCTCGTGGGCCGGATGCGCGAGGCGCTGCGGGCGCGGCCGACGTCGGCGGGGGTCCGGGACGCCTTCACGCTCGCCGTGCACGCGCGCGACGAGCCGGGGCTCGCGGCGGACCTGGCAGTCACGGTCGCGGCGGTCGCCGAGCGGCGGGCCGCGGGCGGGCCCTCGCGCCGCGCCGACGCGGCGGTCGCCCAGCTCGACGCCCAGCACCCCGGCGACCCGGGCGTCGTCGCGTCCCTCATGCTCAACCGCGTCACCCTCGAGCCGGGGGAGTCGTTCTTCGTGCCCGCCGGGCACGTGCACGCGTACCTGTCGGGCTGCGCGGTCGAGATCATGGCGAGCTCGGACAACGTCCTGCGGGCCGGGCTGACCTCCAAGCACGTCGACGTCGCCTCGCTGCTCGAGTGCGCCACGTTCGTGCCGGGACCGGCCGCGCGGCCCGAGACGCACCGCACCGGCGGCCTCGTCGAGCTCCGCGCGCCCGTGCGCGAGTTCGCCCTCGTCGTGGGCCGGCCCGGCGCGGAGCGGGTGGCGCTGCCCGGCGACGGGCCGCGGGTGGCGGTGGTCGTCGAGGGGGAGGTCGAGCTCGACGCCGACGGCGACCGGGTGACGCTGGCCCCGGGCGAGCCGGTGTTCGTGCCGCACGCCGCGGGCCGGCTCGGCGCCCGGGGCGGCGGCCTGCTCGTGCTCGCCCGCGTGCCCTGAGCGGTCGCCGCCGCCGAGTGCGCCGAGAGCGCCGAGGTCGATGCGGGCGCGCGAGTTCGATGCCGCGGGGGTCGACCTCGCGCCGCTGCATCGACCTCGCGGCCGGGAGCGGCGCGGCGCCCCGCGTGACCGGTCTCACTGGTCGTTACGTGAGGTAATGACTTAGGCTAAGCATCATGCCCGAGTCGACCCCTGTCACCGACGCCCCCCACGCCGGACCCCACGCCGGCCGCGCCCGCGAGGCCCTCGGCAGCGACCTGCGCATCGCGACCGCACGCCTGACCCGGCGGATGCGGGCCCAGCGCGGCGAGGCCGAGCTGCCCGACCACCTGTTCACCGTCCTCGCCCTGCTCTTCCGCGAGGGCCCGTCGACCCCGGGCGCCCTCGCCGAGCACGAGTGCATCCGGCCGCCGTCGATGACCCGCAGCGTCAACGCGCTCGTCGACCTCGGCTTCGTCAGCAAGATCGAGCACCCCACGGACGGCCGCCAGGTCGTCGTCGAGCTGACGGACGCCGGCCGCCGCGAGGTGCACGAGACGCGCCGGCGCCGCGACGCCTGGCTCACCCGGCGGCTGGCCGAGCTCACCGCGGACGAGCGCCGCACGCTGGCCGCGGCGAGCGAGCTGATGACCCGGGTGGCGCGCTCGTGAGCCGGACGTTCGCCTCGCTGAGGTTCCCCAACTACCGGCTCTGGTTCGGCGCCGCCCTCGTGGCCAACATCGGCACCTGGATGCAGCGCGTGGCGCAGGACTGGCTCGTGCTGACTACCCTGTCGAACGGCTCGGGCGCCGCGGTCGGCATCACCACCGCGCTGCAGTTCCTGCCCGTGCTGCTGTTCTCCGCCTGGGCCGGGTCGCTCGCGGACCGGGTGCCGCGCCGTCGGCTGCTGATGATCACCCAGGGCGCCCAGGGCGTGCTCGCCCTCGGCCTCGGGATCATCGTCCTGGCGGGGAACGCCCAGCTCTGGCAGGTCTACCTCTTCGCCTTCGCCCTCGGGTGCGTCACGGCGATCGACGCCCCCGTGCGGCAGACGTTCGTCGCGGAGATGGTGCCCGCCGGCAACCTGCCGAACGCCGTCGGGCTGAACTCCGCGTCCTTCAACGCGGCCCGGATGATCGGCCCGGCGCTCGCCGGCGTGCTGATCGCGGCGGTCGGGACCGGCTGGGTGTTCGTCATCAACGCGGTCTCGTTCGGCGCGACGATCGCCGCGCTCGCCGCGATGAGCGCCGCCGCGCTCTACCCGATGCCGAGCTCGGCCCGCGGCCGCGGGTCGGTGCGCGAGGGCGTCGCGTACGTGCGGGGGCGCACGGACATCCTCGTGATCATGGTCGTCATGGGGGTCGTGTCGACGTTCGGCCTGAACTTCCAGCTGACCTCCGCGCTGATGGCCAGCGAGGTGTTCGGCAAGGACGCCGGCGGGTACGGCGCGCTCGGGTCGGTCCTCGCGATCGGCTCGCTCGGCGGCGCGCTGCTCGCCGCGCGGCGCGAGCGGCCGCGGGTCCGCCTGGTGCTCGGCGCCGCCGCCGCGTTCGGCGTGCTGATGCTGGTCCAGGCCGTCGCACCGTCGTACCTCGTCTACGCCCTGCTGAGCGTGCTCGTCGGCTTCTCGTCCCTGACGATGCTCACCGCCGCGAACTCGACCATCCAGGTCTCCACCGATCCCGCCGTCCGCGGCCGGGTGATGGCGCTGTACATGATGGTCCTGCAGGGCGCGACCCCGATCGGGTCACCGGTCATCGGCTGGGTGGCCGACGTCGCCGGCCCGCGCTGGGCGGTCGGCATCGGCGGCCTCGCCTCGCTGCTCGTGGCGGTCGTCGCGTCCCTGTGGGCGAAGAAGCACTGGCACGTGGACGTGCGCTACCGGCTGCGGGTGCGCCCCCACCTGGTGGTCGCCTCCCCGGCGGACCGCCGCGCGGAGGTCGCCGCGCGGCTCGACGCCGACGAGGCGACGCAGTCGAGCTCCGCGGCGTAGCCGGCGGTCAGCCGAGCCGGTCGACGACGTGGTCGACGCAGGCGGTGAGCGCGCGGACGTCGTCGGGCTCGATGGCGGGGAACATCGCGATGCGCAGCTGGTTGCGCCCCAGCTTGCGGTAGGGGAAGACGTCGACGACGCCGTTCTCGCGCAGGGCGGTCACGACCCGCGCCGCGTCGATCGCGTCGTCCAGGTCGATCGTGCCGACGACGGCCGACCGCTCCGCCGGGTCGGCGACGAACGGCGTCGCCCACGCGCGCGAGCCGGCCCACCCGTACAGGTGCGCGGCGGACTCCGCGCACCGGGCCGTCGTCCACGCGAGCCCGCCCTGGGCGAGCATCCACTCCACCTGCTCGGCGAGCAGCACCAGCGTCGCGATCGCGGGGGTGTTGAGCGTCTGGTCCTGGCGCGAGGCGGCGACCGCCGCGGTCAGCGACAGCGACTCGGGCACCCAGCGGTCGCCCGCCTCGATCTCCGCCGCGCGGGCCACGGCGTCGGGCGACAGCAGCGCGAGCCACAGGCCGCCGTCCGAGGCGAAGCTCTTCTGCGGGGCGAAGTAGTAGACGTCCGTCTCGGCGACGTCCACGGGCAGGCCGCCCGCGCCCGAGGTCGCGTCCACGACGGTCAGGGCGCCGGCCTCCCGCGAGCCGGGGACGCGCACGACCGGCGCGGCGGCACCCGTGGAGGTCTCGTTGTGCGGCCACGCGTAGACGTCGACGTCGTCCGCGGGCTCGGGGCGGGCGACGGTCCCGGGCGGGGCGGCGATCACCTGCGAGTCGCGCAGGAACGGCGCGGCGGAGGTCGCGGCCGCGAACTTCGCCCCGAACTCGCCGAACGCGGCGTGCTGGGCCTTCTCTCGCACGAGGCACAGCGTCGCGACGTCCCAGAACGTCGTCGACCCGCCGTTGCCCAGCGCGACCTCGTACCCGTCGGGCAGGGAGAACAGCTCGGCGAGCCCGCGGCGGACCCGGCGGACGACGGCGCGCACCGGCTCCTGGCGGTGGGAGGTGCCCATGAGCCGGGCGCCCGCGGCGTGCAGCGCGTCCATCTGGGCCGTGCGGACCTTGGACGGGCCGGAGCCGAACCGTCCGTCGCTCGGCAGCAGGTCCTGGGGGATGGTGATCTCGGGCACGCGCCCACGATAGCGGCCGCGCGGCGGGCCGTCGGCGGCGGGCAATAGACTGGTCGACGGCCCGGCAGGGCCACGAGTTCGACGATGCGACAGGAGCGCCCGCGTGACCGACCTGATCGACACGACCGAGATGTACCTCAAGACGATCTACGAGCTCGACGAGGAGGGCATCACGCCTCTGCGGGCCCGGATCGCGGAGCGTCTCGGCCACTCCGGGCCGACGGTCTCGCAGACCGTCGCGCGCATGGAGCGGGACGGTCTCGTCGTCGTCACCGGGGACCGGCACCTCGAGCTCACCGAGGCGGGCTGGTCCAAGGCGCGCCGCGTGATGCGCAAGCACCGCCTCGCGGAGCGGCTGCTCACGGACGTCATCAAGCTCGACTGGGAGTACGTCCACGTCGAGGCCTGCCGGTGGGAGCACGTGATGAGCGAGCTCGTCGAGCGACGCCTCATCGGGCTCCTGGACCACCCGCAGCACGACCCGTACGGCAACCCGATCCCGGGGCTCGCGGAGCTCGGCGAGGACCTCCAGGACGTCCCGTTCCTCGACGGCGTGGTGTCGCTGCCGGCGTACGTCGACGCGAACGGCGCGGCGGGCGAGCCGCTGCACGTCACCGTCACGCGCATCGCCGAGCCGCTGCAGACGGACGTCGACCTGCTGGCGCGCCTCGCGGCGGCCGGGATCGCGCCGGCGAACCGCATCGTCGTGGAGCGCGCGGGGGAGAGCCTCGCCGTCGCCCTGCCCGGCGCGGCGGAGCCGCTCGTCCTGCCCGACGACGTCGCGCGGCACCTGTTCGTGACCGTCGCCGACGGCGTCCCCGCCTGAGCCCCGAGCCCGCTTCGCGAGTGGGCTTCGTCACATCCGTGGGAGCGCTCCACCGGTCCCGTGATCGGAACGTGACTTTCGCGGACCGTTCGGGTACGTTCGTGCCTGCCGCTAGGAGCACCCGCACCGAGAGGCACCCGGACGGACTGCCTAACCCTGTCGCCGCCCGGGTCTCACGACCACCCGACGACAGGGGCGGGGGACCCAGTTACGTGGGCATCGAGAGATGTCCTTGGGGTGAAGCCGGACGGACCACGGTCCCGAAGGCCGGGTAATTCTCCACCCGAACCCGACAGCTCACTTCGCAGGCATCACGGAGAGGCCACAGAGTGTCCGTCAGCACCACCGCGCGCCATCGCGCTGCCCGCCGCCCGATGGCGGCGTTCGCCCAGTCCGCACGCCCCGTCACGAGCACGGTCGCGCGACGCACCGCCGTCGTCGCCGCCTCCTCGGGCCTCCTGGTCTCGATGATCGGCACCGGTGCCGCGACCGCGGCCCCCGTCGACCACGACTCCGGCAAGCTCAGCACGGTCGACACGTCGACGCTGACGGCCCAGGCCCGTGCCGCCCTCGAGGCCGCGCCGGCCGTCAAGGTCGACGCGAAGGCCAAGTGGGACGTCGACGTCGCCAAGATCGCCGTCACCCCCGCACCGGAGCCCGAGCCGGAGCCCGCCCCGCGCGTCGAGACGGTCAGCCGCGACAACGACCGCACCGAGGTCGCCGACGACCAGAGCTCGGACGAGCAGAGCTCCGACGACTCGTACTCCGCGTCGGACTCCGACGACGACTCGAGCTCGGACTCCTCGTCCAGCAGCTCGGACTCCGACTCCAGCTCCTCCGAGCAGTCCTCCGCCGCCCCCGCGGCCGCGGCGAACAGCTCGATCATCTCGATCGCCAGCCGTTACGTCGGCGTCCCCTACGTGTACGGCGGCACGAGCCCCTCGGGCTTCGACTGCTCCGGCTTCACGCAGTACGTCTTCGCGCAGGCCGGCATCAGCCTGCCGCGCACCTCTGGTGCCCAGGCGGGCGTCGGCACGGTCGTGCCGCGCTCGCAGGCGCAGCCGGGCGACCTGATCTCCTCGCCGGGCCACATCGCGATCTACGCGGGCGGCAACACGCAGATCGACGCGCCCCGCCCGGGCAAGACGATCCAGTTCCGCAACATCTGGCAGTCCAACCCGGTCTTCATCCGGGTCGGCTGACCACCAGGCGTCACGAGGCCCCGGTTCCCGCCACGGCGGGGGCCGGGGCTTCGTCGTGCCCGGGCTCGTCGTGCCTGGGCCGGTCGCGCGCGGGGGGCGCGTCGTGGCGCGGGCCGGACGCTCTCGGATAGGTTTGCCCCGTGACGGTGCGACGGGACGACGGGGGCTCATGATGACTCGATCGACGACCATCCTGGTAGGCGTGGACGGCTCGGCCTCCAGCCTCCACGCGCTCGACTGGGCGACGGCGCACGCCAAGCACATCGGCTGGACGCTGCACCTGGTGTGCGCGTACTCGCTGCCGTCGTTCACCGCCGCGTCGCTCGACGGCGGCTACGCGGCCCTCGACGACAGCGTGATCCAGGACGGCGCACGCGCCGTGCTCGAGGAGGCCCTCGCCCGCGCCGAGGCGCGCGGCGTGCACGCCGAGTCGACGCTGACCACCGGGGACGCCGCGGGCGTGCTCGTCGAGATGTCCCGCGAGCACGGCCTCGCCGTCGTCGGCACCCGCGGTGGCGGCGGGTTCGCCGAGCGCCTGCTGGGCACCACGTCGTCGGCCCTGCCGGCGCACGCCTACTGCCCCACGATCGTCGTGCCGCTGCGCGACGGCGCGGGCAAGAGCCTGGCGGGCACCGAGCCGGCCGACCTGCCCGACGTGGAGCCGCTGCGCCGCATCGTCGTGGGCGTCGACGGGTCGCCGTGGGCGGAGCGCGCGCTCGAGCTCGCCGTGAAGGTCGGCCTGGAGTGGCAGGCGGAGATCGTCGCGGTCGCGGGCGTGCCGGTGGGCACGGGCGCGGGCCTGCTCGCGTGGCTGCCCGCGGCCGTCGACCACGAGCAGGTGCTGGCCGACATGGCGGCGGGGCTCGACGTCATCGTCGACCGTCACGAGGCGGCGAACCCCGGCCTCTCGATCCGGCGCATCGTCCTGGACGGCAGCGGCGCCGAGCTGCTCACGGAGTTCTCCGAGGCGTCGGACCTCATCGTCCTGGGCTCGCGCGGGCGCGGCGGGTTCGCGGGGCTCCTGCTCGGCTCCACCAGCCAGGCGGTGCTGCAGCACGCCGTGTGCCCGGTGATGGTCGTGACGAAGCGGTGCGTCGAGGCGCTCGACGAGAAGGCCGCGCAGCGCTGACCCCGGCCGGGCGCGCTCAGGTCCGGTCGCGGTAGAGCCGCATCGTGATCGGCGCCAGCACCGCGGTGAGCACGACCGACGCCATCAGGGCCCAGGCGACGTCTCCGGGCCCGGCCGTCCCCGCCATGAGCTCGCGCGCGGCGGTGGTCAGGTGGGAGACGGGGTTGACGTCGACCCAGCCCTGGAGCACGCCGGGCATCGTGGCGGGGTCCACGAAGATGTTCGACGCGAACGTCAGCGGCATGAGCACCAGCATCGAGACGCCCATGACGGCGTTCGGCGAGCGCAGCACGAGCCCGAGGATCGTGAAGATCCAGCTCAGCGCGAACGCGAAGACGAGCAGCAGGACCACGGCCAGCACGACGCCGAGGACGCCGCCGTCGGGCCGGAAGCCGAGCACGAGGCCGAGCGCGACGGTCACGACGGACGCGATCGTGTAGCGCACGGTGTCCCCGAGCAGGGCGCCGACGATGGGCGCGGGACGCCAGATCGGCAGCGACCGGAACCGGTCGAACACGCCCTTGGTGATGTCCGTGTTCATCGTGTAGCCGGTGTAGACGGTGGTGAACAGCACCGTCTGGACGAGGATCCCGGGCAGGAGGTACTGCAGGTACTCCGCGGTGCTGCCCGCGATCGCCCCGCCGAAGAGGTAGGTGAACATCAGCGTGAAGATGATGGGCGTGACCGTGACGTCGAAGAGCTGCTCGGGCACGTGCTTGATCTTCAGCAGCGCGCGGTGGGCGAAGGTCAACGTCGTCGAGACGGGTGACGGGCGCGCCGGCCTCGCGTCGAGGGCGATCGCCTCGCGCAGCGCGGACTCCGACGGCGGCGCGAGCGACTCGCTCTCGGCGGCGGTGGTGTCCGGCATCAGGCCGCCTCGCCCTCGTCCGCGGGCCGCCCGGTCAGCGTGAGGAAGACCTCGTCCAGGCTCGGCTGCCCCACCGAGAACTCGGGGACGGCGATCCCCGCCTCCGCGAGGGCGGGCAGGATCCGCGCGACCCGGTCCGCGGCGCCGGGGTCGTCCGGGACCCGGGCGCTGAGGCCGAACGGGTCGGCGGCGGCCGTGGCCGGGGCGGCGAGGGCGCCGGAGACGACGTCGGCCGCCTCGCCGCGCCGCGCGGCGTCGGCCACCCGCAGCTGGACCGTCCCCTGGCCGACGGAGCGCTTGAGGTCGCTCGCCGTGCCCTCGGCGATGACCTTCCCGTGGTCGACGACGGCGATGCGGTCGGCGAGCTGGTCCGCCTCCTCGAGGTACTGGGTCGTGAGCAGCACCGTGGCGCCGTCGCGCACGAGGACCCGCACGATGTCCCACACCTGGTTGCGCGAGCGGGGGTCGAGGCCCGTCGTCGGCTCGTCGAGGAACAGGACCTCGGGGCTCATCACCAGGCTCGCGGCGAGGTCGATGCGCCGGCGCATGCCGCCCGAGTAGGTCTTGACCTGGCGCGCGCCCGCGTCCCCGAGGCCGAACGCGCCGAGGAGACCGGTGGACCGTCGTCGGGCGGCCGGACCGGAGAAGCCGTAGAGGCGGGCGAGCATGACGAGGTTCTCCAGCCCGGTGAGGTCCTCGTCGACGGAGGCGTACTGGCCGGTCAGGCCCACGCAGGCGCGCACGGCGTCGGCGTCGTCCACCACGTCGTGCCCGAGGACGCGGGCGGTCCCGGCGTCGGGCCGCAGGAGGGTGGCGAGCATCCGGACCGCGGTCGTCTTGCCGGCGCCGTTGGGCCCGAGGACGCCGTAGACGGTGCCGCGGCGCACCGCGAGGTCGATCCCGTCGACGGCGCGCGTCACGCCGCCGCGGCTCGTGAAGTGCTTGACGAGGCCCTCGGCCTCGACGGCGAGCTCGCTCACAGTCCGTCCTCCTGGTCCGGGCCCCCGCTGTCGTGCCGTCCATCGTTCCCCGGGGACGGGCGGGGCGCCACCCCGTCGGGCGTACGCTGCCCGCACCCGACCCCGAGGAGCCTGCATGCCCACGACCGTCACCCTCCTGCGCGACGCCCGGGTCCCCGGCCGGGACGGGCGCTTCGACGTCCTCGTGGACGACGCCGGGACGGTCACCGTCCGGGCCGCCGCCGCCGCCGTCGCCGCCCCCGCCGCCGATCCGGGCCGGCGCCCGGCGCCCGCCGCGGGCCCGGTCGTGGTGGACCTCGAGGGCCGCTGGGTGGTCCCGGGGCTGTGGGACGAGCACGTGCACATGCTCCAGTGGTCGCTCGCGCAGGCCCGCGTCGACCTCTCGGCGACGCGCAGCGCGGCCGAGGCGCTGCAGGTCGTCGCGGACCACCTCGCCGTCCTGCCCGACGCCGGGGCGCACCCGCGCGGGGTCGCGGACGTCGTCGTGGGCTTCGGGTTCCGCGATGCGCTGTGGCCCGACGCCCCGAGCCTGGCGGGGCTCGACGCGGTCGCGGGCGACGTCCCCGTGGTGCTGGCGAGCGGGGACGGGCACTGCGGCTGGGTCGGCTCGGCCGGCGCGCGGGCCCTCGACGCGCGGGTCGGCCCGAGCGGGATCCTCAGCGAGGAGGACTGGTTCGCGCTCTCGCGGCGGCTGGACCGGCAGGCCGAGGCGGACCTGGACGGCCTCGTCGTGGTGGCCGCCGCGCACGCCGCGTCACGCGGCGTCGTCGGGATCGTCGACCTCGAGATGGCGGACAACCTCGCGGCCTGGCGCCGCCGCGTCGCGGCGGGGGCGACGTCGCTGCGGGTCGAGGCGGGGGTGTACGCCGACCGGCTCGAGGAGTGGGTCGCGGCCGGGCGGCGCTCGGGCGACGGGGTCGAGGGCACGGGCGGGCTGGTCCGCGTCGGGTCGCTCAAGGTCATGTCGGACGGTTCGCTCAACACCCGGACCGCGTTCTGCTGCACCCCGTACGCGGATCCCGGCGGCGCGTCGGCCGAGGGCGACGACCCGCACCGGGGGGCGCTGGACGTCGAGCCCGGCGAGCTGCGGCGGCTGCTCGACCGTGCCCGGTCGGCCGGGATCGAGACCACCGTGCACGCCATCGGCGACGCCGCCGTGCGCCTGGTCCTCGACACGTACGAGGAGCTCGGCGGGAACGGGCGCATGGAGCACGCCCAGCTCGTGGCGGCCGAGGACCTGCCGCGGTTCGCGGCGCTGGGGGTGGTGGCGAGCATCCAGCCGGAGCACTCGATGGACGACCGCGACGTCGTCGACCGCTACTGGGCGACGACGACGGCGCTCCCGTTCCCCCTGGCGTCGCTCGTCGCGGCGGGGGCCACGGTGCGGTTCGGGTCGGACGCCCCCGTGGCGACGCTCGACCCGTGGACGGCGCTGGCGGCCGCGGTGCACCGCACGCGGGACGGTCGCGAGCCGTGGCACCCGCAGGAGCGGGTCGACGTACGCACCGCGCTCGCGGCGCACGCGCGGGGGCGCGACGAGGTCCGCACGGGGGACGTGGCGGACCTCGTCGTCGTCGAGCGCGACCCGTTCGCGCCGGGCGAGCCGCTGCGCGACATGCCGGTGTGGGCGACGATGGTCGGCGGACGCTGGACGTACCGCGCCTGAGGCGGGGCGGCGCCGTCGGGCAGGTCAGGCGGGCTGAGCGCCGGTGGCCGCCTCGGCGGCGGCGAGCAGCACGCACGTCGCGACGCCGTCCATCGCGACCTCGACCTCGTCGAGGGGCGGCATGGTCGGGGCGAGGCGGATGTTCGCGTCGTCAGGGTCCTTGCCGTAGGGGAACGTCGCCCCGGCGGGGGTCAGGGCGATGCCGGCGTCCTTCGCGAGGCGGACCACGCGCGACGCCGTCCCGGGCACGACGTCGAGGTTGACGAAGTAGCCGCCCTTCGGCTCGGTCCACCGCGCGACGCCGTGCCCGTCGAGCCGCTCGTGCAGGATGCGGGTGACGGCCTCGAACTTGGGGCCGATGATCGCGCGGTGGCGGCGCATGTGCCGGCGCACCCCCTCGGCGTCGCCGAAGAGCTGGGCGTGCCGGAGCTGGTTGATCTTGTCGGGGCCGATCGACTGCGCGGCGAGGTGCGTCTTGTACCAGGCGAGGTTCGCCGGGGAAGAGGCGAGGAAGCCCACGCCCGCCCCGGCGAAGGTGATCTTCGAGGTCGAGGCGAACATGACCACGCGGTCGGGGTTGCCGGCCTGCGCCGCGAGCCCGACGGCGTCGGCGCTCACGACCTCGTGGTCCGTCAGGTGGTGCAGGGCGTAGGCGTTGTCCCAGAAGATGCGGAAGTCCGGAGCGGCTGCCGGCATCGAGACCAGGCGGCGCGCGACCTCCTCGGAGACGACGGATCCGTCCGGGTTCGCGTAGGTGGGCACGACCCACAGGCCCTTGATCGTCGGGTCCTCGGCGACGAGCGCCGCGACCGCGTCGGCGTCCGGCCCGTCCGTCGTCATCGGGACGGTGACCATCTCGATGCCGAACGCCTCGCACACGCTGAAGTGCCGGTCGTACCCGGGCACGGGGCAGACGAAGCGCACGCGCTCCTCACGCACCCACGGGCGCGGCGAGCCCGGCAGGCCGAACAGCATCGCGAACGCGACCGTGTCGTGCATCAGGCTGAGGGAGGCGTTGCCGCCGGCGAGCAGCTGGTCGACCGGGACGCCGAGCAGCTCGGCGAAGATGCGCCGCAGCTCGACGAGGCCGTCGAGGCCCCCGTAGTTGCGGATGTCCGCGCCCGACTCGCTCGTGACCGTCCCCGTCCCCGGCAGCGCGAGCAGCGCGTCGGAGAGGTCGAGCTGCTCCGCGGAGGGCTTGCCGCGCGTGAGGTCGAGGGACAGGCCGCGGGCGCGGAGCTCGGCGTAGGCCTGCTGCTGCTCGGCGAGGGTGGTGGGCGCGTCGGACGTCAGGGCGAGGGAGGTCACGGCCCCCAGTCTAGGGACGCCGAAGCGTCATCGCCCAGAGGATTCTCGAACGATGCCGGCGTACGAGACGAGCCGCTCAGCCACCTCGACCGGCCGGCTCTTGGCGAGCAGATGGCCACCGGCGACGAGCTCAGGGTCGATCCCGAGCCGCTCGCGGGCGACGCACACCTGGAAGCCGGCCGGGAACATTCGATCGTCGGCGCCCACCAGCACGTGCAGCGGCACCTGAGGCCAGGTGTCGAAGGTGCACGGTTGCCCGAAGGGTGTCTCGGCCGGCCCTCGGTCGCCCTCGGCCATGTCCGCCTTCACGTCCTCGGGGACGTCGTGCAGGAAGACCTCCTCGGCGTCGAGGTCGTCGGATCTGCCGGCCCGCACGTTCGCCTCGTGCCGAGCCGCCTCCCAGCCGGTGGCCTGCCACCACTCGCCCGGGGTCTCGCCGGGCACGGGGATCATCGCGTTGAGGAGCACGATGCGCGAGACCGCGTCGAGCCTGCCGATCATCGGCGCCGTGAAGGCGCCCATCGACTGCGCGACCAGGACGACGTCGCGGTGCTCCCCGATCGCGTCGTCGACGGTGGCGGCGTACTCGGGCAGGCCCAGCCGAGGGTCGTCCCCCTGGATCTCGACCGGGATCGCCGTGTGTCCGCGCGCCTCCAGCTCAGCGACGACCTCGCGCCAGTAGACGTCGCCGGCACCGCCGGCACCGGGGATCAGCACGAACGTCGTCATGGTGGTCTCTTCCCGAGGTTGGTGTTCACGCCCGGCTGGAGACGTTAGTCGGCGCGGTCGGCCGGCGCAGTACGCGGGGTTGTCAGAGTCATTCTTTCGATATATCGTTGCTGTATCGACAGCGTGCACGATGCGCGGTGTCCACGACGGACGGAGAACGACATGAGGTACGACGACGCACGCGGCGCAGGCCGCGACAGGAACGGCTTCCCGGGCCGAGGCGCACGGGAAGGGTTCGGTCGGGGCGGTTTCGCCCGTGACGGCGCCCCCGAGGGGCGCGCACGGCGCGGGGAGTTCCCGGCCGGACCGGAGGGCTTCGGTCCCCGCGGGTTCGGTCCCGGAGGGTTCGGCGGCCCGGGCGGCCCCGGGGGCTTCGGTCCCGAGGGCGGTCCCGAGCGGCGCGGACACGGCGGCCGGGGCGGGAGGCGGGGTCCGCGCGGCGACGTGCGGGGAGCCGTCCTGACCCTGCTGGCCGAGCAGCCCATGCACGGCTACCAGATCATCCAGGAGATCGCGGAGCGCAGCGGCGGCCTCTGGCAGCCCAGCGCCGGCGCGGTCTACCCGGCGCTGAGCCTGCTGGAGGACGAGGGTCTGGTCACGATCACCGCCGAGGGCGGGCGCAAGCTCGCCCGGCTGACGGAGGCGGGCACGGCGCACGTCGCCGAGCGCGCCGAGGAGATCGGGGACCCGTTCACCCCGATGGGCGGCCCCGGACGGCGCGCGGGGTTCGCTCTGCGGGAGAAGGTCCGCGAGGTCGGTGGCGCGGCGATGCAGATCGCCCGCAACGGCAGCGAGGCGCAGTCCCGGGCCGCGGTCGAGCTGCTCGAGCGCACGCGCCAGGAGCTGTACCTGGTGCTGGCGCAGCCGGCGGCCCCGACGACCGACGCGCACGCGGACGCCGACGCGGACGCGGACGCCCCGACGGAGGCCTGACCCCCGGTCCGGTGTCCGCCGAGAAGTCGAAAATGGCCCCTGATTCGGACGAATCAGGGGCCATTTTCGACTTCTCGGCGGACGGGTGCGGACGGGTGCGGGCGGGTGCGTCAGCGGGTGACGCGGTCGAGCCGGGCCAGCGAGACGCGCATCATGAGCCGCAGGAGCACGCCGACCACGGGTCGCGTCCACGAGGCCGGGAGCGGACCCGCGAGGTGCACGTCCTCCCACCACACGACGCGCGAGCCCGCGCCGTCGGTCCGGACCTCGAAGCCCGCCTCGCCCAGCAGCAGCGGGCCGAGCTTGGTCACGGTCACTCGCCCCGCGAGGTCGGCGCCCTCGTCCGGGGCGACTGCCTCGACCGTCACCATGCGGTCGACGACGCCGGGCAGCCCGGCCCCGGCGCCGGGGCCGGAGACCATCGTGAACGGCTCGCCGACCGGCCGGGACGCGGGTCCGGTCCACCCCGGCGCGGGCCGGCGGGCGGTCCACCGCTCCGGCGCGCCGTCGTCCCCGAGGCTGCCCGGGCGCGGCACCGACTCGGCGCGCGTGAGCGGGATCCAGCGCGGGTGGGTGCGCCAGTCCCCGACCCATGCGAACGCCGTCGTCGCAGGGACCGCAAGGGTGCGCGACTCGCGGACCGCACCCCGGGCGGGTCCGTCCGGCCCGCTCATCGCGGCGGCTCCCACCGCAGCGGTGCCTCGGGAGTGCCGGCCGCGCCGCGCCCGCCCGGCTCGATCCCCGGCGGCGGGGCGGAGGGCAGGGCGGCGTCGTCCGCCCCGCCCTTGATCTCGACGACGCGCGCGAACCGCTCCGGCGGCGCCCCGAACGCGCGCCGCGTCTGGTGCACCACGCCGCGGCCGAGGGCCCGGCCGCCCAGCACGCCCACGACGGCCCCGACCCCGAAGGGCACGACCCGCCCGAGCGCGAGCCCGCTCTGCTTCGCGAGCTGCGTGCGCAGGAACCGGCTCTTCAGCGCCCGGTCGACCTTGCGCAGCGTCCCGCGCGGCATGCTCGTCATCAGCACCTTGCCCCACGCGACGGGCGAGCCGCCGGCCGCGCGCTCGACGTCCTTCGCGGAGCGCTCGCCGAGCACGGAGACGAGGAGCAGGACTCGCCGACGCTCGGCGTCGTCCACCGCGATGCCGTGCACGTCGGCGACGGCGAGCGCGAACGCGGCGGACGCCCCGAAGAACGTCGCGACGTCGCTGCCCGTGAGCAGCAGCCCGGCCCCGGTCCCGACGGCGGGGATCGCCGCGGCGACGCCGACGGCGCCGCCCGTCGCCGCGACGACCGTGAGGTACTCGCGCTCGAGCAGCGCGACGATGCGGGCGGGGGAGGCCTCGGGGTTGCGCCGGCGGACCTGGTCGACGTGCCGGTGGATCGCCGCGGACGGGATCGTCACCGCCCGGGCGAGCGCCATGTCGAGGAGCGTCGGCCGCAGGCCGTCGTCGTCGGGCGCCGGCCCGACCTCCTCCCTCGCCGGGTCGCCGCGCGACGGCTCCGGTGGGCGTTCGCGTCGGACGACGTCGCGGGACCTGCGGCGCACGGGCACTCCTCGGGTGGGTCGGTCGCTCAGCTCTCCTCGGAGCCCGGGGCCTCGGCCTCGCCGAACGAGAGGTCGACCGAGGCGCCCGCCTTGAGCGTGTTCCCCACCGTGCACGTCTTGGCGATCGCTCGCTCGGCGACGGTGAGCAGTCGCTCGCGCGCGGCGTCGTCCAGCGAGGAGAGGTCGACGTCGAACCGCTCGGAGAGCGTGGGGTAGCGGTCCTCGGTGAGGTCCTTGGTGCCGTCGACGTGGATGGTCACCCGGTAGTCGTCCCCGAGCCGGCGGGCGAAGGTGACGTCGCTGGACATCCCGGCGCACGCGGCCAGCGCGATCTTCAGCAGCTCGCCCGGCGTGAACACCGCGCCCTCGCTCGCGGGGCCGATGTCGATGCTCGCCCCGCGCGCCGAGAACCCGCGGTAGGTCCGGGTCCCGGTGCGCTCGACCCACAGGGCGTCGGTGGGCGAGGGGGAGGAGGGGGCGATGTCGTCGGGCAGGCCGACGGGTGCGGTGCTCATGGCGACCATCCTTCCACCCCCCGGGGCGGCCTCGTAGACTCGCACCGTGCCCGAGACCCCCGCCGTCGCGACCCCGTACGAGGACCTGCTGCGGGAGGTGATGGCGCACGGGACGCCCAAGGGCGACCGCACCGGCACCGGCACCCGCAGCGTGTTCGGCCGTCAGATCCGCTACGACCTCGCGCAGGGCTTCCCGCTGGTCACGACGAAGCGCGTGCACCTGCGCTCCGTCGTCGGCGAGCTGCTGTGGTTCCTGCGCGGCGAGTCGAACGTCGCCTGGCTGCGCGAGCAGGGCGTGACGATCTGGGACGAGTGGGCGGACGACGCCGGCGAGCTCGGCCCGGTCTACGGCGTCCAGTGGCGCTCGTGGCCGACGCCGGACGGGCGGCACGTGGACCAGATCGCCCAGGTGATCGACCAGATCCGCGGCAACCCGGACTCGCGCCGGCACGTCGTCTCGGCGTGGAACGTGGCGGAGCTCGAGAACATGGCGCTGCCGCCGTGCCACGCGTTCTTCCAGTTCTACGTGGCCGACGGCCGGCTGAGCTGCCAGCTCTACCAGCGCAGCGCCGACATGTTCCTCGGCGTCCCGTTCAACATCGCCTCCTACGCTCTCCTGACGCACATGGTCGCGGCGCAGTGCGGCCTCGAGGTCGGCGACTTCGTGTGGACGGGCGGCGACGTGCACGTCTACGACAACCACGTCGCGCAGGTCGAGCGTCAGCTCGCCCGCGAGCCGTTCCCGTACCCGACGCTCCGGCTCGCGCCGCGGGACTCGATCTTCGACTACACGATGGACGACGTCGAGGTGGTCGGCTACCAGCACCACCCGGGCATCAAGGCCCCGGTCGCCGTCTGATGGTCGGGCCGGGAGCGCGGGTCGGGATGGTCTGGGCGCAGGCGCACGACGCCGCCGGGCGTCCGGTCATCGGTGCCGGGGACACGCTGCCGTGGCACGTGCCCGAGGACATGGCGCACTTTCGCGACGTGACCCGCGGGCGGCCCGTGGTCATGGGTCGCCGCACCTGGGACTCGCTGCCGCCGCGGTTCCGGCCGCTGCCGGGGCGGCGCAACGTCGTCGTCAGCCGCCGGCCGGGCTGGCGTCCCGGGCTGCCCGACGGCGCCCCCGCGGTCGCGGTCGCCGCGAGCCTGGACGACGCCCTGGCGACGGCGGGCCGCGGGCCCGACGGCGCGCCGGTGCCGGAGGTCTGGGTCGTTGGCGGCGAGCAGGTCTACGTGGCGGCGCTCGAGCGGGCCGACGTGTGCGAGGTGACGGAGATCGACCTGCAGGTCGAGGGCGACGCGTTCGCGCCCGTGCTCGGCGCGGCGTGGGAGCCGACGGCGGCGGGGGAGTGGGAGCGCTCGTCCACCGGGACGCGCTACCGCTTTGTGCGCTACGAGCGCGCCGGACGCGGCGTAGCGGGTGCCGGCTCGGCGCGGGCGACCCGGTAGGCTGTGCGCCGACCCGTCCGCGGGTCCCGCGCTCCCTGCAGGGATCGCGCGCCTGTAGCTCAGGGGATAGAGCACCGCTCTCCTAAAGCGGGTGTCGGCAGTTCGAATCTGCCCAGGCGCACCGTCCGTCGCTGGTGCCGTCGCCGCACCGTCCGTCGCTGGCGGCGTGCCGCGTGCCGCTCACCGACCTCCGACCTCCGACCTCCGCACGAGCGCCCCACGTCCGCCCGTCGCGGCTCGCGCGCGTGCCTGGCGCGGCCCGTGCTCGCAACTCGGGTGGAGCTGCGGCACGTGACGTGGACGACATTGGCAATTCCCAGACCTGGACGAGTGTCCTGGTATCAATCGACCCTCTCGGAGCCGCAGGATCCCGCGGATCGTGGTGTCACGAGAATGCGTTCGGTTGAACATTTGACGTGTGCCGCGCAGACCTGCGAGCATTGCTCCTGACGGCACGTACCGCCTGCCCCCTGCGCGGTACGTGCCGTCTTTCATGTCCGCGGTGAGGCCTCGCCCCGCGGGACCTCCGCAGCCCGGTGGCGACGGGTGACGGCCCACCCGGCGTGCCGCGTCGGGCTCCCCGGGAGCGACCGTTAGCGTTTCAGCGTGACTGCTGCCCGGCCGACGTACGGCGCTAAGACTCTGGCCGAGCTCGCCCGCGCGACGGGCGGGTCCGACGCCTCCCGCACGAGCGACGAGCACCCCGCGCGCCCGGCCCTCGTCCCCGACCCGGACTCCTCGGAGCTGGTCCGCGGCGCCGTCGCCGGCTGGCGGGCCTCCCTCGTGGACCTCGCCGGAGGGTCCTCCCTGGCCGACGTCGGCCTGCTCGGCGACGCCGTCCTCGACCTCAGCGGCGCGCACCCCTCCGGCCTCGCCCAGCTCTTCGCCGGACGCCCCACCCGGCTGTCCAACATCTTCCGCGAGACGAGCGGCGCCATGCCCGCCGCCCGGCGCCGCGCCCGCGCGGTCGCCGCGCGCTCGGCCGAGTACGGCCAGACGTACGGCGTCCCGGCGACCTACCTCGCGATCGGCGTCGCGACCTGGTCCGCCGGGTCCCCGACGCCCGAGGCGGACGACGTCGTCGCTCTCGCCCGCGTCACGGACGGCGGCTCCGACGGGGCGGCCCAGAGCCCGCGGGCACTCATCGTGCAGGGTCCCGAGCAGGACGACGTGCCGTACGACGCCGCGGACGAGGACGGCGCGGACCGCTCCGCCGCGCTCGAGGTGGTGGGTGCGCCCGGAGCCGCCGAGAACCGCGCGGACGGCGCGGACGCCGACCCCGAGGACGCCGAGCGCGAGCACGCGCTCGTCCCGCGCGTCGTGCACGCGCCCGTGCTCCTGCGCCCCATCACGGTGACCCCGCTGGGTGACGGCGAGACGGACTACGAGCTGCTGCTCGAGCCGACGGCGGAGATCAACCCGCTCCTCGCCCGCACCCTGCGCTCGCACGGGGCGCTGCTGGACCCGGTCGCGGTCGCGCGCAGCACGTTCTCCCCGTCCGGCTTCGAGCCGGGCGACGCGCTCGCCCGGCTCGGCGCGCTGGGTGAGGCCGTGCTCGAGGACTTCGAGCTCGGGGGGCGGATCCTCGTGGGCGCGTTCGTCCATCCCGGGCAGCTGCTGGTCGACGACCTCGACGAGATCGGGTCCGCGCTCGAGCGCCACGAGGTCGTGGGCGCCGTCGCGGGCGTCGCCGAGGCGCTCAACGAGACCCTGCGCCCGGCGCCCGGCCAGAGCGTCTCGGACGGCGACCCGGCGAACGAGCGGGGCGTCGGCGACCTCGACCGGGCGCAGCGCGCCGTGCTCGCGACGGTCGCGGCGGGCGGTCACCTGTTCGTCGACGCGCCGTCGGGCTCGGACGTGCCCGGGACGGTGGCGGCGCTGGTGGCCGACGCGGCGGCCCACGGCCGCAACGTGCTCTACGTGCCCGGGCACCGGCGCGCGGCCGACGCGATGATCGACCGGCTGACCTCGCTCGGCCTCGAGGACCTGGTGCTCGACGTCCCCGCGACCCCGACGTGGCGCGGCGACGTCGCCGACCGCCTGCTGGGCGCGATGGCCCGGGAGCCGGAGCCGGGCCCCACGCCCGAGAGCGAGCAGGAGGCCGACGCCCTCGTCGGCGCACGCAGCCGGCTCGCCGGGTACATCGACGCCCTGCACCTGGTCCGCGACCCCTGGCACGTGTCGGCCTACGACGCGCTGCAGGCCCTCGCGCGACTCAGCTCGTCGCGGCCGACGCCGTCGACGGCGGTGCGGCTGCCCCCGGCGGTCGTGCTGGCGCTGCGCGCGGAGCGGCGCGCCGAGCTGCGGGGCGACCTCGAGGAGCTCGCGGAGCTGGGCGCCTTCACGGACCGCGCCCGCCGCACGCCGTGGGCCGGCGCCGACATCGTCACCGACGCCGCCGCGCGGGCGGCGATGCTCCGCGTGCGGCGGCTGGTGGGCCAGACCCTCCCGCGGGTCCGCCAGCAGGTCGCCCACGTCGCGACGACGACAGGCCTGGAACCCGCCCGCACCGTGGCCGAGTGGAGCAGCCAGCTGACGATGCTCGGCGGCATGCGCGGCACGCTCGACGTCTTCCTCCCGGAGGTCTTCGAGCGGGCCGCCACCGACCTCGTCAACGCCACCGCCACCCGCCAGTGGCGTGCCGACCACGGCGTCGAGATGCGCTGGTCCCAGCGCCGGCGCCTGCGCAAGCAGGCCAAGGACATGGTGCGCCCCGGCGTGCGGGTTCCCGACATGCACGAGGCGCTGATCGGCGTCGCCGAGCAGCGCGCGGTCTGGCAGAAGCACTGCCCGCGCGGCGGCTGGCCCGTCCTGCCCTCCGGCCTCGCGGCCATCGAGGAGACCCTGGAGGCCGTGCGGATCGACCTCGAGGACCTCGTCCCGGTGCTCGCGGGGACGACGGCGGGGGCCGCGCTCGGCGAGCTGACCTTCGAACGGCTCGCGGCCCGGCTCGAGGCGCTCGCCGCGGACCCCGAGGCCCTCGAGACGCTGCCGCGGCGCACCGCGGTGCTGCGCGGGGTGCGGGACGCCGGTCTCGGCGACCTGGTCGACGACCTCGCCTTCCGGCGGGTGCCGCAGGACCTCGTCGGCGCGGAGCTCGAGCTCGCCTGGTGGGGTTCGGTGTTCGAGCAGCTCCTCGCGCAGGACGCGGCTCTCGCGGGCCAGGACAGCGCGGGCCTCGACGCGCTCGCGGCGCGCTTCCGCGAGCTGGACCGCCGCCACGTGCGGGCGCTCGCCGGCCCGGTGCGAGCGGCCGTCCGCGAACAGCTCGGTGACGTGATGCGCGAGCACCGGGAGGACGCCGAGCGCCTGTTCACCGAGCTCATCGGTGGGCGCCTCTCCAGCGTGCGGGACACGACCGAGCGCTTCCCCGCGCTGGCCCGGCGCCTGCGCCCGGTGGTCGTGGCGACGCCGACTCTCGTGCCCCACCTCGTGCCGAGCAGCCGCACGGTCGACCTCGTGGTCCTCGACTCCGTCCAGCACACGCCCATCGAGGTGCTGGTCGCCGCGATCGCGCGCGGCCGCCAGGTCGTGGTCCTGGCCGACCCCCGCACCGCCACCGGCTCGGCCGTCGCGGAGCTGAGCGACGTGCTGGCCCGCGCCGCGCTGGAGCCGGCGCCGCTGCCCCGCGACCCGGGTCTGACCCGGTTCCTCGTCGAGCACGGGTACGACGGCGTCCTGCGGGCGGCGCCCCTGCCGCGCGCGGAGCCGCTCGTCGTCCTCGACCTCGTCGACGGGCGCGGCATGCCCGACCCGGTCTCGGGCGTCGTGGAGAGCACGCAGGCCGAGGTCGAGCGCGTCGTGGAGATCGCCATCGAGCACGCGCTGACCCGCCCCGAGGAGTCCTTCGGGATCGTCGCGGTCACCGCCGTGCACGCCGAGCGCATCCGCGAGGCGCTGCTCGCCGAGGTCCGGGCCAACCCTGCGCTCGCCCCGTTCTTCTCGGGCTCCCGGCGCGAGCCCGTGGTCGTGGCCGGGCTGGGGGAGACCTCCGCGCTCGAGCGCGACACCGTGGTGCTCTCGCTCGGCATCGGGCGCACGCCGCACGGGCGGGTGCTGCACCGGTTCGACGTGCTCAACGTCGAGGGCGGCGACCGGCTCCTGCTCGGCGCGCTGGCCGCGGCGCGCCACCGGCTGCGCGTGGTCGCGTGCTTCGAGAGCTCCGACCTCGATCCCGAACGCCTGCGGGGAGCGGGCTCGAAGCTCCTGCGCGAGCTGCTGACGGCGGTGGCCGAGCGCTCCGGGGCGGCCGACCAGGTGGTGCTCGGCAACGGGGTGGACAGCGGTCCGGACCGCCTGGTCGTCGACCTCGCCGAGCGGCTCTGGCGCTCGGGCCTGGTGGTCGAGACCGACTACGGGACCGCCGACAGCGAGCGCATCCCGCTGGTCGTCGGGCACCCGGACCTGCCCGGAGAGCTGCTCGTCGCGGTGCTGACCGACGACGCGCGCTACGTCGCGGAGCCCAGCGTGCGGGTGCGCGACCGCCAGCGCGCCGAGCGCCTCGAACGGCTCGGCTGGACGGTCGTCCAGGTGTGGTCCGCCGCCGCGTTCCTCGACCCGGTCAAGGAGGCCGAGCGGATCCGGCGCATCGTCCAGCAGGCCCGCGACGCGCGCCTGCCGCGCGGGCAGTCCGTCACCGGGGCGGTCGCCGTCGCGCCCGTCGTCGTGGACGCCGCAGAGGCCGACGACGACGCCGCGCTCGTCGAGCCGCCGTCGCCCGCGGATACCGAGGCCGAGAGTGCCGAGGTCGAGAGTGTCGAGGGCGCGGGTGCCGAGGCGGCGAATGCCGAGACCGAGCAGCCGGAGCCCGCCCGGGCCGAGCTCCCGCAGGACGCTCCCGCGGGAGCGTCGCCCGCAGGCGCGTCGCCCGCAGGCGACCCTCCCGCGGACGAGTCGTGACCGGGGCGGAGCCCCGCGACCCCTCACCGGTTCCGCGCCGGCGCCGCCACCGGCGCGTCGTCCGGCAGGGGTCCGAGACCTCGGACGCCCCCGGCCCGAGCGAGGAGGAGACCGCCGCCGGCTGGGGCGAGGGCTCGACGTCGTCGTCGGACGACGCGAACGACGACCGGCTCCGCCGCGACGTCCCGCCACACTGGTGACGGCCGGCTGAGGGTGCCCGCTCAGCCGTTCTCGGCGTGGCGCCCGACGCCGCCGCCCTCGCCGGAGCCGGAGCCGGAGCCGGGGCCGGCTCCGCCGGCGGGGCCGTCCGCGGCGACCGCGCCCGCGGCGATGAGGTCGCGGATCTCGTGCAGGGCGAGCACCTCGTCGGAGAACGACTTGGGCTCCTCCTCGACGACCGTGCTCTTCTTGCGGCGCGCGGCGAGCGAGTTCATCGGCACGATGATCACGAAGTAGACCGCCGCGGCGACGAGCAGGAACTGCAGGATCGCGTTGAGGATGAGGCCGACGCTGACCTGGGCGACGCTGCCGTCGTCGAACCGGCGCAGCGTGATGTTCCACAGGCCGGTGAGGTCGGGCTTGCCGAAGATGGCCGCGATCAGCGGACTGATGAGCCCGTCGACGATCGCGTTGACGATCGCGGTGAACGCGGCGCCGATGACGACGCCGACCGCGAGGTCGACGGCGTTGCCGCGAAGGACGAACTCCTTGAATCCGGTGACGACGCTGCTGGCCATGGACATCCTCCTGGGGACGGGGCGACGGGATCGCCCACGAGGGTGTCATGGCACGAGGATCGCGGCGATCCGGGACGCCGACGCCGCCCGCGCGACCCCCGGGGCGTCCTCCGCGGAGACGGCGAGGAGGACGAGCGTCGGGGCCGAGGCCGCGCCCGTGCCGAGGACCCCGTCGTCCCCCGGGGGCTCGGCGCCTCCCGGGACGACGACGGCGCCCTGGGTGAGCGTCTGGGGCCTGGTCGGGTCGGACGGAGGCTCGGCGTCGTCGGCATCCTCCGTCTCCTTGGTGTGCTCTGTGCTGTCGCCGGGCGCCGTGCCCTCGCTGCCCTCGCCGTCGTCGGGCGCCACGTCGACCAGGTCCACCCGGTCCCCGGGTGCGAGGACGGCGGCGACCTCCGGGTCGGCGAGCCGGACCGGGACGACGACGGTCCCCGGCGGGCCCGACGCCGCCGCGCCGCCGCTCGTGGTGACGGACGGCAGCAGCGGCTCACCCTCGCCGATCGGCACGGCGGCACGCGCGTCGGCGAGCGCCTCGGCCGCGTCGACGGCGCCGGCGGGAACCAGGGCGAGGGGATAGCGGGCGACCCTCACGTCGTCGGGCCCGACGGCGGCGCCCGCCGCGATCTCGTGCCGCGCCACCGCGACGGGCGCGGTCCGGGGCGGGGGAGGGGCGAGCGCGTGCACGACGATCGCCGTGGCGAGGCCCGCGGCCGCGGCGGCGACGAGGAACCGGGACCGGTGCAGCGCGGCCCGCGAGCGCCGGCGCCAGGTGCTGCGCGGGACCGGGGCGCCCGCGTGGGGCGGGTCGGGGCGGGACAGCCAGGGGGTCGAGGTCACGCGCCGACGCTAGGCCGGGCGGCGGGTCACCGGTGGCCCGCTGCGCGGACCTGGGGACCGGCGCCGCGATCGCGGGCCTGGGGACCGCCCCGGCCCGCGCCGTCCGGCGCTCCCGAGGAAGCGCCGGACGCCGATCAGTCGGAGGGCGAGCTCGAGCTCGAGGAGCTGCTGGCGCCGGAGGGCGACGAGCTCGACCCCGAGCCCGACGTGCTGCTGCCGGACCCGCCGGAGGAGGAGCCGGAGCCGGAGGAGCCCGAGCCGGACGAGGAGCCGGAGCCGCCGTCCTTCGACCCGCTCTTGGCGGTGGTCGAGCCGCCGCCGGACCGCGAACCGGAGCCCGAGCGGGAGTCGGTGCGATAGAAGCCGGAGCCCTTGAACGTCACGCCCACCGACGAGAAGACCTTGCGCAGGCGCCCGCCGCACACGGGGCAGGTCGTCAGCGCGTCGTCCGTGAACGACTGGTGGATGTCGAAGCGGTGGTCGCACGCCGTGCAGGCGTAGGCATAGGTCGGCACGGACCCTCCCGATGGTGTCGAGCGACGTGGTTCCCGGCTGCTGCGCGGCGGCCGGCGGCCCCCGGAGCACTGGCACTCCGGCAGGCGGAGTGCCAATCATACGACGGGGGACGCCGGGGTAGTCTCGCACCGTGTCCGCCGACCTCCCGCCCAGCGCCCCGTCCGCCCCGGACGCGGGACGGACCCGATCCGTGCTCCGTGTCGGCGTGACCACCGTCGCGGTCGTCGTGGTCCTCGCGCTGGTCGCCGTGACGGTCTTCTCCGTGGTCGTGCTGCGCCGTCCGCTCCCGACGACGGACGGCTCGCTCGACGTCGCCGGCCTGGAGTCCCAGGTCACCGTGCGCCGCGACGCGCAGGGCGTGCCGGACGTCTACGCCTCCAGCGACCACGACCTGTTCATGGCCCAGGGCTACGTCCAGGCGCAGGACCGCTTCTTCGAGATGGACTACCGCCGCCACGTGACGGCGGGCCGCCTGGCCGAGCTGGTCGGCGACGTCCCCGAGGCGATCGACGCCGACAAGGTCACGCGGACCCTCGGGTGGCGGCACGTCGCCCAGCAGGAGTGGGACCTGCTCGACGACTCGACCAAGGCGAACCTCCAGTCCTACGCGCAGGGCGTCAACGCCTACCTCGACGGGCGCAGCATGGGCGAGACCGCGGTCGAGTACACGGTGCTCGGCATGCAGGTCGACCTCGACGACCCGGAGCGGTGGGACCCCGTCGACTCGTTGGCGTGGCTCAAGGCGATGGCGTGGGACCTGCGCGGCAACTACGACGACGAGCTGGACCGCGCCCTGTCCTACTCCACGCTGCGCGACGTCGACAAGGTCGACGAGCTCTTCCCGCAGTACGACGGGGTGGCGAACGCCCCGATCCTGGACGGCACCGACGTCGCGGGCGCGAGCGCCACCTCGGCGCGGGACGCCGGGATCTCGGACGACCTCGGCACGCACGCGCTGACCTCCGCCGTCTCCTCCGCCGAGAAGGCGCTCGCGGCGATCCCCGAGCTCGTCGGGCGCGGCGACGCGTCGGGCTCCAACTCGTGGGTGGTCGCCGGCGAGCACACGGCGTCGGGCAAGCCGCTGCTGGCGAACGACCCGCACCTCGCCCTCGGCGTGCCGAGCATCTGGGCACAGGTGGGGCTGCACTGCACCTCCGTCGGCCCCGACTGCGGCTACGACGTCTCCGGCTTCTCCTTCGCGGGCTTCCCGGGCGTGATGATCGGGCACAACGGCCAGCTCGCGTGGGGCCTGACGAACATGGGCGCCGACGTCACGGACTTCTTCGTCGAGCGCGTCCAGGGCGAGGACTACCTGCGCGACGGGAAGTGGGTCCCGCTGGAGACCCGCAAGGAGACGATCCGGGTGGCCGGCTCCGACCCGGTGACCATCGACGTGCGCAGCACGGTGCACGGCCCGATCGTCTCGGGAGCCCTGGACGGGACCGACGCCGCCGTGCGCGCTCCGGGCTCCGACGAGCAGATCGGCGACCGCGCCGTCTCGCTGCGCTGGACGGCCCTCGACCCGGGCCACACGGCCGACGCCGTGTTCGCGATCGACCGGTCCTCGACCGCCCACGACATCCGCGCGGCCGCGAAGCAGTTCGACGTCCCCGCGCAGAACATCGTCTTCGCGACCGTCGACGGGGACATCGGCTACCAGGCCCCGGGCAAGGTCCCGGTCCGCCGGACGGTCGCCGGGCCCGTGCCGAGCGACGGCTCCTGGCCGCGCCCGGGCTGGGACAGCCGCTACGACTGGCAGGGCTACGTCGACCCGGACGACATGCCGCGCGTCGTCGACCCCGCCGAGGGGTTCCTCGTCGCGGCGAACCAGGCCGTCGAGCCGCGCGGCCGGGGCCCGTTCCTGACGAACGACTGGGACTACGGCTACCGCTCGCAGCGCATCCGCACCCTCCTGCAGAAGGAGGTCGACGCGAAGCGACCGGTCAGCGTCGCCACCATGCAGCAGATGCAGCTCGACGACTGGAGCCCGTTCGCGGACGCGCTCGTGCCGACGCTGCTCAAGCTGGACATCGGCCACGGGTTCGACGCGGACGGGCAGAAGCTGCTCGCCTCGTGGGACTACCGCACGGACGAGGACTCCTCGGCGGCCGCCTACTTCGCGGCGGTCTGGCGCAACATCCTCCAGCTCACCTTCTGGGACGACGTGCCCGCGTCCATGCGGCCGTCGGGCGACAGCCGGTGGCTCGCCGTCGTCCAGGGGCTCATGGAGAAGCCGCGGGACGCGTTCTGGGACGACCGCACGACGCTCGGTCTGGTCGAGACGCGCGACGAGGTGCTCAAGAAGGCGATGGTCACCGCCCGGCTCGAGCTCACGACCGAGCTCGGCAAGCGCACCGACGACTGGGACTGGGGCCGCCTGCACCAGCTCTCGCTGAAGCACCCGGTGCTCGGCGGCGACGCCACGCCGACGTTCGTGCGCGGCATCGTCAACCCGGACGCGGTCCAGCTGCCGGGCAGCCCGTCGGTCGTCGACGCGATCGGGTGGGACGCGGCGGAAGGCTTCGCGGCGACCACGGGACCCTCGATGCGGATGGTCGTCGACCTCGGCGACCTCGACCGGTCCTCCTGGGTCACCGTGACCGGGGTCTCGGGACACCCGGCGTCGGACCACTACACGGACCAGCTCGAGGCGTGGGCGAACGGGAAGACGTTCGCCTGGCCGTTCGGGCGCGAGGCCGTCGCCTCGGCGACCGACGACACCCTGGTGCTCGAGCCCTGACGGGTCAGAGCATCCACCAGCCGTCGGGCGTCGCGACGGCGTGCACCGGGCGGTCGTGCGGCTCGCGCGGCAGCGGGTGCTCGGCGTCGTAGATCTCGGTGGGGAAAACGACGGCGACGATCAGGACGCCGTCGCGCACGTCCTCGAGCGCGCGGTCGTACCAGCCGCCGCCCTGCCCGAGGCGCACCCCGGAGGCGTCGACGGCCAGCGCCGGCGCGATGACGACGTCGGCCTCGCGCACCGTGTCGCCGGGCAGCGTCGGCGTGCTCGGCTCGGGCGGGCGGCCGGGGGCGCGCACCTGCAGGTCGTCGGTCCCGGCGAACTCGGCCCAGTCGCGGCTCAGGCCCGCGCCGAGCGCGGGCAGCAGGACCCGCGTGCCGCGCGCGGCGAGGCGCTCGTGCAGCACGGCCGTGCCCGGCTCGGTCGGGCGCGCGGCGTAGCTCGCCACGCACGCGGCGTCGGCGACCGCCGGGATGGTGCCGACGACGTCGGCGATCAGGGCCGACGCCTCCACGCGCAGCCGCGGCGAGCGCTCGGTCCGGGCCGCGCGGATGGCGCGGCGCAGCTCGATCTTCGCCTCTTCGGGGTCCTCGGACATCATCGTCGGGTAGGGCTGCGCTGCACCGCTCATGGTGCACATTGTCGCAAACCTCGCGCCCGTGCTCGTCAGACGACGCCGAGGGCGATCATCGCGTCCGCGACCTTGGTGAAGCCGGCGATGTTCGCGCCGAGCACGTAGTTGCCCGGTGCCCCGTACTCCTCGGCGGTCTCGACGCAGCGGTCGTGGATGCCAGCCATGGTCCGCGCGAGCCGGTCCTCGGTGTACTCGAACGACCACGCGTCCCGCGACGCGTTCTGCTGCATCTCCAGGGCCGACGTCGCGACGCCCCCGGCGTTCGCGGCCTTGCCCGGGGCGAAGAGCACGCCGGCGTCCTGCAGCAGCGCGACCGCGCCGGGCGTGGTGGGCATGTTGGCGCCCTCGGCGACGGCGACGACGCCGTGGGCGACGAGCTGCCGCGCGGCCTTCTCGTCCAGCTCGTTCTGGGTGGCGCACGGCAGGGCGACGTCGGTGGGCACGTCCCAGATCGAGCCGTCGGTGACGAGGCGGGCGCCCGGGCGCTGCGCGGCGTAGTCCGCCACCCGGCCCCGGTCGACCTCCTTCACCTGCCGCAGCAGCGCGAGGTCGACGCCGGCCTCGTCGACGACGTAGCCGGAGGAGTCGGAGAAAGCGACCACGTGAGCGCCGAGCTGCTGCGCCTTGGCGACGGCGTGCACGGCGACGTTGCCGGAGCCGGACACCGTCACGCGGCGGGCGTCGAGGTCCCGACCGGTCGTGGCGAGCATGCGCTCGGCGAACAGGACCGTGCCGTACCCCGTGGCCTCGGTGCGCACGAGCGAGCCGCCCCAGCTGACGCCCTTGCCGGTGAGCACGCCCGACTCGTAGCGGTTGGTGATCCGCTTGTACTGGCCGAACAGGTAACCGATCTCGCGGCCGCCGACGCCGATGTCCCCGGCGGGCACGTCCGTGTACTGGCCGATGTGCCGGTAGAGCTCCGTCATGAAGGACTGGCAGAACCGCATCACCTCGCCCTCGGAGCGCCCGCGCGGGTCGAAGTCCGAGCCGCCCTTGCCGCCGCCGATGGGCATGCCGGTGAGCGAGTTCTTGAAGATCTGCTCGAAGCCGAGGAACTTCACGATCCCCAGGTACACCGACGGGTGGAAGCGCAGGCCGCCCTTGTAGGGCCCGAGCGCGGAGCTGAACTCCACCCGGAAGCCGCGGTTGATCCGGACCTGTCCGGCGTCGTCGACCCACGGCACCCGGAAGATGATCTGCCGCTCGGGCTCGCAGACGCGCTCGAGCACCGCTGCCTCGACGTACTGCGGGTGCTTGCGCAGCACGGGGGCGAGGGAGTCGAACACCTCGCGCACGGCCTGGTGGAACTCCACCTCGCCGGGGTTGCGACGCAGGACGTCGTCGAGCACGGACTGCAGCTGCGGTTCCATCACTTCTCCTCAGGGCTGGCAGGACCGGACAACGGTACGCCTGTACCGGAAGGCGGTGCCCCCGGGTCTCGGGTCCCGCTCCCGGGTGTCGTGGCGGCGGCTGGCTTATGCTGCACGGCGGAGCCGGGGCGACCGGTCCGCCCCGCGTGGGGCCCGGCGATCCGCGAGACCCGCGGAGCGGACGAGAGCGAGTCGAGCATGTCCCAGCCGTCGAAGGGGTCGCGCGTCCCGCGGCCGCTGCGGGGCCGGCTCGCGCGGACGTGGCCCGTCGTGCTCGCCGAGGACATGCCCGTCGGCCACCTGGTGCTGCGGCCGCTGCACCGCCGGGACGGCGACGACTGGATGGACCTGCGCACGCGCAACGCCGCGTGGCTGGAGGAGTGGGAGGCGACCGCCCCGCACCCGGACGACAGCCCCGCCCCGACGTTCGCCGAGTACGTGCGCATCCTCGCGGCCCAGGGCCGCGCGGGAACGGCGCTGCCGTTCGCGGTCGACCTCGAGGGCGAGCTCGTCGGGCAGGTGACCGTCTCGAGCATCACGCACGGCTCGCTGTCGTCGGCGAGCATCGGGTACTGGGTGGGGGAGCACGTCGCCGGGCGCAACGTCATCCCGACGGCGGTCGCCATGGTCAGCGACTACTGCTTCTCGGTCGTCGGGCTGCACCGCGTCGAGATCAACATCCGCCCCGAGAACCGGGCGAGCCTGCGGGTCGTGGAGAAGCTGGCGCTGCGCGACGAGGGCCTGCGGGAGCGGTTCCTGCACATCCGCGGCGACTGGCGCGACCACCGTTCGTTCGCGCTCACGGCCGAGGAGGTGCCCGGCGGGCTCCTGCCGCGCGCCCGGGCGCTGTGGGCGCCGCGCTGAGCCGCACCAGCCCGAGCGCGAGTCCCGACGCACGACACGCCGTCGGGCGTCCCGATCGTGACCGACGCCCTCGCCTACCGTCGTCGTGTGAACTCGTCCGCCGGCCTCGTCGCAGTCGCGCTGGTGGTGCTCTGGCTCGCGTACCTCGTGCCGGCGCGCGTGCAGCACCGCCAGCAGCTGCTCGACTCGCGGCTCGGCGACCGGTTCTCCGGGACCCTGCGGGTGCTGGCGGTGGCGGGTGCCACGGACGGGACGGGTGCGCGGGCCCGGCGGGCGCTGAGCGCCCCGGGTGCGGGCGGGTCGCCGGCGCTCGGCGCGGCGGAGCCGCTCCTGATGATCGGCGACCGGACGGAGGGTGGAGCCATGGGTGACCAGGACGTGGAGCGGGCCGGGGGACGGGTGCCCGACGTCGTCCCGGTCCCGGCCGGAGCAGATCCTCGCGGAGGGCGTGGCCCGCGTGAGGCGCGGCTGCCGTCGCCCTCGCCGGCGCGCCTCGCGATGCTCGAGCGGCGGTCCGCGGCGGCGCGGCGACGCGCGGCCCTCAGCCTCGTGCTGCTGCTGTGCACGGTCGCCGCGTGGGTCGCCGTCGGCGCGGGCGCACTGCTGTGGGCCGTCGCGCTGGTGCCGACCGCGCTGCTCGCCGGCGTCCTCGTGCTCGGCCGCAACGCCGCCGCGGCGGCGCGCCAGGCGGACGAGGTGTGGCTCGCCGAGCACCGTGCCCGGCACGCGGCCCGCGTCGCGCGGGGTCTCTCCGGCGCTCCCGCCGCCCCGCGCGGGCATCGCGTGACCGGCCGCGCGGTGCACGCCTCGCACGTGACGACGCAGATGATCCCCCGCGTGGCCTCGCCGGTCGCCGCGGGGGAGCGGCTGCGCGACGAGGCGCACGACGATCCCCGGGGCGCCGACGCGACTCGGACCGAGACCATCGCGACCGCGGAGGCGCGGCGTGCGGCGGACGACGTCCGGCGCGAGACCGAGCGTGCCGAGTCCGAGCCCGTGGCGGCGAAGCCTGCGGGTTCCGCGGCTCCCGAGCCCGAGACTGCTGTGGCCGACGACCTGGGCCGTGCATGGAACCCCGTGCCCGTGCCTCGCCCGACCTACACGATGAAGCCCGCGGCCCCGCGCCGCGAGCCCGCGCCGCTGCCCGAGACCGGGGCCGCGCCGCGCGTCGCCGAGGCCGCTCCGGCCCCGGCGCCGGCGGACGTCCCCGAGGCGCCCGCCGTCGGCGCGACGGCGGAGGCGGCGAGGGCGACGAGCGGCGGCGAGTCCCACCCGCGCACGGACACGCTCGGCCTCAACCTCAACGAGATCCTCGCCCGCCGGCGGGCGTCCGGGCAGTGATCCGCGTGACCCGCGTGACACCACCGGATTCCACGATCGGCGGGGTGGGGTGCTAACGTAGGCACCGCCTTGGGGCTATGGCGCAGTTGGTAGCGCGTCTCGTTCGCAATGAGAAGGTCGGGGGTTCGAATCCCCCTAGCTCCACCCGAGAAACCCTCGTCTGACCAGGCCAAATGGTCTGGGAAGACGGGGGTTTCGTGCTTGGCGGCCGCGGTGTGCGGCATCGTGCACGTCCCTGCGCTCCACGATCTCTCATCGAGCCCTGCTCAGACTCGACGAATCGGCCCCCGGTTCCGAGGAGACGCAGGTCGACGTTGCCCGGCCTGGCTTCCAGGATGTCGGCATGGCCGCTGGTATATTTTCGGGCATGTTCTCGCCGCGTGACTCCGACATCGTCCTTCAGGAGCTCGGGGACAAGTTCCCGCTCGCTCTGGTCCGCGCGACCTCCGCTGCCGGGAGCGATCTCCGCGAACTGCGCACATGGAGACCTGAGTGGCTCCAGAGCATGTTCCAGCGCGAGGTCGCCGGCATCGTCCACGCGCGCATCTGGGATCACCTGACTGCCGATCTCGACGGCGTCGACGGGATCGAGTTCCGCACAGGGGAGCCTTTCCGTGAGGTGCGGATCGTGACGGCTCTCGGACGCACCTTCAAGGTGCGGGTCAAGAGACACTCGGAGGACGACAAGATCAGCTCGTACCCGACTCCGTCCGACCTCGAGTTCTGGGGCGGTGCCGTTGTCGCACTCGAGGGGCTGGAAGAGGTGCCGCTGGCTGCGGGGTATCGCTGGGTGGCCGCCACCGGTGAGGTGGGTGCGCCGGTCATCTCGTACCGCGAGGGCAAAGAGAACGTGGTCTGGGCCGTCGAGGTGGACGCCGACGCGGCTGGTGGCGTGGCCCCGCTGCGCTACACGCCGATCCTGCCGACTCTTCCGCAGATCGACCTGGCCGCCAGCCAGCGTGGCGACGAGAGAGGCGCACGGTGAACGGTGTCGGTGAGGTCCTTGCGACTGCTCGCCGAGCCCGAGGACTGAGACAAGAAGATCTCGCTCGAGCCGCCGAGGTGACCCAGGCTGCGCTGTCGCGCTACGAGCACGACCTGCGCACTCCCGAACCGATTGTGCTGGAGAGGCTGGCCCGCGCGCTCGGGGTCGCCCCGGCTCTTCTGGAGCACCACGGCCGGATGGAGGGCGGCATCGCCGTCGGAGCGCACATGCGTCGGCGCGCGACGGCGAAGCCGACCGTCTGGCGGGAGCTTGAGGCACGGCTCAACATGCTTCGCCTGCACACGGCGCGGCTGATGGACGAGGTCAGCATGAGTGCCGAGCTTCACGTGCCGACCTTCGATCCCGTCGCGACCGAGCCCGAGGCCGCGGCGCGGATGGTGCGTGCTCAGTGGCGCATGCCCGTGGGGCCGGTCCACTCGCTCAGCACGTGGCTCGACGCAGCCGGGGTCATCGTCATCGAGCAAGACTTCGGACCGTCTGCACGGGTGGACGGGTTGTCACAGTGGTCGGGGGCGTATCCGATCGTCCTCGTCAATGTCGGCACGCCCACCGACCGCAAGAGGCTCACGCTCGGCCACGAGTTCGGGCACCTCGTCCTCCACACCACGTATGTCGATGACGATGTCGAGGTCCAGGCGAACCGCTTTGCTGCCGAGCTCTTCATGCCCGCCGACGAGATCAGGCCGATGCTCCGCGCGCGTCTGACGCTCGAACGCCTCGTAGAGCTCAAGAGGTACTGGGGTGTGTCCATGCAGGCGATCATCGAGCGCGCCCAGCACCTCGGCGTGCTCTCGTCGACGCAGAGGACCTCGCTCTACAAGGTCCTGAGCTCGCGCGGCATGCGGACGCACGAACCCGCGAGCGACGAGCTGACGCCGGAGATCCCGCGGCTGACCCGCCATATCGCGGAGTCTCTGAGAGCCCGCGGACTCTCGGATGCCGAGATCGCACGCCTCGCCGGGTTCGCGTCCGCCGAGGAGAACGAGCTGTTCCCGTCCGGTGGAGCTCTTCCGCGCCGCCTCCAGCTCGTCTGACCGAGAAGTCATTCCGTGGCAGAAGCACACGGCCGCCACGTTCACGAGGTGGACGACGACGCGCCGCAGGAAGACCGCGGTAGCGCGCGCGTCGTCGTGGCACGCGCCCTGCTCGTCCTCGGGCGAGTGCTGCCGGTCGTCACGATCGCCGTGCTGGTCTGGAGCCACAAGACGCAGGACGCGTGGGGCACGGCGCCGCTCGACGAGTCCGGCTTCACCACGGCGTGGCTGCCGGGCCTTGCTGGGGTGCTCTTGTTCGCAACGTGCCTCGTGCTGCCGGTGATCCTCCTGCCAGTCGGCTCGTCGGCGCTGGCGGTCCGTGAGGGCGGTCGGCTGTCGGTACCCACGGTGCTCGGACGACGAACCGTCGAGCTGGCCGGCGTGGCGACGTGGCGAGCGATGCTGCCAGGTCGGGGCTCGGACACCCATCTCGTGCTGCTTCGTTCCCGGAGGGGATGGGCGATCCTGTCAGGCTCCAACCTCTGGTTCGACGACGGCTTCCGGATGTTGGACGACCACGACTTCCAGCGATCCGGACGGCACGAGCGGCTACGCCTCGCTGCGCGCGGGTGGTTGCTGATCGTGCTCTGGATGCCGATGTTCTTCGTGCTCTTCGGCCTGGGCTTGGAGCTCGCGGGCACCGTCTGACCTCGCGCGGTCCTTGGCATGCCCGCGGTCGCCTCTGCGCTTTGAGCGTCGCGCAGCTCGCCGACCTGGGCGCCTCCGGCCCCAGCCGTCGTTGACCGCCCGGCCCGATGCTGCGACCGTGTGCGCGTGGCCCCGATCATCCCCCTGCCCGCCGTCGTCGAACCCGGGCCGGCGGGCGCCCCCGGTCTGGCGCGGCCGACCGTCGTCGTCCCCGGACCGGGCGTCCCGGCGCGGCTCGCGCAGGTCGCCGCCGAGCGCCTCGGTCGCGCGGCCGGGGCGCCGGTGACGGTCGCCGACCCCGGCACCCACGACGCCGGGGAGCCGGACCCTGGGACGGTCACGCTCCTGCTCGACGACGACGCCGGCCCCGCCGGCTCCGCGTCCCTCGAGCGGTACAGCCTCACGGTGGCGGACGGCCGCGCGGTCGCCCGGGCCGCGGACGCCCGCGGCCTGCACCACGCGATCACGACCCTGTGCCGGCTCGTGGAGCTCGGCGGCGAGGGCGGGGCTCCCGGGGCGGGACCCGTCGTCGTGCACGACGCCCCGCGCTACGCGTGGCGCGGGCTCTCGGTCGACGTCGCCCGCAACTTCTTCGGGCCCACGGCCCTGGAGCGGGTGGTCGACCTCGCGGCCGACCTGCGCCTGAACGTGCTGCACCTGCACCTGACGGACGACCAGGGCTGGCGCATCGAGATCCCCTCGCGCCCGGAGCTGACGGCCCGCGGGTCGGGGACCCAGGTGGGCGGCGGGCCCGGCGGGTTCCTCACCGTCGCGCAGTACGAGACGCTGCAGGACTACGCGGCCGCACGGGGCGTCGTCGTCGTCCCCGAGGTCGACCTGCCCGGCCACACCAACGCCGCCACGCACGTCTACGGCGACCTCCGGCCCGACGGCGTGCCCACCGACGCCTACCGCGGCATCGAGGTCGGGTTCTCCGGCCTGAGCATCGACCTGCCGGCGACGGAGCCGTTCCTGCGCGACGTCCTCGGCGACCTCGCGGCGATGACCCGCGGCGAGCACCTGCACGTCGGCGGCGACGAGGTGCACCGCATGGCGGCCCCGGAGTACGCGCGGTTCGTCGAGCTCGCGGAGCGCCTCGTCGTGGAGCACGGCAAGACGCCGGTCGCCTGGCAGGAGGCCGCGCACGCCCCGCTCCGCCCGGGGACGCTGGTGCAGTTCTGGGACACGAACGCCACCGACCACGCGGCGCTCGTCGCGGCGGCCGAGCGCGGCACGCGCTTCCTGCTCTCGCCCGCGGACCGGGCCTACCTCGACATGAAGCCCGTCGCCGGGTTCCCGCTCGGCCAGGAGTGGGCCGGGCTCGTGGAGCTGCGTGACGCGTACGACTGGGACCCCGCGGACGTCGTCGCGGGCCTGCCGCCGCAGTCCGTCGTGGGCGTCGAGGCCGCGGTGTGGACGGAGCGGATCCAGACGCTCGACGAGCTCCTGACGATGCTGCTGCCCCGTCTGCTCGCCGTGGCCGAGGTCGCCTGGACGGACCCGGCCCGGCGCGACTGGGAGGGGTTCCGCGCCCGCGTGGCCCGCGCGGGCGAACGGTGGCGGCGCGACGGCGTGCCGTACTACGCCTCGCCGCAGGTCGACTGGTAGCGCTGCGCAGCGCGCCCGGCCGGCGGGGCGCTCAGATCCAGCTCTGCAGCCACATGTGGGCGTGCCAGAACGCGTAGCTGACGTCCCAGCCCGCCCAGATCGGGTAGAAGAACGCGCTGACCGCGACGATCGCGACGAGCAGGGCCCCGATCGACCACCGCACGACGCGGCGGGGACCCGGTCTGCCCTCCGTGCGCTCGAGCGCGACCGTCATCGCGAGCACGAGCGCCAGGATCATGTACGGCAGGAAGACGACCGAGTAGAAGGTGAACATCGTCCGGTGGGGCGTCAGCAGCCACGGCACCCAGCCGGCGACGACGCCCGCGACGATGCCGGTCGCGCGCCAGTCCCGGCGGCCCACCATGAACCACACCGCCGCGAGGACCGCCAGCGCCGCCGCCCACCACAGCAGGGGGTTGCCGATCGACGTCACGGCCTCGACGCAGCGGTCCGCGCCGCAGGTGCCCGTGCCGTCGTCGAGCGACTCGAAGTAGTAGGAGGTGGGCCGCAGCTGCAGCGGCCACCCCCACGGGTTCGCGGCGTACGGGTGGGCGGAGTCGAGGGTCGTGTGGAAGTTCCACATCGTCACGTGGTACTGCCAGAACGAGCGCAGCGTCTCCGGCAGCCACGTCACGCCCGCGCCCGGGCGCTCCACGGCCCACTGGCGCATGTAGCCGTTGGAGGACGCGAACCAGGACCACCACGAGGCGACGTACGCGAGCAGCGCCGTCGGGACCATCACCAGGGCGGCCGGGATCGCGTCGACGAGCAGCGCGTCCTCCCACCAGCGGCGGATGCCCGCGCGGCGCCGGGCGCTCGCGTCCCACAGCACGGAGACGACGGCGAACGCCGCCACGTAGTAGATGCCCGACCACTTGACCCCGCACGCCAGCCCCAGGGACACGGCCGCCGCGAACCGCCACCAGCGCCAGCCCAGCCGGGGCCCGTACCGCTCGAGCGTGCCCCCCGCGTCGAGGACGGCGGCGCACCGGTCCGCCAGACGTCGTCGGGCCTGGTCCCGATCCCGGATCAGGCACCAGAAGCCCACCAGCACCCAGAACATGAGGATGCCGTCGAGCAGCGCGGTGCGGGAGTGCACGATGGCCTCGCCGTCGACGGCGAGCAGCGCGCCCGCGACGATGCCCATCGCGGTCGAGGCGAAGAGGCGCCGCGCCAGGCGCGCGAGGAGCACGACGGCGACCGTCCCCACCACGGCGACCGTCAGGCGCCAGCCGAACGAGCTCTCGGCGCCCGTGATCGCCATGCCGAGCGCGATCATCCACTTGCCCACCTGCGGGTGGACGACGTACGACGGCGCGTCCGAGTAGCCGTCGACGTCGCCCGACTCGAACGCGGGGTTCGGGTCGTCGGGCCAGCTGCCTTCGTAGCCGAGGTGCCACAGCGTCCAGGCGTCCTTGACGTAGTACGTCTCGTCGAAAACGAGCTGGTGCGGGTGGGCCAGGTGCCAGAAGCGCAGCACGCCGGCGACCAGGCCGACCAGGAGCGGGCCGAGCCAGCCCCACAGGCGGTCGTTCGGGGTCGAGCCCAGGGCCAGGCGACGCGCGCCGAGCAGCGCGAGGAGCAGGCGGTCGCGGTGGCTCAGGGGCGGCTCCGCGGGTGCTGCGGGCTCCGCGGGCTCTGCCGGGGGGGTCGGCTCCGCGGCGTCTGCCCGGTCTGGGGCGTCTGCCGCGCCGGCGGAGGGCTCTGTCTGCACGCCGTCATGCTAGGGGGTCGCCCTGACGGCCGGCCGGGCGGCCCGCCCGTGCCAGAGTGGTCCCATGACGGACGACGACGCGGGCCGGGCCGGGAGCGCGGCGCCCGGCGGGCGCGGTGCCCTGGTGCTGGCGGGCACCCCCATCGGCAACACCGAGGACGCGTCGCCGCGCCTGCGGGGCCTCATCGAGACCGCGGACGTGATCGCTGCCGAGGACACGCGCCGGCTGCACGGCCTCGCCGGGCGGCTCGGGGTGAGCGTCGGCGCGCGGGTGGTCAGCTACCACGAGCACAACGAGTCGGCGCGGGCCGACGAGCTGCTCGACGTCGTCGAGGGCGGCGGGACGGTGGCGATCATGACGGACGCGGGGATGCCCAGCGTCTCGGACCCGGGGTACCGGATCGTCACGCGCGCCGTCGAGCGCGGTCTGCCCGTCACCGCGGCGCCCGGCCCGAGCGCCGTGCTCACCGCGCTCGCGCTCTCGGGGCTGCCGACGGACCGGTTCTGCTTCGAGGGGTTCCCGCCCCGCAAGCCGGGGGAGCGGGCGCGGGCCCTCGGGGCGCTGGCCCGCGAGCCGCGCACGATGGTGTTCTTCGAGGCGCCGCACCGCATCGCGGACACGCTCGCGGCGATGGCCGAGGCGTTCGGGCCCGGCCGGGGCGCCGCCGTCTGCCGCGAGCTGACCAAGACGTACGAGGAGGTGCTGCGCGGCGGGCTCGGGGAGCTGGCCGCGCGCGCGGCCGAGGCGCAGCTGCGGGGCGAGATCTGCGTCGTCGTCGCCGGGGCGCCCGCGCGGGAGGCGGCGTCGGAGGCCGACCTCGTCGCGGAGGTGCTGTCCCGGGCCGACGCCGGGGAGCGGCTCAAGGACGCGGTCGCCGCCGTGGCGGAGGCCGCGGGCGTCCCGAAGCGGGACCTGTACGGGGCGGCGCTCGCGGCGCGCAAGGGCTGACCTCCGGACCGCCGACGCCCGCCGACGCCCGCCGACGCCCGCCGACGCCCGCGCCGCCGAGAAGTCGAAAACGGCCCCTGTTTCGGACGAAACAGGGGCCGTTTTCGACTTCTCGGCGGGCTGGCGGGCTGGCGGGCTGGGTGCGGGGCGGACGGGGTCAGCGGTCCGTCGACCGCTGCAGCCGCACGCCCGCGGCCGCCAGCTCCTCGCGCGCCGCCGCGCCCGCCTCCGGCGTGACCGGCGCGGTGAGGTCCGTCAGCACCGTCGTGTCGAGCCCGAGCCGCTGCGCGTCGAGCGCCGTCGCCCGCACGCAGTGCGACTCCGCGAGGCCGACCACGTCGACCGACCCGACCCCCGCGCGGGCGAGGATGTCCGCGAGCGGCCGACCGCCGTCGTCCACCCCCTCGAAGCCCGAGTACGCGGCCTCGTACGCGCCCTTGCGCACGCTCGCGTCGGGGCGCAGGTCCGCGAGCGCGGGGTGGAGCTCGGCCTCCGCGGTCCCCGCGACGCCGTGCGGCGGCCACGTGTCGACGTAGTCGGGCTCGGCGGGCGGCGTCGCGAAGTGCGCGCCCGGGTCGACGTGCCAGTCCTGCGTCGTCACGACGAGGGCGTAGTCCCCGCGCCGGCCGGCCGCCCAGGCGGCGACGCGGTGCGCGACGGCGTCCCCGCCCTCGACGGGCAGGGCGCCGCCCTCGCAGAACGTCGGCTGGACGTCGACCACCAGCAGCGCGCGGGCGGGCCGGGGCTCGGCAGGGGTGCTCATGCGTCCACGATGCCACCGCGGCGCACGCCGATCCAGGCCCGGGGCTAGCCTGAGCCGCATGCCTCGCGAGATGGAGTTCCGGCGCATCCCCGGACTGCCCCCGTACGTGTTCACGATCATCGACGGCCTCAAGCAGGAGGCGCGGCGCGCGGGCCGCGACGTCGTCGACCTCGGGTTCGGCAACCCCGACCTGCCGAGCCCGCAGATCGCCGTGGACAAGCTCGCCGAGGCGGCGCACAACACGCGCAACCACCGGTACTCCGCCTCGCGCGGCATCCCCAAGCTGCGCGAGGCGGCCGCCGCGCTCTACCAGCGGCGCTTCGGCGTCACGCTCGACCCGGACACGGAGATCATCTCGACCATCGGCGCGAAGGAAGGCTTCAGCCACCTCATGTGGGTGCTGCTGCAGCCCGGGGACGCGGCGATCGTCCCGACGCCCAGCTACCCGATCCACATCTGGGGCCCGTACTTCGCGGGCGCCGACGCCCGGCAGGTCGACATCGGCGACGGGACCGACGCCGCCGGGTACATCGACCGGGTCATGGAGGCGTGGGAGTACGGCTGGCCGCGCCCGCGCGTCGTCGTCCTGTCGTTCCCGCACAACCCGACGACGACGGTGGCCACCAAGGCGGACCTGCAGCGGCTCGTCGACTGGGCCCAGGAGCGCGACGTCGTCCTGGTCCACGACCTCGCGTACGCGGACATGACGTTCGACGGCGTCCGCCCGCCCTCGATCATGGAGTGCGACGGTGCCAAGGAGGTCGCGGTCGAGCTGTACTCGATGACCAAGTCGTTCTCCATGGCGGGCTGGCGGGTGGCGTTCCTCGTGGGGCGGCGCGACGTCGTCGGCGCCCTCGCGAAGCTCAAGAGCTACCTCGACTACGGCACGTTCCAGCCCATCCAGATCGCGGCGACGGTGACGCTCAACGAGGCCACCGAGTACCCGGCGGAGGTCTCGGAGGTGTACGAGTCGCGGCGTGACGCGCTGTGCGACGGGCTCGACCGGATCGGCTGGGAGATCCACCGCCCGGGCGGGACGATGTTCGCGTGGGCGCGCATCCCCGAGCCGTACCGGGACATGGGCTCGATCGAGTTCGCCCAGCACCTGGTCGAGGCGTGCGACGTCGCGGTCTCGCCGGGCGTCGGGTTCGGCCACGGGGGCGAGGGGTTCGTGCGCTTCGCGCTGATCGAGAACGAGCACCGGATCGGGCAGGCCGTGCGGGGGCTCAAGCGGGGGCTGACCCGCCTCTGACGGGCGCCCCGCCCCCGTCCGCCGAGAAGTCGAAAATGGCCCCTGATTCGTCGAATCCAGGGGCGGTTTTCGACTTCTCGGCGGGACGTGCAGGGTGTGAGGCCCGCCACGATTCCTGGACGCGCGCACCGGAACGGCGATAACGTTGGTATGTCGCGATCGCGTGCGCGCCACCGAACGGTGCGCAGCGCCCGTCGCGTCGACCACACCTCCGTGCGGACCCCGGCACGTCCACGACGTGCCGTCGCCCGTGCGGCGGCGCACCGAGACGAGAGGTGGACGATGAGCATCGAGACTGCTGTCCGGACACGGTTCGAGTACCCCGGGCGGGACGCCTGGGAGTTCGACCACTACTCGCGCCCCGCGGTCGCCGGTCTCGTCAAGCACAAGGTCCCCGAGGACGACGCGCAGTCGGCCGTCACCGCCATCGGCCGCGCGTTCGACGGCCGCGAGGTCCAGGTCTTCGCGACCGGGCCGGAGATCTTCGTCGTCCGGGCCCGCGGCAGCGAGACGGTCGGCCTCGACCAGACCTCGATCGTTGCGCGCTTCAGCTCCAAGCGGGTGCGCTTCAGCGTGATGGAGCCCGAGCACAGCGACCTCGACGTCGTCCAGCTCGGCTCCGCGACCCCGGCCGACGCCGCCGCGAAGTTCAGCGCGTACGTGGAGCGCTACCTCGGGCGCTGACGCCCCGGTCGTGCGCCTGCCCGACGACGCCCTCGCCCCTCCCGGGCGAGGGCGTCGTCGTGTCCCTACGATGGCTCGATGGTGGCCGGACCGCTCCGTCGCGGGCCGGCCCGGCGGGCGGCCGGGCCGGCGCTCGCCGCCGCGACCGCCCTCGCGCTGACGCTCGGCGCCTGCGACGCGGGCGGCCCCGCGCAGGCTCCCGCGCCGCAGACCCCGGCGAGCGCCTCCCCGAGCCAGGACGCGCCGGCCCCCGAGGCGTCGCCGGACGCGTCGACTCCCGCCCCGACGCCGACCACCAGCGCCACGCCGTCCATGCCGGGCGAGGTCACGGCGTCGGCCACGACCGTCGTCGACGGCCTGGACGTCCCGTGGGGGATCGACGCCCTGCCCGACGGGCGCCTCGTGCTCACCCTGCGCGGTGGCAGCATGGTCGTGGTCGACCCGTCCGCCGGGTCGGTGACGGACGTCGGAGGGTCCGGCGCCCGCCGGCTCGCGGACGGGACCCGTCCGGACGGCGAGGCGGGCCTGCTCGGGGTGGCGCTGTCGCCGTCGTACGCGGACGACTCGCTCGTGTACGTCTACCGGACGGGCGGGGACGGCAACGCCGTCCTGCGCGGGACGCTCGACGTCACCGGCACGGACCCCGTGCTCCGCGATCTCACCACCGTCCTGGACGGCATCCCGAAGGCCGCCAACCACGACGGCGGCCGCCTCGCGTTCGGCCCCGACGGGGACCTGTACGTCACGGCGGGCGACGCCCACGAGCCGTCGCGCGCGCAGGACCCGGACTCCCTGGGCGGCAAGATCCTGCGGATCACGCCCGACGGCGACCCGGCCGGCGCGCGGGACGGCTCGCCCGTGTGGAGCCTCGGCCACCGCAACCCCCAGGGCCTGGGCTGGACGGCGGACGGCGTGATGATCGCCGCCGAGTTCGGCCAGGACACCTACGACGAGCTCAACGTGATCGGGCGCGGCCAGAACTACGGCTGGCCCGACGTCGAGGGCGTGGGCGGTGACGACGCCGCGGACGCCGGGTTCACCGACCCCGTCGAGCAGTGGACGACGGACGAGGCCAGCCCGAGCGGGATCGCCGTCGTGCCCGACGCCGTCTACCTCGCCGCCCTGCGCGGCGAGCGGCTGTGGCGCGTGCCCTGGGCGGCCGACCCGGACGGCGCCCTCGACGGGCAGGGCCGGGCGGGCGGCCTGACGTTCGGCGAGCCGCAGTCCCTGCTCGAGGGCGACCACGGCCGGCTGCGCGCCGTCCTGGCGGACCCGGCCGACGCGTCGGGCCGCACGCTGTACGTGCTGACCAACAACACGGACGGCCGCGGCGACCCGCGCGACGGCGACGACCGGCTGCTGAGAGTGAGCATCGCGGACTGAGCGGGCGCAACTACGATGGGCCCATGCCCGACGCTCCCGTGCCCACGCCTGCGCCCGACGCCAAGGCGTTCTACCTGACGACCCCCATCTACTACGTGAACGACGCCCCGCACATCGGGCACGCGTACACGACCGTCGCGGCGGACGTGATCACGCGCTGGCACCGCCAGCGCCAGGAGGACGTCTGGTTCCTGACGGGGACCGACGAGCACGGCCAGAAGGTGCTGCGCACCGCCGAGGCGAACGGCGTCAGCCCGCAGGAGTGGGCGGACGGCCTGGTCGAGGCGGAGTGGAAGCCGGTCCTGGAGACCATCGACGCCTCCAACGACGACTTCATCCGCACCACCCAGGAGCGGCACACCACGCGCGTACAGGCGTTCATCCAGGACCTGTACGACAAGGGCGAGATCTACGCCGGCTCGTACGAGGGCCCGTACTGCGTGGGCTGCGAGGAGTACAAGCTCCCGGGCGACCTCATCGACGGCACCGGCGAGTACGAGGGCGAGAAGCTGTGCCCCATCCACGGGCGCCCGGTCGAGATGCTCGCGGAGCAGAACTACTTCTTCCGGATGAGCGCGTACACCGAGCGGCTGCTCGCGTTCTACGACCAGCACCCCGAGTTCGTGCAGCCGGCCTCGGCGCGCAACGAGGTCGTCGGGTTCGTCCGCCAGGGCCTGCAGGACCTGTCGATCTCCCGCTCGACCTTCGACTGGGGCGTGCCGATCCCCTGGGACGACAAGCACGTGCTCTACGTGTGGTTCGACGCGCTGCTCAACTACATGACCGCCGTCGGCTACGGCAGCGACGACCCGCAGGAGCGGGCGCTGTTCGAGCGCACCTGGCCGGCGGACGTGCACCTCGTGGGCAAGGACATCCTGCGGTTCCACGCGGTGATCTGGCCCGCGATGCTCATGGCCGCGGGGCTGCCGCTGCCCACCACGGTGTTCGCGCACGGCTGGCTGCTCGTCGGCGGCGAGAAGATGAGCAAGTCCAAGCTCACGGGGATCGCGCCGGCGCAGATCACCGACCACTTCGGCTCCGACGCGTTCCGCTACTACTTCATGCGCGCGATCGCGTTCGGCGGCGACGGGTCGTTCTCGTGGGAGGACATCTCGGCGCGCTACACGGCCGAGCTCGCGAACGGGTTCGGCAACCTGGCCTCGCGCGTCGCGGCGATGATCGGCAAGAACTTCGGCGGCGCGCTGCCCGAGGCCGGCCCGTCGACCGACGCGGAGCGCGCGCTCGAGGCCGTCGCCGCGAAGGCGGTGGCCGACGCCGAGGCCGCGATCGACCGCATCGCCATCCACGAGGCGATCAACGCGGTGTGGACGCTCGTCGACGCGACGAACCTCTACCTCACCGAGCAGGAGCCCTGGAAGGTCGTCAAGACGGAGAAGGACGACGACGGCGTCCTCCCGCAGGGCGGTCGGGTCGCCACGGTGCTGGTCACCGCGGCGGAGGCGCTGCGCTCGCTGGCGGTGCTGCTGCACCCCGTGATGCCGAAGGTCGCGCAGAAGCTGTGGGACTCGCTCGGCGCGGAGGTGCCGCTCGGGCAGCTCGCGGCGCAGCCGGTCGCGGGGGCGGGCGTGTTCGGGGCGCTGCCCGCGGGCACGACGGTCACCAAGGGCGAGTCGCTGTTCCCGCGGCTCGACGACCCGGCCTGACCGGCTGATGGCCGGCAGGCGCCGGGAGCGGGGCTGGCCCGCCGACCCGGACCCGCTGCCCGTGCCGGTGGTGGACAACCACACGCACCTCGACGCGATCGGGCCGTTCGCGGCGCAGGTCACGGACCGGGTGCCCGACGACGCGGGTGAGCTCGTGGAGCGTCCGATCCCCGTGCCGTCGGTCGAGGACGTCGTCGCGCGGGCCGCGGCGGTGGGCGTCGACCGCATGGTCCAGGTGGGGTGCGACCTCGACGCGGTGCGCTGGACGGACGCGCTCCTGAGCGCCGGGCCCGCCGACGGTGACGCCACGTCCGCCGACGGTGACGTCGGGTCCGCCGACGGTGACGTTTCGCGGCCCGAACGGGGCTCCGAGGGACGCATTTCGTCACCCTCGGCGCGCGGGGCGTCACCCTCGGCGCGCGGGGCGTCGCCATCGGCGCGCGGGGCGTCGCCCTCGGCGGTGGGGATCCGCACCGTGGCGGCCGCCGTGCTCGGCGCCGTGGCGATCCACCCCAACGAGTCCGTGCTGCACGCCCTCGGTCTGCGCCCCGCGCCGGGCGACCTCGAGGTCGGGCCCGACGGGTTGACGCCCGAGCCGGAGGCGCGCCACGCCGTCGGGCTGGACGACGCGATCGCGGAGGTCGCCGCCGTCGCCCGAGCGAACGAGCGGGTCCGGGCCATCGGCGAGACGGGCATGGACCTGTTCCGCACGGGCCCGCGCGGCGCGAAGGTCCAGCGGGAGGCGTTCCGCGCGCACGTCGCGCTCGCCAAGGAGCTCGGCCTCGCGATGCAGATCCACGACCGGGACGCCCACGCGCAGGTGCTGGACGTCCTCGCCCGTGACGGCGCTCCCGAGCGCACCGTCTTCCACTGCTACTCCGGCGACGCCGAGATGGCGCGGTTCTGCGCGGCGCAGGGCTGGTACCTCTCGTTCGCCGGGCCGGTGGGCTTCCGGGCGAACGACGAGCTGCGCGCCGCCCTGCGCGCGGTCCCGCTCGACCAGGTGCTCGTGGAGACCGACGCCCCGTACCTGACGCCGCACCCCTACCGGGGGCGGCCCAACGCGCCGTACCTCGTGCCGTACACCGTGCGGACGGTCGCGGAGGTCCTCGGCCGCTCCCTCGAGGACGTCTGCCGCGCCGTCTCGCGCAACGCCGAGCAGGTCTACGGCGGGTGGCCCGGCGCTCCCGCGTGATCCTGGGCCAAGGCCGGGTGTGGACAGGCGGGGCCCGTGCACCGGGTGATGGACGGCTATCGACTCGGCCGGGATCGTCGGTTACCGTCGTGCACCGAATGTCCGAACCGAGCGGAAGGTTGCCAGCGCCCGTGAGCCCATCGTCCGACCCGCGCCCGGCCGGCGACGTCTCCTCCTCCGGCTCGCGGCGCCTGCCGACCCGGGCCGAGTATCGCGCCGCGCAGGCCGCCGCCGAGCGCTCGAGGCAGAGCCCCAGGGGTCCCCGCTGGCCGGTCCCGCCGACCCGCCCGGTCCCCTCGGGCCCCGCCTCCGGCCCGGTCCGCGCCGACGCCCCGGCGCCCGTCCGTCCGGTCCCCGTCCGGCCCGCCGCGGTCCGGCCGATCCCGACCGGGCCCGGCGCGCTCGCACCCGAGCGCTTGGCGCCCGGCGTGCGCGCGCTGCGCCGCTCGGGCACCGTGCCGACGGTCGCCCGCTCGGCGGTCCTCGCGGGCCTCGTGGGCACCACGACGGTCTACGGCTTCGCGCACAGCACGGTCCAGGTGGACGACGACGGCCACGTCCGCGACGTGAGCACCTACGCCGGCACCGTGGGCGGGGTCCTCGAGGCGGCCGGGGTGCACCCGGACGCCGACGACGTCGTCCAGCCGGGGCTGGACGCGCCGGTCGGCGACGGGGACACCGTCGTCGTGCGCACGAACCGCGCGATCACGGTGCAGATGGACGGGCGCACCCGCACCGTGCACACGACCGCGCGGACCGTGGGGGAGTACCTCGAGTCCCTCGGCTCGCGCGGGCACGGTGCCGTGACGTCGGCGTCGCGCTCGGAGGCGCTCGGCCGCGCGCCGCTCGCGGTCTCCACGCGCAAGACGCTCACGGTCGTCGCGGACGGGAAGAAGCACGAGGTCACGACCCTCGCGGCCACCGTCGGCGCGGCGCTCAAGGACGCGGGCGTGCGCCTCGGCCCGAGCGACGAGACGTCGGTGGGGCTCGGCGAGGACCCGACGCAGGGCATGGTCGTCCAGGTGCAGCGCGCCACGAGCGAGGCCCGGACCGGCTCCCAGACGCTCGAGCACACGTCGTCGGAGATCGAGGACGCCGGCCTGCCGAAGGGCGAGCGCCGGGTCGTGCAGAGCGGGCGCGACGGCGAGGCCATCACCTCCTACGTCGTCCACAAGCTCGACGGCAAGGAGGTCTCGCGCACCGTCCTCGCCCAGCAGATCACCGTGCCGGCGCGCGACGAGATCGTGCACGTCGGCACGATGAAGATCGAGACGGCCGACGTGAGCCCCGGCTCGGCCCGGGCCATCGGCCAGAAGATGGCGGCCTCGCGCGGCTGGTCGGGCGCCGAGTGGGTCTGCCTCGACAAGCTGTGGCAGAAGGAGAGCGGCTGGAACCCGCACGCGCAGAACGCGAGCAGCGGCGCGTACGGGATCCCGCAGGCGTTGCCGGGCGGCAAGATGGCCTCCGCCGGCTCCGACTGGTCCACGAACCCGGCCACCCAGATCTCCTGGGGCCTGGACTACATCCAGGGGCGCTACGGCAGCCCCTGCGGGGCGTGGGCGCACTCGAGCTCCAACGGCTGGTACTGACCACCGCCGCCGGCACTGATCCCGGCGTGCACAGGTCCCGCCAGATGCGACGGGTCGCACGAAGGACCAAGGTGTGATATGTGGCCCGGCTCACGCCGCTTGGTGACCCCCGGGAGAGGGGTTGTGCGCTCTCGGTGAAAAGCGGGCATCGTCCTTGGTCGATGGTCACGGGACGATTACGGTCGTCGGCGAGCGCAGGAAGTGCGGACACCCCGCCCCTGTGTCAGCGGCCCCAAGACGCCGCGGTACCTCCGGACGTGGCGCACGGCGCCCTCCGGCCGCCGATGCAAGGACGAGCCACCCCATGACGCCCTCGAACGACGCCACCGTGCCCGCGACCGAGCGGGACGCCCAGCCCACCACCACCTCCGGCCTCACCGCCCCCGCCGGTCCGGGCACCGAGACCCGCGTCGCGTACCGCGCGGCGCACACGCCGCGCCGGCCCCTGTGGCGGCGCGGCCTGCCCCTGACCCTCACCGCGACCGCCGTCGCGGTCGCCGTCACCGGCGGGGTCGCCTACGCGGGCGGCGCCAAGACCGTCTCGCTCGACGTGGACGGGTCCGTCACGCAGGTCAGCACCCGCGCCGACGACGTCCACGCGCTCCTCGCGGCGCAGGACGTCCACCCCGGCACCCGCGACGTCGTCGCGCCCGCCCCGGCGAGCCAGCTCGAGGACGGCGCCGACGTCGTCGTGCGCACCGCGAAGAAGGTCACCGTCCAGGCGGGCGGCAAGAACGAGGACGTGTGGACGACGGCGACCGACGCGGACCACGCGCTCGACACCCTCTCCGCGCGCACGGGCGGCGACGTCAGCCTCGTCGCCTCGCGCTCGTCGTCCGGCGGCCGCACGGCGCTGTCCATCCCGCTGGACACGACGGCGCCCGTCGAGGTCGTCGCGGACGGCAAGGCGCGCACCGTCTCCGACGGGTCCGTCGACGTCAAGGACGCGCTCGCCGACGCGGGCGTGAAGGTGGACGACGACGACCGCGTCGTCGTCGAGCGCGCCGACGAGAAGGCCGCGGCCAAGGCCGCCGCGAAGGCGAAGGCCACCGACGCGAAGGCGACCGACGCGAAGGCGACCGACGCGAAGGCGGCCGACGCGGTCGCGACGACCGACGCGAAGGCGGCCGAAGCGGTCGCGACGACCGACGCCAAGGCCGCGGACGCCAAGGCCACGGACGCGAAGGCCTCCGAGGCTGCCCCGGCGGTCTCCGTCGTCGTGCAGCGGGTCGACGTGAAGGACGAGTCGAGCACGCGGAGCGTCGAGCACGAGACGAAGACGGTCTCCGACCCCGACCGGTACACCGACCAGTCCCCGGTCGTCACGAAGGACGGCAAGGACGGCAAGGTCACGACCGTCGAGACCGTGACGCGCGTCGACGGCAAGGTCACGGACCGCAAGAAGGTCTCCTCGAAGGTCACGACGAAGCCGGTCGACGAGGTCGTGTCCAAGGGCACCAAGAAGCGCCCGGTCGACACCCCGACGGCGAACGAGGCCCTCGGCCGCTCGATGGCCGCCTCGCGCGGCTGGGGCGGCAGCGAGGCCGACTGCCTCGACAACCTGTGGACGCGCGAGTCGGGGTGGAGCACCCACGCCGCGAACCCGTCCAGCAGCGCCTACGGCATCCCGCAGTCCCTGCCGGGCAGCAAGATGGCCTCGGCCGGCTCCGACTGGTCGAGCAACCCCGCGACGCAGATCGCGTGGGGCCTGGACTACATCGCCTCGTCCTACGGCTCGCCGTGCGGCGCCTGGGCGCACTCGCAGGCCAACGGCTGGTACTGACCCAGCGCTGATCCAACGATCCCTGGTCCGCCCAAGTCGGGGAAACCCGACGTTGCACGCCTTGCGGACCTTCCCGTACGAACCGACCAGAATACCGTGCCAGGGCTTGGCGCCCGATAACGAATCGGTTACGGTGCTCTGGTCGTAGCGACAGCGCAGCGGTCGAGCACCGACCTCTGCACCACGACCGTCACGGTCCCGGCCCCTCGAGGGCAGCCGTGGCGAGGCCACCGGATCGGTAGCCCGAGACCCAGGACGGCAGCGGACACCGCTGTCGTCACGCCCCCCGGGGCGAGGGTGACGCCACGAGCGTCGTCGGGTGCCGTGCCCGGGTCCACCGACGACTGGAACCGTGTGAGCAACTCCTTCGACGGCGCGAACGACGGCGCCCCCATGACCCAGCCCCTCGACCTCGGCGCCGCAGCAGCGGCGCCCGCCGCGGCCCCCGCCGAGACCAAGCGTCGCCGCCGCTGGCCCTTCGTGGCCGGCCTCGCCGCCGTGGCGGTCGTGGCCTCCGGATCCGTCGCCTTCGCCGACGCCCACAAGTCCGTCACGCTCGACGTCGACGGCACCCAGACCCACGTCGCGACCTTCGCGGGCTCCGTCGACGGCCTCCTCGCCGAGCAGGGCGTGCACGTCGGCCCGCACGACGTCGTCGCCCCCGGCGAGGGCGCGTCGCTCGACGAGGGCGGCGACGTCGTCGTCCGCACCGGCAAGCAGGTCACGCTCGAGACGGACGGCAAGGCCGCGAAGGTCTGGACCACCGCGCTCGACGCCGACCAGGCGCTCGACACCTTCGCCTCCCGCGGCGGCGACGTCGCGCTCGTCGCCTCGCGCGGCGGCGCCGAGGGCCGCACCGCCCTCCCGCTGCAGCTCGACACGAACGGTCCCGTCAACCTCGTCGTCGACGGTAAGACCACCACCGTCGCCGACGGCAGCAAGGGCGTCGACGCGGTCCTCAAGGCCCAGGGCGTGAAGCTCGGCGCCCTCGACCGCGTGCACGTCGAGCGCGACGACAGCGCCGACCCGGCGGTCTCGCTGGTCGTCGAGCGCGTCACCGTGAAGAACGAGAAGAAGACCAAGCCGGTCGACTTCGACACGAAGACCGTCGAGGACTCGAACCGCTACTCCGACCTCGACGTCACCGAGCGCACCGCCGGCAAGGACGGCGTCTACACCACGGTCAAGAAGGTCACCCGGGTGGACGGCAAGGTCGAGTCGACCGAGCTCGTCTCCCGCGGCGAGACCACGAAGCCCGTGGACCGCGTGCTGGTCAAGGGCACCAAGGAGCGCCCGGCGCCCGAGCCCGAGCCGGCGCCGGAGCCCGAGAAGACCTCGAGCTCCTCGGACTCCGACTCGTCGTCGAGCTCGAGCGACAGCGACAGCGACAGCGACTCCGGCTCCTCGGAGTCGAAGTCCTCGTCGTCCTCGTCCTCGAAGGACCTGGGCAGCGCGCCGTCCGGCAGCGTCTGGGCGGCCCTCGCCCAGTGCGAGTCCGGCGGCAACCCGGCGACGAACACCGGCAACGGGTTCTACGGCCTGTACCAGTTCACCGAGCAGACCTGGCACGCCATGGGCGGGTCCGGGCTCCCCTCGGAGAACTCGGCCGCGGAGCAGACGCGCCTCGCCCAGAAGCTGCAGGCGCAGTCGGGCTGGGGCCAGTGGCCCGGGTGCTCGGCCAAGCTCGGCCTCGGCTGACGCGCGGCTGACGATCGATCGGCCGACGCGGCCGCAGGCACGACCGGCACGACGCCGGCGCACCACCCGCACGGGGCGGTCCCTTCGCAGGGGCCGCCCCGTGCGGCGTCCGGTCGGTAGGCTCGCCCCATGACCGACACCGCGGGCGGGCTCCTGGGCCCGGCCGAGATCAGAGACCTCGCGGGGCGCCTCGGCATCCGGCCCACCAAGACGCTCGGGCAGAACTTCGTGCACGACGCCGGGACGGTCCGCAAGATCGTCCGGGCCGCGGGCGTCGGGCCGGGCGACCGCGTCGTCGAGGTCGGCCCCGGCCTCGGCTCCCTGACCCTCGGGCTGCTCGACGCGGGGGCGAGCGTCGTCGTCGTCGAGATCGACCCGCCCCTGGCGGAGCAGCTCCCGCGCACGGTCGCCGAGCTGCGGCCCGAGCTCGCGGACCGCCTCGAGGTCGTGGGCGCCGACGCGCTCGACGTCACCGCGCTGCCCGGACCGCCGCCGACGGCGCTCGTGGCCAACCTCCCGTACAACGTGGCCGTGCCGGTGCTGCTGACGTTCCTCGAGCGCTTCGCGTCGCTGCGGACGGTGCTCGTGATGGTCCAGGCGGAGGTCGCCGACCGCCTCGCGGCCGGCCCTGGCAGCCGCACGTACGGCGTGCCGTCGGCCAAGGCCGCCTGGTACGCGAGCGCCCGCCGGGCCGCGACCGTCGGGCGCACCGTGTTCTGGCCGGTGCCCAACGTGGACTCCGCGCTCGTGCACCTCGAGCGCCGCGACCCGCCGCCGACGACGGCGACGCGCGAGCAGGTCTTCGCCGTCGTCGACGCCGCCTTCGCCCAGCGCCGCAAGACGCTGCGGTCGGCCCTCGCCGGGATCGCGGGCGGCCCGGCCGCGGCGCAGGCGGCCTGCGAGGCCGCGGGCGTGGACCCCGGGCTGCGCGGGGAACGGCTCGACATCGCCCAGTTCGCCCGCATCGCCGAGGCCCTCGGGGACTCGGCGGGGCCCGGACCGCGCGAGGCATGAGCGTGGCCGGGCGGCGCGGCCCGCTCGCCCCCGTCCCGGCGCCGTCGGTCCTCGTCCGGGCGCCCGGCAAGGTCAACCTGTCGCTGCGCGTCGGGCGGGTGCAGGACGACGGCTACCACCCGATCGTCACCGTGTTCCAGGCGGTGGGGCTGTTCGAGGAGGTGCGCGTCACGGTCGCCGAGCCCGGGGCGGGGATCTCGCTCGCGGTGCGGGGCCCGCACGCCGACGTCGTCCCCACGGGCGAGGAGAACCTCGCCTGGCGCGCGGCGGCGCTGCTGGCCGAGCGCACCGGCATCGCGGCGGACGTGCGCATCGAGATCGCCAAGGGCGTGCCCGTGGGCGGCGGCATGGCCGGCGGCTCCGCCGACGCCGCGGCGACCCTGCTCGCGTGCGAGACGCTCTGGAGCGCCGGCGTCGCCCGCGAGGACCTGCTCGAGCTCGCCGGCGAGCTCGGGTCCGACGTCCCGTTCGGCCTGCTGGGCCACACCGCCGTCGGGACCGGGCGCGGGCACCTGCTCACGCCCGCGATGACCCGCGGCGAGCTGCACTGGGCGTTCGCCGTCCGCGACGAGGGGCTCTCCACCGCCGGGGTGTACGCGGCGTTCGACGCCCGCGCGGGCGGGCGGGACGACGTCAGCCCCGACGACGACGCCGGGCTGCTCGCCGCGCTGCGCGCCGGGGACGCCGAGGCGGTGGGCCGCGCGCTGCACAACGACCTGGAGGAGGCCTCGCTCGACCTCGCGCCGCACCTGGCCGAGACCGTGGCGCTCGCGGAGCGCGCGGGGGCGGCGGGCGTCGTCGTCTCCGGTTCCGGGCCGACGGTGGCGGCGCTGGGGCGCAACCGGCAGCACGCCCTGGCGCTCGCGGACGCGTGGGCGGCGGCCGGCGTCGCGGACTCCGTGCACCACGCGGCGGGCCCGGTGCACGGGGCGCGCGTGGTGACCCAGGTCAGCCGCGCGCGCGACTGAGCCGGCCGCGCGGCCGCGTATCGTTCCGGGGAGCGACCCCCACCCCACGGACGGAGCCCGATGGCCCACCTGCTCGGCGCCGACGAGATCAGCCTCGTCGTCGGCACCCGGACCCTGCTCGACGGCGTGAGCCTCGGCCTCGACGACGGCGACCGGGTCGGCGTCGTCGGCCCCAACGGCGCGGGCAAGTCCACGCTCCTGCGCCTGCTCGCCGGGCTGCAGGAGCCCGACGGCGGCAGGGTCACCCGCGTCGGCGGGTCGCGGGTCTCGATGCTCGTCCAGCGCGACGACGTCCCGCCGGGCGCGACGATCCGCGACCTCGTGCACGGGGACGCGGCGACGCACACGTGGGCGGGCGACGCCGGGATCCGCTCCGTGCACGCCGGGCTGCTCGGCGACCTCGACCTCGACGCCTCGGCCCTGCACCTCTCGGGCGGGCAGCGGCGGCGGGTGGCGCTCGCGGCCCTGCTCGTCGAGGACCCCGACGTGCTGTTCCTCGACGAGCCGACCAACCACCTCGACGTCGAGGGCGTCGCGTGGCTGGCCGAGCACCTGCGCGCGCGCTACGGGCGGCCGGGCGCGCGCGGGGCGCTGGTCGTCGTCACCCACGACCGCTGGTTCCTCGACGCGGTGTGCTCGCGCATGTGGGAGGTGCGCGGGGACCTGTCGGGCGCCGTCGACGGCTACGAGGGCGGGTACGCCGCGTACGTGCTGGCGCGCGCCGAACGGGCGCGCACGGCGCAGGTCACCGCCGAGAAGCGCGACAACCTGCTGCGCAAGGAGCTCGCGTGGCTGCAGCGCGGGGCGCCGGCGCGCACGTCGAAGCCGAAGTTCCGGCTCGACGCCGCCGCCGCGCTGATCGCCGACGAGCCGCCGCCGCGCGAGTCGCTCGAGCTGGCGCGCACGGCGACGAAGCGGCTCGGCAAGGACGTGCTCGACCTGGAGGACGTGACGGTGACGGTGCCGCTGCGCCGTGCACCGGTCTCCGCCGAGAAGTCGAACTCCGCCCCTGAAATCGACGATTTCGGGGCCGAATTCGACTTCTCGGCGGACCCGGCGGACGGGCCGGGCTCGGCGGACCCGGCGGACGCGGGCGTGCGGGTCCTGTTCGACGACGTCACCTGGCGCCTCGGCCCCGGCGACCGGTACGGCGTCGTCGGCGTCAACGGCGCGGGCAAGACGACGCTCCTCGCGCTCCTCGCGGGCCGCCGTCTGCCCGACGGCGGCCGGGTCAAGCGCGGCAAGACCGTCGCCGTCGCCGAGCTCACCCAGGACGTCGAGGAGCTCGACGAGCTCGCGCACCTGCGCGTCGTGGAGGTCGTCGAGCGCGAGCGGCGCACCGTCGTCGTCGGCGGCAAGGAGCTCACGGCGGCGCAGCTGGTCGAGAAGCTCGGCTTCACCAAGGAGCGCGCCCGCACGCCGGTGCGCGACCTCTCGGGCGGCGAGCGCCGCCGGCTCCAGCTCCTGCGGCTGCTGATCACCGAGCCCAACGTGCTGCTGCTCGACGAGCCCACCAACGACCTCGACACCGACACCCTCGCCGCGCTCGAGGACCTGCTCGACGGCTACCCGGGCACGCTCGTCGTCGTCTCCCACGACCGCTACCTGCTCGAGCGGGTGTGCGACCGGCAGGTGGCGCTCCTCGGCGACGGGCAGATCCGCGACCTGCCGGGCGGCGTCGAGCAGTACCTGGAGCTGCGCCGCGCGGCCGCCGCCGCCGCCGCCGGCGGCGACGCCCGCTCCGCCGGCGGCGACGTTCCGCGCCGCGACACGCCGGGCGCGGGCGGCGGAACGTCGCCCTCGGCGCAGGGCGCGTCGCCCTCGGCGGAGGGGGACGCCTCGGCGCCCGCGCCGAGCCCCGCCGAGCTGCGCGCCGCGAAGAAGGAGATCACCCGCATCGAGCGCCGGCTCGCCAAGATCGCCGACGCCGAGGCCCGCATCCACGCGAAGATGGCCGAGCAGGCGACCGACCACGAGGCCGTGACCGCGCTCGACGCCCAGCTGCGCGAGCTGGCCGACGAGAAGGACGAGCTCGAGGCCGCCTGGCTGGAGGCCGCCGAGATCGCCGGGTGAACTCCGGGCGAACTGTCGTCACGGCCCTGGCCCCGCGCCACCGGCGTCCCTAGGCTCGGCACGTGAAGATCTCGGTCGTCGGGTGCGGGTACCTCGGTGCGGTCCACGCGGCCGCGATGGCGCAGCTCGGCCACGAGGTCGTGGGCGTGGACGTCGACGCCGACAAGGTCGAGCACCTCGCCGCGGGCAAGCCGCCGTTCTACGAGCCGGGGCTCGCGGACGTCCTCACGTCCGCGGGCGCGACGGGCCGCCTGCGCTTCAGCACCGACGTGGCCGACGTCGCGGGCGCGGCGGTCCACTTCCTCGCCGTCGGCACTCCGCAGTCGACCACCGGGCTGGGCGCCGACCTCTCGCACGTGGACGCCGCCGTCGACGGCCTGCTGCCGCACCTGCGCCCGGGCGACCTCGTCGCGGGCAAGAGCACCGTCCCGGTCGGCACGGCCGCGGACCTCGGCGGGCGGGTCCGCGCCACCGGCGCCCTGCTCGCCTGGAACCCCGAGTTCCTGCGCGAGGGCCACGCGGTGGACGACACGATCCGCCCCGACCGTCTCGTCTACGGCGCCGACCCCGCGGAGGCCGACGACGTCGTGCGGCTCCTCGACGAGGTCTACGCCGACGCGATCGCGGCGGGCACGCCCCGCCTCGTGACGAACCTCGCGACGGCGGAGCTGGTCAAGACGGCCGCGAACGCGTTCCTCGCGACGAAGATCTCGTTCATCAACGCGATGGCGGAGATCGCGGAGGTCGCGGGCGCGGACGTCACGCAGCTCGCGGACGCGCTGGGGCACGACGCGCGGATCGGGCGGCGCTTCCTGGACGCGGGCGTCGGGTTCGGCGGCGGCTGCCTGCCCAAGGACATCCGGGCGTTCACGGCCCGCGCGGAGGAGCTGGGCCGCGGCGAGTCGCTGCGCTTCCTCACGGAGGTCGACGCGATCAACCTGCGCCGCCGCGAGCGCGTCGTGGACATGGCGGTGGACGCCCTGGGCGGCTCGGTCTTCGGCAAGAAGGTCGCTGTCCTCGGGGTGACGTTCAAGCCGGAGTCCGACGACGTCCGCGACTCCCCGGCGCTCGACGTCGCCGTGCGGCTCAAGGGCCTGGGCGCCGAGGTGGTCGCGACGGACCCGCAGGGCATCGACAACGCGACCGCCCGCCACCCGCAGCTGCTGTACACGCGCCAGACCGACGAGGCGCTGCGCCACGCGGACCTCGTCGTGCTCGTGACGGAGTGGCGTGAGTACCGCGAGCTGGACCCGGACGCCGTCGGGCAGCTGGCCCGCGGGCGCACGATCATCGACGGCCGCAACGTCCTCGACCGCGACGCGTGGCGCGCCGCCGGGTGGCGGTACGTGGGCATGGGCCGCCCCTGAGCCTGGGCGCGGGTGCCCGACGACGTCTCAGCGCCGGGCGGGCCGCGTCACCACGAGCCCGGCGAGGGTCATGGCGCCGAGCGCGCCGACGACGCACACGAGCGGCGCCGTCCACCCGCCGGTCGCGGTGTGCACGGCGCCGAGCGCGACGGGCCCGCAGGCGCCGGCGACGTAGCCGAGGGACTGCACGGCGGTCGACGTCCGGCGCGAGGCGGACAGGTCGCCGGTGCGCTGGACGATGACCGAGACGATCACCGTGTAGTTGCCGCCCTGGGCGACGCCCGCCGCGCACACCCACACCGGCCACAGCGCGGGGGCGAGCGCGAGGCCGACGGGAAGGGAGAGCCACAGCGCCGCGACGACGACGAACGTCACGCGCGGCGGCGTGCCACGGGTCGCGGCGATCGGCACGCCGACGGCGCCGGCGATCGCGGTCAGGCTGAACAGGGACGCCGCGCCGCCGGCGGCGGACTGGGCGACGCCGATGGTGTCGTGCAGGATCGACGGCAGCCACGCCGTGATGCCGTAGTACCCGAAGGTGTGGCCGGCGAACATCGCGACGAGCAGCCAGGTCAGCGGGCGGCGCAGGACGCTCGCGGGGGCGGCGGTCTCGGGCGACTCGTCGCCGGCCTCGGCGGGGGCGGGGCCCGGCTGCTCGACGCCGGGCCCGCGCGCACCGGGCTCGGGCGAGCCCGCCCGCCAGCGCGCGCGCCGGCGCACGGCGAGCCGCCATGGGACGTAGGCCAGGGGGACGAGGACGGCCCAGGCGGCGAGCGCCCAGCGCCACCCGACGGCGTCGGCCAGCGGCGCGGTCGCGGCCGTCGTGACCACCGCCCCGACGTTGAGCGCGGCGGAGTACAGGCCCGTGACGGTGCCGGAGGTGCCGTGGAAGTCGCGCTGCACGACGAGCGGGACGGCGACGTTCCCGGCGGCGATCGCGATGCCGATGAGCACCGTCCCCGCGAGCGCGAGCCCGTAGCCGCCCGAGGAGCGCACCACCGTCCCGACGGCGATCAGGCCGAGCGAGAGGCTGACCACCCGCTCGACGCCGAGCCGCGCGATGACGGTGGACACGAGCGGCGTCGCGACCGCGAAGCAGAGCACGGGCAGGCTGGTGAGCAGCCCGGCGGCGGCCTCGGTGAGCCCGAGGTCGCCGGAGACGTCGTCGACCACGGGGGCGAGCGCGGTGAGCGGGCTGCGCAGGTTGAGGGCGTAGAGCAGGACGGCGCTGAGCAGCAGGCCGAGGCCGCTCCCCGGCGGGAGCGCCCGGCCCGGCGCGGGGCGGGGCGCGTCAGTCGTCGAACTGCCCGCCGACGACGCGCAGCAGGTCGGCGAGGTCCGAGCGCTCCGCGGGGCTGAGCACGCCGAGGACCTGGTGCTCGACCTCGAGCAGGTCGCGCATCGCGGCGTCGACGGCGGTGCGCCCGGTGGGGGTGAGCTCGACGAGGATGCCGCGGCGGTCGTCGGGGGAGCGGTGCCGCTCGACGAGGCCGCGGGTCTCGAGGCGGTCGATGCGGTTGGTCATCGTCCCGCTGGTGACGAGCGTCTGGGTGATGAGCGCGCCGGGGGAGAGCCGGTAGGGGTCGCCGGCGCGGCGCAGCGCGGACAGGACGTCGAACTCCCAGGTCTCGAGGCTCCCGCGGGCGAAGGCGGCGCGGCGCGCGAGGTCGAGGTGGCGCGCGAGGCGGCTCACGCGGGAGAACACGGTGAGCGGCTCGACGTCGAGGTCGGGCCGCTCGCGCCGCCACGCGGCGACGATGCGGTCGACCTCGTCGTCGCGGCGCGGGCTGGTCTCCATGGTCGGATCGTATCGGACACGTCTCGACGTCAAGAGTCTTGCCTCGACGTCAAGAGTCTTGACGTCTCGCGCGGTGATCGGCTCCACCGCCGAGCGCGTCATGAGTCGGCCCATCGGCCCGTTCCGACCGACAGATGACGCGTTCGGCGGTGGCGGGGCGGGGAACCCCCAGAGCCTCAGGCCGGTTCGAGCCGCACCACGACCGCCTTCGAGACCGGCGTGTTGCTCTGCTCCGCCGTCGCGCCCAGCGGCACCAGCACGTTCGCCTCCGGGAAGTACGCCGCCGCGCAGCCCCGCGCCGTCGGGTACGCCACGACGCGCATGCCGGGCAGCACCCGGTCGACACCGTCGGAGAACTCGCTGTGCACGTCCACCGTGGCGCCGTCGGCCAGGCCGAGCCCGACGACGTCGTCCGGGTTGACGAGGACGACGTCCCGCCCGCCCTTGATCCCGCGGTAGCGGTCGTCGCGGCGGTAGATGGTGGTGTTGAACTGGTCGTGGGCGCGGATCGTCTGCAGCAGCAGGCGGCCCGGCGGGCACTCGACGGGGGCGAGCTCGTTGACGGTCAGGTGCGCGAGGCCGTCGGGCGTCGGGAAGGTGCGCGAGTCGCGCGGCCCGTGCGGCAGGAGGAACCCGCTGACGCGGCGGATCTTCGCGTTGTAGTCCTCACATCCCGGCACGACGCGGGAGATGTGCTCGCGGATCGCGTCGTAGTCGCGCTCGAGCGCGGCCCAGTCCACGGGCACCGGCACAGCCCCGTCGGCCCGCGCGGCGAGCACGGCGTGCGCCATCCGCGTGACGATCGAGACCTCGGAGAGCAGCCCGGGCCCGACGGGCTCGACCTTGCCGCGCGAGGCGTGCACCGCGCAGACCGTGTCCTCGACGGAGACGAACTGCTCGCCGGAGGCCTGCCGGTCGATCTCCGTGCGCCCGAGCGTCGGCAGGATCAGCGCCTCGCGCCCGACGACGGCGTGCGACCGGTTGAGCTTCGTCGAGATCTGCACCGTGAGGTCGGTGCGGCGCACCGCGGCCTCGGCCGCGCCGGTGTCGGAGATCGCGCCGACGAGGTTGCCGCCGAGCGCGACGAGCGCCCGCACCCGGCCCTCGGCCATCGCCCGCACCGCGCCGACCGCGTCCACGCCGTGCTCGCGCGGCACCGCGAACCCGAACTCGGCCTCGAGCGCGTCGAGGAACGAGTCGGGCATCTGCTCCCAGATGCCCATGGTCCGGTCGCCCTGCACGTTCGAGTGCCCGCGGATCGGCGACGCCCCTGCGCCGGGCTTGCCGATGTTCCCCCGCAGCAGCAGGAGGTTGACGATCTCCTTGATCGTCGGCACGGCCTTGGTGTGCTGGGTCAGGCCCATCGCCCAGGTGATGATGACCCTCTCGGCGCGCACGTAGCGGTCGGCGAGCTCGTCGATCTCGGCGCCCGTCAGCCCCGTGGCCGCGAGCACCGCGTCCTCGTCGAGGTCTGCCAGGTGCGCGCGCAGCTCGTCCAGCCCGGAGGTGTGCTCAGCGAGGAACGCGTGGTCGAGCACCGTCCCCGGTGCAGCGGCCTCCGCTGCGAGCACCCGCTTCGAGACCGCCTGCAGCAGCGCCATGTCCCCGCCGAGGCGGATCTGCAGGAACTGGTCGGCGAGCCGGGTGCCGCGCCCCACGAGCCCGCGCACCGTCTGCGGGTTCTTGTAGCGCATGAGCCCGGCCTCGGGCAGCGGGTTGACCGCCACGATGCTCGCGCCGTTCTGCTTGGCCTCCTCCAGCGCGGTGAGCATGCGCGGGTGGTTGGTGCCGGGGTTCTGGCCCATGATCACGATGAGGTCGGCCTGGCCGAAGTCGTCGTAGGTGATGGTGGCCTTGCCGACGCCGATGCTCTCGCCGAGCGCGGCGCCGGTGGACTCGTGGCACATGTTCGAGCAGTCGGGCAGGTTGTTCGTGCCGAACGCCCGCGCGAAGAGCTGGTAGACGAACGCGGCCTCGTTGGAGGCGCGCCCGCTGGTGTAGAAGGCGGCCTCGTCGGGGGAGTCGAGGCCCGCGAGCCGGTCGCCGACGATCGCGAACGCGCGGTCCCACGAGATCGGCTCGTACCGGTCGGAGCCGGCGGCCTTGTGCACGGGTTCGACGAGCCGGCCCTGCAGGCCGAGCCAGTGCTCGCTGCGCGTGAGCAGGTCCTCGATCGGGTGCTCGGCCCAGAACGTGCTCGGCACGACCAGCGGCGTCGCCTCCCACGTGACGGCCTTGGCGCCGTTCTCGCAGAACTCGGCGGGCTTGCGCCGGTCGGGGTCCGGCCACGCGCAGCTCATGCAGTCGAACCCGTCCTTGTGGTTCATCGACAGCAGCAGCCTCGCGGTCCGCACCGCGCCCATGCCGCGCAGCGCGGGGACGACGGCGTGGGCGATCCCCGGGATCCCGGCGGCCCAGTCCTTGGGGTCGCCCGCCCGAGGCTCGTCCGTCGTGCGCGCCCTGGTGTCCCGCGTGTCGTCCGTGTCCCGCGTGTCGTCCCGGCTCATGCCGCGTCTCCCGTCCTGTGCTGGTCGTGCGCGCCGGTGTGCCCGACGACGTCGTGCCCGGCCCCGTCGTCGACCACCCGCTGCCCGCCGGCGTAGACGACGAGCGAGGGGGCGCGGACGAACCCGACGAGCGTCAGCCCGGTCTCGGCGGCGAGCTCGGCGGCCAGGGACGACGGCGCGGAGACCGCCGCGAGGACCGGGACGCCCGCCATGACGGCCTTCTGGGTGAGCTCGAAGCTCGCGCGCCCGGAGACGAGCAGCACGGTGCCGCGCAGCGGGAGCATCCCGCGGGCGGCGGCCCAGCCGACCACCTTGTCGACGGCGTTGTGCCGCCCGACGTCCTCGCGCACCACGATCGGCTCCCCGGTGGCCGCGTCGAACAGCCCGGCGGCGTGCAGCCCGCCGGTCCGGGAGAACACGTCCTGGGCCGCGCGCAGCCGGTCGGGCAGGTCGACCAGCAGCGCGGCGTCGACGCGGACCGGGTCGTCGCGCACCTCGAAGGCGCTGCGGGTGCGGACGGCGTCGATCGACGCCTTGCCGCACAGCCCGCAGGCGCTGGACGTGAAGAACTCGCGGGCGAGCGCCGGGTCCGGCGGCCGCACGCCCGGCGCGAGGCCGACGTCGAGCACGTTGTAGGTGTTCTCCCCGGTGCCCGGCGGGCCGGGCGACCCGGCGCAGTAGCGCGCCCCGGCGAGCTGGTCGCCGTCGGTCACGAGGCCCTCGGAGACGAGGAAGCCGGTGGCGAGCTCGACGTCGTGCCCGGGGGTGCGCATGGTGACGGCGTAGGAGCGCCCGCCCACGCGGATCTCGAGCGGCTCCTCGCCGGCGAGGAGGTCTTCGCGGTGCGAGGTGCGCTCGCCGATCGTGATGCGCCTGACGCGGCGCCGGACGGTGACCCGGGGCATACGCCAGGCCTAGCAGACGGCGGCGCTGCACACAACGCCGGGCCTACAGCGCGCCGAGGTCGATGGCGTCGCCCATCGCGGCGTACCCGATGTCGTTGGGGTGCAGGTGGTCGCCGGAGTCGTAGACCGCGAGCATCCGGTGCGGGTCGGCCGGGTCGCGGACGGCGGCGTCGAAGTCGACGTAGCCGTCGTAGGCACGGGTCCGGCGGATCCAGTCGTTGACGCCCTGGCGGGCGGCCTCCTCGGACGCGTCGTACGTCGACCAGCCCTCGAACGGCGTGAGCGTGCCGCCCAGCACCCGGATCCCCCGGGCGTGCGCCATGGCGGCCATCCGGCTGAGCCCGGCGGTGATCTTCGCCGGGTCGAGCTGGTGCGGCTCCTGCTGGATGTCGTTGATCCCGAGCAGGACGATCACGGTCCGGACGTCCGTCTGGTCCAGGACGTCGCGCTGGAACCGGGACACCGCGGCGGGGCCGAAGCCGTCGCCGCCGTCGAGCAGGACCCGGTTGCCGCCGATCCCCGCGTCGACGACCCCGAGCGGGTGGTGGGTGGCGTTGAGCCGGCCGGCGAGGAAGTTCGGCCACCGGTGGTCCACGTTGTACGTCGACTGGTAGCCGTCGGTGATCGAGTCGCCGAACGCGACGACCGTGCCGCGCGCATGCGAGCCGGTGACGTCGACCCCGGTGACGAAGTGCCAGGCCTGGGTCTTCTGCGGCAGGGCGGCGGCCGACGTCGCCTCGGTCGCGTTCGTGCCGGACGTGAAGAACGAGTCCTGCTGCGCGCCGGGGTGGAACGTCATCGGTGTCGAGTACCCGGGCGTGTAGGTGGACACGAGCAGGTCGTGGTCGGCGGGGACCTCGAGCCGGACCGGGTCGCTGACCACGGCCCTGCCGGCCGGGATCGTGACCCGCTGCGTGCCGCGGAACTCCAGCGGGCGCATGGTGCCCGGCTGCACCTGCGCGGTGCCGGGGGTCGAGGGAAGGGCGACCGTCGCCTCGTCGACCACCAGCGGGGCCGTGCCGAACACGTTGGACAGGTGCACACGGACCGTCTTGCCGCCCACGCTGGTGTGCACGACGTCGCGGATCGTGCAGCTCGCGCAGCCGTTGTCGACCTTGCCGCTCGGGGACGTGCCCCAGGTCGCGACCCAGCCGTGGCTCGGCGCGGCCCCGTGGCTGGCCGGGGCGGCGTGGCTCGCCTGGGCCTCGTGCGGGTTGCCGGCGTCGGCGGGGGCGACGGCGCTCGCGAAGAGCGCGGCCGCGACGGCGGCGACGGGGACGGTGCGCCGCAGCCAGCTGCGGCTCGAGGGGCGGTGCTCCGGGCGGGTGGCAGCGCGCACGGCTGGTACCTCCAGGGTCGGGGCGGTCCCGCCCGAGGGCGGGACCGCGGTGACAGCGTTGTCAGGAACGACCGTAGGCCGGGTCGCGGCGGTCGGCAACGCGTGCCAGCCGGGACGGGTCTGCGGGGGATCGTGCGCCGGCTCGCAGCGCTCGACGGCACGCTGGTCGTGGACAGCCCCGCGGGCGGCCCGACCGTCGCGACCATCACCGTGCCGGGGGCGGCCGTCGCGGGCTGACCCGTGCGGCGCCACACCGCCGAACGCGTCGTTGGTGGGTCCGAAACGCGGAACCGGCCGACTGATGACGCGCTCCGCGGTGAGGCCCACCGCCGAACGCGTCGTTGGTGGGTCCGAAACGCGGAACCGGCCGACTGATGACGCGCTCCGCGGTGAGGCCCACCGCCGAACGCGTCGTTGGTGGGTCCGAAACGCGGAACCGGCCGACTGATGACGCGCTCGGCGGTGGGTCCGGCACGCTCGTCCGTGAGCCCTGCGCCGGCTCCACGATCTGCCGAAGTGCCGGGCGCGGCCTACCGTCGAGGGACCGGCTCAGACCGGGCCGGGCGTGCTCAAGGAGGATCACCATGGCGGACAGCAACCGCGCGGTCGCGTACAAGGGGACGGGCGAGGTCGAGGTCATCGACATCGACTACCCCACGTTCGAGCTGAAGGACGGGCCGGGGGTGAACCCGGCCAACGTCGGCCGCAAGGTCCCGCACGGCGTGATCGTCAAGACCGTCGCGACGAACATCTGCGGCTCGGACCAGCACATGGTGCGCGGGCGCACCACGGCCCCGAAGGACCTGGTGCTGGGCCACGAGATCACCGGCGAGGTCGTGGAGGTCGGGCGGGACGTCGAGTTCGTCAAGGTCGGCGACATCGTCTCGGTGCCGTTCAACATCGCCTGCGGCCGCTGCGACAACTGCAAGGAGCGCAAGACCGGGATCTGCCAGTACGTGAACCCGGACCGGCCGGGCAGCGCCTACGGGTACGTCGACATGGGCGGCTGGGTCGGCGGCCAGGCCAACTACGTCCTGGTGCCGTACGCGGACTGGAACGTGCTGCGCTTCCCCGACCGGGACCAGGCGCTCGAGAAGATCATGGACCTGACGATGCTCTCGGACATCTTCCCGACCGGGTTCCACGGCGCGGTGACGGCGGGCGTCGGCGTCGGCTCCACGGTGTACGTCGCGGGCGCCGGGCCGGTCGGTCTCGCGGCGGCGACGGGCGCGCTGCTGCTCGGCGCGGCGGTGGTGATCGTCGGGGACATGAACACCGACCGGCTCGCGCAGGCGCGCACGTTCGGCTGCGAGACGGTCGACCTGTCCGAGGGCGACCCGGCCGACCAGATCGAGCAGCTCCTCGGCGTGCCGGAGGTCGACTGCGGCGTGGACGCCGTCGGCTTCGAGGCCAAGGGCCACGGCTCCGACTCCGGGCACGAGGCCCCGGCGACGGTGCTCAACTCGCTGATGGACGTCACGGCCGCGGGCGGCGCGATGGGCATCCCGGGGCTCTACGTCACCGGTGACCCGGGCGGCGTGGACGAGGCCGCGAAGAAGGGCGCGCTCTCGCTGAGCCTCGGCACCGGCTGGGCGAAGTCGTTGTCCTTCACCACGGGCCAGTGCCCGGTGATGAAGTACAACCGCGGCCTGATGCGCGCGATCCTGCACGACCGCGTGCACATCGCGAAGAACGTCAACGCGCAGGCGATCACGCTCGACGAGGCCCCGCAGGGGTACGCCGAGTTCGACGCCGGCGCCGCGAAGAAGTACGTGATCAACGCGAACGGGTACCTCGACGGCAAGTAGCCGGCGCGAGCACCACTCGCCCGGGGCGCGGGCCGGGGTCAGGCGGCGCGGAGCGCGTCCCTGACCTTGATCCGCGCCCCCATGCGCAGGACGGCGTTGGAGTAGATCCGCGACGAGAGCCACACGAGCACGGGGATCGCCACGATCGACAGGCCGAGCGACAGCACGACCTCCCAGGTCTCCACCCCGCCCACCGCCATGCGGATCGGCATGAGCAGCGGACCGCAGAACGGCAGGTAGGAGATCCATGCGACGAGCGGGCTGTCGGGGGACCAGGGCGCGACGCTCACACCGATGATGTACGGGATCATCATCAGCGCCGTGAACGGGGCGATCACCGCCCCGACGTCCTCCTGGCGCGAGACCAGCGACGCGGCGCCCGCGATCGCGAAGGCGTACGTGGCGAAGCCGATGACGAACCACACGACGACCCAGACGGCGACGGACCCGACGTCGAGCGAGCCGGTGTCGACGAGCCCGAGCGTCGCGGCCGTCCCCGCCCCGGCGCCCGCGACGAGCGCGACCTGCAGGAGCCCGATCGTGCCGATGCCGAGCACCTTGCCGGTCATCAGGTGCCAGGGCCGCACGGTCGCGAGCAGCAGCTCGACGACGCGGCTCTGCTTCTCCTCGACGACGCCCTGGGCGAGCAGCTGGCCGGTGGTCAGCAGCGTGATGAAGATGAGGATCCCGGTCGCGAGGCCCGCGACGTAGCGCGCCGGGTCGAACGTGTCGTCCGGGTCGAGCACGGTGACCTGCGGCGCGGCCTGCGCGATGTCCGCCGCGACGCCGGCCGGGTCGCCGCCGAGGCTCTCGACGGCGTCGGCGAGGGCCGCCTGCTGGCTGACGGAGGTGAGGATCGCGCGCAGGCCGTCGTCGAGGTCGGAGTCGACGGTGACCTGCAGGTCGCCGGCCGTGCCGGTGACCAGGGCGTCGAGGTCGCCGTCGGTGACCTGCTGCCTGCCCTGGGCGGGGTCGTCGACCGGCACGGTCGTGACGTCCGTGCCGGTGGCCTTCGCCGCGGCGTCGATCGACTGCTCGAGCCCGGCGGACTCCGCCGTGAGGCCGACCTTCTGGCTGTCCGGCCCGGAGGAGCCGACGAGGTTGAGCAGCACCCCGCCGAGCACGACGGACAGGACGAGCAGCGCCGTGGTGACGAGGAATGCCTTGGAGGTCAGGCGCGTGCGGATCTCGCGCCCGGCGACGAGCCGGATCGCGGCCCCCGCGCTCTCGGGCCCGGCAGCCCGGTCGGCAGCGGTGCGGTCGTCGGCGGCGCTCACGCGGCGTCTCCCTCGGTCGTGGTCTCGGGACTGTCTTGGCCTCCGACGTCCTCGCGGGCGCTGACGACGTGGCGGTAGAGCTCGGTCAGCGACGGCAGCACGGGGGCGAACTCGAGCACCGGCCCGCGGTCGAGGGCGGCCCGCAGCACCGCCTGCTCCGCGCCGGCGTGCGCGGTCTCGAAGACCACGCGCTGCTGGGCCCCGGCCGTGCCGGCGTCGAGCACGCGCACCCCGGGCGCGTCGACCCAGCCGGCCCCGGCACCCCCGCCGGCAGCCCCGGCACCCGCACCCGCGGGCACCGCGACCGCCCAGCGCGGCGACCCGACCCGGCGCAGCTCGTCGATGCCGCCGACGGCGACCATCTCGCCGTCCTTGATGATCCCGACGCGGTCGCAGAGCTGTTCGACGAGCTCGAGCTGGTGCGAGGAGAAGACGACGGGGACGCCGGCGTCGGCCCGGTCGCGCAGGACGCCGCTCATCACGTCGACCGCGACGGGGTCGAGGCCGGAGAACGGCTCGTCGAGAACGAGGATCTCGGGGTCGTGCACCAGCGCCGCGGCGAGCTGGACGCGCTGCTGGTTGCCGAGCGAGAGCTTCTGCACCTCGTCGCCGCGGCGGCCGTCGACGCCGAGCGTCTCGGTCCAGCGCTCCATCGCCGCTGTCGCCTCGGCCGCCGGCATGCCGTGCAGCCGCGCGAGGTAGGTGAGCTGGTCGCCGACCTTCATCTTGGGGTAGAGCCCGCGCTCCTCGGGCATGTAGCCGATGCGCCGGCGCACCGCGTGGTCGACGGGCCGCCCCGCCCAGCGGACCTCCCCGGCGTCGGGCGCCAGGACGCCGAGCGCGATGCGCATCGTCGTCGTCTTGCCGGCACCGTTGGAGCCGACGAAGCCGAAGATCTCCCCCTGGTCGACACCGAACGACGTCCCGCGCAGCGCCTGGACGGACCCGTAGGCCTTGGAGAGCGAGTCGACCTCGAGTGTGCTCATGGGACAACCCAAGCACATATCACCCACATCGCACCGTCCCGCGCTCGGGGCGACGGCAGGCCGGCGCCGCATCGGCGCCCGCTCAGCGCCCGCTCAGTGCCGCGCGTGCCGCGTCAGCGTCGGCCGCTCCTCCAGCCCGCTGAGCCCGTTCCACGCGAGGTTGACCAGGTGCGCCGCGACGGCCTCCTTGTCGGGGCTGCGCGCGTCGAGCCAGTACTGCCCGGTGAGCGCGACCATCCCGACGAGCATCTGCGCGTACAGCGGCGAGCTGTCCTCGTCGAGCCCGCGCCGGCGGAACTGGGCGGTGAGCAGGTGGTCGACCTGCGTGGCGACGTCGCCGATGAGGCTGGAGAACGTGCCGGTCGCCTGGGCGACGGGGGAGTCGCGCACGAGGATGCGGAACCCGTCCTCGGAGGTCTCGATGTAGGTGAGCAGGGCGAGCGCGGTGCGCTCGAGCAGCAGCTTGGGGTGCCCGCCGGCGGACAGCGCCCCGGTCAGGGCCGCCGTCAGCGCCTGCACCTCGCGGTCGACGACGACGGCGTAGATGCCCTCCTTGCCCCCGAAGTGCTCGTAGACCACCGGCTTGGAGACGCCGGCACGGGACGCGATCTCCTCGACGCTGGTCCCGTCGAACCCCTTCTCGGCGAACAGCCCGCGGCTCACGGCGACGAGCTGCTCGCGCCGCTGGCTCGCGGTCATGCGGGCACGCGGCGGGCGTCTCGGTTCGGTGGGCACAGGTCCATCATGCCGTGCAGACCTGGCAGACTTGATCCGGACGCACGCCGTCCGGTCCGCCTTGGTGTAATCGGCAGCACACGGGTTTTTGGTGCCCAGGGTCCAGGTTCGAGTCCTGGGGGCGGAGCGCAGCTCGCCCGCGCCAGCCGTCCGGGCCGTACCACCGCACGACAGTTCCCTGCAGTCACCGATAGGAGACCCCGTGAGCGACACCCTCGACGCAAGCGCCGTGACCGAGGAGGGTCGCAGCCCGGCACCCGCCGCGGTCGTGGTCCTCGCCGCCGGCGCCGGGACGCGCATGCGTTCCGCGACGCCGAAGGTCCTGCACCGCCTCGGCGGGCGCTCGATGCTCGGCCACGCCCTCGCGGCGGCGGAGGAGCTCGAGCCCGAGCAGGTGGCCGTCGTCGTGCGTCACGAGCGCGAGCTGGTCGCGGCGCACGTCGTCGAGGCGCTGCCCTCGGCGCTGCTCGTGGACCAGGACGACGTCCCGGGCACCGGCCGCGCCGTGCAGTGCGCGCTGGACGCGCTCGACGCGAAGGCGTTCGCCCGGGCGGCGGCCGACGGCGTCCCGGACGGCCAGGAGGGCACCTGGTCCGGGCAGGGCGTCAGCGGGGCGATCGTGGTCGTCGCCGGCGACGTGCCCCTGCTCGACGGCGCCACGCTCGCCGAGCTCGTCGCCACCCACCACGCGGACGGCAACGCCGTCACGGTGCTGACCAGCGTCGTCGCCGACCCGGTCGGCTACGGGCGCGTCGTGCGCGAGGACGCGACGGGCGACGTCCTGCGCATCGTCGAGCACAAGGACGCGAGCGCCGCCGAGCGCGAGATCACCGAGATCAACACGTCGATCTACGTGTTCGACGCCGCGGCGCTGCGCGACGGCCTGGGCAAGGTCGGGCGCGACAACGCCCAGGGCGAGGTCTACCTGCCCGACGTGCTGGCCCTCGCCCGCGACGCCGGCGGCGCGGTCCGCGCGGTCATCGCCGACGACGCGATGACGGTCGAGGGCGTCAACGACCGCGCGCAGCTGGCGGTCCTCGGCGCCGAGATGAACCGCCGCGTCCTGGCCCGCTGGATGGCCGACGGCGTCACCGTCGTCGACCCCGCGACCACCTGGGTCGACGTGGACGTCGAGCTGGCCGAGGACGTCACCCTCCTGCCGGGCACCCAGCTGCACGGGACGACGACGATCGCCCGGGGTGCGGTCGTGGGGCCGGACAGTACGCTCACCGACATGGAGATCGGCGAGGGCGCCACCGTCACGCGCACCCACGCCAGCCTCTCCGTGATCGGCGCCGGCGCGACCGTCGGCCCCTTCGCCTACCTGCGTCCGGGCACCCGGCTCGGGGCCCGCGGCAAGATCGGCACCTTCGTCGAGACCAAGAACGCCGAGATCGGTGACGGCTCCAAGGTGCCGCACCTGTCCTACATCGGCGACGCGACGATCGGCGAGGAGACCAACGTCGGCGCCGCGTCCGTGACGGTCAACTACGACGGCGTGAACAAGCACCGCACCGTGATCGGCTCCTACGCGCGCACCGGAGCGGACAACATGTTCGTCGCGCCCGTGCGGGTCGGCGACGGCGTCTACACCGGCGCCGGCTCCGTGATCCGCCGCGACGTCCCGTCCGGGGCGCTCGCGGTCAGCGCGGGGTCCCAGCGCAACCTCGAGGGCTGGACCGAGCGTCGTCGTCCCGGCACGCCCGCCGCGCAGGCCGCCGCCGCGGCGCGCGAGGGCGACGGCGCCGACCGTTCGGCCGCGCTGGGCCGCCAGGCCCGCGTCGAGGAGGCCGGGCGCAGCGCCGCGGCCGACGCCGAGCGGCCCTCCGCCACACCTCCGCCCCCCAGTCCGGGCACGCCTACGCTGGACGGACACCGCGCACTGACCGAAGGGCCGAACGCATGACCACCTTCCTGCCTGGCACGTCCGAGCGGAACCTCGTTCTCGTCTCGGGGCGGGCCCACCCCGAGCTGGCCCAGGACGTCGCGAAGGAGCTCGGCATCGACCTGCTGCCGACCAGCGCCTACGACTTCGCGAACGGCGAGATCTACGTGCGCTTCGGCGAGAGCGTGCGCGGCGCCGACGTCTTCGTCCTGCAGAGCCACACCTCGCCGATCAACCAGTGGATCATGGAGCAGCTGCTCATGGTCGACGCCGCCAAGCGCGCCTCGGCCAAGACGATCACCGTGGTCCAGCCGTTCTGGGGCTACGGACGCCAGGACAAGAAGCACCGCGGCCGCGAGCCCATCTCCGCCCGCCTGATCACCGACCTGTTCTCGACGGCCGGCGCCGACCGCCTGATGAGCGTGGACCTGCACGCCGCGCAGACGCAGGGCTTCTTCGACGGGCCGGTCGACCACCTGTGGGCGATGCCGATCCTCACCGACTACGTGCGCACCCGCGTGGACGCCGCGAACGTCACGGTCGTCTCCCCGGACGCCGGGCGCATCCGCGTCGCGGAGCAGTGGGCCGCGAAGCTCGGCGGGGGACCGCTCGCCTTCGTGCACAAGACCCGTGACATCACACGCCCCAACCAGGCGGTCGCGAACCGCGTGGTGGGCGACGTCGAGGGCCGCGACTGCGTGCTCGTCGACGACCTGATCGACACCGGCGGCACCATCGCCGAGGCCGCGAAGGTCTGCATGGCGGCGGGCGCGAAGTCCGTCATCGTGGCGGCCACGCACGGCGTCCTGTCCGACCCTGCGGCGCAGCGACTCTCCGAGTGCGGGGCGAGCGAGATCGTCATCACGGACACCCTCCCGGTCTCCGCCGACAAGCGCTTCCCGCAGCTGACCGTCCTGTCCATCGCGCCGCTGATCGCCCGGGCGATCCGCGAGGTGTTCGACGACGGATCGGTCACCTCGCTGTTCGACGGCAACAGCTGACGTCCCCGGCGGGCGGCGTCACGCCGGCACGAGCAGGGGCCGCACGTCCGGATGGCGCACGACCGCCCGGAGCATCGGGTCCGCGCGCGCGAGGTCGCGGTACTCGGGGATGAGCAGGGCGCGCGCCAGGTGGCGGGCCGCGAGGTCGCGGTCCTTCGTGGTGGCGCCCGCCGGGCGCTGGCCGGGGCGCCGGCCCGCGAGGTAGCACGCGACGTTGTACTCGGCCGTCGGCGTGGGGGGCGCGGGCCAGACGACGTCGCCGTCCGGCTCGCTCCCCGGCGGCGGCCCGTCGAGCGCGCGCAGCCGCATGCTGTACGACGCGGAGGCGAGCTGGGTCCGCAGCGCCGCCGTGTCGTCCTCCTCGTGGGCCTCGTCCAGCGCCGCGAAGAGGGCCACCACGCACGTGGCGACGGGGCAGCCGTCCGTGTCCTCCAGCCGCGGCACCGGGCCGCGCGGGGGGAGGGCGTCGAACCACCGGTTCAGCGTCGCCGTGGCGCGCACGTAGAGGACCCGCAGGCGCAGCGCGGCGAAGCCCGGCTCGTCCGCGGGGCCGCGGTCGAGGAACTCGGTCGCCCACGTCTCGTAGGCGAGCCGGTCCGCGTCGCCGGGTGCGCCGCGCAGCCACTCGAGCGCGAGCGCGGACTGTGCGAGCCAGGCGCCGGGGTCGATCTCGACGGCGGAGGCGAGCGCGGCGCGGCGCGAGCCGTGGTCGGCGTCACCGCCGTCGGGGCGGCCCGTGGTCGCGATCGAGCAGACGGCCAGCGCCAGCCAGTCCGACGCGCCGCAGAGGCCGTCGAATCCGTCGTGGTAGCGCGCGAGGTTCGTCACGGCGAACGCCGCCACGGCGAGCCGGAGGTCGTCGTCGGTGGGCTCGATCGTCCCGCAGCACCGGCGCAGCTCCTCGCGGCGGATCACCGCCGCGGCGACCTGGCGCCCGTTGCGGGTCAGCGTCACGGCGACGTCGGGGGAGCCGCCAGCGTCGACGGTCAACCGCCAGGGGACGTCCACGACCACCGCCTGCAGCAGCCGCGCGAGGGCGGAGAGGATCTTCCCGTGGGGCAGCTCGCTGATCGCGTCCTCGCCGAGCGCCGCGGTGTCGGTCCCCTCGGGGCTGCGGAGCCCGGCGGGCGGGCTCCCGGCGAGCTCGGCGACGGCGGCGGAGATCCGGGCGGCGGACGCCACGTCGGCGGCGCCGGAGTCGCGGGCCTCGACGCTGATGCGCAGCCGCGTGGCGACGGCGGTGGCGAGCAGGACCGCGGACGTCCCCGCGAGAGCGAGGGCGACGAGCAGCAGCCCGGGCCCGGTCACGGGCCCGATGCGCGCCGCGGTCGCGTACTCCGACGTGACGCGCACGGCGGGCGGCAGCGCGACCGCCGCGAGGAGCGACGCCACGAGCACGGCCTGCGGGGCGCGCCGCGCGCGCCGGTCTGCTCCCGCACCACGGACCAGGACCTCCGCGGCCACGGCGCACCCGAGCGAGATCGCGACGCCGCCGGCGGCGAGGACGAACCACTGTTCCCGGACGAGGGTCGGCGCGCCCTGGACGAGCACGAACGTCGCCACGAGCAGGGCCGCCCAGACGGCGGCCGCGCCGCCGAGGACCACCAGCCAGATCCGCGTCGCGTCGCTCACCCGGGGCCAGCGGGAGACGAGCAGGACCGCGCACCGGGCGGCGACGAGGACGACGACGACGGCCCCGAGGCAGAAGAGCGCGAGACCGGACAGCGGGACGACGTCGTCGGCCACCTGGGCGTCCCACCGCGCGCCGAGCCGGGTGCCGGTCGAGGCGGAGACGGCGTCCTCGGCGGCCTGCAGCCGGGTGCGCAGCGCGGGGTCGTCCTGGTCGAGGTCGGCGCCCTCCTGCGCGCTGTCGAGCGCGTCGCTCCACAGGCCCGCGGCCGCGGCGTCCTCGCTCGCGCGCAGCGCGACCGCCGCCGCGCGGACCTGGGCGGTCGCGGCCTCGAGCTCGTCGGCGCAGGCGTCCGGCGCGACGCCCGGCAGCTCTCGCAGCCCGTCCATCGTGTCGCGTGCGGCGCGGGGGTGGCCGGCGTCGGTGAGCCGGGCGACCGCGGCGCAGAGCTCTGCCGGCGAGGCCGCCGCCCGGGCCGGCCCGGCGGAGACGGACGCCAGGCCGACGGCGCACGCGAGGGAGACGAGCAGCAGCGCGAGACCCGCGAGGGCGCGCCCGTACGGCGCGCACGACGGTATCCGGCTGGGCATCGGCGGCCTCCGAGGACTCGAGCGCCACGTGCTGACTCGTCACGTCGAGCCTCCCAGCCCGCCACCGGCACGTCGCACCGAGCGCGGGTGAAAGCTGTGGCGCCGTGCGGCGGGCCGTCCACCGGTGACCCGAGGGTCGCGGCGGGCCCGGCGAGTGCGGGATAGTGGAGGACCGCCCGCGGAACGCCGAGGAGAGTCGCTTGAAGGTCACGGTGATCGTCCCGACGTTCAACGAGGAGCCGAACGTCGCGGAGCTGGTGCGCCGGGTCGGCGCCGCGGTCGAGGGCATCGACGCGGAGCTGCTCTTCGTCGACGACTCGACCGACGGCACGCCAGCGACGATCGAGGCGGTGGCGCGCGAGGCGCGCCTGCCGGTGCGGATGATCCACCGGACCGACGGCGTCGGCGGGCTCAGCGGCGCCGTCGTCGAGGGCTTCCGGGCCTCGGACGCGGACTGGTGCCTGGTCATGGACGGCGACCTGCAGCACCCGCCCGAGCTCATCCCGGACCTGCTCGAGCAGGGGGCGGTGACGGGGGCCGACGTCGTCGTCGCGTCCCGGTACGTGGGGGGCGGCGCGGCCGACGGGCTCAGCGGCTGGGTGCGCCACGCGGTCTCGCGCGGGTCGATCGCGGTGGCCCGGGCGATGTTCCCGGTGCGGCTGCGCGACTGCACGGACCCGATGACGGGGTTCTTCGCGGTGCGGCGCGACGCGGTCGACGTGGCGGCGCTGCGCCCGCGCGGCTTCAAGATCCTGCTCGAGGTGCTGACCCGCAACAAGGTGCGGGTCGCGGAGCTGCCCTTCGTGTTCGGCGAGCGCTTCGCGGGCGACTCCAAGGCGAACGTGCGCCAGGGCCTGAGCTACCTGCACCAGCTCGCGTCGCTGCGGTTCGGGCGGATGTCGCGGTTCGCGATCATCGGCGCGTTCGGCGCGGTGCTCAACCTGGCGATCATGGCCGGCCTCATGGCGACGGGGGAGGGGTACGTCGAGGCGGCGATCGTCTCCGCCGTCGTGACGATCACGATCAACTTCCTGCTCCAGGAGCGGTTCGTCTTCCACGACCTGCGCGACCACGGCGGGGCGTGGCGGAGGTTCGCCGAGTCGTTCGGGTTCAACGCGACCGAGGCCGCGATCCGCCTGCCGTTCCTCGTCTGGATCGTCGAGGCGACCCCCGTGCCGCCCGTGCTGGCCCAGGCGGTGACGATCGCGGTCGCGTTCGTGCTGCGCTTCGTCTTCCACTCGCGGGTGGTCTACCGGCGCGGGCGCGCGCTCGTCCCGCCGGAGGCCGACGTCCCGCTGGAGGGGGAGGCCACCAGCCCCCGGGTTTCGTCCGACGGCGACGCCCAGGTACAGTAGCCAGGTTGCCTCGGCGAGGGACGTGAGACGGGCCCGAGGGCCCCGACGCTCCGTGATCGACTGGGCGGTGCGCAGCGGTCGTGCTCGACCACACCTGCTGCCTGCGTCCGTCGCGCGTCCCACGCCGACGCAACCGCCGTCCGGCACCGCCCCTCGAGGGCGACGGACAGCCGGCTGCCGCACCCGGTGACCGGCCCGCAACGTTCACCGCAGGAGAGTTCCCATGGCAGAGATCAAGCTGGCCGCCGAGACCCGCACCGAGTTCGGCAAGGGCGCGGCCCGCCGCATCCGCCGCGCCGACAAGATCCCCGCGGTCCTCTACGGCCACGGCACCGACCCGGTCCACGTCACGCTCCCGGGCCACGAGACGATGATGGCGCTGAAGAACTCGAACGCGCTGTTCTCGATCGAGCTCGACGGCAAGGGCCAGCTGGCCATCGCCAAGGACGTCCAGCGCGACCCGATCCGCGACACCATCGAGCACATCGACCTGCTCGTCGTGAACAAGGGCGAGAAGGTCGAGGTGGAGATCTGGGTGCACATCACCGGCGAGTCCGCCCCGGGCACCATCCACGTCGTCGAGTCGCAGTCGCTGACCGTCGAGGCCGACGCCACCAAGCTGCCGGAGTCCGTCGAGGTCTCGATCGAGGGCCTCGAGGAGGGCGCGCACGTCAGCGCCGGCGACGTCAACCTGCCCGAGGGCACGACGCTCGTCACCGACGAGACGCACACGGTCGTCACGATCAGCGTCCCGCGCAGCGAGGTCGCCGCCGGTGACGAGGACGAGGCCGGCTCGGCCGAGTCGACCGAGGCCCCCGCCGAGGGCTGAGCCTCACCAGCACGATGAACGAGACGCCCGGGCCGCACGGCCCGGGCGTCTCGTCGTCTCGGCACGACCACGGCCCGCGGGCCGACCACACGAAGGAGCACGGATGAGCGAGCGGTGGCTCGTCGTCGGGCTGGGCAACCCCGGACCGGGATACGCCGGCAACCGGCACAACGTCGGGCAGATGGTGCTCGACGAGATCGCGCGCCGCGCGGGCGTGACGTTCAAGGCGCACCGGTCCAACGCCGTCGTCGCCGAGGCGCGCCTGGGCGTGCTGCCCGGGGGAGCGCCCGGGCCGCGCGTGGTGCTCGCCAAGCCCGGCACGTACATGAACACCTCCGGCGGGCCGGTGTCCTCGCTCGCGAAGTACTACGACGTGCCGCCCGAGCGCGTCGTCGTGGTGCACGACGAGGTCGACATCCCGTTCGCCACGATCAAGCTGAAGGCCAGCGGGGGCGAGGGCGGGCACAACGGGCTGCGCGACATCTCCAAGGCGCTCGGCACCCGCGAGTACGCGCGGGTGCGCGTGGGCGTCGGGCGTCCGCCGGGACGGATGGACACCGCCGACTTCGTGCTCAAGGACTTCTCCGGCACGGAGAAGAAGGAGCTCGCGTTCCTGCTCGACGACGCGGCCGACGCGGTCGAGTGCGTGATCAGGGACGGGCTGCTGGCGGCGCAGGGGCGGTTCCACCCGAAGGCGTGACGCCGGCCCGGGGTGGTCAGTCGGCGAGCGTGGCGAACGCCTGGTCGAGGTCGGCGATCTGGGCGTTCGCGCCCTCGAGGCCTATCGACAGGCGGATCAGGCCGCGGGGCATGGGCGCAGGGTCCTTGCCGGGCCGCTGCCCCGAGCTGACGAGGCTCTCGTACCCGCCCCAGCTGATGCCGATGCGGAAGAGCTTCAGCGCGTCGATGAAGCGCTCCACCCGCTCGTCGGTGCCGTCGCGCAGCTCGAGGCTGAGCAGCCCGGTCACACCGGTGAGCTGGTCGCGGAACAACGGATCGTCCCCGGAGTGGTTCGCGTACGGGTGGTGGACGGCCGTGACAGCGGGGTGGTCGCACAGGTAGTCGATGACCTGGACGGCGTTTCGCTCGTGCTGCTCGAGGCGTACCGGCAGGGTGCGCAGCCCGCGGAGCACCAGGGAGGCCTCCATCGCGGACATCGTGGCGCCGAAGAGCAGGTAGCCGTCGTAGAAGATGCGGCGGATGTCCTCGGCCGAGCCGACCACAGCGCCGCCGTTGACGTCGCTGTGGCCGCCGACGTACTTGGTCAGTGAGTGGATGACGAGGTCCACGCCGGCGTCGAGCGGCTTCTGGAACAGGGGAGTGGACCAGGTGTTGTCGATGACGGTGCGGATCCCGCGCTGCCGGGTCACCGCGGTGATCGCCGGCAGGTCCAGCAACTTCATCAGCTGGGTGCCCGGACTCTCGAGGTAGACGAGGGCGGTGTTGTCTCGCAGGTGCTCCTCGAGATCGGCGCCGGGTTCGGTGACGATCGTGTGCTCGACGCCGAACCGCCTCAGCTGCTGGGCGAGCTGGAGCGTGGGGCCATAGACGTTGTTGAGGAACAGCACGTGGTCGCCGGCGGACAGCAGGGCGACGAGCGTCGCCCCGATGGCGCCCATGCCGGACGCGAAGCACTTGGCGGACTCTCCGTGCTCGAGCAGCGCGAGGCGTTCTTCGAGGAATGCCACCGTCGGGTTGGTGCCCCGGCTGTAGACGTAGTGCTCGTGCTCGGCGGCCTGCTGGCGGGCGAGCTCGGCAAAGCTGGGCTTGGTGAACAGGCTCGTCTGGAAGACCGGGGGCGCGACCGCGCCGGGCCCGGCGCCGGGCCCGTCCCAGGCGGCCATGCAGATCTGTCGGTCGATGTCGTGCAACGGAACCCCTTCATTGCGGTGCGCCACGGGCGGCAACCTCAGCGATGTGCGAATCAGCCTGTAATATAAGCAGCCATGTCGTCGAACGCGCGACCCGTCCGTCGCTCACTCACCGCGCAGGTGGTGGAGCTCGTCGAAGAGCTCTGCGTCGCGCCCGCCGCCGCAGCGGGGGACGCGTTGCCGTCCGAGGGTGAGCTCGCGACCCGCTTCGGCGTCAGTCGGATGGTGCTCCGCGAAGCGATGAACACGCTCGAGGCCCGCGGCCTCGTCGTCCGGCGCCAGGGAAAGCCGGCGGTGATCGCGTCGCCCAACGCGCTGCCGGTGGAGAACTTCGTGGCGCTCGCGGTGCTGCGTGATCGGCGTGCCCTGGTCGAGTTCACCGAGATCCGCGCCGGGCTGGAGATCCACGGCGTCCGGCTCGCCGCGCAGCGTCTCACTGGCGCCGAGCGTGCCGCTGCTCTCGTGCACATCGACGCTGCTCGTCGTACGTGTGCGGACCTGCGCGCCGACCCCGCTGACGTGGCGAACCGCGTGCGTGCCGACCTCACGTTCCACAAAGAGCTGGTCGCCGCGTCGGGGAACTCCAGCCTGGTCCAGATCCTCGACGCGCTCGAGCGGACGCTGGCTGCGAGCCGCGAGCAGAGTCACCAGAGCTATCTCGCCTCGGGAGCCGACCCCGCCGCGTCTGCCACCGAGCACGACGTGCTGCTCGACGCCGTCCTGAGCGGCGATCCTGCCCGCGCGGCCACGGAGATGGAGCACCATCTGCGCGTGACTCTGCAGGAGATCGAGACCCGGCCCTGAGCGTGACTTGGCTTGGCGTCGTCTCGGCGAAGAGCCGGGTAGCCCGGTGACTCGCCGCGCGGGCGCCGGGGTGGAAGGACACCGCCAACTTCGCTCAAGGACTTTTTCGGCACGGAGAGCAGTGGCTCGCGTTCCTGCTCGACGACGCGGCCGACGCGGTCGAGTGCGTGATCACGGAAGGACTGATGGCGGCGCGGGGGCGGTTCCACCCGCGAGGGTGATGGTGGCGGTTCTGAGGCCGCCGGGCAATCGCTCGTCGGTTCCCGGCGGCGGATGACGAGCGGACGGGCGAAGCGTGCCACATGACAGCGTCGGAGTGTGGCTTAACCCGGGTGAAATAGCGGCTCGGGAGTGCTGTTCCGGGGCCTGCGGGCTCTACCGTTTGCGGTGTACTGCCGTCCGGTGGTGCCTGATGAATGAGGTGCTGCATGCGTTCTCTCGTCGCCGTAGTCTGCGGGGCCGCTCTAGCGTTCGCTGGTCTGTTCATTCCCGCATCGGCTCCGAGCGCTGCTGCGCTCTCTGACGGCCTGGGCTTCACTGCCGACGACCTGCCGACCTGGCAGACCAACGGCACTGTGTGGGCTCTTGCCGCCTCGGGGAACGTCGTCTTCGCCGGCGGTACGTTCTCGCAGGTGCGCCCGCCGGACGGGGCGGGCGGCAGCCCGGTGGCGGCGACGTCGTTGGTGGTTCTCGACGCCTCGACCGGAAGTCCGACATCCTGCCGTCCTGCTCTCGAGCTCAGCGGCGGTACGCCGACGGTCCGCGCGCTCGACGTCTCTCCGGACGGCAAGACACTCTACGTCGGCGGAGCATTCTCGAAGATCGGTGGCGTGTCCAAGTCTCGTCTCGCGGCGATCGACATCGCATCGTGCACCGTCAAGACCGGATTCTCACCGGTTGGGGTGTCGTCAACCGTCCGCGCTCTCGACTCCACGGCCGACACCGTCTACCTCGGTGGTGACTTTCTGCGGGTCGATGGCAAGGACCGGCAGCACTTCGCGTCCGTGAACGCGACCACCGGGGCACTGAAGCCCTGGGTCGCCGACACAGATCTTCAGGGCAAGGCGGTAGCGGTCGGCAACGACGGCGCCACCGTGGCTATCGGCGGCAACTTCTTCACGGTGAACGGGGCCGACTCCCACTCGTTCGGGATCGTCGATGCCACGACTGGTGCGAACGTTCGTGACTTCCCGCGCGGGTTCGTGCCGGACACGTCGACAACCCAGGGAATCACGACCGATAGCACTGGCTACTACGCGGGCAACGAAGGCACCGGTGGCGGTGTCTTCGACGGCTCCTTCGCGATCAACTACTCCAGCTTTGACGAGCGGTGGCGCGACCTGTGCCTGGGCGCGACCCAAGCTCTGGTGGTCGACCGCGGCACCCTGTACGAGGCGAACCACCATCACGACTGCAGTCTCGAGGGAGAGTTCGCCGACGGTCTGCGCATGTATCTGACCGCCAACGACACGCAGTCGGACAAGATGCTCGCCTGGCGCCCCACCTTGAACGACGGCGTGTCGATCGGGCCGCGCGCATTGACGGTGGGCGAGAAGGGTTCCACGCGCTACCTCTGGGTCGGTGGTGAGTTCACCTTGACCAACCGCAACGCGCAGCAGGGGCTCACGCGCTTCGCGAGCGGTCCGGACGTCGGTGCGCCTGACACCCCTTCGCCGAAGGCGCAGTCGTTGCGCACGGGAGAGATTCAGGTCTCGTGGCGCACGTCGTTCGATGACGACGACGGGAAGCTCACCTACAACGTCTACAGGGACGGGAGCAGCACGCCGATCGCAACGGTGAGTGCGGAGTCGCGATGGTGGACGCGGCCTCAGGCCTCGTTCGTCGACACGACCGCTTCGCCAGGGCGCACGTACAGCTACAGGGTCTCTGCGAGCGACGGTACGAACACGAGTGCGCTCTCGTCGGCTGCGACGGTGAAGGCCGCAACGACCGACGCTTCGTATGCAGCAAGCGTTCTCGGCGACGGTGCATCGCTCTACTGGCGATACGACGACGCGGCGGGCCGGTACGGGACCGACAGTTCGCCGTCCAACCACGAGCCGAACTATATGAAGGCCGTCACGTATCGGGCCGGCAGCAACTCTGCGCTCAATGACCCCGGTTCGTCCATGGCGTTCGACGGTGCTACTGCCTACGCCTATAGCGACGCACTGGCGCCGGCTCCGTCGACCTACACCGTCGAGACGTGGTTCAAGACTACGTCTACCCGAGGCGGGAAGATCATCGGCTACGGCAACGGTGTGCCGAACACGCTCGGCACCGCCGGGACCCAGCTCAGCGGAAACTATGACCGTCACGTCTACATGACCGACGACGGAAAGCTTGTGTTCGGTGCTTACACCGGCAGCACCGTCACCGTCTCCAGCGGAAAGTCCTACAACGACGGCCAGTGGCACGCGGTCGTTGCGAGTCAGGGGGCGAGCGGGATGACTCTGTACGTCGATGGAGTGCGGGTGGGGCGCAACAGCAACGCCTCCGCCCAGACGTACAGCGGGTCGTGGCGTGTCGGAGGTGACAACATCAGCGGCTGGCCGTCGCAACCGTCCAGCAACTTCTTCGCGGGAGAGATCGACGAGACGGCGGTTTACCCGACCGTTCTTCCCGCCGCGACGGTGCGAAGCCACTTCGACGCGTCCGGGAGGAGCGTCGACGTCCCGAGTGCTCCGACGGACAGCTACGGGGCTGCCGTCTACAGCGCCGACCCAGACTTCTTCTGGCGGCTCGACGACAGTTCTCCGGCTACCGCTAAGGACTCGAGCGCCTATGCCAACACCGGTACCTACGGCGGCCTTGTGACCACGGGGCACGGTGGTGCGCTGGAATCCGGTACTGCAGCCACGTTCGCCCCGGCGAGCTCATCGGACGGCGGGACGATCGCCTCGGACGTCCAGGTCTCCAACCCGAAGGACTATTCGCTGGAGATGTGGTTCGAGTCCACCTCGGGCAGTGGAGGCAAGCTCATCGGATTCGGTGACAATAAGAACGGCCTGTCGAGCAACTACGACCGGCACGTGTTCCTCCGTGACGACGGCCGTCTGGTGTTCGGCACGTGGACCGGAGCGGCGAACATCGCGACCTCGCCGGCGTCGTACACCGACGGGCGCTGGCACCACATGGTGGCGACACAGTCGAGCACCGCGGGGATGTCGCTCTATGTCGACGGCGACCTGGTGGCCTCGAATCCCCAGACGACTGCGCAGGACTACTCGGGATACTGGAAGGTCGGCGGCGATCCGACCTGGGACTCTTCGTCCCCGTACTTCTCGGGCGACATCGACGAGGTCGCCGTCTACGGAAAGGTTCTGACTGCGAACCAGGTGGCGCAGCACTACGCCTTGGGCACAGGTGCAACGCCTCCCGACGTGGTGAAGCCCTCTGCACCGGCCTCCGTGGGCGCAGAAGCTGTCGGTGACGACGGCGTCGACCTTGCGTGGACAGCGTCGACGGATGACGTCGGCATTGCGCGATATGACGTCCATCGCGCTAAGGATGCGGACTTCCAGGTCTCGGCATCGACCAAGGTTGGTGACACGGCTGCGACGAAGTTCTCGGATACAGGTGTCGCACCGGGCACCTGGTACTACAGGCTCGTCGCAGTCGACGAGGCGGGTAATCAGAGCGCCGCATCGGCAACGGCAGAGGTCAAGGTTGTCGGCCCGGACACCTCTGCCCCGACCGCGCCATCCGACGTGACCACGAAGGTCGACGGGACGTCGGTGACCGTGGGCTGGTCGGCGTCGACCGACGACCGCGCAATCGCGAGGTACACGGTCTATCGCTCGTCCGACGAGGGCTTCGTTCCCTCGGCTGCGACGAAGGTCGGCGGGACGACGAGCGAGAGGTCCTGGAACGAGACGGGCGTTCCCGTCGGCACGTGGTTCTACAAGGTGACTGGGGAGGACCGTGCCGGCAACGTCTCGATGTCGTCGACGGCCGTCCGCGCCGAGATCGTCGGTCCGGACACGGTCGCACCGTCCGCCCCTTCCGGACTCTCCGCAGCGGCAACCGGCTCGTCGGTTGCCGTGAGCTGGGCTGCGGCGACAGACGACCGCGGGGTCGTCAGCTACGACGTCTTCCGGTCCGGTGAGGCCGACTTCGCGCCGTCTAGCTCGACGAAGGTCGGCAACGTCACCGGGACTTCGTTCACCGAGAGCGGCCTGTCTGCCGGGCGCTACTACTACAAGGTCGTCGCTCTCGATGCGGCGGGCAACCGTAGTAGCGCGACAGCGGCCGCCACCGTCTCGGTAGCCGCGCCTCCGGTCGACACGGTAAAGGTGGAGCTCGCTCCGTCCGACGATGCCTACGTGCATCAGAGTGCCGCGGGGACCAACTATGGTCTCGTGAACCAGCTCAGCGTGCTCGGCGGCTCACCGGTGAAGCTGTCGTACTTCAAGTTCAGTCTCCCGACCGCCCCGTCCGGGACGGAGCTCGTGGGAGCGAGCCTTCGGCTGACCACAACCACATCTGCCTCCGCTGGTTCGACCGATGACTTCCCGATCGGTCTAGCAGCGGGAGACTGGGCGGAGGCTTCGGTGACCTATACGAACCGGCCCACGATGAGTACCGACGTGATCGGGACCCTTTCGGCGCCTGATGCCGACGCGACAAGCTCGGTCCGTCTGCAGTCGTCCGCTCTTGCGCCGCGACTGGGCACGACGACGACCCTCGGAATGCGTTCGACAGGGGTGGACAGCATCTATCTCTGGTCGAAGGAGTTCAGGACGGCCGCTCAGCGGCCCCTTCTGGTTCTGGAGTTCGGGGCAGTCGCACCGTGATCCGGGCACATCGCATCCTCGTCTCCGTCGCCCTGGCGGGACTTCTGACCACGGCCGCCGCATGCTCGGGACCTGCCGACGGGGCTTCGGACACGGGGGCGGTCCGGGCGCCGAGTGCGTCAACGTCCCCCACCCCGTTGCCGTCGGTGACCGAAGCGCCGCAAGCACCGAACGACGCCAAGGGCAATGCGACGGCTCCGACCCGCACGAAAGCGGAGGATCGATATGTCGATGCCGTCGCAGACGGGTCGACGCTCGACGCCGCGCTCCTGGAGCTCGGCCAGGAAGCGTGCGACCGGGCGAACTACGTCGGACAGCTCGATGAGGGCGCGTTGGTCAAGGCTCTGGAGAGCGACGAGATCGGTGCGGCAGACAAGGCGATCCCCTACCTTTGCCCGGAAGAGGCGCCCGCGCTGGCTGAGGCTCGCGGCGGTGTCGTCGACGGCACGTGGAAGGTCGGGACCGATATCGGCGTCGGCACCTACGATTCTGTCAATCCGGGAGACGGCTGCGCATGGGTCGTCTCCGACGCCGACGGCAAGGTGCTGTCGTCCGGGAAGGCGGGCGACGGTGAAGTCTCGCTCGGCTCAAACGCAGCGCAGTTCCGTTCGAAGGATTGCGTGATCTGGCTGCCCCTCAGCGACGGATAGGGTCGTCGTTGACCCCCCCCTCGTGGGCCGTGGCAGGCAACGACTACAACTGAGAACGGAGCGCCCGGTGTCGCCCTTCGCTGAGGCATTGACTGAGCTTTCCGGAGCCCAGAAGTCGGCACGCGGAGTGTCGTTCTACTCGAGGTGGGTCAACCGCCCGCTCGGGCGGTACTTCGCGGCCGGGGCCCACGTGATCGGTGCGAGCCCGAACCAGGTCTCGATCGCGTCGGCAGTCGTGACCGGTGCGGGGGTACTTGTTGTCGCACTCGCTATGCCGTCATGGTGGATCGGTGTTCTCGCGTGGTTCCTTCTCGCGCTCGGGTTCGTCCTTGACTCGTCCGACGGCCAGGTGGCCAGACTCTCAGGGAAGTCCTCGAAGTCGGGGGAGTGGCTTGATCACGTCATCGACGCTGCGAAGACGGTCGCCGTGCACTCGGGGGTGCTCGTCGCCTGGTTTCGAGCAGATGTGGATGCCTCGCTGCTTCTGGTTCCCTTGATCTTTCAGCTCTTGGCGGTCACGAGCTTTGCCGGCGGAATCCTTGCAGACCTCCTGAGCGGGCCCGGCAAGGAGATCCGGCCACCGTCGACGGTACGGGCGACGATCCTCCTGAGTGTCGACTACGGCGTGTTCTGTCTCTCCTTCCTGGCCATGGGATCGATGAACGCTTGGGTTGTCGTGTACACCCTTCTCGCGTGTGCGCGGATCGTCATCAGCTGTGCGATGCTTCCGCGGTGGTTCCGGATGCTTCGAGCAGACGCATGAAGATTCTTCACGTTATCGCCTACCTGAGTGCCGACGGAGCCTATGGGGGCCCGGCAAGCGTTGCGCTGGCGCAAGCACGAGGACTCGCAGCGCACCATGACGTGACTCTGGTCGCCGGAGGTGATGGCAGCTGGCGGCCTGAACCTGACGATCAGTTCGAGTACGTCCCCGTGCGATCCTGGCGGCCATCGCGCTCGTTCGGAGCGTTGTTCTCGCCCGCAATGTCGCGCGAGGTCATGCGCCGAGCAGCCGCGAGCGATGTCGTCCACGTCCATATGGCGAGGGACTTCGCTGTGGGCATAACGGCGCGGCGTCTGGCTGGAACCCAGCGGCCTTACGTGATCCAGGCACACGGGATGCTGAACTCCGTTGGTGGTCGAGCCCTGGCCCTCTATGACAGGTTCGTGACACGGCCCGTGCTGGAGAGGGCCTCGTCGGCTCTCGTTCTGACAGATCGTGATGCCCGGGCGATCGCCCGGATCTCCCCCGGACTGCGCCGCGCGCAGATCGGGAACGGCGTTGCGGTGCAAGGCGCTGCCGAGCACACGGCCGAGGATCGCCCTGAGGTGCTCTTCCTCGCACGGATCCATCCGCGGAAGCACGTCGAGCGGTTTATCGATATGGCCAAGTTGCTCCGCGACGCCGATGTCGGCTGTGAGTGCGTCGTGGTCGGTCCCGATGGTGGGGACCTCGACATGGTGAAGGCCGCGATTCGGGCGGGGGCGCCCATCCGGTATGACGGTGCTATCGAGCCCGGTTCCGTGCTCAGGCGCCTTCGCCAGGCCCAGGTGCTGGTCCTCCCGAGCCACGACGACCAGTTCCCGATGGTCGTGCTGGAGGCGTTGTCGGTCGGAACGCCGGTCGTCGTCGATTCCACCTCGGGGCTGGTCGGTCGACTCAGCGGCTCCGCCGGCGCCCGAGTAGTCGACCAGGCGCCTGGCGACTACGCCGAGGCCGTGACGGACCTTCTTCAAGATCGGGCAAAGGCGACGGACGCAGCGGTCGAGCTCGCCGAGCGGGAGTTCTCGATCGAGGCCGTCGTCGAGGCACTCGAGCACGAATATGCACAAGCCATCGGAGGCGACGCGCCATGAGCGATGAGATCTCTGTCGTGCCGCTCCGCGACGTCCCCCCGCCAGAGCTCGGTCCTGGCCGGCCGCTGACCGTGAGGCTCCTGTGGCTGCTTACGGAGCGTGTGTTCGTCACCAACAGCCTGCAGCTCAGCTCGCGCGTCCGTGTCGCGGCCTTGAGGGCATTCGGTGCGCGAATCGGCGAACGAGTGGTCTTTCGGCCTCGAACGCGTGTTCGATTTCCATGGAATCTGGAGATCGGGAACGACTGCTGGATCGGCGAAGGCGTGTGGATCAGCAATCGCGACAAGGTGCTCATTGAACACGACGTCGTTGTTTCTCAGGAGTCGTTCATCACGACCGGCAGCCACGATGTGCGTTCAGACATGCGCGTGGTGACCGGCCCGGTCACCGTCCGGGCCGGCGCTTGGATCACTACTCGTTGCATCGTGCTCGGCGGTGTCGAGATCGGTAGGTCAGCTGTGGTGGCGCCCGGGAACGTCATCAGTCGCCACGTAGCGCCCGGGGTCATCGTCAAGAGCCCGCCGAGCGGGGCGACAGTGCCGCGCTTTCCCGAAATCGATGCCGACGGCGAAGCGTGACCGCTGAACTCGATCCCGCCGTTCCCTCGGGTCGTCGGCGGGGACGGCTCGTCCTGTCTCTAGCCGATCAGGGAGCCTCGAGCCTCTCCAACGTGCTTGCCGTACTGCTCGTTGCGCGAACGCTCCCGTCGACGGAGTTCGGGTACTTCTCCGTGAACTACTCGCTCGCCGTACTGCTGCTGGGCGTGTGCCGTTCTTATCTCGGGACGCGGCTCACCATGACTCATGACGTCGAGCGTGCCCGGCGGCTCGCTAAAGAGGTGCTGGGAAGTGTCATCGTGCTTGCGCTACCACTGGCTGTCGTTTCCGGCCTCGGTGGGTTGCTGCTCTCCGGCGGTAGGGTGCCAACGATCTCGGTGGTAGTGGCTGTCGCGCTACCGATGATGTGTGCTCAGGATCTCGTGCGCTTCGCGGGCGTGGCCGTCGGCCGGCCGCAGGTCGCGTTGTCGTCCGACATCACCTGGCTCGTCGTTCTCGCGGCGGGATTCGTGCTTCCCCTCGAGTCGACGACCGAGGTGCTCGTACTCTGGGTGGGTGCAATCGTCGCGGCTCTGCTTGTCGGTGCGGCCTGCCTCCGTATCCGCCCGTCGATGCGCGACGGCGCCTCCGGCATGAAGGCGCGTGACGCCGTCGCGGGTTCGATGGCGGTGGGCACACTCGTATCGCTCGGGTCTTCGGTCGTCGTCGCTTCGGCCTCTCTTGCGATTGCTGGACCGCAGGTAGCCGCCGCACTTCGTGGGGCAAGCACACTCATGGGGCCGCTCAACTCGCTCAGTGCCTTCGTCAATATCGCGATGACCCCGACGGTCCTTCGCGAACCCCGTGGAAATGACAGGCGTACGGGTGCGAAAGTAGCCGTTGCTCTGGTGATCGCTTCGGTGCTGGTTGGTGCAGTACTGCTGGTTCTTCCCGGTGCATGGGGCGAGGAGCTGCTCGGGGAAACATGGGATCTGACTCGCGGCGTCATTCCGTTCACGACGGTGCAGTATGTCTTCCTGGCAGTCGGAACCGCAGCCTCGTTGATCCTTCGAGTGCGCCGCGCTGCTGGGCCGCTCTTGACGCAGAAGATCGTCGCTGCGGTCCTCTCCGTTGGGCTCGGTTGTGCCGGCGCCGCCACGCTCGGCACCGGTGCCGCAGTCGCCGGCGGTCTGGCCGCAGCAAGCTTCGTGGGCGCGCTTATCGGTGTCGTCCAGGTGCGCCGAGCGACATCACGGCCAGGCGGCGCGCAGTGAGCGCTGCCCAGATCACGCGAAAGCCGCGCCCGACACTTGGAGCTCGATTCGGCTGGACCATGACAAGCCTGGTGCTGCTCTCGGGTGTCGTGCCGCTGTTGGCGATCGCGTCGACTGAGGACTCCGGACGGTCGGGAGCCTGGGCGGTGACGTCGGCAATCATCGTCTGGTCAGGGTTTCGCCTGGCGATGATCTTGGGACGTGGGAGCGCGACGCCGTTCGCTTTCATGTTTTGGCTCTTCTGCTACATCTTCATGGGGATCGCGCCGACGATCCAGATTCGCACGTACGATCTCTCACCAACGACGGCAGGCGTCTCACCTGCACTCGACTGGATCACGGCGCTCCTGGTGGGTAGCTCACTGATCGTGTTCGAGCTCGGGGGAGTCCTTGCCGGCATCCGTCGGCGTCGTGCCGAGCCAGCGTCGGACCGCCGACTTCATGGCCGGCCGCCGGGCAGAGCCAGGACGTTCATCTTGGCCGGAGCTGGGCTTACCGTCTGGATCTACTACGTCGGGTCCCTCGGGATCGGGTCGTTCTTCGAGGCTCGCGATGCACGTCAGGACGCGCGTGCAGCGATCTTCGCGGACGAGTCCCTCGCGGCAGTGGTCTCCTCACTCGCCTGGGTGCCGTTGCTCGTTGCTGCGGGAGGGTTTTTCCTGTTGCGACAGGGGAGGCCCGCCGCTTCGCGACGCGGATATCTCCTGCTAGGGCTGATCTCGATGTGTGCAGTCCTCGTCGTCGTCAACCCCGTCAGTGGTGCCAGGTTCACCTCGGGGACGGTTCTTTATGCGGCACTGGTCTACGGCGGAGGGATGGGGACCCGAGCAAGGACACGAACAACATTCGCGGTGCTGCTCGCGGGATTCCTGCTGGTGTTCCCACTTGCTGATGCCTTTCGAAGGTCCTTGTCGCCAACGGTGGAGCGCCAAGGCTTCTTCACCGAGTACGCCGGCAACTCCGACTACGACGGCTTCTGGCAGATCGCGAACTCAATCTCCTACGTCGGCCACTACGGGCCGACCTGGGGGCGTCAGCTGCTCGGTGTCGTGTTCTTCTGGGTGCCGCGCTCGATCTGGCCGGGCAAGCCGGTGGGCACTGGGGTCCTCCTCGCTGAGTACCGCGGCTACACTTTCCAGAATCTCTCCGCACCGATCTGGGCCGAGGCGGTCGTCAATGGTGGTCTCGTCGCCGCTCTCATTGTGCTTCTTGGCCTCGGCTACCTCATCAGGGCGATCGATCGGCGCGTCCCCGAAGCGCTGGCGTCGGGATCTGTCCTCGCGGTCGCGGCGGCCACGCTCCCGGCATATTCGATCATCCTGTTACGTGGCTCCTTGCTCGCTGCGAGTGGCATCCTCATCGTGATGCTCGCCTCGCTGTGGTGGCTCGGCGAACGGAAGAATGCGCCGCCGAGCGTTATCGGGCTGGAGAATCCTGGAACCAGCGATAGGTCGACTCGAGCCCGTTCCGCAGCCTGATCTGAGGGGTCCAACCGAGCTGGGTGAGGCGACTCGTGTCGAGCATCTTCTGAGGTGTGCCGTCCGGCTTGCTCGGGTCCCAGAGGATCTCGCCCCGATATCCCGTGACGTCAGCGACGAGGGTTGCCAGCTCTGCGATAGAGAGGTCTTCGCCCCACCCCACGTTCACCGGCTCGGGTTCGTCGTAGTTCTCCAGGAGGAACAGGCAGGCCGCCGCCAGGTCGTCCACGTGCAGGAACTCGCGCCGCGGGCGCCCCGTACCCCAGCAAGTTACTTTCGGGGCCTCCGAGGTGCTCGCCCGGTCGAAACGGCGGATCATCGCAGGCAGGACGTGCGACATCGTTGGGTCGAAGTTGTCCCCCGGGCCGTACAGGTTCGTCGGCATCGCCGAGATGTATCGGGCCCCGTGTTGGCGACGGGCGGCCTGTACTTGGAGCACGCCCGCAATCTTGGCGATCGCATAGGCGTCGTTGGTCTCTTCGAGTGGCCCGGTGAGCAGCGCGTCCTCGCGGATCGGTTGTGGTGCCAGGCGCGGGTAGATGCAGCTCGATCCCAGGAAGAGCAGCCGCTCGGCCCCGAACTTGAGCGCCATGTCGATCAGATTCACCTGGATGCGCAGGTTGTCGCTGAGAAAGTCCAACGGATAAGTACTGTTCGCCAGGATCCCACCGACGCGGGCGGCTGCGACCAGGACAGTCTTCGGGCGCTCTCGATCGAAGAATGATTCGACCTGTGCGCGGTCGCGAAGGTCGAGCTCGGACGACGAGCGACCGATCAGACGTGAAAATCCCTCGGACTGAAGGTGTCGCCACACTGCGGATCCGACAAGGCCGCGGTGGCCCGCTACGTAGAAGCCGTCCGATCGGTTGATCTCATCCATCGTTCTCATCCATTGCGTCGGGGCGGTCATCGAGGAGACGTTCGGCGAATGCCTGGTAGCGCAAGGTTGCTGAGTGCGCTGAATAGTGCGCTGCGCCGTAGTGCGCAGCATTGGTGGTGAGTTCGTCCTGGCGTGCGGTGTTCATGACCAGCGCTCGGACGGTATCGAGGAGCGCACCGGGGTCGCTCGGAGAGCAGATAGCGGCGGCACGCGCGCCTGAAAGTGTCCGACCGGAGATGCCGTCGACCTCGACCGCCGCCACGATCGGTCTCGACGCGGCCACGTAGGACGTCAGCTTGCTGGGAAGGCACATCTCGCGGACACCGGCGCGCTCGTTGAGCAGCAGCGCGTCACTGGCGGCTAGGGCCAACGGGTAACGGTCCTCGGACAGGGGCGGGACCAGCTCGAGGTGTGACGTCGGGATCCCTGCGGCAAGCTGCGCCAGCTGTGGGCCTTGGTTTCCGTCGCCGACGAGCACGAACCGCACGGGCACGCCGCGGTGGTGGGCATCGCGTGCAGCGTCGATGACGCTCTCGAGGCCCTGCTTCATGCCCATGTTTCCGGTGTGGACGACCGTGAACGCATCGGTCGGCCAACCGAGGGCGACACGGGCCTCCGTGCGGGAGATTGGATTAGGAGTGATGTGGGTGAAGTTCGGAACCTGAACGATTCGGTCGAGGGGCAGCTCGGAGGAACTGAGAACGTCACCGAACCTCGGTGCGATAACACCGACGAGGTCATAGCTCTTCAGCACTCGCTGTTCGGCTCTCGCGATGAGCCGAGCAACAGTTGCTCCGGCCGCTCCGCTCTCCGCCGCGCCGACGCCGGTGAGGTCCTGGACGACGACCCCACGACCGCGTCGCGCAGGCGCGACGAGGGCAGCGGCCGCACCGGAGATCGATGGCGTGACCGCGATGACGGCGTCGAACGATGTCGAGCACGAACGGATCGCCCGTACTGCACCTAGGAAGAAGCTGAGCTCCATCCGGGCGCGGCCGAGGAGATGCGGCGTTGACGGCACATGGTGCCGGACGCGTAGCACCCGGACGCCGTCGATGTGCTCGAGCATCGTCCGATGCGCGAGATATCGCGGATCGCTGACCTTCCAGCGAGGGTAGTGAGGGATGCCTGTAACCACCGTGACCTCGGCGCCCGCACTCGTGAGTGCCTGTGCCGTGGCCGTTGTATACGGCGCGATTCCGGTCGATTCAGGAGAGTAGTTGATCCCGACGATCAATATCCTGGCGCCGTCGAGCATGCTCATGAGGCGAGGCGTTGGACTTCGGCGTCGAACATGATGTCGGCGAGCTCGGGGGCATGAACCTGCGCCTTCCAACCAAGCTCTCGCTGAGCCTTTCCGGCATCACCGATGAGCGCGTCGACCTCGGTGGGCCGCAGGTAACGGTCATCGAAGACGACGTGGTCCTGCCAGTCGAGACCGGCGCGCTCGAAAGTGAAGCGAAGGAAGTCGCGCACGGAGTGCGCCGTTCCCGTCGCGAGGACGTAGTCGCTCGGTTCGTCCGCCTGGAGCATGCGCCACATGCCTTCGACGTACTCCTTCGCGTAGCCCCAGTCGCGCACGGCATCGAGGTTTCCCATGTACAGCTTGTCCTGCAGGCCTGCAGCGATACGTGCGGCAGCAACTGAGATCTTGCGTGTCACGAAGGTCTCGCCGCGGCGCGGGGACTCGTGGTTGAAGAGGATCCCGTTGACCGCGAACATGTCGTAGGCCTCACGGTAGTTGCGAGTCATCCAGTAGGCGTAGACCTTGGCAGCGCCATACGGCGAGCGGGGATAGAACGGTGTGGACTCGTCCTGCGGCGGAGGTGTGGCCCCGAACATCTCGGAGGAGCTTGCCTGGTAGTACCGGGTCTCCAGCGAGGTCGTGCGGATCGCCTCCAACAGTCGCGTGGACCCCAGCCCGGTGGTCAGACCGGTGAAATCGGGCTCGTCGAACGACACCCGGACGTGGGACTGGGCCGCCAGGTTGTAGACCTCGTCGGGCCGCACGTTCTCCAGGAGCGTCACCAGGCGGGTGGCATCGGTCAGGTCGCCGTAGTGCAGGAAGAGGCGCGTACCCTCGTCGTGCTGATCTTGGTAGAGGTGGTCGATACGCGCCGTGTTGAACGACGAGGAGCGCCTGATGATCCCGTGGACCTCGTAGCCCTTGTCGAGGAGGAGCTCCGCGAGGTAGGAGCCGTCTTGACCTGTGATCCCGGTGATCAGCGCTTTCTTGGGCATACGGGGAACCTACCTGCGCTCGCCCGAGGCATGTAGGGGCCGGCGGGGTGAAAACACTTCGGCCCTCCCACGAGCCCCGTCTCGTACGGGAGTCGACGCGGGCTCGTAATACTCTGAGACCTCGGGGGGCCACCTGTCCCTGAGCAGTGCGCGACGGACTGGAGGGGCAGTGTCTGCAGGGGAGTTTCTATCCGTCCTCCGGCGCAACTGGATCGTGGTCCTCGGCGGCTTGATCCTCGGGACCGCGGTCGCTCTGGTGCTGACGCAGATCGTGACGCCTACCTATAAGGCGCGCAGCGAGCTTCTTGCCGTCTCGAACCTGGGTGCTACCGCGACCGACGTCGTTCAGGGCAACGCCTACTCGCAGAGCCAGATCCTCTCGATCAGTGCCCTGGCGACCCGGCCCGTGGTCCTCGATCCTGTGATCGACGATCTCGGTCTGGATGAGACCGCTGACACGTTGGCAAAGAGTCTGACCGTCTCGACCGTGACCGATACGAGCATCGTGTCGATCGTCTCGGCGTCCCGGTCGCCCGACGAGGCCGCGGACATTGCGAACGCTGTAGCACAGAGCCTGAGCGGAGTGACGGAGGATCTCGGCCCGAAGCTTCCGGACGGCGGTTCGGCACTCACTCTGGACACCATTCGAGAAGCCGAGTCACCGACCGTGCCGGCGTCGCCGAACACGAAGCTGTGGACGGTCCTGGGTGCGATGCTCGGCCTGGTCATGGCCTCGTTGGCTGTCGCGGCACGAGAGGGCCTGGACACGAAGGTGCGCGGCCCGGAGACGGCCGAAGAGATCCTCGAGGCGCCTCGGATCGGGTTGACTGCACGCGTTCGTCGTACGAACCTACCGTCGCGCCGCGAAGACGTCGGACCGCTGCTGGTGTCGGGAAACCCGATGCTCCAGGAGTCCTTCCTCCAGATCCAGACGAACCTCAACTACGTCGAGGTCGGCCGAGCACACAAGACGTTCGCACTGACGTCAGCGATCGCGGGCGAGGGGAAGAGCTTCAGCGCGATCAACCTCGCACTGACCTTTGCGGCGGGCGGCCTCTCGACATGTCTCGTCGAACTTGATCTGCGGCGCCCGTCGATCGGCCGCTATCTCGGTCTCGACTCCACCGTCGGGCTGAGTACCGTTCTTATCGGAGGCGCGACGTCGGCGGCAGTGACGCAGTCTTGGGGTCCGACGGGGCTCCAGGTGATCGTGGCAGGCGAGCTGCCACCGAACCCGGCAGAGCTGCTCGCTTCGCCCGCATTCGCTGAGCTGCTCGGCGAGCTCGGGCAACGGTTCGAGCGCGTGGTCCTCGATTGTCCGCCGCTGGTTCCTGTGACGGACGCCGCGATCATTGCCAAGGAGGCGGGCGGAATCCTCATGGTCGTGGGTAGTGGTCGTGTCGACCGTCGAGAGCTCGCCCAGGCCGCGGCGAACGTACGGGCGGTACAGGCACCGATCCAGGGATTCATCTTGACTCGTGCAACTGGCGACGCAGTGACTCCCGGCCCGTACTCGAGGCCGGTCGGCGGTTCCGCGCAACGTCACGCCCGCCGTAAGGCCACCGTGGGATCCGGGACGGCGGCGTAGGCTGAGATCCGCTTGCAGCCCGGTCCGGTCTCGGATCGGGCCCGCCGTGCTGTGCGGCCCGCGTCGACCCACCGCGAAGGACCCCTCGGATGAACCTCACCGGACTCCTGCCCGCCCTCCTCGCCGACCCCGGGGCGAGCGCCGCCGTCGGGCACGTGCGTGCGCGCGGCGAGGTGGACGTCGTCGGACCGGCCGGGATCCGGCCGCCGCTGCTGACCGCCCTCTCGGGCGCGGTGCGGACGGATGTCGCCGGCGCGGGCCGCCCGCTCGTCGTCGTCACCGCGACGGGCCGCGAGGCCGACGAGCTCGCCGCGAACGTGCGCGCCTACCTGCCCGACGAGCGGTACGACGACGTCGCCGTCCTGCCGAGCTGGGAGACCCTGCCGCACGAGCGGCTCTCGCCGCGCAGCGACACCGTCGCCAAGCGCATCGCGGTGTTCCGGCGCCTCGCGCACCCGGACGCCGACCCGGACAACACCCAGGCCGGGCCCGTGCGCATCCTCGTCATGCCCGTGCGCGCGCTGCTGCAGCCGGTCGTCGACGGTCTCGGCGAGCTCGTGCCCGTCGAGCTGCACGTGGGCGAGCAGGCCGACCTCACGCAGGTCGGCGACGCCCTCACCGCCGCCGCCTACAGCCGCGTCGACATGGTCGAGCGCCGCGGGGAGTACGCCGTCCGCGGCGGGATCCTCGACGTCTTCCCGCCCACCGAGGACCACCCGCTGCGCATCGAGTTCTGGGGCGACGAGGTCTCCGAGGTGCGCTGGTTCTCCGTCGCCGACCAGCGCACGCTCGAGATCGCCGACCACGGCCTGTGGGCGCCGCCGTGCCGCGAGATCCTGCTGACCGACGCCGTCCGCGACCGCGCCGCCGCGCTCGTCGAGCAGATGCCCGGCGCCGTCGAGATGCTCGACAAGCTCGCCGCCGGCATCGCCGTCGAGGGCATGGAGTCCCTCGCGCCCCTGCTCGTGGACCGCATGGTCCCGGTGCTCGAGCTGGTGCCCGACGACGCCCTGCTCGTCCTCGACGAGCCCGAGAAGGTGCGCCGCCGCGCGCACGACCTCGTCGCCACCACCGAGGAGTTCCTCGCCGCCGCCTGGACCGGCGCCGCCGCGGGCGGGTCCACGCCCATCGACCTCTCCTCGGCCTCGTTCCACACGTTCGCCGACACGCGCGCGGTCGCGGCGCGCCGCGGGCTCGGGTGGTGGACGCTCAGCGCGTTCGGCCTCGACGACCCGGACGCGCAGGATCTGGCGGCCGACGACGTCGCGACCTCCGAGGGGACCACGCGCTTCACCGTCGGGGCCCGCGAGGTCGAGTCCTACCGGGGCGACGTCGCCCGGGCGCTCGCCGACGTGCGCGCCCTGCAGCGCGACGGCTGGCGCCTGGTCCTGACGACCGAGGGCAGCGGCCCCGCCAAGCGCATGGTCGAGCAGCTCTCCTCGGAGGACACCGCCGCGCGGCTCGTGCCGCACCTGACCGACGAGCCCGAGGGCGGCGTCGTCCTCGTCACGCCCGCCCGCGTCGGGCCCGGCTACGTCCTGCCGGAGCTGCGCCTGGCCGTCTTCTCCGAGTCCGACCTGACCGGTCGCGCCGGGACCAGCACCCGGGACATGCGCAAGATGCCCTCGCGGCGGCGCAACGTCGTCGACCCCCTGGCGCTCAAGCCCGACGACTTCGTGGTGCACGAGCAGCACGGCGTCGGGCGGTTCGTCGAGCTGGTGCAGCGGTCCTTCGGGGCCGGGGCGAACGCCGCCACCCGCGAGTACCTCGTCATCGAGTACGCGTCCTCCAAGCGCGGCCAGCCCGGCGACCGGCTCTTCGTCCCCACCGACCAGCTCGACCAGGTCACCAAGTACACCGGCGGCGAGTCCCCGAGCCTGAACAAGATGGGCGGCTCCGACTGGCAGAAGACCAAGTCTCGCGCCCGCAAGCACGTGCGCGAGATCGCGAGCGAGCTGATCCGCCTGTACTCGGCGCGCATGGCGACCCAGGGCCACGCGTTCGGGCCCGACACCCCGTGGCAGCGCGAGCTCGAGGACGCGTTCGAGCACATCGAGACCCCCGACCAGCTCGTGACCATCGACGAGGTCAAGGCCGACATGGAGAAGACGGTCCCCATGGACCGCCTGATCTGCGGCGACGTCGGCTACGGCAAGACCGAGATCGCGCTGCGCGCCGCGTTCAAGGCCGTCCAGGACGGCAAGCAGGTCGCCGTCCTGGTCCCGACGACGCTGCTCGTCCAGCAGCACCAGGACACCTTCTCCGAGCGGTACGCCGGGTTCCCCGTCACCGTGCGCGCGCTGTCCCGGTTCCAGTCGGACAAGGAGTCCCGCGAGACGATCGACGGGCTGCGGGCCGGGACGGTCGACGTCGTCATCGGCACCCACCGCCTCATCACCGGCTCCGTGAAGTTCAAGGACCTCGGGCTGGTCATCATCGACGAGGAGCAGCGGTTCGGCGTCGAGCACAAGGAGACGCTCAAGCAGCTGCGCACCAACGTCGACGTGCTCGCCATGAGCGCGACGCCCATCCCGCGCACCCTCGAGATGGCGGTCACCGGCATCCGCGAGATGTCCACGCTCGCCACCCCGCCGGAGGAGCGCCACCCCGTGCTCACCTACGTCGGCGCCTACGAGGAGAAGCAGATCGCCGCGGCCCTGCGGCGCGAGCTGCTGCGCGAGGGGCAGGTGTTCTACGTGCACAACAAGGTCGAGTCCATCGAGCGCGCGGCCGCGAACCTCAACCGCCTCGTGCCCGAGGCCCGCATCGGCGTGGCCCACGGCAAGATGAACGAGCACCAGCTCGACCAGGTGATCCGGGCGTTCTGGGAGAAGGAGCTCGACGTCCTGGTCTGCACCACGATCATCGAGACCGGCCTGGACATCTCCAACGCCAACACCCTGATCCTCGAGCGCTCCGACCAGCTCGGGCTCTCCCAGCTGCACCAGCTGCGCGGGCGCGTGGGCCGCGGGCGCGAGCGCGCCTACGCCTACTTCCTCTACCCGCCCGAGAAGCCGATGACCGAGACGGCGCACGACCGGCTCGCGACCATGGCCGCGCACACCGACCTCGGCGCCGGCATGCAGATCGCCATGAAGGACCTCGAGATCCGCGGCGCCGGGAACCTGCTCGGCGGCGAGCAGTCCGGGCACATCGCCGGCGTCGGGTTCGACCTGTACGTGCGGATGGTGGGGGAGGCCGTCGCGTCGTTCCGCGGGGAGGGCGAGGACGAGGCGCCGGAGATGTCCATCGAGCTGCCCGTCGACGCGCACATCCCCGAGAGCTACATCGCCCACGAGCGCCTGCGCCTGGAGGCCTACAAGAAGATCGCCGTGGCCGGGGACGAGCCCGCGCTCGCCGAGGTGCGCGCCGAGCTCACCGACCGCTACGGCGCCCCGCCGGAGATGGTCCAGGCCCTGTTCGACGTCGCGAGCTTCCGCAACCACGCCCGCGCCGCCGGGCTCGCCGACGTCACCGCGCAGGGCAAGCACATCCGGTTCGGGCCCCTGGACCTCGCCGAGTCGGCCGAGCTGCGGCTCAAGCGGCTCTACCCGGGCACGATCCTCAAGCCCGCGATCCGCTCCGTGCTCGTGCCGTTCCCGCAGACCGCGCGCCTGGGCGGGCGGCCGCTGCGCGGCACCGAGATCCTCGCGTGGGCGCGCCAGCTCATCGACGCGGTGATCCTCGGGAAGGTCTCCGAGGCCGCCGCGGTCGGGGCAAAGGCCGGGGCCGGGCGGCGGTAGCTCAGGCGCCCTTGCGGTGCGCCGGGGCGGTCGCCAGCACGGCGGCGAGCGCCGCCTCGGCGTCCCGGATCTGCTCGTACGCCTTGCGGTAGACGCGCGGGCGCCGGCCGAACGGGTCCGGCAGGTCGTCGTCGTGCCGGCCGAGGTGGCGGCTGCGCTCGGCGTTCGCCGCCGCGGGCAGGCCCGCGACCCGCATGACGGTGTCGCGGGGCAGGGCCGCGGCGTCGAGGGTCCCGACCAGGCGGGCGAGCTCGAGCAGCGTGAACGTGCGCCGCACCGCGGCCGGCACCAGGCGCACGACGGCGCTGCGGTGCTCGCGCGTCGCCGTCACCACGAGGTCCGCCCGCTCGATCACGCGCGCGGTGAGCTGCTGTGCGGCGAAGCCCTTCGTCACGAGGCCGTCGGCCTCCATGAGCTCGGCCATCGGCGGGTCGACCGGGGACGTCGCGCGGGCCTGCGTGCCCGCGCTGACGACCCGGACGACGTCGTCCAGGTCCCGGCGGAGCATCCGCTCCAGGGCCGGGGACCGGCAGACGTTCCCGGTGCAGACGGCGAGGACGGTGGCAGGCACGCTCGCCAGTATCGCAGGGCTCTAGGCTCGGGGGATGGCGATGCCCGACGACGAGCCGCACCTCGACTCCTCTGACGCCGGCGAGCAGCTCGCGGCGTACCTCGACTTCTACCGCGGGGTCGTGGAGCGCAAGCTCGACGGCCTGGGACGAGGAGCAGCTGCGCACGAGCCTGCTGCCGTCGGGATGGACCCCGCTGGAGATGCTCACCCACCTGGTGCACATGGAGCGCCGCTGGGTCGTGTGGGGATTCCTCGGCGAGCAGGTCGACCGGCCGTGGGGCGACAACGTCGGCGCCGACCCGCACAGCGGGTGGCGCGTGCCGGACGACGTCGGGCGGGACGAGCTGCTCGCCGCGCTGCACGCGGGCGGGGTGCGCACGCGCGAGGTGCTGGCCGCCCGCGACCTCGCCGAGCGGGGCGCCGTCGGCGGACGGTTCGCCGACGAGGGAAGGACCCCGCCGACGCTCGCCTGGATCGGCTTCCACGTGCTGCAGGAGTACGCGCGCCATGCCGGGCACCTCGACGTCGCGCGCGAGCTGGCGGACGGCGCGACCGGGGAGTAGCCCGGCCCGCCTGGAGCGCGTCAGCTCGCGGGGTCGTACCCGAACTGGCGGACCTCCTGCGCGCACCGGCAGGCGTGCGCGATCTTCGCCGCCCACACCAGCGCGGCGTCCCGCGACGGGACCTCCAGCACCGCGTAGCCGCCCTCGATCTGCGCCGTCTGCGGGTAGGTCCCCTCGGTCACCGCGCCGTCCCCGTCGACCCGGACCGGCGGGACGCTCTCGTCGATGCCGCCGCCGAACACCCACACGCCCGCGTCCTTCGCCTCCTGCACCACGGCGTGCGAGTCGTCGGCGACGGACTGCAGGTCGGTGCCGGACAGGTCCATGGCCCCGCTCGGGAACGAGATCAGGTACTTCGTCATCGGGACTCCTCCTCGGGTGCCTCAGGATTGCGGACGACGCGGTAGCGCAGGCAGGTGCGTCCGCCGACCTCGGTGACGCTCACCTTCTCCAGCGTCGCCGGAGGGTCGCCCTCGAACAGGCGCACGCCCGAGCCGAACAGGACGGGGACGATCTCGACGGTCAGCTCGTCGACGAGCCCCGCCGCCAGCAGCTGATGGAACAGGTCCGCGCCCCCGATGAACCGCACGTCCCTGTCCCCGGCCGCCTCGGCCGCACGGCGCACGGCCGCCTCGACGCCGTCCGTGACGAAGGTGACCGAGAGCCGCTCGTTGCGCTTCGGCTCGACCGGGGGCGGGGCGTGCGTCACGACGAAGATCGGCACCTGGAACTCGTAGTGGTCCGCGTAGTCGTCCGGGTCGTCGGCCATGTCGAACGTGCGCCGGCCCATGATCGCCGCGCCGGTCGCCTCCTGGATCCTTCGCAGGTGCCCGGAGCGCACGACCTCGTCGAAGTCCGCGTACAGGGGGGCGATGGAGCCGGTGGCGTCCTGGACGAACCCGTCGAGGGACACCGTCGCGCCGGCGGTCACTGTGGCCATGGCGTCCACGGTCCCACCCCCGTCGTCCCGCCGCATTTCACCCCGCGCGGGCGTTCCTCGGCGGCGCGGGCCCTTCTACCCTGGACGGGACGCCTCTCCAGGCGCGGTGAGGGGAACGGGATGATCGTCGGATACGCCCCCGGCGCGTGGGACCTCTTCCACGTCGGGCACCTGAACATCCTGCGGCACGCCCGCGAGCGGTGCGACCACCTCGTCGCGGGGGTCGTCGACGACGACATGCTCGAGCTCGCCAAGGGCCGCCGCCCCGTGGTCCCGGTCGCCGAGCGCGCCGAGATCTTGCGGCACATCGCCCTGGTCGACGAGGTGTTCATCGAGACGCAGCCCGACAAGCTGCTCACCTGGCAGCAGCGCCCGTTCGACCGGTTCTTCAAGGGCGACGACTGGCGCGGGACGCCCAAGGGCGTCGACCTCGAGCAGCGCTTCGCCGAGGTCGGCGTCGAGGTCGTCTACTTCCCGTACACCGTGCACACGTCCAGCACCGCGCTGCGCCGCGCGCTGACGCTGCTGGAGACGCCGGTCGCGGCGCCGGTGTCGTCGTCGGACGCGCTCGCGCTCGACGCCTGACCCCTGCACCCCTCCGCCCCTCCGCCCCTCCGTACTCCGCCCCGCACCCCTCCGCCGAGACGTCGAATTCGGCCCCGGATTCGAAGAATCACGGGGCAGAATTCGACATCTCGGCGGGGAGGGTGCCGGCGCGTCTCGGCGGGGTGGGACCGGCTCATAGGCTCCCCACAGCATCGCGACAGCCGCGCTCCAGCGCCCGTCCTTAGGTTCGCGGCATGTTCCTCACCTATCTCAGACGCGAGCTGAGCAACCGCCGCAAACAGTCCGTCATCATCGCGATCGGCATGGCCGTGGCCATCGCGCTCGTCATGATCGTCAACGCCGCCGCCGCGGGCGTCAGCGACGCCCAGGACGACGTCCTCGACTCCGTCTACGGCGTCGGCACCGACATCACCGTCACCCAGGCCGGCGAGCCCGGCGGCGGCGGTCCCGGCCGGTTCGACGTCGGGTCCGACGACGGCACGGCCCAGGACGGCGACGACGGCGCCTCGCGCTCCTTCGACCAGGACCGCCTCGAGGTGGCGCGCGGCTCGGCGTCGTTCGACGCGTCCGCCCTGAAGACCGTGACCGGGATCGACGGCGTCTCCGCCGCGACCGGGACCCTCACCCTGAGCAACACCTCCTTCTCCGGCGAGATGCCCGACTTCGACGCGATGCGCCAGCAGGGGCAGGACGGCGGCGACGGCGGGGGAGCGGGCGGCCCGGGCGGCGCGTCGGGCGGGACCGACGGCTCGAGCGACGCCCCCGCGGGCGGCGCCGACGGGCAGGGCGGCTCGTCCTTCTCGGTCGACTCCTTCTCGGTGACGGGCATCGACCCGGCCGCCGACGCCGTCGGGCCCCTGACGACCGTCGAGGTCACCGACGGCCGAGGGCTCGAGGCGGACGACTCGACGTCGGGCACCGACGGGGCCCCGGCGGACGTCGCCGTCCTCGACGCGGCCTACGCCTCCACGGCCGACCTGGCCGTCGGGGACACCGTCACCGTGGGTGGCAAGGACCTCAAGGTCGTCGGCATCGTCGGGTCCACGACGGGCGACGGCGTGGCCACCGGCTCCGACGTCTACGTCCCGCTCGCCCTCGCGCAGTCCCTCGCCGACCTCGACGGCCAGCTCACCGACGTCTACGTCCAGGCGGCCTCGAGCGACGACATCGACGCGGTCTCCGCCGCGATCACCACGGCCCTGCCCGACGCGAGCGTCTCCACCCAGGCCGACCTCGCGTCGTCGGTCACCGGCTCGCTGTCCACGGCGTCCGACCTGATCTCCAAGCTCGGGCTGTGGCTGTCCGTGCTGGTCCTCGCCGCGGCGTTCGGCATCGCGATCCTGTTCACCGTCTCCGGCGTGACCCGGCGCACCCGCGAGCTCGGGACGCTCAAGGCGCTCGGCTGGCGCAACTCGCGGGTCGTCGGGCAGGTCGCCGGGGAGTCCGTGGTCCAGGGGCTGCTCGGCGGGGTCGCCGGGCTCGTCCTCGGGCTCGTCGGCATCGGCATCATCGACGCGCTCGGCATCACGCTCTCCGGCGCGACCGGGGGGTCCTCGTTCGGGTTCGGCGGGCCCGGCGGCGGGGGCGGCGGCGCGCCCGCCGGGGGCACCGGGGGCGGTGGCGCCGGCGGCCCGGGCGGCGGAGGCGGCGGCCCGTTCGGCGGGAGCCAGACGGCGGCCAGCGCGGTCGACGTCGTCCTGCACGCCCCCGTCAGCGTGACCGTGGCGCTCGCGGCCGTCGGCCTCGCGATCCTCGGCGGCCTGGTCGCCGGGCTCGTCGGCGGACGACGCGCGGCCCGGCTGCGGCCCGCCGAGGCGCTGCGGAGCGTCGCGTGAGCGCCGCGGCGGAGCGGACCGCCGAGCCGGCGACCAGCCCGGTCAACATCCCCGACATCCCCGCCGACCTTCCTGCCGACCTTCCTGCCGACACCCCGGAGCGGACGACCATGTACGAGATCAGCGGCCTGACGAAGACCTACACGCAGGGCAAGCGCGTCGTGCACGCGCTCGCGGGCGTGGACCTGCACATCGACGCCGGCGAGCTCGTCTCGATCCAGGGCCCCACGGGCGGGGGCAAGTCCACCCTGCTGCAGATGCTCGGGGGGCTGGACCGGCCGTCGTCGGGCACGATCGCGCTCGACGGCAAGGACCTCGCCGCGATGAGCGACCGCGAGCTGACCGGGGTGCGGGCGTCCACGATCGGGTTCGTGTTCCAGGGGTTCAACCTCATCCCGACGCTGACCGCGCAGGAGAACGTCGAGACGGCGCTCGTCCCGGAGGGGGTCTCTGCCTCCGTGCGGGCGGAGCGCGCGGCGGCGGCGCTCGCGTCCGTGGGGCTCGGCGACCGGGGCGCGCACCTGCCGGTCGAGCTCTCGGGCGGGCAGCAGCAGCGCGTGGCGATCGCGCGGGCGCTGGTGAAGGACCCGACCGTCCTGCTCGCCGACGAGCCGACCGGCAACCTCGACGAGCAGACGCGCGACGAGATCGTCGAGCTGCTCGAGGGGCTGTGGAAGGAGCAGGGGCTGACGGTGATCATGGTGACCCACGACTCGACGGTGGCGCGGCGCACGCAGCGGCGGCTGCGGATCGCGGGCGGGAAGCTGACCGAGATCGGGGTCTGACGCTCGCCGTCCGCCGAGAAGTCGAACTCCGCCCCAGAATTCGCAGAATTCGGGGCCGAGTTCGACTTCTCGGCGGACGGTCGGCGGACCAGCGGTGGACGGACGGGGTCGGGATGCGGACGGGCGGGACGGCCCCGGGCGCCGGGACTACCCTGGACCGGTAACCCCACTCACCTTCTGAAGGAGCATCTGTGGCCAGCATCGAAGCCGTCGGCGCACGCGAGATCCTCGACTCGCGCGGAAACCCCACCGTCGAGGTCGAGGTCGTCCTGGACGACGGCACGTTCGCGCGTGCGGGCGTCCCCTCGGGCGCGTCGACCGGTGCGTTCGAGGCCGTCGAGCGCCGCGACGGCGACAACAGCCGCTACCTGGGCAAGGGCGTCGAGGGCGCGGTCAACGCCGTCATCGACGACATCGCCCCCGAGATCATGGGCTTCGAGGCCGAGGACCAGCGCCTCGTCGACGCCGCGATGATCGAGCTCGACGGCACCCCCAACAAGGGCAAGCTCGGCGCGAACGCCATCCTCGGCGTCTCGATCGCCGTCGCGAAGGCCGCCTCGCTGTCCGCCGGCCTGGACCTGTACCGCTACCTCGGCGGCGCCGGCGCGCACCTGCTGCCCGTGCCGATGATGAACATCCTCAACGGTGGCTCCCACGCCGACTCGAACGTCGACATCCAGGAGTTCATGATCGCGCCGATCGGCGCGTCGAGCTTCAAGGAGGCCTACCGGACCGGCGCCGAGGTCTACCACTCCCTCAAGTCCGTGCTGAAGGCCAAGGGCCTCGCGACGGGCCTCGGCGACGAGGGCGGCTTCGCGCCGAACCTCGAGTCGAACCGCGCCGCGCTGGACCTGATCCTCGTCGCCATCGAGAAGGCCGGGTTCGTCCCGGGCAAGGACGTCGCGCTCGCGCTCGACGTGGCCGCCACCGAGTTCTTCAAGGACGGCGCCTACCAGTTCGAGGGCCAGGCGAAGACCAACGACGAGATGGTCGCCTACTACGAGCAGCTCGTGGCCGACTACCCGCTGGTCTCCATCGAGGACCCGCTGTCCGAGGACGAGTGGGCCGGCTGGTCGCAGCTCGTCTCCGACATCGGCGACAAGGTGCAGATCGTGGGCGACGACCTGTTCGTCACCAACCCGGTCCGCCTGCAGCGCGGCATCGACGAGAAGGCCGCGAACTCGCTCCTGGTCAAGCTCAACCAGATCGGCACCGTCACCGAGACGCTCGACGCCGTGAACCTCGCGCACCGCAACGGGTTCACGTCGATGACCTCGCACCGCTCCGGCGAGACCGAGGACACCACGATCGCCGACCTCGCGGTCGCGACGAACGCCGGGCAGATCAAGACCGGTGCGCCGGCCCGCGGCGAGCGCATCGCCAAGTACAACCAGCTGCTGCGCATCGAGGAGGCCCTCGACGACGCCGCGGTGTACGCGGGGGCGTCGTCGTTCCCGCGCTTCCAGGGCTGACCCCCTAGCGGGCCCGCCCGGGTCCGCCGAGAAGTCGAATTCGGCCCCTGTTTCTTCGGAAACAGGGGCCGAATTCGACTTCTCGGCGGACGGGGTCCCGGCGCCTCGGCGGGTCGCCCTCGCCCGCCACGCCGCCCGGACCTCCCGGTCCCGCGTGCCCGGGATGAGAAGATCGGCCCGTGCCTGCGAACCGTCGTCCGACCGCGCCCGCCGCGGGCGCACGCCCCCGCGGCCGCAGCCCGGCCGGGTCGGGCCGCAGCCCGCGCACCGGCGCCACCCGCGCCGTCCCGGCGCGACCCGCGCCGGCTGCCGCCGCCCGCCCGGGGACCTCGGGGACGACGTCGTCGGGCACGGCCCGCGCCGCGTCGTCGGGCACGACGGCGCCCCCCGCCCCGCACGAGAAGACGCGCAGCCGGTTCGGGTTCGCACTGCCCGAGCGGCTGACCGTCCGCTCGATGGTGCTGACCGTCGTGATCCTCGTCGCCGTCGCGATGCTGCTGCCGACGGCGCGCGCGTACGTGAACCAGGCCGGCGAGCTGCACCAGGTCGAGAGCCAGCTCGCCGCCGCGAAGCAGGAGCGCGCGGACCTCGAGGTCGAGCTCGACCGGTGGGACGACCGCTCGTACGTCGTCGCCCAGGCGCGCGACCGCCTGAGCTTCGTGATGCCCGGCGAGACCGCGTACCGCGTGCTGGACCCCGGCGTCGTGCGCACCACCCACGACCCCGCGACCGGGCACAAGGTCGGCACCGGGCCGGTCGACGCGAGCGACGGCAGCGCTCCCTGGTACTCCTCGGTGTGGAGCTCGGTGCAGCTCGCGGGCGAGGACGGTTCCCGGGCGAGCGACAATGGTGGCGACCGCGGCAGCGCGCCGTGACCTGCTGAACCACCGAGGACGGAACCACCCGTGACCGACACCGCGCCCGCACGCCCGGCCGACGAGACCGCCACCCCCGAGGACCTCGAGGTCCTCGCCGAGCAGCTCGGCCGCACTCCGCGCGGTGTCGTGGGGATCGCGGCGCGCTGCGTGTGCGGGCGCCCGCTCGTGGCGCGGACCGCCCCCCGGCTCGACGACGGCACCCCGTTCCCGACGACGTTCTACCTCACCGCCCCGCCGGTGGTCGCCGCCGCCTCCACGCTGGAGGCGAACGGCGTGATGAAGGAGATGACGGCCGCGCTCGAGGACGACGCCGAGCTGGCCGCCGCCTACCGGCGCGCGCACGAGCACTACCTCGCCCAGCGCGAGGCGCTCGGGCACGTCGAGGAGATCGCGGGCATCAGCGCGGGCGGCATGCCGACGCGCGTCAAGTGCATCCACGTCGTGACCGCGCACGCGCTCGCGGCAGGGCCCGGCGTCAACCCGATGGGCGACGACGCCCTCGCGCGGATGGCCGAGGCCGGGCTGTGGCGGCGGGACCGCTGCAGCTGCTGAGCGGGGCCGGGGCACGGCCGCGGCTTCCCGCCCTCGGGCCGTGGTCGCTGACAGCGCTGTCCGCGGGCCGAGACTGACAGCGCTGTCCAAGTTGCCGCGAGCACCCGACGGGCGTCAGATGTCCGCGGGGCGTCTTCCGCGTCCCACCGTCCCGGGCGAGCGACGACGCACGCCGGGCACGGCCTGAGCACGACGAGGTTTCTCAGGAGGACACGTGTTCGAGAACCCACAACCACCCCGGCGCCACCGCGCTCGCGCGGCCGGCATCGCCGCCGTGGCCGCCCTCGCGCTGGCGGCCGCGCCCGCGGTGGCGCAGGCCGCCGCGCCCGCCGACCAGGCGAGCCAGGCCCACCCGGCGCCACAGGCGAAGCCCGCCGCGAGCAGCGACTGCCCGTGGCTCACGTCCGGCGGCTCGGACACCGCGCGGGCGAAGCAGGTCGTGGCGAAGATGACGCTCGACGAGAAGATCTCGATGGTTCACGGCGCCGACGCCGGCGACTACACGGGCCTGGTCGCGGGGATCCCGCGGCTGTGCGTCCCGAGGCTCAAGCTGCAGGACGGCCCGGTGGGCGTGCGCATGGACGACACCACCCAGCTCCCCTCGGCGACCGCGCTCGCGGCCACCTGGGACACGGACGCGGCGCACGACTACGGCGCGGTCATCGGCGCGGAGGACAAGGCCAAGGGCGTCGACGTCGACCTCGGCCCGACCGTCAACATCGTCCGCGACCCCCGGTGGGGACGCGCGTTCGAGACCTACTCCGAGGACCCGCACCTCACCGGGCAGATCGGTGCCCAGGACATCGAGGGCATCCAGTCGACCGGCGTCATGGCCCAGCTCAAGCACTGGGCGATCTACAACCAGGAGACCAACCGCAACTCCGCGAACGACGACGCGATCGTCGACGACCGCACGGTGCGCGAGATCTACGCCTCCGCGTTCGAGTCGATCGTCGACGAGGCGGAGCCGGCGTCGGTGATGTGCTCCTACAGCTACGTCAACGGCACGGACGCCTGCGAGAATCCCTACCTCAACGACATCCTCAAGAAGGACTTCGGGTTCGACGGGTTCATCACCTCCGACTGGTGGGGCACCAAGAGCACGGTCGCCGCGGCCAACGCGGGGATGGACCTCGAGATGCCGAACAGCACCTACTTCGGCGACGCGCTGAAGACCGCGGTCACGGACGGGAAGGTCCCGGAGAGCCGGGTCGACGACATGGTCACGCGCATCCTGCGCGAGGAGTTCCGCTTCGACCTGTTCGCGCACCCCAGCGCCGACACCCCCGACGCGGTCGCCTCCACGGACGCCCACGTCGCGAGCGCGCGGAGCATCGCGGAGGACGGGACGGTGCTCCTCAAGAACGAGGGCGACGTCCTGCCGCTGACCACGAGCACGCGCTCGGTCGCGGTGATCGGGTCGGGCGCCAGCACAGGAGCGGTCACGGGCGGTGGCGGCAGCGCCGCCGTCGCCGGGACCGGCACGGTCACGCCCCTCGAGGGCATCACGGACCGGGCGGCCCAGAGCGGCGTCGACGTGACGTACGCCCCGGGCGGTGCGGGGAGCGACGGCTCGCTCCCGCCGATCGAGGCGAAGTACCTCACGCCGTCGTCGGGCACCGGGAACGGGCTCACCGCCCAGCTCTACGCGAGCACCGACCTCACCGGCGACCCCGTCGTCACGCGCACGGACCCGCAGGTCGCGTTCACGTGGAACGGCGCCGCGCCCGCGGAGGGCGTCTCCGGCGGAGAGTTCTCCGCCCGCTGGACCGGGACGCTCACGCCCCCGGCCACCGGGGCCTACACCGTCGGGCTGACCAGCGACGACGGCTCGCGCCTGATCGTCGACGGCAAGACCGTGATCGACAACTGGGGCAGCCACGGCTCGCAGACGAAGACCGCCGCGCTCGACCTCACCGCGGGCACGCCCGTGTCGGTCGAGGTGGACTACTACCAGGGCGGGGGCGGCTCGAACGTCAACCTCGGCTGGACGGCCCCGGGGCACGACCCCCTCGGCGACGCCGTCGCCGCCGCGCAGGACGCCGACGTCGCCGTCGTCTACGCGAACAACACCGAGTCCGAGGGCGGCGACCTCCAGGACATCGATCTCCCGGGCTCGCAGGACGAGCTGATCGCGGCGGTCGCGAAGGCGAACCCGCGCACCGTCGTCGTGCTCAACACGGGCTCCGCGGTCACCATGCCCTGGGTCGACGACGTCGCGGGCCTGTTCGAGGCCTGGTACCCCGGGCAGGAGTCCGGCACCGCGATCGCCTCGCTGCTGTTCGGGGACACCAACCCGTCGGGCAAGCTGCCGGTGACCTTCCCGAGGTCCCTCGCGGACGTCCCGGCGTCCACCGAGTCCCAGTGGCCGGGGGTCGACGGGAAGGTGCAGTTCTCCGAGGGCCTCGACGTCGGCTACCGGTGGTACGACGCCCACGACGTCGAGCCGCTGTTCCCGTTCGGGTACGGGCTGTCGTACACCAGCTTCCGGGTGTCGGGCCTGCACCTGAGCTCGGCACACCTGGCCGAGGACGGGTCGGTGAAGGCGACCGCGACGGTGACGAACACGGGAAAGGTCGCCGGCTCCGACGTCGTCCAGGTCTACCTGTCCCAGCCGCGCAGCAGCGGGGAGCCGCCGAAGTCGCTCGTCGGGTTCGAGAAGGTCTCGCTCAAGCCGGGGAAGTCGACGAAGGTGTCCGTGACGATCGACGCGCGCGACGCGTCGGCGTGGAACAGCAAGGCGCACACCTGGGCGCTGACGCCGGGCACGTACACGGTCCGGGCCGGCGACTCGTCGTCGCACCTGCCGACGAAGGACTACTTCTCGGTGACGAGGACGACGCAGCCGCGGTGGGTCACGGTCAAGGCGCCCGGTGTCGTGACGCCCGGCAAGGCCGCGACCGTGCGGACGACGTTCACGAACGCCTCGACCACGACGGCGAAGGACGTCCGCACGAGCCTGCAGCTTCCCGAGGGCTGGACCACCAGCCCGCGCAGCAGCACGACCCTCAAGGTCGCTCCGGGCACGTCGGTCACCACGAGCTGGAAGGTCGCGGTGCCGAAGGACGCGGCGGCCGGCCCGGCGACGGTCGGCGCCACGTCCCGGTACGACGGCGGCTCGGCCGAGTCCTCCACGGACGTCGCCGTCCCGTACGCCGACCTCGCGGCCGCGTATGACACGGTCGGGGTCAGCGACGACAGCGACGAGACCGCCGGGAACCTCGATGGTTCTGGGTACTCGTACTCGGCGCAGGCGCTCGCGTCGGTGGGCGTGTCGCCCGGAGCGGCGGTCCCGGGCGGCTACGGCGGGCTCGTGTTCCCGAAGGTGGCGGCGGGACGGCCCGACGCCGTCTCGACCGCGGGACAGGTCGTCACCATGTCCGGGACGGGCACCAGGCTGGCGCTGCTCGGCACCGGCACGAGCTCCGAGCAGACGGGCACGCTCACGGTGACGTACACGGACGGCACGACGTCGAGCGCGACCGTCCGCCTCGCCGACTGGTACAACAACAACCCGACGCCGGGCAGCGTGATCGTCGCGACCACGCCGTACTGGAACCGCCCGGCGGGCTCGACCAACCAGAAGGACCAGAAGGTGAGCCTGTATGCCACGTCGGTCCCGCTGACCGCGGGCAAGCAGGTCAGGACGATCACGCTCCCGGACAACCCCCGGCTGCACGTGTTCGCCACGGCGATCGGCTGACGGCGCTCGGGGGTCGGGTGGCCGTCGCGCGACGGCCACCCGACCGTCGTCGGGCACGCATGACGCACGCCACCCCCGCCCGCCGGCCGGACGGCAGGGCGGGGGTGGGTGGCGCCTGGCACCCTGGTCGCATGACATCTCGCGTGGCCGCGATCGACTGCGGCACCAACTCGATCCGCCTGCTCGTCGCCGACGTGGCGGACGACGGCACCCTCGTCGACCTGGACCGGCGCATGGAGGTCGTGCGCCTCGGGCAGGGGGTGGACCGCACCGGACGGCTCGCGCCCGAGGCCCTCACGCGCACGCTCGACGCGACGCGTCGATACGCGGACGTGATCCGCGGGCTCGGGGCGCAGCGCGTGCGCTTCGTCGCGACGTCGGCGATGCGCGACGCCGAGAACCGCCAGGAGTTCGTGGACGGCGTGACCGAGATCCTCGGCGTCGCGCCGGAGGTCGTCACGGGCGACGACGAGGCGGCGCTGTCGTTCTCCGGCGCGACCGTGGTGGCCGCCGAGCACGACGCGCCGTACCTGGTCGTGGACCTCGGGGGCGGCTCCACGGAGCTGGTGCTCGGCGACGCGTCGCCGCAGGCCGCCCGGTCGATGGACGTCGGCTGCGTCCGGATGAGCGAGCGGCACCTGCGCAGCGACCCGCCGACGCCGGAGCAGGTCGCCGCCGCGCGGGCCGACGTGCGGTCGGCGCTCGACGAGGCGTCGTCGGTGGTCCCGGTCGGGCAGGCGGCGACGCTCGTCGGGCTCGCCGGGACCGTGACCACGGTGACGGCGCACGCGCTGGGCCTCGAGAGGTACGACCGCGAGCGGATCAACGGCGCCGAGCTGCCCGTCGATGCGGTGCTCGCGGCGTGCGAGGACCTGGTCGCGATGCCGCGCGAGGAGCGCGCGGCGCTGGGCTTCATGCACCCCGGCCGTGTCGACGTGATCGGGGCGGGCGCGCTCGTCTGGTCGGAGGTCGTGCGCCGGGTGCGCGACGACGTCGCGGCGGCGGGCGGGCAGCTCGCGACCGTCGTCACGAGCGAGCACGACATCCTCGACGGGATCGCGCTCTCGATCGCCTGAGGTCGGTCCCGCCGAGACGCGCGGCCCGCCCGCTCGGCCTCCCGCCGCTCGGCCCGCCTTCCCGCCGAGAAGTCGAATTCGGCCCCTGATCCTGCGGATCTAGGGGCCGTATTCGACTTCTCGGCGGAGAGCGCCGGCCGCGCAGGGGTCAGCGGCGGAGCGCCTTGCGGACCCGCTGGATGAGGACGTGCGGGTTGTGCAGCACGTCGTCCGCCGTCACCACGACGACGCGCCACCCGAGGTCCTCGAGCGCCTGCTTGCGCGCGACGTCGCGGCGCCAGGTCGCAGGATCGGTCCGGTGCACGTCGCCGTCGTACTCGATCGCCACCCGCTCGGGGACGTACGCCATGTCCACCAGGGCGACGACGTGGCCTCGCTCGTCGCGGACGAGGTGATTCACCTCGGGGCAGCGCTCGCCGACCCCGACGAGCGCGAGCCGCGTCCGGGTCTCCATCGACGAGTCCGTGCGCGGCCGGATCAGCTCGAGGGCGAGGCGCATGCGCGCGATCCCGCGGGTGCCCGCGGGCGACTCCCGGGTGACGCGGCGCAGGGAGCCGAGGGACGTCGTCGGGCCCTTGCGGCGGGTCATCGAGTCGCCGAGCACCACGAGCTCCTCGGCGTCGAGCCGGCCCGCGAGGTCCCGCCAGGTGCGGGCGGGCGTGGCGACGCGGATCCCGTGCAGGGGCGCGGCGAACCGTGCCTGGCGCATCTGCTTGGCGGTGAGGCCGTGGTGGCGACCGTCGGCGACGGTGAAGACGGTCGGCACGGTCTGGTGGGTCTGATAGGTCTGCTGGGTGGCGGGCGTCGGCATGCCGGGAGCCTCGCGCTCGGCGCGCGCGGCGGGAACTTGTCCTGGCCCCGCTGTGGACGCAGGTCGCGCGTCGACGCCTGTGGACACCCCGCCGAGACGTCGAATTCGGCCCCTGATCCTGCGGATCTAGGGGCCGAATTCGACTTCTCGGCGGAACCCAGGACACGCCGGTACTTCGCTCTAGCCGCTAGTGCGCGCTGCGTAGTACCGTGAACCGCGCAGGCCGCGACGGGCGGCCGGGACGGAGGACCGGTGGACACCACACAGCTGCTCAAGGGGGTGCTCGACGTCGCGGTGCTGGCGGTCGTCGAGGACGAGGACGGGTACGGGTACGACGTCGTGCGCCGCCTGCGCACGGCGGGGCTCGACGACGTCGGCGACGCCTCGGTCTACGGCACGCTGCGCCGCCTGTACGCCGGGGGAGCGCTGACCAGCTACGTCGTGCCCTCCGACTCCGGCCCGCACCGCAAGTACTACGGCATCAGCCCGCAGGGCCGCCAGATGCTCGAGACCCAGCGCAAGGTCTGGACCGACTTCGCGACGACGATGAGCGGCCTCCTCGGCCGGGACGGAGCAGCAGCATGAGCGTCACCAGCCCCGAGGCTCCCGAGCGGACGATCGCCGGCCAGGTCCACACCTATGCGCTGGCCGTCCGCGCGGCGCTCGCCGACCTCCCGGAGGAGCAGGTCGACGAGCTCGTCGACGGCCTCGAGGCCGACCTGACCGAGGCGCTCGCCGACTCCGCGGGCCGCGCCGGGACCGCCTGGCCGGGCACGTCGGCGGAGGCGCCGTCCGAGGTGCCCGACGGCGGCCCGCTCGCCGCGGTCTTCGGCCCCGCCGAGGAGTACGCGGCCGAGCTGCGCGCCGCGGGCGGGCTCGGGCCGGCGACGACCGGCCCGGAGACCCGGCACACGGTCCGCGCCGCGGTGGCCGACGCCGCGCACCGGGCCGCCGACCGATGGCGCGAGACGTGGGCCCCGCTGATGTCGACACCCGGGGGCTCCGCCGTCGTCGACTTCCTCCGCACGCTGCGGCCCCTGTGGTGGGTCTACCGCGGCTGGTTCGTGGCGGGGGTCCTGTGGGCGTACTTCAGCTCCGACCGCGGGCCGCAGCTCGTGCCGGAGAGCCTCGCCACCTGGGTCCTCGTGCTCGCGATGGTGGTCGTCAGCGTCCAGTGGGGCCGCGGCCGGTGGAAGCCGTGGCGCTGGCTGCGCGGGCTGGTGCGCGTGCTCAGCGTCGTCGCCGTGCTGTTCGGCTACGCGATGATCCATGCCGCGGTGTACAACACGGGCGACGCGTTCGCGCAGGACCGCGGCCTGTACGACGCGCAGACCACCGCGCCCGACGGCGTCTGGAGCGGCGGGCGCCAGGTCGGCAACCTCTTCGCCTTCGACGCCGCGGGCAAGCCGCTGGACGACGTGCGGATCTTCGACGACGCGGGCGAGCCTGTGCGGACCCAGGCGTTCGGCGACGGTGCGGAGCCGACCGAGGTGTGGCGCGCGCCGGGCACCTACTATGCGCGGCCGCAGGCGACGGCCGGGGGGTCGCGGCCGACGAACGTCTACCCGCTGCAGGTCTTCGACGAGGCGGACGGCACGTGGGACGACGACGGGATGACCTTCCTGCCGTCCGACCCGGAGTCGGTCCGCGACGCCCCGAGCCCGTTCGTCGTGGTGCCGCCGCTGGAGGTCGCGGGGGCATCGGCGCAGGCGCCGGACCCGGCGGCCACGGACGACCCGGCGGACAAGGCCGCGGAGGCCCCGGCGGACAAGGCCGCGAAGAAGGCGACCGAGGCACCGGCCCAGAAGTCGACGGAACCGGAGCCGAAGGTGTCGGCGGGGCCCGCCGAGGCTGCGCCGTCGGGCACCCCGACACCCTGACGGCGGTCGCCCCGGCACCCGTTCCCGCCGAGAAGTCGAAAATGGCCTCTGATCCTGCGGATCCAGGGGCCAGTTTCGACTTCTCGGCGGGCGGGGCGGGCGCGCCTCGGCGGCCGTGCGCGCGCGTCGCGTTGGTCACACCGGACGCCGCTCCGAGGGTCGCGGATGCCCGACGCCGGCCCGTGCCCGGTCGGCATCTCCGCAGGTCAGAAGGCCTTTCCGAGGGGTGCGGACCGCCCCGGACCACCCGCCGCTCCCGGCGACGTCCAGCCGGCGTCCAGAACGCCCGTCGGCGCTGCCAGTTTCGCGTCGGGGGCGGCGGGAATACCCTGGTGGCATGCCCCAGAATGATCTGACCTCGGTCGACCGTGCCCAGGACGACGCCACGTCCGCACAGCGCGAGTCGCGCCCGCGCAAGATCCCGCGCATCGTCGTCCTCGGTGGCGGCACGATCGGGCTCTACTCGGCGCGCCGGATCCGCCGTCGTCTCGGCAAGCAGGACGCCGCGATCGTCGTCGTCGACCCGCGCCCCTACATGACCTACGCGCCGTTCCTGCCCGAGGTCGCGGCAGGCTCGATCGACGGCCGCAACGTCGTCGCTCCGCTGCGCCAGGCGCTCAAGGGCACCGACGTGCTCCAGGGCCGCGCGACGAAGATCGACCACGGTGCCAAGCGCATCCAGATCACGCCCCAGGAGGGCGAGCCGTACGAGATCACGTACGACCAGCTGGTGATCGGCCTCGGGTCAGTCTCGCGCACGCTGCCCATCCCGGGCCTCGCGGAGCAGGCGATCGGCTTCAAGAACGTCGAGGAGGCCGTGGCGGTCCGCAACCACGTCATCAACCGGCTCGACGTCGCGTCCTCCACGTGGGACCAGGACGTGCGCCGCCGCATGCTCACCTTCACGTTCGTCGGCGGCGGGTTCGCCGGCATCGAGGCGCTCGGCGAGATCGAGGACATGGCGCGCGCCGCGATCAAGCGCTACGACTCGATCAGCGACGAGGACATGCGCTTCGTGATGATCGAGGGCGCGGACCGGATCCTGCCCGAGCTGAGCCTCCCGATGGCGGAGTACGCGCTCGAGGAGCTCAAGAAGCGCGGCATCGAGTTCCACCTGAGCACCTTCCTCAGCTCCTGCGTCGACGGCCACATCGTGACGTCGACCGGTGTGGAGTTCGACAGCGAGACCCTCGTGTGGACGGCGGGAGTCAAGGCGAACCCGGTCATCGGCGAGTCCGACCTGCCGACCGACAAGATGGGCCGCCTCACCGTGCTGCCGACCCTCCAGGTCGTCGACGCGGACGGCAACGTCGTCCCCGACGCCTGGGGCGCGGGCGACTGCGCCGCGGTGCCGGACCTCGAGAACCCCGGCAAGTTCTGCCCGCCGAACGCCCAGCACGCGATCCGCGAGGCCTGGACCCTCGGCGACAACGTCGCCGCCTCGATCCAGGGGAACTCGCTCGCCGAGTACCGCCACAAGAACATCGGCACGGTCGCCTCGCTCGGCCTCTACAAGGGCGTCGCGGAGCTGTTCGGCCGCTTCAAGTTCAAGGGCTTCCCGGCGTGGGTCGTGCACCGCTCGTACCACGGTGGCGCGATGCCGACGCTGAACCGCAAGCTGCGCATCTTCATGGGTTGGTTCGACCAGCTCGTCCTGCGCCGCGACCCGGTCTCGCTCGGCTCGATCCACGACCCGCGCGCCGAGTTCCGTCACGCGTCCCTGCCGCCGAAGAAGGCTGTCGACGCGGCGTCGACCGACGACCGCAAGGGCGAGAAGGTCGGCACGACCGGCCCGTCCTGACCGGCGGCCCCACTGCCCACCGATACCCCCGCAGCCGCGCCCGTCCGGGCGAGGCGGCGGGGGTATCGTCGCGCGTGGCCCCCATAGCCCAACCGGCAGAGGCAGCCGACTTAAAATCGGCGCAGTCTGGGTTCGAGTCCCAGTGGGGGCACCACTGCCGCCGGCCCATCACCGCCGAGCGCGTCCCTTGTCGGCCCGTTGGGCTGTTTGCGCCGACTGATGACGCGTTCGGCGGTGGGCGGACGGGTACCCGACGACGGTCGTCCTCTCGCTCGCCGGGCACCGGATCGTAGGCTGCCGGGATGGCGCCCGACCCGACCGCACCGACCTCCGCCGACCCGACCGCGGCAGACGACGACCCGTTGCTGCTGTGCTGCCTCCTCTGGGCGCAGCCCGGTCGGCGTCCCGCGATGTCCGCCTACGAGGACCGTGTGCTGGAGCTGCTCGGTGACCACGGCGGCGTCGTCCTGCAGCGCGTCGTCGCGCAGGACTTCGAGGACGACGACGCCTCGGCCGGGCCCGGCCAGCGCGGCGCCTCGACCCGTCCCGACGAAGTGCAGGTCTACCGGTTCCCGGGCAGCGGGGCTCTTGAGCGCTACCTGGCCGATCCGCGGCGAGCGGCGCTCGCCGACGAGCGGGACGCCGTCGTCGCCAGGACCGAGCTGTTCCGGGTCGCCACCGCCTGACCTCGTCGGTCCGCGGAGCCGGTCCGGCCTACTGATGACGCGTTCGGCGGTGGAGACTGGAACCGTGACCTCACCGCTCCTGCCGCCCGCACTCCTCCCGCACACCCTGGCCTCTCCGTCGGCATCGCCCCTCGAGGCACTGCGTGCCCGCGCCGGCGCGGCGCTGTTCGAGCGCGTCGCGGGCGAGGACGGCCCGGCGCAGCGCTCGCGCATCCACGACACGCCGGGCCCGCGGGACTTCGGCCCGACGTCCGCCATCGCCCGCGTGCACGACGACGCGTCGATGTTCGTCGGCGGCCTGCGCGCGCTCCTGCTCCAGGCGCTGCACCCGCTCGCGATGGCCGCCGTCGCCGCCCACTCGGGCTACCGGGCCGACCCCTGGGGCCGTCTCGCGCGCACCAGCACCTTCATCGCCACCACCACGTTCGCGACGCGGGCCGACGCGCAGCAGGCGATCGACGTCGTCCGCGCCGTGCACGTGCGCATGCGCGGCACCGCCCCGGACGGCCGCCCCTACGCCGCGGACGACCCGTGGCTCCTGCGCTGGGTGCACGTCGCCGAGGCTGACAGCTTCATGACCGCCCACCGCCGCTACGGCGCCCACCCGCTGGACGACGCCGGCTACGACGAGTACCTGGACCAGGCGGCGACGGTTGCCGAGCGCCTCGGGGCGATCGACGTGCCGCACAGCCGCGCGGAGCTCGCGCGGGCGTTCCGGGAGTTCGGCCCCGAGCTCGCGCGGACCCCGGAGGCCGACGACGTCGCCCGCTACCTCCTCGCGGAGCCGCCCCTGCCGTGGGCCGCGCGCGGGGCGTACTCGCTGCTGGGCCGCGCCGCCGTCGGCTCCCTGCCGGGGTGGGCGCGGCGCATGACGGCCCAGCCGTGGCACGTGACCGGGGAGACCCCGCTGGTGCGGGCGGGCGGCCAGGCGGTCACGCGCGCGATCCGCTGGGCGCTGTACTCGGACGGCCCCGACCGCCGGCCCTGACCCGCGGCGAGCACGGGCTTCGCGCCCCTCGACCATGGGGTCGGCGCCGGATCAGGGTCGCCGATCCGGCGGCAACCCCGTGCTCGGCAGGAAAGGGAGGGACGAGGGGCGAGGGGCCGACGTCAGCCGCCCGTGCCCAGCTCCTGCTTCGCCGCCAGCACCCGCCCGACGGCGGCGTCCACCTTCGCGGCGAACTCCGGGTCGTCCTTCGCCCGCGCCGCGAGGCCCTCGGCCATGTCGCGCACGCCGTCCGTGGACGCCGACGCGAGCACGACGTCGCAGCCCGCGTCGACGGTCCGGACCGCGCGGTCGGCCGGCGCGACGTCCGCGACCTGCTTCGCCGCGGCGAGGTCGTCGGTCATGCAGACGCCGTCGAAGCCGAGCTTCTCGCGCAGCAGCCCCGTGACCACGGGACCGGAGAACGCGGCGGGCGCGTCGGGGTCGAGCTTCGCGTAGACCGCGGTCGACATCATGACCACCCGCGCGCCGTCGTCGATGCTCGCCCGGAACACGTCGACGGACGCCGAGCCCGCGTCGGTCTCGGTGTCCGTCACCCCGGCGTCCGTGTCGGTGTTGCCCCCCACGAGCCCGAGCCCGGGGAAGTGCTTGACGACCGCCCCGACACCGGCGTCCTGCATCCCGCCGGCGAACGCCTCGACGAACGGCGTCACGGCCTCGGCGGTGGACCCGTACTGGCGCCCGAAGTACCCGATCGGCGCGTTCTGCTCCGCCGTGCCCTCGGGGACGACGTCCGCGACCGGTGCGAGGTTGAGGTTCACGCCCGCGTCGGCGAGCTCCGCGCCCCAGCCGCGCGCGGCGTCCTCCAGGTCGGCCGCCGACATGGCCGCCTGGTCCTGCGCGGAGGGGATGTCCGAGAACCCCGGCCCGCGCAGCACCTGCACGAGCCCGCCCTCCTGGTCGGTGGCGACCCACATCGGCACGCCGCCCGTCGTCCCGTCCTGGGCGAGCGCGGTGAGCGGGGCGACGACGTCGGCCGTCGCGTCGACCCCGGCCGTGGAGCGCCCGGCGAGGAAGACGTTGCCCACGTGCTCGTCGCGCAGCAGGGCGAGCGTCGCGTCGTCGGCGCCCGCCGCGGGCACGCCCACCATGAGCAGCTGGCCGACCTTCTCGTCCAGGCTCAGGTCCGCGCCGGGCGTGGGCGTGGGCGTCGGCGTGGGGGTAGGGGTGGTGCCCGACGACGCCGTGCCCGACGACGTCCCGCCCGTCGCCGGCACCCCGCTCGTCCCGGTGGACGGCACGGGGTCGCCCGAGCAGCCGGCCAGCGCGCCGGAGGTGCCGATCGTGGCGAGCAGGCCGAGCGCGAGCAGGGTCGTGCGGCGCGAGCTCGGGGAGCGGCGCGTGCGCGGGGTGCGGGTCATCGCCGTCCACGCTACCCGGGGCCCCGACGCCCGGTCCGCCTCACCTGCGCGAGCGTCATCCCCGCGAGTGCTCGTCCATCGCCCTGTTGAGGCGGTGCAGCGTCGCGGCGAGCGCGGCGCGGTCGCCGTCGTCCCAGCCGTCGAGGATCTGCGCGTACAGCGCGCCGCGCTCGGCGCGGTGGCGCGCGAGGGTCGCGACGCCGTCGGGCGTCGGCTCGACGAGGACGGCGCGCGCGTCGCCGGGGTCCGGGGTGCGTCGCACGTGGCCTGCCGCCACCATCGCGCCGACCTGGCGCGTCATGGTCGAGGCGTCCAGGCCCAGCCGGTCCGCCAGGACGTGCACGTTCGCGGGCCCGTCGGTGACCAGGGACTGCAGCACGAGGTAGGCGGAGCGCTCGAGCGTGGGCGGGGTGCGGTCGCGCCGCCGCGAGGCGCGGTCGGCCCGGCGCAGGAGGTACCCGACCTCGAGCTCGATCCGGGCGAGGACGTCGTCGGCAGGCATAGGTGTACGATACAGGAAGTTACCTGTCAGAACACCACCCGAGGAGGACGCGTCGTGGCGAGCACGCGAGAAGAACCCAACAAGACAGCGATCTACGCGACGGCCCTGACCGCGTTCTTCGCGATCGCGGGCATCGCGATCGTCGACCCCATCCTGCCGATCATCGGCGCCGAGATCGGCGCCTCGACCTGGCAGATCGAGCTGCTCTTCACCGCCTACATCGCGGTGATGGCGCTCGGCATGATCCCGGCCGTCGTCGCGACCGGGAAGTTCGGCTACAAGAAGATCCTCGTCGCCGGCGTCTCGCTCGTCGCGGTCGCCGCGGTCCTGGCCTCGCTCAGCGGCAACATCCTCGAGCTCGCCGTGCTGCGCGGGTTCTGGGGCCTGGGCAACGCGATGTTCTTCGCCACCGCGATGGTGCTGCTCGTCTCGCTCGCCAGCGACCGCGAGTGGGTCGTGGGCCTCTTCGAGACCTGCGTCGGCCTCGGCTTCGCCGTGGGTCCGCTGCTCGGCGGCCTCTTCGGCAAGATCAGCTGGCGCGTGCCGTTCCTGCTGTGCGGGCTGTTCATGGTCGTCGCGCTGATCGTCTCCGCGACGCGGCTCAAGGACCCGGCCACGAAGCCGACGAAGCTCAGCGTCGGGCACGTCTTCTCGTTGTTCCGCAAGCGCACGTTCCTGGCGATGTGCGCGGTGACCGCCGCCTACAACTTCTGCTTCTTCATCATCCTCGGCTACACGCCGATCTTCCTCGGCCTCGGCGTGATCCAGCTCGGCCTCGTGTTCACCGCGTGGGGCCTCGGCCTGGCGTTCGGGATCCTGTTCGTCGGCCACCGGCTCGCGCACCACGTCGGCGCCGTGCAGACCATGGGCATCGCCGTCACCGGCGTGCTCGTCGCCCTGGTCCTCCTGGCGCTGAACTTCGGCACCGGCTGGTCGATCGCGATCCTCATCGTGGCCGGCGTCTTCATGGGCATCTCCAACGCGATCCTGACCGACCTGTCGTTGGCCCTCGGCGACCCCGACCGCCGCGTGACGACCGGCGCGTTCAACCTCGTGCGCTGGGGCTTCGCGGCCCCGGCCCCCGTGATCGCCGGGCTGCTCGCGCCGAGCGGCGTCGCCCTGCCGTACTGGGTCGGCGTCGGCGTCCTCGCCGTCGGCATCGTCGTCTTCCTGCTCACCGCCCACACGATGGCCCGGGCGGTCGGCGAGCGCGTGCTGTGGCAGCGCTGGAACAAGGCCGCCACGGCCGTCGAGGGGACGCCGGAGGAGGCGCTCACCGAGGCGTGAGCGTCACCCGGCGGGCGTGCTGTCCCGCGTCACGCGCAGGAGCGCGCCGAACCCGGTGGTGATCTGCTCGAGCTCCGCGGTGGACAGGTCCTCCAGGAGCTCGACCTCGACGGAGTGGTCGTCGTCGGCGACGATGCCGCGCACGGCCGCCGTCCCGGACGGCGTCACCGCGATCCGGCGCACCCGCCCGTCGGCCTCGTCCACCCGGCGCTCGACCATGCCGGCGGCCTCGAGGCGGTCGAGGATGCCGGAGACGGTCGCGGCCGAGACGCCGAGGGCGCGGGCGAGCTCGTGCGCGCTGATCTGCCCGTCGAGCAGCAGGATCGCGATCGCGCGCAGCTGCTGAGCGGTCAGCCGGGTGTCCACGAGGCGCTGCAGGCGGCGCCCCACGAGGAGGTCGCCGAGGGCCTGCTGGGTCTCGACGAACTCCGCGAGCAGGGCGGCACGGCGGTCGCGTTCGGTGGCTGTCACAGGGCAGAGCGTAGCCGTCGCTCCCGGGCGGCCGCGGCGGTTTGGTCGGCATCTTGGTTCGGAATACCCTAACGATGCCCGCGCCGGCGTCGTCGTGGCACCCGCACCACCCGTGCCGACCGTCGGAGACCCCGTGGACCGCCTCGCCCGCCTCTCGCTCGCCAACCGCGCCGTCGTCGCGCTCGTGACCGTCGCGGTCGCCGTGTTCGGCGTCATCAGCCTCGGCTCGCTCAAGCAGGAGCTCATCCCCTCGATCTCCTTCCCGACGGCCGCCGTCGTCGGCTCCTACCCGGGCGCCGCGCCGGCGATCGTCGAGTCGCAGGTCAGCGAGCCGGTCGAGGAGGCCGTCAAGGGTGTCGACGGCGTGGAGAGCGTGAGCTCGACCGCGTCCACGGGGATGTCCGTGACCACCGTCCAGTTCGTCTACGGCACGGACATGGACCTCGCGGCCCAGCAGATGCAGACCGCGATCAACCGGTCCCAGAGCGGCCTGCCCGACGACGTCGACCCCACCGTGGTCACCGGGTCGATCGACGACCTGCCGGTCGTCCAGCTCGCCGCCGCCGGCGGCAAGGACCCGGCGGCGCTCGCGAGCACCGTCGACACGGTCGTGGTCCCGGCGCTGGAGAAGCTCGACGACGTGCGCAGCGTCGCGGTCAGCGGCGTCGCCGACAAGGCCGTCACCGTGGACCTCGACCTGCCCGCCCTGACCGCCGCGGGCCTCAGCCCGGCCGACGTGTCCAGCGTCCTGCAGGACAACGGCGTGCGGGTCCCCGCCGGCACGATCACGCAGGACGAGACCACCCTGTCCGTGCAGGTCGGCGCCCCGATCACGTCGCTGGACCAGCTCGAGGCGCTGCCCCTGACCGGGGCCGGGGGCGACGTCGTCCACCTCGGGGACGTCGCGAAGGTCACCGAGGACGACGTCGCGCCGACGTCCTACTCCCGCCTCGACGGCGACGACTCGCTGGCCGTCGCGATCACCAAGACGCCCGCGGGCAACACGGTCGACGTCTCGCACGCCGTCCAGGACGCGCTCGACGACCAGAAGGACGCCCTCGACGCCGCGGGCGTGCAGGTCCAGGTCGTCTTCGACCAGGCGCCCTTCATCGAGTCGTCCATCGAGGACCTCGCGACCGAGGGCGGCCTCGGCCTGCTGTTCGCCGTCGTGGTGATCCTGCTGTTCCTCATGTCGCTGCGCTCGACGCTGGTCTCGGCGGTCTCGATCCCGCTGTCGCTGTTCGTGACCTTCGTCGTCATGAACCTCACGGGTTACACGCTCAACATCCTCACGCTCGGCGCGATGACCATCGCGATCGGCCGCGTCGTCGACGACTCCATCGTCGTCATCGAGAACATCAAGAGACACCTGTCCTACGGGGAGGACAAGCGCGCGGCGATCCTCACCGCCGTCCGCGAGGTGGGCGGGGCGATCACCGCCTCGACCATCTGCACGGTCGCGGTCTTCCTGCCCATCGCGTTCGTCGGCGGGTCCGTCGGGGAGCTGTTCCGGCCGTTCGCGAACACGGTGACGATCGCGCTGCTCGCGTCGCTGTTCGTCGCGCTGACGATCGTGCCCGTCCTCGCGTACTGGTTCATCCGGGCGCCGCGCGCGCCCCGGCTGCCCGACGGCGCAGCGGTCACCGACGGCGCAGCGGACGCGGGCCAGGCGGCGGCCCTGCGCGAGGCCGCGGAGGCCAAGGAGCGTCGCGGCATCTGGCAGCGCGCCTACCTGCCCACCCTCCTGTCCGCGCTGCGCCACCCCGTGGTCACGCTGGCCGTCGCGGTCGTCGTCCTGGCCGGGACGGTCGCCCTCGTGCCGCGCCTGGAGACCAACTTCATCGGCGACTCCGGCCAGGACACCATCACGGTCACGGAGGAGTTCGAGGCGGGCACCTCCCTGCAGGCGCAGGACGACGGCGCCCGCCAGATCGAGGACGCGCTCCTCGACCTCGACGACGTGGCGACCGTGCAGACGACCGTCGGCGACGCCGGCGGGCCGGAGGCCGCCGTCTTCGGCGGCGGGACGACCCCGACGGCGTCGTTCGCGCTGACCCTGGCCGACGACGCCGACCCGGCGGCCGCGCAGAGCGAGATCGAGAAGGCCGTCGACGGCCTCGGCGGGGACCGGACCACGGACGTGTCCGTGGCGGCCGGCGACTCCGGCTTCGGCAGCTCGACGGTCGACCTCGTCGTCAGCGCGCCCGACGGCGACACGCTCGACGCGGCCGCGAAGCAGGTCCAGAAGGTCGCCGAGGGGCTCGACGGCGCGGCGTCGGTCGACAACAACCTCGCCGCCCAGCAGTCGATCCTCCAGGTGACCGTCGACCGCGACGAGGCCGCCGCGGCCGGGGTCACCGAGACGCAGGTGGGCGGCATCGTCTCCGCGCAGATGGACCCCCGCTCGATCGGGGACGTGGACCTCGGCGACGGGCCGGTCTCGGTCACCGTGCGCTCGGGCGACGTCCCGCAGACGGTCAAGGAGCTCGACGCGATCCCCGTCCCGACGGCGGCCGGCCCGGTCCCGCTGTCCTCGCTCGCGACGGTCGAGGAGGTCGACGTGCCGACGTCGATCACCCGGGTCGACGGCGCGCGCTCGGCGACGGTCTCCCTCACCCCCGCGGGCGACGACCTCAGCGCCCTGACCCAGCAGGTGAACACGGCGATCGACGGGATCGACCTGCCGGCGGGCGCGTCCGTGGAGGTCGGCGGCGTCGCCTCCGACCAGTCCGACGCGTTCGGTCAGCTCGGCCTCGCGCTGCTCGCCGCGATCGCCATCGTCTACGTGGTCATGGTCGCGACGTTCCGCAGCCTCGTGCAGCCGCTGATCCTGCTCGTCTCGATCCCGTTCGCCGCGACGGGCGCGCTCCTGCTGCTGCTGGCGACGTCCACCCCGCTCGGGGTGCCGGCGCTGATCGGCATGCTCATGCTCGTCGGCATCGTGGTGTCCAACGCGATCGTGCTCATCGACCTGATCAACCAGTACCACGAACGCGGGCAGGACCTCGACGACGCGGTGCGCGAGGGCGCCCGCAAGCGTCTGCGACCCATCGTCATGACGGCCCTGGCGACGATCTTCGCGCTCACCCCGATGGCGGTCGGCCTCACCGGGGGAGGATCGTTCATCTCCCAGCCGCTGGCGCTCGTGGTCATCGGCGGGCTGATCAGCTCGACGCTGCTCACCCTCATCGTCGTCCCCGTGCTGTACACGCTGGTCGAGCGCGGCAACGGCCGGCGGGCCGAGAGGCGCCGGCGGCGCCGCGCGCGCCAGGACGAGAAGGCGCACGCGAAGCACGCCAAGAAGCACGGCGGTGCCGAGGCCGCCGAGGCCGCGGAGGCCTGACCCGGGGGGCGAGCTGCGGCGCCCGGTGTGAGACTGACGCTCCTCGCCGGGCCCGCCGGCGCCGACCGTCAAGAGGAGCCGCGCCGTGCCCGGTCCGTCCGCCACCCCGACCGACCGGGTCTGGCCCGACCTCGGCGGAGGCCCGCCGGCCGGCGCGCTCGAGCGGGCGCTCGCCGCGCCGCCCGACCCGCTGGACGTCGGCGCCGCCCTCGCCTGGGCGGTCGGCCTCGGGGGTGACGTGCCGCCGCCCGGCGGCGGGCGCACGGGCGAGGCGTGGAGCCTGCTCGCGTCGGTCGCGCTCGTCGACGTCGGCCTCGCCCGCGTCGTCGAGCCGCACCTCGACGCGCTCGGCATCCTCGCGCAGGTCCCGGGCCCGGTCGACCTCGCCGCGGTCGCGGCCGACGCGGGCAGCAGCTGGGGCGTCTTCGCGGCCGAGGGCCCGGGGCGGCGGCTCGAGGCCCGCCCGGCGCCCGGCGGGACGTGGACGCTGCACGGCGAGAAGCCGTGGTGCTCCTTGGCCGGCGCCCTCTCGCACGCGCTGGTGACGGCGTGGACGCCGGACGGGCGCCGGCTGTTCGCCGTCGGGCTCCGGGCCGACGGCGTCGCGGCCGACGACGGTCCGTGGGTCGCCCGCGGCCTGCGCCAGGTCGTCAGCGCGCCGGTGCGGTTCGACGGGGCGCGCGCCGTCCCGGTGGGGGAGGCGGGGTGGTATCTCGAGCGGCCGGGCTTCGCGTGGGGCGGCATCGGGGTCGCGGCGTGCTGGTTCGGCGGTGCCGCCGGCGTGCACGCGGCGATGGCCGAGGCGTCGCGCGGCCGCGAGCCCGACCAGGTCGCGCTCGCCCACCTCGGCGCCGCCGACACCGTCCTGCACGGTGCGCGCGCCGTGCTCCGAGAGGCGGCCGCGGAGGCCGACCGGGGCTCGCCCGCGCCCGCGGTGCTGGCGCGGCGCGCCCGGGGTGTCGTCGCCCGGGCCGCCGAGGACGTCCTGCGGCACGCGGCGCACGCCCTCGGCCCCGGGCCGCTGACCACCGACGAGGGGTTCGCGCGGCGGGCCGCCGACCTCGCGCTGTACCTGCGCCAGCACCACGCGGAGCGCGACGACGCGAGCCTCGGCCGCGCGGTGCTCGAGCGGGGTCCGGCGGCGTGAGCTTCGACCACCGGGACCCCGGCACGCCCGAGGAGGCCTGGCGCGCGGCGGGCGTCGCCGAGCGGCCTCCGGCGCTCGACCTCGCTGTCCTCGACGCGGGCGCGGTCGAGCGCGTCGTCGTCCTCGCGGCGCACCCCGACGACGAGTCGCTCGGGGCGGGCGGCCTGCTGGCGCGGGCCGCGCGGCGGGGCGCCGAGGTCTGCGTCGTCGTCGCGACGGACGGCGAGGCGGCGTCCCCGGAGCCGTCGGCGGACCGGGAGGCGCTCGCCGCGCGGCGGCGCCGCGAGGTCGTCGCCGCGGTGGCGCACGTCGCGCCGCGCGCCGCCGTCCACCTCCTCGGCCTGCCCGACGGCGGCCTGCGCGAGCACCGCGCGCGGCTCGCCGCAGCGCTGGGGGCGGTGCTCGACGCGGGCTCGTCGGAGGGGGCGCCGACCACCACCGTGCTGGCGGCCCCGTGGCGCGGCGACGGCCACCGCGACCACCGCGTCGCCGGGGAGGTCGCCGCGGCCCTCGCGGCGGAGCCCCGGGCCGGGCAGGACGTGACTCTCCTCGAGTACCCGGTGTGGCTGTGGCACTGGGCCGACCCGGCGGACGACGCCGTGCCCTGGGAGCACCTGCGATCGCTCGGCCTGAGCGAGGACGAGCGCGACGCGAAGCGGCGGGCGGTCGCGGCGCACGCCTCGCAGGCCGAGGGCGACGAGCCGGTGCTGCACGCGGGGATGCTCCGCCACTTCGACCGGGACGTGGAGCTCTTCGTGACGAGCCCGCCCGCGGACCCGGCGCCGGCGGGGCCGGGGACCCCGGGCGGCCGCAGCCTGCCGGTCGGCTTCTTCGACGACTTCTACACGGGCCGCTCCGACCCGTGGGGCTTCGAGACCCGCTGGTACGAGGAGCGCAAGCGCGCCCTCACGCTCGCCGCCCTGCCCCGGCAGCGGTTCGCGACCGCGCTCGAGGTGGGCTGCTCCACCGGCGTGCTGACCGCGGAGCTCGCGACCCGGTGCGACCGGGTGCTGGGCGTGGACATCGCCGCCGCGCCGCTCGAGGCCGCGCGCCGACGGCTGGGGGACCGCGTCGAGCTGTTCCAGGTCGCGACCCCCGGCGAGTGGCCGGCCGGGCGGTTCGACCTCGTCGTGCTCTCCGAGGTCGGGTACTACTGGGGTCCGGCGGACCTGTCGCTCGCGATCGACCGGGCGACCGCCTCGCTGGCGGACGACGGCGTGCTGATCGCCTGCCACTGGCGCCACGAGGTGCCCGAGTACCCCGGGCGAGGCGACGACGTCCACCGGGCGCTGCGCGCCCGCGGCGACCTGGCCACGCTCGTGCGCCACGAGGAGGAGGACTTCCTGCTCGACGTGCTGGTCCGGCCGCCGGCGGTCTCCGTGGCCCGGCGGGCGGGCCTGGCGTGAGCGCGGCGCCGGTGCGGGCGCCGGTCCGGACGCTCGCCGTCGTCGTCCCGGCGCACGACGAGGCGGAGCTGCTCCCCGCCTGCCTCGACGCCCTCGCCGTGAGCCTCGCGGCCGCGCGCCGCGCACGACCGGACCTCGTCGTCGCCGCCGTGGTGGTCCTGGACGCCTGCCGGGACGCGAGCGCGGACGTCGTCGCGCGCCGGACGGTCCCGGGGGGCGGGCTGGTGGGCCTGGCGGTGGCGGAGGCGAACGTCGGGCGCGCGCGGCGGGCCGGCGTCGCGCACGCGCTGGAGCGCCTGGGCGGGGCGGACCCCGCCCGCACCTGGATCGCGTCCACCGATGCCGACTCCGTGGTGCCGCCCGGCTGGGCGACGCACCACCTCGACCTCGCCGACGACGGCGCCGACGTCGTCCTCGGCGGGGTCCGGCCCCCGCTCGCCGACCTCACGCCGGGGCGGGCGCGCGCGTGGCTGGCCCGGCACGTGCCCGGCGTCGCGAACGGGCACGTGCACGGGGCGAACCTCGGCGTCCGGGCCGACGTCTACGCGGCGGCGGGCGGGTACGCCCCGCTGGTCGAGCACGAGGACGTCGGGCTGGTCGCCACCGCGCGGGAGCTCGGCGCCCGGGTCGTCGCCACGGCGGACGCCTGGGTGCTGACGTCGGCGCGCCTCGTCGGGCGCACCCCGGGGGGCTACGCGCGCTACCTGCGCGACGACCTCGAGAACGTCGGGGCCTGACCGCGGTGCCGGTCCGGGTCGCGGCACCCCTCGTCGCCTCCGACGCGCTGCGCGCCGCCGCCGCGCTGAGCGTGGCGCTCGTCGCCGCCCGCGCCGACCTGGTCGCGGTCGCGCTGTTCCTGCTCGTGCTCGGCGGGACGATGGTCCCGCGCGCGCTGGGGGTCTCCGGCGCGCTCGACGCGAGCTTCTGCGGCACCGTCCTGCTCGGGGCCTGGGCCGCGGAGCTCGACTGGTACCGCGCGGTCTCCTGGCTCGACGTCGTCGTGCACGCCGCGATCACCGGGCTCGTCGCCGTGCTCGCGTACGCGGCGCTGGTGCGGTGGCGGCTGGTGCAGCCCGGTCCGGGCGCCGTCGTCGTCACCGTCGGCCTCGGCGCCGCGCTCAGCACGCTGTGGGAGATCGGGGAGTGGGCCGGGCACACCTTCCTGGACGGCCGCATCGCCGTCGGCTACCAGGACACCGTGGGCGACCTCGCCGCGGGGCTGACGGGCGCGCTGGTCGCGGGCCTGCTCCTCGCCCGCGGGCGGCTGCTCGCCGGGAGCCGGTCGTGACGGGGCAGGGCGTGAGCGTCTCCGTCGTCGTCCCGGTCCGCGACGACGCGGTCGCGCTCGAGCGCTGCCTGGCGCTCCTGGCCCGGCAGAGCCTCGCGCCGCTCGAGGTCGTCGTGGTGGACAACGCGTCCTCGGACGACTCGGCGGCCGTGGCCCGCCGCTGGGGCGCCGTCGTCGTCGCGGAGCCGCGCGTCGGGATCCCCGCCGCGGCGGCCTGCGGCTACGACGCGGCGCGGGGCACGGTGATCGCCCGTCTCGACGCGGACTCGTGCCCCGGCCCGGACTGGGTCGCGACGATCGCCGCGCGGATGGGCGCCGAGCCGGGCCTGGACGCGCTCACCGGCGTCGGCCGCTTCGTCGACCTGCCGGCGGGGCTGCGCGCCCCGGTGTGCGCGGCCTACCTCGGCGCCTACTACGGGCTCACCCGCCTCGCCGCCGGGCACACGACGCTGTGGGGATCGAGCATGGCGGTGCGCCGGGCGGCGTGGCTCGCGGTGCGCGACGACGTCGTGCGCGACGACCCGGAGGTGCACGACGACCTGGACCTGGCTTTCCGGCTCGGGCGCCGGCACACCGTGCGGCTCGACCGGTCGCTGCGTGTCGGGGTCTCCGCGCGCTCGCTGCGCGGCCGCGGCCAGCGCCGCCGGCGCGTGGAGCGCGCGTGGCGCACGCTGCGCATCAACTGGGCGGTCGCGCCGCCCTGGGAGCGGTGGCGCGCGAGCACGGCGGCGCGTGCTGGCCGGCGGCGGGTGCGCCAGGCGGGCGCCGATGCCTGAGTTCCCCGAGACGCTGCGGACCGTGGCGGTCGTCTCCCTGGTCGCCGGCGTCCTGTGCGCGGCGCTGATCGCCCTCGACGAGTCCCGCCGCCCGCAGCGGATGTGGATCATGAACGCCGTCTGGCCGCTCACGGCCCTGTTCGGCAGCGTGCTGTGGCTCGCGGGCTACCTGGTGTGGGGCCGCGCCCCCCGGCGGGGCGCGGGCGACCGGCCCGGGGGCGGCGAGCAGCCGTTCGCGGTCGCCGTCGCGAAGGGATCGAGCCACTGCGGCGCGGGGTGCGCGCTCGGCGACCTGGTCGCCGAGTGGCTGGCGTTCGCGTTCCCGGCCGTGGCGGTCTGGTTCGGCTGGCACTCGCTGTTCGCGGAGAAGATGTACGCCGTGTGGGTGCTGGACCTGCTGCTCGCGTTCGGTTCGGGATCGCCTTCCAGTACTTCACGATCGCGCCGATGCGGAACCTGTCGCTCGGCGCGGGGCTGCGTGCCGCGGCGAAGGCCGACGCGCTGTCGATCTCCGCGTGGCAGGTGGGGATGTACGGGGTCATGGCCCTGGTCCAGCTCGCCTGGTTCGGGCCGGCGTACGGCGGGACGGCGCCCGTGGACAGCCCGGAGTTCTGGTTCGCGATGCAGCTCGCGATGCTCGCGGGGTTCGTGACGAGCTACCCCGTGAACTGGTGGCTGGTCCGCTCGGGCGTCAAGGAGCGCATGTGACGCGCCGCCGCCCTCAGGAGCCGGGCCGGGCCACCCCGGTCTCGTAGGCGAGGACGACGGCCTGCACCCGGTCGCGCAGGCCCAGCTTGCCGAGCACCCGCCCGACGTGCGTCTTGACGGTCGCCTCCGAGAGCGTGAACCGCTGCGCGATCTCCGCGTTCGACAGCCCCTCGCCGAGCGCCGCGAACATCTCCTTCTCCCGCTCGGTCAGCGCCGCCAGGCGGGGGTGGTCCGTCCCGGTGCCCGACGGCGCGCCGCCGGCCGAGCCGTCGCCCGGGTCGTCGGGCAGGCGGTCGGCGAAGAGGTCGAGCATGCGCCGCGTCACGCGCGCCGAGACGGCGGCGTCGCCGCGCGCGACGGACCGGATCGCCGCGACCAGGTCGGCCGGCCGGGCGTCCTTGAGCAGGAACCCGCTCGCGCCGGAGCGCAGCGCCGCGAACGCGTACTCGTCGAGGTCGAACGTGGTGAGGATGAGGACCTTGGCCCGCGGGTCCTCCGCGAGGATCGCCCGGGTCGCGGCGATCCCGTCGGTGCCGGGCATGCGCACGTCCATGAGGACGACGTCGGGGCGCAGCTCGCGCGCGCGGGCGAGGGCCTGGGCGCCGTCCCCGGCCTCGCCGACGACCTCGATCCCGTCCTCGGCGGCGAGGATCATCCGGAAGCCCATGCGGATCAGGGCCTGGTCGTCGACCAGCAGCACGCGCACCGGCGCCCCGTGGGCCGCCGCGGCTGCTCCGGCACCGGCGCTCATGCGCGGTCCAGGGGCAGGACGGCGCGCACGCGCCACCCGCCCGGGATGGGCCCGGCCTCGACCGTGCCTGCGTGCACCGCGGCCCGCTCCCGCATCCCGGCGATCCCTCTTCCCGATCCGATGGTCGACCTGCCCGCTGCCGCGCCGTCGCTCGCCGGCGCGCCGGCCACGTTGGCGACGACGATCTCCAGCTCCGTGCCTCCCGCCCGTACCGCGAGGCTCACCTCGACCCGCGGCGCGAGCGGCGCGTAGCGCAGCACGTTCGTCAGCGACTCCGTCACGATACGGTGCGCGGCGAGCCGGACGCCGTCGTCCAGCTCCCGGACGGGCCCGGACCGGGTGAGGCGCACGGGCAGGCCCGCCGTCCGGAAGGTCTGCACCACGTCGTCGAGCGACCCGGGCGCCCCGGTCGGGGCGAGCGGCGCGGCCTCGCCGTCGGGCGCGCGCAGCACGCCGAGCACCCGGCGCACGTCCGTCAGCGCGGTGCGGCCGGTCTCCGAGAGCTCGTCGAGCGCGCGGGCGGCGAGGTCGGGGTCGCTGCGCCCGAGCGCCTTGGCGCCGTCCGCGAGGGCGACCATCACGGTGAGGCTGTGGGCGACGACGTCGTGCATCTCCCGGGCGATGCGCGCCCGCTCGCCCGCGGCGGCCAGCTCCGCGCGCTGGTCGCTCTCGCGGGCGAGCGCCTGCGACTGCTCGACGATGTCGGCGACCTGCTGGCGCCGGGCCCGCACCCCGGCGCCGCTGGCGAGGCCGATCAGCACGATGACGACGGCGATCGTCGCGTTGGCGATCCGGGCGGCGGTGATGTCCCCGAAGGGCATCGACGGCGGCACGACGTCGGAGCCGTGCACGGGGACCACCTGGTCCGCCAGGAGGGTGGGCAGCGCGAGGGACAGCACGAACCACCCGACGACGAGCCACGCCGTGCGGGGCCGGCGCGCGACCGCGACAGAGTACGTCGCGAACCCGCTCGCGAGGTCGAACCCCGAGCTGCCGTGGCCGGTGAGGATCGTCGCGCAGCCGAGCACCCCCACGGCCGCCGCGACGGCGAGCGGCCGGCGCCGGCGCACCGCGAGGGCGCACGCCCCGGCCGCCGCCGCGAGGGCCAGGAGGACCGCGGCGGCGCCCGCCGCGGCCGCCACCGACTGCATCGACCCGAGCAGGAACACCGCGACGACGACGACGTCGCTCACGCCGGGGTGCTGTGCCAGGTACCGGCGCAGCGGCCCGAGCCGGCGCACCTCGAGCGCGGTGATCGGGGGGTGCGCGCTCATCCCGGTCACGCCGCTCTCCGGGTCAGGCGTCCCGGCGCTTGACCACGACGTTCGCGGCGACCATCGGCACGACGGCCCAGGCGACCATCACGAGCAGGCCGGGCACGGGGTCCAGGGTCTGGGCGCCGCCGCTCATCGCGGCGGAGACCGTCATGAACGACGTCCCGGCGTTCGACGGCAGGTACTGCGCGATCGACTGGACCGTGTCGTTGGAGATGAGCGAGAGGATCGGGGGAGCGACGAACACGAGCGCGACGACGGTGAAGATCGAGCCCGCCGTGCTGCGGATCAGGCCGGCCAGCCCGAGGGCCATGAGGGCGCTGAGCACCAGGTACGCGACGGTGCCGCCCGCGACCTGCAGGGAGTCGGAGCTGCCCAGGTCGGGGAGCATGTCGGAGCTGTTCAGGAACGGCCACGCGACGAGGTAGGCGACGACGACCCCGACGACCGCGACCACCAGGGAGACGACGAGCAGCACGAGCGCCTTGGCCCAGACCGTGGCGGAGCGGCCCGGGTCCGCGGCGAACGTCGAGCGGATCATGCCGCTGGAGAACTCGTTGGTGATGGTCAGCACGGCGAGGACCGCGAGGACGAGCTGGGCGAAGGTGGTCCCGCTCGTGACGAGCTCCATCGGGGCGGGGGTGCCGCCCGACTGGGCGGCGAACTCCGGGTCGTCCGAGAAGCTCGTGAAGGTCCACGACGTCAGGAGGGCGATCAGCGCCATCACGACGACGGTGCTGGCCACGACCCACCACGTGGAGCGCAGCGTGCGGAGCTTGATCCACTCGGAGCGGACCGTCCCGGCGAAGGTCAGGCGGATCCCGGTCTCGCGGGGCGTGGGCCGCGCGGCGGCGTCGGTGGCGGTCATCGTGCGGCTCCCTCGGTGCTGGTGGTGGGCTCGGTGCTGCCCGTCGTGTACTCGACGGAGTCGGCGGTGAGCGCCATGTACGCCTCCTCGAGGGTCGACGTGCGGGGCGTGAGCTCGTGCAGCACGAGCCGCTCCGCCGCGGCGAGCTCCCCGATCGCGGGGGCCGCGAGACCCGTGACGACCAGGGCGCTGGGCTCGTCGCTCGTCACGGTCGCGCCGCGCTCGCGCACCAGGGCGCTCAGCCGCGTCGCGTCGGGCGTGCGCACGAGCACGGTGCGCTGGGACTGGCCGTCGATGAACTCGCCCACGGGGGCGTCGGCCAGGATGCGCCCGCGCCCGATGACGATGATGTGGTCGGCGGTGAGCGCGACCTCGCTCATCAGGTGGCTCGAGAGGAACACGGTGCGGCCCTCGGCGGCGAGGTGCTTGGCGAGGTTGCGCACCCACAGGACGCCGTCGGGGTCGAGGCCGTTGACGGGCTCGTCCATGATCAGCGTGCGCGGGTCGCCGAGCAGCGCGGTGGCGATCCCGAGCCGCTGGCCCATGCCGAGCGAGAACCCGCCGGCGCGCTTGCTCGCGACGCTGCGCAGCCCGGTCATCTCGATGACCTCGTCGACGCGGCGCCGGCCGATCCCGTGCGTGGCGGCGAGCGCCTGGAGGTGGTGGGCGGCGGAGCGGCCCGGGTGGATGGCCTTGGCCTCGAGCAGCGCGCCGACCTCGCTCAGCGGCGCGCGGTGCTGGGCGTAGGGCTTGCCGTTGACGGTGACGGTGCCCGACGTGGGGCGGTGCAGGCCCATGATCATGCGCATCGTCGTGGACTTGCCCGCGCCGTTGGGTCCGAGGAACCCGGTCACCTGGCCGGGACGGACGGTGAACGACACGTCGTCGACCGCGGTCTTCGTGCCGTATCTCTTGGTCAGGCCCTGGGCCTCGATCATCGCTCGCGCTCCTCGGGGTGGTCTGGTGCAGGTCGCGTGCCCGTCGCGTGCAGGTTCTCGGCCCGCGCAGCCGGCCCGACCGACACTAGGCGCCCGCGGACGCCGGCGCGCCATCACCGGGGCGGATCTCCGGGCTCCCGGCGTACGCCGCAGGGATGACGCGGGCGCCCGCGGCTGCGCACTGCGGCCGATGCCCGCCCCGCGACCGGGCCCCTAGACTCGGTGTACGAGGCCAGCGAGACGTCCCGCGACAGGTGCCGGCCGGGTACCCGGCGGGACGCGCGACCAGGAGGACTTGATGAGCAACCCCGTGTTCAACAGCAGCCCGGTGTTCGGGGACCCGAACGCCCAGCAGCAGCGTGGCCGCGCCGGGACGGCGCAGCAGGGCGGCGCGCGCGGCCAGGTGCCCGGGTACGGCACGCCCGGCGGGCAGTCCGCCTACGGCACCCCGGGCGCGTACGGCGCCGGGCCGGCCACGACCGACGCCGCGCAGCTGAACGCCATGTACGACGCCCCGTCGGCGACGACGGCGCAGACCAAGCGGCTCACGTACGACGACGTCATCATCAAGACGGGCGGCCTGCTCGCCCTGCTCGTGGTCGTCGCCGCGGCCACCTGGGTGCTGGCGCCGGGGCTGTACATCCTCGGCGCGATCGCCGGGCTCGTGCTCGGCCTGGTCAACGCGTTCAAGCGCGAGCCCAGCCCGCTGCTCATCACGCTGTACACGATCGCGCAGGGCATGTTCCTCGGCGGGATCAGCGCGTTCTACGAGGCGTTCTACTCCGGCGTCGTGCCGACGGCGGTCGTCGCGACCGTGTGCACGTTCACCGCGTCGCTGCTGCTGTTCCGCTCCGGCAAGGTCCGCGTCACCCCGAAGTTCACGAAGATCCTGCTCATCGGGCTCGTCGGCTACCTGCTCTTCTCGATCGTCAACGTCTTCGTGCTGATCTTCGCGCCGGGGATGGGCGAGTGGGGCCTGCGCGGCGGCGCCATCGGGATCGGCGTCAGCCTGATCGCCGTCGTGCTCGCCGCGATGTCGCTGATCATGGACTTCGACTCGATCAAGCGCGGCGTCGAGCACGGCGTGCCCGCGAAGTACGCGTGGTCGGCGGCGTTCGGCCTGATGGTCACGCTGATCTGGCTGTACACGGAGTTCCTGCGGCTGTTCGCGATCCTGCAGGGTCGCGACTGACCGTAGGGTCCAGCAGCCCCCGTAGCACCTGCACGACCCCACAGAACAGCGGACCCGCCCCGACGGCCATCTCCAGGCCACGTCGGGGCGGGTCTTTCTGTGCGCTGTGCGGCGCCCAGGCTGTCCAGCGGGCTCAGGACTGGTTGGCGGCCTCGAAGTAGTGGCCGTCGACGAGCCCCTCCTCGGCGCGGATCACGTGCATGACGGCGTTGATCAGCGCGAGGTGGGTGAAGGCCTGCGGGAAGTTGCCGAGGTGGCGCCCGGAGCGCGGGTCGATCTCCTCGGCGTACAGGTCGAGGGAGCTGGCGAAGGACAGCAGCCGCTCGCACAGCCGCTGCGCCTGCTCGAGCTCGCCGATCTCGACCAGCGCCGAGACGAGCCAGAACGAGCAGATGGTGAACGTCCCCTCCTCGCCGGCGAAGCCGTCGTCGGTCTCCTCGACGCGGTAGCGCAGCACGAGGCCCTCCTCCGTGAGCTCGTCGGCGATCGCGAGGACGGTGGCACGCACGCGCTCGTCGTCGGGCGGCAGGAACCGCAGGAGCGGGACGAGCAGGAGCGAGGCGTCGAGCGCGTCGGAGCCGTAGCGCTGGACGAACACGCCCCGCTCGTCGACGCCCTTGGCGCACACGTCCGCGTGGATCTCGTCGGCGAGCTTCTGCCACTGCTCGGCGAAGTCGTGCTCGTCGTACATCCGCGCCAGGCGCGCGCCGCGGTCCATCGCGACCCAGCACATGAGCTTGCTCGACGTGAAGTGCTGCATCTCGCCGCGCACCTCCCAGATCCCGCGGTCGGGCAGGTGCCAGTGCTTGGCGGCCTCCTCGACCTGCTGCTTGAGGATCGGCCAGAGCGACTCGGGCAGCTGCTCGCGCGACTTGGCGTGCAGGTAGACCGAGTCGAGGACGGCGCCCCACACGTCGTGCTGGCGCTGGTCGTAGGCGGCGTTGCCGACCCGGACCGGCTGGGCGCCCTCGTACCCGCTCAGGTGGGGCAGCTCGAACTCCTCGAGCCGCTCCTCCCCGCCGACGCCGTACATGATCTGCAGCTCCTTGTTGTCGCGGCAGGCGTCGTGGATGAACGCGAAGAAGTCGTTCGCCTCGCGGTCCAGGCCGAGCGTGTACAGGCCCCACAGGGCGAACGTCGAGTCGCGGATCCACGCGTACCGGTAGTCCCAGTTGCGCTCGCCGCCCGGGGTCTCCGGCAGGGACGTCGTCGCCGCGGCGAGCAGGGCGCCCGTCGGCGCGTACGTCAGGCCCTTGAGGGTGAGCGCGCTGCGCTGGAGGTAGTTGCGCCACGGGTGGTCGGGGAACGAGCCCTGCGTGATCCAGTCGCGCCAGAACTGCTCGGTGCGCCACATCGCGTCAGCGGCCTCGCGCCAGCCGTCCGGGGCGGGCAGGGGCGACCACGACATCGCGACGAAGTGCGCGTCGCCCTTGGACATCCGGGTGCGCCCGTGCGCGCGGCGGCCCTCGATGCCGAGCCGCAGGCTGCTGGTGATCCGCAGGTCCGGGTTGCGGGCGTCGAGGCTCGGGGACACGACCGACGAGTAGCCCTCGCCGTCGTACTGCCAGTGGCCCTCGTGCCGGGCGTAGTCCGGCATCGGCTCGCAGACCACCTCGAGGTCGACGGCGCCGCTGACGCACTTCACGGTGCGCAGCAGGACGTGCTCGGAGTCGTCGTCGGTCGGGGTGCGGCGGTGGGTCTGGGAGCGCTCGGCCACGTTGTGCCACGGCCCCATGACCATCGCGTCGCGCACCTGCAGCCAGCCGGTCGAGGTCTGCCAGGTCGTCTCGAGGATCAGGGTCCCGGGCAGGTAGCGGCGCGCCACGGGCACGCGGACCCCGTAGGGACCGACGCGGAACGAGCCCGCGCCGCGGTCGAGGATCGCCGAGAAGACGCTGGGGGAGTCGGGGCGCGGCAGGCACATCCACTCGACGGACCCGCTCGGCGCGACGAGGGCGTTGGTCTCGCAGTCGGACAGGAACGCGTACTCCGCGATCGACGGGAAGGTGCTGCGGCCCTCGGTCGGCTCGGGTCCGTAGTCCATGCCGCTCACGCTGCCCGGCCGGGGGCGTGGCTGGCCGTGCCCGAGGGGGCCGTCCGCGGCGACGCGCTGCGGCACCGGAGGGGTGCTGGTCGGTTCGGCAGGTACGTGGGACATGCCTCCAGCGTGCTCCCGGCGCGACGCCTTTTCCACGCAGGCCGCGCCCGGGCGAGGTGAATTAACACGGTCGTCACACCGCCCGTAGGCTGGCCGGGCACCGTCGCGGGCCCGCGACGGTGCGGCTCCGACGAGAGAGGCACCCCATGGCACCCGCACTTCCCGAGGCGTCCGGCACGTTCGGCGACAAGCCCGCGCTCAGCTTCCCCGAGGGCGGCGCCCCCGAGGGCCTGCACGTCCAGGTGCTCGAGCAGGGCGACGGCCGCGTCGTCGCGAAGGGCGACACCATCGTCGTCCACTACTACGGCCAGGTCTGGGACGGCGGGATGTTCGACAACTCCTACGACCGCGGCGCGACCATCGACTTCCCCATCGGCGTGGGCGCCGTCATCGGCGGCTGGGACCAGGGCCTGGTCGGGCAGAGCACCGGCTCGCGCGTCCTGCTCTCGATCCCGCCGGAGCACGGGTACGGCACGCGCGGCGTCCCGCAGGCCGGCATCGGCGGCGGGGACACGCTCGTCTTCGTCATCGACCTCGTCGACGTGAAGTAGGGCGGGCCGCCATGGACGCCGCCGACGACGCCGGGGTCCCGGGCCGGGCCGGCAGCGACCCGGTGCACGTCGTGCTCATGGGCGTCGCCGGCTCCGGCAAGACGACGCTCGCCGAGCTGCTCGTCGCGCGCACGGGCTGGGCCTCGGCGGAGGCCGACGAGTTCCACCCGGCCGCCAATATCGAGAAGATGAGCGCGGGCCACCCCCTCGACGACGAGGACCGGTGGCCATGGCTGCGCGCGATCCGCGACTGGCTCTCGGAGCGCACGGACGCCGGCGAGAGCGCGGTCGTCACGTGCTCCGCCCTGCGCCGCAGCTACCGCGACGTGCTGCGCGAGGCCCGCGGGGGCGTGTGGTTCGCGCACCTCGACGGGCCCCGTGCGCTCCTCGAGGAGCGGATCGGGCACCGGTCCGGGCACTTCATGAAGCCGGAGATGCTCACCAGCCAGCTCGAGACCCTCGAGCCGCTCGACCCGGACGAGGACGGCGTCGTGCTCGACGTCGCGCGTCCGCCCCAGGAGCTCGCCGACGAGGTCCTGGCCCGTCTCGCGAAGGAGCACTGATGCTCGATCTCGTCGCCGCCACCGCCCTGCCGGCCGCTCTGCAGGCGGCCGACCCGGAACGCACCACCGACGCCGGCACGACCCAGCTCGTCGTGGCCGCCGTCGTCGGCATCGCCGTCATCATCGTCCTGATCGTGTGGCTCAAGCTGCACCCGTTCCTCGCGCTGACGCTGGGCTCGGCGGTCATGGCGATCGTGGCCGGGGTCGACTACGTCTCGGCGTTCGACTCCTACACCACCGGCATCGGCGAGACCGTCGCGGGCGTCGGCACGCTCATCGCGCTCGGCGCGATCATCGGCAAGCTGCTCATCGACTCCGGCGGGGCCGACCAGGTGGTCGACACGATCCTCGCGAAGACCGGCACGAAGCGCCTGCCGTGGGCGATGGCGCTCGCCGCGTTCGTCATCGGCATCCCGCTGTTCTTCGAGGTCGGCGTCGTCCTGCTCATCCCGGTCGTCATGCTCGTCGCCCGGCGCAGCAAGGTCTCGCCGATCCTCGTGGGCATCCCGGCGCTCGCGGGCCTGTCCGCCCTGCACGGCCTCATCCCGCCGCACCCGGGCCCGCTGCTCGCGATCGACGCGCTGGGCGCGAACCTCGGCCTCACCCTGGGGTTCGGGCTCATCGTCGCGATCCCGACGGTGATCATCTCGGGCCCGCTGCTCGCCCGACCGCTCGCCCGCTGGGTGCCGCTCGACCCGCCGGAGACGATCCTCGGCGTCGGGGAGCGCTCGGGCGGGGGACCGGGGGAGGGCTCGGGGGACGACGACGCGCCCGCGCGCCGCCCGTCGTTCGCTGCGTCGATCGCCGTCATCCTCCTGCCCGTCGTCCTCATGCTGCTGCGCACCGTCGTCGACGTCGCCGAGGTCGACGACTCGACGGTCGGGAAGCTCCTCGTCTTCGTCGGCACGCCGCTCGTGGCGCTGCTCATCACGTCGCTCGTCGCCCTCGTCGTGTTCGGCACCGCGGTGGGGCGCACCCGCCAGCAGGTCTCGGACCTCGTCGGCTCCTCGTTCGCCCCGATCGCGGGCATCCTGCTCATCGTGGGCGCCGGCGGCGGATTCAAGCAGACGCTGGTGGACACCGGCGTCGGCGACGTCGTCGCGTCGGGCATCGCGGACTGGGGGATCCCCGTGCTGCTCGCCGGCTGGCTCGTCGCGGTGCTCATCCGCGTGGCGACCGGCTCGGCGACGGTCGCCACGATCACCGCCGCGGGGATCATGGCGCCGCTCGCGGGCGACCTCACCGACACCCACGCCGCGCTCCTCGTCCTCGCGATCGGCGCCGGCTCGGTGTTCCTCTCGCACGTCAACGACGCGGGGTTCTGGCTGGTCAAGGAGTACTTCGGGATGACCGTCGGGCAGACGTTCAAGACGTGGTCGCTGATGGAGACGGTGCTGTCCGTGACGGCGATCGTCGTCGTGATGATCCTGGGGGTGGTGGTCTAGCGGCGCGGTGGTCTAGCGGCGTCGGCTGCGGGTCAGCGTGAAGCGCTTGTCCCGCGCGACCTCCGTGGTCGGCCCGACGGCGCGGTCCAGCGCGGCCCGGTAGCGCAGGTGCGAGTTCCACACGGTCCACAGCTCGCCGCCGGGCCGCAGCAGCCGGGCGGCGGCCTCGAACATGCGGTGCGCGGCGTCCGTGTCGACCGCCGCTCCCGCGTGGAAGGGCGGGTTGAGCAGCACGACGTCGGCGCTCGCGGGCTCGAGCGTCGAGCCGACGTCGTCGCGCAGGACGCGCACGCGGGCCCGGACGCCGGCGGCCCGGGCGGTGGCGGCCGCCGAGCGGACCGCGGCGTCGGAGGCGTCGGTGGCCACGACCTGGGCGCCGGGGCGCACCGTCGCGAGGGCCGTGGCGAGGATCCCGGTGCCGCACCCGAGGTCGACGCCGTCGAGCGGGGCGTCGTCGGGCGTGCTCGCGGCGACCTGGTCGAGGCGCTCGAGCAGGAACCGGGTGCCGAGGTCGAGACCGGAGCCCGCGAACGCGCCGCCGTGGGCGACGACGTCGAGCGGGAGGACGCGGCCCGCGCCGGTGGGGACGTCGACCCGCGTCGTGACGGGGAACGACGCGGGGCGTGCGCCGTCGACCGGCCGCACGCCGCGGGCCACGAGGACCCGGGACTTCTGGCGCGCGAGCGACGCCGACACGTCGTCGAACGAGGCGGCGAGGACGTCGTTCATCGCGCGGGTCATGTGCTTGAGGCGCCCGCCCGCGAGGACGACGACGTCCGGGTGCGCGGAGGCGGCGACCGCCTCGGCGATCTCGGTGAGGGCGGCGAGCGAGCGGGGGAGCTGCAGGAGGACGACGCGGGCGCCGTCGAACGCCTCGGGGCCGAGCGGGAGCGAGGCGTACCGGTCGGCGAGGCCCGCGGCGCGGGCGTTGGCGGCGAGCGCCGTCTCGCCCGTCACGAGGTCCTGGTGGACGCGGATCCCGTCCAGGTCGTGGGCGAGGGCCGCGCCGAGCGTCAGCGCGCCGAACCGGTCCTCGACGACGACGACGTCCCCGGGCGCGGCGCCGGCGAGCTCGGGGGCCGCGAGGTCGAGCAGGAGCCGGTCGGTCGCGTCGACGGCGACGAGCGCGCTGGCGGTGCGGTCCTTCGGCGCGTCGGGGTGGCGGCGCAGGCCGGCAAGGAGGCGCTCGACGGCGTCGGGCTGCGGGGTGCTGCGGGGCTGCGGGGCGTCGTCGGGCGGGCCGGGCTGCGGGGGAGTGGTCACGGGACCATCCTCCCCGACTGCGTCTCGGCGGGCGCGGGGGCGGGCGCGGGGCGGCCTTCTGGCAGGCTGGGGCCGTGAGCGCGACGGACGAGACGGCAGGCCCGGCGGGGACGGGAGACGAGCGCGGCGGCGCACGGGTGGAGATCACCTACTGCACGCAGTGCCGGTGGCTCCTGCGCGCGGCCTGGATCGGTCAGGAGCTGCTGACGACGTTCGGCACCCGGCTGGGCGAGGTCGCCCTCGTCCCCGGTACCGGCGGGGTGTTCCGGGTGCGGATCGACGACGACGTCGTCTGGGACCGGGCGGTCCAGCGGGGCTTCCCGGAGATCCCCGTGCTCAAGCAGCTGGTGCGCGACCGGGTCGCGCCGGAGATGTCGCTCGGGCACACCGACCGGGCCGCCGCGGAGCCGACGCCTTAGCAGTCGGACGGCTCAGCAGTCGGACGGCTCAGCGGTTGCCGCGCTGCTTGGCGCGCTCGGCCCGCTCCTGCTCGTCCTTGATGCGCTCCTCCTCGGCGCGGACGCCCTCCTGGACGGTGCGCTCGCGCACGAGCCAGGTCGGCGGGTCCTCGCGCAGCGCGTTGATCTCCTCGGTCGTGAGGGGCTCCGTCACGCCGCCGCGCGCGAGGCCCGCGATGGAGACACTCAGCCGGCCGGCGACGACGGGGCGGGGGTGCGGGCCGTTGCGGCGCAGCTCGCTGAGCCACTCGGGCGGGTTCTTCTCGAGGTCCTCGAGCTGACCGCGCGTGATCAGGCCCTCCTGGAACTCGGCGGGGGTCGCCGGCAGGTACACCCCGAGCTTCTTGGCCGCGGTCGCGGGCTTCATGGTCTGGGACGCCTGGGAGGTCATGTGCCCAGGATATCCGCCCCCACTAGCCTGGGGACCGTGACCGACACCAGCGCGAGCGACCCGACCACCGACGACGGCGACCAGGGGTCCGCGCACGGTTCCACGGCCGGCCTCCGCCTCGGCTACGTGCCGGGTGCGACCCCCGCGAAGTGGGCGTCCGTGTGGCGCGAGCGCCTGCCGCGCGAGCCGCTGACCCTCGTGCCCGTCGAGGCGGCGCAGGCCCACGCCGCGCTGCTGTCCGGAGAGATCGACGCGGCGCTCGCGCGCCTGCCCGTCGGCCGGGACGTGCTGAGCGCGATCGCCCTGTACGAGGAGGTCGCGGTCGTGGTCGTCGGGCGCGAGCACGCCGTGGCGGCGCTCGAGGAGGACGAGCCGGTCGACCCGGGAGACCTGGGGGACGACGTCGTCCTCCACCCCCAGGACGACGTCCTCGCCTGGCCCGGCGAGCGCCCGGGGGTGCCGGCGCGCGAACGGCCGACGACGACGTCCGACGCGGTGGAGCTCGTCGCGGCGGGCGTCGGGGTGCTCGTGGTGCCGAAGTCCCTCGCGCGCCTGCACCACCGCAAGGACGTGACCTACCGGGAGCTGACGGGGGCGCCGTCGGCCCCCGTCGGGCTGGTGTGGGCGACGGAGCGGACGACGCCGCTCGTCGAGGAGCTCGTCGGGATCGTGCGGGGGCGCACGGCGAACAGCTCGCGCGGGCGCGGGACCGGTGCCGGGGTGGGGGCGCCTGCGCCCGAGGCCGGCCCTGGGTCGGGGAAGACCGCGAAGGCGGCGAAGGGTGCGCCGAAGGGGGGCGCCGGGAAGGGGGCCGCCAAGGGCGGTTCCAAGGGCGCGAAGGGCGGCGGCGGGAAGGGCGCGGGTGCGTCGTCGGTGGATGCGGCGCGACGTGGCGCGGCGGCCCGGCGCGCGGCCGCGGGCAAGCGGGCGCGGCGCCGGGAAGGCTGACACGTCACCCGCTCTGGACAACGGACCCCTCCCGAGCATCCGGACGGGACCGCTGTGCGTTCGGAATCAGACAAGAGCGTCGCTGCCCGGACTCCGTCGGGGATCGGGGACGGGTGTCGGTGGCTCGTTCTAGTCTGTACATATGTTCGAACAGGGCGGTGTGGTGGCCGACGACGTGGAGTCGTCGGTCCTCGAGGTCGCCTTCGCGGGCATCGTGGCGGGGTGGCGCTCGTCGGGTGGCGGGGACCTGGCTGCGACCTTCCCGCGGGAAGCGTCCGTGCCCGTGCCTTCACCGGCGTCTCGCCTGCCGGTGCACGAGGCGCCCCCGGGTCCCGCGCTCGCGGCCCGTCTGGCGGGTGGTGACGTGTCGGGGGGCACGGATGATGAGGTGGTGGACCGGATCGTGGCGTGGCAGCACCTGATCTCGTGGGCCACGGCCGCGCAGGCGGCGGGCGTCGACGAGCTCCTCTCACGCCGTCGCGGGTCGCGGGAGGCGGAGTTCGCGGTCGATGAGGTCGCCGCGGCCTTGACCACGACGCGGGCCGTGGCGGCCCGGAGCGTGGACCTGGCCGTGGGGTTGCGGGTCCACCCCAGCGTGGGAGACGCGCTGGCGGCGGGGCGGATCTGCGAGCGTCGTGCCCGGGTCCTGATCGAGGCGGCCCCGACCGTGCCGCAGGACGAGCGGGTGGCGCTGGTCGCAGGCCTCCTGGGTGAGGCCGAGTCTTTGACCGCGCCCCGGTTGCGGGACCGTGCCCGCCGGGCGGAGATCGAGTACGACCCGGCCGCGGCCCGGGCCCGCCGCGAGGGTGAGAAGCGGCGTCGTGGGGTGTTCTTCGACCCGTTGCCCGATGCGATGGCCCGGATCAGCGCGTACCTGCCCGCCGAGGACGCCCAAGCCCTGTACCGCACGGTCGACGACCTTGCCCGCGCCCTGCCCGCGGATGACCGCAGCGCGGACCAGCGCCGCGCGGACGCCCTCGTCGACCAGGTCTGCGGCACCCCGGCCACCGGCGCTGACGACGTCGGCGTCGCCCCGGACACCGACACCGACTCCACCGGCACCGGCACCGGCACCGGCACCGGCACCGGCACTGGCACCGGCACTGGTGGTCTCGCCAGCCGGGGCTCTGGTGTCCGTCCGCGGGCGCGGGTGCTGGTCACGGTGCCGTTCACCACCCTCGCGGGACTGGACGACCTGCCCGGTCACATCGCGGGGTACGGGCCCGTGCCCGCGGACGTGGCCCGTCAGATCGCGGCGGACGCGACCTGGACCCGGTTGCTGACCGACCCGGCCGACGGGCGCCTCCTGGACGCCGGGACCACGACCTACCGGCCCGCGCGGCCGCTGCGGGCCGCGGTCGAGGCCCGCGACATTACCTGCTGCTTCCCCGGGTGCCGGGTCCCGGCCGACCGGTGCGACCTCGACCACGTCGACCCCTACCAACCCAACCCCGACACTGGCCCCGGCGGCGGTGAGCGGCAGACGCGCGCGTCGAACCTCCAGGCGCTGTGCCGCCACCACCACCGCCTCAAGACCCACGGCGAGTGGACCGTGAGCACCCGCCCTGACGGGACCACGACCTGGACCGCGCCCACCGGCCACACCTACGACCGCCCACCCGAACGCTACGACCACCCAGCCGATCGAGCGATCGAGCGAACGGCCCGTCGAGCGATGCCACCGCCCGACCTCGGACCACCACCCTTCTGAGCCTGAGGCGCAGCCCGCAGCTCAGCGTGAGTACTCCGGCGCTCCGCTGCTCTGGCATTCCGGCGCGCCAGGACGCTGAGGCTCTTGCCGATCGGAACGGGCGGCGGCGCCCAACCCAGCGCCCCCAGGGCACCAGGCTGGTCACCGGCGGACCGAGCCGACTCAGACGTCGTCGGGCACCCGGCAGGCCACGCCGGTGGAGTGCACCGGGCAGTAGCCGTTCGGGTTCTTGTACAGGTACTGCTGGTGGTACCCCTCGGCGTAGTAGAAGGGCCCGGCCTCCTCGGCGGAGCGGAGCTCGGTCGTGATGGCCCCGAAGCCCTTCTCCGCGAGGCCCTTCGCGAACGCGGCCGAGGTCGCCCGCGCCGCCTTCTCCTGCTCGGGCGTCGTCCAGTACACGGCGGACCGGTACTGGGTGCCGACGTCGTTGCCCTGCCGGTACCCCTGGGTCGGGTCGTGTGCCTCCCAGAACGCCGCGAGGACCTCGGCGTCCGAGACCTTCGCGGGGTCGTAGGCGACCATCACGGTCTCGGCGTGTCCGGTCCGCGCGGTGCACACCTCCTCGTACGTCGGGTGGGGCGTGAACCCGCCCTGGTACCCGACCGCCGTCGTCACCACGCCCGGCAGGCGCCAGAACTCCTTCTCCGCGCCCCAGAAGCACCCGAGGCCGAGGTAGATCACGCGCGTCCCCTCGGGCCACGGTCCCTGCAGCGGGGTGCCGAGCACGGCGTGCGCGGCGGGGACCTGCTCCGGGGGAGCGCCGCGCCCGCGCAGCGCCCGGTCCGCGGTGACCATCGTGGACCTGAGCGACGACCCGAACAGTGACTCGAACATCCAGACCTCCTGTGCCCCGGCCGCGGCCGGGGAGTCGTGCCGGGCGTCCCGTCGCGGGACGCCGGTCGTGCCAGGAGAACAGGCCCGCACCGGCGGGTGTTCCCGGCGCGCGTGCGACGCGCTGCGCACCGACGCGGTGAGGAAGGACGCCCCGCCGTAGGGTGGCGACGTGAGCCTCTTCCGTCGTCGTCGTCCGTCCGTGCCCCAGCGCCCCGCGCCCGAGGGAGCCGACGTCCCCGTCGCGATCGTCGGCGGTCAGCAGGAGGCGGAGGCCGTCCCGCCGGCCGTGCGCGCCGCCGCCTCGTGGTCGTGGCGGGCGCTCGTGATCGGCGGGGCCGTCGCGGCGAGTATCTACCTCATCGGGACCATCAAGGTCATCGTCGTGCCCATCGCGGTCGCGATCCTCCTGACCGTCCTGCTCACGCCGGTCCGCAACTTCTTCGAGCGCCGCCTGCGCTTCCGTCGCGGCTGGGCCGCCGGGACCTCGCTGATCGCCCTGCTCGTGCTCGTCGCCGGCCTCGTCACGGTGGCGGGACGCTCCATCGTGGGCGGCTTCCAGGACCTCGCGGACCAGGCGCAGGCCGGGTTCAACGAGTTCGTGGACTGGCTCGCCTCCGGGCCGCTGCACATCGACGCCAGCCAGCTCAGCTCCTACACGGACGACATCACCTCCGCCGTCTCGAAGAACCAGAGCCAGATCGTCGCCGGCGCCCTCGGGGCGGCCACGACCCTCGGCCACGTGCTCACGGGCGCCCTGATCGCCCTCTTCTGCACGTTCTTCTTCCTGCTCGACGGCCGCCTCGTCTGGGGCTGGATCGTCGGCCTGATGCCGGCCCGCTCGCGCGACCGGATCCACCAGGCCGGACGCCGCGGCTTCGTCACCCTCTCGGCGTACACGCGCACCCAGATCCTCGTGGCGTTCGTCGACAGCGTCGGCATCGGCGTCGGTGCGGCGATCCTCGGCGTACCGCTCGCGCTGCCCCTGGCGATCCTCGTGTTCGTCGGCGCGTTCATCCCGGTCGTCGGCGCGGTGCTCTCGGGCACGGTCGCCGTGCTGGTCGCCCTCGTCGCGAACGACTGGGTGACGGCCCTGATCATGCTGGGCATCGTGCTCCTGGTGCAGCAGATCGAGGGTCACCTCCTGCAGCCGTTCCTCATGGGCCACGCCCTCTCGCTGCACCCGGTGGCGGTCCTGCTCGCGGTCGCGGCCGGCGGCTTCACGGCCGGGATCGTCGGCGCCCTCTTCGCGGTGCCGATCGCCGCGGTGCTGAACACCGTCGTCCTCTACTTCCACGGGCACGACAAGTTCCCCGAGCTCGGGAAGGAGGACCACCTGACCCTGCGCGGGGAGGAGGTCCTGCCCTCGGACGGCGAGACCCCGGTGATGGTGCGCCGCTCCGAGATCGGGCTCCTCGTCGCGAACGAGACGGGCGCCCCGCGCCCGCAGTGGCAGGACGCCGAGGCGGCCCAGCGCATGGCCGAGTGGCGCGAGCGCTTCCGCCGCGGCGGCGACGAGAACGGCTGACCTCCGACCGTGACGTCGTCCTCCCCGGAGCGCACCGGCCGCCCCCAGCACGCCCGCGCGATCGCCGACGACGCCCGCGCCGCCGCCCGCCTGCTCGACGGCGTGGCCTACCGCACCCCGGTGCACACGTCGCGCGCCCTGAGCGCGCTCGCGGGCGTCCCGGTGCTCCTCAAGTGCGAGAACCTCCAGCGCTCCGGCTCGTTCAAGGTGCGCGGCGCCTACGTGCGCATGGCGCGCCTGAGCGCGCAGGAGAAGGCGCGCGGCGTCGTCGCGGCGAGCGCCGGCAACCACGCCCAGGGCGTCGCCCTCGCCGCGGCCGAGCTGGGGATCCGGGCGGTCGTGTACATGCCGGTGGACGCCGCGCTGCCCAAGGTCGCCGCGACCCGCGAGTACGGCGCCGAGGTGCGGCTCGTGGGCGACACGGTCGACGAGACGCTCGCCGCCGCAGCGGGCGAGGCCGCGCGCAGCGGGGCCGTGCTGATCCACCCGTTCGACCACCCCGACGTCGTCGCGGGCCAGGGCACCGTCGGCCTGGAGATCGCCGAGCAGGTGCCCGACGCGCGCACCGTCCTCGTGCCCCTCGGCGGTGGCGGGCTCACCGCGGGCGTCGCCGCGACCCTGGCCGACGCGGCCCCGCACGTCCGCGTCGTCGCGGTCCAGGCCGAGCGGGCCGCGTCCTGGCCGGGATCACTCGCCGCGGGGCGCCCGACGCCGGCCCGCCTGTCCTCGACGATGGCCGACGGGATCGCGGTGGGCACCCCCGGCCGGGTGCCGTTCGAGGTCCTCGCGGAGCTCGGCGTCGAGGTGCGCACCGTGCCCGAGCTCGAGATCGCCCGCGCCCTCCTGCTCGTCGCCGAGCGCGCCAAGCTGGTCGTGGAGCCCGCGGGCGCCGTCGGCGTCGGGGCCCTGCTCGCCGACCCCTCCGGGCTGGAGGGCCCGGTCGTGGCCGTGCTCTCGGGCGGGAACGTGGACCCGAACGTGCAGATGCGCGCCCTGCGCCACGGGCTCGCCGCCGCGGGCCGCTACCTGCAGCTGCGGGTCCGCCTCGACGACCGCCCCGGGTCGCTGGCCGTGCTGCTCGAGGTGATCGCCGGCGTCGGCGGCAACATCATGCACATCGACCACACGCGCACCGACATCGACCTCGCCGTCGACGAGGCGTGGGTGCAGATGCAGCTCGAGACCAAGGGCCCCGACCACTGCGACCTGCTCGTGGACCGGCTCCGCGCCGCGGGGTTCCTGGTCGTCGCGACATGACGCGCGGAAGCCCTGCAACGGGGTGTCGATCTGACGCCCTCCCGTTCGTCGTCCCCGTGACGGCGCCCGACCGGGCCGCCGCGAACGCTCACAGGAGGAGAGACCCATGCGCTACCTGATGCTGGTGATGACCGACCCCACGGCCCCCGAGCCTGCCGCCGGCACCGTGCCCGACGTCGACGAGTGGGCCGCCCGCAACGACGCCAGCGGCGCGCGGGTCATGGGCGAGCGCCTCGGGGACCCGCAGGACGCGACCGACGTGCGGGTGCGCGACGGTCGCCTCGTCGTCACGGACGGCCCCTTCGCCGAGACCAAGGAGCAGATCGCCGGGTTCGACATCATCGAGGCCGACGGGCTCGACGAGGCGATCGGCATCGCCGCCGCCCACCCGATGGCGCACGTGGGGATGATCGAGCTGCGCCCCTTCTGGTCCGGCAAGGACTGACGTGGGGGACGAGGACGCCCGCGCCGCGCTCGCCGCCGCCTTCCGCGGCGAGCGGGCCCGGGTGCTCGCCACGGTGGCGCGCGGCACGGGCGACCTCGACCTCGCCGAGGACGCGACCCAGGAGGCGTTCGCGCGCGCCGTCGTGCGCTGGCCGGCCGACGGCGTCCCGCGCGCCCCGGGCGCCTGGCTCACCACGACCGCCCGTCGGGTCGCGCTCGACGTGCTGCGCCGCCGGGCCGTCGAGACGACGAAGACGCACGCCGCGGCGCGGCTCGACGGACTCGACCGTATGGACGGCGCGACGGTCGACGGGACCGACGGGACCGACGGGACCGACGATGACGGGTCCGACGACGACGGGGCCTGGGTCGCCGATGACGCCGCCGCCGACCTGCTGCGCCTCGTGTTCACGTGCTGCCACCCGGCGCTCCCGCTCGAGGGCCGCGTCGCGCTGACCCTGCGGTCCCTGACCGGGATGACGACGGCGCAGATCGCCCGCGTCTTCCTCGTCCCCGAGGCGACGATGGCCCAGCGGATCACGCGCGCCAAGCGCAAGATCCGGAACGCCGGGATCCGCTTCCGCGTGCCGCCGCGCGAGATGCTGCCCGAGCGGACCGAGGCCGTGCTCGCGGTGGTGTACCTGCTCTTCACCGAGGGGTACGACGCCTGGGCGGACCCGGACCCCGCCACCGGGGGCCCGGAGCAGCGGGCGCTGGCGGACGACGCCGTCGGGCTCGCCCGGACCGTCGCCGCGCTGCTGCCCGACGACCCGGAGGCGCGCGGCCTGCTGGCCCTGGTGCTGCTGCAGCACGCGCGCCGCGACGCCCGCACGGACGCCGCCGGGGAGCTGCTCACCCTCGAGGAGCAGGACCGCGGCACGTGGCGCACCGACGAGGTCGCAGCCGGCACCGCCGAGCTCGACCGGGCCCTCGCCGCGCGCCGCCCCGGCCCGTACCAGGTGCAGGCCGCGATCGCCGCGACGCACGCGCACGCGGCGTCGGCCGCCCAGACCGACTGGGCCGAGGTCGTGGGCCTGTACGACGTGCTGCTCGCCATGACCGGCTCGCCCGTCGTCGGGCTCAACCGGGCCGTCGCGCTCGGGATGCGGGACGGCCCGGAGGCGGGTCTCGCCGCGGTCGACGCCCTGGCGGACGACCCGGCGCTCGCCGGCTACCGGCTGCTGCCAGCCGTGCGCGCCGACCTGCTGCGCCGCGCCGGGCGGCTCGACGAGGCCCGCGCGCAGTACGCGCGGGCCCTCGCCGTGGCCGAGCGCGACGTCGACCGCCGGTATCTCGGGCGGCGCCTCGCGCAGTGCGGTCAGCCCGTGTAGGCCTCAGCCCGTGTAGGGCTTGGCCTCGAGGATCTCGACGGCGATGTTCGCGCCGGTGGGTGCCTCGTAGGAGGTGGTGTCCCCGACGGCGCGGCCGTCGATGGCGGCACCGAGCGGCGACGTGGGCGAGTAGACGCGCAGGTCCGTGCCCTCGCCGATCTCGCGCGAGCCGAGCAGGAACGTCATCGGGTCGCCCCCGACCTTGGCGGTCACGACCATGCCGGCCTCGACCTTGCCGTCGTCCTTGGGGGTGCCGACCTGCACGCTGCGCAGCTTCTCGGTGAGCTCGCGGACGCGGGCCTCGTTCTTCGCCTGCTCCTCGCGCGCGGCGTGGTAGCCGCCGTTCTCCTTGAGGTCGCCCTCGTCGCGGGCGGCGGCGATGCGCTCGGCGATCTCGGCGCGGCCCTCGCCGCTGAGGTGAGCCAACTCGGCCTGCAGCCTGTCGTATGCCTCCTGGGTCAGCCAGGTGACGTTGGTCTCGGTCACGGTTCGCTCCTTTCTGTCGTTCGTCGAACCAGTCGTTCGTCGGTGCACGGGGGCGCACCCGTCCCGACCAGGACGGGTGGGGTTCGCGGAACGAGGCGGCAACTGAATCCCTCAGGCTAGCAAACGCCGGGGCCGACGACGGTGAGCGCGCCCAGCTCAGCCCTGTCAGTCCTGCGCGTCGCAGGTCTTGACGACCGCCGTCGTGGCCTCCTGGGAGGTGGAGACGGAGACCGTGTAGCGCGCCGTGCGCGTCGGGTTCGGGCCGACCGTGACGTCGAGCGACCCGACCTCCGCGAAACCGGGGTCGAGGGCCTGGACCGTGCACACCGCCGTCGTCCCCGGGGCCATGGTGACGTCGAAGGTCGAGTCGACCTGCTCGGGCCCCTGGATCGAGAACCCGACGTCCTGCCAGTCGACGGAGTCCTTGGCGTTCTCCGCCGAGAGCCAGGCGACGGCGAGCGTCCCGAGCACCACGAGCGCCGCGAGCACCAGGGCCGTGACCGGCACGTGGAACCTGCCGAGACGCACCCGCCGCCGCGGGCCGCGCGTCGCCGGGCCGTACCGTCCGGCGGGCAGGTCGTCGGTGCTCAGGTCGTGCTGGGTCATGGGCTCCACCGGGGTCGGGGGTGTGCGGTGCACGTCGCGGATGCGCGATCATGGGGTCAGCACCTGCTCCGCACCATTGTCACACCGATACCCGGAGGACCCCGTGGCCGAGACGGCCGGAACGCCGCACACCGACAGCACCGACCCGACGGGCAGCGCCTCGCTCGTCGAGGTCGCGCCGCCCGCCCCGGGCGAGCCGCTGCGGCTCATGGCGGTGCACGCCCACCCGGACGACGAGTCGAGCAAGGGCGCGGGCACGATGGCCCGCTACGTCACCGAGGGCGTCGAGGTGCTCGTCGTGACCTGCACCGGCGGCGAGCGCGGCGACATCCTCAACCCGTCGTTCGGTCCTGGACCGGACACCATCGAGGAGATGGCCGCGCTGCGCCGCGAGGAGATGGCGGCGGCCGCGGCCGCCCTGGGCGTGCGCCAGGAGTGGCTCGGGTTCGTCGACTCGGGGCTGCCCGAGGGCGACCCGCTGCCCCCGCTGCCCGAGGGCTGCTTCGCCCTGGTCCCGCTGGAGGACGCCGCGGCCCCGCTCGTCGAGTCGGTGCGCCGGTTCCGTCCGCACGTGATCACCGCCTACGACCCGTCGGGCGGCTACCCGCACCCGGACCACATCCGCTCGCACGAGGTCGCCGTGGTCGCGTTCGACGCGGCCGGGGACCCGGACCGCTACGTGGTCGACGGCGGCGCGGCGCCCTGGACGCCCGCGAAGCTCTACTACAACCACGGGTTCTCCATGGGCCGCATCCGCGCGGTGCACGAGGCGATGCAGGGCGCCGGCCTCGAGTCGCCGTTCGGCGAGTGGGTCGAGTCGCGCGCGGCCCGGGAGATCCCCGAGCGCGAGGTCACGACCCGCATCGAGGTCAGCGACTTCCTCGACCGGCGCGACGACGCCCTGCGCGCGCACGCCACGCAGATCGACCCGGACGGCTTCTTCTTCGCGGTGCCGCGCGACCTGGAGATCGACGTCTGGCCGTGGGAGGAGTACGAGCTGGCCCGCTCGCGGGTCGGCTCCACGCTCCCCGCCGAGGGCTTCGAGACCGACCTCTTCGCGGGCGTGCGTCCCGGCGTCGGCCCCGGCACGGCGGACGCCGCGTGATCGCCCTGACGGCCGGGCTGACGACCGGGCTCGTCGGCCGCTGGGTCGCCGTGGCGGCGCCGAGCCCGTCCCCGACGCCCGGCCCGCTCAAGCCGGAGCTCTCGCCGTACGACGTCTCGCCGGGGCTCGTCGGGTTCCTCGCGATCTTCGCGGTCGCCCTCGCGGCGGTGCTGCTCTTCCTCTCGCTGACCAAGCACCTGCGCCGCGTGCGGCACAACGAGGAGCTCAGGGCCGCCGCGGGCGACCCGGTGGCGGGTTCCGCCGAGGACGTGTCCGGCGGGAGCGACGACGCCGCCGGCACTGCCGGTCCCGGCGGCAGCGACGGGTCGCCGGGCGAGCGGGGCTGACGTGAGCGCTGTGCCTCCCGTACCCCCCGTGCGCGTCACGGTCGCCCAGCTCGCGGTGTCCGACGACGCCGCGGCGAACCGGCACGTCGTGCGCAACGCCGTCCGCGCGGCCGCGTCCCTGCGCAGCCAGGTGCTCGTGCTGCCCGAGTACTCCTCGGCGTTCGACCCGGACGGGGTGGGGCCCGAGCACGCCGAGCCGCTCGACGGGCCGTTCGTGACGTTCCTGCGCGAGCAGGCCCGCGCGCACGGGCTCGCCGTGGTCGCCGGGACCCTCGTCCCCGGGAGCGACGCGGAGCACGCGGTGAACACCGTCGTCGCCGTCGACGCGACCGGACGCCTCGTCGGCACGTACCGCAAGGTGCACCTGTACGACGCGTTCGGCCACCGCGAGTCGGACCGGATCGAGCCGGGCCCCGCGGAAGCGCCGCCGCTGGTGCTCGACGTCGGCGCCGTGCGCCTCGGCGTGATGACCTGCTACGACCTGCGGTTCCCCGAGTCGGCCCGCCGGCTCGTCGACGCCGGTGCGGACGTCCTCGTCGTGCCGGCCGCGTGGGCGAGCGGCCCCCTCAAGCTCGAGCACTGGCGCACCCTGGCGGCCGCCCGCGCGATCGAGAACACTGCCGTCGTGCTCGCCGTCGGCCAGGCGGGGCGCGGCGTCGTCGGGCACTCGTTGCTCGTCGGGCCCGACGGGCAGGTCGGGCTCGAGCTGGGCGACGGCCCGGAGGTCCGCACCGTCGACCTGGACCCTTCGCTGCTGGCCGGGGTGCGGGAGCGGAACCCGTCGCTCGCGAACCGGCGCTACGCCGTCGTCCCCCGGGAGCCCGGCCTCAGGACGTGACGGCCACCGCGACCGCGATCGCGGCGAAGTGGCACCCGAAGCCGATCACGGTCAGCGCGTGGAAGACCTCGTGGAACCCGAACCAGCGGGGGCTCGGGTCGGGCCGGCGGGTGGCGTAGACGACGGCGCCGACGGTGTAGGCCAGGCCGCCCACGGCGAGCAGCCAGACGACGGCCGGTCCGCCCGTCGCCCAGAAGCGCCCCATGTAGCCGACGGCGACCCAGCCGAGCGCGACGTAGACGGGGACGTAGACCCAGCGCGGGGCGTTCAGCCAGACGATGCGCGCGGCGAGCCCGAGCAGGGCGCCCGCCCAGACGAGGACGAGCAGCACCTTCGCCTGGTCGGGCGGCAGCAGCAGCACCGCCAGCGGCGTGTACGTGCCGGCGATGATGAGGAAGATGTTCGAGTGGTCCGCGCGGCGCAGGATCGCGGCGACCCGTGGCGACCAGGTGCCGCGGTGGTAGACGGCGCTCGTGCCGAACAGCAGGCACGCCGAGACCCCGAACACGGCGCAGGAGACCTTGCCCGCCGTGGTGGGCGCGAGGGCGACGAGCACGATGCTCGCGACCAGGGCGAGCGGGAAGGTGCCGGCGTGGATCCAGCCGCGCAGGTGGGGCTTGACGACGTCGGCGAGGCCGGGGGATGCGGGTGCCACGGGTGCTCCTCGGGTCGGCGGCCGTACCTACGCGTGACCACGCGTACCTACGCCATCGTAGGTTACGCAACCGTAGGTTCGGACCCGGGGCGCCGTCCGGTAGCGTGAGCGCGACCGTCGTGGAGTTCTGCCGAGGAGAGTCGTGCGCCTGCCGCAGCCGTTGTACGCCCTGTACGAACGACGGCTCGCCGCCGCCCTCGACCCGACCGCCGTGCCCCGCCACGTCGGCGTCATCCTCGACGGCAACCGGCGCTGGGCGCGCTCGTTCGGGGAGCCCGCCGCCCACGGCCACCGCCGGGGGGCCGACAAGATCCAGGAGTTCCTGGGCTGGACGGAGGACCTCGGGATCGAGGTCGTCACCCTCTGGATGCTCTCGACCGACAACCTCTCCCGCTCCCAGGACGAGCTCGAGGCGCTGCTCGACATCATCGAGGACGCCGTCCGCGGGCTGGCCGAGACCGGTCGGTGGCGGGTGCGCGTCGTCGGGCGCCTCGACCTGCTCCCGGAGCGCACGACCGCCGCGCTGCGCGCCGCCGAGGCCCGCACCGCGGAGGTGGACGGGCTGCACGTCAACGTCGCGATCGGGTACGGGGGGCGTCACGAGATCGCCGACGCCGTGCGCGCCGTCCTGCGCGACGAGGCGGCGTCCGGCGGGTCGCTCGAGCACCTGGCGCAGACGCTCGACGTCGAGCACATCGAGGCGCACCTGTACACCAAGGGCCAGCCGGACCCCGAGCTCCTGATCCGCACGTCGGGCGAGCAGCGCCTCGGCGGGTTCCTGCTCTGGCAGAGCGCGACGTCGGAGTTCTACTTCTGCGAGGCGTTCTGGCCCGACTTTCGGCGCGTGGACTACCTGCGGGCGCTGCGGGCCTTCGGCGCGCGGGAGCGCCGGCTCGGCCGCTGACCGGCGCTTGCCGGCGCTTGCAAATCGCGCAAGCGGCTTGCGTCCGTGCGTATAGTTGCCGGCATGTCGAGACGTCTGGCCGAGGTCGCCACGAAGGTCGGGGTCAGCGAGGCCACCGTCAGCCGCGTCCTGAACGGCAAGCCCGGGGTCTCCCAGGCCACCCGTGACGCGGTCCTCACGGCGCTCGACGTCCTCGGCTACGAGCGGCCCACCAAGCTGCGCGGCGAGCGCAGCCGGCTCGTGGGGCTGGTCCTGCCCGAGCTGGTGAACCCGATCTTCCCGGCGTTCGCCGAGGTCGTGGGCGGCGCCCTCGCGCAGCAGGGGTTCACCCCCGTCCTGTGCACGCGCAGCGCGGGCGGCATCACGGAGGCCGAGTACATCGACCTGCTGCTCGCCCAGCACGTCTCGGGCGTCATCTTCGCCGGCGGCCTGTACGCGGAGCGGGAGGCCGACCACTCGCACTACGAGCGGCTGTCCGCCCTCAAGCTGCCCGCCGTGCTGATCAACGCGTCGATCGAGACGCTCGACTTCCCGCACGTCTCGTGCGACGACCTCGTGGCCGTGCACCAGGCGCTGGACCACGTGATCTCCATGGGGCACACCCGCGTGGGGCTGCTGCTGGGCCCGGCGGACCACGTGCCGTCGGAGCGCAAGGTCGCGGCCGCGAAGGCCTTCGCGCAGGCCCGCGGCATGGAGATCGACCCGCGCCTGGTGGTGCACAGCCAGTACTCGCTCGAGAGCGGGCAGGCCGCGGCGAACCGCCTGCTCGAGCACGGCGTGACCGCGATCGTGTGCGCGAGCGACCCCCTCGCGCTCGGCGCGATCCGCGCCGTGCGCCGCGCGGGGCTCGACGTGCCCCGGGACGTGTCCGTGGTGGGCTACGACGACTCCGCGCTGATGAACTCGACGGACCCGGCGCTGACGACGGTGCGCCAGCCCATCGACGCGATGGGCCGCGCCGCCGTCGACCTGCTGGCCGCGATGATCGCGGGCGGCGAGGTCTCGCGCGACGAGCTGCTGTTCGAGCCCGAGCTCGTGGTGCGGCGCTCCACCGCGGCAGCCCCCGCGCCCGCGCGCGCCTGACGCGGCGGCCCCGACAGGCTGCGCCCGCGCGGCACCCGCGGTCGATCGCTCCCTTCCTGCAGTCATCAGGTCGCGGTTCGGTAACGGTGGTGTCGAGTTCTTGCGTTGATCCTGTCCGGTGATTACTGTCACACCCAGACGACGAGGTCATCCGCCCCGGCGCCCGACGACGGGCCCGGCGCCGGCCGGCCCGTCCCGTGACGGAGGAGAGGTCAGGCGCCTTGACGAGCACCAGCCCGGCGGCCGACGAGTGGTGGCGCAACGCCGTCATCTACCAGGTGTACCCGCGCAGCTTCGCGGACGGCGACGGTGACGGCACCGGCGACCTCGCCGGCGTCCGCCGCCACCTGCCCTACCTGCGCGACCTCGGCGTCGACGCCGTCTGGTTCACGCCCTGGTACCTGTCCCCGCTGGCCGACGGCGGCTACGACGTCCAGGACTACCGCACCATCGACCCGGCGTTCGGCACCCTCGAGGAGGCCGAGGCGCTGATCGCGGAGGCGCGGGACCTCGGGATCCGGACCATCGTCGACGTCGTCCCCAACCACGTCTCCGCCGAGCACGAGTGGTTCCGGGCGGCGCTCGCCGCCGGGCCGGGCTCGCCGGAGCGCGAGCGGTTCTGGTTCCGCGACGGAAAGGGGCCCGGGGGCGACGAGATGCCGACCCGGTGGGAGTCCAGCTTCCAGGGCACCACGTGGACGCGCACCACGGACCCCGACGGGACGCCGGGCCAGTGGTACCTGCACCTGTTCACCCCCGAGCAGCCCGACCTCAACTGGTCCTCGCCGGACGTGCGCCGCGAGCACGAGGACGTCCTGCGGTTCTGGTTCGACCGCGGCGCCGCCGGCATCCGCATCGACTCCGCCGCCCTGCCCGTCAAGGACCCGGCGCTGCCCGAGGTGCCCGAGGGGTTCGGCCCGGGGGAGCACCCCCACCTCGACCGCGACGAGCTGCACGACGTCTACCGCGGCTGGCGCGCCGTCGCCGACTCCTACGCGGAGCCCCGCGTGCTCGTCGGGGAGATCTGGCTGCCGGACGTGCAGCGGTTCGCGATGTACCTGCGGCCCGACGAGATGCACACGGCCTTCAACTTCGACCTCATGACGCGCCCGTGGGACGCCAAGGAGCTGCGCGCCGCGATCTCGGCGACGCTCGCGGCGCACGCCCCGGTGGGCGCCCCGGCCACATGGGTGCTCTCGAACCACGACATCACCCGGCCCGTGACGCGCTACGGCCGCGAGGACAGCTCGTTCGACTTCGCCGCCAAGCGGTTCGGGACGCCGACCGACCTCGCCCTCGGCGAGCGGCGCGCGCGGGCCGCCGCCCTGCTCACGGCGGCGCTGCCGGGCTCGCTGTACGTCTACCAGGGCGACGAGCTCGGGCTCCCCGAGGTCGAGGACCTGCCCCGCGACGCGATCCAGGACCCGATGCACTTCCGCTCCGGGGGCGTCGACCCGGGCCGGGACGGCTGCCGGGTCCCGCTGCCCTGGACCGTCGGGGGCGACAGCCACGGCTTCTCGCCCGACGGCGCGGCCCCGCCGTGGCTCCCTCAGCCCGAGGGCTGGGGGCGCTGGTCCGCCGAGGCGGAGGCCGCCGATCCGGCGTCGATGCTCTCGCTGTACCGCGCTGCCCTGGCGCTCCGCCGCAGCGAGCCCGGGCTGCGCTCCGCCGACCTTTCGTGGGTGGAGCTGCCCGGGGCGTCCGAGGACGTCATCGCCTTCTCCCGCGGCGACGTCGTCTCCGTGACGAACCTCGGCGCCGGGCCGCTCCCGCTGCCCGACGACGCCGACCTGCTCCTCGCGAGCGCGGAGCTCGACGACGGGGCGCTGCCCAGCGACGCGAGCGCCTGGTACCGAACGACCACCTAGCAGACACGACCCGCACCCGGCACCGGGGGCGGACCACCACCAAGGAGTGACGATGAAGTCATCACGCAGGACACTGGCCCTCACGCTCGTGGGCGCGCTCTCCCTGACGGGGCTCGCGGCCTGCAGCTCCTCGAACGACGACGACGGCACCGGCTCGGGCGACGGCGCGTCAGCCGCGAACGACCAGCCCGTGACGATCCAGGTCGCCATGGACGAGGGGCTCGAGCAGGGCGCGAAGGACGCGTTCAACGCCCGTGTCGACCAGTTCGAGAAGGCGAACCCGACCATCACGGTCGAGCCCCAGGAGTACACCTGGGTCGGCACGACCTTCACGGCGGACCTCGCCGGTGGCACGCTTCCCGACGTCTTCACCGTGCCGTTCACCGACGGGCGCGGCCTGATCGAGCGGCAGCAGATCGCCGACGTCTCGAAGCTCGTGGCGGACCTGCCCTACGCGAACGACTTCAGCGACACGGTGGCCGCCGCGGGCCAGGCCGAGGACGGCAGCCAGTGGGCGGTGCCCATCGCGGCCTACGGCCAGGGCATCCACTACAACCGCGCGCTCTTCGAGAAGGCCGGCCTGGATCCCGACAACCCGCCGACCACGTGGGACGGCGTCCGCGACGCGGCCAAGAAGATCTCCGACGCGACCGGCCAGGCCGGCTACGCCGAGATGACCGCCTCCAACACCGGCGGCTGGATCCTGACCACCCTCGTCTACGCGCTCGGCGGTCGGGGCGAGACCGGCGAGGGGGACGCCGTCAAGGCGAGCGTCGACACGCCGGAGTACAAGAAGGCGCTGGAGATGCTCCAGCAGATGCGCTGGGACGACAAGTCGATGGGCAGCGAGTTCTCCTACGACTGGGCGAGCAGCCACGCGGACTTCGCGGCCGGGAAGATCGGTATGTTCATCTCCGGCGGCGGCGACTACGGCAACCTCGTCACGCAGAACGCGATGCCGGCGGACGACTACGGCGTCACCGTCGTCCCGCTGGAGGGCGACGACGGCGCGGTCCTCGGCGGCGGCACCCTCGCCGCGGTCAGCGCCAAGGCGGAGCCCGCGGAGCAGGCGGCCGCCGTCAAGTGGATCGACTTCTACTACATGGAGAAGCTGACCGAGCAGGACGCCGCCGTCCAGGAGGCGAAGACCACGGCCGACGCCGACCAGCCGGTCGGGGCGCCGGTGCTGCCGGTCTTCGACAAGGCGACCTACGACAAGACGCAGGAGTGGATCAAGGACTACATCAACGTCCCGCTCGAGCAGTTCAAGCCCTACAGCGACCACATCTACGACCAGCCGCTCGCGGCCGAGCCGCCGGTGGCGACGCAGGACATGTACGCCGCGCTCGACCCGGTCGTCCAGGCCGTCCTGACGGACAAGAACGCCGACATCGACGCGCTCCTCGCCGACGCGCAGACGAACGTCCAGGGCGTCATCGACGCACAGTGACCTCGCGGTCGGCGGCGCGCGGACCCGCGCGCCGCCGACCGTCCGTCCCCTCCGAAAGGCACCGCACGTGACCGCGACCACCGTCTCCCCGCCGCCGGGCAGCCCGCCGGCGGACGACGTCCCGACCGTCGCCCCGACCGCCCGGCAGCCGCGGCGCCGTCGGCCGCGCACCCCGATGACTTGGGTGCGCGGGGGCGGGCTCAGCGCGCTCGTCATCGGCCTGCCGCTGATCGTCGTCTTCGGGGTCTTCTCCTGGTACCCGATCGTCCGCGCGGCCGTGATGAGCTTCCAGACGACGAACCTCGTCACCGACCCGGTCTGGGTGGGCTGGGACAACTTCGTCGCCGTGTGGAACGACCCGCTGCTGAGCACCGCGGTCCTCAACACCGCGTACTTCGCGGTCCTGGCCCTCGTCTTCGGCTACCCCGTGCCCCTCGTGGCGGCCGTGCTGATGAGCGAGCTCCGGCGGGGCAAGGGACTGTTCTCCGCGCTGGCGTACCTGCCCGTCGTCGTGCCGCCGGTCGTCGCCGTGCTGCTGTGGAAGCAGTTCTACAGCGGGTCGCCGACCGGGGTGTTCAACACGATCCTCGGGTGGGTCGGGCTCGGGCCGTACCCCTGGCTCTCGAGCCAGACGATGGCGATGCCGTCCCTCGTCCTCGAGGCCACGTGGGCCGCAGCCGGCGGCACCGTCATCATCTACCTGGCCGCGCTGACCGGCGTCGCCCCCGAGCTGTACGACGCGGCCGAGGTCGACGGCGCGGGCGTGTGGAAGAAGGTCTGGCACGTGACGATGCCGCAGTTGCGCGGCGTCCTGTTCATCACGTTCATCCTGCAGATCATCGGCACCGCCCAGGTGTTCCTCGAGCCGTACCTGTTCACCGGCGGCGGCCCGGCGAACTCGACCACCACGATCATGCTGATGATCTACGACTACGCGTTCCGGTTCGGCGCCTACGGCAAGGCGACGGCGCTGAGCCTGATGCTCGCCGTCGTCCTCGCCGTGCTGTCGATCGTCTACTTCAGGGCCACGGAGAGGTGGAGCAGGTGACCGGGTATCGCGACCCCCTCGCCGTCGCCGGGGAGCCGGAGGCGCGTCTGCCGGAGCAGCTCGCGCCCGTCGAGGCGGACGACGCCTCGCGAGGCGCGCAGCCGCCGTCTGGCCGTCGTCGTGCCCCCGGCGCGTCGGACGCGCAGGGCGACCGGGGGATCGTGTCCTCCTCCGACTGGCGCCGCCGCGGGGTCAGGCTGCCGATGCGCGCCTCGCACCTGGTCCTGCTCGTGGGGCTCGTCGTCGCCGGTCTCGGGCCGATCCTCTGGCTCGCGAAGTCGGCGATCACCCCCACGCAGGACACCCTGCGCACCCCGATGGCGATCTTCCCGCACGGGGTCGACTGGGCGAACCTCTCCACCGCGTGGACCCGGTTCGACATCGACCTGTACTTCTTCAACACGGTGGTGCTGGCGCTCGGGTCGTGGCTCGTCCAGATCGTCGTCGCCGCGAGCGGCGGCTACGTGCTCTCCGTGCTGCGGCCGGCCTGGGGGAGGGTCGCGAACGTCCTCGTGCTCGCGACGCTGTTCATCCCCGCGGTCGTGCTCCTCGTGCCGCTGTTCCTCACGGTGCTCGACGTGCCCTTCCTGCACGTGTCCCTGATCAACAGCTGGTGGGGCGTGTGGCTGCCGGCGGGCGCGAGCGCGTTCAACGTCGTCCTCGTCAAGCGGTTCTTCGACAACCTGCCCCGCGAGATCTTCGAGGCGGCCCGCGTCGACGGGGCCGGGCCGTTCCGGGTGGCGTGGTCGATCGTGCTGCCGATGTCCAAGCCGATCCTCGGGGTCGTGTCCGTATTCGCGATCATCGCGGCGTGGAAGGACTTCCTCTGGCCGCTGCTCGTGCTCCGCGACCCCGCGAAGCAGCCGCTGTCGGTGCGGCTGCCGGCGCTCGCCGACTACGTCCAGCTCGACGTGTTCCTCGCGGCGCTCGCGATCTCGACCGCGCTGCCCATCGTGCTGTTCCTCGTGTTCCAGCGCCTGTTCCTCAACGGCGCGGGGCTGGGCGGCGCGGTCAAGGGCTGACCCGTCCCGCCCGACCCGCCCCCGCGTTCCGGATCAAAGGAGATCACCGCATGCGACCGACCATCAGGAGAACCGCCTGCCTGGCGGCGGCCCTCACCCTGGGGGCGGGCGGCGCCGCCGTGCCCGCAGCCGCCGTGCCCGCAGCCGCCGTGCCCGCAGCCGCCGTGCCCGGCGACACCCCGGGGCTGCCCGTCGCCCTCGAGGCGGAGGACGCCGCCCTCGCGGGGGGTGCGGGGGTCAACGCGGACCACCTCGGCTACTCGGGCAGCGGGTTCGTCGACGGGTTCGTCATCGACAACACGGGGACGGCGTCGATCACCTTCGACCTCGACGTCCCGGTCGCCGGCGAGTACGGGCTGAACGTCCGGTACGCGAACGGCCTGGGCTCGACGATGACGCTCTCGCAGGTCGCGGGCGGCGAGGACCGGCAGATCGAGCTGCCGTCCGACGTCGGCGCGGGCTGGAGCTTCTGGTTCGTCCACCAGGAGGTCGTGGACCTCGACGCGGGCGAGCAGCAGGTGACCTACCGGTTCGACGACGACGACACGGGCAACGTCAACATCGACGCCGTCGCCCTGACGACCGTGGGCGACCTCACGACGCCGGGCGGCGGGCAGACCGACCCCGGCGACCAGCAGGGCACCGGGCCGGACACGCGGTGGGACGGTGTCACGAACATCCTCCGGTCCACGCACGCGCGCCAGGGCCAGACCTACGAGGCCGAGGACGCCTTCCACGCGAACGGCGCCGTCGTGACCGAGGACGGGGTGGACCTGTCCGCGGAGCGCGCCCGCGCCGTCGTCGCGGTGGATGCGACGAAGTCCGGCACGCAGACGGCCACGGTCCGCTACCGCAACGACGGAGCCGACGCCTCGCTCGTGCTCGGCGCCGACGGTGCCGCGCTCGGGCGGCTCGCGCTGCCCGCGACCCGCGGGTGGGCCGAGGTGGGCGTGCCCGTCACCCTGCGCGCGGGCGTCGGCAGCGTCGAGCTGCGGGCGACCGGGACGGCGCACGACGGTGCGCTCGTCCTCGACCGGGTCGTGCTGCAGCGGGGCACGGCGTTCGCGGAGACCGGCGCGACGGTCCCGTACATCGAGCACGAGGCGGAGCAGGGTCTGACGAACGGCGAGATCCTCGCGCCGAGCCGCGCGTTCCACGATGTCGCGGCCGAGGCGTCGGGGCGTCAGGCGGTGCGGCTCGCCGACGCGGGCGACCACGTCGAGTGGCGGCTCACGGAGCCGACCAGCTCGCTGGTGCTGCGCGCGTCGATCCCCGACACCGCCGACGGCGCGGGGCAGATCGGTTCCCTCGGTGTGTACGCCGGGAAGAAGAAGGTCGCGGACGTCCCCGTCTCGAGCGAGCACTCGTGGGTCTACGGCGGCTACCCGTACGACAACGACCCGTCGGGCGGCAGCCCGCAGCGCTACTTCGACGAGTCGCGCGTGCGGTTCCCGACGCTGCCGGCCGGCACGACGCTGCGGCTGCAGAAGGACAAGGCCTCCGCGGACCTCGACTACACGGTGGACCTGGTGGACACCGAGCTCGTGCCCCGCGCCCTGGCCGCGCCCGACGGTTTCCTCGACGTCACGGGCTTCGGGGCGACGCCCGACGACGGCACCGACGACACGGCCGCGGTCCAGGCCGCGGTCGACGCGGCGACGGAGGCCGGGACCGGCGTCTGGGTGCCGGAGGGGCGCTTCACGCTGTCCGCGCGCGTGCGTGTCCACGCGGTGACGGTCCGCGGTGCGGGTCCTTGGTACTCCGTCCTCGAGGGCACCGACGGCAAGGGCGGGATCTACGCGCAGGGGAGCGGGGTGACGGTCGCCGACCTGATGATCGACGGCGACGTGGACCACCGCGACGACGGGCACACCGACGCGGCCCTCGAGGGCAGCTTCGGTGCCGGGTCGCTCGTCCAGGACGTGTGGGTCGAGCACACCAAGGTGGGGCTGTGGGCGGACGCCGGTACCGACGGGCTCTACGCCCTGGGCCTGCGCGTGCGCGACACGTACGCCGACGGTGTGCACCTGCACGGGTCGGTGAGCGACAGCCGCGTCGAGCACAGCGTGGTGCGCAACACCGGGGACGACGCGATGGCGATGTGGTCGGCGGGCGGCGCGGTGACGCGCAGCGTCTTCGCCCACGACACGGTCCAGGTGCCGCTGCTCGGCAACGGCCTCGCGATCTACGGCGGCGACTCGAACGCGGTGACCGACAACGCGGTGAGCGACACGCTCACCGCGGCGGCGGGCGTCGCGGTGAGCACGCGGTTCAACCCGGTGCCGTTCTCCGGCACCACCGTCGTGGACGGCAACACCCTGGTGCGCACGGGCGGCTGGGAGCCGAACTGGAGCACGTCGTTCGGGGCGGTCTGGGTGTTCGCCGACACCTCGCACATCACGACGCCCGTAGTGCTGTCGGACAACCGGATCCTCGACTCGACGTACGAGGGGATCCTCGTCAGCGGGTCGAAGTGGGTCAACGAGCTGACCGTCCGCGATACGACGATCACGGACACGGGCTCCTACGGCCTCGCGTTCCGCGTCGGCGGGAACCACCACCTGAAGAACGTGGTGGTCTCGGGCAACCCGACGATGGACGACGGCAACCGGTTCCACTTCTGGGGCACGATGATCGACGACGGCGGGAACCTCGGCGTCACGCAGCCGCTGCCGTCGACGTGCACCGTGCGCGCCACGGCCTCCGGCGTCTGGCACGGCGGCTACGTCGCGACGGTCACGTTGAAGAACACGGGCACGACGCCGGTCGACGGCTGGGACCTGCGCTGGCACCTGGGCTCCGGCCAGAGCGCCGGGCGTGCGTGGGGCGCGGCGTCCGTCCAGGACGGGCCGCTCGTGACCGCGTCCGACCTGGGGTGGAACAGGGTCGTGGCGCCGGGTCGCAGCGTGACGTTCGGGTATGTGGGCACGACGAACGGTTCTCGCGTCGACGTGCCCGACGCCTTCACCCTGAACGGGATCCCCTGCGCCCGCTCCTGACGCCCCCGCCCCCGGAAGGACCCGTCCGCCGAGATGTCGAATTCCGCCCCAGGATTCGACGAATCCGGGGCGGAATTCGACATCTCGGCGGAGGGCGGGGCGTCGCGTCCCGGCGGGGGATCTGACGGCGCGTCGGGTCGACGTCACACCCGCGAGCCCCGGATCCGGGCGGATCCGGCCCCCGCGCGCACCCGCGGTGGGGGAGGATGGGACCATGCCCGGCCTGACTCCCTCAGCACCCGTCCTCCCGTACGACGCGCTCCTGCTCTACTCGTTCGGCGGCCCGAACGAGCCGGCCGACGTCGTCCCCTTCCTCCGCAACGTGACCGCAGGCAAGGGCATCCCCGACGCCCGGCTCGAGGAGGTCGGCGAGCACTACTACGGGTTCGGGGGCAAGAGCCCGATCAACGAGCAGAACCTCGCGCTCAAGGCGGCGCTCGAGGCGGAGCTCGCCCGGCGCGGCATCGACCTGCCCGTGGTCTGGGGCAACCGCAACTGGGCCCCGTACACGGCCGACGCGGTCGGCGAGCTGGAGGCCCTCGGCGCCCAGCGCGCCGTCGCCCTCGTGACCAGCGCCTACTCGTCCTACTCGGGCTGCCGCCAGTACCGCGAGGACCTCGCGGTGGTGCTGGACGGGATGGGCAAGCTGGACCGCACCGGCCCGGGCGGCTCGACGACGGTCCGGTTCGACAAGGTGCGCTCCTACTTCAACCACCCCGGCTTCGCCGAGGCGAACACCGACGCCGTCGTCGAGGGCTTCGAGGCCCTCGCCGAGAAGGGCGGCGACCCCCGGGCGGCGCGCCTGGTCTTCGTGACCCACTCGATCCCGGACACCATGGAGGCGGCCTCGAAGGTCTCCGGCGCCAGCTACTCGGCCCAGCACCTCGACCTCGCCGCCCTGGTCGCCGCGCGGGTCGGCGAGCGGCTCGGGCACGACGTCGGCTGGGAGCTCGCCTACTGCTCGCGCTCCGGCCCGCCGAGCCAGCCGTGGCTCGAGCCCGACGTCAACGACCTCCTCGAGGAGCGCGCCGGCGAGGGCCTGCGCGACGTCGTCCTCTCGCCGATCGGGTTCGTCTCCGACCACATGGAGGTCGCCTACGACCTCGACACCGAGGCCATCCAGACCGCGGCGCGGCTCGGCATGACCGCGGTGCGCGCCGGCACGGTCGGCACCCGCGAGCCGTTCGTCCGCGGGCTCGTCGACCTCGTCCTCGAGCGCGCCGCCCTGGCCCGCGGCGAGGAGGTCGACGAGGCGACCGTCGGCGGCCTGCCGGCGTTCCGCTCGGTCTGCGCCCCCGGCTGCTGCCTGCGCCGCGACGGCGAGCCGAGCGACGTCCCCGCGCTGTGCGGGGCCGACGTCTCCGCCTGACCGCCGCCGCCCGGCCCCACGCACCACCGACGAGAGGGAACCCATGAGCGAGCACCACGTCCACGGCGACACGGGCGAGGCCGTCGACACCACCTCGATCCACGCGACGATCCGCTACACGATGTGGTCGGCGTTCTCGCTCTCGGAGACCCTCCCGGAGGACGACGGCGAGCGCGCGGACCTCGTCGCCGCGGCCGAGCGCGCCGTCGGCGGCGGCCCGGAGGACGGCGTCGACCCGGCGTCGACGGACGCGGAGCTCGTGCGGCGCGGCTGGTACGACGTCGGCGGCCTGCGCTCGGACGCGGACCTGCTGCTGTGGACCCACGGCTCCTCGATCGAGGCGGTGCAGGGTGCCTACCAGAGGCTGCGTGCCTCGTCGCTGGGCCGCGGCCTCGAGCCCGTGTGGTCCGTGGCGGCGCTGCACCGGCAGGCGGAGTTCAACCGCGCCCACGTGCCCGCCTTCCTCGCGGGCGAGGCCCCGCGCGACTACGTGTGCGTCTACCCGTTCGTGCGCTCCTACGACTGGTACCTGCTGCCGGAGTCGGAGCGCCGCACGATGCTGCGCGACCACGGGCTCGCCGCCAAGGACTACAAGGACGTGCGCGCCAACACCGTCTCGGCGTTCGCGCTCGGCGACTACGAGTGGATCCTCGCCTTCGAGGCGGACGAGCTGCACCGCATCGTCGACCTCATGCGTGACCTCCGGGCGACCGAGGCGCGCCGCCACGTGCGCGAGGAGGTCCCCTTCTTCACGGGGCCGCGCACGAGCCTGGCCGCCTGGGCGGACCGCCAGCCTCTGGCCTGACCGGCGACATGCCGGCAGCCCGACCGGTCCCGCATGCCGCGGCCCGCGGGACTTGGCACAGTGGGTGCATGACCAGTGCAGCCATGAACAGCGGGGACGCGGCCAGCGACCTGCCGCCCGAGACTGCCGTGACCACGCGGGACCGCGTCCGCCAGGGGATCGTGCTCGTCGGCGCCCTGCTCGCGGTCGCCGGCGCGGCGTGGGGCTCGGGCGCCTTCGGCGGCACCGCGATCCAGGACGCCGCCGACGGGGCGCTGTCCGCGACCGCGACGCCCGTCGCCCCGGACGGCCCGGCGTTCAGCATCTGGTCGGTGGTCTACCTCGGCCTCGTGGCCTTCGCCGTCTACCAGGTGCTGCCCGCGCAGGGCGCGAACCCACGGCTGCGGGCCGTGTCCTGGTGGGTGCTCGCGTCGATGCTGCTCAACGCCGCATGGATCGGCGTGGTCCAGGCCGGGTGGCTCTGGGCCAGCGTCGTCGTGATCGGCGCGCTGGTGGCGGTGCTCGCCGTGGTCCTCGTGCGGCTGGTCCGCATCCCGGCGTCGGGCGTCGTGGAGGCCGCCGTGACGGACGTGACCACGGGCCTCTATCTCGGCTGGGTGAGCGTCGCGACGCTCGCGGACGTCGCCGCGGCGCCCACGGCGTCCGACGTCGGGGAGCTCGGCCTGGGCGCGAGCGCGTGGGGCGTGGTCGTGGTCGCCGCCGGCGCCGTGCTGTCCGTGGCCTACGCGGTGTTCGCCGCGCCGCGCCCGGTGGTCGCGATCAGCATCGGCCTCGCGATGGCCTGGGGCCTCGGCTGGATCTCGGCGGGCCGGTTCGGCGGGCCGCTGGTCGACGAGACCGTCGCGGTCGCGGCCGCGATCGCCGCGGCGGTCGCGCTCGTGGCGCCCTTCGTCGCGTGGCTGGGCCGCCCCCGCGAGGTGCGCGGCCACTGACGGCCCGGCCCAGCACGGCCCAGCGCCGAACACGTCATCGGTGTCGATCCCGTGGCCTGGAACGATACAGGTGGCGTGCTCGGCAGGGGGCGGCTCGGCCGGGGGAGCGGTGGCGTCAGTCCGAGGTCGCGACCGGCGCGAAGTGTTCGACCACCGGCATCGGCTCATAGAAGTGGTGGAGCAGCTCACGCCAGCGCGCGAACTCCGCCGAGCGGCGGAACCCCTGCTCGTGTGCCTCGACGGAGTCCCACTCGACGAGGAGCAGGTACGTCGACCATGACTCCACGCCGCGCGACAGGCTGAGCCGGAGGAAGCCCGGCCGGGACTCGATCAGCGGCCGCGCGGTCGCGAAGGCGGACTCGAACTCGGCCTCCGAGCCGGGGCGGACGGACAGCAGGGCGTGCTCGCGGATCATGTCGGGAGCGTCACCCGGACCGCCCCGCCGACCCCGGCGTTCCCGCCTTGCGAGCACGCGGTTACCGCCGGATCGCGTCGCTCGATCCGGCGGTAACCCCGTGCTCGGCGCCGGGGAGGGGCATGGGGGAGGGGCATGGGGGAGGGGCAGGGTCAGGGGTACAGCCCGCGGATCTCGTGGGCCTCGGCCACCCGCTGGACGCCGATGGCGAGGGCGGCGTCGCGCAGCGAGACGTCCTCGCGCCGGGCGAGGGCCGAGACGTCCGCGTAGGCGGAGTGCATCCGGTGCTCGAGCCGCTCGGAGATCTCCGGCTCCGTCCACCAGTACGCCTGGTTGGCCTGGACCCACTCGAAGTAGGAGACGACGACGCCGCCCGCGTTCGCGAGCACGTCGGGCACGACGACGACGCCGTTCTTGGCGAGGATCGTGTCGCCCTCGCCCGTCGTCGGCCCGTTGGCGCCCTCGACCACGAACCGCGCGCGCACCTGCTGGGCGGTGATCTCGTCGAGCACGCCCTCGACGGCGGCGGGCACCAGGACGTCGACCTCCAGCCCCAGGAGCCCGTGGTTGCTGATCTCGTCGGCCTCCTCGAAGCCGACCACGGTCCCGGTCGCGGCGACGTGGGTGAACAGCGCGTCGACGTCGAGACCGTCCCGGTTCACGACGCCGCCGTACTGGTCGCTCACCGCGACGACCCGGGCGCCCTCCTCGGCGAAGATCGCCGCGGCGTGCGAGCCGACCTTGCCGAAGCCCTGGATGGCGATGCTCGCGCCGACGACGTCGACCCCCGCCTCGTTCAGGGCGGCCTTGGCCGTGTGCACGACGCCGCGGGAGGTCGCCGTCGCGCGGCCCAGCGAGCCCCCGACCGCGATGGGCTTGCCGGTCACGACGCCCGGGATGGTGTAGCCCTCGCTGACGGAGTAGGTGTCCATGACCCAGGCCATGGTCTGCTCGTTGGTGCCCATGTCGGGGGCCATCACGTCGCGCTCGGGACCGATGATCGGCTTGATCTCGCTGGTGTAGCGGCGCGTGACACGCTCGAGCTCGCGCTCGGAGTGCTCGCGCGGGTCGATGGTCACCCCGCCCTTGGCGCCGCCGTAGGGCAGGTCGACGACCGCGCACTTCCAGGTCATCCACATGGCCAGCGCCCGCACCTCGTCGATGTCCACGCTCGGGTGGTAGCGCAGGCCGCCCTTGCCGGGACCGCGCGAGACGTTGTGCTGCACGCGGTACCCGCGGAACAGCACGGAGGTGCCGTCGTCCCGGCGCAGCGGGACCGCGACGTGCACCTCGCGCCGCGGCGTCGCCAGCATCTCGTGGGTGCCCTCGTCGAGGCCGAGCATGTCCACCGCGCCGGCCAGCTGGGCGAGCGCCGTGCCGAGCGGGCCGTGCGGGGACGGCCGGTCGCGGTCGGTGCCCGGGTGCGGGTCGGGGGTGGACGGTGCGGGGGTGGACGGTGGCGTCGGCCGTGCGGCCGCCTCTGTGGACACGGGCCCTCCGGGGTACGAGGTCGTCGGGGCGCCGCGGGTCAGCGGCGCCGCTGAGCGATCAACGTACCCCGGCCGGCCGGTACTGGCCGGGCGCCTCAGCCGCCGAGCGCGTCGATCCGGGCGAGCTCGGCGTCGTCGAGCGCGAAGCCCGTGACGTCGAGGTTCGTGCGGATCCGCCCGGGCGTCACCGACTTGGGGATGACGACGTACCCGTGGTCCAGGTGCCAGCGCACCACGACCTGGGCGGGGCTCACGCCGTGCGTCGCGGCGACCTCGCGCAGCACCGGCGCGTCGAGGTCGGTGCGCTTGAACGGGCTGTACCCCTCGAGGACGACGCCGCGACGCGCGAGCTCGTGCGCGAGCCTCGGGTCGTGGTCGGCCGGGCTCCAGGGGATCTGGTCGACCGCGGGGGTCTCGCCGACCTGCTCGGAGAGGACGTCCACCTGCTCGACCGAGTAGTTGCTGACGCCGACCGAGCGGACGTACCCCTCGTTGCGGGCCTCGACGAGGCGGGCCCAGACCCACGGAGCTGCCACGCCTCCGGGCGGCCAGTGCACGAGCCACAGGTCGAGGTGGTCGGTGCCGAGCGCCTCGAGCGAGCGCGCGAGCGTCTCGGCCTCCTTGCCCTCGGCCTCCGGGGGCAGCTTGGTCGTCACGAAGACCTCGTCGCGGGCCAGCCCGGACTCGCGCAGCGCGCGCCCGACCTGCTCCTCGTTGCCGTAGCCCGTCGCGGTGTCGACGTGCCGGTAACCGGCCTCGAGCGCGGTCGAGACGGCGCGGTAGCAGTCGTCGCCCTCGGCCTGCCAGGTACCGAGGCCCAGCAGCGGCATCTCGCCGCCGGGCAGTGTCGCTGAGGGCACGGGGTGCGCGTCGGGAGGCGTCATCGGGCCACCGTACGCGGCGGCTGCGCAGGTCACAGCCTCTGCAGGTCACAGCCGGGACCCAGCGCGGGCTGACCGGGCGCGTGGGCGCGGTCCGTAGACACGAGGCATGACGACCGACAGCCGTGAGACCCAGACCCGGACCCACCGCCAGAGCCAGCACGAGGACCAGCAGCACCGGCACCGCCGACGACGGCGCCGCCGCGCGTGGGTCGCCGGGGGTGCGTCGCTCGCGCTCGTCGTCGGCGGGACGTCGGCGTGGGCGCTCGACCGGTTCGTGGTGGACCACGTCGAGATCGGGGACGTGAGCTCGTACGTCGCCGCCGCCTCCGGGGCCTCCGGCGCCGCCGCCTCCGGGGACACCGCCACCTCCGGGGACGACGACACGGCCGTCACGGACACCTCCTACACGTCCGGCGGCACGAGCATCTCGATCGACACGGTGACCGAGGGCTCGGGCGACGACACGGTCACCTACTACGTCGCCGACGTCGTCCTCGACGACGCCACGACGCTGCGCTCGGCCTTCGCGCAGGACGAGTTCGGCACCAACATCGTCGAGGACACCTCCGACATCGCGGCGGACAACGACGCGATCCTGGCGATCAACGGCGACTACTACGGCTTCCGCGACACGGGCATCGTCATCCGGGACGGTGTCGTCTTCCGCGACGAGGGGGCCCGCGAGGGGCTGGCGTTCTACCGCGACGGCCACGTCGAGGTCTACGACGAGACCGCGACCGACGCGCAGACGCTGGTGGACGACGGCGTCTGGAACACCCTGTCCTTCGGCCCCGCGATCCTCGAGGACGGCGAGGTCCCCGCCGGGATCGACGACGTCGAGGTCGACACCAACGTCGGCAACCACTCCATCCAGGGCGCCCAGCCGCGCACCGCGATCGGGGTGGTGGACGAGAACCACCTGGTCCTGGTCGTGGTCGACGGCCGCAGCCCCGGGTACAGCGCGGGCGTCACGATGACCGGGCTCGCCACGATCATGCAGGGGCTCGGCGCCACGACCGCCTACAACATCGACGGCGGCGGCTCGTCGACCATGTACTTCGACGGCGCGCTCGTCAACGACCCGCTCGGCCGGGGCCAGGAGCGCGGGACGTCGGACATCCTCTACGTCGCCGACGCCCGCAGGGCCGCCGCCGGGGCGTCGTCGTGATCGTCCTCGTCCCCGCCTACGAGCCGGACGGGCGCCTGACCGCCCTGGTCGCGGAGCTCGCGCGGTCCGCGCCCCGCGCGCGGGTCGTGGTGGTCGACGACGGCTCCGGGCCCGCGTACGCGCCGGTGCTCGACGACGTCGCGGCCCTGGGGGCGACGGTCGTGGTCGACGCGGCCGACGGCGGGGCCGTCAACCACGGCAAGGGGCACGCGCTCCGGCTCGGGTTCCGGCACCTCCTCGAGGGCGCCGGGCGCGACGCCCAGGAGGTCGTCGTGTGCGCCGACTGCGACGGCCAGCACACGGTCCGCGACGTCCTGCGGGTCGCGGAGCGGGCCGGCGCGGCGGGCGCCGGGGCGGCGGGTGGCATGGTGCTCGGCGGCCGGCGGTTCACCGGGCGGGTGCCGCTGCGCAGCCGCCTGGGCAACGCCGTCGCGCGCGGCGCCTTCCGGCTCGTCACCGGCCTGCCGCTGCACGACACGCAGACCGGGCTGCGCGCGTACCCGCTCGCGATGCTCCCCTGGCTGCTCAGCGTGCCGGGGGAGCGGTTCGAGTACGAGCTCGCGGTGCTGCTGCGCGCGCGGGGCGCGGGCCACGCCGTCGTCGAGCTGCCGGTCGAGACGGTCTACCTCGAGCAGAACGCGTCCTCGCACTTCCGCCCCGTCGTCGACTCCCTGCGGGTGCTGGCGCCGGTGCTGCGGTTCGCGGCGACCGGGTCGGCGTCGTTCGCGCTCGAGCTGGCCCTCCTCGTCCTGCTGCAGTCGTGGACGGGGTCGCTGCTGCTCGCCCTCGTCGGCGCGCGCGTGGTGAGCGGCTCGGCGAACTTCCTGGCGAACAAGCTGGTCGTGTTCCGCGCGACCGACCGCCGCCACACCCGGCGCGAGGCGCTGCGCTACGCGTGCCTCGCCGTCGTCCTGGTCGCCGCCGGGTACGTGCTCCTGCGCGGCTTCGCGGCGATGGGCGCGCCCGTGCTGCCCGCGAAGGTGCTCACCGACCTGGTGCTCTTCCTCGTCGGCTGGTCGGTGCAGCGGCGGCTGGTGTTCGCGCGTCCCAGCGGGACCGGGCGCGCGCCCGGCGCCGGTACGACGCCGGCGTCTCGCCGGTCAGGCGCGCGAACGTCCGGGTGAAGGACGGCTGGTCGTAGAACCCCGCCGCGGCCGCGACGTCGGCCAGCGGCAGATCGCCGCCCGTCAGCAGCGCCGTGGCGCGGTCCACGCGGGCGCGCAGCACGAGCTGGCGCGGGGTGAGGGAGAAGACGCGCCGCACGCGCCGGTCGAGGACGTCGACGCTGCACCCTGCGAGGACCGCGAGGTCGGCGGCCGCGAGAGGTTCCGTCAGCCGCTCCTCGACGGCGGCGACGAGCCGCGCCATCGAGTCCATGGTCGCGTCGTCGGCGTCCGACTCGTGCAGGTCCTGGGAGACGGACACGATCCCGCACAGGCGACCCGCGTCGTCGTGCACCGGGAGCTTCGAGGTGAGGAACCAGCCCGGGGTGCCGCCCAGGCGGCGGATCAGCTCGAGCTCGTTGCGCAGCGGGCGCCCGGTGCGCAGCACCTCGGCGTCCTGCTGGGCGTAGCGCTCGGCGAGCTGGGGGACGAACAGGTCGGCCGCCGTCCGCCCGAGGACGTCGCGGCGCGAGCGGGCGCTGGTCCGCATGACGAAGACCCGGTTGACCGCGACGTACCGGCCCGCGAGGTCCTTGGCGCAGAACATCGTCTGGGCGAGCTCGTCCATCAGGGCGACCATGACGGGGCTCAGCGGCAGGTCGGTCGGGTTGTCGGGCACGGGGCCCATCCCACCCCGGTTCGTACAAGACAGCACGCCCGCGCGCGGAGCACAGTGGTGTGATGGCGCACACATCGTCCCCCGTCCCGTCGGCACCCCTCGCGGAGCCCGTCGGTCCCGCCCGCCCCTGCGACCCTGCCGCGCTGGCCGACGACGCCGTGGCCCTCGCCCGCACCTGGATCGCGGCGGCGGAGGCCGACCAGGACGCCGCCGAGCAGGCCACCGCCGGCCGCCTCGGGGCGCTGGTCTCCGACCCGCGCGGCCTGGAGCTCGCCGTCCGGTTCGTCGACGACGTCGCCCGCCCGCACGACGTGCACGTCGCCGCCCGCGAGCTGCGCCGCCTCGGCGGCCTGGCGGGCGACGCGCAGGGGTTCCTCGGCCCGGTCGACCGGCTGCTGCTGCGCGCGGGCGCGCTCGTCGCCCCCGCGCTGCCCCGGGTCGTCGTGCCCGCCGCGCGCACGCGCCTGCGCCAGCTCGTCGGTCACCTCGTCGCCGACGCCGGTCCCGGCCTCGGCGCCCACCTCGCCCGCACCCGCGCGCAGCGGTACCGGCTCAACGTGAACCTGCTCGGCGAGGCGGTCCTGGGCGAGGACGAGGCGACCGCGCGCCTGCGCCGCACGATCGCGCTCGTGGAGCGCCCCGACGTCGACTACGTCTCCGTGAAGGTCTCCTCGGTGGTCTCCCAGCTCGTGCCGTGGGACCTCGAGGGCTCGCGCGACCGCGTCGTCGAGCGCCTCCTGCCGCTGTACCGGGCGGCGCGCGAGCACGGGGTGTTCGTCAACCTCGACATGGAGGAGTACAAGGACCTCGCCCTGACCACGGCCGTCTTCCGCGCGGTCCTGGACCGCGACGAGCTGCGCGACCTCGAGGCCGGGATCGTCCTGCAGGCCTACCTGCCGGACGCGCTGGGCGCCCTGGACGGTCTCACCGAGTTCGCCCGCGAGCGCGTCGCCGCGGGCGGCGCGCCCATCAAGGTCCGGCTCGTCAAGGGCGCCAACCTCGCGATGGAGCACGTCGAGGCCGAGCTGCACGGCTGGACGCCGGCGCCCTACCCGACCAAGGCGGACGTGGACGCCAACTACGTCCGGCTCGTCGACCACGCCCTGCGCCCGGGGCGCTCCGAGGTGGTGCGCCTCGGCGTCGCGAGCCACAACCTCTTCCACGTGGCGCTCGCCGTGCTGCTCGGGCGGGCGCGCGGCGTCAGCGCGGGCCTGGACGTCGAGATGCTGCAGGGCATGGCCCCCGCGGAGTCCCGCGCCGTGCGCGACGAGGTCGCGAAGGACGGCGGCACCGTCGTCCTGTACACGCCCGCCGTCGCCGACCAGGACTTCGACGTCGCGGTCTCCTACCTCGTGCGCCGGCTCGAGGAGAACTCCGCCGAGCAGAACTTCCTGCACGCCATGTTCGCGGACGAGCAGCACGAGTCCATGGACCGGCAGGACCCGACGCACCGGCAGAGCCCCATGGACCGGCAGGAGGCCGCGTTCCGCGCCTCGGTGGCGCTCGGCGTCGACTTCCCGGCCGACGCGGTGACCCCGCGCCGGCGGCCGCGGTCCGCGCCGGGCGCGGTGATCGACGCCGCGTTCGTCGACGCCGGCTTCGAGAACGCCGCGGACACCGACCCGGCCGTCGCGGAGCACCGGGCGTGGGCCCGCCGCGTCGCGGCGGGCGAGGGGTACCGGCCGGTGGTGGCGTCGGAGGTCACGAGCACGGCCGAGGTGGACGACGTCGTCGCCCGCGCCGGCCGGGCCGCCGCGACCTGGTCCCGGGTCGCGCCCGCGGCACGGGCAGCCGCGCTGCGGGCGGTGGCCCGCCGCCTCGAGGAGGCGCGCACCGACCTGGTGACCGCGATGGTGCACGAGCCGGGAAAGACGATCGGGGAGGCCGACCCCGAGGTGAGCGAGGCCGTCGACTTCGCGCGCTACTACGCGCTCTGCGCGGAGCAGCTCGAGGAGGTCGAGGACGCCACCTTCTCGCCGTCGGGCGTCACCCTGGTCACGCCGCCCTGGAACTTCCCGGTCGCGATCCCCGTCGGCGGGATCCTCGCGGCGCTCGCCGCCGGCTCGCCGGTCGTCGCCAAGCCCGCGCCCCCGACGCCGCGGTGCCTGGAGGTCGCGGTCGCCGCGATCCGCGCGGGCCTGCTCGACGCGGCGGGCGTCGGTGCTGCGGGCTTCGACGAGGACCTCGCCCGCGACCTCGTGCAGTACGCGCGGGTCCCCGACGGCGACCTCGGCAGGCACCTCGTCACGCACGACGGCGTGTCGCGCGTGATCCTCACCGGCGCGCTCGAGACGGCGCAGGCGTTCGCCGGGTGGGTGCCCGAGCGGCCCCTGTTCGCCGAGACCTCCGGGAAGAACGCGCTCGTCGTGACCCCCGCCGCGGACATCGACCTCGCGGTCGCCGACCTGGTCCGCTCGGCGTTCGGTCACGCGGGGCAGAAGTGCTCGGCCGCGTCGCTCGCGATCCTCGTCGGCGCTGCCGGCGACCCGCGGACCCGCACGGGCCGGCGCGTGCGCACCCAGCTGACCGACGCCGTCCGTTCCCTGCGGGTCGGTGCGCCCACGGACCTCGGCGTGACGATGAACCCGCTGACGGAGCCGGCGTCGGGCAAGCTGCTGCGCGCGCTGACGGTGCTCGAGCCGGGGGAGGAGTGGCTCGTGCGGCCCGCGCGCCTGGACGCCGAGGGCCGGCTCTGGTCGCCGGGGCTCAAGGCGGGCGTCGCCCCCGGGTCGCCCTTCCACACGACGGAGGTGTTCGGCCCCGTGCTGGGCCTGATGAGGGCGGCGAGCCTCGACGAGGCGATCGGCCTGCAGAACGCCGTCGCGTTCGGGCTCACGGGCGGGATTCACAGCCTCGACGACGCGGAGGTCGAGCGCTGGCTGGACCGCGTGGAGGTCGGCAACGCCTACGTCAACCGGCACATCACGGGGGCGATCGTGCAGCGCCAGTCCTTCGGCGGCTGGAAGGCCTCGTCCGTGGGTCCCGGCGCCAAGGCGGGCGGCCCCAACTACGTCGCCGGGCTGGGCTCGTGGGCCGACGCCGCGGGCGTCCCCGACCGGGAGGCGGAGCCCGAGGGGTGGCTCGCCCGGGCCGAGGCCGACGACGCACGGGCCTGGGCGCAGGAGCTCGGCGTCGAGCACGACCCGTCGGGGCTGGCCGCCGAGGCGAACGTCTTCCGGTACCGCCCCCTCGACGCGGTCACGCTGCGCGTCGGGCGCGGCGCGCGGCCCGTCGAGGTCGCGCGGGTGCTCGCCGCGGCCCGCCGGGCCGGCGTCACCGTCGAGGTGAGCCGGTCGGAGGGCCCCGGGTCGGTCCCGGACGCGGACTTCGCCGCCGCGGTCGCCGACGGCCGGGTCACGGGCTGGGTGCGGGTCGTGGGCGCCGCGGCGGGGCTGCGGGCCGCGGCGGCCGGGCGGGTCGGCGAGGTCACGGTGCTCGACGGGCCGGTGCTCGCCTCCGGGCGCCGGGAGCTGCTGACGATGGTGCGCGAGCAGGCGGTGAGCCGCACGCTGCACCGCTACGGCCACGTGATGGGCTGAGCGGGTCCCGAGCCCGAGAGCGGGCCGGCGGATCGTGAGAGCATCGGCGCCATGACCACGGCCTTCGTCCTCGGTGGTGGCGGCGTGCGCGGCGCCGTGCAGATCGGCATGCTGCGCGCGCTCCTCGAGGCCGGGATCCGGCCCGGCCTCGTCGTCGGCACGTCGATCGGCGCGATCAACGGGGCTGCGCTCGCCCAGGACCCGACGCCCGCGGTGATCGGCCGGCTGGCCCAGGCGTGGGCGTCGCCGACCGCCGCGAAGATCTACGGCGAGTCGTGGCTGCGCCAGGTGCGCCGCCTGGCCGCGTCGCGCACCCACCTCAACGACCCGGAGTCCCTGCGGGCGCTGATCGCCGGTGCCGTGGGCGCCGGCACCCGGTTCGAGGACCTCGAGGTGCCCCTGGTCGTCTCGGCCGCGAGCATCGAGCGGGCGGCCGAGCACTGGTTCGACTCCGGGCCGCTCGTCGAGGCGGTGCTCGCGTCGGCGTCCGTGCCCGGCGCGCTCCCGCCGACCGAGATCGACGGCGAGCACTACATCGACGGCGGCATGGTCAACTCCATCCCGCTCGGCGAGGCCGTGCGCCGCGGGGCCACCGAGATCTACGTGCTGCAGGTCGGGCGGATCGAGGAGCCGCTGACCGCGCCCGAGAACCCGGTGGACGTCGCGCGCGTCAGCTTCGAGGTCGCCCGCCGGCACCGCTTCGCGCGCGAGCGCGCGGACCTGCCCGACGGCGTCGTCCTGCACGTGCTGCCCAGCGGCGGCCCGGCGCCGGGCGACGAGAAGCGCGGCGCGTACCGGCGCCTCGACGCGACGCAGGCGCGCATCGACGTCGCGTACGCCGCGGCGGTCGGCTACCTGCACGACGAGGCCTGAGGCGCGGGCCGTGCGGCGACTTCCTCCGCGCTGGGTGCGCCGGCTGGTGCTGGGCCCCCTGGTCGTGCTCCTCGCGGTGCTGCTCGTGCCGACGACGGCGATGCTCGCCCTGCTCGTGCTCGGCATCGTCAGCTGGGCGCTGCCCGGGCGCCTGCGCCTGACGCGCGTGCTGTGGATGGCGAGCTTCTACGTGCTCTGGGACGCCGCGGCCCTGGTGGCGCTGTTCGCGCTCTGGGTGGCCTCCGGGTTCGGGTGGGCGATCCACCGGCCCGCGTTCCAGCGTGCCCACTACGCGCTCGCGCGCCGGATGATCACCGCGTTCTTCTGGCAGGTGCGCTGGACCCTGCGCCTGACGATCGACGTCGAGGGGGCCGAGGCGCTCGCACCGCTGGCCGGCCGGCCCGTCGTCGTGGTCAGCCGGCACGCCGGCCCGGGGGACTCGTTCGTCCTGGTCGACGCGCTCCTCAACCGGTTCGCGCGCGAGCCGCGCATCGTCCTCAAGGACAGCATGCAGTGGGACCCGGCCATCGACGTGCTGCTCAACCGCATCCCGACGCGCTTCATCACGCCCCACTCCCGGCGCCGCCCCGGCGCGCCCGGCGGCAGCGCCGCCGTCGGCGACCTGGCGGTCGGGATGGACGACGACGACGCCCTGCTCATCTTCCCCGAGGGCGGGAACGTCACCCCGCGCCGCCAGGCGCGACGGGTCCAGGCGCTGCGCGACGCCGGGGACGACCGCCTCGCCGCCTATGCCGAGTCGATGCGGCACGTCATGGCCCCGCACCTCGGCGGGGTGCTGGCCGCCCTCGACGCCGCGCCCGAGGCGGAGATCGTGTTCGTCGCGCACACCGGCCTCGAGAGCCTCGTGACGGCCCGCGACATCTGGCGGGCGCTGCCGATGGACAAGCGCATCGTGATGGCGGGCCGGACGGTGCCGCGCGCGCAGGTGCCGACGCCGGCGCGCGAGCGCGAGGAGTGGCTCTTCGCGCAGTGGCTGTCGGTCGACGAGTGGATCGACGCCTACGAGCGGCGCGAGCGCGAGGCCGGCGCCGTTCCCTGAGCCCGGTCAGGCACCACCGACCTCGACGTCGACGGTCCCGGTCCCGCGGAACGCGGCGAGGCGCTCGGCCTGCTCTGCCACCGCACCGCGCAGCGCGCGGTCCGGGGGGAACCACGGGTCGACGGCGACGGTCAGCCGGCGACGTGCCCCGCTCCCGGCGCTCCGCGCCCGCCAGGTGCCGACGACGTCGCCGCCGGCCAGCACCGCGCCAGGCCGCCCGAGGGTGCGCCACAGGTCCTTCGCCCGCGCGGGGTCCTGGGTGAGCACCGCGCGGTCGCGCAGCTGCAGGTACGGGTCGTAGGGGCCGACGAGCCGGACCTGCGCGTCCGCAGCCCCGCCGCGGCGGCCGCCCGCCACGGCGTCCGGCGACGTGCCCGCGAGCCCGTCCGCGTCCTGCGCGAGGACCCACCGCTCCTGGCGGCCCTTCGGGAAGGCCACGTCGACGACCTCGACGGGCACGACGTCGTGGGGCAGCCGGTCACGCACGTCGCGCAGCGGTGCGTCCAGGTGCTCGGCGACGTCCTTGGCCGACGCGGGGCCGTAGAACCGCAGGTACCCGCGCACGACGTCGAGGCGGGGGTCGGCCGCGTCGCCGAGGCGGGCGTAGGGACGGGGCCGCAGCCCCGGGATGCGGCGCAGCACGGGGGGCGACGTGCCGGGCTCGAGCTCGAGCCCGGCCTGCAGCGCGGCGAGCCGGAACGGCATCTCGTACACGTGCGTGGCGTCGCACGGCGCGCAGAACCGGACGTACGGCGCGTCGAGGCGCCCGCTCAGGCGGGACGAGAGCTCGCCCTTCACCGTGGGGGAGCGGACGATCTCGCGCTCGAGACCGGCGACCGTGCGCAGCGCCTCGAGCACGTCGATCCCCGCGGCGCGCAGGGCAGGGGCGGCGCTGATCACGCGCTTCGCGGCGTCCGCCTCCGAGAACGGGGCCGTCGCGACGGCGACCTCCGCGGCGTCCGCGCGCCGGTACGCGTGCGGGGCGCCGCGCAGGGTCCACGCGAGGACCAGGGGACTGTCGGTGCTGTCGGTGCTGTCGGTGCTCGCGCCGCGGCAGACCAGGGCCCACGCGGCGCCGTCCGACCCGGTGTCCTGAACCCCGACGTCCAGGACCGCGACGTCCTCCGCCGACGCGGCCGCACCCGGCGGGCGGTCGAGCTCGTGACGGCGGTGGCGCCAGGCACGCACCTGCGCGCCGGTGACCCGGAGCGTGTCCATGCACCGACGCTACGCCGGGCCGCCGACAGCCGGCACACCGGGCCGGCGCGCTAGGCCGACGCGCGGACCACCAGCTCGGCGGGCAGCACGGTCGGCGCGACGGGCGCCTCGGCCCCCGCGAGCACGTCGAGCAGCAGCATCGTCGCCTCGCCCGCGAGCACCGAGACCGGGTTGGTGACCGTGGTCAGCTGCGGGGTGGAGGCCACGGCGAAGCCGAGGTCGTCGTACCCGACGACCGCGACGTCGTCGGGCACCGAGAGCCCGTGCTCGCGCAGCACGCGGACCGCGCCCGCCGCCATGGCGTCGGAGGCGGCGAAGATGCCGTCGAGGTCGGGCACCCGGGCGAGCAGGCGCTCCGCGGCGGCGGAGCCCGCGGCCATCGTGAAGTCGCCGTGCTCGACACCGTCGGTCTCGAAGCCCGCGGCGCGCAGCGCGGCCGCCCACCCGTCGAGGCGGTCGATCCCGGCCGTCATGTCGAGCGGGCCGCTGATCGTCGTGATCCGGCGGCAGCCGCGGTCGATGAGCCGCTGCGCGGCCTGGCGCCCGCCGTCGAAGTTGTCGACGTCCACGTACAGGTGGTTCTCCGGCTCGAACGGCCGCCCGACGAACACCGACGGCATGCCCGAGCGGGCGAGGTCCTCCTCGAGGCCGTCCTCGCGGTGGTGGGACGCCACGATCGCGCCGTCGACGTGCCCGCCGCCGAGATAGCGCGCGATGCGACCGTCCTGGTCGCCCGGGCGCGCCATGATGAGCACGAGCTGGAGCTCGCTCGTGCCGAGCGCCGAGCTCACCCCGCGCAGCGTCCCGGTGAGGAACGGGTCGTTGAGGACCCGCTCGTCCGGCTCGGGGAGCACGAGCGCGACCGAGCCGGTGCGGCGCGTCACGAGCGAGCGCGCCGCGCGGTTCGGGACGTACCCGAGGCGCTCCACGGCGTCGTCGACCGCGAGCTGCGCCTCCGGCGAGACGCGGTGGCCCCCGTTGATCGCGCGCGACGCCGTCGAGCGCGAGACGCCCGCCGCCTGGGCGACCTCGTCCAGGGTCGGGGCGGCGTGCGCGGTGCCCCGACCCTGGCCGGAGTCGATGGTCTGCGTCATGGGACCAGGCTCCCCGACTACGCCGTCGCCGGCACGGCGTTGTCGCGGGCGACCTGGGCGTACCAGCGGCCGCTGGACTTCACGGTGCGCTCCTGGGTCTCGTAGTCGACCCGGACGATGCCGAAGCGCTTGCCGTAGCCCCAGGTCCACTCGAAGTTGTCCATGAGCGACCACGCGAAGTAGCCGCGGACGTCGGCGCCGGCGTCGATGGCGTCCTTGATGGCGCGCAGGTGCGCGTCGTAGAACGCCAGGCGGCCCTGGTCGTCGACCGAGCCGTCCGGGGAGACGACGTCGTCGAACGCGCAGCCGTTCTCCGTCACGTACAGCGCGACCCCCTGCGGACCGGTGTAGTCGGCGTGCAGCCGCTCGAGCAGCCGGGTCAGGCCCTCGGGCTGGATCTCCCAGTCCATGTCCGTGACCGGCAGGCCGCGCGGGTGCACGTGCGCGTCGTCGGCCGCCGGGAAGGGCGAGCGCGTCGGGTACGTCGTCGGGGCGCTGCCCTGGAGGTAGCGCTCCGGGGGCGTCGCCGCGACGAGGTTGCCGTGGTAGTAGTTCACGCCGAGCGCGTCGATCGGGGACGAGATGATCTCGAGGTCGCCGTCGTGGATCGCGTCCGCCAGGCCGAGGCCGCCGACGTCCTCGAGGACGTCGAGCGGGTAGGCACCCTTGAGGATCGGGTCGGCGAAGATCCGCGAGAACTGCCCGTCGAGCCGGCGTGCGGCGTCGACGTCGGCAGGGTCCTGCGGGTCCTTGGGATCCTCGACCTCGAAGTTCAGCGTGATCCCCAGGCTGGCCTCCGGGGCGCGCTCGCGCAGCGCCCGGACCGCCAGGCCGTGGCCGAGCATCAGGTGGTGGGCGGCCGCGAGGCCGTCCCGCACGCTGCGCCGGCCCGGCGCGTGCTGCCCGCCGGTGTAGCCGAGGAACGCCGAGCACCACGGCTCGTTGAGCGTCGTCCACACGCCGACCCGGTCGCCCAGGGCCTCGTGCATCGTGACGGCGTACTCCTCGAACAGGTATGCCGTGTCGCGGTTCGCCCAGCCGCCCTTGTCCTCCAGGGCCTGCGGAAGGTCCCAGTGGTAGAGCGTCAGCCACGGCATCACACCGGCGCCGAGGAGCTCGTCCACGAGCCGCGAGTAGTAGTCCAGGCCTCGGGGGTTGACGGCACCGCCGTCCGGGCGCACGCGCGCCCAGGACGTCGAGAACCGGTACGTCGCGAGGTTCAGGTCGGCCATCAGCCGCACGTCCTCGCGGTAGCGGTGGTACTGGTCGCAGGCGACCGTGCCGTCGTCACCGTTCAGGACGGCGCCCGGCACGCGGCAGTACGCGTCCCAGATCGAGTCCTTGCGGCCGTCCTCCTGGCTGGCGCCCTCGACCTGGAACGCCGCCGTGGCGGCGCCCCAGAGGAAGCCCTCGGGGAACTGCACGCGCCCCGTGGCGTTCGGGCCCGGCGCCGTGAGCGGCGCGGTGGGCGTGTACAGGCTCATCCCTTGACCGCCCCCGCCATGATGCCGGAGACGAGCTGGCGGCCCGCGCCGAGGAAGAGGATGAACAGCGGGATCGTCGCGAGCGTGGCACCCGCGAGGACCAGCGAGTAGTCCACGAAGTACGCGGCCTGCAGCGACTGCAGGGCGACGGGCAGCGTGGGGTTCTGCGGGCCCAGGATGATGAACGGCCAGAAGAAGTTCGTCCACACCTGCACGAAGGTGAACAGGAACAGCATCGATGCTGCCGGGCGCGCGGCCGGCAGGCCGACGTGCCAGAACGTGCGGATCATCGACGCGCCGTCCACGCGGGCGGCCTCGATGAGCTCGTCGGGCAGAGCGCTGCCGATGTACTGCGTCATCCAGAACACGCCGAACGCCGTGACGAGCGCCGGGACGATCACCGCGAGCATCGAGCCGGTCCAGCCGAGCTTGGCCATGACCAGGTACAGCGGCACGACGCCGAGCTGGGTCGGGACGGCCAGCGTCGCGATGACGAAGATCAGCAGCGGGCCCTTGCCGCGGAACCGGAGCTTGGCGAACGAGTACCCGGCCAGCGTCGAGAAGATCACGGTGCTGGATGCCGTGACGGTCGAGACCAGCAGCGAGTTGCCGGTGGCCTTCCAGAACGGGATCGAGTCGAGGACGCGGGAGGCGTTGAACCAGAAGTTCCCGCCGGGGAACCAGGGCATCGGGTCGCGGGTCAGGACGCTGGAGTCCCACGACCCGACGAGGACCGACCAGTAGAGGGGGAAGACGCTGCCGACGAGGACCGCGGCCAGGAGGCCGTAGGTGATCCAGCCCGGGCGTCGGACGGCGGTGCGCACCTTCTTGGGGCGCAGGCTCTCGGGTGTCGGTGCCGTGGGCACCAGGGCTGGGGCGGTCATCGCTTGCCTCCGCTCGTGGCGATCCGTCGAGTGACCGCGAGGTTGATGAGTCCGATGATGACGATGATGACGAACAGCAGCCAGGCGACCGCGCTCGCACGACCGAAGTCGGACTGGCTCCAGCCGAGCCGGTACAGGTACATGGTCAGGGTCTGCCACTGGCCGTCGCTGCCGCCGTTGCCGGCCTGGTCGAACAGTCGGGGCTCGTCGAAGATCTGCAGCCCGCCGATGGTCGAGGTGATGACGACGAAGATCATCGTCGGCCGGATCTGCGGGACGGTGATGGAGAAGAACTGTCGCGCGCGGCCGGCGCCGTCGATCACGGCCGCCTCGTACAGCTCGCGGGACACGGCCTGCATGGCGGCGAGCAGGATCAGCGTGGTGTAGCCGGTCCAGCGGAAGTTCACCATCGTGGCGATCGCGAGGTGGCTCGGGATCACCTCGGCGTGCCAGCGCACCGGGTCGAAGCCCAGGGCGCCGAGCCACTGGTTGATGATGCCGGACTGGTCGGCGAACAGGTTGCTGAAGATCAGGGCGACCGCGACCGGGGTGACGATGTAGGGCAGCAGGACGCCCATGCGCCAGAAGGTCTTCGCGCGGATGTTCTGGTCGAGCATCGCCGCGATCACGAGCGCGATGATCACCTGCGGGATCGAGGAGAGCAGGAAGATGCTGAAGGTGTTCCGCACCGCCTTCCAGAAGTCCGCGCTCGTGAGCACGTACTGGAAGTTCTCCAGGCCGACGAACTCGCCCTGGCCCATCACGGTGTCCCAGTCGTGGAACGAGACCCAGGCCGTGTAGAAGAGCGGGAAGAGCCCGGTCACCAGGAAGAGGATGAAGAACGGGGAGATGTAGAGGTACGGCGAGAGCTTGAGGTCCCAGCGGCCGAGGCGCTGGGAGAAGCCCGCCCTTCGCGGTGTGCGTGGCTTCGCGGGGGTCGGCGTGGAGCCGGCCGTGCGAGAGCTCGTGGTGGTGGCCATGGCGGTGGTGTGTTCCCTCAGGTCGCAGGACGAGGCGGCGCCGGGCACGGGGCCGGTTCCGGTCCCGTGCGGGCAGCGGACGGGGCCCACGGAAGTCCTCCGCGGGCCCCGTCCAAGGTGGTGACGACGGTGCGCTGCACCGCTCAGCGGCGGTCAGCGACCGTCGTCACCGGTGGTCACTTGAGCCCGTTCACGTCCGTGACGAACTTGTTCCACGACGTGTCGGCGTCGTCGACCTTGTCGATGTCCACGCGGCCGAGGGCGTCGGCGAGGAAGTCGTTGATCGCCTGGTAGTGCGGGCCCTTGAAGGGCTTGACGGTCACGGCGTTCGCGCGGTCGGTCAGGATCTGGCCGATGGGGGCGTCGTTGAAGTACGGGTTCGTCGCCTCGGTGATCGCCGGGTCCTTCAGCGCCTCGATCTGGCTCGGGAAGGTGCCCTTCGACTTGAAGGCCTCGATCTGCTGCTCAGGAGCGGTGAGCCAGTTGGCGAGCGCCTTCGCCTCCTTGACGTGCTTGCCGTACGACGGGACGGTCAGGAACGACCCGCCCCAGTTGCCGCCGCCGCCGGGGAAGCTGTTGGTGATGTCCCAGGTCTTGACGTCCGGGGCGTTGCCCTGGACGACGCCGAGCATCCAGCCCGGGCACAGCGTGGTGGCGAAGCCGCCGGTCTTGAACGACTCGTTCCAGTCCTGCGTCCACTGGGACAGGCCGGCCGACAGGCCCTTCGCGGACTCCGCGAGGAGCTGGTCGTACATGTCCTTCACCTCGGGGTTCTCCGTGGCGATGATCGTGCCGTCGTCCTTCTCGAAGGCGTTCTGCATCTGGTTCTCCATACCCAGACGGATGGTGCCCGCGGAGTCGTAGAACGGCTTGCCCGTCTTCTTGGTGTACTCCTCGCCCGCCTTGAAGTAGTCGTCCCAGGTGCTGCCCATCCACTTGGCGACCGACTCGCGGTCGGTGGGGAGGCCGGCTTCCTTCAGGAGGTCGGAGCGGTAGCAGATGCCCTCCGGGCCGATGTCCGTGCCGTAGCCGATCAGGCGGCCCTTGGCGTCGGTGGCCTGCGCGGTCTTCCAGTCCTGCCAGCGGCCGTCGAGCGACGGGTCGCTGATGTCCTCGAACTTGTCGGCGTACTGGAGGAACTCCGGCATCTGGTCGCCCTCGATGGCGGCCACGTCGGAGCCGCCCGAGCCCGCGCCGAGCGCGTTGCGCAGCGCGTCGCCGGCGGCCTGGGAGGTGTCGGCCTTCGTGTGCTTGACCGTGATGTTCGGGTTCTGCTTCATGTACTCGTCGAGCAGGCCGTCGTCGTACCCGAACTCGTTGAAGGTCGAGATCGTCAGCGTGACCTTGCCGCCGCTGTCGCCCGAGCCGCCTTCGGCCGAGTCGTCGCTGTCCGAGCCGCAGGCGGTGAGGGCGAGGGCGAGGGTCGCGACGCCCGCCGCGACCATGGCCGCCCTGCGGGGCGCGCCGTTCCTGAGTGTGCTTCGCTGCACGATAACTCCCTTGTCGTGAGGACTCTGGCGATGGTCGCCCCGCCAGGTGGTAGCGCTTCCATCTACCGGAATGGAAGCGCTACCACGGCACCGGTGTCAACCATCTGCCCGGACGAAAGCTGCGAGGCCGGCTCCCGTTCCTGCATCGGTGCAGGTCAGAGCCCTGCGCGGGCAGCGGCTGTTTCCAAATTGTTACGGCAGGCGGTCGCTCATGGCAGGCGGTCGCTCACGGCGCCGTGCCCTGCGCGATCCACTCGCGCGTCGCGGACTCCTCGGCCGCGAGCGCGTCGCGGACGGCGTCCGCCGCCGCGCGCTCGACGACCGCGCCGAACAGCGGGACCGAGGCGCGCACCTCGCCGTCGTACGTCTGGCGCGTGCCGCCGTCGGCCGTCTCGGCGAGCGTGAGCGTGCCGGTCAGCCGCACGGGGGCGCCGGAGATCTCCAGGGTGACGGTGCCGGCGCGGGCCGGGCCGACGCCCGCCTCCCACACCTCGACCTGGCGGACCTCGAGGCGGTCGCCGACCAGCGCGCGCGCCTGGGCGGGGATCGCGGCACCCGGCAGGGTGCGCCGCACGCTCACCGTGAAGCCCGCCGCCGGGGTGCCCGCGACCTCCGCCTGCTCGACGGACCCCTCCCCGCTGGAGCGGTCGGCGCGCCAGCGCACGAAGTCCACGTCGGCGAGCATCGCGACGACCGTCTCGACGGGCGCGTCGTAGGTCTGGGTGACGGTCACATGCATGCGCGGTGCTCCGGTCTGCGGCGGGGGCCTGGCCCGCCCGAGCCTAGCCGGGCCGCGCGGCGTGCGTACCCTGGTGGGCGTGTCTGCCATGAGTGACCTCATCTCCCGCCACGCCGAGCTGTCGGACGCCGACAACGAGTGGCTCCATCTCCTGGTGGGCGACTGGCAGGTCATCTCCGACCTCGCCTTCGCAGACCTGGTCCTGTGGATGCCGACCGACGACCACGGGTTCGTCGCCGTCGCGCAGTGCCGGCCGAGCACCGGGGCCACGGTGCACTACGACGACATCGTCGGCTCCATGGCGCCCGAGGGCCAGCTCCCGCAGCTGCGCCGGGCGCTCGTCGAGCTCACCGCGCAGCGCTCGCGCGAGCCGCGCTGGTTCGGCGCGTACGCCGTGCGTGAGGAGGCCGTGCCGGTGGTGCACGACGGCCGGGCGATCGCCGTCGTCGCCCGCCAGACCAACCTCGGCAGCGGGCGCACGCCGAGCCGCCTCGAGCTCAACTACGTCGAGTCCGCCGACGACCTCATCGCGATGATCTCCCGCGGCGAGTTCCCCATGGCGCACGCGGCCACCGGTTCGCGGCGCGGCGCGCCGCGCGTGGGGGACGGGCTGATCCGCCTGAACTCCGAGGGCGAGGTCCTCTACGCGAGCCCGAACGCCCTGAGCTGCTTCCACCGCCTCGGCGTGATCGGGCCCCTGGTCGGGCGCGCGCTGATCGAGGTCACGACGGACCTGGTCGAGCAGCTCAGCCCGGTGGACGAGTCGCTGCCGCTCGTGGTCATGGGCCGGGCGCCGTGGCGCACGGACCTGGAGTCGCACGGGGTCGCGCTGTCGCTGCGGTCGATGCCGCTGACGGAGTCGGGCCAGCGGATCGGTGCGGTCCTGCTGTGCCGCGACGTCTCCGAGCTGCGCCGGCGCGAGCGCGAGCTGATCACCAAGGACGCGACGATCCGCGAGATCCACCACCGCGTGAAGAACAACCTGCAGACGGTCGCCGCGCTGCTGCGCCTGCAGGCCCGGCGCATGGACGTCCCGGAGGCCCGGGCGGCGCTGGAGGAGGCGATGCGCCGGGTGGCGACCATCGCGCTCGTGCACGAGAGCCTCTCGCAGACCCTGGACGAGGTCGTCGAGTTCGACGACATGGTCGGGCGGGCGCTGCGCCTCGCGGCCGACGTCGCCTCCGCGGACACGAGCGTGCACACCGTGCGCGAGGGCAGCTTCGGCATGGTGCCCGCCGAGGTGGCGACCCCGCTGGCGCTGGTGCTGACCGAGCTCGTGACCAACGCCGTCGAGCACGGCCTGTCCGGGCGGGCGACGGGGACCGTGACCATCTCCGCGGACCGCGACGGAAGCACCGTCCGGGTCGTCGTCGCGGACGACGGCGTGGGCATGAGCGCGCGCGTCGACGCGCCTCCGGCGGACCCCACCCGGGGCAAGCGCGGGCTCGGCACCCAGATCGTCTCCACGCTGGTGACCAACGAGCTGCACGGGTCCATCGAGTGGGCCGTGCGCGAGGGCGGCGGCACCGAGGTCCGGCTCGACGTCCTGCTCAAGGACCCGCGGGGCGAGGCGGTCTCGGGGCCCGCATGACCAGCCTGCCCGTGTGACCGGCCTGCGGGGGACGACGACGGGCCGCCGTCCCGCAGGACGACGGCCCGTGCGACGCGACCTCGGGTCGCGGCAGGCGGTGGGTCAGCCGGCGCGGCGGGCGCGGGCCGTGCGGCGCTTGAGCGCGCGACGCTCGTCCTCGGAGAGGCCGCCCCAGACGCCGGCGTCCTGACCGGACTCGATCGCCCACTTCAGGCAGGTGTCCGTCACCGGGCAGCGACGGCACACGGCCTTCGCCTCCTCGATCTGCATGAGGGCGGGGCCGGTGTTCCCGATCGGGAAGAACAGCTCAGGGTCCTCGTCGAGGCATGCTGCTTCGTGGCGCCAGTCCATGGCTTCTCCTTGTCGGGATCGAGCCCCGGCGCAGCCCGTGGGCGCGCGGGCCCGGGGCGCCCAGGGTCTCGGGGCGCGTCAGGCCGTGCTCGAGGATCGTGAGGGGGATGAAGGGGGTCGAAAAGCTCTTCGTCTAGGTTCACATCTCGCCCTGGGGCGCACAAGGGGTGACGGGGATGTTTCTTGCAGGTAAACGCTGAGGCGTCAATCACACCTCGGCGTCGGTGCAGGTCAGGCGTATCGTGCTGCCCGTGCCACCCACCTCCCCTTCCGCCGCCGAGCCCTCGGGCGCGCCCGGGCTCCGCCGCGCGCCGGCCGGGCTGCGCGTCGTCGTCGCGGGGGCCGCGCTGGAGGTGGCGGCCCTCGTCGCCGCCGCGGGCTACGCCCTGTGGCGCGTGGTGGGCGGCGACGACGTGTCCGTGGGGCTCGCGCTCGGCCTGTGCGTCTTCGCCCTGGGCTTCGCGGCGATCCTGGCGGGCTGCACGCGCGCCCTGCTGCGCGGGAGGCGGGCCGGGCGTGCCCCGGTCGCCACGTGGCAGCTCCTGCAGGGGATCGTCGGCGTGACCGCGGTGCAGGGCGGCGCCCCCGCGTGGGGCGTGCCGGCCGTCGTCGTCGCCGCGGTGGTGCTGGTCGCTCTGATGCTGCGGCCGGTCGTCCAGGTCACGGCGGGGACGTCGCGACCTGCAGGTGGGTGACCGACCCCCGGTCGAGCAGCACCCCGCGGCCGGGCCTGCGGGGGACGACGGCCGACGCCGGCGTCGGGCGGGCGCCCAGGACCTCGAGCAGGCCCCGCTCGGGCGGTCCGAGCACCAGGGCGCGGCGCGCGGCGCGCAGCTCCGCCAGCGCACCGCGGTGGGCGCCGAGCACCGCGGCGGGCGTCGTCCCCGCGACCACGCCCACCCCCTGACGCACCAGGGCCGCGACCCGCTCCGCCCCGTCCGGGTCGCGCAGCGCCAGCAGGTCCAGGTCGTCGACGACGAGCACGCCGGTGACCACGGCGGGTGCCCGGTCGGATGCCGCGTCCGGCCACCGCGGCCCGGGGAGGTCGCCCACGATGCCGAGGAGCCGGCCGTCGCGCGCGAGGGCCGCGGCCACGACGCCGAGCGCCGTGGTCCGCCCTGAGCCGGGGGCCCCGACCACGACGGCGCCCGCCGCGACGTCCAGCGTCACCGGGCCGGCGGCGTCGCCGCCGAGGCCGAGGACCACCCGGTCGGCAAGGCCGCGCCCGTCCCGGGGCAGGGCACCGGCCTCGACGCGCTCCGGCACGGCGGCGAGCCGCGTCGGTGCGGGCGGCGCCCCGGCGCCCCGGCGGGCGCCCGGGACGGGTCCCGGACCGGGTCCTGGGCCCGGGCGCGCCACCTGGCACGCCGTGGCCGGGACGTCTTCCGCGCGCGAGATCCACACGCCGCGCCCGGGCGGCCCGCCCTGACCGGCGAGCGCCGCCGGGATCCCCGCGGCGACGTCGTCGTGCCGGTCCGCTGAGCCGAGGACGAGGCGCGCGCCGAGGGCCGGTACCCAGCGCTGCAGCGCTGACGCGGTGCCGGTGACCGCCAGCGGCGTGCCCGCGCGGAGCAGGGCGTCGACCAGCTCCGGCCCGCCGGGCACGGTGGCGAGCTGCTCGAGCAGCACGGGGAGGTCGTCGACGAGCAGGACGGGCCGCGGGCCCTGCCCGCCCGTCGCGAGGAGGAGGTCGACGAGGCGGGCGAGGCGGGCGACGTCGTCGGGCGGGAGGACGGTGCCCAGCCCCGGTGACACGGGGAGCAGGGAGCGGAGCCCCGGTCCGGCGACGGCGTGGACGTGGTGGCCCGCGGCGAGCAGCCCGTGCGCGAGCGAGGCGAGCGCGGTCGTCCGCCCGGACCGGGGCCGGCCGAGGATCCCGAGCGGGCCGGAGCCCGGCCGCCAGCCCAGGACGACGTGGCGCTGCTGCGCGGGCCGGTCCCCGAGGGCGAGGGGAACGGTCCCGGGCGGCAGGTCGTCCGCGTCCCGCGGGTGCGCGGCCAGGGCGCGCAGGTCCAGCGCGCCGGGCAGGGGCGGGGCCCAGAGGGGCCGGGCCGGGGGCGCGGCGCCGGGCCGCGGGGCGGCGTCGCGCACGAGGGCGACGAGGTCGAGGTCCCCGCGGGGAGCGTCGCGGAGCGTGTCGGGATCGGCGGTGAGGTCACCCGGGGCGCGTGCCGCCCAGCCGGGCGCCCGGCGTACCCCGGGCCGCGCGCGGCGCCGCGGGCCGTCGACCAGCGCGCACTGGAACGCCACCGCCGCCGCGTCGTCGGTGCGCGCGACCGCCCGCCCGGGCGTGGACGGGGAGATGCGCGCCGCGTCGGGCACGCCGACGACGTCGCTCGAGTCCGCGCGGTCCACGGTCCGCAGGGCGATGCGCAGCGGGACGTTCGCCCGGATCTCGGCGTTCACCGCGCCCGCGGGCCGCTGCGTCGCGAGCACGAGGTGCATGCCGAGCGCGCGTCCCTGGGCCGCCAGCCGCAGGAGCGAGGGGAGGAGGTCGGGCAGGTCCTCGGCGAGCGCCCGGAACTCGTCGATCACGACGACCAGGCGCGGGAGCGTCCCGGGCGGCAGCTCGTCGAGGTGCGTCGCGCCGTGGCGTGCCACGACGCGCTCGCGCCGGGTCAGCTCGGTCCGGATCCCGGTGATCGCCCGCGCGGCGGAGCCGGGGTCGAGGTCGGTGACCGTGCCGACGACGTGGGGCAGCGTCGCGCAGCGGCCGAAGCCCGTGCCGCCCTTGAAGTCGACCAGCGCGAGCGCGAGCCGGTCCGGCGGGTAGCGCAGCGCGAGGCCGAGCACGAGCGAGCGGAGCAGCGCCGACTTCCCGGCGCCCGTGGTGCCGGCCACGAGCGCGTGGGGCCCGGCGGCCAGGTCGAGCGTGAGGAGGCCCGCCGCCGTCCGGCCCAGCGGGACCGTGAGACCGCGCTCGTCGCGCGCCAGTGCCCAGCGTGCACGCACCCACCCCGCGTCCGGGTGGTCCGGCGCGTCGAGGACGTCGGCGAGGCAGACCTGCCGGGGGATCCGGGGGTCGGCGGGCTCGGCGGCGGCCGCGTCGTCCCCCGGCGTCCCGGCGACGACGGCCGGGCCGGCGAGGAGGACGGCCGGGCCACGCCCGGCGGCGCTCGCCCCGGCCAGCGACCGGGCGAACGACTCCGCCCACGCCGCGCTCACCGCACCCAGCCGGCCTGTCGCGCGGCGACCCCCGGGCAGCGTCCACGACACGGTGGGCACGGTTCCGGTGGGCACGGTTCCGGTGGGCACGGTTCCGGTGGGCACGGTTCCGGCGTGCACGGTGCCGGCGTGCACGGGGTCGCCCGTGCCGACGACCGTGCGGCACCACGCCGGCACCTGGTCGGGCCGGCGCGCGACCACGACGAGGGTCGCGCCGGGGCGGGCCTCACGCCAGCGGACGAGCGCGGACGAGCGCGCGAGGTCGTCGTCGTCGTCGACCACGAGGACCGTGGCCGGGTCCGCGGCCGGCGGGACGCCGCGCGCCCGGCGGCCGCCGACCCAGCGCAGCCACGCCCACCCGAGGGCGGCCGAGCCGGCGCACACGACGTGCGCGCCCTCGCACACGAGCCCCGCGACCAGGGCGCGGGCGACGCCCCGGGCGTGCGGTCCGAGCACCGCGACGGAGCGGTCCGGCAGCGCGCCGGCCACGCGGGCGGGCACGCGTGCGCCCGGCGGCCGGGGCGCGCCCGGCGGCGACGCGGCACCGTGCGCCGACGCGAGCGCGGTCAGCAGCAGGTCAGCCGGCTCCGCGAGGGGTGCCGTCCCGTCCCGGCCCGGGGAGGGGGCGGCGGGGCGCGCGCCGGTGTCGGATTCGCGGCGTCGGCGCAGCCCGCGTGCCGCCCGGGGCCCGAGCAGGACGAGCGGTCCCACGAGCGCGACGAGCAGCAGCAGAGGGTGCCCGAGCGCGACGGCGAGCGCGGCCGAGCCCGCCGCGGGGACGAGCGCCGTCGTCAGCAGCGTCGAGACCCCGGGGCCCGCCGGCGCCGATGCGTGGACCGGCGCCGTCCCGCCCCCGCCGGCCCGGTCGGGGCCCGCGGCGTCCGCCGCGTCCGCGGCGCGGCCGGGCAGGCCCCACGCCTGCACGTCGGGCCGGACGCGCAGGCGCAGGACCGCCCCGTCGACGAGGAGCTCGCGCCCCGGCCGCCACCGGGACCCCGGCGCCGCCCGGCGGCTCCGGCCGCGGTCGCCGCGCACCCACCGGGCGCGGCCGGTGTCGAGGACCCGCACGGTGCGCCGGCCCGCGCGGACCCGGATCCCGTGGACGAGGGTGGTGCGCCGCGCGGGGACGGCCAGGAGGTGGCCGGCGTCGGGCCCCGCGACGACGGCGACGTGCCACGCCGCGGCGAGCACGCCGGACCCGTCGGCCGGGCCGGGCGGAGCCGCGGGGCGGGGGCACGTGGTGAGCGTCGCGCCCGGGACGAGCGGGTGGACGCCGACGACCTGGTCGTCGGCGAGCGGCGTCGGCGGCACGGCGGCGTCGCCGAGCGCGACGAGCGCGTCATGGTGCAGCTCGGGCCGGGCGAGGACGCGGGCGAGGTCGCGGCGCAGCTCCCCGAGCCGGCGGCCGGCGGGCAGCAGCACGTCCTCCTGCGGGCGGACCGTGACCCGGACGTCCCGGGCATGGACCTCGGGTGCGCGCGCCGGACCGCCGGCATCGGTGGTGCTCGTCGCGGTGCTCACGGCTGGAGCCTGGCGGGCCGCGCGGTCGGACGCCCGGCCCGCGGCCGCGCCTGTGGACCCCGTCGGCATCCACAGGCGCGGCGCGGTGCCGCGGCGGCTCAGTCCACCGCGAGCGCGGCGACGGGCGACGTGCGGGCCGCCGTCCGCCCCGGGACGACGCTCGCGACCAGCCCGGCGAGGACCGCGACGACGAGGACGATCCCGAGGTCGCGCCACGGCACCGTGAGGGCGACGTCGCCCATCACCGACAGCGCGACGGCCGACCCCGCCCACCCGTAGGCGACCCCCAGCACGGAGCCGGCGACGGCGCCCACGAGCGCGACGATCACCCCCTCGACGGCGAGCATCCCGCGCAGCTGTCCCCGCGAGAGCCCGATGGCGCGCAGCGTCGCCGACTCCCGGCGCCGCTCCAGCACCGACAGCGAGAGCGTGTTCGCCACCCCGACGACCGCGATGACCACCGCGACGCCCAGCAGGCCGACGACGACGGCCAGCATCGTGTCGATCGCGGACTGCAGGCTCGCGCGCTCCGCGACGGGGCTCACGACGGCGACCGGGACGTCGTCGACCGCGTCCTGGACGTCGCCGACCACCGCCTGCGGGTCGGCGTCGTCCGCGACCCGTGCCCACAGGTCGGACGTCGCGGCGCCGGGATCGATCGACCCGAGCGTCGCGGGCGTGACGTACAGGGTCGAGCCCTCGGACGCGACGTCGACGACGCGCGCGGTCAGGTCGACCGGGCCGCGGGCCCCCGTCACCGTGACGGTGTCGCCGTCCGTGACGTCGTAGCCCTTCGCGTCCCCGGGCGTGAGCAGCACGTCGCGGTCGGTCAGCGCCTCGAACGCGGCGGCCGCGTCCTGGTCGCGCAGGACCCGCGCGGCGTCCGACGCCGGCAGGGCGAGCAGCGAGACGCTCGCGCTCGTGCCGCTCAGCGTGACGTCCGCGGTCACCCCGGACACGGCGACGGCGTCGCTCACCCCGTCGACGGCGCCGACGGCCGCGAGGTGCTCGGGGGTGAGGGCCGCGGCGTCGTCGGCCGAGCCCGCGCCGACCTGCGCCCGGTCGCCCTGCACGTCGACGTCGACGGGGTAGTGCGCGTCGAGCTCCGAGGTCAGGGAGGTGCGGGCGCTCGCGGCGCCCGTGGACATCATCGTCACGAGGGTGACCCCGATGAGCAGGGCGGCGCTCGTGGCGGTGGTGCGCCGCGGGTTGCGCAGGGTGTTCGCCGCGGCGAGCGACCCGCTCGCGCCCGTGCGCGCCGCGATGCGCCCGACGAGCGCCACCAGCCGCGGCACCCAGAACACCGCACCGACGAGGAGGCCGACGAACGACGCCGCGCCCCCGAGCACGCCGGCGGCCAGGCCCGGGCCGACGAGGTCGTGGGCCCCGAGCAGGACCCCGCCGGCGAGCAGGGCGACCCCGCCCACGACGAGCAGGGCGGCGACCACGAGCCGGACCCGGCCCCCGGAGCGGGCGCCCGACGGCGCGGCCGCCGGGCGCAGGGCCTCGAGCGGGGCCACGCGGGTGGCGGCGCGGGCAGGGGCGAGGGACGCGACGACGGTGACCGCGGTGCCGACGGCGAGCGGGACCAGGACCGCCGCCGCCGTGACCGAGACGGTCGCCGGGAGCGGGACGCCGAGGTCGAACCGGCCCGCGACCGCCAGCGCGGCCTGGCACAGCCCGGCGCCGACGACGATCCCCGCGACGGAGGCGGCCACCCCGAGGATGGACGCCTCGAGCAGCACCGACCGCGCGAGCTGGGCGCGGTCGGCACCGACGCAGCGCAGCAGCGCGAGCGTGCGCGCGCGCTGGGCGACGAGCACCTGGAAGGTGTTGGCGATGACGAGGGCGGCGACGACCAGCGCGACGGCCGCGAAGCAGAGGATCAGCCACGTGAAGACGTCCTGGTCGCCGGTCATGGACGCCGCCTTGTCCTTGGCCACCGCCTCGGTGGTCCGGACGGCGGCGTCGGGCACGGCGGCCTCGATCGCCGCCGTCGCGGCGGCGGGGTCCGCGGCGTCGTCCAGGGCGACGACCGCCTCGCTCCGCTCCGCGTCCGGCGCGAGCCGGGTCAGCGCCGCGGGGGTGACGACGGCGGCGCCGCCGGTCTCGGAGAACGCGCCGCGCGGGTCGTCCACGAGGCCGACGACCGTCAGGTCCTCGTGCTGCTCGGTGCCGGGGTCGGAGTCGTCGGACGCGTCGTAGACCCACGTCGTGGCCGTGATCGTGTCGCCCGTCCCGAGGCCGAACCGGTCGGCGAGGTCGGCCGGGAGCGCGATCTCGTCGTCCGCGGTGGGCAGCGCGCCCGCCGTGAGGGACTGCGGGTCGAACGCCCGGTCGGTGTCGGTGGCGACGACCGCCTGATAGGTGGTGCGGGCGCCCGAGCCGAGCTCGACGTAGCCGGTGCTCACGGGCTCGGCCGCGGCCACGCCGTCGGCCCCCGCGACCCGGTCGACGGGCACCGCGGACCCGTCGTCCGTCGAGACGACCAGGTCGGCGTCGGCGTAGCGGGCGGCGACCGTGCCGACCATCGTCGCGTTGATGACGGCCCCCGCGAGGAGGGTCGCGGTGACGAACGCCGTCCCGATGAGCACGGCGATGCCCGCGCCGCTGAGGCGCCCGATGCTGCGCCGCATCTGGGCCAGGGTGATCCGGACCATCAGGCGCGCACCTCCGCGCCGGGCGCGTCGTCGAGCGTGCGCAGGGCGTCGAGGCCGGCGAGGACCGACTCCGGGGTGGGGTCGCTGATCTCCCCGGCGATGCGGCCGTCGGCGAGCAGGACGACGCGGTCGGCGTACGCAGCGGCCGTCGGGTCGTGCGTGACCATGACGATGGTCCGGCCCAGCTCGCGCACGCTGCGGCGCAGGAACCCGAGCACCTCCGCGCCCGAGCGCGAGTCGAGGTTCCCGGTGGGCTCGTCGGCGAAGACGACGTCGGGCTTCGTGATCAGGGCGCGGGCGATGGCGACGCGCTGCTGCTGGCCGCCCGAGAGCTCGCTCGGGCGGTGGTCGAGCCGGCGGCCCAGCCCGAGGGTCTGCACCAGGGTGTCGAACCACGCCCGGTCGAGGGTGGCGCCCGCGATCTCGACCGGGAGCACGATGTTCGCCTCCGCCGTGAACATCGGCAGGAGGTTGAAGGACTGGAAGACGAAGCCGACGCGCTCGCGGCGCAGGTGCGTGAGCTGCTTGTCGCCGAGGGCGGTCACCTCGGTCTCGCCGAGGTAGGCGCGCCCCGACGTGGCGGTGTCCAGGCCGGCGAGCAGGTGCATGAGGGTGGACTTGCCGGAGCCCGACGGCCCCATGATCGCGGTCAGCTCCCCGGCGGCGAAGTCGACGTCGACGGCGTCGAGCGCCCGCACCTCGGCGTCGCCGGTCCCGTAGCGCTTGGACAGGGAACGGGCGCGGACGGCGGCGGTCGTCGTCGTGCCGGACTGCGGGCCGGGCCGCGAGCCGGGGTCGAGGGGGCGGTAGACGGTCGTGTCCACGGGGTCTCCAGGGTCTGGGTCTGACGGCGGGGGTCCGCCTGCACGACGACGCTAGGCAACGGCGGTGCGTCGCCGCGTCGGCCGGCGGGTGGGTCGGTGCAGGTGCGCGGTCATACCCAGGTCGTACGCGACCCCCCCTCGACGTGTCAGACCTGAGCCCCGGTAGGGCGGCTCCAGGGTCTGACAGGTTGCGTCCCGCTGGACTTGTCAGACCTGAGCCCCGGTAGGGCGGATCCAGGGTCTGACAGGTTTGCGCCCGGCAGCGGGCGTCCCCAGGTTGTGCGTCTCGCGCCCCCGTCCACAGGCGCCCGACGACGGGGCTCGCCGTCCGTCGTCGGGCGCGACGCTGAGCCCATGAGCGGTTCTGCCACGTTCTTCGACGACGTCCCCGGGCTCGCGCGCCGTGCGCGGACCCAGCACGGGGTCCTGACCCGCGCGCAGCTGCTGGACCTCGGGGTGACCCACCACCACGTCGACTGCCAGCTCGCGGCCCGACGCTGGCGGCTGGCGTCGCGCGACGTCGCCGTCCTGCACCGCGGGCCATGGACCCGTCCCGCGCGCCGGTGGATCGGGGTCCTCGGGGCGGTCCCCGGGACGGCGCTCGGGGCGTGGTCGGCGCTCGAGGTCTGGGGACTCGATCACTGGTTCCGCGAGCCGCTGCACATCGTCCTGGCCCGGGGGCAGAAGGCGGCCCGCCATCCGTGGCTCGTCGTCCACGAGTCCCGGCGCCCCGAGGCCGGGGACATCGTGCTTCGCGACGGCCTCCCGGTGCGGCGGCGTGGCAGCCGTCGTGGCGCACCGCCGTCGGGCTGCTCGCGGCGTGCGTCCAGCAGGGACTGGCGACGCCGGAGCCGCTGCTCGAGCAGGTCGAGCGGGTCGGGGGCGTGCAGCACCGCCGGGCGATGCAGCTCGGGCTGCTCGACTGCGCCGGGGGCTCGCAGTCGCTGGCCGAGATCGACCTCGTGCGCACGTGCCGCACGGCGGGCCTGCCGGCGCCCGAGCAGCAGGCCCGGCGCCGCGACTCCCGGGGGCGGTGGCGGTACCTCGACGCGCTGTGGCGGTGCCGACGGGGCAGCCTGTGGCTCGAGATCGACGGCATCGGGCACATGGAGCGCGAGCGCTGGTACGACGACCTGCTCCGGGAGGCCGAGGTCGGCGCACGTCAGGACGAGATCCGGATCCGGCTGCCGTCGTCGGCGGTACGGCACGACGGCGTCCGGGTCGCGGTGATCATCGCGCGCCACCTCCAGGCCCTGGCGTAGCGCGCGCCCGCGAGCTGTCAGACTCGAGCCCCGGCAGGGCGGCTCTGGAGTCTGACAGCTCGGGGCGCGAGATACTTGTCAGACTCCTGCCCCGGTGGGGCGGGGTGAGGGTCTGACAGCTCGGGGGGACGACGGCGTCACTCGCCCGGGCGGACCAGCCCCGCCTCGTAGGCGGTCACCACCGCCTGGACGCGGTCGCGGGCGCCGAGCTTCGCCAGGATGCGCCCGACGTGGGTCTTCACCGTCGCCTCCGCCACGTACAGCTCGCCGCCGATCTCGGTGTTGGAGCGCCCCCGCGCCATGAGCACGAGCACCTCGCGCTCGCGGTCGGTCAGCGACCCCACCGCCCGGTGCGCCGGCGTGTCCTCGCCGGCCTGCTGCTCCGCGGGCAGGGCCGTGACCAGGTGCTCGAGCAGGCGCCGGGTGGACGACGGCGCGATGACGGCGTCCCCGGCATGCACCGTCCGGATCGCGGCGAGCATCTCCTCGGGCGGCGCGTCCTTGAGCAGGAACCCGCTCGCGCCCGCGCGGATCGCCTCGAGCACGTACTCGTCCAGGTCGAAGGTGGTCAGGACGATGACGCGCGGCACGGGCACGGAGCCCGGGCCGGGGGTGTGGTCCGCGGTCAGGCGGGCCGTCGCGGCGAGCCCGTCCATGGTCGGCATGCGCACGTCCATGAGGACGACGTCGACCGCGTGGTCGGCGAGGAGCCGCAGGGCCTGGGCGCCGTCGCCGGCCTCGAGCACGACGGTCAGGTCCGGCTGGGAGTCGATGACCATCCGGAACCCCGCGCGCACGAGCTGCTGGTCGTCGACCAGCGCCACGCGGATCGATGCCTGCGGGGCAGAGCTGCTGCCGTCCACCTAGTCCTCCGTGCTCTGGGGAGTCCCCGCGCCGGGGGGCAGGGGGATCGAGGCGCGCACCGCGTACCCGCCTCCGGGCCGCGGGCCGGTCCGGAGCGACCCACCGTAGACGGCGACGCGCTCGCGCATGCCGACGAGCCCGAACCCGGCCGCCCCGGGCTCGGCGGCCGCGCCACGCCCGTCGTCGAGCACCTCGATCTCGACGGCCTCGGGGCGCCAGCGCACGAGCACCGTGGCGCCCGCGCCCGGCCCGGCGTGCTTCATCACGTTCGTCAGGGACTCCTGGCAGATGCGGAACACCGTCAGCCCGAGCCCCGGTGGCAGGCGTCGCCCGGTCCCGACCGTGACGACGGAGACGGGGGTGCCGCTCGAGCGGACCTGCTCGGCGAGCGTGTCGAGGTCCTCGACGCCGGGCTGGGGCCCGAGCTCCCGGAGGACCGGGCCGGTCCCACCGCCCGGCAGGTCGCCCGGCAGGCCGCCCTGCACGGTGCCCGACGACGCCCCGCCCACCCCCGCGCCCGGCTCGCCGCCACCCCTGCCCGCGCCGCCGAAGCCGCCGCCGACGCCGACGTCCCCGGGCCCGCCCGTGCGCAGCACCCCGAGCAGCCGGCGCATGTCGGCGAGCGCCGCGCGCCCCGTCTCGGCCACCACGCCCAGCGCGCGCTCGGCCACGGCGGGGTCCTTCGCCGCGGCGTACCGGCCGCCGTCGGCCTGGGCGATGATCACGGACAGCGAGTGCGCCACGATGTCGTGCATCTCGCGGGCGATCCGGGACCGCTCCGCGGCCGTGGCGATCTGGGCCTGCTGGTCGCGCTCGACCTCGAGGCGCCGGGCGCGGTCGACGAGCGCCTCGATGGTCTCGCGGCGCGAGCGGCGCAGCAGGCCGAACGCCCAGACGACGAGGAAGAAGAGGGTGCCGAACGCGGCGCTCCCGGCGGTCGCGGTCGCGAGGCCGCCGATCCCGGCGCGCCAGCCGAGCTCGACCCCGACCACGACGGAGCCGACGACGGCGGACGCCATCGCGGTCCGGTGCGCCCACACGGGTCCGTGCACCGTGACGGAGTAGAGGGCGACCGGCACGGCGACGTCGGCCGGCAGCACGGGCGCGCCGACGGCGAGGTGCGCGAGCGCGACCGCGTAGACGGCGACGACGGACGCGACCGGCCTGGTGCGCCGCCACGCGAGGGGCGTGATCAGCAGGACCGTCCACACGATCCAGTGCAGCCCGCCGGCGGCGGCGGAGAACAGGAGGAGGACGAACCCGAGGCTCGCCGCCGCGGCGGCGTCCACGGCCAGGCGGTGGTCCTCGGACCACGCGCCCAGACGCTCGAACCAGCCCATGCGCCCACCCTACGAGCGCCGCCGGGCGGGGCGCGTCGACCCCCGGGTGGACGCGCCGGACCCGCGCGTCAGCCCGGGGGAGGACGGCGTCCGGCGGTGCCGTGTCCGAGGCGCGAGATCCGGCGCTGGTCGGCGCCTGCGGGACGGACCGTGCGGGTGGGAATGCCCTAGCATGTGCAAATGACCCACGTACTTCTAGCGGAGGATGACCCCGCAATTGCCGAGCCGTTGGCCCGCGCGCTCACGCGCGAGGGTTATGACGTCGTCGTGCAGGGGACAGGTCAAGGGGCGGTCGACTCGGCGCACAGTGCCGACATCGTCGTCCTGGACCTCGGGCTCCCCGACATGGACGGGCTCGACGTGGCCCGCGAGATCCGCAACCAGGGCCTGACGACCCCGGTTCTGGTGCTGACCGCGCGCGCCGACGAGGTCGACCTGGTCGTGGGTCTGGACGCCGGCGCGGACGACTACGTGACCAAGCCGTTCCGGCTCGCCGAGCTCCTCGCGCGGGTGCGCGCGCTGCTGCGCCGCACGCACGTCGACGCGGTCGAGGAGGACGAGCTGCACGCGCAGGACGTGCGGGTCGACGTCGCCGCGCACCGCGCCTTCCAGGGCGAGCGCGAGCTCCACCTGACCACGAAGGAGTTCGAGCTGCTGCGCGTCCTCGTCTCGAACGTGGGCTCCGTCGTCGTGCGCGACGCGCTGATGCGGGACGTCTGGGGCTCGGAGCCGGTCGGGTCGACGAAGACCCTCGACATGCACGTCTCGTGGCTGCGCCGCAAGCTCGGGGACGACGCGACGTCGCCCCGCTACGTCTCGACGGTGCGCGGCCTCGGCTTCCGCTTCGAGGCCGGCGCCCCCGACTGACCCGACGGAAGCAGGCCAGGCATGCGTCGCAAGGTGCTGCAGGCGACCATCTCCGCCGTCGCGGTCGCCGTGCTGCTGCTCGGTTTCCCGCTCGCGTACCTCGGTGCCATGTACGTGGGCGACAACGAGCAGCGCGAGCTGACGGCCCGCACGGACTCGCTCGCGCGCGGTGTCGACTCGCGGATCGACGCGGGCGAAGAGATCCCGCAGAGCACGGTCGACAACGCCGCCGACGCCTCGGGGAGGCTGCCGGCGTCGGTGCTGGTCATCGACCCGGACGGGAACCGCATCGAGGGCGGCGACCCGATCGACGGCAAGGTCGTCTCCGACAGCCGGCGCACCGAGGACGGTGCGTTCATCACGGTCAGCGTCTCGTCCCTGCAGATCGCGCTCCGCGAGGCGCAGGTCGTGGTGCTCGTGATCGTCGCGTCGTTCGTGGCGTTCGTCGCGGGGATCAGCGTCGCGGTGTGGCAGGCGAACCGGCTGGCGGCCCCGCTGGTGTACCTCGCGGCGTCCGCCGAGCAGCTCGGCTCCGGGCAGGTCCGGCCCCAGCTGCAGCCCTCCGGGGTCGAGGAGATCGACCTGGTCGCCTCCGAGCTCGCCCGGACGGGCGACCGGATGGCGGGGCGCCTGGCGGCCGAGCGGCAGTTCGCGTCCGACGCCTCCCACCAGCTGCGCACGCCCCTGACGGCGCTGACGATGCGCCTCGAGGAGATCTCGATGGCGTCCGACGACGAGGCGATCCAGGAGGAGGCGCGCATCTCGCTCGAGCAGGTCGAGCGCCTCGTGGGCGTCGTCGACGACCTGCTGCGCCAGTCGCGCCAGGCGCAGGGCGGCACGACGGAGCCGGTCGAGCTCATGGACGTCGTACGCCAGCTCGAGGAGGAGTGGGTCCCCACGTTCACCAAGGCCCGGCGCGAGCTGGTGATCGACGTCCCCGAGGGCGAGAAGGTCCTCGCGACCCCCGGGGGGCTCGCCCAGGTGCTCGCGACGCTCGTCGAGAACTCCCTCAAGCACGGCGGGGGGACCACGACCATCCGGTCGCGTCCGAGCGGCCCGAGCGGCGCCGTCGTCATCGAGGTCGCGGACGAGGGCGAGGGCGTCCCCGAGGACCTCGCCCCGCACATCTTCGAGCGCTCGGTCACGTCGGGCGCCGGGACGGGCCTGGGCCTGTCGCTGGCCCGGGACCTCGCGGCGGCCGACGGCGGCCGGCTGAAGCTCTCCCAGCGGACGCCGGCCGTGTTCTCCTACTTCCTCGCCGGCGTGCCGCGCACCCTGGACGCGACCGCCGTGCTCCCGCGGGGCAGGGCGATCTCCTCGACCGGGACGCGCAAGGGCTGGTTCGGGCGTCCCTAGCGACCCCGGCCGGCCCGGGCGGCGCCCGGGGCGCGTGCCCGGTGCGGCTAGGCTTGTGGCCCGTGGCAACATCGCGCGTACCAGTGGTGGCAGTGGTCGGGGGCGGACAGCTCGCCCGGATGATGGCCCCGGCGGCCGGCGAGCTCGGGGTGCACCTGCGGGTGCTCGTCGAGGAGCGCGGCGGCTCGGCCGGGCAGGTGGTGGTGGACGCCCCCGTGGGGGCGGCGTCCGACGAGTCCGCGCTGCGCGCCCTGGTGGCCCCGGCCGACGGCGCCGCGGCCGACGTCCTGACCTTCGAGCACGAGCACGTGCCGAACGCGCTGCTGGCCGACCTCGTGGCCGCGGGAACGCCGGTGCACCCCGGCCCGGACGCCCTCGTGCACGCCCAGGACAAGATCGTCATGCGCGAGCGGCTCACGGCGCTCGGCGCGCCGTGCCCGCGGTGGGCGGCGCTGCCCGAGGACGAGACCGCGGCTCGCGTCGCGCTCGCCGCGTTCCTCGAGGAGTCCGGCGGCGAGGCCGTCGTCAAGACGTCCCGCGGCGGGTACGACGGCAAGGGTGTGCGGGTCGTGACGACCGCGCAGGGCGGGGCGGACCAGGTCGCCGGGTGGCTCGCCGGGGCGGCCGACGGCGGCCCGCGCCTCCTCGTGGAGGAGAAGGTGCCGTTCGTGCGCGAGCTCGCGGTGCTGGTCGCGCGGCGCCCGGGCGGCGAGGTGCGCACGTGGCCCGTCGTCGAGTCGGTGCAGCGCGGCGGGGTGTGCGCGGAGGTCGTGGCCCCCGCGCCCGGCCTGGACGAGGCCGACGCCGAGCGTGCGCGCCAGGTCGCCGTCGACGTCGCCGAGGGGCTCGGCGTGACCGGGGTGCTCGCCGTGGAGATGTTCGAGGTCGCGGGCGCCGACGGCCCGCGCCTGCTGATCAACGAGCTCGCGATGCGCCCGCACAACTCCGGCCACTGGACCATCGACGGCTCCGTGACGAGCCAGTTCGAGCAGCACCTGCGCGCGGTGCTCGACCTGCCGCTCGGCCAGACGCGGGCGACGGCGCCGTGGACGGTCATGGCGAACGTGCTCGGCTCCTCCCTCGAGGAGCTGACCGACGCCCTGCCCGCGGTGCTCGCCGCGTTCCCGGACGCGCGCGTGAACCTCTACGGCAAGGGCGTGCGCCCCGGCCGCAAGCTGGGCCACGTGAACGTCAGCGGCGACGACCTGGACGAGGTCCGTCGTCGGGCGCTGGCCGCCGCCGCGATGCTGCGCGGCGAGCAGCCCGCCACCGACCCCGAGACCGACCCCAGCCCGGAGGCATCATGACCACGCAGGACCCCGTCGTCGGCATCGTCATGGGCTCGGACTCCGACTGGCCGGTGATGCAGGCGGCGGCCGACGCCCTCGGCGAGCTCGGCGTCGGCGTCGAGGTGGACGTGGTCTCCGCCCACCGCATGCCGACCGAGATGATCGACTACGGCCGCGACGCCGCCGGGAGGGGCGTCCGCGTGATCGTCGCCGGGGCCGGGGGAGCGGCGCACCTGCCCGGGATGCTCGCCGCCGTGACTCCGCTGCCGGTGATCGGCGTCCCCGTGCCGCTGCGTCACCTCGACGGCATGGACTCGCTGCTCTCGATCGTGCAGATGCCCGCGGGCGTGCCGGTCGCGACCGTCTCGATCGGCGGGGCACGCAACGCCGGCCTGCTCGCCGCCCGCATCCTCGGCGCCGGGACCGACGACGCCTCGCTCGCCCTGCGCGCGCGGATGGCCGACTTCCAGGCGTCCCTGGCGGACCAGGCGCGGGCCAAGGGCGCCGCGCTGCGGGCCTCGCGCGCCGGCGCGACCACCACCGGCTTCAGCGCCTGAGCCGCCCGGGCTCGGGCCGGGCGGCTCGGCCCGCCGTCGGCTCAGCCCGCCGTCAGTTCAGACCGCCCACCGTGCTGCCCGCCTTCAGGTCGCCGTTCATGACGTCCTCGAAGAACTGGGGTGCCTTGTCGGGGTCCAGCAGGACCGTGGAACCCACGCCGCCCGGGCGATAGTCGGGGTCCGAGATCGGCGGGGTGCCCGTGACGCCGTCGGGCCCCGAGGCCCGGTTGAAGGTCAGGGCGAGCCTGCCGAGGTCGACCAGGCCGGCGTCCTCGTCGACCGAGACGGCGTCCGTGCCGGCGGTGATGAGGTCGACCTGCGTCCCCGGGTGCCACAGCAGCGAGGGCGTGATCGCCGCGTCCGCGATGGCGCCGATGACCTGGCGCTGCCGCTCGGCGCGGCCGATGTCTCCCTTGGGGTCCGAGTAGCGCATCCGCGAGAACGCGAGGGCGGTCTCGCCGTCGGCCATGTGGCAGCCCGACTCCCACTGGAGCCCGCTCTTCTCGTCGTCGACGTCGTAGTCGAGGCAGAGCTCGACGCCGCCGACGGCGTCCACGAGCTCCTCGACGCCGGCGAAGCCGACCTCGACGTAGTGGTCGACGGTCATGCCCGTGAGCTGCTCGACCGTCTGCACGAGCAGCGGGGCCCCGCCGTAGGAGAACGCCGCGTTGAGCTTGCCGGGGCCGTGCCCCGGGATGTCGTCGACGTAGGTGTCGCGCGGGAGGCTGATCAGCGACGCCGGGCCGTCCTTCGGCTGCTGCAGCAGCAGGATCGAGTCGGTGCGCGCCCCGCTCGTGCCGTCCTCGGAGACCGTGCCGTCGCGCTCGTCGGAGCCGGCGAGCAGGTAGGTCGTGCCGCTGGTGTCCTTCGCGCCGGAGAGCGCGTCGACGTGCTGGATCTTGCTGTTCGCCCAGATGATCAGGCCCACCGGCCAGGCCAGGAGCAGGATGACGACGAGCACCAGCACGAGGGCGACGACGCGGCCCTTGCGGATGCGCACGGTCGACCCGCCCGAGGGGCGCGAGGGCCCCTGCGGTGCGGACCCCTGCGCCGCGGACCCCTGGCGTCCGCCGGGGGGCGGCGCCGCGGCGGTCCGGGGCTGGCCCTGCGCGGCCGAGGAGTGGGGGGTGCTGCTCGCGCGGCGCGGCACCCGCGTGGGCTCGGGCTCCGCGGAGGCGCCCGCGCCGGCCGGCGGGTAGGACGTCGGGCGCGCGCCGGCCTGCGCCGGCCGGTCGACCTTCTGCTCGCCGGTGCTGCGGGTGGACTGGCGCACGATCCGGCTCGGGCCGGACCCGCGGTCGCCGGACGGGCTCGGCGGCCGCGGCACGACGGGCCGGGAGCCGGACCCGCCCTGCGGGCCGACGGCGATGGCGTCGTCGGTGCTGCGCGGACGGTTCGACCCGCCCGAGGGGGGTGTGAAGCTGGGCGGGACGGAGCGCGGCGCGCCGCCCCCGCCGGACCGGTCGTCGGTGGTCATCGTCGCGTCACCCGCAGACGGCGGTGACGTCGTCGGGCGTGAAGGCTTCCTTGCCGGCTTCCTTGGTCGCCTTCGGCTCGGGAGTCGTCGAGGCGGAGGCCGAGGGGGAGTCGCTCGCGGCGTCGTCCGGGTCCGCCGAGGGGGAGTCCGTGGCGTCGTCCTTCGTCGCGTCGCCGTCCTTCGTCGAGGCGCGCTCGGGCTCCGGGTCGACGATCGGCTTGTCGTCGACGAGGTTCTGCCACACGTCGTCGGCCTCGGGCGTCCACACCACCCGGTTCGGGTTGGACGGGTCCGCGGCGTTGGGGATCGTCATGAAGGTGATGCTGTCAGCCCGCACGCCGCGCAGGCTGTAGGCGAGGCCGGTGAGGTCCGGGACCGAGCCCAGGCCGTCGCTCACGGTCAGCGACGCGGTCGCGGCCGAGAGGAACTTGTAGAGCGCCGGGGCATCGGTGAGGAGGTTCTTGCTCAGCACCTGGCTCATGGTCGCGGCGAGGAGCTGCTGCTGGCGGCCGATGCGGCTGAGGTCGGAGCCGTCGCCGATGCCGTAGCGGGCGCGGGCGAACCCGAGCGCCTCCTTGCCGTCGAGCGTCTGCTCGCCGGCCTTGAGCTTGAGGTCCGCCTTCTTGTTGTCGATCGCCTCGGGGATGCACATCGGCACGCCGCCGACGGCGTCGACCATCTTCTCGAAGCCGGAGAAGTCGACGACGACGAAGTCGTCGATGTACAGGCCGGTCTCCGAGGAGATGGTGTTCATCGAGCACGCCGCGGCCGAGGCGATGTCGCCGCCGCGGTCGGCGCCGTAGGCGAAGGCGGAGTTGAACAGGTCGCGACCGCCCGGGATCTTCGTGCCCTTGCTCGTGGTGCACTCGGGGCGGTCGACCATCGAGTCGCGGGGGATCGAGACGAGCTCCACGCGCGAGCGGTCCGCGGAGACGTGCGCCACGATCGCGGTGTCGGAGCGCATCCCGCTTACGCCCTGGACCGCGAAGTCGGTGTTGTCGCCGCCGCGGTAGTCGGAGCCGAGCAGCAGGATGTTCAGGGGCGAGCCCGCGTCGGGGTCCGTGGGCGCCGGCTTCTTCACCTCGCCGCGCATGTCGTCGCTGACCGTGGCGGTGGTGATGTTGCCGCTGATGCTCTGGGCGACGGCCACGCCACCGACGCCGACGAACACGAGGACGCCGGTCAGCGCCAGGCCGATGCGTCGCGCCGCGCCGGCGCGGTGCAGGGAGCGCGCGTGCGCCGGTCCGCGGGGTCGGTGCGTCGTCTGCGCACGGGTCTGGTCAGCCACGGTCCACGAGCATAGGGTGCGGCGGCGGCGGAGTTGCGGGCCGGCCGCACCGAGGCGGTGGAGGACTTGTGCAGAAGCGGTCCGTGGTGCCGGTTCGGGTCCCGGGGCCGTCTCCCGGTACCCTGCGACGATGCCCCAGGACACTGCAGCGGACGCCGCGACGCCCTTCGCCCCCACGACGCCCCGTGTCGTGGCGGTCGTCGTCGCCTTCGACCGCGAGGAGCTCCTGCGGGCGGCGCTCGACGCCCTCGCCGACCAGACCCGGCCCGTCGACGCCGTGCTCGTCGTCGACAACGCCTCGACCGACGGTACGGCGCGGGTCGCGGCGGAGCACCCCTCCGGCCCGCGGCTGCTGTCGCTGTCGCGCAACACCGGCGGTGCCGGAGGGTTCGCGGTGGGTCTCGCGGTCGCGCTCGAGCAGATGGGCGCCGAGCTCGTCTGGCTGATGGACGACGACACGATCCCCACGCCCACCGCGCTCGAGGTCCTCCTGCGCGCGCGCGACCAGCACGTGGGCGACGTGGCGCTGCTGGGCAGCCGCGTCGTGTGGCACGACGGCCGCGAGCACCCGATGAACACGCCGCGCCGCCGCCCCGGCGCGCACCAGGCCACGATCGTCGAGGCGCAGGGCGCCGGCGCGATCCCCGTGCGCTCGTCGTCGTTCGTCTCGATGCTCGTCGACGCGGGTGCCGTGCGCGCCCACGGGCTGCCCGTCGCGGACTACTTCATCTGGAACGACGACTTCGAGTTCTCCTGCCGTCTGCTGCGCCGCGCGACGGGCCTGCACGTGGCGGGCAGCGTCGTCGAGCACCGGACCAAGGTGTTCGGGTCCACGGACGTGGACCCGGGCGAGCGCTTCTACTTCGAGGTGCGCAACAAGATCTGGCTGCTCACGCGCAGCGGCGGCCTCAAGCCCGCCGAGCGCGTGCTCTACACCGGCTCCTCCCTCGTGCGCTGGGCGCGGACCTTCGTGGGCTCCGCCGACCGCGGGGTCCTCGTGCGCAGCGGGGCCAAGGGGCTGCGCGACGGCGTCCTGCGCGGTCCCCAGCGCACCGCCGACGTCCTCGCCGGGCTGGGCCGCGCGTCCGACGACGTGCGGGCCGTCGAGCGGGCGGCCGGACGTGCCTGAGGAGTTCTCCGTACTCCTGCCCGTCTACGACGGCGACTCTCCCGACTTCCTGGAGCGGTCCTTCACGTCGGTGACCACCGAGCAGACGCTCGCGCCCGCGGAGGTCGTGATCGTCCGCGACGGCCCCGTGCGCACCGAGCTGCAGCGGCTGCTGGACCGGCTGCGCCGCACGAGCGAGGTCCCCGTCGTGGTCGTCGAGCTGGAGCGCAACGTCGGCCTCGCCCGGGCGCTCGAGGCCGGTCTCGCGCGCTGCGCGCACGAGGTCGTCGCCCGCCAGGACGCCGACGACGTCTCCCGGCCCGAGCGGTTCGCCGTCCAGGTGCCGATGGTCAGCGGCGGCGACGGTGGTGCGGACGGTGGGGCCGACGTCGTCGGCTCCGCGATCGAGGAGTTCGTCGTCGAGTCCGAGGGCGGCCTGGTCCGGGTCCCGCCGGTGGGGCAGGCGGAGATCGTGCACCACGCGCGGTTCCGCTCCCCGTTCAACCACCCGTCGGTCGTGTACCGGCGCTCGGCCGTGGCGGCCGCGGGCGGCTACGAGGACCTGCCGCTCATGGAGGACTACTGGCTCTTCGCGCGGATGATCGAGAACGGTGCCCGCGTCGCGAACGTCGACCGGCCGCTGGTCCTGTACCGCGTCGGCGCCGGGGCGTACGCGCGCCGCGGAGGCACGCGGCTGCTGCGCTCGGAGGTCGAGCTGCAGCGTCGCATGTGGCGCACGGGGATGACGTCGTTCTGGACCTTCGCGCGCAACGTCGTGGTCCGCGGGGGATACCGGCTGACGCCGGAGGTCGTGCGGAGGCGGGCCTACCGCGCCGTCGTCCGCCACGACGCGGACTGAGCCCTACAGTGATGGGCGTCGATCGAGAGGAGTGGGTGTGGACGTCGACCTGGTGGTCGTGGGCTCGGGGTTCTTCGGGCTGACCGTGGCCGAGCGGGTCGCCGCCGAGCACGGGCGCAAGGTGCTCGTGATCGACCGGCGCGAGCACATCGGCGGCAACGCCTACTCCGAGGACGACCCCGAGACCGGGATCGAGGTGCACCGCTACGGCGCGCACCTGTTCCACACGTCGAACGAGCGCGTGTGGCGCTACGCCAACCGCTTCACGGCGTTCACCGGCTACGTGCACCACGTGTACACCACGCACCGCGGCGAGGTGTTCCCGATGCCGATCAACCTGGGGACGATCAACCAGTTCTTCCGCTCGGCGCACGGCCCCGACGCGGCGCGCGCCCTGGTCCGCGAGCAGTCGGCGGAGCTCGGCGACCGGACGCCCGCGAACCTCGACGAGCAGGGCGTCTCGCTGATCGGGCGGCCGCTGTACGAGGCGTTCATCCGCGAGTACACGGCCAAGCAGTGGCAGACGGACCCGCGCGAGCTGCCGGCGTCGATCATCTCGCGCCTGCCCGTGCGCTACACGTACGACAACCGGTACTTCAACGACACGCACGAGGGTCTGCCCGTCGACGGGTACACCGCCTGGCTCGAGCGGATGGCGGACCACCCGAACATCGAGGTGCGCCTCGGGACCGACTTCTTCGACGAGACGCAGCCGGTGAACAAGCGCGCCGTCGTCGGGAACGTGCCCGTCGTGTACACCGGGCCCGTGGACCGCTACTTCGACGGCGCCGAGGGGCCCCTGTCCTGGCGCACGCTCGACTTCGAGCGCGAGGTGCTGCCCGTGGGCGACTTCCAGGGCACCACGGTGATGAACTACGCCGACGCCGACGTCCCGTACACGCGCATCCACGAGTTCCGCCACTTCCACCCCGAGCGGGACTACGTCAAGGACAAGACGGTGATCATGCGGGAGTTCTCGCGGTTCGCCGAGCCCGGGGACGAGCCGTACTACCCGATCAGCACAGCCACCGACCGCGCGCGGCTGCTCGCCTACCGCGAGCTCGCCCAGGGCGAGCGGGACGTGCTGTTCGGCGGACGGCTCGGCACCTATCAGTACCTCGACATGCACATGGCCATCGGGTCCGCGCTGTCGATGGTGGACAACAGGATCGCCCCGCACTTCGCGTCGGGCGAGTCGCTGACGGCCTGAGCGCCGAGAAAGAGGCAGAACATGCGAGTTCTCGTCACCGGCGGCGCCGGGTTCATCGGGACCAACTTCGTGCGGCAGACCGTCCGCGAGCGCCCGGACGCGCAGGTGACGGTCCTCGACCTGCTCACCTACGCCGGCGACGCCCGCAACCTCGAGGGCCTCGACCGGGTGCGGCTGGTCCGCGGCGACGTGGCCGACGCCGCGGTGGTCGACGGGCTCGTCGCGGACGCCGACCTCGTGGTCCACTTCGCCGCCGAGTCGCACAACGACAACTCCCTGACCGACCCGTCGCCGTTCGTGCGGACGAACGTCGTCGGCACCTTCACGCTGCTCGAGGCGGTGCGCCGCCACGGGGTGCGCTACCACCACGTCTCCACCGACGAGGTGTACGGCGACCTGGAGCTCGACGACCCGGCGCGGTTCGCAGAGTCGACGCCGTACAACCCGTCCTCGCCGTACTCGTCGACAAAGGCCGGAAGCGACCTGCTCGTGCGGGCGTGGGTCCGCTCGTTCGGCGTCGCGGCGACCATCTCGAACTGCTCGAACAACTACGGGCCGTACCAGCACGTGGAGAAGTTCATCCCGCGCCAGGTCACGAACCTCGTCGACGGCGTGCGACCCAAGGTCTACGGCGCCGGGGCCAACGTGCGCGACTGGATCCACGTGGAGGACCACAACGCGGCGGTGTGGGCGATCATCGAGCGAGGGCAGATCGGGGAGACCTACCTCATCGGGGCCGACGGCGAGAAGTCCAACCTCGAGGTCGTCCGCGCCCTGCTGGGGATCTTCGGGCGTGACGGCGACGACTTCGACCACGTCACCGACCGCGCGGGCCACGACCTGCGCTACGCGATCGACTCGACGCGGCTGCGCACCGAGCTCGGCTGGGCGCCGCGCTTCACGTCGTTCGACGACGGCCTCGCCGCGACCGTGGACTGGTACCGGGCGAACGAGGACTGGTGGCGGCCCGCGAAGGCCGCGACCGAGGAGCGGTACCGCGCGGCGGGCCACGCCTGACGCGCCGTTCCTCCGAGGTTGTCAGACCTGGGCTCCGGTATGGCGGGGCCGGAGTCTGACACGTCGGTGACCTCGCGGGTTGTCAGACGTGGGCCCCGGTATGGCGGGGGGAGGGTCTGACAGGTGCGTGGGCGGTCAGGCGGGTGTCGGGTCCTCGTGCGCCCGACGACGCAGCCCCGCCACGTAGGCCTCGACCGTCCCGGCGTCGGGCAACGTCCCGGCGGCCAGCGCCTGCGCGAGCGTCGGCGCCACCTCGTCCTTCGCGGACAGCTGCGGCACGAGCGGCGAGCCGTCGCGCGCCGTGGTCGGCCACTCGATGCCCAGCTCCGGGTCGAGCGGGTGGATGCCGTGCTCGCGCTCTGGGGCGTACCCGGACGAGCACAGGTACAGCACCGTCGAGTCGTCCTCCAGCGACATGAAGGCGTGTCCCACGCCCTCGGGCAGATAGATCGCGCGGCGGTCCACGTCGTCGAGCAGCACGGAGTCCCACTGCCCGAACGTCGGCGACCCCACGCGGATGTCGACCGCGACGTCGAGGACGGCGCCCTTGGGGCACGTCACGTACTTGGCCTGCCCGGGCGGGATGTCGGCGAAGTGCACGCCGCGCAGCACGCCGGCGGCCGAGACCGAGAGGTTGGCCTGCTCGAGGCCGAACGCGTGCCCGGCGGCGCCCGCGAACGAGCCGGCCGTGAACCACTCGAGGAAGACGCCGCGCGGATCGCCGAACTGGCGCGGTGTGAGCTCGTAGGCTCCGGGGACGGACAGCTCGCGGATCTGCATGAGGGCTCCTTCGTCGGCGGCGGCGGTCCACGATATCCCGCTACGCTGGCGAGCCGGACCGTCGACGGTCCGCAGGGACGAGCACGGGGGAGCAGAACGTGAAGTGGATCGTCGTGGGTGCCCGGGGGATGCTCGGCCAGGACGTGACCGACCTTCTCGGGTCGCGGGGCGAACAGGTGCACGCGCTCGGTCGGCAAGAGCTCGACGTGCTGGACGCACCGGCGGTGGCCGCCGCGCTCGAGGGCGCGGACGTCGTCGTGAACTGTGCCGCGTACACGGCGGTCGACGCGGCAGAGGACCACGAGGCCGACGCGTTCGCGCTCAATGCCGTCGGTGCCGCCCACGTCGCACGGGCCGCGGCGGCGCACGGCGCTCGGGTCGTCCATGTCTCCACGGACTACGTGTTCGACGGAGCTGCCAGAGCTCCGTACGGCGAGGACGCTCCGATCGCGCCGTCGTCCGCCTACGGCCGGACGAAGGCGGCGGGCGAGTGGGCAGTGCTTGCCGCCTCCGCGCAGAACATGGTCGTGCGCACGGCGTGGCTCTACGGTGCCGGTGGCGGCTGTTTCCCGCGGACGATCGTCCGGGTCGCGCGCGAGCGCGGCGGCGTGGCGGTCGTCACCGACCAGATCGGGCAGCCGACGTGGACCCGCGACGTGGCGGAGACGATCGCCCGGCTCGTCGAGGCCGACGCTCCCGGCGGGATCTACCACGCGACGTCGTCGGGCGAGGCGTCGTGGTACGAGTTCGCGCGTTCCGCCGTCGAGGCGGCAGGGCTCGACGCCGACTCCGTGACTCCCGTGACGAGCGAGTCGTTCGTCCGACCGGCACCCCGCCCCGCCTACTCGGTCCTGGGGCACGAGCGGTCGCGTGGCGCCGGCGTCGAGCCGATCGGGGACTGGCGCGATCGGTGGGCTCTCGCGGCGAGCGAGGTGCTCGCCGGCTAGAGGCGTCCGTCCCAGCTCGCGTGCTCGAGCAGGCCGAGCAGATAGGTGCCGTAGCCCGACTTGACCAGTCGCTCCGCCCGCTCGCGGAGCCCCTCATCGGTGAGGAACCCTTGACGCCAGGCGATCTCCTCGGGTGCCCCGATCTTCAGTCCCTGCCGGTTCTCGATGGTGCGCACGTAGTCGGCCGCGTCGAGCAGCGAGTCGAAGGTCCCGGTGTCGAGCCAGGCCGTGCCGCGCGGGAGGACCTCGACGTTCAGCCGGCCCTGATCGAGATAGTGGCGGTTGACGTCCGTGATCTCGTACTCGCCGCGGGGCGAGGGCCGGATGGTCCGTGCGACCTCGACGACGTCGTTGTCGTAGAAGTACAGCCCGGGCACCGCATAGCTCGAGCGGGGATGGTCGGGCTTCTCCTCGATCGAGAGCGCGCGCCCCGATCGATCGAACTCGACGACCCCGTAGGCGCGCGGCTCGGACACCCGGTAGGCGAAGATGGTTCCGCCGTCCGGCTCCGCGTGGCGCTGGAGCTGGGAGCCGAGACCCGGTCCGTAGAAGATGTTGTCGCCCAGCACGAGCGACACGGAGTCGTTCCCGATGAACTCGGCACCCAGGACGAACGCCTGCGCGAGCCCGTTCGGCTGCTCCTGCACGGCGTAGTCGATCGAGATGCCGAACTGCGACCCGTCGCCCAGCAGCCGTCGGAACTGCTCGGCGTCGTGCGGCGTCGTGATCACCAGCACGTCGCGGATGCCGGCAAGCATCAGCGTCGAGAGCGGGTAGTAGACCATCGGCTTGTCGTACACCGGGACGAGCTGCTTGCTGACGCCCTGGGTGACCGGGTGCAGCCGGGTGCCGGAGCCGCCGGCCAGAATGATTCCGCGCATGGTGAGTCATCATGCCGCATCGGCGCCACGCCGGTCGGCCAGATCAGGCCAACAGGTCGAGAGTCACCCGCTCGCCGTCGACGAGCCTCGCGCGCCGTGCGGCGTCGGCGCGCAGCGCGCCGGCGGTTGCGGGGGAGACCAGGACGACCGAACCGTCGCCCGCGAGGACGCCGACGACGGTGAGCAGCACCTGTGCGGGCCCGGCCGCGCCCGCGTCGAGCAGGACGCGGGCGCCGTCGGGAACCCCAGCGGTGCGCGCGGCGACCTTGATCAGGTCGCGGTGGACGACGATGTCCCCGTCACCCTCGTCGGTCCGGTCCAGCGCGGGGGAGGCGGGGTCGGTGTCCGGCGCCCAGCCGATCCGGTCGCCGTAGGTCATCACGGCCGACGCCGCGTCGATCGCCCCGGGGGGCAGGTCCCCGTCGAAACGGCGCGCCAGGGCGGGCAGCGCCACGGCGACGACCTCGGCGGTGCCGGTGCCGGTGGCGGCCCGGGGGCCCGACCAGGCGTCGGGCCGCGTCGTGACGACGACGTCCGCGGGCTCGGCGGCGGTGAGCGTCGCGCCGCAGCGCCACGCCGCGAGGGCCCAGACGAGCGAGCGCCAGTGCGCGGGCAGGTCCAGCACCACCCGCGTGCCGGGTGCGGCGTCGAGCTCCTCGACCAGCAGGTTGGTGCACTTGCTGACCCAGTTCTCCAGTACGGCGCCCGAGAGCTCGATGCGCTCGCCGTCGTCCCCGTACCAGGTGATGCGCGGCGCGCCCGGCGCGCGCGAGAGGGCCTGCAGGAGCGTGGCGACGGAGGCGGGGAAGGCGGGCATCTCGTCAGCGTAGAGGTACGTACCGGATGAAATCGGTGCACAGCACGATGTCGGCACGCCGATAGCACACCCTCCGTTTGACGGAGGCGGATGACACGCGTGTAATTCTCAGTAAGCAATTTCCACGCGGAGATGAGGGGCGCATCATGTGGAACGTTCTGGACGGTAGTGATGGGGACTTCCCCAGCGACGTGGGGCACCGGCCCGCGGTCGAGCAGCAGGGGCAGCTTGCCCCGGTGCTCCCGCTGTTCGGGCAGGCGCAGGACGAGATCGACGAGACCCTGCTCGGCTGGCAGGAGCGCGCCCTGTGCGCGCAGACCGACCCGGAGGCGTTCTTCCCCGAGAAGGGCGGGTCGACGCGAGAGGCCAAGAAGGTCTGCGTCGGGTGCCCGGTCCGCCAGGAGTGCCTGGAGTACGCGCTGGAGAACGACGAGCGCTTCGGCATCTGGGGCGGGCTCTCCGAGCGGGAGCGCCGCCGGCTCAAGCGCCAGGTCGTCTGAGCGCCGCAGCGACACACCGGGCCGCGCGGCTCCCGTGATGCGTCCGTGACCGGGCGCATGATGGCTGCAGCATGAGCACCTCCGACACCGCGACCACCCCCGTCGGCGAGGGCACCGCCCCGCGCGACGAGGCTCGCGACTCCACCGGCGACCGCCTGCCCCACGCCCCGGGGTCCGGTGCGGCTGCCGCGGTGAGCGCCGTGACCGGCGCCGTCCCCGTCGCGGTGACCGTGACGGCCGTCGTCGTCACCCGCGGTCACACCCCGTACCTCGCCCGGACGCTCGCGGCGCTGGGCGCCCAGTCCGACCGTCCGGACCGGGTCGTCGTCGTGGACGTCGGCGCGTCGGCCTCGATGCGCGACTACCGCGACCTGCAGCTCGGCGACGCCCGGTTCGTCGCCGCCCCCGACGCTCGTTCGTTCGGCCAGGCCGTCGAGCTCGCCCTGTCCGACGCCGTCCACGCCCCCACCTGGCTGTGGCTGCTGCACGACGACTCCGCACCGGAGCCCGACGCGCTCGCCCACCTGGTCGCCGCCGTCGAGCACACCCCGAGCGTCGCCGTGGCGGGCGCGAAGCAGCGCGGATGGAGCGACCCGGACGTCCTGCTCGAGGTGGGCTTCACGACGTCCCCGCTCGGGCGGCGGATGACCGGGATCGACGTCGCCGAGATCGACCAGGGCCAGCACGACGCGCGCGACGACGTGCTCGCCGTCGGGCTCGCCGGCGCGCTCGTGCGCTGGGGCGTGTGGGACCAGCTCGGCGGCACGGACCCCGAGTACGGGGCGTTCGGCGACGGGCTGGACCTGTGCCGGCGCGCCCGGCTCGCCGGCCACCGGGTCGTCGTCGTCCCGCGGGCCGTGGTGCACCACGCGCAGGCGAGCCTGCGTGGGCTGCGCGTGGAGGAAGCGGCGGAGCCGGCGGAGCCGGCAGACGCCGGCCCGACCGACGCCCCGGTGCACGTGCCGCGCCGTCGGCGCCCCGACATCGACACCGGCCCCGGCAACACCTACCGCGCCCGGCGCCGGTCGCAGATGTACTACCGGCTCGTCGGCGTGCACGGTGCGCTCGTGCCCTTCCTGATCGTCGGCACGGTGCTGTGGTCGCCGGTGCGGGCGATGTACCGGCTCGCCGCGAAACGGCCGATGCAGGCCGTGGACGAGATCGTCGCGGCGCTCGTCGTCGTCGCCGTCCGGCTCGGGCCGCTCTCCCGGGCGCGCGGTGGCGTCCGGCGCACCAGCACCGTCCCGCGCTCGGCGCTGACGCCGCTGCTCGGCACCTGGCGCGAGGTGACCCTCGAGCGCCGCAACCTGCGCCGCTCGCGCCTCGAGCGCTCGCTCGCGCGGACCGCGCCCACCGAGATCGAGCGGTCGGAGCTGCGCGCGCTCGCGGTGCGTCGCCGCACCGTCCTCGCCGCCATGGCCGTCGTCCTGCTCGGTCTGACGGCGTGGGTGTACGGCCCGATGCTCGGCACCCTCGCCTCGGGCGGGCGCCTCGTCGGCGGTGCGCTGCTGACCGCCGACGGCTCCCTGGGCGACCTGTGGCGCGCGGCGACCAGCGGCTGGGTGCAGACCGGCCTGGGGGAGCAGGGTCCGGCCGACCCGCTCCTGACGGTGCTCGTCCCGTTCACGGTGCTCACCGGGGGCCACCTGCAGGCGGCGGTGAACGTGCTGCTGATCGGTTCGTTCGTGCTCGCCGGTCTCGGCGCGTGGTTCGCGGCGGGCGCGGTGACCCGGTCGGTGGCGCTGCGGTCGTGGGCGGTCGCGGTCTGGGTGGTCGCGCCGCCGCTGCTGGTCGGGCTGGCCGGCGGGAACCTCGGCGCGGTCCTGGCGCACGCCGCGCTGCCGTGGGCGGCGTACGGCGTCGCGCGCGCCGTGGGGGCGCAGGCCACCGACCACGTCGAGGTCGTCGTCTCTCGCCGCACCCTGCACGCGGAGACCGCCGCGCCTCCGTCGCTCGGCTCGGCCGCCGCCGCCGGGCTGGCGCTCGCCCTCGCGGTCGGCGCCGCCCCCATGCTGCTGCCCGCGGCCCTCGTGGCGCTGGTGGTCGTCGGCGCGGTCGTGCACCAGGGCCGGCGCTACCTCGTGCTCGTCGCCGTCCCCGCCCTGGTCGTCTGCGCGCCGTACCTGCTGGAGGTCGTCACGACGTGGACCGACGGCGGCTGGCGGCTCCTCGCCGCAGGGCCGGGCGTGCCGTCGGCGTCGGTCGCCGCCGAGCCGTGGCAGATGCTTCTCGGCTGGCCGGGCGAGCCCGCCGGCTGGTTCGATCCCTCGGCCGACCCGTGGACGACGGCGGCCGCGTGGGCGCCCTACGTGCTGACGGGCCTCGTCGCGGTCGCGGCGCTCGTGGGGCTGCTCCGGCGCGCCCGCGTCGGCGGCGCCCGCCTCGGCTGGGTGCTCGCCCTCCTCGGTCTGGCGACGGCGGTCCCGGTGGCCGCGACGACGGTCGCGGTCGACCCGGCGACGGGCGCGAGCCTGCCCGGCTCGCCCGGTCCGGCCCTCTCGCTCGTCGTCCTCGGTCTGCTCGTCGCCGGGCTCGTCGGCCTGCGCCGCCGGGACGACGGCGAGCTCCCCGCCGCTCCGCGTCCCGCGCCGGCCTCGCGCAGCGGGCGGCTCGGCCGCGCCCTGGTGCACGTCGGCGCGGCCGTCCTGGTCCTCGTGTGCGTGGCGGCGCCCGTGGGCGCCGGGTGGGCGTGGGTAGACGCGGAGGTCGACCGTGGCGGTACGGCCCCGGCGGCCGACGGCGCCACGCAGGTGCGCCCGGCCGCCGTCGGGAGCCTGCAGGCCACGACCACCACCGTCGTCCCGCCGGTCGGCCAGCAGCTGCAGGCGCCACCGCGGCTCGCCCGCGTGCTCTCCCTGGAGACCCGCCCGGACGGGACCATCGTCTACGCGCTGCTGCGCGGCGACGGCGCGCAGCTCGTGGACTCGGCCGCCGTCGCGCGGCTGCGCGCGTTCGTCGGCAGCGACGCGTCCCCGGCCGACGCCGTCCCGCAGGTCGTCGGGGACATCTCCGCCGTCGGGGGCGCCGACGTCGCGGACCGGCTCGCGGACCTGGGCGTCGGCGGCGTGCTGGTCCCGGCCACGCCGGACCCGACGCGCTCGCGCGCCGAGCTCGTGACCCGGCTCGACACCATCGACGGGCTCGAGCGCGTGACGCAGGGCCGCTCCGCAGTGTTCTGGCGCGTCGCGCGCACGGACGCCGCGGACGCCGTCCCGCCGGCCTGGGCGACGCTCGTCGCCGGCGACGGCACGGACCTGCGCGACCTCGCGGCCCAGGACGCGGAGGTGCACGCGCAGCTCCTCGCCTCCGACGCGCCGCGCCGGGTGGTCCTCGCCGAGCACGCCGACCCGGGCTGGTCGGCCACGCTCGACGGCCGGGCGCTGCGGCCCGCGACCGTGGACGGGCGTCAGGCGTTCGAGGTCGGCACCGGTGCCGGCACGCTCGCCGTCCGCTACGACGGTGACGGGCTGCGCACGCCGTGGATCGTCGGTGGCGGCCTCGTGCTCCTCGTGGTGGCGCTGCTCGCGCTGCCGACGCGCCGCCGTCGGGGGACCGTCCGTTGACGGGCCGGTGGCGCCGCGCGGGCGCGATCACGAGCGGCGTCGTGCTCGTCGCGGCGGTCGGCGCGGTCGCGGCCTACGGGCTCGACCCGCTCCCCGGCCTCGGCGACTCGCTCCACGGCGGGGCCGGCTCCTCCGCGGTGCGGCAGGTCAGCGTGCCCGCGGCCGAGCAGGTGCTGTCCTGCCCGTCCGGCGCGCGGCTGACGGACGACCGGTCCGTGGGGGACAAGGCGTTCGACGCCGACCCGGTGCGCACGACCTCGACGGCGGCCGCGGCCGTCGTCGGCCCGGACGCGAAGGGCACGTTCGGCCCGCTGGACGCCTCGAAGCCGGTCACGCTGGACGCCGGGCCCGACGCGGCGGTGATCGCGTCCGACGACGCGAAGCACCCGCGCGTGCTCGTCGCGCAGCCGCAGGGCGGGACCGGGCCGACGGGCACGGCGGCGGTGGCGTCCACCACGGCGTCGGGCGACCTGCGGGGCCTCGCGGCGGCGTCGTGCACGGCGCCGTCCATCAACCAGTGGCTCGTGGGCGGCAGCACGGAGCTCGGCAGCTCGAGCCGGCTGGTGCTGCAGAACCCCGGCAGCACCGCCGCGTCGGTGTCCATGACGGTGTTCGGGCCCACGGGTGAGGTCACGGTGGGCGGCTCCGACCGGTTCGTCGTCCCGCCGCAGGGCGAGGTCGAGACGCTCGTCGAGGCGGGCGTGCCCGACCAGGAGCGCGTCGTCGTGCACGTCGAGAGCGAGGGCGGCCTCGTCTCGGCCTACCTGCAGCACAGCACGGTCGGCGGGATCGTCGCCCAGGGGGTCGACGACGTCACGCCCGGCTCCGGCCCGACGACGTCGCTCGCCGTGGCCGGCGTCGTCAGCGCGGGCGAGGCGGTGGGCGACGACCACGCCCCGCGCCTGCGGCTCCTGGCGCCCGACGGGGACCCGGTCACCGCCACCGTGCGCGCGCTCGGGCCGGACGGCGAGGTCGCCATCCCGGGCGCCGAGAAGGTCTCGCTGGACGACGGCGTGGTCCAGGACGTCGGCCTCGGCGGCCTGCCCGCCGGCACCTACACGGTCGTGGTGGACGCCGACGGGCCCGTAGTCGGCGGCGCCTGGCTCTCGCGCGCCGGCACGCCCGACCCGGACTCGACGCGCGGCGGGATCCAGTACGACCAGGCGTGGCTTGCGGCGTCCGACCTCACGCGGTCCGTCGACGCCGCCGGGTACCTCGGCTCGGTCGCGCTGCCCGAGGGCGTGCACGGCGTCGTCGGCGTGGGCGCGGTGGGGGACGAGGACGTCGCCGGGACCCTGACGGCGTACGGGACCGACGGCGCTGCCGTGGCCGAGCGTGCGGTGTCGGTCAAGGCCGGCCGCACGGCGACCGTCGACGTGGCGGACCTCGCGAAGAAGGCCGCGAAGGACGCGAAGGCGCCCCGCGTCGCGGCCGTCTCGCTGACCGCCGACGGCGGGGACGACGCCCGGGCCGTGTGGGGCGTGAGCCTGGACGCGGGACCGCAGGCACCGCACGCGACGAAGGGCGACCCCGGGTCGTTCGTCTCGGCGCTCGCGCCGGTCCTGCGTGGTCCGGGCGAGCGCGACGTGAGCGTCCGGGAGACGGAGACCGTGGGCGGCCAGTCCGGCGCCCCGGAGCCCGCTCCCGAGCCCACGCCGACCCCGTCGGGTCAGTAGTCCGGGTCGATCTCCTCGGGGCTGCGGGCGAGGAGCTGGGCGACCTGCTCGACCACGACGTCGTGCACGAGGTCCTCGAGGTCCTCGACGCTGCCCGCCCGGGTCTCCAGCGGCCGCCGGAACACCACGATCCGTGCGGGCTGGCCCGACTCCGCCGGGTGGCAGCGCCCGAGCAGTACGCCGCGGTCCTCCCACGGGGCCGGGTCGGACGGCGGGACGTCCTCGACGGCGAACTCGGTCCCGCCGAGCTCGTCGCCCCACCGGCGCTCGAGGCGCTCGACGGCTGCGAGCACGTGGTCGTCGAACCGCTCGGCGCGGGTCAGGTAGGCGGGCACGTTCTGGGGCAGCAACGGGCCGCGGACGCCGCGACCCCGCCGGTCGCGACGGCGACGGTGCGGGGCGACGCCGTCGGGCACGACGAACGCGAACGCCTCCGCGCGGGCGCTCAGGTCGCGCTGGGCGCTGGACCAGACCGGCCCGTCGCGGCGTGTGGAGCGGGGCGCGTCGGGGCTCGGTTGATCGGGTCGACGTGGCGGGGGCACGCGTCGACTCTAGGCCGCGCTCCCGGCCGGGGCCATCGCCCCACCGCCGAGCGCGTCATCCGTCGGCCGGATCGACGGTTCGGGCCGACAAAGGACGCGTTCGGCGGTGGGGCCGACGGCGTTGGGGGCAGACGGCGGCACCCGGGCGGCGGCGTGTGCGGGACGTCGATGTCGGTGCGCGGGCCTACGCTGAGCCCGTGAAACCGGTCCGGCAGTGCTCCCGCACCGCGTGCACGCGTGCCGCGGTCGCCACCCTCACCTACGTCTACGCGGACTCGACCGCGGTGCTGGGCCCTCTCGCGCACCTCGCGGAGCCGCACAGCTACGACCTGTGCGTCGACCACGCGGAGCGCCTGACCGCGCCGCGCGGCTGGGAGGTCGTGCGACTCGAGCCGGAGTTCGTCGAGTCGGGGCCCAGCCCGGACGACCTGTCGGCGCTCGCCGACGCCGTCCGCGAGGCCGGCCGTGCCCCGCGCCGGGGGGAGCCCGACGACGTCACGGAGGTCGGACGCCGCGGTCACCTGCGCGTGCTGCGCGCCGACCGGGGCTGAGGATCGCGGCCACCCCGACCGATAGGCTGACCGGCGTGACCCAGGACCTCTCCGAGATCATCAAGGCCTACGACGTCCGCGGCGTCGTCCCCGACCAGCTGGGCCCCGAGGTGGCGCGCGCCGTCGGCGCGGCCTTCGCCCGCGTCGTGGTCGTCCCCGAGTGGGCCGACGTCTCGCACGACGGGGCGCTGGACGCCGACCGCCCCGGCCTCGTGATCGGTCACGACATGCGCGAGTCGGGGCCGGGCCTCGTCGACGCGTTCGCCGAGGGCGTCACCTCCGCGGGCGTGGACGTCGTCCGCATCGGGCTCTGCTCGACCGACGGCCTGTACCACGCGTCGGGCGTCCTCGACCGGCCCGGGGCGATGTTCACCGCGAGCCACAACCCCGCGATCTACAACGGGATCAAGCTGTGCCGCGCCGGCGCGCGCCCGGTGGGCCAGGAGACCGGCCTCGCCGAGGTGCGGACCCTCGCCCAGTCCTACCTCGACGACGGCCTGCCCGACGCCGCGCCCCGCGCCGGCGACGTGAGCGACCGGGAGATGCTCGCGGAGTACGCCGCGTTCCTGCGCGGCCTGGTGGACATCTCCGGGATCCGTCCGCTGAAGGTCGTGATCGACGCCGGCAACGGCATGGGCGGGTTCACCGCGCCGGCCGTGCTCGGCACGGGCGCCGGGCTGCCCGAGCTGCCGCTCGACCTCGTGCCCCTGTACTGGGAGCTCGACGGCTCGTTCCCGAACCACGAGGCCAACCCCCTCGAGCCGGCGAACCTGCGCGACCTGCAGGCGGCCGTCGTCGAGCACGACGCGGACCTGGGGCTGGCGTTCGACGGGGACGCCGACCGCTGCTTCGTGGTCGACGAGCACGGCGACCCGGTCTCGCCGTCGGCCATCACGGCGCTGGTCGGGCTGCGCGAGGTCGAGAAGGAAAAGGCACGGGGCGCAGAGCACCCGGCCGTCATCCACAACCTCATCACCTCGCGCGCGGTCCCGGACTTCCTCGACGCCGCCGGCGCCCGCGTGGTCCGCACGCGTGTGGGGCACTCGTTCATCAAGGCGCAGATGGCCGAGAACGACGCCGTCTTCGGCGGTGAGCACAGCGCGCACTACTACTTCCGCGACTTCTTCTTCGCCGACACCGGCATGCTCGCGGCCCTGCACGTCCTGGCGGCGCTCGGCAGCCAGCCGCACCCGCTGTCCGTCGTGGCGGAGATGTACGAGCCGTACACGGCCTCGGGCGAGATCAACTCCCGCGTCGCCGACGTGCCGGCGGCCCGCGCGCGCGTCGTGCAGGCCTACGTGACCGAGGAGGGCGCGGGGCCGGTCGAGGTCGACGAGCTCGACGGGCTGACGGTCTCGCACTGGGGCGCGCAGCCGCAGTGGTGGTTCAACCTGCGGGCGTCGAACACCGAGCCGCTCCTGCGGCTGAACGTCGAGGCGGCCGACGAGGACATCATGGAGAAGGTGCGCGACGACGTCCTGTCGCTCGTGCGCGCGGACGAGCCGGGCGAGCCGGACGAGAGCTGAGGACCCGATGACCGACTTCCCGAACCACGGCGTGCCGGCGCTGGACCCCTGGGTCAGCGAGATCCTGCGGTGCCCCGCGACGGGTGCGCGGCTGGTGCCCGGCACCGGGCCCGACGGCGCGCCGGAGCTGCACTCGACCGACCCGGACCGCCCGCTCGCCTACCCGGTGCGCGGCGGGATCCCGGTGCTGCTGGAGAGCGACGCGCGGTGGTTGTAGCGAGCCTGTGAGCACCGCGGGTGAATTCGGTGCTGTGGCCAGGTCGACACCCGCCGGACGCGTTCCAGGAGCCTTCGGGCACCTAGGATTCCGTCAGCGTAGAGGTGCTACGCCCTGGACGAATGAGAACTCCCATGATGAAGAAGACCCTCGTGGCCTCGGCGCTGTCCGTCGGCCTTGCCCTGGTTGGCATGGCCGCCCCAGCACAGGCCGCTAGCGATGACTCACTGTCCGTGCAGAGCGTCAAGGTCTCGGCCGAGCCGCTGAAGTCGTCGGGCAAGTCAAAGATCACCGTGACCGTCGACTTCTACGGCACGAGCCGCTATTCGATCGACGCGCCCGACGTGACGCTCGAGTCGGACAACGGATACGGGTGGGAGTACTTCGAGCTTAAGGCGACCAGCCGCGGCGACATCTGGCGGGGAACCACCTACGTCGACAACAGCAACCCTGTCGGCAAGTGGTGGGTCGGGGTCGACGCCTGGGCGGACTTCGCCAATGGCAATTACGACTACATCAGTGACGACTACGAGAGCACCTTCTACCTGAAGCGCTCGACACAGATCTCCCTCAACGCGACCCCCGAGCCCGTGAAGAAGGGCTCGGCGATCTCGGTCGTCGGCACCGTGAAGGCACTGAAGGTCCCGTCCTACGGCAGCGCCTACTACACGCCCTTCTCGGGCCGCACGGTGAAGCTCTACTTCGACCCCACCGGATCCTCGCCCAAGCGGTACGCCGGCTCCGTGACGACGAACAGCCACGGGAAGTACTCCAAGCGGTTTACGGCCAAGCAGGACGGCGTCTGGAGCGCCACCTACGCCGGCAACTCGCTCTACGCGTCACACGTCAGCACCGGCGACTTTGTCGACGTGCGCTGACGGTCGTCCCTCCGAACCCGTCGTACGACCGTGGGCCCACGACCATCCGGTCGTGGGCCCACGGTCGTGCACCCGGACTTGCGTCGCCGAGCCGGCACTACGTCTTCAGGTCGGACAGTCCGCGCTGCACCGCACCGCGCAGCGGATCGTGGAACCGACGCTCGACGAGGTAGTGCAGCGCGAACGCGAGGGCGACCGCGACGAGCACGGCGACGGACAGCGTGACATAGGCGTTCAGGCGCTCGTGCAGCAGGTCGATGATCATGAACCCGAACTGGCCGTGCACGAGGTAGAGCGGGTAGGTCAGGGCACCGGCCACGGTGAGCCACCGCCACTGGATGCGAGCCAGCGGGCCCGACGAGACAGCCCATACCAGTGCGATGAACACGAGGACGAGGACCCCGCAGACGGCGGGGGAGACCTCCTGGCCGACGTAGCGAGAGACCCGCGGTGCGTAGTCAGTGATCTGGTCGAGACACAGAATCGTGTCCAGGGCCAGTACCAGCCACACGATCACGCTGTTGCCGTCACGGTAGAGCAGGAACAGCGCCATCCCCGCCGCGAAGTACGGCGCGTAGGAGGGGATGAGGAGAGATCCCAGCATCGGGGCGTGGGTCACCTGGGCGATCTGCGAGAGCAAGGGCCACAGGGCCGCGAACGCGATGACGCGGGCCCGGTTGATCCCGACGAGCACGAAGACCCCGATGAGCAGGTAGAACTTCAGCTCGATCCACAGCGTCCAGAACGCGCCCTGGATGTCCACGATGTCGAACGGGTCCTGCAGCATCGTCAGGTTGACCAGGGTCTCGCGCAGCGACGGCTGCCGCCCGCCGCCCCAGAAGTACTGCATGATCGCCGTGAGTATCACGGCCGCCCAGTACGCGGGGAACAGCCGGGCGATCCGCGACGCGGTGAAGCGCTCGATAGGAGCACGCCACGCCGTCATGAGGATCACGAAGCCGGAGATGACGAAGAACAGCTCCACGCCGATGAAGCCGTAGCGGGTCACGTGGTTCAGCGTCGGGAAGACGTTCGAGGGGGCGGTTCCCCAGAAGCCGGTGCGCACGCCGGTGTAGTGGTACCCGACCACTGCGACGGCGGCGAGGAATCGCAGCCCGTCGAGGGCGCGCAGCCGGGCCCGGGGCGGAGGGGGGTTCACGGTCACCGCGCCAACATACAGGCCACCGGAACCCGGTCCCCGTCTCGCTCGCGGGTCCGCACCGGACCCGTGCGGGCCCGCACCTAGACTGGCGCGATGCCGTCGACCGACCTCCAGCGCCTGGCCGTCACCGACATCGACGCGCGCCGTCCCGCCTTCTGGCGCGGGCCCGCGGAGCTGTCGGACGACGACGCTCTCGTCGTCGAGCCGGGCGGCGTCCTCGACCTCGGGACGTGGTTCAACGCCGCGCCGGTCGGGTGGTGGCGCGAGCTCCTGGGGCCCGGTCACCTGCGCCTGCGGGTGCGGGGGCGCGGCACCCTGACGGTCTGGGGCGCGGGCGGTGGCCGGCGGCACGTCGTCGACTCCCGGCTCCTCGACGGGACGTACGAGACCCACCTGCCGCGGACCGAGGGCACCGACTGGTACTGGCTGGAGCTTGCTGCCGGCCCCGACGGCGCGATGCTGGAGTCCGTGGAGTGGGCCTCGGGCGGGGGTCTCGGCAGGTCGCGCGGGCGCGCGGGCAAGGTGACCGTCGTCGTCCCGACGTATCGGCGCGAGCAGGACTGCCTGGACCAGGTCGCCCGCCTCAGCGCCGCCGGCCTTGCCGAGACGGTGGGCCACGTCGTCGTCATCGACCAGGGCGGGAGCCTCGCGAGCGCCGCCGGGGCGGGGGAGGTGCTCGATGCCGCCGGCGACCGCGTGGTGCTGCTGGAGCAGGGCAACCTCGGCGGGTCCGGCGGCTACTCGCGCGGCATGGTCGAGTCGCTCCGCTGGCCCGAGGACGCGGTGCTCCTGCTCGACGACGACGCGGAGATCGAGCCCGAGGGCCTGCGCCGCCTGCACGTGCTCTCCACCCTCGTCGTCGACCCGACGATCCTCGGGACCGGGCTGCTCTCCGCCGAGGCCCCGACGTCGCTGGAGGCGCTCGCGGAGGGCGTCCGACGCCGGACGTTCGCCTGGGGCCCTGTCGACGGCCTGGGCGACGGCGTCGACGTCGCGGACGGCGGGCCGGACACCTGGTCCTTCACCGCGCCGCGCGACCGCTCCGAGTACACGGCCTGGTGGGGCACGCTGCTGCCACCGGGGACGGTCGCGCGCCTCGGCCTCGCCGTGCCGTACTTCCTCAAGTGGGACGACGCCGAGTACGGCCTGCGTGCGCGCGCCGCGGGCATGGCCGTGGCCACGATCCCGGGCCCCGCGGTCTGGCACCCCACCTGGGCGGCGAAGGGGACGATCTCCTCCTGGTCGTCGTGGCCGCTGCACCGCAACCGGCTCGCCACCGCCGCCGCGTACGGGGCGGGACGCGGCGTGCTGCTCGACTCGCTCGTGCACCAGGTCAAGCACGTGCTCTCCCTGCAGTACGACGCCGCGGAGCTGTGGAACGCCGCCATCGCCGAGGCGGCCGGCGGTCCGGGCTGGCTCTCCGAGGACCTGACCGCCGTGCGGCCCCGCGCCCAGGCGCTGATCGACGCCGCCGGCCGTCCTCCTGTGCCCGACGTCGTCGCCGTCCCCGGTCCGCCGCTGGCCCTGGTCCCGGCGTTGCGGCGTGCCCTGACGGGACTGCGACGAGCCGCCCGGGTGCGCGGCCGCCGCGGCGCGGTGGCGCTCGCGAGCCCCGCGGAGCTCACCTGGCGCGCCGCGCTGGGCCGCGACGTCGTCCTGCTCGGTGCGGGGGAGGGTGGCGCCGCGCTCGTGCGCGACCCGCAGCGGGCGCGCCGCCTGCTGCGCGAGGCCCTGCACCTGCACCTGCGGACGGCGCGCGCGTGGCACGGGCTGCGGCGCGACTACGCGGCGGCGTTGCCCGAGGCGTCCTCCCGCGCGGCGTGGGACGCGCGGTTCGACGGCTGAGAGGCACGCGAATGTGACGGAGGTTACATTCGTGCGATGCGCAAGGTCCTCGCAGCAGCCGTCATCACCGTCCTGGCCGGGGCGGGCGTGGTCGTCCCGGTCGTCAACCTCCCGGTGCCCGAGGCGCACGCCGTCGCCCCGACGACGGACGAGGTGACGTTCGACGGCGTCGACACCGCCGCCGCCGACGACGCGACCGCGCTGGAGCCCGCCGAGGTCGACGCGGACATCGACGCCACGGCCGATCAGCCCGACCCGGAACCGGACGCCGCGGAGGCGGGAGAGGCCGCGGAGGCCCAGACCGAGCTGGGCAACGATGCGGGCGGCGAGCTCGCCGCCCTGAGCCCGCTGACCTTCACGGGGGAGTTCCTCGTGGCCGGGGTGACCTGGGACGAGCCCGCGGAGGGCGACGAGGTACGCGACGTCGCGGTGCGCGTGCACGAGGACGACCGGTGGTCCGACTGGACCGCGCTGGAGGTCGACTCGCTCGGCATCCCCGGGGAGCGCGGCGGGACGCAGCCCGTGATCAGCCCCGGGTCCGACGGGGTCCAGGCGAGGGTCGTGACCGCGTCAGGGAAGGCGCCCGCGGGCCTGCGGATCGACGTGATCGACCCGGGGGAGTCGGCGGCGGACGAGCTGTCGGCCGGCGCGCCCGCGGCGAGCGCGGACGCGGCCACGGGCTACGAGATCCAGCCGTCGATCGTGACGCGGGCGAGGTGGGGGGCCGACGAGCGGCTGGCCTCGAGCTGGCCGACGGTCTCGGCCCACCTCAAGGTCATGTACGTCCACCACACCGCAGGCTCGAACTCCTACTCGCGCTCGGACTCCGCGTCCATCGTGCGGGGCATCTACGCCTACCACACGAAGTCCCGGGGCTGGCCGGACATCGGCTACCAGTTCCTCGTGGACCGGTACGGCACCGTGTTCCAGGGACGCAAGGACGCGATCTCCGACAACCCGCTCGGCGCGCAGGCCGGCGGGTACAACACCGAGACCATCGGCGTCTCCGCGATGGGCAACTTCCAGTCCGCGAACCCGCCGGCCGCGATGGTCCGGTCCATCGAGAAGGTGCTCGCCTGGAAGGCGTACCAGTACGGGATCGATCCCCAGGGGCGCGCGACGCTCACCACCGGGAGCAGCTCGGTGAGCGACACGAAGGCCGCGGCAGGGAAGAAGATCACGGTCCGCACGATCCAGGGCCACCGGGACACCAACCAGACCTCGTGCCCGGGGGCGAAGCTCTATGCGAAGCTCGGCGGGATCCGCCACAACGTCGACACCCTCGTCGATGCCGCGAAGAAGCGGTACGGCTCGGTCCGGTACACCACGGCAGCCGTCTCGCCGAGCGCCCCCGCGGCGACGCAGGCCCCGATGCAGGAGTACTCCACGACGACCTATTCCTGGCGCGCGGTCTCCGGCGCGGTGAAGTACCAGCTGCTCGAGCGCCATGCCGCGTTCACAAGTTCGATGCCTGACGGTCGGACCTGGACCGTCATCGGGTCCGTGAAGTCTCCCAAAGCCACGATCACGACATCCGCAGGGCTCACGAGGGTTGTCGCGGCGCGACCCGTCGACGCGAAGGGGAGGCTGGGACCGGTCGCCGTCCTGCGGCAGACGACGCGCCCGGTGCCGGTCGGGTCCATGAAGTTCAGCCCGTCGTACACCAAGGTCTCGAGCTCCAAGTATTACTGGGGCAGTGCCCGCCGGAGCACGAGCGGTACGGCGTACGTCCAGGTGTCCGGGGTCAGACAGGCTCGCCAGGTCGTCATCGTCGCGCCGACCGGCCCGGGGTACGGGCGCCTGCGGGTGACCATCGGCGGGAGCACTGTCGGCACCGTCTCCCTGGCTACGGCGGTGACCCACAGCCGCACGGTCCTGACAGTGCCGCTGTCGAAGTCGATGTCCGGGACGGTCCGGCTCTCGAGCGTCGACTCGGGGAAGCAGGTGCGCGTCAGCGCCGTTGCGTTCCCGCGGACCGCGGCTCCGCCGGGAGTGCCGGGACGCCCGAAGCTGGTCTCGCTCGCGTCGAGCCAGACGCCGGTCCAGCTCGCGGACAGCACGACGTTCCGCTGGTCCGCGGTCAACGGGGCTCTGCGGTACGAGGTCTACGGGCGCAAGGCAAGCCACGGTGCCACGCTCCCGGGGTCATGGACCCGGCTGGGCACGACCACGAGGACGAGCTATACGCAGGCCATGAGCGCTCCGGGCACGGTCTGGGTGGTGGCCGTACGCGCCGTGGGGCGGACGGGGGCCGGGGGGCACTCCTCCTATCCCTCCATCGCTCGGCCGCTCGCGAGCACGCTGTGGCAACGCTCCGGGGGCGCCCACGTGTGGGGCAAGGACGCCGACGACCGCTACTACCGCAACTACGCCTTCGGTGCCCGCAACGCGGGGTCCACCATCACGGTCCGAGGGGCCCAGGACGTGCGACGGGTCCGGGTGATCGGCCGGCAGGACGCCGACTCGGGGCGCATCGCGGTGTACGTGGGCGGGAAGCGCTACGGCACGATCGACATGCGCGGAGCCCGCGACTGGGTGGACGGCTTTGACGTGGTGCTCCCGCGCGCGACCGACGGCACCGTCGTGCTGAAGTCGCTGGACGACCGGGTGGTACGGGTCTCGGCCATCGCTCTCGCGCACCGGTGAGGTCCTGGACGTGCCGATTCATCGCTAGGATCGGGTGACCCCTATCGATCGAGCAAGGACCAGGATGTCGTCGAAGTCTCGCGGGAGCACGCGCCGGCGGAAGCTCCGCAGCATCGGGGGGACCCTCCTTCGTCGGCTCGGCCTGCTGCCCGGCGGTATGCCCGACGGGCTGGGCGACGACGCCTCGCTCGCCGGACGTCCGCTCGAGGAAGAGATCGTCGTCTTCTTCGCCGACACACCGGACGGGCTGTACCAGCTGCGGCAGTGGTACGGGCCGTTCGAGGCTCTGGCCGCCGAGCGAAAGCTCCTCGTGGTCGCGAGCGACTCGCGCACTGCCCGCGCTGTGCGGTCCGAGACCTCGTTCCGTGTCGTCACGGTCGCCCACTACGCGACGCTCGACGGAATGCTGGACGGCAGCTCGACGAGGCTCGCGCTCTACGTCAACCACAACCCGCTCAACTTCTCGATGCTGCGATTCACGTCGGTGATGCACGTCTCGTTGCTGCACGGCGACTCGGACAAGGTCGTCTCCGTCTCTCACCAGACGAAGGCGTACGACCGGTCGTTCGTCGCGGGGACGGCCGCCGTGGATCGCCTCGCCCGCTACGTGCCACACCTGGACTCGAACGAGCACTGCGTCGAGGTGGGACGTCCCCAGCTCGACGCCCCGGCGTCGATCGAGGCGCGGCGGCCGCGCCTGCGTTCCGCAGCCGACCCGATCACCGTCCTTTACGCCCCAACCTGGGAGGGTGCGCAACCCTCTGCCGCGTACGGGTCCTTGGCCGCGCAGGGCCCGCGGATCGCCCGAGCGCTGGTCGCGGCGGACGGTGTGCGGCTCCTCTACCGGCCGCACCCGCTCACGGGCGTCCGCTCGGCGGCCTACGGCGATGCTGATGCCGAGGTGCGGCAGATCATCGAGTCGGCGAACCACGTGGGGCACGGCTCGCCCCACGAGGTCGCCAGCGGCGGCAGCATCGAGCAGGCCTTCGGCGGTGCGGACATCCTGGTGTGCGACGTGTCGGCGGTCGCCATGGACTGGTTGCCCACGGGGCGTCCGCTGATCGTGACGGAGCCCGCGGGAGGAGTCGTCACGGCGCGGAGCCCGATCCTCGAGGCGTGCGCACGCCTCGGCGCGGACGACGCGGACGAGGTGGCGCGCACGGTGCTCTACCAGGTCCGCGAGGATCCCTTCCGGGACCGGAGGCTGCGGATGACCGAGTACTACCTCGGGGACATCACGCCCGGGGCGGCCACGCGACGGTTCCTGGACGCCTGTGGCGCCATGATCGCCGAGCACGACGGTGAGCTGCGGCGGCTCACGCTCCGCGGACCTGCTTCCGCGGGATCAGGCACCGCGCCGGTCTGACGCGTCAGCCGATCGAGCGGATCCAAGCGGCGGGAAGGTTGCCCTCGGTCGTGGCGGCACCGACCGTGCTCCGCAACGCGTCGGACTTGCCGGAGATCGTTCGCCTCGAGCCCGCCGCCGACTCTGCCGTCAGCGCCAGCATCGTGCCGCCGCTCGACGTCTTCGAGACCCAGACGCGCTTGACGTCCGCGAGGCCGAAAAGAGTTCGCGCCGAGCTCTGGGAGAGTGTGCGTGTCCAGCTCGCCATCGAGTTCCCGGGTGCTTCGAGACTCCAATGATCGTCCACGCTCTGCTCGAACGGGATGGTCGACGCCCACGCGTCCTGTGAGTTCACGGTGCGGCCTCCGGACGACGAGAAGTAGTGCGCCACCACGGGCGCTCCTCGATAGGTCAGGGCCTTCGCCGCCGTGCGTCCCAGGGCGGTCGCATCGACCGCGTGGACCCAGATCTTCCCGTAGTAGCCCGAGGTGCCTTCGCCCTCCTTGCGCCAGCCGGTGTAGTTCTGGTCCCGGACGTCGTCGACGACATTGCAGGCACAGGCCGACTTCCACGCCTTGGTCATCGCGTAGCTTCGTGCGGTGATCGCCTGTGCGGCCAGCGCAGAGAGGGAGGACGTGCCCCAGGACGACGGCATCTCGGCGATCCCGTAGAGGTACTCGGTGTTGAGCAGGACGTCGTTGACGACGTTGACCTTGCCCGAACGAGGCCGGATCGTGAACCGGCCGTTGCGGTACGTCCCTTGCGCGCCGGCGACGGTCGCGATCGCCTTCGAACCACTCGTCGCGTAGTACCGCGTCCCGGACCAGTGGATCCGCAAGAGGCTGTCACTGTAGGTTCTGCTCCCGACCTTCGCGGTCACGCGGGTGCTCGTCGTGCTGAGCTGGATCGTCGTCGAACCCGTACCCGAGGCCAGCGTCGACCCACTGGCGCTCCGTAGGCGCCAGCCGCCGCCGGAGATCGTCACGGAGGTCGAGGTCTTCTCGTCCGAGTACCTCCCGGGCGCATAGCCGTAGGGCTCGGGGCCGAACACCTGCACGGCGATGTCCGTCGGAGTCGTGAGGCGCGACACCGCGGTCCCGGGGTAGTACACGCGCAGGATCGTCGCGGAGGAGTGCTTGGTGCGTGCGAGCTGGTAGGCGCCGTACTGGGCCATCCCCACCCCATGGCCGTAGCCGGACCCGTGGATCGTGAATCCCGACGGCGCCTGGGTCACCTTGAACGTCGAGCTGACCGCACTACTGTCATAGTTTCGGATGCGATAGCTGGTCGTCCCCTTGGGGTAGATGAGCCGGCTCCCGGAGCCGTTGACGATCGAGACGGGCGCGGCATCGATCCAGCGGCCGGCACTGTACTTCTGGAGCTCGACCGTCGCCTTGGGCACCTTCGCGCCGCCCTTGGTGTAGGTCGCCGCGACCGTCGTCGTCCCGCCGGCGACGATGGTGGTCGGGCCGGAGATCTTCCCTGTCACCACGACCGACGCCGCAGAGGCGGCCGTCGCAGGCACCAGCGCCGTCAGCACCGCCAGCACGAGCGCGGTGACGAATCCGGTGACCATCCTCCGGGGAGCCATGCTTCCAGTGTGCCCCGCGGCGTCGGGTACGCCATCTCGGGCGGAGCGTCCCGCGCGTGCGGATGAGAGACTGTCGCCGGTCATACGACGTCGCGGCAAGGAAACGCCTTGTCCCGGTTCGAGAGGTGAGTACGCGTTGAGCGGTCTGGTCCTGCTGTGCGATGTGATCCCTGACGGCAACGCGAAGGAGTCGGTGCTCGCCGAGCTGAGGCGGCTGTCGGGTCGCGGGACGAGCGTCACCGTCGTCTGCCTCGGTCCGGACCGCTGGCGCTCCCGGCGCAGAGCGGCGCGCGAGCCGTTCGACGTGCACGACGTCCACGACGGTGCTGCGGGTCACCGTGCGCGCTCGCTCGTGTCCACGAGGCTGATGCGGCTCAGGAGCCGACCGGACACACGGTGGGCAGACGCCGACGAGAGCTCTCGACGCTCGACGGTGGCGTCCATCGTTCCTCCGGCGCTCGAGAAGAAGGTGAAGGCGCCGCGGAGCGAGAGGGCGACGGCTCGGGAGACCCGCCGTGCCGACGGCTCGGTAGCGATCAGGGAGCGGCTCTCTCCCGGCGGAACCGTCTATCAGCGAGACTTCGTCCGGCCCGACGGGTTCGCTTACCTCACGGAGATGGTGGCCGGGACCGGAGAAGGTCTGGATGCTTTCGCCTTCGACCACTCGGCGTCGAGCGTGACGCGCTACCCGAACGGTGCTCGGCACTGGGAGGCCGAGCAGGTCCGGCAGATCGTCGGCGCGGCACGACCGGTGCTCGCGACCCTGGGCGAGCGCTCCGCTGCGGTCGGAGCGCTTCTCGCCGCGGACTGTCGCGAGGTCGTCGACCTCTCCGGCGATGCAGATCCTTCCGGCCGGGTCGTCGCCCTGGCGGGCGATGCGGACAACGACGGAGGCCGTGCATGAGCCCGCGGCCGGTGATCGTCGTCATCCACAAGTTCGGTGGCGGCGGGCTCACCTCCGCCGTGCTCGACCAGATCCAGATGTTCTGCGAGGCCGGACATCCGACCACCGTGGTGACCTTCGATCCGGGGACCGAGCAGGTACCGCGCGTCGCGGGCCTGCGGGCGGCGGGGCGGCTCCACCCGGATGCCGAGGTCCGCAACATCCACGAGGTGCATGCCGCTGCCTGGGTCGCGGCCCGGGAGCAGGCTCCGCATGACCGGTCCGGGCAACGAGCGCCGGACACGTCGGGCCTGCTGCGCCTCGAGGGCGCGGACGGACGGGGCGAGTACGTCCGATGGTTCGACCCATACGGCGGTCTCGCGCTGACGGTGCGGGAGGAGTCGGTCCGAGAGACTCGCGTCGTTGCGCACCATCAGGGCGGCACGGTGACGCTCCGCGAGACGTTCGACAAGAACGGCAACGTCATCCTGTCCGACGAGTGCGTCGACGGCCGGCCCTGGCTGCAGACGTTCCGCGCGCCGACCGGGGACCCCTACCTCGTCCGTGCGGCGTCCCCGGCCACGGGGCGCGGTGTGGGTGTCGTCGTTCGCCAGCCGGGCGACGTCGGGACCCGCTCCGTCCGCGAGACCACGTACGGCGGGATCCCGCAGTGGCAGACCGCATGGCTCCAGTCGGTCGTCGACGAGTACGAGACACCGCCGTTCGTGGTGGCCGAGTCGCCGAGCGCGATCCCCAAGGTTTCCCGGCTTCGAGCGGGAAGCGCCACCCGTGCGGGGATGCTGCACAACAACCACTTCGACGAGCCGTACCGCGAGGGAGCGACGATCCGTGGCGACCACAGGACCGTCTTCTCCGTGCTCGAGAACCTCGAGGCGCTCGTGGTGCTGAGCGAGCCGCAGCGCGGGCACATCGCCGAAGCCGTCGGCTTCGGGGACCGGATGTACGTCGTCCCCAACGCGACGAAGTTTCCCGACGTCTCGCACGTCGAGCGCAACCCGGACCTCGTGACCCTGGTGACGCGTCTCGACCCGATGAAGTCCATCGACGAGTCGATCCGGGCGTTCTCGCAGGTCGTCGCCGCCGTGCCGGAAGCGCGGCTGGACATCTACGGCGGGGGCCCCGACGCAGCGCGGCTCGAGAGGATCGTCACGCAGCTGGGGCTCGACGACGTCGTGCGCCTGAAGGGCAAGACCGACCGACCCCACGATGCGCTCGCGGGGGCAGCCGTGACAGTCCTGACCTCGCAGCGCGAGGCGATGCCGCTGGGGATCCTCGAGGCGCACGCCTGCGCGACGCCTGTCGTGGCCTATGACCTGCGATACGGACCCGACACGCTCATCGACGAGGGCGAGACGGGCCATGTCGTCCCGTGGGGTGACCGGGACGCGCTAGCCCAGTCCTTGGTCGAGCTGCTGCGCGATCCGGACGCGGCACGACAGATGGGACGGCTGGCTCAAGAGCGTGCCCGCGCACGGAACTCCTACGAGGCGGTCCTGCGCAGCTGGGAGGCGCTCTTCGACCTCCAGGCCTAGGCCTGAGCGTCATCCTCGACGTCGAGGATGTCGCCGAGCGGGCGGGTCTCCTCGAGGGCATAGCGCGGGTTGGCCTCGAGGAGCGCCGCGACCGCTCTGGGGAACGCCTCCGCATACGTCTCGCGAGGGATGTCACCGAGGTAGTAGGTGCGCATAGACAGCCGGACGTCACGTCGGACGTCGTGGGAGAGCTGGTCGATCGCCGTCCGCAGGGACTGCGGGTCGCTCGTGCGTGCGACGTAGGCGGCACCGGCCAGCGGGAACTCGGCGAGGAAGTCCTGGGGCTCCTGGTCAGTGACCTGGGTGATGACGAACGGCTTCTCGGAGTACAGGTAGTCGGCGGCCACCGAGGACACGTCGGAGACGAGCGCATCGGAGCCGTTGAAGCACTCGACGAGGCTCAGCTCTCCCTGCGCCTCCGGGCCGACGTGCCGACGCCCGGTCGCGCTCGAGTCGTCACGGAGGAGCGCGGCGACGGCGTCGATCCGGCCCACGGAGACGGGGTCCCGGAGCGAGAACGGGTGGGGCCGGAAGATCACACGCCAGCTGCGCGCGAGCAAGAGTCGGACGATGTCCTCGCCGTGCTCGAGCGACCCGAAGTTGTTGTCGGAGTTGAAGCCGCTCCACGTCGGTGCGTAGAGGACCGTGAAGTCGTCGTTCCCGCTTCCGGCCGTCGTGATGTCGGCCACCTGCGGGCGACCGATGATCTCGAACTTCTCTCGGGGGATGTCGACACCATGGGCTGCGTACCGGTCGGCGCCCGCCTCGCCGGCGACGAAGATCTTGTCGAACATGGCCGTCACGGGGTTGAAGCTCGACGGCTTGTCGCTGTCGCCGTGCAGGAGCTGTACGTGCGTCAGTTCGCGATACCGGATGTTGTGCGAGTTCTTGGCTCCGTTGTTGACGTAGAGACAGACCCGGAAGGTCGGGGCGTGGACGGCCTCGAGGTTGGCGAGCGTAGGCGCAGCGACGACCGGGAGCCCGGTCATCTCGGCGACCCGCCGTGCGAGCGGCGTCTCGCGCACCACGATCACCGGCGGCTCGGCAAGTGCCTCGAGCTGCGCCAGCCACACCCCGAGCTGGTACTGCGTACCACCAGGGCCCGTGAGGTAGACCATGAGCGCGGGTCCCAGACGTGCCAGGGCGTCGTGAACCCGCTCGTCGAGGTTTCGCGCGCTCGCGAGCGACGTCCGCGTCCACACTCCCGCGACGACGGTGAGCGCCAGCGCGAGGACCAGCGCCAGCACGGTGCCGACGACGGGCAGCCACACCGAGAGCGCGCACGCCGCGAGAATCGTCAGATTGCCGAGCACGATGAGGCTCCCGCGGCGTGCCGGGGCCATCTCAGCCTCGAGACCGGGGACGTTCCGCACGAACCGCGAGCCGCGGCGCCAGACCTGTGCTGCCTGGGGCTCGAAGGACGTCGCCAGTGCGGACATCGCGGCGAGGACCGTGGCTAGACCCGACCAGCCGTCGCGGCCCGTGCTCGACAGGCACAAGAGGAGAGTCGCTGCGACCAGCAGCCGCGCGGGAGCGTACGCGCCCATGGCTGACGTCCCCTCGCTCGCGAACCGCCGCCGGAGCCGCACGGCGATCCCGAGAAGGACCGCCAGTGCGACGCCGGCGGCGATCGTGACGTGGGTTCCCGCCGCCGCGACCAGGAGGGCGACGACGGCGGCGGTCGTCAGCCCAGCGCTGACGAGTCGAGAGCTGGACACTGCAGGCCCCTCCGGGATGGCGTGACGATGGGTGGTGCGGGCGCTACTGGCGGACGACGAGGTTCGCCGAGTCGACGAACCTGCCGACCGGGGAAGCGAGCATCTCGATGACCGTCGCGACGTCCCCGGGCTGCATGATCGTCGAGGGGTCCTCGTCCGGCGCGAGCACTCGACGCAGCGCGGTGGCCGTGCGACCGGGCGAGATGCACACGACGCGCGTGCCGTAGATGGCGAGCTCCTCGCGCATCACCTCGCTCATGTTGATGACCGCGGCCTTCGAGGCGGAGTACGTGAGCCAGCCGGAACGTCCGTTGATCCCCGCGGTCGAGGCGATGTTCACGATGAGCTCGAAGTGGTTCCCCTGGTGGAGGAGCTCTTGGACGAACGTGAACGGCGCGTAGACGTTCACCGCCATCGTCCGCTCGAAGTCGGCGAAGTCGATCTGCTGGATGGGGACCGGCTTCGTGTAGCCGGCGTTGTTCACCAGCAGGTCGACGTTGCCGTGATCGCTGGCGATCGTCCGGACCAGGTCGAGGACCGCGTCACGGTCCGCGAGGTCGAGCTCGTAGGAGACGATCTCGGTGCTTGAACTCACTGAGGCCAGCTCCTTGAGCGCCTCGGAGTACTCCGCCGACGGGCGCGCCACCAGGATCGCCTTGGCGGGCGGGTCGTCGCCGGCCACGAACCGACGTACGGTCTCCAGCCCGATGCCCTTGGAGGCGCCGGTGACCAGCAGGGTCTTACTCATTCCAGTCCTCCTCGTGGTCGGTCAGCAGGTAGGTGGCGAGCCGGACGTCCGTCGGCGTCGTGACCTTGATGTTCCGGTCGTCACCGTCGATGAAGTGCACCGTGTGCCCCGCGACGGCGACGAGCGTCGCGTCCTCGGTGAACGTCCTGCCCTGCTCGCGGGCGTACCCGTGCGCCTGCTCCAGGTCCGCCTTGGCGAACTTCTGCGGAAGCTGGACGTTGCGGAGCCCGGAGCGCTCGAGGTAGCCGGTGACGACCTTCTGCTCGGAATCCACGGGAGCGACCGTGAACGGGATGTCGAGCATGAACGAGACGTTGGCGTTCGGGTCGGCGACGAGACGTGCGAAATCGCCCGTGCGGACCAGCGGGCGAGCCGTCTCGTGGATGACGACATGGTCGTTCGACGCGCTGGAGAGCATGGCGGCGACGGAGTCGTGGCGCGACGCACCGGCCGGTACATAGACGACCGGCGTCTTGATCGCGTAGTCCGACACGATCTGCCGGACGGTGTCGTGCCAGCCGTCCGGATAGTTCAGCACGATCTGGTCGATCGACTCGACCGCGTCGGCTGCGACCAACGAGTACACCAGGATGGGGATCCCACGGACCTTGATGAGTTGCTTGGGCTGGCCGGCGGCGACGCGAGCGCCGATGCCGCCGTTGAGCAGGAGCAGGGAATACATCTCTTCCTCTTCCTCGGGGATCAGGACTGCTGCGCGGACGCCCAGAGCGACGCGCCAGGCACGTAGCGGCGCTCCCACGGCTTGTTGGCGTCGGCCCAGTACCAGAGCTTGGTCTCGCCGTCGTCCGGCTTCTCGCGGGTCGGCACATGGGCCCACGCGGGCTCGAGACCGACGCGGCCGCGGCCGACGAGCCAGTGGTAGGCCTCGCGGTCGCCGAGCCGGAACGCGAGCATCGCACCGAGCATGCGAGCTGCCGCGTCCTGCGAGCGCATCGCCGCGAGCTCGACGACCATGACGCCGGTGTCGAACGCGTCGAAGTCGAACGTGTGGGCGGCGTGCATCTGGCGGTAGAGCTCGAACGCCTTGTCGGGCGCGCGGTCGAGCTTCTTACCAGCGGCGTACAGCAGGCCGAAACCGCTCGTCCCGGCGCGCGTCGTCGTGCGAGCGGCGACGAGGTTCCCCGCCAGGTCGGTACCGAGCAGCTCGGCGACGTCGCCGGCGACGAACGCGTCGACCGGCAGCACCACCGCGCGGTCGACGGGCACGAGCTCGGCGAGCGCAGCCCGCGCCGCGTCGCGACGCGGCAGCCCCTTGGTCGGCACGCGGGACGCGTCGACCCACCGGACGTCGACGCCGTCCACCGCGATCGACGGTGCGGTACCCGCGGTGCGGACGATCCACGCGGTCACCGGGCGCGAGCTGTGCGCGCCGATGCTGCGCAGGAGCGGCTCCAGGTGCGCCAGCTGACCCGCCGTCGGGGTCAGCACCACGTCGACGGCCCCGGCGGTGGCGGACGGCGCGACGGTCTCGACGGCGCGCATCGCGGCGGCGACGTCCGCGCCACGCGGGTCGATCTGCGCGGGACGAGCGTGGCGCTCCCGGGCGATCCGCACGTCGTCGGCGTTCACCTCGCGCCAAAGGGCATAGACCTCGTCCTCGGACTTCTTCGCGAAGATCGCCTCGATGACAGGCTGCAACCGGTCCCGCATGGGCGTGCGGATGGCCTCGAACTGCTGCGCGTCGAGCGGCGCAAGGCCGGCGAACCGGACGTCGGCGTTGCTCTTGGGTTCGAAGCGGACGTTCATCCCGATCGACGTGGCCGGCAGATAGCAGTGCAGGCGCATGGTGATGACGTCGGTGTAGTTGCGCCGGTAGCCCTCCAGCAGATCCATCGCGTCGTGCATGTTGCGCGTGAAGGAGCGGGTCTTGATCGCGGGGATCTTCTGGGGGACGTTCTCGACCCCCTCCGGCACCGTGCTCCGCACGACGTCGACGTAGACGGTGCCCTTCGGCGCGGGCTCGGTCAGGTTCGGGAACACGGTGTTCACCGTGGTCGTGAGGCAGCCGGAGAAGAAGGCGGGCACGTCGAGGGACAGCAGCAGGTCGACCGTCGTCCAGTCACGGCAGCCGATGGGCCCGTGCTCCCGGAGGTACGCGAGGACGTCCGGCGTCAGCAGCGAGCGCTTGTTGCAGTGGAACGAGACGAAGATGGGCCGCACGGCCGGGTGCAGCGGCAGGTCGAACGCACCGTCGAGGTTGAACAGCGGATGCATGAACCAGCCGAACGTCAGCGCCCAGGTTCCCTCGGGGAACTCCTGGTACGTCGAGGCGTCCCGGTCGAGCGTGTACAGCTGGACGTCGGCGTCGGCACCCTCGAGCTGGAGCTCGGGACGGACCCGCCCCTGCAGCTCGTTGACGAGGTCGACGACGTCGTCCTGCTCGCCGTGGAAGCGCAGGCCCTGGTGACGCACGACGTGACCGAGCGAGGCGAGCGTCTGGATGTAGTCGCCGATGTTCTGCGACGCCCACGAACGGTCCGGCTGGCCGTAGTCCATGATCGCGAACGGGACACGCCCCTCGGGCGCGGCAGGCGCGGGCTTGCGGCGCTCGCGGTCGATCCAGCGCCGGACCCACGGGATCTTGCGCTCGCCGAGCGTCCAGGCCTGCGGGTCGCGGCGGTAGGCGTCCTCCAGCCGGTCGAGCACCGCCGAGGACAGCTCGCGCTCGTCTGCGGTGAACGTGTGCCGGAGCACCTCCCACCACGTGGCCGCGGGAAGGTCGGTGCCCTGCACGAGGTCGCGCGTCTCGGCGAGGCCGCGTGCCGGGTCCACCGCGAAGAGGCTCGTCACGTACTGCTGGGACGCGCGACGGAGAACGGGCTCCCGTGCGGACAGGTCGAAGTGGTACAGCGCGAGCGCATGCTTCTTCTCCGACGCGGCGACGACGCCGCGGAGCAGGTGCCCGAGCTCGGACGTCGGCGCGTGCAGCGCGAGGCTGTCCGTGAACGAGCGGGCGTTCGCGAGGTCGCGTCGGTCCAGGAGGTCGGTGGTCACCTCCCAGGCGGCGTCCTCGAGCGAGGTGCCGGTCCCCAGCAGCTCGATCAGGTCCGGACCGCGGTCATCAGGCACGCCCTGCGCCGCGTGAGCCGCGGGGACGGCGGGGGCGGCCGGTGCCGGGGCTGCGGTGGTCAGGGACGCCGCTGCGGCCCTGAGCCTGGCCTTCGCCGACTCGGGAAGATGTTCGGCGGCAAAGCGGCGCACTGCCTCGATACGCGACAACCTGACTCCTCATGGCTCGTGACGTGCGTGGATGCCGCCCACGGACGCTGGTGGTCCGGGTTCGGCGGGTGATGTCCGCCGAAGTCTACGTGGGGCGTCCGGCAGGACCCGAAGGGTGGCCCGCGAGAGATGCTTACTATAGGCGTCGGCGTGTTCGACGAGGCGCCGGATCACACCCCCTCCCTGAAACGGTGCCCCGCCAGTGTCAACGACCTCCCAGCAGAGCGAGCCAGCCGGCGCGGTGCGTGCTCGGCGGGTTCTCGTGGAGGACGAGGGGGTCCCGGCGCCGCTCGACCAGCGCCTCTCGCCGCAGGAGCGCGACGCGCTCGTGGCGGAGCACGGGCTGACCCGCATGGGGGTGCGGCCTCCGCTGCGCAAGTACGTACGCCAGCTGTGGGAGCGCCGGGCGTTCATCGGTGTCCTCGCGACCTCCAAGTCGCAGGCCCGCAACCAGAACAGCTACCTCGGCCAGCTCTGGGCCGTGCTGAACCCGCTGCTCAACGCCGCCGTCTACGTGATCATGTTCGGCCTGATCCTCCAGTCGACCCGAGGCATGTCGAACGGCATCGCTTTCATCGTTGTCGGCACGTTCATGTTCCGCTTCTTCGAGCAGTCGGTCGTCGCAGGTTCCCGGTCGATCAGCGGCAACGTGAACCTCGTCCGCTCGGTGCACTTCCCCCGTGCGGTGCTCCCGATCTCCCAGGTCCTCTCCGAGCTGACGACCCTTGTGCCGGCGCTGATCGTCATGGGGATCATCGCGTTCAGCAGCCAGTACATCCCCGGGCAGGGCCCGGTCCCGCTCGACTGGTCCTGGATCCTCGTGCTGCCCGCCGTCGCGCTGCTGTGGCTCTTCTCCACCGGGTGCGCGTTCCTCGTCGGGCGTTGGGTCGCCATCACGCCGGACCTGAAGAACCTCATCCCCTTCGTGATGCGGTTCCTCATGTACGGCTCGGGCGTCCTGTTCAGCATCACGCTGCGCGTGGGAGACGGTCCGTTCGGCGTGGCCCTCGAGCACCAGCCCGTGGCCGTCTACCTGTACCTGGCACGTGCAGCCATCACGGACGAGCCGAGCATCCCGCCCGACGTCACGATGTGGTGGTGGGGCATCGGCTGGGCGCTCGCCTTCCTCGTCGTCGGGTTCCTGGTGTTCTGGCGCGGCGAGGAGAGGTACGGGCGTGACTGAGCGTGGCGCGGACGACGAGATCGACTTCGAGATCGACCCGGAAGACCTCGAGGGTTCCGGCCCCGTCGTCACGGAGATCGGTGCGCCCTCGCTGGTGGTGGACGACCTCCACATCACCTACCGGGTATTCGGGGGTAAGAAGGTCAGCCCGACGCCGGAGGAGAAGCCTTCGTTCGCCAAGCGCATCCTCACCTCCGGTCGCGACCAGCTCGGCGGAGTCCGCGAGGTCAAGGCGGTCCAGGGGATCTCGTTCGTCGCGCACTACGGCGAGTCGATCGGCATCGTCGGGATCAACGGGTCGGGGAAGAGCACGCTTCTGCGGGCCGTCGCGGGACTCATCCCGCCGACTCAGGGCGCCGTCTATGTCTCCGGCGAGCCGTCCCTGCTGGGTGTCAACGCCGTGCTCATGAGCAGCCTCACCGGCGAGCGGAACATCATGATCGGTGGCCTCGCGCTGGGCCTGACCCAGCGACAGGTGCGGGAGCGCTTCGATGAGATCGTCGAGTTCTCGGGTATCGGTGACGCGGTGTACCTGCCGATGAAGGCGTACTCCTCCGGGATGGGGGCGCGGCTGCGGTTCGCGATCTCGTCGGCCGCAACGCCGGACATCCTCATGATCGACGAGGCGCTGGCGACGGGCGACGCGACTTTCCGGCAGAAGAGCAAAGAACGCATCGACGGGGTGCGGGAGAACGCGGGCACCGTGTTCCTCGTCAGTCACTCGATCGCGACCGTGGAGGCGATGTGCGCCCGGGTCCTGTGGGTGCACAAGGGACGGTTGGTCCGGGACGGGCCGGCCGACGAGGTGTGCGAGGAGTACAAGCAGTTCGTCCGCCAGGTGCGAGAGCGTCGCAAGCGGGACGCGAGGGCGAAGTCGTAGCACTTTGCCCGGGTGAAGTGCCCTGTATGTCGGGTGAATGAACACGCGGTGAAGGTTATGTGCCCGATCGCCGCTTCGAGTCGCGCTATGCTCCATCCGTTTGGTACGCGGGCGAGGGAGCATCATGGCGGGGGCACCACGGGGTAACGGGCCGATCCGTACCCTCCGCACCCGCGCGTGGCGACTTGTGCGTCGGCTCGGTCTCGTTCCCGGCGGAGTCGCCGACGGCCTCGGTGAGGACGAGTCGCTGCTCGGCACCACACTGCCGCACCGGGTGATGGTCTATTTCCCCGACCCGCCGGGTTCCCTCTATCAACTCGAACAGTGGTACGCGGTGCTCCGCGAGCTGGACACGGTCCACCGCGTCGTGGTGGTGCTGAGAGACTCGCGCACGGCGCGTTCGGTGCGGGAGCGGTCCGGGTTGGACGCGATCGTCGTTGCGCGGCCGGCGACGGTCGAGGACCTGCTCAGCAGATCAGCGGTACGCCTCGCGATCTACGTCAATCACAATCCGGCGAACTTCACGAACCTTCGCCTGAGCTCGATGGCGCACGTGAACGTCATGCACGGAGACAGCGACAAGGGCGTCACCGTCTCGAACCAGTTCAAGGCGTACGACTTCAACTTCGTCGCTGGCCAGGCCGCGATCGACCGGATCGCGCGGCACATCACCTTCTACGACCCGTCGGCGCGCTGCATCGCCGTGGGGCGCCCGCAGGTCGAGGAACAGATGGCCCTGATTATGGCCGCGCCGCCGGCGGACGGCGATCCCCGGACGACCGTCCTCTACGCGCCGACCTGGGAGGGCTCAGAGCCCGCGGCCGCCTACGGGAGCATCGTCACGCACGGCGAGGCGCTGGTCTCCGCGCTCCTTGCCACCGGCGGCCATCGGGTCGTCTACCGCCCGCACCCGTTGTCCGGCTGCAGTGATCCCGTCTACGGCGACGCCGATGCTCGGGTCCGGTTGCTGATCGCCGCGGCCGGCGGAGACCACCGGGTGGACACGACGGTTTCCCTCGCCTCGTCGATTGCTGGTGCAGACGTGCTCGTATGCGACGTCTCGGGCGTCGCGATGGACTGGCTGCCCACGGGCCGGCCGCTCGTGATGACCGTTCCCGAGTGCACCTCGGCGGTGCCCGCATCGACTGCGCTGACCGACCTGGTGCCGCGGATCTCGGTGGACGGCCTGGACCAGGCCGTCGCGATCATCGATTCCGCCGCCTCAGACCCGGAACTGTCCGAACGGGTTCGCCGACTTACCGAATACCATCTCGGCGACACAACGCCAGGCGCGTCGACGCGCAAGTTCGTTGATGCCTGTACGGCGGTGATGGCGACCTTCGACGCCTCTCGGTTTTTCGAGCGAACGCATGACGCACAGCCGGGCACGGACGTCCCGGTAACCACCACGAAAGGTTTTTGAGATGTCACCGCAGGTCGTGATCCTGGCTGCGGGTATGGGCACGCGGCTCGGCCGCCCCTACCCCAAGCCCCTGACCACCCTCAAGGACGGCCGGACCATCCTTGCCCAGCAGCTCGGCAACGTCAGCGAGAGCTTCGGGCCTGATGCGCAGGTGCTGGTGGTCGTGGGTTTCAAGCTTGAGGCGATCCTCGAAGCCGCACCCGACGTGGCCTATGCGTACAACGAGCTCTACGATCAGACGAACACCGCCAAGAGCCTGCTGAAGGCGCTTCGGGTGACTGGCGACCGCGGAGTCCTCTGGATGAACGGTGACGTCGTGTTCGATGCCGAGGTGCTCCGCCGCGTCCAGCCGCTGATCGACCGGGACAAGTCTTTCGTGTGCGTGAACACGGCCTCCGTCGCGGAGGAGGAGGTCAAGTACACCGTCGACGACGACGGGCACATCAAGGACCTCTCGAAGCAGGTGCCCACCAGCAGCGCGTTGGGCGAGGCCGTCGGTATCAACTACGTCGCCGCCTCCGACAAGGCGTATCTCGTCGAGAAGTTGGACGCGGTCGACGACCAGGACTACTTCGAGCGTGGTATCGAGGTCGGGATCGCGGAGCACGGTCTCAAGGTCGAGCCGGTGGACATCAGCGACCTGTACGCGGTGGAGGTCGACTTCGAAGGTGACCTCGAGCGTGCGAACGAGCACGTCTGAGATGGGTGCAACACATTCGCGCGCGCGGTCGGCCGCAAGGCGCCTGAGGACGCTCGGCGCTGTTGCGTGGCGACGAGTGCGCCGTGAACCGCCGGAAGTCACCGTCGTGGTGCCGGCGTACAACGCCGAGGCCTTCGTCCGGGCTTGCCTTCACAGCATCCTCAACCAGACTGAGCGCTCCCTCGAGATCGTCGTCGTCGACGACGGATCGAGCGACTCCACGGGGTCCGTGGTGCGGGCCGTGGAGGAGTCCGACAAGAGGGTCCGGTACGTCCGCCAGCGGAACGGCGGGCTCGGCAACGCGCGCAACCGGGGGCTTGCCCTCGCGCGCGGCAAACACGTCATGTTCGTCGACTCGGACGACACGATCCCCCGGAATGCCGTCGAGAGCCTCCTGAGCTCGGTGCGGGCGACTGGCTCGGACTTCGCGTGCGGTGCGATGCAGCGCGTCGAGAACGGCAAAAAACTGACGGCGGCATGGGTGGCGGAGCTGCACGCCGTCGACGACCTCGGCGTCACGATCGCCGATCGCCCTGACATGATCCTCGACGTCTTCGCCACCAACAAGCTCTACACGCGTGAGTTCCTCTCGCGGATCAACTTCTCGTTCCCGGAGGGGATCTACTACGAGGACCAGGTGCCGTCCGTCAACGCCTACCTGAATGCTCGGCGTTTCGACGTGCTCAGCACGTCGGTCTACAACTGGACGATCCGCACGGACGGGGGGTCCATCACTCAGACTACGGCCGAGCTGAGAAACCTCAAGGACCGCGAGTCCGTCACCTGCGCGGTGAACGAGATGCTCAAGGCCCACGGCAACCCGGCGCTGCGTCGGGAGTGGCTCGACCGGCGGATCCTCGGAAACGACCTAGCTCTGTATGTCAAGGACGTCGACTGGGTCGAGGACGAGTATTACGCCGTGATCGTGCGATGGCTCACGGCGATCTTCGACGAGAGGGACTGGTCGTTCCACTACCGGACCTCTCCGATCAAGCGCGCGATCGCATGGACCTGCGTGCACGGCGACCGCGAGGACGTCGAGCTGCTGCGGGAGTTCGAGCGCAAGAACGGCGGCGGTGTCGCCACGTCCGTGGAGAGCGGCACGGTTGTCGTCCGTGCGCCGGAGCTCCGTCAGGTCGGTCGGCCGATCCCGGCGGACGTGCTCACGTTCGGCGAGGCGGCGCTGCGGCTGACCAGCTCGCTCCGCGGTGTCTCGTGGGAGGGGACCGACCTGCTCGTTCTCCGCGCCTGGGCATTCATCGCGAACATCGACCTTGCTGAGCACGAGACCCGGATCGAGATCTTGGTCAAAGATCCGGGAGGGGTCGTGCTCGCGTCGGCCGAGGGGCGGCATGACGCCGGCGTCCGGCCGATGCAGCACATCCGGAACCGGTGGCTGGACTACGATCCGGCAGGCTTTGTCGCGCGACTCGACCTGAGCGGGCTCCGGGCCGCCATGGGTGGTGTCTGGTTGCGGGTGACCACGGCCGGGATCGTCCGCGAGGCGCCCCTGGAACGTCCGCGGGCGAACGGTGCGGCGAAGTTACCGCTCGCGAGTCCGCCGGAGTCGCTGCGCAGGAACCGCCTCGAGTGGGTGGACGGCACGCTGACGGTGCTGCCTGAGGTCATCGGTGTCATGCTCGAGGACGTCCGGGTGGTCGACGACGACGTCGAGCTGACGCTCTGCTCCGAGCATGAGGACATCACGGTGGTCGCGATCCACGACGGCAATCGCCGACGCCACACCGCCAAGGCCAGCGCGGTGGTCGGGAGGGAGAACCTTCACCGTGCCGTGCTGCGTGGTGCCGCGAGCGATCTGGCGGCGCACCGGACGTGGCGTCTGCGTGCCAAGGCCGGAAAATACCAAGCCATCGCAGTTCCCGCCGGGTTCCCGGACCGACGGGTGCTCGCACCTGGCGTCGGTGTGCGGCGTACCGATCGCGGCAACGTCGCGATCACCCGAGGTGGCGCCACGCTCGTCGTTACCGAGCACCGGTTCGATGACGGGGAGTGGGCGCTTCGCGGCGAGGGAGCGGTTGAAGGGCTCTCGAACGTCCGCCTCACCGGGTCACGGGTCGACGTCTCTGCAAGCTCCGTCCGCATCGACCCGGGCGGTTCGTTCGAGATGAGGTTCCCCCTCTCGTTCCGAGAGTGGTCGGGCAGTGAGCGACGGTTGCCGCCCGGGCTCTACGAGCTCGTGTGCGAGTACGCCGGCGGCCAGCCTGTGTGTACCGTCTGGGGCAACGCATGTTGGGGTTCTTTGCCGGCTCTGAACCAGGGCGGCGACCTCTGGGTGCGGAGCACCCGGGAACGCCGGCCAGTGCTCGAGGTGCTTGCCGATACCGGCGGCGTGAACTCGGCGCTCAGTCAACGGACGCTCCAGGAGACGGTCTATGAGCCGGCGCGCCACGCCGCGCGTGAGGAGGCCGTCCTCTTCGAGTCGTTCCACGGCAGGAACGTCACGTGCAACCCCCACGCGATCTGGCAGCGGCTACGGGTCGTGCGTCCCGATATCACGTCGTATTGGAGCGTGAACGACAGCTCTGTCGAGGTGCCGGAGGGCACCGTGCCGCTCGTCCGGCTCAGTGCCGAGTGGTACCGCGTGCTGGGTTCGGCACGCTATCTGGTCAACAACAGCAATTTTCCGGCCTTCTTCGAGCAGGCCGACGAGCAGAAGTACCTGCAGACCTGGCACGGGACACCGTTGAAGCTGATCGGCCACGACATCAAGCGGGTTCTGTTCAGCTACCGCAACTACCTGGAGATGATGGACCGTGAGGCTCGCAGTTGGGACGGCCTGATCTCGCCCAACCGGTTCTGCAGCGGGATCTTTCCCAGAGCGTTTGCCTACGAGGGGTCCGTCCTCGAGAGCGGATATCCGCGAAACGACGTCCTCGTCAACGATCCGGGGGGCGCTGCCGCCAAGGCTCGACGCCTCCTGGGGCTCGTGGACGACCCTCGAAAGCTGTTGCTGTACGCGCCGACCTGGCGCGACGACAAGTACGACGGCAAGCCCGGGCGGTATCAGTCGGTCTACCACCTGGACTTCGAAAAGTTCGCAGCAGAGCTCGGCGACGAGTACGTCGTGCTGGTCCGCGGACACTCGAACACGCTGCTCCACGGGACGGGTGTCTCCGGGGAAAACGTCGTGGACGTCTCGAGGTACGGTGAGGTCGCCGAGCTCTACGCGGCGGCCGACGTCCTCGTGACCGACTTCTCGTCGGTGATGTTCGACTACACCGTGACGCGTCGCCCCGTCATGTTCTTGGCGCCCGACATCGACGACTACCGGGACCGCGTCCGAGGTTTTTACTTCGACTTCGAGGCCGAGGCGCCGGGGCCGATCCTCCGTTCGACCGAAGAGCTCGTCGACGCGCTACGATCCCTCGACGGCGTGGCAGCTGAGTTCTCGGCACGGTACGAGGCGTGGACGGAACGGTTCAACGCCCTCGAGGACGGAAAAGCTTCGGACCGAGTTATCGACGGGTTCTTCTAGCGGGGCGCCGGTCGGGTAGCGGCGTTCGTCGCACTTCAGGAAGGAACCGAAGTGTCATCGAAGAGCACCAGCAACCGGCATGTCGCCCAGCTCAGTTCATGGGTCTTGCCAGCCGATGCGCCGATCCGGCGTTCGTCGCCTCGCCCTCCGGAGCTTCGCCAGGACGGGTACGAGGACGCCTACGACGCGAGCACCCTCTTCTACGACGTCTTCGACGAGGGTGGAGTCGTGGGCCTCGCGGGGCCGCCGACGCGAAATTTGGCCAAGGGACTGGGCGCGAGCACATGGCGGTGGAACGGGCCCGGCGGAGAGCTCTTGCCAACCTTCTACGATCGTGGCCGCACGCAGGAGTCCCATCTCGTTCCGACCGGTGAGGGCCATCGACGTCTCGTCCCACGGCGAACGCGCGAGATCCAGGTCGAGGGCCCGCTGGGTCGAGCGACGCTCGTGGTGCAAGAGTCGGGGCAGGAGCTTTTCGCGGGACACCGCGTCCTGGTCACGTTGTCGAAGAACAACGACCTGTTGTGGGTGGAGGAGTGGGCGGAGTATTACGCCCGGGAGCACGGAACGTCAGCGGTGCTCTTCTACGACAACGGGTCCGATGCGTACACGCCGGAGGACATCCTCTCGACGTTGTCCCGGGTGCCGGGCATCGAGGTCGTCGTCGTTGTCCCGTGGAACTTCCCCTACGGGCCAGGGGGAGGGCCTGCGGTGCGTTGGGACTCCGACTACTGCCAGTACTCGGTGCTCGAGCACGCCCGGCGCAGGTACCTTGCGCGCGCATCGGGCGTGTTGAGCGTCGACATCGATGAGCTGGTCCTGACCGCGGACGGTCGAGCGGTCTACGCGCACGCCAGTGAAGCCCGCTATGGGGCGGTCGTGTTCCAGGGGCGTTGGATCGAGAAGGCCTCGGAAGAGGCTGTCGAGGGGGTTCCGTCCTTCGCGGACTATTTCCATTACGACCCGACTCTGAAGGCGACGACGAAGAAGTGGTGCATCGACCCTCGCCGGCTCCCCGGCAGCGTCCAATGGCGCGTTCACAGCCTCAATCCTCTCCAGCTCGACGTGGATCCAGAGATCTTGCACCGGCACTTCAAGGGCGTGAACACCGACTGGAAATATCGCCGCAAGGCCGCCGTCGTCGATCCGGAAAGGCTCGTCGCCGACCTCGATATCCGCGACGCGGTCGCGCGCCGGCGGCGTAGTGCATGATTTGTCGGCGGTCCCGCCCGTGCGCCACCGCTGAAGAAATTCGAACGGTCTAGTGGATTGTGAGTAGAGAACTGTGGCGTCAGAGAAGTTGCGCGAACTCCTGCTGGGAGCCTCCCCGCGGCTGCGATCGCTCGTGGACGAGCGCGACTCGTTGCGTGCCGAGCTGGACAAGTCGAGGCGGAGGCTGAAGCGCGCGAGGAGAGAGCGAGACGAGCTCTTGGCTCAGCTCGGCACGCGCGCGGGCGAGGCGCCCGCCGGCCTTGGCTACCTCTTCATCGTGACCTACGGCCGTTCGGGCTCCACGCTGCTCCAGGGAATTCTGAACTCGATCCCGGGGTATGCGATCCGCGGTGAGAACGGCGACGCACTTCGCGGGCTGTATGAGTTTCGGGAGCGGATGAGATTTAACTCGAACAAGCAGCGTCGGAGCACGGAGCTGGCCTCGTCTCACCCCTACTACGGCATCGATCTCTACGACGACCCGGCCGCGCGAGAGCAGCTGCAGGGGTTGGCGCTGGCCACCGTGATCCACCCGCCGCTGGACGCGCGCGTCGTTGGATACAAGGAGATCCGGTGGTTCACGCCGGACTACCAGGAGTACCTGGCATTCGTCGTCTCCGTGTTCCCCGGGGCGCGATTTGTCGTCAACACGCGCGAGCACGAGGTGGTCGCGCAGAGCAAGTGGTGGGCCAAGGACCCGCAGGCGCTGGAGAAGCTGGGCGAGTACGAGGCCAAGCTGGATGCGATGTGCAAGGTGCTGGGAGATCGAGCCTTCCGTGTGCACTACGACGAATACATCGCCGATCCCGCAAGCTTGCGTGCGATGTTCGAGTGGCTGGGCGAGGAGTTCGATGTCGAGAGCGTCAAGCAGGTCATGGCGGTCCGCCACTCGTACTAGGCCGTGTTGCTACTCCATGTTGGCCCGAGCTGGGCGGGGAGGGCGCGGGCGCTGGAGACGACGCAGGCTTTGGCGCAGCCGTGCGGAGACTCGGGCCGGGTCGGCTCGATCGACTCCACCATCGCGCGCAGATCAGCATGGCGTTGCCCTGCCCGGGTCCCCAGAGGCCCCGTCGAACCGCAAGAAAATCGATGATGAGCCGCCTGGTCACGCGGTCGGCCGTTCCAGCGGCGGGCTGACGACCAAAATCCATCTGCACTGGGATGGAAAGGGCCGGCCGTTCCCTCGCGTTCCCGCGGCCTCCAGGGCAGTTGTCCAGACTTTGCCTCGTCATGACGCTCCATTGGCTGTCGAGCAGCTTCGAGACGGTTCAGTCGGAGATCGCCGCACCCGTTTTGATCTCGACCACCTGATCTCCATAACCCACAACGGTGACGTCTAATAGCGTGCTGGGCATGTGGTGATCGCCGAACGCATCGTGGGCGACATTGCACACTGCGCGAGGTCCGACCGGTACGCGGACGCGAGCCTCGGGAGCTCACGACATCCCGCAGCTATGCGCCGGCCGCTCGCAACGAATCGGTCATATTCCGAATACACTTGGCGGCCTGTCTGACGTAGTCCCCCGCGGCCGCGATTGCGGCCGTCCCGTCCAGTTCGAGCGGGGCACGCACCGACAAGGAACACCAGGCGCACAACGCCGTCTACAAGTGCTCCGTGCGTATTAGGTGCATCGTTGAGCTCGGCAGATCGAACCACACGTAGATGTGAAACAACCCGCCCTTTATCTCTCATCCGCCTCGAGCGACCCGCCCTTGCCGACGTGCGCTCCCGATCGACGTGCCGAGGGCTCCAAACTAGCTGGCATGCTCAGCGCCTTGATGATCAGGTCGACGGTCTCGTCGATCGATCGGTCGGTCGAGTCGACGGCGACGTCAGCGTCGTCCGGGGTCTCGTACGGAGACGAGATCCCGGTGAAGTCCGGAATCTCGCCAGATCGCGCTCGCGCGTAGAGCCCCTTGCGGTCTCGCTGCTCGCAGACGTCGAGCGGGGTGCTGACATGCACGAGGAGGAAGCGGCCGTACGTCTCAGCCAGGCTGCGGACAGCCGCACGACCTGAGGCGAATGGCGCGATGGGGGCCGCGACTGCGACGCCGCCGTGCTTCGCGATCAGGGACGCGACATAGCCGATGCGTTCGACATTCAACTCTCTCGACCGCCGGTCGAATCCCAGTCCGCGCGAGAGGTGATGGCGGACCTCGTCGCCGTCGAGAAGCGTCGAGTTGCGCCCCTCCTGCCCGAGCCGCGCGACGAGGGCGCGGGCGATCGTGGACTTTCCGGAGCCGGACAGCCCGGTCAGGAGGATGACGGCGCCGTCCGCACGCTGCGCCACGCCGAGCTCCACGGCGGAGTAGGACGGGTAGAGCTTGTCGGTGAGCGCCTGTCGGCGGGACGCGAGAGACGCTGCGGCGGTGCGCTCTACGTCGCTGCGGCGTCCCTCGAGGTCGACGACGTCTTCCGCGCCGTATGCGAATGCGACGTCGTCGGGTATCGGCCCGTCCTCCGACCAGGGGACAGCGACGATCTCCCACGACGTACCGGGAACCTGTTCGGTGATCTCGGCGGCGAGTCCTTGCGTGGCGCGAATCAGCGCGTCGGCACCCGGCCCGCCGGTCGCGCGCCGCCGTACTGGCACCAGCAGGAGCATATGGACCCGGACGCGCGACGCGGAGTGGACCGCGAGCCTCACGTCCGCACGTGTGGGAAGCGTGCGGACGACTGCGGCGACGATCTCATGATCGGCCGGAAGGGTCCCCCGGACCGCCGTTGGTGGTCGGCGAAACCTGTCGTCCGAGGCCGGACCCGTGCCCCGCGCGAACTGACGCTGAGCGGTCAGCCGTACACCGTCCGGCGTCCGTTCCACGACTGCCAGCGGGGTGTTCTCCCGATCGGTCAATGTGAGACGGTCCGTGCCCTCAGGCAACGCAGGAGGCGCGAGGCCACCGCCGAGCGAGAGCTCGAGGCGGTCGAGCTCGTCCTCGTCGAGGGCGCGAACAGGGTGCGGGACGTCGCGGGTCGGGTTCACTGGTCGGTTCGACCCTTCGGGCTTGTTCGGATTTCTACGGGTCTGGAGCTCGGCGCCGCGTCCGCACGTGCCAGGCGACGGCGAACGGTGATCCACAGAAGGTTGCCGAGCACCAGTGCGGCGACCGCGGCGCCGAGCACGACGACCAGAGGAGCACCGAGGAGCTTCAGACCCGACGCCAGCAGCAGGATCGCCAAGGCGCGACGGATGATCCCCCCTGGTGCGCGACTCGACACCTGAGCGCCGATCCACGCACCGGGGACTGCGCCGACGAGGAGCCAGAGGGTCAGGCCGGGATCGAAGTCTCCATACAGGAGGTGGCCGAGAGACGCTGCTGCGACGAGAGGCACGGCTTGGACGAGGTCGGTGCCGACGAGCTCCGAGGCCTTTAGCGCCGGGTACATCATCAGCAGCACGATGATGATGACCGATCCTGCGCCGACGGAGGTCATGCCGACGAGAAGCCCGGCCACGGCGCCGAGCACCGCGGTCGGGATCGGACGCACGACGATTTCGGGGGAGCGAGGTGCCGCAGGGCCCTCGCCGGCTGGGGTGCGGCGCTGCGTCATCCCCAGGATGGCGCGTGTGACGAGCCCTGCGGATGCCACGAGGAGGGCAGCGCCGAGAAGCTTCTGAACCAGCCCGGAGACGTCGTCGCCGAGCGCTCCGATCACGAAGGAGCCGACGAAGGCGGCCGGCACGGAACCCACGCACAGCCACAGGACGAGCCGGAGGTTTGCCGTGCCACGGCGCAGGTGGACGAACGCACCAGCAGGCTTCATGAACAGACTGGCGACGACGTCGCTGGAGACTGCCGTGAGCGGGTCGACCTTGAAGACGAAGATGAGCATCGGCGTCATCAGCGCGCCGCCGCCCATGCCGGTCATGCCGACGACGAAGCCGACGACGAGGCCGCCGAGCGTCAGGGGGAGGTCCATCGTGGCCCTCCGGTCGGATGGTTGAGCACCCGAGAATGCTAGCCTCGACGTCGCGCCTGCGGCTTCGACCCAGTCCCAGGAAGGTCTGACGCGTGGCTGAGGCCCGAACGATCGCAAGGAGTTGGCGGACGATGACCGACGATCCGACGGGTCTCGGCGCCATGTCGGACAGTGCGCTAGCAGTCGCACTCGCTGAGGGTGCCGGTCGCGTGCTGATGTCCTTGCGCAGCGAGCACGAGACCTCCGACCTCGACGTCAGGGTCCTCAAGGACGCGGGGGACCGCGCTGCCCAGACCTGGCTCGCGCTGGCGCTCGCCTCGAGTCGACCGTCGGACGCGGTGCTCTCCGAGGAAGCCGCTGACGACCCTGCCCGGCTCGGTGCGGACCGCGTCTGGATCATCGACCCGTTAGACGGGACCCGTGAGTTCGCCGAGCGGAACGCCGACGGGTCGTGGCGGGACGACTTCGCGGTGCACGTCGCTCTGTGGCAGAGAGGCCGTGGACTGGGCGACGGGGCAGTCGCGCTGCCTGCGCGCGGGATCGCCCAGAGCACGGCGAGCACGCACCGCGTCACCCAGTGCGGCTCCGCCGAGGTGCTCGACGATGTTCGACCGTTGCGGGTCGCCGCGAGCCGGAGCCGGCCGCCCGCATTCGTCGGCGCGCTCGCGGAGCGCGACGACGTAGTGCTCGTCCCGATGGGTTCCGCCGGTGTGAAGGTGCTGTCCGTCGTCGACGGCACCACCGACGTGTACATCCACGGCGGTGGTCAGTACGAGTGGGACTCCGCAGCCCCGGTCGCGGTCGCCCGGGCCGCCGGTCTGGTGTGCACACGACTCGACGGGAGCGCGCTCGAGTACAACCGTGAGAGCCCGTGGCTGCCGGATCTGTTCGTGTGCGATCCTTTCCTCGCGGATCGGGTGCGTGACCTGCTCGCGTCCGTCGGGGTCGTCGATAGGGGAGGTTCCCACTCGTGAACAACCGCGTCCTGAGCCAGTTGCGCTCGCTCGAGGCGGAGAGCATCCACATCTTCCGCGAGGTCGTCGCTGAGATGCAGAGCCCGTGCCTCCTGTTCTCGGGCGGCAAGGACTCGATCGTCATGCTGCACTTGGCGGCGAAGGCGTTCGCCCCTGCTCGGGTTCCGTTCCCGATCATGCACATCGACACGGGGCTGAACTTCCCCGAGGTGCTCACGTGCCGTGACCGATGGGTCGAACGCCTGGGGCTCCAGCTCGTCGTTGCCTCCGTGCAGGAGGCGATCGACCGCGGCCTCGTCCGGGAGGAGCCGAACGGCTCCCGCAACCGCATCCAGACTCCAGTGCTCCTCGACGCCGTCGAGAAGAACGGGTTCACCGCTCTCTTCGGCGGAGGGCGTCGTGACGAGGAGAAGGCTCGCGCGAAGGAACGTGTCTTCTCCTTCCGCGACGACTTCGGCCAGTGGGACCCGAAGAACCAGCGTCCCGAGATCTGGAACCTCTACAACGGGCGCGTCCACCAGGGTGAGAGCATCCGGGTCTTTCCACTCTCGAACTGGACCGAGCTCGACATCTGGACATATATCGCCGCCGAGCAGATCGAGATCCCCGAGCTGTACCTTGGCGCCGAGCGGGAGGTCGTCGACCGCGGTGGGATGCTCTTCGCCGTCAACGAGTTCACCCCGCTCAGGGACGGCGAGCAGTCCGAGGTCCGCTCGGTCCGATACCGCACGATCGGAGACGCAAACCTCACGGCAGCGGTCGAGTCGGAGGCGTCGTCGCTAGAGCTCATCGTCGAGGAGACCGCGGCGGTCCGGATTACCGAGCGTGGAGCGACCCGCGGCGACGACAGGGTCAGCGAGGCTGCGATGGAAGATCGCAAGCGAGAGGGCTACTTCTAGAGATGACCACCGACCTGCTCCGGTTCGCCACAGCCGGCTCTGTCGACGACGGCAAGAGCACGCTGATCGGGCGACTGCTGTTCGACTCCAAGACGATCTTCGAGGACCAGCTCGACTCGGTCGAGCGCGTGTCCAAGGAGCGCGGCAACGACTACACCGACCTCGCGCTTCTCACCGACGGCCTGCGTGCCGAGCGCGAGCAGGGCATCACGATCGACGTGGCCTACCGCTACTTCGCGACGCCGAAGCGCAAGTTCATCATCGCGGACACGCCGGGTCACATCCAGTACACGCGGAACATGGTCACCGGTGCCTCGACGGCAGACGTGGCCCTGATCTTGGTCGACGCGCGCAAGGGCGTCCTGGAGCAGAGCCGGCGGCACACCTTCCTCGCCAGCCTCCTCGGCGTCCCGCATGTGGTGGTGTGCGTCAACAAGATGGACCTCGTCGACTATGACGAGCAGGTCTTCGAGGACATCCGCACGGAGTTCACCGAGTTCGCCGCGCGATTGCGCGTGCGGGACCTGACCTTCATCCCGATCTCCGCGCTCGCCGGGGACAACGTGGTCAACCGCAGCGAGAACATGCCGTGGTTCGACGGTGCGCCTCTGCTCAGCCACCTCGAGCGGCTGCACGTCGCGAGCGATCGGAACCTTGTCGATGTGCGCTTTCCGGTCCAGTGCGTGATCCGCCCGCAGCAGCACGAGTTCCACGACTATCGCGGCTACGCCGGCACCGTCGCGAGCGGTGTGCTCAAGCCGGGGGATCGCGTGGTCGCGCTCCCGTCCGGCCTCGAGACCACGATCGCCTCGATCGAGACTGCCGACGGACCGGTGGACGAGGCCTTCCCGCCCATGGCGGTCACGGTCCGGCTCGAGGACGAGATCGACGTCTCGCGCGGCGACATGATCTGCCGGCCGAACAACACACCGGCAGCGGTGCAGGACCTCGATGCCCAGATCTGCTGGATGGACGAGACCGCGAGCCTCATGCCGGGGAAGCGGTACGCGATCAAGCACACGACGCGTTGGGCACGCGTGGTCGTCAGGCAGATCAACTATCGCGTTGACGTCAACACCCTGCACCGGGACGAGAGCGCGCCCGAGATCGCGCTCAACGAGATCGGCCGCGTCCAGATGCGGGTCACTCAGCCTCTGTTTGTGGACTCCTACCAGCAGAACTCGCAAACGGGTTCGTTCATCCTGGTGGACGAGAGCACGAACAAGACCGTCGCAGCGGGAATGGTCGGCGCGCTCCCGCACGTCGTCTGATCGAGAGGTCGTGCGCCTGAGGTTCAGTCGCCCGGGGACTGGATCGCGGGCATCGACGTGTGGCGCCGCGAGATCACTCGCGTGGCCGCAGCGGTGAAGGCGGCTATGGCGCCGCCTGGACTGCTGGCACCGAAGTAGTGCTTCACGATGGCGTCGTAGGTCCACCCGCCCATCGCCGCGGGTCTTGACCGGATGAGTTCGACGACGTTCGCGGCATCGGACGCCCTGAACGTCTCGATCATTCCGACCAGCCCGCTGCGGTCCACCTCCGCCTCCGGTGACGCCGGTTCGGTGAGCAGCAGCGGCTTGCCCGTCGCCAGCCAGTCGAACGCGACCGCCGAGATGTCGCAGACGCACGCGTCTGCCGCCTTGAGGTGCCAGCCGAACGCCGTCTCTGTGTCCACCATGTGGTGTGCGGCGGGATCGGCCGCATTGGCGGTATCGAGCTTGCGCACGATTGCCTGGTGCAAGACCTTGTACGCCGGGTCGTATGCACCGGTCCGGGGGTGCGGGCGGTAGACGATCCGGTGCGTGCCGGTCGCGATCAGCGCGTCGAGCATGGGGCCGGCGTGGGACCCGAGCGACGAGTACGTCATGCTCGGCCGGTCACCCTCCCAGGTCGGCGCATAGAGGATGACGGTCCTGCCGTCGTCGGGCAGGGTGGGGCCGTAGTAGTCGACGTCGACCTGCGGACGGCCGATCTTCACCAGTCTCTTCTCCGCGTCGAAGTCGATCAGCCGCTTCGAGATGCGCTCGACCGCGGCGTCGCCCGCGACGAACGTGTAGTCGTAGGCCTTGAGCTGGTTCGAGGCCATGTAGTCCTTGTCGGACTCGCCGTGGCTGATGAACACGTGCGCCGGGTCCCGGAACCGCATCATCTGGAAGTTGCGCGTGTTCTGATTGACGTAGAACACGATGCTGACGCGCTGGGTGCCGAGCCACTCCTCGATCTCCGCAACGGTCTGCTTGTGCACAACCGGGAGCGGGCATTCGGCGCTCAGGAGGTCGGCGGTGACGACATTGCGCGCGACGACGGCTACCGGGTGCTGCTCGGCCAGGTGCCGCATCGGCTCGTACCACTGACGGAGCTGGTAGAGGTTGACCTCCGAGTCCGCGAAGTAGAGGACGGCTTCGAACCTGTCCGCGGGGAGCGCCCCGCGTGCCGCTTCGTGCGCGATCCAGCGGGCGCGAGCCTTCCGGCGCCGCTGCGCCGCGAGACCCGATCGGTAGAGCGTCTGGACGTCGCGGATCGCGGGCACGGTCGGTCTCTCAGTCTTCTGTCGTCGGACGGGCGAGGCCGATCGTAGCGCGAGAACCAGTGTCAGAGCCCGGGCATGGGTCAGTTGCGGACCAGGTCCCGCCACCTGCGTCGGACGACGCGCTCGGAGAACGCGTCGGCGCGGCGTCGGGCCGCGGCGCGCATCGACTCGAGACGTTGAGGCTCCATCGCCACGATGCAGGCGATCGCGCGGGCCAGGGCGGACTCATCACCCGACGGGACGAGAAAGCCGCTGATCCCGTCCTCGATGATCTCCGAGGGCCCGTACCGGACGTCGTACGCGATGGGAACGCAGCCCTGCGCCATCGACTCGACGAGCACGAGCGGGTGACCCTCGGTCGAGCTGGCGAGGACGGAGAACGACGCGCTCGCGAAGCGGCGTGGTACGTCCGTGACGTGCCCGAGCATGCGGACGTCGACGTGGTCGAGCGTGTGCGCGACCTGTTCCAGGGAACTGCGCTGGGGGCCGTCGCCGAGGATATCGAGCAACAGGTGGTGCCCGGCGTCCCGAGCGGCGGTGCCGGTCGCACGCATCGCGGCATCGACTCCTTTCGCGGCGACGAGCCGGGCGACCACGACACCGCGTCGGCGATCGCGCTCGGCTCGGACGCGCGTGGTGTCACGGGCGTTCGGGAGCACGGTGAAGCTCTTCCGGTGGCCATATCGGGAACCGACGTCCCGGAGCTGGGCGTGGGTGAGGAACACGATGCGGTCGAAGTCGTCGAGGTGGTCGACGAACGACGACCGTTTCGGATCGAGCGGGCCGTGGGCGTCGGCCGCCCCCGCGAGCAGGTGGGAACCGTGGACGACGAAGATCTTGCGGACCCCGGGCGGGTGCGTCATCCCGACTGCCGTGAGGAGACCCTTGGACTCCACGACGAGTGTTGCTGGGGCTTGCACCACGTGATCGAGCCAGAGTCGACGGAGCCTCCGGAGGCCACGGACCTCGCGCACGCTTCCCTCCCGGTCCGCGTAGGAGAAGGAGACGCGTCGACCGTTCTCGAGTACGTCACGAACGACGACCGTCCCGTCAGCGCGTAGGTGGTCGCGCGCGACGACACCTGCTGTGTCCTCGTAGGTCACCGTCGATCCGTCGCCGGCTCTCTCGGTGGTCGCCGCATGGTGAGCCGGGACCGGAGGCAGGTCGGGCAGTACGTGTCCCTTGGCCCAGGGTGCACGGGGCGCCTCGCGAAGCTCTGCCCAGAGGTTTCGCAGCTCGGTGCGCGAATCGAGAAGGCCCGCGGAGCGCAGCTGGCGCCGGCGTTCGGAGACGTCCAGCCCGTGCTCGAACGTCAGGAGAGCGACCGGACCTGAGGTGGTTCGAGCGAACATGCGGGTGTGCTGCAGCATCGCGTGGGTGACTCCGCCGAACGACTCGGGCAGCCGAAAGGTGGCGACGTAGACGGGGCCGGTGCTTCCCTGGCTCGCTACCCGGGCTAGCCCGACACCCGCGCGCCTGAGATGTCCGCCCACGCTCTCCAACGCACCGTTCTGCCGCATGTTCCTCCTGGACCGGGGTCGTCCGCCGGCCGGAGTACCCGGATCCGTGCGCCGGGTCACAGGCTAGTCGGTCGAGGTTCCGCGGCGATCGTCGGGCTGGTAGTCGATACCCTCGTCTTGAGCCTCGGCCACGGATCGGTACCCGAGATCATGTCCGGCGTCAGGGCCCGTGCTCGACGGGCCTGGCCCTTCTGCCAGACCCGCTGACCGATCGTTTTCGAGGACCACAGGAGCACGCATGTCATCGCACGGCAGCAACAAGGCGATCTTCGCGGCCCTCGCCGCGAACGTCGGCATCGCGATCACCAAGTTCCTCGCGTTCCTGCTGACGGGCGCCTCCTCGATGCTCGCCGAGGCGGTGCACTCCCTCGCGGACTCCGGGAACCAGGGCCTGCTCCTGCTCGGCGGCAAGCGCGCGCGCCGGGAGGCCGACGCGAGTCATCCCTTCGGGTACGGCCGCGAGCGCTACGTCTACGCGTTCATCGTCTCGATCGTGCTGTTCACGGTCGGCGGCCTGTTCGCGCTGTACGAGGCGTTCCACAAGTGGGAGCACCCGGAACCGATCGACTCCTGGCAGTGGGTGCCCGTCGTCGTCCTGCTCGCCGCCATCGTCATGGAGGGCTCGTCCTTCCGCACGGCGATGAAGGAGTCGAACGTGACGCGCGGCTCGCAGTCGTGGGTCTCGTTCATCCGTACGGCGAAGGCACCCGAGCTGCCGGTGGTGCTGCTCGAGGACTCCGGCGCGCTGGTCGGGCTCGTGCTGGCGCTCGGCGGCGTGGGCATGACGCTCGTGACCGACGACGGTCGCTGGGACGCCGCCGGGACCGCCGGCATCGGCGTCCTGCTGGTCCTCATCGCGATCGTGCTCGCGATCGAGACCAAGTCGCTCCTGCTGGGGGAGTCCGCGACCAAGGCGCACGTCGCCGCGATCGAGCAGGCGCTCGTGGGGCCGGGGGTGGCGTCGGTCATCCACCTCAAGACCATGCACCTCGGCCCCGAGGAGCTGCTCGTGGCGGCGAAGATCGAGGTCGACGCCGCCGAGGACGCCGTGCAGATCGCCGAGGCCATCGACGCGGCCGAGGTCCGCGCCCGTGCCGCCGTGCCCCTGACGCTGCGGATGTATCTCGAGCCGGACCTGCGCCGGGCCGTCGCCCGGACCGGTGACGCCGCCACCGGCGGCGGTACCCCGACCGGCGGCGGTAGCCCGTCGGCCGGTTGACCCGCCCGGCAACCGCCGCCGAACGCTCGGTGAACACTCGCCCCCGGAGCGCGAAACGCGCCTGAACGGCCCGCCCGCGGCCCTACGGTCGCACCGTGCCCGACCACCCGAACGTCCCTGAGCCGAGCGGCGACGCCCCCGGCGTCTCCGTCTTCCTCGCGGTACGCAACGAGGAGACCCACCTCGCCGAGTGCCTGGAGCGTCTCCTCGCCCAGGACTACGCGGGACCGTACGAGGTCGTCCTCGCGGTGGGGCCGTCGTCGGACCGGACGGCCGAGATCGCCGCCGCGGCCGCGATGGCGCACCCCGCACTGACGGTCGTCGCGAACCCGAGCGGCGCGACGCCGTCGGGCCTGAACGCCGCGATCGCCGCGGCGCGGCACGACCTCCTGGTGCGCGTCGACGGGCACAGCATCGTGGCGCCGGACTACGTCGCCCGCACGGTCGCGACGATGCTCCGCACCGGCGCCGCGAACGTCGGCGGCGTCATGGTGCCGCTCGGCGACGGTGCCCTGCAGAGCGCCGTCGCCCGGGCCATGAGCAGCCGGTTCGGCATCGGCCCCGTCGGCTTCCACACCGGCGGGCACGAGGGACCCTCGCGCTCGGTCTACCTGGGCGCGTTCCGGCGCGACGCCCTCGTCGAGGTCGGCGGCTACGACGAGACGTACCTGCGCGCCCAGGACTGGGAGCTCAACCACCGCCTGCGCCACGCCGGGCACGTCGTGTGGTTCGACCCGTCCCTGCGCGTCGGGTACCGCCCGCGCAGCACGTGGCCCGCCCTCGCCCGCCAGTTCCACGGCTCGGGCCGCTGGCGCCGCGACGTCGCCCAGCGCCACCGCGGCACGCTCAGCGCCCGCTACCTCGCCCCGCCGGCCGCCGTGCTCGGCTGCGCCCTCGGGCTGCTCCTCGGCGTCCTCGGGCTCGCCGTCGGGGGAGACACCCTCAGCGCCTTTCTGCTCCTGCCGGCCGCGTACCTCGTGCTGCTCGTCGTCGCGGTCGCGCTCGCCGGCCGCGGGCTCTCGGGCGGTGCGCGCCTGTGCCTGCCCGGCGTCCTCGCCACGATGCACATGGCGTGGGGGATCGGCTTCCTGCGCGGCGGCGTGCGCGAGTCGCTGCCCCGCGTGCGCCCCGGCGACCGGCCCCGCGTGCCGACCTACGCCGACGCGCCCTTCGTCTACTTCGGCGGCGTCGACCGCCGTCGCGACCTGACCATCCTCGACACCGAGTGGGACAACCGATGACCATCCAGAACCTGACCGATCTCGTCCGGCTCGAGGAGCCGGCCACGGCGACCGTGCCGCAGGACCTGCCGACCGAGCCGCCGACCGACGTCGTCGTCTGCTCCTTCTACACGGCCGACTCCTACTACCGTGCCTTCGCCGACGAGCTGCGCGGCAATCTCGAGCGCCTCGGGATCGCCTACGAGCTCGAGGAGGTCGTCGCGCTCGAGGGCCAGGACTGGGCCGACATCTGCCGCCGCAAGGTCGGCTTCCTCGCCCGCGTCTGCGAGGCGCACCCCGACTCGACGGTCTTCTGGATCGACGTCGACTGCGGCCTGCACTCCCTGCCGGGCTACGTGCGCCGCTCGACCGCGGACCTCATCGGTTTTCAGCGCGGCTTCTCCTCGCCGCTGACCATCGGGTACGCGAACCGCACCCGGTTCTGGGAGCCCTGCTTCTTCGGCGTGGCGCCCACCGCCGCGGCCCGGCGCTGGATCGCGGACGCCGCCCGGCTCGAGCGCACCGCGTCGATCAAGGCGACCGACGACTACTTCTTCGAGGAGTCCTGGCGCGCCAACGCCGCGAGCCTGACGTTCCAGGTCATCCCCTCGGCCGCCGTCACGTCGCGCGCGGCGGGCGCCGAGGCCGGCGTCGAGCCGTTCTTCACGTTCGGCTCCAGCGGGAACGTCGACGACTTCAAGGGCCGCGTGACCCAGCACGGCCAGGTGGGCGAGCGCCGCTCGGCGTCCGTGTGGACCCGCGGCCGGCGCAGCGCCCTGCGCGTCGCCAAGTCCGTGGAGCGGGCCCTGCCCGCCGGGGTGTCGAACCCCGTACGCCGCACGGTCGACCGGATCGGCGTCACGCACGCGCTCACGGGGGGCGGCGCCGACGCGCTGAGCGGCATCGCCCGCCCCGGCGGCTCGCCGCACCGCGTGCGCATCGTGCGCGAGATGGTCGCCGCCGGACAGGCGGGGGACCTCGAGCGGATGGAGGGCGCCTACCACCGCATCGCCTCGGCCAGCGTGCCGGACCGCGCCGAGGTCGCCGCCTACACGGCGGCGGGGTCGTTCGCGCACTTCGCGACCATCGACCCGGGGCAGGACCCGCTGCGCCTGGCGTGGTGGGCGCGCCCGTTCCCCGGGAACTTCGGCGACTGGCTCAGCCCGCTGGTGCTGGCCGCGCAGGCCGAGCGCTCCGTGCTCTACCAGTCGCCCACGGCCCGGTCCTCGCAGCCGCACCTGATCTCGGTGGGTTCCATCGGGCGGTTCGTGCGCCCCGACTCGATCGTGGTCGGCACCGGCATCAGCAGCGACGAGATCGAGCTCGAGCCGTCCGCCACCTATCTCTCCGTGCGCGGTCCGGTCACGGCTGCGCTGCTCGAGAAGAGCGGCGGCCCGGCGGTCGGGTCGTTCGGCGACCCGGGCGCCCTGCTGCGCCGCGCGATCCCCGTGGAGCGCGGCGAGACCAACGGGCGCACCGCCCTGGTGCGCCACTTCACGCACATCGGCGTCCCGCTCACGCTGCCCGAGTCGATGGACGAGCTGAGCGTCCTGCGCTCGCACCCGACCGCCGTCCGCGACCTCGTCGAGCAGCTCGCGACGTACGACGCCGTCGTCACCAGCGCCATGCACGTGATGATCGCCTGCCACAGCTACGGCATCCCGTGCGTGCTCGTCACCTTCGAGGGCATGGAGTCGAGCGTGCACGGCACCGGCATCAAGTACCGCGACTACTCGCTCGGGGTCGGCCTCGACCGCGTCCACGAGCCGATCACCGTCCCGCGCGACCTGCGCATGGTGCCGGTCGCGTCGATGCTCACCGACGACCGCATCGGCGACGACAAGCTCGACGAGATCGAGCAGGCCGTGGCCGGCGGCGTCGCGGCCTACCGGGCGGCGGTCGACGGGGCCTGATGTTCCGTGACCTGTGGCGGACGTTCGCCCGCCTGTTCGCGACGCCCACGAGCCGCGCGCAGGTGGGCGGGCTGATCCTCGTCATGGCCGCGGTGCCCGTCGCCGAGATGCTCGTGATCCGGCTCTTCTCGCACCTGATCGTCTCCGGGCCCGACCGGTTCGAGACCGACCCGGGCGGGGTGGTGCGCGACGGAGTGATCTTCTTCGTCGCGTTCGGGGTCGCCCGCGGCGTGCACCACCTCGTGCGGTTCGTGCGCGTGCGGGTCTTCCGCCGCCGGTTCGACCAGCAGGCCCACGGGCGCAGCCCCGCGCAGGAGAGCTGGGACTGGGCGCTCGCGTTCGACCTGTCCGGCGTGCTCGTCAACCTCGTGCAGATCGTCGCGTTCGGGCTGCTGTTCGTCTACCTCGACGTGGTCACCGGGGCGGTCGCGCTCGCGGTCAGCGGCGCCGTCCTGGCCGGCGTGGCGCTGATGTACTCGCGCCAGCTCGGGCTCCAGCTCGGGTACGTGAGCATGGGCAGCCGGCCGGGGACCGTCGCCGTCGGGCAGCGGGTCGGGACCCGGATCCGCACGGCGGAGACGGGCGCGGCGCTCGCGAGCGCCGGCATGGTGGTGGTCCTGGTGACCGTTCTCTGGCGCGCGCTGGACCACCAGGTCGCCACGGCCGACGCCATCGTCTTCTTCCTCGCGCTGCGCATCGCGTTCGGCCAGCTCGGGGCGCTGTCCGGCGGCATGATGCGCTTCGCGCGCGCGTCGGCCCGGCGGGGCGCGAGATGACCCGCGACGGCCTGACCCTCGGGTGGTCGACGCTCGCCTCGCGCGCGTCCGCGATCCGGGCGCCCGACGGCGCGGTCCCCGCCCGCTCGGCTCTCGCCGGCCCGGGCGACGGGGGAGAGGTCGAGCTGCTGGTCTGCGTGCAGGAGGACGGGCACCCGGGGCCGACGACGGTGCCCGGCCCGCCCGGCGCGCGCACCGTCGTCGTCCCCGGCCTGGGCGTCGCCTGCAGCCGCAACGCCGCGATCGAGCACGCGGGGCGGCGGTACCTGCTCTTCTGCGACGACGACGTGACGATCGACCTCGCCGGGGTGCGGGCCGGCGTCGACCACCTGCGCCGGACGGGCGCCGCCCTGGCGCTCGGCCGGGCGACCGACCCGGACGGGAGGCTGCGCAAGCGCTACGCGCGCACCGCGCGGCGGCTGACGCTGCTGACCTCCGCCAAGGCTGCGACCTACGAGATGCTCGTCGATGTCGCCCAGGTCCGCGCCGCGGGCCTGCGCTTCGACGAGCGGTTCGGCGCGGGGGCCCGTCACCACCTGGGCGACGAGTACCTGTTCGTCGCCGCGCTGCTGCGGGCGGGACTACGCGCCGACGCCGTCCCCCTCACGTACGCGGTGCACCCCGCCGAGAGCTCCGGGTCGCGCTGGGGCGGGGCGGACGTGGCGGCGCGGGCCGTGGTGCTCAACGAGGTGTTCGGGCGGTGGGCGCCCGCGGCGCGCGTGGCGTTCGCGACCCGGGCCGCGCGGCGGCTGGGCGGCCCCGCGGCGTGGTGGGCGCTGGTGCGCGACGGCACCCGCGCGCAGCCGCTCAGGCCGGCGCGGTCGCCGTCCGCCGGCTGAGCCCGCGGTCCACCGCGGCGCGCAGCCGCGGCCCGAACGGGCGCTCGACGCAGCGGTGGATCAGCCACGCGAGCGCGACGGAGAGCGCCGTGGCGATCACCAGCACGAGCCGCCCGGGGACCACGTCGTGCAGCTCGTCGATCACGGCGTACCCGAGCTGGCTGTGCACCAGGTAGAGCGGGTAGGTCAGCGCGCCGAGCGTCGTCAGCCACCGCCACGACAGGTGGGCGAGCGGCCCCGCCGTCACGCACCACACCAGCGCGGCCATCGCCAGGAAGACGGCGACGCAGACGCCTGCGCGGACCGGCTCGCCCGTGATGTCGCTGGCGTGCACGGAGTAGCGCGTGAGCAGGCGCACGCACAGCAGGAGGTTCAGCCCGATCCCGAGCCACACGGCGGCGTCGTTGCCGTCGCGAACCACCAGGTAGAGCAGCATCCCGACGGCGAAGTACGGCGCGTAGTCGGGCACGAGCAGGGTGGTCACGAGGTCGGAGCCCGAGTCCTTGGCGAGCTGGCCCAGCAGCGGCCACAGCACCGCGAGGCCGATCACGCGCTCGCGCGTCACGCCCACGGCGACGAGGAGGCCCATGAGCAGGTAGAACTTCAGCTCGACGAGCAGCGTCCAGAACACGACCTGCACGCTCGTCGCGCCGAACGGGTCCTGCATCATCGTCAGGTTGAGCACGGTGTCCAGGGCGCTGGGCGCGCGGCCGCCGGACCACACCGCCTGCAGCAGCACCGTGAGGCCGATCGCCACCCAGTAGGCGGGGAAGAGCCGGCCCACGCGCGAGGCGACGAAGCCCCGCAGCGGGCGGTCGTACGCCGTCAGGAGGATCGCGAAGCCGCTGATCACGAAGAACACCTCGACGCCGAGGAACCCGTAGCGGCTCACCTCGTTGACGTTCGGGAAGGCGGTCGACGGCGTCCCGCCCCAGTAGTCCTGGCCCGTGCCGGTGAAGTGGTACAGCAGCACCGCGGACGCGGCGACGAAGCGCAGGCCGTCGAGGGCGTGCAGCCGGGGCCGGCCTGCGCCCGGGACCGGGGCGGACGGCGGGGGCAGGTCGGGCGAGACCTCCGGGAGCGGGGCCTTCGACGTCGTCCGACCGGGCGCGGGAGGTGCCTGCATAGCGGATGTCATCCGTTCCAACGTAGATGATGGCGGCGCGTCGCGAAAATTCACCCCCGGACCGCTTCCGAGCCCGGGACGCGACGGAGCCCGGTTCCTCGGGAGGGACCGGGCTCCGTCGGCGCGCTCGGCCGGTCAGCTGCCGAAGATGCTCGACTCGAAGTCGGGGTTGGCCTTCAGCCACTTCTGCACGCCCGCCTCCTTGTCGTCCTGATAGTCGTTCGTCAGCAGGTTCTCCAGCGAGAAGAGCTGGTCGTCGGACATCCGGAACTTCTTCAGCGGCCCGACGAGGTCGGGGTGGTCCTTCGCGAAGGTCTTGTCGCCGTAGGTGTGGATCTTCTCCGTCTTGCCCATCAGGCCCTTGGGGTCCTTCAGGTCGCGGATCGGGAAGGCGTCGTACGCCCAGTGCGGGCGCCACATCTCGACGGCGATGTTCTCGCCCTTGTCCGTCGCGCCCTTGAGCGAGGCGAGCATGGCCGAGGTCGACGACGCTGGGAAGTCGATGTTGTCCAGGCCGTAGCCGGGCAGGACGTCGTTCTTGATGACGCCCGTCTCGCCGGCGCCGGCCTCGATCCCGACGAGCTTGTTGCCGTACTCGTCGCCCATCGTCTTGAGGTCCCCGATGGTCTTTGCGGGCGAGTCCTCGTTCACCGCGATGGTGAGCTTGGCCTGGTCGTACCAGGTGCCGAGGTCGACGATGTCGTCGCCGTACTTGTCGATGTAGGCCTTGTGGGTCGTCGGCAGCCACGTGTCGAAGTACAGGTCGTAGCCGCCGCCCGCGAGGCCGGTGAAGATGACGCCGAGGTCGGCGTCCTGCGTCTCGACGTCGTAGCCCTGGTCCTCGAGCATCGTGGCCCACAGGTACGACGCGGCGATGCCCTCGTCCCAGCCGGTGGGGACGCCGATGGCGATCTTCTCGTCCTTGGCGCCCGAGCCGCCGCCGTCCGACGACCGGGAGCCGATGACGAGTCCGACGACGAGGATCAGTGCGGTGCCGATGGCGAGCGTGCGGCGCGCGTAGGTGCGCGTCCTGGGGCTGACCATGTCATTCCTTCCTTCGGCGGAGGTGTCCGCCGGGGTGATGAAGCGTGCGTCGGGGGTGGGCGCGCTCAGGCGTTCGACGCGGCCAGCGCGCGGGCGACCGGCGAGCGGTCGGCGAGCGCGGAGGTCACCCGGTCGAGGAACATCGCGATGATGACCACGCTCAGGCCGGCCTCGAAGCCGAGCGCCACGTCCACCTGGGACAGGCCGGCGACGACGTCGCCACCCAGGCCCCCGCCGCCGACGAGGCCGGCGACGACCACCATCGACAGGGCGAGCATGATGACCTGGTTCACGCCGGCCATGATCGTCGGCATCGCGAGCGGGATCTGGATCTGGCGCAGGATGCGCCGGCTCGTCGAGCCGAAGGCGTGCCCGGCCTCGACGACCTCCTTGTCGACGCCGCGGATGCCCAGCTCCGTGAACCGGACGCCGGGGGCGGCGGCGAAGACGACCGTCGCGACGATCCCCGGCACCACGCCGGTGAGGAAGATGACGACCGTCGGGATGAGGTAGACGAACGCCGGCATCGTCTGCATGAAGTCGAGCACGGGGCGCACGGCTCGCGAGACGTTGTCGTTGCGCGCCGCCCAGACGCCGAGCGGGATGCCGATCAGCAGGGCGATCAGGGACGCGAGGATCACGAGGGAGAGCGTCTCCATCGAGTGGTCCCACTGGTCGAGCCCGGCGATGACCACGAGGCCGACCGCCGTCCCGACAGCGAGGCGCACGCCGCTCGCGAAGTACCCGATCACTGCGAGAACGAAGGCGATGACGACGAACGACGGGGTCTCGAAGACCCACGCCACGCCGTCGTACGCCCCCTCGAGGACGGCCTTGACGAAGTCGAAGAACGGGGCCCAGGCGTCGGTGGCCCAGTCGACGAACGAGGCGACCCAGTCGCCGAAGGGCAGGCGCGGAACGATCGTGCCGGTGTCGCTCGCGGCGGTGGTGGTGCCGGCGCTGCTGAGCGAGGCGATGGTGGCGATGCTCATGACCGGACTCCTTCCGTCGTGGTCTCGTCGTCCGGGAGCGCGGCCCCCGTGGTGGTGGCGCCGGCCTCGTTCTCCTCGGCCTCGTTCTCCTCGGCCTCGTGCTCCGCGGCCGCGGTGTCGCCGGCGACGATGTCGCCGACGGACGCGTCGGGGACCTCGGGCGGGACCATCGCCTCGAGCAGCGTCACGCGGGGCACGACGCCGACGAGCTTGCCGTTGTCGTCGACGACCGCCATCGGCAGCGTCGACTCCGCGGACGGCGCGAACAGCTCGGCGAGCGGGGTGTCCGCGGAGACGGCCGTGTACTCGCTCGAGTAGTAGCCCTCCAGCGACTCCTTGCCCTCCTTCGTGGCGCGCACCGCGTCGTCGTCGCGGATGACGCCGCGCAGCGTGCGGGAGCGGTCGACGACGTAGGCCGCCGGGACCTGCGCCTCGCGCATCTCGCGGCTCGCCACGCGCGGGCCGCCGCCGAGGGAGACCAGGGCGCGGGGCTTCTGCATCACCGAGGAGGCGGTCAGCACGCGGGTGCGGTCGACGTCGGCGATGAACTGCGCCACGTAGTCGTTCGCCGGGTCCGTGAGGATCTCCTCGGACGTGCCGATCTGGACGATCCGCCCGTCGCGCATGACGGCGATCCGGTCGCCCAGGTGCATGGCCTCGTTGAGGTCGTGGGTGATGAAGATGATCGTCTTGCCGAGCGTCGACTGGAGCTCGAGGAGCTGCTCCTGCATCTCGCGCCGGATCAGCGGGTCGAGCGCGGAGAACGCCTCGTCCATCAGCAGGATGTCGGTGTCGGCGGCCAGGGCGCGGGCGAGCCCGACGCGCTGGCGCATGCCGCCCGAGAGCTGGGAGGGCAGGGAGTCCTGCCAGCCGGAGAGGCCGACGAGGTCCAGCGCCTCCTGCGCCTTGGCGCGCCGCTCCTCGCGGCCGACGCCCTGGATCTCCAGCGGGTAGGCGGCGTTGTCGAGCACCGTGCGGTGCGGCAGGAGCGCGAAGTGCTGGAAGACCATCGACACGCGCTTGCGGCGCAGGGCACGCAGGGTCTTCGCGTCGACCTCCGACAGGTCGTCGTCGCCGATGCGGACGTGGCCCGACGTGGGCTTCCACAGGCCGTTGAGCATCCGGATCAGCGTCGACTTGCCCGAGCCCGACAGGCCCATGACGACGAAGATCTCGCCCTCGGCCACGTCGAACGACGCGTCGATCACCGCGGCGGTGCCGAGGTCCTTGACCTCGTCGCGGGTCTTGCCCGCCTCGATCTGGCGGACGGCCTCCTTGGGCCGCCGGCCGAACACCTTGTAGACGTTCTCCACACGAACGGCTGTCATCAGAACTGAGCCACCTCTGTCTCGTGGTGCATGAGTCGTGGGACGCGCGCTGCGTCGGCCGACCGTCGTCGCGCTGCGTCTCCCCGCCACCGTCCGGGACGCGGGTCCCGGGGGCGGGGGGCGGCGGCAACGCCGGTCCCGGCCGATGCGGGACCCGTGGGGGCCCGGCGTCAACAGCGATCCACCATGCCGCAGATGGCGACGATTGACCAGGCAACCCTTTGCCATATCGGAACGATCTCGGGGGGCAGTGCGGGCAAAAATGGCTGTGCGCTGCAGGAATGCGGCGACTGTGATTGTTACCTCTTCGTGACATCCGGGGGTCGCGGGTGGTGTGACGGGCTGCACATGGTCTGGTCGCGGTGTGACCCGGGCCACCGGGGGAGCGTGCCGGTGTGCCGGTGTGCCGGTGTGCCGGCGGGATCCGCCGAGGGCGACGTCCCCATCGCCGACGGCGACGTTCCTCTCGCCGACGGCGACGTTCCGCGAGCGGATCGGGCCCTCTCGCGCCGCGGAACGTCACCCTCGGCGGACCGGGCGTCACCGTCAGCGGACCGGGCGTCACCCTCGGCGGTCCCGCAGCCCCGCCTCCTCGACCGCCTGGGCGTGCAGGTGGCGGACGGCGCGCTCCAGCGCGTCGTGGTCGGCGAAGAGGTGGCGGTCGACGACGAGCACCCGCCAGCCGCAGGCCGTGATGCGGTTGATCCGGGCGCGGTCCTTCGCGAACTGCGCTGGGTCGTCGTGGTACGCGCCGTCATACTCCAGCGCGGCCCGCAGGCGCCGCCATGCGAGGTCCAGCCGCGCGACGAACGTACCCGCGGCGTCGCGCAGGACAACCTGCGGCTCGAGCCGGGGCAGCCCGTAGGACTCCGCGACGACGCGCAGCTGCGACTCGCGCACGGACTCCGCCCGGCCGTCCATCAGGTCCAGCGCCGCCGGCAGCTGGCGGATCCACCGGGCGCCGCGGTTGCGGGCGGCGACGGCCAGGACGTCGTCCGCGGTGACCCCCGTCGCGGCGGCGAGCGCGTCGAGCTCCGGCACGCTGCGGTACCGGCTCGGGTGGCGGCCGACGTCGTAGGCCGTGCGCGCGACCGAGGTGACCGGACCCCACGGGCCGGCCACGACGTCGTCGGGCGCGAGGTTGCGTGCCCGGACCGCCAGTCCCGGACGCGAGCGCACGCGGGCCCCGTGCGGGGAGGAGACCTCGATCGGCCCGTCCGCGCGGAGGTGGTCGACGCCGTGGATCCACAGGGCGGACGGGCCGCTGAAGACGGCGGCGTCGGGCAGGCGTTCGCGCGCGGCGACCAGCCGCAGCTCGTAGGTGAGGTCGACGGGCGCGGGCACGTGCGTGCCGCGCATGACCGGGAGGAAGCCCGGACCGGCGAGGCGCCCGTCGCTCGGCGCCCCCGCGCCGGCGCGGTGGACGAGACGGGGGAGGGGGTCGGTCCGTGGTCGCATCCGACGACGATGCCGTCCGCGGGCGCGGTCGCGGGAAGGACTGCCCCGGCCCGGGGACCGGGGGGCACGACGACGTGCCTGTGCACGACGGGAGACGCGCCCCGCCGGCGCCCCGGGCGGCCGCCCCCGCTGCGCCGACGGCGACGCCCCTCTCGCCGAGCGCGACGTTCCGCGAGCGGATCGGGCCCCGTGGCGGCGCGGAACGTCGCCGTCGGCGGACGCGGCGTCGCCCTCGGCGGAGGGACGGCGACGTGGGACGAGGCGGGGCAGCCACTACCCTGGGAGGCGCTCGAGATCCACAGCCCAGCAACCACAGCCCAGCGCACACGGGAGCCCCCAGCGCACGAGTCCGAGGAGAACCATGTCCACGACCGCGCACGCCCCCGCGCCCGCCACCGGCGCCTTCGACGAGGTCCCCGGCCGCTACAAGGTCCGCGACCTCTCGCTGGCCGAGGCCGGCCGACACCAGATCCGGCTCGCCGAGCACGAGATGCCCGGCCTCATGGCCCTGCGCGCCGAGTACGGCGACGCGAAGCCGCTCGCGGGCGCGCGCATCGCCGGCTCTCTGCACATGACCGTCCAGACGGCGGTGCTCATCGAGACCCTCACGGCGCTCGGCGCCGAGGTCCGCTGGGCCAGCTGCAACATCTTCTCCACCCAGGACGAGGCGGCGGCCGCGATCGTCGTCGGGCCGCAGGGGACGCCGTCGGACCCTCAGGGCGTGCCGGTCTTCGCCTGGAAGGGCGAGTCGCTCGAGGAGTACTGGGACTGCACCGAGCAGATCCTCGTGTGGCCGGGCGCCGAGGGCACCGGCGGCCCCAACATGATCCTGGACGACGGCGGAGACGCGACCCTCCTCGTGCACATGGGCCTGCAGTACGAGCGGGCGGGCGCCGTCCCGGCGGACACCCGCCCGGGGGAGCCGGACCACGCCGAGGAGACGAACGTCGTGCGCGCGGTGCTGCGCCGCTCGCTCGAGACGGACCCGCTGCGCTGGACCACCGTCGCCGAGCGCATCGAGGGAGTGACGGAGGAGACGACGACGGGCGTCCACCGGCTCTACCAGCTCGCCGAGGAGGGCACGCTCCTCTTCCCGGCGATCAACGTCAACGACTCGGTGACGAAGTCGAAGTTCGACAACAAGTACGGCATCCGGCACTCGCTGCCCGACGGCATCAACCGGGCGACCGACGTCCTCATGGGCGGCAAGGTCGCGTTCGTCGCCGGGTACGGCGACGTCGGCAAGGGCGCCGCCGAGGCGTTCCGCGGCCAGGGCGCGCGGGTGATCGTCAGCGAGATCGACCCGATCTGCGCCCTGCAGGCCGCGATGGACGGGTTCCAGGTCGCCCGGATCGAGGACGTCCTGGACGAGGCCGACTTCTTCATCACCACCACGGGGAACAAGGACGTCGTCACCGCGGCCCACATGGCCGCGATGAAGGACAAGGCGGTCGTCGGCAACATCGGCCACTTCGACAACGAGATCGACATGGCGGGCCTGGCGGTCTCCCCGGGCGTGACCCGCACCGAGATCAAGCCGCAGGTGCACGAGTGGACGTTCCCGGCGTCCGACGACGGCGCGCGCGCCGAGCGGTCGATCATCGTCCTGTCCGAGGGGCGCCTCCTCAACCTCGGCAACGCGACGGGTCACCCGTCGTTCGTGATGAGCAACTCCTTCTCCAACCAGGTCATCGGCCAGATGGAGCTGTGGGCCGACGCGCGGCGGGACCCGCAGGAGCGCACGTACGCCCGCGAGGTCTACCGCCTCCCGAAGCACCTCGACGAGAAGGTCGCGCGCCTGCACCTCGACGCGCTGGGCGTGCGGCTGACCGAGCTGAGCGACGCGCAGGCCGGCTACCTGGGGATCCCGGTCGAGGGGCCGTACAAGCCCGAGCACTACCGGTACTGAGGTTCGGCCGGTGCTGAGGGTCGGCCGGTACTGAGGGTCGGCCGGTACTGAGGTTCGGCCCGTACGGGGTCAGCGCCGCGGGTCGGGCACGTCGTGCGGCAGGCGCCGCACCGTGGCCGCCTCGCGGCGCACCAGCTCCTGCGCCGCGGCCTCCCGGACGTGCTCGCGGGTGCGCCGCTCGGCCAGCACGGCGGTGACGAACACCTCCGGCGGCGTGCCGGGGGGCGGGCCGGGCGCCACGTAGGACTCCACGCGTGCGGCGATCTCGGTGCCGAGCCGGGCGCGGGAGTCGGGATTGAGCCGCGGGGCGCGGCCGAGGAACCGGCGGGCGTCCAGGGCGAGGCCGTCCGGCAGGCGGCGCATGTCGGCCTGCGCGGCCCAGGCCGCCAGCCACGGTGGCATGACGACGGGCGCGGACCCGCCGCGCGCGCCGCGCACCCGGACGACGTACGTCCCGGCGAGCATGTCGCCGAGGCGCTTGCCGCGGTCGTTGGACAGCGACGCGATCAGGGCGATGCAGCCGAGGGTTGCGACGATCTCGACCGTGCCGACCAGGGCGCGGACGAACGCGTGCCGCAGGCGGACCGGTCCGCCGTCGTCGCGCACCACGCGGATCCCCGCGGCGAGCTTGCCGAGCGACCTGCCGCGGGTGAGGGCCTCCACGGCGGTGGGCACGCCGACGAGGAGCAGGACGACCGCGCCGAGCGTGACGGGGATCGTGTACTCCTCGGGCGGGGGCCACGCGTCGAGCACCAGGAGCACGGCCACGGCGAGGAACCACAGGGCCGTCAGGTCCAGCGCGACCGCGAGCGCGCGGGTCAGGAACGACGCCGTGCGGGCGTCCAGCACCACGCCCTCGCCCGTGAGGATCCCGTCGCGCATGTCGCTCCTGCTCGTGGGGTGGGGCCTGTGGGTGAGCCGGGCCGGGCCGGGCCCGCCTGTGGCAGGGTACAGCCGTGGATCTGGACGCGTACACGAGTGTGCACAGGGCCGAGTGGGACCGGCTCCGGACGCTCGTGCGCCGCTCGCGGCTCGACGGCGCCGAGGCCGACGAGCTGGTCGCGCTGTACCAGGTCGTGGCGACGCACCTGTCCACCGTCCGCTCCGCGGCCCCGGACCCGGAGCTGGTCGGCGAGCTCTCCGACGTCCTCGGCCGGGCGCGCGCCCGGATCGCCGGGGCGCACGAGCCGGCGTGGCGCGACGTGGGCCGGTTCGTGCTCGTGTCCCTGCCCGCGGCCCTGTACCGGATCCGCTGGTGGACCTGGGGTGTGACCGCCGCCTGCGTGCTGGTGGCGGTCGTCGCCGGCGTGTGGGTCGCGACGGCGCCGGGCGGCCTCGAGGTCTTCGGGCCGGCGTCCGCGCAGGAGGAGTACGTGCGGCACGCGTTCTCCGAGTACTACGACCCGGGGACGGGATTCGCCCTGACCGTGTGGACCAACAACGCGTGGATCGCGGCGCAGTGCGTGGCGCTGGGCATCACGGGCATCGGGCCCGCGTACGTGCTGTTCCAGAACTCGGTGAGCATCGGCGCCGCCGGCGGCCTCATGGCGGCGCACGGCGAGGCCGACGTCTTCTTCTCGCTGATCCTTCCGCACGGGATGCTCGAGCTCACCGCGGTGTTCGTCGCGGGCGCCGCGGGGCTGCGGATCTTCTGGACCCTGGTCGACCCGGGTCCGCGCCCGCGGGGCCGTGCCCTCGCCGCCGAGGGCCGCGCCCTGTTCTCGGTGGCCGTCGGGCTCGTCGGCGTGCTCGCGGTCTCCGGCCTGATCGAGGGCTTCGTCACGGGGTCCGGGCTGGCGTGGTGGCTGAAGATCGCGATCGGGGCGCTCGCCCTCGCCGCGTTCTGGACGTGGGTGATCGTGCTGGGCGGTCGCGCCGTCGCAGCCGGCGAGACGGGTGACCTGACGCGCGACCAGGCGGGCGACGAGGCGCCGGTCGCGGCCTGAGCCCGCCGAGACCCCCCGGCAGGCCGGAGCCTCAGGTCAGCAGGACGATGCCGAGGAACGGCAGCACGAACGTCAGGAGCATGGCGCCCACGACGATCATCGCGATGCGGCGCTGGCGGCGGGCACGGTCTTCGGGCGTCGGTTCCACGGCTGCTCCTGCGGGTCGGTGTCTGTCCGGCTCGCGTCCGGGGCGTTCCCCGGCCGCGTCGAGGTCTCGGTGCGGGACGACATCATGCCATCCCGGCGCCGGTCCGGACTCAGAGCCTGCCCGCGGCCTTGAGCGCGAGGTAGGTGTCGGCGAGCCGGGGCGCGAGCTCGTCCGGGCCGGCGTCGACCACCTCGACCCGGTGGCGGCGCAGCACGTCGGCCACGGCAGCGCGCTCCAGCACGGTGCGCGCGGCGGCCGCGGCGTCGTACACCTCGGCGCTGGAGCCGCGCGCGGCGGCCGCCGCGACGACCTCGGGATCGGCGACGCTCGCCAGCACGACCTGGTGGCGGGTCGCCATCCGCCGCGCGACCGGCAGCAGCCCGGTGGTCACGGCGGAGGCGTCGAGCGCGGACAGCAGCACGACGAGCGCCCGCTGCGACAGGCGCTGCTCCACCGTGGCGGCGAGCGCGGTCCAGTCGGTCTCGAGGAGCACGGGTCCCACCGGGGCGAGCGCGTCGGCGAGGGCGGGCAGCAGGCGCGGCCCGGTCGCCCCCGCGACGCGCGCCCGGGCCGTGCGGTCGAACGCCACGAGCTCCACGCGGTCGCCGGCGCGGCCCGCGAGGGCGGCGAGCAGCAGCGCCGCCTCGATCGACGCGTCGATCCGCGGGGCCTCGCCGATGCGCGCGGCGGACGTGCGCCCGGTGTCGATCACCACGAGGACCCGCCGGTCCCGCTCCGGTCGCCACGTGCGCACGACGACGTCGCGCCGCCGGGCGGTCGCGCGCCAGTCGATCGACCGGACGTCGTCGCCCTCGACGTACTCGCGCAGGGAGTCGAACTCCGTGCCCTCGCCGCGCACCTGGACGGCAGCCCGCCCGTCCATCTCGCGCAGCCGCGCGAGGCGGCTGGGCAGGTGCCGGCGCGAGGCGAACTCGGGCAGCACGCGGACCGACCCGGGCACCTCCAGCGACGCCTGGCGGCCCGCCACGCCGAAGGGACCGACCGTGCGGATCGTGACGCGGTCCGCCGCCCGGTCCCCGCGGCGCGTGGGCAGGAGCGCGGTGCGCACGCGGCGCGACTCGCCGTCCGGCAGGTCGAGCCGGTGACGGTTGACCGCCGCGCCGGCGGAGGGCACCCAGGCGTCGCGCACGAGCCCCCGCAGCCGGCGACCGGAACCGTTGGTGAGCGTCAGCGTGGACGTCGCCGCCTGGGTCAGCCGGACGGAGCGCGAGGTCTCGCGCACGACCGCGACGCGGCGCGGGGACGCCGCGAGCAGCGCGTCGAGCGCGCAGACGACGGCCACGACCACCGTCCAGACGAGCACCGTCTGCGCCCGGGGCAGCAGCGCGACGGGCACGAGGCCGAGCGCGGCCAGCACGGGTGCGCGCCAGGTGAGCACCATGACCCGGCGGGCTCAGCGGGGGACCGGCACGGAGCCGAGCACGGTCTGGATCACGGACTCGGCGGTGACCCCCTCGAGCTCGGCCTCGGCCCGCAGCTGGACCCGGTGGCGCAGGGTCGGCAGGGCGAGCGCCTTCACGTCGTCGGGCGTGACGTAGTCCCGCGCGCACAGCCACGCCCAGGCCCGGGACGTCGCGAGGAGCGCCGTCGCCCCGCGCGGGGAGACCCCGAGGGCCAGGGAGGGCGAGCGGCGCGTCGCCGCGCACACGTCCACGACGTAGCCGAGGACCTCCCGGTCGACGCGGACGCCGGCGACCTCTGCCCGGGCCCGGGCGAGCAGGTCGGCGTCCGCGACCGGTGCCACGCCGGCCGCGCGCAGGTCGCGCGGGTCGAACCCGCCCGCGTGGCGGGCAAGCACCTCGACCTCCTGCTCGCGCTCGGGCAGCGGCAGGACGACCTTGAGCAGGAACCGGTCGAGCTGTGCCTCGGGGAGCGGGTAGGTGCCCTCGTACTCGACCGGGTTCTGGGTCGCGACGACGATGAACGGGTCGGGCAGCAGCCTCGGGGTCCCGTCGACGGAGACCTGGCGCTCCTCCATCGCCTCCAGGAGCGACGCCTGTGTCTTCGGCGGCGTGCGGTTGATCTCGTCGGCGAGCAGGAGGTTCGTGAAGACCGGCCCCTCGCGGAACGAGAACTCCGCCGTCCGCGCGTCGTACACGAGCGAGCCGGTGACGTCGCCCGGCATGAGGTCCGGGGTGAACTGCACGCGCTTGGTGCCCAGGTCGAGGGACGCGGCCAGGGCCCGCACGAGCAGCGTCTTGGCGACGCCCGGCACGCCCTCGAGCAGCACGTGGCCCCGGCACAGGAGCGCGATGAGCAGGCTCGTGACGGCGGCGTCCTGCCCGACGACGGCCTTGCCGACCTGGGTGCGCACGCCGGCCAGGGCGGTGCGCGGGTCGCGCGACGCGCCCGGCGGGGGCGTGCTCCCCGGGCTCTCGCGGTTCTCGCGGTTCTCGGCGTTCTCGGTCACAGCGGGTGAACCTCGCTCTCCAGGATGTCGAGCTCGTGCGCGAGCAGCAGCAGGGCCTGGTCGTCGGTGGGTGGTGGTCCGTACAGCAGGTGCACGACGTGGTCGGGCGAGAGCTCCGCGGCGCGCGCGACCGCGTCGACGAGCGCGCCGGCGTCCGCCGTGCGCGGCACGCCGAGGCGCTCCGCGAGCCGCTGGGCCGTGAGGGCGCGCAGGCCGGCGGCCGCGTGGCCGCGGGACCCGCCCGCCCGGTAGAGGCGGCCCCGTCCGCGGGTCGTCTCGGACGCGCGGACGACGACGGGCAGGTCCTCGGTGACCAGGCGTCCGGTGCGCCGGCCGCGCCAGATCGCGACGACGACGAGCACCAGGAGCAGCTCGAGGCCGACGACGCCCACCCACGGCGGGAGCAGCCCCGCGTCGGTGCCGGCGGCCGGGGCGCCGCCGTCGGGGACGTACCACAGCAGCCGGTCGTGGTGGCCGAGAGCCCGCAGCGCGAGCGCGGCGTCCCCGGCGTCGAGCAGGGCTCCGTTGCTGACCACGTCGGCCGAGCTCAGCACCCGCACGGTGCGGTCCCCGGAGCGCACGACCGCGTACCCGGCGCCCTCGTCGGCGGCCCCCGGGAAGCAGAGCACCGCGTCGGGGTCGTCGGAGACGAGGCCGCTGCCCCCGAGCGTCGCCGTGCCCGCGGCGCTCGCGTCGGCGTCGTCGCACCTGGCCTCCCGCGTGGTGCGGGGCGCGTTCGCGTACGCGGACCCGACCGCCCCGTCGGTGGCGCGCGAGACGAGGTCGGCACCGGCGTCCAGGAGCACGAGGTCGGCGCCGGCGTCGGCCAGGTCGCCGCGTTCGTCGGGTGTCAGGGGCAGGCCGGGGGCGATCGCGAGGGTCGTGCCCGCGGGTGCGGCCGCGGCCTCGGCGGAGCTCGTCGTCGCGACGACGTCGACGCCCTGGTCCCGCAGGATCTCGGCGACCGCGCGAGCGCCGTCCGGCCCTGCGTTGTCGATCGCATAGGGGACGATCGAGCTGGGCGCGGGCAGGAGCGCCACGGACAGCACGACGACGGCCGTGGCGAGCAGCAGCCCCAGGGGCAGGCGGGCGCGGCGCCACCGCGCGCGCAGCCGGGAGCGTCCGGAGGTGCCGTCGCCTTGCACCGGTGACGGGCGCGGGGGCGGGTCCGTCACCGCCTCCCGCGCGGGGGCGGCCGGGGCGCTCACGGGCGCCCGCCGGCCGGGGCGGCGCGCGGGCGCTCGCCCGCGACGGCCGCGTCGAGCGCCCGTACCGCCGCGTCCTCGGCGGGTCCGACGGCGTGGTCGCCGTAGCGGACGTCGTCGAACAGGCGCCCTGCGCGGGCGAGCTCGTCGGCCGACCCGGGCAGGCGCGCCGCGGCCTCCTGGGCGACCTCGTGGGCGGTGCGGCCCGGGCGGTCGTCCAGGACGGCTCGTTCCTCCAGCGCCCGGACGACCGCGCGGTACCGCTCGAGGACGGCCTCGGCCCAGTCGCCGCGGGCCGCGGCCCGGTCGGCGGACGCGCGGATCTCCTCGCTCGTGCGGGCGTCGTCCTCGAGGACGACCGCCGCGGCGCGCGCGCGCGTGCTCGCGCGCACCCGGCCCGTGGACCAGAAGGCCAGGAGCACGGCCGCGAGGACCAGGACCACGAGCGCCACGGGCAGCGCGTCCGGCAGGTCCGCGCCGCCGGTCCCGGCGCCGAGGCCGGAGAGCCAGTCGAGGAACCGCTCGAGGAGCGTCGGGCCGTGCCCGGCGTACTCCGGGCGCGCGAGCTCTCCGCGGGCCCACGCGCGGGCGGTGTCCGCGTCGGGGGCGACGGGGACGTCGGCCGCGAGGCGGTCGACCCACGCGACCGGGGCCGTCATGCCTGCCCGTGCTCGCGCCGGGCGGTGCCCGCGAGCTCGATGTCGAGCCCCTCGCGCCGCATGCGCGCGTCGATGTAGAGCAGGGCCACGATGCTCGACATGAAGACCGTGGTCAGCATCCCGCTGACGATCGACCCGAGCAGCGACAGGGCCGTGTACGCGACGGGGGACACCGTGACCAGCAGGCCCCCGACGAGGGTGAAGGGGTAGGCGACCACGCCGCTGATGATCGCGACCATGATCGTCGCCAGGAGCCAGATGCCCAGCACGTGCCAGAAGCCCTTGCGGGTCAGCCGCCAGGCCCGCGTCACGGACCGCCAGACGCCCTGCTTCTCGAGGACGAGCGCCGCGGGCGTGAAGAGCAGCCGCACCTGGAGCCACAGCACGAGCACGACGAGCACCAGCAGGGCGGCGAGACCGGTGCCGACCGACGCCCACACCGAGGTCCCCGCGTCGACCTGGGTCACGATCAGCGCGACCGTCCCGGCGACGATCCCGACCACGAGCACGGACGCCGCGAGGAAGAGCAGCAGCGTGTACCCCACGAGCCGCAGCAGCCGGCCGCGGGTGCGGTGCCAGGTCTCGGTGACCGACGGCCGCCGCCCCAGCACGGCGTCCCCGACCGCGCCCGCCAGCAGCCCGTTGAGGACGGGCACCGCGACCAGCTGGACGATCACGGCCTGGAGCCCGATGCTCGTCAGGCTCGCGTACCCGCCCGGACCGAGGCCGACCTCCGAGAGGTCGGCGTCGATGCCGGCGCTGAGCGCGGAGGTCAGGCCGACGACGAGCAGGCCCAGCACCACCGAGACGAGCGTGCACGCGACGAGGACGGCGGCAGGCACGCCGAGCATGACGCGCGGGTTGGCGCGGACCGCGCCGAACGCGCCGTCCAGGATCTCGCCCAGCGCGAGCGGGCGGAGCGGGACGATCCCGGGCCTGTCGGTCGTCGGCAGCGGTCCCGGACCCCAGCCGGGCCCGCCGGGCCCCGGCTGCCCGTAGCCCGCCGGGGGCAGGGCGCCCGGCGGCCCGTACTGCGGCTGCCCGTACTGCGGCTGCCCGTACCCCAGCGGACCCTGCGGTGTCTCGCCCCAGCCGGCAGGCGGTTCGCCTGGAGTGCTCATCGCGGGGTCCTGTTCTGCCGGCGGGCGTGCGGCGGCCGGGGGCTCGCCGTGCGGGAGAGGCCAGGCTAGTGCGTGGACGGGCGCCGGGGCGCGCGGTCCACAGGCTCGCCGCCCCCGGGTGCGTGCGCCCGTGGACGCCGCGGGCCGGGTGGCATCATGTGCAGCATGAAGCAACGTGTGCTGGTTGTCGACGACGACGCCGCCCTGTCCGAGATGATCGGGATCGTCCTGCGCTCCGAGGGCTTCGAGCCGATGTTCTGCGCCGACGGCGACCAGGCCCTGGAGGCCTTCCGCTCGAGCCAGCCGGACCTCGTGCTGCTCGACCTGATGCTCCCCGGCCGCGACGGCACGGAGGTGTGCCGGCTGATCCGTGCGGAGTCCGGCGTGCCGATCATCATGCTGACGGCCAAGACCGACACGGTCGACGTCGTCCTGGGGCTCGAGTCCGGGGCGGACGACTACGTCTCGAAGCCGTTCAAGCCCAAGGAGCTGGTCGCGCGGATCCGGACGCGGCTGCGCCGCACGGACGAGCCGGCGCAGGAGGTGCTGACGGTCGGGGACATCGAGGTCGACGTGCCCGGGCACCGGGTGGCGCGCGACGGCGAGCAGATCTCCCTGACGCCCCTCGAGTTCGACCTGCTCGTCGCGCTGGCGCGCAAGCCCTGGCAGGTCTTCACCCGCGAGGTCCTCCTCGAGAAGGTGTGGGGGTACCGCCACGCCGCGGACACGCGCCTGGTCAACGTGCACGTCCAGCGGCTGCGCTCGAAGATCGAGCACGACCCGGAGAACCCGGAGATCGTCCTGACGGTGCGGGGTGTCGGCTACAAGGCCGGCTCGCCGCGCCGGTGACCGGGACGGACCGGGTGGTCCGGGAGCCGGCGGGCCGACGGGACCGGTGAGCTCGTGAGCACCCAGGGTGCGGGCGGCACGGAGGGCCCGGCCCGCGCGGAGGGCGCCGCCGGCGACGAGACCGGCACGGGGACCCCGCCGCCCCCCGTCCGCCGGCGCGTCGTCGTCCCCCCGGTCCTGCGTCGGGCCGGGTCGCGGGTCGTGCGCCGCTGGCGCTCCTCGATGCAGCTGCGCGTCGTCTCGATCGCGCTGGTCGTCGGCGTCGTGTCGGTGGCCGTGCTCGGGGCGTTCCTCTCGCAGTCGATCCGGGACGGCCTCTTCAACGAGCGACTCGCGGCGGTCGACGCCGAGAGCGCCCGCTCGACGACGCAGGCGCGGACCAACTTCGACGCGGCGAACCCGCAGACCAGCTCCGACGTGCAGCAGCTGCTCACCGACATGGTGCTCTCGCTGCAGACGGCGAGCCCCGGCACGCGCGACGTGTTCCTCTGGCACCCCCAGGGGCAGCCGTCGCAGGTGGTCGACGTCAGCACGGCCGACCGGTACGGGACGGTGATCACCCCGGAGATGCGCAAGGCGACGCTCGCGACCGCCGACTCGGGCGGCGAGGTCCCCCAGGTGATGCAGTCGGTGGCGATCGAGACGGACCCCGGCCCGGACGCCGCGGAGGTCCCTGGCGTCGTCGTCGGCACCACGGTGCAGGTGCCGCGCGAGGGCACCTACGAGCTCTACTACCTCTACTCCTTCGAGCCGGAGCAGCAGACGCTCGAGTTCATCCAGCAGACCCTGTTCGTGGGCGCGATCGTGCTGCTGCTGATCATCGGGGTCATCGCCTGGATCGTCACGCGCCAGACGGTCGACCCGGTCAGCCGCGCGGCGCGGGTGGCCGAGCGCCTCGCGGCGGGCCGTCTCGACGAGCGGCTGACCGTGCGCGGGCACGACGAGATGGCGACGCTCGCGCGCTCGTTCAACGAGATGGCCGAGAGCCTGCAGGACCAGATCACCCAGATGGAGGAGCTCTCCATGCTCCAGCGGCGCTTCGTCTCCGACGTCTCCCACGAGCTGCGCACCCCGCTGACCACGATCCGGATGGCGAGCGAGGTGATCCACGAGTCGCGCGACGAGCTCGACCCGATGGCGCGCCGGTCGGCGGAGCTCATGTACACCCAGCTCGACCGGTTCGAGGACCTCCTCGCCGACCTGCTGGAGATCAGCCGGTTCGACGCGGGCGCGGCGGTGCTGGACGCCGAGCGCAGCGACCTGCGGGACGTCGCGGGCTCCGCCGTCGAGCAGGCGCAGCCGCTCGCCGAGGCGAAGCGCGTCTGGCTGTCGGTGCACCTCGGCGACGAGCCCGCGACGGCGGACGTGGACCCGCGCCGCGTCGAGCGCATCCTGCGCAACCTCGTCACGAACGCCATCGAGCACGCCGAGGGCAAGCCCGTCGAGGTCACCGTCGGCGCCGACGGGCTCGCCGTCGCGGTCGTGGTGCGCGACCATGGCGTCGGCATGACGGCGCCCGAGGTCGCCCGGGTCTTCGACCGGTTCTGGCGGGCCGACCCGGCACGCGCCCGCACCACCGGGGGCACCGGCCTCGGGCTGGCGATCTCGCTGGAGGACGCGCGGCTGCACGGCGGCTGGCTCGAGGCGTGGGGCCGGCCCGGCGAGGGGGCGTGCTTCCGGCTCACGCTGCCGCGACGGGCGGGGATCGTCCTGGACCACTCGCCGCTCCCGCTCGTGCCGGACGCACCCAGCCCCGCGCGGGGCAGCGACCCCGAGCCCGGGCCGGTGACCGGCCAGGTCGCCGTGGTGGACCAGGCCAGCCCGACGTCGCTGCCGTCCGTGGACGCGCTCGAGCCGCCACCGGGCGCCGACGCGGCGAAGGAGGTACGCCGATGACCGCAGCACGCCGCAGCGCGGCCCCCGGGCACGGGGCCCGCCGCCGGGCGCCCGCCACGGCCCTGACCGTCCTCCTGGCGCTGCTCGGGCTCGCCGTGCTCGGTGGGTGCGCGTCGATCCCGACGTCCGGCCCCGTGGTGGACGGCAAGGCCGAGCCCGCGCCGCCGCTGCCCATCTACCTCAACCCGAACCCGCCGCGCGACGACGCGTCGCCCGAGCAGATCGTCAACGGGTTCCTCAGCGCGCAGGGTCCCGGCACGACAAGCAGCTACGACGTCGCGCGGGCCTACCTGACGGGCTCGGCGACCGACTGGGACCCGACCGCGCGCGTGACCGTCTACCGGGGCGACGCCGGGCTCGTCGTGCCCGACGACGCGGACGACACGGGCAAGACGACGGTCACCGGAACGGTCTCCGTCGTCGGCACGATCGACGCGGACGGCGTGTACACGGAGGTGTCCGACGGCACGACGCAGGACCTCTCGTTCGGTCTCGTGCAGGACCCGGACGGCCGCTGGCGCATCGACGACGCCGAGGACGGCCTGTTCATCCAGAGCGGTCTGCTCGACGTCTTCTACCAGCAGACGACGCTCTACTTCCCCACCCCGGACCGCACGTACTTCGTCTCCGACGAGCGGTGGTTCCCCAAGAGCGCCCGGTGGCAGACGGACGCGGTCAGCGCCGTCCTCGACGGCCCCGCGGAGTGGCTCCAGGACTCGGTGGTCACGGTCGCCCCGCCGGGCACGACGCTCGCGCTGCAGACCGTCCCCGTCTCGGACGGGGTCGCGACGGTGAACCTCAGCTCCGCGGTGCTGTCCGCCTCGGCCGCGGACCGCGCGCTGCTCCAGGCGCAGATCCAGGCGGTGATCGTGGACTCCTACCCGCGCACGCAGGCGTTCGAGCCGGTCCGCTCGGTGGTGCTGTCCGCGGACGGGACCCCGATCAGCGTGGACACGGTCGACCCACTGCCCTCCGCGCAGGTGTCCGGCGGGGCGGTGGCGGCCTCGGACGGCAGGCTCGTCGCGGTGAACGGCTCGACGCTCACGAAGATCGACGGCGCGCCGTCGCTCGAGGGCCTGCTCCCCACGGCGCTGGGCCTGACGGGCGACGTGGCCCAGGGCGCGGCGGGGGCTGCGGTCCTGGTGCGCGACGGCACGGCACACGTGCGCCGGCTCCCCACGGCGGGCACGAAGGGCGCCACCCTGCTCGAGGGCGCCGATCTCATGGCGCCCTCCGCGGACCGGTTCGGGTGGATCTGGTCGGGGTCGGCGACCGGGCCGATCACGGTGCTCGACCGGGACGGCACGCGGACCCGGCTGGCGGCCGTGCCGTGGCTCGCGGACCGGACGCTCGTCTCCGTGCGCGTCGCCCCGGACGGCGCGCGGCTCGTCGTCGCCAGCGACGGCACCGGTGGTCCGCTCGTGCAGGTGGCCGGGATCGTCCGGGACGAGGAGGGCAGGCCGACGGCGCTCTCGGACCCGTTCCGCGTCGCGGCCTCCACGGTCGACGTCACCTCGGTCGTGTGGACCGACCAGACGCAGGTCGGGGTGCTCGGGAGGCAGACAGGGGAGGACGACGTCGTCGTCCACCTCGCGCAGGTCGGCGGCCAGACGACGTCGCTGTCCCGGGTGCCCGGGGCGGTGGCGATCGCGGCGGGCAACGGCGAGAGCACGCTGCTCGTGGTCGACGAGAAGGGTGTTCTCTACGGCCGCTCGGAGTCGGCGACGATCTGGGTGCCGGAGGCCACCGACGTCGACCTGGTCGCCTACCCGGGCTGACGGGCCTCCCGTGGGCGTCCACAGGCGGGCGCGGTGCCGGGGCGGGGCACGGGTGCGCGGGCCTGCCCGCGCGGCGTGCCCCGGCCGCCGCAGGCTGGGCGGCGTGGACCGCACCGTCGACGTCTCCCGCCCGCCCTCCCGGGCCGCCGCCCGCCCTCCCGGGCGCGGCCGGGGCGCTCGGCGGCTGCGTGCTCTGCGTGCGGTGCGCGCTCTTGCCCGCGCGGCCCGCGCGCTCGGGCACCTCGTCGTGCCGGTGGAGTGCCCCGGGTGCGCGACGCCGGACGTGCGGCTGTGCCCGTGGTGCCGCGCCTGCCTCGGGGGGATCGCCCGCTGCGAGGACGGCGCACCCCGGCTCGACCGCTCCGACCGGCCGCACCCGGTGCCGGTCTGGTGCACCGCGCCGTACGCGGGGTGCGTCCGCGAGGTGGTCCTCGCGTGGAAGGACCGGGGCCGCGCCGACCTGACCCGCGAGCTCGCGCCCTTCCTGCGGGACGCGGGGCGCGCGGCGGCCGCCGCGGTCACCGGGGCCCCCGGGCGGCGGTCGCGCGAGGTGCTGGTGGTCCCCGCGCCGTCGTCGGGCAGGGCGACGCGGGCGCGCGGGCGCACGCCCGTGGACGAGCTGGCACGGGCCGTGGCGCAGGGCCTGCGCGACGGCCTGCGCGACGCCGGTGCGCCGCCCCGGGTGCGGGTGGTGCGCGCCCTGCGCCAGCGCCGCGCCGCGGGGGACCAGGTGGGCCTGGGCGGTCGCGCCCGCGGGGGGAACAAGGCCGGGACGGTCGCGCTGCGCCGCCGCGCGCGCCTCGGCGACGAGCCCCGCCCTGTGTGCCTCCTGGTGGACGACGTACTGACCACGGGCGCGACGCTGTCCGCCTGCGAGGCGGCCCTGTCGGGCGCCGGGGCGCGCGTCGTGGGCGCGGTCGTGCTGGCGGCGACGCCTCCGCCGAGCCGCGCCGTGCGGTCGGACGGGGGTCCGGGATAGCCTGGTGGTTCGACGTCGAGGACACGAGCCCGGCGTCGTCGAGGACGTACCGAGTGGCCGGCCAGGACGGCGGCCGGGGGAGGTGACGAGCACCGGCGCCTCACGGGGTGCCGAGCACAGACCCGTCGGGCCGCACGGCCCATCACACACCCCGGGACGTCCGCACGGCGGGCGCCCGCGGAGCAGCGGAGGTTCACATGGAGATCGTCGTCGTCGGTAGGCACACCGAGGTCCCGGAGCGGTTCCGCCGCCATGTCGAGGACAAGCTCGCCAAGCTCGAGCAGCTCGCACCGACCGCGCAGCGCATCGACGTGGAGATCACCCACGAGAACAACCCCAAGCTGGCCGGGGTCAGCGAGCGTGTCGAGCTGACCGTCCGCGCGAAGGGCCCGGTCGTCCGGGCCGAGGCCGCCGCCGACGACCGGTTCGGCGCGCTCGACCTCGCCGCGGCCAAGCTGCAGGAGCGCTTGCGCCGCTCGCGCGACCGGCGCAAGGACCACCGTAAGAACACCGTCCAGCCCCCCGTCGACGTGCGGCCGTACGACCCGGAGCGCGACGGCCCGCGGGCCGAGCCCGAGCCCACGCGTCCCCCGGCGTCGCCGGGCGAGTCCGTGGAGAGCCAGCTCGGGGACTCGCCGGTCGTCATCCGCCAGAAGCTGCACAGCGCCACGTCCATGAGCGTCGACGACGCCCTGTACGAGATGGAGATGGTCGGCCACGACTTCTTCCTCTTCGTCGACGCCGAGACGGCGCGCCCGTCCGTCGCCTACCGCCGCCGCGGCTGGAGCTACGGGGTCATCGCGATCGACACGGCCTGCGAGCACGTCGAGGCGGCCGGCGAGCGGACCAGCGAGGCGCCCGCCCAGGTCTGAGCACGCCCGCACGCGCACCGCGACCTCCGACGCCCGGCGCCGGGGGTCGCGGTGCTCTCGGCCACCTCACGACATCGCACGACACCTCGCGACACCGCACGACACCGCGGCGGCCGGGCCGGTGTCGGGGGCGCGCGGCAGGATGGTGGGCGTGGAATCGATGACGCTCGCACAGGCGCGGCGGACAGCGCTCGCGGCCCAGGGAATGCACCGGCCTCGACCGGAGCGGCCGGGCGGCCCGACCATGCGGGACCTGCAGCGCACCGTGGACCGCATCGCGGTCCTGCAGATCGACTCGGTCAACGTGCTCGCCCGCGCGCACCTGATGCCGCTGTTCTCCCGGATCGGCCCGTACCCGACCACGCTGCTCGACCGCGCCGCGGGCCGCGCGCCGCGGCGGGTCCTCGAGGCCTGGGGCCACGAGGCCTCCTACGTCGCCCCGGAGACGTACCGGCTGCTGGCCTGGCGGCGCCGGAGGCTGCAGGACGCCTGGGGCTCGATCCGTGACGTCGGCACCGGCAGTCCCGAGGTCGTGGAGCGGGTGCGCGCCCTGGTCGCGGAGCGCGGCCCCGTGACGGCCCCCGAGCTGCACCGGTTGCTGGAGTCCGAAGGGCCGGGGCACGAACGCCCCGACTGGGGGTGGAACTGGTCGCTCGCGAAGCAGGCCCTCGAGCACCTGTTCTACGTGGGCGAGCTGGCCTCGGCCCGGCGCACGTCGTCGTTCGAGCGCTGCTACGACCTGGCCGAGCGCGTCGTGCCGCCGCAGGGCCTCGCCCCGGTCGACGACGCCGACGCGGTGCGCGGGCTCCTGGAGATCGGGGCGCGGGCGCACGGCGTCGGGACGCTGCGCTGCTTCAAGGACTACTTCCGCCTCCGCGGCCCGCAGGTGGTCACCGCGTTCGCCGAGCTCGTGGACGACGGCGTCCTGCGACCCGTCCGGGTCCGGGGCTGGGACGAGGCGACGTACCTGCACCGCGACGCGCAGGTGCCGCGCCGGGCGACGGGCGGCGCGCTGCTCAGCCCGTTCGACCCGGTGGTGTTCGAGCGCACCCGGCTCGAGCGCCTCTTCGGCATGCGGTACCGGATCGAGATCTACGTCCCGGCGGCCCTGCGCGTCCACGGGTACTACGTGCTGCCGTTCCTCGAGGGAGACGAGATCACCGCGCGCGTCGACCTCAAGGCCGACCGCGCCCGCGGGGTGCTGCGGGTCCTCGCGGCGCACGCGGAGCCAGCCACGAGCCCGACGACGGCGGGCGCGCTGGCGGCCGAGCTCGCGCTGCTGGCGGGGTGGCTCGGGCTCTCCGAGGTGCTCGTCAGCCCCGTCGGCGACCTCGCGGGGGCGCTCGCGGGCGCGGTGCTCGGTTCGTCGGAGAGCGAACGGGGGGCCACGGCGTCGGGCCCGGTGTGACAACGGCCCTACGATGGTCCGTGGTGTGACGTCGGCGACCCCTGGGCGCGGCGCGCACCCGCCGCGCTGCCGACCGGCCGTGGACGCGAACGACACGGGAGATCTGCGTGCCCTCCATCTTCGAGAAGGCCCTGCGCTTCGGCGAGGGCCGGATCCTGAAGAAGCTCTCCGGCCTCGCCCGGCAGGTCAACGAGCTCGAGTCGAGCTTCGAGGAGATGACCGACGAGGAGCTCCGCGAGGAGACCGACCGCTTCAGGGCGCGGATCGCCGACGGTGCGACCCTCGACGACCTGCTCCCCGAGGCGTTCTCGGCCGTGCGCGAGGCGTCCCGCCGCACGCTGGGGCAGCGCCACTTCGACGTCCAGCTCATGGGCGGCGCCGCGCTGCACCTCGGCAACATCGCCGAGATGCGCACCGGTGAGGGCAAGACGCTCGTCGCGACGCTGCCCGCGTACCTCAACGCGCTCTCCGGCGGCGGGGTGCACGTGATCACGGTCAACGACTACCTGGCCAAGTACCAGAGCGAGCTCATGGGCCGCGTCTTCCGCTTCCTCGGGATGTCGACCGGGTGCATCCTGTCGGGGCAGACGCCCGCCGAGCGGCGCGCCGAGTACGCCGCGGACATCACCTACGGCACGAACAACGAGTTCGGGTTCGACTACCTGCGCGACAACATGGCGTGGTCGACGGGCGACCTCGTGCAGCGCGGGCACGCCTTCGCGATCATCGACGAGGTCGACTCGATCCTCATCGACGAGGCGCGCACGCCGCTGATCATCTCCGGCCCGGCGGGCGGGGACACGAACCGCTGGTACGGCGAGTTCGCCAAGCTGGTGCGGCGCCTGGAGGTCGGCACCGACTACGAGGTGGACGAGAAGAAGCGCACGGTCGGCGTCCTCGAGCCCGGCATCGAGAAGATCGAGGACCACCTCGGCATCGACAACCTGTACGAGTCCCTGAACACGCCGCTGATCGGGTTCCTGAACAACGCCATCAAGGCGAAGGAGCTCTTCAAGCGCGACAAGGACTACGTCGTCCTCAAGGGCGAGGTGCTCATCGTGGACGAGCACACGGGCCGCATCCTCGCCGGGCGCCGGTACAACGAGGGCATGCACCAGGCGATCGAGGCCAAGGAGGGTGTGCAGATCAAGGCCGAGAACCAGACCCTCGCCACGATCACCCTCCAGAACTACTTCCGGCTCTACGACAAGCTCGGGGGCATGACCGGTACCGCCGAGACCGAGGCGGCCGAGTTCCAGGGCACGTACAAGCTCGGCGTCGTGCCGATCCCGACGAACCGCTCGGCGCAGCGCATCGACCAGAAGGACCTGGTCTACAAGAACGAGAACGGCAAGTTCGACGCCGTCGTCGCCGACATCGTCGAGCGGCACGCCAAGGGGCAGCCCGTGCTGGTCGGCACGACGAGCGTCGAGAAGTCCGAGGTCCTGAGCGCCAAGCTCAAGGTGCAGGGCGTCCCGCACGAGGTGCTGAACGCGAAGCAGCACGCGCGCGAGGCGGCGATCGTCGCCCAGGCAGGGCGCAAGGGCGCCGTGACCGTCGCGACGAACATGGCCGGCCGCGGGACGGACATCATGCTCGGCGGCAACGCCGAGTTCATGGCGGTCGACGCGCTCGAGGCCGAGGGGCTCTCGCCGGCGGAGACGCCGGACGAGTACGAGGCGGCCTGGCCCGCGGCGCTCGAGTCCGCGAAGGCGGCGGTCGCCGCGGAGCACGACGAGGTGACGGAGCTCGGGGGCCTGTACGTCCTCGGCACCGAGCGCCACGAGTCGCGGCGCATCGACAACCAGCTGCGCGGCCGTTCCGGCCGGCAGGGCGACCCGGGCGAGTCCCGGTTCTACCTGTCGATGGAGGACGACCTCATGCGGTTGTTCAACTCCGGGCTCGCCGAGTCGATGATGAACCGCGCCGGGTTCCCGGACGACGTGCCGCTCGAGTCGAAGATGGTCACCCGCGGCATCGCGAGCGCCCAGAACCAGGTCGAGTCGCGCAACTTCGAGATCCGCAAGAACGTCCTGAAGTACGACGAGGTCCTCTCCAGCCAGCGCAAGGTCATCTACTCCGAGCGGCGTCGGGTGCTCGACGGGGAGGACCTGCACGAGCAGATCCAGCACTTCCTCACCGACGTCGTGACCGCGTACGTCGACGGGGCGGCGGCCCAGGCCGCGGTCGGCGACTGGGACCTCGACGAGCTGTGGACCGCGCTGCGCGCCGTCTACCCCGTCTCGATCACGGTCGACGAGGTGCGCGAGCAGGCGGGGAGCCTCGAGGGGCTCGACCGTGACTTCCTGCTCACGGAGATCCTCTCGGACGCGCGGCACGCCTACGCGGACCGCGAGGAGCAGATCGGGGAGGCGAACATGCGCCAGCTCGAGCGGCGCGTCGTGCTCTCCGTCCTCGACCGCAAGTGGCGCGAGCACCTCTACGAGATGGACTACCTCAAGGAGGGCATCGGCCTGCGCGCGATGGCGCAGCGCGACCCCCTGATCGAGTACCAGCGCGAGGGCTTCCAGCTGTTCGCCGCGATGAACGAGGCGATCAAGGAGGAGTCGATCGGCTACCTCTTCAACCTCGAGGTCCAGGTGCAGGAGCAGCCGGTCTCCGCGGCGAGCGCCGCCGTCACCGCCGCGACGTCCCCGCTCGGCCGGGCGACGCGCCCGGCTGTCGCTCCCGCCGTGCCTGCCACGGCCGAGCCGGCCGTACCCGAGCCCGCTGCTGCCGAGCCTGCTGCTGCGGAGCCTGCTGCAGCCGGGCCGGACGCGCCGTCGGCCGCCGAGCCGGAGCCGGAGCCGGCCGCCGAGCCCGAGCCGGAACCGGTGCCGGCCGCGGCCGTCGCCGAGCCGGAGCCTGCCGCCGAGCCGGAGCCTGCCGATGCGCCGGAGGCCGCCGACGTGGCAGAGCCGGCGGCGCCGACGCTGGTCGCGAAGGGGCTCGACGGTCCCGAGCGGCCCGTCCCGCTGTCCTACTCCGCGCCCAGCGAGGACGGGACGGGCGCCGCGGTGGTCTCGGGCGACGCGTCCCGGCGCGCGCGCCGCGAGCTGCACGGCGAGGCGGCGAGCGCGGAGAGCGACGGGCGCACGTTCCCCGGCACGCCGCGCAACGCGCAGTGCCCGTGCGGCTCGGGCAAGAAGTACAAGGTCTGCCACGGGCTGAACGAGGCCTGAGGAACGGACTGTCGTCCACGGACGGCCCGGCGACCCCCTGCGGCGCCGGGCCGTCCGTCGTTCGTGGGGCGCGTGACGCCCGTCGGCGTGCCGTCGCCAGCCGCTCGCGCTCAGCCGATCTCGAGCGCGGTGACGCGCCAGGACCCGCGGTGGTCCTCCACGCGCACCGCGACCGCCCGCACGCGCCCGCCGCACTCGAGCGCGACGCTCGCCTCGGCCGACGACGGACCGAGACGGACCGTGCGGGCCCGGCGGACCGTGATCGGGTCGTGGGCCGCGCTCGGTACGGCGGCCGCCAGCAGCAGCCGTGCGCGGCGCGCGAGGGCCTCGTGCACGTCGGGCGCGAGCCACCGGGCGAGCTGTGCCACCGGGCGTTCCCCCCGCAGCACCTCCAGCGCGGTGCGCGCGACGGCGCAGCAGGTCGCGGTCGGGTCGGTGAGCGGGCTCCCCGGCCGCACCGGGCCGGCCTCTCGTCCCGGCGCCGCGGTGCGCGGGGCGCGCCGCAGGTGGGTCGCGTCGAGTGCCGGGGGTCGGCCGAGGGGTGCGCTGCGCAGGTGGCGTGCGGCGCCGTCGGACGACGGGACCGGCACGGGGACGGGTGTCGGCGCGACGTCCGGGTCTCGCGGCGCCGCACCGGGGGAGGGCGCGCGGCGCGCGTCCTTGGGCGGGTCGACGAAGGCGCGCAGGCTGCGCTCGGCGGGCGAGGCGGGCGTGGTGCGGGGGTGCTCGGTCGTGACGGTCATGTTGCTGCTCCTTTGCGGCACTGTCTGTCTGTCTGCGGGACGTGCGCGGGCGTGCCGGGCGGTCCGGGGATCAGGCTGCGGGTCAGGCGGGAGGCGAGAGGTGCTGCCCCGGGAGGATGAGGTCGGGGTCGTCGCCGACGACGTCGACGTTGCGGGCGTACCAGCCCCGGGTTGCGGCGGCGACGTCGGACGGCGTCGCGTCCACCGGGAGCGCGTCGGCGGCGATCGACCAGAGCGTGTCGCCCGGGCGGACGACGACGTCGTCCGTCGCCCGGGGCGCCTCGGCGGCGGCGGGCGGCGTGGCGGCCGGGCCTGCCGGCACGCCCGGTGCGGAGGCCGGGGGTCGGCGCGCGCCCCCGCCCCCGGGCGGCCCGTGGTCCGAGGACCCGGTGGAGGAGGTCGGGAGCCAGCCGAGCTCGACGACGGACACGCCGGGAGGCGACGCCGCGTCGTCGGCCCGCGGGACCGGGGCGGGACCCGCGGACGCGAAGGCCGCGGGGGCCGTGAGGCTGAGGCCGGCGCCGACCCCCACCGTCAGCGAGAGGCGGGCCGCGCGGCGCACGAGCGCGGGCCCGTGGCGGGCGACGAGCCGCTCGCCGGCGACCCAGCGTCGGCCGGCGGCGCTCGCGGCGAGACAGCTCGCGGCGACCAGGCAGGAGCCGAGCAGCCAGACCGCTGTGAGCGTGCCCGCCGCCAGGACGGCGAGCTCGACGAGGTCCTGGACGCGCGGGGCGGGTCCGCTCAGGACGGCGACGCCGCGCAGGACGAAGAGTGCGCCGACGCCCGCGCTCCCGGCGGCGAGCCCGGCGACGGCGAGGAACCGCCCTCCGCCGGGCTGTCGGCGCCCGGGATCCGACGGGTGGTACGACCCTTGTGGGTCGCTGGAATGGTCGAACTCAGTCATTTCGCCCCCTGCGATCTTGCTGACTGTGTTTGATGCCGTTTGGTGTTCTTTGGTGATGGTGATCTAAGCGGACACGGCGTCGCTTGTCCAGGTGGCGTCCAGGGTGTGGACGACGCGAGGGACCGGGGGACGCGGGCGTACGGTCCGAGGATGCGTTGGGACCGCCTCGTGGACGACCTGTCCGCCCAGCTCGATGCCGAGCTCGCCGCCGACGACCGGGCTCTGGTCGGGGATCTCACCCGCGCGGAGCAGGCCACGGTCACCCTTGCGGCGCGGCTCGCCGGCGCCCGGGGGAGCGCGGTGAGCGTCCGGGCGTGCGGCGGCGGTGACCGCGGTGGCGCGGGCGCCGAGGCCTGGGCCGGGAGCGACCTGCGGGTGTCGGGAGTCGTCGCGGCGGTGGCGCACGACTGGGTGGTCCTCGACGTGGCCGGCCGCGGTCATCTGCTGCCGCTGGCTGCCGTGGCGGTCGTCGAGGGGCTCGGTCCGGCCGCCGTCGACGTCCCCGCTCGCCCCGGCGCGAGCCTGGCGGCGGTGCTGCGCGGCGTCATGCGCGACCGTCAGGCCGTCGAGGTCCGCACGGGCGCAGCGGTGCTGCGCGGACGGGTGGCGCGCGTCGGGCGCGACCACCTCGACGTGGAGCAGGTCGGGCTCGACGGCGTGCGCCCCACCGGCTCGCGCGCGAGCGTCGCGTTCTCCTCGCTCGTCTGCGTCAACGAGACGGTGCCCGGAGGCTGAGGTCTCGCGCGCCCACTGAGCGCGGCGTCAGGACTCGTGCAGCTCGCCGTCCTCGATCCGCCGGCGCGTCTGCTCGTAGAGGTGCTGGATGTAGGTCTCCAGGGCGCTCGCCTCGACCCGCCACTGCCCGCGCCCCCCGACCTGGATGGCGGGCAGCTCCCCGGAGCGTACGAGCTGGTACGCCGCGCCGGCCGAGATGTTGAGCTCCTCGGTCACGTCCGCGAGGGTCAGGAAGCGTTGCGACATGTCCCAATTCTGACACGGTGGCCCGGGCGCGGACAGGTCGTCCACAGGCGTCCCCACGGGTCCGCGGATCGGTCCATGATGGGTTCCCGACGGGGTGCCGTGGCACCAGGGGGACGGCGCCGAGGAGTGCGATGACCACGATGGACGACCTGCCCGGGGCGACGGCCGCACGCCTGCGACGGCCCGGCTGGCGGGACCCGCGCCTGCTCGTCGGGGTGCTGCTCGTGGCGGTGTCGGTGCTGCTCGGGTCCTGGGCCGTGTCGTCGGCGGGGCGGACGGTGCCCGTCTACGCCGCGGCGACGACCCTGACGGCCGGCGACCCGGTCGCGCCGGGGTCGCTGCGCGTCGTCGACGTCCGGCTCGGCCCCGGCGAGGAGGACCGTTACGCCTCGCCCGAGCACCTGCCCGCCTCGGCGGTGGCGGTGCGGACCGTGGGCGAGGGGGAGCTCGTCCCGCAGGGTGCGCTCGGCGGCGACGACGACGTGAAGGTCAGCCCGGTGGCGTTCCAGGTCGAGGCGAGCCTGTCCGACCGGGTCTCCGCGGGGTCCGCGGTCGACGTGTGGTTCGTCCCGGAGACGAAGAGCGGCGCGGGTGCCGGCCCGGCCGCTGCAGCGCTGAGCGGGGACCTGGTGGCCGACGACGGCGACGAGGCGGCCGACGGCGCGGCGGCCGACGGCGCGGCGGCCGACGGCAGCAGCCCTCGACGGATCGTGCACGCGGCGGTCGTGGACGACGTCGACGCGGAGTCCGGGACGTTCGTCGTCGGCGGTGGCGCGACCGTGCACGTCCTGGTCGAGGAGGCGGACCTGCCGGTGGTCCTGGCCGCACTCTCGTCGGACGGGCAGGTCGCCGTGCTCCCCGCCGCGGAGGGGCGATGAGCCTCGGGGCGGCGCGCTCGTCGGGCGCGTCCGCGACGACGGTGCTGTGCGCCCTGCGGGGCCCTGCCGAGGCGCGGACCGTCGAGGCTCTCGCCGCGCGGGACGGGCAGGTGTCGGTGACGCGTCGCTGTGCCGACGTGCGCGAGCTGCGGGCGGCCGCGGCAGCCGGGGCCGGAACCGTCGCGCTGGTCGCGGCAGACCTCGACGGGCTGGACGGCGACCTCGTCGCGGACCTCACCGCGCTCGGGGTCCGGACGCTCGCGCTCGGCGGTTCCGAGCACGACGCCCGCCGTGCGCACGCCCTCGGGCTCGTGGTGCTCGCGCGGGACGTGAGCATCGACGATCTCGTCTCCGAGCTCGTCGCGGGCGTCGACCGGCGCGGCGGCGGGCGGACCCAGGACGAGCCCGACGCCCGGCATGGCCCGGACGGCCCCGGCGCCGAGCCTGCCCCCCACGGGGCCGGACCAGTGGCCGCGCGCCGGCCGGGGCGCGTCGTGGCGGTGTGGGGGCCCACGGGCGCCCCGGGGCGCACGACCGTCGCGGTGAACCTCGCCGCGGAGCTCGCGCTGGGTCCTTCCCGCCAGCGGCGCGCCAGGCGCCGGCTCCGGCCTGGCCGGGCGCGCGCCGAGACCTCTGCGATCGACGTGCCGCCCGACGAGATCTCCGGCGCCGAGCACGAGGTCCTGCTGGTGGATGTCGACACGTACGGCGGTGCGGTCGCCCAGCACCTCGGGATGCTCGACGAGTCCCCGGGCCTCGTCGCGGCCACGCGCAGCGCCGGGCGGGGCGCGCTCGACGCGCGCGGCCTGGCGGCGCTCAGCCCGTTCGTCGCTCCGCGCCTGCGGGTGCTCACGGGGATCGCGCGCGCGGCGCGCTGGCCCGAGGTGTCGGCGACCGCGCTCGACCAGGTCTGGGTGACGGCCCGGGGGCTGGCCGACCACGTCGTGGTGGACTGCGGGTTCGGCGTGGAGCAGGACGAGGCGCTCAGCTACGACACCGCGGCGCCCCAGCGCAACGGGGCGACGCTGAGCGCCCTGGCCGCCGCGGACGTGATCGTGGTGGTCGGCGCCGCGGACCCGGTCGGCGTCCAGCGCCTGGTCCGCGCCCTGGAGGACCTCGACGACCTGCTCGGGCCGGGCGCGCGCGCCCGGCGCGTCGTCGTCGCCAACCGCGTCCGCGCCGGGTCCGCCGGCCCGGGACCCCGGGCCGCGGTCCGGGACGTGCTGTCCCGGTTCGCGGCGCTGCGGGACCCGGTGCTCCTCGCGGACGACAGGCGCGCGTGCGACCGGGCAGTCCTCGAGGGTCGTGCACTGCACGAGGTCGCACCGGAGTCGACGCTGCGCCGGGAGATCGTCGGCCTGGCGGCGCGGGTGCAGGAGCGGACGGCGGGCTCGGCGCCCCGCCGGACGGGGCAGAGCGGCCCGGCGACCAGTGCGCCTGCGGCGGGCGCGCTGGTCGGCGGGGCACACTGAGCGCATGCGCATCTACGTGCCCGTGACCCTCGACGAGCTCGACGCCGCGACGGTGGACCAGCGCGCCGCGCGGTGGGACGTCGCGCCCCGTGCGGCGCACGCGGTGACCACCGCCCTGCGGGACGCCTACCCGGAGGAGGACGAGGAGGGCCTCGAGTACGCCGCCGCGCTCGAGGCCGCCGACGACTCGCTCGCGCTCGTGGCCGGGCGGCTTGACGTCCCGCCGCTGCGGGCCGTCGTGACTCTCGAGGTCCCCGACGCCGCGGTCGAGCAGAGCAGCCCGGCGGGCGTCCCCGACGCCGCCGGAGACCAGGGCGACGCCGACGCTCCCGCGCCGAGCGCCGTCCGGGTCACCACCTCGGTCGCGGGCGTCGCGATCGTCTGCGTCCATGTCGACGAACCGGTGGCCGCCCAGGACGTGAGGGCGGTCCTGGCGGCGGTCGACGAGCAGGACGACGCGGCGCTGGACGCCGCGATCGACCGCGTCACGGACCGCGACCTGCTCTGGTACGACTGGACCGAGGTCGCGGCGATCCCGCGCTGAGCCGCGCAGCCCCACCCGCACCCGCGCGTCCTGCGCCCCGACCGGCGCCCGGACCGGCCCGGCCCGGCCCGGCCCGGCAGGAGTCTCAGCCCGAGCGGCCGAGCCGCCCCAGGACGTCGTCGTGCAGCAGCCCGTTGGTGGCGAGCGCGTTGCCGCCGAACGGTCCGTCGCTCCCGTCGAGGGACGTGAAGCGCCCGCCTGCCTCCGTGACGATCGGCACGAGCGCGGCCATGTCGTAGAGCTCGAGGTCCGGCTCGACCGCCACGTCGACGGCGCCCTCCGCGACGAGCATGTACGACCAGAAGTCGCCGTAGGCGCGCGTGCGCCACACGTCGCGCGTCAGCTGGAGGAGCGCGTCGAGCTGGTCGTGCTCCTCCCAGCCGCCGAGGCTCGCGTAGGACAGGGACGCGTCCGCGAGCTCACCGACCCCCGACACGTGCAGCCGGGTCGCCGCCGCGAGCGACTTGCCCGTCCAGGCGCCGGAGCCCTTCGCCGCCCACCACCGCTTGCCGAGCGCGGGGGCCGAGACGAGCCCCACGACAGGCTCGTCGCCGTCGAGCAGGCCGATCAGCGTCGCCCACACGGGCACCCCGCGGACGAAGTTCTTGGTGCCGTCGATGGGGTCCACGACCCAGCGCCGCGAGCCGTGCCCGCTCTCGCCGAACTCCTCGCCCAGGATCGCGTCGCGGGTGCGCGCACGTCCCAGGGTCGAGCGGATCATCTCCTCGGTGGCCTTGTCGGCGTCCGAGACGGGCGTCGTGTCGGGCTTGGTCTCGACCTTCAGGTCCAGCGCCTTGAAGCGGCTCATCGTGTGGGAGTCGACCTGGTCGGCGATCACGTGGGCGAGCCGGAGGTCGTCGTCGTACCTGGTCATGCGTCACACCGTAGCGGTCCGCGCCCCCAGGACCCGGCGGAAGGACTCGACACGCACGGCCCGGAACTCCCTGCTGGCGGGGCCGGCGTCGGCGGGCACGTCGGCGCCGGCCGCCACCCAGTCGTCGAGGGCGCAGTCGGGGGCGCCGTCGGCGTGCGTGCAGCCGCGGGGGCAGTCGCGGGCGACCTCGGCGAGGTCCTCGAAGGCGCCCAGCAGGTGCTCGACCTCGACGTGCGCCAGGCCGAAGGACCGTACGCCGGGCGTGTCGACGATCCATCCTCCGTCGTCCGGCAGCGGCAGGGCGACGGCGGACGTCGAGGTCTGGCGGCCGCGCCCCGTGACGGCGTTGACGTGTCCGGTCGCGCGCAGGGCGTCCGGGACGAGGGCGTTGACGAGCGTCGACTTCCCGACCCCGGAGTGGCCGACGAGCACCGAGAGCGCGCCGTGGAGGCGCTCGCGCACCGGGTCGAGCGGCCCGACGCCGTCGCCGGACCCGTCGCGACGCGTCACGAGGACGTCCACGCCGAGCGGCTCGTACATCGCGCGCAGGGGCGCGGGGTCGGCGAGGTCCGCCTTGGTCAGGCACAGCACCACGCGCATGCCGGCGTCGTAGGCCGCGACGACGCACCGGTCGATCATGCGCGTGCGCGGCTCGGGCTCCGCGAGCGCGGTGACGATCACGAGCTGGTCGGCGTTCGCGACGATGATCCGCTCGAACGGGTCCGTGTCGTCCGCGGTCCGCCGCAGGACGGACGTGCGCTCCTGGATGCGGACGATCCGCGCCAGGGTGCCCTCGTCGCCGGTGACGTTGCCGACGACGTCGACCCGGTCGCCGCACACGACCCGGTCGCGGCGCAGCTCGCTCGCCTTCATCGCCACCACCGGATGCCGGTCCGGCCCGACGAGGAGGGCGTACCGGCCGCGGTCGACACCCGTGACGAACCCCGTCTGCGCGTCCTCGTGGTCGGGGCGGCGCTTGGTCCGCGGCCGGGAGCCCCGCTTGCCCGGCCGGTCGCGGAAGTCGGCCTCGTCGCGGGTGCCGGCCCGGGCGGCCATCAGACCGTCCCGGTCCGTGCGCCGTCGGGCCCGTCGTCGGGGCCTGCCTCGAGACCGAGCATCCGCGCCCACATCTGCTCGAACCCCGGCAGGGTCTTCGCGGTGGTGGCCACGTCCTCGACCACGACGCCCTCGACGCGCAGGCCGATCATCGCGGCCGTCGTCGCCATGCGGTGGTCGTGGTACGTGCGCACCCGGCCGCCGCGCAGGGGGCGGGGCGTGATCACGAGCCCGTCGGCGGTCTGCTCGCACCGGCCGCCGAGCCGGGTGATCTCGGTGGCGAGCGCCGCGAGGCGGTCGGTCTCGTGGCCCCGCAGGTGGGCGATGCCCCGCAGCCTGCTCGGGGAGTCGGCGAGCACGGCGAGGGCGGCGAGGTTGGGCGCGAGCTCGCCGGCGGCGCGCAGGTCGGCGTCGATGCCGTGGACCTGCCCGGTGCCCGTGACCGACAGCACGCCGTCCCGCAGCTCGGCGGCACCACCCATGCGGGTCAGCAGGTCGGGGAGCATCGCGCCGGGCTGGGTGGTCCGCTCGGGCCAGCCGGGCACGCGCACCGTGCCGCCGGCGATCAGTGCTGCGCCGAGGAACGGGGCCGCGTTGGACAGGTCCGGCTCGACCCGTACGTCGCGGGCCGCGACCGGGCCGGGGGCGACCTCCCAGATCGTGGGCCGCGAGTCGTCGACCTGCACGCCGGCGTCGCGCAGCACCTCCACGGTCATCTCGATGTGCGGCAGGCTCGGCAACGTCCGGCCGGTGTGCCGCAGCCGGATGCCCTGCTGGAAGCGGGCGGCGGCGAGCAGCAGGCCCGAGACGAACTGGCTCGAGGACGACGCGTCGACGTCGACGGACCCGCCGCGCACGGCGCCGCGCCCCCCGACGACGAACGGCAGCGTGCCCCGCCCGTCGTCGTCGACGTGCACGCCGAGCGCCCGCAGCCCCTCGAGCACGGGCCCCATGGGCCGGACCCGGGCGCCCTCGTCCCCGTCGAAGCGCACGGACCCGTCGGCGAGCGCCGCGACCGGCGGCAGGAACCGCATGACGGTGCCGGCGAGTCCGCAGTCGATGTCGACGTCCCCGCGCAGCGCCCCGGGGGTCACCGCGACCGTGCTCGGGTCGGCCGCGGCCCGCACCTCGACACCGAGGCTGCGCAGGCCCGCCGCCATCAGGTCGGTGTCCCGGCTGCGCAGGGCGCCCCGCAGGACGCCGGGGCCGTCGGCGAGCGCGGCGAGCACCAGCAGCCGGTTGGTCAGCGACTTCGACCCCGGGACCTCGACCGTCGCGTCGAGGCCCCCGGGAGCGACCGGGGCGGCCCAGCCCGGAGCCTCGGCGGACGACGGTGCGGACGGAGAGGTCGGTGCGTGGGCCATGCCGCCAATCTAGTGGACCGCGGGCACGGCCTTCCGGGCCTTCCGGGCGGCGTGGCGCGCTGTGTCCTTTGCCGCGCGCGCCCGCTCCTTCGCCGCGTACGTCTCCAGCCGCGCCGTGCGGCGGGCGTCCTTGACGGCCCGGCGCGTGCGCCGTCCGGTGCCGTGCGCGGCGTCCTCGACCGACCGCTCGACCGAGCGGCCCGCGTCGCGCAGGTGCTGGGAGAGCTGCAGGTCCTTGCGGGCCCGGGCGACGCGCCACTGCACGCCCGGGCGTCCCTCGGTGTCGGCCGCGGCGATGAGTGCCGCGCCGATCCCGCCCAGGTCGCGCAGGAACCGGCTCGTGCGCTCGGAGCGCGACGGGCCACCGGGCTCCGACCCTGAGCCGCGACCCTTGGCGGACGTGAAGGGCTGGTCGACCACGGCGAGCGGCACGGTCAGCGCCGCGAGGGCGAGCGCGGACGTGCGCGGCGCCTTGCCGAGGGCGAGGAGCAGGCCCGCGACGACGGTGGCGCCGCCGTGCGCTCGCACCAGCAGCGTCAGCTGCTTGTCGGTGAGCCTCGGGACCTGCTCGACGGTGCTCGAGAGGAGGTCGGCCCCGGCGCGGGCGCCGGCGGCGTGCTCGCCCGGGTGCCGGACGGCGTCGACCCCCTGCCCGACGTACCAGGCCGCGAGCATGGGGCGGGCGAACGGACGCAGGATCATCACAGGGCACCTCCGGCTGCCTCGGGCGCGTCGGAGGACTCTCCGCCGTCGCCGATCGTCTCTCGTGCGACGAAGTTCTCCAGGTCGAACAGGTTGTCGCCGGCACGCTCGGCGACGGTGAGCAGGGTCGTCGCCGAGGCGACCTCCTCGACCTGCTCCTTGAGGAACCACAGCATGAACTGCTCCCCGATCGCGTCGCCCTCCTCGCGGGCGGCGCGGAAGATCGCCTCGATCTGTCCGGTCACGGTCTTCTCCTGGGCGAGGGCCAGGCGGAGCGGCTCGGTCACCGAGCCGAAGCCGTTGACGACGGCCGACGTCCCGGGGACCTCGACGGGCAGGTCCCGGTCGAGCATGTGCTGGACGATCATCATCGCGTGGTTGCGCTCCTCCAGCGCCTGCCGGTAGAAGTGCGCGGCGAGCCGCGGGAGGTCGTTGGCGTCGAACCAGACGGCGATCGCGACGTACTGCTGGTGGGCGTCGAGCTCGTGACCCACCTGCTCGCGCAGGAGGGTGACGTAGCCCGGTGGGCTCTCTGAGGTGCCGGCGGTGGTCATGGGGACACGGTAACGACCCCGGGGTGCACTGACACCTGCTGGGGAATGATCTCCGGTCCCCCTCCGTTCTTCCCGTCGTGACGTGCACGACGACGACCAGACCGCAGCCCGACCGCCGCTACCGCGTGCGGGTCGACATCGACCAGCCGGTGGCCCCCTGGGCGACCCCGGTGCGGGCGCACGCGGACGGCACCGGGCGACTAGGCTCGGGCATGATGACCGAGACCGACGACGCGGCTGCGGCGCGCGTGACCAGCCCGGCGGACACGCCCGGGGAGCAGGCCGCGCCGGAGATCGGCGAGGACACGGAGCGCGCTCCGGAGTCGGAGTCGGACTCCGCGCGCGCCGCGCGCTTCGAGCGTGACGCGCTCCAGTACGTCGACCAGCTCTACTCGGCGGCGATGCGGATGACGCGCAACCCCACGGACGCGGAGGACCTGGTCCAGGAGACGTTCGCCAAGGCGTTCGCGGCGTTCCACCAGTACCGGCCGGGGACGAACCTCAAGGCGTGGCTGTACCGGATCCTGACGAACACCTTCATCAACACCTACCGCAAGAAGCAGCGCGAGCCGCAGCAGTCGCAGGCGGAGGACATCGAGGACTGGCAGATCGCGCGCGCCGCGTCGCACACGTCCCAGGGGCTGCGCTCCGCCGAGTCCGAGGCGCTGGACCGCCTCCCGGACTCCGACGTGAAGCGGGCACTGCAGGAGCTGCCCGAGGACCGGCGCATGGTCGTCTACTACGCCGACGTCGAGGGGTTCCCGTACAAGGAGATCGCCGAGATCATGGGCACGCCCATCGGGACGGTCATGTCGCGCCTGCACCGCGGGCGCCGACAGCTGCGCGAGCTGCTCGCGGAGTACGCCGCGGGGCGCGGCCTCGTCGGGGCGAAGCAGACGGGAGGGGAGTCGTGACGGAGCAGGAGGCCGGGATGCCGGCGCCGGGCGAGCAGGTCCGGGTGGTGACCCCGATCCCGCACGCGACCGGGGGGGAGTCGGAGTGCGCGCACGCGATCTCCCACCTCTACGACTACCTCGACTCGGAGATGACCGAGGAGGACGAGGCGCGCATGCGCGCGCACATCGCGCACTGCTCGCCGTGCCTCGCCGAGCTCGGTGTGGAGGAGCTGGTCAAGCGGCTGGTGCGGCGCTCCTGCCACGAGCAGGCGCCCGAGAGCCTGCGCGTGCGGATCCTCGCCCAGCTCTCCGTCAGCCGGACGACGTACGTGGTCGAGAGCGGCGTGCGCCCCCCGGCGTAGCGCTGCCCCCGGCGCGGCGACGCGCACGGCACCGGACGCACGACAGGGCCCGTCCCGCGAGGATCTCGCGGGACGGGCCCTGTGGTTCGCTCAGGCGTTGGGGCGACGTCCGTGGTTGGCGGCGCTGCCCTTGCGGCTGCGACGCTTGCGTCCGCGCTTGCTCATGGTGGTCTCCTCAAGGTCAGGGGTTACGACCAATGGTCCCACACCCGGAGCGTCCTCCGCACCGAGGCGCCGACGCTCAGACGGTCGCGTCCTCCGCCAGCCCGAGCCAGGCGTGCCAGCCGGTGTGCAGCACCAGCCACGCCATGAGGCCGTAGCCCGCCTGCTGGGGGAACCCGGTACCGCTCTGCGACAGGTCCGAGAGCCACTGCTCGTGCGAGACGAGCGGCGTGAACGTGTCGACGTAGGGCACGTGGCGACGCGCGGCCACGTCGGCGAACGCCGTCGAGAGCTCGCCGAGCCGGTCGTTCTCCTCGGGGCTGCCGGGCGGCGGCCCGACGACGAAGGTCGAGATGCGGTGCGAGTCGGCCACGTCGAGCATGTTGGCGAGGTTCAGCCGCGAGCGCGCCACGGAGAGGCCGGCCGCGACGTCGTGCCGGCCGAGGCCGACGACGAGGCGGTTGTCGCACTCCGCCTCGTTGCCGTACCGGCGGAACGACTCGACCTCCCAGCGCTGGCTGAGGGCCGTCGTCGTCTCCCCGGGGATGGCGAGCGGAAAGGTCATCGTGGGCCGGTCGAACCGGCTGCGGGCGACGACCCGCCCCGCCCAGCCGAGCCCCTTGGCGTCGCCGACGCCGACGCTCAGCTCGTCCCCGACGATGCAGATGCGCAGTTCTCGTTCAGCCACGTGTCTCCCCTTGGTCCCGGTCGCACCATTGTGCCCCGCGGAGGGCGCCGCGCGCGTCAGGCGCCGCGGAGCGTGGCGCCCCAGCGGACCTCGTGCTCCTCGCCGGGCGCCAGCCGCACGAGCCGCTCCCCGGTCCGGAACGCGTCCGCGATGCAGCTCATGGGCTCCGCGGCGACCCCGGTGCGCACGTACCCGGGGGCGTCGACGTGGTCCCCGGTGCAGACCTGCCAGGTGTCCATCGACCCGTCCATCCAGATCGCGGCCTCGGTCCCGTCCGGTGCGCCGAGGGCCATCCACGACAGGCCGTCGTCGTCGCGGACCACGTCGACGTACGCGTCGTCGAGGTCGATCCCGGCGAGGAGGCGCGGGGTCGTGAAGTCGCGGTCGCCCTCCGCGGGAGCGGTCCCGGTCGGGAGCAGGCGGTCGTCGACGGTGACGCGTGTGCGCCCGTCGAGGCGCAGGGTGCACTCGTCGACGCTCGCGTCGCCCGGGGAGAGCCACGGGTGGAAGCCGACGCCGTAGGGGAGCGTCGTCGTCCCCGTGTTCCGGGCGGTGACGCGCACCTCCAGCCCCGCATCGGAGAGGGCGTAGGTGATCCGGGTCGTCAGCGAGAACGGGTAGCCCGGCGTGGCGGGCAGCGCCAGCTCGAGCGTGACAGCGGCCTCCTCGTGGCTGACGACGTCCCAGCGCTGCCAGCAGGCGAGCCCGTGCAGGGCCGTCCCGCGGCGGGGCTCGGTGATCGGGTTCTGGAGCTCCTTGCCCTCCCACGTGTAACGGCCGTCGCGGAGGCGGTTCGGCCAGGGGACGAGGACGGCGCCGTGCGAGGCGGGCGCGATCTCGTCCTCGCCGAACGGCACGAAGACAGGGCGCTCGCCGACCGCGTACTCGCGGACCGTCGCGCCGACGTCGGTGACTGTCGCGCGGTGCTCGCCGTGCTGGATGCGGAGCTGGGTTCCGGACGGTGCAGAGGTGTTCACGTTCACGTACGGTACTTGAGCCGGGGCAGCGACGGCGTCGGACGCGGTGTCCGGTGCGGCTCCGTCCGGCCGCTGAGGAGGAATCGATGGAGTACCGCATGCTCGGCCGCACCGGGCGGCTCGTGTCGGTGGTGGGGCTGGGGACGTGGCAGCTCGGCGCCGACTGGGGCGACGTCGAGGAGAAGGACGCCCGCGCGGTGCTCGATGCGGCCAGCGAGGCCGGCGTGACCTTCGTCGACACCGCCGACGTCTACGGCGACGGCCGGAGCGAGCAGATCATCGGCGGGTACCTCGCCGACAACCCCGGCAGCGGGATCACCGTCGCGACGAAGATGGGTCGGCGCGCCGAGCAGGTGCCCGAGAGCTACGTGCTCGAGAACTTCCGTGCCTGGACCGACCGGTCGCGCACGAACCTGCGGACCGAGCGGCTGGACCTGGTGCAGCTGCACTGCCCGCCGAGCGAGGTCGTGGACGACGACGCGGTCTACGACGCGCTCGACACGCTCGTCGCCGAGGGCGCGGTCGCGGCCTACGGCGTCAGCGTCGAGACGTCCGCGCAGGCGCTCGCGGCGATCGCCCGGCCGGGCGTGGCCTCGGTGCAGATCATCCTCAACGCCTTCCGGCGCAAGCCGCTGGAGGAGGTCCTGCCCGCGGCGTCGGCGGCCGGCGTCGGCATCGTCGCGCGCGTGCCGCTCGCCTCGGGGCTGCTGTCCGGCAGGTACACCAAGGACACGACGTTCGCGGAGGACGACCACCGCAGCTACAACCGCGCCGGCGAGGCGTTCGACGTCGGCGAGACGTTCTCCGGGGTGCCGTACGAGCTCGGCCTCCGGGCGGCGGGGGAGTTCTCGGCGCTGGTCGAGACCGCCGTCGCGCAGGAGATGACGCCCGCGCAGGCTGCGATCGCCTGGATCTGGCAGCAGCCCGGCGTCTCCACGGTGATCCCGGGGGCGCGGTCGGCGGACCAGGCGCGCGCCAACGCCGGCGCCGGGGGGGACCACGTCCTCGGTGCCCGGTTCGGCGCCGGCGTGCGCGACATCTACGACCGGCTGCTGCGCGACGAGGTGCACGACCGCTGGTGACGCGCCGCGGTGCCGCCCGGGCTCACCATCCGTCGCGGGCCGGGGTCCCGTCGTGGGACCGCGGCGGCTCGCGCGTGCCGAGCCCGTCGCGCCGGACGACGACGACGAGCCGGACCGCGGAGCCGACGACGAGCGCGGCGAGGGACAGGAGGAGGAGCGTGGCGATGGTCATGGCAGAAAGTCTTCGCCGATGCACTTCGCGCCACCAGTGGCAGGTCTGACGCCTACCGTTGAATTCCCGCCAGGCGCGGAGGAGACTCGGCGCATGCTCCGTACCGTCGCCGCCGTCGTCCTGCCCCGCGTCGCCCCCTTCGAGCTCGGCCTCGTCTGCGAGGTCTTCGGGATCGACCGCTCGGACACCGGCGGCCCCACGTTCGACCTGAGGCTGTGCGGGCCGGAGACGGGGCCGGTCCCGACGAAGATGGGGTTCGCGGTCACGGTCGACCACGGGCTCGAGGCGACCCGGGACGTGGACCTCGTCGTGGTGGTCGCGTACGTGCCCGCCGGGCCGCTCCCGCCCGCGGTCCTCGACGCCGTCCGTGCCGCGCACGAGCGCGGCGCATGGGTGCTCGCGGTCTGCTCGGGCGCCTACCTGCTGGGGGAGGCGGGCCTCCTCGACGGCAGGGCCTGCACGACGCACTGGATGTACGCCGCCGACCTCCAGCGACGCTTCCCCGCCAGCCGGGTCGACCCCGACGTGCTCTACGTGGAGGCCGACGGGGTGATCACCAGCGCGGGGACGGCGGCCGGCATCGACGCGTGCCTGCACCTCGTGCGGCGCGAGCTCGGCGCGACGGCGGCGGCCGCGATCGCCCGCAGGATGGTCGTGCCGCCGCACCGGGACGGCGGGCAGGCCCAGTACGTCGAGAGCCCGCTCCCCGTCGCGTGCGAGACCCTCGCGCCCGTCCTCGCCTGGATCGTCGAGCACCTCGACGCGGACCTCGGCGTCCCCGCACTGGCGCGGCGCGCCCTGACGTCCGAGCGCACCTTTGCGCGGCGCTTCCGCGCCGAGACCGGCACGACGCCGGCGGCGTGGGTCGCGCGCCAGCGCCTCGCCCGGGCGCAGGCGATGCTCGAGGCCGGGGACGCGTCCGTCGAGGAGATCGCCGGCGTGTGCGGGTTCGGCTCCGCGCCCGCCCTGCGGCACCACTTCCAGCGCACGCTCGGCACGAGCCCGACCGCGTACCGGCGCAGCTTCGGGCGGACGTCGGACGTCCCGGTCGGGGCATGACGCAGGGGCCCGGTCGGGAGGTCTCCCGGCCGGGCCCCTGGAAGCCCTGCGTGCGACGCGTCAGCGGGCGAAGGCCTGCTCGATGAGCACGGCCTGCTGCGCCTGGTGCTTCTTCGCGGTCCCGGCCGCCGTCGAGGCCGACGCCGGGCGCGAGACCACCCGCACGCGCGGCAGGTCGTCCGGCAGGTTCACGTGGACGTACGTCCACGGGCCCTGGTTCTCCGGCTCGTCCTGCACCCAGACCACGTCGGCGCCGTCGAACCGGGCGAGCTCCGCGCGGATCGCGTCGACGTCGAGCGGGTAGAGCTGCTCGAGGCGCAGGATCGCCGTGCTCTCGTCCTTGCGCTTGGTCCGCTCGGCCAGCAGGTCGTAGTACACGCGGCCCGAGCACAGGAGCACCCGGTCCACCGACGACGGCTCGACCGCCCGGTCGGCGATCACGGGCTCGAACGTGCCGGTCGTGAAGTCCTCGACCTGCGAGGCGGCCGCCTTGAGGCGCAGCAGCTGCTTCGGCGTGAACACCACGAGCGGGCGGCGGGGGCGGTCGTACGCCTGGCGCCGCAGCAGGTGGAAGTACGAGGCCGGCGTCGACGGCTGCGCGACGGTGATGTTCTGCTCCGCGCACATCTGCAGGAACCGCTCGATCCGCGCCGACGAGTGGTCGGGGCCCTGGCCCTCGTACCCGTGCGGGAGCAGCATGACCACCGAGGAGTTCTGGCCCCACTTCTGCTCCGCGGAGGAGATGAACTCGTCGATCACCGTCTGGGCGCCGTTGACGAAGTCGCCGAACTGCGCCTCCCAGAGGACGAGCGCGTCGGGCCGCTCGACGGAGTAGCCGTACTCGAACCCGAGGGCGGCGTACTCGCTCAGCGAGGAGTCGTACACCCAGAACTTCGCCTGGTCCCCGGACAGGTAGAGGATCGGCGTCCACTCGGCGCCGCTCTCGCGGTCGTGCAGGACGGCGTGGCGCTGGACGAAGGTCCCGCGGCGCGAGTCCTGCCCGGCCAGGCGCACCGGCGTGCCCTCGACGAGCAGCGAGCCGAAAGCCACGAGCTCGCCGAAGCCCCAGTCGATGCCGCCGTCGGTCGCCATCTTCCGGCGGCGCTCGAGCAGCTGCGCGAGCTTCGGGTGCACCGAGAAGCCCTCGGGGGGCGCGCCGTGCGCGGCGCCGATGCGCTCCAGCACCGTCGGGTGGATGGCGGTCTTCCAGCCGACCATGGTGCCGGCGTCCTCGCGCTGGGACTCCGGACGCTCGAGACCGGCGATGGGCTCGGACGACGCCGGGGCGGTGTAGCCGCCCTCCTTCGTCTCGGTGAACACCTTCTCGAGCTGGGCCTGGTAGTCCCGCAGGACGTGCTCGGCCTCCTCGATGGTGATGTCGCCGCGGGCCACGAGGTTCTCCGTGTACAGCTTGCGCGTCGAGCGCTTGGCCTCGATGAGGTTGTACATGAGCGGCTGGGTCATCGAGGGGTCGTCGCCCTCGTTGTGCCCGCGGCGCCGGTAGCAGACCATGTCGATGATGACGTCGCGGTCGAACTGCTCGCGGTAGGCGAACGCGAGCTCGGCGACGCGCACGCACGCCTCCGGGTCGTCGCCGTTCACGTGGAAGATCGGCACCTGGTAGCCCTTGGCCACGTCGGTCGCGTAGGTCGTCGAGCGCGCGGAGGACGGCCCGGTGGTGAAACCGACCTGGTTGTTGATGATCACGTGGATCGTGCCGCCGGTGCGGTACCCGCGCAGCTGGGCGAGGTTGAGCACCTCGGGCACGACGCCCTGGCCCGCGAAGGCCGCGTCGCCGTGCAGGAGGATCGGCAGCACCGAGAACCCGTCGCCGCCCAGGTCGATGAGGTCCTGCTTCGCGCGCACGATGCCCTCGAGCACCGGGTCGACCGCCTCGAGGTGGGAGGGGTTCGCGGCGAGGTACACGCGGGTCTGCGCGCCGGACTCGGCCGTGAAGGTGCCCTCGGTGCCCAGGTGGTACTTGACGTCCCCGGAGCCCTGCACGCTCTTGGGGTCGATGTTGCCCTCGAACTCCGCGAAGATCTGCGCCGGGCTCTTGCCGGCGATGTTCGCGAGGACGTTGAGGCGTCCGCGGTGGGCCATGCCGATGCAGACCTCGTCGAGACCGTTCTCCGCGGCCTTGGAGAGCACCGCGTCGAGCAGCGGGATGACCGACTCGCCGCCCTCGAGCGAGAAGCGCTTCTGCCCGACGTACTTGGTCTGCAGGAAGGTCTCGAAGGCCTCCGCGGAGTTCAGCTTGCGCAGGATCCGCAGCTGGTCCTCGCGCGGGGTCCGGGCGTAGCCGGACTCGAGGCGGTCCTGGAGCCACTTGCGCTGCGTGCGGTCGGACAGGTGCATGTACTCGACGCCGATCGAGCGGCAGTACGAGTCGCGCAGGAGCCCCAGGATGTCGCGCAGCGACGCCTTGGGCGTGCCGCCGAACCCGGCGGTCGGGAACTGCCGCTCCAGGTCCCACAGCGTCAGGCCGTGGTTCTGGATGTCGAGGTCCGGGTGCTTGCGCTGGCGGTACGTCAGCGGGTCCGTGTCGGCCATCAGGTGCCCGCGCGAGCGGTAGGAGTGCACGAGCTCGGCGATGCGCGCGGGCTTCGCGGCCTCGACGTCCTCGTCCACCGCGTTGTCGCGGACCCAGCGCACGGGCTCGTACGGGATGCGCAGCGAGGTGAAGACGCGGTCGTAGAAGCCGTCCTCGCCGAGGAGCTTCTGCCCGATGATGCGCAGGAACTCGCCGGACTGGGCGCCCTGGATGATGCGGTGGTCGTAGGTGGAGGTGACCGTCAGGACCTTGGAGATGGCCATGCGGGCGAGGCGCTCCACCGACGCGCCCGCGAACTCGGCCGGGTAGTCCATCGCGCCGACGCCGATGATCGTGCCCTGGCCGGGCATGAGACGGGGCACGGAGTGCACGGTGCCGATGCCGCCCGGGTTGGTCAGCGAGATCGTCGTGCCCTGGAAGTCCTGGACCGTGAGCTTGTTGCCGCGTGCCTTGCGCACGAGGTCCTCGTACGCCGCCCAGAACTGGGCGAAGTCGAGGGTGTCGGCCTTCTTGATGCTGGGGACGAGGAGCTGGCGGGAGCCGTCGGGCTTGGCCAGGTCGATCGCGAGGCCGAACCCGACGTGCGCGGGCTGGCTGATCGCGGGCTTGCCGTCCAGGTCGGTGTAGCTGGCGTTCATCACCGGCATCTCGGCGAGCGCCTCGACGAGCGCGAAGCCGATGAGGTGCGTGAAGGAGATCTTCCCGCCGCGCCCCCGGGCCAGGTGGTTGTTGACGATGATCCGGTTGTCGACCATGAGCTTGGCCGGGACGGCGCGCACCGAGGTGGCGGTCGGCACGCCGAGGCTGGACTCCATGTTCGTCACGACGCGCGCGGCGGGGCCGCGGAGCTTGCTGACGTCGTCGGGGGCGTCCGCGTCGTCCGCCGTGCTGCGCCGGTGGGCGGCGCCGGCGTAGGAGGCGGTCGCGGGCTGGGCGGTCGCGACGGGTCGGCCGGCCAGCGCGGCGGCGTTGACCTCGGGGTCGGCCGGGACGGCCCGGCGCTTGGGCCGCTGCGCGGCCTCGGCCGCCGCCGACCCGTCGCCGGAGCGCGGGCCGGGCTTCGCGGAGCCCTCGGCGGGGCGTCCCGCCGTGCCGCCGGTCCGCGCGCCGTCCGCCGCGGTGCCGTCCGCCGCAGCGGCGTCGGTCGTGCGGCTGCCGTCGGCGCGGGAGGCGCCGTTCGCGCTCGGGGCGGTCGCGGGCTCGCCGGGCTTGTAGTCGGCGAAGAAGTCCCACCACGCGGGGTCGACCGCGTCCCGGTCCTTCAGGTACTGCTCGTACAGCTCGTCGACGAGCCATTCGTTGGCGCCGAACACGGCACCAGCCGCGCTGATCGACTCTGACTCAGCATTCCGGGACACGCGAGGATCGCCCACCTTGGTTCGCTCTGATCTCTGGATTCGTCCGGGGTCCGGACGTGACCAGCCTAGGCCCTCGGGGCGGTCCAGGCCGGGCCTCGGGAGGCGTTGCGCGGGGTCTGCACGGCCTCTGCACGAGCGCGCCAAGAGCGGGAAAAGAGCGGCTGCGCATTGGTTCGCGATGCGGGCATCGACGGGGCACGCGACGGCCATGAGCGCGTATCCGGGGCAAACCCCGGCAAGCCGCTGTGAGCAACCTCACTGGTACCGGGTCGCGGAGGTTGCGACCGGGTCTCAGGCCGGATCGTCCGGGCGCGGATCGAGGACGGGCAGCGTCACGCGGATCGTCGCGCCGTGCGCGCTGTCCGCCACGGCCACCGTCCCGCCGTGCAGCTCGACGGCCCAGCGCACGATCGCGAGCCCGATCCCCGTCCCGCCGCTCGTCGTGCGGCCGGGGGGCGGCGCATGCTGCCCGCGGGCGAAGCGCTCGAAGATCCGCTCCCGGTCGCCCGGCGCGATGCCCGGTCCCTCGTCGCCCACCTCGAGGACGACGACGTCGCGTCCCTGGCCGTCGGTGGCGGGGTATCCCTCGAGGCGGACCTCGCCGCCGGGGGGCGAGTGCCGGATCGCGTTGTGCAGGAGGTTCGTCACCACCTGCTGCAGGCGCTCGCGGTCGGCACGCAGCACCAGGTCGGGCGGTGCGACGTCGACGACGTAGCGCAGGTCCTTGCCGGCCTCCATCATCGAGAGCTCGTCCGCGCTGTCCTCCAGGAAGTCGCCGACCGGGATCGAGGAGACGTTGAGCGCCGCCGCGCCGGCCTCGATCCGCGACAGGTCCAGCAGGTAGGTCACGAGCCGGGTCAGGCGCTCGGTCTGGTCCAGCGCGCCCTGGAGCGTCGCCTGGTCGGCGGGGACGACGCCGTCGACCACGTTCTCGAGCTGCGCGTGCAGCGCGGCGACGGGCGTCCGCAGCTCGTGGGAGACGTTCGCGATGAGCTCGCGCCGGATGCGGTCCGACGAGGCGAGGTCCTCCGCCATGATGTTGAACGCGACGGCGAGCTGACCCACCTCGTCGTGGCTGGTGGCGCGCACGCGCAGGCTGTAGTCGCCGTCGGCCATCGCCTGGGCCGCGGTCGTCATCTCGCGCAGCGGGGACGTCATCCCCCGGGCGAGCACCTGCGTGAGCAGGAGCGAGAGGACGATCGCCAGGGGCAGGGTCCGCGACGGGCCCAGCTCGTTGCGCAGCCCGATCCAGGTGATGAACACGCCGAGCACGACGGTCGCGGCCACCAGGACGCCGAGCTTGATCTTGATCGACCCGAAGCGGTCGAGCGGACGGACGTCCGGGAGCTGGGGGCGCGGCGCGGCGCGGCGGTGCTCCCGCCCTCCGCGTGCGCCCGGGTGCTCGGTGCTCACGCCGTCTCCCCGCCCCGGTTCAGGCGGACGGGGGCTCGAAGGCGTACCCGACCCCGTGCACCGTGCGGATCAGGTCCGGCCCGAGCTTGCGACGCAGCGCCTTGATGTGGGAGTCGACCGTACGGGTGCCGCTCGCGTCCGCCCAGTCCCAGACCTCCGCGAGCAGCCGCTCGCGCGTCAGGACCGTCTTCGGCTGGCCGGCCAGCATCACGAGCAGCTCGAACTCGGTCGGCGTCAGGTGCACCTCCGTCCCGGCACGGTGCACGCGGCGCTGCGCACGGTCGATGACCACCTCGCCGATCGCCAGCGGCGCCTCGGCCTCGGGGGAGGTCGCCGCCTGGGCGGCGCGGTCGACGCGCCGCAGCAGCGCCTTGAGCCGCGCGACGAGCTCGCGCATCGAGAACGGCTTGGTCATGTAGTCGTCGGCGCCCACGCCGAGGCCGATGAGCATGTCCGTCTCGTCGTCCCGCGCCGTGAGCATGAGGATCGGCGTGGGCTGCTCGGCCTGCACCCGCCGGGTCACCTCGAGCCCGTCGATGCCGGGGAGCATGACGTCGAGGACCATCGCGTCGGGCTTGAGCCGCAGGGCGGCGTCGACCCCCGCGAGACCGTCCCTGGCCACCTCGACCCGCCAGCCCTCGGCGCTCAGCCGCTGGGCGATGGCGGTCGCGATGGTGGGCTCGTCCTCGACGACGAGGACCGTCGACGGGGCCGACGGACCCGGTGCACCCGCGGCGGGCGTGCTGGCTGACATGGGTCCCAGACTGGCACAGACGAACCGCTCGCGCGTGGAGGCGTGCGAGACCGCGGCCGGGATACGATCGCCCGCATATGAAACGCACCTCCCGATCACCGTGGAGCACGTCGTGCTGAGCGACTGGCTGATGATCGCCCTCGGCGTGCTCCTGACCCTCGGAACCGCGATCTTCGTGGCGAGCGAGTTCTCGCTCGTCACGCTCGACCCCGCCGCGCTGGCGCCCGACCCCGACGAGGAGCCCGGCGCCTCGAGCCGGCCGCTCGATCGCCGCGACCGCAGCGTGCGCGCGGGGCTCAAGCACCTGTCGACGGAGCTCTCCTCGGCGCAGGTCGGCATCACGATGACGACGATCCTGCTCGGGTACACCGCACAGCCGGCGATCGTCGCGCTGCTCGACGGGCCCCTCGGTGCGACCGCGCTCAGCGCGGGGCTGGCGACGGTGGTCGCGGGGGTCGTCGCGCTCGTCGTCGTCAACGTCTTCTCGATGCTGGTCGGCGAGCTCATCCCGAAGAACTACGCGCTCAGCAACGCCTACGTCACCGCGCGGGCCGTCGTGCCCTTCCAGCGCCAGTTCACGAAGGTCTTCCGCCCGCTGGTGCTGCTGCTCAACCGCTCCGCGAACGTGATCCTGCGACGGTTCGGGGTGGAGCCGCGCGAGGAGCTGTCCGGGGCCCGCTCGGCCTCCGAGCTCGCGTCGCTCGTGCGGCGGTCGGCCCAGGAGGGGACGCTCGACGTCAACGTCGCGACCCTGCTCACCAACTCGATCGACCTCGACCGGCTCACGGCCGTCGACGTCATGACGGACAGGATGCGGATGGTCGCCCTCGACCGGGACGCCACGGCCGCGGACGTCGTGGCGGCCGCGCGCCGCACGGGGCACTCGCGCTTCCCGCTGATCGGCGAGGACCGGGACGACGTCGTCGGCCTGGTCCACCTGCGCCGCGCGGTCGCCGTGCCCTTCGAGCGGCGCGCCGAGGTGCCCGCGGCCGCGCTCATGGGTGACGCGCCCCGCGTGCCGGAGACGGTCGGCGTCGGCCCGCTCCTCGTCGAGCTGCGCGGCTTCGGCCTGCAGATGGCGGTCGTCGTCGACGAGTACGGGGGAACCTCCGGGGTCGTCACGCTCGAGGACGTCGTCGAGGAGCTGGTGGGCGACGTCGCCGACGAGCACGACGCCCGGCGCGGCGGCGCCGCGCGGGCCGCGGACGGCTCCTGGGTCGTGCCCGGGGTCATGCGCCCCGACGAGCTCGCCGAGGTGACGGGCGTCCTCGTGCCCGACGACGGCGCGTACGAGACCCTCGGGGGTCTCGTCATGGAGCGGCTCGGCCGCGTGCCGCGGACGGGTGACCACGTGCTGGTCGACGGTGTCGCGCTCCGGGTCGAGGCCATGGACCGCCGGCGCGTCGAGCGGGTCCGCGTGGTCCCGTCGACCGAGGGGGACGAGGCCCGATGAGCCCCGGGGTGGCCCTCCTGGTCGGTGTCCTGCTCCTCGCGGGCAACGCGTTCTTCGTCGGCGCGGAGTTCGCGGTCATCTCGGCGCGCCGCAGCGCGATCGAGCCGCTCGCTGCCGAGGGCCGCCGCGGGGCGCGCACGGCGCTGTGGGCGATGGAGCACGCCTCGCTCATGCTCGCCTGCGCCCAGCTCGGCATCACGGTCTGCTCGACGGGTCTCGGGGTCGTGGCGGAGCCGGCGCTCGCGCACCTCGTCGAGGGCCCGCTCGAGGCCCTCGGGGTGAGCGAGGCATGGACCCACCCGATCGCCTTCGCGCTGGCGCTCGCCGTCGTCGTCTACCTCCACGTGGTGCTCGGGGAGATGGTCCCCAAGAACCTCGCGGTCTCCGGGCCCGAGACGGCGGTGCTCTGGTTCGGGCCGGCGCTCGTGCTGATCGGCCGGGCGCTCGCGCCCATCATCAGCGCGCTGAACTGGGTGGCGAACCACGTGGTGCGCCTGAGCGGCGTCGAGCCCAAGGACGAGGTCGAGTCGACGTTCACCGCGGAGCAGGTGCAGTCGATCGTCGAGCACTCGCAGGCGGAGGGGGTGCTCTCGGACGAGCAGGGCCTGCTCTCCGGGGCGATCGAGTTCTCCGCGATGACCGCGGCCGACGTCATGGTCCCGGTCGACGACCTCGTCGTCGTCGTCGAGGGCTGCACGCCCGAGGAGATCGAGCGGCTCGTCGCCAAGACCGGGTTCAGCCGCTTCCCCGTCGCGGCGCCCACGGGCGACGTCGTCGGGTACCTGCACCTCAAGGACGTCCTCTACGCCGAGGGTGCGGAGCGCCGGGAGCCGGTGCCGTCCTGGCGTGTGCGCGCGCTGGCGACCGCGGCCCCAGACGACGAGGTCGAGGACGCGCTGCGCGCGATGCAGCGCTCGGGGGCGCACCTGGCTCGGGTCGACGGCCCGGGCGGAGGGGGCGCGCAGGGCGTCGTCTTCCTCGAGGACATCCTCGAGGAGCTCGTGGGCGAGGTCCGGGACGCGATGAACCGGGGTATGGGCGCTCGGCGCTCGGGGGCGTGAGCCGCTCGGCGCTCGGGGGCGTGAGCCGCTCGGCGCTCGGGGGCGTGAGCCGCTCGGCGGCCTGACCAGGGCACTTGGTTTCGGCTCGACCGTTGGCTATCGTTCGGCCCACCGGTTCATGGTGTCGGATACGTCCGGCATGCGCGGATCGGTGCGCGAGGCCGACGACGGCACGTGAGCCCAGCGACGGACGTTCGAGGAGGTGCGGTGGACCAGACCGGGACCGCGCCCCTGACGACCCGTCGGGCTTTGCGCGAGGCCGAGCAGGCGCAGGCGCGCCGCAGGCCCGGCGCGCCGGAGCCGCGGCGGGCCGCGCCCCGGGCCACGCAGCAGGCGTCGCGCACCGCCGACCGGTCGCGCGTCGCCACGGGCTCCGGCGGGTCCCGGCCGCGCCGCCCCGTCGCCCAGCCCGTGGCGAACCGCTGGGCGCCCCGCGCCGTCGTCGTCTCGAGCCTCGCGGTCGCGACGATCGCGATCCCGCTCAGCGGTGCCGCGGACGTCGGTCAGGTTCCCTTCGCCGAGGGTGTGCAGGGGCCGAGCACGCTCGACGTCGTGCTCGCCGACGACGCTGGGAGCGCTACCAGCCCGGCGGTCGCCGCCGCCTCCGGGTCGCGGACGGCGGACGAGACGAGCCGGTCCACGGAGCGCTCCGCGCTCCCGGGCTGCGACCCCGACGTCAGGCCCACGGGGACCAACGGGCACCTCGACGAGAGCAAGCTCTGCACCCTCTGGGACGGCGAGCGCGAGCTGCGCCCCGACGCGGCGGTCTCGCTCGCCGCCTTCAACGAGGCGTTCCGCGGCATGTTCGGTCGCGACCTGTGCCTGGTCTCGAGCTATCGCTCGATCTCCTCGCAGGTCCGGCTGTCCTACACGCGCGCCGGGTACGCCGCGCGGCCGGGCACCTCGATGCACGGGTGGGGCCTGGCGGTGGACATGTGCCACGACGAGACCGGTGACCCCGAGGTCTACTCGTGGATCCTGGACAACATCGGCACCTACGGCTGGGACAACCCGGACTGGGCGCGCGGCGGCTACGAGCCGTGGCACCTGGAGTACACCACCGGGGTCGCCGAGATCCGCGGCTGACTAGTCCTCGTCGCGCGGGCCGCGACCGTCGTCGACGACGTTGCGGCCGAACCCCTCGAGGAAGCGGGGCCCGGTGCGGGCCAGCCCGGACGCGTACGCGTCCGCCCAGGCCGAGTACGGGTCGTGCACCAGGTGGTCGTTCGAGAACCGCACGTCGTCCGTGACCTCGGTGGTGCAGAACTCGGGGATCTGCAGGTCGGTCACGGGGCCCGACCGCTCGCACTCGGCGATCACCAGCGGGTGGTTCGCCCCGCCGAACACGTCGACGACCCAACCGTCCGCCCCGAGCCACACGGCGTAGCGGTTCTTGACGATGCGCAGGCCCCCGCGGCGGACCATCTCCAGGCCGACGTGCACGTCGAGCTCGCGCTCGGCCTCGTACCGGGTACCGCCCACCATGGGGCCCTTCGCCGTGAGCGCGCAGAAGTCGATCTCGTCCTCGTGGTCGGCGAGGACCGTCAGCGGGTCGGAGGTGGGACCGACGACCGCGCTCGACTGGCTCGCCTGCAGCCGCACGCGCAGCCCGTAGCCGTCGGCGGCGAGGAAGTAGGACTGCACGATGAGCGCGGGCGCGGGTTCCGTGAGGAGCGCGGCGGGGAGGTCGCGCACGAGGAACCGGCGCTCGAACTCGAAGTCCGTGTAGGCGCTGTCGCTCACCGTTCGCTCCTTCGTGCCGTCGACGGCGTCCCGGGGAGCACAGCCGCGCGCGGCGGGGGAGAAGAGGGTGCCCTCGATAGGATTCGAACCTACGACCTTCCGCTCCGGAGGCGGACGCTCTATCCACTGAGCTACGAGGGCGTGCGGCGCCGTCGGGCCGGGAGCCGGCCGGTGACGCGATGCACGAGACTACCAGCCCGCCGGGCGTGCCTCGCACCGGCGGCCGGCGCCGGTGACCACCGCGTCGGGTGCCGTCGCGCGCCGGGTAGCGTCGCCCGGGTGAGTCGTTCTGCAGAGGTGGCCCGGGACGTGCCGCCGGCGTCGCCGTGGCGTGGCCGGACCGTCGTGCTCGTGGGCATCGTGCTCGTGGCGCTGAACCTGCGGATCGCGGTGACGGCCGTCTCGCCGGTCCTGGACACGGTGCGGGCCGACATCCCGATGTCCGAGGCCCAGGCCGGGCTCCTCGGGACCGTGCCGGTGCTGACGTTCGCGCTGTTCGGCGCGCTGACGCCGGCCGTCTCCCGCCGCCTCGGCATGGAGGTCACGGTCGTCGTGTCCCTGCTGGTCAGCTCGATGGGGGAGGTGGTGCGCGCCACGACCGGCTCCGCCGGGGGCTTCCTCGCGTGGTCGGTCCTCGCCCTGGCGGGCATGGGGATGGGCAACGTGCTGATGCCGCCGCTGGTCAAGCGGTACTTCCCGGACCGGGTCGGGGCCGTGACCGCCGCGTACACGATCACGATCGCGATCAGCACGACGGTCCCGCCGCTGTTCGTGGTCGCCATGACGGACGACTGGGGGTGGCGCCCGGCACTGGCGTCCTGGGCCGCGGTCGGTCTCGTCGCGGTCGTGCCCTGGGTGGTGGTCGTGGTCCGCTCGGCCGCGGCGCGCTCGGCGCTGGCCCCCGTGCTCGAGCACACGAGCGAGCACACCCCCGGCCTGGACGGCCGCGAGCGCGGCACCGGGCGGGTCCGGCGCAGCCCCCTCGCCTGGGGACTGACGGCGATGTTCGGCGCGAACTCGCTGAACACCTACTTCCTGTTCGCCTGGCTCCCGCAGATCCTCGCGGACGCCGGGCTCTCGGAGTCGGCAGCCGCGCAGGGGCTCGCGCTCTACGCCGTGGTGGGCATCCCGACCTCCCTCGCGGCGCCGGTGCTCGCGGCGCGCATGCGTCGCCCGTTCTGGCTGGTGGTGCTCTTCGTGGCGCTGATGGTGGTCGGGTACGCGGGGCTCGCCGTGGCCCCGGAGACCGGGACGATGGTCTGGGTCGTCGCCGTCGGCCTCGGTGCCGCGACCTTCCCGCTGGGCCTCGCGCTGATCGGGCTGCGGACGCGGACGTCCGCGGGCGCCGTCGCGCTGTCCGGGTTCGTCCAGGGGTTCGGCTACGTCGTGGCGAGCGCGGGCCCCCTGCTCGCCGGCGTCCTGCACGGGGCGAGCGGCTCGTGGACGACGACGTACCTGGTCATGGGCGCGACCCTCGCCGTCGTCCTCGTCGGCGGAGCGGTGGGCGCGCGGGACGTGCGCCTGGAGGACCAGTGGCTCCCGGAGCGGCCGGACGGCGCGGACGGGACCGATACGATTCGGGGGTGACCCCCGACGAGCTCTCGCGCGCGCTCAGCGCCGCCCTGCACACCGCCGTCGACGACGGCACCCTCGCGCTCCCGGCCGACGCCGTCCCGGCGTCGGTGCACGTGGAGCGCCCCCGCCAGCGCGAGCACGGGGACTGGGCCACGAACGTCGCGCTGCAGCTCGCGAAGCGCGCCGGCACGACGCCGCGCGCGCTCGCCGAGGACCTCGCCGCGCGGCTGGTCGCGACGCCCGGCGTCCGCTCGGTCGACGTCGCGGGGCCAGGCTTCCTGAACATCACGCTCGACGCCGCGGCGGCGGGCGAGGTCGCCCGCACGGTCCTCACGGCGGGACCGGCCTACGGTCGGGGCGGCTCCGAGGCGGGCAAGAAGATCAACCTCGAGTTCGTCTCGGCGAACCCGACCGGCCCGATCCACATCGGCGGCGTCCGGTGGGCCGCCGTCGGCGACTCGCTCGCCCGCGTGCTGGAGGCCTCCGGCGCGCAGGTGACGCGCGAGTACTACTTCAACGACCATGGCGCCCAGATCGACCGCTTCGCGCGCTCGCTGCTCGCCCGCGCGAAGGGCGAGCCGGCGCCGGAGGACGGCTACGGCGGCGAGTACGTCTCCGAGATCGCCGACGCGGTGATCGCCGAGGCGGTGGCAGCAGGCGAGCCGGACCCCCGCACGCTGCCTGACGCCGACGCGCAGGAGGTCTTCCGGGCGCGCGGCGTCGACCGCATGTTCGACGAGATCAAGGCCTCGCTGCACGACTTCGGCGTCGACTTCGACGTGTACTTCCACGAGGACGACCTGCACGCGTCGGGCGCCGTGGAGCGCGCGATCGACCGGCTGCGCACCGCGGGCCACATCTTCGAGGCCGACGGCGCGACGTGGCTGCGCACGACCGACTTCGGTGACGACAAGGACCGCGTCATCATCAAGTCGGACGGCGAGGCGGCCTACATCTCGGGCGACATCGCGTACTACCTCGACAAGCGCGAGCGGGGCGCCGACGACGTGATCATCATGCTCGGCGCGGACCATCACGGGTACGTGGGCCGCATGATGGCGGTCTGCGCCGCGTTCGGCGACGAGCCCGGCACGAACCTGCAGATCCTCATCGGCCAGATGGTCAACCTGGTCAAGGACGGCGTCCCCGTGCGGATGTCCAAGCGCGCCGGGACCGTCGTCACCCTCGAGGACCTCGTGGACGCCGTGGGTGTCGACGCGGCCCGCTACTCGCTGGCGCGCTCGAGCGTCGACTCGAGCATCGACCTGGACCTCGACCTGCTCTCGCGCGCCACGAACGAGAACCCCGTCTTCTACGTCCAGTACGCCCACGCCCGCACCGTCAACGTCGCGCGCAACGCCGCCGACCACGGGGTCTCGCGCACCCGCGAGGACGGCACCGACGCGTTCGAGCCCGCGCTGCTCGAGCACCCGACGGAGACCGCCCTCGTCGGCCGGCTCACGGAGCTCCCGCGGATCGTCGCCCAGGCGGCCGAGCTCCGCGAGCCCCACCGCGTGGCCCGCTACCTCGAGGCGCTCGCCGGTGACTACCACAAGTGGTACGGCGAGTGCCGGGTCACGCCCTTCGGGGACGAGGAGGTCTCCGACGTCCACCGCACCCGCCTGTGGCTCAACGACGCCACGCGGCAGGTCGTCGCCAACGGCCTGGGCCTCCTCGGGGTCGGCGCGCCGGAGCGGATGTGAGCGCCGTGGCGGCCGCCGCCGGTCCGGTGCCCCGCGAGCGGGACCTCGCCCCGCACGTCTGGCCGTCGAACGTGTCGCTCGCGGACGACGGCGCGCTGGTCGCCGCGGGCGTCGACGTGCGGGAGATCGCCCGGACGTACGACACGCCCGCGTTCGTCCTCGACGAGGCCGACCTGCGGGCCCGGGCGCGCCTCTTCCGCGACGCTTTCGGCGCGGCGTTCGCCGAGGTCGGCGCGGAGGTCGACGTCTTCTACGCGGGCAAGTCGTTCTTGTCCGTCGCCGTGGCGCGGTGGGTGCGCGAGGAGGGGCTGCGCGTCGACACGTGCTCCGGCGGGGAGCTCGCGGTCGCGCTGCGCGCGGGCGTGCCCGGCCCCGAGATCGGCCTGCACGGCAACAACAAGTCCGACGACGAGATCCGCCGCGCCGTCGAGGCGCGGGTCGGGCGCATCGTCGTGGACTCGCCGGCCGAGATCGAGCGGGTCGCGGCGATCGCCTCCGCCGAGGGCCGCACGGCGGCGGACCCGGTGCCGGTCATGGTGCGGGTGACGACCGGCATCCACGCGGGCGGGCACGAGTTCATCTCGACGGCGCACGAGGACCAGAAGTTCGGCATACCGCTCGCCCAGGGCCACGCCCTCGCGGCCCTGCGCGCGGTGCTCGGCCACCCGGAGCTCGAGCTGCTCGGGGCGCACAGCCACATCGGCTCGCAGATCCAGGACGCCGCGGCGTTCGAGGCGGCCGCCCGCGCGATGCTCGGTCTGCGCGCAGACCTTGCCGGCGCCACCGGGGTGCTGGTGCCGGAGGTCGACCTGGGCGGCGGGTACGGCATCGCGTACACGGCGGACGAGACCCCCATCGACGTGCGGGGCGTCGCCCGGGCGCTCGCGCGCACGGTCGCCGAGGTCTGTGCCGAGCTGGGGACCCCGGTCCCGCGGATCTCCGTGGAGCCCGGCCGCGCCGTCGTCGGCCCCGCCGCCTTCACGCTGTACCGGGTCGGGGTCGTCAAGCCCGTCACCGTCACCGCGCCCGACGGCGGCACGTTCGTGCGCACGTACGTCTCGGTGGACGGGGGCATGAGCGACAACATCCGTCCCGTGCTCTACGGCGCGACGTACACGGGGCGCCTCGCGAACCGGGCCGGGAGCGACGCCGTCGTGCGCGCCCGAGTGGTCGGCAAGCACTGCGAGAGCGGCGACATCGTGCTGCCGGACGTCGAGCTCCCGGCGGACGTCGCCCCCGGCGACCTGCTGGCGGTCGCGGCGACGGGGGCCTACGGGCGCTCGATGGCGAGCAACTACAACCACCTCCTGCGCCCGCCGGTGCTGGCCGTCCGCGACGGGCAGGCGCGGGTGCTCGTGCGCCGCGAGACCGAGGAGGACCTGCTCGCCCTCGACGTCGGGTGAGCGGGCGCCGGCCGCTCACAGGTCGGTCGTCCTGACGGGGCCCGGCCCCGGCGCACTATCCTCGCCCCGGAACCCGTCCCACGACCGTCCCCGCGCGGACGGCGCGTCCCCGAACCGCCGTCCGCGAGCAGAGAGCAGGCCCTCCGTGTCATCCGCCGCAGCACCGCAGGGTGCCTCCACCGTCCCCGAGGCGCCGGGCGAGCCGCGGGCGCTGCGCGTCGCGCTGCTCGGCTGCGGCGTGGTGGGCACGCAGGTCGCGCGACTGCTCGCCACGCACGGGGACGCGCTCGCGGCGCGCGCCGGTGCCCCGCTGGACCTGGTCGGCATCGCGGTGCGCGACGTGGCCGCCCCGCGCGACCCGGCGATCGACCGCGCGCTCCTGACCGACGACGCCGGCCCGCTCGTCGACGGCGCCGACATCGTCGTCGAGGTCATGGGCGGCATCGAGCCGGCGCGCTCGCTGATGCTGCGCGCCATCGCCGGGGGGGCCGCCGTCGTGACGGCCAACAAGGCGCTGCTCGCCGAGGACGGCCCCACGCTCTACCGCGCCGCGGACGCCGCGGGGGTGGACATCTGCTTCGAGGCCGCCGTGGCGGGCGCCGTCCCGATCGTCCGGCCCGTGCGCGAGTCGCTGGCCGGCGACCACGTGCGCCGGGTGCTCGGCATCGTCAACGGCACCACGAACTACGTCCTCGACCGGATGGCCACCACCGGCCTGGAGCTGGAGGAGGCGGTCAAGGAGGCGCAGGACCTCGGGTACGCGGAGGCTGACCCGACGGCCGACGTCGAGGGGTACGACGCCGCGGCGAAGGCCGCGATCCTCGCGAGCCTCGCCTTCCACACCCGCGTCTCCATCACCGACGTCGCGCGGGAGGGCATCACCGCCGTCACGGCCGACGACGTCGCCTGGGCCACGCAGACCGGGCACGTGATCAAGCTGCTGGCCATCGCCGAGCAGACCCCCGACGGCGTCTCGGCGCGCGTCCACCCGGCGCTCGTGCCCACCACCCACCCCCTCGCCGGGGTCCGCGGGGCGTTCAACGCGATCTTCGTCGAGGCGGACGCGGCGGGCGACCTGATGTTCTACGGCCAGGGCGCCGGGGGAGCGCCGACGGCGTCCGCGGTGCTCGGCGACGTCGTCTCGGCCGCCCGCCACCGGGTGCTCGGCGGCAAGGGGCCGCAGGAGTCGACCTACGCCGACCTGCCGATCCTGCCCCCCGGTGCGGCGACGACCCGCTACCAGGTACGCGTCCTCGTCGCCGACCGGCCCGGCGTGCTCGCGCAGGTCGCGCGCGTCCTGGCCGAGAACGGCGTTTCGATCGAGGCCGTGCGCCAGGCGCCCGGCACGGGCGGCGACGGGAGCACCGTCGCGGCGAACCTGATCATCACCACCCACGCCGCGACGGAGGCCGCCCTCGCGGCCACGGTCGACGCCGTCGCCGGCCTGGGACCCGTCCACGAGATCACGTCCGTCCTGAGAGTCGAAGGAGCCTGAGATGGCCCACCAGTGGCGCGGCGTCATCGCCGAGTACGCCGACCGCTTGCCCGCACACCTCGCCGAGCGCGTGGTCACCCTCGGGGAGGGTGGCACCCCGCTCGTCGAGGCGCCGGCGCTCTCCGAGCGCACGGGCGCGCGCGTGCACCTGAAGGTCGAGGGCATGAACCCGACGGCCTCGTTCAAGGACCGCGGGATGACGGCGGCGATCTCGGCGGCCGCCGGGCGCGGCGCGAAGGCCGTGGTGTGCGCGTCGACGGGCAACACCTCGGCGTCCGCCGCGGCGTACGCGACCCGCGCCGGGATGGTCTGCGCCGTCCTGGTGCCCGACGGCAAGATCGCGATGGGCAAGCTCAGCCAGGCGATCGCGCACGGGGCGCGCCTCCTGCAGGTCGACGGCAACTTCGACGCCTGCCTGGTCGCGGCCCGCAAGCTCGCCGAGGTCTACCCGGTCGAGCTGGTCAACTCGGTGAACCCGGACCGGATCCAGGGGCAGAAGACCGCGGCGTTCGAGATCGTGGACGCGCTGGGCGACGCCCCCGACGTGCACGTGCTGCCGGTCGGCAACGCGGGGAACATCACGGCGTACTGGAAGGGCTTCCGCGAGTACGCGGGCCTGGACGACGGCGCGGGGCACGCGGCCGTCGCGACCCGCACCCCGGCCATGTGGGGCTTCCAGGCCGCGGGGGCCGCACCGATCGTGCTCGGCCACCCGGTGGACGAGCCCGAGACGATCGCGACGGCCATCCGCATCGGCAACCCCGCCTCGTGGCGCCAGGCGGAGGAGGCGCGCGACGTGTCCGGGGGAGTCATCGAGTCGGTCACCGACGAGCAGATCCTCGCCGCGCACCGGATCCTGTCCGCCGAGGTGGGCGTCTTCGTGGAGCCCGGCTCCGCGGCCGGCGTCGCCGGGCTGCTGCACCGGGCCGAGCGCGGGCTCGTCCCCGCCGGCGCCACGATCACCGTGACCGTCACCGGCCACGGCCTGAAGGACCCGCAGTGGGCGCTGCGCACGCTCGACGGCGCCGACGTCGAGCCCACGCGCGTCGGCGCGGACGTGGTGTCGATCGCCGACGCCCTCGGGCTCGACTGAGCGGGCCGGGGACGGGGAGGCGGGGATGCAGCTCGGATCGGACCACGTGCGCGTGCGGGTCCCCGCGACCAGCGCGAACCTCGGGCCGGGGTTCGACGCGCTGGGGCTGGCGCTCGGCGTCTACGACGACCTGGACGTGCGCGCGGTGGCGAGCGACGACGTCGTCGTCGAGGTCGAGGGCGAGGGCGCGGGAGAGGTCCCCACGGACGAGTCGCACCTCGTGGTGCGGGCCCTGCAGGCTGCGCTCGAGAGCGTCGGCGCCCCGCTGACGGGCCTGCGCGTGCACTGCGTCAACCGGATCCCGCACGGCCGGGGCCTGGGCTCGTCGGCCGCGGCCGTCGTCGCCGGCCTCGCGGCGGCGCGGGCGCTGGTGGCCGACCCGCGATCGCTCGACGACGCGGCGCTGCTCCGGATGGCGGACGGGTTCGAGGGGCACCCCGACAACGCCGCTCCGGCCATCAGCGGCGGCGCGACGATCGCGTGGACCGGTGGCGCCGCGGGTGCCGGGCACGACCAGACCGTGCGGGCGGTGCGGCTGCCCGTCCACCCCGACGTGCGGGCGACCGTCGTCGTGCCGACCCACCGGCTGGCGACCAGCCACGCGCGAGGGGTGCTGCCCGACGTCGTCCCGCACGCGGACGCGGCGCGCGGCGCCGGCCGGGCGGCGCTGCTCGTCCAGGCGCTGGGCCGGAGCCCGGAGCTGCTGCTGGACGCCACCGAGGACGTGCTGCACCAGCAGTACCGGTCCGGGGCGATGGCGGGGTCCTGGGAGCTGCTGTGCGCGCTGCGCGCCCAGGGGTACGCCGCGACGGTCTCCGGCGCGGGGCCCTCCGTGCTCGTGCTGTCCACGGCGGCCGGACTCCGCCCCCTCGACGCGGCCGTCGAGGGGCTCGTCGGGGACGATCCGGCGTGGGCCGTGCTGCGCCCGGCGCTCGATCTCGACGGGGTGCGCACCGAGCGTGTCGGCGGCCCATGAGGGCGGAGGGCCTGCCCTCGCGTGGTATTCTGGACCTGTCTTCGACCATCACATGATCGTCGTGCCTCCTGGCTCACGGACCTCTCGGTCCTGGGCTGCGGATCGTCGGGTCATGTGCCCGTACGTCAGCGCGAAGACAATCCAGCCCGCGTCGATCTGACGTAGCCGTTCCACCGGCGCGAGGCTTCACTGCGTCCCGGCCGTCACGCGCCGGGCGTCGACCACCCGCGCACCACGGCGATCTGCCGGGCGCGGACGAGGGGGAAGGGTCCTTCGTGACAGACACCACCGACACCGCCGCAGGCGCAGCGGGCAGCTCCCGCGCGCTCGGCACGCTGCGGCTCGCCGAGCTGCAGTCGCTCGCCTCACAGATCGGTGTCAAGGGCACCTCCAAGATGCGCAAGAGCGATCTTGTCGAGGCCATCAAGGCGAACGGCAGCACGAGCCGCGGCCCGAGCACCGGGGGCGGCGCCACGGCGACCGCGACCGACGGCTCCGCGCCGGACGGCGCGGGCGCCCGGCGGGCACGGCGTGCCCCGCGCGCCGAGGCCGCCAGCGCGGTCGCCGCCGCACTGAACGAGACCGCGGGCGCCTCGCGCGTCGAGACGGTCGACTCCCGGCCCCGGGGCGGCGACGAGGACCGCGCCGCGCGCGCGGCCGCCGCCGTCGGGCTGATCGGCGAGGAGACGCGCGGATCGCGCCGTGCCGGGCGGGGCGCCGGGGCTCCGCGCTCCGAGCAGAACGGCAGGCCCGCGCAGGACGAGACCGGCGACCGCTCGGCCGAGGCCCGCGCTCCGCGGACCGATGCCCGGGACGGGGCGGACGGCCAGCAGAACGGCGGCGGCAAGGACGCCCGCGATCGTTCCGAAGGCTCGGAGCGCCGCCAGCGCGGCGCGCAGAACGGCCAGGGCTCCGCCCAGAACGGGCAGGCCGCGCAGGGCAACCAGGGCTCCCCGAACGGGCAGCCGACGCAGCGGGACCAGGGTGGACGAGTGGACGACTCCGAGAGCGGCAGCCGCCGACGTCGCGGCCGGGACCGCGGGCGGGACCGCAAGCGCGGCGGCCGCACCGGCGGCCGCGTGACCCCGGGCGACATGGCGAGCCTCGACGAGGTCGAGCTGCACGAGGACGACGTCCTGCTCCCCGTGGCCGGCATCCTCGACGTGCTGGACAGCTACGCGTTCGTCCGCACGAGCGGGTACCTGCCCGGGCAGAACGACGTCTACGTCTCGCTCGGTCAGGTCAAGAAGGCCGGTCTGCGCCGCGGCGACGCCGTCACGGGCGCCGTCCGCCAGCCGCGCGACGGCGAGACCCAGGGCGGGCAGCGCCAGAAGTTCAACGCGCTCGTCCGGCTCGACACCGTCAACGGCCTGCCGCCGGAGGAGGCGCGCCAGCGCCCCGACTTCGCCAAGCTCACGCCGTTGTACCCGCAGGAGCGGCTGCGGCTCGAGCACGACGGCACCACCCGGCTCACGCCGCGCGTCATCGACATCGTCGCCCCCATCGGCAAGGGCCAGCGCGGCCTCATCGTCGCGCCGCCCAAGACCGGCAAGACGATCATCATGCAGCAGATCGCCAACGCGATCACGACGAACAACCCCGAGGTCCACCTCATGGTGGTGCTCGTGGACGAGCGTCCGGAGGAGGTCACCGACTTCGAGCGCACCGTGACGGGCGAGGTCGTCTCCTCGACGTTCGACCGGCCGGCCTCCGACCACGCGATCGTCGCCGAGCTGGCGATCGAGCGCGCGAAGCGTCTCGTCGAGCTGGGCCAGGACGTCGTCGTGCTGCTCGACTCGCTCACCCGTCTCTCTCGCGCGTACAACCTGGCGGCCCCCGCGTCCGGGCGCATCCTCTCCGGTGGTGTCGACGCCTCGGCGCTCTACCCGCCGAAGCGCTTCTTCGGCGCCGCGCGCAACATCGAGAACGGTGGCTCCCTGACGATCCTCGCCTCGGCGCTGGTGGAGACGGGCTCGAAGATGGACGAGGTCATCTTCGAGGAGTTCAAGGGCACCGGGAACATGGAGCTCCGGCTCTCGCGGGGCCTCGCGGACAAGCGGATCTTCCCGGCGGTGGACGTCAACGCGTCCGGCACCCGCCGCGAGGAGGTGCTGCTCTCGCGCGAGGAGCTCTCCATCGTCTACAAGCTGCGCCGCCTGCTCGGTGCGCTCGACCAGCAGCAGGCCATCGAGCTCATGCTGGGCAAGCTCAAGGACACGAAGACGAACGTCGAGTTCCTCCTCCAGGTCCAGAAGACGACCCCGAACAACTTTGCGGCGGGCGACGAGCCCGGCCACACCGTCTGACGCGCACGTCCCGCCGGTGCCGCGGGAGGGCCGGGAAGATTTCCGGCCCTCCCGTGGTTCTGGCACAATGTTCGGTCGGTCTCCGGTTCACGACGGCGTTCCTCGCCGTCGACCCGGGGAGACCCACACCAAGGAGAGATTCGTGAAGGCTGACATCCACCCCGACTACGTGCCCACCGAGGTCACCTGCACCTGCGGCAACACGTTCGTCACCCGCAGCACCGAGAAGTCCGGCAAGATCAGCGCCGACGTCTGCAGCGCCTGCCACCCGTTCTACACGGGCAAGCAGAAGATCCTCGACACCGGTGGTCGCGTGGCCCGCTTCCAGGCCCGCTACGGCAAGAAGGCCGAGAGCAAGTAGCTCCTCCGCAGCGCCGGTGGTGCCGGCGTCGTCAACCTCTCCAGGGGCAGACGACGTCCGGCGCCACCGGCGCTGTCGTCTTTCCGGCCGTGCCCCGCCCGCCCTGCTGATCCGAGGAACCCCACCGTGAGCGAGACCTTCGCCGCCGTCCAGCCGCTGCTCGACGAGCACGCGGACATCGAGCGGCAGCTCGCCGACCCCGCCGTGCACGCGGACGCCGCCCGGGCGCGCCGGCTGGGCCGCCGCTACGCGGAGCTCACGCAGGTGGTCACCGCGTACCGCACGTGGCGCCAGGCGCTGGACGACGCCGACACGGCGGCGGAGCTGGCCGACGACGACGCATCGTTCGCCGAGGAGCTGCCGGGCCTGCGCGCCGCGGCGGACGAGGCGGACGAGCGGCTGCGCCGCGTGCTCGTGCCGCGCGACCCCGACGACGGGCGCGACGTCATCCTCGAGGTCAAGGCGGGCGAGGGTGGTGCGGAGTCGGCGCTGTTCGCGGGCGACCTCCTGCGCATGTACCTGCGCTACGCGGAGCGCCGCGGCTGGCGGACCGAGATCCTCGAGGCCACGGACTCGGACCTCGGCGGGTACAAGGACGTCCAGGTCGCCATCAAGCTGCGGGGCTCGCTCACCGACCCGGCCGACGGCGTGTGGGCGCACCTGAAGTACGAGGGCGGCGTCCACCGCGTGCAGCGCGTGCCGGTGACGGAGTCCCAGGGCCGGATCCACACCTCGGCCGCGGGCGTGCTGGTGTTCCCGGAGGTCGAGGACGTGGGCGAGGTCGAGATCGACCAGAACGACCTGCGCATCGACGTCTACCGCTCCTCGGGGCCCGGCGGGCAGTCGGTGAACACGACCGACTCGGCGGTGCGGATCACGCACGTGCCGACCGGGATCGTCGTCTCGATGCAGAACGAGAAGTCCCAGCTGCAGAACCGCGAGCAGGCGATGCGCGTGCTGCGTGCACGGCTCCTCGCGGCGCAGCAGGAGGCGGCGGCGGCGGAGTCGGCAGAGCTGCGGCGCTCGCAGGTGCGCACCGTGGACCGCTCCGAGCGGATCCGCACGTACAACTACCCGGAGAACCGCATCGCGGACCACCGCACCGGGTACAAGGCGTACAACCTCGACCAGGTGCTCGACGGCGACCTCGACCCCGTCGTGGCGTCCGCGATCGAGGCGGACGAGGCGGCGCGGCTCGCGGGCGCGGCGGGATGACGCGCTCCGCTCCCGGGTCCAAGCCTGCCGGGTCCGCCGAGAAGTCGAATTCCGCCCCCGATTCTTCGAATCGAGGGGCGGAATTCGACATCTCGGCGGACGGAGGGACAGGCGGGGGAGCGCGCCCGTCCGTCGACCGGCTGGTCCGGGACGCCGCGCGAGACCTCGCGCAGGCCGGCGTCCCGAGCCCGCGGGTCGACGCCGAGCTCCTCCTCGCGCACGCCGCCGGCACGGCGCGCGACGCCGTCCGGCACGCCGCGCTCCTCGGTCGCGACCTCGGCTCCCTGGCCACGGCGGGCGGCCCGTCGCCCGACGACGTCGTCGCCCGCCTCGCGGCGCTCGTCGCCCGGCGCGCCGCGCGCGAGCCGCTGCAGCACCTGACCGGCCTGGCGCCGTTCCGCCACCTCGAGCTCGCCGTCGGCCCGGGGGTCTTCGTGCCGCGCCCGGAGACGGAGGAGGTCGCCCGGGTGGCGATCGACGAGTCGGCCGCCGTGGTACGCCGTACGGGCACCGCGCTGGTCGCCGACCTGTGCACCGGCTCGGGCGCGGTGGCGCTGGCCGTCGCCACGGAGGTGCCCGGCACGGTCGTGCACGCCGTGGAGCTGGACGCCGCCGCCCACGGCTGGGCCCGGCGCAACGTGGACGCCGTCGCCGCCCGCACGGGAGCCCGCGTCGCCCTGGTCCGCGGGGACGCCCGCACGGCGCTGCGCGGGCTCGACGGCCGCTGCGACGTCGTCGTCTCCAACCCGCCCTACGTGCCGCCCGACGCCGTCCCGCGCGACCCGGAGGTCGCGCACCACGACCCGGCGGTGGCGCTGTACGGGCTGGGCGCCGACGGGCTGGAGGTCCCGCGCGGCGTGGCCGCCGCGGCCGCACGCCTGCTGCGCCCTGGCGGCCTGCTCGTCATGGAGCACGCCGAGGTGCAGTCGGCCGCCGCGCGGCGCCTGGTCGCGGACGCGGGATTCGTGGACGTCGCCACCGTCGCCGACCTGACGGGCCGCGACCGGATGGTCGTGGCGCGTCGCGGCCGACCGGCGGGACCGGCGGGTGCGGATCCTCGTGCCGCGTCCGTGGAAGACTGAGCACGTGAGCACCGACCTGCACGACGTCCGCGACCCGGCCGGCTGGGGGCCGGCGATCGACGAGGCCGTCCACGCGATCTCGCGCGGCGAGCTCGTCGTCCTGCCCACCGACACGGTCTACGGCATCGGCGCCGACGCCTTCCAGCCCGACGCCGTCGCCGCGCTGCTGGCGGCGAAGGGCCGCGGCCGCCAGATGCCGCCGCCGGTCCTGGTCCCCGACCTGCGCACGCTCGACGGTCTCGCGACGGCCGTCCCGGACGGTGCGCGAGCGCTGGCGGAGACCTTCTGGCCCGGGGGGCTGACGATCATCTGCGCGGCCCAGCCGTCGCTCGCGTGGGACCTCGGCGAGACCCGGGGGACCGTCGCGCTGCGCATGCCCGACCACCCGGCGGCCCGCGCGCTCCTGCGCCGCACCGGCCCGCTGGCGGTCTCGAGCGCGAACCGCACCGGCCGCCCCGCCGCGCTCGACGCCGCCGACGCCGTCGGGCAGCTCGGCGCGTCCGTGGCCGTCTACCTCGACGGCGGCACCGTGCCCGGCGGCGTGGCGTCGACCATCGTCGACGCCACCGGGCCGGCGCTGCGGGTGGTGCGGGAGGGCGCGATCAGCCTCGAGGCCCTGCGCGACGTCGTCCCGGTGCAGCGGCTCCGGCCGGCGCCCGGGCCGGCACCGGAGCCGCCGGCAGGACCGTCCGGCGAGGGCGACGACGCCTCCCCGCCGCCCGGCACGGAGGCCGCCCGTTGAGGGTCTACCTCCTGGTCATGGTGGTCGCGGCGGCGGTCACGTTCCTGCTGACCCCGTTCTCGCGGTGGGTCGCCCTGCGGGTCGGCGCGATCACGGCCGTGCGGTCGCGCGACGTCCACACGGCACCGGTGCCGCGGCTCGGCGGCCTCGGGATGACCCTCGGCTTCGCGGTCGCGATCGTCTTCGCGAGCCGCATGCCGTTCCTCGAGCCCGTGTTCGCGGACGACCAGCAGGCCTGGGCGATCGTGGGCGGCGCCGCGATGGTCTGCGCGCTCGGCTTCGCCGACGACGTGTGGGACCTCGACTGGATGACGAAGCTCGCCGGCCAGGTCCTCGCGGCGGGGGCGATGGCGTTCGGCGGGGTCAGCCTCATCACCCTGCCGATCGGCGGCCTGACCATCGCCTCGCCGAGCCTGTCGCTGTTCGCGACGATCTTCGTCGTCGTGCTCGCGATGAACGCCGTGAACTTCGTCGACGGCCTCGACGGCCTCGCGGCGGGCATCATCGCGATCGGCGGCTCGGCGTTCTTCCTCTACAGCTACCTCCTGACGCGCCAGGCGAGCTCGACGGACTTCTCGAGCCTCGCGACGCTCGTCATGGCGGCGCTCGTGGGTATCTGCGTCGGGTTCCTGCCGCACAACTTCCACCCCGCGCGGATCTTCATGGGCGACTCGGGCTCGATGGTGCTGGGGCTGCTGATGGCGGCGGCCGGCATCATCGTCACCGGCCGGATCGACCCGGCGACGATCAACGACCCGGGCACGATCAACCGGACCCAGGCCTTCCCGGCGTTCCTGCCCATCGTCCTGCCGTTCGCGGTGCTGCTGCTCCCGCTGCTCGACATGGCCCTGGCCGTGCTCCGGCGCCTCGCCCGCGGCAAGAGTCCCTTCGCCCCCGACCGGATGCACCTGCACCACCGCATGCTCGCGCTGGGCCACTCCCACCGCCGCGCCGTCGTGATCCTGTACGTGTGGACGGCGGTGGCGGCCTTCGGTGCGACCGCGCTGGTCCTGTGGCCGTGGCGGCAGGTGCTGCTCTGGACCGGGGTCGTGGCCGTCGTCGCCCTCGTGGTCACCCTCGGGCCCCTGCGCACGCGCCTGAAGATCCTCGACGACGACGGGGCCGACGACGGCGCCCCGGCGGACCTGGTCGTCGACGACCCCGCGAGCCCCGCCCCGGCGCCCGGCGCGCCGGCCGCAACCTCCCCGTCCGCCGCACCCGAGAGGACCGCACGATGACCGAGCACCCGACGTCGGTGCCCGCCGACCAGCCCGCCGACCAGCCCGACGACCGGTCCGCCGAGGCCCGCGCCGAGGCACCCGCCGGCGCACCCGACGCCGCGACGGAGATGTTCCGGGGCGCGCTGCGCCAGGTCCTGGTGTTCCTGGCCCTGCTGGCGGTGGTGAGCGTGGTCGTCGGCGCCCTCGTGGCGGGGGGACCCGGGGTCTGGGGGGCGGTGCTCGGCGTCGCCGTGGCCGTCGTCTTCTCCGGCACCACCGTGTGGTCGATGTGGCGCTCGTCCGGGATGCCCCCGGCGACCCTGGTCTCGCTCGTCGCCTTCTCGTGGCTCGGCAAGATGCTCGTCCTGTTCGTCGCCGTCGCGGTCCTGCGGCAGTTCGACTTCTACAGCGCGCCGGTGTTCGGGTGGGTCGCGATCGCGGGCGCCGTCGGCTCGGCCGTGATCGACCTGCTGGCGGTCCGCAGGGCCCGGATCCCGTACGTCCAGACCGACTGAGCGCGGTGCCGCAGAGGGGGCGGCACGAGGGGCCGTCGGGGGTCTGGACCACCGTCCCGCATACGTTAGGCTTGCCCTGATTCCATGACGGCCAGGTCCGACGGCGTGCCATCCCCCCTGATGCGCACAGCACCACGTCGTGACCGTACGACCACCGGGAGATTGTCGTGTTCACCCTTGCGACGACGCAAATTCTCGCCGCGGAGAGCGACGGTTTCCACGCTCCGAGCATCAGCGACTTCTTTCCGCCCGCCATCTTCTTCGACGGCACGGCGTTCGAGATCAACCGCATCATGCTCGTCCGGTTCATCGCCGCGATCGCACTGCTGACGATCTTCGTGATCGGCGCCCGGCGCGCGAAGCTGGTGCCCGGCCGCTTCCAGAACCTTCTCGAGCTGGGGCTGGACTTCTGCCGCAGGCAGATCACCTACGAGATCCTCGGCGAGCAGCTCGGCAAGAAGTACGTGCCGCTGATCACGACGATCTTCTTCGCGGTCTTCTTCTTCAACGTCACCGGGATCGTCCCCTTCCTCAACGTCGCCGGGACGTCGGTGATCGGCCTGCCGATCATCTTCGCGCTCTGGGTGTTCGTGATGTATCTCGCGGCAGGGTTCAAGCGGTTCGGGTTCGGCGGGTTCTTCAAGCACGCGCTGTTCCCGCCGGGCGTGCCGAAGGTCCTCTACCTCCTGCTGACGCCGGTCGAGTTCCTGCAGGTCTTCCTGCTGCGGCCCGCCACGCTGGTCATCCGGCTCTTCGCGAACATGCTCGCCGGGCACCTGCTGCTCGCCCTCTGCTTCGCCGCCACGTCCTACCTCTTCTTCGAGGCGTCCGGCGCGATCAAGGTGGCCGGAGTGGTCACCCTCGCGGGCGGCTTCGCCTTCTTCCTGCTGGAGGCGTTCGTCGCCGCGCTGCAGGCCTACGTCTTCGCGATCCTCACCGCCGTGTACATCCAGATGTCGGTGGAAGCGGAGCACTGATCCACCGTCCTTCACCACCGCGGGGACACCGACCGCCGGGTCACCGCTAACACCCCCGACGCGCCACCGGGCGCGCTGATGAAAGGAACGACCACCAGTGGACATCACCGGTAACCTCGCTGTGATCGGGTACGGCCTCGCCGCCATCGGCCCCGGTATCGGTCTCGGCATCCTGTTCGGCAAGACGATCGAGGGCATGGCCCGCCAGCCGGAGATGTCCGGCCAGCTGCGCTCCACCATGTTCATCGGCCTGGCCTTCATCGAGGTGTTCGGCCTTCTCGGCCTCGTCACCCCGTTCATCTTCTAGTGATCGCCGCTCAGTTGATCACCGCCGCTCACAGCGTCGTCCTCGCCGAGGAGACGGAGCAGAACCCGCTGCTGCCCGAGACCTACGACATCGTCTGGTCATTCGTGATCGTCGTCGTCGTCGGTGTCGTCTTCATGCGCTACGTCCTGCCCAAGTTCCAGGCTGTCCTCGACGAGCGGACCGAGAAGATCGAGGGTGGGCTCGCCCAGGCGGAGACGGCGCAGGCCGAGGCCGCCGCCGCGCTGGCCGAGTACCACCAGCAGCTGCAGGAGGCCCGCGAGGAGGCCGCCAAGATCCGCGAGGAGGCGCGCACCGAGGGTGGTGCGATCGTCGCGGACCTGCGCGCCAAGGCCAGTGACGACGCCTCGCGCATCGTCGAGACCGCGCACCGCCAGATCGAGGCGGAACGCCAGCAGGCCGCCGTCTCCCTGCGCTCGGAGGTCGGCTCGCTGGCCACCGAGCTCGCCTCGAAGATCGTCGGGGAGTCCCTCGAGGACGCCGCGCGCCAGTCGCGTGTCGTGGACCGCTTCCTCGACCAGCTCGAGCACGCCGGCACCACGTCGGCAGCCTCGGGAACGAACGGTCAGGAGGGCTGATGCGCGGGACGAGCGGTGCCTCTCTCGACCAGGCACGTGAACGGTTCGACCCGGTCCTGCGGGACGCCGGGGCCGAGGGGACCGAGATCGGCGAACAGCTGTTCACCGTGACCCGCGCCCTCGACGGCTCCGCGACGCTCCGCCGCTCCCTCGCCGACCCCTCGCGTTCCGGTGAGGACAAGGCGCAGCTCGTCACGGGCATCCTGTCGAACGGCTTCGACGGGCGGGTCGTGGACCTGCTGGCAGGTCTCGTCCGCTCACGCTGGTCGAGCGAGCAGGACCTGGCGGACGCCGTGGAGCTGCTCGGCTTCGACGCCGTGCTCTCGGCGGCGCAGTCGCGCGACGCCCTGGAGACCGTCGAGGACGAGATCTTCCGGCTCACGCGCGCGCTGGAGGGCCAGCGCGACGCGCGCCAGGCGCTCTCCGACGCACGGACGGACCCGCAGCGGCGGACCGACCTGGTCGACGGGCTCCTCGCCGGTCGCGCCGACGCCGCCACCGGCGTGCTGGCGCGGCACGCGACGCGGGACCTGCGCGGGCGGCGCTTCGTCGCCGCGCTGCTGCAGGTCGCCGACATCGCGGCCGAGCGCAGGAACCGCCTGGTCGCGAGCGTCGCGGCGGCGGTGCCGCCGAGCTCGCAGCAGCTGGAACGGCTCGGTGCGCTCCTCGAGCGCGCCTACGGCCGCCCGGTGCAGCTCAACGTGTCGGTCGACCCCGCGACGCTGGGCGGGCTGCGGATCCAGGTGGGGGCCGACGTGATCGACACGACGGTCCTCGCACGGCTCGCCGACGCGCGGCGACGACTCGCCGGATGACCACGCCGGCCATCCGGCAGGGGCCGGTCCGTACCGGCGCCACGACAGAGAACTTCGACCGCGGAACGCGGCCACGACAGGAGAAATGCAATGGCTGAGCTGACGATCCGGCCGGACGAGATCCGGGCCGCGCTGGACAGCTTCGTGAAGTCCTACGAGCCCGAGGGCGCCGTGTCCGAGGAGGTGGGCCGGGTCAGCATGGCCGCCGACGGCATCGCCCAGGTCGAGGGCCTCCCGGGCGCGATGGCGAACGAGCTGCTCCGGTTCGAGGACGGGACCCTGGGTCTCGCGCTGAACCTCGACGTGCGCCAGATCGGCGTGGTCGTCCTCGGTGAGTTCGACGGCATCGAGGAGGGTCAGGAGGTCCGCCGCACGGGCGAGGTCCTCTCCGTCCCGGTCGGTGACGGGTACCTCGGTCGCGTCGTCGACCCGCTCGGCAACCCGATCGACGGGCTCGGCGAGCTGACGACCGAGGGCCGCCGCGCCCTCGAGCTCCAGGCCCCGGGCGTGATGGACCGCAAGTCGGTCGACGAGCCCCTGCAGACGGGCCTCAAGGCCATCGACTCGATGATCCCGATCGGGCGCGGCCAGCGTCAGCTCATCATCGGCGACCGCCAGACGGGCAAGACGGCGATCGCGATCGACACGATCATCAACCAGAAGGCGAACTGGGAGTCGGGCGACCCCGACAAGCAGGTCCGCTGCATCTACGTCGCGGTGGGCCAGAAGGGCTCGACGATCGCCTCGGTGCGCGGCGCCCTCGAGGAGGCCGGCGCTCTCGAGTACACGACGATCGTCGCGTCCCCGGCCTCCGACTCGGCCGGGTTCAAGTACCTCGCGCCCTACACGGGCTCGGCCATCGGCCAGCACTGGATGTACGGCGGCAAGCACGTCCTGATCGTGTTCGACGACCTGTCGAAGCAGGCGGAGGCCTACCGTGCCGTCTCGCTGCTGCTGCGCCGTCCGCCGGGCCGCGAGGCCTACCCGGGCGACGTCTTCTACCTGCACTCCCGCCTGCTCGAGCGTTGTGCGAAGCTCTCGGACGCGCTCGGCGGCGGCTCGATGACGGGGCTCCCGGTCATCGAGACCAAGGCGAACGACGTCTCGGCGTACATCCCGACGAACGTCATCTCGATCACCGACGGGCAGATCTTCCTGCAGTCGGACCTCTTCAACGCCGACCAGCGACCCGCGGTCGACGTCGGCATCTCGGTCTCCCGCGTCGGTGGCGCGGCGCAGGTCAAGGCCATGAAGAAGGTCTCCGGCACGCTGAAGCTCGACCTCGCGCAGTTCCGTTCGCTCGAGGCGTTCGCGATGTTCGCGTCCGACCTCGACGCCGCGTCGCGCGGGCAGCTCGCCCGTGGCGCGGTCCTGATGGAGCTCCTCAAGCAGGGCCAGTACACGCCGTACCCGGTCGAGGACCAGGTCGCGTCCATCTGGGCCGGCACCAAGGGCAAGCTGGACGACGTCCCGGTGGAGGACGTGCGCCGGTTCGAGTCGGAGCTGCTCGACCACCTGCGCCGCAACACGGACGTGCTCTCGACGATCGCCTCGACGGGCAAGCTCGAGGAGGCGACCGAGTCGGCGCTGTCGGACGCGGTCGACGCGTTCCGGACCGGGTTCCTCAAGTCGGACGACACGCCGCTGGTCGGCGGGGACGACGAGGAGCCGGTCGACGTCGAGCAGGAGCAGATCGTCCGCAAGAAGAAGGCCTGACGATGGCCGGATCGCAGCGCGTCTACAAGCAGCGCATCAAGTCGACGCAGTCGCTGAAGAAGATGTTCCGCGCCCAGGAGCTCATCGCGGCGTCCCGCATCGGCAAGGCGCGGAACCTGACGACCGCGGCGTCCCCGTACTCCGACGCGATCACCCGCGCGGTGTCGGCGGTGGCGACGCACTCGAACGCGTCGCACCCGCTGCTGACCCAGCGCACCGACACCAACCGTGTCGCCGTGCTGGTCATCGCCTCCGACCGCGGGATGGCCGGGGCCTACTCGGCCTCGATCATCCGCGCGGCGGAGCGCCACGTGGAGCAGCTGGTCTCCGAGGGCAAGGAGGTCGACGTCTACGCGTCCGGCCGCCGCGCCATCTCGTACTTCCGGTTCCGCGGGCGCGAGGTCGCCGGCTCCTGGGCCGAGGGTTCGGACGCCCCGCAGTCGCGGACCGCGGGGGAGATCGCGGACACGCTCGTGGGCGCCTTCCGGGCGGAGGCGTCGGAGGGCGGGGTCGCCGAGCTGCACCTCGTCTACACGCAGTTCGTCAACATGGTCACCCAGCGTGCCCGGGTGGTCCGGCTGCTGCCGCTCGAGATCGTCGACGGCGTCTCCGAGACCACCGAGGGTGAGATCCCGCCGCTGTACGACTTCGAGCCGTCGGTCGAGGACGTCCTCGACTCGCTGCTGCCGAAGTACGTGCGCAGCCGGATCTTCAGCTGCATGCTCGAGGCGGCGGCCTCCGAGCTCGCGGCGCGCCAGCGGGCGATGCACACCGCGGTGGACAACGCCGAGGACCTGATCCGCAACTACACCCGTCTGGCGAACCAGGCTCGTCAGGCGGACATCACCCAGGAGATCTCCGAGATCGTCTCGGGCGCCGACGCGCTCGCGTCGGCGTGAGGGGCTCGCGCAGCATGAGCCACCCAGGACCCCTGAGCCACAGCACCACCAAGCCCAGCACTGCAACCGCCGGAGTCGTCTCCGGCCCTTCGAAGCGAGGCCAGAAATGACCGCCACCACCGTGGAAGCCCAGGTCGAGCACCAGAGCGGACCCGGCGTGGGCCGTGTCGCGCGCGTGATCGGCCCTGTCGTGGACATCGAGTTCCCTGAGGACGCGATCCCCGACATCTACAACGCGCTCACCGTCGAGATCGACCTGTCGGGCCAGGGCGAGGGCGAGGAGACCTTCACGCTCAAGCTCGAGGTCGCCCAGCACCTCGGCGACTCGCTCGTCCGTGCGATCGCGCTGAAGCCGACCGACGGCCTCGTCCGCGGCGCGGCCGTCACCGACACGGGTGCGCCGCTGAGCGTCCCCGTCGGGGACATCACCAAGGGCCACGTCTTCGACGTCACCGGTGAGGTGCTCAACCTCACCGAGGGCGAGAAGTTCGAGGTCACCGAGCGCTGGCCGATCCACCGCCAGCCGCCGGCCTTCGACCAGCTCGAGTCGAAGACGACGATGTTCGAGACCGGCATCAAGGTCATCGACCTGCTCACGCCGTACGTGCAGGGCGGGAAAATCGGTCTCTTCGGCGGTGCGGGCGTCGGCAAGACCGTCCTCATCCAGGAGATGATCCAGCGCGTCGCCCAGAACCACGGCGGCGTGTCGGTGTTCGCCGGTGTCGGGGAGCGCACGCGCGAGGGCAACGACCTGATCGTCGAGATGGACGAGGCCGGCGTCTTCGACAAGACGGCCCTCGTCTTCGGCCAGATGGACGAGCCGCCGGGCACGCGCCTGCGCGTCGCCCTGTCGGCGCTGACCATGGCGGAGTACTTCCGCGACGTGCAGAAGCAGGACGTGCTGCTCTTCATCGACAACATCTTCCGCTTCACGCAGGCCGGCTCCGAGGTCTCCACGCTGCTCGGCCGCATGCCGTCCGCCGTGGGCTACCAGCCGAACCTGGCCGACGAGATGGGTCTCCTCCAGGAGCGCATCACGTCGACGCGCGGCCACTCGATCACCTCGCTGCAGGCGATCTACGTGCCGGCGGACGACTACACGGACCCGGCCCCGGCGACGACGTTCGCGCACCTCGACGCGACGACCGAGCTGTCGCGAGAGATCGCCTCGAAGGGTCTGTACCCGGCGGTCGACCCGCTGTCCTCGACCTCGCGCATCCTCGACCCGCGCTACGTGGGCCAGGACCACTACGCGACGGCGACCCGGGTGAAGTCGATCCTGCAGCGCAACAAGGAGCTCCAGGACATCATCGCCATCCTCGGTGTCGACGAGCTCTCGGAGGAGGACAAGACGGTCGTCGCGCGCGCGCGGCGCATCCAGCAGTTCCTCTCGCAGAACACGTACATGGCGGAGAAGTTCACCGGCGTCGTCGGCTCGACCGTGCCGCTGTCGGAGACGATCGAGGCGTTCACGAAGATCGCGGACGGCGAGTTCGACCACATCTCCGAGCAGGCCTTCTTCAACATCGGTGGCCTCGAGGACCTCGAGCGCAACTGGGCCCGCATCCAGAAGGAGTACGGGGCCTGAGGTCTTCCTCGCGCCGCGCCCCCGCACCGGGGGCGCGGCACGACGGACCCGGTCACCCGTCCGGCCTCTCGCACCCTAGGAGTACGCAGTGGCACACATGAACGTCGACGTCGTCTCGGCGGACCGCAAGATCTGGTCCGGCGAGGCGCGCCTCGTCAGCGCGCCCTCCGCGGGCGGCTCCATCGGCCTGCTCGCGGGCCACTCGCCGCTGCTCGCGGTGCTGAGCCCCGGTGACGTGCGCATCACCCCGGTCGACGGCGGCGGCGTCGTCACCGCGACCATCGTCGCGGACGGCTTCATCTCGATGGACGACAACCAGGTCACGATCGTCGCGGACACGATCGACGTCGTCCACGCGGACGCGGCGTCCCGCTGAGAGCCTGCAGGTCAGGGACGTGACGGTCGCCGTCTGGTTCGCGGTCGCCGCCGTGGCGGCGGTCGCGGTCCTGATCGCGGTGCTCGCGCTCGGGGTGGTCCGGCTGCGCGGGCTCACGCGGCGCATCGGCTCGTTCGACTGCGGCGTCCGCCTGCCCGGACGGTCCGCGACGACCACGGGGGTCGCGGTCTACGGCGCCGGCCGGATCGACTGGTGGCGCTACTGGTCGGTCTCGTTCCGGCCCGCGGCGAGCTGGCCGCGCTCCGCGCTGGTGGTCGACGGTCGCGAGCCGGTGGCCGACCCCGGCGGGCCGGACGTGTACGTGGTGCACGCGCGGTGCGGGGCGGCGGCCCTGGAGCTGACCATGACCCCGGACGCCTATGCGGGCCTGACCTCGTGGCTCGAGGCCGCACCGACCAACCCGGGTACGGTCGTCTGACCCTGGCCCTCCCGGGCCGCAGACTGTTGGAGGTTCGAAGGCTCGATGCGTCTCGTCGTCGCGCAGTGCTCGGCCCGGTACACCGGGCGCCTCTCGGCCCACCTTCCCCTCGCCCGGCGGCTGATCGTCGTCAAGGCGGACGGCAGCGTGCTGCTGCACTCCGACGGCGGCTCGTACAAGCCGCTGAACTGGATGAGCCCCCCGTGCGCCACGGCGGTGTCCGAGCCCGACGACGCCCAGCGCGAGCGCGGCGTGAGCGAGGTGTGGGCGGTGCAGCACCGCAAGAGCGACGACCGGCTCGAGATCGAGCTGCACGAGGTGTTCCACGACTCCAGCCACGATCTCGGCGTGGACCCCGGCCTGATCAAGGACGGTGTCGAGGCGCACCTGCAGGAGCTGCTCGCCGCGCAGATCGGCCTGCTCGGCGACGGGCACACGCTCGTGCGGCGCGAGTACATGACGGCCATCGGGCCGGTCGACATCCTCGCGAAGGACCCGGCGGGGGGCTCCGTGGCGATCGAGATCAAGCGCCGCGGCGACATCGACGGGGTCGAACAGCTGACCCGCTACCTCGAGCTGATGAACCGCGACCCGCACCTCGCGCCGGTCCGCGGTGTGTTCGCCGCGCAGGAGATCAAGCCGCAGGCGCGGGTCCTGGCCACGGACCGCGGCATCGGCTGCCTCCTGCTCGACTACGACGCGATGCGCGGCGTGGACGACGTCGACTCCCGGCTGTTCTGACCGACCGGACCGCGGTTCCGGTCGGAGTTTGCGCGCACGGTGTACGAATGCGCGACAATGACGTCATGAGCGATCGTGCGCCGTCCCGAGCGACCGAGCAGGTTCCGCCGACCGTCCTGCGCGGACGCGTCGTCACCCCGTCCGCGCTGGTGCCCGACGGCGTCGTCGTCGTCGAGGGGGACCGGCTCGCGTTCGTCGGGACCGTCGCCGACGCCGCCGGCTCGCGCTGGGCGCAGGCCGTGGCCGGCGCGGCCGCTCCGGCAGGCGGGACGACGCTGCTGCCCGGGCTGGTGGACCTGCACGACCACGGGGGCGGGGGAGCGTCGTTCCCCGACGCCGCCACGGCCGACGAGGCGCGCGTCGCCGTGCGCGAGCACCTGCGGCACGGGACGACCACCCTGCTCGCCTCCCTCGTGACCGCCGACCGCGCGACGCTGCTGTCCCGCGTCGCGACGCTCGCGGGGCTCGCGGAGGCGGGCGAGATCGCCGGGCTGCACCTCGAGGGGCCGTTCCTGTCCCCGGCGCGCTGCGGCGCGCAGAACCCCGCCGACATGCTCGACGGTGACGCCGACCTGGTCGCCGAGGTCGCCCGCGCGGCGCGCGGCACCCTGCGCACGATGACCGTGGCGCCGGAGGTGCCCGGTGTCGTCGACGGCGTGATCGCCGCCCTCGCCGCGGCGGGCGCGGTGCCCTCGATCGGGCACACCGACGCGAGCACCGAGCAGACCGAGGTCGCCATCGGGTCCGCGCGCACCGCGCTCGCCGCGTCCGGCGCGGCGGTGCGGGGCGTGCGGCCCACCGCGACGCACCTGTTCAACGGCATGCGCCCGCTGCACCATCGCGAGCCCGGGCCCGTGGCCGCGTGCCTCGCGGCCGCGGCGCGCGGGGAGCTGGTCCTCGAGCTGGTCGCCGACGGGACGCACCTCGCCCACGCCACGGTGCGGTCGGTGATGGCGACGGTCGGCGCGGAGAACGTCGCGCTCGTCACCGACGCGATGGCGGCGGCGGGCATGGCGGACGGCGAGTACGCGCTCGGGCCGGTCCGGGTGCGGGTCGAGGGCGGGGTCGCGCGCCTGGCCGACGGCGGATCGATCGCCGGGGGGACGTATCACCTGCTCGACGTGGTGCGCGAGACGGTCGCCGCGGGCGTCCCGCTCGTCGAGGCGGTCCGCTCGGCATCGCTCGTGCCGGCCGGCGTGCTCGGGCTCGAGGACGTGGGCGCGCTCGAGGCGGGCCGGCGGGCGGACGTCGTCGTGACCGACGCAGACCTGCGCCCGCTGGGGGTGCTGCGCGCCGGCGCGCCGGTCCAGGGTGTCGGGGGCGCCGGCTCGTGAGCAGCCGCCGGGTGTCGGTGCGCCGGCGCGCCGCGGACGACGTCGACCCGCTCGTCGCCGTGCTGGCGCAGGTGCAGGCGCTCGACGCCTATCCCGTGCGACCGGGGAACGTGCGCGCGCAGTGGGTCCTCGGCGACGCGCACACGCACGCGCACGCATGGGTCGCCGAGCTCGACGGCGCCGTCGTCGGGCACGTCGCGCTGGCGCCGCGCGGTGCGCAGGAGGCCGAGGTGACCCGGTTCTTCGTCGGCCCCGCCGCCCGTGGGACCGGGTGCGCGACGGCGCTGCTGGACGTCGCGGAGGCGGCGGCCGCCGGGGCGGGGGACCGTCTCGTGCTCACCGTGGTGGCGCACAACCTCGACGCCGTCCGGCTCTACGAACGCCGCGGGTGGCGGCGGGTGCGGACGTACCGGGCCGAGTGGTTCGGCCCCGGCGGGCCGTGGCCGCAGGCGCACGACTACGTGCTCGAACGGGAAGTCCGCTAGGCTGTCGAATCGATTCGTGGGAACGCTCCCACGGGTCGTCGAACCCGGGCGGCGCGCCGTCGTCCGCCCCGACCGGCACCAAGGAGCACCGTGAGCAACGACGCCACCGCAGCACCGACCACCGCCACCGCGGGACGCACCTTCCCCGAGGGCTTCTGGTGGGGGTCGGCGACCGCCGCGTACCAGATCGAGGGTGCGGCCACCGAGGGTGCCCGCGGCCCCTCGATCTGGGACACCTTCTCCCACACCCCGGGTCGCACGCTGAACGGGGACACCGGAGACGTCGCCGACGACCACTTCCACCGCTGGCAGGAGGACGTCGGGCACATCGAGGACCTCGGGCTCGACGCCTACCGCTTCTCGATCTCGTGGCCCCGGGTGCAGCCCGGCGGCTCGGGCGCGTTCGACGAGGAGGGCATCGCCTTCTACTCCCGCCTGGTCGACGCGCTGGTCGAGGCCGGCGTGCGGCCGGTCGCGACGCTCTACCACTGGGACCTGCCGCAGGAGCTCGAGGACGCCGGCGGCTGGGCGAACCGCGCGACCGCGCACGCGTTCGCCGAGTACGCGCGGCGCATGGCGCGCGAGCTGGGCGACCGGATCGACGTGTGGACGACGCTCAACGAGCCGTGGTGCTCCGCCTATCTGGGCTACGCCTCGGGCGTGCACGCCCCGGGCCGCACGGAGCCGGCCGCCGCCCTCGCGGCCGTGCACCACCTCAACCTCGCGCACGGTCTCGCGTGCCGGGCCGTCCGCGAGGAGCTCGGCGCGTCGGCGAGGCTCTCGGTCACGCTCAACCTGCACGTCGTGCGTCCCGACGACCCCTCCTCCGACGACGACGTGGACGCCGTCCGCCAGATCGACGCCCTGGCGAACCGCGCGTTCCTCGGCCCGATGCTGGACGGTGCCTACCCCGACGACCTGCTCGCGGACACCGCGGACGTGAGCGACTGGTCGTTCGTGCGCGAGGGTGACCTCGAGATCGCCCGGCAGCCGCTCGACGTGCTGGGTATCAACTACTACTCCACGGCGAAGGTGCGCCGCTTCACGGGGGACGGGCAGCGGCAGGAGAACGACGGTCACGGCGCCTCCGCGTCGAGCCCGTGGGTCGGGGCCGCCGACGTCGAGTTCGTGCAGCAGCCCGGCCCGTACACCGCGATGGGCTGGAACATCGAGCCGGCGGGCATGACCGAGCTGCTGTGCTCCGTCGCCGCGGCGTACCCGGACCAGCCGCTGATGGTCACGGAGAACGGCGCCGCCTTCGACGACGAGGTGTCCGACGACGGCCGGGTCCACGACCCGCGCCGCGTCGCCTACCTGAACGACCACATCGAGGCGGTCGGTGCGGCGGTCGACGCCGGGGCCGACGTCCGCGGGTACTTCGCGTGGTCGCTGCTGGACAACTTCGAGTGGGGCTACGGGTACGGGCGGCGGTTCGGGATCATCCGCGTGGACTACGAGACCCAGGCGCGCACGTGGAAGGACTCGGCGTACTGGTACCGCGAGCTCGTCCGCACGGGCTCGCTGCCCCCGATCACGCGCGGGGAGTGATCCGTGTCGCGGCGGGGCCGCGACACGCCGCACCGCCGCGACACGCCGGGCACGGAGACGGATCTCACGGCCCCCGCGCGCCCGGGATGCCCGCTTCGCACCCTCGCCACGGGGACCTCTCGGCACCCCGCGACGGCCCGTCCGGGGGCTCCGCCCGGCTGCGCACAGGGTGTGGACGCGGGCCGCGCACACCCTGTGGAAGGCCGCCGCGAGGGCGCGAGATCGCGGGCCGGAGGCGTCCGCGGTGCGGTGGACGCAGCGGTGCACGGCCGGGTGTCAGAGGCTCGTGACAGCATGTTCTGACGGGCCGGGAGGGGCGTCCCGGGGAGGTGGGCGCGTGTACCGAGAATCACGCTCGCCACGACATGTAGTGCTGTGGCGCGACGGCAGGCACTAGGTATAGTGGTTTTCGCCAGGGGGTCGACCATCCTCCGGTGAATCACACAGACGTAGTTCCACCCGTGTCCTTCGAGGTCAGAGCGTTCTTCTCGCCTCGTCCGACCACCCGATCAGCCCAGAGCGACGAGGAGTCACCGATGAACGTCACGGTCTACAGCAAGCCGGCCTGCGTCCAGTGCGACGCGACGTACCGGGCCCTCGACAAGAAGGGCGTCGACTACACGGTCGTCGACATCAGCCAGGACGCCGAGGCGCTCGAGCTCGTCCGCGGGCTCGGCTACCTCCAGGCGCCCGTCGTCGTCGCGGACGACACGCACTGGTCGGGCTTCCGGCCCGACCAGATCAGCGCGCTCGCCGCACGTACGGCCGACGTCGTCGCCTGACGCCGTCGGTCGCGCCGTGGTCTGAGCGGCGCGACCGGCGACCAGCGGCACGACATGCAGGGCGCAGGACAGCAGGGGACGAGCAGCACCGGGAGCGAGCGCCGGCGCGGTGAGCGAGGTGGGGCCATGGCATCGGTCGTCTACTTCTCGAGCGCGTCGGAGAACACCCACCGGTTCGTCGAGCGGCTCCGCCTCGCGGACCTCGGCCTGTCGGTGCACCGGATCCCGCTGCGGCCCACGGACGAGCACCTCAGAGTCGAGGAGCCCTACGTCCTGGTGGTGCCGACCTACGGGAGCGGCTCCGAGGGCGGGGCGGTGCCCCGCCAGGTCGTCAAGTTCTTGAACGACGCACACAACCGGTCGTTGATCCGCGGCGTGATCGCCGCGGGGAACACCAACTTCGGGAGCACGTACTGCGTGGCGGGAGACATCATCGCCGCGAAGTGCGACGTCCCGTACCTCTACGCATTCGAACTACTGGGCACAGCCGAGGACGTCAGACGCGTCCGCGACGGAATGGGACGATTTTGGCAACGACAGTCACGGATACCGGCGTGAGCGCGGCACCCACGGTCACCCTCGCGGGCACCGAGATGGACTACCACTCGCTGAACGCGATGCTGAACCTCTACGGCCCCGACGGCGGCATCCAGTTCGAGAAGGACCGCGAGGCGGCCCATCAGTACTTCCGCCAGCACGTCAACCAGAACACCGTGTTCTTCCACGACCTCGACGAGAAGCTCGACTACCTGGTCGAGAACGACTACTACGAGCCCGAGGTCCTCGAGAGGTACGACCGGGCGTTCGTGCGGTCGCTGTTCGAGTTCGCCTACTCGAAGAAGTTCCGGTTCGACACGTTCCTCGGCGCCTTCAAGTACTACACGAGCTACACGCTCAAGACGTTCGACGGCAAGCGCTACCTCGAGCGCTTCGAGGACCGGGTGTGCATGGTCGCCCTGACGCTGGCCGCCGGCGCGGAGCAGTTCGCGCTCGACATCGTCGAGGAGATCATCTCCGGCCGGCTGCAGCCGGCGACGCCGACGTTCCTCAACGCCGGCAAGAAGCAGCGCGGCGAGCCGGTCTCGTGCTTCCTGCTGCGCATCGAGGACAACATGGAGTCGATCGCGCGCGGGATCAACTCCGCCCTGCAGCTCTCCAAGCGGGGCGGCGGCGTGGCGCTGCTGCTGAGCAACGTGCGCGAGCACGGCGCCCCGATCAAGAAGATCCAGAACCAGTCGTCGGGCGTCATCCCCGTCATGAAGCTGCTCGAGGACTCCTTCTCCTACGCGAACCAGCTCGGTGCGCGCCAGGGCGCCGGTGCGGTGTACCTCAACGCCCACCACCCCGACATCATGCGGTTCCTCGACACCAAGCGGGAGAACGCGGACGAGAAGATCCGCATCAAGACCCTCTCGCTCGGCGTCGTCATCCCGGACGTCACGTTCGAGCTCGCGAAGAAGAACGAGGACATGTACCTGTTCTCGCCGTACGACGTCGAGCGGATCTACGGCGTCCCGTTCGCCGACATCTCCGTGACCGAGAAGTACCAGGAGATGGTCGACGACGCGCGCATCACCAAGACCAAGATCAACGCGCGGCACTTCTTCCAGACCCTCGCCGAGCTCCAGTTCGAGTCCGGCTACCCGTACATCATGTTCGAGGACACGGTGAACCGGGCCAACCCCGTGGCGGGCAAGGTCACCCACTCGAACCTGTGCTCGGAGATCCTCCAGGTCTCGACGCCGTCCACCTACGCGGACGACCTGTCCTACGAGCACGTCGGTCGCGACATCTCGTGCAACCTCGGCTCGCTCAACATCGCCAAGGCGATGGACTCCCCGGACCTCGCCAAGACGGTCGACGTCGCGATCCGCGCGCTGACCGCGGTGGCCGACCAGACGAGCATCGACTCGGTCCCGTCCATCCGCCGGGCGAACGACCTGGGCCACGCGATCGGGCTCGGGCAGATGAACCTGCACGGCTACCTGGCGCGCGAGCGGGTGCACTACGGGTCCGAGGCGGGCCTGGACTTCACGAACATCTACTTCTACACGATCGCCTACCACGCGGTCGCCGCGTCGAACCGGCTCGCGATCGAGCGGGGCACGCGGTTCCACAACTTCGAGGCGTCGAAGTACGCGTCGGGGGAGTACTTCGACAAGTACACGGACAAGGAGTGGGCGCCGCGCACGTCCGAGGTCGCCGACCTCTTCGCGCGGTCCGGGGTCCACGTGCCGACGCAGGAGGACTGGCGCGCGCTGAAGGCGTCGGTCCAGGAGCACGGGCTGTACAACCAGAACCTGCAGGCCGTCCCGCCGACCGGGTCGATCTCGTACATCAACAACTCGACGTCGTCGATCCACCCGGTCGCGGCGAAGGTCGAGATCCGCAAGGAGGGCAAGATCGGGCGCGTCTACTACCCGGCGCCCTACCTGACGAACGACAACCTCGAGTACTACGACGACGCGTACGAGATCGGCTGGAAGAAGATCATCGACACGTACGCGGAGGCCACGCAGCACGTCGACCAGGGGCTCAGCCTGACGCTGTTCTTCAAGGACACCGCCACGACCCGCGAGGTCAACCAGGCGCAGATCTACGCCTGGCGCAAGGGCATCAAGACGCTCTACTACATCCGCGTGCGCCAGATGGCCCTCGAGGGGACCGAGGTCGAGAACTGCGTCAGCTGCATGCTGTAGCGCCCGCCCCCGAACGCCTCCCGACCCCGACCGCACGCACCGCTCGAGAGAAGACATCCATGTCACCCACCGGCAAGCTCAAGCTCATCGATCGCGTCCAGGCGATCAACTGGAACCGGGTCCCGGACGAGAAGGATGCCGAGGTCTGGGACCGGCTGACGGGCAACTTCTGGCTGCCCGAGAAGGTCCCCGTCTCGAACGACATCCCCTCGTGGCACACGCTGACGGAGGAGGAGAAGACGCTCACGATGCGCGTCTTCACCGGCCTGACGCTGCTCGACACCATCCAGGGCACGGTCGGCGCGGTGAGCCTCATCCCCGACGCGATCACCCCGCACGAGGAGGCCGTCTACACGAACATCGCGTTCATGGAGTCGGTGCACGCGAAGAGCTACTCCTCGATCTTCTCGACGCTCTGCTCGACGCAGGACATCGACGAGGCGTTCCGCTGGTCGGAGGAGAACGAGAACCTCCAGCGCAAGGCCGAGATCGTCATGAAGTACTACAAGGGCGACTCGCCGCTCAAGCGCAAGGTCGCCTCGACCCTGCTCGAGTCGTTCCTGTTCTACTCGGGCTTCTACCTGCCGATGTACTGGTCGAGCCGCGCCAAGCTCACCAACACGGCCGACGTCATCCGCCTGATCATCCGCGACGAGGCCGTGCACGGGTACTACATCGGCTACAAGTATCAGAAGGGGCTCGAGAAGCTGTCGGAGGCCGAGCGCGACGAGCTCAAGGGCTACACGTTCGAGCTCCTCTTCGAGCTGTACGACAACGAGGTCCAGTACACCGAGGACCTCTACGACGGCGTCGGCCTCACCGAGGACGTCAAGAAGTTCCTGCGGTACAACGCCAACAAGGCCCTGATGAACCTGGGCTACGAGGCGCTCTTCCCCAAGGACGAGACGGACGTCAACCCGGCGATCCTCTCGGCGCTGTCCCCGAACGCCGACGAGAACCACGACTTCTTCTCGGGGTCCGGCTCGTCGTACGTCATCGGCAAGGCCGTGCACACCGAGGACGACGACTGGGACTTCTGAGCCCCGAGCTCGCCGCCGTACGCACGACGACCCCCGTCGCCGCTCCCGCTGGGAGCCGGTGACGGGGGTCGTCCGCGTCCTCCAGGGCGGCGGCGTGCGCCCCGGGCGGCGTGCGCCCCGGGGGGCGTGCGTCAGGAGGCGGGGGTCGCGGCCGCCGTCGGCTCCGTCGACCCGCCGAGCTTCGGCGCGACGGCGTCGACGTCGTCCGCGGAGCCGACGACGGTCCAGTTCGGGCCCACGAGGACGGCGACGGAGCTGTCCTTGCGTGCGGTCGCGGCGTCGGCGTCCTTGTTCTCCTGCGACGCGTAGAGCGTCAGCGTGACGTCCCCGTCGCACGTGCCGGTCTGCCAGGCGGGCTCGGTCGCGTCGGTCGTGGTCCAGTCGTCGCAGGTCAGACCCGCGGCGACCACGGCGTCCTTGAAGTCGTCGATCGACCGGTACTCGGTGTTCTTGACGACGGCAGGGGAGCTGGGCGCGGCGGCGGACGAGGACGCGTCCGAGGACGCGTCGTCGTCGGAGGACGAGCAGCCGGCGAGGGCGGCGACGGCCAGGCCGGAGGCGAGCACGACGGACAGGGACTTGCGGTGCATGGTGGGACTCCGTTTGCATCATCGGTGACTCGTCGCGCGGGGCGGCCGGGTGGGCCACGGGTGCGGACGTGCGGGGCTCGTGGCGCAGGGAGGCCGGCGACGGCGGCGGCACCCCACCCGCGAGATCCACCCTACGACGCGCCGCGGCGCACGGCCGCCGGGCCGGGAGGCGCCCGGCTGACGGCCCGTCGAGGGCCCGGGAGGGCTCCGGGTCAAGCGGAGGTCGGCTGCGGGTCGGTGGGAGGTCGGCGGTGGCGTCGCTACTCGGCGGAGGTCCCCGGGGCGCCGGGCACGGGCGGCTCGGCGGACCACGGGAAGGTGATCCACAGGTCGGTGTTGCGCCACGAGTAGTCCGGCCGGACGATCGATCGGGGCTTGGTGTAGAGCACCGCGGACCGCGCCTCGGCGCCCTGTGTGGCGAGCATCTCCATGACCAGGGCAAGGGTCCGACCGGAGTCGGCGACGTCGTCGACCACCAGGACGCGCGCGCCCGGGAGCTCGGACGTGTCCATGAGCGGCGGCAGGACCCGCGGGTCCGCGAGGGTCTGGCCGATGTCGGTGTAGAACTCGACGTTCAGCGTCCCGACGCCCTTGGTGCCCAGCGCGTAGGCGACGGCGCCGCCCGGCAGGAGGCCGCCGCGCGCGACCGCGACGACGACCTCCGGCACGAAGCCGCTCGCGACGACCTGTTCCGCGAGCTCGCGCGCCGCCCTGCCGAAGGTGTCCCAGGTGAGGATCTCCCGCTCGTCCATGGCGTCGAGCCTAGGTGCTCGGGGGTGCGCGTGCGCCGCGGACGCCGAAGGGCCCGGCCGTGCGGCCGGGCCCTTCGGGGTGGTGGTGCGTGGGTCAGGACGGGTCAGTAGGCGTCGAGGATGTCGACGACGAACACGAGCGTCGAGTTCGCGGGGATCTTGTCCTGCGCCTTGTCGCCGTACCCGAGGTCCGGCGGGACCACGAGCAGCACCTGGCTGCCGACGGTCTGCCCCGCGAGCCCCTGGCTCCAACCCTGGATCACGCCGTTGAGCGGGAAGTCCGCCGGCTCGCCGCGGTCCCACGAGGAGTCGAACTGGGTGCCGTCCAGCAGCCAGCCCGTGTAGTGCGCGGTGACGGACTGGTCGGCCGTCACCTTCGGGCCGTCGCCCTTGATGAGCGTCTGTGCGACGAGCTTGTCGGGGGCCTTGTAGTCCTCGGGGACGTCGATGCTCGGCTTGCCGTCCTTGCCGAGCGTCACCTTCGGCAGGCCGGCGGCCGGCTCGACGGCGGTGCCCGTCGCGCGGGTGCGGTCGGTCGGCTTGGCGGCGTCGGAGATCTCGATGACGTTGAGCACCGTGGTCTCCTTGCCGTCCTGGCCCTGCGAGAGGTTGGCGAAGACGAGGCGCGCGCCGACCTTCTGGCCGATGAACGTGTCGTTGAGGAGCTCGTACTGCGGGTCGCCGAGCTTGAAGGTCTCGGGGCTCTGACCCTTGTCCCACGTGCTCTGCACCCGGGACGCGTCGGCGCCCTGGTAGAAGACGTAGTTCATCGAGACCCGCATGCCCTCCTTGAGCTCCGCACCGTCGCCCTCCGAGGCGACGGTGAGCGTGGGCCCGGTGACGGACAGGGGAGCGTCGAAGGAGACCTTGGGCTCCTTGCCGCCCGGGCCGCTGACCTTGACGGCATCGAGCTTCTTCACGTCGTCCGCGTTCGCGTTCACGGCGGCGCCGGCGGCCGAGGCGCTCGGCGACGCGCTCGCCGACGCGGTCTTCGAGGGCGCGGCGTCGTCCGACCCGCCGGAGCAGCCGGCGAGGAGGAGCGCGGAGCTGATGGTCAGCGCGGCGATGCCACGGAGAGTGCGGTGCTTCACAGAATTCCTTCGTCGTGGGGACGCGGCGGTGCGCCACGGTGCCGTCGGCAGGCCGGGTCAGCCTAACGCGCCAGTCTGGACGGTCCTCGGCCGGCGAGACGGGCCGGCGAGACCGGCCGGCTGGATCGGCCGCCGGGCGCGGGGGACCATGGGGGCATGCCGTCCTCGCGCCGCTCGCGCCGTCGTCCCTGGGGGGACGAGCACGTCCCGCTCGACCTCGACCGGGCCACGGGAGGCCGGCGGACCGAGTCCGCGCCCGACGGCGACTGGACGGTCCAGAGCGTCCGCGGCTCGGACAAGTCGTACGTGTGCCCGGGCTGCCGGCAGGACGTGCGCCCGCACACCGCGCACGTCGTGGCGTGGGCGAACGACTCGATGTTCGGCGCGGCGTCCGCGCTCGAGGACCGCCGCCACTGGCACTCCGCGTGCTGGGCCGCACGCTCCCGGCGGCGGTAGCGCCCCGCCGTCGGTAGCGCCCCGCCGCCGGTCGAGGGCCCGGGATAGGCTCGAACGATGACGACGTCGACGGCGCAGGACGCAGATCCCGCCATCACCGAGGTCCGCTCGCTGACCGTGCTCCCCGCGCGGCGCGAGGACGTCGAGCTGCACACCGCGGACGGCCTGACGCTCGTCGGCGAGCTCGCCCTCCCGGCCGACCGGCCGCCGCGCGCGACCCTGATCACGCTGCACCCGTTGCCCACCCACGGCGGATACATGGACTCCCACGTGCTGCGCAAGGCGGCGTGGCGGCTCCCGGCGCTCGCGGACGTCGCCGTCCTCCGGTTCAACACACGGGGGACCGCTTCGCCGCGGGGGACCAGCGAGGGCACGTTCGACGGCGGCGACGGCGAGCGGTTCGACGTGGCGGCGGCGATCGAGCTGGCCGAGTTCCGCGACCTGCCGAACCGCTGGCTCGTGGGCTGGTCCTTCGGCACCGAGCTCGCGCTGATGCACGGCGCCGACCCGGCGGTCGCCGGCGCGGTCCTGCTGTCCCCGCCGCTGCACCGGGCGGGGGACGCGGACCTCGACCGGTGGGACGCCTTCGGCAGGCCGCTGGTCGCGCTGGTGCCGGGGGAGGACGACTACCTGCGCCCCGCGGCCGCGCGCGAGCGGTTCGCCCGCGTGCACCAGGCGGAGGTCGTCGGCGTCGACGGCGCCAAGCACCTGTGGGTGGGCGAGCCGTCGGTGCGCCGCGTGCTCGACGAGATCGTCGCCCGCGTCGCGCCGGACGTGAGCACCCCGCTGCCCACGACGTGGGCGGGTGCCGGCGCGGCGTCGTCGGGCACCGACACCGAGACCACCGACCAGCAGTCGTACGACGCCTCACGGGAAGGAGCAGGACGATGACGACCAGCGCGAGCGGGAAGCCCGCCACCTCAGGAGCGACGCCCGGCCACGAGGACGGGCTCGCCGTGCACACGCTGCGCGACGGGCACGGCCTGCCGCTGGTGCTGCTCCACGCGTTCCCGGTGGACCACCGGATGTGGCGGCCCGTCGCCGAGGTGATGCCCGGGAGGTTCGGGGTGCTGGCCGTCGACCTGTTCGGGTTCGGGGCGAGCCCCGACGGCCCGCGCACGCCGAGCCTGGAGGCCTCCGCGGACGCGGTCGCCCGCGCCGTGCGCGCCGCCGGGTCCGACCGGGCGGTCGTCGCCGGGCTCTCGATGGGCGGCTACGTCGCGCTGGCCCTCGCCGAGCGTCACCCCGGCCTGGTCGCCGGGCTGGGGCTCGTCGACACCAAGTCGCACGCGGACCCGTCCGAGGCCCGGCTCAACCGGGAGCGGATCGCGCACCAGGTCGAGAACGAGCGCTCCACCGACGCCGTGATGGGGATGGTCGCGAGCCTGCTCGGCCGGACGAGCGCCGAGCGCCGGCACGAGCTCACGCCGCGGCTCGAGTCGTGGATCCGCGCGCAGCGGCCCTCGGCCGTCGCGTGGGCGCAGCGGGCGATGGCGCGCCGCCCCGACCGTACCGGGGTGCTCGAGGGCTTCCCGGGCCCGGTGACGGTCGTGGTCGGCGAGGAGGACGTGCTCTCGCCCGTCGCGGAGGCCGAGCACATGGTCGTCGCGCACCGCTCCGCCGACCTGCGGATCGTCCCCGGCGCGGGGCACCTGAGCGCGGTCGAGGCGCCCGACGACGTCGCGGCCGCCCTCGCCGACCTCGTCGCCCGGGCCAGCGCGCGCTGAGGACGGCGCACTGAGGACGTCCGGCCCCGCTGCGTCCGGGCCGGCTCAGCCGGTCGCGCGGTCGAGGACCGCGCGCAGGGCGTCGACGAGGTCGATCGACTCCCCGTCGCGCCCGCCCGCGCCGAGCACACGCGGCGGGGGCGACGGCTCGGGGGTGCGGCCACGCAGGCGCGCGCCGAGGCCGCCGGGAACGGTGAGCACGTAGAACCGGCCCTCGACGTCGACGCCGACGGAGCGGTTGGACCGCAGGTACCAGCCGGTCAGGGGCGTCCGGTACGTCGTGCGGCCCCCGTAGTCCCGGGCGCGCAGCGGCTGCGGGTCGACGCCCAGCCGCCGGGCCTCACGCACGAACCGGGCGATCTCCCGCTCCGCCTCGGCCGACTCCGCGCGCTTCGCGCGCTCGAGCGCGCGGCCCTTCTCCTCCGCGGCGTCGCGCCGCCGGCGCCGCCAGTCCTCGGGGGACTCGCCGGCGACGGCGTCCGAGCCCGAGCCGCCGGGGGGCACGTCAGGCATCAGGCCTTCGTGGCGCTCGCGGAACCGGACTTCGCGGGGCGGTTCCGGGCCTGCGCCGTCCGCGCGGACGTCGACGAGCGCTTGGCGGTACCCGTGCCGGTGGCGCGGGGCTGCTCGTCGGTGTCGGTGTCACTCGTGCGGCCGCTCGTGTCCTCGGCCTCGCCGACCGGCCCCGACCCGCCCTCGGGCGTGGCGTCGTCGGCCACCGGCGGCTCGTCCGTGCCGTCGTCGCCCGCGTGCTCGCTGTCGGCGGGCTCGTCGGTGCTCGCCGCATCGGGCGTCTCGTCGTCGGAGCGGGAGTCGTCGTCGGCAGCGGGCGGGGCCGGGACGACGGGGGTCTCTGAGGTGCGCAGCTGCGCGGCGCGGGCCTGCTGCGCCGGGGTCCCGGCGATCCGCGGCGCGCGGGCCGCCGGCTCGCCGGTCGACTCGTCGGTCAGCAGGGCGCGCAGCTCGCCGAGGTAGGCGTTGATCGAGTCGTGCTGGCGCGTGAGGTCCTCGAGCTGGCGCTGGGCGCTGGCCCGCTGGGCGTCGGCCTCCACGTTGGCGTCGCTCACGGTCTGGTCGGCGAACTCCCGTGCCTCGGCGATGACGGCGTCCGCCGTCGTCCGCGCCTCCGCGAGCTGCTGGCGCACGTAGGAGTCGGTCTCCGCGCGCACCTTCTCGGCCTGCTCGAGGGCGAGGGCGACGCGGCGCTCGGCGTCGGCCGCGTGCTCCTCGGCGGTCGCGACCAGCTTCTCGGTCTCGGCCTTCGCCGCGGTGTGCCGGGCGCCGTTCTCGGCCTCCGCCTCCTCGCGGCGGCGGGCGACGTCGAGCTCGACGTCGGCGAGCTCGCGGCGGGCCGCCTCGCGCAGCTGCTCGAGGTCCGCCGTCGCGGCCTTGGTCTCCTCCGCGGCGGCCCGGCGGACCTCCGCGGCGTTGCGCTCGGCCTCGCGGCGGGCCGTCTCGATGAGGTCGGCGGCGGCTGCCTCCGTCGACTCGCGCAGCGCCGTCATCTCCTGCGTCGTCGCCGTCCGCAGCTCGGCGGCGGCACGCTCGCTCGCGACGCGCAGCTCCGTCGTCTCGCGCTCGGTGACGCTGCGCAGGTTCGCGAGCTGGCGCTCCAGCGTCGAACGGCGCTCGTCCTCCTCGGTGGTCAGCGCGATCTGGATCCGCGCCGCCTCGCGCTCGGCGCTGGAGACCAGCTCCTCTGCACGCCGCTGGGCCGCCTGGAGGGTCGAGTCCGCCTCGGACGCGCTCGTCGTGCGGACCTCCTCGGCCTCGCGGCGCGCGGACGCGAGCAGCTCGGCGACCTCGTTCTCCGCCCGGGAACGGACCTGGCCCGCCGAGAGCTTGGAGCGGGCCATGATGTCGGCCGCCTGGGCGTTGGCCTGCTGGAGGATGTCGGCGGACTGCTCCTCGGCGGACCGGAGCAGCTGCTCGATGCGGGAGCCGAGCCCCGCGTACGACGGCGCCTCGCTCTCCTGCGCCTTGCGGCGGGCGTCGTCGAGCTCGGCCGTGAGCTGCATCTGGCGCTGGTCGAGGGTCTCGACCTGGCGGCGGGCGTCGGTGAGCGCCTGTTCGAGCCGGGCGACCTGGTTGTCCACCTGGACGCGGTCGTAGCCACGCATCGTGATCGGGAACAGGGAACGGTCGTCGGTCACCGGGAACCTCCATGGCCTCAGGGTCGGGGACGTCCCGGACGCGCGGCGCACCAGGGGGTGAGATGCTCGCGGGGGACTTGTCTCGACGACCACCCTAGTGGCTCGTCACCCGCCCGCAGCGCGCGACGGCGGCACCGGGAGGCGCCCTCGGGACGCGCCGCAGGGCCCCCGGCCGGTGCCGCGGGGCCGCTGCGGCGGGCCTGCGGTCGCGGTGTGAACGGGCCTGCGGTCGCGGTGTGAAGAGGTTGTGAGAGAGCCCGGAGGCCGCTCCTGCGGGCGGGGGCACCGGTCGTCCGGCCCTAGGGTGGGGTGTCCACCACGAAAGAGGAGACTTGGTGCTGCAACGAATCATCGGCCTCGTGCTCGTCGTGGCCGGCGTGCTCGCCGCCGCCTGCGGCGTCGCCAGCGCGACCGTCTGGCGACCCGACGACACGGTGGTGGCGAAGACCACCTACGCCGGCGACGACACCCTGCTCGTCACCGACCCGGGGGTGCTCGACCTGGTCGACGAGGACGTCACGATCCGCGCCACGACTACGGGCGACCAGCCCGTGACTCTCGCGATCGGCCGCGACGTCGACGTGCGGGGCTGGGTCGGCGACGACCCGTACGTCCGGGTGACCGGCCTGAGCGACTGGGACACCCTCGCCACCGCCTCCGGCGCCGCACCGACGTCCTCCCCGTCCGCGAGCGCGGACCCGACGCGGTCGCCGAGCCCGAGCACGAGCCCGGACGCGTCTGCCGGCGCGACGCCGTCCGCGACCCCCGAGGCGTCGGCGGACGCGACCGCGGACGCCGAGAAGAAGCAGCCTGCCGCCGGGCCCGACCCCGCGGGGTCGGACATGTGGTTCTCGGAGGCGAGCGGCAAGGGCTCCGCCTCGCTGCACTGGACGGGGCGCGAGGGCCGCTGGAGCCTGGTCGCCGCGGGCGTCGGCAAGGACGCGTCCGCACCCACCCTGCAGCTCACCTGGCCGCGCACGGTCACCACGCCCTGGCTGTGGCCCGGCATCGTCGGCGGCGTGGTCCTGGTGCTCGTGGGCGGCTACCTGGTGCTGCGCTCGCTGCGGCGCAAGAGCTCGGGGCGCAGGGACTCGACCGGCGCGACCGGTGCGACGAGCGCCTTCGGGCCGGCGGCGAGCGGCGCCGCGGACGGCGCGGTGAGCGGGACCGACGTGACCGCCACGAGCGTGGTGCTGACCCGGCGCGAGCTGCGGGAGCGGGCCGCGCGCGAGGAGGCGGCGCGCGCCGCCGAGGCCGCGAGCCAGAGGAGCGGGCTGCGCGGCTGGCTGACCGGGCAGATCCCGGTCGTGCGGCAGGAGCCGACGGCGACCGACGCGTCGGACGAGCCGGGCACCCCCGCGGCCGACGGCGACGCCCCGGCCTCGGCGACCCGCCGCTCGACGCGCGAGACCTCCGCGAGCGGCGACGCCTGGCGGCGTACCTGGGGCTTCGGCGCGTCCGGCGCGAAGAGCGCCCCGAAGGGCGAGGGCAGCACCGGCGCGGGCGACGCCGAGAAGGCCACGGGCGATGCCGAGAGAAGCACGGACGGCGACACGGAGGGAGACGGACGATGAGCACCACGAGCACCCGTCGTGGCCGCGCCACGTGGACCCGCCGCGCGACCGCGGGCGCGAGCGTCGCCGGCGCGGCGCTGCTGCTGGGCGCCTGCGCGCCCGCGGTCCCCGCGCCGGCCCCTGATCCGGCGCCCGAGAAGCCGCAGGCGGCGCTGACGTCGCAGCAGGTGGACCACGTGCACGACGCGATCAACCACACCCTCGCCGCCGCGACCAAGGCCGAGGACCCCAAGGAGCTCGAGCCGCGGGTGGAGGGCCCGGCGCTGCGGGCCCGCTCGTGGCAGCTCACCGTCGCGAAGCAGGCCGACGAGCCGGACCTGGTCACCGACCTGCCGCTGGACTCGCAGTCCGACGTCGTGCCCGCGACCGACACGTGGCCGCGCACCGGCATGTCCGTCAGCGTGGAGGCCGAGGGCTCGCAGTCCCCGCGGCTGAGCGTCATCGAGCAGGACGACGCGCGCGCCCCCTACAGCCTGTGGGGCTGGGTCAAGCTGTTCCCCGACACGTCGCTGCCCGCGTTCGCCGAGCCCTCGGTCGGCAGCCCGGCCGTCGCGCACGACGACGGCGACTCGCTCGTCGTCTCGCCCGACGACGCCTTTGCGCGGTACGTGGACGTCCTGAACCTCGGCGACGACTCCAAGTACGCCGACCAGTTCGGCGACGACCTGTTCCGCCAGCTCCTCGCCGACCAGGACAAGGTCCTCAACAAGGCGCTCGAGCCCGCCGACGGCAAGCACACGACCACCTTCAAGGCCACCGACGACGCCCTGCGCAGCGTCGCCACCACGGACGGCGGCGCCGTCGTGATGGGTGCGATGGACGCCCGTGAGGCGTACAAGGCCGAGAAGGGCGCCAAGATCCAGCCGCAGACCGACGCGGAGAAGGCGCTGTTCGGCGACCAGGAGGCGACGAACACGCTCGACGTCGACTCGGTCTCCATGGTCGCGATGTACATCCCGCCGGCGGGGACGAAGGACGGCAAGCCGAAGGTGCTCGGGGTCGAGCGGGTGACCACGAAGGTCACGTCCTGACGGTCCCCGGCTGCTGAGCGTCGGCGTGGGCCGGTACGGTGGTCGGCCGTGACCACCATCGACCCGAAGGACGCGCCGTCGCCCGACGCCCACCTCTCCCACGGGCTGCGGCCCCGGCACCTGACCATGATGGGGCTCGGCTCGGCCATCGGTGCCGGGCTGTTCCTGGGTTCGGGGCAGGCGATCGGCACCGCCGGGCCCGCGGTGCTCGTCAGCTACGCGATCGCGGGCGCGATCGTCGTGCTCGTCATGCGGATGCTCGCGGAGATGGCGTCGTCGATGCCGGCGTCGGGCTCGTTCTCCGTCTACGCGGAGGCGGCGCTGGGCCGCTGGGCCGGGTTCCTGCTGGGCTGGCTCTACTGGTTCATGCTCATCATGGTGCTGGGCGTCGAGGTCACCGGGGTCGCGGGCATCGTCTCCGGCTGGTGGCCGGCGGTGCCGCAGTGGGCGGTGGCGGCCGTCGTCGTCGCGGTGCTGGGCGGCATCAACCTCGTCGGCGTGCGGCAGTTCGGCGAGGCCGAGTTCTGGTTCGCCCTGATCAAGGTCGCGGCGATCGTCGGGTTCCTCGTCGTGGGCGTGCTGATGATCGTCGGCGTGGTGCCCGTGACGGGCAGCGTCCTCGGGCACTGGGCGGAGCACGGCGGCTTCGCCCCCGCGGGGATCGGAGGCGTCGCCGCGGGCCTGCTCGCCGTGGCTTTCGCGTTCGGCGGCATCGAGATCGTGGCGATCGCGGCGGCCGAGGCCCGCGACCCGCGGGACGCCGTCGCGCGCGCCACGCGCACCATCCTGTGGCGCATCCTGTTCTTCTACGTCGGTTCCGTCGCGGTGATCGTGTCGCTCGTCGCGTGGGACGACACCGACGCGCTGGTCTCCCCGTTCGTCTCCGTGCTGCAGCTCGGCGGGTTCGGCTGGGCGGCGCGGCTGATGGAGGTCGTGGTCGCGCTGGCCCTCCTGAGCGCCTTCAACGCCAACGTGTACGGCACGTCGCGCATGCTGTTCTCCCTCGGGCAGCGCGACGACGCCCCGTCCGCGACCACCAGGGTCTCGCGCCGCGAGGTGCCGTGGGTGGCCGTGCTGGTGTCGGTCTTCTTCGGCGTCGTGGCGGTGGGCCTCAACTGGCTGCTGCCCGACTCCCTCCTGTCGATCCTGCTCAACGCCGTCGGCTCCGCGCTCTTCGTGGTGTGGCTGCTGGTCACGGTCTCGCAGCTGAGGCTGCGGCCCCGGCTCGAGGCCGAGGCCGCGCGCACGGGCGAGCCGATGCGGGTACGCATGTGGGGCTACCCCTGGCTGTCCTGGGTCACGCTCGCCGCGCTGGTCGCCCTCGCCGGGCTGATGGTGTCCGACGACGCGGCGCGCACCCAGCTCCTCGCGACGGCCGGCCTGGTCGTCGTGATCCTCGTGGTGTACGTGCTGACGCGGCGGGTCCGCACGCCCCGCGACGCCCGCTGAGCCTGTCGGCGGCCGGCGGCGGCCGGCGGAGCACGCGGCAGGGCGACCACCACCCGGGCGCCTCCCTAGGATGGGTGGCATGAGCGATGCGAACCCCCAGTCCCCGTTCGACGTCCGCGGCGCCGTGGACCTCGCCGCCCTCAACCGGCCCCAGGCGCCGCCTCCCGGACAGCCCGGCGGGGCGCCCGACGCCGGCGGATACGTCGTCGACGTCACCGACGAGACGTTCGGCGCCCTGGTCGAGAGCTCGTCGAGCTACCCCGTCGTCGTCCTGCTGTGGATCCCGACCGACCAGGCCAACGCCCAGGTGGGCGTCGACCTCGGCGTGCTCGCGGCCGAGCAGGAGGGGCGCTTCCTGCTCGCGCGGGTCGACGTCGAGAAGTACCCCCAGGTCGCGCAGGCGTTCCAGGTGCAGGGCGTGCCGACGGTCGTGGCGGTCCTCGCCGGGCAGCCCGTGCCGCTCTTCCAGGGCGGGGCGCCGATCGAGCAGGCCCGCGAGGTGATCGGCCAGGTGCTCGCCGCCGCCGAGGCCAACGGCGTCACGGGACGCGCGCCGTCCCAGGGGGACCAGGACGGGCAGGAGACCGCGGCGCCGGCGCCCGAGCCGGAGCCCGAGCTGCCGCCCCTGCACCAGGAGGCCTACGACGCGATCGAGCGCGACGACCTCGACGCGGCCGAGGCCGCGTACCGCAAGGCGATCGCGCAGGACCCGAAGGACGCGATGGCTCCGGCCGGGCTCGCCCAGGTGCACCTCCTGCAGCGCACGCGCGGTCTCGAGCTCGGCGCCGTGCGCACGGCGGCGGCCGACGCGCCCGCCGACGCGGCGGTGCAGCTCGCCGTCGCCGACATGGACATGCTGGGCGGCAAGGTGGAGGACGCGTTCGGGCGGCTCCTCGACCTGCTCCCGGGTGCCGATGCCGAGACCAAGGAGTCCGTGCGGGCCCGGCTCGTGGAGTACTTCGAGGTGGTCGGCGTCACCGACCCGCGCGTCGCGAAGGCGCGCCAGAGGCTCGCGATCGCGCTGTACTGACGCCGCGACACCGGCGCGCCCCCGCGCGGGCGGCGACCGCCCGCGCGGAGGCGGTCAGTCCTCCACGTGCTCGAGGAACAGCGCGCCGAGCGGCGGGACCCGCACCACGGCCGAGAAGGGGCGGCCCTGGTGCGGGACCGCCTCGGCGTCGACGCCCCCGAGGTTGCCGACCCCGGAGCCGCCGTACGTCTCGGCGTCCGTGTTGAGCGCCTCGCGCCACCGGCCCCCGCTGGGCAGCGCCAGCCGGTAGCCCTCGTGCGGCGTGCCGGCGAAGTTCACCACGACGGCGACGGCGCCGCCCTTGCCGTCGAGGCGCAGGTAGGACAGGACGTTGTGGTCGGCGTCGTCGGCGTCGATCCACTGGAAGCCGGCGGGGTCGGAGTCCAGCGCCCACATCGCGGGGGTGGCGCGGTAGAAGGCGTTGAGGTCGCGGACGGTGCGCTGCACGCCCGCGTGGGCGGGGTCGTCGGCGAGGCCCCAGTCGAGGCCGGCCGACTCGTTCCACTCCGTCGGCTGCGCGAGCTCGCTGCCCATGAACAGCAGCTGCTTGCCCGGGTGGGACCACTGGTAGGCGAGCAGGGCGCGCACGCCCGCGAGCTTCTGCCAGCGGTCGCCGGGCATCTTGCCGAACAGCGAGCCCTTGCCGTGCACGACCTCGTCGTGGCTGATCGGCAGGACGAAGCGCTCCGAGTAGGCGTAGACCATCGAGAACGTCGCCTCGTGGTGGTGGTAGCGGCGGTTGATCGGCTCCTCGGCCAGGTAGCGCAGGGTGTCGTTCATCCAGCCCATGTTCCACTTGAGGCCGAACCCGAGGCCGCCGGCGCTCGTCGGCTGCGTGACGCCGGGCCACGCCGTCGACTCCTCGGCGATCATCATGGTCCCCGGGTTGCGCCGGTAGGCGGTGGCGTTCGCCTCCTGCAGGAACGAGATCGCCTCGAGGTGCTCGCGCCCGCCGTGCACGTTCGGGTGCCACTGGCCCGGCTCGCGCGAGTAGTCCAGGTAGAGCATCGAGGCGACCGCGTCGACGCGCAGCGCGTCGACATGGAACTCCTCGAGCCAGTACGTCGCGTTGGCGACGAGGAAGTTGCGCACCTCGCGGCGCCCGAAGTCGAACACGAACGTGCCCCAGTCGGGCTGCTCGCCCCGCAGGGGGTCCGGGTGCTCGTACAGCGGCAGCCCGTCGAAGCGGGCCAGCGCCCAGATGTCCCTCGGGAAGTGGCCGGGCACCCAGTCGAGGATCACGCCGACGCCGGCGCGGTGCAGGGAGTCGACGAGGAACCGGAAGTCGTCGGGGTGGCCGAACCGGGACGTCGGCGCGTAGTAGCCCGTGACCTGGTAGCCCCACGAGCCGCCGAACGGGTGCTCCGCGACCGGCATGAGCTCCACGTGCGTGAACCCGTGCTCGACGACGTACGCGGTGAGCTGGTCGGCGAGCTCGCGATAGCTCAGGCCCGGCCGCCAGGAGCCGAGGTGCACCTCGTAGGTGCTGACCGGCCCGGTGTGCGGGTCGTGGGCGGCGCGAGCGGTCATCCACTCGTCGTCGGCCCACGTGTGGCTGCTCTCGACGACCACGCTGCCCGTGGCCGGGGGGACCTCGGTGCCCTTGGCGACGGGGTCGGCCTTCTGCACCCACGAGCCGTCCGGGGTGAGGATCTCGAACTTGTAGACGGTGCCCGCGCCGATGCCGGGGACGAAGATCTCCCACACGCCGCTGGAGCCGAGCGAGCGCATGGCGTGGCTCGCGCCGCCCCAGCCGTTGAACTCGCCGACCACGCGCACCGCCCGTGCGTTGGGCGCCCACACGGCGAACGACGTGCCGTGCACGGCCCCGAGCACGCTCGGGTAGTGGCGCAGGTTCGCGCCGAGGACGGTCCAGAGCTCCTCGTGGCGGCCCTCGCGCACGAGGTGCTCGTCGACCTCGCCGAGGGTCGGCAGGAACCGGTACGGGTCGTCGCGGCGGTCCACGTGCTCGCCGTAGCGGGCCGAGACGCGGTAGTCGGGGGCGTGCACGCCGAGGTCGTCGGACGGGGCCTCGATGACGGCGACCCAGACGCCGTCCTGCTCGTGCTGGGCGGCGGTGTCGCCGTCGAGGGTGTGCACCACGACCTCGTCCGCCAGCGGGCGCAGCACGCGGACCGTCGCGGTGCCCGCCTCGGCGTCCAGGTGCGGGCCGAGCACGGAGTGGGGGTCGTAGTGGCGTCCGCCGGCGACCGCGGCCAGCTCCTCGGGAGAGGACGGGAGCGGGTGCGTGCCGGGGGTGCTGGGCGTCTGCGTGGACATGGCATCACCCTTCCACGAACGCCCGCGCCCCGCAGGCGACCCGCGGGCGACCCGCAGGCGGTCCGTTCAGACCTGGCCGGCGAGCAGGCGGTCGACCGCGGCGAGGGGGATGTGCTGCCAGGCGGGCCGGTTGCGGGTCTCGTAGACCACCTCGTACAGCGCCTTGTCGAGCAGCAGGGCCCGCAGCAGCGCCTCGGCGGCGCGCGCCTCGTCCCCCGAGACCCCCGTCTCGGCGCGGTAGGCGTCGAGGAACGCGGCGCTGGCGGCGGACGCCCACCCCGGGTCCGTCGCGTGTCCGACGGCCGCCGCGTAGTCGACGGACCGCAGCATCCCCGCGACGTCGCGCAGCGCGACGTCGGGCCGGGTGCGCTCGGCGACCGGGCGCATGGGCTCGCCCTCGAAGTCGAGGATCTTCCACCCCTCGTCGCCGTGCAGGACCTGACCGAGGTGCAGGTCGCCGTGGATCCGCTGCAGGCGGGTGCTCGCCCCGGACTGCGCGAGCAGGGAGACCGCCTCGTCGTGGAACCCGCGCACGGCGTCCCGGCGCGCCGCGAGCACCGGCGTCTGCTCGGCGGCGGTGTCGGCACGCCGGCGCAGGTCGTCGACCAGCCACTTCGCGTCGAGCGGGGGACCGGGCTCGAACGCCCCGGCGAGCACGACGTGCATGCGGGCGACGGCGCGGCCGAGCGCCCCGGCACCGTCGGCGAAGCTCTCGCCGCGGCCGGCCAGGGCGCAGGCCAGGTCGAACCCGTCCTGCGCGCCGTGCACGAGCTCCGCCAGGACGGCCAGGTGCGCGATGCGGGGCTCCGCCCCCGGGTGTGCGGCGTCGGCGCCCGGGGCGTCGTCCTGCGGCTCCCAGCCGGCCGTGAGCCAGGCGAGGGGTCGCGGCGCGCCGGCGAACCCGGCGCCCGCGAGCGCGCGGGGGATCGTCACGTCCGGGTTCGGCCCCAGCGCGACGGCGCGCACGACCTTCAGCATCCCCCCGCCCGCGACCCCGGGCAGGACCACCGAGCTGTTCGACTGCTCGACGGCCAGCGGGCGCGCCCCCGCCAGCTCGTCCGCGTCCGGCGCGCCGGCGGAGGGCCCCGCGCCGGCCTCGCCGTGCGCCCACTCCGCCAGCCGCAGGACCGCCGCCCAGTACGCGGGGTGGGCGGCGCCGTCGTGCACCGTCACCGGCACGGCACCCCCCGCACCGGGAGCGCCCGCTCCGGCGAGGTGCCCGACGACGCTCGGCCCGTCGTCGGGCACGGCTGCCCCCGGTCCCGGGTCGAGGACGAGGGGGACCTGGACCACGAGGTCGACCCCGTCGCCGACGAGCCGCAGGAGGTGCACCTCGACGCTCGCGGCGCCGGGAGAGGGCAGCTCCCACGACAGCCACGGCACGGTCCGGACCGCCGTTCCCTTGACCGGGTACCACCGCCGGGCGGGCATCCACCCCTCGACGAGCGCGAGCAGCTCGGCGGACGGTGGCGCGGTCCGCATCCCTCGGTCCAGTGCAGGCTCGTCCACCGGGCAACACCTCTCATCCGTCGTGCAAGATCGTGCGGGACGCGCGCTAGACCGCCGGGTCGACGTGCAGCCAGAAGAAGTCGCGCGAGCCCAACGTGACCACGACGCCGCCGTCCTCGCTCACCGGCGGGAAGGCCGCGCCGCCGAACACGTCCGAGAGGCCCGCGCCTGCCAGCGTCGGGACCGCGATCCGCGCGGACCGCGCGGTCGCCGAGAGGTTCACGATGCACAGCAGCGTCTCCTGCGGCGAGCGGCGCAGGAACGCGAGCACCGACTCGTCGTCCGCCTCCAGCGCCACGAAGTCGCCCGTGCCGAACGTCGGGTGCTGCCTGCGCACCGCGAGCATGCCGTGCACCCAGTGCAGCAGCGACGTCGGCTGCACGAGCTGCGCCTCGACGTTCGTGTGCTGGTAGTTGTGCACGAGCGACTGGATCAGCGGGAGGTACAGCTTGCCCGGGTCAGCGGTCGAGAAGCCGGCGTTGCGGTCCGGCGTCCACTGCATCGGCGTGCGCACCGCGTCGCGGTCGGGCAGCCAGATGTTGTCGCCCATGCCGATCTCGTCGCCGTAGTACAGGCAGGGGCTGCCGGGCAGCGACAGCAGCAGCGCGTGGGCGAGGTGGATCTCCGCACGCGAGTTGTCGAGCAGCGGCGCGAGCCGACGCCGGATCCCGACGTTCGCGCGCATGCGCGAGTCGGGCGCGTACCACCCGTACATCGACGCGCGCTCCTCCGTCGAGACCATCTCGAGCGTGAGCTCGTCGTGGTTGCGCAGGAACGTCGACCACTGGCCGGACGCCGGGATCGCCGGCGTGTCCGCGAGGATCTCGACGATGGACCCCGCGCGCTGGTCGCGCAGCGCGTGGAAGATCCTCGGCATCACGGGGAAGTGGAAGCACATGTGGCACTCCGGCTCCTCCTCGGTGCCGAAGTAGTCGACGACCTCGTTCGGCCACTGGTTGGCCTCCGCGAGCATGATGCGGCCGGGGAACTCCTCGTCGACCATGGCCCGGACGCGGCGCAGGTAGGCGTGCGTCTGCGGCAGGTTCTCGCAGTTGGTGCCCTCGTCCTCGAACAGGTACGGGACGGCGTCGAGCCGGAACCCGTCGACGCCCATCTGCAGCCAGAACCGGGCGACGTCGATCATCGCGTCGGCCACCCGGGGGTTCTCGAAGTTCAGGTCCGGCTGGTGGGAGAAGAAGCGGTGCCAGAAGTACTGGCGGCGCACCGGGTCGAACGTCCAGTTCGACGTCTCGGTGTCCACGAAGATGATGCGCGCGTCGCCGTACTTCTCGTTGTCGTCGCTCCACACGTAGAAGTCCCCGTAGGGGCCCTCCGGGTCCGAGCGCGACGCCTGGAACCAGGGGTGCTGGTCGCTCGTGTGGTTCATCACCAGGTCGATGACCAGGCGCATGCCGCGCTCGTGCGCCTTCTCGATGAGCTCGGTGAAGTCGGCGGTCGTCCCGTACTGCGAGGCGATGGCCGAGTAGTCCGAGATGTCGTAGCCGCCGTCGCGCAGCGGCGACGGGTAGAACGGCGGCAGCCACAGGCAGTCGATGCCGAGCCACTGCAGGTAGTCCAGGCGCTCGATCAGGCCGCGCAGGTCGCCCGAGCCCCCGTCCCCGGAGTCGGAGAACGCGCGCACGAGCACCTCGTAGAACACCGCGGTCTTGTACCACTGGGGGTCGTCCGAGAGGCCCGGGTGGGTCTGGCCCGGCGGCGTCGGCTGGCGGCGCGGCGGCAGGGCGCGGATCGGGGCCGTGATCGAGGCGGGCTCGAAGGCCCGCCGGCTCGACGGGGCGGGGACGGGGACCGACGCCGGTGCGGCGTGCGTGGTCTGTTCTGCGGGCTCGCGGCTCATGGGCGGACCTCGATCACGTGGGCGACCTGGGTGTAGGGGTCGAGGCGGACCCAGGGGTGGGCTCCCCAGGCGTACTGCTCCCCCGAGAGGAGGTCGTGCGCGGAGTACGTCGTCGCGTCGTCGGGCTCCAGCCCGAGCGCCGCGAGGTCGACGTCGACCGTGGCGGCCTGGGCCGTCCACGGGTCGAGGTTGACGACGACGAGCACCGTGTCCGGCTCGCCGGTCGGCGAGTGCTCCGCCGCCAGGTGGCGGGAGAAGGCTACGACGTGCTCGTTGCTCGTCGGGTGGACCGTGAGGTTGCGCAGCTGGCGCAGCGCCGGGTGCGCGCGACGAACCTCGTTGAGCGCGGTGATCAGCGTGCTGATGCCGATCTCGGGGGCGCGGGACCAGTCCCGCGGCTTGTACTCGTACTTCTCGTTGTCGATCTGCTCCTCGACGCCCGGGCGCGGGACGTTCTCCACGAGCTCGTAGCCCGAGTACACGCCCCACGTCGGCGAGCCGAGCGCGGCGAGCACCGCGCGCACCGCGAACCCGGCCACCCCGCCGTGCTGCAGGTACGGCGGGAGGATGTCGTGCGTCGTCGGCCAGAAGCTCGGGCGCAGCACGGAGCCCTCGGGGCCCGAGACGGTCTCGAGGTACTCCTCCAGCTCCGCCTTCGTGTTGCGCCACGTGAAGTAGGTGTACGACTGGTGGAAGCCGATCGCCGCGAGGGTGCGCATCATCGCGGGCTTGGTGAACGCCTCCGACAGGAAGATCACGTCCGGGTCGGTGGCGCGGACCTCCGCGAGCAGGCGCTCCCAGAAGACCAGCGGCTTGGTGTGCGGGTTGTCGACGCGGAACAGGGTCACGCCGCGCTCGATCCACACGCGCACGACCCGCAGGATCTCCGCGTAGATGCCCTCCGGGTCGTTGTCGAAGTTCAGCGGGAAGATGTCCTGGTACTTCTTCGGCGGGTTCTCCGCGTAGGCGATCGTGCCGTCCGCGCGGGTCGTGAACCACTCCGGGTGCTCCGTCACCCACGGGTGGTCCGGCGAGCACTGCAGGGCGAGGTCGATGGCGACCTCCATGCCCAGCGAGCGGGCGCTCTCCACGAAGCCCGCGAACGTGCGCTCCGACCCGAGGTCCGGGTGGATGGCGTCGTGGCCGCCGTCGGGCGAGCCGATCGCGTACGGCGAGCCCGGGTCGCCCGGCAGCGCAGTCAGGGAGTTGTTGCGGCCCTTGCGGTACGTGGTGCCGATGGGGTGGACGGGGGTGAGGTAGACGACGTCGAACCCCATCGCAGCGATGTCCGGGAGCCGGCGGGCCGCCGTCGTGAAGGTGCCGGAGACCCAGCTGCCGTCGTCGCGCTGCCGGGCGCCCTCCGAGCGCGGGAACATCTCGTACCAGGCGCCGGACAGCGCCAGCGGGCGGTCCACGCGCAGGGGATAGGTCGCCGACGGGGAGACCATGTCGCGCAGCGGGTCGCGGGCCAGCGCCTCGCGCACCTCGGACGACGTCGCGGCCGCGACGCGTGCCTCGGCCGGACGGTCCTGGTCCCCGAGAGCGGCGACGGCGGCCTCGACGGTGCGGGCGTCCTCGGGCGCGGGGGACGTCTGCTCCAGGGCGCGGCGCAGCACCCGCTCGCCCTCCGTCAGCATCAGGGCCACGTCGAGCCCGGCGGCGACCTTGATCAGGGCGTCGTGCGCCCAGGTCGCGTACGGGTCGGACCAGCCCTCGACGCGGAACGACCAGTCGCCCGGCGCGTCGGGCAGCACGACCGCCCGGAAGCGGTCGAGGCCGGGCGCGACGTCGACCATCGTCACCGTGCTGTGCGTGCTGCCGTCCGGGGCGAGGAGGACCGCGGACGCCGAGACGGCGTCGTGCCCCTCGCGGAAGACGGTCGCCTCGATCGGCAGGGCCTCGCCGACCGCTGCCTTGGCGGGCCAGCGGCCGTCCTCGATCGCTGGCGCCACCTCGACGACCGGGATGCGCCCGACCGGGCGCGGGGAGGCGGGCCTGGGCTCGGGGACGACGGCGTCCGGCGGGGCGGGCCGGGTGGCCGGGGCGGCGGGGAGCGTCGCGGCGGACGAGCTGGGCTGGGGGGCGGACGGCGTCGGGCGTGCCGCCGGCGTCTCCGGAGCGGGTGCGGCAGACCGCGTCGTGGCGGCGGCAGGCGTGGGAGTGGCGGCAGACGTCGGGGCGGGGGCAGCCGTCAGCGGCGCGGTCGCGGCCACCGCGCTGCGCGTCGGGTGCTCGGCAGCGGCCGCCACGGTGCTGCGCGCCGACCCGACGGCGGCCGTCGAGGCTCGCGTCGCGGCCGCCGGTACGGCGCCGGTACGCGTGCCGGCGGCGCGACGGGGCGCCGGCGGCTTGCGGGCGGCGCTCGCGGGCGCGCGCCTCGGCGCGGGTGCGGGACCGGGGGTCGGGTTCGGGCCGGTCGCCGCCGGTTCGGGTGCTGCCGACGGTTCGGACGTCGGGGGTTCGGTCGGCTGAGGGCGTCGCCTGGCTCGGGTCACGGCACCAACCTAACGAGGTCGCGGTGCCGGACGCACCAGGGCCGACCTCCGACGCGCCGCCGCCACCGCCGTCGACGTGCTCCTGCAGGTTCTCCTCCGCGGTCTCGTGCCGCGAGTTCGATGCTGCGGACCGAGTTCGATCGCCGCGGTATCGAACTCGAGCGGCAACGTCGAGCTCGCGGTGGCTGGTGCGGTCGAGACCCGTCGAGCGTGCCGCGAGGTGCGGCGCGGTGGGTCGTGCGGTGACGTCGCGGCGGCCGCATGTGGATCTGCCGCCCATCCACAGGGCGCGGCCGCCGAGCGCGCGGCCCGCGAGCCCGGCTGCCGATGATCGGACGATGACACCTCACGAGGACGCGCCCCCGCCGGCGCTGCGCTCCGTCGGCGCGACACGGACCGACGTCGAGGCGGCCCTCCGCGCCGGGAACGCATGGCGTCCTCGACGCGGCGTCTACGTCGCGGCCGCCACCGCCCCGTCGTCGGCGGCCCTGCGCAGACGGGAGGAGGCGCTCGCGCACGTCCGAGCCGTCGCGGAGGTGCTGACGACGCGCTACTGGTTCAGCCACACCAGTGCGGCGCTGCTCTGGGGCTGCTGGACGTGGCGGCTGGACCCCGTGCCGCACGTCACCCAGCTCGGGCGTCCCAGCGGGGCGGGCTGTCAGGACGCGACTCTCGCCCGCCACCGCAGCGACGTGCCGGCAGCGGATCGCGCGGAGCGCCACGGGCTCCCGGTGACGTCGCTCGAGCGGACCGTCGTGGACTGCGCGAGGCTGCTCCCCGTGCCGCAGGGGCTGGTGGTTGCCGACTCGGCCCTGCGGCTCGGTGCGCGCCGGGCCGAGATCGAGCGACGTCTCGAGGCCGTCGTCAGAGGGCGCGGCGTCCGCAGGGCTCGCGAGGTCCTGGCAACGATGGATGGCCGCGCCGAGTCGCCCGGCGAGACGCTGCTGCGCCACGTCGTGGTCGCCGCCGGCCTCCCGCCGTTCGTGCCGCAGCACGAGGTGGTCACGTGGCGGGGCACGGTGCGCCTCGACGGTGGCTGGCCGCAGTCTCTCGTCGGCGTGGAGTTCGACGCTGCCGTGAAGTACTCGGGCGGATCGTTCGGGGATCCGCGGGCCCGGCTCGCCGCGGAGAAGGAGCGCCACGACGCGCTGACCGAGGCGGGATGGCGGATCGTGCGCGTCACCTGGGCTGACCTGAGGGACCCGGAACGCGTGGTGGCGAGGATCGCCGCGCTGCTGCGGCGCACGACGGCGTCCCGCTGAGCGCGAGTTCGATGCTCCGGCGCGAGGTCGACCCCCTCGGCATCGAACTCGCGCCGCAGCATCGAACTCGCGGGGCGTGGGTGGGTGAGGGAGGTGCGGCGGGCGGTGCGGCGGGCGGTGTGGCGGTCCGGCGGAGAGGGGGCCCGGCGGCGGGGGTCAGGCGAGCTCCGCCGCCACCGCCCGCCCCGCGACGCGCCCCGTGTGCACGCACCCGCCGAGGAACGTGCCCTCGAGCGCGCGGTGCCCGTGCACGCCCCCGCCGCCGAACCCCGCCGCCTCGCCCACCGCCCACAGCCCGGGCAGCACCTCGCCCGCCCCGTCGAGCGCGCGCGCCGAGGCGTCCGTGTGCAGCCCGCCGAGCGTCTTGCGCGTCAGCACCGAGAGCCGGACCGCCAGCAGCGGCCCGTCGGACGGGTCGACGAGCGGCCGCGGCGGCGCCACGCGCATCAGCCGGTCGACGCGGAAGCGGCGCGCGGCGGCCGTGGCCACCACCTGCGGGTCCTTGCCGAGGCCGGAGCGCACCTGGGCGTCCCGCAGCGCGATCGTGCGCGCGAGCGCGGCCGCGTCGACGGTCCCGCGCGAGCCCGGCGTCGCGGCGACCAGGGCGTTCATCCCGGCGGCGAGCTCGGCGGGGTCGGCCCCCCAGACGAACTCGGGGGACGCCGCGGCGAACCGCGCCACGGGCCCGACGGCGCCCGGCATCACCCGCCGGGCGAGGAGCCGCAGGTCGCGGCCGGTCAGGTCGGGGTTCTGCTCGGACCCGGACAGCGCGAACTCGGTCTCCATGATCGTGCGGTTGAGCACGAACCAGGAGTGGTCGTCGCCGCGGGCGGTGACGTGCCGCAGCGCCCCGAGTGCGTCGAACCCGGGGAAGAGCGGCGCGGGCAGGCGCCCGCCGTCGGCGTCGAGCCACAGCGGCGACGGGCCCGGCAGGATCCGGATGCCGTGCCGGGACCACACGGGGGAGTGGTTCGCGATGCCCTCGGGGTAGTGCCACATGCGGTCCTCGTGCACGAGGGCCGCACCCGCCTCCGCGGCGGCGCCGATCATCAGCCCGTCGGTCGAGTCCGGCACCCCGGACAGCATGCGTCCGGGCAGCGGCCCGGCCGCGGCCGGCCAGCGCGAGCGCACCAGCTCGTGGTTCGCCCCGATCCCCCCGGAGGCGACGACGACGGCGCTCGCCGACAGCTCGACGTCGCCGACGACGTCGCGCGAGGACGGCTCCCCGCGCCCGGCGCGGTCCGGGGCCAGCACCTGCGCGCGCACGCCGGTGACCCGACCGCCGGTCGTGACGAGCGAGGTCACCCGGTGGCGGGACCGCAGGTCCAGGAGGCCGGCGGCGTGCGCGTCGAGCGCCGCCCGGACGAACGGCTCGAGCAGGCCGGGACCGGTGCCCCAGGTGACGTGGAACCGCGGGACGGTGTTGCCGTGCCCGCCGGCCGCGTACCCGCCGCGCTCCGCCCACTGCACGAGCGGGAACCACCGCACGCCGAGCCCGTGCAGCCAGGGCCGCATCTCGCCGGCCGCGAACTCGACGAACGAGCGCGCCCAGGCGTAGCCGTGCCGGTCGGGACCGACGCCGTCGGCCGCGCCGGGGGCGAAGTCCGCGGAGCCGAGCCAGTCCTCGAGGGCGAGGTCGGCGTCGTCGGACACCCCGAGCCGCCGCTGCTCCGGGGACCCGACGAGGAACAGCCCGCCGAAGGACCAGTACGCCTGGCCCCCGAGGCTCGCCGCGGGCTCCTGGTCGAGCAGGACCACCCGGCGGCCGGCGGCGGTGAGCTCCGCGGCGGTGACGAGGCCGGCCAGGCCCGCGCCGATGACGATGACGTCCGTGTCGGTCATCGCCCGAGCCTAGCGGCGCGCCTCAGCGCGAGACGTACACCTGGAGGCTGAGCGGCTCGAGGACGACGACGTCCCCCGGCGCCGCGGTCCCGTCGCCCTCGACCGTGGACCGGTCGTCGGGGTGCTCCCAGTCCGAGTCCCAGGCGAGCGTCCACCCCTGCGGCCGGACGTGCGCCCCGCCCCCGGTGCCTGCCCCGTCCGGCACGGCGATCCCGCCGAGCGCGACCTCGACGTCGTCGAGCGACCCGTTGAGCACGAGGAGCACGTCGTGCGCGTCGTCGGCCGGTCCCGTGCGCAGCATCTGGACCACGCGGGTGGCCGGGTCGTTCCAGGACCGCTGGTCCATCACGTCGCCCTCGGCGCCGAACCACACCAGGTCGGGGACGGCGGTGCGCAGGGAGCTGCGCGGCAGGCCGAGGAAGAACGCGTCGGCGCGCAGCGCCCGGTGCTCGCGCCGCAGCGCGAGCAGGTGCCGCGTGGTGGCGAGCAGCTCCGTGCGCCAGGCGTCGAGGTCCCAGTCGACCCAGGAGGTCTCGTTGTCCTGGCAGTAGGCGTTGTTGTTGCCGCGCTGGGTGCGGCCCAGCTCGTCCCCGGCGGTGAGCATGGGGGTGCCCGCGGAGAGCAGGAGCGTGGCGAGCAGGTTGCGGATCGAGCGGCGGCGCAGCGGGGCGATCTCGCCGCCGGGGCCGGGCTCGTCGTCGGGCACGTCGAGGTGGTCCTCGATGCCGTGGTTCCACGAGCGGTTGTCGTCGCTCCCGTCGCGCCCGCCCTCGCCGTTGGCCTCGTTGTGCTTGTGGTCGAACGCGACGAGGTCGGCGAGCGTGAAGCCGTCGTGGGCGGTGACCATGTTGATCGACGCGACGGGGCCGCGGACCAGCGGCGGCTCGCTGTGCCCGAAGAGGTCGGCGCTGCCGGCGAGCCGCGTCGCGAGCTCGCGCACGCCGCGCGTTCCGCGGCCGTGGGCGGCCTCGCGCGGGTCGGCGAGCCAGAACTGGCGCGCGGCGTTGCGGAACCGGTCGTTCCACTCCGCCATGGGCGCCGGGAAGCCGCCGGTCTGCCAGCCGCCGGGGCCGACGTCCCACGGCTCGGCCACGAGCTTGAGCCCGTTCAGCACCGGGTCGCACTGCAGCGCGACGAGGAACGGGTGGTGCGGGTCGAACCCGGCCGGACCCCGGCCGAGCGTGACGGCGAGGTCGAAGCGGAACCCGTCGACGCCGATCTCCTGCGCCCAGTACCGCAACGAGTCCAGGGTGAGCTGCACCACGCGCGGCTGACGGAAGTCGAGGGTGTTGCCGGTCCCGGTGACGTCGGCGTACCGGGCGGGGGAGGCGCCGTCGTGCAGGTAGTACGTCGCGTTCTCCAGCCCCCGCAGCGACAGGTGGGGGCCGTCGTCGCCCGCCTCGGCGGTGTGGTTGTGCACGACGTCGAGCAGCACCTCGATGCCGGCCTCGTGCAGCAGGTGGACCATGCCCCGGACCTCGTCGACGACGGCGCCCGCCCCGGCCTCCCGGGCGGCGCGCGTCGCGTAGGCGGCGTGCGGGGCGAAGAACCCGAGCGTGGAGTAGCCCCAGTAGTTCTCGAGCCCCTTCGCGACGAGGTGCGGCTCGGTGACGGACGCGTGGACGGGCAGGAGCTCGAGGGTCGTGACGCCGAGCGCGCGCAGGTGCTCGACGGTCACCGGGTGCGCGAGGCCGGCGTAGGTGCCGCGCAGCTCGGGCGGCAGGCCGGGCAGGGCCTTCGTCAGGCCGCGCACGTGCGCCTCGTAGACCACGGTCTGCGACCACGGGACGTGGGGGCGCGCCACCTCGGCGTGCGCCGTCCGCGGCCCGACGACGACGGAGTGGGGCACGTGGGGCAGCGAGTCGCGCGGGTCGGGGGGCCCGTAGGGGTCGCCGTGCACGCCGCCCGCGGCGGGATCGCCCTCGGCGACGTAGGCGTAGGCCGCCGCGGAGTGGTCGAAGGCGCCGACGATCCCGCGCGCGTACGGGTCGACGAGGAGCTTCGCGGGGTTGTGCCGGTGGCCCTCGCGGGGCGTCCACGGGCCGCTGACCCGGAATCCGTAGCGCTGGCCCTCGCGCACCCCGGGCACGTGCGCGTGCCAGACGCCGTACGTCGGGCCGTCCAGCGGCACGCGGGTCTCGCGGTACGCGGGCCCGCCGGCCGCAGCGTCGTCCGGGGCGTCCAGGACGTCGATCAGGCAGAGCTCGACGCCGGTCGCGTAGGCCGCCCGGACGGCGACGTCGGCGCCGTCGCCGCGCAGGTGCACGCCCAGCGGGGGGACGTGGCCGTGGTGGTCGGTGCCCGTCACGGAGGGGCGGGCGGTGGGCTCGAGCGGGTTCACGCGTCCATTCTCGCGTACGCCCCCGACACGGTGCGGGGCCCGCCGGTAGTGTTCGGGACGAACCCGGCTCGTGGAGGAGTGATCGTTGTGCGCATCGTCGTCGCCGTGAAGTACGTCCCCGACATCCAGTCCGAGCGTGGCTTCGCGGACGGCCGGGTCGAGCGCGTGCCCGACGACGGCACGCTCAACGAGCTCGACGAGAACGCCCTCGAGGCGGCGCTGAGCCTCGTCGAGGCGCTGGGCGAGGAGGAGCGCGCCGCGAGCGAGGTCGTCGCCCTGACCGTCGGCGGCCCGGACGCGGCCGCGGCGGTGCGCAAGGCGTTCCAGCTCGGCGTGGACCGCGGCGTGCTCGTCAGCGACGACGCGATCGCCGGGTCCGACTACGCCGGCACGGCCGCGGTGCTCGCCGCCGCCGTGCGTCGGCTCGAGCAGGACGGCCCCGTGGACCTCGTGCTCGCGGGCATGGCGGCCCTCGACGGCCTCGGGTCCGTCGTCCCCTCGTTCGTGGCGGCGGAGCTGGGTCGCCCGCACCTCGCGTTCGCGGACCGGCTGGAGGTCGACGCCGCGGCGGGCACCGCCCGCGCGACCTGCGACGTCGGGCACGTGAGCGAGGAGCTCGAGGCGCCGCTGCCCGCGGTGGTGAGCGTCAGCGACCACATCAACCAGCCGCGGTTCCCGAACTTCCGGCTGATCATGGCGGCGCGCGGCAAGCCGGTCGAGCAGTGGTCGCTGGCGGACGTCGGCCTCGATCCCTCGCGGGTCGGCGAGGCCGGGGCGCGGACCCGCACCGTGCGCGCCGAGCCGCGGCCGGAGCGCCCCGAGGCCGAGGTCGTCGTCGACAAGGGCGACGGCGGCACGGCGCTCGCCGAGTTCCTCATCCGCAACGAGCTGGTCTGAGAGGGATCCTCATGAACGCCCGCACCGTCCTCGTCCTGCTCGACACCCCGGCGACCGAGCTGCGCTCGCCCGCGCTCGAGATCCTCACGCTCGCCCGCGGCCTGGGCCGCGTGGAGGCGGTGGCCCTCGAGGCGCCCAGCCTCGAGACCCTCGCCCAGCTCGGCACCTACGGCGTCGAGCACGTGCGCCAGGCCGAGCTCGCCCTCGACGACCCGGAGCAGCGCCACCGCCCGCCCGTGGTCGCCGCCGCGCTGGCCCGGGCGGTGGAGGTCGCGGGGGCCGACGTCGTCCTGCTCACCTCCTCGTTCGTGACGAAGGAGGTCGCCGCGCACCTCGCGCACGCGACCGGGGCGGGCCTGGTCGTCGACGCGGTGGGCGTCACGGCCACGGACGACGGCCACGTCGTCGGCGCCAAGACCGCGTTCGCCGGCACGTGGGAGACGGAGTGCGAGGTCACGACCGACGTCGCCGTGCTCACGGTCCGGGCCAACGCCGTCGTGCCCGCGCCGGCCGGGACGACCGTGGAGACGCAGGTGGCCGGGTTCCCGGTGGAGCCGGACGCCGCCGCGACGGCGGTGCGGACGCGCTCGCGCGCCGTCCACCCGACCACTGGCGGGCGCCCGGACCTCGCGGAGGCCGCGACCGTCGTCGCCGGCGGGCGCGGGACCGACGGCGACTTCGGCCCGGTCCTCGACCTAGCCGACGCGCTCGGCGCGGCCGTCGGGGCGAGCCGCGACGCCGTCTTCGAGGGCTGGTTCGACGAGTTCGTGGGGCAGACGGGCGTCTCGGTGGCCCCGCGCCTGTACATCGGCGCGGGGATCTCCGGGGCTCCGCACCACCGCGGGGGCATGCAGTCCTCGCAGGTGGTGGTGGCGGTGAACAACGACCCGGAGTGCCCGCTGTTCGAGATCAGCGACTTCGCCGTGGTCGGGGACCTCGCCGACGTCCTGCCCCAGGCGGCTGCCGCGATCCGCGCGCACCGCCAGGACGGCGCGTAGCTCAGATCCCGAGCTGCTCGAGCCAGGCGATCGCCGCGACGCCCTGGGCGCTCTGCACGTCCCGCAGCCCGGGCACGCCCGGGGACGCGGGCTGCAGGGCCGAGGAGATCAGGTAGCCCGCGACGCCGGCGACGACGGCGCGCAGGTCGGCCGGGTGCACGGTCCCGCCGAGCGGGTGCGCCGCGAACATCCGCGCGAGCTCGACGCCGGTGGCCTTGCGCTCCTCGGGCGACGACGCCGCGTCGACGGGGTCGAGCTCGGTGGCGATGCCCTGCATGCCGATCGTGGGCAGGAACAGCGCGAGATCGAGCCACGGCGCCCCGCGCGACGCGTAGGGCCAGTCGAGCAGGTACATGTCGCCGTGGGCCAGGAGCATCGTGTCGGCGCGCAGGTCCCCGTGCACCAGCGCCTCGCCCTCGCTCGCCACGAGGACGCCCTTCTCGATCTCCGCGAGCTGGTGCAGGCGCCCGGTCGCCCACGGCGCGATGCGGGCCAGGCCCTCGCCGAACGCGTCCGGCTCGGCGTCCAGCGCGGCCCACCCCGAGCACATCGACGCGAGGTCGGGCCCCGTCGGGCGCAGCTGCAGGTCGCGGGCGCCCGGGACGCGGGAGAGGTCGTCGATCGCCGCGAGGGCGCGGGCGAGCGCGTAGCGGCCCCAGGGGGTCGTCGGGTGGTCGCCCGCGACGACCTCGTAGGCGAGCACGATCCACTCGTCGTCGGCGTAGGTCCACAGGAACTCGGGGGCGGGCACGGCCTCGGGCAGGCGGACGGCGGTCTCGGCCTCGGCGCGGTGCAGGTCGGCGGCGAACGGCTCCTCGACGACGGACGCCGCCTTGAGGAACATCCGGCGCCCCGAGGCGAGCGTCACCGTGCTCGCGATGCCGCCGCTGAACCCCGGGCGGGCGAGCTGCTCGGCGACCACGGGCGACCCGTTGATCGCGTCGATCTCCGCGCGGACGTCACGGGGCACCGAGGCCCACGGCCGGCGCCCGATCGCGGGCGGGTTGACGATCCGGGCGCTGCCGAGCCGCGCGCCGTCGATCTTCGCGCGAACCTCCGCGCGGGGGATCTGGCTCGTGATGGGGACGTCGTCCGGATGATGCATGGAGGGGCCGCTCGGGATCGGGTCGGGGTCGGGTGCCCTGGACAACCTATGCCGCGGCGGGCGGGAGGCGGGTGACCCGTGGCTCGTGTCGCCCCCGGCCGGTTCGTAGACTGGTCTGCTGTGACCCCCCAGACGGACGGACCGGACGCGTCCGTGTACCTCGACCACGCCGCCACGACGCCGGTGTCGCCGGCCGCGGTCGCGGCGATGGTCGACGAGCTCTCGACGGTGGGCAACGCCTCCTCCCTGCACTCGGCGGGCCGGTGCGCGCGCCGCGCGGTGGAGGAGTCGCGCGAGGCGGTCGGCGCGGCGCTCGGCGCGCGCCCGAGCGAGGTGCTCTTCACCGCGGGCGGCACGGAGGCCGACAACCTCGCGGTCAAGGGCATCTTCTGGGCGCGCAAGTCGGCCGACCCGAGGCGCCGGCGGATCCTCGTCTCCGCGGTCGAGCACCACGCGGTCCTCGACCCGGCGTTCTGGATGGCGGAGCACACCGGTGCCGAGATCGTCCTGCTGCCGGTCGACGACGTCGGCCGGCTGGACGTCGGCGCGCTGCACGCCGAGCTGGCCGAGCACGCGGACGAGGTCGCCCTGATCTCGGTGATGTGGGCGAACAACGAGGTGGGCACCGTGCAGCCGGTCGACGAGGTGGTGCGCGCCGCCCGTCCCCACGGCATCCCGGTGCACAGCGACGCGGTGCAGGCCGTCGCGCACCTCGAGGTGGACTTCGCGGCCTCCGGGCTGGACGCGATGACCGTCAGCGCGCACAAGCTCGGCGGCCCGGTGGGCGTCGGCGCGCTCGTCGCCGCCCGGGGCCTGGACCTCACGCCCGTGCTGCACGGCGGCGGGCAGGAGCGCGGCGTGCGCTCGGGCACGGTCGACACCCCGGCCGTGCGGGCCTTCGCCGTGGCGCTGACCGAGGCGGTCGCGCGGCGCGCGGGCGAGGCGGAGCGGCTGGCCGCCCTGCGCGACGAGCTCGTGGCGGGCGTGCGCCGGCTGGTGCCGGACGCCGTCCTGCGCGGGCCGGAGCCGGGACCTGCGGGCACGCCCGGCCGGCTCCCCGCCAACGCCCACTTCACCTTCCCCGGCTGCGAGGGGGACTCGCTGCTCTACCTGCTCGACTCGGCGGGCGTGCAGGTCTCGACGGGCTCGGCGTGCCAGGCCGGCGTGCCGCAGCCCTCGCACGTGCTGATCGCCATGGGGGTCCCCGAGGACGCGGCGCGCGGCGCCCTGCGCTTCTCCCTCGGGGCGACCTCGACGCCCGACGACGTGGCGCGGCTCCTCGAGGTCCTGCCCGGCGTGGTCGAGCGCGCCGCGGCTGCCGGGCTCGCGTCCGCGCCGGCCCGGGTCGGGGGGATCTGATGCGCGTCCTGGCGGCGATGTCGGGCGGGGTGGACTCGGCGGTCGCCGCGGCGCTCGCGGTCGAGGCGGGGCACGACGTCGTCGGCGTGCACATGGCGCTCTCGCGCGAGCGCGACCAGATGCGCTCGGGCTCGCGCGGCTGCTGCTCGATCGAGGACGCGGGCGACGCGCGGCGCGCGGCCGACGTCGTCGGCATCCCCTACTACGTGTGGGACCTCTCCGCGCGCTTCGAGGAGACCGTCGTCGCGGACTTCCTGCGCGAGTACGAGGCGGGCCGCACGCCCAACCCGTGCGTGCGGTGCAACGAGCACATCAAGTTCGAGGCGCTCCTCGACAAGGCGACGGCGCTCGGCTTCGACGCCGTCGCGACGGGCCACTACGCGCGCGTCGTGCGGGGCGCGGTCACCGAGCTGCACCGCGCGGCGGACGCCGCGAAGGACCAGTCCTACGTGCTCGCGGTGATGGGTCCCGAGCGCCTCGAGCGCGCGCTCTTCCCGCTCGGCGGGTTCGCGAGCAAGGACGAGGTGCGGGCCGAGGCCGCGCGGCGCGGGCTGTCGGTCTCCGCGAAGCCGGACTCCTACGACATCTGCTTCGTCCGCGACGGCAACACCCAGGGCTTCCTGCGAGACCGGCTCGGGTCTCGGCCGGGGGAGATCGTGGACTCCTCCGGCGCGGTGCTGGGCGAGCACGACGGCGCCTACGGGTACACGGTCGGCCAGCGCAAGGGGCTGGGCATCGACGCGCCCGCGGCGGACGGGCGCCCGCGCTACGTGCTGGAGGTCGACGCCGCGGCGAACCGCGTCGTCGTCGGCGCCGCCGAGCTGCTGAGCGTGGACCGGATCACCGGGGAGAAGAGCGTCTGGCTGGCCGACGACGTCCTGGCTGGCGCCGGTGCCGACGGCTGGGTCGAGGGGGAGGTCCAGGTGCGGGCGCACGGCGCGCCGGTCCCGGCCCGCGTCCGGACGACGGGCGACGCCGGCGCGGAGGTCGAGCTGCTCGGCGCGCCGCTGCGCGGCGTCGCGGCGGGGCAGTCGCTCGTCGTCTACCGCGGCACCCGCGTGCTCGGCCAGGCGACCGTCGCGAGCGCGCACCGTGCCCGGCCCGCGAGCGTCGGGACGCGCGCGTGACGGCGGTCTCCGGGCACGGACCGCGGCCCGGCACCGATCCGCTGGAGGCCCAGCAGGTCGTGCTCGGCGACCTCACGGAGCTGCCCACGGGCGTCGCCGCGCTGCCGTACCTCGTCCAGCTGCCCGCGCGGGGCGTCGAGGCCGACGCGCTGGGGCGCGCCGTCGCGATGCTCGTCGAGATGCCGGTCGAGCTCGGGCCGCACGGCTGGCGGACGGCCGACCGCACGGGCACGGACGAGCGCCGCGCCCGCGCGCTGCTGGCGGACGACCTCGGGGCGCTGTCGATCGCCGCGTACGGGTACCGGGGGCCCTTCACGGTGTCCGTCACCGGCCCGTGGTCGCTGGCCGCAGAGCTCTACCTCGCGCGCGGCGACCGCCTGCTCGCCGACACCGGCGCGCGCGGCGAGCTGGCCGAGTCGCTCGCCGCCGGTCTCACGGACCACCTCGCCGACGTGCGCCGCCAGGTCCCGGGGGGCGAGCTCGTGGTCCAGCTCGACGAGCCGCTGCTCGCCCAGGTCGGGGCGGGCGTGCTGCCGACCTTCTCCGGTTTCTCGCGGATCCGTGCGGTCCACGGGCCGGAGGTCGTCGAGGGCCTGCGCACCGTCGTCGACGCCCTGCACGACGCCGGGGCGCGGGTCGTGATGCAGGTCGGCGCCTCGCGCAGCGGGATCGGCCCCGCGGTGCTCGCCGGGGCCGACGCCGTCGGGCTCGACCTCGCTCCCGGGACCTGGGACGAGCGGCTGTGGACGGACGTCGCGAAGGCGAGCGAGCGCGGCGTCGGGCTCTGGGCCGGCCTGCCGCCGGCGCGGGTCTCGCAGTGCGCCGGCCCGGACGTCGTCGCGCTGGCGGACGCCGTCTCGGTGCCGTGGCGGCGGGTCGGGCTCCCGGCCGCCGGGCTGGGCGACGTCGTCCTGCTCGAGTCGGGACGCTCGATCGCCGACGGGTCCCTCGACGCGGCCCGGGCCGTGGTGGGGAACCTGGGCCGCGCCGCGGCGGTGCTCGCCGAGCGCGCCGACGGCTGAGCGGACGCCGGACGCTGCCGGGCTAGGCGGGCGCGAACCGCTCGGCCAGCACCCGCTTGAGCACCTTGCCGCTCGGGCCGAGCGGCATCGCGTCGACGACGTGCACCACGCGCGGGTACTTGTAGGCGGCGATCTTCTCGCGTGCGAAGGCGGCGAGGTCCTCGGGCGCGACGGACGCGTCGTCGCCCAGCACGACGGCGGCGTGCACCTCCTGGCCGTGGCGCTCGTCGGGAACACCGAACACCGCGGCGATCGCCACGTCCGGGTGCCGGGCGAGCACCGCCTCGACCTCCAGCGGGTACACGTTGTAGCCGTTGCGGACGATCATGTCCTTCTTGCGGTCGACGATGGTGAGGATGCCGTCGGCATCCACCGTCCCGAGGTCGCCGCTGCGCAGCCACCCGTCCACCACGGCCTCGCGCGACGCGTCCTCGCGGCCCAGGTAGCCCTTGAAGAGATTGTGGCCGCGCACCACGACCTCGCCGACGGCGCCGGGCTCCTCGAGCAGCTCGACCCGGCCCTCGACGGCCGGGTCGGCGACCGCGACGTCGACCCCCCACAACGGGCGGCCCACGGTGCCGGGGCGGATCGGCTCGAAGACCGTGTTCACCGACACGTTGGGCCCCGCCTCGGTGAGGCCGTACCCCTCGTGCACCGACGCGCCGAACGTCTCGGAGAACGCCTCGAGCACGGCGACGGGCAGGGCCGCGCCGCCGGAGATCGCGAACCGCAGGGGCGGGCGGGCGTCCGTGCCGCGCGCCGCCTCGATCATCCCCACGTACATCGTCGGCACCGCGGTGAACACGGTGGCCCGGTGCTCGACGAGCAGGTCCAGGGCGGCCCTCGGCTCGAACCGCGGCAGCAGGACGATCGCCGCGCCGCGGCGGAACCCGAGGTTCATCACCGCGCTCTGGCCGAACCCGTGGAACAGGGGCAGCCCGCCGAAGATCACGTCGTCGGGCAGGATCTCGATCGAGTCGAGCAGCGCGGCGTGCACCTGCTCCACGACCGTCAGGTGCGAGGCGACGGCGCCCTTGGGCGTGCCCGTCGTCCCGGAGGTGTACAGGATCGTGGCGGCATCCGTCGGCCGCACCGCCTCGGCCCGGGGGAGCGGGGCGGCCGACGACGCCTCGTCCTCCAGGCGCGGCAGGTCCGGCCCGCCGTCGGCCGCCGCGGGCGCCAGGACGGTCACGACCGGCACGCCCGCGCCGCGGGCCGCGGGGAGCGCCTCGCCGAGGACCGGGCCGGCGGCCACCATGAGGTCGATGCCGCAGTCGCGCAGCACGTGCTCGATCTCGTCCGCCTTGAACAGCAGGTGGACGGGGACCACGACGGCGCCGAGCGCGAGGACGGCGTAGTACACGCGGGGGAAGTCGGGGACGTTGGGGACCAGGACGGCGACGCGGTCGCCGCGCCCGACGCCCCGGGCGCGCAGGGCACCGGCATACGCCAGCGCCTGCGCCCACAGGTCGGCGTAGGTGATGGTCTCGTCGCCGTAGAGGATCGCGGTGCGGGCGGGGTGGCGCGCCGCGGTCCCGGACAGGATGGTCGCGGCGGACAGCGTGCCGAAGCCGTCCCCGTCGATCGCGGGGTCGGGTGCGTGCCGGGTCATGAACGCCTCATCTCTGCCTTGCCGAGCGCCGAGAGGTGCACCTCGTCCGGCCCGTCGGCCAGGCGCAGGGCCCGCGCGCCGGCGAACATCTCCGCGATCGGCTGGTCGCTCGCCAGCCCGGCGGCACCGAACACCTGGATGGACCGGTCGAGGATGGTCTGCACCGCGCGGGGCACGGCGATCTTGATCGCCTGGATCTCGGTCATCGCCTGCTTGTTGCCGACGGTGTCCATGAGCCACGCGGTCTTGAGAACCAACAGGCGCAGCGCCTCGAGCTGGATGCGGGACTCGGCGACCCACTCGCGCACCACGCCCTGCTCGGCGATCGGCCGGTGGAACGCCACGCGCCCGCGGGCCCGCTCGCGGACCAGCGCCAGGGCGCGCTCGGCCATGCCGATCGCGCGCATGCAGTGGTGGATGCGACCGGGGCCGAGGCGCGCCTGGGCGATCGCGAACCCGTCACCCTCGCCGCCGACGAGGTTCGCGGCGGGCACCCGGACGTCGTCGAACGCGATCTCCGCGTGCCCGCCGTGGTCCCGGTCGTCGTAGCCGAACGTCGTCAGGTGCCGCACGATCCGCACGCCGGGCGTGTCCCGGGGCACGAGGACCATCGACTGCTGGCGGTGGCGCGCCGCGTCGGGGTCGGTCTTGCCCATGACGACGAAGACGGCCGCGTCCGGGTTCATCGCTCCGGTGGACCACCACTTGCGCCCGGTGATGACGTAGTGGTCGCCGTCGGGGCGCACGCGGGTGGCGATGTTCGTGGCGTCCGACGACGCGACGTCGGGCTCGGTCATGCAGAACGAGGACCGGATGGTCCCGGTGAGCAGGGGCTCGAGCCACCGCTCCTTCTGCTCGGGGGTGCCGAACTGCGCGAGCAGGTCCATGTTGCCCGTGTCGGGGGCCGAGCAGTTGAACGCAACGGGGCCCAGCCGCGGGCTCCAGCCCGTCACCTCCGCGACCGGCGCGTACTGGAGGTTGGTCAGGCCGGCGCCGCCGGGGGTGTCGCCGGTGAGGAACAGGTTCCACAGGCCCCGGGCCCGCGCGGCGGCCTGCAGCTCGCCGACGACCGGTCGGTAGCCCCACTGGTCCGGCGTCGCGGCGAGCTGGGCGTCGAGCACCCGCTCGGCGGGCAGCACGCGCTCGTCGCGGAACGCGGTCGCGGCGGCGACGAGCTCGGCGGTGCGCGCGTCGTGGGAGAAGTCCATGGCGGGTCCTTCGGGTCAGGGGGCGAGGGCGCCGAGGCGGGCGAGGCCGTCGTCGGACAGGGGAGCGACGAAGGCACCGACCTGGTCGAACCCGGCGCCGAGCGTCTCGCCCTGCAGGTAACGGTGGTGGATTCCCTCCGCGATCACGGCGAGCTTGTAGGAGGCGAAGGCCCGGTACCAGCGCAGGTCCGGGACGTCGGTGCCGGCGCGCGCGGCGTACGCCGCCACGACCTCGTCGAACGTCGCGTACCCGGCGTCGGGGTCGACCGCGCTGGGCACGAGGGCGGTGACGCCGGGCAGCTGGGAGATCTCCCAGTACAGGCCCAGCATGCCGAGGTCGACGAGCGGGTCGCCGAGCGTCGCCATCTCCCAGTCGAGCACCGCGGCGACCCGAGGCTCGTCGCCTGAGCCGGCGACCAGCACGTTGTCCAGGCGGTAGTCGCCGTGCACGACCGTCGGCCTCGCCGCACCGGCACCGGGGCCGGGCAGCCGCGCGACGAGACCGGCCTGCAGCCGGTCGAGGCCGGGCAGGTCGCGGGTGCGGGAGGCGTCCTGCTGGCGCTTCCACGTCGTCAGCTGGCGCGCCAGGTAGCCGTCCGGCCGCCCGAAGTCCCCGAGCCGGACGGCGGCCGGGTCGATCGCGTGCAGGTCCGCCAGCGTGGCGGCCAGCTCGAGCCCCAGGGCGCGCCGCCCCGACGGGGAGAGCCCCGCGTCGTCGCCCGGCGCCGCGAGCACCCGTCCCTCGACGAGGTGCATGACGTAGAACGGGGTCCCGGTGATCGTCCCGCCGGTGTCGTCGACGAGGTCGAGCACCGGCGGCACCGGGACGGCGGTGCCCGCGAGCGCGGACAGCACCCGGTGCTCGCGGCCCATGTCGTGCGCCGTCGCCAGGACGTGCCCGAGCGGGGGGCGGCGCAGCACCAGGGGGACCCGGCCGCCGTCGACCCGGTAGGTGAGGTTGCTGCGCCCGCCCGCCAGGAGGCGCGCCGTCAGCGGGCCGTCCGCGAGCTCCGGGCAGGCGCCCGCGAGCCAGGCGGCCAGGGCGGTCTCGTCGAGGCCGCGGACGTCGCTCACCGCTGCCCGTCCTCCATCAGCTCGGCCCGCACCGCCGCGCGGATGCGCTCCGGCACGGGCACCGGGCGGCGGGTGACGGCGTCCACGAAGACGTGCACGAACGTGCCCGTCGCGACCTGGTCGGTGCCGTCCTCGCGCAGGATCCCGAGCGACCAGGTGATGCTCGTGGTGCCCAGGCGCTCGACGCCGACGCCGACGCTCAGCTCGTCGGGGAACGACGCCGAGGCGTGGAACGTGCACCCGGACGTCACGCAGAACGCGAACGTGCCGCCCTGCGGGTCCAGGCCGTGCCGGCCCATCCAGACGTTGACCGCCGTGTCCATCGCCTCGTAGAACACCGCGTTGTTCATGTGCCCGTACTGGTCGTTGTCGTTCCAGCGGGTCGGGAACGGGTGGTGGTACCGGTAGCTCATGCCGCGTCCTGCGGGACGAGCAGCGCGATGGTCCGCGCCACGAGCGCGGGCCGCTCGGTGCCGTCGATCTCGACCGTCACGGTCACCCCGGCCCGCACGCCGCGCGCGGTGTCGTCGACGGACGTCAGCTCGGACGTCGCCCGGACCCGCGACCCGGCGACGACGGGCTGGAGGAAGCGCACCTCGTCGAGCCCGTAGTTGACGATCATCGCCGTCCCGCCGACGTCGAGCAGACCGCGCGTGAGGCGGGGCAGCAGGGACAGCGTCAGGTAGCCGTGCGCGATCGTCGCGCCGAACGGCCCGGCCGCGGCCCGCTCGGCGTCGAGGTGGATCCACTGGTGGTCCTCGGTGGCGTCGGCGAACGCGGCGATGCGGGCCTGGTCGATCCTGAACCAGTCACCGGTCGCCCGCTGCCCGACGACGTCGGCGAGCCCCGCGGGGGTGGCGGCGGTGATGCTCGTGCTCATGCCTTCGGGCCTCCCGCCACGTAGAGCACCTGGCCGGAGACGAACGACGCCGCCTCGGAGCAGAAGAACGACGCCGCGGCGGCGACGTCCTCGGGCTGCCCCACGCGCCCGACCGGGATCTCCTTCGCCGCGCCCTCGAGGAACTCCTCGAAGGTCAGGTGCATGCGCTCGGCCGTCTCGCGCAGCATGTCCGTCGCGATGAACCCAGGCGCGATCGCGTTGGCCGTCACGCCGAACCGGCCCAGCTCGATCGCCAGGGTCTTGGTGAACCCCTGCATGCCGGCCTTCGCCGCCGAGTAGTTCGCCTGCCCGCGGTTGCCGAGCGCCGAGGTGCTCGAGAGGTTGACGATCCGCCCCCACCCGGCCTCGACCTGGTGCTTCTGCACGGCACGCGTCATGAGGAACGCGCCGCGCAGGTGCACGCCCAGGACGGCGTCCCAGTCACCCTCGGTCATCTTGAAGATGAGGTTGTCGCGCAGGATCCCGGCGTTGTTCACGAGGATCGTCGGGGCGCCCAGGCGCTCGACGACGGTCGCGACCGCGGCGTCCACCGCGGACGCGTCCGCGACGTCGGCGCCGACCGCGAGCGCGCGCCCGCCGTCCGCCTCGATCGCGGCGACGGTCTCGGCGCAGTGCGCGGCGTCGAGGTCGAGCACGGCGACGGCGTGGCCGTCGGCGGCGAGGCGGCGCGCGGTCGCGGCGCCGATGCCGCGGGCGGCGCCGCTGACGATCGCTGTTCGACCCGTGCGGGCCGGGCTGCCGGCGGGGGCGGGGGAGTCGGTCATGCGGGGTTCCCTTCGGGATGGACGATCTGACGGAGGTGGTCGCCGGCGGCGAGCCGGTCCATGGCGAGGTCGATGCGGTCGAGCCCGACGTGGCCGGAGACGAGCCGTTCGAGCGGCAGGCGGCCCGCCCGCCACAGCTCGACGTACCGGGGCACGTCGCGCTCCGGCACGGCCGAGCCGAGGTAGCTGCCGACGACGGTGCGCGCCTCGGCGGTGAGGGTCACGGGGGCGATGGTCGCACGGGCATCCGGCGCCGGCAGCCCGACCGTGACGGTCGTGCCGCCGGGCGCGGTGAGCGCGTAGGCCGTCTCGAACGCGCGGGCAGAGCCGGCGGCCTCGACCAGCACCGGCGCGCGGACGCCGACCGCGAGCGCCTCGTCGGGGGTGTGCGCCGCGACCGCGCCGAGCTCGCGCGCGGCCGCCAGCTTGGCCGGCACCGGGTCGACGCCCACGACCTCGTGGCCCAGCGCCAGCGCGACGAGCAGCGCCGCCATGCCGACGCCCCCGAGCCCGACGACGGCCACGGTCTCCCCGGGCCGCGGCCGGGCGGCGTTGACGACCGCGCCCCCGCCGGTGAGCACCGCGCAGCCGAGCAGCGCGGCGACGTCGGGCGGGACGTCGTCGGGTACGGGGACCACGGAGGTGCGGCTGACGACGGCGTGCGTCGCGAAGGCGCTGACCCCGAGGTGGTGCGCCACCGGTTCCGTGCGGCCGCCCGCCGCCGGGCGGTGCAACCGCGTGCCCCCGCCGACCAGCGTCCCGGCGGCGTTCGCGGCGCTGCCGACGGTGCACGGGAGGCGGCCGTCGGTCGCGCAGGCCGCGCACCGCCCGCAGCGCGGCAGGAAGGTCAGGACCACGCGCGTGCCCGCCCGGACGTCCGTGACGCCCGGGCCGGCGCGCTCGACGGTCCCCGCCGCCTCGTGCCCGAGGAGCATCGGCAGGGGCCGCCGCCTGCTGCCGTCGACGACGGACAGGTCGGAGTGGCACACCCCCGCCGCCTCGATGCGGACCAGCAGCTCGCCCTCGCCCGGGTCGTCGAGCTCGAGCCCGGCGACCGTGAACGGGCGCGAGGCGGCGAAGGGCGGCTCGGCGTCCGAGGTCTCGAGGACCGCTCCGGTGATGCGCACGCCCGCCTCCGACCGCCAGCACGTCGGCCGAGGGGATCGACGGGTCGATGAGGATCTTCGCGTGCGCCTCCGGGTCGGCGAGCGTGTCGAACGCGCCTGCGACCCCCGCCAGCCCGACCCGCCCGGTCACCAGCGGCGATGCGTCGAGCTTCCCGTCCGCCAGCGCGTGCAGCGTGTCGCGGAACTCCAGGGGCGTGTAGCCGACGACGAACCGCAGGTCGAGCTCCTTGTTCACCGCGAGGGACGGACGGATCCGGTCCGCGCCCATGCAGACGCCGACGACGACGACGCGGGTGTGCAACGGGGCGTGCTCGAGCACGTCGTCGATCATCCCCGGCACCCCGACGCACTCGAAGACGACGGGGCGCTTCGCCGCGGTCGCGCCAACGGCGTCCAGCCCGCGCCAGACGGTCGCCCACGGCACGGGCAGCTTCGCGAACCCGTCCATGGCGTCGAAGCCGGCATTGACCTCGTCGGGCATGCCCTGGACGTACCCGTGCCCGCCCGCGGCGAGGGACTCCCACGGCGAGTCGACGGCGGGGTCGAGGACGACGTCGGCCCCGCACCGCCCGGCGAGGGCGCGGCGGCCCGCGGAGTAGTCGGTCGCGACGATCGTGCCGACGCCCCGGGCCTTGAGGACGGCGATCACGGCGAGCCCGACCGGCCCGCAGCCGAGGACCAGCGCGACGTCCTTCTTCTTCACCTCCCCGCGCGCGACGGCGTGCCACGCGACCGCCATCGGCTCGGTGACGGCGGCGGTGTCCGCGGCGAGCCCGTTCGGCACGGGCAGGGTGAACGACTCCTGCACGACGACCTGCTCGGCATAGCCGCCGGGCGCGTCCGCCGACAGGCCGATCCCGTCGACCTTCCGCCCGCGCCGGACCATCGGGACGGCGACGACGGGGGTGCCCACCGCGATCGATCCGGTGCCCCACGGGCCGACGTCCGCGACGGTGCCGTAGATCTCGTGGCCCATGACGACGGACTGCTCGGAGCGCATGTAGCGGTCGTAGCCGCAGTGCTCGAGCACCTCGGCGAGCTCGTCCGCGTGCCGGCGGGCGTGCAGGTCCGAGCCGCAGATGCCGCAGCGGTGCACGTCCAGCAGCAGCTGCCCGGGGCCGGGCACCGGGTCCGGGAGCTCGACGAGCTCGAGCTCGCCCTTCGTGACGGTGACCGCCCTCATGCGTCCGCTCCTGTCGTGAGCCGGTAGGCCTCGGGGCGCCACCTCTTGGCGTCCCGCCGGAACCTGAACGTCCAGTCCGGGTAGATCGAGGCGTTGCGGCCGTTGGCGTCCTGGTAGAAGGTCGTGCAGCCGCCCAGCTCCCAGACGGTGGTGGCCATCTTCTTGTCGATCGTCGCGTTGTAGTCGTCGTGCACCCGCTGGTCCACCTCGATCGCCGACGCGCCGGAGGTGTCGAGGGCACGGATCGCGTTCTTCACGTGCTCCACCTGCGACTCGATCATGAAGACCATCGAGCTGTGCCCGAGGCCGGTATTCGGGCCGAGGAACATGAAGAAGTTCGGGAACCCGGGCACCGACGTGCCGAGGTAGGCGCGCGGCGAGCCCTTCCAGCGCTCCATCATGAGCTCGCCGGAGCGGCCCCGGACGCGGTCCGCGAAGGGGATGTCCGCGACGTGGAACCCGGTCGCGAAGATGATCGTGTCGACCTCGCGCTCCACCCCGTCGGACCCGACGACCGAGCGCTCGCGGATCTCGCTGAGCGCCTCGGGCACGAGCGTGACGTTCGGCTTCTGCAGCGCCGGGTACCACTCGTTCGACGGGACGATGCGCTTGCACCCGAGCGTGAAGTCGGGCGTCAGTGCCTCGCGCAGCGTCGGGTCGGCGACCTGGCTCTCCATGTGCTTCGTGGAGAGTCTCGAGAGCACCTTCATGATCTTCGGCTGCTTCGCGAAGCCGGCAACCAGCAGCTCCTTGCTCACGTACACCTTGGCCCGGTCGATCTTCTGGGCGCGCGGGTTGGTGCGGTAGCGCTCGCGCTCTTCGGGCGTCGTCGGGCGCTTGTCGTGCGGCATGATCCACGGCGCGCTGCGCTGGAAGACGAGGAGCTCGCCGACCTGGTCGACGATGCGCGGCACGTACTGGATCGCGGACGCGCCCGTCCCGATCGAGGCGACCCGCTCGCCCGTCAGGTCGTGGCTCGCGTCCCAGCGCGCCGAGTGCATGATCGTGCCCCGGAACCGTTCGATCCCCGGCACGTCCGGCAGCTTCGGCTCAGTGAGGGGCCCGACGGCGCTGACCAGCACCTGGGCGGTCCACGGACCCTCGCTGGTGGTCAGCCGCCACAGCTGCGCGGCCTCGTCCCACGCCGCGGCGGTGACGTCGACCCCGGTGCGCAGGTGCGGGCGCAGCCCGAAGCGGTCGAGGCAGCCGGCGAGGTAGCGCTGGATCTCGGGCTGCGTCGAGTAGGTCGAGGTCCAGTCCGGGTTCGGCGCGAAGGACAGCGAGTACAGGTTCGACGGGACGTCGCACGTGCACCCGGGGTAGGTGTTCGCCTTCCAGACCCCGCCGACGTCGTCGGCCCGCTCGAGGAGCGTGAAGTCGGTGAAGCGCGACCCGAGCAGCGCGTGCCCCAGCGCGATGCCGGAGAAGCCGGCGCCGATGATCACGACCTTGCTGTGCCGGACGGTCTCGTCCGGGCCCGTCCCCTCCGTCATGCGGACACCTCCTCGGCGAGCATGCGGGCCCGGTCGGCGTCGGCGAAGCGGGCGACGAGGAACGTGCCGAGTGCCGCGACGGCGAAACCGATCGGGACCACGATCATCATGGCGGCCTGCAGGCCCTGCGCCGCGGCCACGTCGGAGGCGAGGTCCGTGGCGCGGGACGCGTTGATGGAGTCGGAGACCGCGCCGGTGACCAGGGGGCCGCCGGCGCCGCCGAGCAGCAGGGCGATGGCGTAGACGACGCCGATCGCGGTCGAGCGGGACCGGGGCGCGACGACGTCGGTGACCGCCGGGACGTACGCGGCGAGGTAGATGATGCCGAACAGGTAGCCGAGGCCGAGGAACAGCACGAGCTGCCAGAGCGAGTCCTGCCCGGCGGCGAGCCCGATCACGGAGAAGACCGCGGCGGCGACCAGGAAGACCGCGGCGGTGAGCACGCGGCGCGAGGCGGAGCGCCGGGCGGCGCGGTCCAGGACGCGCCCGCCGAGCAGCAGGCCGATCAGGCCGGTGACGCCGATGACCACGCCGCTGGTCAGCGCGGCCGGGACGAGGTCGAGCCCGTAGTAGCGCTGGAGCACCGGCGTCAGGAACGTGCCGACGGCGTAGGCGGCGAAGTTGTACCCGGCAAAGCCGATGATCAGCCCGTACATCGACTTGATGCGCAGCACCGTCGCCAGGGCGCGGCGGTGCGCGGCCGGTGATGGCGGGATGGGTGCGGGCCCGACGGCGTCTGCGTCGCCCGTCAGGTCCGGGCCGACGGTGGCGGCGGCGGAGCCGATCGGGAGCGACGCGCCGGCGCCGGGGGCGGCGAGGCGCTCGGCCTCCGCCCGCGCGGCCTCGTCGCGGTCGGCCTGGCCGCGCGCGGGCTCCTTGATGAGCAGGATGAGGATCGCGACGACCAGACCCGGGACGGCGGCGACCAGGAACGGCGCGCGCCAGGAGTCGAAGGCCTCGGCGATGCCGCCGACCGTGAGGAACGAGAGCAGGAGGCCGACGGGGAACCCCATGTTGAAGATCGCGTTGGCGCGCGAGCGGCGGTCGGAGGGGTACAGGTCCGAGATGAGCGAGCCGGTCGCGGGCCCGTAGCTGGCTTCGCCGACGCCGACGCCCACGCGTGTCCAGAAGAACGCGCCGAAGCCGAGCCCCTTGACGCCGCCGAGCGCGGTGAACGCGCTCCACACCAGCAGGCCGATCCCGGCGACCCACTTGCGGGCGTACCGGTCGGCGAGCATGCCCAGCGGGATGCCCGCGATCGCGCCGACGACGACGAACGCCGAGGCGAGCAGGCCCACCTGCGCGTCGTCCAGGGCGTACTCGGCCTTGATCTGCTCGAGCACGATCGACGGCAGCTGGCGGTCGTAGAAGTTGAGCAGGTTGCCCACGAACAGGAGGGTGAGGATCCAGCCTGCGCGGGTGTGCCGCGAGACCTGGACGTCCGGCTCCGCGCTGGTGCGTGCCATGGGGTGGCATCCCTTCGTCGTTGAAGAAACGTTTGGTGCCGCGGACAACGGCGCCCGCGCTGCGGACCAAGTGTGTCCGGGCCGAGGCCGCGGCACCATGGCCGTCCGACCAACGCGGGACGATGGTCCTTGTCCTCCAGAACAAGAACACGCCTATCCTCGCGTCATGGAGAACGACTCCGCCGCGGCCTGGCCCCGGCGTACCCGGCTGCCCGACCTCGCGAGCCTCGACGAGCCGCTGCGCGGCGCCGTGCTCGAGACCGCACGCAGGCTCCGGGCGGCGCGCGGCGAGTTCGGCGAGCGGTTCCTCCTCACGGCCCGACAGAACGTCCCGGAGTACGACCTCTACACCGACGACGAGATCCGCGACTCCGCACACGGGTTCGTCGACATCATGGCCGGCGAGCTCGAGTCGTACCGCGTGCCCGACGACGCGCTGCGCGAGACGCTCGTCGGCTTCGCGCACGAGCGGGTCTCGCGGGGGATGTCCATGGAGGCGCTCGCGGTCTCCTACCAGCTGGGCTCGCGCGAGATGCTCGAGCTGATGGACCGCATCGCGGCCGAGGTGGACCTGCCGCCGGGGCTCCTGCTCGCGGTGCACGACAGCACGTGGGAGTTCTCGAACGAGGCCTCGGCGATCTTCGCGCAGATCCGCCACGACCTCGCGGTCGAGGGCGCCCGGCTCGACGCCGAGCGCCGGTCCGCCTTCGCCCGTGGCGTGCTCACGGGCTCCTTCACCGCCGAGCGGATAGCGCTCGACGCGCCGCTGTTCGGCCTCGACTCCGCGGCGCGGTACGTCGCCGTCGTCGCGCGGGGCGACGGCGTCGGCGCCGAGGACGCGCGGCGGGGCGTGGCGCGGGCACTGCGCACGCCCGCCGACCGGCTGCTGTTCGCGGAGCTCGGCTCGAGCCTCGGGTGCATCGCCGCGCGCGCGCCGGTGGCGGACGAGGGCAGGCTCGTCGCGGTCGGACCGCGCCAGGGCCTGGAGGACCTGCACGCCGGGTTCGAGGAGGCCGAGACCGCGCTGGCGACGGCGGAGCGGTTCGGGACGAGCGGGGTCGTACGCCTCGCGGACCTCGGGCCGCGGCCGCTCGTGCTCGCCGCTGACCGGGTCGCGACCGGGCTCGAGGCGCGGCTCCTCGCACGCCTGGACGCGGAGGGCCGGAGCGGCCTCGACGTCGAGGAGACGACCAGGCTCTACCTCGAGCACGACCAGCGCGTCGGGCGGGTCGCCGAGCGCCTGACCGTGCACCCGAACACGGTGCGCTACCGGGTCAACCGGTTCCGCGAGCTGACCGGGCTGGACGTGCGCCGCACGGAGGACCTCGTCACGGCATGGTGGCTGCTCCACCGCAGGCGCGCCGTCGCCGGGTGAGCAACCGTCGTTGACGTGCGCTGTCAGGGGCGGGACGATGCATCCAGCCGCGGTCGCCGCGGGCGCAGCCCCCTCACCGTCGAGGAGACACCATGAGCCACCGCACCCCGCCCGCCCGGTCCGTCGTCGTGGCGAGGGCGCTCGTCGCCGCCGTCGCGGGGCTGGTCCTCGCCGCCGTCGGGCTGGTCCTTCCCGCGGGAGCGGCCCCGACCGACCCGGCGCTCGCGCCCGTGATCGACGCGAGCTTCGCGGACCCGGACGTCCTGCTGGTCGACGGCGTCTACCACGCCTATGCGACGAACGTCGGCGGGCAGAACGTCCAGCACCGCACGTCGACGGACCTGCGCACGTGGACGGTCCAGCCCGACGCGGCACCGACGCTCGGTGACTGGGTCGGGGCCTGCAGCTTCGCGCCGGGCGGCGCCACCGACCGCTGCGTCTGGGCGCCCGAGGTCACGGTGGTGGACGGCCGCTACGCCCTGTACTACACGGCCCGCGACGCGACGTCGCCGCGGCAGTGCATCGGGGTCGCGCTCTCCGACGACCCGGCGGGGCCGTTCGAGCCGGTCGGCGACCAGCCGCTGGTCTGCCCCAACGGCGAGGGCGGCACGGCCGACCTCGGGGGTGCGATCGACGCGAGCACTTACCGCGAGGGGGATCAGCTCTTCCTGCTGTGGAAGGCCGACGGGAACTGCTGCGAGGGCAAGGCCGCGATCATCTTCGCCCAGCCGCTGTCGGCGGACGGCACCACCCTGACGGGCCCGCCCACGGAGCTGCTGCGCGTCGACCGCCCGTCCGAGGGCAAGGTCGTCGAGGCGCCCACGCTGGTGCGGCACGACGGCACGTACTACCTCTTCTACTCGGCGAACGACTTCTACGGCGGCGCGTACCGGACGGCGTATGCCACGGCACCGTCGGTCACGGGCCCGTACACCAAGGCGACGACGGAGCTGATGACCAGCGACCGCTTCCAGGACGACGTCCGCGGCCCGGGCGGGCAGGACGTGGTCCCCGCGCCCGGCGGCGGGGACGCGATCGTCTTCCACGGCTGGGACCCGACGTTCACCTACCGCGCCATGTACGTCAGCGACCTCGAGTGGTCCGCGGACGGCGTGCCGTCCGTGTCCGACGCCTCCGACCGCTACGAGGCCGAGGCCGGCGCGGTGACCCACGCCCGCGTCGTCGCCGACCCGAAGGCCTCGGGCGGCTCGAAGGTGGGCGGCATGGACTTCCCCGACAGCGCGGTGTCGGTGCGGGTGCACGCGGAGGCGGCCGGCCCGGCGACCCTCGGGATCCGCTACGACAACGGCTCGACGGCCGGTGCGCAGCGCGTGAGCGCGAGCGACACGGTCACCGTGAACGGGCGGGACGCCGGCACGGTGACCTTCGCCCACACGACCTGGGGGAGCTGGCAGGACGTGGCGCACCCCGTCGAGCTCGTGGCCGGGTGGAACACGGTCACGCTCACGCGCGCCACGTACTACGCCGAGATCGACGCGGTCGACGTCTACGGGCCGGTGGACGGAGACGGCCCGGCGGCCCCGCCCGTGGTCCCGGCGGACGCGGTCCGGTACGAGCTCGAGGACGGCACGATCACCCACGCCTCGGCCGGCGCCGACCCGTCGGCGTCCGCCGGCGCGAAGGTCGGCGGCATGGACTTCGCCGACAGCTCCGTGTCGGTGCAGGTGTACGCCGCGAAGGCCGGCGCCACGACCCTCGCGCTCCGCTTCGCCAACGGCTCCGAGCGCGGCGGCTATCCGCTGGAGTCCAGCGACGCGGTGACGGTGAACGGCCGCGACGCGGGGACGGTCACGTTCCCGCACACCACCTGGGGCAATTGGCAGACCCGCGCGCACGACGTCGACCTCGCCCAGGGCTGGAATACCGTCACGCTGACGAAGGCCACCTGGTACACCGAGCTCGACGCGGTCGACGTCTACCCGAGCGCGGCGGCGCCGCCCGCCGCGCAGCTCGCGGTGGAGGCCGTCGCGCGGTGCGTCGGGACGACGCCGTACGTGGCGGTGCGGGCGACGAACACCGGCACCGAGGCGGCGGCCGTCGTGCTCTCGACGCCGTTCGGAGAAAAGGCGGTCGCGAGCGTGCGGCCCGGGGCGTCCGCGGCGCAGTCCTTCAAGGTCCGCGGCGCCCTCGTGCCCGGCGAGGTCACGGTGACCCGGACCGCCCAGGACGGGACGTCCGCGACGGTCCGCGCCACCTACTCGTCGGTGGCCTGCGCGTCCTGAGCGCGCGCCGGTCCCAGCCCGAGCCGCGCGGCGAGGAACTCGTGGGCGAGCGCCGACAGGTACGCGGCCTGCGCGTTGTCGGCCGCGCCGCCGTGCCCGCCCTCGACGTTCTCGAAGTACGTGACGTCCTTGCCCGCCGCGAGCATCGCGGCGGCCATCTTGCGGGCGTGGCCGGGGTGGACGCGGTCGTCGCGCGTCGAGGTCGTCAGGAGCACGGGCGGGTAGGCCCGCGCGGGGTCGAGCAGGTGGTAGGGCGAATAGGTGCGCAGGTGCTCCCACTGCGCGGGGTCGTCAGGGTCGCCGTACTCTGCGGCCCACGACGCGCCGGCGAGCAGCTTCGTGTAGCGGCGCATGTCGAGCAGCGGGACCGAGATCACGACGGCGCCGAACAGCTCGGGGTAGGTGACCAGCATGTTCCCGGCGAGGAGCCCGCCGTTGCTGCCACCCTGCGCGGCGAGGTGGCCGGGGGAGGTGATGCCCCGGGCGACGAGGTCGCGGGCGACCGCGGCGAAGTCCTCGTACGCGCGGTGGCGGTGCTCGCGCAGCGCGGCCTGGTGCCAGGCCGGGCCGTACTCGCCGCCGCCGCGGATGTTGGCGACCACGTGCACGCCGCCCCGCGCCAGCCACGCCCGGCCGGTCGTCCCCGAGTACGCGGGGGTCAAGGAGATCTCGAACCCGCCGTACCCGTACAGGACGGTCGGCGTCGTGGCCGGCCGGGCGGCCGTCCCGGGGACCGGGGGCTCGACGAGCTCCCGGCGTCCGACGGCGACGTACGGGACGCGGGTCCCGTCGTCGGACACCGCGAAGTGCTGCACCGCCACCATGCCGCCGGCGTCGAACCACGTCGGACCGGCCTTGAGCGGCTCGGCGCGGCCGGCGTCGACGGCACCGGGCCCCTCCGTGACGGTCAGGAGCGCGAGCGTCGTGGGCGTCAGGTAGCCGGTCGTGGTGAGCCAGACGTCGTCGCTCTCGTCCGCGTCGAGCGCCCGCACGCCGACCGTCCCCAGCTCCGGCAGCCCCGCGACGCCACGGCGTGCCCACGGCGTGCCCGGCCGGCTGTCGAGCGGGGGCGGGTCCAGCACGGCGAGACGGTCGCGCACGTCGTCGAGGACGGTGACCACGAGGTGGTGGCGCGTCCAGGTCGCCCCGGCCAGGGACGTCGTCGGCGCGGGGTCGAAGAGCACGGTCAGCCGGCGCTCGCCGGCGAGGAACGCCTCGAGGGCGACGGCGAGCAGCGAGCCGGCGCGGTACGTCGTACCGGACCCGGCGTCGGTGGCGGGCACCGTCCAGTCGTCGCGCAGCTGGACCATCAGCCAGCCCCAGCGCACCCCGGCCTCGGCCGAGACGGGGACGTCGACGTGCACGAGGCCGCCGTCGCGCGCGACGTAGAGGTCGCCGCTGTAGAAGGTGGTGCTGCGGCGCACGAGGTCGATCTCGAACCCTGGCGTGCGCGAGTGCGTGGCCATGACGTAGAGGTCGTCCTCGGTGCCCTCGAACACGGGCTCGGCCTCGTCGAGCGGCGCGCCCCGGCGCCAGCGGCGCACGGTGCGGGGGTACCCGGACGCGGTCATGGTGCCGGGGCCGAAGTCGCTCCACGCGTACACGGTGTCCTCGTCGATCCAGCCGAGGCCGCCCTTCGCCGCGGGCCGGGCGAAACCGCCCTCCTCGGGGGGCACGAACCGCAGGTCGAGGAGGTCGTACTCGCGGGTCACGTCCGCGTCCGAACCGCCGGGGGAGAGGTCGACGAGGGCGCGTCGGCAGTCCGGGCGCAGGACGCTCGCGCCGTGCCACACCCAGCTCTCGCCCTCGGCCTCGCTGAGCGCGTCGAGGTCGAGCACGGTCTCCCACACGGTGCGCTCCGCGCGGTAGGACTCGGGGGTGGTGCGGCGCCACAGGCCGCGCGGGTGCTCGGCGTCGCGCCAGACGTTGTAGTACAGCCCCCCGACGAGCGAGACGGCGGGGATCTTCTCGTCGGAGTCGAGGACGTCGCGCACCGCCTGCCGGGTGGTGGCGAACGACGTCGTCGAGGCGAGGTCCGTCTCGGCGTCGTGGTTGCGGGCACGCACCCAGGCGAGCGCGCGCTCACCCTCGACGTCCTCGAGCCACAGGTAGGGGTCGTCCGCGGAGTCCATGGCGGTCACCCTACGGTCAGCCCGTGGCCGACGACCGTGCTCGCGCCGCGAGGGCGGCGGGCGTCGGTGGTCCGCGCCATGATGTCCCCGTGAGCGAGACACCGAAGACCCAGGTCGCACCGGAGGACGCCGCCGCCCGGCGGCGGTGGACGGAGCTGGCCGAGCAGCTCGAGGCGGACCAGTTCGCCTACTACCTCAAGGACGAGCCGACGTCGTCGGACGCGGACTACGACGCCCGCATGCGCGAGCTCGAGCGCCTCGAGGAGGAGCACCCCGAGCTGCGCACCCCGGGGTCGCCGACCCAGCGTGTGGGGGGGACGTTCTCCACCGCGTTCACCCCGGTGGAGCACGTCGAGCGGATGCTCTCGCTCGACAACGCGTTCAACGCCGAGGACCTCGCGGCGTGGGCCGAGCGCGTGCACCGCGAGCTGGAGCTGCCCGAGGGCCGGACGATCGACTACCTGTGCGAGGTCAAGATCGACGGCCTGGCGATCGCCCTGCTCTACGACGACGGCCGCCTCGTGCGCGCCGCGACGCGCGGGGACGGGCGCACGGGCGAGGACGTGACCCTCAACGTGCGGACGGTCGAGGGCGTCCCGCACACGCTCGGCGGGGACCCCGCCACCCACCCGCACCGCATCGAGGTCCGCGGCGAGGTCTTCATGCTCGTCGCCGAGTTCGAGGGGCTGAACGCCGCGCAGGTCGCCGCCGGCAAGGCGCCGTTCGCGAACCCGCGCAACGCCGCCGCGGGCTCCCTGCGGCAGAAGGACCCGCGGGTCACCGCCGGGCGGCCGCTGCGGATGTACGCGCACGGCGTCGGTGCCCTCGAGTGGCAGCGTGGCCGCCCGACGAGGCTCGAGCGGCAGTCCGACGCGTACGGGCTCCTCGCCGGCTGGGGCGTGCCGGTGTCCCCGCACAACCGTGTGGTCGACGGCATGCGGGCCGTGCAGGAGATGATCGACCACTACGGCGAGCACCGGCACGACATCGAGCACGAGCTCGACGGCATCGTCGTCAAGGTCGACGAGCTCGCGCTGCAGCGCCGCCTCGGCGCGACGAGCCGGGCCCCGCGCTGGGCGATCGCCTACAAGTACCCGCCCGAGGAGGTCAACACGACGCTCCTCGACATCCGGGTCAACGTCGGGCGCACCGGGCGCGTCACGCCCTACGGCGTGATGGAACCGGTGGTCGTCGCCGGGTCCACCGTGGAGATGGCGACGCTGCACAACGCCAGCGAGGTCGAGCGCAAGGGCGTGCTGATCGGCGACACCGTGGTGCTGCGCAAGGCGGGGGACGTGATCCCCGAGATCGTCGGCCCGGTCGTCGCGCTGCGCGAGGGGCGGGACGACGAGCTGCGGGCCTTCGTCATGCCGACGGAGTGCCCCTCCTGCGGCACGCGCCTCGCCCCCGCGAAGGAGGGCGACGTCGACATCCGGTGCCCCAACCAGGAGTCCTGCCCGGCGCAGATCCGCGAGCGGCTGTTCCACGTGGCGGGCCGGGGCGCGTTCGACATCGAGGCGCTCGGCTGGGAGGCGGCCGGGGCGCTGACGGACCCGGAGGCCAACCGGCCGGCGGACGCGACGGTGTACCGGCCCGGCGGCAGGATCGAGGAGCCGGCGCCCGAGCGGCTGCCGGAGCGCCAGACCCCGGTGCTCGCCAACGAGGCCGGCCTGTTCGACCTCACGCCCGACGCGCTGCGCGACGTGCGCACGTGGCGCGAGCTGCGTCGCAGGGTCGACGACGCCCCGGACGGCCGCAAGACCGAGGGGACCGGGCTCTGGACGGACCGGCCGTACTTCTGGACCACCAGCGACAAGGGCGGGGCGCGCCCGTCGGCGACGACGGACACGCTGTTCGCCGAGATGGACAAGGCCAAGGCCCAGCCGCTGTGGCGCGTGCTGGTGGCGCTGTCCATCCGGCACGTGGGCCCGACGGCGGCCCGCGCCCTCGCGCAGCACTTCGGCTCCATCGACGCGATCGAGGCGGCCGCGTCGAAGGACGACGAGGCGTCCGAGCTCGCGGCGGTCGACGGCGTCGGCCCGACGATCGCGCGCGCGGTCAAGGAGTGGTTCGGCGACCCGGAGGAGGGCGGCTGGCGCCGCGGGATCGTCGACGCCTGGGCGGCCGCGGGGGTGCGTACGCAGGACGAGCGCGACGCGTCGGTGCCCCGCACGCTCGAGGGGCTGACCGTCGTCGTCACCGGGTCGCTGGAGGGCTACTCGCGCGACGGCGCGAAGGAGGCGATCCTCGCGCGGGGTGGCAAGGCGGCGGGCTCGGTCTCGAAGAAGACGGACTTCGTCGTCGTCGGCGAGAACGCCGGGTCCAAGGAGTCCAGGGCGCGCGAGCTGGGCCGGCCGATCCTCGACGAGGCCGGCTTCACGGCGCTGCTCGAGGGAGGTCCCGACGCGGTGGAGGTCCCGGCCGCCGACGCCTGAGCCGTACCCCGGGCGGGAGCGGGGGTCAGCGCTGCTCCGAGCTCTGCGCGACGAGCTCGTCGACGGACGCCGACGCGAGGAACTGCTCGGTGACCATCGCGCCGGCACCGAGCACCCCGGCGTGCGCGCCGGTCAGCGACGCGGTGATCCGCAGGTGCTGCGTCGCCAGCGGCAGCGACCGCTGGTAGACGATCTCCCGGATGCCCGCGACGAGGTGCTCGCCCGCCTCGGCGAGCACGCCGCCGATCACGATCCGCGAGGGGTTGAGCAGGCTGACGCACGCGGCCAGGACGGCGCCGATGTCGCGCCCGGCCTGGCGCACGGCCTGGCTCGCGGCGACGTCGCCCCCGCGCACGAGGGCGACGACGTCGGACGCCGTGGTGACGTCCGCGCCGCCGGCCCGCAGCGCCGTCGCGATCGCCTGGCCCCCGGCGATGGCCTCCAGGCAGCCGACGTTCCCGCAGCGGCACGGCACGTCGCGGGCCCCTGGCACGGCGACGTGCCCGAGGTCGCCCGCGGCCCCCTGCGCGCCGCGGCGGAGCCTCCCGTCCATGACGAGGCCCGCCCCGATGCCGGTCGCGACCTTGACGAACAGCAGGTCGCGCTCGTCGGGCAGCGCGGTGCGGTGCTCGCCCAGGGCCATGATGTTGACGTCGTTGTCGACGAGCGCGGTGGGTGTCCGGAAGCGCCGGCTCAGCGCGGCCGGGACGTCGACGGCGTCCCACCCGGGCATGAGCGGCGGGTTCACCGGGTGGCCCGTCGCGTGGTCGACGGGTCCGGGGAGCCCGATCCCGACGCCGGCGAGGTCCTCGAGGGACCGCCCGGCACCGACGACGAGCTTCTCCCCGGCCTCTGCGGTCCAGCCGAGCACGGCGTCGGGCCCGTCCGCGATCGCGAGCGGTGCCTCCAGCTCAGCGAGGACGGCGCCCGCGAGGTCCGTGACGGCGAGGCGTGCGTGCGTGGCGCCGAGGTCGACGCCGAGGACGATCCTGGCGTCCGGGACGAACGCGAACGTCGAGGGCGGGCGTCCGCCGGTGCTGGTGGCCTCGCCGGAGGGAGCGAGCAGACCCACCGCGCAGAGCGCGTCGATGCGCGCGGCGACGGTCGAGCGGGACTGGCCGGTGGTCGCGACGAGCGCGGCACGGGTCCGCGGCTCACCGTCGCGGAACAGCTGGAACATCTCGCCGGCGCCCGTCGGGCGCGGCGGGAACTTCTTCAGCCCTTCCATAGGCACAGTGAAACACCAATCTGTCGTACGGACTCCAGACTTCTGATTACCAGACTCTGTCACGGCCGAGTAACGAAGCAAAAGTACCCCATCTTTTGCTTGACGACTGACAGAAGTGCGTCTACGTTCGTCGCATGGTCATCGCAGACCCCCCAGCACCGCTGCTGCAGATGCGCGGCATCGTCAAGATCTTCCCGGGCGCACGCGCCCTCGACGGCGTGGACCTCGAGGTCCGCCAGGGAGAGGTGCACTGCCTCCTCGGGCAGAACGGCGCCGGCAAGTCCACGCTCATCAAGGTCCTGTCTGGCGCCCACCAGCCGACCGAGGGCGCGGTCCTCATCGACGGCGAGCCGGTCACGATCACCGACCCCGTGTCGGCGCTGCGCCACGGCATCGCCACGATGTACCAGGAGCTCGACGTGGTCGACGGGCTCTCGGTCGCCGAGAACGTCTACCTCGGGCACGAGCTGTCCGCGGGCGGCTTCACGGCCCGGCACCGGCTCGCCCGGCACGCACGGGCGCTCCTCGACCGGCTCGGGCACCGCGAGATCTCCCCCAACCGCGAGGTCGGGACCCTGCCGGCCGCGGGCAAGCAGATCGTCTCCATGGCTCGCGCGCTCTCCCACGACGCGCGGGTGATCGTCATGGACGAGCCGTCGGCCGTCCTCGACGCCGGAGAGGTCGCCAACCTGTTCCGCGTCGTGCGGGACCTGTCCGCACAGGGCATCGCGATCGTCTACATCTCCCACCGCCTCGAGGAGATCCGCGAGATCGGCGACCGCATCACGGTCCTCAAGGACGGTGCGAGCGTCGCGTCCGGGCTCGAGGTGGCCGCGACCACGACCCCGGACCTGATCCGGCTGATGACGGGGCGCACGGTCGAGGGGACGTTCCCGGAGCGCCCGGGCGTGCCCGAGGATGCCGCCCCCCTGCTCGAGGTGGAGGACCTCACCCTCCGCGGCGTGTTCGAGAAGGTGTCGCTGACGGTGCGCGCGGGCGAGGTGCTCGGGCTCGCGGGGCTCGTCGGCGCCGGACGGTCCGAGATCCTCGAGACGGTCTACGGGGCTCGCCGGGCGTCGTCGGGCACCGTGAGCGTGGCCGGGGCACCGGTGCGGCCGGGATCCGTGCATCGCGCCGTCGACGCGGGGATCGGGCTGTGCCCCGAGGAGCGCAAGTCCCAGGGACTGGTGCTCGACGAGGCCGTCTACCGCAACATCACTCTCCCGAGCTTCACCCGCTTCGCGCGGTCCGGCTTCGTGGACGAGCGCGCAGAGCGCGCCGTCGCGCGAGAGCAGGTGACCGCCCTCGACGTGCGCCCCGCCGACGTCGACAGGGCCGTGCGCACGCTCTCCGGCGGCAACCAGCAGAAGGCGCTCCTCGCCCGCTGGCTCGTGCACGGGTGCCGGGTGCTCCTCCTGGACGAGCCCACGCGTGGCGTCGACGTCGGTGCCCGCGCGGAGATCTACGCCCTGGTACGGGCGCTGGCCGACGCCGGGGCCGCGGTCGTCGTCGTCTCCAGCGAGATCGAGGAGGTGCTCGGCCTCGCGGACCGCGTGCTGGTGGTCTCCGAGGGGCGGGTCGTCCACGACGGGCCGGCCACGTCGATCGACGAGCACGGCGTGCTCGACCTCGTGATGGAAGGACGTGTCGCATGAGCGGTCAGCAGGACGCCGGGAGCTCCGTGTCGGAGCAGAACGACGCAGCAGCGCTCGGGGGGCGTCCACCCTCGACGCGCGAGGGCACGTCACCCGGCCGCGGCCGAGAGCTCCTCGGCGGCGGGGTGGGGCGCAATGCCGGGCTCGTGCTCGCGCTGCTGCTGCTCTGCGTCGTCGGGTACGCGACAGCCGGCGAGCGGTTCCTCAGCGTCGACAACTTCCTGACGATCCTGCGGCTCGCGGCCGTGCTCGGCGTGCTGGCTGTCGGCATGACGTTCGTCATCACCGGAGGCGGCATCGACCTGTCGGTCGGGTCGGTCCTGGGTCTGGCGACGGTCTGGGCGAGCACGGTCGCCACCCAGACGATGGCGCAGGACACGCACTGGACGGTCATGGTCTTCACGGCGCTCGCCGTCGGCACGGCGGCGGGCCTCGTCAACGGTGTCCTCATCGCCTACGGCAAGGTCGTCGCGTTCATCGCGACCCTCGCCATGCTCATCGGCGCCCGCGGGCTCGCCGAGATCATCTCGGGCCGCCAGAACCAGATCGTCGAGGTCGACGGTTTCCTCGACTTCTTCCGTGCCGACTTCCTCGGCGTGCCGGTGCTGGTGTGGATGTTCGCGCTGGTCGCCGTCGCCGGATGGGTGCTCCTGAACCGGACGACGTTCGGGCGCCGCACCGTGGCCGTCGGCGGCAACCCGGAGGCGGCGCGGCTCGCGGGCATCAAGGTGCAGCGCCACGTCATGTACCTCTACGCGCTGTCCGGGCTCACCGCCGGCATCGCGGCGGTCCTGATGCTCGCTCGCACGACCGCCGGGACGTCCACCCACGGTCAGCTCTACGAGCTGGACGCGATCGCGGCCGTCGTCGTCGGCGGGACGCTCCTCGCCGGCGGCCGGGGCACGATCGCGGGCACCGTCCTCGGGGTCCTCATCCTCACCACCCTGACGAACGTCTTCACGCAGAACAACATGTCCATCTCGGCGCAGTCCGTCACGAAGGGCGTGATCATCGTCGTCGCCGTCCTGCTGCAGCAGCGGTTCGCGAACCGCAGCAGCGCGAGCACGTGACCCCGCGGCGCGGCACCACGCGGCACGGCACCACCCGGCCCGACCTCACCAGCAGTACGACATCAAGGGAGATCTCATGTCTGCACGGACGACCACACGCCGCCGGCTCGCGAGCCTCACGGTCGCCGGCGCCGCAGCGGCGCTGCTCGTGAGCGGCTGCACCTCGAACACCGAGGACACCTCCGACGACGGGGACGGCGGCGGCACCGCCACCGAGGTCGACGCCGCCACGTCGAACGACGAGACGGGCGACACCGTCGTCATCGGCTTCTCGGCACCGGCTGCCGACCACGGCTGGATGGGCGCGATCACCAAGAACGCCGTGGCGATGGCGGACTCGTTCGATGACGTCGAGCTCCGGCAGGCGGAGGCCACGAACGACGTCAACGTCCAGATCAGCCAGGTCGAGCAGTTCATCAACGACGGCGTCGATGCCATCGTCCTGCTGCCCTTCGACGGGGCCTCGCTCACCGCGGTCGCGACGAAGGCGATGGAGGCGGGCATCCCCGTCGTCAACGTCGACCGCGAGTTCTCCAGCCCGTTCGCCGCGCGCACCACCGTGCTCGGCGACAACTACGGCATGGGGGTCAGCGCGGGCACCTACATCTGCTCCCAGCTCGCCGACGACCCCGACGCCGTCGTGGCGGAGATCGCCGGGATCGACTCCCTCCCGCTGACCCAGGACCGCAGCAAGGGCTTCAAGGACGCGCTGGACGACTGCGGGCTCGACGTCGACCACCGGGTCGCCGCGGACTTCACGGTCCAGGGCGGGGAGTCGGCGACCTCGAACCTGCTGCAGGCCGCGCCGAAGATCGACGCCATCTGGAACCACGACGACGACCAGGGGGTGGGCGTCATGGCCGCCATCGAGAACGCCGGCCGCGACGAGTTCTTCATGGTCGGCGGGGCCGGGTCCAAGAACGTGATGGAGGACATCAAGTCCGGGGACACGGTCCTCCAGGCGACCGTCGTCTACCCGTCCACCCAGGCCGCCGACGGCGTCGAGCTGGCGCGCCTGATCGCCCACGGCAAGAGCCTGACCGACATCTCGACGGTGGGCGTGCCCCGCCAGGTCCAGCTCTTCGCGCCCGTCGTGACGGCGGACAACGTCGACGAGTTCCTGCCCACCGCGTTCGAGTCCTGAGCCGACATGACAGACGCAGGTCGCCGCCGCCTCGGCGTGGGGATGGTCGGCTACTCGTTCATGGGTGCCGCGCACTCCCAGGCATGGCGCACGGCCCCGCGATTCTTCGACCTGCCGCTGGCGGTCTCGATGACTGCGCTCGCGGGCCGGGACCGCGACAAGGTCGCGGCCGCGGCGGCACGTCTCGGCTGGGACTCGGTCGAGACGGACTGGCATGCGCTCCTCGGGCGCGCGGACGTCGATCTGGTCGACGTCTGCACCCCCGGTGACACGCACGCCGAGATCGCGATCGCGGCGCTCGAGGCCGGCAAGCACGTCCTCTGCGAGAAGCCGCTGGCCAACTCCGTCGCCGAGGCGGAGGCGATGGTTGCGGCCGCGGACGCCGCGGCCGAGCGTGGGGTCGTCGCGATGGTCGGGTTCACCTACCGTCGCGTGCCGGCGGTCCAGCTCGCCCGCAGGCTCGTGGCGGACGGCCGGATCGGTGCGGTCCGCCACGTGCGGGCGCAGTACCTGCAGGACTGGTTGTCCGATCCCGAGGCGCCGCTGACCTGGCGCATGGACAAGCAGCGGGCGGGCTCGGGCGCGCTCGGCGACATCGGTGCCCACATCGTCGACCTCACGCAGTTCGTCACGGGCGAGGCGATCACGAGCGTCTCGGGTCTGCTCGAGACGTTCGTGCCGGTGCGTCCCGTCGCGACAGGGCTCGCGGGCCTCTCCGGGACCGGCGGGGACGAGACCGGGCCGGTCACGGTGGACGACGCCGCGTGCTTCCTGGCACGCATGTCCGGTGGTGGCGTCGGCGTCTACGAGGCGACGAGGTACGCGCAGGGCCGCAAGAACGCGATCCGCATCGAGATCAACGGGTCGCGCGGAGCGCTGGCGTTCGACTTCGAGGACATGAACGTCCTGCACTTCTTCGACGCCGACGAGCCGGCCGCGACGGCGGGGTTCCGGCGGATCGTCGTCACGGAGCCCGAGCACGCGTACGTCGCCGCGTGGTGGCCGCCGGGGCACGGGCTCGGGTACGAGCACGCGTTCACGCACCAGGTCGTCGATCTCGTGGGCGCGATCGCTGCCGGGAACGTACCCGCGCCCTCGTTCGCCGACGGCCTCGCCGTCCAGCGCGTGCTGGACGCCGTCGAGCGCAGCGCCGAGAAGGGATGCTGGCTCGAGGTCGACGGACCGACCGGCTCTCGACGAGGAAGGAACTGAGATGGCACGACGGATCAGCCTGTTCACCGGGCAGTGGGCGGACCTGCCGCTCGAGGAGGTGGCGGGGCTCGCGGCCGGATGGGGGTATGACGGCCTCGAGCTCTGCTGCTGGGGCGACCACCTCGACGTCACGCGCTGGGACGACGACGAGTACGTCCGCGGCCGGCTCGACCTGATGGCGCGGCACGGGCTGGAGATCGTGGCGATCTCGAACCACCTGACCGGCCAGGCCGTGTGCGACGACCCCATCGACCGGCGCCACCAGGAGATCCTCCCGCCGCAGGTGTGGGGCGACGGCGAGCCGGAGGGGGTACGACGCCGGGCGGCCGAGGCGATCAAGGACACCGCGCGCATGGCCGCCAGGCTGGGCGTGCGGACCGTCGTGGGGTTCACGGGCTCGTCGATCTGGAAGACGGTCGCCATGTTCCCGCCCGTCCCCGCCGACATGGTCGAGGCGGGCTACCAGGACTTCGGCGACCGGTGGAACCCGATCCTGGACGTCTTCGACGAGGTCGGCGTCCGCTTCGCGCTCGAGGTCCACCCCAGCGAGATCGCCTACGACTACTGGACGGCCGAGCGCACCCTGGAGGCCATCGGCCACCGCGAGTCCTTCGGCCTCAACTGGGACCCCAGCCACATGGTCTGGCAGGACCTCGATCCCGTGGGGTTCCTGTGGGACTTCCGGGACCGCATCTTCCACGTGCACTGCAAGGACACCAAGAAGCGGCTCAACGGCCGCAACGGTCGACTGTCCTCGCACCTGGCATGGGCGGACCCCCGCCGCGGCTGGGACTTCATCTCGACGGGCCGCGGGGACGTGCCCTGGGACGACGCCTTCCGGATGCTCAACGCCATCGGCTACGACGGGCCTCTGTCCGTGGAGTGGGAGGACGCGGGGATGGATCGCCTGCTCGGGGCGCCGGAGGGGCTGGCCTTCGTCCGAGCGAACGCGCTGGACGCCCCGGAGGCGGCCTTCGACTCCGCGTTCTCCTCGACGGACGGAGCAGGAGCGGTCAGCGCTCCGCCAGCACCATGACGACGTCGTCGTGGGTCTCGCCGCCGACGACGTAGCGGCGGCTGCCGACGGTCGCGAACCCGTGCTTGCGGTAGAAGGCCTGGGCGCGGGCGTTCTCGCCGTTGGTGCCCAGCCAGACGTCCCGCGCGCCGAGCCTCTCGCGAGCGACGCCGAGCGCCTCGCGCATCAGCGCGCCGGCGGCGCCCGTGCCCTGGGCGGCCGGGTCGACGTAGATCTTCGACAGCTCCACCCGGGTCCCCAGTCCGACGAGCGCCGCGACCTCGGGGTCGTCGACCGGCCCGCGGGCGAGCAGCGCATACCCCACGGTCCTGCGGTCGGCGTCCTCGACCACCAGGAGGGCGTGGTCCGGGCTGCTCGCCCACGCCGCGAAGCGGTCGGCGCCGAGCTGCGTGCGCACGTGCTCGGCGACCGCGGCCGGGTCGGCCCCGGGCGGGCAGGCGAGCGGGAACGTCAGCGCGGCGACGCGCACGAGGTCGGGGACGTCGTCCGCGGTGGCGGGACGGGTGCGATGGTTCACGCTCGCACTGTAGCCATCGCGCCGGAGGGCGCATCATGGCGCCATGGGCCCGACGACGCAGCGCACCATCGACCTCAACGCCGACCTGGGGGAGGGCTTCGGCGCGTGGACGATCGCGGACGACGCCGCGCTGCTCGACCTCGTCACGAGCGCCAACGTCGCCTGCGGCTTCCATGCGGGGGACCCGGCCACGATGCGCGCGGTGACGCGCGGCGCCGTCGAGCGCGGTGTGCGCGTCGGGGCGCACGTGGCCTACCGCGACCTCGCGGGGTTCGGACGGCGGTTCGTCGACGTCCGTCCGGCGGACCTGGCCGACGACGTCGTCTACCAGATCTCCGCCCTCGACGGCTTCGCGCGCCTGGCCGGCGACCGGGTGCGCTACGTCAAGCCCCACGGTGCGCTCTACACCGCGATCGTGCACCACGAGGCCCAGGCTGCGGCGGTGCTCGACGCGGTGCAGGAGTACGACGCGACACTTCCTGTCGTGGGGCTGCCCGGTTCGGTCGTCCTGCGCGAGGCGGAGCGGCGGGGCCTGCGCACGGTGCGAGAGGCGTTCGCCGACCGTGGCTACCGCGCCGACGGCACGCTGGTGCCGCGCGGCGCGCCGGGCGCCCTGGTGCACGACCCCCGCGAGGTGGCCGACCGGGTGCTGGGCATGGTGCTCGACGGCCGGGTGCGGTCGGTCGACGGGCCGGCCCTGACGGTGGACGCCGAGTCGGTCTGCGTGCACTCGGACACCCCGGGGGCGGTCGGCCTGCTGCGGGCGGTCCGGGACCGCCTCGTCGCCGAGGGGGTCGGAGCCGTGCCGTTCTGCCGCTGACCGGGGTCGCGACGGGCCGGGCTCACGACCGTGTGCCGGGGGTCACGGTGGGATGGTTTGGAGGGGGGCTGGGGGCCGTGTAATGTTCTTCTTGTCAGCCCGGCAGGGCGGGACGGACACGGATCTTGGGCTTCGCGGCCTGGGGGAGTCGCTCTTTCGGGGGCTGGCCGGTGGCTGTCTGCCGCGGGTGTGATCCCTGTGAACGAGGCCTTCGGGTGTGGTGCGCTTCGGTGTGCCCGGCTGGTGGTGGAGGGTGTGGGGGCTGGACGCGGGTGACTGGGTCTGGTAAGTTGGAGAAGTTGCCCCGGGTTCGGGTGCTCCACGGTGTGGGGTGGTCGGGACGGTGCGCGTCGGTTGTTTGAGAACTCAACAG